>JAPWKE010000003.1:0-2400000 GCA_028283655.1 Acidobacteriaceae bacterium | reverse complement strand
CGCGCGACCTGTTCGGAGGACCTGAGCAAGATGGGCCTGGAGGTGGTTTCGTTCACGATTCGCGAGGTTCGCGATAAGAACGAGTACATCACCAACATGGGACGTCCGGATGTAGCTCGCATTCGTCGTGACGCGGAGATTGCGTCTGCAGAAGCCGAACGTGACACGGCGATTCGTCGCGCGATTGCGTTGCGTGAAGCTGCTGTCGCGAAGTCTGCTGCGGACCAGGAACGCGTGCTGGCAGAGACGCAGTCGCTGGCCAAGCAGGCAGAGGCGCAGCGTGACCTGGATGTGCAGAAGGCGCAGTTCATGGAGATTGCGCGTCGCCAGGAAGCGCAGGCCGATAAGGCTTATGAGCTGCAGACGAATGTGATGCAGCAGAAGGTGATCGCCGAGCAGGTGAAAGTACAGCAGGTCGAGAAGGAAGCGCAGGTCAAGGTGCAGGAGGCCGAGATTATGCGTAACCAGGCTGAGCTGACGGCGACGGTGTTGAAGCGTTCGGAGATTGAAGCGCAACGCATCAACAACATGGCGAACGCAGAGCGCGCGCGTGTGATTGCTGAGGCCGAAGGACGGGCGCAGGCGATCCGCACGCAGGGTGAAGCGGAGGCTTCGATCATCTTCCAGAAGGGTGAGGCAGAGGCGAAGGCGATGAACATCAAGGCCGAGGCGTACCAGGAGTGGTCGCAGGCTGCGGTGGTCGACAAGCTGCTGACGAACATGGCGGATGTGGTGCGGGCGATGGCTGAACCGCTGTCGAATGTGGACAAGATCACGATTGTGTCTACGGGCGATGGCAAGACGGTGGGCGCGCATAAGCTGACGGGAGAGATCACCGAGATTGCCGCCCAGGTGCCTGCGTTGTTTGAGGCCCTGAGCGGTATGAAGATGAGCGACCTGATGGCGAACGTGAAGCAGATGGCTGTGCGTCCGAACAGCGGGCCGACCATTGATGGTGAAGAGAAGTAAGAGAGTTGGCCGCCGGGGTCCTTTGGACTCCGGCGGTTGGCTTTTTGAGATTGGCTGGGAGATGTGATCGTTCGATCGTCTTCCAAACGTACCTCAGGGGCTGAAGCCCCTTGATTTGCGGATGGTTGATGGCATGGCTGAAGCCATGCCCCTTCGATTCCCGGGTGAATGAAGTTCGGCGAGGTTGTGAGAAAGGCGTGATGAGATGGCGTTGATGGAGAGAGTGGCGATGTTGATGCGCGCGAATGTGAATGATCTGATCGATCGCGCAGAAGACCCGGAGAAGATGCTGCGCCAGTTGGTGCTCGATATGGAGAACCAGTTGCTCCAGGTGAAGACGCAGGTGGCGATTGCGATCGCGGACCAGCACCTGTTGAACAAGAAGCGCAAGGAGCAGGAGGAGATCTCTGCCGGTTGGCATGCGAAGGCGGAGCTGGCGTTGAGCAAGGAGCAGGAAGACCTGGCTCGTGCGGCGTTGGAGCGGTCGTTGTCGCATACGCAGATGGCGGAAGGGTTTGCGCGGCAGTATGACGAGCAGACGGCTGAGGCGGATGCATTGCGCGTGACGTATGGGAAGCTCGAAGCGAAGCTGAAGCAGACGGAAGCGCAGTGCGAGATGGTGGCGGCGCAGGCACGGAGGGCTCGGATGATGAGCAAGGCGAATGCGGCGCAGGAAGAGGTGGCGAAGGCGGCGGGTGCGAGAACGTCTCCGCTGCAGAGGCTTAAGGCGCGGCTGCAGAGTGTGGAGGCTTCGAATGCGGCGAGCAAGGAGCTGCTGCATGGCGAGGCGTTGAACCCGGCTTCGCTGGAGGACCGCTTTGAGGTGTTGGAGCGGGATGAGAAGGTGGAGCGGCTGCTGGGTGAGTTGAAGCAGAAGCAGGCGCGGATGCTGCAGGCAGGGTAACGGCTACACTAGGCGAATGTTGTCGTTGCCACGTACGAGTGCGATTCGTTACATGCTGTCGATGCGCGAAGGCGGGTCGATGCCTGCGCTGCTGGAAACAGAAGATGCCAGGCGCTATGTGGTGAAGCTGCGCGGTGCCGGACAGGGACCGCGTGTGCTTGCCGCCGAGTTTCTGACGGGCGAGATTGCGCGCAGGCTGGAGTTGCGGGTGCCTCGTCTGACAGCGGTGACGCTGGACGCGGTGTTTGGGAAGACGGAGCCGGACCCGGAGGTGCGGGAGCTGTTTCAACGCTCGGCCGGGGTGAACTTCGGGCTGGAGTATCTGCCGCAGTCCACGGTGTTTGATCCGGTCGCGGGTGATCGCGTGAGTGCGGAGGAAGCGTCGCGCGTGGTGTGGCTGGATGCGTTTGTACGCAATGTGGACAGGACTCCGCGGAACGCGAACCTGTTGATGAAGGACCATAAGCTATGGCTGATCGACCATGGCGCTTCGATGATCTTTCACTTTCATTGGCCTTCTGCGCAGAGCAAAGCGGTGGATGCGTTTGCGGCGATTCGAGACCACATTCTGCTGCCTTGCGCGGGTGAGATCGCAGGCGCGTCGACGTGGGCGCATGAGCGACTGACTGCGGAATTTTTTGCGGAGCTGGTGGCGGCGGTGCCGGAAGAGTTTTTGCCAGAGGACGACGGTGTTTCCGTGGAAGAGCAGCGCGCGGGGTATCGCGCGTACTTTGCAGAACGGCTGAAGCATTCGGCTATCTTTGAAGAGGAGATTGTCCGTGTCCGAGCGCAAAGCCTATAACTACGCGGTGATTCGTGTTGTGCCCCGTGTGGAGCGCGATGAGTTTGTGAATGCGGGCGTGATTCTGTTTTCTGCTCAGAAGAAGTTTCTGGGGCTGAAGATGGAGCTGAGCGAAGAGAAGCTGATGGCGCTGTGGCCGGGGACGCCCATCGCCGCGATTCGCAACCATCTGGATGCGGTGGAGAAGATCTGCAACGGCGATGCGGATGGTGGGCCGATCGCGAAGCTTTCGCAGAGTGAACGGTTTCAATGGCTGACGTCGCCGCGCAGTACGATGATTCAGATCTCGCCGGTACGGACGGGCGTGACGGACGATGCCGCGTTGACGCTGGCGAAGCTTGCGGGCGATCTGATTTCGTGAACCCTGTGGTGTGTAGAAAGGCCGCGTCGTGGAGACGCGGCCTTTTTGTTTTTGGCGGTAGGCTTACCTGGTGGGGGCTACTCGCCAGACGCTGCGGGAGCCGTCATCGGAGACATAGAGTGCGCCGTCCTGGCCGACGGTGACGCCGACGGGGCGGCCCCAGACTTTGCCGTCTTTGGTGACGAAGCCGGTGAGGAAGTCGTCGTACTCGCCGGTGGTTTTGCCGTTGGCGGTGGTGGGGATGAAGATGACTTCGTAGCCGGCGCGCTGGGCGCGGTTCCAGGAGCCGTGTTCGGCGGCGAAGATACCGCCGTGGAAGCTGCGCGGGAAGGCCTGCGGCGCATGTGTGGATGGGTAGAAGGTCATCTCGAGCGAAGCCATGTGGGGCTGGACGAGGACGTCAGGGGTGCGGACTTTCCGGCTGAGGTCGACGTGTTTGCAGGACTTGGCTTCGGCTTCGGTGAGCGAGGTGGAGCGCTGCGGATTGGGTCCGGTGCCGTTGGCGCAGGGCTGCGGGAGGCGTGGGTCCTGATGGCCGCCCATGTAGTACCAGGGCCAGCCGAAGAAGCTGCCTTCGGGAACGCTGGTGACGTAGTCGGGGACGAGGTGGTTGCCGAGTTCGTCGCGCTCGTTGGTGGAGCACCAGAGCTCATTGTTGGCGGGATTGATGGCTTCGCCGACGCAGTTGCGAATGCCGGAGGCGTAGACCTTTTCGAACTTGCCCTCGGGGGTGTACTCGAGGATGTCGGCACGGTGGAGTTCGAGGGCCTCACGCTTGCCGCCGGAGCGTTCGTAGTCGGTGTCGGGGTTGTTGATATTGGAGCCGGAGCCAACGGATACGAGCATGTGTTTGCCGTCGGCGGTGAAGACGACGTCGCGGGTCCAGTGGCCGCCGCCGGTGAGCTGGGCGTAGCCGGGGATGTCGGGGACGATGGTCTGCGGAACGCCGGTGGCTTTGGTGTCGCCGGAGTGGTAGGGAATGCGCTGGATGGTGGTGGCGTTGCCGACGTAGATCCACTGCGGGTTGGAGGCGGGGTAGAAGGCGATGCCGAAGGGGTGGTCGAGGCCGGTGACGAAGGGAGTGACGGTGGCGGCGTGACCGTCGGGGCTGAGGCCACGGAGGAGGAAGAGCGTGCCGTCGCCGGAGTCGGCGAGGAAGATGTCGCCGTTGGGCGCGGTGCGCATGAGGCGCGGCATGGTGAAGGTGCCGGAGGCGCGCTTCATGTGCTCGGTGTTGTCGGCGCGCTGCATGGGGCCGTTGTCGCCGCCGGCGTAGAGCGTGACGGTGAAGCCTGCGGGGGCGATGGGCATGGCTCCGGCAGGACGCGGGACGAGGTGTGCGGTGTTCTGCACGCTCTCTTCGGGGTGCGGCGCGGGGAGGTCGGCGAGGGTGATCTTGTGGCGAACGCCGGGGTGCTGCTGGTCCCAGTTGGTGAAGGCGGATTGGCCAGTGAGGACGGGCTGCTGGGCAAAGGCAGATGCAGCAGCAACGAAGAGGGCGGCGGAAGCTGTTGCCTGAAGAAGTCGCATGTGGGTTGGACGCGAATTGAAGGCATCGTGATGCGAGGCTAAAAACTTATGCCGAGAGTGAGTTTTTACTTGTTGCGGTTTTGATGTCATGTCAGACTCATTTCACTTCCTGTTTTACCTTACTCCGGCCCGATAACTTATTTCATTTCAAGGACATTCCCATGCGGATAGCGGCCTATGCTGCGTTGTGCGCGATCCTCGTTGGGCAGCCCGGAGCGGCTGCCTTTGCCCTTTCCTCCCAAGCATCTCAACCCGCTGTTACACCGCCAGTCGTTACGGCAATCAACGCACAGACTCCAACGCCCGAACCCGCAGAGGATAAAGTCACTGCCAAAGATGTGATGACTTCCTGCAAGCTGAGCGATGCGATGAAGTCTGGCAAGAAGAAGAAGATTCGTGAAGCCGTCGGTTGTCTTCAGGACGAGTTGATGCTGCAGCGCATGATGCGCAGTTTCAGTTCCAGCTGGAACGATGCAACGGGGACTGCTGCAGCAAAGCCGCCGAGTGACACTCCAGCAACTGCGTCTACTGGCCCTACCGGGGTCAAAGGAGCCACAGGGGCGACCGGATCCACAGGGGCAACCGGCGCCACAGGAGCCACTGGAGCCACAGGAGCCACAGGCGCTCGCGGCGCCACAGGAGCGTCGGCAGCTACTGGACGCGGGAGTAGTAACGGAAGCGAAAAGAAGCCGGTGGGTGCAGCCGGAGCGAAGATAAAGATGCCTTCCCTCAAGACTCCGACATATAAGCTGGTGGATCCGACGGGGAAGACAACAGAACTCTACAGTGCCAGCGACATTCATGCGCTGACTCTTCCCCTGATCAATGCTATGGTGCCTGACGCTACTGTTCCTGTGGGTATCGTTGCCCCTTCGGGGGCAAGTGGCAGCACCGGGGCAACTGGGGCCTCGGGAAGCGTCAGTGCGAAGGATAGTGGCGGAGGAGGGGCTGTTGTGACTGCGGCTTCCTTGAGCGCCTCTCAGTCGCTTTCGGCTTGCTCTCCGGTTACAGGTTCGGCCTCGGGGCAGTTGGGAGTTCAAAAGCTGCGTGTGACGCGATCCCTGATGGAAGGCTTCGAGTCGAAGGATGATTTTGGGTATCGCATAGGCAATCACTACCGGACTTATCAGGTGACGGTGGCAAACCTCGATGCCGATCACTTTTATTTAGTGCATGACATTACATTGGACTGGAAGGATGCGGCTGGCAGCAGCAGTAGCTCCAACCTGCAGTACAGGGCGTCGACGCGGGATCTCTCCCTGATGCGCGGTATCCCGGAGCAGGGAGCGGATCTGGACCCTCGGAATATGGCGTACAACATCATCGAGGGCATCGGATCTGTGGCGGGCGGTGTGACCGCTCTGACGCCGTTTGCGGATGTGATGGGGCCTGCGGTTGCGGCGTTTAACGGGCCGTTTGCGCAGGGCTATTCCAAGATTCTTCCAAATCACCAGGCAACACAGCTCAATCGGCTGAGTGACAGCGCGTTCCAGGCTAATGTTGTGATCGAGAAAGGTCGTTCGCGAGCGTTTGCGGTGTTCGTCCCGAACGAAACGCTGGCCTATGTGATCGATCCGCAGGCCGTGGATGTGTGTGTTGACGGAGCGTTTGTTTCAGAGCTCGATCAAAGCACACCAACGGTGAGCACTGTGAAGATCGATAAGCCGGTGGGGCTTGCGACGGTTGGTACGGAGCTTGCCGTAACGATCAACGGTAGTGACCTATGGAACGGAGAGCAGGTCTCCGTCGCGGTGTCGCCGTCTGATGTTGCGAAGTTCAACGCTGCGAATGTTGGTGCTTCTGCAGTGAGCGGCACGCTGACTGTTTTAAAGCCGATTGCCCCCGGAGACAAGCTCACATTCAAAGTTACAAAAGGAACTGTTTCAAGCAGCTACGACGTGACGGTTGCTTATGATCCAACGATCAAAACAGCAACGATTTCGCCAGCGACTTCCGGGCAGGCGATATTAAAAAATGCCTCTGCAAATGTGACCATTACGGGAGCCGGTTTCATCGACAAGAAAACGGCTATCTGGATTGCGGGAACTCCGGCTGGCGTTTTGGCGACGACGGATGGCACAACTGGGACGTTGATCGGAGTTACGCTACCTGATACCTATGCGGCGCAGGCTGATGTCGAGGTGCGTAATTCAGCCGATGCCGCAGCGCCTGCTTTGCCCATCCACGTGGCGTCGAACGAAAAGCCATAGAAGTTTGCAGGCTGATTGTTGGCTTGGGAGAAACGCTTCTTTGGCTCGCGTTTGGGGCTGGAGAAGCGTTTGCCTATGGTTGAAGGAGGGACGGCTCTGAATGCAGATACAGAGGATGCTGTGGGTAGCAATGGCCGGGGCTAAAGCCCTTCATGTTTGAGGGTTTGACGGTGGGCTGAAGCCCACCTCTACTCCAAGGCGAAGGGCGAAATCTAGAGCTAAGGGTGGGATGGAGGGAGCAGAGCCTTAACGCGAAGTGCGCTAAGGCTAGGCGCGAAGTACGCGAAGGGGTGCGGTTGCGAGAACGGTCGTGGTGACTGTCTGCCGAAGGCTATTGGGCAGCGGTCGAGACGTTTGCCAGGGCCTTCAGTTGCTCGAGGCTTGCGGTGGCGGTGAGAGTGGCCTGGCTACCTTTTTGCTCGACGGTGGAGGTGTTGAGCAGGTCGCGGACGGCGACGGCGGGGGCGTCCTGCTGGGGAGTCGCTCCGGTAAGGCCGCGGGCCAGGTTCAGCATGGTGTTCATGGCGTCGGCTGTGGTGCGGGCTTCGTCGTCGGAGTGAGCGAAGTCTTCGACGCGAAGCTGGACTTTGCCCTGGAAGCGGAGGCTGGCGACGAGTTCGGTGTCGGAAGAGATGGGGAGTTCGAGGCCGAAGAGGGTGATCTTGCCGTCCTGGGCGAAGGGGAGGCCGATGCGGCCGATGCCCCAGGCTTGTGAAAGCAGAGGGACGTCGTGGTAACGGCGGGCGAGGAGCGAAGAGCCGGGGGTGCCGATGCCGGAGGCGCGCCAGCGGTCGAGCATGGAGTGGATCTGCTCAGTGGTGGGCATGTTGCTGGCGGCGATGGTGTCGTAGCCGAGTTGCGCGACGCGGAGCGTGCGGCCGTCGATAGGGATGGAAAAGATCTCGTGGTCGTCGTAGGTTTCGCGAGCGGTGGCGATGGAGGCGAGGTAGCTGGTGAGGCGCTGGCCGTCGAAGTGGCCGGTGAAGACTTCAGAGTAGGCGACCGGGCCGTTGGGGCCGTGGGGATCGGGCATACGGTGCAGGGCGAAGGCGGCGGAGTCGATGTCGCGCTCGGGCTCGATGCCGGTGGCGGCGATGAAGCGGGCGAAGTCGGCCGAGCGGGTGATGGGCTGGCGGTCGAAGTGCGTGGCGGCGCGGAGTGTCTTGAGCTGGAAGAAGACGATGGCGTCTGATTCCGGGAGGAGGCGCGCAGCGTCGGGGGGAGCTTTGGCTCGCAGGTAGAGGACGAGGCCTACGACAGAGAGCAGCGCCAGCAGGGCCAGCGTGATGATGAGTCCGCGGTTGCGTGTGGGATGCTTCAAGGCGTCTAGGGCCGCAGGTGTTGAGGTGCGGTTGGCATGATGGTAGCACCGGGGATGCCGGGTGGGGAGTCCTAGAGCGGAGTTTGTGGCGAGGGGAGGGAGAGCTTCGACGCTGAGTGCGCGAGAAAAGCACGCGGAGGGTGCAGAGGGTTTCGCGGCGGATAAGGAGTGGCGGTGAGAAGGGATGTTTTCGTGAGCTTTCCCACACTCGCGAAGAGCCTGGTTTGTGATAGATTCATATTCAGCGCTGCGGCAGTGTGAGCAGCGCACTTTGCTGTGTGGGCTGGCGTAGCTCAGCTGGTAGAGCACCTGATTTGTAATCAGGCGGTCGGGGGTTCAAATCCCTTCGCCAGCTCCAGTTTCAAAAACACCACGCAGCAAGGGAAGAGGGTTTGGAAGTTCCTGCCGTAACCAGCAAGGCTCCCCCAGACAACTCTGTAGTAAACCTGGGCACAGGTGGCCGAGTGGTTAATGGCAGCAGACTGTAAATCTGCCGCGCTTGTCGCTACGAAGGTTCGAATCCTTCCCTGTGCACCATTTTTTTATCTCTCTTCGGAGAGTGTTCGGAGGCAAAGCCGAATGGATATGGCTCCTGCTTCCAACGGCCGTATGGTCGTTTCGCTGGCGGTTCTTGGGCTGCTGGCATTGCTTGTCTGGCGCACGATGGAGCCAGGGAAGTATCAGCAGCTTACATGGCTGCTAATCGCATTTTTTGCCCTCCGGGTGGTACTCGGTCGGTGGCGAACGCGATAGAGTTGTACGGGAAGCTGATGTAGCTCAGTGGCAGAGCACTCCCTTGGTAAGGGAGAGGTCGAGAGTTCAATCCTCTCCATCAGCTCCAGAATTCAGAGGTTTGAGCGTAAACTCAAATCTCGTAGGGCGGGAGTAACTCAGTGGTAGAGTCACAGCCTTCCAAGCTGTTGGTCGCGGGTTCGATTCCCGTCTCCCGCTCCAGCAATCCCGCACCGACATCCCCCCAACCTAGGAAAAGTCGTTGAGCACAACGTTTCAGCAGGCAGTGATCCCCGTCGCCGATCCGACGACGTTTGGTGTAGTCAAGAGTGCCATTGACGCGAACTATGCGCCGAATGGTGTGGAGAAGTTTCTCAAGTCGCTGGACAGCAGCAAACTGCGCATTCGCGAGTTTGAGCATGTGCTGAAGGCTGGCAAGCTGGGGCCGAATGCGGCAGCAGCGTATGCGAAGCTGGGCGATGGCGACCAGGGCATGATCCGCGAACTGTATCTTGCGTCGCTGGAGAAGGTCTCGATGGACCTGCGCGATAAGTATTTCAAGATTTACGCGTATTACTAGGATGCCGGGGCTAAAGCCCCTCATTCCTGTTTGTGCGCGGACGGTGGGCTGAAGCCTGCCTCTACCTCCAAAGGCCTTCATACCGGGTGGCTCACAAGGTATCTCGACTCCGACGGGTTCATTCCGGGGTCGTCAAGAGATGCCGCTACTCTGATAGGTTTCTGTGTTGAGGCGGCTGTGAAAGGTCCCTCTACTCCGAAGGGAAGCGTTGAGTTTGGCGCGGCTTTGGGGATGATTTTTGGGTGGCGGGCAGTGCCCGCCGCTACTCCGTTTGAGACGGAGACAGGATTCGGGTCGAGAGGCTCGGAGAAGTTTGAACTAAGAAGGACGGAGAAGGACTCATGGCGAAGGAAAAATTTGACCGTAGCAAACCGCACGTAAACGTAGGCACGATCGGTCACATCGATCACGGCAAGACGACGTTGACTGCGGCGATTACGAAGGTGTTGTCGAAGCACAACCCGAAGAACGCGTTCAAGTCGTTCGATCAGATCGATAACGCACCGGAAGAGCGCGAGCGCGGTATCACGATCTCGACGTCTCACGTGGAGTATGAGACGGCGAACCGTCACTATGCTCACGTTGATTGCCCGGGCCACGCGGATTACATCAAGAACATGATCACGGGCGCAGCGCAGATGGACGGCGCGATCCTCGTGGTTGCAGCGACCGACGGCCCGATGCCCCAGACGAAGGAGCACGTTCTGCTCGCTCGCCAGGTAGGCGTACCGTACATCGTTGTGTTCCTGAACAAGTGCGATGCGGTGGAAGACGAAGAACTGATCGACCTGGTCGAGATGGAAGTTCGTGAGCTTCTGTCGAAGTACGAGTTCCCGGGCGACGACGTTCCCGTGGTTCGTGGTTCGGCCCTGGGCGCGCTGAACGGCGAAGCACAGTGGGAAGCGAAGATCGACGAGCTGATGCAGGCAGTGGACGACAACGTTCCTCAGCCTGACCGTCTGGTCGACCTGCCGTTCCTGATGCCGATCGAAGATATCTTCTCGATCTCGGGTCGTGGCACGGTGGTCACGGGTCGTATCGAGCGCGGCAAGATCAAGGTTGGCGAACCCGCACAGATCGTTGGCTTCCGCGACACGCAGGCGACGACGGTTACCGGCGTTGAGATGTTCAAGAAGCAGCTTGACGAAGGTCTTGCCGGCGACAACGCAGGTCTGCTGCTCCGCGGCACGGCGAAGGACGACGTTGAGCGCGGCATGGTTCTTGCCAAGCCGGGTTCGATCACTCCTCACACGGTGTTCACGGGCGAAGTGTACGTGTTGTCGAAGGAAGAAGGCGGTCGTCATACCCCGTTCTTCAACGGCTACCGTCCCCAGTTCTACTTCCGTACGACGGACGTGACCGGATCGGCGAAGCTGCCGGAAGGTACGGAGATGGTGATGCCTGGCGATAACATCTCGCTGGAGATCACGCTTCACACGCCGGTTGCGATGGAAAAGGGTCTGCGTTTCGCTATCCGTGAGGGTGGCCGCACCGTTGGTGCAGGCGCGATCTCGGAAATCATCAAGTAACGAGGGTCCAGGGCTTAGGGCCCAGGGTCCAGAACGACAAGAACGGCCACCGAGGAATCGGTGGCCGTTCTGCGTTGGGTGGAAGGCCGGAGCTGAAGCCCACCTCGACTCGGGTCGGGAGTCGGGAGTCGGGAAGGCAAAGGCCTAACGCGAAGTTCGCGAAGGGGACCGGGGCGCGCGGAGACGTGGTGGCTCGGCTTGCGGCAGATAGGATCCTCACTGCGTTCAGGATGGAGATGGCGTTGTGTAAGGGGAAATGTGGGAGTGGAGGGGGCTGTAAACGGCGGGGGACATCTGTTGTGGCGGTGATTTGGGAGCGGTGGAGGATTGTTGGAAAAGGTAGCGGCGGCACGATGTCGTGCCGCCGCTGTGCTGTTTAGTTCGAAGTGGATTTAGATCTGGGCTACGCCGCCGTCGACGAAGAGTTCTACGCCGTTGACGAAGCTGGAGTCCTCGGAGGCGAGGAACAAGGCTGCTCCGGCGATCTCTTCTGATGTGCCCATCGTGCCGCGGGGGATCAGGGACTTGAAGCCTTCCTTGGCATCGGCTCCAAGTGGGTCAAGGGCCGGGGTGTCGATGGGGCCGGGGCTGATGACGTTTACGCGGATCTTGCGGTCCTTGAGGTCGTTGACCCAGGTGCGGGCGAAGGAGCGGACAGCCGCCTTGCTTGCCGCGTAGACACCGAAGGCAGGGAAGCCCTTGATGCTGACGATGGAAGCGTTCAGCAGAATGGAGCCGCCGTCGGTGAAGAGGGGAAGAGCCTTCTGCACGGTGAAGAGCGTGCCGCGGACGTTGAGGTCGAAGGTCTCGTCGAAGTGCTGTTCGGTGATCTGACCGATGGGGGCGAACTCACCGCGACCGGCGCTGGCGAAGAGGATGTCGATGTGGCCCTTTTCACTCTTGACGACGTCGTAGAGGCGGTCGAGGTCGTCGAGGTTGGAGGCGTCGCCCTGGACGCCGGTGACGTTGAGGCCGATCTCGGCGACGGCTTTGTCGAGTGCGTCCTGACGGCGGCCGGTGATGAAGACGTAGGCGCCTTCTGCGACGAAGCGCTTTGCGGTAGCGAGTGCCATGCCGGATGTGGCAGCGGTGATGACGGCGACTTTTCCTTCAAGCTTTCCCATGGTGAATCTCCTTTGTCGAAGTGCTGGTGTTCTGCGCTTCGTTACAGGCAATGGGATGAGTGGGGGAAGAGGATGATTCAATAGTTCGGTAAATTAGAACTAAGAATCTTTGCAGAGAGCGTTGCATTCTAAGATGGGAGTACGACAATGCGTCCTTTATTCCATCCCGCGATTGCCGATGTGCCTGTAGAGGCCATCCTTCATGCGTTGTCAGACCCGACGCGGGTAGCGATTTATGCGGACATTGTGGGGCAGGAGTGTTCGCAGACTTGCTCGATGTTTCTGCATGTGCTGGACAAGGCGATTCCGAAGTCGACGCTGTCGCAGCATTTCAAAGTGCTGCGCGAGGCGGGGTTGATCCGCAGCGAACGGCGCGGGGTGGAGATGCACAATACGTCACGGTGCGCTGAGGTGGAGGCCCGGTATCCGGGGCTGATTACGGCGATTGTGAGTGCGCATACTATTCAGCTGGCGGATGCGGCGCGGGGGTAGTTGTCAGTTGTCAGTGTGGGGTGCCTGCGCGATAAGCAGGTCGCTCACTGCGTTAGGGAAGACAAGCGGTGTGTGTGTGATCTGTGGTGAGTTGTGTATCTTTTGTGCGCCTATTTGCGGTTTGAAGGCTGCTGTTCTGTTGCTGCAGGGCGGCTGATGGTGGCGGCGTAGGCGCAGAGCATGGTGATCATCTCTGCGTGGAGGGCGGCGTGTTCGCGGGCGGGGATGCGGGCCTCAAGAATGCGGCGGGCGACGCCGATCATCGTGGATTGGAAGGCGAAGCCAGCGACGGCGGGGTCGACGGTGAGCTTTTCTGGTGAGCTGGTGAGGACGCGGGTGAAGGCTGCTTCCTGGCGGATGCGGAGGTCTTCCGTGATGCGGAGGCCGTCGACGTCGGAGCTGACGGAGTAGAGCGCGAGGCCGGCTTTGGGGTCCTGCATCTTGGCGCGGAAGAAGGTGGTCGCGATGGTGGTGATCATCTCGCAGAGCGGCTTGCCGTGCTGGGTGTCGCAGGCGTGCTCGAAGAGTTCGGTGACGTGGGTGAGGTGTTTGCGCAGGACGGCCTGCAGCAGCGAACGCTTGTTGGGGAAGTACTGGTAGAGTGTGCCGACAGAGACCCCGGCGCGGTGGGCGACCAGAGTCGTGGTGAGTTTCTCTTTGCCGACAGCGGTTAAAACCTGAAGGCAGGCCTGGAGGATCGCGTCTACGGTGACGGCTGAACGGGCTTGCGTGGGCTGTTTACGCTGCTTTTCGATAGGGGCGAGAAGGGCTGGCAAATGCGAACTCCAAATGTGAAGCTTTCTTCATCTAACGATACATAGCAGCGAGTCTGCTGAGGAGATTTTCTGATGTCTGAAAAGCTGGGTGGTGTGTTTTCGTTTCCGGGTACGGGGCTGACCGTGCGCCGGGTGGGCTTTGGTGCGATGCAGCTTGCCGGACCGCATGTGTTTGGTCCTCCGATGGACCGCGAGGAGTGCGTGCGGGTGGTGCGGCGAGCGGTGGAGGCTGGTGTCGACCATATCGATACGGGTGACTTCTATGGCCCGCATTATGCGAACTGGATCGTGCAGGAGGCGTTGCATCCTTATGCGAAGAACCTGGTGATTGTGACGAAGGTGGGCGCGTATCGCGGGGGGCAGGGCGAGTGGTTCCAGGACCACAGCCGGGAGTTGCTGGAGGGCAGCGTTCATGACAACCTGCGGAGCCTGAAGCTGGACGCGTTGGATATCGTGAACGTGCGTGGTCTGGGAATGGCCGCAGCTGATCCTGCGTTCGACATTCGGTCGTCCGTGGAGGTCATTGCGGAGATGCAGCGCAAGGGGCTGGTGAAGCATATCGGCGTGAGCAATGTGAATGCGAAGCAGCTGGCGGATGCGCAGGCGATAGCGCCGGTGGTGTGTGTGCAGAACATGTACAACCTGGCCAATCGTGCGGACGATGCGTTGATCGCTGACCTGGCGAAGCAGGGGATTCCGTATGTGCCGTTCTTCCCGCTGGGTGGGTTTACGCCGCTGCAGTCGGGCAAGCTGACGAGTGTGGCGGAGAGGCTGGGAGCTTCGCCGATGCAGGTGGCGCAGGCGTGGCTGTTGCAGCGTTCGCCAAACTTGCTGCTGATCTCGGGCACGTCGAAGGTGGCGCATTTGGAGGAGAATCTGAAGGCCGCCGAGTTGGTGTTGCCGGAGGATGCGGTGCAGGAGCTGGATACGATCGCTGGGGATGTGGCGGCGTGAGCGGCTTTTTCTTGTGTGGGCTTTGGTAGGGAGTAGGGAGTAGGGAGTAGGGAGTAGGAAGTAGGGGGCGGGCCGGGGCCGGGGCTAAAGCCCACCTCTACTCCAAAAGCAAAGGCAGAACGCAGAGGCAGAACGCAGAGGTCGCGGAGAACGGCACGGAGAGAGGGCCAGGGTGGTAGAAACCCGCCGGCTGAGGGCAGAGCTTCAACGCTAAGTACGCCAAGTTAGGCGCGAAGTTCGCGAAGGGATTGTGGCGTGCGGAAGTGGGTGGCTCTGCGTAAGCAGGGCCCTCACTGCATTCGGGATGATAAGGGGTGCTGGGGGGAGCTGCAGGGTGGTGGTTGCAGGGGGCTGGCGGAGAGGCTTGAAGGAATTTCTTGCGTTTTCCACCGATTGCCCGTATTCTTGATTGGTTGGGCTTCGTGTGTCTATGGAGCCCTATGTCACTACGACAAAATGAGGGTTGCTGGACGGTCTAGATGTCGATCGCCTGCAAACCACTCCCAGCCGATCTTTGCTTGCAAAGTCAGAAAGAAGCACCCACATGGCGCAACAGCGCATTCGTATCCGCCTGAAGGCTTATGATTACCGCGTCCTCGATACGTCCACCGGCGAAATCGTAGAGACCGCAAAGCGCACAGGCGCACAGGTTGCAGGACCGATTCCCCTGCCCACCATGAAGAACAAGTATTGCGTTCTCCGTTCGCCGCACGTCGACAAGAAGTCGCGTGAAGCGTTCGAGATCCGCACACACAAGCGTCTGATCGACATTCTCGAGCCCACACAGCAGACCGTGGACGCTCTGATGAAGCTCGATCTGCCCGCTGGTGTGGACGTAGAGATCAAGACCGTCACCAAGTAACGGTTGCGAAGGTTCAGGGCTTCGGCCCGGAACTCCGGAATCAAAACAAGTTTTGCGAGGGCTGGAAGGAACGTTCCGGCCCTGTAGAAACCTACAGTGCGGCGGCTCAACCGCGGGCATGATGAGGAGATTGAAATGTCAGTAGCAGGAATTCTCGGTAAGAAGATTGGCATGACCCAGGTATTCGATGACGCGGGTGTTGTACACCCCGTTACGGTTCTGAAGGTCGGCCCGTGCGTCATCACGCAGGTCAAGACTCAGCAGAAGGACGGCTACGAAGCTGCCCAGATCGGTCTTGTCGAGTTCGTGAAGGCAAACAGAGTGAACAAGGCCATGACCGGCCACTTTGCCAAGGCAGATGTGGCTCCGGTTCGCGAGATCCGCGAAGTGCAGATCGAGCCCGTTGAAGAAGGTCAGGAAGCCCCCAAGGCTGGCGATCGTCTGACGGTAGAGATCTTCTCGGAGACGCGTTTCGTCGATGTGATCGGTCACTCGAAGGGTCGCGGTTTTGCTGGTGTTGTGCGTCGCCACGGCTTCGGCGGTGGACCCAAGTCGCATGGTCACATGTTCCAGATTCAGGGTTCGATCGGCGCATCGTCGTTCCCGTCGCGTGTTTTCCCGGGCCAGCGCATGCCGGGCCGCTTCGGTAACGATCAGGTGACGGTCCGCAACCTGCGTGTTCGCGGCATCGACCTCGAGGACAACCTCCTCCTGGTAGACGGCGCGGTCCCGGGTGCGAAGGATGGTTACATCCTCGTGTCGAAGTCGGTAGCTCCGCCGCGTGAGCGTCGTGGGTTTGCTGGTGCGGCTACGAAGGACGCTCTGAAGGCTTCCAAGAAGGCTTCAGCAAAGAAGAAGTAACTGAACTCCGGGGCCTAGATTCAAGGGCCCAGGGTTTGGAAGATGGAGGTAAGCCGGGGAGAGATCCCCGGCTTACCGAAGTACTAAAAAGGTGTGCGGGGAAGAGACCGGGAACACACCGTGATAACAGTCAGGGCTCGTGGCACCGATCACGAGCACGGAAAGAAGAAGTGAGATGGCAAACATCAATGTTGTCAATCTCGAAGGCGCGAAGGTAGGCGAGTTTGAACTCGATCCTCTTTTCGCCGGCGAGGTTAATGAAGCTCTCCTGTGGGAGGCTGTAAAGCACTACCGCGCTTCGCTGCGTCAGGGTACGCACTCGACGAAGGTTCGTTCGAGCGTTTCGGGCGCCGGTAAGAAGCTTTGGAAGCAGAAGGGCACGGGCCGCGCTCGTGTCGGATCGATCCGCACCCCGCTCTGGCGTGGTGGTGGTACGGTCCACGGACCTCAGCCGCGCTCGTATGAGTACGCGTTCCCGCGCAAGAAGCTGCTCGGCGCTCTGCGCTCGGCTCTCGCACAGAAGCTGAACGATGGCAAGCTGACGATCGTTGACAGCTTTGAACTGGCGGAAGCCAAGACGAAGCTGTACCGCCAGGCCCTCGACAAGCTGGAAGCGAAGAAGACCGCTCTGCTGGTTGAGTCTTCGCAGCAGATTGAAGAGAAGTTCTACCTCGGCTCCCGCAATCTTTCGGGCGTGGATCTGGTTCTGAGCTCGGAAGTTCACCCGTATGACCTGCTTCGCTATGAGAACGCAATCTTCTCGAAGGCTGCGTTCGAAGCTCTGCAGGAGACGCTGAAGAAGAACATCAGCAAGAAGGAGGCTAAGTAAACATGCCTACCGTATATAACGTAATCCGTCGTCCGCTGATCACCGAGAAGGCCCTGGTGACGCGCGAGACTGAAGGCTCGCTCGTGTTCGAAGTTGCGACAACCGCAACGAAGACCGAAGTGAAGCAGGCTGTAGAGAAGCTCTTCAACGTGAAGGTTGCGTCGATCCGCACCGCGAACGTTGAAGGCAAGGAACGCCGCCGTGGCCGTTTCTCTGGCTATCTTCCTGACTGGAAGAAGGCTTATGTGAAGCTGAAGGCCGGCGAGACGGTTCCCGACTTTACCGCGGAACTCCAGTAAGAACAAGGTGACGGGTGCAGGGGGCTAGACGCCACCTCACCCTGAACCTGATGCAGTAACTATCGCGCCGGAGTGACGAACTCCAAATTAGAGGCGCGGAGAAATTCAAGGGATTAGAAATGCCGATTAAGAGCTTTCGACCGATTACACCTACGCTTCGTTTCCAGACGAAGCTGGTAAATGACGACATCACGACCGACAAGCCGTATAAGCCGTTGCTGGCACCGAAGCAGCGCACCGGCGGTCGTAACAACATGGGCAAGCTGGTTGTCCGCCACCAGGGTGGTGGTCACAAGCAGCAGCTTCGCCTCATCGACTTCAAGCGCGATAAGTTCGGTATCCCCGGCAAGGTTGCGACGGTCGAATATGATCCAAACCGCAGCTCGCGCATCGCTCTGATCAGCTATGCGGACGGCGAGAAGCGCTACATCATCCAGCCTGTCGGCCTGAAGGTCGGCCAGATGGTGATGAGCGGCCCCGAGGCTGACATCCTTGTCGGCAACGCACTGCCGCTGCGCAACATCCCGACCGGTACGATCGTGCACAACATCGAGCTTCGTCCTGGTAAGGGCGCGCAGATGGCACGTTCGGCAGGCGCACAGGTGAACCTGGTAGCGAAGGAAGGCGATTACGCTCTTCTGAAGCTTCCTTCGGGCGAAACCCGTCGTGTTCTGGTTGACTGCATGGCCACCATTGGTCAGGTAGGCAACACGGACCACGAGAACGTCACGATCGGTAAGGCCGGTCGTAACCGTTGGAAGGGCATCCGTCCTGCCAACCGTGGTGTGTCGATGAACCCGGTCGATCACCCGCACGGTGGTGGTGAAGGTAAGACCTCGGGCGGACGTCACCCAGTGACGCCGTGGGGCCAGCCGACGCGTGGTTACAAGACGCGTAACAACAAGCGCACCGACGTATTCATCGTTTCGCGTCGCAAGAAGTAGTAACGGCGCTCTGAGAGGCGTGGGCCTGATGCAGGTCAGGCCTGCGAACAGAAGAGCTACACCAAGTCGCAGACTCCTCTCCTGTGATTCGTTGTACCGAGTACTGAAAAGGAAATCACTATGGCACGTTCTACGAAGAAGGGCCCGTTTATCGACGAGCACCTGATGACGAAGGTTAACGTGATGAACGCAGCAGGCGACCGTAAGGTCATCCGCACGTGGTCACGCCGCTCGACGATCCACCCGGACATGGTTGGACACACGATTGCGGTTCACAACGGACGCAAGTTCATCCCCGTGTATTGCACGGAAAACATGGTCGGGCACAAGCTCGGCGAATTCTCGGCAACTCGTACGTTCAAGGGCCACGTGGCCAAGGGCGGCGACACGGCGAAGGGCAAGTAAGGGAGAGAGCAATGGCTAAGAAGACTGCAAATACCGCTCCCGAGTTCCGCGCCGAGGCCAAGTTTCAGCGGGTAAGCCCGCAGAAGGCTAAGCTGGTTCTTGATCTGATCAAGGGACAGCGCGTGGAAGCTGCGATCAATACGGTCGCGTTCACCAACAAGCGCATCGCTCCTGTGGTGGAGAAGGTTCTCCGCTCGGCGATCGCCAACGCACAGCACCTCTCCGACGAGCGCGGCCTGAACATCGATCTGGACAACCTGATCGTAAAGACGGCTGTGGCGAACGAAGGTCCGCGCATGAAGCGTATCCGCCCTGCCCCGATGGGTCGTGCGTTCCGCTACCAGCGCCGCATTGCGCACATCATCATCACCGTGGCCGAGAAGAAGGCCGCTGAAGTGGTTGTGAAGAAGGCTCCTGCAGCACCTGCTGCGGAAGTTGCTGCGCCGGCGAAGCCTGCGAAGAAGGCCGCAAAGAAGGCTGCCAAGAAGACGGCAGCTGCTGAATAACTCGTAGTTCTGGTGAGTGGGCTGAGGAGCGATCCGCAGCCCACAAAATCCGTGTAGTCCACTCTCCCGGCTCAACCGGAGAGGGTGAGAAAAGAAGGAAATTATGGGACAGAAAGTCCATCCTTATGGATTCCGCCTGGGCGTCAACAAGCCCTGGAAGTCGCGCTGGTTTGTAGAGCGCGGTTATGACAAGCTCCTCGTTGAGGACGTAAAGCTGAAGGCTGAGCTTCGCGAAAAGCTGAAGCAGGCTGGTGTTTCGAGCGTTGAAGTCGAGCGCCCGGGCAACAAGCTCCGCCTCATCATCCGCACGGCTCGTCCGGGCATCATCATCGGCCGCAAGGGCGCTGAAATCGACAAGCTCAAGGCTGACATCCAGAAGCGCACCTCGCGCGAAGTCTTCATCGACATTCTGGAAGTGAACAAGCCGGAGCTCGACGCACAGCTCGTCTCGGAGAATATTGCTCTCCAGCTCGAGAAGCGCGTTTCGTTCCGCCGCGCGATGCGTAAGAGCGTTGATTCGGCTCTGCGTTTTGGCTGCAAGGGTATCAAGGTCCGCGTGTCGGGCCGTCTGAACGGCAACGAAATTGCGCGTTCGGAGTGGTATCTGCAGGGACGTCTGCCGCTGCACACGCTGCGTGCTGACATCGACTACGGCTTCTCGGAAGCAAAGACGACCTACGGCATCATCGGCGTGAAAACGTGGATCTACCGTGGCGACATCTACGAGCAGAAGAAGCGCAAGCCGGCTGAAACCGTTGGCGCTGCTGGCGTATTCTAACGATCGCGAAGTAGAGCAAGAGAGTGTAGGGCGTAGAAATATGCTCTACACTCTTCGCTTTTGTAGCAAAAAAGTTTGGTGAAGGTGCCAATCTTTGTTACACTAGTCAGGTTTGGCCCTGAGTCTGCCCGGAGCTGTTCTGCGGCAGAGACCTCGGTCGAGCTTTCAGACTTGGATGGTTTCTCGATTCCACTCCATGCATTCCCCTCGCATTTCAAGGGTTCTGCTCGAAGCTCCTCGGCTGTTCTGCGGCTTTTGTCGCACCATTTGCTGGGTTCGCTGCTGTATGGGCGGGCTCCCGGGCTTTGGCCTGGTAAGTTCCGGCGGCCTTTTGGCTTGCCGATCAAGATAAAGGATTAAGAAATGCTTTCACCAAAGCGCGTTAAGTATCGCAAGCAACAGCGCGGCCGTATGACCGGCAAGGCGTGGCGTGGCTCTGACCTGGCCTTCGGCGATTTCGGCCTCAAGGTTGTCGAGTGCGGCTACATCACCGACCGTCAGATCGAAGCCGCTCGTATCGCAATGACCCGCTTCATCAAGCGTGGTGGTAAGGTCTGGCTGCGTATTTTCCCGGACAAGCCCATCACCCGCAAGCCGGCCGAAACCCGTATGGGTAAGGGTAAGGGCGCTCCTGATCACTGGGTAGCTGTTGTTCGCCCTGGCAAGATCATGTTCGAGATGGAAGGCGTTCCTGTTGACGTCGCACGCGAAGCGATGCGCCTGGCAACGAACAAGCTTCCGCTCAAGACGACGTTCATCATTCGTCCCGGCGTGAGCCAGGAAGTCTCCGCCAAGTAACGACATTTCGCGCTGCTCCTGCATTGGAGCGCGCCCCTAAGAGGAAACGAACATGGAACTCGAAAAGATCCGCGGACTGAGCGACGAGGAGTTGAAGGCTGAGAGCACGAAGGTTGCTGAGCAGCTTTTCCGCATCCGCTTCGCGAAGGGCCTGGGCAAGCAGGAAGGCGTCGGCAAGATCCGCTCGCTGAAGCTCGACATCGCACGCATCAAGACCATCGTCCGCCAGCGCGAGCTCGCGGCCAGCAAGGCAGGCAAGTAATGGCTGAAACCACTGTGAGCACCCCGGAAGCAATCTCGCACCGCACCGAAAAGGTCGGTCTGGTTGTTTCGACCAAAATGCAGAAGACGATCGTAGTTGAGATCGAAATGCGCAAGGCCCACCCGAAGTACAAGCGCGTGATGAAGTCGAACAAGAAGTTCTACGCGCATGACGAGCAGAACTCGGCCCGCGTGGGCGACATGGTTCGCATTCGCGAGACCCGTCCGCTGTCGAAGCTGAAGCGCTGGTCACTTGAAGAAATCATCCGCCGCTCGTCGCTTTCGACGCTTGCGGAAGAGAAGCCTGTCGCGGCTGAGTCGGCCACGAAGTAACGAGATAGCGCGGGCCCTAAGGCTCGCAGCGCAAGGAGAAATACCATGGCAGTTCAAATGCGCACCATGCTCGCCGTTGCCGACAATTCCGGCGCGCGCAAGCTCCAGGTGATTCTGCCGCTCGGCGGCGGTCTCGGTAAGAAGGCCGGCCTGGGCGATGTTGTAACCGCTGCGGTGAAGGAAGCTTCGCCGGACGGTACTGTGAAGAAGGGCAAGGTCGTCAAGGCGGTTATTGTGCGCACGCACAAGGAATACCGCCGCAAGGACGGCACCTACATCCGCTTCGATGAGAACGCGGCTGTGGTGATCAACGACGCGATGGAGCCGGTTGGCACGCGCGTATTTGGTCCGGTTGCTCGTGAGCTCCGCGAGAAGAAGTTCCTCAAGATCGTCTCGCTGGCTCCGGAAGTAATCTAAGCGCGAATGAGATGCGTTGCTTTCGGGCACGCATCTCGTAGCGTTGTTAGCGGACTCCGGCTCCGCGCCTCTTCGGAGGCAAGACTGCCGAGGCAAATCGAAAGAGAGTACTAACGCAATGGCAAAGATTCAGCGTAACGACCAGGTTCTGGTGATCGCGGGTAACAACAAGGGCAAGAAGGCGCGCGTACTGCGTGTCATCACCGATAAGAACCGCGTTCTTCTTGAAGGTATCCAGGGCGATAAGCTCCGCATGATCAAGAAGCACGTCAAGCCGAACCAGCAGACGGGCGAGCAGGGCGGCATCCAGGAGTTGAACCCCACGGTCAACATCTCCAACGTGATGTTGCTTGACGCAGCTGGCAATGTCAGCCGTGTTGGCTACAAGATCGTTGACGGCAAGAAGGTTCGCGTGACCAAGTCCAACGGACAGACGGTCGAAACAGCGAAGTAGTTGAAGGAACGTGGCCCTTCGGGGCCTCGAAATTGAACACCTCACGAACCGGTATCCACTCCGAAACCGTGAGAAAGAGAGATAAAGACAATGGCAACACGTCTGAAAGACAAATACACGAGCGAGATCAAGGCTTCGGTTCAGAAGGAACTCGGCCTTGAGAACGTGATGCAGGTTCCGCGCCTCGAGAAGATCGTTATCAACATGGGTCTCGGCGAAGCAACGCAGAACAGCAAGATGCTCGACCCGCTTGTGGCCGATCTCGCTTCCATCGCCGGCCAGAAGCCGGTGGTTACGAAGGCGAAGAAGTCGATCGCTGCGTTCAAGCTGCGCGAAGGCATGCCCATCGGAGCGATGGTTACGCTGCGTGGCGATGCGATGTACGAGTTCCTGGACCGTCTGGTTTCGGTAGCTCTGCCCCGCGTGCGCGACTTCCGTGGCGTCAGCTCGAAGAGCTTCGACGGCCGTGGCAACTACACGCTCGGTCTTCGCGATCAGCTGATCTTCCCGGAAATCGATTACTCGAAGGTTGACAAGACCAAGGGTATGAACGTCACGATCGTGACGTCGGCGAAGGACGACAACGGCGCTCGCACGCTGCTCAAGGCGTTCGGCATGCCGTTCCGCCAGGGCAACTAAACAGGGTTTATGGACCGGGGTTTAGGGTCCAAACGGCGAAAGCCAAAGGAATAAGAGAAATGGCTACTACTGCAAAGCGCGTCAAAGACGCAAAGAAGCCGAAGTTCAAGTCACGCCAGCACAACCGCTGCCAGCTCTGCGGCCGTCCTCGCGCCTTCCTGCGCAAGTTCGGTATCTGCCGTCTGTGCTTCCGTTCGCTGGCACACAAGGGCGAGATCCCGGGTGTTGTGAAGTCGAGCTGGTAAACGGCCTATTGTAAAGATTGCGAAGAGCGACTCCGATGAGTCGCCCTTCGGCCGGAGCCCGGGGCGCGCCTAGATCGCGCCCTAGCCAAGCCCGGCAACGAAGAACGGTGAGACGCACTTGCTGCGAATTACCACAACCATTCCCGCAGGTTCTTCCGGTCGCAAACGACCCGAAGCTAACGGGGAAGAAGGAAACTGAAGATGAACCTGACTGATCCCGTAGCAGACTTCCTGACCCGTATCCGCAACGCTCATGGCGCACGCCACCAGAAGCTTGACGTTCCTGCGTCGAAGCTGAAGGCAGAGATTGCACGCATCCTCAAGGAAGAGGGCTACATCGCAAACTACAAGCCTGCAGAAGAGAACGGCCAGAAGGTTCTTCGTGTGTACCTGAAGTACGGTGCAAACAACGAAGCCGCTATCCGCGACCTGCAGCGTGTATCCAAGCCCGGCTGCCGCGTATACGTTGGCCGTGACGAGATTCGCCGCGTACAGGGCGGTCTCGGTATCGCCATCCTGACCACGCCAAAGGGCGTCATGACCGGCCGTCAGGCTCGTCGTGAAAACGTCGGCGGCGAGTTGCTCTGCGAAGTCTGGTAAAAGACAGGGCCCGGGACGTCGTGTCCGGGGCCCAGCTTTTGTGAAGTATTTCGGGTGTGGAGCTATGCTCCTGACCCTTGTTGTACCGGCTGCAGTGGAACTCGGATGATTCTGAGCGACTCGCAAGCCACCCAAAGGATTAGAAAATGTCACGTATTGGTTTGAAGCCGATCACCCTGCCGAAGGGCGTGAAGTACACCGTGAGCGAAGGTTCGTTCCTCGCTGAAGGCCCCAAGGGCAAGGTGAGCGCGCTCGTCCCGGCTGGTATCACGTTCGAAGAGAAGGACGGCGTTCTGAACGTTGTTCGCGAGAACGACAAGCAGAAGCCTTTCCATGGCCTGACCCGCGCACTGGTCTTCAATGCAATTGAAGGCGTGTCGACTGGCTGGAAGAAGGAACTGGACGTTGTCGGTATCGGTTACCGCGTGGAAATGAAGGGTGCGGGCATGGTTGTGTTCACGCTCGGCTACTCCCACCCGATCGAGTTTCCGCTGCCCACGGGCATCTCGGTGACGATCGATCCGAAGCAGACACATGTGACGGTTGAAGGTATCGACCGCCAAAAGGTTGGCCAGGTTGCTGCCGATATGCGTTCGCTGCGTAAGCCTGATCCGTACAAGAACAAGGGCGTTCGCTACTCTGACGAGAAGCTGAAGAAGAAGGTCGGAAAGACCGGCGCCAAGTAAGACAGGGTATAGGGGGTAGGGTCCAGAGAGCAGACAAGTTCTTTCTCTGGATCTTAACCCTAACCATGACAAGCTCACCGAACGTCGTCAGAGGCTGACGACGTCTTTAGGAAAGGAAAATTTCAATGATCAACATTCCCAAGCGTAATGAGATCCGCCAGCGCGTTCACACGCGTATCCGCAGCAAGATTTCCGGCACCGCAGAGCGTCCGCGCCTGAACGTGTACCGCTCGCTGAACCACATCTACACGCAGCTCATCGACGATGCGAACGGCGTAACGCTCGCTTCGGCATCGACGGTGGCCAAGAAGGGCACGGAGCAGACCGCAGGTGGCAACATCGAGTCTGCAAAGGCTGTTGGCAAGCTGATCGCAGAGCGCGCTCAGGCTGCTGGCGTGAAGAAGGTCGTATTCGACCGCGGCGGTTACCTGTATCACGGTCGCATCAAGGCTCTGGCCGATGCTGCTCGTGAAGCTGGCCTCGACTTCTAAGATTCGGCCCGGGGCGTAAAGTCCAGGGCCAAGTCGAAACAGGAAAGCTCCGGACCGGTGTGCCGGGGACAAAACATAAAGAGAGAAGAGACCTAATATGGCATTCAAAAAGCGCATTGACGCAAACCGCCTGAACCTGAAGGACGAAGTCGTTTCGATTAACCGCGTGACCAAGGTGGTCAAGGGCGGTAAGAACATGTCGTTCGCAGCACTCGTGATCGTTGGCGATCCGGCTGAAGGTGTTGTGGGCTACGGCTCGGGTAAGGCGAAGGAAGTTCCGCAGGCGATCCGCAAGGGCATCGAGTCGGCGAAGAAGAACCTGATCAAGGTGAACCTGACCGATTACTCGATCCCGCACCAGACGCTCGGCCACTTCGGCGCAGGCGAGGTTCTGCTGAAGCCGGCTCCTGAAGGTACCGGTGTGATCGCAGGCAAGACGGTTCGCGCTGTGATGACCGCTGCTGGTGTTCAGAACGTGCTGACGAAGTCGCTCGGAACGAAGAACCCGCACAACGTCATCAAGGCGACCTTCGATGCTCTTGAGCAGCTGCGCGACCGCAACGAAGTTGCTGCACTGCGCGGCAAGTCGGTAGACGAGCTCTAAGAGCAGGATTCGGGCCCGGAGTACAGGGCCCAGTAACGACGAAAGTTTTCTGGCCTCTGGGCTCTGTGCCTAGAGACATTTGGAGAAGAACAATGGCAGCGACCAGCACAATCAAGATCCAGTACTTCCGCTCGCAGATCTGCACGCCGGTGAAGCACAAGGCCGTCGTGAAGGGTCTCGGCTTTACGAAGCTGAACCAGATCGTTGAGCGCGAAGACACTCCGTCGATCCGCGGCATGGTGAAGAAGATTCCTCACCTTGTTCGTATCGTCGACTAAGTACTTGCGTATAGCTGTCGGTTTCGTGCTGGCAGCTATCCCCTTCGCCACTTGAAAAAGTGGCCACAACATGCGAGTCGGTCGGGCTCATCGGTTTTCACCCCTGGTTAGAAGCTGAGGGCGAAGACTAGAAGTTCTTCCGGCGATAGCGAGGATAACAATGGCAAAGAATCTTTCGAACCTCTCTGCACCGAAGGGTGCGAACTCCAACAAGAAGCGCGTCGGCCGTGGTATGGGCTCGGGTATGGGTAAGACCTCGACCCGTGGTCACAAGGGCCAGGGATCGCGCTCGGGCTCGTCGCTGATGCGCGGTTTCGAAGGCGGCCAGATGCCGCTGCACCGCCGTCTGCCGAAGCGTGGCTTCACGAACATCTTCCGCACCGAGTACCTGGTACTTGGTCTGGACAAGATCGCCGAGCTGGGCGTTAGCGAACTGACGTTCGAAGCGCTGCAGGAGCGCGGTATCGTGAAGGGCCGCAACAAGCTGGTGAAGGTTCTCGCAAACGGCGAGCTGACCACCGCAGTTACGGTTCACGCGCACAAGTTCTCTGCGGCTGCGGCCAAGGCGATCGAAGCAGCCGGTGGTAAGGCTATCGTGATCGGCCAGGAAGCTCCGGCAGCCTAACCAAAGGATCTGGGCCGGGGCTAGAACGCTCCGGCTTACCTTTTTTGCACACGAGATACGCGTTGCGGAACCCCGCAGCGCGTTTCTCGCGTAGAATCAAACGCAAGATTCCCAACCAGGCGTACCTGCAGCAAACGCACCCATTGCCCACTGCACAAACGTCTGGCTCTCGTAAGGCTCCTCACCTCGATGCTTGAAAAGCTCCAGAACGTCTTCCGCATTCCCGATCTGCGCAAGCGCATTTTCTTTACGCTTGGCCTGCTTGCTGTGTACCGTCTCGGCGCGCACATTCCGACTCCTGGCATCAACGCGGACATGCTCTCGCAGTTCTTTAACCAGAACTCCGGCTCGGCGCTTGGCCTGCTTGACCTGTTCAATGGCGGCAACCTGCGCAAGCTGACGATCTTCGCGCTTGGCATTATGCCGTACATTACCGCGTCGATTATCTTCCAGCTGCTTACGGTGATCTATGAGCCGTTGAACAAGCTGCAGAAGGAAGGCGAGGCCGGTACCAAGAAGATCACCCAGTGGACACGCTACGTCACGGTGGCTCTCGCGATCGTTCAGAGCTTCTTCATCGCGCTGACGCTGACGAGCACACAGACCGGCCAGTCCATGGTGACGATTCCGAAGGCTGGCTTTGTGCCGCTTTGCATCGTAACCCTGACCTGCGGTACGGCGTTCATCATGTGGCTCGGTGAGCAGATCACGGAGCGTGGTATCGGCAACGGTATGTCGCTGCTGATCTTCACGGGTATCGTGGTGGGTCTGCCGAAGGGCATTCAGGACCTCTACGTCAAGTTCAAGACCAATACCTGGGGAGCGGCTACGCCGATCGTCATGGTAGTGCTCGTGGTCATGATGATCCTGGTGGTTGCGTTCATCATCTACGTGGAGCGCTCGGAGCGCCGCATTACGATTCAGGCTGCGAAGATGACGACAGGTCGTATGACCTCGCAGGCATCGACCTCGTACCTGCCGCTGAAGGTGAACTCCGGCGGCGTGATGCCGGTGATCTTTGCGGCGTCGATCCTGTCGGCACCGTTGCTGATGCAGAACATCTCCCTCTTCGGCTCGGGCCCGCTGCGCGATACGAAGGTAATGGGCTGGATTCTGCGCCAGTTGCAGCCCGCAGAGCCCTGGTATGTCGTGCTCTACATCGTTGCGATCATCTTCTTCGCGTACTTCTACATCTCGATCATCTTCCGCCCGGACGATATTGCGGACAACATGCGCAAGTATGGTTCGTTTATCCCGGGTGTACGTCCTGGTAAGCGTACGAGCGACTACATCAACGATGTGCTGACGCGCATCACGCTGGTGGGCGCTATCTACCTGATCGTGATTTCGATTCTGCCGATGTTCCTGATCTCGGGCATCCACTTCAACCACCTGCCGCTGGTCGGACACATCTTCGACTCGCTGCCGGCGTGGACGACGAACGGTCTCGGTCTCAACTTCTACTTTGGCGGCACGTCGCTGCTGATCGTAGTGGGTGTGGCGATGGATACGGTTCAGCAGATTGAAGCGCAGTTGATCATGCAGCACTACGAAGGTTTTGCGCCGAAGTCCGGACGTATCAAAGGCCGTCGTAGCTGGTAACCGACCATCGGGTTCAGGACCCACGGTCCAGGGTTCAGAACGCAATCCGTTCTGGACCCTTAGTTTTTGAGGACGAATAGTTTTATGAGTAAGCCACTACCGAACGCGAGCGATTTTCTTCCTGGCCCAATGCTGCTTCTTGGCGCTCCAGGTGTAGGGAAGGGAACGCAGGCCAAACTGCTGATGGAAGAGTTTGGCATTCCGCAGATTTCGACGGGCGACCTGCTGCGCGAGCATCGCAAGAACCAGACAGAGCTTGGAATGCTGGCCGATGAGTTGATGTCCAAGGGACAGCTTGTGCCGGATGACCTGGTCAACGATATGGTTGCGGACCGCTTCAAGAAGCCCGATACCGAGCATGGCTACATTCTCGACGGCTATCCGCGCACGATTACGCAGGCCGAGTGGCTGGATGGCCAGCTTGTCGCGTACATGCTGCCGGTGGTTGCGGTCAACATCATGGTTCCGGAGCGTGTGCTGTTGGAGCGCATTACTGGCCGCCGTATTGCGCCGTCGGGTGCGATCTATAACATCTACACGAATCCCCCCAAGGTTGAGGGCATCTGTGATGTGACGGGCGAAAAGCTGGAGCAGCGCAAGGACGATACCGAAGAGGTATTTTACGAGCGCATGAAGGCGTTTGAGGCCAAGACGGCTGCGGTGATTGAGTACTACCGTACGCATGGCGGACGTTTCGCTGAGGTCAATGGCGATCAGCCGGTGGATGTGGTGACGAACGAGATTCGTGCTGCACTGTTGAAGCTGCGTCATCATCCTGATCCGGCTTAGGTCGCGGATATGCGCATAGCTGGGCGCGGTCGCCGCGCAAACTTTTTCATTAACCTCGAACGGCTCGCCGATAGCTGGGAAAGACGTAGGAATCCGATGGCGATTCAAATCAAGACGACTGCTGAAATTGAAAAGATGCGTATTTCGGGCATTGCCCTGCGCAAGGTACATGACGCTGTAAAAGCTGCGGTAAAGCCGGGCGCGACGACAATGGATCTGGAGCGTGCTGCGGAAGCCAAGGTCAAGGAACTGGGCGTAAAGTCGGCGTTCAAGGGATATGGCGGCTTTCCGGCGATCCTCTGCACTTCGGTGAACCACGAAGTGATTCATGGAATCCCGAGCGACCGCGGCAAGCTGAAGGAAGGCGATATCGTCTCCGTCGATTGTGGTGTGATTGTGGATGGCTATTACTCGGATGCAGCGGTGACACATGCTGTGGGCACGATTTCACCGGCGACGGAGAAGCTGCTGCGAGTGACGGAAGCGTCGCTCTATGCGGCGATCGATAAGGCCGTTGTTGGTGGTCGCCTGTTCGACATTGGCCATGCGGTGCAGGCAATGTGCGAGGCCGAAGGCTATGGCGTCGTGCGCGAGTTTGTCGGGCATGGCATTGGCAAGAACATGCACGAAGATCCCCAGGTTCCGAACTATGGCGAAGCAGGGAAGGGCCCGCGTCTGAAGGCTGGAATGGTGCTGGCGATTGAACCGATGATCAATGCCGGAACGGCCGAGGTGAAGGTGCTCGAAGACGGCTGGACCGCGATTACGACCGACGGCAGCATGAGCGCACACTTCGAACATACGGTGGCAATTACAAAAGATGGCCCCGTTATTTTGACGCTGTAGCTGCGTTTTTCGAAGCTGGAGTGTGAAAATTTGGCAACTGAAGGCACCTGACATGCGGTGTACTTTAACGATTGCCTAGAGTCAAGCCTTGTGTTTTCAGAGGTTGAGTCGATATTTCAAAGTTCTGGGCTGAAGTTAGCCCGGAACTTTCTTTTTTGTCTTGATAAGAAAATGTTCGCTAAGCGCGAGTGCGTGCTAATCTTGGGGACATCTACCAAGCTTTTCGCGTTTCACGAGGAGACGTCCGGGGCATTCCTGTCCCGTAATTTGTCTTTTCGGAAACCCGACCACCATGAGTGATACGGAACGTCCATCGTTCCGATGCGTTGCTTTTGAACCAGGAGCGATCCTTTCGTGCAATTCTTCCGACATGCAGCAGTAAAGCTTTCTTTTCTTGTAACGGCAATGGCGTCTCTTACTGGCGGCGCTGCCGGTGCATTTGCCCAGACGGCACCACAGCTTTTGCCGGTTAAGTCCGTTCTGGTCGCAGGCGGCGGAGCGGCGCTCAGCGGTGGCTTGTGTCCAGTGTCTGGAAAGACGCCGACCGATACGTACGGTGATGGCTGCCTAGCTACCGAGATTATCCTTGGGACGGCAGCTGCAACTCCAGGTTCGCGGTATGCGATTGCGGATGCTGATGGTAACGTGTTTTTCAGCGATTACAGCAATGGCTTGATTCGCCGCGTGGATGCGACGACGCACATTGTGACGGCGGTTGCGGGTGGTGCAACCACGACCCCTGCCGTTGGTGCGGCATGCGGTTCGCTCGCCTCCACGGATGCACTGGGTGACGGCTGCCTCGGTACTGCGGTGAAGTTGCTTAAGCCGATGGGGCTGGCGTTTGCCTCGAATGGCGATCTCTATTTCTCCGAAGCGGACTTCGCGACAAGTACCACGGGCGGCGCGCATGTTCGCCGCATTGCGGCCACGAATGGCAAGATTCCGACGACGGGAACCATCAGCCTGGTACTTGGTCAGGCCAGCAATGCCAAGGGCTATGCGGCTAATCCGTCGACCTGCACAACGACTGCAACGACTACCTGCATTACGCCGACAACCAGCTATCTCTATGCGCCGTACAGCCTGTCCTTCGATGCCGCAGGCAATCTGTACGTGATGGACGAGTATAAAGAGGCTGTACTGGTCTACAACCCTTCTTCCACGGCAGTGACCCTGCAGGGAATCAGCATCCCCGGCGGAACTATTGGTAAGATTCTGGGATCCTCGTCCAGCGCAGGAAGCGACTGTCCGAATGCTCCGGCAACGACGAATGGTTGCAGCTATGGAACGACAACTTTCAACGTTCAGGCAACTGCCACCTACATTGATAACCCATACGCTGCGGCACCCGATGCTAAAGGGAATGTCTACTTTGCCAACGAGTATTACAACTACATCGGCAAGGTCAGCTCAACGGGGTTACTGACGGATTTCGCAGGCATCGCGGATAGTACTGGAAGTGCAGCAGCGCGTACGACTGCAGGTACAACCGTTATTGGAAGCCCGTTCGGTGTCGCGACCGATGCAAACAGCAACGTGTATTTCTCTGACGCCTCGCTCGGTGCAATTCTTCGTGTCGATGCGGATACGCTTTCACAGTATGTGATCGCTGGTGCAGGAACTGTTTGCGCTACAGCCACTGATACTTATGGCGATGGTTGCCCTGCAACCCAGACCACCTTTGGTTTGAGCGGTACGACCTACGCCTCCACAACCCTGCCGGGCCCCGGTGTTTATGGCTTGACCGTTGACACCTACGGCAATGTTTACGCGGGTGACACGGAAACGAACCTGGTTCGTGAAATCTCTACCGGAGCTCAGTTCGGAGTTCTTACGTCGAACGCGACGACGAATACGCTGACGATTCACTTTGGTGTGAATGATGGTCCAGCGACGAGCACACCGTATGTCATTTCGACAGGCTCGGCTAACTTTGCTGTCGGAACACCGGGAACATGCGTTACGAACTCTGACAACACAAAGGACTGCCCGGTTCCCGTGACTGCAACACTTCCGACGACTCCGCAGACGTTTACGGGAGCGCTTACGGTAACCAGTGCGGCTGGTAAGTCCACGGTATTCCCACTTTCGGGCATTTATGTAGCCAGTCCCACCACCACTACCACGCTGGCGGTTACTGGTGGCGATACTTGCAGCACGAGCTCAGCGTACTCGAGCTCGACCACACTGACGATCACAGCCACAGTAAGTGCTGCAGGTACGGCAACGGGCACTGTTCAGTTCTATAACAACAAAGTTGCCTTTGGCTCGCCGGTACAGTTGAGCTCGTCGAATACGGCTACGATCTCGCAGACCTTCCCAGCTGGCTCTTACTCCTTCACCGCAACGTACGCTGGTGATACGTCGTTCAACACTTCGACATCGGTTACGGCACTTGCTTTCTCGACTGCCGATACAAGCTTTAGTGTTGCAGCGGATCCAAACATCACAGCGCAAAGCACCGTAACTGCGGGTCAGACCGCTTTGTATGGTCTTGTGCTGAGTACAACCTCTTACTCGGGCAACATCAGCCTTGTTTGTTCCGGTCTGCCTGCTGGAGCTTCCTGTGTGTTTAGCCCGGCGGTAGTTGCTGCGACACGTTGCGCCACTTCTTATAACGTGTCTCTCGGTATCATTACTTCGCCGAACCCTACAACACTGAGCAGCTTGGGTGGACGTCGTTCGTGGATGATGCTGGTTGGTGCAGGGCTTGCGCTTCTAGTGGGTCTGCGTCGTCGGAAGCTCGGTGCTGGATTTGGTACGGTAGCGATGCTTCTAGCGATGCTGATTGCTACCAGCGGACTTACCGCCTGCTCCAGCAAGATCTCGGATAAATCGGTCCCCACAACGTCAGGCACATACACGGTGACGGTTACGGCTGCAGGTTCACCGACGGTTTCATTGGGTACACAAACCACCACGGTAACCCTCACAGTCAAGTAGTCCTTGGTTGCCGGGACAGAAATATCATCTGTCCCGGCAATGAATTTTCCGATTTTGCTTTGTCGTATCTGTCACAGGTTCAGGAGATTTGCTGGATGCACGTTTCATATCGCTCCGTCGCCAAGTCAGTTCTCGCGTTTGCTCTGGTGCTGACGCCCCTATCGACTTTTTCATTTGAGGCCAAGGCCTACGCTCAGTCCGCATCTAGCGGTGCCATCGCTGGTGCTGTCACAGACGTCAGCGGCGCTTTGCTGCCGGGAACGTCTGTCACCGTAATAAGTGCAGATACTGGTTTCAGCCGTACAGTGAAAACCAATAGCTCCGGTGAGTTCCGCGTTCCGGAGCTTCAGCCTGGCACTTACAGCGTGACCTTTACTTCGGATGGCTTTCAGACGTCTGTAACGAAGGATATCGTTGTCACGGTTGGTGGCGTCGCTATGGTCGCGCCGAAGTTGCTCGCAGGTTCGGTTACGGACAAGGTGGAAGTTTCGGCTGACACTGCGGCAATCAAGACGACAGGTGCCGACATTTCGACCACAATTGACCAGCACGCGATCGAGAATCTTCCGATCAATGGTCGCCGTTGGTCTGACTTTGCCTTGCTGACCCCAGGTGTTGTATCGAGCTCTGATGGCTTTGGTCTTTTGAGCTTCCGTGGTATCAGCTACCTGCTGAACAACAGCACGGTAGATGGTGCGGATGATAACCAGGCGTACTTCTCTGAAGCCCGTGGACGTACGCGCTCGGCCTATACCGTCACCCAGGGTTCGCTGCAGGAGTTCCAGGTGAACACCTCAAACTACTCGGCAGAGTATGGGCGTGCGGCAGGCGGCGTGATCAATACGGTTACGAAGTCGGGCAGTAATCAGCTCCATGGCTCGGCCTATTTCTATGACCGTGACAACGGCTTAGGTGGCGCGACAAACGCGTACACCCAGCTCTATAACTTCAATTCCTCGACAGGCATCAATCCGCAGACGATTCAACCGAAGGACTGGCGCAAGCAGTATGGCTTCGGCATCGGTGGTGCCCTTTGGCGTGATCGCCTGTTCTGGTTCTACGCGTTCGATCAGCAGAAGCGTAACTTCCCGGGTGTTGCTCGCACCTCTGATCCGTATGACATGTTCGCCCTGGCTTCGCCGAACCTTGGCTCTGCCGAGAGCTGCATCCGTTCAAGCAATACCTATGGCACTTATGATTTTGGTGCTCCAATTGCAGCGTATTCGAACGGCAGCTTCAACTCGGGTGGCTTTACGATTACTGGGAACCTGTCGTCGCCGACAGGTACGAACACTGCTCAGTATCCGACCGGTTCTGCGTATCAGGGCAACTTCGGTGCCTGCGCACTGGCTGCAGCTATAGCTCCTGATACCACGCTTGGATCCGCTCTTCCTTATCAGCAAGCAGCAGCTTATTACAACCAGGGACTACAGGTTCTGTCGTCTTTCTTTGGTCTGACTCCGCGCGTTGGTAACCAGACGATTAACTTCCCGAAGATTGATTTCCAGATCAATGACCGCAATCGTATTAGCCTGCAGTACAACCGCGTACGCTGGGATTCTCCGAACGGAACACAGACCCAGGCCTCTAACTTCTATGGTCGCGGCTCGTTTGGCGATGACTTTGTGAAGGCGGATGTCACGATCTTCCGTTACACCTCTGTGCTGACAAACTCGCTGGTGAATACGTTCCTCGCGCAGTACGGTCGCGATATGGAAACGGAGTTTGGTGGCAATCGTCCGACTAGCAATGAGTTGGGCCTGCAGAATGCTCTGCCAACAGGTGAGTGCTCCGCTCCCAAGGGAACCTGCTACTCGGCGGCTCCTGACCTCAGTATTGGTTATGGTTATGATGCCAGCGGATTCGATGCTGGTACACCAGCACTCTTCAACCGTTATGCATTGCCGGATGAACGTCGTCTGCAACTGAAGGACGACATGACTCTTTCTCATGGCATGCACACGATGAAGTGGGGGCTGGACTATAACAAGGTTGGCGATTACATCAACAATCTGTACAACGGCTACGGAACCTATAACTACGATTGGGCTTACAGCTTCATCGGCGATTATTTGCACAAGACCATCAATCTGGGTGGTGATAATTATGCGGGTGGTGGCGCTTTCCATAATGAGGACGGCTCCACTTGTGCAGCTACTTCTTCAACTGCATATTGCGATACCAACGTAGGTTTGTACTCGAGCTTCAGCCAGGGCTTTACGGTTCCCGATGCTAGTGGCAAGGTGAACGCGGTTGGCGCGGGTGAGCTGCTCACAACACGCGAGTATGCAGGCTACTTTACCGACGATTGGCGCATTACACCGAAGCTTACGTTGACGGCTGGCGTTCGTTATGAGTATCAGTACGTTCCGATGAACCCAACACCGAATTCGGACCTAAACGGCGCAAATGCATCGTTCCTGAAGTCGAATGTTGCCAAAGCGGATATGCCGAATACGTACAATAAACCGGATGACCGGAACAATATTGCTCCGCGTTTTGGTTTTGCTTATAACGTCTTCGGAAATAGTAAGACGGTGGTTCGCGGAGGGTATGGCTGGTATTTTGGCCGTATCGTGAATGCCAATATTGTTCAGACCTATCAAAACTCCGGTGGTCCAAACTCTCAGATTAATATCCTTGGTGTTTATCCTGATTACGGGCCTAGTGCAGATGGATCTGTGGCTGCAGCGTGCCGTAATGTTTTCCCTGGCATTCTAACTTATGCCCAAGCACATTCTTGCGCCAGCTATACAACGACGGCAAGCTCGCATCCGAGTGTCGGGTTCTTGAACTCAAAGCTTGAAAATCCGCAGGTGTACGAAACGGATCTCGATGTTCAGCAGGATCTGGGCAAGGGTTGGGTGGCAACGGTTACCTACATGGGATCGTACGGTCGTAAGCTGGATAGCGCGAATGACGTAAATCTTAGCCTTAGTCAGTATGTTCCGTATTCCTCAAGTTCGACAACATTTGTTCCTGGCGTCTATCTTTCGAATTACGTTGTAAATAACACACCACGTTTTCCTGCAAGCAAAGCGGTTGCGTATCCTCATGGCGGGCTACCTGCGCCTTTCAAGAGTGGCACAATCCCTGTGAAGGTCTATCGCGGTGCACGCATTGATCCGGACTATTATCGTGTTCTCGAGATCTCTTCAAACGTAAACACGAATTACAACGCCGTTGCTATTCAGATCAACAAGCGTTACAAGAATGGTTTTTCTTTCCTATCCAATTACACTTGGTCTCATTCCCTAGACGCAAACCCCTACATCGGAACAGGAGTTCCCAACTTCAACATTCTTGATCCGAATGATTTATCGAAGGAGTATGGCAATAGCTCTCTGGATATTCGTCAGCGCGGTGTAGTTGCCTTCAGCTATGCTCCGATCACTCACTTCCATGGATGGAGAGATATGGCTCTTGGAGGCTGGCGTCTAGCTCCTGTTGCGCAGCTGCAAACCGGCTATGCATTTACGCCCTATATCTCGGGGTATCCAGGAGAAAGTGCTTCAGGTGTTCGTAGCGCTAACGGCGCAGGTGGCACTTCTGGTCGTATTGATGGGCTTGAGCGGAATCAGTTTCACCGCCCGAATACCTATAAGGCTGATATTCGTGTAAGTAAGAACTTCTATCTGAATAATATTAACCACCTTGGCCTTGAGCGGCTTCGTTTTGAAGTCTTTGCTGAAGTGTTTAATGTTTTCAATCATCAAAATGTCACTGGTGTGCAGAGCACCGCTTACAACCTAAGCTATACGGGCAGCGTTAACTCCTCTGGGGTAGACAGCGTTGTAAACACACTGACACTTCAGCCGAACTTCGGTACCTACACGAACTCGAACAGCAACTATACCTACACACCACGTCAGCTTCAGTTGGCAGCACGGCTCCACTTCTAAAGTGCGTGGAATGTAAACAAGAGAGGCGGCCTTCGGGTCGCCTCTCTTGTGCAATGATTGTTTGTGTTTGATCTCAAGCAGTGATGTGTAGCCAGCAAGCGAACGGGCAGCCTATGAGGCTGCCCGTTCGCTTACTTGATGTGTTTGGAAACTACTTGGTTGGTGCAGGTGTTGCTTCCGGGGCAGGCGCGGCTACAGCGGGTGCCTGCTGGCGGGTCGGGTCCTGCTGGCTTGGGTCGCCGAGAATGCGGTTCAGGACTCGAGCCAGACGGAGTCCTCCGAGTGCGAGTTCAGCATCAATTACCTTGGTCTCTTCTGCGACGTACTTGCTGTCTAGGAGAGCGCCGTTCGGTGCGTAGGCAAGAACAGCGTAGTGATGCGAGACGTTGGCCCAGGTAACCGGTTCGCCGCCGCTCATACGTAGCCAGTTGTTGTCCTTGATCTCCGTAAGAAGGAGGTCACGGTACTTCTCGTTGCTAAGATTGCGGTGCTCGAGGATTGACTCGTCCCAGACGCCGTGCAGGTTGCACTTGTAGTTGCCGCACTGAGGAGAGCCGAGGAAGTTGACGCGGATGCTGTTGCCGCCGCGGTCGTCACCGATAGCGTGCATCGGTTGATGAATATCCCCAATGAAGTGAACGAGAAACTTAAGGGCTTCGGCACGCTGGTCCTCAGTGAGCGAATCATCGCCGAGGCGGCCTTCGAAGTAGTTGATGCGATCGGTGACACAGTCGCGCCAGGGGCTCTTCGGATCCTTGGAGTTCAAGGGGCAGTCGCGATCACGATCGAACTTATCAGCAGAGCGAGGAATGTCGATGTAGTGCCAGGGGCCTGTCTCGGGACGGCTGGAACGAATTTCATCTGGCCATGAGGCGATGTCGGAAATTCGTTGACCGTGCAGGAGTTCGGCAATGGCGGCTTTGGCCGAAGGCGTCAGGTAAGACTCTGCAACGAGAGCGGTGATGCGATGACCATCACGGCCCCATGCCCAGGTCGGCTCGGTTGCGAGTGCAAACATCAATGTTGCTACAGCGGCCTGGCGTGCCAGCAGCCGAAGTTTCGATCGGTTCATTCAGCAATCTCCTGCCGCGGACATAGACTTTGCGGCTGTGTACTGTCATGTTAGTCCGTTACTCTACGTTTGTGTGAAACTCGCAGTGACTTCTGCACGTCATTTAAACTTTGGACACCGTACATAGAGGTCTCATTTTGAAGATCGCAACAAATCGCACCCACCTATCTGGAGCGCGTAGAGCGCAGGCGCTCGGCGCCATTCTTTTAATGTTGTCTTCCGGGATGGCTTCGGCGCAGCAGGCTGCTGCACCGAGCGGAAGCACAATCCATGTCACGTCGCGCCTGGTGGTGTTGGACGTGGTCGTCACCGATAAGAAGGGTCAGCCGATCCCTGATCTTACTCGTGATGATTTTGATATCTACGAGGATAACCAGCCGCAGTCGATTCGTAACTTCGAGCAGCCGTCGGATCACCAACTTCCTGATGATGCGCAGACTCCGGAGCAGGCTAAGGCGCAGGTATTCGATCCGGCGAAGCCTTCGACGTTCGGTCAGTCGGCGGTCGACATTCTGGTTCTTGATCAGTTGAATACGCATTTTGCTGACAGCTCGTTTGCGCACCGTCAGATGGCGGAGTATCTGGCAAAGCAGCCTGAAGCGCTGAATCACCCGACGACGCTGCTGATGGTGTATCAGGACCACTTCAAGTTGCTGCAGGAATTTACGCGCGATCGTAGCAAGCTGGAAGAGTCGCTGAAGAAAGCCCCTGTGAGTTACTCGTGGGAGCTGGAGATGAAAGGCAAGGCGGACAATGGGCCGATCACTCGCCTGGAGACTTCGATCCGTGCGTTGCAGGAGATGACGCAGGTATACGGCCGTATTCCGGGGCGTAAGAATCTGATCTGGCTGGGCGCTGGTTTCCCTTCGCTCGATCCTGAGTCGTTGACAAACACCGACTATCGCGAAGTGGATGACACCATCAAGCATGTGACGAACGAGATGCTCGACGCACGCATGACTTTGTATGCGATTGATCCGACGAGTTCTGCTCCGCCGATGACGGAGATCACGGACTTTCAACAGATGGCGTTCGCTCAGTTGAGCGGCGATCTTGGCTCTGCGCCGATCGATCCTGTGGATAGCGCTGCGGGGTTCGATACGCTGAGCTCTGTGACGGGTGGCCGTGTGATCCGCAACATGAACAACATCACGCACCAGATTGAAGTGAGCGTGAACTATGCGGATCAGTTCTACACGATGAGCTACTCGCCGACGAACAAGAGCGACAATGCTTTGAAGTTCCGCAAGATTCGCGTGGTTTGCAAGCGGCCTGGCACTGTGGTGACGACGCGCAAGGGCTACTATGGCGGCAATGTGCCGGCGTACAACGCCAAGCATGAGTTGAGCTACGACTTGAGCACGGCAGCGGCGAGTTCGCAGCGGCTGAACGGGCTGAATATAACGGTAGAGCGAAACACTTCTGTTGCGGTGCTGAATGATGAATGGATTATTCATGTTCAGGCACCAGGGCTGACGTGGCAGTCGATGGAGGATGGATCTTCGAAGGCCGATGTCACCGTGATGGCTGTCTCGTTGGATAAGAAGGGCAGGCCGCTGACGCATGTTGCCAAGAATGGATCGGCAACGGCGCGTGCAGGCGTGAATCTTCGTAATGAAGCGAAGCTCGCAAACTTCGACTTTACGGCGGAGCCTGCGCCGAAGGCTGTGATGCTGCGTTTTGTGGTTCGTGATGCAACGAATGGCAAGATGGGGTCGTTCGATGTAGCGATAACGAAGAAGTAAGAGTTTCGATGCAGGATGCAGCAGAGCCCAGCCGGTCGGCTGGGCTCTGCTGCGTCCTGCATCGTTTTTTATTTGGAAGCTGGTGATCTCGTCGTACTCTGTATCAGAAAGTTCGGCGCATGCAGCGGGAAGTATGCCGTTGATTTTTTGGTGTTGTGCCTGCCTTAGTCGTTTGCTTCGGACTCCGCACTTTGAGGTCTCGTTTGAAGATCGCAACAACTCTTTCTCGTACATACAGAGTGTGTTTTGTACCATTGCTGGCTGCCATTCTTCTTGTGATGGCACATGGTGTTGTCTCTGCCCAGCAATCTATTGCTTCAGGTGGCAACACGATTCAAGTTACTTCTCGTCTTGTCGTGCTGGATGTTGTTGTTACCGATAAGAAGGGGCAGCCAATCACAGATCTCACTCGCGATGATTTTGCGATTTTTGAGAACAAGCAGCCACAAACCATTCGTAATTTCGAAAAGCCTTCGGAGCATCAGCTTCCCACCGAAGAGCAAACGCCGGAGCAGGCGAAGGCGCAGGTCTTTGATCCAGCAAAGCCTGCAAACTTCGGGCAGTCTGCCGTTAACATCCTTGTGCTTGATCAATTGAATACGCACTTCGCGGATAGCTCTTTTGCGCGACGCCAGATGGCAGAGTATCTCTCGAAGCAGCCAGCAGTACTAGGCCAGCCGACGACCTTGCTGGTGGTGTATCAGGATCATTTCAAGCTGCTGCAGGAGTTTACTCGCGACCGAAGCAAGCTTGAAGATGCGTTGAAGAAGTCTCCTGTGAAGTACTCGTGGGACCTGGAGCTGAAGGGGAAGGCTGATAACGGGCCAATCACCCGGTTGGAAACCACGCTGCGTGCACTCCAGGAGATGACGCAGGTTTATGGGCGTATTCCTGGCCGTAAGAATCTGATCTGGGTTGGTGGTGGGTTCCCTACGCTTGATCCTGAGTCTCTGGCGCACAATGACTATCGTGAGGTAGACGATACGGTCAGGCACGTCTCCAACGAGTTACTGGATGCACGCATGACGTTGTATGTTGTGGACCCGACAAGCTCTGCGGCAGGGATGAGTGAGATCACTGATTTCCAGGAGATGGCCTTTGCCGGGTTGATGGGAGAACTACCGGCGGCACAGATGGATCCGGTGGATACCTCACTTGGGTTCAATACCCTGAGCATGGTTACAGGCGGCCGCACGATCCGCAACATGAATAACATCGCTCACCAGATAGCGATTAGCGTTAATTACTCTGCGCAGTACTACACGATGAGTTATTCGCCGACGAACAAGAGCAATGATGCGCTGAAGTATCGCAATATTCGTGTCGTGTGTCGTCGCCCGGATGCTGTTGTGACGACTCGTAAGGGGTATTACGGTGGGACGGTGTCAGCTTATAACGCGAAACATGAGCTGAGTTATGACTTGAGCACGGCGGCAACGAGCTCAAGGCCGATGAACGGTTTGGCGTTGATTGTTGATCACAATACCGACGCAGAGGCCAATGAAGATGATTGGATCGTTCGGGTGCAGGCCCCGGAGCTTGCCTGGCAGCCGCAGGACGATGGCTCTTCAAAGGCCGATGTTACCGTTATGGCGGTTTCGCTCAATAAGAGAGGTCGGCCTATAGGGCACGTTGCGAATAACGGCTCCGCGACAGCGAAAACTGACGTCAACCTGCATGATGAAAAAGAACTTGCGAACTTCTATTTCGAGGCCCAACCTGCTCTAAAGGCGATGACTCTGAGGTTCGTCGTGCGTGATAACAACAGCGGGAAAATGGGGACGTATGACGTGTCTCTGGTGAAGTAGATCGAGACGGAAGCAGGCCCGGCGAGTGATCGCCGGGCCTGCTTTTTTGCGTAGGAAGAGTTGCTTATTCGAGGTTCTGCGCGAGAAAGCTGTTGATCTCCTCGTACTCGGCCTCGGTGAGGGTGAACGACGCTGCAGGGAGGACGCCGTCGATCTGGCTGGCATTGCGGCCGCCAACGATGGCTGCCGTGATGGCGGGGTTGTGGAGAGTCCACGCGGTTGCGATGACGCCGGCGATGACGTTGTGACGCGTGCCGATCTCTTTCATCTTTTCTGCGAGCGCGAGGTTCTTGCTGAGTTGCGGTTCCTGGTAGTTCTTGGCGCGCTTGCGGAAGTCGGTGTCGGGCAGCGTAGCAACGCGCTCGCGGGACATGGCTCCGGTGAGTAGACCGCTGTGCATGGGCGCGTAGTTGATGACGCCGATGTTGTGCTCGAGGCAGAAGGGGAGGTTCTCGGCTTCGTAGCTGCGGTTGATTGCCGAGTAAGGTGGCTGCTGCGAGGTGATGGAGGCAATCTTTTGCGCGCGCTTCATCTGCTCAACGGTGAAGTTGGAGACGCCGATGTAGCGAACCTTGCCTTCGCGCTGTAGATCGGCCATGACCTGCCAGCCTTCTTCGATTTCGTCGTCGGGTACGGGCCAGTGGATCTGGTAGAGATCGATGGTGTCGATGTCGAGGCGCTTGAGGCTGTCTTCGCACTCCTGGCGAATCTTCTTCAGGGACTGAACGATTTTGCGGTCTTCTCCCCAGGTCATGGCGCACTTGGTAAAGATGTAGGGCTTGCTGCCGGCGGACTTGAGGGCCTTGCCAACGATTACTTCGGAGTGGCCGAGTCCGTAGACGGCGGCGGTGTCGATCCAGTTGATGCCAACGTCGATGGCGTGGTGAAGTGCGGCTATGGAGTCGTTGTCGTCTTGTGGTCCCCAGCCGTGCGCCCAGTCGTCGCCACCGATGGCCCATGCGCCGAAGCCGATGCGGGTGAGGTGCAGGTCGCTGTTGCCGAGTCGTCTTGTAGTGAGTTCGTTTGCCATGAGTATTAGGATGCACCATGACATGTCGGAGAGCGGTGAACGGCTGCATCGATTGTGCCGATGCAGCCATTCTGTTTGGTCGAGGAATTGTTTAGTCGAGGAAAGAGTGGCGCGATGTGGCGTTCGGGGTTGCTCCGGCGGGCGCCGTTCTGCCTTCATACCAGTCGACGTTGCGGGTTAGGTACATGGTCGCGGCCACGGCTCCAAAGCTGACCAGAGCTCCGATCATCAGGGCATAGTTGTCGAGACGAAGCAGGACGTATATGAACGCGTAGAGAAGACCGAAGATGATGAAGGCTTGCTTGCTGTGTTGGCGACTGCCGAAGAGCCATTCTGCATTGAAGGAGAAAAGAAGAACTGTAGCCGCGCCTGCAATGAGAAAGGAAAGATCAAAACCAAGGTGCTCGGCGAACGACAAGAGAAGAAGGTAGAAGGCTGTCTGGCCAACGCCTACGAGGGCGTACTGCGCAATGTGAACCCTGTGGCCTGAGCGTACCTCAAAGATGAAGTACGTGAGAAAGACGAGGCCAAGGAAGAGAGTGATGTATTTCAATGAACGAGTAACGCCTCGGTACGAGTCAGCAAGCCTGATGCCAAGAACTGCTGCGGGCGGATGCACGATGCCTTTGTCGTCGTAGGTTGTTATTGCATGATGAGTCTGGGCGCGGCCATCGGCAAGACTATCGACGAAGAAGGCCGGAATGCTCATAAAGATGGCCATAAAGAGAAGGACAAAGAATTTACTGCCCGTGCTGAAGCTGGTGAAGAAGTGTTTGGAAGCGCTGTTGTCAGGTTGGAGGATAGAGGCAAAGTTCATTTAAATCTCCTTTTACTTTGTATTGCAAAGTTGGAAGGCACGGCAAATTCAGATTGAAGCGAAGAGCTTACTGCTCTGAAGCGAGCTTGAGCTTACGGCTTTGTTTGAGCGCTTGCTTCTGGATGGCTGCTGCATCACGTACCACCTGCTCCAGCGTGGCCAGGTACTCGACGTAACGCTTGCGTCCTGCAGTTGTGATGGAGCAAATAGTCTGCGTGCGGGGTCGCTGTGTATCCTTGGAGATCTTGATCATGCTTTCGGCCTCGAGCAACTGTAGATGGCGAGCGAGGTTGCCATCGGTGAGGCTGCAGAGCTGTTTGAGCTCGACGAAGGAAAGCCCGGATGCGTGGGAGAGCAGTGAGGTGAGAATGCTGAGGCGAGCGCGTTCGTGGATGACGCGGTCCAGACCCTCGTAGGCAAAACGTCCTTCATTGTCGTCCTGGTTAGGCGTCATGGGCCTCTCCTTTTGCGGTTGCGTAGAGTACGAGGCCGATGAGCGTCTGGCCGATGCCGAAGGCGCTTGCCATCGTCCATGGCTGCAGCGCACGTTGGTTGCCGAGGCTGAGGCAGAGGAGTCCACTGAGCAGAAACCATGCAGCAGCCGAAAGCATGGCGCGTGGGAGAAAGCGGCAGGAGGCGAAGACCCCGAGGCTGTAGATGAGTTGCCAGAGGCCGGGAAGCATCCAGATCGATTGTGGAGCGTTGAGAAGAAGGACGATGGTGAGCAGGCAGCCTGCGACGGCAGCGGGAAGGAACTGCTCAATTGCCAGCGAGATCATGTCATCGGCGAGCGCGGAGTGCAGTCGACGAGAGCGCGTGACGGCGTGCACGAGGATCCAGGCTGCGGAAAGCACACCTGTCGAAGTCCAGAGGCCGACGTAGAGGCGCGGATGTTCTGTTGGCAACGGAACGAAGTGCGCTTGCAGGAGTGCGGCGATTACGGCGAAGGCCGCCGTGGTGCAGAGCGCCAGCGGCCCATAGCCGCGGAAGACGGTGTTCTGCGCCATGTTTCGGCGGATATCGCGAATGTCTCCAAGTGCTCGATCGAGATCGTTCATAAGCATCACCACTTTGCAATACAAAGTTAAAACTTTGTATTGCAAAGTGTCAACGGTTTTGTGGAGATGCCGGGCTGGAGCCCCTTTATGCAGAAGCTGATTCCGTGGCCTGAAGGTCACGGCTACTCCAGAATGCCCCTGCGGCCATTGGTCTTTGCGCAGAGGCCATTGTCTGAGGGGGCACGGCTACTCCTTGAGCGCAAAACGCTACAAGCGACAGATCAAGAGTTCGCGCTCGTAGATCATCTCTGGGGGCAGATGGTCGTGGAGGGCGAGGAAGAGCTCTTCGTGGGCGATGACTTCGCGCTTCCAGGCTTCGCGGTCTACGCGTTGAAGTTCGTCGAAGCGATCTTGGGAGAAGGGGAGGCCGCTCCAGTCGATGTCGTCGAAGTAGGGTGTCCAGCCGATAGGAGTTTCCTTCCCCTGGGCGCGGCCGCGGACGCGGTCAACGATCCACCGCAGTACGCGCATGTTGTCGCTGAAGCCGGGCCAGAGGAAACTGCCGTCGGCGCCCTTGCGGAACCAGTTGACGTGGAAGACGCGGGGCGTCGAGGTGAGTTCGCGCTGCATCTTGAGCCAATGCCGGAAGTAGTCGCCCATGTGGTAACCGCAGAAGGGCAGCATCGCCATAGGGTCGCGGCGAACGTTGCCCGTGGCGCCTGCCGCGGCGGCGGTGGTTTCAGAGCCCATCGTTGCGCCGAGGTAGACGCCGCTGGACCAGTTGAAGCTTTGGAAGACGAGTGGGATGGTGGTGGAGCGGCGGCCGCCGAAGAGGATGGCGGAGATCGGGACGCCTTCGGGGGAGGCCCAGGCTTCGTGGTCGAAGACAGGGCATTGGGTGGCGGGCGCGGTGAAGCGTCCGTTGGGATGCGCGGCGGGTGTGGCGCTGGCGGGCGTCCATGCGTTGCCGCGCCAGTCTTCGATCTGCACGTCGGTTGGTGGCGCGTCGGTCATGCCTTCCCACCAGACGCCTTCGGGTGTGCCGTCGCGCAGGGTGAGTGCGACGTTGGTGAAGATGGTGTTGCGTGCGAGGGTAGCCATGGCATTGGGATTCGTCTTCGCGCTGGTTCCTGGAGCAACGCCGAAGAAACCGGCTTCGGGGTTGATCGCTCGGAGGTGACCATTGCCGTCGGGTTTGATCCAGGCGATGTCGTCGCCGACACACCAGACCTTCCAGCCTTTGAAGGCTTCGGGCGGAATCATCATGGCGAAGTTCGTTTTGCCGCAGGCGGAAGGGAAGGCCGCGGCGACGTAGGTCTTTTCGCCTTGCGGTGATTCGACGCCGAGGATGAGCATGTGCTCGGCCATCCAGCCTTCGTCGCGGGCGATGTTGGAGGCGATGCGGAGGGCGAAGCATTTCTTGCCAAGTAGCGCGTTGCCGCCGTAGCCGGAGCCGTAGCTCCAGATCTCGCGCGTCTCGGGGAAGTGGACGATGTACTTGGTGTCGTTTTGCGGCCACGGCACATCGTGCTGGCCGGGTGCGAGAGGAGCGCCGACGGAGTGCATGCAAGGCACGACGCGCTTGATACCTTTGTCGATCTCGGCAAAGACCTGCTTGCCAACGCGGGCCATGATGCGCATGTTGACGACGGCGTAGGCGGAGTCGGTGAGCTGCACGCCGATCTGCGACATCTCAGAACCGATGGGCCCCATGGAGTAAGCGAGGACGTACATAATGCGGCCCTTCATCGCGCCCCGGAAGATGCCCTTCAGCTTCTTACGCATGACGAACGGATCTTCCCAGTTGTTGGTGGGGCCGGCGTTGTCTTTCGAGAGCGAGCAGATGAAGGTGCGGTCTTCAACGCGGGCGACATCGTTTGCAGAGGAGCGGGCGTAGAAGCAGCCAGGCCAATTCTGTTCGTCGAGCTTGATGAAGGTGTGGGCGTCTACCAGCTTCTTGCAAAGGTACTCGTTTTCGGCGTCAGAGCCGTCGATCCAATGGATGGCTTCGGGCTGGCAGAGTTCTGCCATCTTTTCTACCCAGCGGATGAGGTGCTTGTTGGTGGTGAGAACGTTGGTGGACGTGGCGGATTTCGTGGCGGACATCGATGGTGCTCCTCTGCTGGAGAAACTTTGTACGCCACGATCTCTTCGCTTGTCTTGTGTTTGGTTGCGCAGATGTCCGAAATTCGGCTAAGCTGGGCGGTATTCGGAGTTTCAGTGCCTGGCGTTGTGATGAAGTTCTTTTGCCTTCGCGCAGCCGGGATGTCGTGCCGTGCATCTGAAACAAGGACAGCAAGTATTCGACGGAGGCTTTTGCATGAGTGCAGCACAGGCGCAGACGGGCCGCCGCCCCAGAGTAGTGATCGTGGGTGCGGGCTTTGGTGGAATCAATGCCGCGCAGACGCTGGGTAAGTTGCCGGTGGACGTAACGGTGATTGACCGCAAGAACCACTACACGTTTCAGCCGCTGCTGTATCAGGTGGCGCTGGCTGTACTGTCGCCGGGTGATATTGCGCAGCCGATTCGTTCGATCCTCAGCGAGTACAAGAACGTCGAAGTGACGATGGATGAGGTGACGGGCTTCGACACCGCGACGCAACGTGTGCTGCTGAAGTCGGGGGCTGAGTTTGCGTATGACTACCTTGTGCTGGCGACGGGTTCGACGCACAGCTACTTCGGTCGCGATGACTGGGCTGCCAATGCGCCGGGGTTGAAGACGATCGAGGACGCGACAGAGATTCGTCGACGTGTGCTGTTGGCGTTTGAGCTGGCAGAGCGTCAGATGCTGGAGACGGGGACACATCCTCAGCTGAACTTTGTAGTGATCGGCGGTGGCCCGACGGGCGTAGAACTGGCGGGAGCTATTTCGGACATCGCTCGCCTGTACATGACGAAGGACTTTCGGCACATCGATCCGGGGATGGCTTCGGTTCTTATCTTGGAAGGCTCGCCCCATATTCTTGGCGCGTACCCCGAGGACCTGCAGCAGAAGGCTGTAGAGCAGTTGAGCGCATTGGGTGTTCGCACGCGCACGGGAGCGCACGTTACGGAGATTGGCGAAGGCTTCGTGATGGTGGGCGAAGAGCGTATTGAGAGCGTCTGTACGTTGTGGGCTGCGGGTGTGCAGGCTTCTGATCTGGGCAAGAAGTTGGGCGCGGAGACGGATCGTCGCGGCGCGGTGCTGGTGGATGAGCACCTGAACCCGAAGGGGCTGCCGAATGTGTTTGTGTGCGGCGATCTTGCTCACTTTGAGCAAGACGGCAAGCAGGTTCCTGGAGTAGCGCAACCCGCGATGCAGATGGGTGGCTATGCGGCGAAACGCATCGGCCAACTGGTGGCTGGCAAAGCTGCCGGTCAGAAGCCTTTCCGCTACTTCGACAAAGGCGATATGGCGACGATCGGGCGCAAGGCTGCGGTGGCACGTATCGTGTGGCCATTCAAGGCGAACTGGTCAGGCTTTATGGCGTGGATGACCTGGCTGGTCGTGCACATCTTCTTCCTCATCGGCTTCCGCAACCGCTTCTCGGTATTTCGTCAGTGGGCATATACGTACATCGCCAAGCAGGATGGTGTACGCCTGATCGTTGGCTCGCAGACGTTGCCGGGATGGGACGACCTTACCGCGAAGAGTTCCATCCGCAAGGATGACGTTGGGACGAGCACATAGCCAGACGCAACATTACGGACACAGAGAAAGGGCAGCCGAGGTGGCTGCCCTTTGTTACGTGCAGGGGTTGAACTCTATTTGCCGAAGCGGAAGACCAGGCCACTGGACAGGGTGACGAGCTTCGCCGCTGATATGTTTGCGTTGATGCGCTCTGTCTCGCTGGAGATGGTCGTTACGGTGCCGTAGCTGAGTTCGATGACGCGGAAGTCGACGTGCTTGGCGATCGGGTAGTCAGCGCCGCCGGTGATGGCCCAGGCCAGGCGTGTTGCCTTGATGTTGCTGTGCGGGGCTTTGGTGCTGCCGGAGCCGACGGCGAGCTGACCGTAGGGGCGGAAGCCGTAGCGCACAGGCTTTGCCGCCACGCGGGCAGCGATAGTGAACTGGTTCAGCGAGGCATTGTTCGCATGTTGAATCGTGTCGCGGATGTCGATGCCCGCGTCAAACTTTTCTGCATGGAAGAAGTCGTAGTAGCCGCCGATGTCGACGCCACCGAACCAGCGCGAGGTGGTGTTGTCACCGAGAAACGCGTAGGTACCTGTATCTGGCGTCGAAATTCCGACGTGCGTGACCACAGGGTTCAGGTAAATCCCAACCTGCGCCTGCGCAGTGGAAGAAGCGAAGAGGCTTGCAACGGCCAGCGCCAGGGCTGGAAAGAGGTGCCGCAGTTTCATCAATGCCAGAATCCTTACGAGAGAAAAGCTTCGGGCGAACCCGGGAAGCACTTCCAGTCTATTGCACCTATAGGGCAAACGCCGAGTTTTCGTGCGATTCCTCTACCAATGGCAGCAAAAAGCGGAGACCCTTGGGGTCTCCGCTTTGGTGTTTCGTTGGAACTGCAGCGCTTAGGCCTTAACCTTGACCGGCGTGAGCCAGTTGTAACGGTCAGGCGCGTTGCCGTTGACAATGTCGAAGAACGCCTTGTGCAGCGCTTCGGTGATCGGGCCGATTTTGCCATCTTCTCCGATGAGGATGCGGTCGACCGAGCGAAGGTGCGTGACCTCTGCCGCGGTGCCGGTGAAGAAGGCCTCGTCGCAGATGTAGAGCATTTCGCGGGGCAGGGCCTGCTCGACGACGGGGATACCCATCTGGCGGGCGAGCACGAGGATCGAGTCACGCGTGATGCCGTTCAGCACGGAGTTTGCCAGCGGCGAGGTATAGATCGTGCCGCCACGGATAACGAAGAGGTTCTCGCCAGAGCCTTCGCTGAGGTAGCCGTTGGTGTCTAGCGCGATGCCTTCTACGTAGCCGTTGATATCGGCTTCCATGCGGATGAGCTGCGAGTTCATGTAGTTCGCGCCAGCCTTGGCGAGCGACGGCATGGTGTTTGGTGCAAGCCGGTTCCAGCTGGAGATGCAGACGTCCGCGCCATCGTTACCCGGAACGTACTTGCCCCAGGGGAAGTTCGCGATGTAGACCTCAACCGGCGACTTCAGCGGGTTGACGCCGATTTCACCGTAGCCGCGGAACGCGATGGGGCGAATGTAGCAGGGAGCGACGCCGTTGGCTTCAACGACTTCGATGACCGCATCACAAAGCTGGTCGACGTTGTAGGCAAGCGGCATCCGGTAGATCTTGGCCGAGTGAATGAGGCGCTGCATGTGCTCACGCAGACGGAATATGCCAGCGCCGTTGGGCTGGGTGTATGTCCGGATACCTTCAAACACGGATGAGCCGTAGTGGATGACGTGGCTCATCACATGGATCTGCGCTTTTTCCCAGGGAATCAGCTGGCCGTTATGCCAGATATTGGCGGTCGTTTCGAGCGGCATAAAAACAAAAAGCTCCTTCGCGTGGCTACGATTATACGTGCGGAAACTAGTGGTTTGTGCTTATGAAGGCATAGCTTGCAGGAATTTGATGGAAGAGAGGAACTGCAACCTCTGCGTGCGTGGCACAATCAAACGCACAGGCCCTAGGCCGTGAGAGCTTGTAGCGAAATCAAACGATGATTTTCGACCCCATTACGCCCAGACACGCGCTCAGTCATCTTGAGAGCTCGGCGCTCGTGCGCTTTTCGCTGCTGGCGCTGTCGTCCATCTTCTTTCTGGTGGACCCGTTTGCTGCGCTGCCGACGTTTCTGGCCGTAACCGCTGGCCAGACCGACGAAAAGCGTAAGCGTACGGCGCGTAAGGCGTCACTGACGGCGTTTGTGGTGCTGACGAGCTTTGCGCTGGCAGGCACATACATATTCAAGATGTTTGGGATTACGATCCCAGCGTTTGAAATCTCGGGAGGCATCATCCTTCTGTTGATTGGCCTGGATATGCTCGAGGCCAAACGCTCCCCAACACAGGAGTCTCCGGACGAGACCGCCGCTGCCAGTGTGAAGGATGATGCCGGCATCGTTCCGATGGGCGTTCCAATGCTCGCCGGGCCGGGAGCGATTACGTCCGTGATGGTTCTGGTGGGGCAGGTGCAGTCGAAGTTGCAGCTTCTCGCGATCCTGGCGTCGATTGCTGTGACCGCCGCTATCTGCTGGGCGGTTCTCCATGCCGCAGACCGTGTGGCCCGGGTACTGGGGGAGACGGGAATTCGTATCCTCGTGCGCATTATGGGAATGCTGCTGGTGGCGCTCGCTGTTCAGTACTTCGTGAATGGTTTTGTAGATTTGGGTGTTTTGTCTCGGCCTTCCATGTAATGGACGCTACGTTTTAGGCTCTCTATATAGAGGGGGCATCCTCGGGTTTGAGAGCTATCCAGCAAGCGTGCTGATTTTTCATGCAGTGTTCATAGGGTTTTCACTGTGTTTTCCACGGACGTCCACAGCCTGGAGCTTGCAGCAGCTCGTGCTGACTGTTATTGTCATTCAAGTGGTTGAGGCGATGGCGACATCAAGTCAACGACGGTGCGAAGGAATACAGGGGCTTGCAAGAAACGAAAGTCTGCTGTACTCTTAGGAAGTTGCACCAAGCTTCGCGTTCGAGTCTTGCGAGACGAGAGCCGGTCGGAGCGCAGTCCAAGCGTTTTACGGAAAGTAAGAGCTGAAGTTTAGCCAGCCGTTCAAACCCAAGCACTGTAATTTAGAAAAGGGGCTTAGTGCTCCGCAGTCATTTTGTGGCTGTATGGTCTTTAGGTTGTAGAAGCGTTGTGTGTGTTGATTGCTTTTTCGCTGCTTTTAGCGCGAGATCGAGTTGGAAGGCCTTGAGGGCCGGGTTGAAACCAGCAGGAGCTGGCCCGGAGTATGGGTTAAAAGACGAGAAAAACAAGCGGTTGACAAGCGAATGAGAGTTCGATACTCTTAAGAAGTTCGCGCAAGACGAAGCGACGAGGTAAGGCGAAGCGGTGAAGTTGACCTGCTGAAACGCTAAAATCCTCTCCCACTGTCAACAATACAGCGCATCAAGTTCGAGGACACGAGTCAGTGGCTTTGCCCGACTTCGTCCTTGATCCAAAAGTGCCCGCTTAGGCGAGAGTACTTAGGATCTTTGACAACATGGTTGAACGTGCCAGTCGTGAGATGACGTAACTTTGGTTGAGTCAATCTCACTAGTTTTAACCTCTACTCCTTTTCGAGCGAGTAGAGGCGCACAGAAACCTTCGGACCTCCGTCCTAAAGGCTGTGCACACCAAGATTAAACGAGAGTTTGATCCTGGCTCAGAATCAACGCTGGCGGCGTGCCTAACACATGCAAGTCGCACGAGAAAGCGGACTTCGGTCTGTGAGTAAAGTGGCGCACGGGTGAGTAACACGTGAATTATCTACCTCTGAGTGGGGAATAACTTCGGGAAACCGAGGCTAATACCGCATAACACTTACGAGTCAAAGCAGCAATGCGCTTGGAGAGGAGTTCGCGGCAGATTAGTTAGTTGGCGGGGTAATGGCCCACCAAGACGATGATCTGTATCCGGCCTGAGAGGGCGCACGGACACACTGGAACTGAAACACGGTCCAGACTCCTACGGGAGGCAGCAGTGGGGAATTTTGCGCAATGGGGGAAACCCTGACGCAGCAACGCCGCGTGGAGGATGAAATATCTTGGTATGTAAACTCCTTTCGATAGGGAAGATAATGACGGTACCTATAGAAGAAGCCCCGGCTAACTTCGTGCCAGCAGCCGCGGTAATACGAGGGGGGCAAGCGTTGTTCGGAATTATTGGGCGTAAAGGGCGCGTAGGCGGTTTGACAAGTTTGGTGTGAAATCTATGGGCTCAACCCATAGCCTGCATCGAAAACTGTCGGGCTTGAGTATGGGAGAGGTGAGTGGAATTTCCGGTGTAGCGGTGAAATGCGTAGATATCGGAAGGAACACCTGAGGCGAAAGCGGCTCACTGGACCATTACTGACGCTGAGGCGCGAAAGCTAGGGGAGCAAACAGGATTAGATACCCTGGTAGTCCTAGCCCTAAACGATGATTGCTTGATGTAGCGGGTACCCAATCCTGCTGTGTCGAAGCTAACGCGATAAGCAATCCGCCTGGGGAGTACGGTCGCAAGGCTGAAACTCAAAGGAATTGACGGGGGCCCGCACAAGCGGTGGAGCATGTGGTTTAATTCGACGCAACGCGAAGAACCTTACCTGGGCTCGAAATGTACAGGACACCCCTAGAAATAGGGTCTCCCAGCAATGGGTCTGTATATAGGTGCTGCATGGCTGTCGTCAGCTCGTGTCGTGAGATGTTGGGTTAAGTCCCGCAACGAGCGCAACCCTTACCTCTAGTTGCTACCATTTAGTTGAGCACTCTAGCGGAACCGCCTCGGATAACGGGGAGGAAGGCGGGGATGACGTCAAGTCCTCATGGCCTTTATGTCCAGGGCTACACACGTGCTACAATGGCCGATACAAACCGCTGCAAACCCGTGAGGGGGAGCTAATCGGAAAAAGTCGGCCTCAGTTCGGATTGGAGTCTGCAACTCGACTCCATGAAGCTGGAATCGCTAGTAATCGCAGATCAGCATGCTGCGGTGAATACGTTCCCGGGCCTTGTACACACCGCCCGTCACATCACGAAAGTGGGTTGCACTAGAAGTCGGTGAGCTAACCGCAAGGGAGCAGCCGCCCAAGGTGTAATTCATGATTGGGGTGAAGTCGTAACAAGGTAGCCGTAGGAGAACCTGCGGCTGGATCACCTCCTTTCTAAAAGAGACCATCCTGGTAAGTGACTCGACGTCCTGCGATTGCAGGCAGCGCAAGCTGAGTCGATAACGAGGCCAGGCACCTGACAGAAGTCTTCGGATGGATGTCAGAGTCTGAACTCAACCTTCTTTTAGTCTACGAATCATCAAAAGTCGATGGTCAGAACAAGCGTAGCTTGTTCGCACGTTCAACTGTGTCCTCGAAAACCTTCGAGAGAGCTCAAGCGCCAGTGATTCTTTGGAGTCCTGGCTGCAGAGTAAGCTGCTAAGACGCGAGTCTAGCGAGCCGGGCCTGTAGCTCAGTTGGCTAGAGCGCACCCCTGATAAGGGTGAGGTCGGTAGTTCGAATCTACCCAGGCCCACCATATCTCTTGGAATCAGGTATACTGATTTAGGAATGGGGCTGTAGCTCAGTTGGGAGAGCGCCTGCTTTGCAAGCAGGATGTCATCGGTTCGATCCCGGTCAGCTCCACCATTCTCTCTAAGGAAACAGCAAACTTGAGATCGAGCAGCTTCGGCTGTTGGTTCTTGAGCTTGTCTCAGGCGCGCTTCAGAGCGCGTAGGTGTTGCATCTGCGATACCCGACGATTTTTGACAACTGAATAGATTGGGTAAATATAACTACAAGGCTGAGCAATCAGTATGCGTTGGTAGGTTCAGCGCTAGCAACTGATTGATTCAATCATAGTTGAGTGTCTTTAGATAATTTTCGTTAGTTCCTTCGGGCTAATCCTCCGAAGGGGTGACTAACAAAGGCGGACTAAATATACATAGTATCTTGCATGTGGCTGAAAGGCTGTGTGTGAGTAAATTCTATGGTCAAGCTACTAAGGGCGCACGGTGGATGCCTTGGCAGAAACAGGCGATGAAGGACGTGGCAAGCTGCGATAAGCTTCGGGGAACCGCACACAGGTTTTGATCCGGAGATTTCCGAATGGGGAAACCCAGCATGGTAAACCCATGTTATGCACTACTGAATACATAGGTAGTGTCAAGCGAACGGAGGGAAGTGAACCATCTCAGTACCTCTAGGAGTAGAAAGAAACCTCGATTCCGATAGTAGTGGCGAGCGAACTCGGAACAGCCCAAACCCGTGATATTTCGGTATCTCGGGGGTTGTAGGGCCAGCAATAGTAGAGTTACCAATCCAGTCGATAGCTGAAGACCGTTGGAAAGCGGTCCCACAGAGCGTGACAGGCGCGTAGGCGAAATTGATCTGGACTCGAAGCTGGTACCTGAGTAAGGCGGGGCACGAGAAACCCTGCTTGAATCCACGGGGACCATCCCGTAAGGCTAAATACTCGTTTCTGACCGATAGTGAACCAGTACCGTGAGGGAAAGGCGAAAAGAACCCCGAGAGGGGAGTGAAATAGTACCTGAAACCGTGTGCCTACAAGCAGTGGGAGGACTATGCCTCCGTAAGGAGGAATGTCTGACCGCGTGCCTATTGCATAATGAGCCGGCTAGTTATTCTTGTCAGCAAGGTTAAGCGTGAGCGAGCCGCAGCGAAAGCGAGTCTGAATAGGGCGTTAAGTTGGCAGGAATAGACGCGAAGCGGGATGATCTACCCTTGGCCAGGTTGAAGTTGGGGTAACACCTAATGGAGGACCGAACCGGTGTTTGTTGAAAAAAGCTCGGATGAGCTGAGGGTAGGGGTGAAAGGCTAATCAAATTCCGTTATAGCTCGTTCTCTCCGAAATAGCTTTAGGGCTAGCGTCGTGCGAATTGGATTGGTGGTAGAGACATGGATAGATAAGGGGGCTTTCCGGCTTACTGAGTCTAACCAAACTTCGAATGCCAATCACAACATACACGGCAGTCAGACTGTGGGGGCTAAGCTTCACAGTCGAGAGGAAAACAGTCCAGACCGCCTGCTAAGGTCCCCAAATTACTGTTAAGTGGGAAAGGAAGTCGGAACTCTCAGACAGCCAGGAGGTTGGCTTAGAAGCAGCCATCCTTTAAAGAAAGCGTAATAGCTCACTGGTCAAGAGGTCCGGTGCCGACAATACAACGGGGCTAAAACAGTATACCGAAGCAGCGGATGCACACATTAGTGTGCGTGGTAGGAGAGCATTCTCTAACGATTGAAGCGTAACTGAGAAGATACGTGGACGGTAGAGAAGAGACCCTGCCGGCATAAGTAGCGATAAGGGAGGTGCGAACCCTCCCCGCCGAAAGTCTAAGGTTTCCTGAGTAAAGTTAATCTGCTCAGGGTTAGGCGAATACCTAAGCCGAGGCCGAGAGGCGTAGGCGATGGACATCCGGTTAATATTCCGGACCTCCCAACGAGTCGTTATTACGATGGGGTGACGCATAAGGATAAGCTGGTCGTCATATGGCTATGGCGGTCGATGCGCGTGAAGCTGGATTCTCTAGGCAAATCCGGAGAGTCTTAACAGTGAGGCGCAAAGCAAGCCCGTTAGGGTGTAAGCAGCTGATTTCATGGTGCCAAGAAAAACCTCTAAGGAGAAACGTTGGGACTCGTACCTCAAACCGACACAGGTAGACGAGGAGAATATCCAAAGGCGCTCGAGTGAAGGCTTGTTAAGGAACTCGGCAAATTAGACCCGTAACTTCGGGAGAAGGGTCGCCCACCTCTGGTGGGCCGCAGTGAAATGCGAACGGCGACTGTTTAACAAAAACACAGGTCTCTGCAAAGTCTAAAACGACGTATAGGGGCTGACTCCTGCCCGGTGCCGGAAGGTTAAAAGGAGAGGTTAGCAGCAATGCGAAGCTTCGAATTGAAGCCCCGGTGAACGGCGGCCGTAACTATAACGGTCCTAAGGTAGCGAAATTCCTTGTCGGGTAAGTTCCGACCTGCACGAATGGAGTAACGATCGTTCGACTGTCTTAACGAGTTGCTCGGCGAACTTGTAGTACCGGTGAAGATGCCGGTTACCCGCAGCTAGACGAAAAGACCCCGTGCACCTTTACTATACTTTTACAGTGGGTTACGGCAATTGCTGCGCAGGATAGGTGGGAGGCTTTGATCTCGGACTTTTCGGGTTCGGAGGAGCCAACGGTGAGATACCACCCTGCGAATGTTGTGATCCTAACTTACCTCCGTGATCCGGAGGAAGGACACTGTAAGACGGGTAGTTTGACTGGGGCGGTCGCCTCCTAAATTGTAACGGAGGCGCGCGAAGCTACACTCAGGTCGTTTGGAAATCGACCGTCGAGTGCAAAGGCATAAGTGTGGTTAACTGCGAGACTTACAAGTCGAGCAGATGCGAAAGCAGGCCTTAGTGATCCGGTGGTTCTGTATGGAAGGGCCATCGCTCAACGGATAAAAGGTACGCCGGGGATAACAGGCTGATCATTGCCAAGAGTTCATATCGACGCAATGGTTTGGCACCTCGATGTCGGCTCATCGCATCCTGGAGCTGTAGAAGGTTCCAAGGGTTAGGCTGTTCGCCTATTAAAGCGGTACGTGAGCTGGGTTCAGAACGTCGCGAGACAGTTCGGTCTCTATCTGCTGTGGGCGTAGGAGATTTGAAGAGGGCTGTCCTTAGTACGAGAGGACCGGGATGGACGAACCTCTTGTGTTCCAGTTGTCATGCCAATGGCACGGCTGGGTAGCGAAGTTCGGTTGTGATAACCGCTGAATGCATATAAGCGGGAAGCACGCTCTAAGATGAGATCTCCCAACCCGTAAGGGAAATGAAGGGCCCTGGAAGACTACCAGGTTGATAGGCTGGAGGTGGAAGTGCAGCAATGTATGCAGCTTACCAGTACTAATCGCCCGTTCGGCTTGTCCATAGAATTTACTCTGCGCAGCATAACGCTGCTGCTCTGAGACATTCAACAATGACAAGCTTTGTAGTTATAGAGATATAGCTAATACGCAAAAAATTAGGTAAATGTCTGCTCAATCTATTCAGTTGTGAAAGACCGCGCGGGATGCGCACTTCTTTCAAAACTTTGCCGGTGAGTTTACCGCGAGGGTCCCACCCGTTCCCATCTCGAACACGGAAGTTAAGCCTCGCTGGGCCGATGGTACTGCACGCGTAAGTGTGTGGGAGATTAGGTGATCGCCGGCATTAAAATCAAAAGCCCACTCCTCGGAGTGGGCTTTTCTGCGCCTGAAATCCCCCACCACGCCACACTGAACTGTAGAGCCCTTCTCCTCACTATCATTCCCGAACGAGCAACATAACCAGGCGCGGATAGGAAGCTACGTGCATTTTTCAGGGGAGTTCGCGCGTCGGCTAAACGGCCTGTGCTGAATCAGTTCGCTCAATAGGCATAAAACGCAGAGAGAAATTCACCCACATCCTTTGCCTGTTCGCGAATGTGAGACTCTAACTACAAGCGCATGCGGCTCTTAGCCATCGTGCCGTCGCTGCCCTCACGGGCAGCGTGGATTGAAACATTGTGGAGGTATGAACAATCTCGGCACCAACGTGTCGCTGCCCTCACGGGCAGCGTGGATTGAAACGTAGATGCCGTTGAACGGTACAACGTACTCGTTGGTCGCTGCCCTCACGGGCAGCGTGGATTGAAACAACGGCGTGATCGACAGCGAGGGCAATCTCTGGCAGTCGCTGCCCTCACGGGCAGCGTGGATTGAAACAGGTGGACATTGCGTTCCCTAACGGGATCTTCTGGTCGCTGCCCTCACGGGCAGCGTGGATTGAAACAGCGGCACGTTGGTCGAGATGACGACGTACTGCGCGTCGCTGCCCTCACGGGCAGCGTGGATTGAAACAACTTGATCGACTGATCAACACTCAACTGCAACGTCGCTGCCCTCACGGGCAGCGTGGATTGAAACATCGACGAGTGGGTGGCATGGGCAGAGATGAACGAGTCGCTGCCCTCACGGGCAGCGTGGATTGAAACAGTCAAGCGTGAGTGAGCCAGCTTTTCAACTCATCGTCGCTGCCCTCACGGGCAGCGTGGATTGAAACATTACCTGCATCGACGCCGTCTGCCACTGATCCGGTCGCTGCCCTCACGGGCAGCGTGGATTGAAACAAGGAAGAGCACATCACGCGCCATGCGTTTACACGTCGCTGCCCTCACGGGCAGCGTGGATTGAAACTCGGCACAGTGGTCGTTGAGTTGAGTGGCGATGGTCGCTGCCCTCACGGGCAGCGTGGATTGAAACCAAAACTTGTCGACGACCGCCTGTACTTTCGGGTGTCGCTGCCCTCACGGGCAGCGTGGATTGAAACGTTCCTGGACCGACGAACTGCGCAACCTTTTGCTTGTCGCTGCCCTCACGGGCAGCGTGGATTGAAACATCCCCATCTGCACTCTTTATGACCATCTCGGGATGTCGCTGCCCTCACGGGCAGCGTGGATTGAAACCGCTACGCCCTGTTTGGCCCCATGGTGTAGAGCCGTCGCTGCCCTCACGGGCAGCGTGGATTGAACTCTTTCGGCTGCGACCGTGTGAGGTACAAGCTTGATGGAGCTCAGCTTCCGTGTACAAGCCCGAACTGGGCGCATAGTGCCCGATGGTTGGTGGACCTTCCGCAGCTGGGTTCGCGACCACTCGAACTTACTCGGCAATGCAAAAAGCTCTCCTTAGTGGAGAGCTTTTCACGTTCTGAACAAAGGCGGCTTACGGTTGTGCTGGTATGGGAGCTGTCGGTGGCTTATGCAGAGTCGGGGCCTTCGGGGCTTTGGGCTTTCCCGGAAGAGCGGGCTGAACAGGCGCAATGGGTTCAGTCGTTAGTTTTGGGGCTGCGGGCGGAGCAGGCGGCAAAGGGGCGACCGTCGCTTTGCGAAGTGTGATGTCGCCGTCCGTGGTGGAGACGGAGATGAGGCCTCCGCCGCCAGCGACCGTGCCGCTCAGCGTGGGCTGGCTATCTGGGCCGGAGTTCGCCAGGCCAAAGTCGTTTTCGATGTCGCCGCGGCGTGTTGAGGCCTTGAGGTTGAAGCTCGCGTGCTGCGGAACGCCGATATCGATTGAGCCTTTTTCGTTGGTGATCTCGATGCCCGCGATCGGGGTGGTGTTGGTGACGTTCACGGAGCCATTGCGGTTCTTTACCGTGATGCGGCCGTCGACGCGGTCGAGCGTGATGTTGCGGTTGCGCGTGCTCAGTGTCACGGGGCCGAGTATCTCGCTTGCACTCAGGTCGGAGCCGCCGTCGAGATCGAGATCGCCGTCGAGACGTGCCATCTGGAACTTGGTGCGGCTGGTTTCGAAGCGAACGATGCCGTTGACGCGCTCTACGTGAGTGCGGCCGAAGAAGTCGCCGTCAAGCGAAAGGCCACCGGTGATATCGGAGAAGGTGAGATCGCCGGCGTGGCCCTGCAGCGTCACGGGGCCGGAGATGCTATGGCCGGAGATGCTGGCGTCGTCATAGCTGGTGTGGATGCTGACGGGGCCGGTGATTGCGCTGACGTCGACCGCGCCACGGCTGGCCGTGATCTCGACGGCGCTATGCAACTCCTGGATAGAGACGTCGCCACGTCCTGCGTCGATGGTGACAGGGGTACCATGGGGGACTTCGACGGTCATGTCCAGCGTTCCGCCTTCGACGTCGTTTTGCGCGAGCAGAAGCTGTCCGGGCGTATTGGTGACGCCGGGTTGAAGATCCTGTGCGCGGCTTTCTGCGTCAGAGTCGCGCCAGGCGTAGACCTGCTTATGCAGTGCGAGATGGACCTGGCCATCTTCGGAAGAACCCGTAACCGTGACGTTGCCGCGAGGGTTGCGAATGACGAGGGTCTGCTGCGGCGTGATGCTTTGCGTCAGCGTGTCGTCAAAGTCATGCGACTGCCCCATCATGTGGTCCCAGTCCGAGCCCATGAAGCGCTCGCTCCACTCACGACCGGGGCCTACCCAGCGCAGGCTTGCACCGAAGGAGACAAGCAGGATCAGCAGGACGACCATGCCGCCGCCGAGGCGGGGTGTACTGTAGGGTTGCTCGCGGTTGTGCCCCAGGGACCATTCCGCCACGAGCACGAGACCGGCGAGGATCATCACTGCGGGCCACCAGCGGCTGTACCACTCAAAAAACTGGCCCCAGTGCAGCGAGCCAAAGCGTGTCATTAGAACAACGACGCCGATGGCGATGAGCATCAGAGGTCCGACCAGCGAGCGGCGACGCTGCATCCGCATCTGGGCTTTCATCTGGGAGCGTTGCCAGCGCTGCTGTGCGCGTTGCTGTTGGAGGATGACGCGCTGCTGCGCTTTCCAGGCACGTTGTTGTGCGCGGGCCGCGCCGCGGTCAAACGGTGGCGGTGGAGGAGGATAGCTGCTCATGGTTTAGAACTCCTCCTTCGTGGGATTGGACGGCTGCGGCGCTGCTGCGGCAGGTGCCGGAGGAGCAACCGGAGGCTGCTGCCAGTAGGGCGGCATCTGCTGGGTGGCGCTCTTTGAAAGGAACGACCGGTCTACGGCGATGGCGATGCCGACAACGATCAGCAGCAGCGGCCAGGTCTTTTCGAAGGAAGCAACGTTCATCGCCTGCAGTGCGAAGAGGATGGCGAGCAGCAGCAGGATGATCGGGCCTCTCATGCAGCGAACGGTGTACCAGGGATTGTCCTGACCGGTGGCGGCGCGGAGGTCGGAGACGTCCGAGAGCTTGCGGTAAAAGGTGAGCCCGGCTGCGATGAAGAGCACGATGGGGGTGAGCCAGCGATCGTTCAGGTGAATTCCCGGCACAAGGAAGATGATTCCCAGCGCGATGAGCCAGATGGCTGAGCTAGGGAAGCGTGTCCCCGTGGGCACTGGAGGAACCGCGTTGGGATAGGGGTTTGGCACGGAGGTTCCAGCACCGGTGTAGGTTTGCGCGTAGTTGGCCGCTCCGGTAGCTGCGGAGTGCGCGTATGAGTGTCCTTCAGCCACCGCGGCGCGTGCATCGGCCATGGTTTCTGCTACATCAGCGCGAGTCTCAGCCATCTCTGCGTGCATCTCTGCGGCGTAGTTCGGCGTGGGGGCTGGTGCGTAGGCTGTGCCAAAAGCGGTCGGCGGAACGTACCCTGCCCAGTTTGCCTGAGTCGGTTGTGGCGCAGCGGCAGGTGTGTTCCAGGCCGTTTGCGCCGCGCCCTGCTGAGCGGTGCTCTGCGGCGCCGCACCCGGCTGGGGTGAGCCCTGCTGCGTGTTCCAGCCCTGCTGCTGTTGCATCGCGTTCCAGTGGATGCCGACGCGATCGCCGATGTCGTTCAGGCCAAACATGTTAGGTAGCGGCGTGCCGTCGCGGCGAGCGCGTGCCGTGTGGATGGCGTCGAAGACCTGGTAGAAGATCCAGCCAGCAACAAGCAGGCCGAAAATGTCTGATACGTTGTTGGCGATCGACATCAGCACGGTGAAGATGAGGATGTGGGCGATGCCCTTGGCGTACTGGCCGTTGTACATCGCGCCGACGCCTGGGATGAAGCCGAGCAGGCCTGCGAGTGTGGGGCTGGGCTCGCCGGGGACCGGCGGAATCGACGCGAAGGGGTCGGTTGGCGGAGGCGGAGGAACGGCTCCCATGGGCGGCACATAGCCCACTGGGGGAACGCTTCCTGTGGCTGCTCCGGCGCGGCCCGTGCTGCCGAGACGGACTTCGAGGCAGGGCTCGCAGAAGACGCCGCTTCCTACGGTACGAACGGTTTCGCGGCTCAACGGACGTCCACAGTCCTGGCAGTATCCGACGGTTTCTGCTGCGGTTGGGGTTGGCGGCGTGGTCGCCGAGTTGGGTTCCTGGGCCCAGCCTGCTCCTTGGGTTTCGTCAATCATGGCTTAGGCCTCCTTCTTGGCAAGCCGCGTGTCTGTCGCGGCATTATGTTTAGGTGCTGCATCCTGCTGGGGAAGCATTAGTTCACTGGTTCCGCGGGACGGCGAAGAACGTCTTTCCTGTTTGTCGCCGCCGCTCTTGCGGTGCTTTTGCGGGCTGCTGAACTCCTGCGATTGGGTGTCGTCCTCTCCCCGAAACTCTGAGACGCGTGACTCCAGCTGATAGACCACACGCAGATTCTGGAAAGAGCGGGTAGCGGTGGCGGAAGCGTCGGCCATCTGGCGACCGATCGTTCCCGGCTTCAGCGTGAGGTGGCGGAGGTCGGTGAGCCGAACGCCGAGCAGGTTTAGGCTGAGTGCGACGGAGAAGAACGCCATCGCAGCCGTCATCGCGAAGTGTGGGTGGAAGCCCATGTTGCCGCGTTCGAGGCGGAACATGTCGGTCACCTTGCCGCTCAGTGTGGCGAACCAGCCCTGTGGTACAGGCTCGACGCGAGAACGTGTCCAAACGTTATCAGGCTCCGGAACGAAGACCGGATCGGTGGCCAGCACTGGCTGATAGGACTCTGCCGAGCCGCTGGTTTCGGCCAGGATGCGGGCCATGAGATCGGCTGGAGGCTCAGGGGCGTTTCCCTTGAGCATCTGCATCCAGGCGGCTCCGCGCTGGGCGGCTGCAAACTCTTCCGAGCAATGCACGCAGCCTGCGACGTGGCGATCGAACGCTGCCTGCTCCGCTTCGGTCAACAGACCGTCGACGGCGTCAGGGCACATGGCTTCCCACACGGCGCATTCGTTATAAAGATCGTCGAATTTGTTCTGGTCCGTCATGCTCACATCACCTGCCCTTCTAACCGTTTCAAAAGCCTTGCTAACTCGCTGCGCCCTCTACTGATTCGGCTCTTGACTGTTCCCTGGGGAACGCCAAGAGCTTCGGCAATGTCTTTGTAGTCCATATCCTCCAGGTCGCGGAGGATGACTGCTTCTCGCAGCTCTGGAGAAAGCTGCTGGAGAGCCTGTTGTATCTGGGCCTTTAGCTCCAAACCTGCCACATGTTTCTCCTGGCTGATACGAGTATCCGCCAATCGGTCGGCTCGGCTGGGGCCGTCTTCGTCTTCGCCAATCGGCTCGTCGAGTGAGTCGGAGGCACGTTCGAGCCGGGAGCGGCGATAGCTGTCGACCAGAAGATTGCGTGTGAGGGTGGTGAGCCAGGTGGAGAAGCCGCCCTTGGAGGGGTCAAAGCTGCCAAGGTTGCGGTACATCTTCAGGAAGGCTTCCTGGGTAAGGTCTTCTGCATCTGTCTGCGATCCCGTGAAGCGATAGCAGATGGCGTAGACCCTGCGGTGCTGGCTGCGCGCCAGCTTCTCCCAGGCTTCGGCATCACCGGCCAGGCAGCGAGCGGCGAGTTCAGCCATTGCGGCCTGTTCGGCCAGCATGGCAGCGCGCTCCGCGTTGGCTTTCGGCTGCTCTTCCGGCGTCCCCATCCTCACCTGTTCAGTAGAAGGAACTTCAATGCCCGTTTTCCGGCCTTCGGGCAGCGCCGCAAATCGGCTGGCGCTCGGCCGTCTTTCTCCAACCTTTACGGGCTCAGACTCCGCTGCTGGTAGCGTGACCACGGCCCTGGGCATCCAGGGGGCTGAAGCGGCGTCTTTTGCCCGCCCGATCCAGCCTGTCGTGATGGTCATCGCTGCCATGCTTTGTCATACGCAGCCTGGCCCGTTCTGGTTCCATTCGTTTCGCTAAAAGCGAAATTTCGTGCTGACAACGAGTTAGGGCTGCTTGATTACGGCGCAGGCGATGCGTGGGCCGGCGTTTCCGGCGGGGTCCGACTTCATGTCGTCCACTCCGGCGTGCAGCACGAGGGAGGTGCCGCCGTTGGCGTACACGGAGTTCGGGGCCAGCGGATCGAGCGTGATGTCGGACATAACGAACTCGGTCTTGACCTTGCCGTTTCCTTCGACCTTGATGTTTTCCGGTGTGTCGCCCGCGTGGTGGCCGAGCGGGTTTTCAAAGCCGTGATGCTTGCCGGTGGGGTTGAAGTGTCCGCCAGCCGACTTGAAGTCAGGCTCGGTGCAGACGGCGTGCTCGTGCAGATGAAGTCCGTGCTCACCTGCGGGCAGTCCCATGAGGTCCAGCTTGATCTTGACGGCGCCGTTGGGCATCGGGATCAGCTTGGCATAACCAGCGGGAGCGCCGGTCGAGGTCTTGAACTCGACCTTGATCGCCTTGGGTCTCTGCTGGGCGACGGCCATGCCCGAACAGGCGGTTACGGCCAAAGCTGTCAGCAAGGCGCGCGAGGTCGATGTCTTCAATTGCATGTAAATCCTCCTCCGGTTTCGTTTTCAGAATACGCTGTGCGGGCAGGCCGCAAAGCGTATTTCTTGCAGCCATTGGGCGCTACCCGGATGCGAATTGTTGCCTGATTTTCCACCGGCGTGACCGCGAGATACTGCAAAGACCATGCAGACGACAAACGCAGGCGTGCTCGAAGTCATCACCGGCCCCATGTTTTCAGGCAAAAGCGAAGAGTTGATTCGCCGCTTGAAACGAGCGCGGATTGCGAAGCAGCGTGTGGCTTGCTACAAGCCCGATATCGACATGCGGTATCACCGGACGTCGATCGCGTCGCACTCGCAGCAGACGCATGAAGCGCATACGGTGCGTAACGTTGAAGACCTGCGTGCGGTGCTCTTTCCTATCCTCGGAGAGGTTGAGGTGGTGGGCATCGACGAGGTGCAGTTTCTCTCGCCGGAGATCATTCCGCTAATCACTGAACTGATCGCTCTGGGCAAGCGCGTCATCCTGGGCGGGCTGGACATGACGTTTGAAGCCGAACCCTTTGGCCCTGTGCCGAACCTGATGGCGATGGCAGACAAGGTCACGAAGCTTTCGGCTGTGTGCATGGTCTGCGGTCAGGCTGCGATCCACACGCAGCGCCTTAGCGCTTCGCAGGAGCTGGTGATTGTTGGTGCGGTCGGTATGTATGAAGCGCGTTGCCGTGCACACTTCACGCCGCATATTGATGAAGCCGGAAGCGAGCAGTTAGAGCTGGTTGCGCGTTCGTAGTTGATTTCTCATGCGCTTCCTGTAGCATGGGCAAAACCCATCATGAATCTCAGGAAACCGCTGTTTACGCTGCTGTGCGTCTTCGTCCTTACTGCTTCCGCTGCTGCGGAGAGTGTGCCTCATTGGACGGAAGTCCGTAGTCCCCACTTCACCGTGATTACCGACTCGAGCGAGAAGCAGGGACGGCACATCGCCGGTCAGTTCGAGCGCATGCGCGCCATGTTCCATGACCTGCTGCCGTACGCCACGGGTGATCGCGGAGCAGAGGTGACCGTCCTCGCGCTGAAGAACCACAAGGGTTTCGAGGCGCTGGAGCCTGCAGCCTATCTGCGCTCCGGGCAGTTGCAGTTGGCAGGGCTGTTTCTTCCGACGAACTCACGCAGCTATGTGTTGCTGCGTCTGGACTACTCGGATGAGCACCATCAGTACTCGACTGTTTATCACGAGTACACGCACTTCCTGATGCGTAAGGTGGAGTGGCTTCCGCTGTGGCTGAACGAAGGGCTCGCGGAGTTCTACCAGAACACGGATATGTACGATAAGTCGGTCGCACTGGGGCAGCCAAGTGCGGACGACATCCTCTACCTGCGTGAGCAGAAGTTGATTCCGATTGAGACATTACTGCTGGTGGACCACTCCTCGCCGTACTATCACGACGACCAGAAGGGTTCAATCTTCTATGCGGAGTCGTGGGCGCTGACGCACATGATCCTGATGCAGGATTTTGCGACGCATGCTCACCGACTGCAGGCTTATGCGCATGGGTTGTCGACAGGGATGGAGCCGATCGCCGCGGCGCAGCAGGCGTTTGGCGACCTCAATCAGCTTGGAAAGCAGCTTGATCGCTATGTGAGCGGTGGCGATTTCAAGATGATGAGTCTGGCAAAATCCTACCCCGTGGACGAAGCTTCATTCACCGTGCGACAGCCTTCGGCCGCTGCGGTGGATGCGATTCGCGCTGACGTTCTTGCGCATGACGATCGCGAGAAAGAAGCGCAGGCACTGGACGAAACGGTGTTGCGCGAAGATCCTTCCAATGCGCAGGTGCACGTCACGCTTGGATCCATGGCGATGCAGCGCAACGATCAGGAAGAAGCTCACAAGCAGTTTGCGGCAGCCGTTGCGCTGGATACCAACGATGCGTTCGCGCAGTACTTCTATGGCGTATCGACGCTGGGTGGGGAGTTCGGCAGCGGAGAGATGGCAAAGGCCGAGGCCAGCCTGCGCAAGTCGATCGCGTTGAACCCTGCGTTTGCTCCAGCGTATGACGCGTTGGCCCACGCGCTCGTGATCAATCATGGCGACCTGGCAGAAGCGCATCGTTTCAATGTGCAGGCCGTGCAGCTTGATCCAACGGATGTGGCCTATCGGTTGAACGCGGTCGATGTTCTGATGCGTGACCACCAGCCGCAGTCTGCGCTGGCGGTTCTGGCAGCGGCGAAGAGTGCGCTGAAAAGCCCTGAGGCCCAGGAGCGATTGAACGCTCGTGAGAGTGCTATTCAGAAGTACATGGCTGCTCGCGAGTCCGTGGCCACGCATGTAGAAAGTGCTTCTGCTCGAGAAGTTTCGGGCGGTGCCGATGGGCTTCCACATGGCGAGGTTGTTGTGACGGCTGCCGCGCCCGTGCTGCCTCCAGCCGCCAAGCCGGGACCGCATAAGATGCTTCACGGAGTCATGCACAACGTGGCCTGTCTGTATCCGTCAGGGCTGTCTTTTGAACTGGACGGAACCAGCGGAGCGCATAGCTTCTACAGCCTGGATATGTTCAAGCTCACCCTGACGACAACCAACTTTCGGCCGGAAGGCGATGTGGATCCGTGCAAGCTATTCAACGGCATGAAGGCACGCGTGGATTATCTGCCTGTCGAGGACAAGCACTATGCGGGGCAGGTTGTGGCGATCGAGTTGACGCGTTAGCTTGTCCCGAATTGGCACGTAACCGTTGATATCTTCGGCTCGGGGAATGACGTGAGGCGACATGAGGCTTTCACTATGGAAGCGTGCTCACTCCTCAGGAAAGTGTTGCCAACTCGTCTTCTCTCCCACAGAGCTCTTCCGCTGATTGGATCTCGTACGCGAGACTGATGCCTGTGGCGATGTTGCTGCTGGATGCCGAAGGCATGGTGATCTACGCCAATAGCGATGCGTCGAAGTTGTTTGGCTACGATGCGGCGGAGCTTGCTGGCGTCTCTCTGGATACGCTTTCGTTTCCGAAGAGGGGTGCAGGGAAGCGGGCGCGACATCCCTGGCTGCAGTCAGCGTTTGAAGGGCCTCTGCACTCGCGTGCTGCGGAAGATGATCGGCGACTGCGCGCGCTGCATCGCGATGGCCACGTGTTTCCCGTTGAGATTGGATTGACGGCTCGCTTGGAAGAGGGAGCGCCGGCGTTTGTTCTAACGCTGCTGGACCTGAGCGCGAGGAAGGCTGTTGAGTCGCGGCTGCTGAACCTGACGCTGGAGCTGGGGGAGCGGACAACGGCGCTCGAAGACCGTTCGCGCGCGCTGCAGGCAGAGGTGGAGCGTCGAGCTGAGGCAGAAGGGAAGCTCGAGCGCTCGAGAGAAGACTTTCGCTATCTGTTCCAGCGCAACCCGCTGCCGATGTATCTGTACTCCCCGGCGACGCTGCGCTTCCTTGAGGTGAACGATGCCTGCGTGAAGCGTTATGGGTTTTCGCGCGAAGAGTTTTTGGCGATGTCCATCATGGGAATCCATCCACCGAAGCAGCAGGAGCGTTTTCTCGGGATGATGGACGAACTTCGTCACGAGGAGTTTGCGACGTTACAGAACTGGACGCAGTGTGATCGCGAAGGGAACGTGATGGAGGTGGACACGTTCAGTCGATCGCTGGGTGCGAGCGTGGACTCTGCGCGGCTCGTGGCGGTGGTGGATGTGACTGCGCGTAATGCTGTGGAAGCGCAGCTTCGGCAGTCGCAGAAGATGGAAGCTATCGGCCAGTTGACGGGCGGTGTGGCGCACGACTTCAACAACCTGCTAACCATTGTGCTTAGCAATCTGGAGTTGATTGCGGAGCACTCGGCCGACCGGCCGGAGGTTCGCTCGATGGTGGCCGATGCGCTGGCGTCGGTGAAGCGTGGCGCAGGTCTCACGCAGCGATTGCTGGCGTTTGCACGGCAGCAGCCGCTGGAGCCGCGACTTGTGGACACCGCTCACATGGTCGTCGATATGGCGGGGCTCTTCAGCCGATCGCTGGGCGAGAACATTGTGGTGGAGCATTATCTGACGCCTGATCTATGGGCGATTTGCGTCGACTCTTCGCAGTTGGAGAATGCGCTGTTGAACCTGGCGGTGAACGCTCGCGATGCCATGCCGAGCGGTGGGCGGCTGACGATCGAGGCGCAGAACATCGTGCTGGATGAAGAGTATGTACGGCAGAACTCCGAGGTGATTGCGGGGGAGTATGTGCAGATTGCCGTCTCCGATTCGGGGACGGGGATGAAGCGCAACGTGCTCGACCACATCCTGGAGCCGTTCTTTACCACCAAGCCTGTGGGGCGTGGCACGGGGCTGGGGCTGTCGATGGTCTATGGCTTCATCAAGCAGTCGGGCGGGCATCTGAAGATCTACTCGGAGTTCGGACTGGGAACGACGGTGAAGCTGTTTCTCCCACGAGATAAGGGGAATGCGAAGCCGATGGAGAGTGTCGCTCCGAGAGTCTCGGAGTCAACCGAGGGCGCGGGCGAAACCATCCTGCTGGTGGAGGATGATGCCACGATTCGCAAGCTGGTCGAGCGCCTGCTGGGGATGCTTGGCTACAAAGTGGTTAGCGCCGGCGATGGTGCTTCTGCTCTGAAGACCCTGGCCGAAGCGCAGCATGTTGACTTGCTGCTGACGGACGTTGTGTTGCCGGGAGGCATGAGCGGAGCTGCGCTGGCCACAGAAGCGCAGCATCGCAGCCCGCTTCTGCGTGTGCTGTATATGTCCGGCTATACGCGGAATGCGCTGCTGCATAACAGCGTTGCGGAAGATGCTGTTTCTGTTCTTTCGAAGCCGTTCCGGAAGGACGAACTCGCTCGCGCGGTGTACCGCGCTCTGCATGGATGAGTTGGATCTCTGCGAGTGAACTTGCTACAGGCTGCTGCGTGCGCGACGATAGAGTTATGTCTCTTGAACGCATCGTCCTGGCTGGATTCATGGGCTCGGGCAAATCCACGATCGGCCGTCTGCTTGCTGCAGAGCTTGGCTGGAGTTTTGTCGACCTCGATACGGAAATTGAACTGGTGAGCGGGCAGACCGTTCCCGGGCTCTTTGCCGAGCATGGCGAGGCGTACTTTCGCCGGGTTGAGAGCGATGTGCTGGGCAAGCTGCTTGCGTTGCGCAGCACGGTGATTGCATTAGGTGGGGGAGCGCCGGAGATTGAAGCCAACCGCGAGTTGCTGGAAGCTTCCGCCGATACTTGCGTGGTGTTTCTGAAAGCTCCGTTCGAGGTGTTGTTTGAGCGTTGCGCGGAGCAGGCTCTTGACCCTGAGGCGACCGCGCGGCCGATTCTGGCGAACCGCGACGAGGCCGAGCTTCGCTTCGCTCGTCGCGCAGAGCATTACCACGCCATCGCGCATGAGATCGTCGAAACGGCCTCGTTGAGCGCGACGGCAACGGTTGCTCACCTGCTCGCGCGGCTTGAGCTCAACTAGGCGCTCAAACCGGTAGCGGCAGGTGTCTCAGGCGTCCTTCGACTTCGCCATTTTTTGTTGCAGCAGCGCGGCCGGGTCGGTCTGCACAAGGTACTCGTCCATCAGCACCACGACCAGCGCAGCCGTCGGGACCGCCACCATGGCTCCCACTGCCCCAGCGAGTGTCGTTCCGCAAAGGAGCGCCACGAGGACGCCAAGACCCATGAGGTCGACGCTGGTTTTCATAATGCGAGGCGTCAGCCAGGCGTTTTCAATCTGAATGTAGATGGCGTAGAAAATGAGCACGCCGGCCATCTTCGTCCATGAGTCCAGCGCGGCGACTCCTGCCGCAAGCACGATGGTGATGATGCCGCCGACGACGGGGATGATGTTGAACAGCCCCATCAACATGCCCAGCAGGAAGAAGTAACGCACATGCAGGCAGGCGAAGACAATGGTTGAGCTGACGCCGAGGATAAGCATCAGCGCACCCTGGCCCAGCAGCCATTTGCTCATGCGCAGTTCGGCGGTCATCAGCGTCTTTGCCAGACGCTCACGCGAGCCGGTGGGGAAGAACGACAGGAAGTAGAAGTAGGCGTACTCGCCTTCCAGCATGAAGTAGACGCAGAGAATCAGTGCTTCGAGCAGTTCGAGGAAGCTGTTCAGCCATTCGGGAATGCTGGTGAGCAGGTGCTGGGCCAGCGTCCCGGCGGTGCCTTCGGCCTTTGCAGCAAGACTATCGACGCCGATCTTGCTGGCAAAGGGGATGTGGTGGAGCTTTTCGACCAGCTCGGGAATGCGCGAGGGCGCGTCGGAGGCGAAGCTCTGGATGTCGTGCATGACGGGCGGCAGGCCGATGAGCAGGAAGAGTGTCATCAATACGCCGACGGAAGCGATCAGCAGAACGACGCCGATGGTGCGCGACGGGCGGTATTTGCCGATCTTCAGGCGCATCATCTGCTGCACGATCGGCATTAGCACGACGGCGAAGAGCGCGGAAACGTAGATGATGCCCAACGCATGGCGCAAACGCCAGCCCAGCAGAAGCGTGATGAGCACGATGAATGCGAAGAGAATGTGCCCGCGAACGGTGCGTTCCCGCTGGGTGGTCGGTGTCTCGTTAGCGTCGGCCGTTTCGGCTACCGTTTCGGCAGCGCTGGACGGCTGTTCTTCCTGGCTGGACAATCTGGTTCTCCTGGTAATCGTTTCATTGTGATGCATTTAGAGTGGAGAAACGCTGCCGAAGAGTGGACAAAATGTTCTTAGGGCATACGAAAAAACCTGCTGGAGTGTAACCTGACGACTGCGAGCGGCTCGTCTTCAAGAGTATGCAGCTCGCCATCCACGCCCGCACCATGAGCGATTTGCCGGAAGTTGTGCCTGTTACCAGCGAACTCGATGATATCGAGACGCTTATCCGCACCTACCGGCCGCGGGTTCTGCGCTTTGTCACGTTCTCGATCGGAGACGCGGACCTCGCAGAATCAATCACCCAGGACACCTTCCTGAAGGCGTACAACGGGCGCGAGAGATTTCGCGGTGACTGTTCGGTCAACACCTGGTTGACCTCGATTGCACTGAATCTGGTGCGCGATCATCAGCGCCTTCAGAAGTTCCGATTCTGGCGTCAGGCCCGTAACTCGGCCATTGACGTGACGGAAGCGGCAAACTTCCTTCCCTCCGGCGAATCGTCACCGGAGTCTCGTATGCTGGCAAAGGAGCAGGCTGGGCATGTCCAGGCCGCCCTTGAGGGGCTTTCGCCCAACCAGCGCAAAATCTTCCTTATGCGTTTTGCCCAGGAGATGGACCTGGCGGAGATCGCTGCTGCACTGAGTATGCCGGTCAATACCGTCAAGACGCATCTCCATCGCGCGCTGAAGTCCGTTCGCGCGCAGGTAGGAGCTTCGCAATGAACAATCTTCTTCACCTTACCGACGAACAGATCGACGAGCACCTGATCGGCGACCTCGCTCCGGCAGCCGCTTCGCATCTTGCAGGCTGCGAGCATTGCCAGGAACGCGTCGCCGCGACGGAAGCTCCGATGGTCGCGTTCCGCGAGATGTCGCTTGCCTGGGCAGAGCGTCGCTCCGCAACCATGCCGGTTCCGGCGATGAACTCTCACACCACGCGTGCGAGCCACCGGTTTGGCTGGGCGATGGCAGGAACCTGCGCGCTTGCCCTCGGGTTTGCGATCCCTGTGACTCGGGCGCACCACGCCCCTGCGGAAACGGCCGCAGTTGCGGTCGTGGCACCCGTGGCCGCTCCAGCCGTGGTGGCGACACCTGCACCGGTTGAGGCCACTGTGGCTGCGGTTTCGCATACCGGCATGACCGCGATGACGCCGGTTGGTGCTTCAGCCGAACAGATTGAACGAGATAATCGTATGTTGCAGGCGATTGACCGGGAACTCGGCGCACCTGACGCTACGCTGGCGGCGTATGCGATGGAGCCGCAGTCGTCGGAAACGCGTGCATCGCATAGTAATACCGTGCGAGACTAATTTCACATCCCCATGGGCCCCGCTCCACTGTTTGATCTCTTGAAGGACTTCGCCGTGTTTCGACGCTTCACTCAACTCGCTCTGCTCTTGTGCCTTTTCGGCGCTGTGACGGCAGCTTCTGCGCAAGGCCCTGGTGGCCCGCATGGGGGCGGCCCCGGTGGTCCGGGTGGAAGAGGCATGTCTGCAGACGGCGGCATGATGGGGAGCAACTCCGGCCATGGTAGCTTCGGCGGCAACAGCTTTACGGGTGGCTCGTCGATGCGCTCGGGCCCGCAGCTCGGGCCTCCGGGACGCTGGTGGGACGACAAGAAGATCTCCCACACGTTGAGCCTTCGTACCGACCAGCAGCACCGCATGGACGATATCTTCGCGGCGAACAAGAGCCAGCTCATCTCTGCCTATACCAATCTGCGTCATGAAGAGCAGGCTCTCGGCTCGATGAGCTCCCAGGATCTGCAGGACGAGACCAAAGTCTTTGCGGCGATTGATCGCGTCGCGCAGGCTCGCGCTGAGTTGGAAAAGCAGAACGCGCACATCCTGCTGCAGATTCGGCATGAGTTGAGTGGCGAGCAACTGGCGCGGCTGGACAAAGAACTTTCGCACTAGAGACGACTTGTAAGCGAGTCGTTATGCGCGTGAACTAGAATGCTCCCATCGAAACTCGATGGAGTTCATCTTGAAGCGAATCGCCGTAGTCTTCCTTGCCTTGTTTACAGGTCTCGTTGCTTCTCAGCCGTTGTATGCGCAAGCCGCCTGGCTGGTGGGTACCTGGGCCTCGTCGCCCGTGGAGTACCCAGCCGGAAATGCAGGCAAGTACGACTTGACGCTGCGTGAAATCGTCCACGTTTCTGCGGGATCGCCTGAATTTACCGCTGTCACGTTGAGCAATGAGTTCGGCAAAGAACCGTTGACGATCGGTGCCGTTACGTTGGCTCAACGCACGACAGGCAGTACCGTGGACGCGACCGTTCCGGTCACCTTCGAGGGTAAGTCGAGCGTGGTCATTCCGCCTGGTGAGCGCGTCATCAGTGATGAAGTGCACTTTGCCTTTCCGGCCAAGAGCGACCTCGCCGTCAGCATTTTCGTGCCCAAGCAGGAGATCTCGCACGTCTCCGGACACAGCCTTTCCAGCACCACAAACTTCGTTGCTCTGGGTGACCAGACTGCGGCGCATGAGCTGACCGACTCGAAGACAATGAAGCCGTGGCTCTTCCTCACCGAGGTCGGCATTGACACTGCGACGCAGTCGTCGATCCTCTGCTTTGGAGACAGCATCACGGACGGCGCTCACTCAACGCCGGACACCAACCAGCGCTGGCCGGATCTCCTCTACACTCGCCTGAGCAAGGAAAAGCGAACCTCCTACTTCACCGTGCTGAATGAGGGCATCAGCGGCAACCGCATTCTGCGGGAGCGTGCTGGCCCGAGCGCGATCAACCGCTTCGATCGAGACATTCTCAATTTGGATGGACCGTCGAGCTCAGGTCGCCGTTATGTGATCTTCATGGAAGGCATCAACGACATCGGCCACGCCTATGATCCCAACCCCAAGGTGACGGCTGAGCAGAAGCGCAAGGACAGCGTTACGGCGGAGGAGCTCATTGCCGCTGACCGCTTGCTGATCGCTCGCGCTCATGCGCACGGGCTGAAGATCATTGGCGGAACGCTGACGCCGTACGTCGGTGCCAAGTACCAGTCAGCGGAAGGCGAGAAGGTTCGCGAGAAGCTGAACGAGTGGATCCGCACGGGCGGGGAGTTCGACGGTGTTGTGGACTTCGACAAGGCGACTCAGGACCCTGCTCACCCTCTGCAGTTCAACCCGGCCTATGACAGCGGCGATCATCTGCATCCGAACGATGCGGGCTATCAGCGCATGGCTGATGCGGTGGATCTGGCGTTGTTCAAGTAAAGTGCAACACGCAGCAAACACAAAGGCCGCGTCCGAAGACGCGGCCTTTGTGTTTTGAAGCAGGGAAGAACTACTTGAGCTCGTAGCCTGCGAAGAAGTAGCCGATTTCGAAAGCAGCGGTGTCTTCTGCATCCGAACCGTGGATCGCGTTCTCGCCGATCGAGGTCGCAAACATCTTGCGGATGGTGCCCTCGTCAGCCTTTGCCGGGTCGGTTGCGCCCATCAGGGTGCGCAGATCGGCAATGGCGTTGTCCTTCTCGAGGACCATCGGGTAGATCACGCCGGAGCTCATGAAGTCGACGAGTTCGCCGAAGAACGGGCGTGCTGCGTGAACGTAATAGAAGCCCGCTGCCTGCTCCTTGGTGAGGACGATCTTCTTGATCGCGACGAGCTTGAAACCAGCCTTCGAGATCTCTGCGAGGATGGCTGCGGCGTGGCCGTTCTTGACCGCGTCCGGCTTGATGATGCTGAAAGTACGCTGTGACACTTGGGAAATCTCCTGACCGCACAAAATGCGGTGAATGAGGCGTTCGCTCTACATCAGAGCACGCTGAACGCACTGTTATGAGTGTATCGCGAATGGGATACGAGAGGTTTTCATGCGTCAGGCAATCTGCAGTGTCTCGAAGACCATTTTCTTGAAGGCTTCGGCGTCGGCTTGTACGCAGAGGTCGACGTTGCCCGGAGGGATGGGGTGGCCGGAGTAGATGTCGTCGCCGTAGACGAGTTGGCCGCGGGTGTATTCGCCCTGGAGTTCGACGCGCACGTTCACGTCCATGAAACGCTGGCCGACCTCGGGGTGTGCGGCGATGGCGACGGCGAGAGGGTCGGCGTTGACGGAGCCTTTGGCGCCGCGATACTTCATTTCGTATTGACGCCGGAGTGCGTTGGAGTCGGTGAAGAAGCGGCTGCGGCGGGTGTTGAAGGTGGCGGCACGATCGTAATCAGCGGCGACGAGGATGGAGTCGCGATTGTTGACGTCGGAGCCGACGAGTGTGATGGGGGCTCCGGAGTTCATGACGATATGTGCAGCTTCCGGGTCGACAAGGACGTTGTAGCTGGGGGCCATGCCGGGAGAGGCGTAGCGCCCGCCGACGAAAACGATGCCCTGAAGCCGCGACGCAAACTCAGGGTCGCGAAGGATGGCCATCGCCACATTGGTGAGTCCGCCGAGGGCGAGGATGGTGATCTTGCCGGGAGCTTCGCGCGTGAGGCGCAGCATGGAATCTACGGCGTGTTCGGCACCAGCCTTCTGCTTCGTCTCGGTGACTTCGACGGCGCCGAGGCCGTACTTGCCGTGGATGAAGGTCGCGATGGGATAGGGCAGGTTCAGGATGGGGTGCGACATGCCGCGCAGCACAGGGACCTTGCCGCTATAGCCCGCAAGATCGACAACATAGAGTGCGTTTCGAACCTGCTGGTCGTAGCGCGGACCCATGTTGCCCGGGGTTACGGTGATGGCTTCGACCTGAAGCTGCGGGGAGGAGAGCGCCATGAGGATGGCGAGAGCGTCGTCGTTACCGGGGTCGGCGTCGACGATGACGCGATGGATGCCACGCAGCCGCGGTTCTGTCCTGACGATGCCGTTGGGCGGGATGATGGCGGATGCAGGAAGCGGATCGGAAGCGTGAGCCTCCTTCTGCGTTTGCGCCGGAAGGCCACGAGAACCGAGAAGGCTGAGGCCTCCGAGTAATCCACTACCGATTGCCTCGCGGCGCGTCCATCGCTTCATTCCGTACCTCGTATGTCGATATGGGGTGAGGATAGCGTATTCGCGACGAGTATGCCGCGTTCTATGGCCCGGAGGTCTTTACTGACTCCTGCAAAAGAAAAAGACATGCCCGATATTGCATCGGGCATGTCTTTCTTTGAGTTGGATGTTGGTCGGAGCTAAGCCTTGCCGAGCACACGCGCCATGGCGTCGCCGATCTCACTCGGCGTCTTCACGACGGTGATGCCTGCAGCTTCCATCGCAGCCATCTTGCTGGCAGCTGTGCCTTCGCCGCCGGAGATGATCGCGCCAGCGTGGCCCATGCGGCGGCCCGGAGGCGCCGTCTGGCCTGCGATGAAGCCGACAACCGGCTTCTTCACATGCTGCTTGATGTACTCCGCTGCTGCCTCTTCGGCCGAGCCGCCGATCTCGCCGATCATGATGATCGCTTCGGTGTCGGGATCCTCGTTGAGGAGCTTGAGTGCGTCGATGTGCGTGGTGCCGATGATCGGGTCGCCGCCGATGCCGATAGCGGTGGACTGGCCGATGCCGCGCTGCGTGAGCTGGTACACAGCCTCATAGGTCAGCGTGCCGGACTTCGAAACGATGCCGACGTTGCCTTCCTTGTGGATGCGGCCGGGCATGATGCCGATCTTCGCCTTACCGGGCGAGATGACGCCGGGGCAGTTCGGTCCGATGAGGCGCGAGGACGAGTTCTTCGCCACGTCCCACACCTTCACCATGTCGAGCACCGGAATGCCTTCGGTGATGCAGACGACGAGCGGGATCTGCGCGTCGACAGCTTCAAGGATGCCGTCCGCCGCGAACGGTGGCGGAACGAAGATGACGGTTGCGTTCGCACCGGTTTCCTTCACGGCTTCTTCCACCGTGTTGAATACGGGCCAGCCTTCGTGGGTCGTGCCGCCCTTGCCGGGCGTTACGCCGCCCACGACGAGGTCAACGCCGAACTGCTTGGCGTACTCCGCGCAACCCTTCGCGTGGAAGGTGCCTTCACGACCGGTGATGCCCTGAACGATGAGTCGCGTGTTCTTGTCTACGAGTACCGACATTTAGTTGACTCCCTTCGCTGCAGCGACAACCAGGTCAGCCGCTTCCTTCATCGTTGCGCCAACTTCAAACTTCAAGCCGGAGTTCTTCAAAATCTCGCGGCCTTCTTCAACGTTCGTGCCTTCGAGGCGAAGAACGATGGGCAGCGTTACGTTGAGCTTCTTCGCTGCGGCCACCACTGCGGTCGCGAGCACATCCACGCGCAGAATGCCGCCGAAGATGTTGATGAAGATCGCCTTCACGTTGGGGTCAGAGAGGAGGATGCCGAAGGCGTTCTCAATCTGCTCCTGGTTGGCGCCGCCGCCAACGTCGAGGAAGTTTGCCGCGGAACCGCCCGAGTGCTCGATGATGTCCATCGTCGCCATCGCGAGGCCAGCGCCGTTCACCATGCAGGCGATGGTGCCGTCGAGCTTAATGTAGTTCAGCGCGTACTTCGAGGCTTCCACTTCGAGCGGATCTTCCTCGGCGATGTCGCGCAATTCCTTCAGGTCCTTGTGGCGGAACATCGCGTTGTCGTCGAAGTTAATCTTGCAGTCGAGAGCCGCGAGCTTGCCGTCCTTCGTGGTGATGAAGGGGTTGATCTCCATCAGGGACGAGTCGGTCTCCATGAACGCGTTGTAGAGGCCGGTCATAAACTTGACTGCTTCGCCAACCTGCGTCGGCGCAAGACCAAGCTTGAAGGCGAGCTTGCGTGCCTGGTACGGAGCAAAGCCGACAGCGGGGTCGATGTACTCCTTGAAGATCGCGTCGGGGTTCTCGTGAGCGACTTCTTCGATCTCCATGCCGCCGTGCTGCGAGGCCATGAACACAACCTTGGCCGACGCGCGGTCGAGCACGATGCCGAGATAAAGCTCACGGTCGATCGCCGAACCGGACTCGATCAGCAGGCGCTGAACCTTCTGGCCTTGCGGGCCGGTCTGGTGAGTGATGAGCTGCATGCCGAGGATCTGCTTGGAGTAAGCAACAGCCTCGTCGAGGTTCTTGGCAAGCTTGACGCCGCCGCCCTTGCCGCGGCCGCCGGCGTGAATCTGCGCCTTCACCACGACAACGGCGTTGCCGGCGTCGAACAGGTTCTTGGCCGCACGTTCGGCTTCTTCAATGGTCGTGGCCATTTCGCCCGCAGGCACGGTGACGCTGTGTTTGCGGAGAATTTCTTTGGCCTGGTACTCGTGAATCTTCATGAGCGCTCCTGGTTCTGGTTCGCGGTAACGTTTGCCATCGTATTTGGCGGGGGAAAGCGGGAGCAAGCTAGCGCGCCCGATTATCGACTTAGTTGTGCGAAGATCAGTGTCCGGACGGCTTTCCGTCCTCGGCGGATTCGCCGAGTGGCTGCCAGAGTTCGAGGCGGTTGCCGTCGCAATCCTTGATCCAGGCGAAGCGTCCGTACTCTTCGTTCTGTTGCTTTGGATCGATCCAAATCCCTGCGGCCTCGAGTTTCTTGAGCAGCGCAGGAAGGTCGTCGACGCGGTAGTTGATCATGACGCCCTGATGACCTTCGCCGAAGTACTTGGTGTCAGCCGGGAAGGCCGACCAGATGGTCATGCTGGTGTCTTTGGGCTGGACGGCAAGGTCGTCCGCGTACTGCAGCATGATGCCGTAGTCGGTCAGGTGGAGGCCAAGGTGCTCGGCGTACCACGCTGTCAGCTGCTTCGGGTTGGGGCTACGAAGAAAGACGCCGCCAATGCCGGTGACTTTTGCCATCTCAGGCCTCCCTGTCTACGAGAACGGCTGTGCCGTAGGCGAGGACTTCGGTGACGCCCTGCATGAGTTCGTTGGCGTCGTAACGCATACCGATGACGGCGTTGGCTCCGTGCTCGGCAGCGTGCTGCAACATGCGTTGAAAGGCGTCTTCCCGGGTCTTTTCGCAGAGCTGCGAAAAGAGGGAGATGTCGCCTCCGACCAGCGTTTGCAGGCTGGCACCGAACGTGCCGAAGACCGAGCGGGAGCGGACGACGATGCCACGCACGATGCCAAGGTTCTGCACGATGCGATGGCCGGGAAGCTCAAACGCCGTGGTGACCATGGCGGGGGAGAGAGTCGGGACGGACATGGAGGCTCCTAGCGGTGGAGTGTTGCTCAATGTGCTGCTAACTGCTCGACGAGAATCTTTACACGACCCGAATCAATTGTCTCTGCGGCAATCGCCACACCCTCGTGAATATCTTTCGCGATCTCCGCGACTTCGAGCACTGCACCAGCGTTCAGCAGAACGACGTCGCGGTGAGGACCCTTCTTTCCTGCGAAGATCTCACGCAGTATTGCTGCATTGGTGACGGCGTTTTCGCCTGCGAGCGCAGAAAGTGGAGCGCGCTCGAGCCCTGCATCTCCAGGAGTGACGGAGAGGAGCTGGATGGGCTCGTTGGAGCGGACGCGCGCGACCTCCGTGCGTCCGGCGAGGGAGATTTCGTCCAGCCCGCCTTCGCCGTGGACGACGAGGGCGTGCGTGGTTCCGAGATGTGTCATGGCCTCGGCCGCCAGCGCGACCAGGCGGCCGGTGTAGACGCCCATGACCTGTCGGCGGGCCCCAGCGGGGTTCAGCAGCGGCCCGAGCGCATTGAAGACGGTACGGACGCCGATCGCGCGGCGCACGGGCATCACGGCCTTCATGCCGGGATGGTGCGACGGTGCATGCAGGAAGACGAAGCGGTGGCGGCGAAGAGTCTCTGCAGCGACCTCGGGTGAGAGCTCGGTTGGGATGCCCAGCGCTTCGAGCACGTCCGCAGAGCCGCACTTGGAGGTGACGGCACGGTTGCCATGTTTGGCGACGGAGGCTCCTGCGGCGGCTGCTACCAGCGCGGCTGCGGTGGAGATGTTGAACGTGCCGGAGGTGTCGCCACCGGTTCCGCAGGTGTCTACGATGCGGCTGCGCTCGTCGTCGGTGAGTGGCAGCGTGAGGGCCTGCTCGCGGAGGGCGAGGGCGAATCCGGCGATCTCTTCGGCGGTTTCGCCGCGAGCTGCCAGCGCACCGATCAGGGCGCCGATTTCAATGTCGGAAGCCTCGCCCGCGAGGATACGACGCATCAGAATGCGGGCCTCGTCCAGGCTGAAATGCTCGTGGCCTTCGATGACGCGGCGCAACTCGTACTGAAAACTCATAGTGAGTTCAAGGGTAGCGGAGAAGGGGCCGAAAGACGAGCGCAGGGCAAAAGCAAGACGGCGACCCGAGGGCCGCCGTCTTGCTGGTTACTGTTTGAGATCTACGCTTCGCTGGGATCGGGCTGGCCGAGTTTCGAAGCGATGTTCGACCATACAGAGTCCGAAGGCTCTTCTTCTGCTTCCGGTTCGAAGAGGCTCTTGGCTGCTGCGGCGATCGCTTCCAGATCGCGCACCAGGCCGGCAGCGTCAGGATTTTCTGCGAAGAAGCCGGTGAGGCGGGAGTCGTCGAAGAGGCTACCTTCGGAGGAAGCAATCAACTCTGGCAGATGCTCGGAAAACTCTCCGGGGGTAAGTGCATCGAAGTTCAACGTGCTGAGGTCGTTCACTGCATAACCTCCTTGCTCTTCGAGACAAGTGCAGCAAATTGTTCCGGCTGGCGAAGCATTTCGCGCAGCTTCAGGCGAGCCTTGTGGAGCTGAGACTTGGAATTTCCGGTCGAGCATTCAAGCATCTTTGCGATTTCGTTGTGTTCAAAGCCTTCGACGTCATGGAGAACGAAGACCGTGCGGTAGCCAGGAGGAAGGGAAGCCACGGCACGCTCCAGCGTGACGCGATCCACGGATCCGGTGAGGTTGAGGTCCTTCGAGCCAAAGTCGCGCTTTGGGGCGTCGTCTTCGCTCGGGTTGATGGTCTCTTCCAGGGAAACGAGCTGAAGGCCCTTTTTGCGCAGGTGCATCAGCACCAGGTTCACCGTGAGGCGGTGGAGCCAGGTGGAGAAGGCTGATTCGCCGCGGAAGCTGCCGAGCTTGCGGTACAGATGCAGGAAGGCTTCCTGCGTCATGTCCTCAGCTTCGGTGACGTTGCCGAGCATGCGCAGGCAAAGCGTGTACACGCGGCGTTTATGCAGCGCATAGAGCTTCGAAAACGCCTCAGCGTCACCGTTCTTGGCACTTTCAATTGCTTCGGCTTCGCCGGCAATCGGTGGATTCCGCTTAAATAAGCCGGGATTCGGTTTTGCATTTGACATCTTTGCTTGGCCTTGTACTTGCATCGCGCCGTCCGGTCTGTACGTTCCTGCTGTGCTGGACGGTCATGCAGACTCCAGCCTACAGCAGAGGTGAATAAAAGGTTGTCACTCGGTTTGGAGGCGCGTTGCGGCGGGAAGGTTGTCCGGGTGGGCGCGCGATGTTGCTAGCTGCCGATAAATCGCGCATACAGTGATCGGGCGAGCGCGGTATCCGTTGTGCCCTGGATCAGGGCTCGGCCGTCGGGGAAAACCGTCAGGGTGTAGGCCCCGTAGAGGAAGCGGAGGAGCATGCTGTTGCTGCGAACTTCGCCGAGCGGGGAGAGGCGGGCAGCGAGGGCAGACAGATTGAGCGGACGGTGATGTTCGTGGATCTGTACCGAGTTGCGGCCGCAAAGCGTGATGTGCGGACGGGCTTCGCCAGCCAGGTAGCGGAAGTTTCGTTCGCCGCAGACCTCGCAGCTTGTGCGTGGTTTTGTGGCCTTTACCTCTGAAAATTCACCGCTCCACAGGTCGTAAGAGACCAGCGTTCGGCGCATTTTTTCAGGCTGTCCTGTGAGGAACTTCAGGGCCTCGGTGGACTGGAGGCTGGCGGCGAGGTTGACCGCCGTGGAGAGAATTCCGCTGGTGTCGCAGGTTTCGACCGGGCCGGAGGGCGCCGCAGGGAAGATGCAGGCGAGGCAGGCGGTGGGCTCGTAGGGGGTGTCGCTCTCTGTCTGCTTCGGCAGGATGTTCATCGTGGCAGCGTAGGCCCCGACGGCCGCGGCATAAATCCACGGCACACCGCTGCTGACGGCGAAATCGTTGATCAGATACCGGGTTTCGAAGTTGTCGGTGCAGTCGAGCACAAGACTGGCCCCGGCGAGCAGGTCGGCGATGTTTCCCGGAACGAGGTCCGCGACGTGCGCCTCGACGAGGCATTCGGAGTTGATGCCAGCGAGTTTTTGCCGGGCGGCCACGGCTTTTGGGAGAGCCTGCCGAGCGTCGGCTTCGTCAAAAAGTACCTGACGCTGCAGGTTGGAGGGCTCCACGAAGTCGCGGTCCACAAGCGTGAGGCGCCCAACGCCTGCGCGAGCCAGAAGCTGGGCGGTGGCTGCTCCGGTGGCTCCGACGCCGATGACCGCTGCGTGAGCGGATCGCAGTCTGGCCTGACCCTCAGTCCCTATCCCCGGGAATAAAATCTGTCGGGAGTACCGTTCGGCAAGGTCGGGTTCGTTCGGCATAGCCATCAGGGTTGAGTATAAGGAATGTGGGTGGGTTGCTTCTTCTCGGGAGTGTTGCCAGCGGCTGGCAGCGTTCCCTAAAGTTTCTGCATCCATATCAAAATATTGTTGTAACGTCCGCGAGACGGTGATGCCCGGAGGGCAGCTTGTTCGTCAAACCCGTTTGATGTGGGTCGGGTCGTGCGGTTGCGGGTAGAAAGAACTCAGGGAGCAGGTGTTCGTGGCAGGTCAGGCAGGGTCAATCCAACGCGATGGCAAGGGGCCATGGAAACGTATGCGCCGGCTGACGCTGTTTGCTGCTATTGGCATGTGTGGCGTTCTGGGGCGTTCTCTCATGGCGCAGCAGGGCTCGGTGGATGCTCCTGTGGCGCCGGAAGTCTCTGCGCAGGCAAAGGACTCCGACCGTATTACGAATGTGCTTCCCCCGCTGCAGGAGACGGTTTGGACGCGGCGCGGAGAGCGCGTTACGGCCATTCGTTTTGAGGGTGTGCAGTTTGCCGAGAACGATCGCTTCCTTGCAGGGTTGAAGCAGAAGTCCGGCGTGGCGCTTGATCCGGAGAAAGTTCGCGAAGATATGCGGCTGCTCTTTCGCACGGGCCGTTACCGCGATCTGAGCGTGAGCAGTACAACGTCCCCGGGCGGGCTCGAGTTGATTTACTCAGGCACGCCTCGGTACTACGTCGGCCGGGTTGAGATTGACGGCATCGATGCGGAGCGTCTTGCCTCGCTGGAGGCGTTTGCGACCAAGCTTGACCCCGGCGCGGGATACACAGAGGCCCAGATCCCTGCGGCGGTTGACGGTATTGTGGCGTCCCTGGCGGAGAATGGCTACTTTGAGCCGCGCGTGGACGTGCGTACGACGACGGATGATGTGGGACACCAGGTAAATGCTTCGTTCGCCGTCAATACCGGGCCGCAGGCGCGAGTGGGAACGGTGGCCGTGACAGGAAGCGATCCCGGAATCACGGTGGCAGAATTTCGCAAGCGTGGTTCGCTGAACTGCACCTGGTTGAACCACCTGTTCAACCACAACTGTACGCAGAAGATTTCGCGTGAGACGGTGAGCACCGCGCTGAGTGGTGTGCGGAACTATTACCAGAAGAAGGACAGGCTCGAAGGAACGATCAGCCTTCAGAAGCAGACCTATGCTTCGAACCGGAAGCAGTTGGACTTCTCTTTTCTTGCCGATCAGGGCCCGATCGTCAAGGTCGATATTTCCGGGGCGAAGGTGAGTAACTCGCGCAAGAAGTTACTCATTCCAATCTATGAAGAGGGCACCGTTGATATCGATCTGCTGAATGAAGGCGCATTCAACCTTCGCGATTACATGCAACAACAGGGCTACTTCGATGTAACCGACGACGTAAAGCGAACCGGCAAGGGAACTCGCAACGAGACTGTTCAGTATGTCGTGGACAAGGGTGAGAAGCACAAGGTGCTTGATGTGCGGATTCGTGGCAACAAGTACTTCAACACGGATACGATTCAGGAGCGCCTGAGCGTAAAGAAGGGTGATCTGTATCGGCGCTCCGGCGTCTACTCGGCGCGGCTCGTGGCTTCGGATGTGAGCTCGATTGAGGCGCTCTATCGTGCGAGTGGATTCACCCGTGTGAAGGTGACATCTTCGGTCTCTGATTCGAACAAGGGACCGGATGGCAAGCCCTTGAAGGTGGCCGAGATCAAGGTCCTTTTCACTGTTGTTGAAGGCGAGCAGCAAAAGTTTGGCGAAGTAAAAGTCAGCGGCGTTGATGAGTCACGACTCGAAACGATTCGCTCCATGCTGAGCACGGAAGAAGGCCAGCCGTTCTCTCTGATTACGCTTTCGGGCGATCGTGATCTTGTTCTGAACTATTACCTGGCGCATGGCTTCGACCATGCTCGCATCGAGTACGTGCAGACCCCGGAGAAGGACGACAGTACGGTTACGGATGTGACGATGGCCGTGACAGAAGGCCGTCAGACTTTCGTTAATAAGATCCTGATCTCAGGCGTGGTGCACACGAAGCCTGCGCTGGTGCAGAAGCAGATTACGTTGCGTGAGGGAGAGCCTCTGGATCAGGCAGCTTTGCTGCAAACGCAGCGCAATCTGTACAACCTTGCCTTGTTCAACGAAGCAAATACTGCGGTGCAAAATCCTACAGGTCGTGAGCCGCAAAAGAATGTGCTGATTCAACTCACCGAAGGCAAACGGTGGGATGTGACCTATGGCTTCGGCTTTGAGGCTCAGACCGGAACGCCGGACTTTGGCCCTTCGCAGCTTGGTCGCCGCGTCACAGCGGCGCAGAATGGACAGGCGGGCGTCAGCCCGCGTGTCTCGCTGGATGTCTCGCGTATTAATCTCTTTGGAACGCAGAAGTCGCTGACGTTGCACACGACGTATGGCCTGCTGGAAACGGTGGCGACGCTTAGCCTCAACAACCCGCAGCTTTTCGGCAACCCCGCATTCTCTGCTGCGGTCAGCGGTGGATACTCAAACGTGCAGAACATCACGACTTTCCAGGCATCGACGTTGCAGGGCGATTTTCGCGTAACGCAGAAGTATAAAAAGGCTGACACGTTTATCTACGACTTCCAGTACCGCCGTACGAGCGTCAATCAAAACAGTCTGGAAATTACGCCGAACCTGGTCAGCCAGTTTTCGCTGCCCGTTACGGTTGGCGGACCTGGGCTGACGTACTTCCATGACACACGTGATCCGAGTCCTCTGGACGCGCAGAAGGGCGTGTACTACTCGGTGCAGGAGTTCTTCTCTTACTCCACATTTGGTGCCGAAACAAACTTTAGCCGCACGGACCTTTCGCACTCCAGCTACTACACGTTCGGCAAGCATAAGTACACGCTGGCACGGAATACGCGTGTGGCGTTTGAAAACTTCTTCGGTGGTTCCAGCGGCGTCAGCGATCTTTCGCAGATCAACCAGATCGCGAACTGCGGCGGAGACGCGAGCGATCCAACCAGCCTGTTAAACCGGAACGCCACCTGCAATCCTATCCCGCTGCCGGAGCGTCTCTATGCGGGTGGCGCAACCTCGCACCGTGGCTTTGGTATCAACCAGGCTGGGCCTCGTGACCTTACGACGGGTTATCCGGTTGGTGGTTCAGGAGCGGTGGTGAACAACATTGAGCTTCGACTGCCGCCGCCGACGTTGCCGTTGGTGGGGCAGAGTGTTTCGTTCGTGCTGTTTCATGACATGGGCAATGTCTTCCGCAACCCCGGAGACATGTTTACAAGCATCAAGCACTTCAAGCAGCCCAATAAGAAGACGTGCTCTGATCTGAGCATTCCGGCCGATGCTCCTGCACGCACTTCTGACCAGTCAAACTCGGATTACTACGGCCAGTTTGCGGGTAACTGCGACTTCAATTATTACTCTCACGCTGTTGGGCTTGGTGTTCGTTACAAGACGCCTGTTGGTCCCATCCGTCTCGACTTTAGTTACAACCTGAATCCTCCGGTCTATCCCGTATTTACGGATTACACAGATGCGTTGCCCTACGTGGGACATGGCGGACATTTCAACTTCTTCTTCTCGATTGGTCAGGCGTTTTAGCGATGAAACTTGTATCTATCCAGCACGGGATCTGCAGGCCAGCGTGGTGTCCGCTGGTTGCCATGATGCTTGCCCTGAGCTGGCCGGCGATCGCGCAGAGTTCTGCCGCGCCTCAAGCGAAACCGGCTCCGAGCCCGGATGCGTCGCAAGCTCCTGCTGCTACAGGCACGACGATTGACCGCGTCGTAGCGATTGTGAACAACGATCTTGTGCTCGACTCGGATGTCGATGAAGAACGACGGTTTGCGGAGATTACTCCCGTGCGCGATGCGGGTAACTTCACGCGCGAGCGGATTATTACGCGGCTGATCAATCGCGATCTTATTCTGCAGCAGGTGCGTCAACAGTCTGACGATGACACGAGCGATTCCGAGTTTCAGAAGAGCCTTGTTGACCTGCGGAAGAGTGTTCCCGCGTGCAAGGACGGACGCTGTGATACCGACGCAAAATGGCGGCAAGTACTGGCTGGCCTAGGCTTCACGGAAGAAGTGTTCAATATGCGCTGGAAGCAACGTTTGCAGGTGCTCGCCTTCATTGAGCAGCGCTTCAAGCAGGGCATTCGCATTACCGACACAGAGATCCAAAGCTATTACGAGAAGACGTTTGTTCCGCAGTACAGTAAGCGCGGTGGAACGCCGCCAGCGCTGGCTGTGGTGCATGACCGCATTGAAGAAGTGCTGTTGGAGCAACAGGTGTCTAACCTGCTCTCGGATTGGCTGAAGAGCCTGCGTGCGCAAGGCCAGGTAGTGGTGCTGCATCCAGGGGAAACCGCGCCATGAGCGATTTGACGACGACGCCGACTACTACAGAATCACCCTCTCCTGTGCCTCCGACACGGCTACGCCGACTGCTGCGGTTTATTGCCTGGAGCGCGGTTTCCATCGTTGCCTTGCTCGTGATCCTGTTGGTGGGGTTGAACTGGTATACCAGCACCGCCGACTTTCAGCGCCGGGTAGGCAAAGAGGTGAGCTCGGTCCTTGAAGACTCCACAGGTGGACGGGTGGAGGTTGGTCACCTTGGCTTCAGCCTCTGGCATCTTGCGATCGAAGTCGATGGGCTTGTGATTCACGGCAAGGAAGCAGCCGGTGAGCTTCCGTATCTTTCTGCGAACAAGATTTTTGTCCGCCTGAAGATCAATACCTTCCTCTCGCACACGGTGGGCAAAGGGCCTCAGTCTCACGTCGGTCTGAACCTTCTTCGGGTGGAGCAGCCTAAGTTCCACCTCATCATCGACAAGGACGGCAATACAAATCAGCCTATCCCGCGCAAGCCTTCCACGAGCACGGAACCCGTGCAGGACACGCTGCTTGATCTGCAAGCTGAAAAGGTTGAGGTCACACAAGGGCTTGCTGTTCTCAATGACAAAGCCATTCCATTCGACCTGAGCGCGCAGAAATTAAATGCTGAGGTTCACTACCTCAGTGCGACGGACCGCTACGGCGCCACGCTCGATCTTGCGGACCTGCGGACGAAGATGGGGCCGCAGCCGGAGGTCTCTTCCAAGCTGCATCTGACGGCTCAAATTGGTCGCGACATGATGTCGCTGGACTCGTTTGACTTTGAGACGGGCGAGAAGACGCACCTGAAAGCAAGCGCAGAGCTGAAGAACTTTGCCAAGCCGGAGTGGCAGGTTGACCTCAGCGGCGGCGTGGAGTTGAAGCAGCTTGGCTATCTGGCAAACCTCGATGGGTTCTATGCAGGTGTCGCGAACCTCGATGTGCATGGCCGCAACTGCGTTGTGGAGCCGGTGGTCGCGCAGCAGAAGCCGCACTTCTGGCAGCACCACAATAAGAAGCCACTTCCTGCCGATGTGAAGATGCTTCCTCCTGACCCGGATTGCAAGGCGGGCTACCTGCTTGCCGGTGATGTGACGGCAAAGGGTGTGACGTACCGCATTCCGAACGTGCGCGTGCACGACGCGGGCCTGGCAGCGCAACTACGCGTGACGCCAACGCAGCTGCTCTTCACCAGCATCACCACCACGCTGCCGGGAGGCGGTCGCATTGCGGGTGATCTTAAGATCAACAACTGGCTGGGTGAAGTCCCAAGCGATGCTCCTGCATCCTCTGCGACAACGGTAGCAGCCGCTCAAGCAGCGAACACGGCGGCGAAGGGCATCAACGCGAGGCCTCCGGTGCAGTCGCTTGCGATCACCAACAAGCCGGTGAACCATGCCCATGCGTATCTCACGGTCGAGGTTTCGGATATCTCGCTGCGCACGATCATGGAGATTACAGCGCCGGAGCACTATGGCGATCTCGGTTTCGATACGTCGATCAATGGCCCCGTGAACGTAGAGTGGGGCGGTCCTGTTAAGAACATCTCCGACTCGGTGCAAGTGGAGGCCAAGCTGGCGTTCAAACCGACTGGACGGCAGAGCCGCGGCTATCCGTCAAACATCCCTCTTAGTGGCTATGTCGATGGTCACTACGACGGCGGCACGGAGGTTGTGCGCATCAAGGCTCTGAATATGCAGACGCCTGAGACGACGATTGATGCCGATGGCGTGCTGGGGGTGAGTGCAGGGGATCCTTTGACAAACCTGCGCGTGGATGTAGCCGCGCGTGATCTAGGAGAGTTCGATCAGCTCTTCCGGACGCTGGGGTTGGAAGCGAATGGGAAGAAGGGAAGCGCGGCCATCCCTGTCGTTCTGCATGGCACGCTGAACTTCAACGGAACAGCGCGCGGCGCTGTTCGCAACCTCGATGTAAAAGGCCACTTGGACTCTGACAATCTGGCTATCAAGATGGGCTCGCAGGCTGATGTCCATATTGACTCCGTTGTTGCCGATGCGGAGTACTCGCCGAACTCAGGTCTTGCGGTTGCGTCCTCCACGATTCGTCGCGGGACTGCGCTTCTCAATGTGACGGGCAAGATGTATCCCCACAAGGTTGTTTCGCGTCGCGGTGTCGTTGACTACAACTGGGATAGCCAGATGGATGTGGATGCTTCGGTGAAGCTGGCGGATGCGCAGATGGCGGACCTGCTGGATATCGCGGGGCAGAAGACCAATGTTCCTGTAACCGGCAAGATCAACGTGACGGCTCATGCGAGCGGCCGCATCAATGACTTTCATGGCTCGGGCAATGTCGACGTTACCAATGGTGTGGCTTACGGAGAGAACTTCCAGAAGGTCGATATTGATTTTGCGTTGAACGGCCAGGAGATAGATGCAACACGGCTGACCGTGCAGGCGCATGACATGCAGGTGATTGGCACTGGTGGATATAACCTCGCCTCGCACCACGTCAAGGCCTATCTGGTTGGCAACAAGATTACGTTGTCGAAGCTCGATACCGTACAGCACGCAAACGCCAGTGTTGACGGCGTTGTGAGCTTCCGGCTGACGGCGGACGGTACGGCAACAGAGCCGAACCTCGATGCGAATCTGCAGGTTGCGAACGTCTCTGTCGCAGGCAAGCAGGTGGGTGATCTGACCGCGACGGCGCACAGTTCTGGCTCAACGGTTACGTACAACCTGAAGGCTAGCCCTCTAGGCTCGCAAATTCTCGCCAATGGAACCACCTCCTTGCTGGGGGATTACCAGACAAGTGCGAAGCTGACGCTTACGAATCTGGATGCGGCGAATGTGATCGCCACGTTCTCACCGGGTAGCGTCAAGGCCACGTCCAAGATCGATGGCGTCGTTACTGTTTCAGGCCCAGCGAAGAATCCAAAGATGCTCGTTGGCTCTGTGGAGTTCTCACAGTTCAGTGCGAACGTGCAGGGCGTGGAGCTGAAAGCTGCAGAACCGATTCGCGCCTCACTGAGCAAGGGAGCGGTGTCGCTGAGCAGCTTCCACATCGTGGGCCCGGATACCGATCTGCAGGCCTCGGGTAGCGCCACATTGTTTGGCGACAGTGACCCGAACGGCGGCCTGATCAACGCGAAGGCAAGCGGCAATCTCAACGTAGGTATCGTTCATCTGCTCGATGCAGACTTTATTACCTCCGGCAAGGTGACGTTCCAGGTTGCGGCTGACGGACGCATGAAGAAGCCTGGGCTCTCGGGCACGGTGAAGTTCGACAACGTAAACGCCGCGATGGTTGGCATTCCGAACGGTCTGAGTCAGCTCAACGGCACGATGATCTTCAACGAAGGTCGCCTCGATGTGCAGCAGCTGACAGGCATGAGTGGTGGCGGCAAGATCACTCTTGGCGGCTCCATCCTGTACCAGAAGGGCTTCTTTGCAGACATGACCGCGCAGGCGGACGCGGTGCGTGTTCGCTACGCGGGGCTGAGTGCAACGGCGAACGCAAAGCTGCACCTGCAAGGTGGTCCGAACGGCTTGATGCTGCGCGGCGATGTGCTGATTACGCGCTTCGGTGTCGGCGCCGATGTTGACTTCGCAGCGTTCGCTGGATCGGGCGGAGTGCAACTTCCTCCTGACCCGACGTCGCCGCTCAACAAGATACGGTTTGACGTGCATGTTACGAGCTCTCCTCAGTTGGACTTCCAAAACTCGTATGCGAAGCTGGCTGGCTCGGTCGATCTCAACCTGCGCGGCACGGCCGCTGTTCCCAGCGTGCTGGGACGCATCACCGTCACGGATGGTTCTGCTGTTTACGCTGGCACGAAGTATCAGCTTGAGCGCGGCACCATTTACTTCTCGAACCCTGTTCGTATCGATCCCATGATCGATCTCGATGTTTCGACGCGGGTGAAGAATTACGACATCACCATCGGCGTTCATGGAACCAGCAGTAACTTCACGCCGACGTATCGCTCTTCGCCGCCGCTTACGCAGCAGGATATTTTCAGCCTGCTCGCGTTGGGACGCACGCAGGAAGATGCGGCACTGAATACGCAGCAGCAGCAACAGGCCGGTGCCGATCCAACGACCAGTGCTCTACTCGGCGGAGCGCTGAACGCGACCGTCTCCAGCCGCGTCAACAAGCTCTTCGGTGGAGGCTCGGTGAAGATCGATCCTGCGTTTGTGGGCACGCTTGGTAACTCCGCGGCACGTATCACGGTCGAAGAGCCGCTGACAAAGCAGCTCACGCTGACGTTTGCTACGAACGTCAATCAGAGCGCGCAGCAGTTGATCCAGGTGCAGTATCAAATCGACGAGAACCGCTCTCTGGTCGCAACGCGCGATGAATCCGGCGTATTTTCGATTGTGTACAAGATTCGCAAGCGGTATAAGTAGCCTTCGCTGAGCAATCTATTGGAGAGCTGTATTCAGATGACTACGCTACGGAAGCACGTTCTCGTTCTCGCAATGGTTGCCGTTACAGGCTTCGGAGCCGCAACCTCGCGCGCGCAAAGCGCAAGCGACCAGGCTCTCGACACCCAGGTACACAAGGCCCTCAGCAATAAGCGATTTGGCGAGGTGCAGGTCAGCACGCAGGGTGGCGTCGTCACGCTCAACGGACAGGTTGCTCGCTACTACGACCTCGAGGACGCGGCGAAGAAAGCGGCGAAGGTTCATGGCGTAAGCGGCGTGGCGAACAATCTCACCGTTGGTGGTGCTCGTGTCCCCGATGAGCAGCTCTTTCAGAAGATCTCGCAGAAGCTGCTTTACGACCGCAACGGCTACGGTACGCAGATGTTCAATGTCTTCGCCGTTGGTGTGAAGGACGGTGTCGTCACGGTTGACGGCAGCGTCGTGCAACCGGTCGACAAAGACTCGGCGCTCAATATCGTCAAGGACGAACCCGGCGTGCGTGGTCTCGTGGACCACATTCATGTGCAGCAGCTTTCGCCCAACGACAACCGTATTCGTGTTGACGTGGGGAGAGCTGTGTACGGTGCTCCGCAACTCAACCGCTATGCGTTGAACCCGGCCCGTCCCATTCGCATTTCGGTGGAAGGCGGCCATGTGACGCTCTATGGGGTCGTCGACACGAAGGGGGATCGCGAGGTCGCGGGGATCCGTGCCAACAGCGTTCCGGGTGTCTTCAGCGTCAAGAATCAGATCGCGGTCGCAGGTCAGAGGGAGTAGCTGAGACCGGGCAGGACTAGAATAAGTAGCGATGGAATCCGTTCTTCGCAATACGCGCACGACGCTGGAGATGATCAAGTGGGAGCACTCGATCTTTGCTCTTCCGTTCGCTCTTACGGCTACAGTTCTGGCGGCTGGCGGTTGGCCCAGTTGGCATGTACTCGTCTGGATTGTCTGGTGCATGGTGATGGCTCGTTCGGCGGCGATGGGCTTCAATCGCTGGGCGGATGCTGACATCGATGCTCTGAATCCGCGGACAAAGATTCGCGCCATTCCCGCGGGACAACTCTCGCGCAGCTTTGTGCTTGCCTTCACAATCGTGGCCGCGGCGCTCTTTGTTCTTGGTGCCGCGATGCTCAATCACCTGACGCTGCTGCTATCGCCGGTTGCGTTGCTGGTGGTGCTGGCCTACAGCTACATGAAGCGTATTACGCGCTGGTCGCATCTCGTGCTCGGTCTGGCACTGGGCATCGCGCCTGCTGCCGCGTGGATCGCTGTGCGCGGCTCACTGGACCCGCGCATCATTTTGCTTACGGGCATCGTTCTCCTGTGGGTGGGTGGCTTTGATGTGCTCTACGCCTGCCAGGATTACGAGCATGATGTAAAGGTTGGTTTGAACAGCGTACCCGCAGCCTTCGGCCTGCGCGGAGCGTTCTGGATCGCACGCGTCATGCATCTCGGTATGGCTGTCCTGCTCTTCCTCCTGTGGCATAGCTTTGGGCTTGGGCCGATTGCGCTCGTTGGAGATGCTTTGGTGATTGTTCTGCTGGCCTATGAGCACGCCATCATTTCGCCGAACGATCTGCGCCGCATGAACGCAGCGTTCTTCACGCTCAACGGAATCATCTCGGTGGTGTTCTTCCTGGGCGTGGCGATCGATGTCTTTGTTCGCCGCTAAGGTAAGCGCAAGACAAATGGCCTGCCGATTTGGCAGGCCTTTTGTCTTGTAAGAAGTCAGAATGTAGCAGGAGTAGAAGCAGCCTAAGCTGTCTTCTTGTACTCGTCGCCCTTAACGGCATGAACGACGCTGTCCTTCACGTTCTGCGCGGTGGACGTAATCTTTTCGCGAATGTCGTGCGCATGCTGCTGGGCTTCAGGTTCGTGGCGAGCCTTGAACTCGGCGGACTTGTCGCTGGCCGCTTCCTTCACCGCTCCCCAAGACTGCTCCGCGTGACCTTTTACTTCCTGAGCCGCGCCCTTGTTGGCTGTTTCCTGATCGTTCATTGCATCGCCGAAGGTCTGCTTCACCTTGCCGGCTACTTCATCGAACTTGCCCTTCAACGTCGTTTCAGAAATGCTCATGGCCCTTATCCTTTCGGAGATGCCGGGACTCCACGCCAAGTGAAGTCCCAACACTGTTAGAAAGCGCGAACATTCATTTCGCGCTCGGGAAACGTCTGTACTTCGTTAGATGCCGCGTCGACCTGACAGGAGGTTGAAGATGAGCACAATGATGGCAAGAATCAGCAGAAGGTGAATCCACGAACCGAGAACGTGGAAGCCGACGAAGCCCAAAAGCCAAAGAACCAAAAGAATGATCGTGATTGTCCAAAGCATGATGTGACCTCTCAAATCGCGCACAATAAATGAAGCGTTGCGTCGCAGTGGCAGCCGTGAGTTTTGCACCGATTCGGCGCAGCGGCGCTCGCTATGGTAAGTTGCCGAGAAAGAGTGCGAGGTTGTCCCGTACCGGGATTTCTTGCCGGTTTATGAGGACACAAACAGAAATGATGCAGGACAAGATGCAGCGAATCGCGATTCAGGGAGAGTTTGGGTCGAACAGCCACATGGCTACGCTCGCCATGCTGGGGCAGGTAGACGTCGTACCGTGTGAGGTCTCTGCCGACGTGGTGCGCGCGGTGCTGGCGGGTGAAGTGGATGCTGCCGTGCTGCCGATCGAGAACAGCCTGCATGGCTCAGTCGCGGAGCACTATGACCTGCTGCTGGCGAACCCGCTGCGCCTCGACCGCGAAAGCTCCATGCGCATCGTGCACAATCTGATCGCCGCTCCAGGCGTGCAGCTTGCAGAGATTCGCACCATCCTGTCGCACCCCGTAGCTCTATCGCAGTGCCGCCACTTTCTCGCCGCGCAGAAGGGCGTGCGTGCTGCTTCGTTCTATGACACCGCAGGCAGCGTAAAGCATTTGATGGAGCAGGGCCTTCGCGACACCGCGGCTGTCGCCCCTGTGCTGGCGGCAGAGGTCTACGGTGCGGAGATCCTGGTTCCTGGCATCGAAGACCATCGCGAAAACCACACGCGCTTCCACCTGGTGCGCCGTGCGGCAGACGCTCCGTCTAGTGATGGCGAAGCGAACAAGGCTACCGTTGCCTTCTCGATTGAACACAAGCCGGGGTCGCTGGTCTCGGCCCTCGAAGGCCTCGCCTCAGCCGGAGCCGACCTCACCAAGATCGAGTCCCGCCCCGTCCCCGGCAAGCCCTGGGAGTATGTCTTCCACGTCGACTTCCGCTTCGCTTCGCCTGCCATTGCAGAGGCGGCTATCGAGTCGCTTCGGCGCGTGAGCAGCATGGTGAAAGAGATGGGCCGTTATCGAGCGGCGTCTGCGTAAAGTCTGTTCGTCAACAGCTTGAAAACACCCCGAAATATCGCGTTGCGATGCCTGTTTATCGGCCTCATAAGCAGATTTGATGCATTCATTCGGTTATCGATAACAGCATGGTCTTTTCTGCTTTACATCCATTCCCTCGTGCGCGTAGGTTGGTCGCTCGCTGGCGAAGGCTCGATGTTTTCGTCGCAGGGGCTTGCCCAACAATCAGTCTGACAGGTAGGCTTCCAGCTCATACCGGTATTCCAACCTGTTTGGCGAACCGAAATTGAACGCTTTGACAGCGCTCATGACTCGTCCTGTGCGAGCGTGGAGCGTTGTCCTTGGGAGATGACAAAGATGGCAGAAGCAACGTGTGATATTGGCCTGATCGGCCTGGCCGTAATGGGACAGAACCTCGTACTGAACATGAACGACCACGGCTTTAAGGTGTGCGTGTTCAACCGTACGACCTCGAAGGTCGATGAGTTTCTGGCGCAGGAAGCAAAGGGCACAGCCGTGGAAGGCTCGCACTCGATTGCAGAGATGTGCTCGAAGCTGAAGAGCCCGCGCCGCGTGATGATCATGGTGAAGGCAGGCAAGGTGGTCGACGATACGATTGACCAGATTCTGCCGCATTTGGAAAAGGGCGACATCGTCATCGACGGCGGCAACTCGCTCTACACGGATTCCGAACGTCGCACGAAGGAACTTGCGGCGAAGGGCATTCATTACATCGGCACCGGCGTTTCGGGTGGCGAAGAAGGTGCTCGTTTCGGCCCGTCGATCATGCCCGGTGGCGACCCTGCCGCGTGGCCCGCGGTGAAGCCTATCTTCCAGGCGATTGCCGCCAAGGTGGAAGGCGGAACCCCGTGCTGCGACTGGGTTGGCGAAGGTGGCGCAGGCCACTACGTGAAGATGGTGCACAACGGCATCGAGTACGGCGACATGCAGCTCATCTGCGAGGCCTACCAGCTTCTGCGCGATGGCTACGGCATCACGGCCGACGAGTTTGCCGACATCTTCACCGAGTGGAACAAGGGCGAGCTGGACAGCTTCCTGATCGAGATCTCTTCGATCATCTTCGCGAAGAAGGATGAGGACGGCACGCCGCTCGTAGACAAGATCCTCGACACCGCAGGGCAGAAGGGCACGGGCAAGTGGACGGCAATCTCTGCGCTCGACCTCGGTATGCCCGTAACGTTGATCGGCGAGAGCGTCTTTGCGCGCTGCCTGTCGGCGATCAAGGACGAGCGTGTGAAGGCGTCGAAGGTGCTGGAAGGTCCGCAGACCGTAAAGCAATCTGGCGATAAGGCGGAGTTCGTCGAGAACGTTCGTCGTGCACTGTTCTGCTCGAAGCTCATCAGCTACGCGCAGGGCTACATGCTGCTGCGTGAGTCGGCCAAGGAGATGGGCTGGAACCTGAACATGGGTGGCATTGCGCTGATGTGGCGTGGTGGCTGCATCATCCGCTCGGCCTTCCTCGGCAAGATCAAGGACGCGTATGACGCGAACCCGAACCTCGAAAACCTGCTCATGGATGACTGGTTTGCAGGCGTGCTGAACAAGTACCAGGCAAGCTGGCGCAAAGCGCTGGTGGCGGCAATTGAAGCAGGCGTTCCCACGCCGGCGTTCTCGACGGCGCTCGCGTTCTACGACGGTTACCGTTCGGAGAAGCTTCCGGCGAACCTGCTGCAGGCGCAGCGCGACTTCTTCGGTGCTCACACCTACGAGCGCACGGACAAGCCCCGCGGCGAGTTCTTCCACACGAACTGGACCGGCCGTGGTGGTCGCGTCGCTTCCTCTACCTACAACGCATAATCTGCATCGTTGCAACGCCGAAGGCCCGCTCCATCACTGGAGCGGGCCTTCGACGTTTGAGTGAGCGTTTTGTTTTAGAGCTGATGGACGACGTTGGCGACAGCGAGACCAACGACAGCGATGGTGGTGAGGGCCGCAGCGCCTCCAGCGCCCTGGCAGTACGGCTTCAGACGTTCGACGCGGCGAACGATGTCGGTTTGTTCCTGTTCGCGGAAGTCGGTGCTGCCATCCGAGGAGAGAAAGAGCTGGTCGGTTTCGTGATTGGTAAGGTTTGCGCGATAGACCATCAGCGCAACAAAGGCTGCCACTGATAGTCCCCAAAGCGTGAGTGCGAGCGTTTGCATCGGAGTCATCCCCACAGAACGAATTCTGGTCCGGGATACCGGCGCGCCTTTTGTTTTCAGCGCGTGAGGTAGGCTGGGCCGTGAAGCGCAGTGAGCATACGCCTGTATCTGAAAAAATGTCACGGAAAATGAATGTCGTATTGGGACGGAAAAAGCCCGTTCGCCAGAGCGGCAAACGGGCTTTTTGAAACGATTCAGAGCGTCTTAGTGGAAGTGAACGTACGGCAGGGCGCGGACGACTTCGACGCCCACCAGCAGCATCGTAAGTGCACCGGTCACCACACCGGCCCCCTGGCAGAACGGCTGGATGAAATTGACGCGACGGACGATGTCGTCGTGCTCCTGTTTGCGGAAGGAGTGATCGGCGTTGTCGTCCAGAAAGAGTTCGTCGGTTTCGTGTTGGGTGAGATGGGCACGGTAGACCATCGCAGCGACGAAGGCGGCGAGGGCAGCGCACCACAGGATGGTGAAGACGGTCATGGTTTGCATGGTGTTCCCCCAGAAGTTGAATTCTGGTCCGGGATACCAGGCGGGTCCGAGAAGCAGCTTCGGGCTCGGGAGGTAAGGCGGGCCTGCTACTGGGTACAAACTACTCTTTGGCCGAATAGTTGTCGTGCAGGATCAGGGGAATGTTCACCACATGAAAGTGGCTGTGCGTTCGCGTGGAGTGGTCTAGCTGTGCAGCACGTGATAGAAAAGCGTTCCGACGATGCCGACGGCCACGAGTGCCAGGGCCAGCAGCGCAAGGATAAAGTACGACGCGTGGCGGCGTGTCTTTTCCGTGGGCTGCGTGATGCCGAAAGTGCTGATAAACGCGTTGGCGAGGAACTCCAGCAATGCCATAAGTATTTCCAGTGTAGCTTGTGTGGAGCTGCATCCTTGAGCGGAGCGTTGCATCAGATAAAGGATGTTCGGCCAAATGGCTTGCTGTGCGGTTGCCACAGGTCTAGAATGGCAAAGATAGGTTTTTTGGAGGTTTTCCTTATGTCGACTGTAGCTGTGACTCCTGAAGTAGTGACCGCTCCCGAAGTAGTGACCGGTGCACCGGCCAAGGGCCCGGTGGTTTTGACTGACTCGGCGATCACCAAGGTGAAGGAAATTATGGCAACCCAGGATCCGATTCCTGCAGGTCTGCGCATTGGCGTGGTCGGCGGCGGTTGCTCTGGTTTCCAGTACTCGATGAGCTTTGAGAACGGCGCCGGCATGATGGACAAGGTCGTTAACGTAGGCGATCTGAAGGTTTTCGTCGACGCGACGAGCGCGATGTACCTGAACGGCTGCACGGTGGATTACGTTGAGACCCTTGAGGCTGCTGGCTTCAAGTTCGAGAACCCCCAGGTGAAGTCGACCTGCGGTTGCGGTTCGAGCTTCAGCGTTTAGTTTTTGATTAGTTTTGCAAAAGCCCTCGCTTCGGCGAGGGCTTTGCTGTATTGCAGCGAGCATTGCGACCTGCAAGATCAATTAACTACCGTCCGGCTACCATTTCAGGATCAATGCCGTCCTTAAGCCGACCTTTGTCTCTTTCCGGGAGCTTGCTCCACACGTCCGACGGTATCTTGGTCCAGTCCTTACCGTTGGCGTACCAAGCGTCGAGAGCTTGATGGAGATTCCTAGTGCTTTGGGTGGCTGGATCGGTAGATGCGTGACTCGCGTGGTCGGCCATCTGCTTTCCGAATGTAATCATGTAATCGTTCGTGATTTGATTGAACATGCCCCGTTGCAAAGCGTTCGTGAGAGTTGCATATGCGTCGTCACGCGCTTTATTGACCGCCATTGCCGTATTTCTAAACTGGCTTTCTTCTTCGCTCCCTGTGGCAACCATAAACCGATTCATCGCTAGGTTTGCGTCGCTTAGAAAGCGCTTGACTGCACGGCTCGTTGTTGTAGTTCCGACGTTCAAGACAGAAGTTCCTTGCGAAAGACTGCTGGCGATCTCTTGTAGGGAATACTGAATTGAGCTCGGTTGAGTCGCCGAGCTTTGCGTAGGTTGGCCTAATGGTGCGATTGGAGGAACAAGCGGTAAAGACACCTGCGAGATGCCAAAGGCAAAATCATTAGGAATTGTGTCACGCTTCACTTCGTATTCCAGATCAGGGAAGCTTTTATGTAGCGCCTTGACGAGTCCGTCAGCGAAAGTTCCGGGGTTATGCCAAGCATCAGAGCGAAGCGAGACCACAGCTTCTCCGAAAGTCCCTGTTCCTTCTGCTCTAATGGACATGTACATGCATCCCCACTTTGCTCCTCCCGCAATTAGAGCGGCCTGAATCGTACCTTCCTGTACATTGGTCGATTCGATATGGGACGTCGTTCGAAAACCCCATTTCGTGCCATCCGCAAGGATTGCAGTCTGTTTGAAGATCTGATCAACAGGCCTGTTTGAGTGGAAGGTGGCAGTGGCCCACTTGTCCGCGTGGGCTTGGACGGTCAGTAGAGCAAATGCGATCACCAGCGCCAAGCCCACAATGGGCTTTTTCTTTAGGGGATTGATCATTTCTTGTCCTTGGCGCGAGTTTACTCCGTCACATTCATACATGCCCACTGGAAATACGGACGTCCATCATGAGGTGACCTTGTAAATGACGAGATGGCGACTATTTTCATTCAGTTTGGAGGTTTTTATCGCCGCGAATGTGCCCTACAGAGTTCGGCGGACATGACAAAATAGAGGAGACATCATGGCTGAAGAAACCCTCGAACCCACCGCTCCCTTCGTTGAAGAAACCACCGCAACCCCCGCTGTCGAAGAGACAACGGAGTCTTTTGGCGACGCGTTTGCCGAGTTTGAGCGCACGAACCAGCGCAAGGCTGACGATGGCTCCAAGCAGATTGACGCGACCGTTGTGACGCTCGATGCCGACAGTGTTTTTCTGGATATCGGCTTCAAAACGGAAGGTGTTCTGCCGCGTGCGGCGCTCCCGAACAATGCCGACGAAGTGAATCCGGGTGACCGGATGCTGGTCTCCGTTCGTGGCCGCAATGCTGAGGGCTACTACGAGCTTTCGCGTGTTCGCGTGGTGCAGCCGACGGATTGGTCGACGCTCGTAAAGGCGTTTGAAGAGAAGACGCCGATCACCGGAACGGTGACGGCTGTGGTGAAGGGCGGCGTCAGCGTGGATGTTGGCGTGCGCGCGTTTATGCCCGCTTCCCGCACCGGCACGCGCGATGCTGCCGAGCTGGAGAAGCTGGTTGGGCAGACGATCGCCTGCAACATCATCAAGCTGGATACGGAAGCGCAGGATGTCGTCGTCGATCGCCGCGCGATCCTCGAAGCCGAGCAGAAGGAACTGGCGCAGGCGAAGTTCGCCACGATGTCCGAGGGCGAGATCGTCACGGGCACGGTGCGCAGCCTTGCGAGCTATGGCGCGTTTGTCGACATCGGCGGCATGGATGGCCTGCTGCACGTAAGCGATATCTCGTGGACGCGCATTGCGAAGCCCGAGGACGCGGTCGAAGTGGGCCAGGAGCTGACCCTGAAGGTGTTGAAGATCGATGCGGAGAACAATCGCATCTCGCTTGGCCTGAAGCAGTTGCAGGCTGAGCCGTGGGACGCCGTCCCCGGCAAGTACACCGTTGGCGAGCGCGTAACCGGAACCGTGACGCGCCTGGCAGACTTTGGTGCGTTCGTGGAGCTGGAGCCGGGCATTGAAGGCCTGATCCACGTCTCTGAGATGTCGTGGGTGAAGAAGGTGAAGAAGCCCAGCGACCTGTTGACGGTTGGTGAAACGGTCGAGGCGGCGATTCTGAAGATCGATACCGCGGAGCGTCGTATCTCGCTGGGTCTGAAGCAGGCACTTGGCGACCCGTGGTCGGAAGTTCCGCTGAAGTTCCCCGTGGGCGCAGAGGTCGAAGGTCCTGTGACGCGTCTGGCGACGTTCGGCGCGTTTGTCGAACTGGCCGAGGGCGTTGAAGGCCTCGTCCACATCAGCGAAATCGTCGCCGACAAGCGCCTTGCCCACCCGCAGGATGCGGTTCGCGTGGGCGAGGTCGTTAAAGCTGTTGTGCTGGCGATCGATCCGGAAAAGCGCCAGATCAAGCTGAGCATCAAGCAGCTTCAGCCGACGGGCCTGACGGAGTATCTGGAAGAGCGCCAGGTGGGCGATACCGTTTCGGGGCGCGTCGTCAGCGTCTCGGGCGAGAACGCTGTGGTGGAGCTGGGCGAGGGCATCCGTGCGATCGCTTCGTTGAAGACACAGGCTGCTCCGGCTGCTGCGGCACCCACGGGTGGCGTGCTGGATCTTTCGGCGCTCGGCTCGATGCTGAAGGACCGCTGGAAGACCGGTGGGCCTGTGGCTGGAAGCGCGTCGTCGGCGGTTGAAGCGGGCCAGATCCGCAGTTTCAAGATCACGAAGCTGGACGTTGCGGCCAAGAGCATCGAGCTGCAGCTTGCTTAGGCTCTTCTGGAAGTGAAGTATTCTGCCCCGGCCTTTGGTCGGGGCAGAACGTTTTTACACTTCGGAAACCCGGGACGAAGCGGATTGCTCCTTCGCCCGTCTAAGATGGAAGACACCTGAACGTTGAGCTCTGATGACTGAATTCACTGTAAGACTTGCCGATGACCGCGGCCGCATCCTCGAACAGACCCACGCCGCCGCAACGGCCGATGAGCTGCGCGCCCGCTTCACGCAGGCAGGGTATCTGGTGTACTCGGTCAAGCCGCGATCGACGCTCGGCATCTCGCAGCAGAAGAAGGTCAAGCTCGACGTCTTCCTTATCTACAATCAGCAGTTCCTGACGCTGATCCGCGCCGGTCTGCCGATTCTCGGTTCGCTGGACCTGCTCTCCAAGCGGCAGAAGGACGAGGGCTTCCGCGGGCAGTTGGAAGACGTTGTCGGCCGTGTGAAGACGGGTGAGTCGCTCTCGCAGGCCTTTGAGGCGCAGGGCGGATTTCCGCTGGTGTACACGGTGACGCTGCTCGCGGGCGAACGCTCCGGCAATCTGGAAGAAGTGCTGCAGCGTTTTCTGGACTTCCAGCGAGTTTCGCTGTCGTTCCGCAAGAAACTGAAGGCATCGCTGATCTATCCGGCGTTTCTTGTTGTGATGGTGATCGGCCTGTTCATCTTCCTGGTGACGTTCGTGGTCCCGCGCTTTGCGCAGCTTTACGATCAGCTTGGTACAAAGCTTCCTTCGCTGACGCTGTTGCTGTTGCAGATAGGCCAGTACGCCCAGCATTACGGCATTTACATTGCTGCGGTTGTCGCGCTGATTATTTACGGCATCGTCCGCTGGACGAAGACCGACTCTGGCGCAAACACGATCGACAAGGTGCGCGTGAAGCTGCCGCTGCTGGGGCAGGTGTGGCTGAAGTACCAGGTCGGCCTCTTCTCGCGTACGCTTTCGACGTTGCTGCAGGGCGGTTTGCCGCTGGTGCCAAGCCTTGAAACGGCGGCCCGTTCGATCGATTCGCGCTCCGTGCAGAAGGCGGTTTATACGTCCGTGGAGCAGGTGCGCGAAGGTAAGGGGCTTTCGCTCAGCCTGGCCAATACAGGCGTTTTCCCCGAGCTTGCGATTGAAATGATCGAAGTCGGTGAGTCTACCGGTGCGCTTCCGCAGATGCTGAACTCGGTTGCCGAGTTCTTCGAGGAAGATGTTCAGACCTCGCTTGCGGCGATTATGAGCCTGATTGAGCCCGCCATCCTGATCGTGATGGGTGTTGTCGTCGTCGTGATTCTTATCGCTCTCTACCTGCCGATCTTCAGCCTGAACAGCGTGGGCGGCGGAAACTAGTGGTCAGGTGACCATGGTAAAGTGGTCACGAAGTGGAGGTTGCGCATGAAAACGCTTGGTGCTGCTGCCGCAAAGACGCATTTTCTCGCCCTGCTCGATGAAGTGGAGCAGAAGCGTACGCCGATCATCGTGACGAAAAAGGGGCGACCTGTGGCGAAGATGATTCCGATGCCGCAGCAGGGAAAAGATCCGATCTTCGGTTTTTACAAGGGAAAGATCAAAATTCTGGGCGACATTCTGAAGCCGCGGTTCTCCGACGAGGAGATTGAAGAGTTTGCGAAGCGCGAGGCCTCGCACCTTCGGTGATCCTTCTCGATACTCACGTCGTGCTTTGGCTGGCGCAAGCTCCGGAACTGCTTTCTGCTACGGCGGTGAGCGTTATTGAGGCAGCAAGGCAAGAGGACGGACTCGCCATCTCGGATAAGAGTTTGTGGGAGCTAGCCCAGATTATTGCGGACAAGGATGTGAGTGTTGATCCTTCTCCAGAAGACTTTCTGGAGGCCTGCGCGCAGGTGTTTCAGGTGCTGCCGATTACCCCGGGCATTGCCTGGCGTTCGATGCAGTTCTCGAAAAAGTACCCAAAAGATCCGGCAGACCGCATTATTGCTGCCACGGCGATTGTGCACGGCCTTCCGCTGATCACAAAAGACGGTAAGATTCGCAAATCCGGTGAAGTCGCCTGCATCTGGTGACCGCCAGCATTCTACGGAGTCCAAAAGAGTATGGCCACTGCACCTCCAGTCGCTCAGCCCTATGCCAATGACATGCTTTCGGAGACGGAGCGTGCGCAGCGTCTCGCTCGCCGCTACCATGCCGAGTTTGTCGACCTGAAGAACTTCAAGATCGAGCACGAACTCTTCAAGAGCGTGCCGGTAGACATCATGTTCCGCTACAACTTTGTGCCGCTGGCGCAGCACGAAGGGCGGCTGACGATTGCGGTTGCAGACCCGTCGAAGCTGATGGTGCTGGACGAGATCGCCGGTCTGCTGGGGACCCGTGTGGTCACGCGTGTGGCCACGAGTTCGCAGATTGCCGACATTCTGAAGAAGAGCGAGCAGTCGCAGCGCGTGCTCGACGAAGCGAGCGAAGGCCTTGCGTTCGACGTGCTCTCTGACAACGAGAATGCGGACGAGTCGCTGGCGATCGACAAGCTTGCCGCGGACGACGATATCTCGCCGATTATCCGCCTGGTGGATACGACGATCTTCACCGCGCTTGAGCGGCGCGCTTCGGATATCCATCTTGAAACTTACGATGATTCGCTGCTCGTGAAGTATCGCATCGATGGCGTGCTGCAGCAGGCGATGGCGCCGATTGCACGCGAGCATCACCAGACAATTCTGTCGCGTATCAAGGTCATGAGCGAGCTCGATATTGCTGAGCGCCGCGTGCCGCAGGATGGTCGTTTCCGCGTGCGCTACAAGGGCCGCCTGATCGATTTCCGTGTGTCGATTATGCCGACCGTGCATGGCGAAAACGCTGTGTTGCGTGTGCTGGATAAAGAGTCGATGTCGGAGAAGTTCACCAAGCTGTCGCTGGACGTGGTGGGCTTTGCGGAGAAGGACCTCGCGCGCTTCCGCCGGTACATCAAGGAGCCGTACGGCATGGTGCTCGTGACCGGGCCGACGGGTTCGGGCAAAACGACAACGCTGTACGCGGCGCTGAATGAGATCAAGAGCGAAGAAGACAAGATCATCACGATCGAAGACCCGGTCGAGTACCAGATTCGCGGCATCACGCAGATCCCGGTGAATGAGAAGAAGGGCCTGACGTTTGCGCGTGGTCTGCGCTCGATTTTGCGTCATGATCCGGACAAGATTCTGGTCGGCGAAATTCGTGATGCGGAGACGGCGCAGATCGCCATCAACTCAGCGCTGACGGGGCATCTGGTGTTCACTACGGTCCATGCGAACAATGTGGTCGACGTGCTGGGCCGATTCCTGAACATGGGGGTTGAGCCTTACAACTTTGTGTCGGCGCTGAACTGCATTCTGGCGCAGCGACTGGTGCGTCAGATCTGCGAATTTTGCGTGCAAACGGTACATTTCACGGACGACGAGCTGATTGAAAATGGTCTGAATCCTGAGGAGTGGCGTGACGTGGACTTCAAGGAAGGTCCGGGTTGCATCGAGTGCGGCGGCACGGGATATCGTGGCCGGTCGGCGATCCATGAGCTGCTGGAACTGGACGACGAGATCCGCGAAATGCTGCTGGAGAAGCGGCCGGGCTCGGAGATTCGAAAGAAGGCCAAAGCGAAGGGCATGGCGTTCCTGCGTGACTCGGCTTTGGAGCGTGTTCGCGACGGTATTACGACGCTGCGCGAGATCAACAAGGTCACGTTTGTTGAGGCGGGAAGGTAGTTCTGTGGTGTGCCGTCGACGGGCTGGGTTTGTCGGCGGCGCAATACAGTTTTGCGGGATCGCATAACGTCTGGCGCGCGGCTGCGTCCAACCGAAAGCAAACACTACAAATCAGGCGTTGGCCGGTACACTAGACAGAGCTTCGATGAACTTCTTACCTAAAGCTTCAGGAACGCGTCCCCGGGTGGCGTGCGAAATCGCCCCGCAGGGTGTGACCGCTGCGCGTTCCGATGCCACGATCGGCCCGGTTTCGGCGGTCGCTTCTGTGCCGCTTGAGCATGGCGCGATGGCGCCGGGGCTCAAGCCGGGCAACCTGGTCGACCGTGTGGCCATTGCCGCTGCCTTTCTCAAGGTGATGGAAGAGGTTGGCGCACGTCCGAACACTCGGACCTCCGACGTCACTGTCATCATCCCGGACGGCGCGTGCCGCGTGTTGTTGCTGGACTTTGATTCGCTGCCCAGCAAGCTGTCCGAGGCGCTGCCGCTGGTGCGTTTCCGCCTGAAGAAGCTGGTGCCGTTCGACGCAGACAGCGCGATGGTGACGTTCCAGGTGATGAGCCACAGCAAGCAGCTTACGCGCGTGCTGGCGGTTGCCATTCCGCGCGACGTGCTGGCCGAGTACGAAGATATTGCCCGCGAAGCCGGGTTTGAGGCGGGGGCGGTGCTGCCGAGCACGCTGGCGTCTCTGGCAGGGCTGGATGAGACTTCGCCGACGATGACCGTCAACGTAGGCGCACTGAGCGTAACGACGGCGATCACTCGCGATGGCTTGCTGCTGCTGCATCGCACGGTGGACCTGCAGATAGAGCCGGCAGGCGTTCCGATGAACATCGCTCCTGAGCTGCTGGAGCCTTCGCTGCCGGCAGAGTTCGCGGCGTTGCCGCTGGTTTCGCTGGAAGATACTCAGGCCGAGTGGGCCGCGCAGGAAGCCCTGCCCGAGCATGGTCGCAATCCTTACGCACCGTTCGATCAGGAAGAGTCCGCTGTGCAGAATATTGACGGCATCACGTCGCTGCCGGTGCCTCCGGTTTTTGCGGATCTTGAGCCTTCATCGCATCATCATGAGACAGACGATTCGATCTCGTCCCATGCCGGGGAAGCGTTGCCGCCGAGTGAGTTTTCGCTTGAAGTGGCGCAGGCTGTGAACGTGGCTGCGGCGTACTTTGAGGACACCCTGGCGGAGATGCCTTCCACGATTCTTTGCGGAGGTACGCTTTCTGCGTCCTCGTTCCAGCGAATGCTGGAGGCGCAGGGCGTGGCGGAGGCGAATGGGATGCGTGTTCGCGAGCTGGTTTCTTCGGAAGCTGTGTCTGCCGAGGCTGTTTCCTCGCGCATCCCGCGCGGCTGGATGGCCGGGGTGGTAGGAGCGTTGCGCGGATGAAAATTCAAGTCAATCTAGCGACGCGTCCTTACGTTGAACTGCGCCCGTTCTTTCTGCGCCTGCGTATTGCCATGGCGCTGCTTGCCCTGGTGGCTGTGGGGCTGGGCGTTGCGGTGCATATCTTCTCCGGCAAGCTGAGTGTGGCGGAGCAACAGATCGACAAGGTTCATGCGGCGACGCTGAAGACGCAGGCGGAACGTACGCGTGTTGAAACTCGGATGCGCCAGCCGGATAACGCCGAAGTGCTTGACCGTGCTCACTTCCTGAACAACCTCTTCCTGCGCAAGAGCTTTTCCTGGACCGCGGTGATGATGGACCTTGAGCAGGTTCTGCCGACCGGAGTGCAGGTGACGGCGATTGAGCCTCAGGTAACGCAGGAAGGCGACGTGGTGATCCGGCTTCGCGTGGGCGGCGATCGTGACCGCGCCGTGCTGCTGGTTCGCAACCTGGAGCGTTCGCGGCGATTCCTGCAGCCTCGTCTGAACGGCGAAGCGACGCAGTCGAAGGAAGCTGGAACGAACGGCCGTCCGGCGAATCCGTCGGTTCCTGCGGGCGTAGAGTTCGATATCCTCGCGAACTACAACCCGCTGCCGCCGAACGAGGCTTACAGCTATCCGAAGCCGCATCTTGGCGAAGTGGCCGCGCCCGTAGCGGTGGTACCTGTGCCGCGTGCAGCGGCGGTTCCTCCGGCACGTCCTGCGGCGCAGGCACCGCGAGCGGCTCTCGTTGGACCGCCTCGGCCGTCCAGCCAACCCAACGTCAACGCGCCAAACGGCGGCTTCCATGGGCCTGACGGCCGCTTTCCACGCAATGGGATGAGGCTTCCGCCGTACAACGGACAGGGCGGCCCCGGGCCGCAGCAGGGAGGTGCTCGATGAGCTCAACTGTACCGGCACTTCCTCCTCCGAACAGCTCTTCGGTGATGTCTCGTATTCCACGTCTGACCGCTCAGGCGCGCGCCATGCTGACGGAGTTGAACCTGCACTTTGCCGGGATCGCCGCACTGGCTGTCGTGGTTCTGTATCTGCTGGTGCACTTCTTCGTGGTGTGGGGCTCGTTGAAGTCGCATGACGCCGAGGCGCTTGCCGGGGAGAAGGCGCAGTATCGTGCTGCCGAGATCGCTGCGCAGCCGCTTCGCGGGCTCGATAGCAAGGTCGTAAAGTCGACGGCGGATGCGGACAGCTTCTATGCCGACCGTCTGCCATACGCGTACTCACAGGTGGCTTCCGAGCTGGGCGTGCTTTCGAAGAAGGCTGGCGTGCGTCTTACCCGCGTGCAGTACGGACAACAGCCTGCGCTGACGGGCAAGAACGATGCGCTGACCGAGGTCAAGATGGATGCGAGCATCTCTGGCGACTACCGCCCGGTGGTGCAGTTCCTGAACTCGCTTGAGCGCGACCACATGTTCTTTGTCATCGGCGGCATCAACATCACGGGCCAGCAGACCGGGCAGGTGAACCTGCGTATCCGGTTGACGACGTACCTGCGCCAGCCGAACGTCGAAGAGTCGACCAAGGAACTGCCGGAGACGACGGATAAGCCGGAAGTCAAGAAGAGTGCGGGAGGTGCGCGATGAAGGGTGGCGCAGAGAACCGCAAAAAGACAATTACCGCCGGCGCACTGGGAGCTGTCGCGTTGCTCTGCGTGGGCTATGCGTACTTCGAGCTCTTCGGGGGATCGTCGGCGCCGCCTCCACAGCCGCATCCGCAGACTGTAGCGGCCACGCCGTCGCGCGGCACCACGACAACTTCGAAGTCCACGTCGAGCAATCCTCGTGGAAGCTCTTCGACGGCTGCTGCTGCGGGCGTTCCTGCCGCGAAGCTTGCGAGCAGCGCGGCGGGACTCGATCCGACTCTGGATGAGGTCGCGATGCTGCGTACGGAGTCGCTGGCGTACTCCGGGTCGGGGCGCAACATCTTCTCGTTGAACTCGGTCGTGGAGTTGCCAACGGACGTGCCTGCGGCCCGTCCTGTGAAGGCCGTGAAGCTGCCGCCTGCACCGCCTCCGGGGCCGCCGCCACCACCGCCAACGTGCCCACCGACGTGTCCGCCGATCAACCTGAAGTTCTTTGGCACGCAGAAGGATGAGGACGGCAGTATGCACGCGTTCTTCCTGGGCGGCGATGATGTGTACTTCGCGAATCAGGGTGAGATTGTGGCCCGTAAGTACAAGATCGTTTCTATCGGCACGAACTCTGCTCAGGTGGAAGATCTTCAAAACAAGAACACGCAGTCCCTGCCGCTGCAGCACTAATCGTCAGCCATGGCTCATCACGATCGCCAACACGCTACCGCATCCACAGCTTCGAACCCTGAAGCCGGGTTCATGCTGCTGGCGGTGATCGTGATGGCGGCTGTGATTTTGATTGCGCTTTCGGTGGCTGCACCGATTATTGCCAAGGACCTGCGCCGCGATAAGGAAGTAGAAAGTGTGCACCGTGCCAATGAGTACGTGCGCGCGATCCAGCTTTATTACCGCAAGAACAATACCTATCCGGCGTCGATCAAGGTGCTGGAAAACACCAACAACGTGCGCTACCTGCGGCAGAAGTACGTTGATCCGCTGACGGGCAAAGACGATTGGCGGCTGATCCACCAGGGCGAGCAGAAGACGACGATCAAGGGCTTCTTTGGCAAGGAGCTTACGGGCATCGCGGGCGGTGGCGGCGGGATGGGGTCGGCTGCGGGAATTTCTTCCCCGGTGGGCGGTACCTCGTCCACCACGATCAGCGCGGGCGGTCTTGCGGGCGGCTTTGATCAGGCGACGATCGGTGGAACGTCCGGCTCGACGGGATCTACTGGAGCCAGTGGAGCATCGGGCAGTTCGGGAACAGGTATGTTTGGCGACGGGACGGGCGGCATCATCGTCGGTGTCGGCACGTCGCGCAGCGGATCGTCGATTCTGACGCCGAACGGGCAGGACACCTACGAGACGTGGGAGTTCTGGTATGACCCGCGCATTGAACTGCTGAAGCAGAAGGTCAGCATCCTGGGCGGCGGCATGAGTTCGCAGTCGGCGACAGGGCTGGGCAGTAGCTCTGGTTTGACAGGGGACTCTGGATCTACGGGGGCGACAGGATCGACGGGCTCTGCGTTTGGATCAGGGTCGAGTTTTGGCTCTGGATCGAGCTTTGGCTCATCGAGCTCGACTCCGTAGAGCATGGCGTTTTGAAGAAGACGCACGAAGGGCATGGCAGAAGCCATGCCCTTTGCTTTTCTTCGAAGTCGAGTTAGCGTTTGATCGCGAACATGATCCAGCTACCGAGGATGACCGCGCCGGTAAACAGGATAAAGCAGTAAGCGCCGAAGCGGATCATCATCTTGGGCTGCGAACGTTGTGTGATGCCAAAGACAACCGAGGTGAAGAGCGCGAAGAGCAGGACAGCGGAGAAGTGGCTCAGCATGTGTTTACGAAGCCTTCCTTCCGTTAGCCAGCGAGTAGGCGTCGACGGCGGCGATCAGGTTCAGCAGACCAGCGCAGACGAGGAACTTGCTGCCGTAGTCGGCCATCGTGTTGATGGCAGAGGTCGCGCCCCAGCCCAGGCCTTTGGCCAGCGCATAGAGCAGGCCCATGCCAAGCTGTCCCGCGAAGCAGAGCATGTCGAGAATGTCGCCCGTGCCGGGAGAGTAGATCTTGCCCGCCAGCGCGAGTCCCGTGAGGAACATGCCGAGGATGGAGACGAAGAGCAGCGCCGCGCGGATGGGCTTGCCCACCACGAGGTGTCCGGCGCCGGGTACGATCCATCCGGCAAGCAACGCGAGCGTTGGAAGGGAAGACTTCTCGCCGGGAATACGCTGGGCGATCTGTTTGGAATCCGCAGTGGCCATCGGTGTGATTCTAGCAGTTGAGCCGCATCAGATGCGGACGAGTTCTGTCTGGCGAGGGCCGGTGACTTCGGCTTTGCCGGGGCGCGTCATCATGTTCACCTCGCTGCGTACGCCGAACTCGCCGGGGAAGTAGATGCCGGGCTCGACGGAGAAGCAGGTGTTGGGCAGCAGCAGACGCTCGTCGTGCGTCTCCAGGTTGTCGAGGTGTGCTCCGTTGCCGTGCAGTTCCACTGCGATGTTGTGGCCGGTGCGATGCGTGAACCACTCCCCGAAGCCAGCGTTGCGGATGACGTTACGTGCCGCGTCGTCGGCCTGCCAGCCTGCGATGGCGGTGCCTGCTGCGTACGCAGCCTCGACGGCGTTGATGGCGGCGTCGCGCGCGTCGCGCACGGTGCTGAAGATCAGCTGCTCGCGCTCGGTGGGTTCACGGTCGACGACGCCGGTCCAGGTGATGTCGTACCAGACCGATTTCGGGTCGCTGGCGAGCTTGGCCCAGACGTCGATGAGGACGAAGTCTCCGCGCTGGATCTGTCGCGAGCTTTCAGCGGTCGGCTCATAGTGCGAGTCTGCAGAGTTAGGCCCTGCCGAGCAGTTGGGACCATGGTCGGTCCAGAGGCCTTCGCGCTCCATGCCTGCAAGCAGAAGGTTTACGACGTCCATCTCACCGATAGCGCGGCCCGCACGAACCTCGGTGCCGATGTGCTTCCATGTCGCCTGCAGGATGCTATCGAGCTTTTGTTGTGCAACGTAGTGGGTGGCGATCTGCTCTTCGCTGAGGACAGCTTCGAAGATGCTGACGAGGTCGGCGGAGGAGCGCACGTCCTTGCCGAAGGAGCGCACGAGTTCCACCGTGCCTGCGTCGACCATCGAGACGTACATGATCGCGTTGCGCGGCGAGTACTGCATCGCCACGGTACGCGAGCCGCCAAGCAGGGCTGCAAGCTTCGCTTCAAGCTCCTGCCAGGACGAGTACTGCTCCTTCATGCCGGGCAGCGCGTCGAGCTTGCCCGACTCGATGCGATGGACGAGCTTCTTCGGCTCGCCGTAGGCCGGCACGAAGTAGAACCAGCGCCGCGAGACGAAGCTCTTTTCGTCGAGCCCGAGGATGCGGTAGGCGATGGGGTCGCGGTGGTGGTGATCGTAGAACAGCCAGCCATCGAGCTTCTGTTCCCTGAGCGCAGCCTGCAGAGCATTCAAATCCATAGCCTGCTCAGTATCTCGCGTTTTTGCCTCGCTGACATAACCGTGACAAAGCGTGTGATGGCCGTCACCGCGCAGGAATGCAAACGGCGCGATCCTCAGAACAATCGAGGAAAGAACGATGTTTACCATCCTGCAGAAAAAGTCCGCTTGCAAGAACTCCTGCCCTGGCTGCCCCAACGCTCTGCGCAAGGCTGTGGTGTGTCCGAAGGACGCGCCTTGCCCCGGGTATGGAACGTCGGAAGCCTGCCCGCCGATGATCGTGCTCGCGGTGGCTGAGCAGGCCATGCAGGCGCTGGCGTCTGCGGTGCTGCCTGCCTTCGGTGCGTATGCAAGGAGTGTGTCTCTGTGAGTACAGCTGCGATAGCCCCCGTCCAACAGCCTCTTGATCGTCTGCCTGAACATAATTATCTGAACGCGTCGCGCGGCATCAAAAGCTGGCTTCTGACGCAGGATCACAAGCGTATCGCGTTGCTCTACCTGATGGGCGTCACGTTCTTCTTCGTGGTCGGCGGACTGCTGGCGTTCTTTCTTCGGCTGGAACTGCTGACTCCCAACGCAGACCTGATGTCGATGGATACGTACAACAAGGTCTTCACCATGCATGGCGTGGTGATGATCTTTTTCGTGCTCATCCCTGCTGTCCCTGCGGTGCTGGGTAACTTCCTTCTACCGCTGATGCTGGGCGCGCGAGACCTTGCGTTCCCGCGCATCAACCTGCTGAGTTGGTACTGCTTCCTCACCGCTGGCTTGATCCTTCTGTACACCGTGATCATGGGCGGCGTGGATACGGGCTGGACGTTCACCGCGCCGCTGAGCACGAAGTTCATCAACACGAACGTGATCTCTGCGGGCCTCGCGGCATTTGTTGCTGGCTTCTCGTCGATCTTTACCGGCCTGAACTTTATCGTGACGATCCACCGTATGCGCGCGCCGGGTATGACGTGGTTCCGGATGCCGCTCTTCTGCTGGGCGAATTACTCGGCGTCGATCATCATGGTGCTGGGCACGCCGGTTGTGGCGATTGCGATCGTGCTGGTGGCGCTTGAGCGTCTGATCGGCATCGGTATCTTCGACCCGAAGATGGGTGGCGATCCGCTGCTGTTTCAGCATCTCTTCTGGTTCTACTCGCACCCGGCGGTGTACGTGATGCTGCTGCCGTCGATGGGTGTGATGTCGGAGATCATTGCGTGCTTCACGCGCAAGCGGATCTTTGGCTATACCGCGGTGGCGTTCTCGTCGGTGGCCATCTGCTTGTTCGGCTTCTTCGTGTGGGAGCACCACATGTTCATCATGGGCGTCAGTCAGTATTCGGCGCTAGTGTTTTCGTTGCTGACGATGCTGGTTGCCGTGCCGTCGGCGATCAAGGTTTTTAACTGGACCGCAACGCTTTATAAGGGTTCCATCACGTTCACCGCGCCAATGATTTATGCCATGTGCTTCCTCGGTCTGTTTGTGATCGGTGGCTGCACGGGCGTCTTCCTTGGCTCGCTGGGTATGGATGTCCACCTCACTGAGACGTACTTCGTGGTGGCGCACTTCCATTTCGTGATGGTCGGCTCGGTGATCATGGGTTACCTCGGGGGGCTCCATTTTTGGTGGCCCAAGATCACCGGGCGTATGTATCCGGAACTGCCCGCGAAGGTCGCGGCGGTGACGATCTTCGTCGGCTTCTTCTTCACCTTCGGCCCGCAGTTCATCCTGGGCTACATGGGGATGCCGCGCCGCTATGCGATGTATCCGCCGGAGTGGCAGGCGCTGAATGTGTTCTCGACCGCTGGTGCAACGGTGATGGGGGGCGGCTATCTGCTGACGATGATCTATCTCGGCTGGTCGTACTACCGGGGGCCGATCGCTGGCAACAATCCGTGGGGAGCGTATGGCCTGGAGTGGACGGTCACTTCGCCGCCGCCGACAGAGAACTTCGCCGTGGTTCCAATCATCGAGCACGAAGCGTATGACTACGAGGTTGCCCCGCAGCCTGATCCTCGCTTCGTTGCTTCCTAACGAAGATCGAGGGCGCGATGCGAGATCGCGCCCTCGATTCTCTCTGAGATCTTTTTGTTTTAGTTGAATTCGGCTTCAAGACCAGCGAGGTCTTTTACGACGATGCGACCGACAGCCTGTTCGACGAGACCTGCGGCTGCAAACTTCGTCAGGGTTCGCGTAACCGTCTCGCGAGAGATGCCGCACATGGAGCCAAGCTCCTCGTGCGTGAGCGGCATGGGAATCTCCACACTCTTTTGCTTCTCGGCTCCGAGGTTCAGCTCTGCAAGCTCGACCAGCAGGCTCGCGAGTTTTGCGGCTGCCGAGCCGGAGAGCGCCAGTCGTCGTGCGCTGACGAGCGCGGTCTCGTACTCCTTCGCCGCGGCGGTGGCTGTGTTCTGGCCGACCTCGCGATATCGCTCGGCAAAGCGCAGAAAGTCGTTGCGGCGTACAGACTTCACTTCGCACTGGTCGAGCGCTTCGACGGTAAGCTTTTGCCGGGTGTTGCGCAGGGCAGAGGCCAGCCCGAGTACGTCGCCGGGTTGTGCCATGCGTAGCAGCAGCACTTTGCCGTCAGGAGAGGAGGCGTAGAGCTTCAGGTGGCCTTCGCAGACCATGTAGACCTGGTCGGCAGGGTCGCCTTCGTGCAGCAACTGCTGGCCACGGCTAAGCCTGACCACGCGGCCAAGCGTCTGTAGATCGCGCAGAGCTTCGGTGGGCAGATGGCAGAAGCAATCCGGGCCGCGGGCAATGCAGGTCAGACAGTCGCGGCGGGAAAGTGGCAAGGTAAAAAGGCTCCTGACTGCATGGTACTCCCTGACCGAACGCATCTTTGGGGTTGATATTTTGATATCAATTCGTGGGCCGAGAGTGTATTGTCCCAGCTAGTTCTCGGGCCAACATCAGAAGCGCGTCTTGTCCTACTCCTGGGCGAAGCGCGCATTTCTATTTTTGTAAGAAGGGCGATTGCCATGGGAAAGAAATTATTTGCAGAGTTTTTGGGTACGGGCTGGCTCGTGCTCGGTGGCTGCGGGAGCGCTGTGCTGGCGGCGGCGTATCCCCAGCTTGGGATTGGGTTTGTTGGCGTGGCGCTGGCGTTTGGTTTGACCGTGCTCACGATGGCGTATGCCATCGGACATATCTCGGGATGCCACCTGAACCCGGCCGTCACTTTTGGCCTGGCGTCGGCGAACCGCTTTCAGTGGAAGGACGTTCCCGCGTACGTTGTCGCTCAGGTGCTTGGCGGAACGGCTGGCGCAGCGATTCTGTATGTGATCGCGAGCGGAAAGGCTGGCTTCGACGTTCATGCAGGCTTTGCGTCGAACGGCTACGGCGCTCACTCGCCGGATCACTATTCGATGATGGCTGGTTTTGTGTGCGAGGTCGTTATGACCTTCGCCTTCCTCGTCATTATTCTCGGTGCAACCCATGACCGCGCCCCGAAGGGCTTTGCTCCGATCGCGATCGGCCTGGGGTTGACGCTGATCCACCTGATCAGCATCCCGGTCACGAACACCTCAGTGAACCCCGCTCGCAGCACCGGCGTTGCGATCTTCGCTGGCGGCTGGGCACTTAGCCAGTTGTGGCTGTTCTGGGTGGCCCCGATCCTTGGCGGCGTTCTGGGTGGTGTCGTGCACCATGCGCTGCTGGAGAAGATTCCGGCTGATCCTGATATCGCTGGCGATGTGCGCTAGTTGTTGTCGAAGATATAAACGAAAACGCTGCGAGCAATCGCGGCGTTTTCGTTTTTTCTGTCAGTAATACTGAATGTAAAGGCAGGAAGGAGATACTAATTTGTTTCAGGCGATGGCTGGGATGGGGTGTTTCCCTTGCATGTGAACCCATAGCTCTGCGTCGAGGCGTTGCAGTTGAAGGAAGATATCCCTGAACTTCAGAAGCGCCCTTCGCATTGTTGAGTGCATCCGAACAGAAATTACTTGTGCCTTAAGCTCTGTGTCGGATTGGGAGAGTACACATTTGAAATCAGCACCGCTGGCTGCTCTGCTATCTCGCCATGAATGGTGTGTGCGATGTACGTTCCAAGATCACTTTTGGATAGAGCGAATGTGCGATTTGGTGTCTTCACACTCACTACGATGAGGAAGGCGGAGTCTCCATTGTGAAATGCGAGCTTTGTCTGATGACTAATAAAAGTGGGGCTAGACTCTACCCAACCCTCACCGCCCAGCACCTGATCGCCATGGTACTGAACTAGGTAGAACTCAGCTGAAGAAATGTCACTTCCTTTAGGAGCTGTTGCTTCTGCAAGAATTTGTGAGGTATCTCCGAAGGGTTGAATGCTGCCGTTTGTGATCGTCAAGGGGAGAGGTTGGTCCGATAGGAAACGCAACGGGGTTTGTGTCGCGTCCTGAGCTTTGGCTGCAAGAGCAATACTCAGCGTAGTAAGAATAGCGAGACGTAAAATGCGCAACATGGCCTCCTGAAAACTTACGGCTATAGTAGCCGGATGCTGCGGTTTAGGCGTCTGTTATTTTTTCATGTGCTGGTAACTCTAGCCAAACGTAAAAGGCCGCGACATGAGTCGCGGCCTTTTACGTTTGGAGCAGGGAAGTGAACTATACGTTCGCTGCTGCCTTTGCTTCGTTCTCGGCTTCCTTCGCCTTGGCGAGTTCGGCCATCTGCTGCTTCTTGAGTTCGGCAACGTTCTGTCCAAGCTCGGCAGCCATCTTCTCGGTGGTGTACGCCTCGATGATGTCGCCGACCTTGATCTCCTTGAAGCCAGCGAGATCGATACCGCACTCCACACCCGAGCGGACTTCTGAGACGTCGTCCTTGAAGCGCTTGAGTGAGGCGAACTTGCCCTTCCAGACTTCCTCGCCACCGCGCAGGACGCGTACGCCCATGTCGCGCTTGATGAGGCCGTCGCGGACGATAGAACCGGCGATCTGACCAACCTTCGTGATCTTGAAGACGTTGAGCACTTCAGCGCGGCCTTCGTAGTTCTCCTTGTAGACCGCATCGAGCAAGCCGAGCATGGCCTTGGTCATCTCGTCCTGCAACTCGTAGATGATCGAGTGCAGACGAATTTCGACCTTTTCCTGATCGGCGAGGTCCTGTGCCTTGCGCTCCGGGCGAACGTTGAAGCCAATGATGATGGCATTCGACGCCGTCGCGAGCAGCACATCGGACTCGGTGATGGCACCGACGCCGGAGTGCAGCACCTTGACGCGCACCTTCTCGGTGGACATGCGGCTGAGGCTGTCGGCGAGTACTTCCACCGAGCCCTGCACGTCGCCCTTGAGGATGAGGTTGAGGTCCTTGACGCCAGCCTGCTTGATCTGTTCGGCAAGGCCTTCGAGGGAGACTCGCGAGCTCTTGGCGAGCATCGCTTCGCGTTCCTTCATGCTGCGGTACTTGGCGATTTCCTTCGCACGGTCACGATCGGCCATGACGAGGAACGTATCGCCAGCGTCCGGAATCGACTCGAGGCCGAGGATTTCGACCGGGGTCGAAGGACCGGCTTCACTGATGGGACGTCCACGATCGTCAAACATCGCGCGGATCTTGCCGAACGTGTTGCCGACGATGAAGCTGTCACCCGACTTGAGCGTACCGTTCTGCACGAGGATGGAAGCGACTGCGCCGCGACCACGATCGAGCTTGGCTTCGATGACCGTACCGACCGCGGGGCGGTCCGGCGTGGCCTTCTGCTCGTTCGTATCGGCAACGAGGCAGATCATCTCCTCCAGGCCATCGAGGTTCAGGCGCTTCTTTGCCGAAACTTCGACGAACTCGATGTCGCCGCCCATGCTGGTTGCCTGGACGCCGCGAGCGGCAAGCTGCTGCATCACCTTGGAGGGGTCTGCTTCCGGCTTATCGATCTTGTTCACGGCCACAATCATCGGCACCTTGGCGGCGCGCGCGTGATCGATAGCTTCGAGCGTCTGGGGCATCACGCCGTCATCGGCAGCGACGACCACAACGACGATGTCGGTGATCTTCGCACCACGAGCACGCATACGGGTAAACGCTTCGTGACCCGGGGTATCGAGGAAGACGATCTCACGGCCGAACGCAGGCGAATCGGGCTTGGTGACGTGCACCTTGTACGCACCGATGTGCTGCGTGATGCCGCCGGCTTCACCAGCTGCCACGTCCGTCGAGCGAATCGCGTCGAGCAGCGAGGTCTTACCGTGATCGACGTGTCCCATGATCGTGACGACCGGGGCGCGCGTGATTTCGATAAGGCCTTCGGTGTTCTCGATGAGCGTCTCGAGAGCTTCGTTCTCCATCTGCTCTTCGACCGAGATGACCGTGGCGCCCGCGCCGAACTGGCGCGCAACGTCCTTGACCAACTCGCCGTCGAGCGACTGGTTCACCGTGACCATGACGCCGCGCATGAGGAGCGTGGCGATCAGGTCCTTACCGCGAATGTCGAGCTTCTCGGCCAGGTCCTTCACCGAGATGCCTTCGGTCACCGTGATCTGCTTGGTGATGGGCATTTCGCCCATGGGAATCTGAGCTGCACCGAAGCGCGGCTGATAGCCCTTGAGAGCGACTTCCTTGTTCTTTTCGTAGCGAGGTGCGCCACCGCGACCACGCTGTGCTGGACGGCCAGGACGTGCTCCTGGTGCCGGACCCGCATCGGCCGGGGGCAGCAGGCCACCGGGGCCAACGCCAGGGCGTGGGCCGAATCCGGGACGGTTGCCGAAGCCGGGGCGCGGCGGGAAGCCAGGACGACCACCGGGGCCGCCAGGGCCACCGGGACCACCCGGGAACGAACGCGTCGGATGCATCGGACGACGTGCGCCGGGAGCCAGCGGAGGACGCTGACCGGGAGCGAAGTTGCCAGCGCCAGGGCCGCCTGCCTGCGGACGCGGACGCTCGAAGATCGGGCGACGCACCGCTGCAGCAGCTCCGGGAGCTGCCGTGTAGGTAGGACGGGGACCGGTCTGCGGCATAATGACGCGACGGACGGGAGCTGCCGGAACGACGGGCGCTGCCGGAGCCGCAGGAGCTTCCACCGCAGGGGCTGCGGGAGTAGCGACAGGAGCAGCTGCGGGAACCGCTGCCGCAACGGGTGCTACCGGAGCTGCAGCGGGCTTCACCACGACAGGTGCTGCCGGCGGAGCGGCTGCCACTGCGGGACGCGGAATGCCGTACTTTGCGCCGGGAGCAGGGGGCGGTGCCACGATGTTCGGGCCAGCCGAGCGCTGCTGCGGAAGAATGATGCGGCGTGCCGGGGCACCTGGCGCTGCGGGCGTTGCCGGAGCAGACGCTACAGGCGCGGGAGCTGCCACGACGGGTGCCGGAGCCGGAGGTGCGGCAACCACTGCGGGCGGTGCTGGCGGAGCAGCAACCACGGCAGGGGGCGCAACCGGCGCTGCGATGGGAGCTGCAGCGGCCTTCACCACTACGGGCGTTGCCGGGGGAGCTACGGCCACAACGGGGCGAGCCACCGGAGGCGCAGCCACTGCGGGACGTGGTGCAGGAGGCGCAACGGCGACAGCAGGACGCGGCGGAGGTGCATGCTTTGCTGCTTCGGCTGCCTGTTTGCGCTCCAGAATCGCCTTCAGGGCGTCACCGGGCTTGGAAACGTTCGCCAGATTGAAGCCTCTTTCCGTCGTCGGAGCGGCGGGTTTGGCGGCAGGACGCGATCCACGGGTAAGGTGGGTGCGAACCTTCTCGGCTTCATCCTCTTCGATGGAAGAGGAGTGGGTCTTCTTTTCTGTAACGCCCACGGCGGTCAAGGCGTCGAGAATCGACTTGCTCTTGACTTCAAGCTCACGGGCCAGATCGTTGATGCGAACTTTGCTCATTCAGTCCTTGTTTGGCCTGGCGGGTCACCGCAGGCCGACTCTTCGGCGCTAGCTGGTCATAAGAAACCTTGTCGTTGAAGAGTTTGGGTTGGCGTTGGTAACAAACAACGCCCGCCTCTTTAGATTATCGCGCGAACGTTGCAAATTTGTTAGTGCATGTTTTTGCGGGCGATTCGAAAGTGCGAATCGCCCGCGAATTGGTGGAACTAATCACGGTTGGGGCCGTCGTTGTCGACGTTTTCGCTGGAGAACTCCTGCGCGTCATCAACGAGTTGATCGACCGTGTCGTTGTCGAGCTCGATTCGCGCTTCGCGCTCGTCGGCTGAATCATTGGCATCGAAGCGCGAAAGTTCATCTTCGGCATCGGCAATCTCTTCGGTGGAAAGGTTGTCGACTTCTTCCACCGATCCGGCGGCTGCGCCTTCCGCAGCCAGGATCTCTTCAGGCGTCTTGCTCATGGAATGCTCCTCGTCCTCACCCACGTTGGATGCGGGCGCGGCGGCGATGGCTTCTTCGCCTGCTTCGAGGGTCGGCTCGGCAGGAACCGGCACGGGGCGAGCTTCGCCTTCTGCGTACTGGCCGAAGTAGTGGCGGACAGCGGTCGCGATCTTCTCGACCGACTTTTCGCCGATACCCGGGACTTCTCCGAGCTCTTCTTCGGTCATGTCCGCAACGGACTCCACGGTCGTGATGCCAGCGGCGATGAGCTTCTCCATGATGCCGTGCTCGAGCTCGGTCACCTGTTCGATCGGCGTCGACGGACCGCCGCTCATGGCCTGCATCTGCTGCTCGACTTCCTGACGCTTCTCTTCTTCGCTCTTGATGTCGATCTTCCAGCTCAGCAGCTTGGCTGCGAGACGGACGTTCTGGCCCTTCTTGCCGATCGCCAGCGAGAGCTGCGTGTCGTCCACGATCACTTCAAGCTGCTTTTCCGCCAGATCGGTGATTGAAACGCGCGAAACCTTCGCGGGCTGCAGTGCCTTCTCGGCAAAGGTCGTGATCTCGTCCGAGTACTCGATGATGTCGATCTTTTCGCCGCGCAGTTCGCGGATGATCGACTGCACGCGCATACCCTTCATGCCGACGCAGGCGCCGACCGGGTCGACGTCCTTGTCGCGGCTCTGGACGGCGATCTTGGTGCGCTCGCCAGCTTCGCGGGCGATGGCACGGACCTGTACGGTGCCGTCGTAGATTTCCGGCACTTCGGACTGGAAGAGGCTCTGCACCAGCGCCGGAGCGGCGCGGGAGACGATGACCTGCGGGCCCTTTGCAGCGCGGTCCACACGCAGCAGAACGACGCGAACGCGCTCGCCGATGGCGAACTGCTCCAGGCGCGACTGCTCGCGCTTGGGCATGCGGGCCTCCGCCTTGCCGAGATCGAAGATGACGTCCATCGGCTCGAGGCGCTTGACGGTGGCATTCAGAATCTCGCCAGCCTTGTCGCCGTACTCAAGGAACACTGTGTCGCGCTCAGCTTCGCGCACCTTCTGGAAGATGACCTGCTTGGCCATCTGCGCGGCGATGCGGCCGAGCGGGGAGGTGTCCTTGTAGAAGCGAAGTTCGCCGCCGACTTCGACTTCGGGCGCGATCTCGCGGGCCTGCTCCAGGGTGAGCTGGTTGTCGGCGTCTTCGACTTCTTCGGGTGTCTCGACGACAGTCTTGTAGACGTAGGCGCGGATGTCGCCGGTTTCGCGGTCGAACTCGCCGCGCATATTTTCCGTCGTTTTGTAGAACTTGCGTGTTGCCAGCGCAATCGCATCTTCAACCGCAGTAACGATGATCTGAGGGTCGATGCCTTTTTCGCGCGAGAGAACTTCGATGGACTGATAAAGAGGGCTTGCCATAGTGCGAGACATTAGACATTCGGCCGGAGAGATATTAGAGAAAGGCGAGTGTTGCTGCTTTGTTCTGCCTACTATCTCCTCGTCGATGTCTGCCTTTCATTAGATTTCGGCGACCAGATGCGCCTTTTCGACGTTGGGCAGATCGATGGTGACCGTCTGCGCGGTGAGCGTTTTCTTTGCCTTGCCTTTTTGCTTCACGGCGGCAAGGTCGAGCGTAATGTTGGTGCCCTCGAAGGCCGTCAGGCGGCCTGTGAAGTGGCGATTGCTTTCGACCGGGGTGAACGTCTGCAGCTTCACAATCTGGCCGGTAAAGCGGGTCCAGTCAGCGGGCTTGAGCAGCTTGCGTTCCAGACCCGGGGAGCTGACTTCGAGCGTGTACTCGGTCGTGCCGGGGATGAGCTCTTCGACGTCGAGCACCGTGCCGAAGTCGGTAGCGAAGGCGGCGCAGTCCTCGTGGGTGACGCCTGAGAGCGCCTCCAGCGGAATGCCCTTGGGCAGAAGCGCAGCCTGTTCGGGGTCTTCGGCCTGTGCGCGCAGGGTGGCGCGACCGGCTTCGTCTTTTTCCAGAAAGACGCGGAGTGTGCGATGCTTGCCGCCGCCCGCGAACTCGACCTCAACGACATCGAGGCCGTGCGACGTGGCGACGCGTTCGGCGGTGGCGCGAATTGTTTCGAGCGGAAGTGCCATACAGAGTGACTCGGGTTGTGATGCGGTTAGGCGGCCGAAGTTTGGCTGCGTGTTTAGGGCAAAAGAAAAAGTGGGCTCTCGCCCACCCCTGTTCGCCATCTGCCGGTACGCTCACGGCTGCTGAATGGCAGAACGGAATCGTCTGCTCCATCCAGTGTAGGCCGGTCGGCGGGGGATTTCAAGCTTTTCTAACAGCTTGAGGAGAATGGCAAAGGGCGTAGAGCAGAAAGCTCTACGCCCTTGCCCTTAACGGTGCTTTACTTCGCTGCGGTGACAGGCTCCTTGGGCTTGACGTATGTATCCAGCCAGCGGCTCATCTCCCACAGCATGTGGTCGACACTTTCTTTGGCCCCGTAGTGGTGCGGTTCCAGCGGCAGGAAGACGAGGCGCACCGTGGCTCCCTGGCCCTTCAGGGCAGCGTAGAAACGCTCGCTCTGTATGGGAAAGGTGCCGGTGTTGTCGTCTGCTTCGCCGTGGATGAGCAGGATCGGCGTCTTGATCTTGTCCGCGTAAGAGAACGGCGACATTTCGTAGTAGACCTTCGGGGCCTGCCAGTAGGTGCGGTCTTCGTTCTGAAAGCCATACGGGGTCAGCGAGCGGTTGTAGGCTCCCGAGCGTGCGATGCCTGCGCGGAAGAGGTCGGAGTGCGCCAGCAGGTTGGCTGTCATGAAGGCGCCGTAGCTGTGGCCCATCACACCGACGCGGGTACGGTCGACGACGCCCAGCGAACTGGCGTAGTCGATCGCGGCCTTGGCGCTGGCGACGAGCTGCTCGACGTAGGTGTCGTTGGGATGCTCCTTGCCTTCGCCGATGATCGGGATCGAGGTGTTCTGCAGCACGGCATAGCCGGTCTGGGTGAAGAAGACGGGCGAGCCCCAGCCGAAGGTCGGGAAGCGGTTGGTCGAGCCGGAGGTCTGCGAGGCGGCCGCGCGGGTCTTGAACTCGGCCGGATAGGCTTCCATGAGCGTCGGCAGCGGTCCCTGGCTCTTGTCGTAGCCTGCCGGCGTCCACAGCACCGCGTTCAGGTCGACGCCGTCGCTGCGCTTGTAGCGGAGCAGTTGCCGGGTGGGCAGCGCGATGCCTTCGTACGGCGATGGGAAGTGCGTGACGGCGATGGGAGCAACGCGTCCGCGCAGGTTGGTGACGAAGTAATTCGGGGGATCGTTCTGCGACTCCCGGCGAACGAGCAGGCGGTCGCCGCCGAGCAGAGTGATGGGCTCGGTGTAGAACGGATCGGCCGAGCGTGTGAGGATCGTTTCCTCGCCGCCGTTAAGGGGCAGGGTGGCGACGAACGGCTGGTCACCCTTTGGGGTGGCTCCCTGCGAGACGAAGTAGAGTGCGGAGCCGTCCGGCGTGAATGCCAGCACGCGCTTACCCGCGGCGTTCGGCACCAGCATCGGCGCACCCGGCGAGTGGTAGCGGTCCTGCGAGGAGCCTTCGTACAGCGTGTGCAGCTTCGCCGGTCCGGTGGAAGACGGGTCGAAGCTCAGCAGCGCGGTCTTGCGGTCGGCCCAGCGGCTGACGGAGACGACCGCATAGTGATCGTTGCCCCAGCGGATCGATCCGCCTCGGTAACCTGCGGGGCGCATCGGCAGTTCGAGCAGCGTCGTGGCTTCGCCGGTGAAGGGTGCTGCGAGCATCTTTACGCGATCACGAATCTCGGCTTTGGTGCGGGGATCGCCGCCGTCGGCGGCTTCGGTGAAGACGATGGTGGCGGGGGCGTCGGCGCGCCACTCATAGCCACGCGGGCCGGGCGCAACGGTGTCGCGGACGATCGGAAGATTGTCGATCACGGGGCGGTCGTTGAGTTTGGTGACCGTGCCGGTCTTCAGCGTGACGACCTCGGTGAGCAGCGGAAAGCGCTCATACGGCACGGTGTAGCTGAACGGGCGGTGCACGATACTGGTCAGCGCGAAGCGGCCGTCGGGAGAGATAGCAAGCTGGTCGAGGATGCCTTTGATGGGCAAGGCATGCGCCGCGCCGGTGAGCGGAATGATGGCGAGTTGCGCGGTCGCGTAGTACGCAAATTGGTCTTCGTCGTCCGGCGTCGAGAGCATGTCTTCGTACGTCGGCGCGGGGGTGGCCTTGCCGAGGTTTTCGCTGACGTGCGGGCCGGTGGGGACTTCGCTTAGCTTGGGGGCGGGGCCGCGTTCGAGGGGGACGATCTTGCAGGCGAGCGCCGCGCTGGTCGGCAGCCACTCGCACGGTGTGCTGTCGAGCACATTGTTCAGGCGCATCGCCGGAGCCAGCGGACGAGCGGCCGCGGTGGTGACGTCGATCACCCAGAGCTTCAGCCCGGCGGCGCTTCTTGCGGACTTTTCATTGCGTTGAACGATGGCTATGTGGCGGCTGTCCGGTGCCCAGAGGATGTCGCTGACCTTCAGCGGCGTGGGCAAACCGCTGATTTTGCGTGCGGGGCCGCCGTCGAGCGGTTGAAAGCTGAGTCCGACGACGTAGCTGTCGACCGAGGGGCTGGCGGAGTCGGGGTTGAAGCGCAGACCGGCGAGTCGCAGGCGCGGTTCGGCGACCTCGGCGATGGTCGGGAAGGTGGCTGGCTGCTCGATGAGCAGGAGTTTGCGGTCGGGAGAGGTGGAGGCGACCGGAAGGGGCTTGGCGCTGACCAGCTTTTCGATCGGCGCGGGCGGCGTCTGGTACTTGATGGCCGTCTGGGCAGGCAGGGCGACGGTGGTGACGGCGGCGGCAGCCGCAAGCAACATGGTCTTCATGAGCAGCTCTCTCGGAATGGTTCAGAATGAACGTCGGTTGAATTGTTTGGCTTCAGATGCACGATACACGAGCAGAGCGTTTGCTAAGCGGCAGGTCTAGGCCTAGAATCAACTTTCAATCATGATCGAATTTCCAGTGGTTGAAGCTCTTACGTTTGACGATGTCCTCCTGGTACCGGCTTATTCCGATGTAGTGCCGACGCAGGTGAGCACGCAGGCGAAGCTCACAAAGAACATTACCCTCACAACTCCTTTGATGTCCGCAGCTATGGACACCGTCACCGAGTCGCGCCTGGCGATCGCAATCGCGCAGCAGGGCGGCATGGGTGTGGTACATCGCAACCTCACGATTGAGCAGCAGGCGATTGAGATCGACAAGGTCAAGCGCTCGGAGTCGGGCATGATCGTCGACCCGATCACCATCGAGCCGGAGCAGCTTATCTCGGCCGCGCTCGAGATGATGCGCCGCTACAAGATCTCGGGCGTTCCGGTCACGAAGTCCGGCAAGCTTGTCGGCATCCTGACCAATCGCGATCTCCGCTTCGTTTCGCGCACGGACATTCCTATCGCCGACGTCATGACGAAGGAAAACCTAATCACCGTGCCGGTTGGAACGACGCTGGAGCAGGCCGAAGACATTCTGCATCAGCACCGCGTTGAGAAGCTGCTCGTCGTCAACGACGCGTACGAACTCAAGGGCCTGATCACGGTCAAGGACATTCAGAAGAAGCTGAAGTACCCGAATGCGTCGAAGGACGCGCAGGGCCGTCTGCGTGTTGCCGGGGCTATCGGTGCGACGGGCGACTTCCTCGAGCGTGCTGCGGCCCTCGTAGAGGCACGCGTCGACGCTCTGGCGATTGACTCGGCGCATGGACACTCTTCGCGTGTGCTCGAAGCTGTGCGTGAAGTGAAGAAGGCCTTCCCGAACGTTGACCTGCTGGCGGGCAACGTCGCGACCTACGACGGAACGATGGCGCTGATCGATGCGGGTGCGGATGCGATCAAGGTCGGCATCGGCCCCGGTTCCATCTGCACAACGCGCATGGTCACAGGCGCTGGCATGCCCCAGGTGACGGCGATTGCCGAAGCCTACAAGGCTGCTTCCAAGCACGGCGTGGCGATCATCGCTGACGGCGGCATCAAGTACTCGGGCGACGTGACCAAGGCAATTGCCGCGGGCGCGAGCGTCTGCATGATGGGTTCGCTCTTTGCGGGTGTGGATGAGTCGCCGGGCGAAACGATCCTGTACCAGGGCCGTTCGTTCAAGGCCTATCGCGGTATGGGCTCGCTCAGCGCGATGGCGCAGGGTTCTGGCGAACGTTACTTTCAGGGCAAGGACGATATGCAGACCGGCGAGCGTGTTTCGCTCACGGCGAAGGAAGGGCCTCCGGGCGGCAACCGCCTCGCGAAGTTCGTTCCCGAAGGCATTGAAGGCCGTGTCCCGCATCGCGGACCGTTGGAAGCGATGATCTATCAGCTTGTCGGCGGCCTGCGCTCAGGCATGGGCTACCTCGGCTGCAACACGATCGAAGAGCTGCAGAAGAACGCCCGGTTCATCCGCATCTCCGGCGCTGGCCTTCGCGAGTCGCATGTGCACGATGTGGTGATCACGCGCGAAGCCCCGAACTACCACGTGGAGTAGTGACAGAGCAGGCGAGACATTAGACCAGGAGACATTAGACCGTAGAAAAGAACCGCTCCATGAGGTTTTTCTCTACGGTCTAATGTCTTCTTTTTGTCTAATGTCTCGCCTGCCTAATGTCTCTGCTCCGCGTTCCACGTCTGCGCTTCGAATCTCTCGACCATTCCAAAGCCAAGCTTTTCATACAGCTTGCGCGCCTTTACGTTGCTTTCAGTAACGGTCAGTGAGGCGTGGGTGAGGCCGCGCTCACGGAGGTTCTGCGCGCAGTGGGTCAGCAGCAGATGGCCGAGTCCGAAGCCGCGCAGCGAGGGCGTGACGCAAAGTTGCGTGATGTGGGCGGTGTCAAAGCGTATCCGCGAACACAGCAGGATCGCCTGCGGCGTGCCCGTGTGGCGGTCGTGCAGCACCAGCGAGTTTTCCGCGTCGAAGTTTCCGCAGCCGGGGAAGCGGATGATGTTGTGCAGAAAACGCTCTGCGCCAGAGACGCTCTGGTACTGGTCGTTGATCTGCGAGTCTTCGTGCCCGATGTAGGCGCGGTGGATCAACTCGGCAGCCTGCTTCTGGAACTCCGGCTTCCAGGAGTCGAGTCGCAGCGCAGAGGAGAGCTTCAGCGGTGGCGCAGGCTTCAGCAACTCCGGCGCGTTGAGCTCTGCGAGCAGGAAGAGGCGAGGGAACGACCGGAAGCCGCGCGCAGGGAACTGCTGCGGGAACGAACCTGCCGGGAACATCAGCAGTTGGGACTCGATGCGGTCGATTCCCGGCGTGTTCTGCAGCATCTCCAGCATGTGTTCGAGCAGCGTCTCGCAGACGGGGTTGTTCCGTGCCTCGCTCTCGCCGAAGGCGTAGATGTCGCCGATCACGGCCTTGCTGCCTTCGTAGACGCAGAAGCAGTAGCCGAGCAGTTGCTTGTTATCTTTGCGGAGCGCCACTAAGCCGGGTAGCACGCGGCCGTCCAGATACTCGAGCAGCAGGTTGATGGCCTGCACGTAATCCCAGCGCAGGCGTCGTTGCCAGCGTGCGGCTTCATCGCGCAGCAGCGGGGCAAGCTGCGGGCCGGAGAAACTGCGAACGTCCAGGATTTCGAGTTGAGAAGCTTCAGGCATGCGTCTTAGCAGTATCTACGGGCGACGCATCGCAGGCTAGTTGGCCGCATAGACACGGTACACAGCCAGCCCCCGCGTCTCGAAGACGAAGAGCGGCTGATACACGCGGTCCGGCAGCAACTGGGGCAGGTTCACGACTTCGCGCAGTGGCAGCACAAGAACGTGCGACTCCGTCGGGATACCGTTCTGCGAGTAGCTGATGATGGGCTGATTACGGTAGAACGCCAGGCCGTAGAAGATGTCGCGATGTACGCCGAAGGGCATCATCGCAGGATCTTTGTGCTCAACGTCGGTGGCGCCGCTTACGTCCGGGATCGCAACGAGGGTTTCGTTGGGTGCGGCCGCGGCGATCTGCTGCGCCAGCGGGCGGGCAGAGTAGTTCAGGTCGAGCAGGCGGCCGTTTACAAACAGCAGGAAGAAGAGCAGCAGTGCCAGCGGGATCAGCGTGACGGTGCGCAGGCGGGCCACACCGTAGCGCTTGGTCACGATCACGATCAGCGAGTACGCGCAGAGGGCTCCGGCGAGCGCCGTGACCAGGTAGCGGGGCTGCGGCACGATGCGCTGGTAGATCATGTACTGCGGGCAGAGCAGGATGACGAACGTCAGGATGCTCGTGAACGCAGCGTGCATGTGCAGCAGCCAGTCCGGGATGCCAATACGCCGGATGCGGAAGAGGTAATCGCCCGTAAGAATCGCCAGCGGCGGGATGGCCGGCAGCACGTAACCCGGAAGCTTGGAGCCGGAGAACGAGAAGAAGACGATGGGGAAGAGCGCCCAGAGGACCAGGAACTCGGGGAAGGCATCGCCTGCGCGGACGTGGCCGACGTAGCGCTTCGGGTTGTTGCGCACCTTCCACTCGGTGATCGAGTTCGAGAAGCTGTCGGCGAGAGCGCGGAACGAGAGCGCGGTCCAGGGCATCAGGCCGAGGATCAGCACGACCAGATAGTAGTAGAACGGCTGGTGATGCTGGTACAGGTTCGACGTGTAGCGTTCCAGATTGTGCTGCAGGAAGAACTCACGGAAGAAGCTGGGGTTGCGTCGTTGGACCGCGATGTACCAGGGCAGCACCATCGCCAGATACAGCAGGATGCCGGGGATCCAGATGGTGCGGCGCAGCGCCGACCACTCACGCCGCAGGCCGAGGAAGAGGCAGATGATGCACAGCGCCATGAACGGTGCGACCGGGCCCTTCGCCAGCGTGGCAAACGCGCTGAAGAAGTAAAGATCGAAGAGCCAGAATTTTCGCCCGGTTTCGTACCATGCGTACCAACCGAGCATTCCTATACAGAACGGTGCAGCTAACTGCATGTCCGTAGACGCGCCCCTCGCAAAAGCCACAATGGCGACGGCGGAGGCCATGATGAGCGCGGCGTCGAGGTGGCCTCCGGGTCGGAATCGTCGGAGATGCAGGAAGGCGAGGATGAGCAGACCGGCTGCGACAGAGGTCGACGGCAAGCGGGCCGACCAGTCGGAGACACCAAACTCCTTGAAGAAGCCCATCGCGCGCCAGTAGTAGAGCGCAGGCTTCTCCAGCCACGGCTTGCCGTAGAGGATCGGTGTAATCGTTCCGCCAACGAGGCAGACGTAGCTGGCGTGGAGCTTGCTGGGGCGCAGCGAGTTCGGAATGACCCGCGCGTGCACCTCATGGCAGTCTTCGGAGTGCGCCTCGAGCATCTCGCGCGCGATCTGGGCGTAGCGAGGCTCATCGGCTCCGACCAGCCCAAGCTGATCTCCACCGATGTAGGGGACAAGGCCAAAGCAGAGGAAGTAACCCGCTACCAGCAGCAGGATCAGGAACTCAGAGAAAGTGCGGCCGGGCGAGGTACGCAGCATCCGGCGAAGGTACGCCGGCTTCAATCGCGAAAAGACTGCGCGTAGCAGCGGTCGTCGTCCACCAGGCGCATCGCTGTGGGCATCGCTTGCGGTTTGGGTGTAAAAACTCAAAATTTGTTCTGGCAATCGGCCCCGTGCCGCAGCGGAAAACTCCGCTGGTGCGTGCGGTGGCTGTTGGGCATTTCCGAAGAAAGCCGACCCTAGGCTATCAGATCAGGGAAATGTGGATGCCGAACGAGTTAGCCAACCGTCGCAACGCAGGCCTGCTCCAAGGCTCCGACCACGCGGCTGACGGCCAGATCCAGGGGGCCCTGCCACCGTTCCGCCGGAGGCGTTGCGGTGTCCGCCGCCGGAGAAGCGGGAGGCCACTTCGGCCACATCGACGTTGCTCTTACTGCGCAGACTGAGGCGGAAATCGCCGCCTTCGGGCTGTTCGCGGAGGAAGACCGCAGCGCAGACGTCGGCCATACCAATCAGGTAATTCACGATGCCTTCGCAGTCCTCAAGCGAGGCCCCGGCGTCGTTCATGTCCTGCTGGGTGACCCAGCTCCAGGCAACGGTGTTCTGAATCTTCATGCGTTCCAGCACTTTTCCCAGCAGCCGCATCTTGCTCTGCGGTGTGGAGAAGTAGATGGACTGGGTGACGCCGTGGGCGTCTGCTCCGGCTAGCAGGAGATGCTCGGCCAGCGCAAAGGTGGACGCTGTGGTGCTGGAGTAGAGGAAGCCGCCGGTATCGGTAAGCACCGCGGTGTAGAGGCAGGTTGCCATGGCAGCGGTGATCGGCTTGCCGGAGGCGACTGCGATCTCGTACACCATGGCGCCGACAGCAGGAGCTTCGGGGTCAATCCAGTTCAGGTCGGCGAAGGCACGGCCGGAAAGGTGATGGTCCACGTTGATGACAAAACGCGCAGGCAGTGCCTTGTAGCCGGTGCGGGGAACGGCATCGCACTCCAGCAGAATGGCGCAATCAACAGGCTCGGAGGGGAGTTCGCGCTGGATGCGCTTCACGCCCGGGACGCGTTCGTACGCATGGGGGATGGGGTCGGAAAAGCAGGCGTACACCGTCTTGCCCATGGAGTCGAGCAGGTGCATCAGGGCGAGGGAAGACCCGATGGCATCGCCATCCGGACGCGCATGCGAGGTTACGAGAAACGTCTCGCGTTGGTCGAGCGCGGCCAGAATGGCGGCTATGGATTGGGTGCGAATGCTATCCATCAGGAGCGCTTGCTGTCCTCTTCCTTCCCCTGGGGAAGTGCTGGTTTTGCCTGCTTGGCCACCTTGGCACGGCGCTTTTCCATCCGTCCAAACAGCTCGTCCATGCGGGCGTTGATTTTTTCGGAGCGATCGATCGCGAACGTGATTTCCGGAACGTGGCGAACACCCATGCGGTCGCGGATCTCGGTGCGAATGAAGTTTCTGGCCGTCATCATGGCGTCCAGGGTGGAGTTCTCTTCCGCTTCTCCGCCTACAACGGCGAGAAAGACGCGGCAGCTTTTGCCACCCGGCGCAAGGACAACCTCGGTGACATGGCAGGGCGCGATCCGTGGATCCGTAAGCTCACCCTCCAGCATGGCGGTGATTTCTTCGGCAAAGGTGGAGGCTACTCGGTCGCGATGGTGCTGTCGGGCTCTTTGTTCAGGCATATCTAAATCTAACGGCTTCGATTCAAAAGGGTAGCACTGGGAAGGGTGCTGGTCTGCATCACTTTGGTGCTGGTTTCTTTAGACACTTCGGTTTTGGGTGGTTACTCTGACTCGAACGGAACGTCCATTTCCAGGTAACTTTCCAGTATTTCGCAGCCCATTCCGGCAGCCAGACGGTTGGCGGCGTCTTGAACTTTGGTCATCTGCCCCGCCAGATAACGTACCGAGAAAGACACCGCTGCGATCCCGATTGTGGCTCGATTCCATGCTGTTACCTCATCCAATTCCGCGATCGACACATTAAAACCGTGACGAAGCTTGTCTTTCAGAGAGCGGACGACCTGACGACGATCCTTGAGCGAATGCGCGTGTTCGATGGCAAGTTCAAGAGTGAGCAGGGCAACGGGCATAAAGTTAGCTGGTCTTCTACGGCTGTGCCAGTGCTTTAGAAATCTGTTCTGCTGCGAAAGATGCGCCTGCCGCAAAGCGAAGCAAGGGCCCAAAGCTGGCTGCTGCTGCTGGGCCCGCAAAGAAGAGACCCGGCATGGAACTTTGGAAGCGTGAGTCAAGCTTCGGACTTCCATCTGCTTCGATGCGGATATGTGGAATGAGGTCGCCTGCTAAAAACGGCAGTTTGCGAAGTTCATGTTGAAAACCCGTACCGCAAAGGACGTGGTCAAAGGTTTTCCGGCAGATTTCTCCAGTGGCCAGGTTTTCGAGGGAAACCTGGGCGCGTCCGTCGAGGGTACGGTTGGCCTCTTGCACACGCCAGCCAAGCAACATCTCTACGCGTCCATGAAGCTGGCCGTGAAGCGCAACTCCTCCGGATGGACCAAGATGCTTCCACACCAGCAAGCGGCGGAGCGCCGCGGGCAGTGTGCGAAAGAGATGGGGGAAGCGGGACGCGAGGAACGAGCGCAGCGACGGACCTAGCGGGGAAGACGGCTTTCGTAGCCGTTGATAGAGCGTTCGTGGCTGATCGTCGGCCGGTGTGTGGACGTGCACCTTGCGTTTGCGCGTAATGAGTACGGGGCGGCCGCCCGCATTCTGCAGTAGTACCGCCGCGTTCAGGGCGCTGGCTCCACGACCCAGTACGGCAACGTCTTTGCCGAGGAAGCTCTCGAAGCGGCGGTGTTGCCGGGTATGGCTGACGAGTTCCGGCTGCAGAGGCGCCAGCTCCTTCGGAATATGCTCATTCACGCTGAGGCCTGTGGCGATGACGACAAAGCGAGCACTTAGCGTCTCCTGGCTGTCGAGCGTGAGGAGGAAGCCCTCGCTGCCCTGTGCCAGCAGCAGAACCTGCTTCTCTTCCAGTTGCGGGATAAACCGGCGCGCGAACTCTTCTCCGTAGCGAACAAAGGTGCTGAGCGCCACTGGCAGGTGCGTGGGATGGTAGGGAATCTCCTGCTCGCGGCAGAACTGCTCCAGGGTGTACTCGCGACCATGCCCGGGAAAGAGATTGGACGCAAAGCCATCAGACTTCAGCTTCATCTCCTCCGGCATCTGCGTCTTCCACGTATTCATGGGCGTGCCGAAGATGCGGCAGGGCACACCGGCAGCATTCAAATGCGCTGCCAGCGAGAGCCCATAGGGGCCTGCGCCGATAATGGCAACCGTTGTGGAAGGGCTAACGAGGTTCACGCGGCCAGAGGGATTCGATAGAGAAATTGTACGCGTGTTGAAAAGCTTTGCTGCTTTCCTTACCGCAAGCGCACTTCCACTGCGTAGACTTCTCAGTGTGCTCCCCGCTGAGAATGAACTGGTGCCTCGAGTATTGCTGGCCTCGTGCCGTGAATGGGTGTCGACGGCCAAGCTGGCGTTGAGCCTGGCTGCCCTCGGCTGTGACGTCGACCTGGTGGGGCCTGCGCGACACCCGGCGCTGGTAACCGATGCCATCAAGCAGTTCACGCCATATCGTGCACTGCAGCCGAAGCGGTCGTTGCTGACTGCGGTACGAGCTTCACCGCACGACGCGGTGATTCCCTGCGACGAGGTTGTGCTGGAGCAACTGCTGGAGCTTGCCTCGACGGATGCTGAGGTGGCAAACCTGATGTCGCGGTCCCTTGGAGACCGCATGGCGCAACGTGTTGCGGGGTCGCGCTATGCGTTGCTGGAAGAGGCTCGCGATCTGGGAATTGCCGTTCCGCAGATGATGCCGCTGCCTCGTTGTGAAACGGTTGCGGAGGCGGTGCGTACCCTGGGGCTTCCACTGGTGCTGAAGTCCGATGCCAGCTTTGGCGGACAAGGGGTGCGGATTGCTCATACGGAGTCCGAGGCCAAACGGGCATGGAAGGCATTACATGACGCTCCGGGCATGGTGCGTGCGCTGAAGCGCGGCTTCGTCGATGACGAATGGAACCATGTGCTGTCGAGTCTCCGGCGCACGCCACACACGGTGAGCGCGCAGAAGTGTCTTCCCGGAGACGGTGGCGAACGCACGGCGATGGCGGTGGCCGTGGATGGAGAGATGCGTGCCTGCCTGGTCTTCGAGGTCGTTCGTAGCTGGGCGCTGCGCGGCGCTGCGAGCGTTCTGAGGCTGGTGCATGATGCGACGATCGAACGCGAACTGGGTTGGATGATCGAGCGTCTGAAGCTGCGCGGCTTTGTCGGTGCGGACTACAAGCCCGACCCGGTGACCGGCCAGCAGATGCTCCTGGAGATGAACCTGCGGCCAACACAGCTTGTTCACCTGCCGCTGGGTGTGGGAAGCGATCTCGTCGCGGAGTTTGTTCGCGGTGTGCTGAACGCTGTGGTCGAGGATCGGCCCGTGCGTGTGAACGACAAAACCATCGCTCTGTTTCCGCAGGAGTTGATGCGCGACCCCACGTCAGCGTTTGTCCACGGCAGCGCATTCCACGATGTACCGTGGGAGGCGCCGGGGCTGGTTGCTGAGATGTTGAGACGCTCGCGGCTGAATGTTTTGCCGGAAGATCTGCAGTGATTATTCGGTGCGTCCGGGGCGCGACATCAGCTCGCGGATGGCGTCCTTGGGGCTCTTGTCCTGGTGCAGGATCAGGGCCATCTGCTCGGTGATCGGCATCTCCACGCCATAGCGTGCGGCCAGGCCAAGCGCAGCCGTGGTGGAGCGAACGCCTTCAGCCACCTTGCCGTTAAGCGATTCGAGAATCTCCGGCAGCTTGCGGCCCTTGCCCAGTTCGATGCCCACGGTGCGGTTGCGCGAAAGGCCGCCGGTGCAGGTAAGCACGAGATCGCCGATGCCGCTCAGGCCGCTGAGTGTCTCGCGACGTCCTCCGCAGGCCATGGCGAGCCGGGTAATCTCCACCATGCCGCGCGTGATGAGCGCAGCCGCAGCGTTATTGCCCAGCTCCAGACCGGTGACGACGCCTGCAGACAGTGCGATGACGTTCTTCAACGCTCCGCCGAGCTCTGTACCGATCACATCTTCATTGCGATAGACGCGCAGAGACGAGGAGGAGAAGTCATCCTGCAGACGCTTGCCGGTTACGGTGTCGTCCGTCGCGATGGTGATTGCGGTCGGCATGGCTGCGGCAACTTCCTGTGCGAAGGACGGGCCGCCGAGCGTGCCGATAGGGTTCTCGGGTGCGTACTCGGACATGATCTGCGACATGCGCAGGAAGGTTTTTTCCTCGATGCCCTTGGAGGCAGAGAGGAGAATCTGGTCCTTGGTGAGCGACGAAGCGATCTGCTCCATGACCGAGCGCAGCGCCTGCGAGGGCGTCGCGCAGAGGATGGTTGCTGCACCTTGAATGGCTTCTTCCAGCTTCGCGGTGACGCGGATGTCTGCCGGCAGGATGAAGCCGGGCAGGTATCGTGTGTTTTCTCCCGTGTCGGCGAGTTCTTCTGCGTGCGACGGCGAATGCGCCCACAGCGTCAGCTCATGGCCGCCACGGCGTGCAAGAGAGACTGCCAGCGCTGTTCCCCAGCTTCCGGCTCCGATAACGGCGATGCGACTCATGTCGTGCTGACTCCAGGCGTTGCGAATGGCTAAAGGTGGCTTAGCGGAGAAACTTGCTCTCGGTGCCCGCGCGCAGGCGAGCGATGTTCGAGGAATGCTTCCAGACGACGAGTACAGCCATCAGGATGGAGCACAGCAGGAAGAAGACGGTGCGGTGCGGCGTCAGCAGCCACGCGAAGATCGGCAGAGCAATCGCCGCAACGATAGAGCCGACGGAGACGTACTTGGAGAGCACCATGGCGACGATGAAGACGGCCACAGCCGCCAGCGCAGAGGGCCAGGAGAGCGCGAGGAAGACGCCCAGCGCCGTCGCCACGCCTTTGCCGCCGCGGAAGCCAAGCCACACCGGGAACATGTGCCCGATGACCGCCATCAGCCCCGCCAGTGCGGCCAGGTCCATCGCAGGGTTCGGCGTGCCGAGGTGAAAGGCCTTCACCACTACGTGCGTCAGCACAACGGCGAGCCAGCCCTTCAGGGCGTCCAGCAGAAGCGTGCCGATGCCAAGCACCTTGTTGGAGCGAGCGACGTTGGTCGCTCCGATGTTGCCCGAGCCCGACTGGCGAATGTCCTCATCCTGAAACGAGCGAACGAGAATGTAGCCAAACGGGATAGACCCGAGCAGGTAAGCGTAGACGATCGTGAGTATCCAGGCCATCGTGTCGGTTTGAGTGTACCAAGCACCTGTGAGGTGATCTGTGCGTTATTAGACTGTTATTGCAAACGCCTGCGAAGCATCTCCAGCGCGTGCTGGGACGCCCACAGGCGGACACGTTCGCGGTCGCCGGTAATTTGCACCTGCTTGACCTGGGTATCTTCCTCGTCGGAGAGTCCGATATAGACCAGGCCAATGGGTTTTCCGGCGTCCGGGCCGTCCATGAGACCCGGTCCGGCGATGCCGGTGATCGATAGCCCGAACGTGCTCCCGGTAGCGCGTCGAATACCCTCGGCGAGCGCCCGTGCGGCTGGTTCGGAGACCGCTCCGTACTCTTCGATCAGCTCCGCTGGCACGCCGCAAAGGCGCGTCTTCTGCTCGCTGGAGTACACGATTGCTCCACCAAAGAAGCTGCGCGAGGCGTTGACCACCGAGGTCAGGCGCTCGGAGAGCAGGCCCCCGGTGCAGCTTTCGGCGACGGACAGCGTCATGTCCTGCAGGCCAAGCATCAGGATGGCGATCTCTTCGAGCGACTCGCCGTGCGAGGAGAAGATGTCATCGCCCATCTCATGCTCGACCAGCTCCGTCACTTCGTTGACGCGGCGGTCGGCCTCTTCCTGCGTTGGCTTCGAGCAGACGAAGTGCAGTTGAATCTCCGCGTGACCGGCCAGGATCGTCGTCTCTACGTCGGTGAACTTCTGGTAAATCGGCGCTGTGCGGGCGTCCACCTGCGACTCCGGCATCAGCGCCATGCGCAGTTGGCGGCGTGCCATAAAGCGCGGCGGCAGCGTCGCCGCTAGCCGTGGCACGCACTCGGTGTCGAAGAGCGGCTTCAGTTCCTTCGGTGGTCCGGGCAGCAGGATGAGAATCTTGCGATGCCCTTCCACGGTCGTGTCGAGCCACTGGCCCGGTGCCGTGCCGTTGGCGTTCGGCAGCACGACACCGCCGTCGAGCACCTCGGTCTGACGCTCGTTGTTGGTCGGCATCGTTGTGCGTCGTTCAGCGTAGCGCCGAGTCAGCGCGACCATGAGGTCAGGGTCGCGGTGCAGCGTAACGCCCAGAGCTTCGGCGGCGCACTCGCGCGTCAGGTCGTCTTCTGTGGGACCAAGACCGCCCGAAAGAAGAACAACGTCTGCCCGGCGCAGCGCGATGCGAATCGCATAGGCCAGGTGCTGGCGGTTGTCGCCGACGATGGTCTTGAAGGCGACGGAAACGCCCAGCCCGTTAAGGCCGCGCGTGAGATAAAGCGAGTTCGTGTCCTGGCGATCCGGCGTCAGCATTTCGCTGCCGATCGCGATGATTTCCGCAAGCATATTGTCAGCTTGGATGGTACGCCCGCCGCGTGGGGATGTGTTAGCGGTTTTGGCGTTTGCCGTTCACGAAACGAAACGTGGTGGCTGTTTCAGCCGTGAGCAGGGACTCGGCCATGGCGCCGCGCGGCGGCCGCTTGATGCGGTCGAGGTCCAGTTCGTACTGCCGCATGGCGATCCCGATCAGCCCCTTCACGCGCACGGCCATTTCGGCCAACTGGTCGCGGCCTTCAAGAGCCGCAGCAATGCACTGCCGCTGCAACGCTGCCATCTCGGAGTGAGTCAGCTTCTCGCGTTCAGCATCTGCCTTCGCGATGGAGTTCGCGAGCTCTTCCGTCTGCGCTTTCAGATACGCCAGCTCGGCTACCATCGCTTCTGCGGAGTTTGCCGCGAAGGGAAGCTCGAAGCCGCGCAACATGCGCTCCAACGCTGCGCGGTCGCCACGTCGGGCCGCGTCGTTGGCTTGTGCCATCAGGCGTGTGCGGCGAACTTCATCCGCCGCATCGGAAGCAAAGTCCGGATGCAGTCGCTTGGCGACCTCGCGAAAGAGAGAGCGAATCGTCTGCGCAATCTGCACGCGTTCGGCCTCCAGCGGCTCATCGGCGATGTCGGAAAAGTCTTCCTCACTACCCGGCTTTTTATGCAACGCTTCGCGCTTGCGGTGCCACTCGTCCAGCTCTTTGTACAAGCGTCCGACCTGGCGAATGTAGCGTCCTTCAAAGCTCATCAACTGATCGCGCACTTCGCCAAGAGCTAGTTCGCTCTCTGCAAAGACTCTCTGCAACGCGCGAAGCTTGCGACGCTGTGCGGCAAGCTCCAGTTCCGCGTCTGAAGGCTCTCGATGGAGTTCGCGTTTCACAGAGAAGACTGCGTCAGCGGTCGTCCATCGACACCAAGATCGACATAGAAGAGAGTGTGCGCGGTAGCTAACGCGGCGCAGCCATCTTCCATGAAGCACATGCCGACGAGGTCGTTGCCGGAGATGAACAGCTCGGCTTGCTTGGAGTGTGTGATGCGCACAATGCCGCGCTGACCCTGTAGTGAAGCCGCAACGTAGAGGTTGCCGTCTGTATCGAGCGCCATGCCTTGCGGTCGACCCAGTCCGCGAAAAAAAACGCTCGTCGTGCCGTCCGGCTCGATTGCGTGAATGCTTTGCTGTGACGACGTTGTGGGGGCCGTCACCAGCAGAACGCCATCGGCCTGGAAGCAGAGGTGGTAGGCCGCGACAGAAGGCTCCAGCGTGGCGAAGACGAAGATCTCGCCATCAGGATGGATCTTGAAGATCGTGCCCGAGCGGTCGCCGACAAACAGGTTTCCCTGGCTATCGAAGGCCAGCCCCGTGGCTGTACCCATGCCCTCGGCGAAGATGCTGATATGGCCTTCGGGCGTGATGCGGTAGACCGTGCCTTCCGAGCGCGAACTGGCGAAGAGGTCTCCGGTCGGGCCGATAGCCAGCGCTGAAACATTCAGCAGGTCGCGCGCAAACGGACGCATTTGCATATCGCGGTCGATGCGATAGATGCTGACCGGAACCTTCTGCCCGCGTGAACCGGAAACCATTGCATAGACGTTCCCCGTGGCATCAACGCAGGGGTTCGCGATCAGGTGCAGGTTCTCGGCCATGGACACGCCAATATTGGCGAAGATCGGATTCGACGTCGCCGCATGATTGCTGACATCAGGCGAGGTGCGCAGCGTGAACTCAGACGAAATCGCGCCTTCAGGCACGCGGGCCAGCAGGCGCGTCGGGCGCACCATGTCGAGCGACGCCGCAAGCTGGCCGAAGTACGCTAGCGGCATCTGCGGCCCGTCGTTGGTGTTCAACACCAGGTGTTCGCCCAGCACCTCGAAGACGCCGCCGGGGATGGCCGCGTGGGGTGAGATGGCGGAGAGGTGCGGCATCAGTGCAGTGCGGGATGGGTGCAGAAGGCTCATCGCTTGTCTCTCAAGGCTAGTGCGGCAACGCTCTGCGTGCAACTACCGCAGAGCAGGAACGAAGTGAACGAGCAGTTGTGCCACCACGAAGGCAATCGCTCCGGCGACGACGTCGTCGAGCATAATGCCGGTACCTTCGGGCAAATCTTCGAATCGGCGAATCGGCCACGGCTTCCAGATGTCGAAGAGGCGAAACAGGGCGAGGCCGAGAAACGCGTGCTTCCACGAGGGAGCCAGCGCGACCAGCGCAAAGAACTGCCCCGCAACCTCGTCGATGACCACAAAGCCAGGGTCTTCGCGGCCAGCTTCGCGGGCGACGATCGTTGAGGCCGGAATGCCGATGAGCGTGACAGCAATCATCGCGAGAACGGTCAACAACGCAAACAGCACAAAGTGAGTGTGAAGCACGACCGTAGTGCTGCCCACGCTTACGGTGTGCTCGTTGCTTACTACGAGGAAATGCCCCGCAAGCATCCACAGCAGCATCGCAGCCACGGAGCCGTACGTGCCCGGGCCGGGCTTTAAATTGCCCACGCCGAAAAAAGTGCCAATGGTCCACGCCCACGGCGTTCGTTTGATTGCATTCTCTTTCATCAACACGATTGTATCGAGGCCTGCAAAAGTGGAGACTGTGAGAATGAACAAGCTCAAGAAGCTGGGAGTGTGTATCGCGATGGGATCAGCAACGGTGATCGCTCAGGCAGCGGACAACGCGAAGGCGTTCGGTCCGGACAACCCGTTCTATGCAGAGAGCAAGCTGCCGTTCCAGGCACCTCCGTTTGATCGCATCCACGATAGCGACATTGAACCGGCGATGGACGCAGGCATCGCGCAGAAGCGTGCGGAGATGGAGAAGATTGCGAACGATCCTGCCGCGCCGACCTTCGCGAACACGCTCGTCGCCATGGAGCGTACAGGCCGCCTACTGCAGCGCGTGATGGCTGTCTTCTCCGATCTCTCCGGTTCGAACACCGACCCCGAACTGCAGGCGTTGGAAAAGCGTTCTTCGCCGAAGATGGCTGCACTGAGCGATTCGATTTACCTGAACCCGAAGCTCTTTGCGCGCGTGGAGACGATCTATAACGAGCGCGCCACGCTCAATCTCGACCCCGAGAGCGAACGCCTGCTCGAGGTGCAGTACCAGCGCTTTATCAAGGCCGGTGCCAAGCTCTCGCCTGAAGACAAAGAGAAGCTGAAGAAGATCAACGAAGAGCTTGCTTCGCTTTCGACAAGCTTCGTAACGAAGCTGCTTGCAGGCACGAAGGACGGTGCCTTCCATACGACCGATGCGGCCGCACTCGCGGGCATGAGCCCAGCACAGCTCTCCGCCGCGCAGACGGCAGCGAAGACGCGCAAGGTGGATGGCTACGTGGTGCCGCTGCAGAATACGACGCAGCAGCCGGACCTCGCCGAGCTTTCCAACCGCGACACGCGCAAGCAGATTTTTGAGAACTCCTGGCTGCGCAATGAGCATGGCGACGCGAACGATACGCGCGCCACGGTGCTTCGCCTCGCCGAGCTTCGCGCCGAGAAGGCGAAGCTGCTTGGCTTTCCGAACTTCGCGGCATGGAACCTGCAGGATCAGATGGCGAAGACGCCTGCGAACGCGCTCAAGTTCATGAACGATCTCGTCCCGGCGACGGTTGCAAAGGCCGACGGAGAAGCGAAGGACATTCAGGCGTTGATCGATGAGCAGAAGGGTGGCTTCGAGCTTCAGCCCTGGGACTGGGAGTTCTACTCCGAACAGGTGCGCAAGGCGAAGTACAGCTTCGATAGCTCTGAGGTGAAGCCATACTTCCTGCTCGATCGAGTGATCGAAGATGGCGTGTTCTACGCCGCGAATCGCATGTACGGCATCACGTTCGAGGAGCGCAAAGACATCCCCGTCTATCGCCCGGAGATTCGCGTCTGGGAGGTCTTCGATAAGGACGGCAAGCCGCTCGCGCTCTTCTATGGTGACTACTTCGCGCGTGATAACAAGCGTGGTGGCGCATGGATGAGCAGCTTCGTCGGACAGTCAAAGCTGCTCGGCACTCTACCTGTCGTGAAGAACACGCTGAACCTGCCGCAGCCTGCCCCTGGCGAGCCTGCGCTGATCGACTTCGACGGCGTGCGCACGCTCTTCCACGAGTTCGGCCACGCGCTGCACGGCATGTTTGCCGATAGCGAATACCCTTCGCTCTCCGGCACCAGCGTTCCGCGCGACTTCGTTGAGTTTCCCTCGCAGTTCAACGAGCATTGGGCGAGTGAGCCGACGGTCTTCGCGCATTATGCGAAGAACTACAAGACCGGCGCACCCATGCCTGCAGAGTTGAAGAAGAAGATCGACGCAGCCTCGAAGTTCAACGAAGGCTATATGTTCGGTGAGCTTCTGGCTGCAGCGCAGCTCGACATGCAATGGCACACTATCGGCACGGACGCGCATGTGACGGACGTCGATGCGTTCGAGAAGCAGGCGCTTGCGCGTACGCACATGAACATGGCGAAGGTGCCGCCGCGCTATCGCTCCAGCTACTTCCAGCACATCTGGTCGAACGGTTACTCGGCTGGCTATTACGCGTATCTGTGGAGCGAAATGCTCGACGATGCAGCGTTTGACTGGTTCGAGAAGCACGGCGGCATGACGCGCGAGAACGGCGAGCGCTTCCGCAAGATGGTTCTTTCGCGTGGCAACACCGAAGACCTGCAAACGATGTACGACCGCTGGCACGGCAGCCATCCGGACGTGGAGCCCATGCTCGAAGAGCGTGGCCTGAAGCAGTAGCTCGCATCCGTCACAACGAAGAAAGCCCTGAGCATCGCGCTCAGGGCTTTCCTGTTTTTAGTTCTTCCACTTTGTGTCGAGGTCGCCGTTCAGCTCCGACTTGAGCTGCTGATGTTCGAGCTCTTCAAGCAGGTCCGGATCCATGATCGGCGAGGAGACCTTGTAGTCACCCGACGCCCACTTGCCCAGGTCGATCAAACGGCAGCGATCGGAACAGAAAGGGAAGTTCTCGTTTTCAGCGAGGACGGTTGTCTTGCACGTAGGACAGAAAAGCGCTTTGGACATGATGCGTGACTCCAGCTAAATCATAGTGCTAATGAGGCCACCTTCGACACGCAATGCGGCACCGTTGGTCGCAGCGGAAAGCGGGCTGGCGATGTAGGCGACGAGGCTGGCGACCTCCTCGCTTTCGATGAGGCGCTGCAGCAGCGAGGTGTTGCGGTAGACGTCGAAGAACTTCTTTTCGGCCTGCGCGTCGGTGAGGTTTTCGCCGGGGAATAGGCCTTGCAGGAAGCCGACGATGCCTTCGGAGCGCGTGGGGCCGGGCAGGATGCTGTTGACGGTGACGCGCGTGCCCTTGGTGGCTTCGGCGAGGCCGCGCGAGACGGCGAGCTGTGCAGACTTCGTCATGCCGTAGTGGATCATGTCGGACTGCGTCTTCACGCCGGACTCGGAGGAGATGAAGAGGATGCGGCCTTCGTTCTTCGCGAGCATGAGAGGGAAGTAGTGGCGCGAGAGACGCACGCCGCTCATCACGTTCACTTCGAAGAGCTTCAGCCAGTCGGCGTCGCTGATCTTGGCGAACTCTTTGGCCTCGTAGATGCCGAGGTTGTTGATGAGGATGTTGGTGTTCGGCACGGCGGCGATGATGGCGTCGCAGCCCTCTGCCGTGGCAGCGTCAGCGACGAGAGGCTGCACGTGCGGAATGCCCTGGAGCGCGGCTTCGAGCTTGTCCTTCGAGCGGCCGGGGACGGTAACGATCACGCCTTCGGCGGCGAGGGCTTTGGTGATCGCGAGGCCGATGCCAGTGGAGCCGCCGGTGACGATCGCGGTCTTGCCTTTGAGTTGCAGGTCCATGAAGTTCTCCTTCAGTAGAGGAGATGACGAGTACGGTTGGAAAGATGCAGCTATGACTTGTCCGGACGAGGCAATAGCCACTGGATGCCCTCGTAAGCTAGCGCGACCAACGATATCCCAATGAAGGCAATAAGAAACGAAGTGATCCAATGATGATGGGTAAGCACTGTGTCAAAGTAGTGCGCTTGCTTCGCGAGGTAAGCATCCCGTCCAAGTCGAAACAGCCGAACGTTCATTGTGTGGCGAATCACGGCGTCGACGATTGCGATCAGTAGAACCGCTAGTGTCTTCGATTTCACTCGAGTCATCCAAGCAGTCTATTCGAGGATCGTCGCCACCACATCGTAATCATGGGCTTCGGTGATCTCGGCGCGATAGAACGTGCCGGGAACCAACTCTTCGTGCGGGCCGAAGTCGTTGATGAGCACCTTGCCGTCGATCTCCGGGGCCATGTCGAGTGTGCGACCCTGCCAGAGGAGTTCGGTCTCTTCGCTTTCGCCTTCGACCAGTACATCGACCACGCGACCGATCCATGCCTTGCGAGCCTTGCGGCTGATCTTGTTCTGCAGGCGCATGAGCTTGCGGCGGCGTGCTTCGATGGTGCGCTTCGGCACCTTCTGGTCGAGGTCGAAAGCGCCAGCGCCTTCTTCGTCCGAGTAGCTGAAGACGCCGAGCCAGTCGAGCTTCGCTGCCGTGACGAAGGCGCAGAGTTCTTCGAAGTCCTCTTCGGTTTCGCCGGGGAAGCCGACGATGAAGCTCGTGCGGAGCACGAGGCCAGGGACGATGCTGCGGGCCTTGTCGATGATCTGCAGGAAGCGGTCAGCGGTGCCGCCGCGCTTCATGCGGCGTAGGACGGAGGCCGAGGCGTGCTGCAGCGGGACGTCGAGGTACTTGGCGACGTTATCGTGGCGCGCGATGGCTTCGAGCAGGCGCGTGGTGATCTTGTTCGGGTAGGCGTAGAGGAAGCGCAGCCACTTGAGGCCGGGGAGCGGTGCGAGCGCGTCGAGCAGGTCGGCGAGTTCGGGGCGGCGGCCGGTGGTTTCGTCCTTGGGCATGTCCTCGCCGAAGCAGGTGGTGTCCTGGCCGATGAGGGTGATCTCGCGAACGCCCTGCGCGATGAGCTGCTGCGCCTCACGCACCACAGACTCGATGGAGCGCGAGCGGAACTTGCCGCGAAGCTGCGGGATGATGCAGAAGCTGCAGGGATGGTCGCAGCCTTCGGCGATCTTGATGTAGGCCGAGGCCTTAGGCGTCGCGAGGATGCGCGGCGTTTCGGCGGTATAGAGATAGGTGGGCAGCGCGGCGGTGGCGCCGTCCCAGGTCTCGCGGGAGAAGCGGCCAGCGGCTTCGCGAGCGTCTCCTTCGGGGCGGCTGCCGACTTCGTTCACAATCTGTGCGCCGGTGCCTTCGGGACGCGAATGCTGGTTTACGGCCGAGGCGTGACGCTCAATCTGCGCAGTCGTTAGCACGTTGAACGGCGACGGAGCAAGCTCGGCGGGGGCAGGGCGTTTGAGGCCCGCGGCGGCGATGATCGCCTCCAGCTCGCCGGTGCCGACGACGGCATCGACTTCGGGAATGTTCTTCTGGATTTCGTCGCGGTAGCGCTCGACGAGGCAGCCTGCGACGATGAGCTTCTGCGCGCGTCCACCCTGGCCGACCTTGTGGTTCACCATCTCGAGGATGGTGTCCACGGACTCCTGCTTGGCGGAGTCGATGAAGGAGCAGGTGTTAACGACGAGGATGTCGGCGTCTTCCGCACGCGGCGTAATCTCTGCGCCGCCATGATGCAGCAGGCCCATCATGACCTCGCTGTCGACGAGGTTCTTGGGGCAACCGAGCGAGATAAAGCCCACCTTCGGGCGGGGTTTATCGTTTTGGTTGTCTGCCTGGGGCGCGAGAGTGGAAGAAAGGCTCACAATCTCTCATTTTAGCACGATTATCGGTTACTTCTTCGGCGGTGATGGGCGCTGGCGCAGCGACCGCAAAGGGCGTGCCGCTGCGTGGTAGATGCGGAGCACGTGAACTGTGTTTCCGTCGATACGAAAGATGATGCGGTGCGAGGAGTAGAGCAGGCTGCGGAGTTCAAAACGAAAGCTCTTATGCTCCGGGATGAGGGCACAGCGTTGAGGTAGCTGTTTCAAGGAGTCGGCTGCGACGAGAAGGCCGGAAACCCATGTGTCTGCCGCAACGTCGTCGTTGCTTTGCGAAAGAATGTATTCACGGTACGCTTCCGCGTCTTGAGCAGCCCCCTCCGTGAACTGGAGCTTATGCTGCATGGCCGGATCTCGTTTTCAGCTTCTCCATCCGGGTTCGGAACTGCTCCAGCGACATAGTGCGGCCTGCTTCTACATCGGCCAGACCTTCATTGACCGCGACAACAAAGCGGCGCTCTTCCTCAAGCTGCTCCAGGCGGTCCATCTGTTCCTGGTACGTCTCCGCGTCCTGCACAACGATCGACGCCGTGCCGTTGACGGTGAGCACCATCGGGGACTTGGTCTTGCGCAGACGGCTGATATGGGCCTTCGCGTTGCGCTGGAAATCGGTGACGGAGTGAATGTCGCGGACGTCGATGCTGATCGCTTTCGCCATGCAGCAGATTATACGCAGAGAATTCCCTGCTGGCTGCGTTAGATCGGGCGACGATTCAGGGGCTTCATCTCGAGAATGTTTAGCGGCTCTTCGCGCGGCTTCTGGTGTCGGACGATCACCACCCCGTTCGTCTCGAAGTGCTTGGTGCGATGGTTCGTGCCGTGTTCGAGAAAGATTGCCTTCTTCAGCATGGAGATGTGGCGTCGCGATTCTTCGTCGAAGTGCCGCGACGTGACCCAGTCGTAGTCCGCGGTCAGGTAGTACGTGGCCTCGCACTTCGGGCAGTAGATCGGCTCCTCCAGCGTGCGGTGGAAAGCCGCCGGAGGCAGGGGAGCGAGTGGTTCGGTACCGGGTTCGAGAGCGACGAGAATATGGCGCATAGCAGCAGAGGGTGTCGAGCTTAAAGTGTAGAGCGTTGCGGCCAGATGTTGAACAGGCTCCCCATTGGATGGGGAGCCTGTTGATTTGGGTGCAGCTTCCGGGCGCTTACCAGATGCGAATGCGCTGGTCGGGAGCGAGGTAGAGCTTGTCGCCCGGCTTCACCTCGAACTCCTTGTACCAGAGGTCGGAGTTGCGGACGATGTCGGCCCGGTAGTTGCCCGGGGCGTGAGGGTCGCCGACGATGCGTGAGCGATAGGTCGCCTCGCGCATCTTGCTGCGCCAGATCTGTCCGAAGGCGAGAAAGAACTGCTGGTCGGGGTTGTAGGGCCCGACGTTGGTCTCGGGCTTGAGCTTCAGTGCGGCGTGGAAGGCGTCAAGCGATGCCGCCACGCCACCCAGGTCGGCGATGTTTTCGCCGAGAGTCTGCTTGCCATTGACGTGAACTCCGGGAAAGGGCTCATACGCGTCGTACTGTGCGGCGAGCGCGGCCGTGGCCTTCTTGAAGTGGTCGAAGTCGGCCGGTGTCCACCAGTCGCGCACCTTGCCCTTGCTGTCGAACGCTGCGCCTTCGCTGTCGAAGGTATGCGAGATCTCGTGGCCGATGACGGTGCCGATGGCGCCGTAGTTGGCGGCGTCCGGAGCGCTGGCGTCAAAGAACGGCGGCTGCAGAATCGCGGCAGGGAAGTTCAGGCCGTTGTCCAGCGGAAGGTTCACCGCGTTAATGGTCTGCGGCTCCATGCACCACTCGCTGCGGTCGACGGGTTTGCCGATGCGCGAAAGGCTGTAGTGGTAGTCGAAGATTGCAGCGCGGTAGAGATTGCCGGCGAGGTCGTTGGGCTTGATCTCGAGACCAGCATACGATTGCCAGCGGTCGGGGTAGCCGATGCCGACGCGCAGTGCGTCTAGCTTACGAAGGGCCTCAGCCTTGGTCGAAGGCGTCATCCAGTCCAGGTGCTCGAGGCGTGCGTGGTAAGCCACGAGCAGGTTCTTGACCATGGCCTGAGCGCGAGCCTTTGCTTCCGGCGAGAAGTACTGCTTGACGTAGATCTGGCCGACGGCGTCGCCGAGCATAGCGTTGGCGAGAGCGATGCCGCGCTGCTCGCGCGGTCGCTGCTGCGGTGCGCCGGTGAGCACAGTACCGAAGAAGGCGAAGCGCTCCTCGGCCATGGCGTTAGAGACGCCGATGGCTTCACTTTCGATCACGCGGATCGCGAGCCAGTCCTTCCACGCGTCGAGTGGCTCCGAGGCTACGAGCTTGGCTTCACCAGCGAAAGCTGTCGGCTGCCAGACGTAGAAGCTCTTCTGCTGGGTGAGTTTGGCGGCGGCGAAGTACGCAGGCCAATTCAGGCCGGGTGCCTTGCGGGCGAAGTCGGCAGCCGTCCAGACGTTATTGGCGTGGTGGATCTCTTCGCTTTCAGCGAGTGAGATCTGGACGTTGGCGAGCGCTGTTTCGAGCGCGAGCACACGCTCTGCACGGACGTCTGCTTCGCTGAAGCCCGCTAGTGCGAACATCTTCGCGAGGTGCATCTTGTACGCCGTGCGCACGGACTTCATGTGCTCGCTGTCGCTGAGATAGTAGTCGCGAGTGGGCAGCAGTCCACCGCCCTGCAGCAGGTACGGCGCGTAGTGTTCGGAGTCGTTGAAGCCAGGTGCAACCCAGATGCCGAAAAGGTTCGCGGTGTGGAAGTTGGTGTTGTTCAGTGGGTCCACGTCGGCGCGCAGCATGCGGCCGAGCATGGTGGCGAGGCTGTTGCGGTCGTGGACGGCGGCGATGGCGGCGAGGCGCTCTTTCACCGCGGGCGAGTTCTTGCCGTTCTGCTCAATGCTGGCCTCATCCATGAAGCTGGCGTAGAGGTCGGCGACGCGACGGGCGTCGGTGCCGGGAGCAGGCTGGCTGGAAGCGAGCTGCTCGAAGATGGTCTTGAGCTGCTTGTCGGTCTTGTCCGCGACGATGGTGAAGCTGCCAACGCTGGTACGGTCGGCGGGAATCTCGGTGCGAGCCTGCCAGTTGCCGTTGGCGAAGAGGTAGAAGTCATCGCCGGGCTTGACGCCGTGATCGATGTCGTTAACCTTGATGCCGTCCTGGGCGAGCGCTGCGCTGGCGGTGAGGGCGAGCGTGGCGGCGAGGAAGATGCTGCGGGAACGCGTCATGCGGGTGGTTCTCCTATCCACGATGGATTGTAGGACAGGAGAACGTTTTACGGCAGGTGGGCGGCTGCCGTGATGGGGGCCCAGCGGTCGTTGCCGCTGAGGAAGCGTTGCGGCTCGAAGGCTGCAGCTTCTTTTGCCGTAAGTTGGTGCGACCAGTAGGCGCGGTCTTTGGGCTTCCAGCCGGGGCCGGAGTTTTCATACTCGGCGTAAAAGGCTTTGGGTGTGGGGTCGTTGGTCTTCCACTTGGACCAGCCTGCTGGTTGCAGCGTGGCGGGTAGCTCGGTATGCATGACGATGACGCGGGAGTAAGGACGCCACGGGCGGCCAAGGAAGAAGCCCTGTCGCGTCATGTAGAGTCCGGTGCCTTGGGGTGTAGGTGCGGAGGCTGTGACCGTTGAGTTCGTGATGACGTAGCCGGTGGTTTGGTCGGGTTCGGTGCGCGACTGCGCGGTAAGGTAGCCGTGGCTGATGGAATGAATCTCGCTGTGGTCGAAGACCGCGGTTGCGTTGCCGAAGATGAAGTCAACGCCGCCTTCGATATAGCTGTCGAGGTAATACTGACGTCCGAAGTCGGCGAAGAGCGTGTCCTGGTTGCCGAGGAAGCGGACATGCTTGAACACGGCGCGGTCGGAGCGGACGAGCGCGGCAACGGCCTGGCCGGTATTGCCTGCGGTGTTTGCGACGGTGAGATTGTCGGCGGCGAAGTCGTCTGCGTTTACCTGCAGCGTCTCGGTGAAGTAGGTGCCACCGGCCTCTTTGGCGTTCATCGACGCGGTGATGACGGTGTCCTGCGGCTGCTTGCCCATGCCGAGGAGGGTGACGCGCGGGCGAAGCCGGGTGACGTTGACGCGCTCGTTGTACGTGCCGGGAGTGATCTCGATGACGAGGCGATAGGGCGCAGGCGGCTGCGGGGCGTGGTCCAGCGCGTTCTGAATCGTCTTGTAGTCGGTGCTGGAGGCGATGGAGCCGTCGCCGTGCGGATCAACGTGGACGTGAATGTCCTGGGCTGCTGCGGGCAGCGTAACGGCAGCGATGGCGAGCACAATGGCGGGGAAGCGCATGTGCAGCAGGGTAAAGCTGTCAGACAAGGGTTGGCAATGCGGGCTAATGCAGCGACGGCGGTAAACGTGCGCTATGCCAGACGGCGCGGATATAGATCGCGGCTGGGGTCACTCGGTAATAGACAAGATAGGGTGTGCCTGAGACAGAGACTCGTCGATCGTGTGGTGCTGTGGTGATCTCACCGAGCAGCGGAAATGCTTCGAGATTCTGCACGGCCTCGTAGACCAACCGGCATTGTTTTGCTGCTGCTAGAGGTTGATCGACCGCAATCTTGTCATGAATTTGCTCGAGATGGCGGATGGCTGTCCGCGTCCACCGGATCACGCCGCTTCGGTTCTCTTTCGTGCGGCAAATCGGGCCTCGAACTCCGCGACCATCTCTTCGTGTGAGACGGTATTGCCCGCAGCGATTTGGCGGTCGGCTTCTGCCAGATCTTCCTGGAGAGACAACATCTCAGCGAGGTATGAGTCCAGGACTAACGGCACGAGTTGTTCCACGGAGAGTCCTTCCCGCTGCGCCGCGTCTGCAAGTGCGGAAAGGGTTTCTTCTGCGAGGTTTACGGTGATCGCCTGTTCTGGCATACCGAGAGGATAGGGGAAGGCGTCAGGCAGCGCAATGCTTTTGCTGGGCCTGGGCAAAAGGGAAATACGCCGCTCCTGCAAAGAAAAAGCCAAGGCAGCGTGCCTTGGCTTTTCTTCGCTGTTGCCGCGCGTTAGAACTCCCAGCGCAGCAGCGTAGCTCCTACGGTGAAGCCTGCGCCGACGGCGGCCAGCAGAACGAGGTCGCCCTTCTTCAGGTGGCCTTCTTCCAGCGCGGTGTTCATCGCCAGCGGAATGGTGCCTGCGGTCGTGTTGCCGAAGCGATCGATGTTGATGATGACGCGGTCTTCGGGCATCCCGAGGCGTTCGGCCGTGGACATGATGATGCGTTTGTTGGCCTGGTGCGGGATAAAGCAGCCGAGGTCCGTGCCCGTGAGGCCGTTGCGGGTGAGCAGGTTCTCGGTCGACTCCGACATCTTGCGCACGGCGAACTTGTAGACCGCCTGGCCGTCCTGGTGGACGTAGTGGTCCTTGTTCGCGACGGTTTCGGCCGAGGCCGGGTGCAACGAGCCGCCCGCGGGCATGTTCAGCGAAACGCCGCCGGAGCCGTCAATCTCGTGGTGGAAATCGATAAGGCCGACCTCACCTTCTTTGCAGGGCTCGAGCAGCACGGCGCCAGCGCCGTCGCCGAAGATGATGCAGGTGGTGCGGTCGGTGTAGTCGATGATGGAGCTCATCACGTCGGCGCCGATAACGAGCACCTTCTTGTGCGCTCCGGACTCGACCAGCTTTGCGCCGACCTGCAGCGCGTAGGGGAAGCCGGAGCAGGCTGCGGAGAGGTCAAAGCCCCAGGCGCCGGTAGCTCCAAGCTTGTTCTGCACCAGGCAGGCGGTGGCTGGGAACATCATGTCCGGCGTGACCGTGGCGACGATGATGACCTCGACCTCTTCCGGCTTGACGCCAGCGCGGGCGAGGCAGACCTTGGCGGCCTCGGTAGCGAGGTCAGAGGTGGCGACGCCAGCGTCGACGAGATGACGCTCCTTGATGCCGGTGCGGTCGGTGATCCACTGGTCGTTGGTGTCGACCATCTTTTCAAGGTCTGCGTTGGTCAGTACGCGCGGTGGAACATAGTTTCCGACGGACGAAATCTTGGCGCGAACGGTAGTGCGGGGCTTCAACTGCAGGCTCAAAACGAAAACTCCTCCAAATGCGCGGTGGCCAAGGAGGATTGTAGCGGATATGCGTTTCGTCATGAGGTGACGGCGCGCACAGAGGCCGTAACCGCTTTGCACAGCATGAGTTGTAGGGGGATGGAAATATGCGCCGGGTTGACCTACTGCGCCCGTGGTGACCCGTTACCGTTGCTTCCTTCCGGACCTGGCGGGGTTGGCGGGACCGCGTCGCGTAGGACCCGGCACACGAATGATTCTATCAGGGTGTGGGTGGAAAAGTCGGGACCAGCGGTAGAGCGGGCAAAGAAGGCTAAGCGGCGGCTTTGTTGCTTTGCGGGCTCACGGCGCGGGAGGTCTTGATGAGCTTGTAGATGCCGATGCCGGTGAAGAGCAGCGTGATGCTCCAGAAGGCGATCAGGATGGTGACTCCCCACTTGCTTGAGAAGGAGTCCCAAAGGTGGAGAACGTTGCGTCCGTAGGAAATGCCAAGCCAGATGGCGATCGCATGCCGGGCGCAGCGGCTGATCGTAAAGGCCGTCATGAACCGTTTGCGCGACATGTGTGCCGCACCTGCGGCGAGCACGAAGGGCGCGAGCGGAACCGGCGGCGGCAGAATCGCGGGCAGCGCGACGGAGAGGATGGCGTTGTGCTCCATCCAGCCGGTAACGCGACCGAGAATGCGCTCAGGGACGTGCTTTTCAAGAAACTGCTTGCCGCCCGCCTGGCCCACCGAGTGCGAGACGAACCCACCCAGCGCAGAGCCCGCGGTGCTGAGCGTGAGCAGCAGGATCGGATTGCTTTTGGCAGCGGCGTAGAGCAGCAGCATGATGTCGGTGACGCCGGGAATCGGTAGCGGAACGAAGGAGCTGTCCACGGCAGAGACGAGGAAGAGACCGGCGAGGCCGAAGTGGAAGAGTTTTCGAAGCAGGGGACTCCCGGCCTCGGCAAAGAAACCGAAGAGAGCAGCGCTCGCGGCTTGGGGCGCATGGATCACGTTCTGGTTAGGACGCGAATTAGCGGCTGGAAGACTCGCAGATTGAGAGGCAAATCGTCAGGCACCAAGAAAGCGCAGCTCCGGCAGCGGGGGAAGCGTACCGTTTTCGGCGGCGAGTTTGCGGAAGAGCCCGATGGTTTCGATGCAGCGATCGTCGAGAACGTAGTGGATGTTTTTGGTTAGATAATGCTCGACGACGGAGTGCGGGAGGTCCAGGCGCGGAGCCCATTCGGCGACGAGCGCAGCGACGTTGGCCATGCCGGCATCGCGGCTGGCCAGCAGGTCGGCTGTGAGCGAAGCCGGGGTGAAGCCGTTCGGCTCGAGTGCTTCGGGTCGGGCGGCCCAGACGGCGGCGACCCAGGGCAGGCCGGTGTGCTCGTTCCACAACTCGGCAAGATCGAGCCAGAGGAGGTTTTCGCGGCCATGGGCCTGGTCGATGGCGGTACGACGCTCGCGGGCCCGGAGGGCGGGGTCGCCGATGAGTAGCGCGGCGTCGTGATGCGCGAGCATGGCGAGCGGCTCGGCGGAGGCCTCGTCGAAGTGCGGCCGGGTGGCGTTCCAAAGTTCGAAGAGCAGATGCGTGTAGGCCTGCGAGGAGCGTGAGGCGCTGTCGGCGGCGATGGTGCAAACGCGTTGCAGGGCTTCCTGCGCGGGCAGGTTGTCGGGGTTCTTCACCAGCAGCAGGATCGAGCGAACATCATGCAGCGAGGCGATGGTGCAACCCGGGACGACGACCAGCTCTGGCGTAAGGGCTGCGATGGGGATCAGGCCGAGGTCGGCCTCGCCCGTATGTAGCAACCGCGCACAGGCCGAGGGGACGGTGTAGCGCACCTTGTAACGGGTATGCAGTTCGGTGGCGGCGGGCTCGTGCTCGAAGTTGTACAGGAGCGGAGCAGGATTCAAAAACGAGATGGCAGCAACACGTAACGGCACGGGTTAAGGATACGCCTGGAGAAGCGAGGGTTTAGGGCTCAGGATTTAGGGTGTAGGGCCGCGGCGTTGATGTTTTCGTCGTAAAGGGCAAGGTGTGGCAACTCTCCGCTCTCTGAGTTCTGCGCCCTAAACCCTGCGCCCTAAACCCTCGCCCCTCTGTTACTCTGGCCGCATCGAATCGCTGCTGAGAGGTTTGCGCGTATGGGTGCGGTGAGTGTTGCCGTGGTGGAGGAGCGTCGTCTAGCCTGGCTGGCGCTGGCGTTGTCGCCGGAGATGGGCCCGACGAGGATTGGGCGCGTGATGCAGCGCGCCGTGGAGCCGGAACGAGTTTTTGCCATGTCTCTGACCGAGCTCGAAGGCTCCGGGATGACGGCAAAAGCAGCCCAGTTCGTAGCCGACGGCCGTGCACGGTCGGCGGCGCTGGCGGAGTACGGCAGGGCGACCGACTCTGGCGCAGCGATTGTTTGTCCCGAGGATGAAGCGTATCCCGGCGGGCTTCTGCAGATCTATGACCCGCCGCCGGTGTTGTGGGTGCGGGGCGATCTTGCAGTGCTGAACGCGCCAGGGATTGCCGTGGTGGGGACGAGACAGCCTTCGCCCTACGGACAGGGCATGGCGCAGATGTTGAGTCGCGATCTGGCTGCCCGCGGTGTGGCTATCTTCAGCGGCATGGCGCGTGGCGTGGATACGGCCGCGCATCGTGGCGCACTGGAAGCCAAAGGGAAGACCGTTGCCGTCTGGGGAACAGGGATCGACGTGATCTATCCCAAGGAGAACAAGCGGCTGGCCGAAGAAATTGTGGCCGCCGGTGGTGCGCTGCTCAGCGAGTTCCCAATGGGCACCTTTCCCGCGCCGCAGAACTTTCCGATCCGCAACCGGACGCTGAGCGGCATGAGCGTCGGCGTTCTGGTGATCGAGGCCGCGGAGTACTCTGGCACGCGCATTACGGCGCGTTGCGCGCTGGAGCAGGGCCGCGATGTGTACGCCGTACCGGGCAACGTGACGAACAAGAACTCGTGGGGACCGAACACGCTCATCAAGCAGGGAGCCAAGCTGACGGCGACCTGGGAGGATGTGTGGGAGGACCTGCCCTCGCAGGTGCGGGTGGAGTTGGAAGACCGGCAGATCTCCTCTTCTGCTGCGAAGGCAGACACGGCGCCGTCGTTGTTCGATCGCGAGGGAGCGCTGTCTTTGGGGGAGAATGAGCGGCGCGTCCTGGAGTGTCTGCGCGCGGATGAGCCGGTGCAGTTGGATGAACTGATCGAGGCGCTGGCGGGCACTCTGGCAAGCGGCGAGATTTTTACCGCACTGTTTGAGTTGGAGCTCGCGGGCAGGGTACGGCAGATGCCCGGGAAGAATTATTTGCGGTCAATGTAGGGTGGGGTGGTTTGGTCGTTTGATCGGAGACCCGCCCCCCATTGCCCTGTCCCGTGGCCACCAATGTAGCGAGCAGAAGGCTAATAAACGCAGGGATTCCTGAACGTTTATCGGTACACGATGCAACGAATTCGCTGGGCGTGCGTCTAGTGGAGGGACTGGAGTCGTTGGCTGAAGAGTTTTCAGCAGGGAGATTGACTTGGCGTCGGAGCGACGTGTTAGTTTCCTTATTCATTGGCCGAAGTTGGCGGCAATACTCCCCCGGGAGTGCTGACGGAAGCGTTTCGAAGTGTGACCGACGTACCGAATGGCTGGTGACAGCTGGCGGATGGGAACGTCGAAGGCGGTGTGAGCCGCGTGTGGTGAAGGGGAACAATGGCAAAGAATCTCGTCATCGTAGAGTCGCCGGCAAAGGCGAAGACGATCGGCAAATATCTCGGCAGTGATTACGTGGTGGAAGCCTCGATTGGGCACATCATGGACCTGCCAAAGAACGACATTGGCGTGGAGTTGAAGCGCCGCACCTTTGAGCCGACGCTGATCGTGTCGCCGGGCAAAGAGAAGGTGGTCGACCGCCTGAAGAAGCTGGCGGCGAAGTCTGACGCCGTCTTCCTGGCGCCCGATCCTGACCGCGAAGGAGAAGCGATTGCTGCGCATCTGAAGATGCAGCTCCTGCCCGCGGTAAAGAAGAACACGCCGGTTAAGCGCGTGACCTTCAACGAAATTACGAAGAAGGCCGTCAACGAAGCGTTCAAGCACACACGCGAGGTCGATGAGAACCGCGTGGACGCCCAGCAGACGCGCCGTGTGCTCGATCGTCTGGTGGGGTATCAGATCTCCCCGCTGCTCTGGGACAAGGTGAAGCGTGGGCTCTCCGCTGGCCGCGTCCAGACCGTGGCGCTGCGCCTGATCGTGGAGCGCGAGCGGGCTATCGCGGCGTTCCCCGAAACCGAGTACTGGAATATAGATGCGGTGCTGACGCCGCAGTCTGGTGGCGGAGAGTTTACGGCACGCATGGTCGGTGTTTCCGGTCAGCCGGTGCGCGTGGAAGACCGCTCGGAAGCGGGCAAGTACATCGCCAACGCGTTGCCCGATAAGGCGGCAGTGGACGAGGTTCTGGCGCAGCTTGAGCGCGCAACGTGGAACGTCCGTTCCGTCGAAAAGAAGGAAGTTCGCCGCAAGCCGAAGGCCCCGTTTACGACCTCGCAACTGCAGCAGCAGGCCGCAGGCCGGTTGGGCTTTGGCGTACGTCGCACGATGGGCGTGGCGCAGCGTTTGTACGAAGGTATCGAGCTCGGCGCCGAAGGTACGGTCGGTCTGATCACCTACATGCGTACTGACTCGACGCGTATGAGCCCGGACGCTATTGATGCCATCCGTGAGCATGTTCGCAAGCAACTCGGCGACCAGTACATTCCAGCGACGCCGAACGTCTATGTGTCCAAGAAAGACGCGCAGGATGCGCACGAAGCCATCCGCCCGACGAGCGTGACGTACACGCCGGAGTTTGTGCGCAAGTACCTGAGCGACGAGCAGTTCCGGCTCTACTCGCTGATCTGGGAGCGTGCCGTAACGAGCCAGATGGTTCCTGCTGTCTTCGACCAGACGACAGTCGATATCCAGGCCAAGGCCGAACTTAGCTATGACTTCCGCACGACGGGTTCGGTGCTGAAGTTTGCGGGCTTCCTGTGGTACGAGGAAGAGACGAAGAAGGCCAAGGCGGCACGCGATACGCGTGCGACCGAGGCTGCGGCAAAGCTTGAAGCGAAGGCCGCAGAAAGCGCAGCCGACGGCGATGCGGATGCGGAAGCCGCGAAGGATGCGACGAGCGAAGAAGGCTCGGCGGACCGTCGTCTGCCTGCACTGGACAACGGCGCCGCACTGCGGAAGATCTCGGTCGATACGCAGCAGAAGTTTACGCAGCCGCCACCACGCTTCAACGAAGCTTCGCTCGTGAAGACGTTGGAAGAGAACGGTATCGGCCGCCCGTCGACATACGCGTCGATCATCAACACCATCCAGGAGCGCGACTATGTCAAAAAGATCCGCGCGAAGCTGGTGCCGACGGAGATTGGCATGGTCGTGACGGACCTGCTGGTAAAGAACTTCCCGTATATCTTCAAGGTGGAGTACACGGCCGGGCTCGAGAACGAGTTGGATGCCGTGGAAGCTGGCACGGAGAAGTGGACGGAGCTGCTGAACGGCTTCTACGGGCATCTTGAGAAAGAGCTCAAGGTGGCCGAGAACGACATGGAAGACATCAAGGCGTGGGAGAAGCCTTCTGGCGAAGTTTGCGAGAAGTGCGGCGCTCCGCTGGTGTTGAAGTGGGGCAAGTTTGGATCGTTCTTCTCCTGCTCAAACTTCTCGAAGGAGAAGCCGGTAGCGGTGAGCGCCGCGGCGATGAAGAAGGACGTTCAGGCGGTGCTCCAGAAGGTCGAAGACAAGTTTGGCCCGATGGACGTTGTCGTCCGCGGTCTGGATGAGGACGGCGACGAGCAGCATGTGGACGTCAGCGACCGCAGCAAGCTGGGCGCTACGCTGCAGACAGCGATCAAGCAGTGGAAGAAGGTTGTTGTCGACCCGGACAGCTGCGACTTCACGAAGGAAAACATCGAGGCTAAGCCCGACCTCACGGTTCCGGGTGCGGACGCTGCCGACGAACAGGAAGAAGCCTGCGACAACTGCGGCCGCACGATGGTGTTGCGCAACGGGCCTTGGGGGCCGTTCATGGCTTGCCCCGGCTACAACGAAGATCCCCCGTGCAAGACCATCCGCAAGCTCACGCAGAAGGTGCAGTCGAAGCCTCCGGTGCAGCTTGAGGAGCCGTGCCCAAAGTGTGGCAAGCCGCTGTTGCAGCGTGATGGTCAGTACGGTGAGTTCATTGCGTGCTCTGGCTATCCGAAGTGCAAGTACGTGAAGCAGGAGCTGCTCGACGTGCCTTGCCCGAAGTGCGGCAGCGAAGTGGCGGTGCGTAAGAACCGTCGCGGCGATACGTTCTACGGCTGCACGCGCTATCCGAAGTGCGACTTCACGAGCAATCAGAAGCTCGTGAACGAGACTTGCCCGCAGTGCGACTCGGCGTACCTGGTCGAGGTGTCGAACAGCGAGGGAACGTTCCTCGTCTGCCCGAACAACTCGGAGAAGATGCCGAAGCGTCGCGCAAAGAAGGGTGAGGCCGAGGTGGTGCAGACCACGCCGGAGTGCTCGTTCGAGAAGAAGATTGGTCCGCCGAAGGTGAAGGAAGAGCTCGCCAAACCGGACCCTGAGAAGACGCGCCCGGTGGCGTTGGCGTAGAGGAAACGATGGTAAAGATTTCGCTGGAGTACGAAGGCCAACTGCACTGCAAGACCGTGCATGAGCCTTCCGGTACGGTGCTCTTCACGGATGCACCGAAGGACAATCAGGGGTTGGGCGAGAGCTTTTCCCCGACGGACCTGGTCGCAACGGGACTTGCGAGCTGCATCCTGACGACGATGGCGATTCAGGCACGCACGCTGGGTATCGACATGGACGGCGCGACGGCAACGGTGGAGAAGGAAATGTCTGCCGCGCCTCCGCGCAAGATCGCCCGTCTGGCGGTGAAGGTGCAGATCACAAAGCCGGTGGACGAGTTGAACCGCGTGAAGCTGGAGCGCGCGGCGCACACCTGCCCGGTGCATCGGAGCCTGCATCCTGAGGTGGATGCGCCGATCGAAATCAGCTGGGCATAGACAAAGACTGAAACAACGAAGATTGAAACAGCAAAAGGCGGCGGATGATTCCGTCGCCTTTCGCATTTGTGGATGAGGCGTTAGCGTCCGACGAGCTTCTCGAGGTGCTCGGGATAGCGGTTGCCTTCGGCCTGCAGGGTGGAAAGTGCGGTGCTGATCTCGCGCAGGTCCGACTCTGTGAGCACGACAGCGATTGCGCCGGTGTTCTCCTCCAGCCGCGAGAGCTTTGTGGTGCCGGGGATGGGAGCGATCCACGGCTTCTGCGCCAGCAGCCACGAGAGTGCGATCTGCGCGGGCGTCGCCTGCTTGCTCGTAGCGATACGCTTGAGCAGATCGACGAACGCTTCGTTGGCCTGGCGAGCCTCAGCCGTGAAGCGCGGAAGCTGGCTGCGGAAGTCGTTCGACGCAAGCTCCGTGCTCGCGCTTATCGCTCCCGTGAGGAATCCCTTGCCGAGCGGGCTATACGGCACGAGGCCGATGCCAAGCTCTTCAAGCGTCGGAATGATCTCTTCCTCCGGCTTGCGCCACCACAGCGAGTACTCGCTTTGCAGAGCCGCAACGGGCTGCACGGCATGAGCGCGGCGGATCGTCTGTGCGCCAGCCTCAGAGAGGCCGAAGTGCTTCACCTTGCCCTCGGCGATAAGCTCCTTGACCGCGCCGGCAACGTCTTCAATCGGCACGTCAGGGTCGACGCGATGCTGATAGAAAAGGTCAATGGAGTCAATGTTCATGCGCTTCAGCGAGTCTTCGGCGACCTGCTTGATGCGCTCCGGGCGGCTGTTCAATCCCTGCCAGCCAGGCGAGCCGTCCGGGTTCAGGTTGAAGCCGAACTTAGTCGCGATGACGACCTTGTCGCGGATCAGCGAGAGCGCCTTTCCGACGAGGATTTCGTTGGTGAACGGGCCGTAGACTTCGGCGGTATCGAAGAAGTTGATGCCAAGGTCAACGGCCTTGTGCATCAGCGAGATCATGGCTGTTTCGTCGTGGACGAGACCGTAGCCGAAGGTCATTCCCATGCAGCCGAGCCCGAGGGCAGAGACCTTGAGGCCGTCACCTAATGTGCGGATTTCCATGGTGCGTACTCCTTTTGCCTGGAGAGGCATACGTCGAGGTTAGGCTTGTTTGTTTATGAGCGGTAGTGGGTTTGACTTGGATAGTAAGATGAGTAAGATTCATGAATCATGCGAAACGATCTTGGCGAACTTTCAGCATTTGCGGTGGTGGCGGAGGAGCGCAGCTTCACACGCGCGGCGTCGCGGTTGGGTGTATCGCAGTCGGCCCTAAGCCACAGTATGCGAGGGCTGGAGAAGCGTCTGGGGCTGCAGTTGCTGGCCAGGACGACGCGGAGCGTTTCGCCTACGGCGGCGGGCGCTGCGCTGCTGAAAGACCTCACCCCCGCGCTACAGCGCATCGAACGCTCGCTCGGCGAGGTGCGCCAGCTGCGCGAGCAGCCAGCCGGACGGATCAGGCTGGTACTGTCGCGCACGGCCGCGCATCTCGTGCTGCTGCCGAAGTTGGAGCGATTTGTTCGGGAGTACCCCGAGATTGTGCTGGAGATAACGGCGTCGAACGACCCCGTGGACCTGGTGGCGGGCGAGTTCGACGCCGGGATCCAGATCGGCGAGTTCATCCAGCAGGAGATGATCGCCGTCCGCGTCAGCGAGGACATGCGACTGGCTGCGTTTGCGTCGCCGGAGTACTTTGCGCGGCATAAGCCTCCGCGTACGCCTCGCGACCTGAAGGAGCATGCCTGCGTGGCGTTCCGCTTCAGCTCTGGCGTCTACCGCTGGGAGTTCGAAAAAGGCAGTCGCGCGATGACCTTCGCCCCCCAGGGGCCGATCGTCGTGAACGACCCCGAACTGGTGGTGGAATCCGCATTACGTGGCGTCGGCATCGGGATGGCGATGGAGCAGATGGTCGCGAAACTGGTGGCAGAAGGGAAGCTGGTGCAGGTGCTGCGCGAGTGGTGCCCGGTCTTCCCGGGCTTCTTCCTGTACTACCCCAGCCGGAGGAACCAACCGGCAGCGCTGGCGGCGTTGATCGCCGCACTGCGTCTTTCGGAGTGAGTTGGACTCAAGCTTCGCGCGAGCAGGCTATGGGGAAACGGAGAACCGAATTTGCGACTTCCCAAATTTGGTAGAAGCATGTTACTATGGTTTACGGGCCGGATTGCAACCGACGCTGCATGAGCCATTTAGCAGCGATTTTGCCGGATGCTCCGGGTGACACCCGCTATCTCTTGCACGACTGGAAGGCGGATGATGGCAAAAGCAATTTGGAACGGTCAGACCCTCGCAGAAAGCGACAAGATTCAAACGATTGACGGCAACGTGTACTTCCCCGAGGAGACCGTAAACCGCACGTTTTTGCGGACAAGTTCGACGAGCTCAAGCTGCCCAAGCAAAGGGCGCGCTCGCTACTACACCGTATTGGTTGACGGGCAGGAAAACCCCGATGCCGCCTGGTTCTACCCCGACCCCAAGCCTGCAGCTCGGGTTGTGAAGCACCATGTGGCGTTCTGGCGTGGCGTAGAAGTAACCGCTTAGTTTCAGCACTTTGAGATGGCCCCCGCATTGGCGGGGGCCATCTTCGTTTGGGCCCATTTCATTCGGGTCCAAATACGTGGCAGGGGCGGGACGATAGCTTAGGGCTTGGGTGTCTCGACTGTTTTCGGGACGTCGATGGAGGTGGTGGCTCCGTCAACCTCGACGATACGAGCGCCGGTATGGGTCTGTTCAAAGTCGCGGTTGGCGACGGAGAGGATGATCTCGCGGCTGAAGACAAAAAGCAGCTTGATCTTGAACTCCGTCCCGAAGCTCTCCGGAAACCAGACGGCGCCGGGGGCGTTCGCGGACGGCTGCGGAGCGTAGGTGGCGGTGAAGCCGAGGCCGGGCAGGTTCGTCCCGAGCAGCCCGCGGACGGCAAACGGCAGTTGCCGCGACAGGGCGGTTTGGATGACGACTGGTTGGAACTCGTTCACGTCGATCCACGCATCGCCCTTCCAGCCGATGTCGTCCTTGTCCTTTGGTTCAAAGTGGATATGGAAGGTGTCGCGGCCGTTCTTCAACTCGTGCCCGAGCAGATGGAAGATCATGTCCTTCTGCTCTTTGCTGGTGAGCGGAAAGAGGTTCGCGCTGACGCCGTCGCGGGACTTCTTGTCGCTGGTGAGCCCATCGCGCATGTTTTCCACGAGGTTGCGGTCGGTCTCGGTATCGTCATCCGCCTTCTTCAGGGCTTCTCTGGCATGGAGCAGGCTGGCATCGTCTTTGTCGTCGTAATTCGTCGGCCGGATGTCTGCGGGGCCCTTCAGCGAATCGTAGGCGATGTACTTACCTTTGTAGAAAACGCGGCCGTCGAGCTTGAGCAGTTGCTTATCGCTGCCGGTAGCTGTCGGCGTAATGCGATAGTCCGTGGTCTCTTCGCAGCGGATGGTTTTGCCTTTGCGGGAGATCGTGCGCGCGTGTTGCGTGTAGACGAAGTGGGTGCGCATGGCGGCTGCAGCGTCCTGGTTGGTGGCAACGCGCTGCATGATTTCGTCGGCGGTCAGCGGCTGCTGTGCGGCTGCAGACAGGGCCGCGAAGAGGCTGAGGGAGGCAAAGGCGCGGAGGAGCATGAAGCTTTATACGCCAACGTGCGGAGTGTGGTTCCCTGATGGACCGGAGTTATTTGTGGCGCGCGGCCACTTCGTGCTGACGCATGGGCATGCTGTCAATCGTGTCGTTCAACTCACGCATGGAAAGCGGCTTGTGCGCGCGCAGCTTTTCTCCACCGTCTTTACCGATCAGCACGACGGTGAAATCTCCGGGAGCGATCTGGAAGCGTCGGCGAGCGTTGTAAGCTTCCTGCGCGGGGAAGGTTGCCGGTGTCGGCGAGGGAGCGTTGTACGGCAGAGCGACGGTGACAAGCTCACGGTCGGTGGCTTCGGCAGCCTGTTCGTTGAGGCTGCGTAGCTGGATTTGCAGTTGCGGGTCGTCGGGGCGAGGCGCGAACACCAGAAGCACGCGTGCGCGGTCATGGAGGTCTTGCAGGCTCGTTAGGCCAGCGGGCTGCACGGTTTGCGAGTAAGCCGTGAGGGCGAGCGCGGGGGAAAGAGTCGCAGCGGCCAGAAGAATCGATGCAATCTTCATAGAGTTCTATGATGCCGAAACACTCGTCTCGGGCGTTTCCTGCTTACTTCACGTTGAGATTGTGAACGATTACGCTGTCGTCGTCGATGGCGTCGATCTGGTCGTCAAGGTCGCTGGCAGAGACGGGCTGCGTCCAGCGGGTGCGCTCGATGCCCTGATCGTCGAGCAGGACGATGGCAAACTGGTCTGGCTTGATGCCAAACTTCTGCCGTGCCGAGGCCAGGTCAGCGGCCGTGCCGGAGTCGAGATGCTCGCCGTTGAACTCGAAGTTGCGTGAGTCGTTGGGGTTGAGGATCGGCACGACAACGGTGTTGCGCTGCGTGAACTCAAGCTGGTGACGCTCCACCATGAGCATCTCTTCCTGCATGACGGGCGTCTCTGCCGAAGGCGCAAAGATAAGCAGCACGCGGGCGTTGCCGCGAAGCTGCTGGATGGGGTTCTCCGAGTAGGGTGCAGGGGCTACGTTGGCTTCAGCGACCGGGCGCGGAGGGACGCTGACGGAGGCGGTGAGCACTGGCTTGGTTGAGATGGATTTAGCTGAGCTGGATTTGGCTGCGGGGAGCGGCTTCGCGCTTCGTGCGGCGGTCACTGCAGCAGTCTTTGCCGGGGCGTACGTGGAGGCGCTATGTGGCTTCGCCAGCACAATGGGATGCGACGCGGCCACCTTGGTCGGCGTCTTGGGCGCGGCTGGGGCAGGCTTGTAGTTTGCAGCCTCGGGGTCGTCTTCGTAGACGAGGCAGTGGCGAGCCGGCACCAGCTTGCGTCCGTTCGCGTCTGTCACCACGGGCGCCGTGGCCGTCTGCGCGAGGGCAGGCAGCGTGAGGCTAAAAGCAAGAACAAAGATCAGGACGCGCATCGGGACAGCCTCCGAAAAGTGAAGCAGTTCGGCGAAAGCCGGTTGCTTCTTAGTAAACAACGTTTCGAGGGAGAAGTCGCGCGGAAGTCGAGGTGCAGAAAGCAGAAACCCTGCGCCGGTGGGCGCAGGGTGAAATGACCAGGCTCTTTGCAACTACGCCAGCGACAGGACGACTTTGCCGAAGTGCGAGCCGCTTTGCATATATTCGAAGGCGGCTCGATAGTCGTCGAGCGGAAAAACTCGGTCGACGATCGGCTCGATACGGTTCTGCGTGGTGGCTGCGAGCAGACGGCTGAACATGCCGCGGCTCCCGACGTAGACGCCATTGAGATAAATAGACCGACCGAGGATGATCGTAGGATCGATCGTCGCGCCCTTGCCCGTGAGCACACCAATAAGGTGAACGTGGCCGCTTACGCGGACAGCTTTCAGCGATTTGGCGAGCGTCCCTGCGCCGCCGACCTCGACAACGTGGTCGACGCCAACGCCGCCGGTCAGGCGGATGACTTCGAGCTCCCAGTCGGGGTTGGTGCGATAGTTGATGAGCTCATCTGCGCCGAGCGCCTTGCCGCGTGCGAGCTTTTCGTCCGACGAACTGGTGAGGATGACGCGTGCGCCGAAGGCCTTGGCGATCTGCAGCGCGAAGATGCTGACGCCGCCGGTGCCGAGGATCAGCACGGTCTGCCCGGCGCGAAGGTTGCCCTTCTCGACGAGCGCGTTCCAGGCCGTGACCGCGGCGCAGGGAAGCGTCGCGGCAGCGTCCCAGGAGAGCGCTGTGGGTAGTTTGATGAGGCCGGATGCGGGCAGCACCTGCTCGGTCGCGAATACGCCGTCGATGGGACCACCGAGTGCGGTCTTGCCCGTCGCCGGGGTGATCTCACCCTCTTCCCACTCCTGGAAGAACAGCGAAGCGACGTGGTCGCCGGACTTCAGAGCCGTGACGGCGTGGCCGACGGCAACCACTTCGCCTGCAGCGTCCGAGCCGGGAATGCGTGGCATCGCGAGCTTCGGGTTGTACTCCCCCCGTACGACCATCAGGTCGCGATAGTTGAGCGAGGCAGCGTGAAAGCGCACGTGCACATCGTTAGGCCCGAGGGCTGGAAGTTCAATCTCTTCGAGAACAAGATTCTCGAAACCAAAGCTGTGAAGACGAAGTGCGCGTGCAGTGCTCATGATCTATTCGATGCGTCGCGTGATGGCCGCGACGCGAAGTTCCTTATGTCTTAGGAGAGTCTTACGATAGGGCGTTTGGCTACTTGGCAGGCGCGTCGTCGTTATAGGTGTCGGCAATGCACTTCCATGTTCCGTCCGTCTGCTTACCCCAGACCTCGAGCATTTTGCCGGTGATCTGTGAGCTTGAACCTTTGGGCATCGCGCTCCATTTTCCGGTGAGATAGGCCAGGTCGCCGGAGCGTGCGATTTTGATCGTTGTGATCTCCCAGGAGATTGCCGTGAGCGTTTGAAACGTTCCTTGCCACGACGCGCGGATGGCTGATGGCGTGTTGGCAACAAACGCATTGGCGGGCAGCAGTACGGCGTCGTCTGCATATGGTGCCACGACACCGTCAAGGTTGTGCTCGCCTGCGGCGATCGACCACTTCCCGTCGAGGATGCGAATGGTCTGCTCGTCCTTGACGCGCGTGTCGGCCATCCCTGTGTAGTTGCATCCGGCAAGCGGCAGCGTAGCTGCAAGGCAGCCTGCGAGAAGTGTGCGACGAAGATCAAACATGCCTGTGGCTCCAAAAGAGGATGGCGTTTCTGCTGGCGCCATCTCAGGTTATCAATGCGGTGGTTAGAGGTCTGACGTGAGCATCTGGTAGCGGAGAAGCAGGTGCTGTCCGCGTGGTGAAGCTGTGCGTTCGAGCAGGATCGATTGCTCGGAACCGTTCCAGAAGATCGCGCAGGTATTGGCTTCCTTTGACTCGCCCTCGCAGGCCGGCGAGCGGTAGATGGGCGCGCCGTAGCGGCCTGCAAGAGCTCCTGCCATGGCGTCACTGGCAAAGCGTATGAGCGCATCGTCTGAGGCCAGCTCCGCGAAGTTGCGACGCATCGCCGGGAGATCGAGTGTCAGCGTAACGTCCATGAGGCCGCCATTGGGAGTGAAGTGATAGCTGGACCGAAGTGGAAGTGTGTTGGTGAGTCCGGGAAGAAAGAGGTCATAGTCGGAGGTCGATTGCAGCGCACCTTCCGCGGAAGACTCCACCGGAATGCCTTGTGCGGTGAGGTCGGTGCGAACCTGGTCGCGCGTTTCGCCGAAGTGAAGGTTGTGCCAGGTGGTGGCCTGGGCGTGAGCGAAGCCGGACATGCTGAGAAGCGCAACTGCAAGGGCGAGGCGCATGGAAAATCTCCTGATACGTAATAGACGCTTGCGAGCTCATGACGTTTGAGAGACAGTGTATTCCGCAAACAACAAGGCCCGGCAGCATGCCGGGCCCCGCTGAGTTGGTTCGTTGTTACGCCTTGACGACGGCGCCGTTCTCGACCTTGAGCGGATCGAGGAAGGGCATTGCCGCGCGGAGGCCAGCGCCGACCTTTTCGATCGGGTGCGAAGCTTCAGCCTTGCGATAGGCGTCCAGCTCGTGACGTCCGGTCTTGTTCTCGTTGATGAACTTCTCTGCGAACTTGCCGCTCTGGATGTTCGCGAGCAGCTCCTGCATCTTCTTCTTCGTGTCAGATGTCACGATGTATGCCTGAGCCTCGTAGCCGCCCCACTCTGCGGTGTCGGAGACGGAGTAGTTCATGTACTCGAGTCCGCCGCGGTACATCAGATCGACGATGAGCTTGAGCTCATGCAGCACTTCGAAGTAAGCCAGTTCGGGCTGGTAGCCAGCCTCGGTCAGCACTTCAAAGCCGCACTTGACGAGCGCTGCAGCGCCGCCGCAGAGCACAGCCTGCTCGCCGAAGAGGTCGGTCTCGGTCTCTTCGGTGAACGTTGTTTCGAGCACGCCTGCACGGGTGCAGCCGATGCCCTTGGCATAGGAGAGAGCGTTTGCGAGAGCGTTGCCGCTTGCATCCTGCTCCACAGCCACGAGGCCCGGGACGCCGCCGCCTTCGGTGAAGACTTCGCGAACGCGGTGGCCAGGCGACTTCGGCGCAACCAGCGAAACGTCAACGTCAGCCGGAGGTGTGATGGTGCGGAAGCGGATGTTGAAGCCGTGGGCAAACATCAGCGTGTTGCCAGCCTTCAGGCCGGGAGCGATCTCTTCGTAGACGGCTGCAGCGGTCTGGTCGGGAACGAGCACCATGATGGTGTCGGCCCACTCGGAGGCGTCCTTCACACTGACGACTTCGAGGCCGGCAAGCTCAGCCTTCTTGGCCGAAGCGGAACCGGGGCGAAGACCAATCTTCACTTCAACGCCAGAGTCCTTGAGGTTGAGCGCGTGTGCGTGGCCCTGCGAGCCGTAACCGATGATGGCGACCTTCTTGCCTTGGATAAGAGCGAGATCTGCGTCGTTGTCGTGATATGCCTTTGCCATGTTTTCTCTTTCTACAGTGGTTAGTGTTTAGTTTATCGAAGCGCAGGGTGGGTGTGAACCCCAACCATTGCTTCCGAAGTTGTGGATTCGCAGCGATTGCGAATCACGTGAAGGATGTTCGACTGCATGTCACGCATCACAGCGTTTGACCAGAGCGCAGCGTATGCGTTGAAGTCTGTGGAAAGTCTTTCGCGGCTGCTGAGATGAAGCAGCACATCACCATTAGCCATGGGGTGAAGATCGTATTCGCCGGTAAGCACGTCGAAGAAACGTCCGCCGACGGTCACATGCTCATCGAGTGTGGTGTTAGGAATTGCCGCAGTGTCAGCCTTGATCGTGAAGACGATACGTTGGTTGGGTACCCACTCGGTGATGGTCTCTGTGAAGTTCAGGCCATGCTCGAAGCTGGCGTTTCGTACGCCACCGACTCCTTCATAAGAGAGAGTTGCTTCGACTGGGCGAGGGAAGCCAATGGCGTTGGCCCATGAACTCCGCAACTCTTTGGGCGCAATCGCAGGTACACGTTCAATATTTTTCCAAACAGTCTCAAGCGGAGCGTGGATGACGATCGACGTATCTACGGTTCGTGTTTGAAGCGGCTGGTGAATATAGGTTTCTGCAACCGCTAGAAGGATTGGAAAAGCTGCGGCACAGTACAACGTTCGATTCTTGATGCGCTTCTGAGCGCGCTCGTGAAGAAGCCCCGCAGCGATGCCCCCTAGAGAGGACGAAATGAAAGCAGGTGGAATGGTGAAAATAACGCAGATGACACCTTCCCACGCGAAGCTGATTGCAAGAAGAATGTTGACTGCGACGGGGATCCATGGGGCGAGAATCCAGAAGCGAAACGGCCACGATGTTCGTTTTTGTGATTGAGAAACGGTGATGAAACCAGCGATAAACGGGCCCAGGAAAAGGAACGACAGGCTCATAAGAATTGGACCACCATGCTGCTCCCATGCAAATGGCGGTGTGAAACTGACGAGCCGGAAGAGGATCAGATAAAACGCTGCAAGGCCAATCGCGACGTGTGTCCCGCGCGCCCAAGGTGGTGTGATTTCAGATGCTGGTAAAGAATTGCTTTCGAACGTGATCTTTTCTTGCCGCTTCAGTTCCACCTTTCGCACACGTCCGCCCACCACGTAGACGGTAGCGATACCGGCCAGCGTGAGGACGAACGTGAAAATGCGAAAGGGAAGATGTTCCATGGCTTTGTATTTACTCGTCGAACTGGTTGGGAAGCGTTTCGTCCTCGGGCAGTGCGCCGGGGTCGACGTCGTGGTCGAAGTCGGGGAAGTCTGCAGGCGAGACAACGTCAGCTGTCTTGACGCCAAGCGCCTTGAAGACGCGACCGCCGTGGTGTCCGCGGCGCATGGCCATGCGGCCGGTGCGCGAGACTTCGAGAACCTCATAAGCAGACTCGCGTAGCACCTGCAGCAGACCTTCGATCTTCGACGCCGAGCCGGTCATCTCGAGCATGATGCTCTCGGGAGCAAGGTCGACGATGCGTGCGCGGAAGACGCCTGCAAGCTCAAAGATCTGCGAGCGTGAGTGGACCCCGTGCGGCTGGTTGGGGCCGGCAGCCACCTTGATGAGGCAAAGCTCGCGGACAACAGCCTCGGAGCGGTTGACCTCATCGACATGGATAGTCGTCTCGAGCTTGTAGAGCGAAGCGCGGATGCGGTGCGCTGCGTTTTCGGGCGCTTCGCAGACGATGGTCATGCGCGAAGCATCGCTGCGTTCGCTCTCGCCGACGGTAAGCGAGACGATGTTGATGCTGAGACGGCGAAAGAGAGAAGCGACGCGCGTCAGCACGCCGGGCTTGTCGTCAACGAGTGCGATAAATGTGTGCAGCATAAGCGAAGGTCCAGGTTCCAGGGTCAGGGTCCAGAAGGCGGCCGGTTAGTGTTGAGTGTTGGTGTCCCAAAGATGCGTTTCTTTGCCGTTGGTGATGAGGACGGCGTCGTCGTAGTTCTTGTTGGAGAAGCTGCCGAGGGTATAGTCGCCAGCCCCGTGATAGCTCGCGCCACAGGGATACTTGCCCTCGGTATATTTTTCGCTCGCGCACTTTGCGCCACGATAAATGTGAAACCAGACGATAGGATCGCGCTTGTCGATGAAGCTCTGCGGCAGGCCAAGCGGGCCGAAGCTATCGGTCTTCGCCGTATCGTGAAGCTGCCAAAGAATAGCGGCGATCTGGTCGTTGCTCGCGTGCTCATCCGTAACGAGCGTGAGCGAGTTGTCGGTCTGGTGGAAGAGCTTGAACGTCGGTGGCGCTATAGCCGGGCGCACGGGGTACTGCACCGTTGCCCCAGTCTTTATGGGTTTCTGTAGCGGCTTGGGAGATTTGCAACCCAGTATTGTTGCAGCGCAGAGGGCTGCGGTCGCGCAGGCGACAAGCAGACCTTTCGTGCTGGTCTGGGAGACAAATTTCTGCGACGCAGAACTCACGGTTACTCGTCCTCCGCCGTCTCGAGCAAGGGATCCTTGCTTGGTCTGCGTACCATCTCATGCAGCGCGGCGCCCGGAGCGATCATCGGATACACGCCGTCCTCCTTGATGACCTGGAAGTTCGTCAGGAACGCCTTGCCGCTGGTGCGCGACTTCGTCACGGTCGGAATAACGTTCGGGCGCTCCGAAACATTCGCGCCCGCAATGCCATGGGCTGCGGCGAGCATCACAAAGTCCGGCGAAAGAATCGGAGAGGCCGAGTAATTCTTGTCATAGAACGTCTCCTGCCACTGGCGCACCATGCCGAGGAAGCCATTGTTGATCACCGCGATGTTGATCGCGAGCTTCTCCTGCACGATGGTCGAAAGCTCCGAGGCCGTCATCTGGAAGCCGCCATCACCGGCGATCACCCAGACATCCTTCTCGGGGCAGGCGAACTTCGCGCCGATCGCTGCAGGCAGCGCAAAACCCATCGTCCCAAGGCCACCAGAAGTGACAAGTGAACGAGCCGCTTCGTGCTTGAAGTACTGCGCTTCCCACATCTGGTGCTGGCCTACATCCGTGACGATGATCGTCTGTTCGAGACGGCCAGCCGCCTTGGCCTCCTGCCAGATGTCGTGGATCACATGCGCGGCATAAAGATGGCCTGTGTCGGGCAGGTTGATGATGTCGCGCACCGCGGCGGTGCCCTTGCTGGCATTGATCTCGCGCAGCCATGCGGTGTCGCTGCTCTTTGGCACTTCGGGCAGGATGAGTTGCAGCACTTCCTTCAGGTCGCCGATCAACGCAACGTCAACGCGAACGTTCTTGTTGATCTCGCTCGGGTCAATCTCGACATGAATCTTCTTCGCGTTCGGCGCGTAGCTGGCGAGGTTGCCGGTCACGCGGTCATCAAAGCGCATACCGAGTGCGAGCAGAAGATCTGCTTCCTGAATCGCGGTGTTCACCCACGACTCACCATGCATGCCCATCATGCCAAGCTGCAACGGATGCGCCGCAGGAATAGCTCCGAGGCCGAGCAGCGTGCTCGCAATCGGAATCTGCAACGCTTCTGCGAGCGCGAGCACCTCGGCCTGCGCTCCGCTTTCGACGATGCCGTGGCCTGCGAGGATCACGGGCTTCTTCGCGGTCTTGATGAGTTCAATTGCCTGCTGAATCGCAGGGCTTTCGACCTTCAGCATCGGGTGCGGACGATAGGCTGCGGGCTTCGCTGCGTCGAAGTCAAACTCTGCATTGGCCTGCTGCGCATCCTTCGTAATGTCGACGAGCACCGGGCCGGGGCGGCCGCTGGTCGCAATCTGGAACGCCTCACGCACGGTTGCGGCGATGTCCTCTGCGCGCGTCACAAGGAAGTTATGCTTCGTGATCGGCAACGTGATGCCGGTGATGTCAACTTCCTGGAAAGCATCGGAACCGAGCACCTTGCTCGAGACCTGACCTGTGATCGCGACCACGGGAATGCTGTCGAGCATCGCGGTCGCGAGGCCGGTGACAAGGTTCGTCGCGCCGGGGCCGGAGGTAGCCATGCAAACGCCGACCTTACCGGAAGCGCGCGCATAGCCGTCGGCCATGTGCGAAGCGCCTTGTTCGTGGCGCACCAGCACGTGGTGGATCGTCGGGAAATTTCTCAGAGCATCATAGATCGGCAGGATCGCTCCGCCCGGATAACCGAAGACGGTGGTGACATTCTCGCCAGCCAGCGTGGCCCAGAGGATCTCGGCTCCGGTAAGTGTGGGGTGTGCGTTCTTCGTCGTCATCGTGCGCTCCTGCGTGTGAAAGTGGTTCGGCGGGGCGGAGGTTTTCATACCTTCCGCCCCAGTGTTGCTGTCTTAGTCGGTCACTGCGCCAAGGCTGGCGCTGCCTACGGCGTTGGCATACTTCGCAAAGACGCCGCGCTTGTACGGAATCTCGCGAGGCCTGAAGCCTTCGAGGCGTGCCGCGATTTCTTCATCGCTGATCTCGACGTTGAGCGTGCGCTTCTTGATATCGATGGTGATGGTGTCACCTTCGCGCACAGCAGCAATAGGGCCGCCGACCTGCGCTTCAGGAGCAACGTGACCGATCATGAAGCCACGCGTCGCGCCAGAGAAGCGACCGTCGGTGAGCAGAGCCACCGTTTCGCTCAACTCAGGAATGCCCTTGATCGCAGCGGTAACTGCAAGCATTTCGCGCATGCCGGGGCCGCCCTTCGGGCCTTCGTAGCGGATGACGCAAACATCGTTCGGCTTGATGTTGCCCGCTTCCACGGCGGCGAAGCAGAGGTCTTCGCTGTCGAAGACACGCGCGGGGCCGGAGTGATAATCGCGTGGCAGGCCAGCGACCTTGATGACGCCACCTTCCGGTGCGAGGTTGCCGCGCAGGATCACGAGACCACCTGTCGGCTTCAGCGGATCGCTCCACGGATGGATGACGACCTGGCCAGGAGTCTCCTTCGCGCTCTGCGCTTCTGCAAAAAGGCTCTTGCCGCTGACGGTAGGGATGTCCTTCAACGAGCCGCGTGCGATCAAACGCTGTGCGAGCACGCGCGAACCGCCTGCTTCCTGGTAATCCTTCGCAGCGTACTTGCCACCTGGCGAAAGGTCGCAGATGAACGGCGTCGCTTCGCTGATGCGGTCGAAGTCTTCGAGCGAAAGCTCAATCTCGAGCTCATGCGCGATGGCCATCAGATGCAGCACCGCGTTGGTCGATCCACCCGAGGCCGCGACCGCTGCGATGGCGTTGTCGATCGCGTCGCGCGTCAGGATGTCGCGCGGCTTGATGCCCTTGCGAACAAGCTCCATTACATCGCGGCCAGCCTGCACGGAGGCCGAGTGCTTGTCCGGCGACATGGCAGGAACGCCGGTGATTTCAATCGGCGAGATGCCGAGGAACTCGCCAGCCATCGCCATCGTGTTCGCCGTGAACTGTCCACCGCAGGCACCGGGGCCGGGGCAGGCCGCAGCTTCGACGGCTTCAAGTTCATCGTCGTTGATCTTGCCTGCAGCGTGCGAACCGATCGCTTCGAACACCTTCAGGATCGTGATCTCTTCGCTGCTGCCATCAGCCTTGGCCAGCTTGCCCGGCATAATGGAGCCGCCGTACAGCATCAGGCCCGGGATGTTCACGCGAGCCAGCGCCATGATGGCCGCAGGCATGTTCTTGTCGCAGCCTGCGATAACAACGAGGCCGTCAAAGCTGTTGCCGCGCGCCACCAGTTCGATCGAGTCCGCGATCACTTCGCGCGAGATCAGCGAGGCCTTCATGCCTTCGGTGCCCATCGTGATGCCGTCGGAGATCGTGACCGTGTTGAACTCCATGGGCGTGCCGCCTGCTTCGCGAATGCCTTGCTTCACGGCCTCCGCCACCTTACGCAGGTGGAAGTTGCACGGTCCAATCTCGGTCCAGGTGTTAGCGATACCGATGATGGGCTTGTGCAGATCTTCTTTGCTGAAACCGACGCCACGCAGGTAGCTACGCGCGGCCGCCCGGTTCGGGCCTTCGGTGAGTACGATCGAATTTGTCTTGCCTGCGGGGATGTTGCTCATTGGATTCCTTTTGTTGTTGATTCGCCGTGTTGATCTATCGCTCGAAGAGAAAAATCTACTTCGGTTGTTCGGGTATCTTGCCAGCGCTCAGCGCCTCAAGTCGGTCTGTGATCTCATGTGCGGAGCGCACAAATTGTTTCGTGCAGGAACCTTTAAGGCCGCCGCAGTTATGTACGGCTCCTAACTTCCAGAGCAGCATTCCAGTCTTCGTGTCGAATAGTGAAACGACAAATCCGCCGTCGCTGAGGAGTACTCGAGCCGAGAGGTCTGCTTCACTCGGATTACGGACAAGTCCATAACGATGCTCCCGAATCAGAGCTTCTTGCAGAATGGCTAGCCCCTCTGCATTCGTTACCTCATTCGTTACACCGCCTTCAAACCCGAGAAACAATGTCTTCGCTTTAGCAAATTGCGATGGAACTACGCTTGGTGTCTGCGCGAAGGTGCGCCGTGGGCCGTAGGCGAAGACAGAACAGGCAAGAGCTATCGTTTGGATGGACCGCTTTGTGCTCAATCTCAAGCTGTTGCTCCTGTTTTGTGTTCTGTCTGCGTCGTTGCTCGGCTTGTATATGGACCGAAGACGCCAGTGATGTTGCCTTGCTCGACGGTCGCATCGAGCGTGTAGATGCTGTAAGTCTTGCCGCCAGGTGCCACGCGTACGACAACGTGTCCGCTCTTCGACTTCAACTGACCGGAGAAGCGGCGGTTCATCAGCGCGTTCTGCGGCAGCAGCTCAATCGCGAAGACATCGTGCACGGCCTTGCCGTTGTTGAAGTCCCATGCGCCTTCCATGCGCTGCATCTGCGCGCTGCCGGGATGACCAATATCCCACGACGGAATCACGTACGCTTGCGCGTCCAGACTCTTCACAAACTCTGGACCGCACGCGTCGAAGTAGCCGTGGTGGTCTGCGACGGCCACCTCTACGCGACCGCACGACCGCGCTACAGGCGATTCAATATCGAGCTCCGGGCGTCGTCCATCGAAGGTATCGCAGCACAGATCGCCGCCGGTAAAGTAGCTGAACGCGCCGTACTCAAAGCGTGTGGCGACCGAGAAGTTGTTCTCATACCCATGCGCGCTGCCCGCTGCGGGAAGGCGATCAAGGTGCGGTTCGATCTTGCCTGTCTCGCGGTTCCACACGTTGCCATTCGCAGACAGAATCCGTGCAGAGAATGCGCTCTTGGACGAACGCTTGCCGCGTTCCACGATCTGCTGCGTCGAACCTACCTTCGCCGCTTCTACCTTCCTGCCCTGCGATTTCAGAAATGCGAGATAACGGTCCTCGTCAGGCCCCTTCGGCGGCTGCTGCCCCGGTGCCCACGTCGGATAGCTGCGATCGATAAAGCTGTCGATGGGAAGTGCTGCCGCAACGTCGTAAAGTCCGTTGATGTGGTCGCCATGATTGTGCGTGTTCAGAAAGTAGTCGAGCTTCTTCGCTGGCGCATGCGCCAGAATGTACTCCGCAAGCACCTGTCCGGGGCGAAGCGTCGTACCATCAGGGCGAGCCGGATTGATGGTGCCGTCAGTGAGGTTCGGCACCGCGCCTGCGTCGATCAGCATCGTCGTTCCATCGGGGAAGATAAGCAGCGTTGCGTTGCCGCGCGCGGTGTCGATGTGATGGATGTCGAAGTAGCCTTCGCTCCACGCGGGCAGCGGCTGGTGCAACGCTGCCTCTTCTCCAAACGCAACTCCACACACGCTCGCGGCACTCGCGAAGGCAAGCGACTTGAGGAGCGTACGGCGGTCGAGTTGGAGAGGATGCTTCATAAGGGGGAGGTCTGTAAAACCTTTATGCGTTACGCGACCTCTTCAGCTTTCGGTGCAAGCCAGAACTCTTCATTGTGCTTGCCTTCGAACTTGTCGAGTTCACCTTCATGGCGCAGGGTCAGTCCAATGTCATCGAGGCCGTTCAGCAGGCAGTACTTGCGGAAGGGATCGATCTCAAACGTGGCCTTGAAGCCTTCGTCGTCGGTGACGCTCTGGGCATCGAGGTTGATGGTGATGAGGTGCTTGGGGTTCGCAGTCGAGCGCTGCAGCAGTGTTTCGGTCTCCTCTTCGGTGAGGCGAACGAGGATGATGCCGTTCTTGCCCGCGTTCGAGAAGAAAATATCCGCGAAGCTCGGCGCGATGACCGCGCGGAAGCCATACTGGTTGATCGCCCAGGCAGCGTGCTCGCGCGAGGAGCCGCAGCCAAAGTTCTTTTCGGCGATGAGGATCTCGCTGCCCTTGTACTCGGGCTTGTTCATCACGAAGTCCTTGCGCTCGGCCACATGGTCCGGGGTCGAAAGATCGTAGCGCCAGTCGAAGAAGAGGAACTCGCCGTAGCCCGTGCGCTCGATGCGCTTGAGGAACTGCTTCGGGATGATCTGGTCCGTGTCGATGTTCGGCAACGGCAGTGGCACGGCGGTGGAGGTCAATATGTTGATGGGTTCCATCGTTAGTTCACCTTTAAGGCGTCTTCAAACCTCGGACGCGGTTGGGAAATGCGATCGTACGAAGAGTCGATGGCTGCAATTTCCGTTTCGATTTCTTCCCGCAGTTCTTGAGGCAAGTTCTCTTGAACTGCAATTCGCTTTAGCTGGCTTCCGAGTGCTCCGAGCACTTCACCACCAGTAGAGCCGAGCATGGCGTTTCGTAAATTTTTGCCCTCGGATACCAGTCCCGCAGCCGCAAGCTTCTCCGCAGTATCGCGGATAGCGGCATAAAGCGAGTTGATATCTGTGAAGGGCATACTTAACGAACTTCCTTCTCAAACTTCCAGTCGCGAACATCGGTGAGGTGGCCTGTGATGGCTGCGGCTGCGGCCATTTCGGGGCTGAGCAGGTGCGTGCGCGAGCCGCGGCCCTGGCGGCCTTCGAAGTTGCGGTTCGAGGTGGAAGCGCAACGCTCGCCGGGCTGCAGGATGTCGGGGTTCATGCCGAGGCACATCGAGCAGCCGGGTTCGCGCCACTCGAAGCCTGCGCTCTTGAAGACTTCTGCGAGACCCTCTGCTTCAGCCTGAGCCTTCACGGCCTGCGAGCCGGGTACGACCATCGCGCGCACGGTTGTGGCAACGTGGTGGCCGCGCACAACCTTCGCTGCGGTGCGCAGATCTTCGATGCGGCCGTTGGTGCAGGAGCCGATGAAGACCGCGTCCACGGTGATCTCGGTGATAGGCGTGCCGGGCTTGAGGTCCATGTACTCGTAGGCGCGCTCGAAGCCCTTGCGGTCGGCGTCGTCGATGGCCTGCTCGAGCGTGGGCACGGTGCCGTCAATGGTCGTGACCATACCGGGCGAGGTGCCCCAGGTGACGCTCGGTACGAGCTTCGTGGCGTCGATGTGCAGTTCGCGATCATAGGTCGCGCCCTGGTCGGTGACAAGTGCCTTCCACTGCTCGACAGCGAGGTTCCACGCGGCTTCGTCGACGGTGCCGTCGGGGCGTGTGCCGGGTGCAAAGCGACGGCCCTTGATGTAAGCGAACGTCGTCTCATCGGGAGCGATCATGCCTGCGCGTGCACCGGCTTCGATGCTCATATTGCAGATCGTCATGCGGCCTTCCATCGAGAGCCCGCGAATGGCTGAGCCAGCGTATTCGATGGCATAACCAGTTGCACCAGCCGTGCCGATGCGGCCAATGATGTCGAGGATGATGTCCTTCGCGGTGACACCATAGGGAAGCTCGCCGTCGACGTTGATGAGGAAGGTCTTGGCCTTGCCCTGCGGCAGCGTCTGCGTCGCCATCACGTGCTCGACCTCAGAGGTGCCGATGCCGAAAGCGAGTGCGCCGAACGCACCGTGCGTGGAGGTGTGCGAGTCGCCGCAGACGATCGTCATGCCGGGCTTGGTCGCGCCGAGCTCGGGTCCGATCATGTGTACGATGCCCTGCGAAGCGTCTTCCGTATCGAAGAACTCGATGCCGAACTCGGCGCAGTTCTTGCGCAGCGCGTTGATCTGCGCGGACGAAACCTGATCGACGATGTGGAGGCGGTCCTGCACGCTGGTCGTGGGCACGTTGTGGTCCACGGTCGCGATGTGGCGGTCCGGGCGACGCAGCTTGCGGCCCGTCATGCGCAGGCCATCAAAGGCTTGCGGCGAGGTGACTTCGTGCACGAGTTGCAGGTCGATGTAGAGGATCGTCGGTTCGCCTTCAGGCGAGACCACGACGTGGTTGTCCCAGACTTTTTCGAAGAGTGTGCGCGGCTTGATGGGTGTGCTCATTTGTATTGACCGGGTGTTGCGTTTGTTGGGCAGCTAATCGTTGTCAGCTGGCTTGGGGGTAACGGTATCGGGTTGCGCGGCGATAGTATTCGCGCCGGTACGTTCAGGCTTGAGCGCAAAGGGCGTGCCGTCGGGTTCGACAAGGACGGCGTGTGCAATGTGGGGCACGCCGAGATGAGCCGCAGCGAGGCGCATGTCCCAGTGCGAAAGCGCAAGGGTGAAAGCTGTCGGCAGCGCATCGGCCGTCACGGTATGGTTCGCAAAGAGCCACAGGTTATAGCTGGCGTTGGCTTCGTCGGTGGTGTGCGCGGTCGTTGTCCAGTTGCGCGCAGCGAAGATCATCAGCGGATGCTTTACGCCAAGGTCGATCCAGAGCAGACCGCTCGCGGGGCAGAAGCTACGCACGCATCCATCGGCGATAAAGTAGCGGTTGTCTTCCTGCAGTGCTTCGTTGTGCTGGTCGAGGAAGAGCGTGACGACCTGTGGCAGCGTCGGGCGCGCAGCGTCCGTTCCCCACATCGCCTGCGGCTGCTTGAAGTTCTCTGAGAGCAGCGCCTGGAAGCGTGCTTCGGTGAGCAGGTTCATGGGGTTGCCGGGCTGCGTGAACTGCCAGAGCCACTGGTTGGAGCCCGGCTTCAGGTTTGCGAGCGGCTTGTGGCTCGCCGGGTTGCGCGGTCCCTTGGGGCCGAGCACGTCGTCGTTCTGAATCTGCGCACACACGCTCGCCGTCGCTGCGGTAAGCAGCGTAGCGGCGACGAGTTGGAGTGTGCGGCTGATCATGTGTGCGTTGAGCTAAGTTGAACTAAACAGCGTGCAGCGATTCGCTGCGGTTGAGCGCTGCAACGAGCGCCGTGTTCACAAAGTCGCCCATCTGCGCGGTGGTCACGTTCGCCGTCTTGCCTTGACCAGCGATGTCGCCCGTGCGGTGACCTGCAGCGAGCACTTCGTTCACGGCCTTCTCAATCGCAAGCGCTTCTTCTTCAAGCCCACCGCTATGACGCAGCACCATGGCCGCGGTCAGAATCGCTCCGAGCGGGTTCGCCTTGCCTTGGCCAGCAATGTCCGGAGCCGAGCCATGTACGGGCTCGAAGAGGTTGACCTTGCCGCCGATCGTCGCCGAAGGCAGCATGCCGAGCGAGCCGGTGATGACGCCCGATTCGTCCGAAAGAATGTCGCCGAAGAGGTTTTCCGTGAGCACCACATCGAAGTCACGAGGGCGGTTCATTAGGTGGATCGCCATCGAATCGACGAGCTGATGCTCGACCTTCACATCGGGATACTGCGGTGCGATCTCATCCACGGTCGCGCGCCAGAGCTGCGAGCACTCCAGCACGTTGGCCTTATCTACCTGCGTCAGCTTGCCGCGACGCTTCTGCGCCAGCTGGAAGCCGATGTGGGCGCAGCGTTCAACCTCGGCCTTGGTGTAGACCATCGTATTGTGCGCTTCGCCGGTCTCCTTGTTCCACGCGCGGGGCTTGCCGAAGTAGAGGCCGCCAAGCAACTCACGCACGAAGAGGATGTCGACGTTCTTCGTCACCTCAGGGCGCAGCGGCGAGTTCTCGCTGAGAGCGTTGAAGGCGAGGCAGGGCCGCAGGTTTGCAAAGCCGCCGAGGTGCTGGCGGATGGAGAGCAGACCCGCTTCGGGACGCTTGTCCGGCGTCAGCGCGTTGAACTTGTTGTCGCCCACGGCACCCAGCAGAACGGCGTCTGCAGCGAGCGCGACGTCGATGGTCTTCTGCGGCAGCGGCGTGCCTTCTGCGGTGATCGCAACGCCGCCGATGAGCGCCTCGGTGAAGGTGAACTCGTGGCCGCCATGCTGTGCAACGGTCTTCAGAATCTTGACGGCTTCACCGGTGACTTCGGGGCCGATGCCGTCGCCGGCGAGAACTGCAATGTTAAGCTTCATAATTATCCAGAACTAGAGATTTGTGTTTTGTACGCCATCACGAAGCGCGCGTTTATGGAGGACGATGGCAGTAAGGCAAAACGCTGCACTGGTGAAGACGACTTCGCCTGCCGTCCAATATGCCTGTTCCCAGAACTTGCCCGTTCGAACAAGAGCGGCAGCTTCGAGCATCACGTTGAGCATCAGTGCACAGATAAACAAGATGGTCAGGCTTGAATTTCTATTTGCAGTGGCTTTCATTGCGCTCTCCCCTTACGGAACGTTTACGGTCTCTGCAGTCGCCTCAGTGAGCAGCCCGACGATGTCCTGGTCATAGATCGACTTCTTGCGATCGGCCAGTGCTGTGAAGCGGTGATATACCACGTCAAGCTCTTCCTTCGTCAGCGTGTGCCCCAGCTCTCCGAGGCGATGCTCCAGCGCACGACGACCGCTGTGCTTGCCGAGCACGATCGCATTCGCCGTAACGCCAACCGAAGCAGGCGTCATGATCTCGTACGTCAGCGGGTTGGCCAGCACGCCGTGCTGGTGTATGCCCGACTCGTGCGCAAACGCGTTCTTGCCGATCACGGCCTTGTTCGGCGCAGGGCCAAAGCTGATGATCTCGCTCAGCATCTGCGAGCTTGGTCCGATCTGGTCCATCACGATGCCGTTCTCGACAGCGAAGCGATCCTTGCGAACCATCAGTGCCGCAGCAATCTCTTCCAGCGCCGCATTGCCTGCGCGTTCGCCGATGCCGTTGATCGTGCACTCCACCTGGCGTGCGCCGCCGAGAACACCAGCCAGAGCATTCGCCGTCGCCATGCCAAGGTCGTCATGGCAGTGCGTGGAGAAGGTGATCTCCTTCGCGCCGGGGACGCGAGCGATCATCGTCTCGAAGAGCGCCTGATACTCCGCCGGGGTCGAGTAGCCGACCGTATCGGGTAGGTTGATCGTGGTCGCACCAGCTTCGATCGCGATGCTGACAATCTGGATGAGGAACTCGAGGTCGGAGCGCGTCGCATCTTCGGCCGAGAACTCAACGTCGTCGGTGTAGCTGCGAGCGAGGCGCACCATTTCGCCTGCCTGGTCGAGCGCTTCTGCACGCGTGATGCGTAGCTTGGCTTCAAGGTGCAGATCGCTGGTTGCGAGGAATGTGTGGATGCGGCGGCGATGTGCGGGCTCAATGGCCTTCGCAACCGCTTCGATGTCGCCAGCCTTGCAGCGTGCGAGGCCCGCGATCACGGGCGCACCGGCTTGCTTGCCGATAGTGGAGGCAATCGCCTTCACGCTCTCGAAGTCGCCCGTGGAGGCGATAGGGAAGCCGGCCTCGATAATGTCCACGCCAAGGCGCGCAAGCTGCTCGGCCATGCGCAGCTTTTCCGCATGGTGCATAGTGCAGCCGGGCGACTGCTCGCCGTCGCGCAGAGTGGTGTCGAAGAAGATGACACGGTTGTTGTTTGCCATCAGAATTGAGACCTTTCCTTCTGGACACAAGAATAAAGCGCACTTATGCTTGATTCCAGATGTATTGCGATTTCTAATGCAGGTATAGAACCCGTACTGCTCTAGGCTACTGTGCAGGACGCACACCTGCAAATGCAGGAAAAAGCTGCGGCCATAAAGGACACACCCTCGTGGACCTGTTTCAACTGGAAACATTTTTAGCCGTCGCGGAAGAGCGCAGTTTTTCTCGCGCTGCTGCAAGACTTCACCGTACGCAGCCTGCGATCAGTCAGGTCATTGCGAAGCTCGAAAGCGAGATCGGCGAAACCCTGCTGGAGCGCGCCGACGGCACCTTGACCGACGCCGGAGAGGTGTTGAAGAGCTACGCCCAGAAGCTGCTGAACCTGCGCACGGACGCAGAAGCCGCTCTGGTCGACCTGCGCTCGCTGCACACCGGGCAGTTGCGCCTGGCGGCGAACGAGTACACCTGCCTATACCTTCTGCCGCTGCTCGATGCCTTCCGCCGCGAGCATCCGCGGATCAAGGTCACCGTGCAGCGTGCTCTCGCTTCCCGCATCGCCGACGAGGTTTTGTCACACTCTGTTGATCTTGGCGTGGTCAGCTTCCGCCCGGAGGACCCGCAGGTACGTTCGATCGCGGTCTATCGCGATGAACTCGTCTGCGTCGTCGGTCCGCAGCACGCGCTTGCCCGCGCGGGTAAGGCGCAGATTTCTCGCCTCGGTCGCGAGGTCTTCGTCGCGCACAACGTCCCTTCGCCGATGCGGCAGAAGGTGATCACGGCGTTTCGCCGCCACAAGACGCCGCTGAACATGGACATCGAACTGCCATCGCTGGAAGCCATCAAGCGCTTTGTGGAGCGTGGCAACGGTGTCGCCTTGCTTCCGCGACTCACCGCGGAAAGCGAGCTGACGGCAGGCTCGCTCGTGGCGGTCTCCATCCCCGAGCTCGCCATGGAGCGTAGGCTCCGCCTGATCCACCGCAAGCAGACCTCCCTAAGCCACGCCACCAAGGCGTTTCTGGCTGTGGTGGAAAAGCACGCAACGGAGAACGGTGACCCTTTCAGCTACGTCCCGGAACGGGCGTAGTTTGGCGGTGCCGTTTCGCCCGTTTGCAGACGCATTTCCCTTCAAAACGTAAGCGTTGTTCGAAAAAATATACTTCTCTTCCTGCCTGCAACCGCTTGAAGAAAAGGCCGTCCTCAGCTTGTAGGTACAAGATGTTTTCGTGCCGCACGCGAGGAGGTCTTCGATGAGGAAGACGAGGTTGTGCCTGTTTCTGGGCACAGTGATGGCGTTGGGATGGATAGGTGTCGCGGCAGCGCAGGACACCTCCAGCACCAGCAGTGAGCGAATGGGGCCGCCGCCTTGCGGCAGGCGTCCACCGAGGCAGGGTAACTCCGGCCCGACGAGCACAGCGGATAGCAGCAGTGGTTCGAGCAGCGACGGCTCCGCGTCGACGCAGGGCAGTATGCCTCCGCCACCGCAAGCAAACAGTAGCGACAGCACGACGCAAACAGCCTCCAACGAACAGGGGAGCGGGATGCCAGGAATGGGGAACGGCGGAACTCCACCATCGCCGCCACTGGACAGTAACGGAAAGCCCCTGCCTCCACCACCCTGCCGGTCCTCTTCGCAGAGCTCCGGCACAACCGGGTCTTCGTCGGAACAGGCCCCTCAATAAGCAGCCGCTGAAAAGAATCTCGCCATGCCGCCGGAACTATTCCGGCGGCATGGCGTTTGTAAAGGCAGATGTTGCGGCTCGCGAGAGGACGAAGGCGCGAGACCGGGAAAAGGACAACCTTATGCAGACGAAACTGTGGAGCAGGCTTGGCGTGGCGGTAATGGGAGCGGGATTGCTCGCGGCGGCTCTGCCGTCGAGGGCGCAGGACCAGAGCGCTCCTCCCCCTCCTCCCCCCGCAGCCGATGGACAGGGCCCGGCACACGGCCGCATGGCCCACATGTACGACTCGCTGAACCTTACGCCGGAGCAGAAGGAGTCCTTCAAGCAAGCGGCGCGGGCGCAGCGGGAAAAGATGCAGGCGCTTCGTGATGACAACGCCATGGCCCCCGAAGACAAGCGCGAGCAGATGAAGAAGATCCGCCGCGACACCGTCGAGCAGATGCGCAGCGTGCTGACAGACGACCAGAAGCCGCAGTTTGACGAGATCCAGAAGCAGATGCGCGAGCACATGCGCGAACGGATGAAGCAGGGCGGCGACGGCGAAATGCCACCCCCGCCCCCGCCGTCAAACTAAGGAAAACCACCTCTAGAACGGAAAAGGCCGCCGGATTCTTTTCGGCGGCTTTTCCTTGCCCGGAAGAGGGGCGTCTACAGGTACAATCAGAGTAGGTTTGCGTCATGTGTTTTCGTTGCGGCGGTTGTAGGCTGCTTCCAAGCGATGTGGACGCACCGTTGAAGGGAACCGAAGTAAGCATGAAGAAGATGATGTTGCTGGGCGCAGCCCTGCTGATGGGTTCGGTGGCCGCCCAGGCCCAGGAAAGCCGTCAGGACGTGAGCATTAGCGGCTTCGAAACGATCGCGCCGGATATCTACGGTAACGGTGTGTACCCGATGCACTCGTCGATGACCACGGGCGTATTGGCCAGCTATCGCTACATGCTGACGCCGCGCTCGGCGCTCGAAGTCAACTACGGCTTCTCGCAGAACACGATCCGCTATCGCACGGTTCCGACGCCGAACGGCCAGGTTCACACGCGTATGCAGGAAATTACCGGTGCGTACGTCTACTCGCGCACCTACCGCAACTGGAACCCGTTCGTAGAAGCTGGCGTCGGTGGCCTGATCTTTACGCCGATCCTCGACAACGGCACCCACCAGTTCGATTCGAAGCAGAACACCAATATCAGCGGTCTCGCTGGCGTCGGTGTGGCCTACGAAATCAGCCCGAGCTTCGACATCCGTGCGGAGTACCGCGGCTTTGTGCTGAAGACGCCTGACTTTGGCAACTCGGCATTCAAGACCAACCGCTACTACTGGCTCTCCGAACCGACCATCGGTATCGCGTACCACTTCTAATCGAAGCGTACGAGGAGCAAGAGAAAGGCCCGGCGCATGCCGGGCCTTTCTCTTTGTCGCAAAAACGATTCTTAGTGGCGAGGAGTTCCAGCAGGGAAGTGGTACGCAACGCCGACCGAGAACAGTGTCGGTGAAAGTCCGCTGCTCAGTCCTGGGCCGGACATCCACTTCTGGTACTCGAAGTCAGCGCGTGCATTGATGCGGCGCGTAATGTTCACGTCGACGCCAGCTCCGCCCACAAACATGTTGTACGCCAGGTTTCCAGCACTCTGCGGGAAGTTGAAGACGCCGCGACCATACAGAAGCTTGCCGTAGGGATGCAGGCGGCCATAATGCCGTACATACCGGCCGCCGACCTCGTAGCTGCGCTCGTAGACCTGAGTCGGCTGTCCATCATTCAACTGATGGAACTCTAGCTCCGCGCCCCAGTGCTCGGTAAGATCGAGTGTGCTGTAGAACATGAAACCGCGGATCTTATTGACAAGATAATCCGAGTTGGCGACCGTGAAGCCGCCACCCGCCTGCAGATCGAGCAGGCGGCTCGCTGTTGGTCCAGCCTGGGCAGATGCGACAGAGACACCGACGAGAAGAGAAGCCAGAAACAGAAGCGTACGATGCAAGAAGTTCTCCAGAAAAACCGGCTTTGTAAAGTCTGACGAGCTTTTATTCAGCCGGTTGACGTACCTAGCGACGATATGCGACCCCGAGAGTGGCAACATACGGCGTTAGGCCATTTTGCTTGAAACCGGTCCAGTCCTGGTAGACAAAATCACCGCGAACATTGAGGTGGTGGGAAAAGTGAACATCCACGCCTCCACCGAAACCGACATCAAACGTGCTCATTGGGATAGGTTGCGGACCGATGTAGCCATCGGTGTAGTTACGATCAACGATGGCAGCATGACCACGGCCGACCTGAACCTTTACATACGGATCATAGCGACGGTAATGCCAGACGTAACGCGGACCGATCAGGAACGAGGTCAGTGCAAAGTCATTTGGAGTGTTGATCGTCATCGAGTGGTAGTCCGCTTCAGCTCCCAGGTGGTAGCTGAGATCGAACGTTCCATAGACGGTATATCCCGTCACCTTCTTGGTGAAGACGTCGGTGTTTCCATAGGACACACCAGCACCAACTTGCCAAGGGGCTGAACGGGTAGCTGTCGGAACCGCCTGAGCGTATGCCGTAGAGGCAGCAGCGGTAAAATTCCAAGAGCAAGCAGAGAAGAGTAAAACCGATTCATCGAAGTCTCCTGAAAGATGCGGTGCCCATGAGTATCAGGGCACCGCACAGATCAATTCGGTTGAAAATAGCCCGTTCGAACTGTTTGTCCGCTTACTGCTGCGGAGCCGGAGTGGGTGCAGGAGCTGTCTGATCTGCGGGAGCTGCTGCCGGCGGCTGAGTAGCGTCCGCCGGTGCTGCTGCTGCAGGTGCTGCGTTCGGGTCAGCTGCAGGTGCGGGCGCAGGTGCTACCGGCTCCACCGGAGCGGTCCAGTAACCCAGGCGGATCCACACAGGAGTGACTTCAAACGGAAGCTTATCGGCAGCGCCAAGCAGAGGTTCATAGCCAACGTGCAGCTGGATCACCTTGTCGGTCCACGGATCGAACTTCAGGAACTGGCCCAGAGGCATTGCGGCCTGCTGCTTTAGATCGATGTTGTTCAGCTTCGGTCCCTTGGATACAAGAGCCTGCATCCAGAACGTACCGTCACCCTTGACCAGCGAGTCGCCAATCTGCGGTGTGGTCAGTGCCTTGAGCGCCTTCAGGCGAGCCTGAAGCTGCTGCAGGTAGAGGCCCATGTACTGCTGGCTGTCGGCGAGGTCCTTGACCGAAAGCAGCTCCATGGCCTTCTTGGCAGCGGCTGCGTCGTCCTCTTCCGTGTGCTGCATCGGCAGGCGCTGCAGAGCGGCGGAGTCAGGGAAGATCAGCTTGTCGTTGAAGGCGTACTTGGTGTCGATGTGGTGACCGAGCAGGATGTGCGCGATCTGGAACGCCATCAGGCAGTTCAGGTTGCCGATCTGGGCGGCGCCGTCCTGCGAAGGAATGGCGGTCGTGTCGATCAGGCTCTTCGAAAGCAGGATGGTGTTGCCCACAGCCAGAGACTCAAGGGGCGTGGTCAGCAGCGTACGCACCTTCAGCGGGCGCGATGTCTGGATGTTGTTGTACGCCAGGATGTTGTTGGCGATCTGTTCCAGCGTCTTGTCGAAATCGGAAGGAGCGTCGATCAGGCCAGCCTGGAAGAGGCGGTCGATGACGTTGTTCTCGGCCTGCTGAACCCACTCACGCTGCGCCTGGAGCGGCGAAACGTCCTGTGCCTGCTGCGATTCGTCGTTCGCGCCTACAACCTGTACATCGGTCGCTTCCGCTTCCTTCGCAGGAATCTTCAGCGAGTAACCCCAGATGTGGTTCACAGCCTTGAACTTCAGAGAGTGCGTCGGGCTCTTCGGGTCGGTCTCTTCGATATAAACCGAGGTCGGCAGCCAGAGGCCTTCCTGAACGTTTGTACGCCAGGAGTCAAAGTGGAAGTACTCCTTGACTTCGTTCTGCGAGCTGCCTGCAAAGTCGCCGTTGAAGCGGACGATGTTGCCGCCCTGGCGCTCGATCCAGATACGGCCGATAAAGCGGCCGGTCGCATTCTTCTTCACCGGCGAAACGTCGAAGACGGTCGTCGGAATCGTTCCGAGAAAATCGTTACGAACGAAAGAGAACTGGTAGGTCTGGCGGTTGAAGCTGTTGGAGTCGATCAACAGCATCGAAACAAAGCCCGCCTGGTTGAACTGCAGATGCAGACCAGCCGAAAGACCGCTGATGAAACCGAGCGATCCCTTCAGGAAGCCGCTTCCGAACTTGCCCTTCTTCTCGTAGGTGTCGTGCTTGCCTGCGGCGTAGTTGGTGTCGTTGATCACCTTGCCGAAGTCGACACGACCGAGGAAGTGCTGGTCAGAGTCCGGCACCTGGCTCATGATCGGATCCGGGCGCATGTTCTGGATGTAGGTTTCGACGATCGGAGCCCGGTCCTTCAACGTCTTCACCACAACGGTTTCGCGGGCAATCGCCTTGTCGATCAAGGCGTTCTGCGCTGCGTTTGGCTTGTGGAGATCCTGTGACACGCTGGGCTTCTTCTTGCCAAGCGGAAAGGCCGAGGCTGTAACAGCCGGCATGGCAAGCAGCAAGAGAGTTGCGGCAGCGGTAAGTTTCGTTCGGAGAATCATGGTCTGTAAGACTCCTTGGGTCTTGCGGTGAACGTCGTGGCGATGTCCACCGGGTCGAACTAAGAAAAGGGAACTCGTAAACGGGTAAATCCTGTAGCGAGGTAACGGTACTTCTGATGCGAAACGGGTGATTCTAATTGGGATGCAGATGCGGCGTTCTCTGCCGTATCCGCATCCCGAATAACGCTTGCTAGCTCAACTGGAAACGCACAATTACTTCGCCTGTCCAGTCTACCGGGTGACCCGTGGCATCCATGGACGGTTTGAAGCGCATTCCTTCTACAACCTGACGAGCCTGCGCATCCAGTCCGTGGCCGAGGCCGTGGGTGATGCCGATGAACTGCACGCTTCCATTCGTGAGAACACGGATGCGAACCTGAACGTTGCCCTCAATGTGCTCTGCCCGGGCCTCGGCGGTGTAAACCGCCTGGGGCTTGTAGACCAGCGTCGGAGGTGCAGCTGCAGAACGTTCGACTTCATGCCGTGCTGTCTGGTTGTTGGGAACTCCCGTTCCACCCAGGTGCACCGACGTCGGTCCTGCCGGGCCACGGCCAGTTCCGCCAGGGACACCATTGGAGAGACCGCCGATCCGTACCGGCGAAGCGTCACGGCCGTTCAGATTGCTTCCATTCGGCGAACCGGAACCCATGTGGACCGCTGTCGCGCGAGGACCGCTGCCTGTGTTCGACGCGTTCATACCCGCCATACCGCCGCGCATATCAACAGCGGAAACCGCCGGCCCACGGGGATTAACCGCCGTGTTCGTACCCAGGCGTACCGCCGAGGGATGCACGTCGTGGTTCGGCATGCTCGCCGCCGAAGCACCTAGGTTCACCTTGGTCGCTGGTGGAGGATCAACCTTGCGCGGGGCAGGGTTGTTGTTCAGAGAGACCTTGGTCGGCTGCGGCGTCGGCTGGAACTTCGGCTGCACCGGCTGAGGAATCGGCTTGGGCGGCTCCGGCATAGGCTTCGGAGGCTCAGGCATCGGCTTCGGCGGTTCCGGAGCAATCTTCGGAGGCGTTGGAAGCCGAGGTGGAGGGGGCTTCGGAGCAGGTGGTGGCGGCTTCGGCGGCTCCACTGGCTTCGGAGGAAGCGTGAGCTCGGCCATTTTCTTCGCCACAACAGGATTATTCTTCACAACCATCCCGAGAACCAAGATGATGGCAAGCACGGAACCGTTGATGATGATGGAGGTTGCCGCCGCCTTAGTGGAGCGTTGACCGTCTTCGAGCACACCGAAGTGGCTGAATTGGACGGGTTTTGGGTTCGGATCTTCGCTGCGAAGAGGCTTAGCCATGCGTCTCGTGGAATCCTTGAAGTCTGTGCCTGTGCCAGAAAGGCGGAAAGGTGTCTAGGGCGAAAGTTACCAGAAGAGTACCAGAAGTCATACCCATCTGAGTGTGGTTTTCTCTACCCGTTTCTGGGGATGCGCTCCCCGATAAGTGTATGGCGTCTCTTGGTTTACTTATTCGTAACCAGAAACTCCTTCAGGTACTTGGCCGCTTCAGAAGATTCCTCCTGTGCGGTTGACTCCCGTCCATAAATCTGTCGGGGACATTGGGTTTGAGGTTTCAACCGCTTTTAACGGTTGACACCTGCATGGATGCAAAAAAACGCTCTGGCGTTCCTTTCGGCATCAAAGAACGTTTGCATGAGAACGACAGTGCGTTCATCTTGGGATGAAGAGTTTGATCGATGCAGGGAGAGAAGTGATGCAGGGAGAGAAGTGATGCAGGGAATGACAGCAGAGATGATGCACAGCATGTTCCATCTGCCGGTACCGGTTCTGGAAAAGCTGCTTCGACCAGTGATTATGTTTCTCATCCTGGTGCTGTTTGTCAGGCTTTTCGGCAAACGCGAGCTTGCGCAACTGAATCCGCTCGATTTGATCGTACTGCTTTGTCTTTCCAATACCGTTCAGAATGCAATTATCGGCGACGACAACTCGGTGTCAGGTGGCGTGATCGGGGCCTTCGGCCTGCTGGGCATCAACTGGGCGCTGAGCAAGGTTTTGTTTCGTTACGGTTGGTTGAACTCAGCGTTAGAAGGAAAGCCGACGATTCTGGTGCATGACGGTCAGGTGGATAAGAAGGCCCTCGAAAAGGAAACGATGACCCGTGAAGAACTTATTTCAGTGCTAAACAAGAATGGTTTCAATGACCCTTACGATGTAGAGCTTGCCCGGCTGGAACCAAACGGCACCTTCTTCGTGAAAGGGAAGTCGCCTTCAGATGCCGAATTGAAGAGCCGGGACCTGCTCGAAGCCGTCGAAAACCTGACCAAGGAAGTCTCTCGTTTGCGCCGTCGCCTGGACGAGCGGGAGTCGAACGCTACTCCGGGTCTTTAAGGCGGGCCTGCGCGCGGACCAGCCGTTCCGGAGCGACGGGCAGGCGCAGGTCCTGCAACGCAGCCCGGTAACCTCCCAGGTAAATCGAGTACATCACGGCCAGCGCGCAGCCCACCCCGAAGGCGAAGCCCAGAAAAAAGCCGATGATGGATCCCCAGTAAAAGGTCATTACAAAAAAGAATAGCGTCTTATCGAATCGGAAATCTTGTCCCGCAAAGCCCCGCTGTGCGGGGAGTTGAAGCCAAATACTATTCTGCGCCCCAGCTTTCATCCACAAGCGGGATGAAGAGAGATATTGCCGCTGCACCACGAGATGCCCTATTGTTGCCATGCGATTATCGGCGCACACTGTGCCAAATCGGATTGATCTTGCCCGGCAGCGCCCGGGCGGTGGGAATAAGGGAAGGGTTCTATATGAGCACGACGACGCCAGAGACAACAGGCGCAGTGACGGTTACGGCTGGCAACGACGCCGCGGGCAGCTTTTCTTCGCTGATGCGTGAAAACCGTGTCTTTCCACCCGCAGCGGAGTTCTCGCAGCGTGCCTGGATCAAGAGCGAAGCCGAGTACGAGGCGATGTATCGCCGCTCGGTCGAAGAGCCTGATGCCTTCTGGGCAGAAGCTGCCGGCGAGCTCGACTGGTTCAAGCCGTGGGATTCGGTGCTGGAAGGCTCTTTCCCCAGCCCGAAGTGGTTCAACGGCGGGCGCATCAACCTCTGCTACAACTCGGTCGATCGCCACGTGAAATCCGGCAACGGAGACAAGGTCGCGCTCATCTGGGAAGGTGAGCCCGTAGGAGAGGTCCGCAAACTCACCTACGCCGAGCTTCTCGTCGAGGTGCAGAAGTTCGCCAACGTGCTCAAGGCCCACGGCGTCAAGAAGGGCGATCGCGTCGCCGTCTACATGGGCATGACGGCCGAACTCGCTATCGCCGTGCTGGCCTGCGCCCGCATCGGAGCGGTTCACTCGGTCATCTTCGGTGGCTTCGCCTCGCACGCCATCGCGGACCGCGTGAACGACTGCGACTGCCAGGTCGTCATCACGCAGGACATCAGCTACCGCCGCGGCGCGGAGATCAAGCTCAAGAAGATGGTCGACGACGGCCTCGCCACCTGCCCCGGCGTACGTTCCGTCATCGTCTACCAGCGTGCCCCGCAGGCAGAAGGCGTCGCCATGACGCCCGGCCGCGACCTCTGGTGGCACGACGAGATGGCGAAGGTCTCCGCCGACTGCCCCTGCGCCGAGCAGGAGGCCGAAGACCCCCTCTTCATCCTCTACACCAGCGGAACCACGGGTAAGCCCAAAGGGCTCGTCCACACCACCGGCGGCTACGCCGTCCAGACCTATCTGACGACCAAGTACGTCTTCGATATCCACCCCGAAGACGTCTACTGGTGCTCAGCCGACATCGGCTGGATCACCGGCCACAGCTACGTCGTCTACGGCCCGCTGCAGAACGGCGCAACCGTCCTGCTGTACGAAGGCGCACCCAACTTCCCCGACCAGGATCGCTTCTGGCAGGTCGTCGATGACCACAAGGTCAGCGTCTTCTACACCGCTCCCACTGCCATCCGCGCCTTCATCAAGTGGGGTGTCGACAAGGTGGAGAAGCACTCGCTCGCCTCGCTTCGTCTGCTCGGCACCGTCGGCGAACCCATCAACCCCGAGGCGTGGATGTGGTATCACCGCGAGATCGGCAAGGAGCGCTGCCCGATCGTCGACACCTACTGGCAGACCGAAACCGGCGCACACATGCTCGCGCCCATCCCCGGCGCCATTGCGACCAAGCCCGGCTCGGCGACCCGCCCTTTCTTCGGCATCCAGCCTGCCATCGTCACCAAGAGCGGTGAACCCGTTCCCGCGAACCACGGCGGCCTGTTGGTAATCACCAAGCCGTGGCCATCGATGGCCCGCACCATCTGGGGCGACGCCGAGCGCTTCAAGACCGCTTACTTCGACGACGTTCCGGGCAGCTACTTCACCGGCGACGGCGCACGCTGCGACGAGGACGGCTACTACTGGCTGATGGGCCGTGTCGATGACGTCATCAACGTCAGCGGACATCGCCTGGGCACCATGGAGATCGAGTCCGCTCTGGTCGCGCACCCCAAGGTCGCGGAAGCTGCGGTCGTGGGTCGTCCTGACGATCTGAAGGGGCAGGCCATCGCTGCCTTCGTCTCGCTCGAGTACGGCCACGAACCCAGCGATGAACTGAAGCAGGAGCTACGGCAGTGGGTCGCCAAGGAAATTGGCTCGCTCGCGCGCCCCGACGACATGCGCTTCACCCCGATCCTGCCCAAGACGCGCTCCGGCAAGATCATGCGCCGCCTCCTGCGCGAACTAGCGACCACCGGCGACATCAAGGGCGACACCACGACGCTCGAAGACTTCAGCCTGCTCGCAAAGCTGCGCGACAACGACGACTAGACCTTCAGAGGTGTAGACAAGAGAACGGCCCGGTTTCGGGCCGTTTTTCTTGTCAGAACGCTCTAGCGTTCGAGACCCCACTCGCGATAGCAGACCGCGAGCGCTCGTGGAGAGTCGAGCCTCAGCTTCGGCAGCGACACCTGCTCGTAGATCGCAGCGTAGCGTCTCCTGTTCTTCGGTGAGACCGCGAGGATGTGGTGGAGTATGTTCCATTTCACGCTATCGAATCCGCCTTCGAGCGCACCGGCCCGTTCACGCTCGAAGAGCGACCGCCGCACGTAACGCAGCAGGCTTGTTGCGGTGGAGACATCGAGCAGGATCATGCCGGTCGCACGGGCAAAACGTTGTGGAAACAGCTTGGAGTAGTTGCCGTCCATCACCCAGCGCTCACCGGTGATGGCCTCATCGTGCAACTGCTGGAACTCGGCATAGGGACGGGGAACCCAGTTGGAGCCGGACTCGTGGTGCATCTGGTCGAGGTGAATAGCCGTCAGCCCTCGTTTGCGGGCGATGGCGCAGGCCAGCGTCGATTTACCGCTGCCCGACGGTCCGAGGATGCAGATACGGTCTCCAAGCTCGGCAAGCAGCATGGAGTTACTGTACCGGCGCGGTAGAGAAGTGGTCGACTTTGTCGTCTACCGCGATTGATGTAACGTCTAAGCCGATATGCGAGTGTGGCGACAAGTTGCGTGGGTGTTGGCGGTTGCGGTTGCCGTTCCGTTGTGGGCGCAGGACGAAAAGCCGAAGGTCGGCGATCCCGTGAGCGTCCCGTTTCTGGTGCGCGACAAAAAGGGCGAGCCCGTCACCGGCCTCAACAAGGACAACTTCGCCATCAAGGTGGACGGCACCGCGCAGCCCGTGCGCTCCGTCACCCTCGGTGCAACCGACCCCATCCTCTACGGCCTCGTCGTCGACGTCGGTAAGGGCGAGCGCGACAACATCGACCGCGTGCAACGCGCAGCCCACGCGCTCGTCAAAGGCCTCCGTCCCGGCGACCGGATGTTTCTCGTGCAGTTCGCCAAGCAGATCGAACTCCTGCAGGAGCCAACCGCCGACAAGGCCGCGTTGGAGCGTTCCCTGAACCTGCTCGGCACCTCGAGCCCCTCCTTCCACCCCCGCCCCGACGGCCCCGAGGTCACGCGCGACAGCGAAGGTCGCCGCTCCGAATCCGGTGGCACCTCGTTGAATGACGCGGTCTACCTGAGCTGCGAAGAAGTCATGTCCCGCGAGAAAGTCGGGCGGCGCGTCCTGCTCGTCGCCTCCGACGGCGTCGACATCCACTCCAAAAAGTCCTCCACCGAGGTCGTCGAGTCCATCGAACGCACCCGCACGGTCGTCTACACAGCCTTCCTGCCCTCGAAACAGGAGCCTGGAGCCCAGACCAATCGCAACGGAAGCCGCAACGGCAGTGGGAACGGTAACGGTCGCCCAAGCATCGGCGGCCTGCCGGGCTCGTACCCCGGCGGCGGGGGTGGCTATCCCGGCAGCGGCTATCCCGGGAGCGGATCACCCAGCGGCGGCGGCAGCAACCCCAACGGCACCGGCCAGCAGAAGCCCAACACCGGCGACGAACGTCAGCACCGGCCTAACATCGACGGCACCCAGGTGCTCGCCAAGATGAGCCGCGCCAGCGGCGGCCGTCTGCTCAGCGAAGAAAAACACACCTCGCTCGAAGAGCAGTTCGCCTCCGTCAGCGACGATCTGGCCGCCATGTACTGGGTCGAGATCACGCCCCTCGGCAAGGCGTCGCGTCAGGCGTATCACTCGTTTGACTTCGTCGTCACGGGGCCTGATAAATCGAAAAAAGTCGAAGTCCAGACACCCGACGGCTACTACGCCGGCAGCTGATTTCCGCGAGTCAGCAGCATCGACACGTTCGAGTGAGTCGCCACATGCTGCGGCTCAAAGCTGCGCCCCGCAAAGTGCAGCACAAGCACGACCGCAACAAAAATAACAAGCATGCACGCCACGGCCAATATGCCGATGCCGCGAAAGTTTGGACGATTTGGTGGTAGCTGTTCAATCTGCATACTTGTTCTGATGGTTCGCCGCGCGGCATGGGTGCTTGCTGGGGTGGAATCCGTTGGCGCATTATGAAACGTATGCGTAACTTCTCAAACTGGAACAGGTTGTTGGCCGTCGTGTTGCTTGGCTCTGTCGCGGGAGTCGTTGCGTGTCGCAAAGCCGCCGCACCCGCCGTGGAAGACACTTCCGCGAAGCCGATGACAGCAGAACAGCGCAAGGCCGCGCACATCCCGGTCATCCGCCCCCAGCCGCGCAATATCTATCCTTCGATCAACGATGCCCCCGGCGACCTGAAGGCCGCGCTGAAAGAGGCCAAGGCCGATCACAAGCGCATCATCCTGGACTTCGGTGGCGACTGGTGCGGCGACTGCCAGGTGCTCGACGTCTACTTCCGCCAGTCCCCGAACGATGATCTGCTCGACAAGAACTTCGTGAAGGTGAACATCAACATCGGCCACGAAGACGCGAACACCGATATCGCCCACAAGTACGGCGTGCCGCTGCACGGCGTCCCCGCGCTGGCCGTGCTGGACGCAAACGGCAAGGTGCTCTTCTCTCAGGACACCCAGTTCTCTGACATGCGCTACATGGAAGCGCAGTCCGTCACCGACTTCCTGAATAAGTGGAAGGGCTGAGCGTAACGACTGCATGCTGGAAGACCCGACGCTACTGGACGCAGAGGAGAAGGACGACGACACCCCGCTGTGGATGCAGCCGGTGCGCGTCTTCCATCTCCTGCGTCGGGCCATCTTCGCCGCCGTAGAGCATGACGTGCTGACCGTGGCGCAGGCCGTGGCGTACTCCGCCATGGTGGCGTTGTTCCCGGCGTTGATCGTGCTCGCGGCGCTCGTTCCTCTGCTGCCGGACTCCTCGCCCTTCCAGTACCAGATGGCGATGTTCTTCAATCGCGTGCTGCCTTCCACCGTCGCCCCTCTGCTCCACGCGTACTTCATCACCACGCACAAAAGCCCGCAAACGGCTCGCGCCCTGCTCGGCACCGCTGTCGTCAGCATCACCGGCGCGGCCAACGTGATGGCGACACTGATGGAAGGCTTCCGCCGCGCACACGAGCTCCCCTTGACGGTCGGCAGCTTCTGGCCCCGCCGTCTCCGAGCGCTGGCTCTGGTGCCGCTCTCGCTGGTTCCCATGGCGCTGGCCAGCGGCCTCGTCGTCTTTGGCCACTTTTTTTCGGTATGGCTCGCCAGCAGAATGCCGTTTGAGCTGCAGCAACCCGTCTACGTGCTCTCCTTTGCCACGCGCTGGCTGGTCGCCCTCTGCGGCAGCGTCGGCATCATCGCGGTCATCTACCACCTCGGTACCGACCTCAGCACGCACATGCGGACGCACCTTGACCCCTTGCTGCGCGAGCCGTGGACGATTCTCCGTCGCGACTGGAGCTGGCGTGCAAGCCTCCCCGGCGCCATGGTCGCGACCTTCCTCTGGTTCCTCTCCACGATCACCTTCGGCTGGTACGTCACCCGCTACGCAAACTACGGCCGTGTCTACGGCCCTCTGGGCGCAGGTATCGCGCTGTTGATCTGGCTTTATCTCATTGCGCTCAGTGTTTTGGTAGGCTCGGAGTTCAACGCGCAGCTTCGCCTGCCGAAGCGCGACCGGCAGACGCGGGAGTTCCTCTTCAAGCTGCCGGACCTGCGTCGTCTTCATAAATCTGTTCGCGCAGGTAGAATGGCTGATTGACAGCCTTATATCCTGAAAATGTTTCAAAAGGCTATTTTTCCGAAGGGCAAACATCATGATGGGCAGCAAGAAGTGGTTGGGGAACGAAGGCTCGCGCCGGGCCAAGATTGTCGCAACGCTGGGACCGGCATCCAGCACACCGGAAACGTTCCGCCAACTCGTTCGTGCCGGGCTCGATGTAGCCCGCTTGAACTTCTCCCACGGCTCGCATGAGCAGAAGGCCGAACTGATCGCCATGGTGCGTCAGGTCGCGAAGGAAGAAGGCAAGCCGATCTGCATACTCGCCGATCTGCAAGGCCCAAAGATCCGTACCGGCGTTCTGGTCGATCACAAGCCCGTTCTGCTGGAGCAGGGCAAGCTGCTGACGATTACCCCCGAGCAGATTGAAGGCACGGCAGAGAAGGTCTCGACCGTCTTCACGACCCTCGCCGAAAACCTGAAGCCCGGCGACCGCATCCTGCTCTCCGACGGCCTGATTGAACTCCACGTCGTGGAGATCAAGGGCGTTGACGTGGTCACAACGATCATCAACGGCGGCATGCTCGGCGAAAAGAAGGGCATCAACCTTCCGAACATCAACGTCAAAGTTCCGTCGCTCACCGAAAAGGACGAAATTGATCTTGAGTTCTGCATCAAGCAGAACTGCGATGCAATTGCCGTCTCCTTCGTGCAGACAGCAGATGACGTTCGCTACGTGAAGTCCCGCATCGCTCAGCTTGGCTCGGACGCATGGGTCATCTCGAAGCTTGAGAAGCCGCAGGCGGTCGACCATCTGGAGTCGATTCTGGAAGCGACCGACGGCATCATGGTTGCGCGTGGCGACCTCGGCGTGGAAGTTCCGCCGGAGAAGGTTCCTGCGATCCAGAAGCACATCATTCGCCGTTGCGCGGCAACCCGCAAGCCGGTCATCACGGCCACGCAGATGCTGGAGTCGATGATCGACAACCCGCGCCCGACGCGTGCCGAAGCTTCTGACGTTGCGAACGCTATCTACGACGGCACCGATGCCGTCATGCTTTCGGCGGAGAGCGCTGCAGGCAAGTATCCGGTGGAAGCCGTGGCGATGATGGCGAAGATCGTTTGCGAGACCGAAGAGCAGATGCGTAACGAGCCGAAGGTGGCTGCACCGCAAAGCTCGACGCGCCGCAAGCTTTCGATTCCGGAGACGATCTGCGAGTCGATGGCGCACTCAGCTGAAGAGATGGACCTGGCTGCCATCGCCATCTTCACGGAGAGCGGAACAACAGCACGCCTGCTGTCGAAGTACCGTCCAGCCGCGCCGATTGTCGCGCTCGCTCCGTTCGAGTCCGTAACAAACCGCAACATGATGCTCTGGGGTGTCTGGCCGATCACCTGCAGCCGCTTCGAAGGCACGGATGGACTGGTGAATATGGCCGAAGACATCCTTGAAGCCGAAGGCATTGTGAAGGCAAAGGAAGTGCTCGGCATCGTTGCCGGTACGGCGACAAAGTCCGGTGCCACGAACTTCATGCGACTCCACCTGGTTGGCGACCGCAAGTAAATCTGCGAGAAGTGAACCAGTAAAAAACGCGGCCATCAGGCCGCGTTTTTCAGTTTGTGCTCGACTGGCTTGTGGGGCCGAACGGGCAAGATCTTTTGGCGTTTTTTACGCAGAACTTTTGCAAGATCGTATTGGTTCTGCAAGCGCAGCCAAAGCTCCGCATCGGTCCAGGGAAAGGCTTCGGCCAGCTTCGTGGCTACAAGCGGCGAAACACTCATACGGCCGTTGAGAATCATCGAGAGATTGGCTCGCGTCATACGCAAATGTCTCGCCAGATGAGTGATCGTAATGTCTTCTCCCATGGCTTCGCGAAGGATGGCACCGGGGTGTGCTGGGTTATACATCTGCATAGAGGGCCTCAGTGATAATCCTGGTAGTCGACAATTTCAGCGTCGCCGTTTTGGAAGCGAAAGGTCATTCGCCAGTTGCCGTTGACTCGAACGGACCAATGGCCTTCTAGGCTTCCCGTCAGAGCATGTAACGCCCATCCTGGAAAGTTCATCTGTTCTGCAGACGCCGCCCGATCCAGAAGAGACAGTTGCCGCCTCAGCTTTACTGCATGAGCAGGCTGTATGCCCGCCTTCGACCCAGTGGTGAAGAACTTCTCCAACCCTTTGTGTTTGAACGAGCGAATCAATCTCAGCGGCTCCGTTTGATCGGAAGTGTATCACGACGTGATACAGGCGTTACAACTCGATACAATCGTCCTCATGGGCCGTATTAAAGTTCTTTCCGACCAGGTTGCGAACCAGATCGCCGCAGGCGAAGTGGTGGAGCGACCTGCGTCTGTCGTGAAGGAACTGCTCGAAAACGCGCTCGATGCGGGCGCTACACGCATCCGCGTGGAGGTCGAAGGCGGCGGCCGCAAACTGATCCGCATCGTCGACAACGGTCACGGCATGGGACGCGATGATGCGTTGCTCGCCTTTGAGCGTCACGCGACCTCGAAGCTTCGTTCCAGCGACGATCTCCTGAGCATCGCCACGCTGGGTTTTCGCGGAGAAGCCTTGCCGTCCATCGCCTCGGTCGCGCGTGTGCTGCTGGAGACGCGTGCACCGGAAGACGAAGTCGGCACCGTCGTTGAGATCAACGGCGGCAACATGATGCGCGTCGAGGACGCCGGCCTGCCCGCAGGTACGACGCTGGCGGTGCGCGACCTGTTCTTCAATACGCCGGCCCGCAAAAAGTTCATGCGTTCGGAGCAGACAGAACTGGGCCATGTGGCCGCGCTCGTGACGCACTATGCGCTCGCGCATCCGCAGAAGCACTTCGAGTTGCACTCCGCGACGCAGACGCTCGTAATGGCTCCCGCCGTCGCCGATGCCGGGGAACGGCTGTATCAGATCTTCGGACGTGAAACGTTTCAAAGTCTCATACCCGTGACCGCGGAGATCGACTTTGCGCGCGCCGGATTGCCAGAACCCCCGCCCTGGAAGCGTTCTGAGGACTACGAAGCCCCCGAACCGGGCTTTATTCGGCTCACTGGTTTCGTTTCAAAACCTGAATTGCAGAAGCTCAACCGCAACTCGGTCTACGTCTTCGCCAACGGCCGCCTGATCCGCGACCGCCTGATTCTGCATGCCCTCACCGAGGCCTACCGCAACATCATTCCGCCGACCTCGTTCCCGGTAGTCCTTTTGTTTCTGGAGCTTCCGCCTCAAGAGATTGACGTAAACGTCCACCCGGCCAAGACCGAAGTGCGTTTCCGTCAAGGTTCGTTTGTCCATGATTTTGTGCGGGATGCGGCTCGGACAGCGTTGATGAATGCACGTCCTGCCGCAAGCTTCTTTCAGGCTCTTAACGCCGCTCCAACCGCAAGCGCCTCTCTCATGGTGGACATAAGTCCTTTATCTGGAGTAGATCAGCCGTTGACGGGGCCCAATGGCGTGGAGCCGGTGGCGCAGAGCGAAGTGATCGAACCGGCTGATGTGGCTGGGTTTGATCTGCGCGAGCGCGTAGTGCCGCCGTCGCCGGGCCGGTTGAGCTTTGAAGGTGCGGGGATTGCTGTTGGTTATGGCGAAAGTGACGTTGCTGCAGCAGTTGCGGAGAGCGAAGCGGAGCAGCCGACGCTGAACAATCTGGCGACGTTGAAGCCGTTGGGGCAACTGCGCGATTCGTTCATCCTCGCCGTAAATGAAGAGGGGCTTTGGATTGTGGATCAGCATGTCGCGCATGAGCGCGTGCTGTTTGAAAAGATCCTGCGCGAGCGCCAGGTGGAGGCGGTACAGCGCCAACGTTTGTTGATGCCGCTGCTGGTGGATCTACTTCCGGAGCAGATGGTGAGATTTACCGACATTGCTGAGGAGTTGGAGCGGAATGGCTTTGAGGCGGAGCCGTTCGGGCCTCGGACGTTGGCTGTGAAGGCTGCGCCGGTGGGGCTTGAGGGCCGGGAGCTGGAGCGCGTGCTCGAGGAAGTGCTTGGAAACACAGAGAAAACCGCCCAGGTGGAGAACGAAGAGCTGCGCCGGACGAGGATTGCGGCGTCGATTGCCTGCCACGCGGCGATCAAGGTGAACATGCCGCTGGAGCCCTCCAAGATGGAGTGGTTATTGTCAGAGTTGGGTAAGACTCAGCATCCTACGAGCTGTCCGCATGGCAGACCCATTGCACTGCGGTATTCTATGAAGGACATCCAGCGGGCGTTTCAGCGCATTTAGTCTCCCTGAAGAGGCCGATCGCGAAACGGATACGCTGCAGCGCAGGCCGGTTTCCTCGGCGCTGCGCTCCGAGAAGAGGAAAGTTTTGGCTACATCACAGCAGTTTAACGAGGCCCAACTTGTGGCCGTGCGTACACCCTTGTGGCATCAGGCAGGCGAGCCGGTGCTCACGCTCGAGGCGGCGCGCGCGTTCCTCGACGAGTTTGGCCTTGTATCGTTTGCTCCGCAGAAGCTCGCGCTGACCGCGCCGACACTGGTGGAAGCAACCCTGGGCGAGAAGAAAGAAGAGCCGACGGCAGCGGACGCGCAGGTGGCGCGTGACCTGGTGGCCCGCCTGACCGCAGATGGAACGGCGCTGCCGTTGAACCTGCTGAGCACGGCCGGCGATGCGCCGGACTTCGTGGTTTCTCTGGCAGCGTTCAAGTACATCTTCACCCTGCGTGGTGACAAGAGCTGGAAGCAGGCCCCGGCAACCTCGGGTGCGGTGAAGGTTACGCCGCTGGCGCTGCGCTGCTATGAAGTGCTCGAAAAGGGCGAAGCGATGTCCGCCGCAGAGTTGGCGAATGAGCTGGGCCGTGAGGTAACGGAGACGGCTGTGCTGCGTTCGCTGAGCGAGCTGTGGCAGATGCTGCGCGTGCTTCCTCTGTTGGCGCAGGGCGATGGCGCGACTCTGTGGGAGCTGACGACACGCCGCTTCACCAAGCACATCAAGGCTGGCGTGAACGCCGGTCAGCCGACCGCTTTGTCGGCGCTGGTTTCGTTCTACTTTGCACAGACCGTTGCTGCGACTCCTGAGGACCTGGAGAACTTCCTTTCGCCGCTGGCGCCGCGTTCGCGCGTGCGCGAGGTGATCGGTGCCCTGCGTTCGGCGCGCGAACTGGAGCCCACCGTATTGAACGGTCAGGAGTTCCTGTACGTTGTGGGTACGCTGCCGGAGTTCCCGGAAGTAGCAGAGCCAGAAAAGACCGAAGAAGAGCTGGCTGCCGCTGCTGCGATGCCGCCTCGTCGTTTCTCCGAGACGGAGATGCCGGAGCCTGGTCGCATTCGCAAGTTTGAGAGCCCCGAGGGCAGCCGTCCTTCGTTCAGCCGTAAGCCTGCCGGTGCGTTTGGCGCTGGCCGCGAAGACCGTGAGCGCCGCCCGTTCACCCGTCGTAGCGAAGAAGGCGAAGCGAAGACGGATTTCACGAAGCCGTGGAATGAAGACCGCAAGCCGTTCGACCGCCCGCGTCGCCCGTTCGCTCCGCGCGAAGGTGGAGATGACCGTCCGCGTCGTCCGTTTGCACCGCGTGAGGGGGGCGAAGATCGTCCCCGCAAGCCGTTTGCGCCTCGCGAAGGCGGTTTTGATCGTCCTCGTAAACCGTTCACTCCCCGTGAAGGCGGAGAAGATCGTCCTCGCCGTTCGTTCGGTGGTGATGGTGGCGGCCGGTCCTTTGGCGGCGGCAAGTCGTTTGGTGGACCGCGCAAGTCGTTTACCCCGCGTGAGGGTGGAGAGCGTAAGCCTTTTGCTCCGCGTGAAGGCGGCTTTGATCGTCCTCGTAAACCGTTCACTCCCCGTGAAGGTGGAGAAGATCGTCCTCGCCGTTCGTTCGGTGGCGACGGTGGTGGTAAGTCCTTCGGCGGCGGCAAGTCGTTTGGCGGACCTCGTAAGCCGTATGCTCCCCGCGAAGGTGGTTTCGATCGCCCGCGTAAGCCGTTCGCTCCCCGTGAAGGTGGAGAGGATCGTCCTCGCCGTTCGTTCGGTGGCGACGGTGGTGGCAAGTCCTTTGGTGGCCCTCGTAAGCCGTTTGCTCCTCGTGAGGGTGGCTTCGATCGTCCTCGTAAGCCGTTCGCTCCTCGCGAAGGCGGAGAAGATCGTCCTCGCCGCTCGTTCGGTGGTGACGGTGGTGGTAAGTCCTTCGGCGGCGGTAAGTCGTTCGGTGGCCCACGCACGCCGTATGCTCCGCGCGAAGGTGGCTTTGATCGTCCTCGTAAGCCGTTTGCTCCCCGTGAAGGTGGAGAGGATCGTCCTCGCCGTTCGTTCGGCGGTGATGGTGGCGGTAAGTCCTTCGGTGGCGGCAAGTCGTTTGGTGGACCGCGCAAGCCATTTACTCCTCGTGAGGGTGGCGATGATCGTCCCCGCAAGCCGTTTGTTCCTCGCGAAGGTGGCTTTGATCGCCCGCGTAAGCCGTTCACCCCGCGTGAAGGTGGAGAGGATCGTCCTCGCCGCTCGTTCGGTGGAGACGGTGGCGGCAAGTCTTTCGGCGGCGGTAAGTCGTTCGGCGGACCGCGCAAGTCGTTTGGCGGTGGCAAGCCTGCAGGAAAGTTTGGCGGCAAGTCTGAGGGCAGCCCCAAGCGTAAGCCTGCGGGGTTCAATGACAAGCCTGTCGATTACCCGACGGTGAACAGAACGGTTCCTCGCAAGCCACGACCGGGTTCCGGGGAGTAAAGTAACGCGCGATGAACTCTTCTACTGTTGAGACAACCGGACGCCGCGAGCGTCCGGTGATTGCAATCGATGGGCCTGCGGGAGCGGGCAAGAGCACAGTGGCGGCGCACCTTGCGCGTCACTTTGGCTACCTGAACCTGGAAACCGGTGCGATGTATCGAGCGCTGGCGCTGAAGGCTATCGAGAACGATATCGACTTTGCCGACGGTGAGGCGCTGATGCGTCTCGCCGCGGTAACGAAGATTCGGCTGGAACCACAGTTGGAAGGCAATCGCGTATTGTTGGACGGCGTGGATGTTTCGCGCCGGGTTCGCGATGGCGATGTGACGGCCGCGGCGTCAAAGGTGAGCGTGCATCCTCCGTTGCGTGTGTGGATGGTGGACCAGCAGCGCGCGCTGGGCAAGGCCGGTGGCGTGGTGATGGAAGGCCGCGATATCGGGACAGTCGTTTTTCCGGATGCCGAGGTCAAGATTTTCCTGGATGCGGCCCCTGAAGTACGAGGAAATCGCCGTTACCGTCAGGCTGGCGTCAACGATGCGAAGGTGACGGAAGAGTCGCTGGTGAAGGACCTGAAGGAGCGCGATGAGCGCGACCGGAATCGCGCGGATTCTCCGCTGAAACCCGCAGAGGACGCGGTAATTCTTGATTCTACGGGGCTCTCGCTGGAGGATGTGCTGACGAAGGCTGAGACGATAGTGGCGGAGCATCTGGCTACGCGCTAGTTGCACTTCTTATAGTGCAATAAGTCGATTGAGGAAATTTTCCGGTGGAAAAATAGTCCGTCGTGCTAACATTTCCCCATCGTTTGAAACAGATTGGTTTTCTGCAGCTCCAAGGCAGCCGAAGCCCCGATTTGGATTCAGCGTCAAAGTAAATCACACAAGGACTACGAGTTATGGAACAGGGAACAGTTAAGTGGTTCAACGACGCCAAGGGTTTTGGCTTCATCAGCCGTCAGAATGGTGAAGACGTATTTGTGCACTACTCTGCAATCAACACCAACGGTTTCAAGAGCCTGCAGGAAGGCCAGGCTGTTCAGTTCAATGTGGTCAAGGGACCTAAGGGCTGGCAGGCTTCGGATGTACAGCCCCTGTAAGCTTCAACGAGCAAGACCGTAATACTGCATCACTTTTGAGGTCAGGAAACGATCGCACAAGTTTGCATTCGGGGAAATGGAGACAGCTTCGGCTGTCTCCATTTTCTATGTCCGGGGGATTACTTTGGCGCAGGCGGAACTTGCGGGGCGGGCTGGTCGTCAGACTCTCCGAGCGGAAGGATGCGGGCAGAGGAACGGAACTTTTTGTACTCCGAGGCCTTGAGATGCAGGCCGCCGTTGAAGCTGACGAAGAGCAGGTAGCGTAGCGAGCCTCGGGCGTCGATGGTGTCGGGGAGCCAGACGGCGTTGTCGACCTTTACGGAGCGAAAGTCGAAGGTGGTGCCCTTGTGGAGGTTCATCAGGAGGCCGCCGCCAATTTTGAAGTCCTTGTCGAAGATGCCGTGCGCGGCGACGAGGACGTGATCGGCCTGGTCGATCCAGACGGTTCCGGTGAGGTCCTTGAAGACGGACTCGAAGGCCGTGCGAGTTTTGGCGTCGGGGTTGCCGTGGTAGTCCATGACCCAGACGGGGCGGCCGGAGAAGGTGTCGGGGTGGAGGTTGGTGAAGCTGCCGAGTTCGAGGATGCGAGAGACGGTGAGGAGTTCGTCGCCGCGGGCGTCGGTGGGTTTGCCCTGAGCCAGGCGCTTGGCGCGCTGCTCCTTGGCTTTGTTGATCTGCTTATCGATGCGCTCATCTTCTTTACGCTTTTCGTCGTCTGTGAGCGGTTTGCCGTTGCGGGCGAAGAGTTTATCGACGCGGACACCGTCGACGGTGAAGCTGTCGGAGTCGGTGCTGGTGGACTTTTTTACGGCGCCGGACTTGGTGTAGTCGAGGTTGTCGACGTGGACTTTGTAGGTGTAGTCGCGGGTGGCGGCTTCGGCGGCTTTCTGGTTCTGCTCGACCTCGAGCATGAGCTTAGCTGGGTCGGGCAGCGTGGGGGCTGCTGGTTCCTGGGCTACGAGGCTTCTGCCGGGGAGGATCGCGGTGGTGAGGCAGGCGGCGAGCAGAAGAGGAAAGCGCATGGGGTTCATCATACGTTCGAGCGCAAAATGGCTTGGGGTGTGTAGCATCCAAAGAGACGATGGGCGAAACAGGGCATGTAGATTCGACTGATGTTGGGGCTGTGAAGACTCAGGCTACGGGAGCGGGCGGTGGGCCGTTTGAGCCGCTGAAAATTCCGCTTTTCCGCGACCGGTGGGTGGCTTCGACGGTTTCAAGCGTGGGCACGTGGATGCAGGACACTGCAGGCACGTGGCTGATGACGGCGTTGACGACGTCTCCGCTGTTGATTGCGCTGATGCAGACGGCGGCGAGTTTGCCGGTGCTGTTTCTTGGACTGCTGGCGGGCGCGACGGCGGACATTTATGACCGGCGCAGGCTGCTGATCTTCTGGCAGGCGTGGATGCTGGTGAGCGTCGGCGTGCTGACGATTCTGACGTTTTTCGGCGTGGTGTCGCCGTGGGCGCTGCTGGCGTTTACGTTCCTGCTGAACATTGGCTCGGCGATGAACAACCCGGCCTGGCAGGCGATTGTGCCGGAGCTTGTGCCGCATGACCAGTTGCCGGCGGCTGTGACGCTGAACGCGGCGAGCAACAATATCGCCCGGGCGGTGGGGCCTGCGCTGGGTGGCTTGATGATCGCCGTCTTTACGCATGCGGTGACGGGCGCGGCGTGGGTGTTTGCGTTCAACGCGGTATCGTTTGCTGGCGTGATCTGGATCCTGTGGCAGTGGCATCGACAGGCGATTTTCAAGAGCGCGTTGCCTGCAGAGCGGATCGCTGGGTCGGTGCGTTCGGGGCTGCGGTTTGTGCGCTACTCGCCGACGTTGCAGGGATCACTGATTCGGGCGTTTGCGTTCTCGTTCTTTGTGAGTGCAGTGTGGTCGTTGCTGGCGCTGGTGGCGAAGAGCGATCTGAAGCAGGGCGCGATGGGCTACGGCATTCTGAACGGATGCCTGGGACTGGGCGCGGTGGTGGCGGCGACGACGCTGTCGCGGATTCGGCAGAAGCTGAGCGCAGACAAACTGCTGGCGATGACGTCGATCTACTACGTGCTGGCGCTGCTGGTGCTGGCGTGGGTGAAGATGCCGGCGGTGGTGATTGCTACGCTGCTGGGCGCGGGCTTCTGCTGGACGTCGACGATGAGCACGCTGAATGTGAGTGTGCAGTTGAGCGTGCCGCAGTGGGTGTATGCGCGGGCGCTGGGCACGTACCTGATGACGTTTCAAGGCGGGTTGGCGATTGGCTCTGTGGTGTGGGGAGCGATTGCGGAGCATTATTCGACGCGCGTGTCTCTGACGTGCTCCGCGGTGGGGTTGGCGTTGTCGCTGCCGTTTACGCTGCGTATCCATATTCTGAAGGGAGCGCTGCCAGACCTGACTCCGTATCAGTTCAAACGGCCGATTCCGCAGTTCCCGACGGCTCCGCACCCAGAAGATGGGCCGGTGCGCGTGTCGATTGAGTACTGCGTGAAGCCCGAGAATTATGCGGCGTTTACGCGAGCGATTCATGAGTTGGAAGGGGCGCGGTTGCGAGATGGTGCAATCCGCTGGGGTATCTATCGCGATGCGGCGATGCCGGACCATCTGAACGAGACGTTTGTGATGGAGAGCTGGCTGGACTATCTGCGCTCGCGTGAGAGAACGACGCTGGCGGATCAGGAGATTCGTGAGCGGGTGTGGGCGTTGCATTCGGGCGATGGCCCGCCAGCGGTGACGCACCAGGTGTGGGCTACGGAAGTACCGATGGACTAGAGGGTGGAGCTTAGAGGGTAGAGGAAGTAGGGAGTAGGGCAAAGCGAAACGGCGTCCCCAGGGACGCCGTTTCGCTTTTGTTTATTTGTTGGGATTGGTTTGGGTTAGTCGCCGTGGCCGAGGGCTAGGTCGACGAGTGCTTTCTCTTCGATCTCGTGAGCCTTGGCGGAGCCGGTGGCCGGGCTGGCAGAGGCGACGCGCTTGACCGAGAGGACCGCCTTGTCATGGGCGAGCTGCTTGAGGCGCGGCATCACGTAGGTGAGAGCGCCCATGTTGGCGGGCTCTTCCTGGACCCAGACGATGTCCTTCGCCGTGGGATGCTGCGCGATGGCGGCTTCGAGCTCGGCTTCGGGCCAGGGGTAAAGCTGGTCGACGAAGATGATGGCCACGTCGGTGACGCCGCGCTTGGCGCGTTCGACGCGGAGATTGTGGCCGATCTTGCCGGTGCAGACGAGCACGCGACGAGCGTCCTTCGCTTCATTGTCGGGGACAACGAGCTGGAAGCGATCGGCGACGAGGTCGGTGAGCGGGCTGAGCGCGTCGGGGTGGCGCAGCATCGACTTCGGGGTGAAGACGATGAGCGGCTTACGCCAGGTGCGCATCGCCTGACGGCGGAGCAGGTGGAAGTACTGTGCTGCGGTGGAAGGCTGAGCGATCTGGATATTGTCCTGAGCGGCGAGCTGGAGGTAACGCTCGACGCGAGCTGAGGAGTGCTCCGGGCCCTGCCCTTCGTAGCCGTGCGGCAGCAGCATGACGAGGCCGGAGAGCAAGCCCCACTTGGCTTCGCCCGCGGCGAGGAACTGGTCGATGATGATCTGCGCGCCGTTGGCGAAGTCGCCGAACTGCGCTTCCCAAAGGGTGAGGGCTTCGGGATAGTCGCGCGAGAAGCCGTACTCGTAGCCGAGGCAGGCAGCCTCGGAGAGCATGGAGTTGTAGACCTCCCACTGGCCCTGATTCTCGCTGATGTGGCTCAGCGGCGACCAGCGCAGCTCGGTCTCGGTGTCAATGAGCATGGAGTGACGCTGGTTGAAGGTGCCGCGCTGCGAGTCCTGGCCGGAGAGGCGAACGGGTGTGCCTGCATCCAGCAGCGAGGCGTGCGCGAGTAGCTCCGCGAAGCCGTAGTCGAGCGGCTTCTTGCCAGCGCCCATATCGGCGCGCTGTTCGAGCAGCTTAGCGACCTTGGGGTGGATGTTGAAGCCGTCCGGATAGCTGGTGAGCTTCTTCGCAAGTTCGCCGAGCTTGTCCGCACTGAGGCCGGTGACCGGGTTGTCGTTTGGCGAGAGTGCACCGCCGGTGTAGGGCTTCCAGTACTCAGGGAGCTCGTGCATGCGCTTCATCACGAAGTTGCTGGTTTTGGTTTTGACTTCCTCGGCGGCAGCCTTGCGCTGGGCCTCGAGGAACTCGTCCTGGAACTTCTTCACTTCTTCTGTCGAGTCCACACCGAGTTGCTCTGCGTAGAGTTTGGAGAGCGTGGGGTGGTTCTTGATCTTGGCGTAGCGGCGAGGCTGCGTGACGGTGGGATCGTCAACTTCGGAGTGACCGTGACGACGGTAGCCGATGAGGTCGACGACGACGTCGGAGGCGAACTCCTGACGGTACTTCGCGGCGATCTCGGCGACACGGACGACGGCTGCGGGGTCTTCTGCGTTGACGTGGAAGATCGGGATCGGCAAACGCTTGGAGAGGTCGGAGGCAAAGCGCGAGGAGTTGGACTCTTCGGGGTTTGCGGTGAAGCCGAGCAGGTTGTTGGTGATGACCTGGATGGTACCGCCGACGGTGTAGCCCTTAATGGTGGCGAGCACGAGCGTCTCCGCCCAGATGCCCTGACCAGCGTAGGCTGCATCCCCGTGGATGATCATCGGCAGAATCTGCTGCGTGCCTTCTTCGCCGACGCGGGTCTGGCGGGCGCGTGTGCGTCCCATGACGACGGGGTCGGCAGCCTCAAGGTGCGAGGGGTTGGACGCAAGGTGTAGCGAGACGGTCTTGCCGTGCGCGGTATGGAAGTCGCCGGTGGCGCCCATGTGGTACTTCACGTCGCCGCCACCCATGGTGGTGCGAGGGTCAACGTCTTCGAACTTGGAGAAGACTTCGTAGCCCTGACGGCCAACGGTGTTGACCATCACGTTGAGACGGCCACGGTGGGCCATGGCGAAGATGGAGCGCGTGACGCCGAGATCGGCAGCGGTGGTGAAGAGCTGCTCGAGGAAGGGGACGAGTGCGGTCAGGCCTTCGAGCGAGAAGCGCTTGGTACCGAGGTAGCGCTGCTGGATGACCTGTTCGAAGGCGTCGGCGCGGATGAGTCCGGTGAGGATGCGGGCGGTGTCTTCGGGCTTGTAGTCGCGCTCGAGCTCGTTCTGAATCCATGCACGCTTCTCAGGCGAAGCGATGTGCATGAACTCGGCACCGATGGAGCCGCAGTAGTACTTGCGGGCTTCTTCGCTGTCGGGGCCGTCGGGCGCAGGCGTGGGAAAAGGTTCGGCGGGAAGGTACTGCCCGAGGGGATCGAGCGTGGCCTGAAGGAAGCCCCAGCGACGGAAGATGTCGAAGGTGGTTTCGCGTTCGGCGGTGTTTTTCGCGGCAGGCTTAGGCTTGATGGGCTTAGCGGTTGTGGTCGGCATGGCAGAACTATGCTAGACCCGCAGGTTGGTCGAAGGGAAGTGCTGGTGCGATTAGCGTGCACTTTGTGCGATTCCTGCACCCTCTGCCCGGTGCTCTCAGGAGGGAAGGGGCAAAAAGAGGGTGAAAACGGTCCCGTGGTGCTGTGGGGAGGTGCTGGAGCGGAGGCCGAGCGTGCCTCCGTGGCGGCGCATGATCTCGCTGGAGATCCAGAGGCCGAGGCCGGTGCCGCTGTGCCCCTTCGTGGTGAAGAAGGCGTCGAAGATGTGCTTTTGCACCTCCGGCGGCATGCCTGAGCCGGTGTCGGCGACGACGAGCGCGAGGCCGCGACGGCCGGTAGCCCATTCGGTGGCGTTGCGAACGCCGAGGAGGAGGCGGCCGCCCTGGGGCATGGCGTCGATCGCGTTGCCGATGAGGTTGGAGAGTACCTGTCGGATGTCCCCTTCGAAGCAGGAAACGTTGCGGGTGGAGCGGACGCGTACGTCGACGGAGATGCTGGCGTTGCGCAGGCGGCCTTCGTAGAGCGGGAGCGTACTGCGGAAGAGATCTTCGGGCTGGCAATCGGTAGGAGCGGTGCTTTGCTTATGGAAGCGCAGGGTCTGGTTGACGATGACGGAGACGCGGCGCAGCTCCTGGTCGGCCAGGTCGAGGAAGCCCTGTACTTCGGGCAGGATAGCTTGCTGGCTGGCGAGGAAGACGAGGTTGGTGACGGCTTCAAGCGGGTTGTTGATCTCGTGCGCGATGGAGCTGGCGAGACGGCCGACGGCGGCGAGTTTTTCTGCCTGCATAAGCGCGGCTTCGGTCTTGCGGCGCTCGGTGATGTCGACGGAGACGCCGGGGAAGCGAAGAGGCTCGCCGAGTTCGTTGCGGATGACCTGGCCACGGGCGGCGATCCAGACGTCGGAGCCATCGGCCTGACGGATGCGGTACTCGGCGTAGAAGCTGTTGTTGGAGGCGATGGCCTGCTGGATCAACTCGGTGGTGCTGGTGACGTCGTCGGGATGGATGTTGCGGGTGAAGTTGGCGATGGAGGTGCCTTGCTCAGCTTCGTGCTCGTCGACGCCATAGATGGCGGCGAAGCGTTTGTCGGCGTAGACGAGGTCGTGCTGGATGTCCCACTCCCAGATGCCGACGCCGTTGTTGACTTCCATGGCGAGGGAGAGGCGGCGCTCGCTTTCGCTTTTGGCCATGGCCAGACGATGTTCTTTGGAGACGTCGGAGTAGAAGACGGCGAAGCCTTCCCCAACGGGTTTGGCATGGACGCGCACCCAGTGGTCGAAGGGCTCATAGTAGAAGTCTGGCAGGCTGGCGCCGATGCGCGTTTCCTGCACGCGGCGATAGGTGGCTTCAACCAGGGTGCCGATGGCCCCGGGGTAGAGCTCCCAGAGAGTGGAGGAGAGGATGTACTCTGGCTCGATTCTGCTGATGCTGCGCGCTCTCTTGTTGGCGTAGAGGATTCGATACTGCGCGTCGAAGAGGATGACGCCTTCGGGCGAAGCATCGAAGAGCGCGGCGAAGAGCTCGGGGTTCTGCGCGATGAGTTCCTGCGGGGCCTGGGCGCGAACTTGGTTCTCCATGGGATCCATTGGTGTTTTAAGCGTATCGCATGAGGGAGTTAGATGGCGTGAGCGGACAACCATAACAGAGCGGTGCTAGTCTCACACGCATGTCGAGGCACGAGCACCACGAACACACGTCGCAGGTAACAGAGCAGAAGCAGCATAAGAGCCTTCCGCAGCATGGTCCTACGTCACCGAACGAGAAGCTGAAGCAGCATCGGCGAGAGCGCGGCAGGCAGTGGGATGAGCATGGTGGTCCGACGTACGGTGGGGGCGATCCCCGCCACTTTGACCTGGCGGGAGCTGCGCTGGCGGAGATGCGAGCGGCGGGATTTGAGCCGGAGTTTTCGGACGCGGCACGCGAGCAGGTGAGGGAGATCGAAGCAAGGTTTGCGCAAGAGTCGAGTGCGGCCGGATTTGAAGATATGCGTGCGCTGGGGTGGTCAGCGATCGATAACGACACGTCGCGTGATCTGGACCAGATTGAAGTGGCGGAGCGCGTTGGCGATGACATCCGGTTGCATGTGGCGATTGGTGATGTGGCGGCAGCAGTGGAGAAAGACTCCCCGATTGATGAACACGCCCGGCAGCAGACGCAGACGATCTATACCGCGGTGAAGAACTTCCCGATGCTGCCGCTGGAGTTGTCGACGGGGTTGACGTCGTTGAATGAGAACGCCGACCGGTTGGCTGTGGTGATCAGCTTCACGGTGCGGCCGGATGGCTCGCTGGCAGACGAGACGGTGACGCGGGCGCGGGTAAGAAATCGCGCGCAGCTGGCGTACTCGCGCGTGGGGCCGTGGCTGGAGAGGGTTGCGGCTGGAGCGAAGGACGACGATGTGTTGTCGTTGCGTTCAGATTCGGCGCGTGAGCATGACGAGGAGCAGCTTGATTCTGGCTCTTTGCCTGCGAACTGGCTGGTCGAGCAGTTGAAGATGCAGGACGAGGCGACGCAGCGGCTACATGCGGCGCGTGTGGCCAAGGGCGCGCTGGAGTTTCATAAGGCTGAGGCCGATCCGGTGGTCGTCGATGGCAAGGTAATCGATGTGCAGGAGGCGACGCAGAACCGCGCGATGCTGCTGATCGAGGACCTGATGGTCGCGGCGAATGGCGTGATGGCGCGTACGTTGCGCAAGGGGAAGCGCAGTGGGTTGCAGCGCGTGGTGGTGATCCCGCAGCGGTGGGAGCGCATTGCGTCGCTGGCGAAGGACAAAGGCTATGACCTTCCGGTGACCCCTGATTCTTATGCGCTGAACGGTGTGCTGGAGCAGATTCGAGCGAAGGACCCTGACCACTACCCGGATGTTGCGCTGGCTGTGATCAAGCTGATGGGGCCGGGAGAGTACATCCTGATGAAGCCGGAGGATGATCCCACGGGGCACTTCGGGCTGGCTGCCCGAGACTACACCCACTCAACGGCGCCGAACCGCAGGTTCCCGGATGTAGTGACACAGCGTGCGCTTCATGCGTTGCAGGACAAGCAGCCTGCGCCGTATGGGGATGAAGACCTGACGGCGATTGCGATGCATTGCAACGAGGCGGACAAGGCTCTGCGCAAGATTGAGCGCGATATGCAGAAGCGTGTTGCTGCCGTGGCGATGGCGAAGCATGTGGGCGAGACGTTCCGCGCGGTGATCACCGGAGCGAGCGAGAAGGGCGTGTATGCGCGTGTGATTGCGCCGCCGTTTGAAGGTCGCATCATACAGGGTGGTGATGCGCTTGATGTGGGCGACAAGGTGAATGTGAAGTTGATTCACACGAACCCTGCGAGGGCGTTTATTGACTTTGCGTATGTGGGGAAAAGATAACGGTTGCGTGTACGAGACGAAAGCCTCCGCTATGTGCGGAGGCTTTCTTTTGAGGAGAATGCTTTTACGGTATTTCTTCCGGCCACTCCTGGGCACCGTGGAGGATGCGAATGATGTGCACGGTGTTTCCGTCGATTCTGTAGGCCACGATGTAAGGCATTCGCTGCAGGATGAGTTCACGCGTGCCTGGGACTCTTCCCGGTCTGCCTGATTTCTGGAAAATTCGTTAGAGTTTCAACTTGCGTTTCAATGCGGTCGTCGATATCGACTGCCGCTCTTGGGCTTTCGGCTTCAAGGTAATCGAAGATGGCTTCTCGATCAGAAATGGCATAGAACGACCACTCCAGTTCCATGAGTTAGCAAACCTTTTTGATGGCAGCGGCTCGGCGCTTTGCAAATTGAGCCTTCACATCCTTATGTGCGACCGGGGGACGTTTGTCTTCTAAGGCTTCGTGAACTTTGGCGCGAAACCATGCATCATGTGCCGCCGTTCCTTGTATTAACTCAAATGGCAGCGCACCTTCTTTTGCTGTGCGAGTCAGTAGAATGCGGACCACATCAGAAACGCTCATGCCAAGTTCTTCGAGAACCTGCGTAGCTCGTTCTTTGATGGAAGGGTCTATCCGGGTCTGTACCAAAGCGCTTGCGGGCATAGAAAACTCCTCTGCAGAGAGTGTAATTCACTTGAATTACATCCATGCAGAGGAGTTTTGTCCTTATTCAGTCGTGGCTTAGAAAAGGATCTTCAGGCCGAGTTGAATCTGGCGGCTGGTGTTGGCCGTGCCGGAGATGACGCCGGGGGAGCCGAGAGTTGCCACCGCTGTCTGGTTGGCGAGTGTTCCCTGCGTGGGACCGGCGGTGTAGACGACGGTGTTGGGAAGCTGCAGGTTGGTGTGGTTGAGGACGTTAAAGAACTCCGCGCGGAACTGGGCGTGAACGCCGCCTGCGATCTGCGTGGCCTTCAACAAGGAGAGATCCCAGTTGGCGTACTTCGGTCCCGACAGGGTGTCGCGGCCCACGTTGCCGACGTAGCCTGCCGCGGGAGCAGAGAACGCTGAGGGGTTGAAGTACTGTGCGACGCGCTGCGAGGTTGTGCCCTTGGTGTAGAGCTGGCCGTTGAAGGCCGCGTTGACGTCGGGGCGAACAGGGTTGCGCGAATCACCGGAGCCGGTGGGGTTGTAGCCAAGCTGTGGCGAGAAGGGGAAGCCGCTGAGTGCGCTGACGATGCTGGCCAGTGACCATCCCGAGACGGTGCGGCTGACGGCACCGTTGGTGTGCGAGAGGAAGGTTTTGCCCTCTCCGAAGGGGAGTTCGTAGGTAGCGTTTGCGGAGAAGATGTGGCGGAGGTCCGTGGCCGCGCGACCGTAGTCAAGATGCGGAAGCTGGGGCACGGAGACGAACGCGGGTGTGTTGGAGGAGACCGAGGTGTTCCACGCCGAACCGTCGTCGAGGTTCTTCGACCAGGTGTAGTTCACGCGGTACTGCAGACCGTGGCGAAGGTTCTGGTGGAGGTCGGCGATGAAGGCGTTGTAGTTGCCTGAGGCTCCTGCCCACCACGAAGTGGTGTTGGCGACGTTTGGGTTGGCCTTGATGGGCGCAGCGGGGCTGGTGGAGGTACCGGATGCGGGGTAGAAGACGCGGCCGTTGACGATGGTGTACGCGGGTTCGTTGAGGTCGCCGTTCATGATCTGGTGATAGCTGTGCGAACCGCTGTAGGCGAGCGAGAGAGAGGTTGCAGGAGCGAGCTGCTGCTCGACCTTGAGCGTGTAGCTGAGCAGCGCGGGCGTGGCCATGCCGCTGTCGACGGTGGAGGGCGAGACCTGTCCTGTACCGGCGACGGGATTGGCAACCGTGGAGGCGGAGTAGGAGTAGGTAGTGTTGTAGGGTGCTGCCTGATCGAGGCGGTAGTCGAGTGCGTCCAGCAGCGTGTGGTGGAAGCCTACGCCGCCGGTAACGCTGGTGACGCCGGTGCCGAAGACGTTCCAGGCAAAGCCTGCGCGAGGCTCTGGCAGCAGGAGCGCCTTGTTGTCGAGCAGAGCATTGCTAAGACCAGAGATGGGGTTGGTGCTGATGACGTTGTTGGTGAAGGTGTAGGCTGTGGCGCGATTCTGTGCCTCGGTCCAGCCGCTGGAGGTTTCCGTACGGATGCCAGCGCGGATTTCGAAGTTAGGCGTGATGTGCCAGGTGTCTTCGAGGAAGCTGTTGAGGTAGAGAGCGCGCCAGCCGAGCGGCGTGATGGTGGGGGCGTAGGTGAAGGTCTTGATGGTGCCGGTGAGGAAGGTGCTCAGGCTGGCGAAGGAGGCCTGGCCGTACTGGTTCTGCGCGAGGTTGTCGTTCGACTGCAGGCGCTGGAGCCAGATGCCTCCCTGGATGGTGTGCTTGCCGATGGTGTAGTAGACGTGATCGTCGAAGGTGAAGAGGTTGCGAGCGATCGAGTTGTTTGAGCCGACGTTGGCGCCTGCGCCGGTGATGGCGGAAGCTCCGTTCGAAGCGGTGGAGCCGGAGATGACGATGGCGTAGGTTGGCACGCCGGTGCGGACGCTGGGAGCGAGCGCCTGTTGCTCGGCGGGGACGTAGCCATAGAAGTAGAAGCTCGAGCGCGAGTAGCCAAAGCGGGCGATGTTGAGGAAGTTGGGAGAGAAGACGTGCTGTTCCTGCGCGCTCAGAACCTGCTCGCGGAGTGTTTCCTGCACGTAGGTGTAGGGGTTGCCGCTGGGGGTGTTGGCATAGGAGTCGTCGACGGTGTAGGCCGAGTAGAAGGTGTCCTTCGGGCCGATGTTCCAGTCAAAGCGCGTGGTGCCGAAGTCTTCGCGGATGCGCTGCGGGGCGGAGCCGGTCCACTTGGCGATGCCGGTGGCGACGCCGTTCTGTGTGACCTCTGCTCCGTTGGCGACGGGCCAGAGGTTGAGCAGCTTCGCAGAGTTCGGGGCGACGGTGACGGGCGTTAGTGCGCCGGTCGTCGAGTTCGGGATGAGGCCGTTGCGGGCGTTGTTATCGGGAACGAGAGTTTGTAGCGAGACACCGAGGTTCTGACGATAGCCTTCGTAGTTGCCGAAGAGGAAGAGCTTGTCCTTCTTGATGGGGCCGCCGAGCGAGCCGCCGTAGACGTGGCGTTGGAACTCGGGGATGCGAGCGTTGTCGAAGTAATTGCGCGCGTCGAGGAAGCTGTTGCGTTCGAAGAGGTAGGCCGAGCCGTGGACCTGGTTGGTGCCGTTCTGCGTGACGATGGAGATCTGCGCGCCGTCGCGCTTGCCGTAGGCGGCGGAGTAAGTGTCGGTGACGACGTTGAACTCGTGGATGCCGTCGATGCCGAGGAGCTGGCCGCTGGTGCCGCCGGGAGTGGTGTTGATGAGCGAGGCTCCGGTGTACTCGATGCCGTTGAGCAGGAAGAGATTGTCCTGCGGGCGACGGCCGGAGATGGAGAACATGCTGCCGACCGAGGAGTTCGAAGTACCGGTAGAGCCGGAGCGCTGGTTGGTGTAGTTCACGACGCCGGGGTTGAGCGTGAGGAGCTGATCGTAGGAGCGACCGTTGAGGGGGAGGCCCTTTACCTGGCGAGCGTCGACGAGACCGGAGGTCTGCTCGGTGGAGAGGTTGACTGCGGCGGTGAGGTCGCCATTGACGTTCACGGTTTCAGAGCCGGCGATGGCGAGCTTGAGGTTGACCTCGAGCGTTTGGCCGACGGTGATGTTGTCCTTGCGGTGGAAGTCCGCGAAGCCCGGTGCGACGACGCTGATGGTGTAGTGGCCCACGGTGAGCGAGGGGGCCGTAAAGGCTCCGTTGGCAGAGGCTGCGAGTATGCGCTGCGAGCCGGTGTCGTCGTTGTGGACGGTTACCTGGGCGTTAGGGATGACGGCTCCGGTGGGGTCGGTGACGACGCCGGAGATGGTGCCGCCAACAACTTGAGCAAAGGTTGATGCCGTGGCCACGGTAAAGAGCAGTGCGGAAGTAGCCACACGAAGGCGTGTAAAGGAAGGCATGGAGGTCTCCTGAAACGTACTGATGAATGCGCGTCTGCGTATTCGCAGATCGCTTTATGAAAGTGGGGGTGTTAGGTAGAGAACGAGTGGGGTGTTGGTCCTCGCACGCTTAGGAGCGTTAGCGACGACAGCAACAACAACACTGCTCGTGCAGGAACGACGAGAGCATGGTGGATACGTGGAGGAGCGGCCGGGTCATCGGGCTGCTCCGTGAAACGAAAGAATGACGAGGCCGAGCGTGAGCAGAGCGATGAAGATTTCGCCCAGTACGCCGACGACGATGGGACGCCAGCCCTGATCGACGAGGTCGCGCAGGTTGGTGCGCAGGCCTACACCCGCGAAGGCGGGAAGGAAGAACCACTTCGACAAGTTGCCGAGCGAGTTGAGCTGACCTTTGCTGAAGAAGCCAACGGTGGCCAGGACGCTGAGCGCCATGAAGCCGAGGATGAACTTGGGAAACTTCTGCCAGAGAAAGAGCGCCTTGCGGTCTACGCGCTGGGCTTGTCCCTTGGAGGCCCAGTAGACGGCGTAGCCGAGGACGACGAAGCCGATGAAGGCCGAGCGCGCGGTCTTGGCGAGGATGGCGTACTTGCCGGCCTCTTCGCCGTAGAGCGCACCGGTGACGGTGGCTTCGGCGGTGTTGTCTACTGCGAGGCCGGACCAGATGCCGTAGCTCTGCTGGCCCATGTGGAGCATGTGGCCGATGGCCGGGAAGGTGAAGAGTGCGAGTGCGCCGAGTGCGAGGATCGCAGCGATGGCGGTGGAGGTGTCTTCTTCGTCCGGTTCGATGGCGCCCTGTGCGGCCATGATGGCGGTGACGCCGCAGATGGACGAGCCCATGGCGAGCAGCGAGGTGAGCTTGGGGTTGAGGCCGAAGATACGGCCCAGCAGCGTCATCACTGTGAGCGAAAGGGCAAGCTCTACGAAGACGAGGCCGATGGCGAGGCCGCCGATGTGCAGCAGGTCGCTGAGTACGAAGCGAGCGCCGATAAGCACGATGCCGAGCTTCAGCCAGAGCTCGTAGGTGGCAAAGCCGGGACGGAAGATCTTGGGGATGGTGAAGATGTTCGAGAAGAGGAGGCCGACGATGATGGCCCAGAGAACGTACTCGATGTGAGGGAAGGGGATGCCGAAACGTTTGGGAAGAATTGTCCCGAGAGACTCAAGCAGCTTGCCGAGAAATCCGATTCCAAACAACAGCAGGGTGCCTGGCAGAAGAGAAAGCAGGGTCCCGGCAGGGGGCTGTGTTGGACTGCCAGCGTCGGCGGCAGATTTTGGCGAAGAGGTGGTCACGGTAAGTAGCGTCGGCTCCAGTTACCAGCCGATGTGGTGAATCACATTGAGGCGAATGAGAGCGGCAAGTGCGAGCGCGAGCGCGATGGCGGCGGCGTCGGCGTTAAAACCGAGGCGGGCCTGTGCGTGGGCGATTACTTTGCTTGGCTGGATGCGAGGTGACATGTGATGCGACTCCGAAAACCGGTACTGCCTTGAGCTTGTGTAGTGAAGAGTCCAGGTTTCTGCCCGTAAATACGAAACCCACGCTGGCGGGGAGCCATTGCGTGGGTGCTTGGGAGCCTGGAAGTAAGCGATCGAGGTAGGAGACGTCGCTTAGAGCAGACAAACACCGGCGCAACAGCGCGGCATGCAACAACACATGCAACAGGCGGTCACGACGATGGTGTAATTCTGCTTCATTCAGTTATTAACCCTACTGGCGATGAGATGCGGTGTCAAGGCGCGGGGTTTCGAAAAGTAGCAGGAAAATTTGCATGACAGGAATGGTCAGCGGTCAGCGTGGACGCTTAGACTGGCTGGTCAAGGAGCTTGGCGATGAAGTTTTTGCAGTGGACGGCTGGATTGGCGGTGTTGGCGGCGGGCGTTTCGGCTTTAACGGCTGTGGCGCAGAAGCCGGTACGGATTGTGCTGGCGGGGGATTCGACCGTGACGCGCGATGCAGGCTGGTCGGAGGGTTTTTGCGCGAACGTGATTGCAGCCGTTGATTGCCTGGACCTGGCAAAGGGCGGGGTGAGTTCGAAGACGTATCGTGCGGATGGGTACTGGGCCCGGGCGCTGGCGGCGCATCCCGACTATCTGCTGCTGCAGCTTGGGCACAACGATGTGACGGACCCGAAGAAGCCGATGCCGCGCAATACAACGCTTGATGAGTACATTGCGAACATGCGTGCGTTCGTTACGGAAGCTCGTGCGGCGGGCATTGAGCCTGTGTTGGTGACGAGCATTGCGCGTGAGTACTTTCAGCCGGACGGCAAGATTCACGATGATCTGGATGCGCACGTCGCTGCGGTGAAGACGATTGCGGCAGAGATGCATGTGCCGTTGATTGATCTGCACGCGGACAGCGAAGCGCTGCTGGAGAAGACCGGGCCGAAGGCGCAGGCGATGTGGGGCCGCACGAAGGTTCAGGACGGCAAGACAATGCCGGACAAGACGCACTGGAACGTTGCGGGATCGTATGTGATGGGACGCATCGTGGCGACGGATATGGCGAAGGCTGTGCCTGCGCTGGCTGCGTATGTGAAGCCGAAGGCTGTGAGTGTTCCGGCGGGTTCGCCGGTGACGCTGGAGCAGGTGAAGGGCACGAGCATCGTGCTGGTGGGCGATTCCACGACAGCTCCGGGAGGGGGGTGGGGCCCAGGGTTCTGCGCACGCTTTGTGGTGCAGGTGAAGTGCACCGACCTTGCGCTGAACGGGCGCAGCTCGAAGAGCTTTATCGACGAAGGAGCGTGGGCGAAAGCTGTTGCGGCCAAAGGAAGCTACTACCTGATCCAGTTCGGGCATAACGATGAGAAGCCCAAGCCGGATCGTCACACGGACCCGCAGACGACGTTTGCCGAGAATATGCGCCGCATGGTGCGCGAGGTAAAGGCACAGGGCGGGGTGCCGGTGCTGCTTTCGCCGCTGGCGCGGCGCACGTTCAAGGACGGCAAGCCTTCGAACGCCGATCTGCGTTTGTATGGCGATGCGTCGAAGGCTGTGGCGGCGGAAGAGGGCGTGCCGTATCTCGATCTGCTGACGGCTTCCGAGGCGTTGCTGGCGAAGGGGACGCAGGAGGATGCGGACACGTTCAATGCTGTGGGCCATCCGGACGAGAAGGCCGAGAACGCTGGCAAGGCAAAGCCGAAGCTCGATCGCACACATCTGAACCCGTATGGGCAGGCTGTCTTCGGCAAGATCGTCGAAGAAGAGTTCCTGAAGCTGGAGCCGCAGTTGAAGCCTGATCTGGCGCAGTTGCCGTAAGCGTTTGGTGAATGAAAAAAGCCCGCTGCCTTGTGAGCAGCGGGCTTTTTGTTTGCTTGCAGCCTCACTTCACAAGCTCGAAGTTCTTGCGGGTGTGGCGGATGTTGAGCGGTTTGATTTCGGCCTGCATCAGGTTGCCGTCTTTGTCTGTGTAGATGTGGCTGAGGCCTGAGTTGAAGCGCAGGGTGTACTCCGTGAGGGTGATTTCTTCGCCGTTGAACTTGCCCTTGGCCTCGGCTTTGTCTTTCATCATGTACGGCTCGAAGCGACCAGCTTTTGTTCCCTTGGGTGGAACCATCAGCATGTAGATTCCGTCGGCATGGGGGTGCGCGTTGAGCGAGTCTACGAGCACCTGAAAGGCGCTGGGGTCGTCGTGGAAGGCGATGATGAAGTCGGTAGGGGCCTTCATGGCGACTTTGTGTCCACCGATCGCTTTGCCGTCCTGCAGCAGATCGATGGAGAGTTCGTCGTTGGCTTTGTTGGGTGTGAACATCATGAGCGTCTTGTCAGCAGACGTTCTGATGGAGGCGTCGTCGATGATGCCATCGGTACCGACTTTGTAGGAGTTGCTGCTCGCGCCCTGTGTGGCGGAGAGGTAGGTGACGTTGGAGCGTACCTTGATACCGTTCTTGTTTTTGTCGAGAACGTAGGTGGAGTCTGCGGTCTTCTTACTGCCTTGAAAGGTTTCGAAGTTTGCCTGGTTCGAGTTCTTGTCAGCGTGTGCTGAGAAAGCGACGAAGACCAGCGCCAACAGTGCGGCGGGGGATAAGAATTTGAGCTTCATGGAAACGTGTTCCTCGGAAAAAGTAAGGCCCGGTATTTGGCAGCCGATGCTATTCCCGTGGTTGCTGACTTTGCAATGATTAGCGGACTATCTTTCGATAGTCTGTGGTGCGAGCAGCTTGCTCTGGCTGCCTTTATGGGTGCGCAAAAGAAGAGGTCCCCACTGTGAGCAGGGACCTCTTCTTGAAGAACAACGTAGCTGAAACGGCTAACTCGTCGACCTATGCGAGCGCAGCCTTTACCACGCTGCGGGCCTCTTCCTGAATCTGCTTCAAGTGGTCTTCGCCGCTGAAGCTTTCGGCGTAGATCTTGTAGACGTCTTCGGTGCCAGAAGGACGGGCGGCGAACCAGCCGTTTTCGGTGGCGACCTTCAGGCCGCCGATAGCAGCGTGGTTGCCGGGGGCTTCGGTAAGGATCTGCGTGATGGGCTCGCCGGCGAGAGTCTTTGCGGTGACGGCTGAAGGCGAGAGCTTGCCGAGCTTGGCCTTCTCTTCCTTGGTGGCCGCGGCGTCGACGCGCTGGTAGACGGGCGAGCCGTACTTTGCGGTGAGTTCGCCGTAGAGCTGGCCGGGGTCTTTGCCGGTGCGGGCGGTCATTTCGGCAGAGAGCAGACCCATGATGAGGCCGTCCTTGTCGGTGGTCCAGACGGTGCCGTTGCGGCGCAGGAAGCTGGCTCCGGCGGACTCTTCGCCAACGAAGCCGAGCGTGCCGCCGATGAGGCCGTCGACGAACCACTTGAAGCCGACGGGGACTTCGAGCATGGGGCGGTTGAGGCCGTTGGCGACGCGGTCGATCATCGAGGAGGAGACGAGTGTCTTGCCGATGCCGACCTTCTCGCTCCACTCCGGTCGATGCGTGAAGAGGTACTGGATTGCGACGGCAAGGTAGTGGTTCGGGTTGAGCAGGCCAGCGGATTTGCAGACGATGCCGTGGCGGTCGTGGTCGGTGTCGCAGGCCCAGGCGACGTCGAACTTGTCCTTGTTCTGAATCATGGAGGCCATGGCGTTGGGCGAGGAGCAGTCCATGCGGATCTTGCCGTCCCAGTCGAGGGTCATGAAGCGGAAGGTGGGATCGACGTAGGGGTTCAACACTTCGAGCGGCAGCTTGTACTGCTCGGCGATGCGCGGCCAGTAGGCTACGCCAGCGCCTCCGAGGGGATCGACGGCGAGCTTGAGGGCGGTGCCGTTGAGAATGTCGAAGTTGATGATGTTGCCGAGATCGTTGACGTAGTTGCTGATGTAGTCGAACTCTTTGGTGGTGTCGAGCGCCATCACCTTGCCGACGTTCAGGCGCTTGACACCCTGCAGGCGATTGGCGATCAGCTCGTTCGCGCGGTCCTGAATCCACTTGGTGGCCGTGGTGTCGGCGGGGCCGCCGTTGGGCGGGTTGTACTTGAAGCCACCGTCTTCGGGCGGGTTGTGCGAGGGCGTGATAACGATGCCGTCGGCGAGTCCGTCTTTGCGCCCTGCGTTATAGGTGAGGATGGCGTGCGAGAGCGCAGGTGTGGGCGTGTAGCCCATGTCCTTGTCGTAAAAGACGGGGACGTCGTTGGCGCCGAGGACTTCGAGCGCGGAGATGAAGGCGGGCTCGGAGAGGGCGTGGGTGTCCTGCGCGAGGAAGAGCGGGCCGGTTGTCTTCTGCTGGGTGCGGTACTCGACGATGGCCTGGGTGATGGCGAGGATGTGCGCGTAGTTGAAGCTGGTGTTCAGCGACGAGCCGCGGTGGCCGCTGGTGCCGAAGCTGACTTTCTCGGCAGGATTTTCGGGGTCCGGGTGGTTCGCATAGAACGCCGTGAGCAGGCGCGGCAGGTTGACCAGCTTGTCAGGGGAAGCGTGGTGGCCGGGAGTATTGAGCTGAGCATCGGGATTCGTATTCACGGACATGCCGCCAGCATACTCGGGGTGCTTGTTAGGTGTGAAATCCATGGTGATGAGATCGATGGGAAGGGTTTGGGGTTGCGTTTTGGGAAGAGTCTGCTAAAACGGGAGGCATCATTCCTTTTGTGGGCCGTTTGCCGGAGACGTTTCCGGTGCGGCAATGTGCACAGTTGAGCAGGGATCGTTGCAGCGAGATGGATGGATATTGGCGGATGGCGCAGGGTTGCGCCTGAAGAAGACGCTGCGTTTCTGCGCGGCTGGGATGCTGCTGGCGGTGATGCCAGTCTGGGCGACGGCGCAGCAGGCGACGTTGCTGGCGGATGCGCATGTCTCGAGCGCGCGGCCTGCGGTGAACTCTGGTTCGTTATCCAATCTGAACGTTGGTGGCGGGTATACGGCGCTGGTGCAGTTTGACCTGAGCACGCTGCCGAGCGGGACGACGGCCCAGCAGGTCAGCCGGGCGACGCTGAGGCTCTACTGCAATCGTGCGGATACGCCGGGACTGGTCTCGCTAGCGATGGTTGGCGGCGGATGGATCGAATCCGGCGTTACGTATGCGTCGATGCCTGCGTCTGGCGCTGTGCTGGGTTCGGCGACTGTGGCAGAGGGCAGCTTTGTGACCTTCGATGTGACGGCTGCGGTGCAGGCCTGGCTTTCGGGCGGCGCGTCGAACAATGGTTTTGCGCTTTCGGCAGCGAATGCCGTGGTGCAGTTCGATTCGAAGGAGAACGACCAGACGGCCCATGCTCCGGCGCTGGAGATTGCTTTGGCGAGTGCGACCGCAGCGGGTGCTGTGGGCGCAACAGGTGCGACCGGAGTAACCGGAGCGCAGGGGTTGCAGGGGCCTCAGGGCGCGACCGGACCTCAGGGCGTTCAAGGCGTTCAGGGTCCTGCTGGAGCGGTTGGCGCTACTGGTTCAGCGGGGGCGAAAGGAGCTACCGGGGCTACGGGTGTTCAAGGGGCTACGGGGAGTACTGGCGCCGCTGGCGTTACGGGGCCTCAAGGGCCTGCGGGATTGGCTGGAGCGAATGGCTCTGTCGGAGCCACCGGTGCTACTGGTGTCATGGGTTTGCAAGGGCCAGCAGGATTGACGGGAGCTGTCGGTGCCACAGGCTCTGTCGGCCCGACTGGCGCGGCAGGGTTTGTGTATCAGGGAGCGTATGCTTCCACGACGAATTACGCTCTGGGCGATGTGGTGCTGTGGGCTGGGTCCAGCTATGTTTCTTTGATTGCAGGGAACCACGGCAATACCCCGAGCCTGAGTCCGACGATGTGGGCGGTGATGGCCAGCGTTGGGCCGATGGGTGCGACCGGTTTGCAGGGCCCGACAGGTCTGACGGGCTCCACGGGTGCGTTGGGGCCGGTTGGGCCAGCGGGTGAGAAGGGCGATCAGGGCTTGCAGGGAGTCGCAGGGCAGGCAGGCGCGCAGGGGATTGCCGGAGTGGCTGGACCAACGGGGCCGCAGGGAGTGGTGGGCGCTACAGGGGCGGCTGGGCCGGTGGGAATGAGCTTTGCAGGCGTGTATGACTCGACGAAGAACTATGCCGTGGGAAGTGGTGTGCTGTGGCAGGGGGCTGGGTGGGTTTCTCTGACGGACAACAACCACGGCAATACGCCTGACAGCTCGCCGCAGATGTGGGCGCTCTTTGCAGCGGCGGGGCAGAACGGTGTGGCCGGAGTGGCTGGCCCAACCGGGGCTACGGGGTCCGCAGGGCTGAGCGGAGCGCCGGGTGCGGCAGGAGCGACTGGTGCCACTGGTTCGACCGGAGCCACGGGAGCTGCCGGTCTGGTGTATCGCGGAAGCTATGCCTCCGGGACGAACTATGCGCTGGGTGATGTGGTGTTGTGGAGCGGCAGCAGCTATGCGTCGCTGGTGGAGAACAACCACGGCAACACGCCGGATGCTTCGCCCTCGATGTGGGGAGTGCTGGCGGCGATCGGTGGCGTTGGGCCGCAGGGCGTAGCCGGAGGCACAGGCTCGACAGGCTTGCAGGGAGTACAAGGTGTTGCCGGGCCGCAGGGCGTTCAAGGCGTACAGGGGCCAACCGGACCACAGGGCCCGGCAGGAGCTCAGGGGTTGCAGGGTGCTGCGGGAGCGCAGGGGAGCCAGGGAGCGACGGGGACTCAAGGAGTGGCTGGACAGGCGGGTGCTCAGGGAGTGCAGGGGGTTGCCGGGCCGACTGGAGCTACGGGTGCCACTGGTGTTGCGGGTGCGGCTGGCAGCGTTGGCATGTCGTTTCGCGGAGCCTATGAGTCGGCGGGCAACTATGCGTTGGGCGATGGCGTGCTGTGGCAGGGGGCAGGGTATGTTTCGCTTGTGGCAGGCAATCATGGGAACGCACCGGATGCTTCGCCTACGTTCTGGTCGATGTTCTCGTCTCCCGGCGCGACTGGAGCCGCTGGGGCTGCCGGGCCGACAGGTGCTCAGGGACTGGTTGGGCCGCAGGGCTTGCAGGGGGCGACTGGTACGCAGGGCGTTCAGGGGATGATTGGGCCTACAGGGTTGAGCGGCGTGCAGGGAGCTACGGGGCCAGCAGGGCCTACGGGGGCGGCGGGGATGAACTTTCGCTCGGGCTGGAATGCGCTGACGTACTACTCGACGAACGATGCGGTGACGTGGAGCGGTTCGACGTGGCTGGCGCTTACGGCGAACAGCAATCAGCAGCCGGACGCTTCGCCGCAGAGCTGGACGGTACTGGCCCAGGCTGGCGGCGCGGGGCCAACTGGGGCAGCGGGAGCGGCTGCTACGGTGACCGTACACACGACGACGACCTTGCCTGCTGGCTCGGTCGCTACGGTGACGAACTCGGGCACGGCGCAGGCGGTGGTGCTGGAGTTTGGCATCCCACAAGGGGCCGCGGGGAGCAGCGCTGTCGGTGGTGGGTCGACGTCGAGCGGGAGTTTTGCCGCGGTGTATCACGCGGTGAACTACGCGACGCTGTACTACTCGGTGAACATGACCAACGCAGCGCTGACGGAGACGTCTGGAGCGGTGCTGACGTGGGTGCCGCTAGGCTGCACGGCGACGAAGCTGTATGTGAGCTCGCTGCAGACGGGAGCGATTACGGTGACGCTGCGCAGCGGCGGCTCCGCGACGAGTATGGCGGACACGGCGCTCTCCTGCACCCCTTCGACGAGCGGCAGTTGCCCGGCGTCGGGGTCGGTGACGATCCCTGCGGGGAACTTCATTGACCTTCGGATCGACGGAGCCTCGTCCACCGTGGCGGGTGTGTGGACGGCACTGGCGTGTCAGTGAGGTGAAGCTTCAGAGAGGGAGCGCTTTGCGCAGCGCGGCGTACTGTTCTTCGAGGATGGCGAGGTCTGCTTCTTCACCGGCTTCCAGCTCATGTTCCAGCTCTCGAGCGGCGTCTGTCCCGGCGGGGTAGCCGAACATTCCGAGCGAACCGGCGAGCTTGTGTGCGGTGGCGGCTGCGTGCTCCTGCTCGCGCGCGTCGAAGCTGCCGGAGCGACGCAACGCAATGACGGCAGCAAGCTCTTCAAGGCGTTCATGCAGACGGGGCAGCCCACGCTCCCACAGCATGGCCAGAAGCGCAGCAGATTGCTCAGCCGCATTGGTAACAGGATTTTCGCTCACGATAAGTTAGGACGACTGTACGCACTTCTTTTGTTTGGCTCAAATCAAATTTATTTGACATGGGCGGAAATCGCTTGGGTGATGTTGGCTTACTGCCAGCCGAGAGCGGCTGCGATCTGGTCGCCGAGTGTCAGCGGATCGAACGGCTTGAAGAGCACAGAGGCTACACCCAGGCCAGCGAAGCGGCGCTGGTCAACGCCTTGCACCTTGGCTGTCAGCAGCACGACGGGAAGGCCTACGAGCGCGGGAACCTTCTGCATCTCTTTGAAGGTGGTCGGACCGTCCATGGAGGGCATCATCACGTCCATGAGAACGGCGTCCGGCTTGAGTTCGATGGCCTTGCGTATGCCTTCTGCTCCTGAGCTTGCGGTGGAGACCTGCCAGCCTGTCACGGACTCCAGCGAAAGCGCCGCGACCTCGCGGATGTCGTCTTCGTCGTCGATGATGAGGATGTGTCGCATAGATAGGCTCAGAAAGTGTTGCGCGAGTTGAATTGTATGACGACGAAGCGAAGAGCGCGAAGACTAAGCTGCAGCGGTTCGCAAATGCCGCATCATGGCAAGGACCAGCTGCTCGACTTCCTGGGGTGAGACTCGAGCTTTATCCAGAAACTCTGTGGGGCCGAGACGAAGCTGTATCTTCTCTTCCGCCGAGACGTCGAGGCCGGAGTAAACGATCAGCGGCAGGGCGCGAAGATCGCGTTGGCCGCGCAGCCAGTCCACCAGGGCAAAGCCGCTGCCGTCGGAGAGCTTCAGGTCGAGGATGATGAGATCGGGCGGCATGGCACGGCAGGCCGATTGCGCATCTGCCAGAGAGCGAGCATGAAGGACACGCATGGAGTCTGCCTCGGTGTCCTGCTCGAAGCTGGAGATCACGATGGCGGCAAGGTCTGTATCGTCTTCGACCAATAGAACACGGCTGGGGTCGGAGCCGGGATGAAGTACGCGTCCGAGTTCGGCTAACAGCCGCTTTTCGCCAAAGGGTTTTTGCACCCAGCCATCGGCCTTCGAAGGGGTTCCTGCATCATTTTTTTCGCGTTGCTCCAGCACGCTTAGGACGACGACCGGAATCTTTGCGGTTCGCTCATCGCTCTTCAGGCGTTCAATCGTTTCCCAGCCTGAGACGCCGGTCATGGAAAGGTCGAGCAGGATGGCTTCCACCGGTTCTCTGGCGGCAATTTCCAGTGTCTGTTCTCCGCCGGAGCTTTCGATGGCGACAAACCCATGTCGACGTAGCTGCTCTGCAACCATGTGGCGCAGTTCGCTGTCATCGTCGCAGACCAAAACGGGCCCGATGGCAGCGTTGGCGTGGGGTTCCATTGCGGCCTCTGCGGCGGCAGACCTTGGCAGTTGAACGAGGAACGTTGTGCCGATGCGGCCTTCGTTCTCCTGGTCGTTGCGGCGGGCGACGATGGAGCCGTTGTGCTGCGCGAGGATGGTGCGGCAGATGGCCAGGCCCAGGCCGGTGCCGCCCTTCTGGCGGGCGTCAGAGGTCTCGACCTGGTTGAAGCGGCCGAAGATGCTCTCAAGTTTGTCGACAGGAACGCCGCGTCCGGCGTCTTCGACGCGGAAGTTGAGGGAATCGTTGTCGAAGCTGGAGGTGATGAGGATGGAGGAGCCGCGCGGGGAAAACTTGATGGCGTTGGAGAGCAGGTTGACCAGCACCTGCTGAATGCGGTCGGGGTCGCCTTCGAACGCCGTGGGCATGCCGCCGGGTTCGGGGACGACGTCCACGCGGACATCGGCTTCGTTCGCCATCGTCGTCATGGTTTCGACGGATTGCGCGATGAGTTCCCGGAGGCTGCAGGCGCGCAGTTGCATCGTTGCGCGGCCGGAGTCCATGCGTTCGAGATCGAGAATGTCGTTGATGAGGCGTGCGAGGCGGTCGGTGTTGTTGCTGGCGATGCGCAGCAGGTTGCTGGCTTTTGCGTCCATCGCGCCCATCACACCGGCAGAGAGCAGGCCTAATGCGCCACGGATGGAGGTGAGTGGCGTCCGCAACTCGTGCGAGACGTTGGAGATGAACTCATCCTTGATGCTGTCGAGCTGCTTCTGCTCAGCGAGAGCGGCCTTGTTGCGAAGGAGCTCCTGCTGCATGTCCGCCAGTTCCTGTCGGAGGCGACGCTGAGCGGCGCGTTCGCGCATGTACGCACCGGCGAGTACCGCAGCAGCGGTGGTTGGGACGGCGATCGAAGCTAGGTTCAACAAGGTCATTCAGCAGATCGGAAAGAGGATATGACCATGCTAGTCGACATACAACTTGTTGACGAGATCGAAAAGTACACAAAGGTGTCAGCGCGGATGAGTACTTCGGTGCAGATCAGCTTCCTGAGGCGGGTTGAATGGGCTCGGAAAGCGAGAGTACCGCCTGGTGCGCTTCTTTTGCGGCTAGCTTCCGATCTTTGATAGCCTGGGGCGAAAAATCAATGGGGGCCTGCGCGAAACGTATGTTGCAGTGGCTTGACTTGATGCTGAGTTGCGTCCAAAGGTGAGCAAGCAGGCTCTGTTTGCCCCAGTGCAGATCGTGCATGGTGGAGCAGCCGCGGGCGAGGTCTTCTTCGCTGATTTCATAGTGCAGAAAGCCTGCGGTAATCGGCTGCTCGGCCATGAGAGCCTGTGCGAGCAGTCCGGAACGGAAGGGAAGCAGCGGGAGTTCTCCGATGCCGGTGGTGCCTTCGGGGAAGAAGACGATGGGCAGGCCGTCGCGAAAACCCTTCGCCATGCCTTGTGCAGCCTTCTCTGCGGAGCCGCCTGCGCCGCGCTCAACGTACTGCGTGCCGGCCATCATGCTGACCCAGCCGAGCACTGGAACTTTACGCAGTTCGATCTTGGAGACGAAGACGCAGGGCCGTATCGCCGCATGGACGAGGATGTCGGTGTAGTTGAGGTGGTTGGTGATGACGGCGCCAGACATCGGCACGGGGCCTTCTACGGAATAAGACATGTGCGCGACTCGCAGGACGCGCTGGCAGAGTCGCGAAAGCCAGGCTGCGCGCTCGGGACGAGTCCGCGGACGCTTGAGCAGCAGTTCGGCAAAACAGATGAGAAACATCAGAACAACGAGAGGTGCACGAAATAACTGGCGGAAGAAGGTCAAGCAGAACTCCGTTGGCTGCGCTCGCTTTTTGCGAACTTGCGATGTGCGAGCAGTGTATCGCTCATGTTCGTCGTGAACGGCGAACGTCCTGTGTTTGATGCAGAGAGGGTATCCTCAAGTCTCGTGCTTCGTGTGGTGCAAAACAAGATCGTTCGTCCGTTGCTGCGCTTGTTGCAGGGCGGCGCCACGCCTGAGCGGCTGGCGTGGTCGCTGGCTGTAGGCTTTGCGGTGGGCGTGAACCCGCTGCTTGGCTCAACGACCGTGGTGGCGCTGGCGCTGGCGGCGGTGTTTCGGCTGAACGTAGTCGCGTCGCAGATCTCAAACCACGCGGTGTATCCGCTGGAGCTGCTGCTTTTTCCTGTTTGGATCAAGGTGGGTTCGATGCTCTTCCACACGAGGGGACTGCCGCTGAGCAAGGACGCTTTGCTGGAGGCAGTAAAGCATCATCCATGGGAGACGACCAAGGCGCTTTGGACGTGGGAGTGGCATGGCCTGATCGTGTGGGCCGTGACGATGTGCGTGGTGGTTCCCGTGTTGGCCTACGCGATCACGCCGACGTTGCGACGCGCTCAGAAGCACGTGCATGCTCCGGCGTAATGAGCGCGGTTAGCCTTTGAAGCCTTCGACGGGGTCGGCGGAACGCACCCAGGCGGTGTAGATCATGTTGCGCAGCTCGATGGCTCCGGTGGCGAGGCACTGATCGACGAAGGCGCGAGAGTCGGCTGTTCCTTTGCCTTGCAGCGCACCCGATTTCTCAAACTTGTAGATCTGCTCGGCCTTCGCACTGTTGCTGCGAAGGTAGGCGAGGTACTGGGTCCACTCGTCGCCGATAAGCTGTGGCTTTGCCTGGGCTACGAGCTTACTGACTTGCTGCTTGTTTGCCGCGGCGATGACGAAGTCGTTTTCGAACTGCCAGTGGATCTTGTGGCTGGTTGTGTAGCCGTTGGGGTTTGGGCCGACCCACCCGGCGTACTGCAGAGAGCTGTGCATAGGCTGGGATCCGTCACCAACGTAGTGACCGAGCCAGCCAGCGTCAAAAAGGATGGCGACTTCGACTCCAGCGGTGTTTTTGTGCGCCGCCTTGAGTGCGCGGTACTCGCGGAAGTCAACCTTGAGCCGCTGCCAGATTTCTTCAGTCTGCCAGGGGTTCATGCCGACGGCTTCGGCGGTGAGCTTTTCGTTGGGATGCGCGGCTTGCAATTGGCTGAGTTCGCGGAGGAAGTCGTAGCGCATCTTCGGCAGTGGGCCGACGCGGTCCGCGAGCGGGAGGAGGATGAAGTGGTCGGCGGCCTGCGTGTCGTTGAGTTCGCCTTCTGCTTTGTTGCGCCAGCGGTCGGGCTCGGGGCCGATGTATTCGATGACGTTGAGACCGTTGGTGTCGCGGACGAAGGCGGGCACGTCTGAGGGAAGATTCTGCGCGGCGATGAGATTGATCCACTCGTGGCCGTCAGGACCCCAGGCTGCTGCAGGAAGTGCGAAGAGTGTGACGAGAGCTGCGGCGGAGGCTATGCGAGGGATGGTGGGGAAGCGCATGGGGGGAGTATACGGCGAGTTTTGTTTCGAAGCCTTCCTGGCTTGCAATTGCCGAAGGGATCTGCGTTCTTACAGATCGCCACGCATGACTCGCCTGCCGTGCGTGCCAAAGGTCGTAAGGAGATTCGTGCCAATGGCTATGAAGAGGGCGCTGTATCGCGATTCTCTTATGGGGAAGAAGATTGGTACTTGCAGGGGCGGCGATCGGTCCGACGCCACGCTCGTCACTACACCACCACAGGGAGTTCTTCGAGCACGGGCGAGCCGAAGACGCGGCGGTAGCGTTCGATCATCTCAGCGGGGCCCGTGGCTTTTGCGGGGTTGTCGCTAAGTTTCACGGTGGGGGTGCCGTCCGCACTGGTGATCTTGCAGACCAGTGAGATCGGTTCCAGCGTGTCTTCGCCACGCGGGTGGCAGTCGCGGAAGTCGTTGGTCAGCAGCGTTCCCCAGCCAGCCGAGAAGCGAATGCGCTTGTTGAAGTAGTCGTACAGGCCGACGATCGTATCGACGTCGAGACCGTCGCTTGCGATGAGGCGTTTTTTACGCGGGTCTTCGCCGCGCTTCAGCAGCCACTCGATGTACTCGTCGCCCGCCACGAACGGGTCTTTGGAGTCGACGCGTTCGCCCGTCCACTTCGCCACGAACGGTGGTGCGCCTTGCAGGAACTGCGTCGTGCCAAAGGTGTCGGGAAGCGTGATGAGGAGTTCGCCACCGTAGCTGCGCTGCCAGAGTTCGAGCACACGATACTGCGAGGCTCGAAGCTCTTCATCCGTACCGCGTGAGGCCAGCGCGGCGAGCACCATGGGCAGCTCATGCGCGTTGGTGCCAATGGCTTCGAGGTTGTGTTTGTATGCGAGCGCGGTGTTCGAGGTGCCGGTGAGGCGCGGATCTGCGGGGTCAGAGTTCAGCGCGGAGGCGAGGGCCTGAACGCAGTACTCCTGCCAGAGAAAGCTGTGGCGGCGGCGTGTGCCGAAGTCAGAAAGGCGCAGGCCGGGGACTTTGCGCAGCAGCTCGATCTTGTCCCAGAGGCGCGTCTTGGCGCGAGCGTAGAGGACGTCGAGTTCGAGTTCGTTGAGTTCAGCGAGCGCGGCGCGGGTCTTCATCTCGCTAACGATGGCGAGGGAGTAGACCTCCCACATCGTTACCTCTGTCCAGAGGCCGGAGAAGCGGATGATGAGTTGGCCTTCGTGTTCGTGGATCTCGTAGTCGGAGAGGCGGTGGTTGTGCTCAAGCCAGTCGAGAAAGGCCGGCTCGAAGATCTGGCGTGTGCCGTAGAAGGTGTTGCCCGCCAGCCAGACAAGCTCGGACTTCAGGTAACGCAGGCCGCGGACGTGCTCCATCTGATCGCGCAGTGCGGAGGCCGAGATGCGGTCGGCGAGGCGGACACGCGTGGTGCGGTTGTGGATCTCGCTGGTGACGTGTGTCTGGGGAAAGTTCTTCCAGACGAACTGCAGCATCAGCAGCTTGTAGAAGTCGGTGTCGAGCAGCGAACGCACGATGGGGTCGAGCTTGAAGTTGTGGTTGTGGGCGCGCTCGGCGAAGTTCACGTTCATAGCAGTTCTTTGAGCGTACGACAGGCGGAGAATAATTTCGACAAATGCTAGACAAGCTTGCTTGACATGACAAGGAAGCTTGACGTAAAGTTTGCTTGTCACCAGGTGGGCGATTGAGGCACTCCTGAGGGGGAATGATGGCTTCAGTGTTGAGTGGATTGATCTGCAAAGAGCGCAGCAAGGCTGCGCGGGAGTACTCGCGGCGAGCGATCGGAATCATGATTTGCTACATGGGTGCGGTGTGGCAGGTGACTGCGCTGGTGCGCTCGCACCACTTCACCGGGCCGAAGTTGTGGGCGGTGTCTCTGCTGCCTGCGATTCCGATCATCGCTCTGCTGGCGGTGGTGGGCCTGTATCTGCGCGATGAGCAGGACGAGTTCAAGCGCTGGCTCGTGGTGCAGGCGATTGTGTGGGCTGTGGGGATCACGCTGGCGGTGTCGACCGTAAGCGATTTCCTGCGTTCGTACGGCGCGATGAGCGCACCGCCGCCGTTTACGGAGTTCATCGTTTTCTGGCTGAGTATGGCGGGTGCGCAGGTCGTGTTGAAGCTGCGGAACCGGGCGGACAGCGATGAATAACCGTCTGCGCACGTTGCGTGCGGAGCGGGGATGGTCGCAGGCTGACCTGGCTACGAAGCTTGAGGTTTCGCGGCAGAGCGTGAACGCGATCGAGACAGGGAAGTACGATCCTTCGCTGCCCTTGGCGTTTCGTATTGCGAAGCTCTTTGGGCTGTCGATCGAGTCGATTTTTTCGGACAACTAATAACTACTGGAGGAGACGTGATGCGAAAGATGAGTCGGCAGAGAAGGCTTTTGGCTGCACAGGCGGGTGCTTTGGCTGCGATGAGCGGCTCGGGACCTTTGTTGCTGCGAGGTCATCCGCGGGCTGGCTGGCTGTGGGCCGCGGTGATGTTGGTGTGTGCGATCCGGTTGATCGTGCTGATGGTTCGAGTGCGACGTACGGAAGGCTGCGCGTGACAGATGTTCTGTGCGGCGGTTGGATCGAACGCGGCTTAAAGATGCTTGCGAGGTGAGGAATGGCGATGAAGTTGATTCAGTATGTGATCTCGGTAATGTTCGTGCTTGCTGGAATTGCTCTGTTGTGCGCGCCGGTAGCGCGTGCGTAGGCTAAATTTGTGTCGAAGCGTTTTCCAGTGGCGGTCAGGGCCGGAAACTGCCCTCGCAAAGTCGAGATGCGCGGCGCTTGTGGCGGCAGATTTGCGCAGAGTGAAAATTGCGTGAATCCCGCGTCAGCATTGACTGAAATCGCGATAAACTAGACGACGATATGGCGACCAAACAGGAACTTCTGACAACCCCGATTAAGCACATCAACATTGCCGAGCACAACGTCGTGCCGCTGGTGGATGCGATGGCTTCGATGGCTTACTCGTCGCGCGATCTCGCGCGCGCTGCCAACATTTACGACATGATGCTTCGCGACACGGAGTGCGGCGTGGTTCTGTGCCTTGCCGGATCGCTGATCTCGGCCGGTCTGCAGAAGGTCATCATCGACCTCGTGCGCAACCACATGGTCGACGCAATCGTTTCGACGGGCGCGAACATTGTGGACCAGGACTTCTTCGAAGCTCTTGGCTACAAGCACTACGTTGCAGGCGAAGAGTACAAGTACGGCGCAGGCGATGCGGAACTCCGCGAGATGATGATCGATCGTATCTACGACACGTTCATCGATGAGGAAGAGCTTCGTATCTGCGACGACACGACCGAGAAGATCATCAACTCGCTCGAGCCGCGTGCGTACTCGTCGCGTGAGCTGATCGCTGCGATGGGCAAGTACCTGAAGGACAATGGCCGCACGCCTGAGGCTGGCAACGCTGACTCGATCGTGTACGCCTGCTATGAGCTGAACGTGCCGATCTTCTGCCCGGCGTTCTCGGATTGCTCGTTCGGTTTTGGCATCGTGGCTCACCAGCATGCGAATGCCGGCAAGCCGGTTGTGTCGATCGACTCGGGTAAGGACTTCTACGAACTGACGCAGATCAAGATCGCGAACCCGACGACTGGTCTGCTGATGATCGGCGGTGGCGTACCCAAGAACTTCGCACAGGACATCGTCGTTGCGGCGGACATCCTGGGCGTTGAGGCTTCGATGCACAAGTACGCGATCCAGATCACGGTGGCTGATTCGCGCGATGGCGCTCTCTCGGGTTCGACCCTGAAGGAAGCCAGCTCGTGGGGCAAGGTCGATCTGACTTATGAGCAGATGGTCTTCGCAGAAGCAACGATCGCGTTCCCGCTGATCGCTGGCTATGCGTTTCATAAGAACGCGCAGGCTGGTCGTACGGGCAAGGCGTTCTCTGAGAAGCTGGAACAGCCGGTAGCTGTGTAGTTTCTGCTTCATGCTATATACAAACGGCGAGCCTTTGGGCTCGCCGTTTGTTTTGGCCATTGTTCAAGTGAGAGTGCTGCACGGATGAATTAAAGCAAGAGGCGCGTATAGCGTGCCAGTGGGTACTCTGAGGTGACTTCCTGTGGCGGCGTCTCGATCCCTTGCACGCACAGATAGGAGGGGAACGCCGCGGGGAGAATGCTGACCTCATCCCCGTCAGGGCTTTCGAAGAGCAGGCCGGACTCCAACTGCCAGCCGCTTTCCCGAACGATAAGCTTTGACGCGGATCCACCTTTTTTGAATTGCCAGGGCAGGTCGACGCTTGTTTCCTTGGGATCAGCTTGCACGAGTTGCTCGATGCAGAGTATTCCAGCTTCGGTGCGGTTTGCTAGATCATGCATCTGTGACGTCAGCCGGAAACCATCGCCCGATGTGAGCCACAGGGTGACAGACCGTGATCCAAAGCGATAGAAGTCGGAAGAGAGCCTCTTAAGCTGACCGCGGCGAACACCCATTACCAGTGCATCGAGCTGCCCCGAGATGTGGATCGACTGCATGAGGAACGCCTAAGGGAGCCCAAGCTCGTGGAGCTGGCGAAGGATCACTTCGATCGACCAGTCAAGATTCTCAGTGCCCTGGACTGTGAGGCTGGCGGAGCTTTGCGAGGGGATAACGTACTGCTCGGCCATGGGCTTGGCCGTGGCGTCGAACTGTATGCGGACGGACTCTTCTGTGCGGCCGCGTTCACGCATGTCGCGGTATATGCGGCGGTTCAGGCAAACCTCGTTGGGCGCGTCGACGTAGATGCTGAAGTCGTAGAGCGGCAGCAGATCGGCGTAGTGCAGCGCGAGGATACCCTCGACGATGACGTAGCGGCGAGGTGCGAGTTCGTCGTACTCCTGGGGCACGCGGCTGTGCGTGCTGAAGTCGTAGACGGGACGCTGCACGGACTTGCCTTCGCTGAGGTCGCGAACGTGTTCTACGAGAAGCTCGTGTTCCAGAGAGTTCGGATGGTCGAAGTTTTGGAGCGCACGCTCTTCTACCGGCAGGTGTGCCAGATCGCGATAGTAGAAATCGAAGGGGAAGAGTGCGGCGTCAAGCTGGGTGGAGAGCTCACGCGCGAGGGTTGTTTTGCCGGAGCCCGAACAGCCTGCGATGCCGATGATGATGGGCTTCGTCAAGAAGGTGAGTTGTTCCGGTTCGGTGGGCATTGACGCTAGTGTAACGCTTGATTCGCCACAACGCGGTGCGCCCACATCCCATACCTCCAAGATGTGGGCGCACTGCATTGATGGGTTAGGACGCGGCAGCTACCTGCGGTACGAGCGCCTTCACGAGTGAGGCGAACTGCGGTTCGAGACGCTTGCCGATTTCCATCACTTCTTCGTGGTTAATGTTGGCCTCGGGCATCACGCCTGCGGCCATGTTCGTAACCAGCGAGAAGCCGAGGACTTCGATGCCCATGTGGCGCGCAATCATCACTTCGTGCACCGTGCTCATGCCGACGAGGTCGGCCCCAAGCGTGCGGAAGGCGCGGATCTCTGCAGGCGTTTCGTAGCTGGGGCCGAGCACCGCGAGGTAGACGCCTTCGTGCAGCGCAATGCCTTGCTTTGTCGCTTCTGCTTTGGCCAGCGCGTTGAGGCGTGGCGAGTAGGCGTTCGACATGTCGAAGAAGCGTTGGCCGAAACCGTTGGCAACGGCGAATCGCTTGTCGTTGGGGCCGATGGCGGCGTTGCGGCCGGTGAGGTTGATGTGGTCGGTGATGTTGACCAGAGCGCCTTCGCCGTAGCTTGTATTAATCCCGCCAGCAGCGTTGGTGACGATGAGCCTCTTGCAGCCGAGCATGCCGAGCACGCGCGTGGGAAAGACGACCTCATTCATGTCGTAGCCTTCGTAGGCGTGGACGCGACCCTGCATCACAGCGACGGGCACGCCGCCGATGGTGCCAAGCACAAGCTTGCCGCTGTGGCCTTCGACGGTAGAGAGCGGCCAGCCGGGGATCTCTTCGTAGGGAATGACGTCAGCGTTCTCAACCTGCGAGGCGAAGTTGCCGAGGCCCGAGCCGAGGATGATGCCGACGACAGGCTTCACTTCTGTCTTGAGGAAGATGTGCGTAAGCGCTTGTGTGGCGCGCGTGAACTGGTCGAGTGGCTGCTGGTTCTGATCGCTCATGGAGAAGACAGTCTAGCGCGTTAGCGCGGCTTTCGTCGCCTTCTCTGCACGTTTGTCGAAGGCTACGCGGCACTTTTCGATGCGCGCGAAGTTCTTTTCGGCCCACTGCCAGACACCGCAGAAGGCTTCGCCGAGGCAGCCGCCGAGATCAGTGAGTTGATAGTCGACGTGCGGCGGGATGACGGGGTGCACGGTGCGCAGCACGAGGCCGTCGCGTTCCATCTGACGCAGCGTTTGCGTCAGCATCTTCTGGCTGATGCCGGGGACGTGCTTGCGCAGTTCGGTGAAGCGGAGCGTGCCGTGCTCTTCGAGAGCTTCGAGCATGAGCATGGTCCACTTGTCGGCGACGCGGCCGATGATCTCTGTAACGAGGGCTTCAACTCGCGGGTTTGTAATAGGGCAGACGGCTGCGTGACCTTTGACCTTGTTGGCGGGCAATGGACGCTCTCCTTTAGGTAACTATGAAAGAAAATAGTGCCTACTTCCCAAAAGAGAGTGTAGGCGTTAGATTCATCCTAGCACCGGGGAATGCCGATGCAGAACGGAGCAAAGTTATGAAGCACACAGGAAATACGATTTTCATTACAGGCGGCGGATCGGGCATTGGACGCGCGCTGGCAGAGGCTTCGCAGAAGGCTGGCAACACGGTAATCATCTCCGGCCGTCGCAAGGACAAGCTGGATGAGGTGACGGCGGCGAACCCCGGCATGCACTCGATCGTGCTTGATGTTGAAAGCCCTGAGAGCATTGCTTCTGTTGCGAAGGAGTTGATCGCGAAGTTCCCGTCGCTGAATACGGTGATTAACAACGCCGGCATCATGAGCATGGACGGCGTGGACAAGCCTGTCGATGACAAGCAGGTCACGTCGATCGTGACGACCAATCTGCTGGGACCGATCCGCATCACGTCGGCGTTCATTGAGCACTTAAAGGCTCAGCCTGCAGCGGCGATTGCGTACGTTACCTCAGGGCTTGCGTTCACTCCGCTGGCACCGACGGCTACCTACAACGCGACGAAGGCGGCGATCCATTCGTATGCACTCTCGCAGCGGTATCTGTTGCAGGGATCGAGTGTGAAGGTGATTGAAATTGCGCCGCCGTATGTGCAGACCGAACTAATGGGAGAGCATCAAAAGGCTGATCCGCGTGCGATGCCGCTGGATGAGTACATTGCTGAAACGATGAAGCTGTTAAACGAAGGCCACGATGAGATTCTGGTGGAGCGTGTATTGCCGCTGCGCAACAATGCAGGGCCGAACGAGCACGCGTTCGTGAAGCAGTTTAACGACATGTTTTCCGGACACTAAGGAACAACAAGGCAACGCAGAGGAGGCGCTCCCAGGAGCGCCTCCTCTGCGTTGCTCTACTCTTTGCTCTCTGGGCCTGGGAACGGCAGCGGGATATCTGACGAGCGTATGTGCAGGTCGCGCTGAGGGAAGGGGAGCTCGATGCCAGCTTCGGTGAAGCGGCGGAAGAGGTCGAAGTAGAGCTCGGATTTAAGGATCGTTGGCGTATGCGCGTTCGCGGTCCAGACGCGCAGCGTGAAGTTAAGGCTGTTGTCCCCGAAGCCGGTGAAGAGGACGTCAGGGAGAGGATGAACGAGTACGCTCTCGTTGGATTGTGCTGCTTGCAGCAGGATGATGCGCACGCGTTCGGGTGAGGAGTTGTAGCCCACACCTACGTCGATGCTTATGCGCACGTTCGGATCGTTCGCTGTCCAGTTTGTGACCGGGTTATTGATGAACTCGGAGTTTGGGACGATGATGACGACGTTGTCGTTTGTGCGAACCCAAGTAGAGCGTGCGGCGATGCGCACGACATCGCCGAGCGTGTCGCCAGTCTCGATGCGGTCGCCCATACGAATTGGCTGCTCGATGAGCAGAATGAGTCCGGCGACGAAGTTGGAAACGACGTTCTGCAAGCCGAGGCCAACTCCGACGCCCACAGCACCGCCGAAGACGACAAGCGAACTAAGGTTGACGCCGAGCGATTGCACCCCGATGAAGAGACCACCGAGGAAGAGGATGTAGGTGGTAAAACGGCCCAGCGCGAACTTTGCGCCATCCGATATGTGCATCCGCCTGAGCAGGCGACCAAGCACAACGCGCTGCACAAGATGAGAGAGCCCGACCAGAAGTACGAGGAAGATGAACGCCTTGATCAGGAAGACAGGGGTAACGCTTACGCCACCAATCTTGAAGAGATTGAAGAGCAGAGCGTGCCTGGGCCCGTCACTGAGGCTTTCCAGCCAACCGGGCGTTGAAATCGAAAAGGCGAGAGCTGAGTTCACAGGATGTGTGACGCCGCAGCAAGCGTTTCGGTGGTTTGGCGGATAACAAATTTCGAGCGTCCTTGGTCGTATGAGTTCATCGGTGGTTAGAGAGACCCTGCCCCGAGATCGATAAATGGCCACAGAAGAAGGAAGAGCGCGAGGAAGAGAGCCATCATGTCCATATAAACGCACAACACCACTCCGGCCTGTCGCATGTCCCAGCGCACGCGGAGGTTGCGTGCTGTGTCCCAAGTGCCGTAGGCGATGGCAAGCGTTGGGAGGGTAATCCATGGATTCGGCCGGAGGGCAGGGAAGTGCGAAAGCACGGTAGCTACGGCGACACCCGTCAAAACAGTAAGAGTGCCGCGTGTAAGAGATCGCTGCTGCAGGTCGCAGAACGCCGCGATGTGTGTGTAGTACGGATGCACTCCGAGAGAATGGGCATCGGCTCTCATGACTCCAATGCTGCGCTGACGTAGAAACGCCCGCAGTGACGGTGGTCACTGCGGGCGTTTCTTTTGCTTGGACTGGGCTACTTCATCATCATGCTGACGATCGCAGCGGACATTAGGTTCGCCATCGTGCCTGCGAGCATGGCGCGGAGGCCCAGCTTTGCGAGGTCGTTGCGACGTGACGGGATGAGGGCTCCGATGCCACCGATCTGCATGCCCACCGAACCGAGGTTTGCAAAGCCGCAGAGGGCAAACGTCGTGATGGCCAGTGTGCGCGTGGAGATCGCACCAGACTTTGCGAGAACGCCGAGTTGGTTGTACGCGATGAACTCATTGAGCACAGCACGCGTGCCGATGAGGTTGCCGACGATCGGCGCGTCATGCCATGGAATGCCGATGAGCCACGCCACTGGAGCGCAGAGCACGCCGAGAGCGTTGCCGAGTGAGTGCGGGAAGCGGATGTGATGGATCCACAGCGCGTTCGAGGTACTGAGCATGATGGCGTTGATAAGGCCGACGATGGCTAGGAAGCTGATGAGCATGATCGCCACGTTGAAGGCGAGTTGACCGCCGTCGATGGTGCCGCGTGCGATGGATCCGATGAGGTTCTCATTCTTGTGCTCTTCGTTCTCGGTCATCTGCACGGTGCCGAGCGTGCGGGGCACTTCGGTTTCGGGCACGAGCATCTTCGCGATGAGGATGGTGCCGGGTGCGGTCATGATGACGGCGGAGAGAAGGTCCTGCGCGCGAATGCCGAAGAGGATATACGCGGCCATGATGCCGCCGGAGACGTGCGCCATGCCAGAGGTCATGATGGTCATGAGCTCAGAACGCGTAGCGTCGTTGAGGTAGGGGCGGATGGTGAGTGGGGCTTCGGTCTGGCCCATGAAGATGGACGCGGCAACGTTGGTGGACTCTGCACCAGAGGTGCCCATGGTGCGTTGCATCACCCAGGCAACGACCTTAATGATCTGCTGCATGATGCCGAGGTGATAAAGCGCACCGAAGAGCGCGGAGACGAAGATGATGGTGGGCAGCACGGCGAAGGCGAAGACCGCCAGGGGGGAGTGCGGGTCGCCGAGGTGGCCGAAGACCATGGCGGAGCCGTCGGCTGCATGCCCCAGCAAGGAGGCGACAGCATCAGCACCGGTCTTCAGAACGCGTTGCCCCCACGAGGCGCGCAGCACGATGAAGGCGAAGAATACTTGCAGGCCCAGACCCCAGGCTACGGTGCGCCAGCGGATCGCTTTGCGGTCCGTTGAGAGCGCGTAGGCGATGCCAAGAAAAACAATGAGGCCAAGCAATCCGGTGAAACGTGCCAAAGGTGATCTCCGTCCGTGACGTGGAAAAGGGGATGAATGCTGTGTAGTGTACTGCTTTGCGGGGCCTTGTGCCGCAGGGATTCGCTTCCTGGCGGCGTCTGCTACGCGTTGCAGAAAAAGACAGAGGCCGAGCGTGAGTCGCTCGGCCTGCTGGCTGCTTCGGTTTACTGCTTCACAATTTCGCGGATCAGCGGTTGAAGCCGGGGTGCCTTGTCGTTGATCTCGAGGGTGTCGTCGAGCATCTTGTACGAGGGGCCGAGGAGTGCTTCGTCCTCACTGAAGAGGGTGAAGAGTGGCTGGCCTTCTTCCACGTAAGTACCTAGTTTGACGTGGGATTCGATGCCCGCGTGGGCACTGACTGGGTCGCCCGGGCGAGCGCGACCCGCACCCAGCCGCTGGACGGCCCAACCGACTTCCTTGCAGTCCATGCCTGCGAGGTAGCCGCTGCGCTTTGCTTTCAGCACGCGTGTCGCCGTTGGTTTGTGGAAGGCTGCGGGGTCATCGAAGACAGAGATATCGCCGCCGTGCGCGGCAGTGAGCTTGAGCCACGCTTCATACGCTGCACCGCTGGCGAGGATCTCATCGGCGAGCTTCGCGCCTGCTTCCGGCGTCTCCGACTTGCCTGCGAAGAAGAGCATCCAGCCAGAGAGGACGTTTGAGAGTTGGATGAGGTCGGCGGACATGGGATGCCGCTTGCCCTTCATGATGTCGACGCACTCCCAGACCTCGACCCAGTTGCCGGAGAACCGGCCAAGCGGCTCGTCCATGGTGGTGAGAACGGCGACGGTGCGCGTACCGGAGTGCTCGCCAGTGGAGACCATTAGTTCGGCGAGGAATTTGGAGAGCTCATACGTCGGCATGAATGCGCCGGAGCCAACCTTGACGTCGAGCACAAGGCCCTGGAGGTCTTCGGCGAGCTTCTTGCTCATAATGCTTGCCGTGATGAGGTACGGCGATTCGACCGTACCGGTGTGGTCGCGCATGGCGTAAAGCATTCGGTCGGCGGGCACCAGCTTCGGTGTTTGGCCGACGAGTACGGCGTGGCACTCCTTCAGCACCTCCATCATGCGGTCAAGCGTGAGCTGCGTGTTGAAGCCGGGGATCGTCTCGAGCTTGTCGAGCGTACCGCCGGTGTGGCCAAGCGACCGGCCGCTGATCATCGGGACCGTGATGGACGGTTTGCCCTCAATACCTGCAGCGGCCAGCGTGGGTGCGATGAGCAGTGAACTCTTATCGCCGACGCCGCCGGTCGAATGCTTGTCGACCGTAAAGCTATTGAGCTGCTTGGTGTCGAAGACCTCTCCGGAGAAGCGCATCGCTGTCGTCAGATGCGCGAGTTCTTCCCGCGACATCCCGCGCCAGAACGTCGCCATCAGGAACGCTGCAATCTGTGCATCGGTGATTTTGTCTGTGGCAGCAAGAGGAGCAGCGTCGGGGTTCAGCTTGGCTTCGCCGTTGAGTACGACGGTGCGGACGAGGTGAGCGATCTCAGCCTGCGTCAGTTCCTTGCCGTCGCGCTTCTTGATAACGATATCGAGGGGATGAATTGCGTTTTCGCTCATGGGCCTTGTTCTTACTGGAGAAATTCTGCGCGGAAAGCTTGGGGGATGAGCGCGCCGAGAGTTGTTTCCTCGTCTTTGCCACCTTCACCGGGATAGAGAACGGGGATTTCGTCGCTGCCAAACTCGGTGAGCGTCTGACGGCAGGCGCCGCAGGGCATGGAGGCGGCGCCGTTGAGATTGGCCACAGCTACAGCAAGCAGGCGGATGCCGGGGCCACGTTCTGAGACGGCGCGCGCGATGGCGGCCTGCTCTGCGCAGCTTGTCAGGCGATAGGAGCAGTTCTCCACATTGCAGCCGCTGACGACGGAGCCGTCGCTCAGCAGCAGGGCTGCACCGACGCGAAACTTGGAGTAGGGGGAGTAAGAGTGAGCAGCAACCTCGGTCGCGAGGCGGCGTAATTCAGCTTTCTTCTCAGCCGAAAGAGTATTTGCGGGTTGATTTTCCAATGGCATAGTCGAGTCGTCTAGCGTAGTCGCTTCCTCGCCTGTAGGCAAGGGCTCTTTGGCGCGTGGCTGTAGCTTCTTTGGCCACCGAAGGGACGATTCTGGAACTTCCATGTTCGCTCCTGGCATTGGGTGAAAGAGAAATTTGCATCCAATACAGTTAGGTTGAGCGAAGGGAGTGGCTCTCGGGTGGCCGTGGCAAAGGAAAAGAAGATGGCGAAGGGGAAGAAGCCCGCTGTGGCTGAGCCGCATGTGCTCGACCTTTTTCATCCCGTAACGGCTAAGTGGTTTCGCGCGGTGTTTGAGGAGGTTACGGCTCCGCAGCGCGAAGGCTGGCCTGCGATTGCTCGCGGCGAATCCACGCTCATTCTCGCTCCTACCGGTACGGGCAAGACGCTGACGGCGTTTCTGTGGTGTCTCGACAAACTGATGCTGCGCGAACCGCCAAAGGCTGAAGGCTGCCGCGTGCTCTACATCTCTCCGCTGAAGGCGTTGGCTGTAGACGTGGAGCGCAACCTGCGTTCGCCGCTCGCGGGTATCGCCAATATGGCGCAGCGCGATGGTGTCCCGGTACACACTCCGGAGATCAGCGTGCGTACGGGCGACACGAGTGCCAAAGAGCGTGCACGCTTCAAACGACATCCGGGCGAAATACTGGTGACGACGCCAGAGTCGCTTTATCTCTTGCTGACCAGCGACGCCGGCGAGACGCTGCGTTCCGTTGAGACGGTGATCATCGACGAGATTCATGCGTTGGTGCCGACCAAGCGCGGAGCGCATCTGGCGTTGTCGCTGGAGCGGCTGGAGGCACTTGCCGGACGGAGGATTCAACGCATTGGGCTGTCGGCAACGCAGCGGCCGTTAGAAGAGGTGGCGCGTTTCCTGGGTGGTGCAGAAGGGGTAGAGCACGGATCTGCTTCGCAGGCAAAGCCGAAGAAGGGGAAAGACGCCAACGCTTCGCAGGGAGCGGTGGAGCAGTTCACAAACGCGTTAGAGACAAGCGATCAGACAGAGAAACGTGAGGCCCAGGGGCCTGTGTTTCGCCCTGTGACGATTGTGAATGCTGGGGCTCGCAAGACGCTGGAGTTGACGGTGGAAGTCCCGGTGGAGGACATGGCGAAGCTGGGAGAGATTGACGAGCTTCCCAGCGGCCCTGCCTCGCAGGGGCCGAAGCGTACGAGCATCTGGCAGTCAATCCACCCGCGCTTGTTGGAGATTGTTCGTGGTCGTACGTCCACGCTGATCTTCGTGAACGCTCGGCGTGTCGCCGAGCGATTGGCGGGTGCGTTGAACGAGCTTGCTGGCGAACCGATCGCTCGCGCACATCATGGATCATTAGCTGCAGCGCAGCGTTCAGAGATTGAAGAGATGTTGAAAGCGGGCAAGCTGAAGGCGCTTGTCTGCACCTCGTCTCTGGAACTTGGCATCGACATGGGGGCGGTTGATCTTGTAGTGCAGATTGAAGCGCCGCCATCTGTTGCAAGTGGCATGCAGAGAATTGGCCGCGCCGGGCATCAGGTCGGTGCTCCATCGAGCGGCATCATCTTTCCGAAGTATCGAGCTGACCTGATTGCGTGTGCCGCTGTGACGGAAGCCATGCACGAAGGCCATGTAGAGTCGACACGTTTTCTGCGTAATCCGCTGGATGTTCTGGCACAGCAGATGGTCGCGATGATCGCTCATCCACCGTTGCCGGTAGACGAAGTGGAGAGGCGTAAGGGTCGTTCCGCCGAAAGCGAGGATGAGGCTGCGGGCGTGAGTTATGCTGCGTTGCTTGCAACGATGCGTAGCGCGGCTCCGTTTGCGGGCCTGACGGTGGCGGTCTTTGACGGCGTGCTCGACATGCTTGCCGGACGCTACCCCTCGGACGAGTTTGCGGAGTTGCGTCCGCGGGTGACGTGGGACCGGCAGCGGAACTGGATTACGCCGCGCCACGGTGTGAAGCGTATTGCGATCCTGAACGGTGGCACGATTCCTGATCGTGGCCTCTACGGAGTCTTTCTTTCAGGAGCAAGCAAACCGCTGCGAGTGGGTGAGCTTGATGAAGAGATGGTCTTCGAAGCGCGTACGGGCGAGACCTTTGTGCTGGGTGCTTCGACGTGGCGCATCGATGAAATTACGCATGATCGCGTGTTGGTTTCGCCTGCTCCCGGTGAGCCGGGCAAGATGCCGTTCTGGCATGGTGACCAGGCGGGGCGTCCGATCGAGTTCGGACGCCGCGTCGGATCGTTGGTGCGGCAGCTTCGCGAGATGCCGCGCACGGCTGCGATCACCAAGCTCACGCAGGACCACGATCTTGATGTGCGTGCAGCGGAGAACGTGCTGCGCTACCTTGCCGATCAGGAACTTGCAACGCAGCAGGTGCCGGATGATCGGACCATCGTTATTGAACGCGTGCGGGATGAGTTAGGTGATTGGCGAGTGTGCGTGCTCACGCCCTTTGGATCCAAGGTTCATACTCCGTGGGCGATGGCTGCAAGCGCGAAGTTGAGTGCGGCTGGTGTGGCCGCAGAGACGATGTGGAGCGAAGATGGCTTCGTTCTTCGCTTCCCCGAAAGCGAGTCCGCTCCGGACATTGAGTTTCTTCTGATGGAGGCTGAAGAGGCCAGCGAACTGGTGATGCAGCAACTCGGTTCAACGGCGTTGTTCGCCGCTAAGTTCCGTGAGGCAGCATCGCGCGCGCTGCTACTGCCGCGACGTCGCGCAGAGGGGCGAACGCCTTTGTGGCAGCAACGCAAACGAGCGTATGACCTGCTGTCGGTGGCGTCGCGCTACGCGGGCTTTCCGATGATTCTGGAGGCCTATCGAGAGTGCTTGCGCGATGTCTTTGACATGCCTGCTCTGGTTGAAACGCTGCGTGCCATCAGCAATCGAAGCATACGCGTACATGTGACAGACTCACGCACGCCGTCGCCGTTTGCGGGCGCTCTGCTGTTTAGCTATGTTGCGAATTACATCTACGACGGTGATGCGCCGCTGGCAGAGCGACGAGCGCAAGCGTTGGCGATTGACCAGGACCAGTTGCGTGAGTTGCTGGGAGATGCCGACTTGCGAGAGCTGCTCGACCCGGCAGCGATTGAAGAGACGGAAGAGCAGTTGCAGTGCGTGGTCGAAGGTTATAAGGCGCGTAATCTTGATGCGATCCACGATCTGTTGCTTCGGTTGGGAGACCTTACGCGTGCTGAGTTGGCGCAGCGGTGTGAGTCGCCGGAGTTGGCGAAGAGCGTGGACCGGCTGCTCAAAGCGCGACGCGTGCTTGAGCTTGGTGTGAGTGGCGAGAAGCGGCTTATCGCGGTGGAAGATGTAGGTCGCGTGAGAGATGCGCTGGGCGTTCCGTTACCACCGGGGCTGCCGACAGCTTTTCTGGAAGCAGTGCCAGAGGCACTCGTGGATATTCTGCGGCGCTATGCGAGAACGCATGGACCGTTCACGACGCAGGACGTGACCGCGCGATATGACCTGCCAAAGCCTTCGGTGGAAGCTGTGTTGCAGCGGCTGGTTGGGATGGGACGCGTCGTCGAAGGAGGCTTTCGTCCGGGTGGGCTTGCGCGTGAGTGGATTGATGCCGAAGTATTGCGTACGATCCGCCGCAAGTCGCTGGCGAAGCTTCGCAAAGAGATCGAGCCTGTCGCGCAACAAACGTTGGCACGGCTGTTTACACGCTGGCAGGGAACGGTTACTCCGCGGCGAGGGCTGGATGCGCTGCTCGATGTCATCGAGAACCTGCAGGGAGCGCCGCTGGCGGCCTCGCTGCTTGAGTCGGAAGTCCTTCCGGCGCGCATTGCAGGGTATAAGCCTGCTGATCTGGACACGCTGATTGCAGCAGGCGAAGTGATATGGGTAGGGCTCGAGCCGCTTGGTGAGCGCGATGGCCGCGTAGGTTTGTATCTGGCAGAAAAGCTGCCTTTGCTCTGGCCGCCGGATCGCATCTATCAGCCGAGTGCGCGCTCTGCGAAAGAAGAAGACAAGTTAAGCGAGCGCGAAGAGAAGATCGTTGAGTATCTGCAGAGCAATGGTGCGTCGTTCTTTCAGCCTTTGCTAGAAGGAACAGGCGGCGGCTATCCGGGGGAGTGCATCGATGCGCTGTGGTCCTTGGTGTGGCGTGGGCTTCTCTCGAACGATGCACTTCATGCCTTGCGAGCGTATAGCGAGAAGCCTGCAGCTACGGGACGCGCGGCGCGTGTTCCACGCCGCGTGCATAACCAGAATGCTTTTCGATCGCGTCGCACGACACCTCCAACAGCACAAGGCCGGTGGAGTCTCAACGAGGTGGCTTTCGATGCCAAACGCAAAGAAGCTGCCCGCCTGACAGAGTGGTCGCATGGTGTGGCTCAGCAGATGCTGACGCGGTATGGTGTCGTCTTCCGCGAGACGGCACATGCAGAAAATTTGCCGGGTGGTTTCTCCGCTGTCTACGACGTGTTCAAAGCTCTTGAAGAGTCTGGTCGCGTGCGTCGCGGATACTTTGCCGCGGACCTTGGTGCGACCCAGTTCGCGTTGCCTGCGGCTGTCGATCTCCTTCGCTCTTTGCGCAAGGAGAATCAGGACTCGCAGGAGGTTGTGATGCTGGCGGCGACCGATCCGGCGAATCCTTACGGCGCGCTGCTACGTTGGCCTGCCGCGCCGGAAGCGGGGAGTTCTTTAACGAGGTCCGTCGGTGCGCGTGTCGTGCTGGTGAACGGTGCGCTGACGGCTTATATGCGTCGCGGCAATCCGAACATACAGCTGCTGCTGCCTGAAGATGAACCGCAACGCTCGCAGGTGGCACGTTCTCTTGCAGAGTTCTTTGTGCGAGACACGCAGCGGCAGCGCGAAGATGCGATTGGTGACCGCAGTGGCGTGTTGATCGCTTCGGTGAATGGGACGCCTGTGGCGGAGCATCCGTTCTCGCGCTTCCTTCTGGATGCTGGTTTCCAGGCATCCCCTATGGGCTTCAATGTGCGTCGTAACCTTCCGCAATTGCCGGGGCGTGCAGCGGTGGTGGAGGCTTCCAATGCCTGAAGGAGACACCATCTATCGAACGGCGCGAGCCTTACAAAAAGCTTTGGCGGGCAAGATCGTTAGCGCGTTCGAGACAGGTGTAGCGAAGCTGGCGAGCGTTGACGATGACTCGCCGGTAGCTGGACGAACAGTGGAGAAGGTGGAGGCGCGAGGGAAGTGGTGTTTGATCTTCTTCTCCGGCGATCTGATCCTCGTTTCGCACATGCTCATGTCCGGCTCCTGGCATATTTATCGCGCAGGAGAAAAGTGGATGCTCCCGCACTCACGGATGAGAGTGGCTCTTCGCGTTGAGGCTAACGCTTCGAGTGGAGATGCTTTTGAGGCCGTGTTGTTTAACGCGCAAATAGCGGAGTTTCATACGGCCCGCTCGCTAGAACGAAGTTCGCAGGTGCCGAAGCTTGGACTGGATGTGTTGTCCGATACGTTTACTCCAGAGGCCGGTGTCGATGCTTTGCGACGTTATGCTCAATCGCATCCTGACGTAGAGCTGGGCGTGACGTTGCTGAACCAGCGTGTGTTGGCGGGGCTTGGGAATGTCTACAAGAGCGAGGTCGCGTTTGCGGCCGGAGTCAACCCGTTTCGGCATCTCAGCACGCTCACCGAGCGGGAGCTTGCGGCGATGACAGAGTTTGCGCAGCGTTACATGAAGGCGAATGTACAGGATGGTTCAAGCGAGGGCATCGTGACGTACAGCGGCAATCGCCGCACGACGCACAGCATGAATGCGGGAGAGCGCTTGTGGGTCTATGGTCGGCAGGGGGAGGAGTGCCGCCGATGCGGTGCTCTTATCGAGCGACGCTTGCAGGGTGAGCAGGCGCGCCCTACATACTGGTGTCCGCAATGCCAGCCTTGGATCGCCGCAGAAGGGCAGAGTTCCAAAGCTCCAGTGGGACGTGCGACGACGAGAGGCCCTCGCCGTCGCACCGGTTGCTGAAGCTACTGTGGAGGAGCTTCGTCTTCCTTCTTTTTGCCTAAGCCAAACATCTTCTGGAAGACGTTCCTGTGTGGCTGCCCATTTTCATCGGTGTTGCCAGTGCCATCGGTGTTGAAGATGCGATCACCGAGTGCTTGCGGGTCTTCACCCATGTGCGAGCAGGTACCTGCAGGTGCGGTGCCAACAAGGAACGCCAGCGAGAGGCTGTCGCCGGGGCAGGTTTCATCCGCAGGCAGATCGGTAGCGCGATTGATGGGGACGATCTGCACGCCTTCAGGAGCGGTGAAGCCCTTCATGTCGGAGTACTGCGACAGCTTGGCGGCACGCTTCATGAAGTCTGCCCAGATGGGTGCGGCGGCATCTGCGCCCTGCAGCTTGACGTCGGTGTAATCGTCGTTGCCGACCCAGATGATGCAGAGCAGGTTGGAGGTGTATCCCGCAAACCATGCGTCGTGCGAGGTGCCGGTCTTGCCAGCGGCAGGCGCGGTAAAGCCGAGACTGCGAACGCGAGCCGCTGTGCCGCGGTTGATAACGCCTTCCATCAGCGATTGCGTGAGGTAAGCTACGCGCGGGTCAAGCACCTGCTTTGCGTCCGGCGTGAAGTCAGAGACGATATCGCCTTGCTGATTGCGTACGCTCGAAAGCAGCCAGGGTTTGATGTGAACGCCGCCGTTGGCGAAGGTCGTGTAAGCCCCGGCCATGTCGAGTGGCGTCGCACTGTAGGTGCCGATCGCCATCGAAGGTGTGGGGCGAGCGTTCACAATGCCTGAACTGCGAGCAAGAGAAGCAACGTTTCCGTAGCCCACTTTCTCGGCAAGCGCGATCGTCGCAATGTTCAAAGAGTGAGCCAAAGCATCGGCTGCGGTGACCATACCGGGATACTCGCCGCGCTCGAAGTTGCCGGGCGTGTATGGTTTGCCGTCGTAGTAGAAGGTCGTAGGGTCGTCGTTGATGCGCGTCAGCGCGGTGAAGACGCCGCCACCACTCAACGCTGTGCCGTTCAGCGACGTGTTGTACGCCGTTGCGTAGACGAACGGCTTGAAGATTGAGCCTGTCGGGCGCTCGGCCATCACATGATTGAGCTGCGATGTTCCGTAGTTGCGTCCACCCACCAGCGCGAGCACCTGGCCCGTGTGCGGATTGATCGCGATCAGAGCAACTTGCGGATAGGTGATGGCCGTGTCGCTCTTGCGATGCAGCTTGCGCACAAGCTCATCTACATGGGGCATGCCTGCTTCCACGGCTTCGGAAGCAACCTGCTGCAGTTGCGGATCAAGCGAAGTGTAGATGCGAAGCTGTGAGTGCGAGGTGGTGAAGTCACCGACGCGCTGCACGATCTGGTCATGCACCATATCGACAAAGTACGGTGCTTCGCTGGCGTCTACGTTCGGCGGAGCAAGGCGGATGGGCTCTGCTTTGGCGTGGTCTGCCTCACTTTGCGTGATGGCTTCGGTCTCCACCATCGAGTCGAGAACGATATTGCGGCGCTCCATCGCGCGGTCAGGATGCTTATACGGCGAGAAGTAGTTTGGCCGCTGAATCATGCCCGCAAGCAGCGCACACTCCGGAAGATTCAGCTGCCTGATGTCTTTGCCGAAGTACGACTGTGCGGCTTCGCCGAAGCCGTTGATCGCAAAGGAGCCACGCTGCCCCAGGTTGATCTGGTTGGCATACATCTCGAAGATCTGCTGCTTGTTGAAGCGGCCTTCGAGTTGGAATGTGATCATGATCTCGGCAATCTTGCGCGAGATTTTCTTCTCTGGCGAAAGGAAGAAGCCACGGGCAAGTTGCTGTGTGAGTGTTGATCCGCCGCAGGCCTTGTGGCCGCTCAGCAGATCCTGCACACCGCACTTGACGGTACGAACGTAGTTGATGCCGCCATGCTCGAAGAAGCGGCGATCTTCAATCGCCAGCACGGCCTGCACCATCCGTGGGGGAATCTGGTTGTAGGTGATAAGGCGGCGCTTGGTGCGGTTCTTGTCTTCGCTCAGGGCGGTGATGAGCTGTGGCTCGAGCTTGTATCCGGCGAGCGCCGCGCCGTTCTCCGCGGTGATGGACTGCACTACGCCGCCGCTGGTGGTAATGGTGGCACCGTCGGTGGCGAGGTAGCTCTGCGGGCCCGGCTTGATGAGGATCGAGTCGCCCTGCAGCTTGAAGCTGCCGAGTTGCGGATTGCCGTTGTACCCGGCGCGCCGCAACTGCGAAGCAATGGTTTCAGCAGAGAGCTGTTGTCCGGTGCGGACCTCTTCCGGCGCGGCGTAGATCTGCGCTGTGGACGCAAACAGCGGCCCCGCGGACAAGCGTGCATCTACCAGACCTTCGTACTGGTGGTAGTACGCCGCGAACACGATTCCACCGATGACTGCCACTGCCAGCACGAGCACAAGGCACGCGCGCAGCAACCGCCACCAGATGGAGTGGCCGCTCTTACCGAGTTTCACTTTCACTGCCATGCCGGGAATGCCTCGCTGCTGAAGAGTTGGATGCGCCGCTACTTCGTGTTCGCGGCGATCAGCGATTGGACGTGTGCGGCGGCTGCTTCGAGAGCAACGTCGGTCGTCGTGCCTGCAAGGCGATCAACGACTTCAACGAGACCTTCGCTCAGCTTCTTGCCGATGTTCACGCGGAAGGGAACGCCGATCAACTCGGCATCCTTGAACTTCACGCCTGCGCGCTCGTCTCGGTCATCCAGCAGAACGTCGACGCGTGCAGCATCTAGGTCGCTGGCAACCCGCTCTCCTGCGGCAACCAGATCAGCTTCCTTCACGTTGGTGACGGAGACCACTGCCTGGAACGGAGCGATAGAAGGCGGCAGAGCATACTGCTCTGTGGCCTTGGGATCGTCCTTGCTCGCTGCGGCAAAGCTGGCTGCGCTTGATTCGATGGCAGCCGTCAGGATGCGCTCGAGACCGATGCCGTACGAACCCATGATCGGCGTAACTTCCTTACCGTTCGTGTCGAGCACGCGCGCGCCCATGGCGTCGGAGTACTTATAGCCAAGCTTGAAGATGTGGCCGATTTCGACAGCCTTACCCAGTCGCAGCGGTTCGCCGCCCACGGGGTCTAGTTCGCCTTCGTTGATGTTGCGCACGTCAGCAATAACGGTGGGCTTGAAGTCGCGGCCCGGCGTCACGTTCCGGAGGTGGTACTCCTCCTTGTTCGCACCGGCGACCATGTTCGTGCGGCCTTCGAGGGAGGCGTCGAGAACGACGAGCACACCGGGCTTGCGCGGGTGCGGCGCAGGCTCCAGGCCGATCGGGCCCAGGTAGCCAGCAGGAGCCTTGAAGGTCTCTGCAATCTCTTCGGACGTCATCGGACGCACTTCACCCAGCGCAATCGCGCCCAGCTTGGTCTCGTTCAACGTGTGGTCGCCGCGCAGGAAGGCCACGACAGCGCGTGTCTTACCAACGGTCTTGATCTGCTTCTGATCGGACTCCGGATGTTCAACGATGTAGGCCATCGTCTTGATCTGGTGGTGCGGTTGTGTCTTGAGGAACGCTCCCACTTCGTCAATGGTGCGGAAGCCCGGGGTGTGGACTTCTTCGGGAGCTTCTGCTGTCGGTTCGAGGTCGGCGACGACCGCCAGCTTCGATGTAGCCTTCTCCAGGTTCGCCGCGTAGCCGGAGGCAGACGACGCGATCAGGTCTTCCCCCGCTTCGGTATAGACCATGAACTCCTGCGACTGCGAACCGCCCATGGAGCCGGAGTCGGCTTCGACCGCGACGAACTCCAGACCGCAGCGCGTGAAGATGCGGCGATAGGTGCGGTCGTGCTTGTCGTAGCTGATGTCCAGACCAGCCTGGTCGAGGTCGAACGAGTAGGCGTCCTTCATCGTGAACTGGCGCACACGCAGCAGGCCGCTCTTAGGACGTGGTTCGTCGCGGAACTTGGTCTGAATCTGGTACCAGATCTGCGGGAGCTGCTTGTAGCTGCGCAGTTCGTTGCGAGCGATGGAGGTCATGATCTCTTCATGCGTCATCGCGAGGCAGAGCTCGGCACCCTTGCGGTCTTTCAGGCGGAACATATTGTCGCCCATGCCGGTCCAGCGTCCGGACTCCTGCCATACCTCGGCGGGGTTCAGCGCGGGCAGGAAGAACTCCTGCGCGATCTTGTCCATCTCTTCGCGGACGATGGCGATGATCTTGTTCAGCGAGCGCTGCCCAAGCGGCAGGTAGCTGTAAATGCCAGCGCCGAGCTGGCGCACGTATCCGGCGCGGAGAAGCAGCTTGTGGCTGGCGACTTCCGCGTCAGCCGGAGCTTCGCGGAGTGTAGGAATGAAGAGTTGCGACCAACGTTGCATACAGCGTTGATTGTACTAAGCCGGGCCGTGCGTTACTTCTTTGCTGGTCCGACTTCCCACAGATCGTGCAGATGCACCACGCCCAGCACGGCAGAGTGCGGCGTTCCGTCGGCGGTCACGACCAGCGCCGTGATCTTGTGCTCTTCCATGATCGCGAGCGCGTCCCCGGCCAGGGTGTCTGGCGAAACGGTGCGCGGCTCGGTGTTCATCACGTCGTTGGCCTGTTTGTGGAAAGTGTGTGGGCCGTTGCGCTCCATCAGGCGGCGCAGGTCGCCGTCGCTCAGCACGCCCAGCAGCTTGCCCTTGGCCTGCACAGTGGTCATGCCCAGCCGCTTGGCGCTCATCTCGTGGATCAGCGCCGGCATGGCCGCGGTCGGAGGAACGACAGGCAGGTCGTCGCCGCTGTGCATTAACTGCCGCACCGTAACGAGTTTGCGGCCAAGCTGGCCGCCGGGGTGGAATTTTGCGAAATCCTGAGGCTGAAACGCCAGTCTTCGGCTTGTTTCGATGGCCAGCGCATCGCCCAGCGCCAGCATGGCTGTCGTGGAAGCGGTGGGAGCAAGCTGATGGTTGCAGGCTTCGCGGTCCACAGCCACATTCAGCGCCTGTGCGCTTGCGGTAGCGAGCGTCGAAGTCGTGTCGCCGGTGATGCTGACCAGCGTCAGCCCCATCTTTTGCATGGCGGGTAGCAAACGCACCAGCTCTTCGGTCTCGCCGGAGTAGCTGAGCATTAGCAGCACGTCGCCGCGCCGCACATAGCCCAGGTCGCCATGCAAAGCCTCTGCCGGGTGCAGGTACAGCGATGGTGTGCCGGTGGAAACCAGCGTGGCGACAATTTTGCGTGCAATCAGCCCGCTTTTGCCGATGCCGGTCAGCACGACGCGGCGCCGCGAGCGCACAGCCTCTACAAAGAGGTTGATGACGCGGTCGAACGCCTCGCGCATCGGGCCGTCCAGGCGTTCGGCCAGGGCTTCGAGCGCAGCAATCTCCACGCGCACCAGCGCGGCAGGAGAGTCGTTCACGGTTTCGGTTGAATCGTTCATCGGACGCAAGCTGATGCTAGCAGAGCGGTACACTTAAGTTCGCGCCCTCCTTGCGGACCGGCGCAGAAGGATAGGTGTCTCCGAGTGTTGCGTCGAGCGAGCATGGTTGTGTTGATGTTGTCCGGCCTTGGCCTGATCGTCTGGGCAGGTATTTACAACTATCACCAGCGTCAGGAGCAGATGGAGCACGCGCGTGCCACGCACCTGACTCTGAGCAAGGACGCCAACGGAAACGGAACGATCACCAGCGATGCTCCTTCAGACTCGCTTGGTCGTGACCTCCGCGGCAAGGCTGCACCGGCGTTCAAGCTGAAGACGCTCGACGGCAAGTCGTTCTCTTCGGCAGACCTGAAGGGCCATGCGGTGATCATCAACTTCTGGGCAACGTACTGCGGCCCCTGCAAGCTGGAGATGCCGTGGTTCCAGGAGTTTTCGAAGAAGTACGAAGCTCAGGGGCTGCGCGTGGTTGGCATCGATGATGAAGAAGGCGCGAGCCACGACGACATCGCCACAGCCGTGAAGAAGACCGGCGTAACCTACCCGATCCTGATCGCGGACAGCGACATCGAGAAGGCCTTTGGCCTGGGTGACTACCTGCCGAGCACCTACTACGTCGATGCTTCCGGCAGCGTCGTGGTGCAGACCCCCGGCGCTCCGTCCAAGGACGAGGTCGAGGCAAACATCAAGAAGGCGCTGGGCATTCAGTGAAGCGGCTCGCCATTCTCGCCCTGCTGGCTGTACCAGCTGTGGCACAGGAGATTCACTTTGACACGCCGTCGGCACAGCGCCCTGGCGTTCGTCAGCATGTGGAGCTGATCGACGATCACTTTCTCGTCACCGCCAATCGGGGCGACGATCTGGAGCTTCGCTTTCGCGTCGGCCCCGGTCTGCACATCAACTCGCACAAGCCGAAGGACGAGCTCATGCTGCCAACGGTGTTGAAGCTCGACCTGGCCGCCGGGGTGCATGTGCAGAGCATCGACTACCCAGCTGGCAAGCCCTTCAAGCTGAATATCGGCGCAGGCGCTTTGCTGGATGTGTACGAGGGTGAGTTCCGCGTGCACTTGCGTGTGCAGGCCGCCAAAGGTACGACGATCGTGCACGGCACGTTGCGTTATCAGGCCTGCGATACGGCGAGCTGCTTCCCGCCGCGAACGCTGCCTGTAACGTTCACCGTTCAGGCGCAATAGTTAGTGCTGCGATAGTGACAGCGTATTGCCGTCGGGGTCTTTGAACCACGCGACTTTATTGCCGTTCGGCGCCGTCCAGATACCTCGAGCATCCTGCTCGAAGAACCCGAAGCGTTCAAACACCACAGCTTTTGCGGCAAGCTCGTCGATGTCAGATTCGATCTGCGCCGTCTCCCAGCCAAAGACGGTGAAGGGGAGTGGCGTGAAGGCGCCTGTGCGGACGATGCGCAGCATCACCCCGCCAGCCATGCGAAAGACAAGCGCGTAGCCGTCATCCGAGACAAACGAAAGCCCGAGCGTCTTCTCGTAGAAGGCTCGGGCTTCGGCTGGATAGTTGGTCGGAATGAATCCGATCGGTGAAAGCGTCTGAAGGCTCATGTTTCGCAAGCATAGCCTTCAGATGCTGCTACCGTCGAACTTTTTTCTGTGCCTCGATAAAGCGTCGAACGCGGTCCAGCGAACGTGCCTTGCCAAAGACGATCAGCGACTCCATGAGCGGTGGTGACTGCGCGGAGCCGGTAAGGACCGCACGCAGCAGCATGAAGTTTTCCTTCACACTCCACGCCTGAGCCTCGCCAAGCTGCTTCATCGCTGCTTCAATCGAGGGCCCGTCCCACTCAGCCTTTTCAAGCGTCGCGAGCAGTTCGCCTGCAAACGCCAGCGTCTCTTCGACGGTGCGCTTCTTCGGCAGCCAGACGCTCTCGGCTGGCATGACGTTGTCGCTGAACAGGAACGAGGTCATGTCGCCAAAGCCGCCAAGCGTTTCAATACGGTTCTGCACCAGCGGCGCGATAGCGCGGAGGTACTCGTCGGAGAAGACGGTCTTGCGCATCTCGGTGAAGAACTCTTCCGGCGAAAGCTTGCGCAGGTACTCCCCGTTCAGCCACTTCAGCTTCACGATGTCGAAGACCGGTCCGCCCAGCGAGATGCGTGCGAAGTCGAAGCGCTCTTCCATCTCCTGCAGGGAGAAGATGTCTGACTCCTTCGTGCTTGCGCCGCTCGAAACAATCTGCTGCTCGGTAAGCTGCGCCATGCCGCCGCCCAGAAGGCCGAGGAAGTTCAGCATCGACTGCGGCAGATAACCGCAGTCGCGGTAGTAGTTCAGCGAAACCGGGTTCTTGCGCTTGGAAATTTTGGACTTGTCGACGTTGCGCAGTAGCGGCATGTGCCAGAACTTCGGCATCTCCCAGCCAAAACCCTTGTACAGCAGCACATGCTTCGGCGTGGATGAGATCCACTCCTCGGCACGGATCACGTCGGTGATCTGCATCAGATGGTCGTCAACGACGTTCGCCAGGTGATAGGTTGGGAAGCCGTCAGACTTCAGGAGCACCTGGTCATCCACGTTCGAGTATTCGAACGTGATGTCGCCGCGAAGCTCGTCGCGGAAGGTCATCGAACCTTCCGACGGCACCTTCAGGCGCACGGTGAAGGGCTTGCCTTCAGCCAGCGCAGTCTGCACTTCTTCGTCGCTCATATAGCGCGAGCGACCGTTGTAGCGCGGCGGCTGCTTGGCGGCGAGCTGTTCCTTGCGCTCCGCGTCCAGCTCTTCCGGCGTCTCAAACGCGCGGTAGGCGTGGCCGCTGGCGAGCAGCTTGTCGCAGTACTCGCGGTAGATCTCGGTGCGCTCGCTCTGGCGATAGGGGCCAAACGGGCCACCGACATCGGGGCCTTCGTTCCACTCCAGCCCGACCCAGCGCAGAGCGTCGAAGATCATCTGCTCGCTGCTGGCGACGAAGCGGGTTCGGTCGGTGTCTTCAATGCGCAGCACAAACTCGCCGCCGCGCTGCCGGGCGAATAGGTAGTTGAGCAGGCCGATATAGGCCGTGCCGACGTGCGGATCGCCGGTAGGCGAGGGCGCAATACGAACGCGCGTCTTGCGCGCAGAGGAGGCAGGGGTCATTTCAGAGGTCATTGCTGATAAATCGTTCCACCCCTGATCTTACTCGCACCTACACCTCTGGCGGGTTTTGGGACTCAGGAACCTGTGCAGGAGTGTCCGGAGCCGCCACAGGCGTCGTCGCATAGGCGGCTGGCGGAGCGTACGCGGCCGGCGGAGCATACGCCGGAGGGGCCTGCGGCGGGTAAGCCTGTGGTGGGTAAGCCTGTGGTGGGTACGGAGGCTGCGGCGGATAGGGCTGGCCGAACGGCATCCGCATCGCCGGAATCACCTTCCACTGCGAGAACGCCAGCACATAGATCATCACTAGATTCACCAGCGGAAGAATCATCAGAAACGAAAGCGCGGGAGCCATGCCTGCTTTCTTGAAGATCTGCCAGAAAGGAATGATGATGATGGCTGCCGCGACAAACCAGAAGATCAGAATCATCGGGATAAGAACTGCAAAGGCGTGCATGGCTTGCTGCTGCGTCTGAACCGGGTCCATCTGGACATCCTCCTGATGATGAAGCCAATCTACCCGAGAAAGCGAAACGATTCCAGTCAAAATACAGCTTGACCAACTTGACCAAGTCGGCGAATGATTCAGGTATGGCTAAGAAAGCAGCGGTGGCGTCTTACAACCTCTATGAAGCAAAGACGGCCCTGTCCCGCCTGGTGGAGGAGGCTGCAGGTGGCAAAGAAATTGTCATTGCAAAAGCCGGTAAGCCCATGGCAAAGCTCGTGCCGATCATCAGTACGCCTGAACTGAAGAAGAGGCGTGACTGGGGCGAGAACCAGCTCGGTGTGACGTACGTGGCACCTGACTTTGAGGAACCCGTCTGGACCGATGACGAGTTGGAAGAGATGGGCCTTTAACCGTGAAGCTTCTTCTCGATACGAACGCATTCTTCTGGTACGTTCAGGATTCCACTCGCCTGCCTGCGGTATGGAGAGATGAGATTAGCGACCTCTCCAACGAGGTCTTTTTTAGTGCAGTTTCTTCTTGGGAGATTTCGACCAAGCGAACAAAAGGCAAGTTAGCGTTTAGCGGCTCCCCGCAAAAAGTAGCGACGAAGAATGCTTTCGCCATGCTTCCGATCCAGGCTTCGCATTGTGAAGTCGCCGCTGAGTTGCCGGATCATCACAAAGATCCGTTCGACCGCCTCTTGATCGCTCAGGCGCAGGTTGAAGGTCTTGTGATCGTGACCAGTGATGCCATCTTCAAAAAGTATGGCGTTCGTACGCTTCGGACCTAGGTCAAATCCTCAGGATCAAACGCCGGAACCTTGCGGCCCAGCGCGGAGATGTCATGTGGCTGCGTCGCGATCGTGCTCAACACGCCGTCGATATCAGCATCAGAGGGCGTCTCTGCGTGCAGCGTCAGCTTCTTGTGCTCGTCCGGCAGCTTAATCGACTCCAGCAACACGACAACGTGTGCCACGGCCGTGCCATCCTGCGGCAGGCCTTCAGGCGTCTTGCCCTTCAGGCTGACGTTCTTGATGTCGATCTCAAGCAGGTCCGCGACGCGTTCGCGCATCTTTTCGGCGATCGGCACAATCTTCGGCCGATGCATGATCAGCACGCAGTCCAGGTTGACGATCTTGTAGCCCGCGAGGGCGACTTCTTCCAGCGCCGTCTGCAGGAATACGGTCGAATCCGCACCCTTCCACTTGGGATCGGTCGGCGGAAAGAACGTACCGATGTCACCAGCTGAAACTGCGCCCAGCAAGGCGTCGGTAATGGCGTGGAGCAACAGGTCGCCGTCAGAATGTCCGGCCAGGCCCTCGGGATGTTCGATCTTGAGACCGCCAATGACTAGCGGAACTCCCGCCTTGAACGCGTGTGAATCAAACCCGAGACCGATGCGCATACCCATAAGCCTGATTCTAACTCGACCTCTCCGGTGTCTAATGCACTAGCTGTCGCCGCCGGGCAGGGAAGGACCTGCGGTGTACTCTCTCCCATAGCGTATGAAGCTTGCTCGCTCTTTTATTTCTCTCGGCCTTCTTGCAGTCGTTGCCTCTGTCGCGACCGCGCAAAGCACCACCACGAATCTTGTTCCGGCGCACGACTCGTTGCTGCCTCCCAGCTTTGGAAGCTGGCAGACCGCGACGCCTGCGTCCGCTCCTGATGAGCCTGCGATGTCGCTGGTGAACGCCAACAAAGCTGCGCTCGCGGAAGACAATCCTCAGCGTTCTCAGGTGTCGGATTTCCAGAACGCCGACGGCAAGCTTCACGTCGAAGCTGTCCAATTTGCCGACTTTTCGGGAGCCTTCGCGGCGTTCACGTTGCTGCGTACGTCCGGTTCGGCTGACGACAAACTCCTTGGAGCACACAGTGCCTATGCTGACGGCGCGTTGCTCTTCCAGCAGGGATCCGTCGTCGTGCTCGCTTTCCCCGTCGCTCGTGACACCGGTTCTACGACCAAGGACGAAGCCCGCATTCGCGACCTGAAGGCACTGGCGGCTTCGCTTCCTGCTGTCCGCGGAGCGCAGGCTCTGCCGCCTCTGCTTCCCAACGTTCCTCCGGGCAAATGGCTCCTCCCTGGCAGCGTTCGCTACGCTCTCGGCCCTGCGACATACTCGGCGCAGGGCGGTGTGCTGCCTGCTGCGAACCTCGGCTGGGACAAGAGCGCTGAAGCCGTTACCGCAGCCTACAAGGACAAGCACGGCGAAGAAACGCTCACGCTGCTGCTCTACCCCACGCCGCAGATCGCGGACGCGAACCTGAAGCACCTGAACGGTATCTTCCCTGGCTTGGGGTCGAAGTTCACGGAGGTCAGCGCGCGTCGTGATGGCACGCTCGTTCTGGTCGCCAGCGGAACCTATCCGCGGGAAGTGGCGACGAAGTTCATCGCCGGCATCCATCTCAAGATGATGGCGACGACAGACGCAGGAGCGCCTCCTCCGGAGTTCCAGAGTGAGGTTCGCAAGACGGCCAGCCTGCTGGCCAACATCGCCGTCCTTGCCGGCATCCTTTGCTCGGCAGCGGTTCTTCTGGGACTTTTCCTCGGAGGTGGCCGAGCGGCCATTCGCGTGCTCCGGGGCAAGCCTGCGGCGGTAGAACCTGAGTTCCTCCGCCTGCATCTGGCCAACCAGAATGCCCCGCCGAAGTTCCAGAAGGAGAATTCCCAAGCTGCCCCGGAAAAACCCAAAGAAAATGGGGAATGACGTAGCTATTTCAGCTAAGTAATTGCAAAAAAAGGCCTTGCGTTTTCCAGAAGGAATACCTTGACATGACCCACCACCGACCATACTCTTGCACCTAGAGAGTTCTAATGGCTTTGCCTCCGTTGGAACTGCCTCCCATAGAAGAAAGGGTCGCCCTGTTGCCGGGCGGCCCTTTCGCTTTCCAGAAGCGTTGTGGAAAACGCGGCAGAAACTGCGGCTCATCAGATGCTTTTGCTCGCCGATAACTCCGAAAGCGCACGCGCACGCGCCCCGGAGAGTCCATGCACAACCTTGCCGTCTTCTTTGCCGCCTTGCTGATGATCTTTTCTCCCTGCCTCTTGGCGGTGAGGAGCGTTCAGGGAGAGGACGTCGAGGAGGGCGGGCCGCTGACGGCATGACCTGTCTGACAGCAATGTGCTAGTTTGTCAGGTGCCATGCGAACCTTTCTTGTCGCCGCTCTCTGTTTTGCTTCTCTCGCAGCCGTTACACACGCTCAGGACACTCGCGCAGTGGTTGAGCCGAAGGTGCCGCCGGTCTGTACCCGTCTTGTCGCGTCGCTGACCGCCGATAGCAAAGGCGGCTTTGTCCAGCGTGAGGATCACGCGGACACGGAGCGGATCCAAAAGGCGATAGACACCTGTGGCGCAGGAAAAGCTGTGGAGCTGGCCATGCCTGTGCTGAAAGACCCGGTTCTGCGGAATCCCGGCTATAACAGCTTCCTCAGTGGCCCGCTGGAGCTGAAGGACGGCGTAACGCTGTTGATCGACAAGAAGGTAACGCTTTACGCCTCGGTTAACCCTGCCGACTACGACGTGGAGGTCGATGGCAAGAAGCTGGGCCTCTGTGGTACGGCTATACCTCGCCCGACGAACCTGCCCACGTTCTCCACCAACCAGGCTGCTCGCCCCAAAGGTGGCTGCCGACCGTTTCTCAGCATCCGCAACGCAAAGAACGCCGGGCTGATGGGCGACGGCGTCATTGACGGTCGCGGCTATCACCAACTCGTCGGCCATGACTACAGTTGGTGGCAGCTCGCTCGCAAGTCCGAGCCACACGACGACCTCTACTTCGCTCCGAAGCTGATCGTCGCCGATCACGCCGACGGCCTGACCTTTTACAACATCACCCTGCACAACAGCATGAACTTCCACGTCTCCGTGGGTCACACCGACGGCTTCACCGCCTGGGGAGTCCACCTGCAGACGCCGACGGACAAGACGCAGGACGCTCGCAACACCGACGGCATCGATCCCGGAACCTCTACCAACATCACCATCGCACACTCGTGGATCGACAACGGCGACGACAATATCGCCATCAAGCAGGGTGTCAGCCATATGAGCGTGCTCGATAACCACTTCTACTCTGGCCACGGAATGAGCATCGGCTCGGAGACCGTGCTCGGGCAGAGCTTCCTGCTTGTCGACGGCCTTGTCGAAGACCACACCACCTCCGGCATCCGTATCAAAAGCAACGTGAAGCGCGGCGGCCCGGTGCACGATCTGGTGTATCGCAACGTCTGCATGCGGGATGTACCGATCCCAATCGCCATCTCGCCCTGGTACACCAACAAGACGGTCGAACCGTTTGCTGACCCGAAGTATACCGGTGACAAAATCCCCGACTACAAGCGCATCTCTTTGGAGAACATCTACAGCGAAACGCCCGGCGACGTTCTGATCTCTGGCCTCAACGACGAGCATCGCACCGAGGTGACGCTGCGCGACGTCACGATCAAGGGCATCAAGCCGGAGCAGGTCCACGTAGCCTTCGCTGACCTGAAGGTCTTGGTGCCGTGGACGAACATCCCGTTTGGAGCGGCCGCAAAGCTGAACCCGAGTGTTCATCTGCAGATGAGCGCTGGCAACGTCACCACACCAACGGGCGGCCTGCCCGATCCCTGCGCTGGTAAGTTTGTGCCGATGCGTTAGTTTTCGTGCAGACGAACGAAAGGCCGCCCATCTTCTGGGCGGCCTTTCTCTTCTGGTGCGTACGCTTACTCCACAATGCTGCCATCAGCGGCGGAAGCCGGGCTCGTGACCTTCCAGCCAGAACTCGTATCGGTCAGCGTCTTCGTCGCAGCACCGTTGCCAGCCATGTTTGTGGCGACGGCAGGGAAGGCGCTTTGCACGCCAGCAGCCTTTGCCCATCCGGCGGCATCTCCGAAGGCCCAGTGGTAGCCCACCTGAGTGGTTGAGCCTACGTCACCGTTGTTCGGCGTTGAGCTGTCAATCGAGGACACATTGCGATGTCCGTAGCAGAAGTTCCCAGAGCTGGGGTCGGTCGTATCCGCTGTCCAGGCTGCGCGCCCCTTGTCGGAGAGATCATAGTTTGTGACCTGCTTGCTCATCACGATCATGGTCTTCTTCTCGTTTGTCGTTCGATTCAGCAAGCCCTGGTTGAACAGGGCATCAAAGCCTCCGGTCTTCTCGGCGTCGGAGGTGTCGATCTGCATCGGAAACTTCTGCGGAGTGGACCACAGGCAGGCTGGATGTGCCGTGTAGTAGTCGTTGATGGCTGTCCGGTAGTTCAAGGAGTTGTCTGCTGTCTTCTTGCAGCCAACTGCTAGAACCATGCAGGAAGCAATAGCAACAGACGCGACCGTCTTATGGAGTGAATTCTTCATCGCAAATACCCTCGAGACAGTGAGATGCACGAAAACACCGCATCGCAAACCATGAAGCGGAGCGAGATCGAGCTGATCGAGTAATTTGTGAGGGGATGAAGCAGAATGGAGCCGACGAACGGACTTGAACCGTTGACCTGCTGATTACGAATCAGCTGCTCTACCAACTGAGCTACGTCGGCCAATTGCTCCTAGACCATTCTACGGGAAAGGCAGTGGAAATCCAAATGATGGCACTTAGAGCAACCTGAGCTGCTTTCCGTGGGTCTGACACTGGCGTGTCGCAGTATTCTGCGAGTGGTCTGAAGGAGATTTGCCGTACATGAAAATCATTTTCCTTTCCTTCGTTTTTGCGGCTGGTTGCTCAGCGGCGATGGCGCAGCTTGCCCCTCCACCCAGGCCAGCCAACGATCCCCTGAGCAACACCTACGTCACGGCTGCAGAAAGTACGCTTGATGCCGCCGAAGCGGTGGATCTTGGTGCTGCGCCTGCTGCTCTGGACTCACAGATGGCGAATCTGAAGACCACGCGCACCAACCTGGCCTCCATGGCCTACACCGACAACGAGAAGCTTGTTCTTTCTGCCATCGACAGCCTGATGTTTACGCTCACGTCCTGCCGCATTCAGGCCATCGACGGCACGGACCTTACGGCGTGCAAGACGCATCTTCTCGAGTACCGCCACGCGGCTGAGGAGACTCTCGGCAAACATAAGAGTGAAGGCACCTGGAAGAATGGCCCTCCTTCTACCGAGTAGCAGGGGCTCTTCTTCGCGCAGTTACTTTTTTCTCAGCTCATCGAGTCCGACGTTATCCCGTCGCGCCCACAGAACGGCAAAGTTCCGCTCGAAGCGATCCACGGACGCGCCATCGTGCGTCAGGATGAGGTCATTGTCCTGACGCTTCTCTCCTGTAGGCGAAAAGTTCGCCGAGCCTGAACGCAGCGTCGCTCCATCCACGGCATAGCTCTTCAGGTGCATCAGTGTCTTCGAATGCTTCACTTCGATCTGGACGTTCGACGTCTTCTGCAGTGCGCGCAGTACCAGCAGCGAACTCGTCGTGTCGGCCTCATCGTCTTCCGTGGAACTCTTGCGGTCTTCGCGCGCGAGTTCACCCTGCGTCTGCACCTGGTCCATGTAGATCCGCACCTGCACGCCGCGCCCTGCGGCCTCCATCAGCGACTGTCCCAGCGCATGATCCGTCAGGCTGTACGCGCAGAGGTCGATCGTCTTCGTGGCAGAACGAATCAACGCCGTGTCGATGGCTTCGAGGTTTTCGGCAGGGGAGTAATGCGTCTCGATGCCACCGCTCGTTCTCACCGGTGCAGGCGACTGACATCCCATCAGCAGAGAACTGACTCCCAGGACCAACACGGCGTGCCATGTCTTCTTCTTCATCACCGGCACAGTCTACGTTCCTTGGCTGCGGAAAGCGGCTGACATCACCAGCGACATCGTTTTCTGTTGAAAAGCCATGCGGAACCACGCTTGGTTCGAGTTATCCACGGATATCTTGCTTTGCCATGCATGAAACGCTTGAATGTGGCAATAACTCCCCGCATACTCCATCTCAAGGAATCCAGCCAAGCGGGATTCGGCTGGGAGTGGTTGTTGAACCTGAGCATCCGAAAGACGAGCGCCGTGAGCCGATATCGCCGGGAAGACGTTCTCCGTATCCTTCGCTTGCCCTCCCGCCAGCTGGCCGCCTGGGAGCGTGCCGGTCTGGTCGTAGCCTCTGAGCAGTACACCTTCGATCACTTGGTGCAGCTGCGCAAGCTTCGTGACCTTGCCAAGACCCGCATCTCGGTCAAGAGCATTCGCGAGTCGGTCCACGCCATGCAGCGTGTCGCCGGCATGGCGAACCCTCTGATGGAGTCCGTGGCCGTTTCGAACGGTTCGCGCGTCGCGTTTCGGCAAGGTGGGGCGCTGGTTGACCCCATGACCCGCCAGCTCAGCTTTGACTTCGACTACACCTCACAGAAGATCGCTGTCGTGCAGCGCAACGCGTTTGAGGCTCTTCCTCATCCCGGTCAGTTGCAGGAGATGTTCCTGCGGGCTGTGCGTCTGGAAGAAGCTCCCACCACGCTGGATGAAGCCAAGAAGCTCTATAAGGAGATCCTGGTCGCTGATCCACGGCATGCTGCTGCGTCGATCAACCTCGGGACGATCTTCTACAACGAGCGAGACTTCCTCTCCGCAGAGCGTTTCTACCGGCAGGCCACCGAGGCTGATCCTGATTACGCGCTGGCATTCTTCGATCTCGGCAACGTGCTGGACGAAATGCAGAAGCTGCCCGAGGCGATCAAAGCCTATGAGCGCGCTCTCGTGCTCGTTCCGCAGTATGCCGACGCCCACTACAACCTTGCGCTGGCCTTTGAACGCCTGCAGGAGCCGCGTCGCGCGCTGAAGCACTGGACGGCGTACTCACACCTGGACCCGCAGGGACCGTGGGCGAACCATGCACGCGCCCAGACCAAGCGCATCCTCGGTGGGGAGCGCCTTGCCATCGTCAGCCGCTTCGGCCGGACGCTGGAAGCGGCGAGCTAAACCAGACAAAGGCAGGGCTTTACTAAGCCCTCACTGATACACTCCCTGCAAACGCAACCGTTGCTAGGAGATGCCTGCACCATGGCCGAGCGCACCACGTTTCGCCCCTTTGTCCCCCCCAGTGAGAGCCCCAAAGAACTAACCTTCCGCGCGCTCTTTCTTGGCTCGATCTTCGGCATCATCTTTGGTGCTGTTACGGTGTATGTCGGTCTTCGTGCTGGACTTACAGTAGCCGCTTCCATCCCTATCTCGGTCCTCTCGATCTCGATTCTGCGCGCCTTTGGCAAGGCGTCGATTCTCGAAAATAATATTGTCCAGACGACCGGCAACGCGGGCCAGTCGATCGCTTCCGGCGTCATCTTCACGCTGCCTGCTCTGATCTTCCTAGGCTTCGATCTGGAGAGCTTCCGCATCTTTGCGCTGGCGCTCTTTGGTGGCTGGCTCGGTGTGCTCTTTATGATCCCGCTGCGTCGTCAGCTCATTGTCGAAGAGCATGGCACGCTGACCTATCCCGAAGGCACGGCCTGCGCCGATGTGTTGAAGGCCGGTGAGCAGGGTGGGTCGTTCGCCAGCCGGGTCTTCCTTGGCCTCGGCCTCGGCGGGCTCTACACGCTCTTCCAGAACGAGAGTCTGCTCAGCCTCTTTCCGGCGACCCCAAACTATCAGCCGAACTTTGACCCCAGCGGCCAGCAGATCCTCAAGGGGGCTGCCATCCGCGCCGACGTCACGCCGGAGTACCTCGGCGTGGGGTACATCATCGGCATCCGCATTGCGGCAGTCATGCTCGCGGGAGGTGTCTTCTCCTGGCTCGTGCTGATGCCTGCTATCGTCTTCTTCGGCAAGCATCTGGCTGGCCCGCTCTATCCCGGAACGATTCCCATCAGCATGATGGACCCTTCTTCGCTCTGGAAGACCTACGTTCGCCCGATGGGCGCGGGAGCGGTGGCCGCCAGCGGTCTCATTACGCTCTGCCGTACGGCCCCCACGATCGTCGGAGCCCTCAAAGGCTCGCTCGGCAAGAAGTCTGCGACGGCGACGAAGGAAGGCGCGACTCTGCGCACCGAGCATGACCTGCCCAACTGGGTGATCTTTGGCGGCAGCGCCGTTTTGCTGTTGATGATCGTGATCTTCTTACACTTCAAGCCCGTCCCCGGCGCTCAGGTCGGCCTTCTGGCAAACATCGCCGCAGCGCTGCTGGTGCTGGTCTTCGGCTTCCTCTTCGTCACAGTCTCGGCGCGCATTGTGGGCATCGTTGGCTCTAGCTCTTCGCCGGTCAGCGGCATGACGATCGCCACGCTGATGGCGACGGCTGCCATTTTCCTCGTCAAAGGCTGGACCGCGCCCGCCTTCGGCGCGCTGGCCATCACCATCGGTGGCATGGTCTGCATCGCCGCGTCGAACGCCGGAGATACCTCGCAGGACCTCAAGACCGGCTTCCTGATCGGCGCAACGCCGTGGAAGCAGCAGGTCGCGTTGATGATCGGCGTCATCATCTCGACGTTCTCCATCGGAGCGACGCTGAACGCGATGAACAAGGGGCTTGAAAGCTTCCAGAAGCTTCCCGTCGCGCGCCAGATTTCACTGGCTGCACTGCCCGACGGCGTTTCCAATCAGGGGCAGTTCAAGCGCGATCACTTTACGCTGACGCTGAAGTCGCCCGGCGGCCAGACCTCGCACACCGAGATGCAGAACGCTCGTAGCTACGTTCTGCTGAACGCTATCGGATCGACAACGCTTGAGGACGGCAAGTACCTCTACAACCCGGCAACGCACGAGATCGAAGTGCAGTGGGTGCAGGGCATTGGCAGCGAAAAGGCTGCGGCACCGCAAGGTCGTCTGATGGCTACGGTCATCAACGGCATCCTGAGCCGCAAACTGCCGTGGAGCCTCGTGCTGCTTGGCGTCACGCTCGTGATCGGCATTGAGTTGCTGGGCATCCGCTCGCTGACCTTTGCGGTCGGAGCCTATCTCTCGATCGGCACAACCCTCGCGATCTTCTGCGGTGGAGTCGTGCGCTGGCTGGTAGACGAGGCGGTGCGCCGTTCGAGCGGAGAGACTGCGCACGACGAACTGAGCGAAGAGGTTTCTCCTGGCTCGCTCTACGCCTCCGGGCTTATTGCAGCGGGCGGCATCATGGGCCTGCTCGGTGTCTGCGTGAAGCTCTACGAGGCGGCCACGGAAAAAACCATTCCGCGCTTCAGCGAAAGCAATCCGCTGCACAAGGATTGGGTGAGCGTGCTGGCGTTCGCCGCGCTGGCCTACAGCCTGTACTACTTCGCCCGTAAGCCGCTGGAGCAAGCGCCCACGCTTACCTCGAACGAAGAGTAGGGAACTAACACACAAAGGCCGCGCTGAGAAGCGCGGCCTTTGTGTGTTTAGAACAGGGAGTTAGAGTTCGAGGATGATCGGCATGATCAGCGGACGACGGTTCGCGTTCTTCTGTAGGAAGCGCTTCAGATCGCCGCGAACCTTGTCCTTCATCACGCCATAGTCCTGGCGCTCTTCGTGGGAAGACTGCTCGATCGTACGCGACACCACATCGCGGGCGTTGCGCAGCAGCTCAGGATCATCCGCCGCAAAGCCGCGCGTCGAAATCTCGGGCAAACCCTCAATCTGGCCAGTACGCTTGTTAATCGCAATGATTGGCAGGAAGAGGCCATCGGCTCCAAGGTGCTTACGATCACGGATGACCGTATCCAGCACAACGTCTGCGGTCGAGTTGTTATCGATGCAAACCCGTCCAGTCGTTACCTTGCCAACCTTTTCTCCCTCGCGGCCGTTCGTCTCAAAGACATCTCCGTCTTCGAGCAGCATCACCTTTTCCGGGATGCCGGTCGAGATAGCCAACTCCATGTGCCGCTTCAGGTGACGGTAGTCGCCATGCACGGGCACAAAGAACTTCGGGCGCACAAGGTTGATCATCATGCGCAGCTCTTCGCTTGATCCGTGTCCGGAGACGTGGATCAGGCCGTTTGTGCCGTCGTCATGAATCACGCGTGCGTCGCGGCGTTCGAGGTGATCGATCACGCGATAGATGGACTTTTCGTTGCCGGGGATCACGCGCGAGGACAGCAGCACGGTATCGCCGGACTCGATCTTCGCGAACTTGTGGTTGTCCACAGCTGCACGCGAGAGCGCGCTCATCGGCTCACCCTGCGTACCGGAGATCATCACGCACACTTCGTGCGGGGCATACTCGCGGATCTTGCTGGGATGGATGATGAGTCCTGGCGGCGGTTCGATATAGCCGAGGTCCTGCGCGATTTCGGTGGAGTTATCCATCGAGCGACCGATCAGCGCAACCTTGCGATTGTGCTTGTAGGCCAGGTCCATCGCGATCTTGATGCGGTGAATCGAGGACGAGAAGCAGGAGAAGAACAGGCGCTTCTTGGTCGCGGCAAAGATGTCGTCGAGCCGTGGGATCACGGAACGCTCACCCGGCGTGAAGCCGGAGCGATCGACGTTCGTGGAGTCCTGCAGCAGCAGCAGGACGCCCTGCTTGCCGAGGTCAGCAAACGCCTGCAGGTCGAACGGATGGCCGTCCGGAGAGCTGAGATCGATTTTGAAGTCGCCGGTGTGCAGCACGATGCCGACGGGCGTCGTGATCGCGAGAGCGACGCAGTCCACCAGCGAATGCGTTACGCGGATCGGGCGAACCGAGAAGGGCCCAATTGTGAACTGCCGTCCGGGCAGCATCTCGACGAGATCGGCATCATCGAGCAGGCGATGCTCTTCGAGCTTGCCTTCGACGTAAGCCAGCGTGAACTCCGTGCCATAGACTGGCACGTTCAGCTCGCTGAGGATCCACGGCAGTCCGCCGATGTGGTCCTCGTGGCCGTGTGTCAGCAAAATGGCGCGAACCTTGTCGCGATTCTCGATCAGGTAGCTGATGTCGGGCACAACGATGTCGACGCCGAGCAGCTCTTCTTCGGGGAACATGAGGCCCGCGTCAATGACGAGAATATCGTCGCCAAAACGCAGCGCCAGGCAGTTCATACCGAACTCACCTAGGCCCCCGAGCGGGATTACTTGCAGTTTTTCACTAGCCATGGATCTTCAGTTTATCGCAGCAGGATGACTCTGCGCACAACTCAATGAGACGTGAGCAACGTAACACTTTCCTCCCGTCGAAGAGACGTGCAGTGGATCACAACGTACTTCGCTGAACTGCAGCGGTCTTGGAAACACTTAGGCTCCGCGCAGAACGCGCGAAGGTAACGTGAAAATCGCTGAGAGCAGATCAAAAACGCCGCTCGTCACGACGCCGATAAGGCGGAAAGGAAGCAGTAGCAGCCAGAGGATCGGGTAGAGCACCGCCACGACAAGAGCTGCGGGCCAGCAGACGATCAGCAGCAGGATGAAGAGCAAAAGCCGCATGGTGTCACTCCTTGGAGACGTACACCGGAAGCTCTTCCAGCACGTCTTACATTTCCAGGTACGCGTTGTGGTGCTGCGAAGTTCCCGGAAAAACGTTTGCGTACCGTTACGCGTTAGGCTTCACCGAAAGCGATTCGACTCCTACAATAGAGCTACCTCTGAACCCTGCTTATGCCTGACGATCCGAAAAAAGAGATAACCCGTCGCCAGTTTCTGGAACGTTCCTTTGCCTTCAGCGCGGCCAGCCTGCTCGCAGGCTGCGGTACTGGTATCAACGCCACGGCGGGCAAGGTCGATCCCGTAACCGGCGGCATTTCGCACTTCCTGATGGTGGGAGACTGGGGCGAAGACGGTACGCCGAACGATCAGGCTTCCGTGGCGTTTGGCATGAAGAGCTACGTGCAGACGCACGGCTTCACGCCGGATGGTCTGCTGCTGCTGGGCGATAACTTCTACGGCAACCTCAAAGGCGGGTCGGCTAGTTCGCGTTTCATCACGCAGTTCGAAGCCATGTATCCAGAAGACATCTTCGATTGCCCCGCGCTTGCGATTCCCGGCAACCACGATTATCAGGTCGCGCCAGTCAGCAAGTATCAGGCCGAGTTGCAGTACGCGCTCGACAACACAACGCGTTGGACGATGCCGGCGCAGTCTTACCGCATCTCATTGCCTGCGACAAACCCGCTCGTCACGTTCCTTTGCCTCGATAGCAACATGCCGAACGAACCGGCGCAGCCTCCTCCTTCGGGCAACTACTATGTCATGTCCGATGCGCAGCGACTGGCGCAGATCGAGTGGCTGGAAGCTGAGCTTGCTCTGCCCACGACCACACCGTTCACGGTTGTGCTCGGGCATCATCCTCTGTACTCCAACGGACAGCACGGGGATAACCAGACCTTGATCCGTGACTGGGGCCCGCTCTTTCAGCAGTACAACGTGCCGCTTTACATTGCCGGGCATGACCATGACATGCAGCACATCGAGATATCCGGGCTTGCCACCAGCTTCTTCATGTCCGGCGGTGGCGGCGCAACGCTCTATCCGATTCCGCCAAAGAAGCACTCAGGCTACATCCAGGAGATCCATGGATTCAGCCACCTGCAGGTTACGGAAACAGAGATGATTCTTCGTCATCTCGATCCCAACGGCGCGCTGTTGCACAAGTTCACCCGCACCCTGGATGGCACGGTGACGATCCAGCATTAGGCAAAACGATTCAATACAAAAAGGCCGCTCCTAAAACCGGGGCGGCCTTGTTGCGTTGAAGAGTACGGGAACTAATTTGTGCCGTAGGTACTGTCCATGTACGCCAGACGCTTTGTGATCCACGTCTTCATGGCGTCTACTTCTGCCTGATAGGAGCCGAGGGCGACAGGGTTCGGCCACACTCTTTCGCCGAGGTTAGGCCAACGTGCAAAGTTGTTCGCCTGCGCATTTTGCAGAACAGCCGCGCGAGTGTCGATATAGCTGTTCAATGTCTGGGCATTTGTGCGCACAACCTGCCAGCGAGCGTTCAACATGCTCGTAAACGCTGGATCATCGAAAAGACGTTTGTACCAGAGGGCGTTATACCGAATGTAGTTATCTGTTGGGCTGACAGTTGGAGAGTAGTTGATGTTTCCGTAGCCCAGGTTCATATCCCAAACAGGTCCGCGGTAGAACTTGGGGTCGCTACGCGGTTTGTAGAAGTAATCGCTCGAAGAGTCGGAGGCGTCCAGGTTGTTTGCTAACTCTTCAACGAGAAACCAATTCACAACGGAACCTGAATCCCAGTAAGCCTGCCAGCCGTTGGTTGTGCTCCGCCAGTTTGTCTCGTCATACATTGAGCCTTCAGCAGATTTCAGGGCCGTGGTGAAGTAGGTGGCTTGCTCGGTTGCTGGCGGGTCCGGGTCGTCGAGCCCAATGGGCAAGCCTACTTGGCTAAGAATCATGAGTGTCTCGCCATCGTAGTGGTCGATCTCGGCTAGATAGCCGCCTGTCAGGTCCTCGCCGCTGATGTCGGTGTCATCCATGGAGCCGATGTTTAAACGGGCCTTTGATACCTCGACCTTTTCGGTCAACTCATAAACACCCTCATACTCGCCGTTCATGTACATTTCAACGAAGACGCTGCTTGGTGTCCACGCCATCCCGAAGAGCTGGGACATCTGGAAGCTGACATCGTTGCGCAGCATCGTTTTATCGTCGTAGTTCGCCAGGAGAATCCAGTTGCTGTCTGACGTCATTCCTATCAGGGCGGCCTTGGAGTCCAGGTTCAGACGGTAGGGCTTTTTGGGCTCTTCCCAACTCGTGTTGCCATGACCTTTAATGCCGAGCGTGCCGGAGTAGTTGTTGGAGGTGTCTGTCGAATCCGTAATTGTCATCGACCCTGTAACGTAGTCATCTTCGCTCGTGACCGGGGCGGCATCGGTCGTCGTAATACGCATCACCGGAAGGTAGTTGGTCGTAGGCTGGAACGTTTTGTTCTCCAGCTCGACATCCATATCCAGCTGCGTCGTCGCCGTTCCAGTGGAGTTTGAGCCGGAGATCGTCAGCGCACGGTCTGCGGTCCAGTAGCCAATCTGGCCCGTGAAGCACGCTTTCACGACATCGATCGAGGTGGTGATCGTAAGGTTGGTGGTCGTCCCAATGGTCGCTGTACCACCGCTGATTGTCACGCCCTGGGGCAGAGCTGTCGGCGCGAGTGTGACGGTTCCCGTCGAGCCGTTTACGGAGTTCACGTTCACAGGGATGCTCGTCGTCTCTCCGGGGTAGACCGTGACGATGGCGTTCGACGGCGTAAGCGTGAAGTTGCTGCCGGAGCTTGCCGTGTTCGCCAGCGGCTGAGCCGGGCAGTTCGTCACCGTAGAGGTCGTGCCACATCCTGACAGGAGGGCGGTGATAAGCCCCAATCCTGTAGCCAGCACTAATCGCTTAGCCAATATTTTTTCTCCTGAGAACACACTCACCCTCGACTCCGGGCGGGGCAAAACGAAATGCCGTTTCCCCGTGTGACGAATAGAGGAAACGGCAAGATTCAGTTGGGCTTAAGGTTTGTGTGAAAAACTGTTGAATCGTTTTGCGATACTTTCGCTTCGTCGACTACCGCAGCAGGTCTTCGAGCGCCGTCGACAGGTCTGTCTTCTCGTCACGGTACTTCACAATGACAGGTGTGTAGACGCTGACGCCCATCTCCTTGCCCGGGCCGCTTGAAACGGCACGCGAACCCGGAACCACAACGGCTCCTGCCGGAATGATGAGCGGGGTTTCGGCGGTCGCCTTCAGAATGGTGCCGTTCACCAGGTCATAGACCGGTGTGCCGCGCGTCAAGATCGTTCCGGCAGCGAGCACAGCCTTGGTGCGGACGATCGTGCCTTCGTAAACGCCAGTGTTGCCGCCTACCAGCACATCGTCTTCGATAATCACAGGGGAGGCGTTCACTGGCTCCAGCACTCCGCCGATCTGCGCTGCTGCAGACAGATGCACACGCTTGCCGATCTGCGCGCAGGAGCCGACCAGGGCGTGCGAGTCCACCATCGTGCCTTCGTCGACAAACGCGCCGACGTTGACGTACGCAGGCGGCATCATCACGACGCCCTTGGCGAGGTAGGCACCCGAGCGGACGCTTGATCCGCCAGGAACCACGCGCACGCCCTGCTCAGGAGCCCAGCGGCGTGCCGGGTAGGTGCCCTTGTCGACAAAGCTCAGAATCGAGCCGCCTTCTGCGTGCTTGCCGTTCATCTCTTCCAGCGAGCCGAGGCGGAAGCCCAGCAGGATGCCGCGCTTCACCCACGCGTTCACGCGCCAGCCGATTGCCTGCGAAGCATCGGGCTCCGCCGAGCGAAGCTCACCAGCCTCCAGCGCATCGCGCAGTTGGAGGAACGCCGTCATCGCGTCCGCATTGCCCACAGCCTCGGCGCCAGCGGCGAACCAATGCTCAATCGTTTCCTGCAAGGTCGTATTCGTGCTCATATTTTTCTCCTTCGTTTCTCTTCAGCGCAGCGCTCCCTCTTCAACCGCGGTATCTGGAGCAGTTGAGCGCTTGCTGGTCGTTAGCGTTTTCTCGTGTCTTCGGAGCTAGAACATTCGTTTGCCGGCGTGCGGCGTCTCGGGCAGCAAAGCCAGTTCGCCCAGAATCATTTCCAGCTTGCGTCTCGTCGTCGCGCTCACGGGCACCATCGGCAGCCGCAGAGTTTCGTTGCCACGTCCCAGCAGTGTCATCACGGCTTTAATCGGGGCAGGGCTGGGCTCGATGAAGTTTGCCTGCATGAACTCAAAGAACGTGCGGTTGATGCGACGGGCGTTTGCCCAGTGACCATCGACGGCAGCGTTCACCATGGCGGACATTTGTTGAGGAATCGCGTTCGACGCGACGGAGATCAACCCTGTGCCGCCAACAGCGATCGTCGGCAGAGCCAGAGAGTCGTCACCGGCAAACACGCGCAGCGAGCGCGGGGCCTGCGTAAGCAGCTCGGTGATCTGCACCATGTTGCCGCTCGACTCCTTCACTGCAACAACATTCTTCAGCTCTGCAAGCCTCAGGATCGTCTCCGGCAGCAGGTTGGTGCCGGTCCGGCCGGGGATGTTGTAGAGCATGATGGGCATGTCTACGGCTTCCGCGATGGCCTTGAAGTGTTGGTACTGGCCCTCTTGTCCGGGCTTGTTGTAGTACGGGTTCGCCGTCAGAATGCCGGTCAGTCCGTCGATGCCCGCCAGCTTCTTCGCGTTCAGCACGGCCTGATGCGTGGCGTTGTGCGTCGCGCCAGCGAATACGGGAACACGTCCGGCAGCGGTTTGCACCGTCACTTCGATCACGCGGAGCCACTCCTGCTCGCTCAGCGTTGCCGCTTCGCCGGTGGTTCCGCAGGGGATCAGCAGGTTAATGCCGTTTGCAATCTGCCAATTGACGTGCGCCACCAGGGCCGCTTCGTCAAGCGTGCCATCGGGGCGAAAAGGTGTAATGAGTGCGGTGCCGCAGCCTTGCAGTTCCATGCCAAGGAAAATTTTATCGCGAATAGCTCTACTCCGCTGCGACTTGCGTTCTTCCTTCGCGCGAAGTACGTGGAGGGATGAGCCATATCACGGCCACGGCGGCGATCATCCCAATCGCAACGTGCTCCGAGACATACGCCATCGGAATCGCCCCAATGTAGAGAACCGAAGAGGCAATCTGCTTGCCGGTCCCTCCATCGCCCGCAACACGCTGACCGCCCAGCTTGCAGATGGCGTTCGATACCGCGTACCAGGACACCGCCGGAAGCATGTAGCAAATCGCAAACAACCCGATAGAGAAGGGGGACAGTCCGCGTTCTCCGACCCAGGCTGTCCCGAAGGGGATCAGCGAAAGCGTGAAGAGAAAGATGAGGTTCGACCACAGCAGCCCGTGCGAAACCGTCTCGACGTCGTCGAGCATGTAGTGGTGGTTCACCCAGTAAATGCCGGTCTGGACGAAGCTCAGCAGGTAGACGAAAAGCATCGGCAGCATGGAGCGAATCGCTTCGCCGTTCGACATCTCATGCGCCGGAACCTTCAACTCCAGCACCATGATGGTGATGATGATCGCCACCACGCCATCGGTGAAGGCCTCAAGCCGCCCGGTTGTCATCTGCTTCGCCATCGCCGTTCTTCGTCCTCTTCTTAGGGCTTCGCGGTCACACTTGCCGGGGGCGCCAGCAGTTCCTGCATCTTCGCATACACGCCGTTGGTCCAGCCAAAACCGATCACGTTGCTCTTGTAGCCAGCGCCAACGATAACTTCACTCGATGCCTGCTCCACGTTGTACTTTTCGCGAATCGTTCCATCGTGCTCGTAGCCTGTATCGACACTGCGCATGAACTCCTTTGCTAGCCGCCGAGCATCGGAGTCAAAGCCATACCGCTCGAGTCCTGCCACCGCCAGCCAGTTCAGCGGGGCCCAGCCGAAGGGCGCGTCCCACTGCACGCCGGTGACGTGGGTACTCGTCAGCAGACCCCCTTTGCGCTCAAACTCCGGCAGCGCGTCTCGCAGTTGCTGTGCCTGCGCCTGCGTGGCAACGCCAGCCCAAAGTGCATAGAACGTCGTCGCAAACGCATACGTCGACTGCTGCTGCGTGCGGAAGTTGTAATCCGTATAAATCCCGAGCGAATCGTTCCACAGTAGGCGGCGGATGGTCGCCAGCCGCGTCCCCGCAGTAGAACTCCACGCAATGGCCTCGTCGCGCTCGCCGAGCGTCGCTGCAATAAATGCGACATCGCGTTCGTACTTGTAGAGCAATGCGTTCAGGCCGGAGGGAGCATACTCTTCCGTCGATCCGCTATAGGGACCGAAGCGGAAACTCGTGTCGAAGCCCGACTCGCGCATCGCCCGGTCTCCGGCGAAGAAGCTCTCCGTTAGCTGTACGCCGTTGGCTTCTGCGCGCAGACAATGCTCGCCCGCTGCGCACTTGGCTTCATCCTTCGCCGGCTCCAGGTACGCCTTCGGCGCTTCCTTCGGGTGCGCCTGCAACCAGTGGATGATGTCGACGTAGTAGCTGCTGTCATCGCTCATCTCCGGCACAGGGCCGTGCCCGAGGTCGGAGTATCGGGCTAGCCCGGTAGTGCCTGCAAGATGCGGTTCGCTGATCCACAACTCGTGGTCGCGCTTCAGGTAAGGCCATGCTTCGCGCAGCCACTTCTTCGCCGCCACGGGGTCGCTCTTCAGCTCTGCGCGATAAACCTCTAGCACCATCGACGAGAGAAACGGCGGCTGTGAGCGCGTCAGATAATAGCTGCGGTTTGCATTCAGGATCGCCCCGTAATGCTCGATCTCGTAGAAGAAGTTCTCGACCGTGCCCCGCGCCAGGTCCACTCTGCCATCGGTGATCTCACCGAGCAAAATGAAGTAAGAGTCCCAGCCATACATCTCGTTGAAGCGCCCACCCGGCACAACGTAAGGGTGCGGCAGATACAGCAGGCCGGGCTGCTTCAGGTCTGCGGGAACCACATCGCCTTGATGATGAATCGCCTTCGGCAGCTTCCGTACGTCGACCTTGCACGTCTTCGTTAGTGCTCTTACGTCGGCCGGGATACGCTGATCGGCAGGCAGATAGAGCACCGGCACCGTAGACACCTTGGTGTCGGTCAGCGACGCGCACTCCGTGGTGGAGCGAGAAAGCTTGTCCCAGCTCTCATGGATGTACGAGCTGATGTTCGGCTGTGTTGTAGAGGACGGCGCGGCACTGCTCTGCGCTGCTGCCGCGGCCAGGCCACAAAGCAACAGCGCAGAGCAGGCGACGTGGCGGCTTACGCGCACCAGTTGCCCTCGCGCATCAGCGGTTCTGCAGAGCCATCTTCGTGGACGCCGTCGACGCTCATCGTCGGGCCACCGATCATCCAGTCCACATGGATCAGGCTCTCGTTGGCACCGAGCTTGCCCAACTCTTCATCGCTCATCTTCTCGCCGCCGATCAGGCACGTCGAGTAGGCCTGCCCCAACGCAATATGGCTGGCTGCGTTCTCATCGAACAACGTGTTCCAGTAGAGAATGCCCGACTCCGCAATCGGAGACTTGTGCGGAACCAGTGCCACTTCGCCCAACTGGCGAGCGCCTTCGTCGGTGGAGATCAACTTGTTCAGCGCGGCTTCGCCTGCTGTTGCCGTCGCCTTCACAATCTTGCCGTTCACAAACGTGCACTGGATGTTTTCAATCAGCGTGCCCTGGTGCGACAACGGCTTCGATGCCGTCACCATACCGTTGACACGCTCCTTGTGCGGCGTCGTGAAGCACTCTTCGGTCGGGATATTCGGCTGGCAGTAAATACCGTTGCCAGCAAGCGTTCCACCGCCAGCCCACAGATGCTGGTCCGCCAGTCCGACGGTCAGGTCCGTTTTGCCATCGGCGGTGTGGAAGTGCAGCGAGTGATAACGCTTGGCGTTCAGCATATCGACGCGGCGCTTCAGATTTTCGCCATGCTCGCGCCACTCGGCCACCGGGTCATCGCTCGTAATGCGCGAAGCATGGAAGATCGCCTCCCAAAGCTTGCTCACGGCAACGTCTTCCGGCTCACCGGGAAAGACAAGCTCGGCCCACTTGGGCGTCGCAGCGGCAACAATCGCCCAGTTGATCTCGTGACGTGTGATTAGCTCCATTGCGGGTTTATAGGCCTTCGAAACCGCAACGCTTGCCCGGGAAACCTTGCTTGGGTCCTGCGCCTTCAGCAGCCCGGGATTCGTCCCGGTGATGGCCATGCGCGCTGCGCCGGATTTGAACGCTGTAGCGATAGCGTCGTAGTACCAGGCTGGAGCGTAGTCGAAGCTGTCTTCGGGGGCGTTCTGGTAGCGTGCGAGCGTCGTCTCGTCGTCGGAGAAGAACGTCGTCACCAGCTTGGCTCCGGCCTTGTACGCATGTTCCGTGATGCGGCGTACCAGTGGCAGCGCGTCGGTCGGCGCTGTCAGCACGAGTTCCTGGCCTTCGCGAAGGCCAAGGCCAATACGAACAGCTACTTCAGCGAGGCGGTCGAGTTTCTGTTCGAACGAGAGAGACGCGAAGATGGGAGCGGTTGCGGTTGCCATCCTTATAGCGTAGGTCGGGAACGCTGCGAGTACAAGTGGTGACCGCGAATAGGTTTGCTGGCTATACCGGGGTGGTCAACGTGCGCAGAATATTGAGGCTCGATTGAAGAGAATCCTTGCCCACCTGATCTTCAAAATGCTTCTGAAGCCTGTCGAGCGCACCGATCACGCGAATGGCGGCCTTTCGGCCCTGCGGCCTCAGCGCAATGTGATACGCGCGTGCATCGGTGGGGTCGACTTTGCGCTGCACAAGACCCCGGCTCTCCAGGGCGGAGATGCAATGGCTCACACTGCTCCGGGTCGTCGAGAAAGCCTCCGCGAGCTGAGAAGGCTTCACCAGCTCCGCAGACTCGAAGAAGAGCGCAGAGAGGATAAGCGCCTCAAGAAAGTTCAGACCGTCGGCCTTGAAGAGCTGGGTGGCTAAGCTGTCGAAGTGGCGTGCGCTCCGGATGACGCAGAACATGGGGCTTTCGGTAAGGAAGTTTTCGATGCGCACAGAGAAGGCCTTTGATTGATCTGTTCAACTATTTCGAATGATACAAAACTACGGTTGAAGAGCATAGATATCTGGTTCAAGCTCAAGAAGCTTCTTCAACGTTTTCGAAATAGGTGTGGCATGAGGTTCGTATGGAAGTCCAGGTTGTTTGTGTGGGGTTTGCTGCTACCGGCAGGGGTTACGTTCGCCTATTCCGCCACGGCTCAGCAGAGCTCGAGTGCGACAACCGCGGTTCGAGACACAGTCACCGTCATTGGTGTGGTCGACCCTGTCACCCAGGCAGACTCTGAGCGTGCCACCACGGCGCTCGACGTCCAACCTGTGCGCAATCTGGTTGATGGTGCGTCCTCTCTGCTTCGCGACGATAGCTCCGTCGATATCCAACAGCGTGGCAACGGCGGCGTGCAGAACGATGTCTCCATCCGTGGCTCGTCGTACGAGCAGACGCTCGTCCTGTTGAATGGCCTTCGCATCAACGACGCCCAGACCTCACACTTCAACTTCGATATCCCTGTCCCGTTCCAGGCGCTCAGCGGTGTGTATACGCTGCATGGCGCAGGCTCGACGCTCTACGGCTCTGATGCTGTCTCGGGTGTGGTCAACCTCACCACGGCAAAGCCTGTGTCGGGCTACTCGGCACGCCTGCGCGCCGGGGCAGGCAGCTTCGGCGGCAACTCTGAATCCGCCGTGCTCGGCTACGGCTCGCAACGCTTCAGCGAGCAGTTGAGCGGGGCGCGTGACTTCTCCGAAGGCTTCATGGCTGATCGTGACTACCGCTCGGAGGAGGTGGCGAGCGACAGCTATCTGCACAGCGCGCTTGGCGAAGGCTCCGTGCTGCTTGCCACCAGCGATCGCGCGTACGGTGCGGCACAGTTTTACGGCAACTATCCTTCCTACGAGCGCACGAAGGACTGGTACGCTGCGTTGCAACAGCAACTCGGCTCAAGTATGAGTACCGCGCTCGCCTATCGTCGCCATACGGACGTTTTCACGCTTTATCGCACGAATCCTGCGGCCTATCAGAACAACCACATCGACACTTCGTGGCAGGGCGTTCTTCGTCGTCATGACGACTTCCACTGGCAATCCCTTACGCTGGACTCCGGTCTGGACTTCAACTTCGACCAGATCGACAGCTCAAACCTCGGCAAGCATGGACGCAACCGTGGAGCGGGATATCTCAACGCGCGTCTCCGCACCACGCGCCACGGAGCCGTAACCCTGGGCGCTCGCGAAGAGGTCTTCTCCGGCGGAACGCAAGTCTTCATCCCGTCCTTTGCTGTGGATCAATACCTTGGCGAACGCCTGAAGCTTCGCGGCGCCATCAGCCGTGGCTTCCGCGTGCCTACTTACACGGACCTTTACTACTCCGACCCAACGAGCAAGGGCAATCCGAACCTGAAGCCTGAAAACGCCTGGAGCTACGAAGGCGGTGCGGACTACTACCCGAGCGATCGCTGGGCGCTCTCCGCCACGGGCTTCACCTCGTCGCAGACCAACGTCATCGATTACGTCCGTGCGACCAGCTCCGATCTTTGGCAGGCCGCAAACCTCACGCACATTCAACTCAGCGGCGTGGAGCTTGCTGCGGAGTGGCGTCCGCGTGCTGGGCAGCAGATTCGTGTCTCGCTCACCACGCTCACCGGCGCACGCGACGCTCTCAACGGCCTGCAATCGGAGTACGTCTTCAACTACGCCAACCAGAACGCCAGCGTCGTCTACAACGGCAGCTTTCGCAACGGCCTCACACTGCGCGAGCGCCTTCGCGTGGTGAACCGTTTCGACGGTCAGCTCTATCCCGTCTTCGACTCCTCGCTCGCCTACGAGCGCTGGCGTCTGCATCCCTATCTGCAGATGACCAACCTGAACAACGCCAGCTACCAGGAAGTCATCGGTGTTCCGATGCCCCCACGCGCCTTTGCCGGTGGTATCGAACTTGCGCTCGGCAAGCGCTAACAAACCCGCAAACAAGAACGAGCGTCGAGAGATTCTCGGCGCTCGTTCTGTTTCCGTTTCTGCCAGCGATTACAGTTTGCTGTAAATATCGCGGAAGTTATAGACACCAGGCTTCTGTTCGGTGAGCCACTCTGCTGCGCGCACAGCGCCTTCGGCAAACGCGCGCCGCGACTTTGACTCATGCGTCAGCACCAGCTTGTCGCCTGCGCTGTCAGCTTCCAGTGTGTGGATACCGGCAGCATCACCCGTACGATGAGCCGTGATGACGATCTCGTCCTCCAGCCCGACTTCTTTCGCCACAACATCACGCAGCGTCAGCGCGGTGCCGCTCGGCGAGTCCAGCTTCGACGTGTGATGCGTCTCATCGATAGAGAACGTGTAGCCGAGGCCCTTCAGCGCATCCGCCATCCGCTTCGCCAGCTCCATCGTGATCTGGACACCGATCGAATAGTTCGTTCCGTAGAGCAGGGAAGCGCCGCGACGATCTGCCAGTTGCGACATATCCTGCAGGCGCTCATACCAGCCCGTTGTTCCGACGACCATCTTCGCGCCGGTAGCCAGCACCGCACGCATGTTCGTCAGCACGGCTTCCGGTGTCGTGAAGTCAATCACCGCATCGAAGCCCGCGACGAACGGCGGCGTCAGCGCTGCGCCACCCTTGTTTTCGGTGGCATCGAGTACGTGAACGCTATGACCATGCTCGGCAGCAACCTCTGCCACCAGCTTGCCTGTCTTGCCCACGCCCAATACGAGAATTCTCATGGTTGTCCCTATGCCTTCGCGGCCACAGCGGCCACTGCTTCTACGTCAAAGATGTTCGGATCTGCGGCTGCAAAGAACTTCTTGTGCAGCGAACGAATCGTCTCTTCGACATCCTGCTCTTCGATCATGAAGCTCATGTTGATTTCGCTTGCACCCTGCGAAATCATGCGAACGTTGACGTGCTTTACCGCGTCGAAGACCTGTGCGGCGATGCCTGCATGTCCGCGAATATCTTCGCCCACCATGCAGATCAGCGCCTTGGCGCCTTCAAGCTTTACGTCAGCAATCTTCGAAAGCTCTTCGCAGATCTGCGGCAGGTTCTCACGGGAGTCGACAGTCACCGAGATCGAAACCTCCGACGTCGAAACCATATCAATCGCGCATCCATACTTGTCAAACACGTCGAAGACGAGCTTCAGGAAGCCGTGAGCCAGCAGCATACGGCTCGCGACGATATCGATGATCGTCAGCTTCTTCTTTGCGGCGATGGACTTGAACGGGCTCTTGCACGGCGGCGGAGTCGCGGTGATTACCGTGCCTTCGTTCTCCGCGTTGCGGCTATTCAGTACCCACACCGGAATGTTCTTCTGCACGGCTGGCAGAATCGTCGCCGGATGCAGCACCTTCGCGCCGAAGTAAGCAAGCTCAGCCGCTTCTTCGAAGCTGATTGTTTTCACGCGCAGGGCCTCTGGCACCACGCGAGGATCGGTCGTCATAATGCCGTTGACGTCCGTCCAGATTTCGATCGCTCCACCATGCAGGCCGCCGCCAACGAGGGCCGCAGTGTAGTCCGAGCCGCCACGTCCCAGCGTCGTCGTTACGCCATTGCACGAGGCGATAAAGCCGCCCATCACCGGCACCTTGCCGCCGTCGATCAGCGGAAGCACGCCAGCCTCAAGAGCCAGCGCGATCTTCGCTTCATCCGGTGCAGCCTTGCCGTAGTGGTCATCGGTGATGATCACGGTACGCGCATCGACGTGCGCCGAGTTCATTCCCTTGTGCGCGAACGCCGCGGTCACCATGCGGCTGGACAGACGCTCGCCAAAGCTGACGATGTTGTCGGTCGAACGCAGCGTCAACTCACCCACCGCGCAGATGCCGCGCAGCATTTCGTCCAGCGCGTCAAAGTCATGGTGAATGTTGATCTGCAGCGAGGTCAGGGCATCGCCGCTTGCCAGCTCTGCTGCAACGCCGAGGTGGCGTGTGCGCAGGCTGTCGGAAAGCTTCAGGGCTTCGTCGCGGTCGTTCTTGCCTGCGGCTGCAGCCGCTGCAAGCAGCGTGTCCGTAACCTTCGCCATGGCCGATACAACGACGACAGGGCTTAGCCCCTTCTTCAAGCGGCCTTCAACGATGGCTGCCGTACGCAGCATCGCGGTAGCATCTTCCACCGACGTGCCGCCAAACTTCATCACTACGATATGGTTGCGCGGAGAGCTCATTGCGTTCCAGTCCTTATGCCTTCGCCGAGTTCACCGGCGGATAGTTACGAAAATCAAACTTGCCCAGCACTGCGAGGATCTCTGCGTTCAGCAGCGCCGCACCAGCCGCGCCGCGAATCGTGTTGTGGCTCAGCAGCGTGAACTTCCAGTCGAACAGCGTGCACGGACGCAGACGGCCAACCGTCGTCGTCATGCCATCGCCGGCCTGCAGGTCGAGTCGCGGCTGCGGACGGTCCACACCATCCTGGTAGATCACCGGGCTCAGCGGAGCAGAAGGCAGATGCAGCCCTTCATGGCCCTTGCCGTGCAGCGGCTGGAACTCGCGCCAGGCCGTAATGATCTCATCGGCGGTCGCGGGCTTCTTCAGCTTGACGCTTACAGCTTCTGTGTGGCCGTCGATCACCGGCACGCGATGGCACATTGCGCTCACGGTCATGTTGCCCGGTGCAAACTCGCCGTCAGTCACGCCGCCCAGCAGCTTGGATACTTCTTCCTGTAGCTTCTCTTCTTCATTCTTGATGTACGGAATCACGTTGCCGAGAATATCCAGAGACGCCACGCCGGGGTAGCCTGCACCGGAGACCGCCTGCATCGTCGCGACAAACAGCTTCTCGATGCCCCACTTCTGCTCAAGCACTGCGAGCGGCAGCACAAGTCCAATCGCACAGCAGTTCGGGTTGGTCACAATGTAGCCGCCCGAGGTCTTGCGCGTAGCCTGCTTCTCGATCACGTCGAGATGGTCGACGTTCACTTCCGGCACCACCAGCGGCACATCCGCACCCATGCGGAACGCCGAGCTATTCGAGATCACCGCGCATCCAGCAGCGGCAAACTTCGGTTCGAGCTCCTTGGCGATGTCCGAGTCCACGGACGAGAAAATAATGCGCGGCACTTCGACAGCCGAGCCTTCGGGCACATTCGGCTGCAGCACCATCTTGGCAATGCTTTCGGGCAGCGGCGTATCCAGGCGCCATTTGCAGGCATCTTCGTAGGTCTTGCCTGCCGAGCGATCGCTCGCAGCAATCCACGTAATCTCAAACCAGGGATGATTGGCGAGAAGTTGAATAAAGCGCTGGCCGACCGCACCGGTCGCGCCGAGAATACCGACGTTACGACGTTCCATCCCATTAGGATAACGCACCAAAGCCGCGTCAATCGCTGCTTCGGCTTATCCATCTATAAGACTTTGTAGTCACATTGGGCGCTAGTCGTACACTTCGACCCGGCGTCGTCGTACGACCCTCGTTCCGCCACCGCCCCAGGCCAGCAGCAGGGCAATCGCGTGGATCAGGAACCACAGCCCGATACCCTGGTCCTGGTAGATCCAGAAGAGGATCAAAATACGCGGAACCAGCAGCCACACCAGGATCGGGATCAGTCCCACCGCCGATGGAATGTAGTGCCCCATCGAGTGCTGGACGAAGGCAAGCGCGATGCAGAGGCGCGGCAGAAACAGGCTGAGTACGAGGAACCACAGCGGAATGGTGTGTGTAAGAAGAGCTGCGTGCACATCCATGACGGTGGTTCCTCCGAAGAGCTGGCTTACCAGCTACTTCGCTTGGAACGCAAACGCAGTCTTTGCGGTTGCCTTCGCCGGAACAGTTACCTGCACATCCTGCTCGCCGAGCTTCTCATGCACGGCAGCCACGGTGTACGTTCCCGGCGCCAGGCCCTTGATCGTAAAGCTTCCGTCAGCGCCCGTCACCGCAAAGTACGGCGAGTTCGCCACGTTGATGAATGCGTTCATCCACGGATGGTTGTTGCAGCGCACCGGAATCATCGTCTCGGGCTTGGTGAACTGCTTCGTCTCTGGCGCACCCATCGGGCCCTGGCTTACGTCCGTCGTTGGGTTCACGCTCGGCATGGTGTGGACGTTATGCATCGTGGGGTCGCTGTTTTCAAACTTCACGCTGCCGCCCTGCTGCACGGCGATCACATGCGGAACGTGTACTTGCAGCCCTTCTGGTCGAGCACCACCGGAGCTTGTCCCGCCGGAGCCACGCTCGGCGTCACGCCCTTCACGTAGACATAAACGTTCGCCAGCTTGCCAGCGTTCACCACATATTGCTCACTCGTGTTCGTGCCGCCGGACATGGCGCAGGCCGGGTCCATGCTCATGTCGATCGCCACCGGAGCCGGGGCTTTGCCGGTAAAGTTCACCACGCCGCTAATCTCTCCAGCGTCGGCCGGAATGACAGCCGCAGCAGCGACTGGCGTCGCGCTCTTGTCCACGGACTCCGCTTGTTTGGTGGCTTTGTCGGACTTGCATCCGGCGAGCGAGAGGGAGGCGGCAAGGAGGAGCGAGGTCGTAACGAGCGTCTTCACAACTTCTATTTTGCGCCTTCGTAAGCCAGTTCGTCACAAGCAATCGCCACCGGAGATGTTGCGGAGCGTTGTTGTGCGGGGAGCCTTCTCACTCTTCGAGTTGAAGCCAAGTTGCACGACGCCTATCCAATCGCCGCAATACCACTGTGCCGAATGGATGCGCTGGAGTCTGATGCTGACATTCGACGAGCCATCATCGAAGAGGTCCAGATCGTGGATTTTTGCATAGTCTTCGACGGCTGCTCGCGGAGTACCGACGGGTAAGGCGCGTTCGACTTCGTCTGCCTTCATCTCAAAGGTCGCTTCGTCTGCACGCTGGAGTCTACGGTTATTCCAGTAGAGAAGTAGAGCAGAAACAGCAAGGCCGCAGAAGATCACGAAGAGCGTGATGGCTGCGGCCTTGAGTGGTTTGCGGACTGTCATTGGAGTCCTTGAGTGAGTTACAGCGCTGCGATAACCGCTTCGCCGAACGCCTTTGTGCCGGAGTTGCCGCCCACATCGCGGGTCAGCGTCTTGCCTTCGGCGTAGACCTTTTCGATCGCGGCCTGCACCTGCGCGCCGGTCTCGGTTTCGCCCAGGTAGTTCAGCATCATCACGGCCGACTGCAGCAGCGCCGTGGGGTTTGCCTTGTCCTGTCCCGCGATGTCGGGGGCCGATCCGTGCACGGCTTCAAAGATCGCGCAATCCTTGCCGATGTTTGCGCCCGGGACGAGTCCAAGACCGCCGATCAGGCCCGAGCAAAGATCGCTCAGGATATCGCCGTACAGGTTTTCGGTCAGGATCACGTCGTACTGGTACGGGTTCATCACCAACTGCATGCAGGCGTTGTCCACAATGTGCTCAGCGTACTGGACTTCGGGGTTCTTCTCCGCGACTTCCTTCGTGCACTTGATGAACAGGCCATCCGACAGCTTCATGATGTTGGCCTTGTGGATCGAGTGAACCTTCTTGCGGCCGTTGTTCTTCGCATATTCGAACGCCGCTTCCGCAATGCGTGTCGAACCCTTGCGCGTAATGATCTTCAGGCTCTGCGCGATGTCTGGGTTCACCATCACTTCAAGCCCGGCGTACAGGTCTTCGGTGTTCTCACGGAAGATCACCAGGTCGATGCCGGGGTACTTCGTCTCCAGGCCGGGCAGGGACTTTACCGGGCGCACGTTCGCGTAGAGGTCGAACTTCTTGCGCATCGCCACATTGATCGACGAAAAACCGCCGCCGATGGGAGTCGCCGTCGGTCCCTTGATCGCGACTTTATTCGTTTCAATCGACGTATAAAGCTCTTCAGGAATCAGCACGCCGTTCTTCGCATGGGCGTCAGCGCCTGCTTCGAAGGAGTGCCACTCGAACGCGCAGCCGTTCTTCGCGCCTGCTGTCTCCAGCACCTTCACCATCACTGCAGCCACTTCCGGGCCGATACCATCGCCGGGAACCAGCGTGATCTTATGCGTGCGAACGTCTGCCATCGTCTCTCCTCATCGTTTGTGTTGCTGAAGTCGTTTGTACTGCTTGTATTGCTGAAATCCTTTTGCCCGCGCTACCGCAGCCCCGGACGCTTCAATTTTCCAGCGTCCTGGCGGCTACCACCGCGCAGCAGACCTTCGAGCTCTTCCTTGAACTCGTTCACATCCTTGAAGTCGCGATAGACGCTCGCGAAGCGAATGTAAGCGACCGTGTCCATGTCCTTCAACCGGGCCATGATCAACTCACCCACGGCCGAGGTCGACCGCTCGCGCTCCGGCGAGTCCACGACAAACGACTCCACGGCGTCCACAATCTCCTGCATCTGCGTCACGCTCACCTTGCGCTTCTGGCAGGAGTGCAGCAGGCCCTGCAGGACCTTCTGACGGTCAAACCGCTCACGGCGACCGTCTTTTTTGACCACCATGTAGGGAATTTCGTCCAAACGCTCATACGTCGTGAAGCGTTTATTGCAACGCTCGCACTCCCGCCGGCGGCGGATCGAATCGGCTTCTTTGCTCTCTCGCGAGTCGATCACCTTGTCCTGGGTGAACCCGCAGTACGGACATTTCATAGCGAATCGATTGTACCTTCCGGTATCCAGTGCTGGCTTGAGAGGTTCGAAGATCGATCGCAACAAAACCCTGCACGATTGCGTCTAGACTGGTACGCGCCCTTCCTATCGCTTGCGTTGAGGTTCTCAGCAGATGCCGTTCCGCCCGTTGCGCCTTCTTACCGCTATGTCTCTTCTTGCCGCGACGTTTACGTCGGTCGGCCTTGCTGCCCAGCAGCCCTCGACCTCGTCGGACAGCTCCACTCTCCACGTCACCACACAACTTGTCGTGCTCGACGTCGTCGTGACGGACAAGAAGGGCAACCTCGTCGATCGCAAGCTGACCAAGGACGACTTCGTCATCAAAGACAACGGAGTCGAGCAGCGCATCCGCCACTTCGAAACCCCGGACGAGCACCGTATGCCCGCCGCGGACAAGCCCATCGTCAACTCTGCTGCAGATCTGCGCAAGATCGGCGACGCTCCCGTCACGGTTCTGGTGCTCGACGAGTTGAATTCCCGCTTTGAAGACATGAGCTACTCCCGGCAGATGCTGGTGAAGTATCTGCAGCGCCAACCCGCTGTCCTGCCTCAGCCCACGGTTCTGCTGGTTGCGACAAACTCCCGGTTCTCGCAGCTTCACGACTACACGCAGGACCGCGATGCTCTTATCCAGATCGTCAAGAAGCACATGCCGGAGTTCCCGTATAAGGCGAACCAGCGTGGCGGCCCCGCAGCGGTAGAGCGCATGGCGCAGGTGCTTGCCGCGCTTCAGCAGATCTGCGAAGCCTCCACCGGCACGCCGGGCCGCAAGAACCTCATCTGGGTCGGGACCGGTTTCCCCACCGCCAACCTTGTTGGCCTTGACGACCAGACCACGGCAACGCTCGAAGCCGCGATACGGCGCGTCACCTCGCGCCTGCTCGCGGCACGCATCACCATGTACTCCATCAACCCTGCTCCGGGTTCTTCCGCAACGGTCGACGTCGAAAGCCCGGATGATCTGAACGTCACCGACGAATACGGCAGTGACCCCTTCGGCTCGGGCGGTATCAGCTTTTCCAGCCTCGCTCCTTCCACCGGCGGCACCGCTTTCACCGGCCGCAACGACATCGACAACATCATCGGAGAGGGCATAAACAAAGGGCGCGACTACTACACACTCTCCTACACCCCTTCGGTTCTGGTGGATGCGAAGACGGACTATCGCACCGTTCACATCGTCATGAAAGACCCTGACCTTCGTGCCGTCACACGCTCGGGGTACTACGCGAACTCCGCGCCGGACCTGAATCCGTTGATGGACAAGACGATGGACGCCAAGCAGGCGCGTGCCAATCTGCAGCTCGATCTAAGCTCTGCTTTGACCTCCACCATCTCGTACAACGGGCTTGAGATTCATGCGACGAAGGACGGCGATGGAACGTACAGCATCGCCGTGTCAGAGCAGGGGATTGCGTGGTCTGACCCCACGGCAGAGGGGAATCAGAGCACCGAGGACACCGTGGCCGCAGGCTGGTATGACGGAAAAGGCAAGCTTTTGGGGCATGTTGCGCGGGAGTTGACCGCTTCTCGCGTGAACGGAGGCGTCACGTTCAAGCTGCCCGTGACCGTTCCGTCGAATGCTCGCCGTGTTCGCTTCGTGGTCCGGGATGCCCGAAATGGCAAAATGGGCACCGACGATATCGTGCTGAAATAACCTCCGAACGATGTTTTGAAACGTTTTACGAACACACTCAAAAACCTCCGCAGCTGCCATTTTCAGCAGGGTGCGGAGGTTCTTCTTTTTTGCCGGAAATCGCTTAGGGTTGCGGTTCGCTGCTGCCGTCCAGAACGGAACTCTCAGCCGCTTCGCTGGTCTTTGCCACCGCCTTCAGGCTTACGCCCTCCAGCTTTGCGGCCACCAGGCCTGCCGGGACGATGCATAGCGTGGTCACCAGCAGCAGCAGAGCGCCAGCGGCGGAGGCGACCTCTACCGGGACGGCGAAGAAGGCGTGCAGGGCCAGCGCAAGGGCGGCGATCTGGGTGAACCAGCCGACGACCGGCAGTTGGAGCAGGGAGGCGCCCATGCTGGTTGCCAGCAGGAGCATTGTCATCGAGACGGTGAAGTGGGACAGCTCCGGCGTCAGGGCAAAGGATCGGGCGGTAACGCAGTAGGCTGCGGCGATCAGACCCCAGACGGCGAGCGACCACAGGAGGCAGCCGAGCATCTGGCCCCAGGAGTTTACGGTGGTCATGCCCTGGCGGAAGTCCAGAATTTTTTCGGCGACGCCGTTGGCAAACTCCTGCGAGACGACGCGAAAGACTCCCCGGGCCATGGACGCGAGCGCGCCACCGGAGAAGCGCACCAGAAGGGCGAAGACCACGATCACCAGCGTCAACGTCATCGCGGCGAGCCCGGCCCGGACGAACTCATGGTGGTGCGGCATGTCCTTCGGTACGAAGATCAGCGTCGTGGAGAAGAGGATGGCGGCTGCGGCAAGGTCGAACGCCCGTTCGAGCGAGTAAACCGCAAGCTGCGTGCCAACGGGGGTATCGGTCTTGCGGGCGATCATATAGGGGCGGGCGAGATCGGCGACACGGCCGAAGAGCGCTACCGTGGTGAAGCCGACGAACTGTGGGCCCACGAGCTTTGCGCCGCTGGCTCCATTGGCTTCGCGGCCCAGCAGCGTGCGCCAACGCCACGCCCGAAGCAGTAAGGAGAGGTGAATCATTGCAGCGCCGGCCGCGATGAGCAACCAGTTTACCGAGCGCATCTGCGTCCGCAGATTGCCCCAGTCAAACGGAACATGAGTATGCGCCCACCAAAGGCCCACTAGCAGGGCTGCAAGCAGCAGCCCGATCAGGATATTCCGCAGTTTGTGCACGCTCACCTCGGGAACATCCTACGGTACGCGTTAGCGTTGAGCCAGTTTTACCGTGCGAGCTTCTGCCGCTTTGCGTCGCTTGAACTCGTTGACGACCCGCACGACGTACTGGCGGGTTTCGCGGTACGGCGGAACGCCGTGGTACTTGTCCACGGCTGCCGGACCGGCGTTATACGCGGCCAGAGCCAGCACGACGTTGTCGTGGTAGCGCGTCAGCAGGGCGTCGAGGTACGCCGTGCCGCCATGAATGTTCTGGTCGGCGTTGAAGGCATCGTTCACGCCCAACTGATGGGCGGTGCCGGGCATCAGTTGCATCAGGCCCTGCGCCCCGGTGCGCGAAACCGCGCGCTGCCGACCGCCGCTTTCGGCGCGAACGACGCTTGCCAGCAGATCGACGTCGATGTTGTGCTTCGAGCCGGCGTCTGAAAGCAGAGCCTTTACATCCGGTTCGCCCGTTGTTGCGGCTGACGGTTTGGGAACGATGACAACGACGACCGGCGGAGGGTCGGGCAGGATGTCGACGCTCTCGATCTGTGCGGCTGAAAGGTCGACGTAGTTGTTGGCGTTCGCGTCGATATAGAGCCGGACGTTGCCATTCTGCAGCGACTCATGCCGTGTGCAGTCATAGCTGAAACCGGTTCGAAGGTTGACGCGTTCCATCGCGCACGCAGGCAGAGCCGCGGCACAGGCCAACAGCGTCACTACACACCGCATCCGGAACAGGGGAGTCACTGTTGTAAGACTACCAAAACGGCTGTTTCGTTAGGTTGAAATTCCTGCTTAGCGGGTCAGCGCGGGCTCTGCAGCCAGGGCCTGCTCGATGGCCCACGCCACGCCGTCTTCGTCGTTGGTCGGAGCGAGGCTCCAGCCCCGGTCGTTTGCCATCTTTAGCAGGGTTTCCGGCGCGTTGGACATGACGATGGCCTGGCCTGCGGCTTCGAGCATGGGCACGTCGTTCCAGTTGTCTCCGATGGCGAGGACGTCGGCCATGGAGAGGCCACGCAGGGCTACGAGCTTCTCCAGCGCGGAGGCCTTGGAGCAGCCAGCGGGGAGGATGTCGACGATGATGAGGTTTTTCTCGCGGTACTCGGTGCGGTGCAGCACGATTTCCGCCTCCGGGGCGTTCTGTTCGCCTTCCCAGAGCACGACCCGCTTGCTTTGGAGGAGGTGCTTCAGCGCCTCGTCCATCCGCTCGGGGGTGCCGCACAGCATCGCCTGAATCGGGTCGCCGACGTTGCCGTCGAACGCGTCTTCCAGGCGGTTGACGTTTGCGAAGTAGGCCCGATTCGCCTCCATCCAGCGACCGATGTTGCCATCAAGATCGTGGCCATGCTCCGCGACGAGCGCACCCTGCTGGTCGTCACCGTTTGTGCCAACGCAGTCGAAGGTGAAGACCATCGAGGAGCGGAACTCGTTGCTATGTTGCACGAGCCACCTGGCGGCCTCGGCGGACATGTGGCTGCGATGAATCAACGCTGCATCCACAGTGCGAATGACGGTGCCGTTCGAACTGATGAGGGCGTTTTTGCCGGGTAGATTGCAGGCACGCAGGGCCTGCATGGCAAACGAATGCCGTCGGCCGGTCGCAACGACGACTTCGACGCGTGCGGCGTGCGCCGCACGCAGGGCTGCCATGTTGCCGGTGCTTACTTTGCCGTCAGAGCCGAGCAGGGTGCCGTCCATGTCGACGGCGATCAGTTGGGGCTTTCTATTCACGTTATTCTGCCAAGATTGAGGGTAAATGACGCATCCCATGCAGAACCCTGACGATGAGAACCCCTGATTCGATCTCGCGGTAATAAATCAGGTATCGTTCGAAGCCATCGACGCGGAAACGGCGGTAGGTGCTTCGGCTCAAGGGGCTTCCGATTCCCGGGGAGTGTTCCAGGAAGCTGCATGTCTGCTGGAAGGCATCGACGAAGCGATTGCTAAGGTTTAGCCCTGCTGCTTCCTCGAAGTAGGAAGCCACAGATCGCACGTCTTGAATGGATTGCGGCTGATAGCGGATCAAGAAGCTTTCCGGCGCTTCTCGGCTTCATGACGGACCTCATCGCGCAGGCGATCCCATTCCTGCTGCGTCATCTCGATTGGCTCTCCGCTTGTTTCGGCTTCCTGCAGAAGCTTCTCAAGCTCCTCCGGGGTTTCCGGGCTGGGTGCGCCAAACCGATGAGTGATCGCCATAGGAACTCCTTGGCTCCATGCTAACTTCCAGGCTCGTTGTCGCGATAGCCTATTGTTGCTATGCCAAAGATTGCTTTTCTCGAATGCTCGCGCTGCGGCCACCAGCTTTCCGCCGACACACCGCAGACGCTTTGCCCGCTGGACGCGGGAATGTTGTCTGTTCGCTACGACCTGGAACAGCTTCGCCGTACGGCGAAGCGCGAGAACGTCGCTCGCTATGCAGCGGAGGCCTCGCACTCGCTGGGGATGTGGCGTTATCGCGATGTGCTGCCCGACGTTGCGCCGGTGACGCTGGGCGAAGGCTGGACGCCGATGCTGCAGAGCAAACGCTTCCCTGGGCTGCTGGTGAAGGAAGAGGGTGCGAACCCAACGGGCACGTTCAAGGCGCGGGGGCTGGGGCTGGCTGTGACGATGGCGAAGCACTATGGGCTGCGGCATCTTGCGGTACCGAGCGCTGGCAACGCGGCGTCTGCGCTGGGGGCTTACGCGGCGGCGGCGGGCATCAAGGCGCATCTCTACATGCCGCAGGATGTGCCGCTGGCGAACCACCTGGAGGGCGTGCTCTATGGCGCGGAGGTCACGCTGGTGGATGGGCTGATCTCTGACTGCGCGCGCATGGTTGGAGAAGCGATCAAGGCGCAGCGCGAGGCGGGAGTTGCGCCGGAAGAGATCTGGTTCGACATCTCGACGTTGAAGGAGCCGTTTCGCGTCGAAGGCAAGAAGACGATGGGCTATGAGCTGGTGGAGCAGTGCGGCTGGGAGTATCCGGAGGCGGTGTTCTATCCGACTGGTGGCGGCGTCGGGCTTATCGGCATGTGGAAGGCGTTTGAAGAGATGGAAGCGCTGGGTTGGGTGACGGGCAAGCGGCCGAAGATGTATGCGCTGCAGGCCGCGGGCTGTGCGCCGATTGCGACGGCTTATGAGGCCGGGAAGGCGGAGAGCGAGTTCTTCCAGAACGCCGACACTGTTGCTGCCGGGCTGCGCGTGCCGAAGCCGTATGGCGACGCGATCATTTTGGACATTGTGCGCAAGAGCGGCGGCTCGGTGGTGGCGAGCACGGACGAAGAGATTCTTGCGTCGGTGGGGGACTGGGCGAGGAACGAGGGATTGTTTCTCTCGCCTGAAGGAGCGGCGGCGACGGCGGCGTACGACAAGCTGCTGGCGTCGGGTGAGTTGAAGGCAAGCGATAAGGTGGTGCTCTTCAACACCGGGGCAGGGCTGAAGTATGTCGACACGATGGCTGCGGCGATGAAGCTGAGACGGCCCGGGTTGCTGCCAAAGTCGTTGCCGGTGGGTGGGATTATTACGCCGGTGTAGAAGAAGACATTAGACAGAAGAGAGACATTAGACAGTAGAGACGGCTGGTTGTGAGGCCTCTTTACTGTCTAATGTCTCGCTGTCTAATGTCTGCTGGTCTAATGTCTCGCTGGCTCGGCCATCATATTGCTGGCGGAGGAGTTATTTGAAGCAGACCTGGCCGTGCGCGGGTTTGGCACCCTCTTTCTTCGCTTCGGCTTCGGTGACGTACTTACCTTCTTTTGTCTTGCCGTAGTAGGTGGCGCCGGGGCAGTGGTAGACCTTTGACGAGGTGTTGATCCAGACCTTGTCCGGGCCTGCGCCGGGAGCCTGTTTGGCTTGCGGCTTCAACTGGGCGGGCTGGGCGTTCTTTTGCGCGGGAGCCGCTTTGTCCTGGGCGCTGATGCCACTGACCATCATCAACAGGCCTGCAAGAACGATCGAGGTCTTACGAAGCATAGGTACCTTCTTTCTGTGGCCGTCGCAGATGGACGACGCGAGCAGCATAGCAGTCGCTACTGCATCTCCACCAGAAAAGTTTCGGCTGCTGCGGAGCGCGAAGACACTACGGTGAGCGTGATGGCGGCGACGACGATCATGGCTCCGCCGAGGTAGGCTGCCGTGCCGAGCTGCTCGCCCAGAACGAGGACGCCGAGCAGGGAGCCGATGAGTGGTTCCATGTTGAGGAGCACGCCGGCCTGCGAGGCGGGGACCTGCGTCAGGCCCCAGTTCCAGAGCGCGGTGCTGGCTGCGGTGCAGAGAAATCCAGCCGCAGCAGAGGCCGCCCAGGCCTTGCCGCTGACGTGCAGCGAGGGCAGGCCGTAGAGCATCGGCGTCAGTACGGCGAGAATCGCCGTGCCGAGCAGTGCGCCCCACGCGGTTACCATCAGGGCCGAGTGTTTGGCCATCAGCTTCTTGTTGCCGAGTACCCAGACGAGTGCGATCGCTAGCGAGGCGACAACGTAGAGGTCGCCGCGCAGTGTGGGGGCGTCGCCGCGCCCGGCAACGCTTTTGCCCATGACGATGAGGGCCGCGCCCGCGGTCGAAAAGGCGATGGAAATCCAGCCCGCAAGCTGCAGGCGTTCGCGCAGGAAGAGAGTTGCGCCGACGGCGAGGATCACGGGCATGGTGCCGACCATGAGCGAGGCGTGGGAGACGGAGGTGAGGGAAAGGCCTTTGAACTGCAGCAGGAATTGCAGCGGGACGCCGAAGCTCCACGCAATGGCAAGTTCGCCCCACTCGCGCTTCGTGAAGCTGGGTTTGTGCGTGAGGAGGATGGGCAGCAGGGCGATGCAGGCGAAGGTCCAGCGGAAGAGCACCATCGCCCCGACGTTCATCTCATGCAGGGCAATTTTGCCGAAGAAGAAGCCGCAGCCCCAGAACATGCTGGCCAGCGCGCAGGCGGCGAAACCCAGCGGACGATTTTGAGTGCGGTTCAACATGGTGCCCCTCCAGCTTCGCACGCGGGTCTGTGGAGGCTTGCAGCGACATGCCTGGCAGCTACACTCGAAGCAAGCCGCGTTGCCCATCCCTGAACCAGACAGGACCGTTATGCCGTATCACGAGAAACCGCTTGGCAAGAACGTTCGCTTTTTGCTTCCGTCGCTGAAGCTGATGCAGCCCGCCCGCAGCGGCGAGTCGCTGGAGCGCAGCGTCCACGCGTTCCTGGTGGAGCACTTTGGCGGCTACACCGCTACGTCGGCCAGCCTCTTCGGCTTCTGGCGCGATGAGCATGGGCAGCAGCTCTATGGCGAGCACCGCGAGTTCGTCGTTGCGTTGCCAAACGACGAAGGTGTGCCGGAGCTGAAGGAGTTTCTGGCCTCGGTCTGTCGCCAGCTTCGTGAAGAGTGCCTGTACTTCGAGATGTCGGGGAAGGCGAGCCTGCTTTATCCCGACGCGTAGATTTTGCACTTCGAGCAAAAGAAAATCGCGCTTCCGGCATAGGCCAGAAGCGCGATTTTCTTTTGCTATTGAGCAGAGCCTTAGAACTGGCCCCACAGAAGCTGGTTGTAGACGTCGTGGTGGAACTGCACTTCGCAGGGCTTGACGATGGTGCCGAGCAGGCGCGGGCAACGGTCTGCCGAAGCCTGCTTCAGGTCGGCGTAGCGCTGCTTCACGTCGGCGCCGAGCAGCTCGGTCGTCCACTCTGCGTCGCGGAAGTTCTGGATCGCGTCGTAGATGTTGTCGGGCAGGTAACGCTCGGCCTGGCGCAGGTTCTTGATGTCCGAGGTCTTGCCGTGCAGGCCGGTCTTGAAGACCGAGTGCAGCACCATGTAGGGGTTCGCGTCCGGGCCTACCGAGCGAACTTCCACGCGGGCAGACTTCTTGTTGCCGATGGGGATACGAACCATCGAGCCGCGATCTGTGGCCGAAGCCTTGATCTGGTTCGGTGCTTCGAAGTGCGGATCGAGGCGGCGGTACGAGTTGACCGAAGCATTCAGCAGCAGGCAGATGTCGTTGCCATGCGTGAGGATGCGGTCGATGAACTCCCATGCCATGGTGGAGACCTTCTCTTCGCCGTTCGGATCCCAGAAGAGGTTCTCGCCGTTCTTGGTGATGGACACGTTGGTGTGCATGCCCGAACCGTTTACGCCGGTGACCGGCTTCGGCAGGAAGCTGGCGGTCATGCCCATCTGCGTGGCAACCTGGCGGCAGATCAGCTTGTAGAGCTGGATCTGATCAGCAGCCGCGACGACGTCGCCGTAGGTGTAGTTGATTTCGAACTGCGAGGGAGCCACTTCCGGGTGGTCCTTCTCGTTTTCAAAGCCCATCGCGCGCTGTACTTCAGCCGAGATATCGATGAACTCGCGGAGCGGGTCGCCGGGCAGCGAGTGGTAGTAGCCGCCGTGGTTGACGTATTCAAACTTGCCGGTCTTATGGAACTCGCGCTCTGCGTCGAGGCCGTCGAAGAGGAAGCCTTCGATTTCGTTGGCAGCGTTCAGCGTGTAGCCGTTGGTCTTGAACTGCTCATCAGCAAGCGTCTTCAGCAGGCCGCGTGCGTCGCCGAGGTAGGGCTTGCCGTCCTTGTCGATGACTTCGCCGAAGACCAGGCACTTGCCTGCGCCGAAGATGTCGGCGGGAGCGTAATAGAAGGAGCTCCAGTCAAGGCCGAGGCGGAGATCGGACTCACGCTGCGCGGTAAAGCCGCGGATCGAAGAGCCGTCAAACGTGAGGTTGTCATAGCTGTTGACCAGGAACTTTTTGTCATAGTCGAGCATGTGTAGACGACCTTCAAGGTCGGAGAACAGGACCGTGACCGCCTTGATGCCCGGCGTATCGGTCAGGTACTTCAAACGCTCTTCCTGGATCTTGCCCGGATCCACGCGCTTCTTGCGCTGGTCTTTGGCCTTGAGGTTCATCTCCTCAAGTTCTTCGTACGACAACTCCAGAAAATTGCGAAATTCGCTCGACATAGTGCTCCTTTACATGACTACACAGATGCCCTGGCCGCTCACGGCCCGGAAGATACCTAGAGATGCTGCTATGACTTCGAGAATACGGTAGAAAAGTGCACAGTCCGATATTCGGGAAACCCTGCCTCAAAATTAGCAGAAATTTCTCTGCGATAGTGCGTGAACCTGCCTGTCGCAAGCATTTGCGGAGAGAAAGCCCGCAGATCGGAGGCCGTGCTTTTTGCCGGAGAAACGATGCCGCGATCTTCATGCTCCGATCATGCGGCCGGAGTCAAAACGTGGGATACTTTTCTCTGGGCATAACGCTAGTTTTGCGTGGAAGTCCAGCCAAATGCTGCCCAGCCAAAGGCTGCGGCAATCCCTGGGGAGGGTTCAGTCCTGGGCAAGAACATGGTTCCCACGAGCCTCTTCTTTACGAAGGGTGTCGGCAAGCACAAGGACCGGCTCACCTCCTTTGAGATGGCGCTCGGCGACGCTGGCATTGCTGCAGAAAACCTTGTCCGGGTTTCGTCGACCTTTCCACCCAACTGCAGGCTGCTGACCCGGAAAGAAGGTCTGAAGCGTCTTCCTCCGGGCGATGCTGTTTTCGCCGTTGTTGCAGAGAGTGCCACGCGCGAGCCGCAACGTCTTGCGGTCAGCTCCATCGGCGTGGCGATCCCGACGGACCAGAACGCCTTCGGCTACCTCTCCGAACATCACGCCTTCGGCGAAACCGAGGAGCAGGTTGGAGATTATGCAGAAGAGCTTGCCGCAGAGATGCTTGCCACCACGCTCGACGTCGACTTTGACCCTGACAAGAGCTGGGATGAGAAGAAAGAGATCTACAGGATCTCGAACAGGATTGTGCGTACGGCGAACGTAACGCAGTCGGCGGTTGGCGACAAAAACGGTCGTTGGACTACGACGATCGTTGCAGCGATTCTGCTGCGTGACGACGCGAAGTAACCCGAAGCGCAGGGGCAGTATGAGCAATGGCGCTGACGAAAACCGTTGGCGCTTTTGATTTGTTTGAAGGAAGACCACGTAAGGAGCAGGGAAGAAGAATGGCTGCGAAAACTACCCGAGTTGCATTGATTCAGATGTCGTGTGAGGCCTCCACCGAGGCGAACCTGGCGAAGGCCGTCGCCCGCGTGCGCGAAGCCGCGCAAAATGGCGCAACCCTCATCTGCCTGCCGGAGCTCTTCCGTGCGCAGTACTTCTGCCAGCGCGAAGACCACGCGCTCTTTGACATTACCGAGGCCATTCCGGGGCCGTCCACTGCGGCGCTTGCCGAAGTGGTTCGCGAGTACAAGCTCGTTGTTGTGGCGAGCCTCTTTGAACGTCGCGCTCCGGGGCTGTATCACAACACGGCGGCGATCCTTGACCACGCAAGCCCCAACCAGGACTGCCTTTCGTCGGTGTATCGCAAGATGCATATCCCGGACGATCCGCTTTATTACGAGAAGTTTTACTTCACGCCGGGCGACCTTGGCTTCATGGCGCAGCGCACTTCGGCTGGTCCGATTGGCACGCTCGTGTGCTGGGATCAGTGGTATCCCGAGGGCGCTCGCGTTACCGCGCTGAAGGGCGCGGAGACGCTGTTTTTCCCGACGGCCATTGGCTGGCATCCCAGCGAGAAGGAAGAGTATGGCGAGCGCCAGTACGACGCGTGGCAGACGATTCAGCGTTCGCACGCGATCGCAAACGGCGTGTTCGTCTGCGCGGTGAACCGCGTGGGCCACGAGCACGGCGATGTGGAGCATAACGGCGTGATGATGAAGGGGCCCGAAGGCGCAGGCCTCGAGTTCTGGGGCGGCAGCTTCATCGCTGATCCCTTCGGCCGTATCCTCGCCAAGGCGTCGCACGACAAGGAAGAGATTCTCTACGCTGACCTTGATGCGAAGGAAGTGGAGATTACGCGTCAGCACTGGCCGTTCCTGCGCGATCGCCGCATCGACGCCTACGGCGGCATCACCAGCCGCTTCCTGGACTAAGGCTTCCAATCGGAGGATCTCGCTACGGCGTGGCGGGGTCCTTCTTGTCTCCAGATGACATTCGCAGCGCTTTGCCGACGTTCTTCATCGAAAGGCCCAGGGCGTGTTTGGTCTTGTGATAGCTGGTGCCAAGCGCGTTGCTGGTTTTGTCGTCGGCGAGCGAGAGTGCCGCACCGGTGTCGTCACCACCTAAGGCAATCGCTCCGGCGGTCGTTCCGCTTACGGCGATGACGCCCTGGGCGGGATGCTTGCCGGGGAGATACCAGGCGATGTCGTTTTCGGGCATGGCGTCGAGCCTCGCAATCGGTTCATCCGCAAAGTTCGTCGTCGACATCTTGGTCTCAAGCGGCCATGCGGTGGAAGCGATGAACGTCGATCCATTCATCGGGTGCTTGATCTCTCCCAGATTGATGAGTTGCGTCACCTTCATGGGCGTCATGTCTTCGCAATGGTCTGCGCCGCAACCGGCTTTGCAGAGCGTTTCATTCAGGAACGACGCGTGTTTTCCCGGAGATACCCAGACCTTTGCGCCGTGATGTTCTGCCTTCAGCGTGGACGCGCGAGCGATCTGGCTGACTTCGCAGACGGTGTTCTCATGCGCGGCAGCGTACCAGTACTCTGCCGTCCACTTCGCTTTATTTCTGTCTGGCGAAGAGGCTTCTACGAGGGCGGCGACGTGCTCGGTGTCGAGGGTGTGGCCGCGTGCGCCGCAGTCTTTGGCCCAGAGGTGGTAGAAGTGCAACTCCACGAGAGGGTGCTCGGGGGTGGAATGCTTTGCGAGGAACGCCTGGCCGTAGATGGTACCGTCTTCGGCCAGTGGTTTCGGGGAGACGATGCCCGGAGTGAACTCCGCTGGCAGACCGGCGCACTCATGCTGACCGATCGAAAACGATGGAAGAAACTGCTCCAGCAACTGCTGCTCGAGTGCGTCGGGCAAGCCATCATGGTCGCTGTCGATCGTTGACGTCTGCGAGTGCATGGCGCTCGTGCAGCCTAGTAGGAGGACGGTGCAAATCAACCATTGCCAGCAACGAAAAGGGCCCATGCTCTATTTTCACATTTGCCCACTAAAATGATCGAAGCATGAGCTCTCAACCCGTCACCTTCCGTATGCCCGCAGAGTGGGCTCCGCACGCCGCTACCTGGATCGCCTGGCCCCACAATGCGGAGGACTGGCCTGGCAAGTTTCAGCCGATTCCGTGGGTCTATGCCGAGATCGTTCGCCTGCTCTCTGCGGTCGAAGATGTGCATCTGCTCGTCAACGATGCTGCCGCAGAGAAGCGCGCTCGTACGATTCTGACGCGGCAGCACGCGACGCTTGAGCGCATTCACTTTCACCAGTGGCCGACGGATCGCATTTGGCTGCGTGACTCCGGCCCGATCTTCGTGAAGAACGCTGCTGGCGAACGGCAGATCACGGACTGGCGCTTCAATGCCTGGGCGAAGTATCCGAACTGGAAGAACGATGACAAGATTCCGTCGCGCGTGGCGAAGCTGCACAAGATGAGCTCCGTGCAGCCCGAGATCACGCTGGCGAACGGCAAGAAGCAGCGTCTCGTGCTCGAAGGTGGATCGATTGATACCAATGGTGAAGGCATCCTCATCACCACGGAAGAGTGTCTGCTCTCGGACGTTCAGCAGCGCAACCCCGGCGTGACGAAGGAGCAGCTTGAGGCTGCGTTTCAGCAGTACCTCGGCGTCGAGAAGGTGTTGTGGATGAACCGCGGCTGTGCAGGCGATGACACGCATGGCCATGTCGATGACATCACACGTTTCGTCGGCAAGAACACGATCCTGACGGCAATTGAGGCGAACAAGAGCGACGAAAACCACGAGCCGCTGGCGGAGAACCTCGACCGCTTGAAGTCTGCACGCAACCTGAGCAAGCGTCCGTTCGAGATCAAGACGCTGCCCATGCCCGCGCCGGTGGTCTTTGAAGGGGAACGCCTGCCCGCGAGCTATGCGAACTTCTACATCGCGAACGGGCTTGTGATTGTGCCGACGTTCAACGATCCCAACGATCGCATCGCGCTGAACACCCTTGCAGAGTGCTTCCCGAAGCATAAGGTTACGGGGATCAACTGCACCGATCTGATCTGGGGCCTCGGTGCGCTGCATTGCCTCTCGCAGCAGGAGCCTGCTTAGGCTTCTGCAACGGAACCAACTCGGCTGCGGCTGCGTACTAGCAACATTGCCTCGTTCGAAAAGGATGAATGCTCCATGCTGAAACCAGCCGCAGCTTTTCTTTGCCTCGCGCTCTTTGCCGTTCCAACTGCTGTCAATGCGGCGGAGAAGACGACGAACGCGCCTGCCTACACCGCCAAGAAGGATCTTGTTGTGCCGCAGCAGTATCGCGAGTGGATCTTCCTTACTTCCGGTATGGATATGTCGTACGCGGTGGGCGCCGATCCTGCGCATCATCGCTTTGACAATGTCTTCGTCAACCCCGAGTCATATCGTGCCTTCCTGGCGACGGGGAGATGGCCGGAGCAGACGACGTTTATCCTCGAAGTGCGTGGAGCTGACAGCCCGGTCTCGATCAACAAGCGCGGCCATACGCAGTCCGCTGATGTGATGGGGCTTGAGATCCACGTGAAGGACAAAGGCGCGTGGCGCTTTTATGAAGCGGATGCCGGGGCGGCTGCGGCAAAGGTTGTTCCCACCACGGCCGACTGCTATAGCTGCCATGAGCAGCACGCTGCCGTGGAGACGACGTTCGTGCAGTTCTATCCCACGTTGCTCCCCGTTGCGACGCAGAAGCACACACTCTCGCCCGAGTATCTGAAGCAGATCGAAGTACTCAACCCGTAGCAACTTTTATCAGGAGTTCCTCCGTTCTATGAGCAAGCCCTGGCCACCGCCGCCTGACCTCGAATCCATTAACGAAATCGTAGCCACCATTGACGTCGAAGGCTTCCTTGCCGAAGGCGCTCCGGGGGACGAGTACGAGATCGAGGCTGAAGAGATTCACGAATTGCTCAGCACATGGACGATCGCGGAGCTTACTGCCGAGCGCATCGAGCCGGTTCTGTCGGGCATCTGGCAGGGAGCGTTCGAGCTTGATGATGCAGCCCTTGCCACGCGGCAGCCGAAGCTTCGCGCACTTGCGGCTGAGATTGCCAAGTTCTTCGGCCCTGCTGCCAAACCGCAGGTGCGCGGCGCGTAGAGTTCGGGCTCGTAAGGCGTTCCATTTATAGTTGTCCTTCGGAGTGAAGCTTGCTGCTCCGCGCAGAGATAACGCATGAGTGAAATCTCCACCAATCTCGACTGGCTTGAACGCTGGCAGGCGCAGCATCATGCTGTGGTCACCATCGAAACACTGGAGACCGGCGGCTGGATGGTGGTTATCGACACCGGCCAGCGCGCGCTTGACGTTACGTTGGCGAACACGCGCAGCGATGAAGCGGGTTGGCTTTCGGCAAGCGTGGCCAACGGTCTCTTCAAGGGGGCAGGCTCCAGCCTCGATGCCATACTGACGACGTTTCGCCACTGGATCGAGCAGAGAACTTATGCCTGAAGAGTTTCGTCCCGCACTCGTCGCGTACCTTCGCGAGCAAGCGAACCCCGCGCACAAGTACGGCCATCAGCCGCGGCTTTATGCGCTCACGCAGCAGATTGTTGCCGCAGAGCAACTCGTGGTGGATGATGACGTGCTCTTCGCGGCGGCGTTCCTACATGATCTCGGCGTCTTCATCGGGCATCGGCCCGAGTCACCCGAGCAGCTGAAGCAGTGGGACCATGTCGCGTATGTGCGCGAGCAGGCTCCGCGCATCCTTGCAGACGTCGGTTTTCCATCGGAAAAACTGACCGCAGTCATAGAAGTTATCGAGCAGCACCAGCCGCACGATACGCCTACTTCGCCCGAAGCCATCGTGCTTCGCGATGCTGACATCCTTGAGCAGCTCGGCGCGATCGGCGTTCTTCGTACAGCGGCAAAGCTTGGTTCGGACACGCGTTTTCATCGCTTTACCGATGCGAGCCGCAGCCTTCAGCGGGTGCTGGATACGTTGCCGCAGCAGATTCGGCTCGAGGCTACGCGTGCTCTTGCCGCTCCGCGTATTGCTGCATTGCGCAGCTTTCTGCTCGCGCTCGACGCCGAGGCGGGCTCGCATCTCGAGTAGTTTGGGCGCATGCTAAGAGCATATGCGTGCCCGACATCTCGCTCTCTCCGTCGCTCTCGTCGCCTCTACCGCAGCCGCCCAGCAAACCACTCTCTTCCGCAACGCCACACTCGTTGACGGCACCGGCGCGCCCGCGCAGCAGCACGTCGATCTCACGATTCGTGATGGCGTCGTTGTCTCGGTTGCTCCCACGGGCAAGGCCCGCAGCCATGCCCCGACAAAGGTCGTCGATTGCACGGGCAAGTTCATTATCCCGGGCCTCATCTCCGCACACTCGCATCTTGGCGTGCTGTTGAACAACGCAACGCCTTCGCCGGATGCGTACAACCGCGCCAACGTTACGGCTTCACTCGATCAGTTCGAACGTTTCGGCGTCACGACGGTGACTTCGCTCGGCCTGAATACGGACCTGGTTTACACGCTGCGTGAAGAGCAGCACGAAGGCAAGCTCGGTGGAGCTACGCTGCTGACCGCTGGCCGTGGCATCGGCGTGCCCAACGGCGCACCACCGTTCAAGACTGCGCCGGGACAAGTTGATCGTCCGTCAACGCCGGAAGAAGCCCGCAAGGACGTTGACGCGTACGCCGCGCACCACACGGATATCGTGAAGGTCTGGGTCGACAACTTCTACAACAAGGTTCCGAAGATGGACCCCGCGATCTATGCTGCGGCTATCGATGAAGCGCACAAGGACCACCTGCCCATCGCGGCCCACGTCTACTACATTGCGGACGCGAAGAAGCTGGTTGCCGATGGCATCGACCTTCTCGCTCACTCGGTTCGCGACCAGCCCATCGACCCGGCGTTGATCGCAGCGATGAAGCAGCACGGTACCTGGTACATTCCTACGCTGGCGCTTGATGAAGCGTTCTATCTGTACGCCAAAGATCCGGCGTTGCTGAAGAGCCCGTTCTTCCGTGCCGCTGCGGGCCCCGATCTTCTTGCCACGCTGGAGGCGCCCGACTATGCGAGCAAGACGCTTGCTGCTCCTCTGACGCCGCAGCATGAGAAGGACGAGGCGATGGCGCGCGCGAACCTCAAGCGCGTCTATGACGCGGGCATCCCTGTCGCTTTGGGGACCGACTCGGGTGCCACTCCTGGCCGCATCCCCGGCTTCAGCGAGCATCGCGAACTGCAGGATCTTGTCGCCTCTGGCCTGACGCCGCTGCAGGCGATTACGCTGGGCACTGGCACCACAGGCAAGTTCATTCACAAGCTCAATCCAACGCTGCGTGTTGGTGAGTTGAAGCCGGAGTACTCCGCAGACTTCATCGTTCTCACGGCGAACCCGCTCGCGAACATTCACAACACGGAGCACATCGCAGCGGTGTATCACCACGGCAGGCTGATCCCGAATCCTCCGCCTGCACCGGCAAACTAACTACAATCATCTCGATGCCTTTGCAGGATGAAATGCTCGACGATGAATCTCTGATGCGCCTCGCTATGGACGACGCCCGCGCTGCTGAAGCAGCGGGCGAAGTCCCTGTCGGGGCCATCGTGCTTTCGGCGGAAGGCGAGATTATCGGCCGCGGCAACAACCAGGTCATTCGACAGAATGACCCAACAGCCCATGCCGAGATTGTCGCGATGCGCGCGGCTGCAGCGCATTTGGCGAACTATCGGCTTACCGGATGCACGCTTGTCTGTACGCTGGAGCCTTGCGTGATGTGTGCCGGAGCGATGACCCATGCACGCATCGCGCGCCTCGTGTACGCGGCACGTGATCCGAAGGCTGGTGCCGATGGCTCCGTGATGCAGGCGCTTAATCATGGCGCTCTGAACCATCGTATTGAGGTGACAGCGGACGTTCTCGCAGCGGAGTGCAGCAGGATGCTCACAACGTTTTTTCGATCGCGTCGCAACAGCGGAAAGCTGGCGTAATCGAAATTTCGCTCCAATTCTCCCGCTCCGGGTTTGCTGTTAGAAACAGGTTCCCGACGCTTCACAAAACGTAATTAGCCATCGTCTCCGGAAATCGCATCACAACCTGTGAGCGATGGAAAGGTGTATCCGATGGCAACGGGGAAAGCGGCAAAGAAGAGTTCAACGAAGAAAGCTCCGAAGAAGTCAGCAAAACGATCAACAACGCCGCCTGCGAAACGATGGTCGGCAAAGGTGACGACAGACTCGACAAAGCCGGGTCCAGGACTTTTTAAGAAGTCTGCGAAGACCATCGCTGAGGGATTGTCGAAGAAGTCCGTTTCTCCGAAAGGCCCTGGTCAGGCGATGCAGATGCTCTCCTTTTACGAGAACAGAGGCGGCAAAAATCTTTCGTCGGAGAGGACGAAGACGCTTGAAAAAGCAAAGGATATTTTGCGGGAGAAGGAAGGCAAGTCTCCTCGGGAGTCTGCGAAGAAGACGGTAAAAAAGACCGTAAAGAAAACGGCGAAGAAGACTTCTGCCAAATCAAGCTCAACAAAAAAGGTCGCCAAAAAGACGACGAAGAAGGGAAGTCGCTAATGTCACGTCGTCTCGATCGCAAGGTTGCAGTCGTCACAGGTTCGGGTTCAGGCATTGGCAAGGCCATTGCTGTTCGTCTGGCCTCTGAAGGTGCCTCGATTGTTGTTGATTTTCGCAATCACAAGGATGAGGCGCAGGACACGGCGGACCGGGTTGCGGCAGCAGGCAGCAAGGCGATCCTTGTGCAGGCAGACGTCTCGAAATTGGCGGACACAGCGAACCTCGTCCAGCAGGCGTGGGCTCAGCTCGGTTCCTGCGACATCCTCGTCAACAACGCGGGCGTGGAGAAGGAGGCTGAGTTTTGCGATGTGACCGAGGCCGACTTCGATATGGTGCTCAACGTGAATCTCAAGGGGGCGTTCTTCCTGACGCAGGCCTTTGTACGCAAGCTTCGCGATGCCAAGCGTCCGGGGCGGGTCGTGAATATCTCGTCGGTGCATGAAGATATGGTCTTCCCGAAGTTCGCAACCTACTGCGCGTCAAAGGGCGGTATGCGAATGCTGATGCGCGATCTTGCTGTTGAGCTTGGTCCGTACAACATCACCATCAACAACATTGCGCCCGGAGCGATCGCTACGCCGATCAATGACTCGCTGCTCAACAACCCAACCGAAATGAAGGCTTTACTGCGTAACATTCCGCTGGGCAGGCTTGGCAAGCCGGAGGAGGTTGCCGGAGTTGCCGCGTTCCTTGCAAGCGACGATGCGGCGTATGTCACTGGTTCCACGTACTTCATTGATGGGGGACTGATCCGGAACTATCACGAGCAGTGACGCCGAAAGCTCATCTGCGAGACAATAGAGGGATGGAACTTCTTGTGTACTCCGCTGACTGGTGCCGTGACTGCCGCGTGGCCAAGCAATTTCTCGACACGAACAATATTCCGTATCGCGAGATCGACATCGAGACTACACCGGGAGCCGCCGACGAAGTGATCGCGCAGACCGGCAAGCGTGGTATTCCTCAGTTTGTGATCGACGGCAAATGGGTGCAGCCCTATCGTCCGGGGCAGGGCTTCCTGCATGAGGAGATGTCTGAACTTTTTGGTGTTGGAAACAAGTAATCGCATAGCGCGTGACGAAAATGAGAAAGGGCACGGCGTGAGCCGTGCCCTTTCTGTTTGCCCAAAGCAGTTTCTAGTGCCCGATCAGTTCATCATCGGCAGCGGCTTCGGCGGCGGCCCTGTCATCGATCGGACGCGAGGCGGGAACAACCGTAGCCGCGCCTTCGACGATGGGTTCGTGGCTGCCGAACGGCCAGCGCAAACGCAGGACGCGAGCACGAGAGTTCTCGCGATGCGACTGCTGCTGGCGACCCTTCAACAGATCGTCGATGGTCATCACGCCGAGCAGTTTGCCGTCGCTGGAGACGACCGGGTACGCCGTTAGCTTCGACGATGCCATGGCTGCGGCGCAGGCCTTCAGCGTATGGAACGGCGAGATTACCTGGGCTTCCGTCTGACCGAACTGCAGCAGCGGTGCTTGCGGATCGCCCGCGTTTGCCGCGTGCAGCATCTGCGAGCGCGTCAACACGCCGCAGAGCTTGCCCTCTGTATCGACCAGCGGGAAGATGCGCTGCCAGTGGGACCAGGCGGTGCCGCCACGCTCTTCCATCGTCTTCATCCAGTCGATGGCGTCCTGTACGCGAGCGTCCTGGTTCATGGCGAAGACGCTGGTGTGCATCGCCTGCGAGACGAGCATCGTTTCCAGAGGGTCGACGCTGAACTCGCGGCTCAGATGCAGGCCCTTGGCGCTTAGTGCTTCGGTCAGCATCGAGCGAGGTTGAATGAGTACGCTCAGGGCGTACGCCGCCATGCAGGCCAGCAGCACAGGCAGCATGAGCCCGGCGTTGCGTGTCAGCTCAAGCGCCAGCATCGCAGAGGTCAGCGGGCAGCCGATTGCAGCGGTAAGCGTTGAGGTCATGCCGACGACGACCCACGAGCCAGCCGACATCGTCGGCATCGCGTGGCCGAGGGTTGCCCCCATCGCTCCACCCAGCAGAAGCAAGGGAGCGAGAATACCGCCGGCGGTTTCCGAGCCCAGCGCAAAGACCCACACCAGCGTCTTGATGATGAGTACGCCCAGCAGGATGTGCCATGCCGTGAAGCGTCCGTTCGTGATCATTACCTGCAGCGTGCTGTAACCGACACCCAGTGCTTCAGGGAAGATCAGGCCGCCGATACCGACGCCCAGGCCACCGATTGCAGGCCACCACATCCAGTGGAAGGGAAGCTTGTGGAACATGTGCTCGCTGAAGCTGATCGCTTTGCTGAGGAACGCTGCGAAGAACGCAGCCACGATGCCGATGAGCAACGCGCCCAGCATCTGCTGATGATGCACGGGCTTGGTGGACGGCAGCATGGCAAACAACGCGGCAGGGCCGAGCAACAGACGGCGAACCGCACCTGCTGTAACGCAGGCGATGGCAACAGGGACGATGGAGCGAGGCTTCCACTCGAAGAGCAGAATTTCAACGGCAAGAAGGATCGCAGCCATCGGGCAGTTGAACGTCGCGGCCATGCCTGCGGACGCGCCAGCCACCATCAGTACGGTTCGTTCAGAGTCTGTCATCGGCAGCAACTGGCCGAGTACGGAACCGATCGCCCCGCCGGTCACGATCACCGGACCTTCTGCACCGAACGGGCCACCGGAACCGATGGCGATAGCTGTTGCGATTGGCTTAAGAACGGCAACGCGAGGGCGAACCTTACCGCCGCCAAAGACGATTGTCTCTACGGCTTCCGGCATACCGTGTCCGCGAACCTGAGGCGCCAGATAGCGCGCGATCACACCTACGATCAACCCGCCAATAACGGGGATGAAGATGTTCCACCAGTGCATGGTGGCCTGCCACGGATCGTGATCGACAAAGCTCCAGTGGCGGAAGTAGAACAGGTTGGTGGCTAATGCGATCAGCATCAGCAAAGCCCATGCGGCAGCAGCAGCAATTGCTCCAAGGGCTGCGGCCAAAGCACTCACATACAAGATGCGACTATCGGCCGTGTAATCGCGTAATCGGGCAGCTGCTGTAGGGGTCACTCCGTCTCCGAGTTAATAAGTTCTTGCAATGCGTGGATCAGCTCAGGTCCAACGCGCTTCACTTCCTGCATGTGTTCTGCGATCAGGGCCCGCAGAATTTCGTCGCCCTTCGGCGTCAACACAACCAGCGACCGACGAAGGTCCTTGGCATCGTTGCGACGCTCCACCAGACCTGCGCGCTCGGCGCGGTCGACCAACTCCACGGTGGAGTTGTGGCGCAGCACCATGCGTTCTGCCAGATAGGTAATCGACGACTGCTGATCGGAAGGCAGGGAGGCGATCACCTGCATCAGCTGGTACTGCTGCGCCTGAATGCCCGTACGCTCCGTAGCTACTTCGCTGAAAGACAGGAACTTACGTAGTTGAAAACGAAATGCGGCCAGATCCTGCAGGTACGGCGCAAAGGCAGCAGACAGCTCGTTCGTGTCGTTGCTCATAAAATCCTCGCTCATTCTTTATTATATCGCATTCCGACGTGGTTTGACGCTCCTCGGCCCACACTCAGATAGCTCCACAGGTAGGTATCGCGATATCCGAATACACTAGCAGGTGGCGAGCGTTGAAGGCATACCCATTTTGACGCCTAACCCTATCTTTTGTCGGAGTTAGCATGATTTCTCGATATAGCCGCCCGGTTATGGCCGATCTTTGGTCTGAACAGGCGAAGTTCTCGCGTTGGCTGCAGGTTGAACTGGCTGCCACGGATGCTCTTGCCGTAGCGGGACTCGTTCCCACAGAGGCTGCTCGCGAACTCCGCCAGCATGCCGGTTTCACCGTAGATCGCATCAACGAAATTGAAAAGACGACGCGCCACGACGTGCTCGCCTTCACCACCTCGGTTGCCGAGACGGTGCAAGCTGCAGGCTCTGACGCTGCGCGCTGGCTGCACTTCGGGCTGACCTCGACCGACGTGGTCGACACCGCGCAGGCGCTCGCGCTCGTAGAAGCTTCTGTGCTCATCCGTGCTGGAATCGTCCGTCTGCGTGAGGCCTTGAAGACCCGCGCGATCGAGTTCCAGCACACGCCGACGATCGGCCGCACGCACGGGGTGCACGCCGAGCCGACGACGTTTGGCATGAAGATGCTGCTTTGGTACTCGGAGATGGGTCGCAACCTACGGCGCTTCGACCTCGCTGCAGAAGATCTCCGCGTGGGTAAGCTCTCAGGCGCCGTCGGCAGCTTTGGCCACCTGCAGCCGGAGCACGAAGCCGCGATCCTCGCCGGTCTGAACCTTGAGCCCGCGCTGGTCTCTACGCAGGTGCTTTCGCGTGACCGCCATGCTCACTTCCTGGCCACGCTCGCGACGATCACCTCCTCGCTGGACAAGATCGCTACCGAGATTCGCCACCTGCAGCGCACGGAAGTTCGGGAGGCAGAGGAGTTCTTCTCCAAGGGGCAGAAGGGTTCGTCGGCAATGCCGCACAAGCGCAACCCGATCACCTGCGAGCAGATCTCGGGTCTCGCCCGTGTCGTTCGTGCGAACGCCCAGGTTGGCTTTGAGGATGTGGCTCTCTGGCACGAGCGTGACATCTCGCACTCGTCGGCAGAGCGTGTTGTGCTGGCAGACTCCTCGACGCTGACCGACTATTTGCTGCAGAAGACGGCGACTCTGATTGAGAACCTGCTTGTCTATCCCGAGCGCATGATGAAGAATCTCGAGCTTACTGGCGGCCTCGTTTTCTCGGGCCAGCTTCTGCTCGAGCTTGCGCAGTCCGGACTTACCCGCGAGGACGCTTACAAGACCGTTCAGACGCACGCGATGGACGCGTGGGAGAACGGCAAGAACTTCCGCGAACTCATCTACGCTGACCCCGTGATCTCGGCGAAGCTGAACAAGGAAACGATCGACCACGCGTTTGACTACACGCGTCAGCTTGCAAACATCGACAAAGTCTTCGCACGTGTTCTCGCGGCTGGCTGAGAGCGTTGGCTGGCCGATATCCGCGCATAACATGCCGATATCGGCCAAAGCACACCGCTACGGCGTATCATCAAGCCCGTGAGCCAGACGGTCTTCGGACGCCAAGCTCAATCCTTTTTGGAGATAGCAAACACCATGAAGCGCAAGAAAGTTACAGTCATTGGCGCCGGCAACGTCGGCGCAACTGCCGCCCACTGGATCGCGGCTAAGGAACTCGCAGACGTCGTCCTTATCGATGTGATCGAAGGCGTGCCGCAGGGTAAGGCCCTCGACCTTTTGCAGGCCATGCAGGTGGAGAAGCGCGACGTTGCCATCGTTGGAACCAACGACTATGCGGACACGGCAAACTCGGACATCGTCGTCATCACTGCAGGCATTGCTCGCAAGCCCGGCATGAGCCGCGACGACTTGTTGAACACCAACTTCGGCATCATGAGCCAGGTTGCGGAGAAGGCACTCGCCGCTTCGCCCAACGCCATCTTCATCATCGTTTCGAACCCGCTCGACGCCATGGCGCAGACCGCGTTCAAGAAGCTCGGCCTGCCGCGTGAGCGCGTGCTCGGCATGGCTGGCGTGCTGGACTCCGCCCGCTTCCGCACCTTCATCGCAGAAGAGCTCGAAGTCTCCGTAGAGAACGTTACGGCCTTCGTGCTCGGCGGTCATGGCGACACCATGGTGCCGCTCTCGCGTTACTCAACGGTTGCTGGCATCCCGATCACCGAACTGATCGAGCCCGCTCGCCTGAAGGAGCTCGAGGCCCGCACTGCCAACGGCGGTGCAGAGATCGTCAAGCATCTGAAGACCGGCTCGGCGTACTACGCTCCCTCGGCCTCGGCGGTGGAGATGGTTGAAGCGATCCTGAAGGACAAGAAGAAGATTCTGCCTTGCGCAGCGTATCTGCAGGGTGAGTACGGCATCAGCGGCCTTTACGTTGGTGTGCCGTGCAAGCTCGGCGCCAAGGGCCTCGAGAAGATCATCGAGATCAAGCTGACGGAGGAAGAGCAGGCTGCTCTCAACAAATCGGCTGAAGCGGTGAAGGAACTCTGCACCGTCATCGGCGTTGCCTAAGCAATACTGCAAGCAAGGAGAAAGGCCGCCTTCGGGCGGCCTTTCCTGTTTACCAATCTCCGCTCGCTCCACCGCCGCCGGAGTCTCCACCGTCTCCGCCGCTGAAACTGCTGCCACTATCGCTGCTCGAACTGGACGAGTCGCTCCAGGAACTCCACCCCACGGCGCTCGATCCGCCTCCGCTCGACCCGCCACGAGGCCCCTTGCGTGCAGCACGCAGGAGGGCGCGGATCACGAAAAAGAGAAAAATAAAGGTGCCGCCGATAAGCCCAAACACAAGGAGGACTCCGAGCACGCCGCCCAGCATGGCGAGCCTGGGATGGGTGGCACTTCGCTCCGGCGGTGCGAGGCCATCGGGATTGGCCGCCTGAGGTTGATCCTGCAGCGTTACCTTGGCGTCGGCGGCGATCGTCTCGGCGACTTGCACAAGGCTCTTCGCCACGGCACTGTCATAGTCGCGCGCACGAAGGGCAGGCACCATGCTGCGGCCGATGTCTCCGGCCTTCGCATCGTTCAGTGCGCCTTCAAGCCCATAGCCCACCTCGATGCGGTACTTGTGGTCGTTTGTGGCGAGCAGGATCAGGACGCCACGATCCGTCTTCTTCTCTCCGATCTTCCATGTGTGGAAGAGGTCGTTCGCATACTGGTCGACGTCTGTGCCATCAAGCGTTTTTACGGTGGCGACAAATATCTGCGCATGCGTTTTGTCATGTACCTCGCGGCAAAGAGCTTCGTCCTCCTCTTTTGCCTGCGAGGAAAGAACGTTTGCGTAGTCGTTTACATACGCTGTCGGCTGTCCCAGAGAAGCTACTGTTTCTGCCGAGGCCACAGCGCACGTTGCGAGCGCGATCGTCAGCAGGCTAAGCCATATCTTCCGCATGACGCCATCTTACGCGCGGCGTAGTGACGGTGAGTGACGCTGCATAGCTCTAGTGTCAACTACCTTGTGCAATAGGCTTTGCAGGAGCAGAGACATCGCGTAGCGTAGGGGGATGCGTCCAGCATCACTGAATTCCAGCAGAGTTACAGAGCTCTTTGCGGCCGGACTTTTCCTCGTCTACGCCGTTATCCTGTTTGCGCATCGAACCCCGCCCAGCTTTACGGACTTCAGTAACTGGACCTATCAGGGCGTTCTGCTGCACAACCATCTTCTCGGTGTTCCTGATCCGGCACACCTGCTGAAGCAATACCCCGTGCCCAACAGTGCAAACACTGTCGGCATGGCACTGCTGGCCTTATGCCTGCCATGGGTCGTCGCTGTGAAGACATGGCTATGTCTGCAGTTCCTTGTGGCTTTCTTCTGCCTTCGTTCTCTGGTGCGTGCTGTGGGAGCGCATCCTGCTGTCTGGATCATCGTTCCCGGAGCTGTCTTTCTGAACGTGAATCTTTGGTACGGCTTCCTCAACTTCCAGCTTGGCCTCTGCTGGGTTCTGCTGCTGGCTGCGCTATTGCTGCGTCGCGCTCAAGGCGTTGCTCGTGGCGATCTGCCTGTTGCCGGGTTGCTGCTGCTCGCGTTCTTCACGCACATGGTGCCCTTCGCGTTCTGCTGCCTGCTGTTGCTGCTGTACGTCTGGCAAACGGAGCGCTGGCGTACGCTCTGGGTGGCTGTTCCAGCCTTTGCGATGACGATCTGGTATGTGCTCGGCCGCTACCTGGTTGCACGCAACGCTGATGGTGACACCGGAATGCAGGACGCTGCACCGTACCTGTCGCGCCTCTTCTGGGCGTTCAAAGTGAACTCCTGCCTGAAGTCCTTTGGCTTGGTAAACCCACTGTCTGCGGACTCCATCTGGCTGGGCAAGGCTGGCTTTGCGGTGCTGCTGTGCGCGAACGTTCTGCTCATCGGCATCCTGCTGCTTCTTGCTGTTCGCGCCGCCCGACGGTCGTTCGCTCAGTGTACGGCGGACCGCTTTCTCTGGTTGGCGATCCTCAGCATGGTGCCGTTCTACCTGTTACTGCCGAGCGTGATTCTCGGAATCTCTGACCCCGGTGCTCGAATCTTCCAGATCTTCAGTGCGCTGGGCATCGTGCTTGCCTGTATGGCAGGGCGCGCGTTGGCGGCTTGGGCTGCTGGCGCTTCGATGGTTCTGAGCGTTGCCGCAGTGCTGCTCTTTGTACGCTTCGGCTTTCAGCCTGTATGGAACGCAGACGAACACGCCTTGCACGCCATCGACAGGCTCGCCCATGTGCCCAACAACGATCAGGATTACTTCTACGATGCGTTGAACCAACGCGACTTCAGCCTGAAGGTTTTTCCGACCGGGCTCTTTCTAAACACAGCATCGGCATCAATCCATCGGTAACTCATGCGCAAACGACACTGCCCGCTCCTCATGAGGAGCGGGCAGTGTCGTTTTGAACGTCTTGCAACTAGTCGCGTTCGATCGTTACCGACTCAAGCACAACCGGCGTCTTCGGGCGGTCCATGCCATCGCGGCTTACCTTCGAGATCTTCTCGACGATGTCATAGCCCTCGGTGACTTCACCGAAGATGGTGTGCTTGCCCGTCAGCCAGCTCGTGTCTGTGACGGTGATGAAGAACTGCGAGCCGTTGGTATTCGGGCCGGAGTTCGCCATAGCCAGCTTGCCCGGAGCCTTGAAGGTCTGCGTCGAGGTCTTGGTCTCATCGGCAAACTTGTAGCCGGGGCCGCCCATGCCGGAACCCATCGGATCGCCGCCCTGGATCATGAACTCCGGGATCACGCGGTGAAAGATGGTACCGTCATACAGCTTGTCGGTCTTCTTGCCGGGAGCGTTCCACTCCTTCGTGCCTTCTGCAAGGCCGATGAAGTTGGCAACCGTCTCGGGTGCTTCTGCGGTAAAGAGCTTGCACTTGATCGTGCCTTCCGTCGTCTTGAACACAGCAATTGTTGACATAGTTATCTTGCCTTTCTGTTGTTGCGAAACTCTACGTTTTCCATCTTACGGATGTGCGACAGCCGGGGGGCGGCTGATTGGTGAAGAATCATACGGTACGACGTTCTGCGGTCCCGGGGGGACGGGCGGCAGTGGTTGACCGTCCGGCACAATCGACACCTTGTTGATGATTACCGGCGTGGTCGGCTTGTCTTCTGCATTGCGTTCCACGCGTGCAATCGACGCCACCAGCAGCACCGTGTGCGAATCGCACTGGCCGAAGATGGTGTACGAGCCATTCAACTCCGGGTGCGCCTGCTCGGTGATGAAGAACTGTGAGCCGTTGGTGTTCGGTCCCGAGTTTGCCATCGCCAGACGTCCCGGAACATCGAAGCGCAGGGAAGGGGAGGTTTCGTTGTCGAAGAAGTATCCTGCGTCGCCCGCGCCTGTTCCCAGGCGATCGCCGCCCTGGATCATAAAGCCGGGAATCACGCGGTGAAACGTCACGCCATCGTAGAACGGCTTGCCGTCAACCTTCTTGCCGGTTGCGGGATCGGTCCACTCCTTCGTGCCCGTTGCCAGGCCGATAAAGTTCTCGCTGGTTATCGGTGCTTCGGTGGCGAAGAGCTTGCAGACCAACCGACCCATCGTCGTGTCGAAGACGACGGTCGGCCCCGTCGGTGCAGCCGGAGCTTCCTGGTGCGTCATCGTGCTGGGAGCGTCCGGCAACTGCGCCGAGCTTTGTGCCACGCACGAAACCGCGAGCAGCAGCATCGCCCCAACCAATCCAAACAGTGCAAAGCGTGTACGTATCATTCCGCTCTCAAGGCTACTCCTTCCTCCGCTTCGAGCCAAGCTCTGCACGCAGCCTCGGCGTTCCCTTCCCACAAGCCCTGTGTCCGGTTGAGTTTCGTCTACCGCACAGCCGTTTTCTCCACGGCCCTCATCACGCGCAGCATATTTCCGCCCAGCACCTTCTTCACCTGCTCGGCTGTGTAGCCACGCGCCACGAGGCCGCGCGTAATTTCGGGCAACTGCGCTGCCGTTTCCATGCCCGCAGGCGCGAGTCCGATGCCGTCAAAGTCAGAACCAATTCCAACATGGTCGATCCCTGCGACCTTTGCTACATGGTCGAAGTGGTCGAGCAGCATCTCCACGCCGGGCAGTTCGCATCGTGCGGCAAACTCCGTGCGGTAGAACTCGCGCTCCACGCGCATCCGGGTCACATAGGGCACAGGCTCGCCGCGCTCCCGGAACGGTGCGGCGGCTGCTTCATGCAACGCCTTCCGCTCGTCTTCGCTGGCGTCCCACGCATCCCGCCAGCAGTCGTCGAGGAAGGAGGGATAGAAGTTCACCATCACCATGCCATCGTTGGTCGCCATCGCGCTCAACTGCTCATCGGTCAGGTTGCGTGGTGAGTTCGCCAGCGCTCGCGCACTCGAATGCGATGCCACGATCGGTGCCTGCGTCGTTCGCATCACGTCCCAGAACGTGGCATCGGAGACGTGGCTGACGTCCACCATCATGCCCAGTCTGTTCATCTCGCGAATCACGTCGCGCCCGAACTCCGTGAGACCGCCGTGGTGCGTCACGCTCTCATCGTCGAGGTCGCCCGACGAGTCGGCCCACTCGTTTGAGTTGGCCCACGTTAGCGTCATGTAGCGGATGCCCAGCGCATAGTAGCAACGCAGCAACGCGAGGCTGTTTTCAATCGCGTGCCCACCCTCAAGCCCGAGCAGGATGCACAGCTTGCGCTCTGCATACGCGCGGTCGATGTCGTCCGCACAGGTTCCCAGCATCAGATCTTCGCTATGCCGGGCCAGTTGCTGATACACGCCGTCGAGAAGCTGCAGCGTGCGATGCGCAAAGCGTCCCTTCCACTCGCTGGGCTTCGGCCAGATGGCAAAGAACTGAGCTCCGAGGCCGCCTGTACGAGCGCTCTCGAGATTCAACATTCCATCGCCCAAAGCATCGGAGAAGTGCCAGCCCTCGTCTACAAAACGCTGCGGTGTATCCGCGTGGCCATCAATGACCAGCGACGAAAAGTGCAGATCCTGCCAATCCAGATTGTTGCTCACGCTAAAAAGACCTCGCTGAGCTTGAGCATATCGCGGACAACTCCATAGCTGCTCCTCTCGTCACACTTAGTCGAGTGAGGTAAACACCATGAACTTCAATAACGGAACGACCGAACTGCCCGTAGGCAAGCTGCCCTCGCAGCACGAAGATGTCCTCGACAACGAAGAGACGAAGATCGACAGCGTCGCCATGGAAGGCGCCAAGAAGGCGCAGGAACGACTTCACAAAAACGAAAACACCAACTCCAGCAACACCATCTTTTCCAAGTAACTCTTTTCACGAGAGCAGTCTTCACGATCCGTCAGTTCAGCTGACGGGTCGTGTCTTGTTTAGCGCTTCGGATAAGAAGAACCAGACCCGCAAATCACTTCGCGCACAAGCTATCAGAATGCCTGAGCGCCAGCCTCTGCAATCTCCTGCTCTTGCGCTGCAGCGCAGCCACTTACGCCGATTGCACCCACCACGGCGTTATCCTGCAGCACCGGCACACCGCCAGTAAGCAGCGTCGTCCGCCCACCCGTCACACCGTAAAACTCCCCGCCCGGCTGCGCCTTTTTCGCCAGATCTTTTGTTGCCACATCAAAAGCCCGGGCTGTCCAGGCCTTGTCTACTGCCAGTTCGACGGATGCGAGCCACGCGCCCTCCATCCGTTCGAACACCAGCAGGTGGCCTCCGGCGCATACCACTGCGATGCTCACGGACTGCTTTAGCTCTTCGGCCTTCTTTCTTGCCGCGTCCACCATTCGGCGTGCGTCTACCAACTGCACTGACTTTTGTATGGCACTCATTACTTTGTCTCCTCGGGTGATATCAACAGTCCTATCCACTCCCACTTCCGTAGGATGCGCCCCATCTTTTTTGCGAAGCCTCCGGGCGAACTCTGCTTGTAAGATGTAGCTGCCGCGTCCACCGGCGTTGTTTTAAGCCGTCTCCGGAGCCAGCGACATGCCGTACCGAATTCGAACAGTAATGCCTGCTCCGCCTGCTCGACGTCTGCACGCGCGCATGGCCTCCTGGTTGGAGTCCCGCATCGTCGCATGCATCCTTGCGCTTGCGGCTGTCCTCATCACGCTCCTCGCGCTTATTGGCTGGTGGGTCGGGCATCCCGTGCTGGCATCGTGGCTTCCGGGGTTTGCGACGACCAAACCATCGACCGCACGCTGCATCCTGGCTCTAGCCATCGCTGTGCTGCTGCATCTTCGCTCGAACAGGTGGGCTGCTCGGCTTGCCTACGCCGCCTTGCTGGTGGCCTTCGTTCTCAGCTTTGGCAGCGCACTGGAGTACCTCACCGGCCACAACCTTGGCATCGATCAGTTTCTGCTTCACGTCTCTGCAGACAAGTACGGCGATCCGGCCGGCCGCATGTCCCGTGCCACAGCGTTTACGCTTTTGCTCTCCACCGTGGCTATCTTTTTTGTGCGTCGCGTTCCGCGCGTAGCGGTGGTCCTCACCCTGTGTGGAACCTTCCTCTCGGTCTCGACGCTCGTCGCCTATTGCTTCCACTTCGGTCCGTTCCCGGAAGTTCTCTGGTTCCGCTCCTTCGCCATTCCCACGGCCGTCAGCATCCTCTTTGTGCAACTTTCGACGCTCTTCCTGCTGCCGAGGCAGGAGCCTTTGTACTCCTTGACCGCGCACATTGGCGAAGGCAATCGCAAAGGTCTTTTGCTGCTCAGCGTAACGCTGCTGCCGCTGCTGCTCGCGTTTCCTCTGCTCGAAGGCTTCCGCTCCGGGCTCTTCGACGCGCCGTTCACGATGGCGCTGCTCGTGGTCATTCTCATCGCCATCCAAAGTCTGGTCCTCTGGCACGACAACCTTGCACTGGCAGCCGCCCAGACCAGCCAGCAGATGGCCGAACAGGCCATGCTGCAGAGCGAAAAGCTAGCTGTCATTGGGCGACTCTCCGCTTCCATCGCGCATGAGATCAACAATCCGCTTGAGGCTGTCAGCAATCTGCTCTTCCTCATTCAGGGCTCGCAAACCCTCGCAGAGATTCAGGAGTACGCTGCCCTTGCCGAGCAGGAGGTGCTTCGCGTCACGCAGATTACCAGCCAGACGCTAAGCTTCTACCGCGAAAACCATGCGCTCTCGCACTGCTCTCCGGACGATCTCATCCTCTCTTCGCTCAAGCTTTTGCGCGGACATATTGACGCGGCAGGAGCGAGCTTCGCCTACGAACAGTTGAACCCCGTTGGAGCTGTCCTCTGCAAGGACGGAGAGTTGCGCCAGGTGCTAATCAACCTCATTGGCAACGCTGCAGACGCGACGCCGCATGGCCACATTCGTATCCGTCTCCACGCTTCAAGAGAGTGGAAGGGCCGCGGTCGTCCTGGCATTCGCATTCTCATTGCGGACAATGGAAGTGGTATCCCGGCTGAACTCCACGCGCGCATCTTCGAGCCTTTCTTCAGCACGAAGGGCGATCAGGGCAACGGCATTGGTCTTGCCCTGGCTCGTGCCCTCATCGAACAACATCAAGGCTCGCTCACGCTGCGCTCTTCCACCAGAGCAGGGCATAGCGGAACCGTTTTCTGCCTCTTCATGCCGCTTGCGGAGCCACTCCACGACCAGCGCCTAGCTGCAGCCACGCAATAGAAAAGGGCCGGATGCAGATCGCATCCGGCCCTTTCTTTTCATCGTTCTTATCGCGTAAAGAAGTCCTTCACCTGCTGGACGAATACGTCGCGGCCCATGTCCGAGATCGCCTCCGTCAGCGGCAGCCCCTTCGGGCAGGCCTGTACACAGTTCTGCGCAAAGCCGCACTCCTGCACGCCGCCATCGCCAGCCAGAGCACGCAGACGCTCTTCCTTCAACACCGATCCACCCGGGTCAAGATTGAAGAGCTTCGCCTGGGCAATCGACGCTGCACCGACGAAGCCGGTCGCATCGTTGAACTGCGGGCACACTTCCATGCAGATGGTGCACGAGATGCAGTTCGACAGCGGATAGCGCTGCTCCTGCACCTGCGGAGCCTGCTTGGCGCCCGCACCGAGGTCATACGTGCCATCGATCGGCACCCACGCCTTCACCTTCTTCAGGTTCTCGAAGAGCACCGAGCGGTCGACCGCAAGATCGCGCACGACGGGGAACTTCGACAGTGGGGCCAGCGTGATCGTCTTGTTCTGGTCGCCGCCCTGCAGCTTGTCCACCAACGCCGAGCAGGCCATCATCGCCTTGCCGTTGATCAGCATCGCGCAAGAGCCGCAGATCTCTTCCAGGCAGTTCGAGTCATACGTCACCGGCGTCGAGGGCTTGCCCTCGCACGTTACCGGGTTCATCGCCACTTCGCCCAGCACCGACGTAATGTTCATGCCCGGGCGGTAGGGGATCTCGAACTTCTCCACCACTGCTGCCGCATCCGGCGTTGCCTGACGCTTGATCTCGACTTTAATCGTCCGTGCCATCTCGTTGCTCCCGTACTTCCACTTCGCCCCTGGTCTTCGGTTGTGACGGCGTCTTTCGTTCGCCCGTCCATCCCGAGTACCATCGGAAAACCAAATAACAAACCAACGCTCCCACGGCAAGCGCGCCGCTCATCGCGGTCATGCTCATCCGGTGCGGCTGTGGGTCAATCATCATCACTAGGCCGTCGCGTCGTAGCGGCGCGGCCGCGGCGTGATGTACTCAATGTCCACATCCTCGTACTCAAACCGAGGCTTCTCGCCGTCGAAGAACGCCTTCGTCGTCTTCAGGAACTTCTCATCGTTGCGTTCCTGGAAGTCCGGCTTGTAATGCGCGCCGCGCGACTCGTCGCGAAGACGTGCACCCTGAACGATCACACGTGCCAGATGCAGCATGTTGTACAGATTGCGCGTGAACGCAAACGACGTGTTCGCCCACTGGCCCTTATCGCTCAGGTTTACCTTGCGGTAGCGCTCCAGCAGCTCGACAATCTTCGCGTCCGCTTCATCGAGACCAGCGTTGTAGCGAATGATCGTCGCGTGCTTGGTCATCGTGTCGCCCAGCTCACGCCAGATCTTGAACGGATTCTCGTTGCCCTGGTTGGTGAGCAACATCTCGTTGTAGCCCTTCTGGCGCAACAGTTCGGCAGCGTGCCCGCCGTCGCCTTCCTGCGCGGGCAAGCCCTTGGCATACTCCATCGCCTTCGGCCCCGCCACAAAGCCGCCGTAGATGCAGCTCAGCAGGGAATTGGCACCCAGACGGTTCGCGCCGTGGATCGAGTAATCCGCCTCACCCGCGGCGAAGACGCCGGGGATGTTGGTCTGCTGCTCGAAGTCCACCCACAGGCCGCCCATCGTGTAGTGCATGCCCGGGAAGATCTTCATCGGTACCTTGCGCGGGTCATCGCCAACGAACTTCTCGTAGATTTCGAGAATGCCCTCAAGCTTATGCTGGCGCTCCGGCGACAGGTGCGAGACGTCGAGGTACACCATCGGCTGTCCGTCGATGCCCATGCCATGCTCGTACACCACCTTGAAGATCGCGCGCGTCGCCACGTCTCGGGGAACAAGGTTGCCGTACTTCGGATACCACTCTTCCAGGAAGTACCAGCGGTCGCTGTCAGGGATCGACTGCGCTGCACGCTTGTCGTTCTTGTCACGCGGTACCCACACGCGGCCACCTTCGCCACGGGCAGACTCCGACATCAGGCGCAGCTTGTCTTCGCCCGGAATCGCCGTCGGATGCACCTGAATGAACTCGCCGTTCGCATACGCCGCGCCCTGCTGATACAGCGCCGACTGCGCCGAACCCGTGCACACCACCGAATTTGTCGACTTGCCGAAGATCGCGCCATTACCGCCCGTCGCCACGATCACCGCATCGCACGGGAAGGTCTTCACTTCCATCGTGCGCAGGTCCATCGCGCAGATGCCACGAGCCACGCCGTTGTTGTCGAGCACAGCCGAAAGGAACTCCCAGCCCTCGTACTTCGTGACGCGGTTCTCGCTCTCGAAGCGGCGAACCTGTTCGTCAAGCGCGTAGAGAAGCTGCTGCCCGGTCGTCGCACCCGCAAACGCGGTGCGGTTATACAGCGTGCCACCAAAGCGGCGGAAGTCCAACAGGCCTTCGGGCGTGCGGTTGAACGGCACACCCATGCGGTCCAGCAGATCGATGATCGCCGGGCCCATCGCGGTCATGGCCTTCACCGGCGTCTGGTTCGCGAGGAAGTCGCCACCATAGATGGTGTCGTCGAAGTGCTTGAGAACGTCGTCGCCCTCACCCTTCAGGTTCTTCGCCGCGTTGATGCCGCCCTGCGCGCACACCGAGTGCGAACGCTTCACCGGCACGATCGAAAACAGATCGACCTTACCGCCCGCTTCGGCGATCTTGATCACCGCCGACAGACCCGCAAGTCCGCCGCCGACAACGATAATCCGTGGTGTTGCTGCTGCCATCTTCTCTAACCTCTTAGCGTGTGATTAGCACGCATATCGTAATCGAGCTTCCAACGATGCCAACCAAGCCAATGGCGATACCGTAGTTTGCAAATCGATAGATTTGCCCCAATCTCGTATCGGCTGCAGGTGGCTTCCGTGTCTTGAATGGCGATCGGAAGCGATCTGCAAAACTCATCTGCCTGCCTTCTTCGTCTCGAATCCTCATGATGTTTGCGACGTGTCCATCAGCGATGACGCTCACGATCAAAATCGCAAGGCAGAGAGTCATCACCACCATGAGGGTTTGCACTATCGAACTCCACCCGCCTGCGTAGCCCCCGGCACTACCGGCGCCGACATCGTCACGGCAGGCTGCTCCGGCATTACATCTTCCGGTGCATTCGCGTACTTCGGGTTGATGAACGCATACATGCCCACCAGTCCAAGAATGCAAAGGCCCGTACCAAACGCCGCGCACACATAGCCAAAGTTCTTGCGGGCCTTTTCGCCCGGCGTAATGCCCCACTTCGCTGCGAAGAGCCAGATGCCATACGCAAAGTGCCAGCAGGTCGCGATCATCGCGATCACATAGATCGCCAGCATCCACGGGTTATGCAGCTCCATCTGGACCTTGTGGAACGCCGCTCCCGGGTGCTCCGGCAACTGGACGCCCGCAAAGCGCTGACGCCACACGTGCTGCACGATGTAGAGCAGCGCAATGACGCCCGTCACACGCTGCATCAGATAGCCCCAGTTACCGGCCCATGGATACACATTCACATTGCTGCGGCCGCGAAAGGCGATGAACACGCCATACAGTGCATGGAACGCCAGCGGAATGAAGATGAACGCCCACTCCAGCACGCGTACCAGCGGTAGCGAGTTCAGAAACTTCACCTGCTGCGCGTACGCCAGCGGGCCGTTGGTGGCCTCGAAGTTCGAAACGATGTGCTCGACCAGGAAGGCGCCAATCGGCACGATGCCCGAGAGCGAGTGCAGCTTGCGCCACAGAAAGCTATTACCCTCACCGGCACGCAGCGGCTGAACGCCCTTGCGTGGCGTGGTGGAAGGCGGTGCAGGCGTCGCAGCAGCGGCCATCAAATCTCTCCTGGCCTCCCATAACAACTCGCTTACGGCTCGAGACGGAAATCGCACGTCAAGAAAACCGTTACGGGGAGGCACACCGATTCTCACACCCCAGAAAAACCGGGGTCAACAGAAGCGTCGCGAAACAAGGCGGTAATCGACCATGCTGTGCGATATCGGAGCTGGCTGGTCGCTGATCGCCCAAAGGGTCTCTTCTGAGCGTTTTGCTCGATCATTGTCCTGGACTGTTAGCCCAACATCTCACTCAGCAGTACGCGAAACGCCCGTCCACGATGACTCACAGCCCACTTCTCTGCCTGCGTCATCTCGGCCATGGTTTTGCCTGTCTCGGGCATGAAGAAGAGCGGGTTATACCCAAAGCCGCCTTCACCGCGATACTCGCCAAGGATCTCGCCCTCGCAGCTTCCGTAGGACTGCCACAACACCACACCATCGCGAGCCACAACCAGCGCGGCCACAAAGCGGGCCTTGCTCAGCGTTCCGCCCAACGTGCTGCCTTGGCCTTCGGTGCCAGCCTGCTGGCTTTGCAGCGCAAGCCTCTGCAGCAGGTAAGCATTGTTCCGCTCATCCTTCGTGCCTTCGCCCCGGAAGCCGCCATCGTCGGCAAACCGCGCGGAGCGAACGCCCGGCTCGCCGTCCAGCGCCTCGACCTCCAGCCCGGAGTCATCCGCCATGACCAGCTTGCCCGGTGCCAGCAGGGAGTAGGCCACAGCCTTGATCTCGGCATTGCCAGCATAGGTTGCGGCATCTTCCACCGGCTCGGGCATCTGCTTGATGCCGGGCAGAGCGAGCACTTCAACATCCTGCCCCTGCGCCGAAGCCACAAACTCAGCCAGCTTCCCAGCATTTCCCGTCGCCGCATAAATCGTCGTCATCTTATTCCGTCGTCATCCTTATCGTTTGCCGTCACCGGAGAGGAGCTAGGTGTCGTGCTCGACCTACCAATTTCATAGATCACATGCTCAGATGTTGTCATCCTGAGCATAGCGAAGGGCCTGCTGGTCGATCGCACTCGTAACAATCTTTGCGAGCTAAGAACCTGCGAGCTATCGTCTCCACCATGCCGGAACTCATCGCGACACCAAAGTACCGCAGAAGCACTCACTTCTTTTTCTTTGCCTTCGCCCGGTCAGCCTTCTCCATCTCATACCCCTTGCGAGCGCTCGTGACGGTCGCCTCCCGCAGCAATCCGATCCGACCCTTCGCTCCCACCACGAACGGCAGGCTCAAGGCATTCCATCCGCGGTCGGCTCCTTCGACATCCTTCAACCCCGGCTCCAACGCCTGCCAGTTGCGTCCATCATCAAACGAAGCATCGGTGCCATTCGGCCCAACCGTGATCCATGTCTTCAGCTTCTCGCTGTAGGCGACCGCGGAGCGGTACCCACCCGGATCGGTCTTGGCGGCTTTCCACGTTAACCCTGCATCGCTGCTCCACGCCGCTACGTGATCTCGAAAGTTCTCATGCTGGTAATCACCACCCACAGCTACGCCTGCTTTCTGCGATCGAAAGCCAAACGAGAACACTCCCGACGAGCTTCCATTCGCGAATACAGGCAGAGCCACCTGTCCTGACTCAGCTCTGCAAGGCTCACAAGCTGCCGTGCTCTCTACCCGATGAAACGAAATGTAGCTCTTGCCGGAAGCGTTCGACGCCCACCAAAACTCAAACTTCCAGGTCTTATCGGTCTGCGCTCCGAGCGCCGTTTGCAGAACGGAATTACTCGCCGCGAACGAACCTTCCTTGCCGTCTGTCCGTAGCGGAGCAAGCTTCGTCAATTCCAGCTCACGTTCGCCCCATCCTTCTTTCCACTCCCATATCTGTGTGCGGCCATTCACCGCATCGCCAAGAACGAGAGCGCTACTCGCTGGGCTTTCTTCAGTAAATTCGGGTAGTGGCGACCGTACGCTGTCCCAGAACCCATCCTTCTCCGGGTTCGTTGCCATCAGCGTCCATGTTGCACATCCATCGGTCGTCTTATACAGCCGCGACAGATCACCCTTACCGCTCGACATCACAAGTGCTGTCTTCGCGTCGAACGCCTGCAGACCTCGGAAGTCGAGCTTCTCTGCACCCGGTGGTACAGCACATTTCTGCCAGCTCTTACCCATGTCCACGGTACGCAGCACCGTCCCACCGGTTCCGCTTGCCCAGACCACACCTTCGCCGACGTAGTGAACGCCACGCAAGGAAGCCGTCGTGCCGGAATCCTGCATCACCCACTGTGCCTGCGCTATACCGCCCAGCAACATCACCGCGACCAACAATCTCAGCATGAGCGTGAGTCTACGACATAGCTGTAACGGCGCGAACCCTGGCTCGCTGGATTTTGTTTCTTCAGTTAGTCCGTACGAGGAGGGGAGTGGGTTTCACTGCTTCGGGCTACTTTCGAGAAACACGACATCCACTCGCCGGTTCGCAGCTCGCCCTTCTGTCGTAGCGTTCGACGCTACAGGGTGAAACTCCGCATAGCCCGCAACCGAAAGCAGCGACGGATTCACCGTCGAGTGTTCCAGCAGGAAGCGCGCAATGGTTGCGGCTCGCGCGCTCGATAGCTCCCAGTTCGACGCATACATCGTCGAGTGCATCGGCAGGTTGTCCGTGTGCCCTTCCACGCGAATACTCATCGCGGGCAACTGTGTCGCAATTTGCTGCAGTACCGTCACCGCCTCGGGCCGCAACTCCGCAGAGCCAGAGGCGAAGAAGCCACCTTCATGAAGCGATAGTGCAACGCCATCCTGCACCTTGCGTGCTGTCAACTCGCCGAGCTTCATGCCGCCATCGGGCGATGTCTGCTGCGCCACAAGCTTGGCAACCTTCTGCTCCAGCGAAGCGGGCTTTCCCGTGTCCAATGGAAGTTCAAGCGGCTTTGGTTCTGCATCTGGATTCGAGCCTGAACCGGAATTTAGCGCAGGCTGTTTCGCATGCGGCTCAAAGAGTGCCATCTGCGAGAACGCCTGCTGCATCGCGCTTGCAAACCGTTGCTGCTTCTTCTTGTCGGCCTGTCCGCTGGCAAACAGGACGACGAAGAAGGCGAATAGCAGCGTGATGAAGTCGGCGTAACTCACAAGCCAGCGCTCGTGGTTCACATGCTCATGCTTCTTCTTCCGGCTCATGCGGTCGCCTCGCTCGCAGCGCCTGCTGGCTTCGTGTCCATCAGGAACGTGCGCAGCTTGGTCTCCATCATGCGCGGGTTCATGCCTTCCATGATGGAGACAACGCCTTCCAGCATCATCTCTTTCAGCATCTGTTCTTCGCGATGGCGAATTTTCAGCTTTCCTGCTGCGGGCAGGCAGAGAAGGTTCGCGACCGCCACGCCGTAGATCGTCGCGACAAACGCTGTTGCAATGCCTCGGCCTACTTCGTCGATGTTGTCGAGGTTCTTCATCACCTGGATCAGTCCCAGCACCGCACCGATGATGCCGACCGTTGGCGCATAGCCTCCGGCGGCCTCAAACACTGCGGGAATCTTCTCCTCGATCTCGCCCTTGTTGTCGAGTTCGAGCTGCATGATCTTGCGGACCTCAGACGGTTCGGTGCCGTCAACCGCCAGCATCAATGCTTGCTTGAGGAAAGGATCTTTGACACTGCTCAGATCACCATCAAGAGACACGATGCCGCTCTTGCGGGCCTTGTTGGCGAACTCCACGAGCTGCTTCAACACCGCTTCGTTGTCGTGGCCTCCGGAAAAGAAGATCTTTGCGGCTTGTTTGATCGCCGCGAGAAAAATATTCATCGGAAACTGCAGCATCACCGCTCCAGCCGTTCCGCCGCAAACGATCATCGCGGCCGTTGGCTGCGTGATCTGCGCGATGTTGCCGCCTTCGATCATCATGCCGGCAAGGATGCCGATGACTGCGAGAAGAATGCCGCCGATGCTTGCGATGTCCATGGTGTCCGGTGCTCCTGAGAGGGGTGCGAGTTACTCGTCGAGAGTAAGTTCAGAGGGAAAAGCGTTGGCTGCCTCGAAGGCAGAGCGTGAGGCAAGTGCGTTAACGGCATCAGGCCACGCCGTGCGCAAAAGCTCTGCACGATAGCTGCGCACAAGCTCGCAGACCTCGTTGGCGGTTTCACGCACCAGCAGCTTCTCTCCTGTAACCAGGGTGAGAACTGTGTCCGGTGAGGACTCTGCGTATCGAATGAGGTCGCAGTTCAATGCGATCTTGCTGCCGTTCAAACGAGTAAGTTCGATCATGTGCCGTTGTGCTCCAAAGCTTCTATCGGAGCGGCAGAGGTGTTGCGTTAGTCTGCCTCGCAGGATCGGTGTAAAAACTTTTCTCTCAAGTGACGGCCGCACAAGCCGATGAAGTGGTGGAACCCGAAGATGTGGTCTGCACCAGACGCATCGCGGCTCACACTCTACTTACGCAACACCCTAGGAGAAACGCATGTCACTCGGTGTCCTCAATAACATCGCAGCTATTTATGCGCAGAACAATTTGAACCAGACGCAGGCGAGTTTGCAGAAGACCCTGACGCAGCTTTCCTCTGGTTCGCGCATCAACTCTGGCGCGGATGACGCAGCCGGCCTGGCCGTCGCGGACGGCCTCGCCGCAAATACCGCTGCACTCACGCAGTCGGCACAGAACGCTTCCGACGGCGTCGGCCTTCTGCAGACCGCAGACGGTGCGCTCGCCCAGGTCACCAACTTGCTCAACCGCGCCGTAACGCTGGCAACGCAGGCTGCCAACGGAACGCTGAACAGCTCGCAGGTTGGCGCTGCCAACCAGGAGTACCAGAACATTCTGTCGGAGATCGGCAACATCGGTTCAACGACGAACTTCAACGGCAACTCGGTCTTCACCTCCACGGCGACGGACATCGTGGTCTCGGATGGTACGACCGCAGGCACGACAACGTTCTCGAACACGATCGGCAGCCTGAACTCGAGCTCCGTGGGTACGACCTCGGGCGGCGGCGGAGTAGACTTCAGCGCTTCGTCCGTCTCGACCCTGACGGCTTCGAGCGCGAAGGACGTGCTGACGGCGATCACCTCTGCGATTCAGGACGTCGCGTATCAGCGTGGTGCGATTGGTGCAAACATCAACCAGCTGAACGCGGCCAGCAACGTAGCCAGCACGGAGTCGGTCAACCTGACTTCGGCAGAGTCGAGCATCCGTTCGACCGACTACGGTCAGGCGACCAGCGACATGGCGAAGTACCAGGTGCTTTCGCAGACCGGTATCAGTGCTCTGGCGCAGGCCAACAGCAGCGCACAGGAAGTGCTCAAGCTCCTCCAGGGCTAGGCGGCAAAGTAGGTCGAAGAGGCAGGGCCGCAGGGTTGCGGTCCTGCCTCTCTGTTTATTGCAGAAAAATGCTTCTAAAGCCGCTATGAGTTTTGCCGATAGAGAGAGCAGACGTTCTTCTGGCTGAGTTCAACAGGTAAAAGGCGAAACGCATGGGTACGATTGGTCTTTCTTTCGGGTCGGCGACAAGCGGCGATGGCTTCGACGTTGCGTCGACTGTCTCGCAGATTATCGCGATTCAGCAAGCGGTTGAGACTCCGTGGAAGAACCAGCTATCGCTTCTGCAGTCGCAGGACACAGCGTTCTCTGCGATGGGCACAGACCTGGCCACGCTGGCGACCTCGGTGCAAGCGCTGACGGACTTCAACGGCATTTTCGCGCAGAAGGATGGATCTTCTTCGGACACGAGCATCGTTGCATTGAGCTCGGCGACAGCGGATGCTGTTGCAGGCTCGCATGAGATTACGGTGACGTCGCTGGCACAGACGTCGTCGATCTACTCCAACGCGCTTACGGGCACGGACACGCTGAGTGGAAGCGTAACGCTGCAGGTTGGCAGCGGCACAGCGCAGACGATCACGCTGGATGATTCGAATAACACGGTCTCAGGGCTCGCCGCGGCGATCAACGCTGCCGGTATCGGCGTTACGGCGAGCGTAATTACGGACTCATCGGGCTCGCGCCTGTCGCTGGTCAGCGGGACGAGCGGCACGGCAGGGCAGTTGACCCTGACCAATAATTTGACGGACACCACGACGGGCGCGGCGGTTGGGACGCAGGTAGGCCACAACGGAAAGGACGCAAGTCTTACGGTGGACGGTATCGCGATCTCGAGTTCGTCGAACACCGTTTCGAATGCGATTCCAGGTGTGACCTTTCAGATTTTGAACACGTCGTCGAGCGCGATACAGGTGCAGATTACGAATGACACGGCTTCGATCGCAACGGCTTTGAGCTCGTTTGTGACGGCGTACAACACGGTGGTGGCTGACATCAAGACGCAGGAAGGGAAGGATTCGAGCGGGAACGCGCAGCCTCTCTATGGTGATCCAACGCTTGCGTTGATTCAGCAGCAGCTGGGAAGCACGCTGATCGCAGGGGCTGCCTCGGGGGGTATCTCTTCGCTATCGCAGCTAGGGATTGATGTCGGGCAGGATGGCACGTTGACGTTTACCCAGAGCACCGCGCTTGCGGAGTTGTCGTCAAACTTCTCCGATGCTGTGGGCTTCTTTCAGAACACGGGAAGCTTTGGTTCGAGTCTCACGAACACGTTGAACGGCTTGAGCTCTACGCGAACGACTGGCGTCATCTATCTTGCGCTGCAGCAGAATACTTCGCAGGAGAGCACGCTGAACAAGAATATCTCCGACACCGAGGCACGCATTGCCACGCAGAAGGATACGTTGACGACGCAGTTGAACGAGGCGAACGAAATTCTGCAATCCATCCCCAGCCAGCTAGAGCAGGTCGAGAAGATGTACTCGGCTGTGACGGGCTACAACACGAAGTAATGTTTGAGGAGACCGCTTTGACCCAGGAATATCTTGCCAATAACTACCGTGACCAGGCTCTTGCAGGTGCAACAGGAGTGGACCTGATTATCGCGTTGTACGACGGTGCGATCCGCTTTCTCTATCGTGCGCAGCAGGCTGTGTTGGAGGATGATGTTCGTGGTCGCCGGGTGGCGGTGAAGAAGGCGCTCGACATCCTGATGTATCTGCAGGCACGTCTTCGCCCGGATATCGGAGGCAAGACCGCGGATGTGCTCGGTGACTTCTATGCGGCGATGTTTCAACTCACCCTGGAGGCTTCGCATGAAGCTTCCGCTGAGGCGTTGCAGGAGGTGATTCTGTGTCTGCGTAACGTGCGTGACGCGTGGACGGTTGTGGCGCGAGATCCGGAGGCAAACAAGGCGTTGCCGCGTGAGCTGAGAACGAAGGCCGAAGCGTTTGCAGGGGCTCCGGCGCGTAGCCTGGCGCAGGAGTTTTCCGATGACAACAAGGCGCGTGCCTGGGCCGCGTAGGGTTGTAACCCAGTGGTAAAACAAAGAGCGCAGCCGATATTAGGCTGCGCTCTTTGCTGTTTGTCTTGTGGCGTTAGACCGTTGCCAGTTCTTCTTCGAGGCTCTGCTTTTCCGCCAGTTCGCTGTAGTAGCCGCCGAGTGCGAGCAGCTCTTCATGCGTCCCAAGCTCAGAGATGCGACCGTCGACGAGTACGGCGATGCGGTCCGCGCTGCGTGCGGTAGAAACGCGATGCGCGATGAGGATGGTGGTACGGTCCTGCATGACACTGTTGAGCGCGCTGAGAATCTGCTCCTCGGTGTACGTGTCGACCGAAGCGAGCGCGTCATCGAGGATGAGGATGCGTGGGTTGCGGAGAACCGCGCGGGCGATGGCGGTGCGCTGCTTCTGGCCGCCGGAGAGTGTAACGCCGCGCTCACCCACGATGGTGTCGAAGCCATGCGGGAACTCGAGGATTTCTTCGGCGATGTGCGAGACACGAGCTGCTGCGATGACCTCTTCGCGGGTCGCGTTCGGTACGCCGAAGGCCACGTTGTCGTGGATGGATGAGGAGAAGAGAAACGTCTCCTGCGGGACGACGCCGATGGCGGAGCGAAGTGTCGCGAGGGGGTACTCGGTGATGGCGTGACCATCGATCAGCACCATGCCTGCAGGCGAGTCTTGCAGGCGCGGGATAAGTGCGGTCAGCGTGCTCTTGCCTGCGCCGGTTGGACCAACGATGGCGAGGCTTGTGCCTGCGGGAATGTCGAGTGAGATGTCATGCAGCACTTCGGGCCCGGTCGCATAGGTGAAGCTGAGGTGCTTGAAGCTGAGGTGTCCCTGAATCGGCTTCTCTGCGAGCGCGGGGGAGACGTTGCTGTCGTCAATCGCAGGAACTTCGAGCATGAGCTCGTGAATACGTGTGACGCTGGCTGCGCCGCGCTGAACGAGGTTCACAACCCAGCCGATGGCGATCATGGGCCACGTCAGTTGCACCATGTAGACGTTGTAGCTGGTGAACTGGCCGACGGTGATGTGGTGCAACACGACCTCGCGGCCGCCGACGAGCAGCGTGACCATCAGCGAGAGGCCGAGCACGAGTTCGAGCGTAGGCCACAGCATCGCCATCAGGCGGGCGAGGCGAAGCGAGCGATTGATGTACTCGCGATTGGACTCTTCAAAGGCTGCAATCTGCGCTTCTTCCTGCGCAAAGGCGCGGATGAGGCGAGCCCCGGAGAAGTTCTCCTCGGCCTGCGCAGAAATGTCCGAGAACATCGCCTGAATGCGTTCAAAGCGCGTGTGAATCTTGGCGCCGAAGTACTGCACGAGGATGGACGCGAAGGGCAGTGGAAGGAACGCGTACAGCGTGAGGTGCGGGCTGATGCGGAGCATGAACGGCAACGCCGCAGCCGTGAAGATGACCGTGTTCGCCGAGTACATAATCGCCGGGCCGAGCAACTGGCGGACGGCGTTCAGGTCGTTGGTGGAGCGGGCCATGATGTCGCCGGTGCGATGACGCTGGAAGAAGCTGGGCGGCTGTAGTTCGAGGTGGGCGAAGAGGTCGTTGCGGAGATCGAACTCGATCTCACGCGAGGCGCCGATGATGATCTGCCGCATCAGGTAAAGGAAGACGCCGGAGACGATGGCGACGCCGAGCACCATGAGCGTGTAGCGAGCGATGGTGTGGGCGGAGAGATCGTGGCGCAGTCCGTCGACGGCGGTGCCGATGAGCAGCGGAAGCAGCGCTTTGGAGCAGTTGTAGATGAGCAGCGCGAGTCCGCCCCAGGCGAAGCTTCGCCAGTAGCGTCGGAGATAAGGGAAGAGGGGGCTTAGGCGCTTGATCATAATGGCGACTTCCGTTGGATGAACGAAAAGGCGGCTACGGCTCAGAATCAGCCAGTAGCCGCCTTTCGGTGGAGCAGTTTACTTGGTTTCGGGCTTGGTGGAGGAAGCTGGCGTCGCCGAGGTGGTCGGCGGTGGGGCCGTGGTTCCAGCAGGCGAAGCTTCTGGCTTCGGGGCTGTCTTGGGAGCCGGAGCCGGTTTCGGAGCTGGCTTGGGCTGCTCGTCGCTCTGGGCTACGAGTTCGACGTCGAAGATCAGCTCAGACTTGGCGGGGATGACGGGCGGGTGGCCCTGTTCGCCGTAGGCAAGCTGGTAGGGCACGAAGAGGCGGCGCTTGCCACCGACGTGCATGCCTTCGAAGCCGGTGTCCCAGCCCTGGATCACGCGATGCTGGCCGTAGGGGAAGGAGATAGGCTCGCCGCGGTCGACGGAGGAGTCAAATTTGGTGCCGTCGGGCAGGTAGCCGGTGTAGTGCACGGTGTACCACTTGCCGGGCTTGGCGAGTTCGCCGGTGCCGACCTTGGTGTCGACGTAGACGAGCGAGATCGTGAGTGGCTTGGCGTCGAGTGCTTCACGCAGCGCGGGGCTGAGCAGTGGCGAAGCGTAATCCAGTACGAGTTCGGGGCGGCGGGTGATGGTGTAGAGCGGCTTCGGGCAGGAGACACCTGCTGGAAGGGCGGGGATCTTGTCAGAGTATGCCGGGACAGTGGCGCATCCACCAGCAGCGGGCACGGTTGCCTTGTGCGTGACCGAGGTTCTGTGAGCGACGGCAGGTTTTGTGGTTTGTGCGGACACTGCCAGCGACGAGGCGGCCAGAGCGAGGAGGGACGCGGAAACGATCGAGGGTTTCATCTGGCCTCCAGTGTAAGCGGAAACCCGCTCAGGTGGGAGTGCGCAGCAGCAGGTAGCCGCCCGCGAAGGCAAAAAGCAGGTCGGGTGACCAGGCCGCGAGCACCGCTGGCAGACTGTTGACGTTGCCAAGATTCTCCATGATGCCCGCGACGACCCAGTAGGCGATGACCAGCCCGACAGCCGCGCTCATGCCTGCGATGGAGCCGCGTTTTCCAGCCTGCAGCGAGAAGGGGATCGCCAACATGGCGAGGATGAGCGTGATGAGCGGATAGGCCAGCTTGCGGTTCAACTGCACGCGCAGTCGCATGGTATCGAAGCCGCTCTGCTGCAGGTCGTGGATGTAGCTTCGGAGCTCGGTGAAGCTCATCTGCTGCGACTGGCGGTCTTCTTTCTTGAAGTAGCTGGGCTGCTCGTGGATCTCATGGAAGGTGGCGTTGTTGAAGGTCCGGTAACTTGCGATGGTTTCGCCGGCGAAGGTGCGCTCCCAGCCGTTTTCGAAGACCCATTGGTGCTGGTTCTCGTCCCAGTGCGTGCTGGCGGCGAAGATGCGGCGGCGAAGCTTAAAGGTGCCGGGCTCGAACTCAAAGACGGTGAGGTTGGCGAAGACGTTGGTGTCCTGGCCGAAGAACTGGTAGTAGAAGATGCGGTTCGGGTTGGTCGACCCGGCGGATTGCCCGGACATCCACTTGCGATCGGGGCGCAGGTAGGTCTGCGCGGGTTTGCCCTTGATGGTGGCAAGCAGGGCGTCCTGGCGCCGGTTGGCTGCAGGCAGGTAAACCTCGTCGAAGGCAAAGAGCGCGACTGAGAGCATGGCGGCGACGAGCAGCACCGGCGCGATGACGCGATAGAGACTGGTTCCGGTGGCCTTCATCGCGGTTAGCTCGCTGGTACGGTTCAGCGTACCGAAGGTGACGAGGACGGCGACGAGCGAGCAGATCGGCGTGACGTTGTAGAGGATGAACGGAATCAGGTTGAGCAGGTAGTCGCCGACGGTGACGAGCGGCGTGCGGTACTTGATGATGTCGCCGATCAGCTCAAAGAAAGTGAAGATGAGAAATAGTACGGTGAGCGAGAAGAGCACCAGCACGAAGTTCTTCAGGAAGCTGCTCATGACGTACTCGTCCAGCAGCAGCGGGAAGCGGCTGTGCAGGGCGCGACGCATCTGTTGAATCCACGGGTTGAAGCTGGAGGCGGTTTCGTCTGTGGTGGTCACGGGCTTGCGGCGTTGAAGTATCCGGCTGAGGCCCATGCCGACGCGCGAGAGCAGACCGAGGGCGAGACCTCCGCGAGACATCTGCTGGATCAGCAGAAGGCCTGCGAGGGCAAAGATCATATTCGCCCCCCAAACCCCTAGCCAGGGCGAAACCTTGCCCTGCCGCGCTAAAGCAATGCCCATGGACGAGGCGAAGTAGTAGACGAAGACAAGGAAGAGCGTGACGACGAAGCCGGTGCCTTTGCCTCCTCGCTTGGAGGAGAGGCCCAGCGGCACGCCGACCAGCATCAGCACCAGGCAGGCGGCAGGAAACGAAAAGCGGCGTTGCAGCTCGATGCGGTATGTTCGGGTGTCGCCGGACTGGTGGATCTTTGCCCAGAGTTCGCTGGTAAGCATGGCCTGCAGCGGCGTATCGCGGCGGGTAAGGTGAGAGTTCTCGCCCTGCTCTGTCGCCTGCATGGGAGGCGTGGCCGTGGCGAAGGTGGAGATGTCGTAGCGGGAAGGATCGTCGCGAGAAAGGTCGTGCCGTGTGCCGTTGTCGAGCTCGATACGAGGCGCGCCGTTCTCGCCGGGCAGCACGACGGCGCGCTGTGCGGTGATGACGTACGGAGTCGCGGCCTTCGAGGTGTCGGCCAGAAAGACGTGCTTCCAGAGCGCGGTGCCGTTGGCTCCGGGCTCTACGTCCTGCACGTAGAGGACGTAGTTCTTGAAGCTTTCGTTGAAGACGTGCGGCTCCACCAGAAGTTGTGCCTGTGTGGTGTTCTTGGCCTGATCGTCATACTGCAGCAGTGCCTGGGTGGCGCGCGGCGCGACGTAGAGCGTGTTCGCGAGTCCGATGCCCCACATCGCCATGGCAAGCAGGCCGACGATGCGGACGAAGGCCGTTACGCCGAGTCCACTGGCGCGCATGGCAGTCACTTCGCTGTCTGCGGCGAGACGGCTGAGGCCGAGCAGGGTGCCGATCAGTACGGCCATCGGGATGGTGAGCGTGAGGAAGTTCGGCAGCAGATAGCCGATGAGCAGCAGAATGTCGCCGGGGCCCGCAAGGCCGCGCACCGCCAGCTCCATCAGCGGCAGCAGGTAGCGCATGAAGAGGATGAACGTGAACAGGACTCCGCCCAACAGGGCGTAGCCGATCACTTCGCGAAGAATATACCGCGTGAAAATGCGCACCGGAAACCTGACCGTACAACTAGCAGCAGTTTATCGTGCGCGGCGCAGCCGAAGCGAGTTTGCCAGCACGCTGACCGAACTGAGCGCCATGGCGGAGCTGGCGACGATGGGGCTGAGCAGGATGCCGAAATGAGGATAAAGCGCTCCCGCGGCCAGCGGGATGGCGATGATGTTGTACCCAAGCGCCCACAGAATGTTGGTGCGCATGACGGTTCGGGTCTGCCGCGCGAGCCGGACCGCGAGCGGCAGCAGGCGGAGGTCCTGGCGCAGCAGCAGGACGTCACCGGCCTCGCGCGCGAGGTCCGTGCCGCCGGCCATGGCGATGCCGCAATCGGCCTGAGCGAGGGCCGCGGCGTCATTGATGCCGTCGCCCACCATCGCGATGCGTTGGCCGCCATGCTGTAACTCCTGCACCACATCGACCTTGTCGGCGGGGGTGCAGCTTGCACGCAGTTCGGTGACGCCAGCCTGCTGGGCGATCAACTCGGCTGAGGAGCGGATGTCGCCGGTGACTATGATCGTCTCGACCCGCAGGCTCCTGAGCTGCTGCATGGCCTCTGCTGCCTCTGCGCGGAGTGTGTCGGCGGCTTCGAGCGTGGCTGTCCACTGCTCGTCGACGAAGACAAAGAGCGGCGTTGCAGCTGGAGCAGGCGTATAGAGCAGCGCATCGTCAAACATGGCGGCGTTGCCGATGGCGATGCCGTGGCCTTCTACCTGGGCGGTGATGCCTTCGCCGGGGAGCACGTGTACGTCGATCGCTGCGGCAGGGGCGATCTGTTGCGCTTGGGCGTAGTGGAGAACAGCGAGCGCCAGCGGATGCGTGGTGTTCTGCTCCACTGAGGCGGCCCAGCGCAAAACATCGCTCTCGGCGAAGCGTTGATCGTGCAGGGTGAAGCGCGAGACCTGCGGCCGGCCTTCGGTGAGCGTTCCTGTTTTGTCGAGCGCTAGAACCTCGATGGAGGCGAGGCGTTCGAGAACGTCGCCTCCCTTGAGGAGCAGACCGAGTTGTGCGGCGCGGCCGATGGAGACGGTGGCCGCTGCCGGGACTGCGAGCCCCATGGCGCAGGGGCAGGCGACGATGAGCAGTGAGACGGCGATGGAAAGCGAGCGCGCAAAGCCTGCATGACCCACGAGCATCCAGAGCGCGAAGGTGAAAGCGGCGAGCACCAGCACGGAGGGAACGAAGACGGCGCTGACGCGGTCGCCCAGTTGCTGCAGGGCGGCGCGGCCGGATTGCGCTTCTTCGAGCAGCTTCGCAATCTTGGCCGCGGTGGAGTCTTCGCCCAGCGCGGTGGCCTGCAGGACGAGCACGCCGTCGAGGTTCACCGTGCCGCCGCTGACGCGTGTGCCGCTGGTGTGTACGACGGGCAAAGGCTCGCCGGTGAGCATGGACTCGTCCACCGAACTGCGTCCGTCTACGACGAGGGCGTCGACGGGGATGCGATCGCCGGGCAGAACGCGGAGGAAGTCGCCAACCGCGAGAGCGTCGAGCGGCAGCAGCGTTTCGTTGGCCTGCGCCCAGGCGGCTGGCAGCGTGTCGTCTGCCCCGGCGAGGAAGCGAGCGTCCTGTGCGTCGAGCTTGCCAAAGGCTTCGAGCGCTGTGGTGGCGCGGTGCTTTGCCTTGGCTTCCAGCCAGCGGCCAAGCAGAAGGAACGCCAGAATGAACGCGACCGCTTCGTAGTACACGTCGGTGGTGGCGGCGTGTTGCTGCATCCACTGCGGCGCGACGGTGACGGCAAGCGACGCGCCGAAGGCACTGAGTGTTCCCAGTGCGACAAGCGTGTTCATGTTGCTGGCGGCGTGGCGAGCGGCTCGCCATGCCGCGGTGTAGATCTCGCTGGCCATGGCCATGGCGGCGACGGAGAGCGCACAGAGCGTCCAGCGCAGCGCGGATGCTGGAACCGACATCAGCCACGCAGGCATCGCGGGCATGAGGTGCAGCGTAAGCCAGCGCAGCAACGGATCGGCGGTGGCGCCGGTCATCATCAGCGGCATGGAAAGCGCCATGGCCAGCAGGCCGATCAGCAGCGTGAGCAGGGCGCGAGTGCGAAGAGGAAGTGTGTGTCTCGCCGCCTTCGCCGTGGAGGGAGCGGCGTTCGGCAGAACTGCCTGATAGCCCGCCTGCTTCACGGCACGGAGCAGGGCCTCGGTAGGAACCTCGCCTGCGGTGGCGACGTCCGCAGTGTTCGTCATCAGGTTGACGTTCGCGCTCTGGACGCCTTCGACAGAGGCGAGCGCTCGTTGGACGTGCGACTGGCATGCGGCACAGCTCATGCCTTCAATGCGCAGACGCAACTGCCCGGTGTCGGCCATCAGGCTTCTGTGACGTGTGCCGGGAAGCCCGCTTCGCCGAGAGCGCGCAGAAGCTCTTCCGCAGGCTGCGCGGAGGTGACACGCGCACTGCCGAGACGAACCTCTTCCGCATGTGTGTCCGGCTGGCTGTTCAGGGTCTGTGTGACGCGCCGAATGCAGGCGCCGCAGCTCATTTTCTCGATCTGAAGTTCCATCGTCATGCCTATTGGATGTGGTTGGGGGAATTCCGTTGCTGGGCGGCGCGGCTACTCGGCCGGTTCGTTGACGAAGCGATAGCCAACCCCACGCACGGTAAGCAGATGGCGAGGGGTTGAAGGATCGGGCTCCAGGTAGCGACGCAGGCGCACGATGAAGTTGTCGATGGCGCGAGTGTCTGTGTCTTCATGCACATGCCACACCTTGTCGAGCAGCTCTTTGCGGGCGACGATCTTGCCGGGACGTTCGACGAGGTAGCGCAGCAGGTCGACTTCCATCATGGTCAGATGGATCGTCTGGTCGCCCTGGCGAATCTCCAACGCGTCGAGGTCGATCGTGCGACCTGCGAGTTCGATCGTGGACGGCGAGTTTTCGATGGGGGCTTCGCCGCCGACGGCTGCGGCGCTCTGCCATTGCATTCGGCGAAGAAGACTGGAGAGCCGGGCGAGCAGCACGTTGAGATCGAACGGCTTGGGGAGATAGTCGTCTGCGCCCGAGGCAAAGCCTTCGACGATGTCTTCGGTACGTCCTCGCGCCGTCAGCATCAGCACAGGTGTGTAGCGGTTGGTCTCGCGCAGCTCGCGGACGATGGAGAAGCCATCGCGGCCAGGCAGCATCACGTCGAGCAGGATGGCCGCGGGGCGTTCGTCCGTGGAGAGCAGCCACTGTGCGGCAGCGTCACCGTCAGCTTCGTGGTGGACGCGATAGCCTTCGGCTTCCAGATTGAAGACCAGTGCTTGCGCGATGTGGTCTTCGTCTTCGATAACGGCGATGAGCGGTTGGTGTGTGGCTTCAGGCATCGGTACTCTCGGCGGAGACGCCGTTGGCGATAGCCAGCGGCAGCTTCAAGAACATCGTAGACCCTTCGCCGAGACCTTCGCTGGCGGCGCGAACATCGCCGCCGTGTTGGCGTGCGATGGTCTTCACCAGGAAGAGGCCGAGACCGGTGCCCTTGATCTTGACGCGGTCGCTGGATGCGGCGCGGTAGAAGCGTTTGAAGATGCGCTTCAACTCCCGTGGAGCAATACCGAGGCCGCTGTCGGTAATCGAGAGCACGGCCCAGGTGTAGTGCTCAATGGCGATGCGGCAACTGACGTGAACGCCCTCGGGCGAGTATTTGACGGCGTTGTCCAGCAGGTTGGCGATGGCGGTGCGTAGGTCTTCGATATTGCCGAGCACATGCAGGCGCACACCGCCGGGAACTTCGGCAAGCGTGATGGCGTCGGTAGGCAGGTGGTGTCGGCTGAGTGCCGTGGCAATGCACTCCTTCGCCAGGGAGTAGAAGTCAATGCGCGTGGAGCGGCCGGCACGTTCTCGCTGGCCGAGTTCACCGGCCTTCAGCACCTGCTCGACAGTGGCGAGCAGGCGGTCTGTGTCGGAGCGCATGGTGGTGTAGAACTTCTGCCGCTGTGCGTCGTCCACCTCGCGGCGTTGCAGGGTGTCGAGATAGAGGCGAATGCTGGCGATAGGGGTTTTGAGCTCGTGGGTGACGGCGTTCAGAAAGGAGTCTTGTCGCTCGTTGCGGCGGATCTCACGCACGAGGAAGACTGTGTTCAGCACCACGCCTGCGATGAGGATGGAGAAGAGAAGAACGCCGAGCAGGTCGATTGCCAGTCGGCGGCCGTTGTTGTGGATCCACGTAATGTTGAGTGCAACGGCCAGCGCCGTCAGGCACACGCCCAGCGTGATGAAAAATGCAATCGCGCCACGTCGCCGAGTAAGGTTCATCGCTAAAGGGAAGTATAGCGGCCAAAAAGCAGAAGCCGCTCGGCTTCGAGCGGCTTCTGCTTTTGATTGGCTTGTTGCTTACATGCCCGCAGGGCGGGGATCGGCAGGGTCCCACTTGGCGATCTGTACCTTCTTGGCGAGGCCCAGCTTCTCCATCACCCAGATGCCGTAGTAGTTGATGTCGAACTCGTACCAGACGAGGCCGTGACGTGCGCTTACCGGGTGTGCGTGGTGGTTGTTGTGCCAGCCTTCGCCACCGGTGAAGATCGCAACCCACCAGCTGTTGCGCGAGTCATCGCGAGTCTCAAAGCGACGCTTGCCCCAGAGGTGCGAAGCGGAGTTCACCAGCCACGTTGCGTGCAGGCCGAGAACCGTGCGGAGGAACGTTCCCCAGAGCACCATGCCCAGCGCGCCGACGACGCGGTGACCGGCAGGAGCGATGGCCGCACCCAGAGCGATCTGCAGCAGACCGGCAACCGTGATCGGCACCCACATGTACTTCGAGAGCCAGACCTGTACGCGGTCGCGGGTAAGGTCGGGAGCGTAGCGGCCGAGGAGAGCTGTCTCCGAGTGGAGGGCGCGACCGGAGATGATCCAGCCAGCGTGCGACCACCAGGTACCGTCGTGCGGCGTGTGCGGATCGCCTTCCTGGTCAGAGTACTGATGGTGTACGCGGTGTGTCGCTACCCAGAAGATCGGTCCACCTTCGAGAGCCAGGCAGCCGCACGTGGTCAGCACGTACTCCAGCCAGCGTGGAACCTTGTAGCCGCGGTGCGTCAGCAGGCGGTGATAGCACATGCCAATGCCGACGTTGATCGCGAGGAAGTACATGATGACACCGGCTGCAAGGTTCTTCCACGAGAAGAAGAACAGAGCGGCGATAGCGCCCACATGGAAAATGCCCATCGCGATTGCGGTGACCCAGTTGATGCGGCCTTCCTGGTGCTCGCGGCCCATACGCAGATCCTCGCGGATCTTGCGCGCGGTAGCCTCGGCAGCGTTCGGCGTGGTGCCGTTTCCTGCAGGGGCGACGTTTTGTTCTGTCATCGTGGAGTTCATTGGATGCTTGGTCCTCTTGCCTTTCAGCGGTCTACATGAATGACAATACCGGCTTCGCGAGCAGCCGTGTGTAAGACTTTTGTACTTGCGTCGAGGACGAAGAAAAGCCTTTATTCATGGGGCTTTCATGCACGCTGTGCTTAGAACTGGAAGTAGAGGAATGACGTCGTTTCGCCCAGATTGGCGAGCACCGCGAAGAACAGCACCGCCATCACAATTGACCAGCCGATAGTGGGGGTCCAGCGCAGTTTGGCGAACAGCGACGAGGGCGCAGCCGCGCCGGCGGGCTCTTCGCCCAGAATCTGCTGAGTATTTGGCATGAACCACACCACGGGGATCAGGCAGAGGCCCGTGATGCCTTCGAGCAGGCCGCCGACGTGGCCCGCGCCGTGGCGTCCGACGAGGTCGCTCAACATACCGATGGCCCCGCGCATGTCGTCCGCGCGGAAGAAGATGAGCGCGAACGCAACCTGGAAGTACACCCCGATGCGGCAGGCCATCACCATCAGTCCGGTCGGTGGATCAGGCGCTGCGCCCTTGCGCTTGGTGCGGAAGTGGCGCCACGCCTGGTTCGCCGTCAGGTAGATGCCGTGGAGCAGGCCGAAGATCAGGAACTGAAGCCCCGCGCCGTGCCACAGGCCCGTCAGCAGCATGGTCACGATCGTTGGGTACGCGACCATGGCGGTAAAGCCGCCCACTGTCGCCAGCGACTTGCGAGAGATCTTCTTGCCCGCCGCGAGTCGGCGGCGCTGTACGCTGAGCAGGAGCGGGTTGTACAGATAGAGCGTGACATAGCGCGTCAGCGTCATGTGCCAGCGCTGCCAGTACTCGGTGACGCTGGTTGCCTTGTAGGGCGAGTCGAAGTTCAGCGGGAAGCGAATGGAGAAGATACGCGCCAGCCCCAGCGCCATGTCCGAGTAACCCGAGAAGTCGAAGTACAGCTGCATGGTGTACAGCACGAGGCCTGCCCACGCGGAAGCCGCAGACTGATGCCCGGCGTGGGAGAACGCCATGTCCGCCCCGCCTGCGAGCTTGTCGGCGATCAGAACCTTCTTGCCCAGTCCCAGCAGAAACCACGTCAGCCCCAGCGAGACGTCAGACGGCACGAGCTGGAAGCGGCGGCCGACGGCGAACTGCGGCATCATCTCCTTATGGTGGAGAATCGGTCCGGCGATGAGGTGAGGGAAGAAGGTGACGAAGAGGATGTAGCTGAGCAGGTCCTGCCGCTCGGCTTGTCCCTGCGCCAGATCGACGAGGTACGAGATCTGCGTGAAGGTGAAGAACGAGATGCCCAGGGGAAGCATCACGGAGTGCGCTGTCGGGGCGGGGATATGCAGTTGGTGCAGCAGCAGTAGCGTCTTGAAGAGGTACTTGAAGCGGAAAAGCGCCAGCAGGTTCAGGCCGATGCCGACCGCAAGAAGCTGCCGCCGCAGCGAGCTACCCTCGGGAGCAGAGGCGATGCTCACCGAAACCAGGTAGTTGACCACGATCGAACCCAGCAGGAAGAAAACGAAGACCGGGTTCCAGACGCTGTAAAACACCACGGAACAGAGCGCCAGCCATGCGATGACGGGGCGCCGTCCACTTCTGCCCAGCAAATGGAAGCCCAGCATGGTGACGGGCAGAAAGCAGAAGATAAAGATGTAGGAATTGAAGAGCATCGGGTGGCGTGCGCACCTGCCATCGGCGCAAAAAAGAGGAAGGCGGTACGTCGCCTAGCGTATCAAACGGTCTGGCCGGGCCGGACCTACTGGTTCAAAGAAACAGAGCGTAACTGCGCTTCAAGCATCGGAGGCAGGGACGGGGGAGTGCGATCGTCAATGGCGGGGTTCTGCAGAGCGACCTGATTAATCTGACGGGAGAGCAGGGTGGAAACCACCTGGGAGCCTCGTGCGGTGTAGTGCCGGCCGTCGTTGAAGAGCCCAATTGGAAGTGCTTGCAGGTTGTTGCTCGTAATGCCGTGAAGTTCGCTCGAAAACGCCTTCAGATTGCCATCGCAGGAAGGAATCGGGGCGACGTCTACCAGAACGACAGCGCTCTGAGCCGAGTAGCGCTTGCGATAGTCATCAGCAAGCGAGCGGGCAAAGTTGCCGCCGTCGCCGTCGACCGAGGTGTCCATTGGCGTGCAGTACTTGCGGGCAGGGGATGGCGGGGTGAAGAAGCCGTTGCGAACCTGCACCGCGTCTTCTTCGGAGCGGATATGGCTGACGCGGAACCAGACGTCCTTGATGGCGTAATACGCTGAAAAACCAGCCGCATAGCCCGCAAACGCAATGGATTCATGGGGATGGCTGATCAGCACCTGTCGGGCTTCGGCTGGCGAGCCGTGGCGCAGGAGCTCCAGCAGCCCTTCCGCGTAGATCGTGTGCTGCCAGACCCGGTTGCCCTGCTGGAAGTCATCCGGCGAAAGCTGTACGACCAGCACCTTCGGGCGGCCGTTCTGCTGCAGGTAATGGTCGAGGGTCAGATTACCCGTAACCGCGAGCACCGCGTTGGTTACGGAGATATTGCAGACGTGGAAGCCGGTGTTGTTCTCGACCAGTTCCGGGTCAATGCCCGTCATGGCGGTGGAGTCGCCGTAGACCAGAACATCGCACTGACGATTGCGCATGGCGAAGACCGAGTCGTTGGACTGAACCCAGACGCTGGCTCCGTGATGGATGAAAAAGTCCGATCGACCGAGGGCGATGAACGCCGGAATAGCCAGAATCGGCAGCAAAACAACCAGCAGGCAATAAATCACTGCTGGCGGAACGCTGCGGCGACCGGCAACTGCGCCGGAAGCTTTTTCCTGATGATGTGTTGCCGATTCGTGAAACTCGAGTACCAGGCTCATCGCATCCTAAATGGGTTAGTAACCATTATTTTACTTCGAAGACCGGGTTTTCTAGTAGAGGGAAACCCGGGTTCGAGTCAGGACGTTTGTCGTACTTGTGTCACACCAACGTCCCATTCCAAACCAGTGGCAGCGAATTACTGCCTTCATCGTTATTTGGACGGGACAATTTTGCCAAGAGGTGACAACGGCAGGGTATACCAGAGGTCACCTCCCAAAATGGGAATCGGTTATCGGCTTACCGGAGGAACGCGCTCAGTTCCATGGCTGCGGCACGCAGGGGAGGCAGGAAGCGTGTCTGCATCTCCAGCATGGGCATGCGGGGAGCGTGGCCGCTCAGGTTGACGCAGGCGACAACCCGTCCGTTCGGAGCCTGGACCGGCACCGCGATGGAGCGGAGGCCGACCTCGAACTCCTGGTCGCAAAGGCCGTAGCCGTTGCGGCGGACGTTGCGCAGAGCCAGACGAAGTTTCTCCTGGGTCGTGATCGTCTTCGGCGTGAACTGCTCCATGTGAACGCGAGCAAAGTACGCCTCAAGCTGGTCCTGCGGAAGGTACGCCAGCAGAACGCGGCCCATGCTGGTGCAGAACGCAGGGAGGCGCGAGCCGATGTGGAGGTCCACGCTCATGACACGCGTTACGGACGTGCGTGCGATGTAGACGATGTCGTCACCGTCCAGCGTTGCGACGGAGAAGCTTTCGCCGTGCGCGGCCGACATGCGTTCCAGAATCGGCTGCGCGGCGTTTGCGAGCGTGCTGGAGGCGGTGTAGGTGTTGGCGAGCGTCAGCATCTTCGGCCGCAGGGAGTAGCGCTGTGTTTCATCCGCGCCAGCGAAGCCGAGTTTGACCAGGGTGTATAGACAGCGCCGAACAGCAGCGCGAGACAATCCAGTCCGCAGGCTCAGCTGGGAGATCGTCATCTGGGGCATCTGCGGGGTGAAGGCCTGAATCACTACCAGACCGCGGGCAAGGGATGCCATGAAGTTCGGATCGCCGGTGTAAACCTCGAGTGCGGCGGCGGGAAGCACTTTGGACTTTGCCAGCGCAAGGGCGGCAGGGTCAGGAAGGGAAGCAGCAGCGGGCGAAGACACTGTAGAAGTAGGCATGGCGAAGCATTTCCTCTAGCGCGATCCCCTAAAAGATATAGGCCGCGCTGTGCCTAACGATAAACGCACAGCGCGGCCGCATTCAAGTATTTCGCACAACCTGGTCGATAATCGGCTGGTTGTTATTTTGCGGACTTGTACCTGGCAATCAGATTGTTGGTCGAAGAGTCATGCTTCAACTCGCCGGAACCCGCGATTTCCTTGATGATTCGCGTTGCCAGGGCCTTGCCGAGCTCGACGCCCCACTGGTCGAAGCTGTCGATCTGCCAGACCACGCCCTGTGTGAAGACGGAGTGCTCGTAGAGCGCGATCAGGGAACCCAGAAGGCGCGGCGTCAGCTTTTCCGCCAGGATGGTGTTCGACGGACGGTTGCCTTCGAAGACCTTGTGGGGAATGAGCTCCTCGGCCACACCTTCAGCGCGCACTTCTTCCGCAGTCTTGCCGAACGCCAGCGCCTCGGTCTGCGCGAAGACATTCGCCATCAGCAGATCGTGGTGGGTGCCGAGCGGATTCAGTGTTTTCGAGAAGCCGATAAAGTCGCAGGGGATGAGGCGCGTGCCCTGGTGGATGAGTTGGTAGAACGAGTGCTGGCCGTTGGTGCCGGGCTCGCCCCAGTAAATCGGGCCGGTCTGATAGTCTACATGCTTGCCGCTCAGCGTGACGTGCTTGCCGTTCGACTCCATGGTGAGCTGCTGCAGGTAAGCCGGGAAGCGCTTCAGGTACTGGTCATACGGCAGGATTGCCACAGTCTGTGCGTCGAAGAACTCGGTGTACCAGACGGTGAGCAGGCCGAGCAGAGCGGGCAGGTTCTTCTCGATAGGGGTCGTGCGGAAGTGCACGTCCATGTCATGGAAGCCAGCGAGCAGCTCGCGGAAGTTGTCCGGGCCTACCGCGATCATCGTGGAGAGACCGATGGCCGAGTCCATGGAGTAGCGTCCGCCGACCCAGTCCCAGAAACCGAACATGTTTGCGGTGTCGATGCCGAACTTCGCGACTTCCTTCTCGTTGGTGGAGATGGCGACAAAGTGGCTGGCGATAGCTTCCGTCTGCTTCAGCGTTGCGAGTGCCCAGGTACGCGCGGAGTGCGCGTTGGTCATCGTCTCGAGCGTGGTGAAGGTCTTCGAGGCGACGAGGAAGAGCGTCTCTTCTGCGTCGAGATCATGTACGGCCTCAGCAAAATCCGTGCCGTCGACGTTCGAAACGAAGCGGAAGGTGAGGTCGCGGTTGGAGTAGTGCTTCAGCGCCTCGTAGGCCATGACGGGGCCGAGATCAGAGCCGCCAATGCCGATGTTGACGATGTTCTTGATGCGCTTGCCGGTGTAGCCGAGCCATGCGCCCGAGCGAACCTTGTCGGCAAAGCCGCTCATCTTGTCCAACACCGCGTGCACTTCGGGAACGACGTCTTCGCCATCGACCTTGATGACCTCACCCTTGGGCGCGCGCAACGCAACGTGCAGCACGGCGCGGTTCTCGGTGATGTTGATCTTCTCGCCGGTGAACATCGCTTGGGTGCGGGCCTTCAGGCCAGAGGCTTCGGCGAGCTCGACGAGCAGCTTCACGGTCTCAGCAGTGATGCGGTTCTTCGAGTAGTCGAGAAACAGTCCTGTAGCCTCAGCCGTGAAGGTCGTGCCGCGTGCGGGGTCGCTGGCAAAGAGTTCGCGCAGGTGGGTGGACTTCAGTGCCTCTGCGTGTGCGGAGAGGGCTTTCCATGCCGGAAGGGATGTCAGATCTTGGCTCAAAACATTGCTCCTGTCGATTCGCTGGTCGCGTCAGGAGCATTATTTCACTCCGGGTCGTTGTCAGTCTCTGCCTGCAAACGCAAAGAGCCCGGATCATTTTGTAAATACAGTTACAGAAGCCTACATTTTGAGCCGCCGATGCCCGCAGCTATTTGCCGGGTAGCGCCGCCAGCACATCGGCTGGTTCCGGACGTACTCGGTAATCGGCATGCGCTTCGGAGAAGAGGATGCTGCCATCCTGCCCGATGACGAAGGTTGCCGGAAGAGGCAGACGCCAGGTCGCATCGCCGTTCGTAAAGGGAATGTTGATCAGGATGGAGCGCATGTGAACCTGCATGTGCTCCGGGAGGGCGTAGGCCATGCCAAAGCTTTCTGCGAGCGCGCATCCTGCGTCTGTAAGCAGGGGAAAGGTCAGCGAGTGCTGTCCGGCGGTGAAATCATTCTGCCGCTGCAGTTGTGGCGAGACGGCGACGAGCAGAGCGCCACGCCGGCGAACCTCGGCGTAGCTGGCCTGCCACGCCATCAGGTCCGTCATATCGTACGGATCCCAGCGACCGCGGAAGAACTTCAGTACCAACGGACCAACGGCAAGCAGATCCGACGAGCGAACGGCCTTGCCGGTCGTGCCGTCAGGGAGAGAAAACTCCGGCGCTTTGGCTCCCACGCCCAGCACGCGGTCTTCTATGCCTGTGGTGAAGAGCTCTGCGATCCAGGCATCAGTGATCGCCAGACGCTCGGGCTGAACCAGCGCACGCGTGTTGGTGGTGATCTCATCCAGCCGCGTCTGCAGGGAGTTCGCGTGGTCGGTCGGTGGCTCGCTCGAGTAGGTCATCAGGCTTCCAGTGTAAAACCGGCGGTCTCCTGAGAGGAAACAGGGGGAAGGCTTTCACTGGGGCGAACTTTCAGCAGGTCGAGCATCGGCGAGGTCAGCATCGTCGTGAGCAACGCCATCACTACCAGCATGGTGAAGAGCGTAGGAGAGAAGATGCCTACCTTGTACGCAACGTTCAGGACGATGAGTTCGACGAGTCCTCGCGTATTCAGTAGTGCTCCGAGGGCAAGGGCATCGCGCCACGATTGCTTCGTCAGTCGGGCACCCAGCGCGGCTCCGCCAATCTTGCCTGCAACGGCGATCACCAGAATGACGGCGGTCCAGCCCCAGACCCGAGGGCTGTTCAGCAGATCAAAACGCGTGCGCATTCCCGTAAGGGCGAAGAAGAAGGGCAGCAGCAACACGCTGACAAGCATGTCCAGTCTGGAGCGGATTTCATGCTGCCACGCGGGGACGCGAGGGAAGCAGCAGCCAGCGATGAAGGCGCCAAAGAGAGGATGCACCCCGAGCCATTCCGTCGCGGCAGCAGACGCCAGCACCAGCGCCACAATGACGCCGAGAAGCTCATATTGCATCGGCCGATCATGCAGCCGGCGCGTTACGCGATGGATAAGTGGCCGAACAGCGCCGAGCATGAGCAGCAGATAGATCAGAAGCCCGACCAGCCGTATCGATAATGGCAAGCCGTCGCCTCCACGATGCGGGATGAGCGTGAGCGCAGCGGCGAGCAGCGTCCAGGCGGAGACATCATCGACCGCCGCGCAGAGGATGGCTGTCACTCCAAGGGAAGTGCCCTGCAGGCGGCGCTCTTCGAGGATGCGGGCCAGCACCGGGAACGCCGTGATGCTCATGCTGACGCCAAGGAAGAGTACAAACGGCAGGCTGCCTACGTTGTTGGGGGCGAAGCGTACGCGGATCGCGTGTGCAAACAGAGCAGCAAGACTGAACGGTAGCAAAATGCTGAGACTTGAGGCGAAAAGAGCTGTCCCGCGTTGCTTTTGCAGGTGTTCGAAATTCAGTTCGGAGCCGATGACGAACAAGAAGAGGATGAGCCCGACGGTCGAAAGCGTGTCAAAAGGAGCAAGCGATTGCGGCGGAAAAAGCCAGGCTGCGGTATGCGGGGCAAGGCGTCCAAACAGAGAGGGGCCGAGCAGGATGCCGCCGATAATTTCTCCGATGACGCGAGCCTGTCCTAGTTTGCGGCTCAAAGCTCCACAAGCTAACGTGACGAGCAGGACAACGGTCATTTCCAGTAGCAGCTGCGTCATGCAGTCTCCTCCGTAAGTAGTAGTTCTCGCACTGAGACGAACTCTTCGTGGGAGAAGTCGCAACTGTCGTGAGGAGAGATGTTTGACTGCATAGTGCGAGCCTGAAACACTATCGAAATTACTCACATCGCAGACGCATGAAGTATTCGGTCTCCATACCTAGTATGGTTTTTGAGATCACCGTGTTGGGTGATTTCAGGTGTTGTCCCGCAGCACGCACAATGGATATACGTTGTTGAGATTGTTTCGTCTGAGGACGATATGAGCGACATTTCACACTTTACGGAACTGCCGGGTCTGGTCGGATTCTCGATCATGGCTCTTGTGCTGCTTGCAAAGCGCCGGGATGAAACCGGTGCTGTCCGTTTGTGGGTCTTTGCTCTGGCTCTTATCGCTGCCGAAGGACTGGCTCGGATCGTCTACCGCCTGGAGACATCGCTGCAGGTGCATCGCTGGGTCCATGCTTTTGCGCTGACGCCTATCTCGTTGCAGGCTTTATTTTCCTGTACGCGGCAAGTGGGCGAATGGCTTTCTGGAAGCGCCCAGTCCTGTTTCTTACCCTTTGCGCGCTGCCCTTTCTTGCGATGGAGACGGCCTACGGGCTGGATATAAGGCCGTTATCTCTCTATCTGTCGATCGCCGCGGTAGGAGTCTTGCTGAGCGCTTCTGCAGGGCTGCTGTTGCGCTATCCGCGATGGATGCTGGTTGCCACCACGCTCACCTGGGCACCTGTCATCGTGTGTCTCGCGTCAGGTGATTTGCGGCAGGGCGTCTACGCTGTGCTTGGCGTGCTCTTCGCACTGCTGGGCACGACCTTCATGATCAGCCTGCCGAAGAATCGCTATGGCCGGGTGATGGTTGCGGGCGGTTTCTTTGTCTGGGCGTTCTGCTTTCTCATCCATCCGTGGATTGCGTCGGTTCATAAAGAACTGGTTCCGATGCTGGATCAGATCTGGGATCTGCAGAAGTTCGTCGTGATGTTCGGCCTGCTGATGGTGTCGCTGGATGAGCACTCGGCCAAGGCGGAGTACGACGCGCTGCACGATGAGATGACTGGGCTGGCGAACCGACGGCTGTTTGCCGACCGCCTGCAGCAGGCGCTTGCGCGTGCTCGTCGCGATGGTTCGCAACTGGTGATCTTCAACATCGACTTCGACGACTTCAAGCGCGTGAACGATACCCAGGGACACAAGGCAGGGGACGAACTGCTCTGTGCTGTAGCGACTCGTCTGCGCGGCAACACGCGGGAAGCGGACACCCTCGCGCGTGTGGGCGGCGATGAGTTTCTGCTGGTTGTATCGGACTTCGGTGGCAGGGATCAAATCATGCCCGAAGGGCCTGCTGCAGCGCGCAAGCGGGCCATGGCCGTGCGCGAAAAGTTCCGCGAACTGGCCGAGCAGCCCGTCATCCTGACCGATGGAACCACGATTCTGCGGCCTTCGCTCAGCATCGGCTTCGCGCTTTTCCCTGACGATGCGCAGGACGCCGAAGAGCTTTGCCTGGTGGCCGATCGTGCCATGTACGAGGACAAACGCCGGGGGCAGGGACAGCTCGAGCTGGTGCGCGATGTCGCTGCCATGGCCTAGCTAAGCTGTGAGCTGAGCTAGCTTCCCCGGCAGCTCATAATGCGCTCCAACAAAGATCGCCTGCGCTGCCGGAGTTACCAGCCAACGGAAGAAGGCCTCTGCCGCCGCAGGATGAGGAGCGGCCTTCAGTACAGCCGCATAGAAGATGATCGGGTCCGGCCGAAGGCTCTTGCCCTCGATCTCCAGTTGCACCTCGGGGTTCGCCGCACGAACGTCCGCGTGGCTGAGGTTGATCTCCGGAGCCAGCGGAATGTACGGCATCCCCGCAGCGATCGCGCTGACCTTATACGACGCGCTCACATCGAGCTCTCCGCTCTTGAGCAACACCCCGACGTTGGGCATAACCTGCGCGGGGTTCAGCGCAGGCCCGAGCAGCCGCTGTGCAAGCCCGGGCAGCTTGTACTTCTTCTCCGCCAGCATCATGGCGAACAGAATGCAGCGAGCTCCAGGATCAGCAGCCGGGTTCCCGCGCCCTATCTTCAGACCGGGCTGCTGCAACACCTCCCACCACGCAAGCTTGCCGGAGGCCGCCTGTGCGAGCTGCTCCACAAAGCGGCTTTTGGGACTGTAGGTGAGCACTAGCTCCGAACGCGCAATGGGCGTAGCCGCTATGGCGAGACCAGCCTGCAACAGCGTAAGCATCGGCGTTGCCGTCACGGGGACGAAGAGGTCGGGGCGCAGCGTCCCGGTGAGAATCTCGTGGGCAACCGCATCGGCACCGCCGCCATGCTCCTGCAGGTCGAGCCGCAGCTCTGTAGCGACAGCAGCCTTCATCGGCCCTTCGAGCAGCGGCCGGATGGAGCCTGCCGACGCAACCTCAAGCACCGGCAGCGTAATGTCGGCGAAGAGCGAATGCGGCAGCGCCGCAGCCGCAAGAAGGGCGCTGCTGTTACGAAGAACTCGACGACGGGTAAGACGGCTGGCGCTCGGCATGATGTGAGTATCTTAGCGCGACAAATTTACTGGCTCGATTACGCTGCGACAGCCGCTCTCCTGGTCAGTGGAGTCGATGCAGCGTTCGGGATACTTGCGGGCGTAGTTTACCCACGCTTGCATGAGGCCGAGGTTATTGGGTTTTTCCAAGAGCTTCCATAGCTGGTCATTCAACGGATTGATCGGCTTTTGTACGCCGATTGATTCGAGGTAGTCGTGTGGCTCTTGCTCGCCGACGCCGTGTTGGCGGTACTGCTCAAGGTGGGGTGCCCATATATCCCACGCCTGTTTGAATAGAGAGGCCTCTGCGGGAAGTTCTAGTTCGAGCAGGCCTTCGTAGGTGCGGCGGGAGGAGATGTCCGCAGGGTGATTGAGGAAGTGCCACGCCAGATCGTCGAGCGTCATGCTGATGTCGAGCTCATACACAGATTGCATGGCCTGAAGGCCGCGCGGTAATTGGTAGATGGCTTTGGAGAAAGCTGCGGAGCTTTCGTAGACGCTTTGGGGGATGCGGCTTTCCAGTTCTTTGCAGATGTGGTCGAAGAGCTCCTGGTCGCTTGGCGTGCTGGCGATGAGGGCTGGGGTGAGCATGGGGAATTGTATCGCTGGTACGTAAGCGTGAGTTGGCGGCAGATGAGTTCGTAGAGGCCGCGCACGGTGGCCGTCTGCGCGAGGTCTTCGTCGGCGAGGGTAACTCCGAAGAACTCGTCGCAGCGGAGCACGATTTCTACAGCGTCCAGGCCCATGCGGGAAGGGTAACGCAGGTGGGGCTGGATTTGTCGATTAAGAGTCGAATGCTCTGCGCGATCATTAGTAGCTTGATGGAGGAAGACAAGCGGGTCGTTTCGCGGGCGTGCTCACCAGAGTCTTCGCCAGAGCGGAAGCGTCTGCGGCACGGTATTTTACGGCACGACCGAAGTCGTGCCCTTCCAATCTTTGTCGGATCCTTCGTTTCGTCGCCTAATTTGTGTGAATGACGTGGAGAGCTAACAGAAAAGACCATGTGGACATATAGACCCATGCAAAGAGAAAAATTGGAGGGAGTAGCTGTCCATAAAATCGGTAACTTAGGCGTCGTCCGCGTCGCTTAAGTCCATCGAGATTATGTATGCATGCGAAAATCTGCCGCTCTACCGGAATACCCAATTCAGGCTCGATGGCTTTGAGGCGTCGCCAATAATAGTTGATGTAATCATTGAGGCGTTCATTGTTCAAAAGCCAAAGAACGGTAAATAAAATCGCACCTAAAGAGAGAAATCCGGAGGTGAACCAGTGTCTCTCGTCGAAGATCTTCCATATTCCGGCCGCGAGTGCGAGCTCGAAGACAACGTAGTAGCTTGATCTTGTCCAGTACTGTTCAACCTGAAACTTCCAAACCTCGACAGCCGTTTGATAAGAACGATCACTACTAACAGCGTGTCCTTCTTTATGTTCTGACATCGGTCTCGTGCCTTAGTTTGTGCGGACCATCTTCACGCCCTGCAACGGTCTAGTGTCGTGTTCGGAGGCCGAAGACCATGATGCTGTAGCTTCAATTCGATGAATACCCGCTTTGCCATTCGGGATAACGAAGGTGCACGCCCATCCACTCGAAAGCATGCTAGAGCCAAACTTGTCAGCAACGTCTTGACGACTCACGTTTGGGCTGGTGTTGCACGCAGTGGAACCGTCGAGGCTGATGAAAATTGCTTCAGGCAGAGTACTCTTTGTTGTATCACCAGCCCAACCGGAAGCAGAAACGCGTGTGATTGGCCCAATTGGCGTTATCTTAATCTCGTCGAGATATCCATAAACTGAATTTGTCGGACCGGCACTCACGCTAGAGCTTGCACGGTCAGGGGGAGCAACGTTTGATGAGGCGGGTTGGGGTTCGGGAGCTTTGATCGGGATCATATTCGCTATGTCGCGATTGCTTATCTCTATGACGCCAAATCGAGAAACTTGCTTCTGAAACATAACTCGACCGGTCTTGGCATCAAAAATTCGGATTCCGAGTATTAATGATGGTGAGGCGTTTTGAGCTTTGAGGTCGAAGGTGTTGTTTAGATGGATTTCAAGCCCTCTGAACGTCTGCTGCCCTATCGTACCTAGCTGATAGCTCTTATACAGGCCATATTGACTTCCATTTTGCAATTCGACTTCGGTACTCGTTTCACCGGCAAAGCAAGCCATTGCATTGAGGTTTTGAAAACCGTTCATACCGCAACTAATAACGGCTCTGAGATCTTGAGGGGGAGTTGCCGCTTGAGACTGGGAACCGATTTGAGCTGCGGCAGAAGATGTCGCCGTGTCAGTGGTCGTCGGAACGCTCGCCACCTTCCAAACGTTGTCTTGTTGTAAGAGTTGAACAGAACGGTTGTGTGGCTGCGCTGATTTGTATTTGGCTATATAAGTTACAGTTGCACCTTGACCGTGAACTTCCTCGCTTACGATATCGAGGCTATCAAATGTTCCCTTTTCGCTTGCCGCATCGGCCAGGTGTTGCATTGCAAGAGGATCCGCGTCCTCGAGTTTCTTAGCGAATGCAGGCGTCAAGAGTTTTTCGAAATCGTCGTAGCGGCTTTCGTTCGCTGCTTTGAAAAGGGACCTTATTGTGTCGGAAGGCGGCTGTACATTCTTCTTGCAACCCAGTGGGCTAAGGCACAGAAATGCCGTAAGCAAATAGAGCTTCTTGCGCAAAATAGAACTCCGTGTATGGCGTGTCTTAAAATATGCTCTCACGCCTTCCGGTGAAGATGCAATCTGCTATCTTCCGAAGCCACCGCCGCCGCGCAGGCCGCCCATTTGGGACATGAGGCGTTGTTGCATCTTGCCGGCGCCGCCGGGGGTGCCCATCGTCTTGAACATCTTCGACATCTGGGCGTGTTGCTTCAGGAGGTTGTTCACCTCGCTGACCTGAACGCCAGCGCCCAGCGCGATGCGCTTGCGGCGGCTGCCGTTGATGATGCCGGAGTTGCGGCGTTCCTTGGTCGTCATCGAGTTGATGATCGCCTCGACGCGGTCGAACTGCTTCTGGTCCACCTGTGAGGCAGCCTGCTGCATGCCCTGGAACGGGCCGACCGAAGGAAGCATCTTCAGAATGCTCTGCATCGAGCCGAGCTTCTTGATCTGGCGTAGCTGCTCGCGGAAGTCTTCGAGCGAGAAGCCGTCGCCGGAGAGCGCCTTCTTGGCAAACGCGGTGGCCTTGTCCTTATCGAGCTTCTCCTCCGCGCGCTCGAGCAGCGTGGCGATGTCGCCCATGCCGAGGATGCGCGAGACGATGCGGTCCGGGTGGAAGGGCTCGAAGGCGTCAGGCTTTTCGCCCGTGCCGAGGAACTTGATCGGCTGGCCCGTGATGTTGCGGATCGACAGCGCAGCACCGCCGCGGGAGTCGCCGTCCATCTTCGTCAGCACGGAGCCGGTAATCTGCAGCAGATCGTTGAAGGCCTTCGCGGAGTTGACCGCGTCCTGGCCCGTCATCGCGTCGGCGACGAAGAGGATTTCGCTCGGGTTCAGCTCTTTCTTGAGCTGCGCCATCTCGTCCATGAGCGCTTCGTCGATGCCCAGACGACCAGCGGTGTCGACGATCAGAACGTCGTTGGCGAAGTTGCGGGCTTCGCGGAAGGCTTCCTTGGCGAGGCGAAGAACGTCAGCTGTGCCGCTGGTTTCAGACAGCTTGCCTTCATAAATTTGCACGCCGACCGTTTTGGCCACAACCTTCAACTGCTCACGCGCAGCGGGGCGATAGACGTCGACGGAGACGAGCAGGGGGCGGTGGCCGCCCTTCTTGAGCCATGCGGCAAGCTTGCCGGTGGTGGTCGTCTTACCGGAGCCCTGCAGGCCCGCCATCAGGATGACGGTCGGGGGCTGCGCGGCAAATTTGAAGCGTGCGGTGTCCTTGCCGAGGACCTCCATGAGCTCGTCGCGGACGATCTTGACGATCTGCTCGGCGGGGCTCAGCGAGGTGGCGACTTCAGAGCCGAGCGCCTTGGCGCGGATGTGCTCGATGATGTCGCGCGCAACGTCAAGGTTGACGTCGGATTCGAGAAGGGCGACGCGGATTTCGCGCAGGGCGTCGTTGATGTTCTCGTCGGTAAGGGTGCCCTGGCCGCGGAGGTTTTTGAACGAGCGTTGGAGTTTGTCGGAAAGTGCTTCAAACATGGCTTGTTCAGTTTACAGGTGGATTCGCGGTGGAAGCTGCGGCAGGGTGAGGAAAGCCTCGACAGCCCGCTAAGGTTTCGCCACGGGAGCCTCTGCGGGCTTGGCCGGATCGGCTGCGGGCGTCTCCGGTTTGGTGGCATCTGGCTTTGCCGCGTCGGGTTTGGGCGTCTCGGCTGCCGGTGCGTCGGTGGGCTTTACCTCGACAGGCTTATCGGCTGGAGTCTCCACGGGCTGTGGCGTTCCCTTGGCGGGAATGGCGAAGGGGTCTTGCAGCGAAGGGGACTGCCAGGTCATGAGCTCTGCACCGCGGTCGGTGATGAGCATGTCATCTTCCAGCCGGACGCCGAACTTGTTGGGCAGGTAGATGCCCGGCTCGTTGGAGAAGAACATGCCGGGGACGAGCTTCTGCGGGTTGCCGCCGACGAGGTAGGGCCACTCGTGCATCGCCAGCCCGATGCCGTGGCCGACGCGGTGCTGGAAGAACTGATAGCCGGGCCCGTAGCCTGCTTTTTCGATGACCGAACGGGCAGCGGCGTCGATCGCGCGCATCTCTACGCCCGGGTGAGCGGCGGCCAGAGCGGCGGACTGCGCGTTCCGGACGATCTCGAAGATCGTGCGCTGCTCATCGGTAGGAGTGCCGTAGACGAAGGAGCGCGTGATGTCCGAGGTGTAGCCGTCGACGGTGCAACCATCGTCGAAGCAGACCATCTCGCGCTCGTGGATCATCTGCTCTTTGTTGGAGCCGTGGGGCGTGGCCGTCGCCACGCCGACGTTGACCGAAGCATCGCCTTGAACGCCACACCGTTCATAGGCTTTGGCGATGAGCGCGGAAACCTTGCGGTTCGTGTCGCCGGGGGCAGAGGACAGGTACACGGCCTTGTATACGTCGAAGGTGATCTGGTTGGCCAGTCGGAGGAGCGCGATTTCGGCGGGCGATTTCAGCGAGCGCTGGCCTGCCGTGACGGGGGTTGCGGAAGCGATCTTCAGCGCGGGACAGGCCTGCGCGATCATGTTCGTCATGCCGTAGGGCGTTTGTTCTTCGACGCCAAGCGTACCGGCGGTCACGTTGACTTCAGCAAGCGCGCGACGAAGGATCACGAACGGATCTTCGTTCTCCTGCCAGAGGTAGGTGATAGTGGTTTCGCGCTCCGGAAACTGCAGCAGCAGGTCTGCCAGGCGGTCACGCTCAAAGAACGGGCAGATGATCAGCGGCGCAGCCGACTGCGGGATCACGTAGGCGAAGAGCCGCTCCGAAGGCCACCATTTGGCGCCGGTGTAGTAGCGCAGCGAGGGCCCGTTGGTGACGAGGATCGCATCGAGCTTGTACTGCTTCATCAACTCGCGTGCGAGGTCGAGCCGGTCGTTGCGCTCGTCGATCGTGATGGGGACGATGTCTTTGCTGCGGTCGGTGAGCGCGGCGATGGATTCAGGGAGCTTGGGCTCTTCGCAGGCGGTTGGCTCGGCGGGTTTCTCCTGCGCGTGCAGTGCAAAGGCTGGGGCAGTGGCGGCGGCGGTGACGAGAAAGCGGCGACGAGACAGCATGAACAGATTGTAGGGCGTCGGCTTGTGTGCCGACGCCCGCATGTTGGTCTAGCTTGCTGTGGTGGATTTGCCTTGCGCGGAGTCGGAGACCTCTTTCCACGCCTCCGCTTCGGCAAGCCGCTTCGCGAAGACCTGCTGGGCCTGCGGCAAACCGTCGCTGCCCAGGATAAGGCGTAGCGGCGGGTTTTCCTCGTCAACGAGTTTGAGGACAGCGTCGGCCGTGGCTGCCGGTTCCCCTCGCTGCATGGTGGCGAGGTGAGAGAAGACGCCCTGACGGACAGAGGCGTACTCCTCCATCGGTGTGCCCAGCTTGCCGGACTGCTGTCCGCCAAACTCGGTCGCGTACGCTCCCGGCTGGACGATCGAGACCTTGATCCCGAAGGCTGCAACCTCCAGCGCGAGACTCTCGTAGATGGCTTCGATAGCCCATTTGGTCGACGCGTAATAGCCGATCAATGGCATGGAGGCGAGGCCAAGTGTGCTGGAGATGCCCAGCACGTGGCCGCTGCCTTGTGCCCGCAGAATGGGCAGAACAGCGCGAAGGATGTGAACGTTCCCAAGAACATTGGTACCGAAGATGGCCTTGATCTCTTCGTCAGTGGCCTCTTCGATGGTGGCGACCAGGGGGTAGGCCGCGTTGTTGACGACGACGTCGAGGCAGCCGAATGTCTCATGTGCCTGGGCGACGGCGGCGTTCACTTGTTCCACGTTATAGACATCGGCGGCGAGAGGAAGGACGGCTTCGCCGAAACGCTCGACGAGAGGAGCGAACTCAGCGGTGGAACGGGCAATCGCGGCGACTTTGTCTCCGCGCAGGAGGGCGGCCTCGGTCCAGACGCGGCCCATGCCGCGTGAGGCTCCAGTAATCAGCCAGGTTTTCATAGTCAACATCCCTATACTTGGAGTATTGAGTGCACTCGATGGTTAGAGTACCCTCCAATTTGAACAGTGTCTAGATTTATCTGAACACCGTATAGATTTTCTTATTGACCATGCCAAAGAAGCGAACGACATACCATCACGGGGATCTGCGGTCGGCTTTGATTGAAGCTGCGGACGCTCTCATTGCGGAGAGCGGTCTTGAGGGCTTCTCCTTGCGTGCGGCGGCGCAGCGTGCGGGTGTCTCTCCTGGCGCGCCGGCGCACCACTTTGGTTCGGCGAAGGGCTTGCTGACAGAGGTCGCGCTGCTGGCGTTTGCGCGTGCGGACGAAGTGCTGCTTGCGGCAGTGAAGCAGGATTACGCAGAGAATGTGCGGTCGTTGTCGTATACGTTCGTGAAGTTCGCACAGGAGTATCCCGGGCATTTCCGGTTGATGTTTCGTCATGACCTGATTGATCGTACGGATGCCCGGTACAAGGAAGTGACTGAGCGTGCGGGCAAGCGGCTGGCTCATGCGATTGCTGTGTATCAGGGGAAGAATGAACTCGACTTCTCGAAGTTCGAAGATGCCGCTGACGAGTTTGCGGGGCTGGCGCTCTTGCATGGCATGGCCGACATGGTGATTGCAGAGAAGACCGGGCATTTATTTCCGCGGAAGAACTCGGCGGAGTTTGTGAAAAAGGATCTGCCAAAGGTGCTGGAGAGGATTTATCCCGATAAATAGGAGGTTCCAATGGAAACGGTAGCGGAGTTGATTAGCGCGAAGATTCTGGGATTGGGTGATTGGCGTGGAGAGATGTTGGCGCGAGTGCGCGAAGCGATCCTTGCGGTTGGCCCAACGATTGTCGAGGAAATCAAGTGGCGTGGGGTGCCTGTTTGGTCATGCGACGGGATTCTCTGCACGGGAGAGACCTACAAGGCTGTGGTGAAGCTGACGTTCGCGAAGGGCGCATCGTTGCCGGACCCGGCGAAAATGTTCAATGCAAGCCTTGAGGGGAGCGTCCGGCGGGCTGTCGATCTGCGAGAAGGGGATATGTTGGACGTGAAAGCGCTGCAGGCTCTGGTGCGTGAGGCGGTTGCTGCGAATGGTGCTGCGAAGGCGAAGAGAAAGAGGCGCTAGCGGAACGCATCGCTTCCATTGGAAGTTCCGATGAATCGGGTTCGAAGAGCAGCACATCCATCAAGGTATCGCCTGGTGCGTGTGAGGAGAGCTTGTGAAGGTTGGAGCGAAGTGGATGGCATTGGTTCTGGTGGCAACGGCAGGCAGCGCTACGCTCAGGGCACAAGCGAAGTCTGAACCTGTGACCGTGGTGAGCCATGTTGACATCAAGCCGGACGCGTATCTGCCAAAGGCCGTAGAGACGGCGGAGTCGTTGTTGGACGCGGAGCGTATGGCGACAAAGAAGGACGTAGGTCTGGTGTCGTACGGTGTGTATGAAGAGGTTGGCTCGAGCAATCACTTTACGATCGTGGAGACGTGGCGCGACCGCACAGCGTATGACCGGCACGTGGGGTCGGACCATACGGTAGCGTTCCGCAATAAGGTGCAGCCGTTGCTAGGTGGACCGTTCGATACGCGCGTGCATACGACTCTTCGGTAAACAGAAAAGGGGGTTTTGCCATGCGGAAGGTACTCGTTCTCGGTTTACTGGCTTTGATGTGCGGTGGCATGGCGTGGGCGCAGGGTGCGGCGACAGATGCACCTGCGTATGGTCCAGAACTCCAGGGCTACGAGTATCCGTACCCGGTGCAGCAGTTCAATTTCTCCTCGCAGAAGCAGGCAATGCATATGGTCTACATGGACGTTAAGCCTGCTGTGGCGAACGGCCGGGTGGTGGTCCTGCTGCACGGCAAGAACTTCTGCTCGGCAACGTGGAAAGGCTCGATCGATGTCCTGTCGAAGGCTGGCTATCGGGTGCTCGCTGTGGACCAGATCGGCTTTTGTAAGTCGACGAAGCCGGAGAACTACCAGTTCACCTTTCAACAGTTAGCGAGAAATACTCACGCCTTGCTCGATTCGCTGGGGATTGCGAAGGCGACGTTGATCGCTCACTCGACCGGTGGGATGATTGCGATTCGTTATGCGCTGATGTACCCGGCTGCGACGGAGCAGTTAGTGCTGGTCGATCCGATTGGTCTGGAGGATTGGAAGGCAAAAGGCGTGCCTTCTATCTCGGTCGATCAGTGGTATCAGCGGGAGTTACAAACAAGCGCGGAGAGAATCCGTAAGTACGAACAGGCGACGTACTACGCAGGCACATGGAGTGAAAACTACGAGCCCTGGGTGCAGATGCTGGCAGGGATGTATCGCGGCCCCGGCAAAGAATTAGTCGCGTGGAACTCGGCGCTGCTGTACGACATGATCTACACGCAGCCGGTCTTCTACGAGTTCGAGCATATTGCTGTACCCACATTGCTGATGATCGGCGATAAGGACAACACGGCGATCGGCAAGGACTTAGCGCCTGCCGCGATTCGCGCGCAGTTAGGGAACTACCCTGTGCTGGCGAAGCAGGCGATAGCGAGAATCCCCGGTGCCAGATTAGTGGAGTTTCCCGCGCTCGGTCATGCTCCGCAGATCCAGGACCCGGTGGCCTTTCATAAAGCGTTGCTCGCAGGGTTGAGTCAGCTTTCTCGCTGAGTCGTTGGCAGCCGCGGTGTGGTCCCTATCGGGACGCCGCTCGGTCAGAGAATCCCTGGACTCCGACCATCTCCCTGGCCACGCGTGTCTGGTTGCGGCCAGCCTGTTTGGCTTCGTAGAGCGCGGCGTCCGCAGTTTCTAGAAACGGTGCGCTGCTCATGCCGCGGTGCACCTTCGTGGTGGCGATACCGATGCTGACGGTCAACCGCTGAAGAGGCGATGCCTCGTTGATCAAATTACATTCCCGCAGCGCTGAGTGCAGGCGTTCGGCAACGGTGCTTGCTCCCGTGGCGTTCGTGCTCGGCAGCATGACGAGAAACTCTTCGCCACCGTAGCGGGATGAGAAATCCATATCGCGGTTGATCTGTGTCAGCAGTTGCGCAAGCGCGCGAAGGCACTCATCGCCGTACGCGTGGCCGTGCTTGTCGTTGACGCCTTTGAAGTAGTCGACGTCGATCATCAGAATGGAAATCCACTCGTTATGGCGCGCCGCACGCTCCCACTCGCGCTCCAGCACCTGGGCCAGGTGTCGGCGGTTGGAGATGCCGGTGAGGTGGTCGACCAGCGAAAGCTCTTCAAGCCTGGCGTTGGCGTCGAGCAGTTGTTGCTCCTGCCGCTGGAGTCGTTCGCGGTCGAGAACAAACCTCGTCTGGATCACGCCGGAGTGCAGTCCCTGTAGCACCATGGTGAGCAGCATGACGATGCTGGCGATGGCGAGGTGTTGCGAGGCGACCGAGACCCCAAGCGCGAAGACGCCGCAGGTGAAGAGCATGGGGCAGAGGCTTTGCAGAAAGAGACGCCACCGAGGCGCGGCTTTATCCGTTGCGTTGTCGACTTCGTCTGTGGGCATCTTCAGCGCGCGCCATCCGAGGAAGAGAAACGGCAGGGTGAAGACCAGATCGAGCGGTGTGCCGACCTGCAGATGGTAGAGCCGTGAGACGTAGTCCACGGTGGCTTCCGCAGGCATATAGAGCGCGAAGTAGAGCCACAGTGCGCTAAGCGTGCGTTTGTCCTCCGGCACCGTGGCCGACAGATACCGCAGCGAGACGGTGAGGAACAGGACGAGGAACTCAATGTCGTAGAGCGCGCTGACGCCGCCCGTCGAGGCGTTGACCGGCATCCGGAAGATGCGGACGTAAATCAGTCCCGTGGCCAGTACGGATTGCAGCGCATTCAGTACGCGAACGCTGGGAATATTACGCGTTGCCGGTGTGCTGGAGGCTCCGAGCAGCAGCGGGATCGCGACAAGAAAGAAGAGGTAGTCGGCAAAGGTGGGCGTAGTGTTGTTCGCCAGTTGCGTGACGTGCAACTCATTCATCTGCGCCGTTGACCACAAGACCAGTCCAACGGTGATCCAGTACCACGCAGACCGGTGCCAGCGCTCGATCTGCTGTGTGCGCCACAGAATGCAGGCGGCCGCCAGAAGCGGTGCCAGGCCGACAATAAAGCTGAACAGAACGAAGTGCCCGCGCAGCAGCAAGAGGATCGTAAGATGCACTGCAGCGAAGGCTGGAATCGCGCAGAGCAGCAGTTTTTGGGTTACCTGGCCGGCTTTTGGAGTGGATATCATCCTGGGGGTCTGCAGACGGTCGCTTTTGAAGCAACTCTCCTGATGGTCTTGATCGGATTAAGGCTTTTCTACGAGAATACCGGTCTGACCGGAGAAAAGTTCTCCCACTTTCGTTTCACGAAGACGGGTGCGCGATTAGCGTGGTGGCAGGTTTGAGCAGGGTTGCGTGCCATTGATAGCATCAGCCTGCGAAAATAGATGCATAGGAGATGCCGGATGAACGCTAGCGAGTATGCAGCAGGAGCAGGGCTGGGCGAAGTGGTGGGAGCGATTGCCACGGCCTGTACAGAGATTGCCGGACGAATTCGACTGGCAGGACTGAGCGATGTCTACGGCGCGGTGGGCGCGGTGAACGTGCAGGGCGAGCAGCAGCAGAAGCTGGATGTCTTCGCCAATGACGTGCTGATCTCAAAGCTTGGCGCGGTGTCGCAGGTGGCGGCAATCGTGAGCGAAGAGGATGATGCTCCGGTGGTCTTCAACCATCCGAACGGCGCGTTTGTGGCGATCTTTGATCCGCTCGATGGCTCGTCGAACATTGATGTGAACGTGAACGTGGGCACGATTGTGTCGATCCAGAAAGTGAGCGGCGACGCGACCGCGACAGCCTTGCAGCCGGGCACCGCACAGGTTGCCGCGCTGTACGTGGTCTATGGCCCGTCGACGGTGATGCTTCTGACGACCGGTAACGGCGTGGCAAGCTTCACGCTGGATGGCAAGGGCGAGTTCGTGTTGACCTCCAAAGACATGAAGATGCCGGAGCAGGGCCCGTACTACTCGACCAACGAGGCGAATGCGGCGAGCTGGCCGCAGGTCTACCGCGAGTACGTGCAGATGCTGATTGATAAGAAGCTGAACGGCAAGGCATACGGTGCGCGGTACATCGGCTCGCTGGTGGCGGACTTCCACCGCACGATGCTGAAGGGCGGCGTCTTCCTGTATCCGCCGACCGACAAGACCCCGAAGGGCAAGCTGCGGCTACTGTATGAGGCCAATCCGCTGGCGATGATCGCAGAGCAGGCAGGCGGCGCGGCGGTAAACGGCGCGACGCGGATTCTTGAGGTGCAGGCCGAGGGCGTGCATGAACGTACACCGCTGGTGGTGGGTTCGAAGGCGGAAGTAGAAGCGTTGCAGCGCATGGTTCAGGAGCAGAAGTAACAGTGGCAGCGGAGAGGCTTTACTACACATCGTCGCAGCTCGAGTTCGACGCCGAGATTGCGGAAATTCAACTGGTCTCGAAGGACGAGCAGGGGCAGTTCTGGCGTGTGGCGCTGAACGAGACGGCGTTTTATCCCACCGGCGGCGGTCAGCCCCACGACACCGGCACGCTGATTGCGATTGCGAAGTCCGGCGCGGTGCTTGAGGTGCCGGTCGAACTCGTCGAGGAAGACGATGCGGGCGAGGTCTGGCACTACATCCGCAAGCCGCTGGTCGAAGGCACGGAGATTCAGGGCCGTGTCGATTCGGCGCGGCGTATCGACCACGAGCAGCAGCACTCGGGGCAGCACCTGCTGAGTGCCATGTTCCTTCGCGAGCTGGGAATGGCGACGGTGTCGTTCCATCTGGGTGCGGAGTCTTCGACGATCGACCTGGACACGAAGGAGCGGCCCACGGACGAGCAGTTGACGCTGGTCGAGAACGCCGTAAATCGTGTCGTTGCAGAAGGCCGTCCGGTGATCGTCAACTGGGTGCAGCCCGAGTACGCCCAGGAGATGCTGTCGCGCGGCGATCTACGCAAGATTCCCGATCGCCCAGGGAGAATCCGCATCGTGCAGATGCAGGGCGTGGAGTTCAACGCCTGCGGCGGAACCCATGTGTCCAACACGGGCGCAATCGGCGGCGTGCTGGTGCGGAAGCTGGAGAAGGTGAAGCAGGGCTGGCGAGTGGAGTTCTGCTGCGGCGTCCGTGCAACAAAGGCCGCGCGAAGGGACTACCAGACACTAACTGCCGTAGCGAAGACGCTGAGCGTTGGAGCCGCAGATGTTCCAGCACGCGTGGCAGCTTTGATGGAGGAGAAGAAGGCTGCCGCGAAGGAGTTGAAGAAGCTGCGGGCGATGTTGCCGGAAGCGGCGATTTAGCTGATCGCTAGAGTTTAGAAGACGCCTGCAGGCTGATGCCTGCAGGCGTCTTGGCTTTCTTGAGGTTCATAATGCCGTGCTCTACGGGAATAGTGAGCTTTCGGCTGTAGGTGCGTTTCGCGTCGGGTCTTTCAGCGTCAGACAGGCTGAGTTGGATCAGAAAGTCGAAGTCGTCGCCGGTAAGAAAGAGACGCTGGTTCATTGAACTCTTACCGTCTTTGGTCAGGAGCTTGAGCCGCGGGAGGTCTTCGTCGGTATTGATCTCAACGCCTTTGATTCTTAGCTGCTGCATGAGTTCTGTGTCGGTGCCGAGTTGAAGCAGCAGGGCGTCACTGGCGGGTCCGTCTTCTCCAAAGGCGACAAAGTGTGCTCCGTCATAGTGACCGTTGTTGTCGTGGGAGACTTCGATCAGGCTCGTATCTGGGCCGGTTTGGCGGGAGCTGGTGACGTAGAGCTTGTGTCCGTTGCGCACGCTGAAGTAGGTGCGCCGAAAAGCAGAAGCGCAGCAGGGGAAGATGTCGACGCGAAAGAGTTCGGTTTGAGGCACAGATTCTCCCTGATTGCCTTCCGCATGGAACGACCAGAGTGACGGTTCGCTCTTTCCAGCCACAGGGTACGCTGTCACAGTGACCGAACCTCGTGAACCGTCGACTTCCTCGCTCCACTCTTTGTGGGTTTGGACCGCGAGCAGGCGATGGTCGTAACCATTTCCGTCGGGTTTCACGAGCGGGACGTACTCAAGGTTTGTGTTGTCGGTGACGAAAAAGTTCACTCCGTCGATCTTTTGGATCTGCGCGGTGGAGTCTGCATGGGACGCGTTGGATTGCGCTGAAATGGCTTGTGGAAGCAGGTTGCAGAGCGCAAGGACGGAAATGCAAAAGACGTTTTGCAGAGCGATAGATTGTCGCTTGTGTGGCATCGCCACTACCCTACTACAGTGGCTGAGTTTTGCGATGTCGTGTTGCCGGTCCCTATGGACCAGAGCTTTACCTACGCGCTGAAGGGTGCGGAGGCAGAGATTGGCGCGCGTGTGCTCGTTCCCTTTGGCGGGCAGAAGCTGATGGGAGTGGTGGTGGCGGTGCATGACACGCCGCCTGCCGAAGGCATCGAGGCCAGGCCGGTGGAGCGCGTCATGGACGAAGAGGCACTGCTCTCGGATGAACTGATGGAGCTTGGCCGGTGGGTCGCTGGCTACTACTGCGCGCCGCTCGGCGAGGTGCTGCGCGGCATGATGCCGCTGATGGCCGAAGTACGGCGGCAGTGGACGTACCGCATGGGCGAGCAGGGGAGAAAGGTGCTTTACGAGGCAGCGCGTGGGGCTTCGCGACGTTCGCGGCTCACCGTCGAAGAGCAGAACCAGGAGTATGCCGTCCTCAACTACCTCGAGGCTGGCGATGCCGTAAAGCCTGCGACGATTCGTTCGGCAACCGGCGCGCGCAAAGCGTTGCTCGATGGCATGGCACGCAAGAAGTGGCTGGTCCGCGAAGCGTTGGCTGAGGTGCGCGACGCCCGTCGGCTGGAAAAAATCGCCGTTCTCGTGGAGCAGGGCACAGGTGTTGGTACAGACGAAGACGCCGGAAGCCAGACCGCTGAAGGCGGCAAGCGCTTACCGAAGCTGAACGAAAATCAGCTCGCCGCGATGGCAGAGCTGGCTGGGGCTGGCGGGCGTGCGGTACTGCGCGATCTGCGCGATCGGTTGGAGCGGGCCGGTGTGCCGGAGTCCACGCTGACGACGCTGGTGAAGCGCGGGTTGGTGCGGATCGACGAGCAGGCCGAGGCGTTTCACGTCTCCGGGCTCGGAGCGTTTGGCAAGAAGTTCGCCCATGAGCACTCGCTGAACGAGTCGCAGACCGAAGCACTCGCCACGATTGTGGCTGCCATGGAAAAGGGGCAGGCCGCGAAGGCTGATGATCAGGGCGAGAGCATCGGTAAGGGCTTTCACCCGATGCTGCTCTACGGCGTCACCGGTTCGGGCAAGACCGCGGTCTACGTGGCCGCGATGCAGCGGGCGTTGGCAATGGGGCAGAGCGTCCTGCTGCTGGTGCCGGAGATTGGGCTGACGCCTGCGATGGCCTCGACGATGGTCGCAGCGTTCGGCAGCGAGGTCGCGTTGCTGCACTCCCAGCTCACGCCGGACGAGCGTGCCGAGCAGTGGCACCGAATCCGTCGAGGCGAGGCGCGTGTCGTCGTAGGCACGCGTTCTGCAGTTTATGCGCCCATGCCCGAGCTGGGGCTCATCCTCGTCGACGAAGAGCACGACGCCAGCTATAAGCAGGAGGAGACGCCGCGTTACCACGGTCGCGACGTAGCCGTGATGCGCGCAAAACTGCGCGGAATCCCCGTGGTGCTCGGCTCGGCGACACCGTCTCTGGAGAGCTGGAACAACGCCGAGCGCGGCCGCTACGAGCGCATCGAGATGCGTCAGCGCGTCGGCGGACGCCCCTTGCCCAAGGTCGAAATGGTGGACATGCGTGAGGAGTTCCGCACCACCGGCCAGGAGCAGATGTTCTCCTCCAAGCTGATCGAAGAGACCCAGAAGACGCTCGATCGCGGCGAGCAGGTCATCATCCTGCTGAACCGGCGTGGCTACTCCTTCGTGGTCATGTGCCGGAAGTGCGGCGAGAAGATCGAGTGCGAAAACTGCGCGATCTCGATGACGTATCACAAGCACGGAGAAGAGGATTCGAACGGCGGCGAAGCTCGCGTGGGCGAACGGCTGGAGTGCCACTACTGTGGCTTTCGGCGCGGCGTGCCGTCGCATTGCCCAAAGTGCGAGAGCGACCACCTGTACTACATGGGCGCAGGCTCGCAGCAGGGGGAAGAGAAGCTGCAGGAGCTGTTCCCCGGCGCTCGCATCGGTCGTATGGACCGCGACACGGTGCGGACGCGCGGCGACATGGAGCGGCTGCTCTCACGACTTCACTCGGGCGAAATCAACCTGCTCGTCGGCACGCAGATGATCGCGAAGGGGCATGACATCCACGGCGTCACGCTCGTCGGCGTCGTTGGCGCGGACTTTGCGTTGAGCCTGCCGGACTTCCGCGCAGCGGAGCGTGTCTTTCAGCTTCTCGCACAGGTCAGCGGCCGCGCCGGGCGTGGTGAACTGCCGGGGCGCGTCCTCGTACAGACCTACCAGCCCGACCACTACGTCAACGAGTTCGCCCGGGAGCACGACTTCACCGGCTTCGCCGCGCGGGAGATGTACTTCCGGCGTCAGATGCGATATCCGCCTCTGGCCGCCCTGGCGAACGTGGTCGTGCAGTCCGAGCAGTTGGAAGAGGCGCTGGACATCGCCGCCCGTCTGGGGCGTTTCCTGCTGCCTGCAAAGTCCGAGGGAGTGCGCGTGCTGGGGCCCGCCGCGGCTCCGCTGGCGAAGGTGAAGCGGATCTATCGCTACCATCTGGTGCTGAAGTCAGAGCGTCGCGACACGCTCCAGCGAGTGCTGAAGGCGATGCTCGCGTGGATGGATGTCGAGGGTATTCCACGGCGCAACGTCGTGGTGGACGTCGACGCGCTGCGCCTGATGTAACGCCGTCTTTACCAGTGATGCTGCTCCAGGAACGCAAGCAGGCTGGCGTGCTGGATGGGCTCAGGAACGATGCTGAGCAGCAGCACGACTGCCGTGCAGAAGGCGATCCACTTCATCGTCGGCGTCACGGGGCTGCGATCCTTCAACATAGGTTTGCGCAGCGCCGGAACCAGCAGCATCACCACCCAAAGAAACCAGCCAATGAAGCTCGTGATCGTAAGCAGCACAAGAGCCAGCATCGTCGCTGTAGTCGCGGCTTTGTGCACACGGGGCGAGAGCGCGAAGACGATGTGTCCGCCGTCGAACTGGCCCGCGGGGATAAGGTTCAGCGACGTGATCAGCAGGCCAATCCAGCTCGCAAACAGCACAGGATGCCAGAGCAGCGGGCCGTTCCTCGCAAGATGAGCCGGATGCAGCACGCGTTGAAGCAGAACAAAAAGCAGCGGCGAGTTGAGCTGAACGAGATACTCCGGAGCTGCCGCCGCCGGGACCGAAAGCCGCATCCCCAGCGCGCTCGTAAGGACCGCCACCACGAACCCGCAGATCGGCCCTGCCGCGCCGATACCCAGCAACGCCTGTCGGGTACGCACTCGCTGTCGCAGCCGGATGACGGCCCCGGCGCTTCCGCTGAGCGACGGCATCGGGATCATGAACGGCAGCGTCGCGCCGACGCCGTAGTAGCGACAGGCGAAGTAGTGGCCAAACTCATGCGCCAGCAGAATCGCCAGCAGTGTCAGCGAGAACGGAAGCCCCTGCGCAAAGCTGTGGAGGTTTTCTGCGATCCAGCGAAAAGGGAAGAGGTCGGCTTCGCTGGCCAACGGGAAGCGTCCATGGCGGAAGTTCGCCATGTACCGCATCCCGATGCACGTTGAGGTGCAAAGGGTCAGCAGGCCCAGAGCGGCCTGCGTTGTGAGCATTGCTGATGAGGATTTTCGTCCCTGGCGAAGGGCACGAGCAGACGCCTTTGCAGCGTTCGAGAGGGTTTCCATACGGATTAGTGGAGCTACCTCACGCGCTGAAGATGTCTGGCAAGCCCTGCGGACAAGGCTTGCTGAGAATCCCTAATCGAGCAGGTGGAGCTCCTTGCCGGGCTTGAAGCGAACTGCCTTTCCCGGTGCAATGGAGACTTCGGCCCCCGTGCGCGGATTGCGTCCGACGCCCGTTTTACGCGGCTTTACGGTGAAGACACCAAAGCCGCGAAGCTCGATGCGTTCTCCTCCGGTAAGTGCCTTCTTCATCGCTTCGAAGATGGCATCTACGGATGCCTCGGCTTTAATACGAGGAAGACCGGTGCGGTCTACCACGCGCTGTACGAGATCCTGCTTGATCAAAGGGGTCGCCTTCCTTTCCGGAGCATGCACGACGAGGGTGCATGTGAGGGAGCGATGTACGCCCGGTAATCACGATGGTAGGTGAGCCCATTTTCGATTGTCAATGTAAGCCACAGGAGTTTGCGATAGGCTCATGTGCAAAGCCCGACTTCCTGCGTAAGCAGGTACCCTAAGCAAATGTCAGACACACCGGGCATAGCCGTGGTGTGCGAGGAAAATGCATGGCGATCAAGAGCGATAAGTGGATCCGGCAGCAGGCAACTGAACACGGCATGATCTCGCCGTTCAGCGAAAAGCAAGTACGCGAAGGCGTAATCAGCTACGGGCTCTCCAGCTATGGCTACGATCTGCGCGTCTCCGACGAGTTCAAGATCTTTACCAACGTCAACTCGGCGATTATCGATCCGAAAAACTTCGATGAACGCTCGTTTGTCACCGTAACTTCGGACAGCGTCATCGTTCCGCCAAACTCGTTCGCCCTCGCCCGCTCGGTGGAGTACTTCAAGATTCCGCGTGATGTGCTCACGATCTGCGTCGGCAAGAGCACCTACGCTCGCTGTGGCATCATCGTGAACGTCACGCCGTTTGAGCCGGAGTGGGAAGGCTACGTGACGTTGGAAATTTCAAACACTACGCCGCTGCCCGCCCGTGTCTATGCCAACGAAGGCCTGTGCCAGATTCTGTTCTTCCAGAGCGATGAGCAGTGCGAAGTCAGCTACGGCGATCGCAACGGCAAGTACATGCGGCAGCACGGAATCGTTCTGCCAAAGCTCTAAGTCAGCTACGTTGCGGCTCGGCAGAGATCGATGAAGCCAGCACCAGTAGATGTTCGAATCGATCGATGAATCCCTCGGGTGTGCAATGGAAGAGAGTGCCAGGCAACGTGTCGGTGTAGTGGCGGTCGACCCCATGCGTGCGGTCGGGCTGGAATCCATTCTGGAAGAAATTACTGGGCTGGAGATTGTTCTCCTGCGGCTTGAGGAACTCGTTTCTCATCTGCGGAAGCTGCAGGCCTTGGTGCTGGACGCCAGAGCGGCAGGCGCTGGTCTCAACGATCTGCTTGCGCGTCTGCGGCGCGAGGCTCCCATGCTTCGAGTCATCGTGGTCGGCGAAAGCGTTGACCAGAAGTACGTCCAGACCATCATCGGCACCGGTGCCAGAGGGTACTTACTGGAAACCGCCAGCGAAGCGGAGTTCCGCATGGCGATGGAAGTCGTTCTCGACGGCTCGGTATGGGCTCCGCGCAAGGTCCTGGCCCGCCTGATCGATGCTGGCGGCGTACAGGGAAGCGGTGCCGGCGTGGCCGAACCGGTTGCTTCCCTGATGACCCCGCGCGAAAAGGAAGTCCTCCATTTGCTGAAAGATGGGCGCACAAACCGCGATATTGCCAAGCTTCTCGGCATCGACGAAACCACGGTAAAGGCCCATTTAGGCCGAATGTTGCGCAAATCCGGCTCTGCAAACAGGGTGGAACTGACCCTTCGGGCGATGGAGCAGGAGCAGGTAACCAGCTAACGAAGGTGGTAACGCAGGTCTACAACCATTAGTACCCTTGTCAATGATTACGAAAGGCGTCACTATGGTTTCAGTACAGACCTGGGAGAAGCGGGGTTGTGAAGCGCGGTGACGAGTCGCGGTTCACAACCCCCATTTTTTCTTTTGCGGGCAGGATGCATTTTTTTTACTTCCGTAGCGTGGTGCACACAACCAGCGTGGGATGTTCACCATCAGAGAAATTGGCTACGGAAATTTTAGAAAAAGGCTCCGGCCGAAAAAGAGAGGGTTTGCGATGAAAAAGTTTGTGGGTGCAATTTGTGCGTTGGCTATGAGTGCCGCGCTGGTTCCGGCTCAGGCGCAGGATGCGAAGCTTGGGGACCGTCTTGATAACGCTGCGAACGTTCTGACTGAGATCATGGCTTCGCCGGACAAGGGCATTCCCCAGTCGATCCTTTCGGGTGCATACTGCGTGGTTGTGATTCCGGCATACAAGAAGGGCGCTTTCATCCTCGGCGCACAGTATGGCCGTGGCGCGGCAACCTGCCGTACGCCGGGTGGCTGGTCGGCTCCCGTGATGGTGAAGCTGACAGGCGGAAGCTTTGGCTGGCAGATCGGTGGTCAGTCGACTGATCTTGTCATTGTCGCGATGAACAAGAACGGCTTGCACCACATGCTCGCCAACAAGTTCAAGCTGGGTGCAGACGCTGCTGCTTCGGCAGGCCCCGTGGGCCGCAACGCCCAGGCTGGTACGGACTGGAAGCTCAACGCTGAGTTCCTGACCTACTCGCGTTCGAAGGGTCTCTTTGCGGGTATCGATCTTGACGGCACGGTTCTCGACGACGACGGCGACGATATGCGTGCAGAGTACGGCGCAGACCTGCCCTTCGCTCAGGTGTTGGCTGGCAAGCATGCCACCCCGCCGAACGCTCGTCGCTTCGTGCACACGGTTGCCAAGTACTTCGTCATCTCGAAGGTTAACCAGTAAACCAATCGTAAGCACTATCCAACAAGGGCAGCCATTATGGCTGCCCTTGTTGCGTTTTTGAAGGCAAGGCTTGCGTACACTGATAGCTGTTTGAGCGAGACGAAGAACAAGCAGAAGAGTAAAGGCCGCGACGGCGAAGGCACGCTTCGCGAAGCGGCCGAGTATTGGGCGTTGCGCGCTCTGGTAGGCGGTGTGGGCCTTCTGCCGCGTGGAGTCGCTCGGGCTGTGGGTGCGGGGCTGGGAGCGGTAGCGCTGAAGTCGTCTTCCCGGCTGCGACGCGTGGGCATGCGCAACCTCGAGATCGCCTTTCCTGAGAAGAGTGAGACGGAGCGCGACCAGATTCTCCGCAAAGAGTTTCGTTCCCTCGGTTGGCAGGTTGCTGAGTTCTGCAAGATGAGCGGTTATACCCGCGAAGCGGCGCAGAAGTTTGTGCGCTATGACGAGGGCATGGAGCGTTTTCTCGCCGCAGAGGCCAAAGGCAAGGGCGTGCTGGTGCTGACCGCGCATCTGGGGGCGTGGGAACTTTCAAGCTTCTTCCACTCGCTGATGGGGCATCCCATGTCGATGGTGATTCGGCGACTGGATAACCCACGCGTAGACGCCTTTGTGGACCGTATCCGCTCGCTGCACGGCAATAAAGCGTTGCACAAGGACGACTTTGCGCGCGGTCTGCTTTCGGCGATGAAGCGTGGCGAGACCGTTGGCATTCTGATGGACACGAACATGACGCCGCCACAGGGTGTGTTCGTGCCGTTCTTCGGGCACCAGGCCTGCACCGCCTCCGGGTTGGCACGCGTAGCGATGCACTCGGGCGCAGCGGTGCTGCCGGGCTTTCTGGCATGGCACGAAGACGAGCAGAAGTATGTGCTGCACTTCGGCCATGAGATCGAGTTGTCGCGCACTGGCGATAGCGACGCCGACATCGTGGCCAATACGGCGAAGTTTACCGCGACTCTGGAGCAGTATATCCGGCAGTATCCGGAGCAGTGGTTGTGGGTGCATCGGCGCTGGAAGACGCGGCCTGCGGGCGAACCGTCGTTGTACTAAAGGGAGGCAAAGCGTGGAGCTTGGAGATGTGCTGGCGCGAGTGAAGCGCGTGGCTGCGACAGAGAACGCCGGGGCCGATGCCGCTGTGTTTGCCGAGAAGGAAGAGGCGCTGCAGGCCGCGTTGGCTTCGCAGGCCGGTGTGGTGCTGACCACCGTGGCGCTGGCCGCTGCGGTGAGCGATGAGCGTGTCGTGGCGGTAGCGGATCCCCGCCTGGAGTTTGCGAAGCTGGCAAAGGCGCTGGAGCCTGTGCGCGTAGGGTTCGTGCATCCAGCGGCGGCTGTAGACGCTTCCGCAAAGATCGGGGCTCGTGCACGGATCGCTGCTGGCGCCGTGGTGGAAGCCGATGCTGTGCTGGGTGACGATGTCACCCTCGGGCCGGGGGCCAAGGTGCTCGCTGGCGTGGTGTTAGGTAATCGTGTCGTCTTGCAGGCGGGAGCTGTGGTGGGATCGACCGGTTTTGGCTATGCACGCGATGCGAAGACGGGCGAGTACACGCTATTTCCGCAGCAGGGTGCGCTGGTGATCGAGGACGATGTCGAGATTGGCGCAAACTCCACGATTGATCGCGGCGCGTTGGGGGAAACACGGATTGGCAAGGGCACGAAGATCGACAATCTGGTGCATATTGGGCACAACGTGCGTGTCGGGCGTAATGTTGTGATCGCCGCGCAGGTCGGGATTTCGGGCTCGTGTGTGATCGGCGATGGAGCGGTTCTGGCCGGGCAAGTCGGAATTTCCGATCACTGCAGCATTGGGCCGGGAGTGATTCTTGGCGGGCAGGCTGGCGTGTTTCGCGGAGCGACGGTGAAGGGGCCTGGCGAGATGTTTGCAGGGACCCCGGCGGAGCCGATTCGCAACCTGATGAAGTCGTTGGCGCGGCTGCGGCGTCTGAAGTAAGTGAGGGGTGCGCGATGGCGTTGGTTGTAGTCGGCGGACACACACGGAACATCGGGAAAACGGGCGTAATGGCTGGTGTTATCGCAGCTTTTCCTGAGCGCGCGTGGACTGCGATCAAGATCACGCAGTACGGCCACGGCGTGTGTTCGGCGAACGGCGAGCCTTGCGATTGTGCTACCGACGACCACACGATTGCGATCAGCGAAGAGCGCTCCACCACAAGCAATAAAGACACCGCCCGCTACCTCACAGCAGGCGCAAAACGATCGATGTGGGTGAGGACGCGGCAGGGGCAGTTGGCGGAGGCGATGCCGAGGGTGCGCATGCTGATCGGTGAAGCCGATGATGCGATTGTGGAGTCCAACAGCGTGCTGCGTTTTGTGAAGCCTGACCTGGCTTTGTTCGTGGTGGACGGCCGGGTGGATGACTTTAAAGAGTCTGCTTTGAGGTATTTAGATCGCATCGATGCGTTTGTTTGTGTGGGCGATGCGGTGGGGACGGGTGCGGCAAACTGGGAGAACGTGGCGGCTTCGCTGCTGCGGGGGAAGCCTTGCTTGCGCGTAAATGAAACGTTTTTTCGGAGCGAAGAGCTAGAGGTTTTTGTACGGAATAAGCTCGCAAACCAGCGTTTTTGAGGAAAATTTGAGGGAAAAAGATACGGGGCGCGCTCAAATGAGTGCGCCCCGTGAGGTTTTGAAACGTTTTACGCGATGTTGCCGTTCAGGCCCGCGGGGAAGAAGACCCCCGTAGCCTTGGTGCCGGAGCTGAGGGCCCCGCCGCCGGTGACGATGTTGAGCACAGCGTTGGTGCTACGGGCGAAAGCGACCTCGTTGGTGGCGTCTGCATCGACCACGGTGGTGGCGGTGGCAGAGGTGCCGGCGAGGGAGACGGTGACGCCGGTGCTGAGGCCGATGTCGTCCGTGACGCTGGTGGTGCGGGTCTGGTTAGCGAGCAGCTGACGGGTCGCAGAGATCTTCTGCGTGTAGGTCAGCAGACCGAGGGAGTTGTTGGGGTCGAGCTGGTTGATGCTGGCCCGGATGAGACCGGCGTGGTACGCCTCGACGGCGAGGATGCTGGCTGCGGCCTGCAAGTTCGAGCTCGGCTGGTTGGCCGTGCTGAGCAGTGGGGCTGCGCCGGAGTATGCGGTGACGCCGACGTCCTCGAAGATGTAGGCGCCGACGAGGAAGTTGGCCTGGCTGGCAAAGGGATTGAAGCTGGTCCCGATGGTGGCTGCCTGGGCGAGCTTGTCGAACGCGCCGGTGCCGCTGGTGGTCGAGTTGAGGTCGATGGCAGGCATGGCGACGGCGCCGGTGCTGAGCGCATTGCGCAGGAAGGAGACGTGACGGCCTTCTTCAATCGCGGTTTCGACGCAGTAGGCGGCGATGACGGGCGAGGTGAAGGTGACCTTCGGCGAAGCGACGGTCGTTACCGTACCCTGCGTGCCTGTGCCGGTGATGGTGAGGGGAGAGGCTGCGCCGTAGATGGTGGTGCCATAGGCGGCGAGGTAGTAGAAGTTCGCCTCAAGGTATTCGAGGTTGAGGGCGAAGTTGAGGATGTCGGCGTCCGAGATGGACGAGGGGGTAAGTGCCGCGCTGGCCTGCTTGGGCAGGAATGCGGATGCGAGGGCTACTGCGCCGCCTCCCATGAGGAGTGCACGGCGGCTTGCGATGATGCTGTCGAGTTTCAGTGTTTCCTGGTTCGCCATGATCTTCTCCTTTAGGACTTGGTAGCGGTGATGTTGCCGTTGAGGCCAGCGGGGAAGAAGCCACCCTTGGTGACGCCTGCTGCGGGAGTGGTGGAACCCGAGGTGGGCGAGAAGGTGCCGTAGACGACGTGCAGGACCTGATCCGTGGTGCGGTGGTAGGCCAGAGCGTTGGAGTCAGCCGGAACCGCATTGTCAGAGGTGACAGTGGTGGGAACGGTGACCGTCGCCGTAGCGGAAGCTCCTGCAAGGTTCAACGTGCCGTAGCTGCTGGAGAGCGAGGAGACGACGCCCTGGATGAGGTTGAAGTAGGTGTAGTAGGGGTACGCCGTGGTGCCGAGCGTGACGGCCTGGTTGATGATGTATCCGCGCAGAGCGCCACCGTGATAGGCCTCGGTTGCCATGATGCCTGCGGCGGCTGCGAGGTAGCCTGCCTTGACGCCTGCTGCGCTAATGAGCGGAGCAGCGCCGTTGTACGCCGTAACGCCTACGTCTTCGAAGATCGCGGCAGCGGTGATGAAGCTGTCGAAGTTGACGAAGGGGTTGAAGCTTGAGCCGATGGTGGCAAGCGACGCGATGGCGTTGAACGAGTTCACGAAGTCGATGGCGGGCCGGTTGATGGGCGTGGCACCGGCAGCGGTGAGAGCGGAGCGGAGATAGACGACGTGCTGCTGCTCGGTGTAGGCCAGTTCGTTCAGCAGGTTCTGCTGGAAGCTGGTGAGGCCGGAGAGCTTGGTCGTGGTGGGTACGGTGACCGCACCAGCGGAGCTGCCGCCGATGTTGGCGGAGGCAAGGCCTGCACCTGTAGCGGCGCGGAGATAGAACTCAGCTTCGAGGTACTCGAGGTTGAGGGCGAAGGTGAGGATGTCGGCGTCGGTGACGGTGCTGGTTGCGGGAAGAGCGATGGTGCCGTCGTCGGAGCAACCTGCAAGGGCAGCGGCTGCTGCGACGGAACCGGCTCCGGCGAGGAAGGCGCGGCGGGTGCGCGACTTTTCAACGAGGCTCTGTAGTTTGCCAGTAATAGGATCCACGGGTGCTTCTCCTGATGGGGTGAGCTTGCGTTCAGGCACGAGAGGGCGCGTGTGCTGGAACGTAAGTTCCACGCGACCGATCGCAACTTATGTGTGATCGATCAGCGTGCGAACGACCGTTGGACGTTAGGCGTACATCAACGTCAGAGTTACGCGCACACGGATTAGTTGGATTGCACGATGTGAAGAAAAAAATGCAATCGCTATGAATTGAAGTGGAATGAGGGTATTTGTTTACAGGCTCGCAATCGCTTCGTCTCGAGACCCATAATGGGCTTGTCTAACGACTTGCGGCTGGTTTGTCTAAAGGCTCGCGGCTGGTTTGTCTAAAGGCTCGCGACGGGAAGGTGCATGAGGTCGGTGACGAGCGAGACTTCCTTCTGGACGAAGGGCTCGGCGTAACGCACACCTGCAAGCAGGCCGTAGTGGCGGGCGGTCGCGTACATGCGCTCGCGGATGTCTTCTTCGGGGACGAAGAGTCCTGAGCCGCTGGTTTGTGCGCCGTACTGCGAGCGATAGGCCAGGAGAGACTGCAGGCGGGTTTCGATGTGCGGCGTGATGTCGACGACAAAGGTGGGGCGTACGTCGGCGTAGAGCGAAGCGTAGAGGATCTTGTACGGCCGGTGGGGTTTGCCGTGGATGGGGTCGAGATCCAGCTTGGAGAGGCCTGCGAGGAAGCAGGCTTCGTAGCCGAGCGTGGCCGCGCTGTAGTGGTCGGGGTGACGGCCTTCCCAGTAGGGAAGGATGACGACGCGCGGACGCAGGCGGCGAAGGACGGCGGCGATCTTGAGGCGGTTCTCGAGTGTGTTGCGGACGTTGGAGTCGGGGAGGTCGAGGGCTTCGCGGTGCGTGACACCGAGGATCTTTGCGGCGGCGTTGGCTTCGGCTTCGCGCTCTGCGGCAGAGCCGCGTGTGCCGCCTTCGCCGCGCGTGAGGTCGAGGATGCCGGTGCGGGAGCCGAGGGCCTGTTGCACGAGAAGGGTGCCACCGCAGGTCTGTTCGACGTCGTCGCGATGGGCGGCGATGGCGAGAACCTCTACGGTGGGCGAAGACACGTCGACCCCGTTCGGGGTTGCCGGCACGGGGTCGAGGAAGTGTGACATCAGGTGTCTCGTTTAGTTGGCGCTGTTGGAGATGGCATCCATGTACGCCACATCAAGAACGGTGCCCTGGACGGTGAGGTACTGGTTGTTGATCTCCGTGCCGTCAGCGGTTTGGAAGGCGTGGATCTGTCCACCGTAGGCCGTGTAGACCTTGTGGTAGTTCTGCACCCAGCAAATACCGGCGAGGTCGCCGTAGTAGTACTGATTGAGGTTGGTGTTGGGGTAGGGAACCGTAACCGGCGAGGTCGAGGACTGAACGACCTGCGGGATGATGGTTGCCGTGGGCGCGGTTCCAGCAAGGCTGATGCGGGTGAGGCAGTTGTAATCGCCAGCCTGATCGGTGACGCCGCCGCTGCTGAGCTCGGTGGCTGCGGTTGCCGCACGTACACCGTTTGCGCAGCTGGTGGAGCCTGCCCAGAGGGTGCTGTCATCCGCAAAGAGCAGACGCGTATGCGTGCCGTCGGAGATGGAGATCTTCGAGGTGACCGCGTAGGAGGTCAGGTTGATCGTGCTGAGGTTTCCAGCAAACAGGCCACTGTAGGTTCCGGTGGTCTGTAACTGCTGGCCCGCGACGTACAGGTTGTTCGAGTCAGACAAGCCTATCGTCGCGCCGCCTGGCACGGGAATAGGGTTGGCGACAGGAAGAGTCTTCTGCGCGGTAGGAGCCGCAGCGTCGAGCGGAGCCACGGTGGGGATTTCATCCACCTGGAGCATCGAGGGGTCGAGAACCGTGACGCCTGCGGTGGTCCCGCTGCACTCGGGGCCGCAGTTCATGATGAACACGGAGGAGCCGTCGAGCGAGAAGTAGGCGTCGTAGGGGTGGTCAAAGGTACCCTTAACCGGGACGACGCAGTAGACCGGCAGCGTGATGGGTTCGCAGTCGATGTAGCCGGGAGGCAGCACGGGGTTGGTCGTCTGCGGAAGCTTGATCACGCGGTAGAGCGTGTTCGAGTTCTGCACCATGGCGAGCAGGATGCTGTTGCCCTGGTTGATGGCGACCTTGTAGACACCGGGCAGGTTGAGCGAGATGTAGCTTCCGCCTGCGCCTGCAACTTCGAGAACGCCCTGCGAGTAAACCGCACCCATGAAGCGGGTGCCGTTCGGCTCAGCGTCCACGGAGGGCGAGTTGGCGCCAAAGCTGGCAGCCTGTCCGCCACTGGCTTCGGTGGAGTAGTTGATCGTGGTCAGTACGCCGCCGGTACGGTCATAAACGTAACCGCGCTGCTGCTCGGGGAAGTTCATGATCTGGTTCGGATAGCTGGCGCTGTAGCCACTGATCGGGAAGCTTTGGATGGTGTCCTGGATGTTGCCGCGAAGGTCGCGAAGACCGTCGAGCATTTGTGCTGCACCAGAACTGCCGTTCGTCGTATAGGTGACCAGCACGCGCTGCAGGAGGCCGCTGGGGGGATACGGACGGCCAGCGTAGGTATACGCCGGCTCGTGATACAGGACGGTGCCGCAACCAGTGATGGCTATGACAGCTGCCGCCAGAAGAAACCCAGCGAGGAGCTGGGCAAACAGGCTCTTCTTCTTCAACGTGAACGACTCCAAACCGAACGCGAACACCGCATTTACCGCGAACTTTATAGGCTGAGTATAGCAAAGGGAAGCCCGTGGACGGAGAGCGATATACCATGGAGGTTTAGCCAGAGAGGGTGTAGGACGAGAGTGATGAACGAGGTGCAGGCAAAACTTTTCGGCGGACGCACAGTTCTTTGCGATGGCGCGATGGGCACGATGCTCTACGGATGTGGCGTGTTCATCAACCGCTGCTACGACGAGCTGAACGTGACCCAGGCCGAAACCGTTCGTTCCGTTCACCAGCAGTACCTGCAGGCCGGGGCGGAGGTGATTGAAACCAATACGTTTGGAGCAAATCGCTTTCGGCTGACGCACTTCGATCTGGCGGACAAGGTTCGTGAGTTCAACCTGGCGGGAGCGCGGCTGGCGCGGCAGTCGGTGGAGGCTGCCCGGGAGAAGCACAATACCGAGGCGTTTGTCGCCGGGGCTGTGGGGTCGTTGGGTGTGAAGCTGGCGCCGGTGGGCGAAGTTTCTGCTGCAGAGGCCCGCGCGGTGTTCGCGGAGCAGATTCTGGCGCTGGCCGATGGCGGCGTGGACCTGCTGATTGTGGAAACGATGATGTCGCTGGCCGAAGCGGTGGAGGCTGTGGCGGCGGCGAAGGATGTGGCTCCGCAACTGCCGGTGGTGGTGCTGGTGACGGTGGACGAGCAGGTGAAGATGCTCGACGGAACGCCGGCGGAGGATGCGGCGAAGGCGCTGGTGGCGGCGGGAGCTTCAGCCGTGGGAGCGAACTGCTCGTCGGGTCCGCAGGTTGTGCTGGAAGCGGTGCAGCGTATGCACGCGGTGGTGAATGTGCCGGTGGTGGCGATGCCGAACGCCGGGCTTCCGCGCGAGGTGGAAGGCCGCAATATTTATCTGACGTCGCCGGAGTATATGGCGAGCTTTGCGCGGAAGTTTGTGCGCGCGGGAGCGAGCTGGGTGGGTGGCTGTTGTGGAACGACGCCGACACATATTCGGTCGATGCGTTCGGCGCTGCGCGCGATGGATGCCCAGGCGAGCGGAGAGGCCGGACTTTCGACGGTTGCGGTGGTCGAAGGGAAGGGCGTTGAGCCTCCGGCGCTGGAGACGCGGTCGCTGGTTGGGCGGAAGATAGCTCGCGGCGAGTTTGTGACGATGGTGGAGATTGTTCCGCCGAAGGGTGTGGATTGCTCGAAGGAGCTGGCTGGCGCTGCGTTGCTGAAGCAGTGCGGGGTGGACGCGATCAATGTGCCGGATTCGCCGCGGGCGAGTGCGCGCATGAGCGCGATGAGCCTGTGTCTGCAGATTGAGCAGAAGGTCGGGGTGGAGAGCGTTCTGCACTACACCTGCCGTGATCGCAATGTGCTGGGGATTCAGAGCGATCTGCTCGGCTCGGCGTCGCTGGGGCTGAAGAACATTCTTTGCCTGACGGGTGATCCGCCGAAGATGGGGAATTATCCGGATGCGACGGCGGTCTTTGACGTCGATGCGATCGGACTGGCGAACATTGTGCGCGGGTTGAATCGCGGGCTGGATATTGGCGGCAATCCGATTGGAGAGTCGACCGGATTCAGTGTGGCGGTGGCGGCGAATCCTGGTGTTCCTGACATGGAGCACGAGGTGCGGCGCTTTGCGGCGAAGGTGGAAGCGGGCGCGGAGTATGCGATTACGCAGCCGGTCTTTGATCTGCGTCTGCTGGAGGAGTTTCTCAAGCGCGTAGAGGGTTTCCGCATCCCTGTGGTGGCGGGCATCTGGCCGCTGACTAGCTTCCGCAACGCGGAGTTTATGAAGAACGATTTGAAGGTCGCGATGCCGAGGGAGATTCTGGCCCGCATGGCGAACGCCGCCAGCAAGGAAGCGGGGCTGGCTGAGGGTGTCGCTATCGCGCAGGAGATGCTGGCAGCGGTGCGCGGCGAGGTTCAGGGTGTGCAGGTTTCGGCTCCGTTCGGCAAGTATCCTTTGGCAGCCGAGGTGCTGGGGCTTGTGCCCGCAGAGATGCAGGAGGTAGCGGTCTAATGGCAGCGTTTGAACAGGATTTAGCGGAGCTGGAGAAGGTCGTCGAGCAGTTGGAGCGCGGGGACCTGGCGCTGGAGGATTCGGTGGCGCTGTTTGAGCGCGGCGTGCATCTGTCGCGCTCGTGCAAGACGGTGCTGGCGAACGCCGAGGCCAAGCTGCAGGCTCTGGTCGAGCCGGAGGCCGGTGGACCGGTGCAGGTCGAAGAGATTGCTATGGCTGTCGCCGAAGAAGAAGGCGATGACGATATGGATGACGCTTACGAGGAAGAGTAGTAGTCTGAATTGGCTATGGATGCCGAGGTCGATGTTCAAAAATTCGCTGAGATGCTGGTGAAGCGTGGTCGCGAAGGTGTCGCCTGGGAGTTGAAGAAGCTCGAGTGGGTTCTCGAGCAGCAGAAGAACACCCCCGTAAAACAGCCTGACGCTGCATGAGCTCTCCGACGCTTACGATTCTTGCTGGATCGAACGGCGCAGGGAGGAGTACGTTGACGTCTTCGGCTCGTGAGGCTTTCCAGGGCGCTCCGCTTTTGGATCCTGACGCCGTCGCGCGTGCTCTTCGAGAAACTCTCCCGAATAATGATCACAGTATGGAGGCGGGACGAAGGGTTCTGTTGCGCGCAGAAGAGCTTATCGCCTCGAGGCAAAGCTTTACGGTGGAGACGACGCTATCTGGCAACACTTACCTCCGTATGGCTTCGCGAGCCAAGGCGAATGGGTTCCTCCTCTCCCTTATTTTTATTGGGACGACTTCCGTAGAGATCAATATTGCTCGTGTGAAGGCCCGCGTTCTCAAGGGACTGCACGATGTGCCGGAAGAGGATCAACGAAGGCGTTACCCGCGGACTCTGGCGAATATGGCTCGATTACTGCCTCTGGCGGATGTAGCCATTCTTCTGGATAACTCCACTGCTGCGGGATATTGCCTTGTGGCGGCGGGTCATCGTGAGTCGATGGTCTGGACGGAGCCATTACCTGACTGGGCAAAACCGTTGCAGGCGTTGCTTCCATAACGTTTGACGGGTCTGTAGTCGTTACGGTGCGTCAGTTTCCGGAGGCGCTACGGGGAGCTGCATCAGCAGGCGGGTGAGCTCGCTTTGTGAGGTGGTCGCTGTCTTCAGGAAGATGTTTTTGAGCTGGCCGCGTACGGTGCCCAGAGAAACCTTGCGGTGCCAGGCTACTTCCTGCAACGAGTTGCCGCTCAACAGGCCGGCGCAGATGTCGACTTCGGCCGGGGTGAGTTTGTAGAGCTCGCGAAGGGCGTCTTCCGGGGTGTAGGGCGGGCGTTCGGGGTCGGTGATCAGCAGGAGCACGGCGTGGTGGCCCGGGGCGTACTGTGTGGGGGACGCGACGGCGTTGAGCGGTGCGCGGTGGCTCGCTCGCAGAAGATGAATCGGGTTTGACAGGCGCGGAGCCGCGGAGAGTTCAAGCTGCGTCTGGAATCCGGCGAGAAGCTTGCGGAGCTCTGCATCGCTGGTACGGTGGATGGCGTGGAGCTGGCCGTTGCGGAGCAGAACTCCCTCGCCTTTGTCGAGTAGTTTGCGGGCGGCGGCGTTGGCCTGGAGCAGCGTTCTATCGTGCGAGACGAGCAGTGTCGGAGTGGGGCTGGCGTCTGCGATGGCGCTGGTCTGCTGGCGAAGGTCCTCGCTGACGCCGAGGGCGCGGCGAATTTCCAGTGCGGACTTGATGTGAGGGTAGAGCAGCTTGAGGATGTGGGTGGCTTCGGCGGTCATGGGCCCCTGCGCTTCGGAGCGCCATAAGCTGATGGCTTCCATGCGGCGAAGCTCGCAGGTGAAGACGGCGAGGCCGGGGTAGATGAGGTCAGAGGGTGCGAGGATGTCGCGGTAGAGGTCTGAGGCCAGAAGCGTGGCGCGAGGCATCAGGGTGTCGAGATCCACGACGCCCAGCGCCTGATGGCGAATGACCTGGATGCGATAGAGATCGCGCGAGACGTAGGAGTCGCGATAGGCCTCAACGTCCTGCGTCGAGAGCATGACGCCGCCCTGGGAGCGAATGCTGTGGCCAAGACTCATGTCGGCGCAGAGCAGGAAGGCTCCGCTGGAGTCCGTGGCCTTGCAGAGAAGATCGAGGAATTGATCCCACATCTCCGCCTTTAGCGGGGCGGAGTACAGGACTTCAAGCAACTCTGAAAAAACTTCAAGAGAGATCATGCTTCGCTATAGCCTGGGTGATTACCCCTTCACTATCAACGAAGTACATGGTGAAGGCAAGTATTTTTTTGCTTAGCGGTCGCGGCTGGTGACGAAGCCGGGGACCCACATCAGAGCGCGCTTGTAGTCGCTTTCCGGCAGGGTCGAGATCGACTGGCGGGCGACTTCTGCGTAGGCCTGCGCTGTTTCCATGGCGTAGGCCAGGGAGCCGTGACGGCGCAGGATTTCGAGGATCTGTGTGTGGTCGATGCGCGCAAAGCTGCGGTCGGCCATGACGGTGCGGATCGCTTCGCGGTCGGCTCCGGTGCCGCGCTCGAGAGCGTGGATCACGGCGAGTGTGGCTTTGCCTTCGCGAAGGTCGCTGGCGGCGGGCTTGCCGAGAATCACATCCTGCGCGGTGAGGTCGAGGACGTCATCCACGATCTGGAAGGCGAGGCCGAGGTTGCGGCCGTACTCGCCGAGAGCTTCTTCGTAGGGAAGAAGGTTCTCTGAAGCCGGGTAGGTGACCACTGCGCCGAGCTGCATGGAGACTTTGAAGAGGCAGGCGGTCTTGCGGTAGATGAGGTCGAAGTACTCTTCCTCGTTGATGAGGTGGCCGAGCTTTTCCATCTGCAGCAGCTCGCCTTCGACCATCTCCTGCGTGAGCGAGATGAGGAGGTCGAGCATGCGGAAGTTGCGCTCGTTCAGCGCGGTCTGGAAGCTCTGCATGTAGAGCCAGTCGCCGGCGAGCACGCACTTGGAGTTGCCCCAGGTGGTGTTCGAGCTGGGCCGGCCACGGCGCGTGGAGGCGTCGTCGATGATGTCGTCGTGGACGAGTGTGGCGGTGTGCAGCATTTCAACGACAGCGCCGAGGCGGATGCGCGACTCAGAGGTGCAGCCGAGTGCCTTGGCTGCGAGCAACAGAAGGAGCGGGCGAATACGTTTGCCGCCGCCAGCGATCAGGTACTCGGCGATGTCGGTGACGACACGCACGGGAGACTGAGACTGCGTGGTGAACTCCTGCTCGACGGCCAGAAGGTCGTCACGCAAAAGATCCAGCACTTCGGCCGAGGTCGCGATGGAAAAAGAACTCACGCTGTCGCCTAGTCTACTCGTTTCGAGGTTAGTTTGAGCGGAAGTTGGTGAACTGCAGCTCAACGCCGAGGTCCTTGCCGCGGAGCAGGCCCATGATCTCCTGCAACGTGTCGCGGTCCTTGGAGGAGACGCGGACGGTGTCGCCCTGGATGGAAGCCTGCGCCTTCTTCTTCGTGTCTTTGATGAGCGCGACGATCTTCTTTGCCACGTCGGACTCGATGCCCTGCTTGACCTTGATCTTCTGGCGCACGGAGGTGCCTGCCGCAGGCTCGATCTTCTCGTAGTCGAGGTTCTTCAGGGAGACGCCGCGCTTGACGAACTTGTTGGCGAGGATCTCGATGATCGCCTTGAGGGTGTACTCATCCTGCGAAGCGAGTTGCACGGTGTCGGTGCCTTCGAAGGCGATGGTCGACTTCGAGTTCTTCAGGTCGAAGCGCGTGGCGATTTCTTTCTGCGCCTGGTCGATCGCGTTCTTGACTTCCTGAACTTCTACCTTGCTGACGACGTCGAAACTTTGATCTGCTGCCATGGTTTGTATCCTTTACGGTTTCTATTATCGTCGGCTTGGGAGAGGAAAGGCAAAGGCGAGACATTAGAGGTTAGACAGGAGAGCGTAGAGATTTCTACGACGCGGCTGTAGTGGGGAAGAGCGTGCGGAAGTTGGCCGTGGTTTGCTCGGCGATGGCTTCCGGCGTGGTGTTGCGGAGTTCGGCGAGGAAGCGCGCGGTGTGGGCCGTGTGGGCGGGTTCGTTCTGCGGGGTTTTACCGCGCATGGGAACCGGCGTGAGGAACGGCGCGTCGGTCTCGACGAGGATGCGATCGGCCGGGGCCCACCTGGCGACATCCTGAATGATGGCGGACTTTGTGTAGGTCACGTTGCCGGCGAAGCTGAGGTAGAAGCCGAGGTCGAGCGCGGCGCGGGCCTGGTCGGCGTTGCCGGAGAAGCAGTGCATGATGCCGGGCAGGCCTGCGGGCTTCCAGCTTTCGTGGAGCAGGCGCAGGAGGTCGTCCCAGGCGGCGTGCGGGTTGCCGTGGGACTCGAAGCGGGCCCTGGCGTTGGGCTGCGCGAGCTCGGAGGTGCGGACGTGGATGGTGATGGGCTTCTGCGCGCGGATGGCGATGTGCATCTGGTCGACGAAGGCGCGTTGCTGCACGTCCACATCGGGGTTTTCGGCGTGATAGTAGTCGAGCCCGATTTCGCCGATGGCGATGACTTTGGGGTCGGCTGCCAGAGTGGCGAGGATGGCGAGCGATTCGACGTCGACCTGGTGGGCTTCCTGCGGATGGACACCGACGGTGGCCCAGACGTTCGGGTGTTTGTGGGCGATGTCGACGGCGACGTGCATCTCGTGCGGGCCGTTGCCGATGCCGATGGCGACGACTTCGCGGACGTCCGCAGAGGAGGCGTTCGCGAGGATGGCGGAGAGGTCGGTGTAGTCGTCGAGATGGCAGTGAGAGTCGATTAGCACAGTTATCTGGATGCTTCCGGTTTGAGGATGTACCAAAGAGGGAAGAGCACGGAGTACAGGGCTGCTGAGATCAGAATGCAGCCGATGGCGAAGGTGCGTGACCTGGCAGCGTTCGATTGCATGGCGAATGTCATGGCTATAGAACCTGCCACAGCCCATAAAGATGCCACGACTTGTAGAGCGCGCAAGCAACGCTCGACTTTCGTTGGTGTCGAGACGCTGCCTGCTGGTTCGAGGTACTTCAAAGATTGCGAGATGCTTTCCATGAGGCCTCCATTGTGCTGAGTTTATTTGAGGCGGGTGCCGACGGGGACGCCTTCGGGGACGGTTGCGAGGAAGGGCTTGCCGCCCTCTTCGCTGGCGGCGAGGAGCATTCCGTGGGATTCGAGGCCGCGCATCTTGCGCGGAGCGAGGTTGGTGATGATGAGGATGCGCTTGCCGATCAGGTCTTCGGGCGTGTACCACTCGGCGATGCCGGAGAGGATCTGGCGCTGCGGCAGGATGTCTCCGAGGGAGACTTCGAGGCGGAGGAGCTTGTCGGCCTTGGGGATGCGTTCTGCGACGAGAATTTCTGCGACGCGGAGTTCGACCTTGACGAAGTCGTCGATGGTGATCTGGGGTGAAGCGTCTGCCGGGCCTGCGGTGACGGGGCTCTGCGAAGCTGCGGAGGCGAAGGGGCCGCTGGGGTTGGCGTCGGTGTGCGGAGTGTGGACGCGCTCGGTGGTAACGGCGGCGGAGCCTGCGACGGAGAGCGTGCCGGAGGGCTCGTCGAGCGAGCGCGGCGGAGCTGCGGGGTCGGTGGTGCTGGTGGGCGTCCGTTCGGGTGTGGCCGGGGTGGCAGCAGCCGCGAGCGGAGCCGCGGGACGTGCGTTTTCGTTTTCCATTTCGATCATCGTCTCTGCGAGCGTCTTTTCCGCTCGCGGGAAGAGTGGGCCCAGAGGGCCGAGTTTCGTGCCGGGGGCGAGGCCGCCCCAGTAGAGGTTTGCCAGTTCGCCGTTGCGCCAAGAGTGTTCCATGGAGCCGAGGCCGAGCTGTGCCCAGACGCGTTCGGTGACGAAGGGGCAGATGGTGTAGAGGTGGCCGGTGGCCCAGCGGACGGCTTCGGCGGTGACGTAGAGCACGGTGGCGAGGCGGCCACGCATGGCTTCGTCCTTGGCGAGCTTCCACGGGGCGTTGGCGGTGATGAAGCCGTCGACGGTGGTGATGAAGGCGGCGATTTCGCTGAGGCGTGTGGCGAAGTCGGTCTCGGAGAGCTCCTTGAGGCGAACCTTGAGGGCTTCGCCTGCGCGGGAGAGCACGGCGGCGTCGAAGCCGTCGGGCGCGATGTTGCTGTCTTCGGTGTCTTCGAAGACGGGTGCGGGAACTTCACCGGCGAAGTACTTGTCGATCATCGACAGGGTGCGCGAGACGAGGTTGCCGTAGCCGTTGGCGAGGTCGGCGTTGTAGCGCGTGACCATGGCGTCGAAGGAGAAGCTGCCGTCCTGGCCGAAGGGGATCTCGCGGAGCAGGAAGTAGCGGAGGACGTCGGAGGCGAAGAGGTCGCGCTCGCGCTTGGTGGAGTCGGGGAACTGGGTAGCGTAGACGCGCTCGCCGAAGGCGTCGAGGATGGTTTCCGAGCGGACGACGTTGCCGCGCGACTTCGACATCTTGGCGTTGTCGAAGAGAAGCCAGCCGTTGGCGGTGATCTTCTTCGGCAGCGGCAGACCGGCAGCGAGGAGGAACGCGGGCCAGTAGATGCAGTGGAAGCGCGTGATCTCCTTGCCGACGAGGTGGAGGTCGGCGGGCCAGTACCTGGCGAAGGAGGCGATGTCTTCGGGTTTGTCGGAGCCGTAGCCGACGGCGGTCATGTAGTTGGCGAGAGCGTCGAGCCAGACGTAGACGACGTGCTGCTGGGTGGTGCCGGAGGCCTTCTGGACAGCGTCGGGGACGGGGATGCCCCACGTGAAGGAGGAGCGGGAGATGGAGAGGTCTTTGAGGGCGCCGGGGACGTAGGGGAATCCGGCAGCAGTTCGCTCGATATCGTTCTCACCCGGAACAAGCAGTTTCCCGTCAACCATCTTCGGCGTTCCGCCGCGCAAGAAGCTGAGAACTTCATTACGTGCTGTCGCGGGTTCGATGACGAGATCGTTCGACTCGATGAGGTTCAGGAGGGGGAGTTGGTACTCGCTCAGCTTGAAGAAGAAGTTTTCTTCGGTGACCTCTTCGAGGATCTTGCCGCAGTCGGGGCAGGGAGTTCCTACGGGGAGGTCGACGAAGGCTTCGTCGGAGACGCAGTAAGCGCCGGTGTAGGTGCTGAGGTAGATCTTTTCGCGGTAGTAGAGCTCGGTGAAGAGCTTCTGGACGCCAAGCTTGTGGGCGTCGTCGGTGGTGCGGATGTAGCGGTCGTAGGTGAGGCCCATGCGCTCCCAGAGGGCGCGGAAGTTGGCCGAAACCTGGTCCGTGAACTGCTGCGGCGGGATGCCTGCGGCGGCGGCGCTGCGCTCAATCTTCTGGCCGTGCTCGTCGGTGCCGGTGAGGAAGAAGGTGTCGTCGCCCTGGAGGCGGTGCTGGCGTGCGAGGACGTCCGCGACGATGGTTGTGTAAGCGTGGCCGATGTGGGGGCGCGCGTTTACGTAGTAGATCGGCGTCGTCAGATAGAACTTGCTGGGGTTTTCGTTGGGCATCTCGGTCCGTCTAGCAGTCTACTAGGTGACGGTGTGGGCGTGCTTGCGGGGCGTTTGGAGCGGGGATTTGCGGCTCGGGGAGGGAGAGCCTTGACGCTAAGGGCGCGAAGGGCGCAAAGCTACGCGAAGGGATTTGTGGCGCAGGGGATTTGGGGAGAGCGGGAGGGAGGTGGGCGCGGGAGTGAAGGGAAACAGAAAAGCCCGGCGTTTGCCGGGCTTTTCCTGTTTTGAGTGGATTTGGAGTTAGGCGCCGACGGGGAACTCGGCTTCGCGGCGTGCGCCGAGGCGCGGGACGAGAAGCTGGAAGATCGCCAGGGCGATGATGTAGGCGCAGGCTGCGGTGGTGAAGACGAGCAGCGGGTGGAGCGAGAGGTTGCGCTTGACGATCCAGGTGAAGGCCGCTCCGCCAGCCGCTCCGGCTGCACCGCCGATGCCCACGACCGTGGAGACGGCGGTGGCGGGGAACATGTCAGACGGCGTGGAGAAGAGGTTGGCCGACCAGCCCTGATGCGCTGCCGCCGCGAGTGCGATGACCAGCGTTGCGGGCCAGGGGTTGTGCGGGAAGAGGGTGCCGAGGTGCGGAACGCAGACGAGCGGAAGCACCAGCAGGGCCATTGCCAGCATGGCGAATTTGCGGCCGCTGTTTACGGTTGCGCCGCGGTTCATGCGCCAGCCGGAGAGTGCGCCACCGAAGATGGAGCCCACGGAGCTGACGACGTAGACGGTGACGATGTACCAGTAGGCGTGCTCGAGGTCGAGGCCGTAGTTACGGTTGAGGAACTGCGGCAGATAGAAGAGGTAGAACCACCAGACGCCGTCGGTGAGTCCCTTGCCCACGGCGAAGGCATAGGTGCCGGGGTGCGAGAGGATGCTCAGGATGGGGTGCGAGCGTTCAACGACGGGTTCAAGCTCGGCCTGGGTCATGGTGCCGCTGCGGCGGAGCTTGTTGTACGGGAAGCTGAGCCAGAGCACGAGCCAGACCATGCCCATGGAGCCGGTGGCGATGAACGCTGAGCGCCAGCCGAAGCGTGTGGTGACGGCGGCGATGATGAGAGGAGCGAGGAAGAAGCTGACGTTCGAGCCGGAGTTGAAGAGGCCGACGGCCTTTGCGCGTTCTTCTGCGGGGAACCACTCGGTGGTGGCCTTGATGGCGGCGGGGAAGTTGCCACACTCGCCGAGGCCGAGGAAGATGCGCGCGATGCAGAAGCCGACGACGCTGGTGACCAGCGAGTGCGACATGGAGGCCAGGCCCCAGATGGCGATGGCGACCGCGTAGCCGGTCTTGGTGCCGAGCTTGTCGATGATGCGGCCGACGAAGAGGAAGCCGACGCCGTAGGCAAGCTGGAAGTAGATCAGGACGTTGCCGAAGTTGTTGTCAAAGACCGGCTGGTGGAACTGATCGGCGGCGTGGTTCCAACCCATGAACTTCACGTTGTGCAGCAGTGGCTCGATAAACGAGAAGACGCCGCGGTCCATGTAGTTGATGGTGGTTGCCAGAAAAAGGAGGAAGCAGACGAACCACCGCACGTTGGTACGGGGTGTTTCTTCGAAGGCAATCGAGGAGGAAGACATTAGAGGGATCGGCCGGTTCTCTTTCCTGAGTTGGGAATGAGGATGCTTGTTTGCAGATACGGGTGTCAACCGGTTAGGCAGGTTTTTCTAATTGGCTTGACAGGAGTCGCGTGGGGTGGGGAGAATGCTCGCCGAATTTCCCCGAAGCTCGAGGCAGACGCGAATGTTGCAGGTACAAAAGGTTTTAGGTGGGTTGTGGGCGTGCGCCATGGTGGCGTCGATGGCGGGTGCGCAGACCTTGGCGACGGGCGATAGCCGTACGGTGACGGAGCCAATATTTCCTGTGGCGTGCACGGTTTTGACCGCCCAGCAGGCGATTGTGGGCAGCGGACCTGCGAGCGAGACGGTGGACGACACGAGCCGGGTGCAGGCGGCGTTGACGGCCTGCGCGAGCGGCAAGGCGGTGGAGCTTGCGGGCGGAGGCGGAAAGTATGCGTTCCTAACCTCGTCGCTGAACCTTCCGAGCGGCGTGTCGCTGATTGTGGACGGCGGAGTGACGCTGTTTGCGTCGCGCAAAGCGAGCGACTATCAGGTGTCCGGCGCGACGGAGACGTGCGGCAGCTATGGGGCAAGCGGGAATGCGTGCAAGTACTTCCTCTACTTCAATAATGGGTCGGCGAACACGGGGTCGGGGGTGTACGGCTATGGCGTGATCGACCTGCGGGGGAATGCCACGATCCTGAACTCGGCGGGCGTGGACACGGGGATTTCGTGGTGGACGAACGCGGACAGTGCGAATACGGCAGGGCAGAGCCAGGACAATGTGAGCTTCATGAAGCCGAGCAAGAGCTCGTCGTTGACGTTCTACAAGATCACGATTCGCAGCTCGCCGAACTTTCATATCGTGACGTCGAATGTGAGCGGCGAAACGATCTGGGGAGTGAAGATTCAGGCGCCGTTTACGTCGCACAACACGGACGGTATCGATCCGCAGGGAACGAACGTGACGGTGAAGAACTCGTACGTCTCGGTGGGCGATGACGCGATTGCGGTGTCGGGGTCGTCGAACTCGAGCAACATCACGGTGGCGAACTCGTACATCTATGCGAGCCACGGGATTTCAATCGGGAGCTATACGCAGGGCGGCGTGAGCAACATGCTGGTGCAGAACGTGAATATGGCCGGGCAGGTGGAGGACGGCAACCAGAACGGTCTGCGCATCAAGAGCTCGATCGACCGGGGCGGCGTGGTGCAGAACATTACGTACCAGAATGTATGCCTGCGAGACATTGCGCGGCCGGTATATGTGACGCCGCTGTACAACAGCAACTCGGGCACGCTGTATCCGTCGTTTCAGAATATTGTGTTTCAGAATATTCACCTTCTGGCCCCTACGGCGACGCGCAAGTACACGTTTTCGATTGCGGGGTATAGCGCCAACTATCTGACGACGGCGACGCTGAACAATGTGGTGTCGGACCAGGCGATGACGTACTCTCCTGCGTTGACGTACGCGACGATTGCGCTGGCGGGGAACGTGTATCCGGCGTCGCTGCAGACGCAGGCGGGGACGGGGTTGACGTATACGGGATCGGCGACGGCGGCGGCGACTCCAGCGTATGACTGCTCGGCGACGGCGACGGTTTTTCCGGCGCTGGTGGGTGAGCTGTTTGGAGCGACTGCGACGGCGACAAACCTGAACGCGGCGACGGTGGCTGGTGGTGCGAGCGTGACGCTCAATGCGATGCTGCAGCCGACGCGCTCACAGGCTACGTTCAACGGAACGGTGGGGAACTATACCGGGGCGGCTGCTCCGACGGCGGCGGTGAGCTTCTATGAGGGCATGACGTTGCTGGGAACCGGGACGCTGGGCGCGAATGGAACGAACAGTTCGCTGGCGAGCCTGGTGCTGAGCAATCTTGCGGCAGGGACGCACACGATTACGGCGACGTATCCGGGAGATACGACGTATGGTGCGCTGAACTTTGGCTCGTTTGTGGTGACGGTGAGCGGGCCGACGCTGGCTTCGGCTACGACGCTGACCGCGACTTCGACGGTAGCGTACGGCACGGCGGCTTCGTTGAGCGTGAGCGTGGCTGCCAGCGGTGGAGCTTCGGGAACGCCAACAGGGACGGTGACAATTTCTGACGGCGGGACGCAGATCGCGCAGGGGACGCTTGCGTCTGGGGCCTACGCGACTACGGTGATGCTGGCAGGCGGGGCGCACTCGCTGAGCGCGACGTATGGCGGCGATACGAGCTTTCTTACGTCGAGCACAAGCGCGGTATCGACGCTGACGGTGACGACGGTGGCTCCGCTGACGTTTGCGGTGACGGCGAACCCGGTGAGCATCGCCTCGGGCGCGAGCACGACGGTGACGGCGACGCTTGCGGGAGGAAGCGGGATGGCGACGCCTGCGGGTACGGTGACGCTGACGGAGGGTGGCGCAACCGTTGGAACGATTACGTTGAGCAATGGCAGCGGCACGACGAGCGTGACGCTGAACGGTGTGAGCACGCACACAATTACGGCTGCTTATAGCGGCGATGCGAATTACAGCGCGGCGAGTACCTCGGCGAGTGTGACGGTGACGACGATTGCGACAACGACGGTGCTGGCGCTGAGCAAGTCTGCGACCTATGTTGGGGCGAGTATGAGTTTGACGGCGACGGTGACGCCCGCGGTGAGTGGGGCGACGGTGACGTTTGCGACGGCGAGTGGAACGCTGGGCACGGCGGTGACGAATGCGTCTGGTGTGGCGACGCTTGCGGCGACGGCTCCGGCTGCGGGAACGTATGCGGTGACGGCGACGATGGCGGCAACGGGGAGTTACGCGGCTTCGACGAGCAGTGCGCAGACGCTGACGGTGTCGGCTCCGCTGGCGGTTGTGACGACGCCGAATCCGGTGAGTGTGAGTGCGGGAGGAAGTGGCTCGGTGGTGGCGACGATGACGCCGGGCGGAGGTTTTACGGGGACGCTGACGGCGACGTGTGTTTCGTCGGTGTCGTATGTGACGTGCTCGCCTGCGTCGAGTTCGGTTGCGGTGACGGGTGCGTCGGCGGTGACGTCTACGCTGACGATCTCGGTGGCTGCAACGACGAGCGCGGTGCGCGGGAGCGACTGGCGCGGTGTGGAGTATGCCGGGTTGCTGATGCTGACGTTGTTCGGCGCACGCAAGCGCAGAGGGATGCGCCTGATGATGGTTCTGCTGCTGGGGATTGGCCTGGCGGGGATGAGTGGTTGCGGTGGCGGGTCTTCTTCAAGCAGCACAGGGACGAAGCCGAGTGGGTCGCAGACGGTGACGTATACGCTGAATGGCGGAGGGCTGGCTTCTTCTGTGGTGACGACGCTGGTGGTCAATATCCAGTAGCGGCTAACGCGATTCCGAGGCGGCTAACGCACGTAGGCGCCGAGGGCGAGGTAGGGACAGATGAGGAAGAAGAGCACGAGGAAGAGAGCCATCAGGTCCATGTAAATGCAGAGGATGACGCCTGCGTGGTAAAAGCTCCAGCGCCGCTCGATGTTGCGAAAGGTCTCGGCCGTGCCGAGCGCGATGAGCAGCGTGGGGACGATGAGCCAGGGGTTCTGCTGCAGGTGGGGGAAGTGCGAGAGAGGCAGGGACAGAATGATGCCCGCGAAGACGAGAACGTTACCGCGAGCGAGAGATTTCTGCCGGAGATAGAACGTGGCCCTGCTCATCGCTGCTTTGAGTCTACGCCCCGGGTGTGAGGGCATTGCTTTCGCGGCGATGCTTTCTGGTTTGCTTTCTGGCTGTCGATGCTTGCTATGTTCTTGCGAGGGCTGCTACGGCTTGGCGTTGGGCTGTGTTGTGGGTGGGGTTGCTGCTGGCGTGGCCGCTGGTGCGGGTGCATCGGGTGGTGGCGGGAGTTTTGCGACGGAGGCTACGGGGATTTCTACGACGCCGAAGCGGTTGTTGCTGAGGTCGTGCACGCCGATGCGGAGGAAGCTTTCGCCGCTCTTTACCGGGACGCTGACTTCGAGGCGGACGCGGACGACCTTGCGGAAGATGGCGTAGTTTTCCGGCGTCAGGTTGAGCTTGATGGCGCGGCCGGTGGCGTTCAACAGGCGTCCATCACGGTCGTAGAGCAGCGTCGAGAACTCAATCGCACCGACGTAGCGGCCTTCGGGGGACTTGGTCAGATCGAAGTAGCTGCCGGGGATCGCGTAATCCACGAGCATGGTGCGGAAGGGACCCCTGGCGGGATGCAGCGGATCGAGTTGGTTTCCGTACGCCGGCGTGGGTTCGTCTTTGGTGGAGGCGGGAAGGACGCGGACCTTGAAGAGGATGTCCTGTGGCGTGGGAGCACCGTGGGCCATGGCGGCCCGGGCGAAGGCTGCTCCGGTGCTTTGCGAGGCGACCTGTGCATCGGTCGTGACGACGGAGGGCAGAGCTTCATCGGCTTTCTTCTTTTTGGACGTTGGCGCTGAGGGATCGAAGGCGTAGTACCCCTGGCGGTAGGCGAGTTTGTAGCCTGCCTTTGCCAGCGTTGGGGCGAGGGTGACTTTGATGGTGCGGTAGCTTTCGTCCCACTTCTTGTTCTGGGGCGAGTAGGTGAGTGCGTAGAAGTTCGAGCCGGAGTTGATGGCGGAGGAGACTGCCCCGGCGAGGTCGTTGTTGTTGTAGAAAGCGTGGCCACCGGTCTCGTCGGCGAGCTGGTCCATGGTCATGTGCTCGTCGGCTTGCGACTGCTCGAAGCGAGCGATTTTGTTGGAGATGCCTGCGGGGTTTGCGCCGAGGTTACCGCCTCTTTGCGAGGCGGAGAACGCAGGGTTGGTCATGAGGCCGCGAGCGTCTACGGGATAGACCGCGACCTGGGCGCGGGCGAGCAGGTTGGTGGTGTCGCGGAACTCGTCTTCGTTCACGTTCATGACGGCGAAGGGGTTGTCGAGCGTGGCGTCGGGAAGGATGTTGATGGGGAACGAGCCCGAGAACCAGATGAGGTTTTTTCGTCCTGGGAACGCCTGCAGGTAGTGTGCCAGCGTGTTGAAGGCATCGAGCGTGTACTGCACGCGCAACTGCGTCTGCATGGCTGAGGTTTCGGCCTGGAACTGCGAGAGCGAGGAGGAGCTGAGCATCGACTGATCGGTGATGCCGTCGGTGAGCGCGTCGGCGGAGTCGACGGGGCTATCGAGCAGCGTGGACTGCCGCTGGATCAGTTTGTGCTCGACGGAGTTACGCAGCACCTGCGGGTCCGAGGAGAAGCCTTGCAGCATGAAGAGGCGTTGCGAGAGGCCGAAGATGGCGATGCGTTGGCCGGGTTTGGCTTTCTTCACGAACTCTGCGAGTTGGGCGCGAACGTAGCTCTGGTCGGTGAGAGGGGTGTTGAGAGAGTCGACCAGAAGGATGTTGAGTGCGCCGTTTTCGGGCGTGGGCGTGTAGTTGGTGAAGGTGCCGGCGGGCATAGGCGGAAGCGCCAGGCCGGGTTTGGAGCTGTCCGGGGTGTGCTCTTCGAAGTGGCGGATGGTTTGGGGATGCTTGTCTTCGGTGAGGACGAAGCTGTCTTTGCTGAGGCCGTGGATGGGGTTGCCCTGCTTGTCCTGCACGGTGACGTCGACGAGCACGATCTGGGTGCTGGTGCGGATCGTCGGCACGGTGCCTGCGTCTTGTTCCTGCTGGGTGGGCTGCTGCGCTGGTTGTTGCTGGGCGGCGAGAGCAAGCGGGGTGAGGAGCAGGATGGCAGCAGCGAGTCGGCGCATGGGCAGGGAAGCCTCGGGGGATGGAAGTCTGCGTAGATAGACAGGGGCCGCGCGAAAGAAGTTTCGCGCGGCCCCTGAAGTTTCTTGTGGATGTTGAGGTTACGCGGTGGCGAGTTCGGGTGTCTGCTTCGCCATGGCGGCGATGGACTCTTCAAACGGTGCGCGAAGGACGCCGCGCTCGGTGATGATCGCGGTGATGTACTTTGCAGGCGTGACGTCGAAGGCCGGGTTGGCGATGCCGACGCCATCGGGCGTGACCTGCACACCGTTGACGTGCGTGACCTCGCGTGCGGCACGCTCTTCGATGGGGATGTCCTTGCCGCTGAGCGTTTCGAGGTCGATGGTGTTGAAGGGCGCGGCGACGTAGAACGGGATGCCGTGCTCCTTGCAGAGGATGGCGACCGAGTAGGTGCCGATCTTGTTGGCGGTGTCGCCGTTGGCGGCGATGCGGTCTGCACCGACGATGGCGGCCTTGATGCGGCCCTGGCCCATGAAGTAGCCAGCCATGTTGTCGCAGATGAGCGTGGTGGGGATGTTGTCCTTGGTGAGCTCCCAGGCGGTGAGACGGGTGCCCTGGTTGAAGGGGCGGGTCTCGTCGGCGAAGACGTCAATCTTGTAGCCACGCTCGACCGCAGCGCGGATGACGCCGAGCGCGGAGCCGTAACCACAGGCGGCGAGTGCGCCCGCGTTGCAGTGGGTGAGGATGGTGCCTTCCTGCGGGAGGAGGTCTGCGCCGAATGCGCCGAGGATCTTCAGGTTGGCGATGTCTTCGTCATAGAGCGTCTGCGCGAGCGCGACGACCTGTGACTTGATCTCGGGAATCGCGGTGTTGGCGGCCGAGAGCTTGTTGTAGAGGTCGCGAATCTGCGCGATGCCCCAGAAGAGGTTCACGGCCGTGGGGCGGGTCTTTGCGAGGGTGTCGCAGATGACTTCGACTTCGGCGGCGAGGTCGGGCAGGGTGGCGGCGGTGGACTGCTGGATGCCGAGGGCAACGCCCATCGCCGCAGAGACGCCGATGGCCATAGCACCGCGGACGACCATGTTGCGGATCACGTCGGCGACTTCGTTGTAGTTACGCGCAAGGACGTAGGTTTCTACTTGCGGAAGCTTGGTCTGGTCGAGGAAGCTGACGCCTTCTGGCGTCCATTGGAGTGTCGGAATCATCGTGCTTCCAGTTTATCGCGTGAGCGTGTATAGGATGAGGCAATGGGTACGCTGAGCTTCGAAGGTATCTCTTTTATGATTTATTCAGACGACCATCCTCCGGCGCATGTTCATGCCCGTTATGGGAGTCTGAGGATGGTGCTTGATCTGCCTGCGATCGGGGGTGTTTTGCTCTCGTCGCGGAACGATAACGTTGAGCCAATCAACGCGAAGCGCAACGAAGTTCGACGTGTGCTCCGTGTCGCTCGGATGCAGGAAGCTGAATTACGCAAGCTTTGGGACGAAACGCATGGAGGCAGGCATGACTGAAGAAGAGCTGGAAGCTCCGTTGGATGCGGAGTCTGAAGCGATGATCGAACGGGCGCTGGCTGAGGCGCGTGATCCTGAGCCTGATGAGGTTGCCACGTCGGTTCGGTATGTTCCCGAGCAGGAGATGTTTGTGCTGACGCTGCTGACTGGACGCCGCGTGATGATTCCGCGTGAAGAGTTGCAGGATGTGGCCGCGGCGACGCGCGAACAGGCTGCGGATGTCGTGCTCGATATGCTCGACTCAGCGGTGTGGTGGCGGACGCTGGATGTCGCGTTCTCGGTGAAGGGCCTTGCCGACGGTCTGCGCGGCAACCAGCGTTGGATGGAAAAGCTGGCTGCGCAGGGGCGCGGACAGGCGGCTTAGCCGAGCTTGTCGAGGTGGTGGAAGCCGCCGGTGGCGACAGCCATCTCCGCAAAGAGCAGAGCGTCGTAGACCGCGTGAACCAGCGCGGCAGCAGCCACGGAGCGGGTCCGGATACGGATGACCGAAAACGTTACGGAGACGGCGAAGAGCACCACAATTGGACCGAGAGCACCGTGGAGCTGGCCTCCGTGCAGCGCGGCGAACGCGGCGCTGGAGAAGACGGTGGCGAAGATCCAGGCGGGCAGCGAGTGATCGCTGGTGCGCTCCCAGCGGTCGAGACCGGCAGGCGTGCGTTCCATCGATAGCCAGTCGTAGGCGGTCGCGAGGGACGGAAGCAGGAAGCCGCGGAAGGCGATCTCTTCCATGAACGCCGGCAGGAGGCTGCCAAAGATGGCGACACACCACGAGGTGAGCGGGCTCTTGAAGAGCTCAAGCATGTCCACGTGGTCGGGTTGTTTGACGAAGCGGTCGGCAAACTGTGCCAGAAGGCTGAGTCCGATGCCGATCAGGACGAGCTTCCACCACTGGCGCACGGCCTGGCGGAGGTTCCACTGGATGCCGGTGAAGAAGGGCACGCCCCAGAAGACAGGGAAGAGTGGCATGGAGCAGAGCAGGGTCAGCAGGTAGGCGACGCCCTGTGCTGCGGCCAGCGGCAGCGGGTATTGCGAAGCCGTTTCCGCCGAGTGGGCGTGGAGTATGCCGAGCGTGATGCCGCTTGTAAAGAGGATGCAGAACGCCGTTAGCGAGAAAAAGACGAGCGTGTGGCCGAAGTGCGGAATGCGGCGGGCCGGTGGGACTTCCCGGGCCGGGTGCGGATCGTGCTGGATGTCGTAGGCGTCTTCCATGCTGCCTAACTAGGGTACTAGGCCGAGGGCGGGTTATGCCGCCGGAGTGAGAAGAAGTGCTCCTTCGGCACGATTTCTGCCCAGATGTTTTGCCTTGTAGAGCGCGGAGTCGGCGGCGACGAGCAGGCTTTCGGGCATACGCATGCTGCCTCCACAACGAGAGAGCGCGGTGGCGACGCCGACGCTGATGCTCACCATGCCGTTGCCTTCGACGTTGTCGGGGTGCGGGATGCGGAGGGCGGCGACGGCCTGGCAGATCGTTTGGGCGACGTGAATCGCGCCGTCGAAGTCGATCTCCGGCAGGATGGCGGCGAGTTCTTCGCCACCGTAGCGGGCGGTAAAGTCCATGCCGCGGCGAATCTGGTTGTCGATGCAGCGAGCGGTGGCCCGCAGGCAGTCATCGCCGACCTGGTGGCCGTAGCGGTCGTTCAATTTCTTGAAGTGGTCGAGGTCAATCAGCAGCAGGGAGGTCGGGTGGCCGTTGCGGAGGGTGCGCTGCCACTCGTGCTCCAGGCGCTCGTCGAAGGCGCGGCGGTTGGCGAGGCCGGTGAGGCCGTCGGTCAACGCCATGAGGGCCAGCTGCTCTTCAAGCTTCTTCTGCTCGGAGATGTCGCGGACGGCGATGACGAGTTCGCGGACTGCATTGGTGTCTGGTTCGCGCAGGACGCGGGTTCTGGTTTCGACCCAGACGGTGCTTCCGTCCTTGCGCCGCCAGCGCATGACGGTACGGGTTTCGGTAGCCCCTTCATGGTCGACGCGTTCGCGGGTGCGCTCCAGTGCGGGCATGTCGCGCGGGTCGATCAGGTCACGCTCTGGCACGAGTCCGACCATCTCGTCGGGGGTGTAGCCCAGCAGGCTTTCGCACGCCGGAGAGGCGTAGCGGATGATGTGGTCCGCGCCGAGCTGAATCATGGTGTCGACGCTGTACTCTGCGACGAGGCGGATGCCGCTGTCGTTTTGGCTCATCGTGGCTGTACTCCGCTAAGTTCATCGGCAGAGTACAGCCAGTCTTTAGGTACTTTGGTTACTTCGCCGCCTGTTTTGATGTCTTCCTGGCGGCTTTTTTTGCTGGCTTGGAGCCTTCTTCGGGTTTCTTCTTCGAAGCCGTTGGTACGCCGGTCTTACGCTCGGGAGCGATGAACTTCGGCTTGGGTGGTTTCTTCACGTAATCCGGGAGTTCGACGGGTGGAAGCTGCTTGCTGAGTTCGAGTGTTCCGGCGTCTTCGTAGTAGCGGCGTAGGAACTTGCCGGTGTGCGAGGCCTCGACGTGGGCGACGAGTTCGGGCGCACCCTGGGCGACGATCATGCCGCCGCCTTCGCCACCTTCCGGCCCCATGTCGATCAGGTAGTCGGCGTTGCGGATCATGTCGAAGTTGTGCTCGATGATGATGACCGTGTTGCCGAGGTCGGCGAGGCGATGCAGGACTTCGAGCAGCTTGCGGACGTCGTCGAAGTGCAGGCCGGTGGTGGGTTCGTCGAGCAGGTAGAGGGTCTTGCCGGTCTGGCGCTTGGAGAGCTCGCGGGCCAGCTTCATGCGCTGGGCTTCGCCGCCGGAGAGCGTGGTGGCGGACTGGCCGAGGTGGATGTAGCCTAGGCCGACGTCGACGAGCGTCTGCAGTTTGTTGTGGATCGTCGGGATGTCCTTGAGGACGGTGACGGCCTCTTCTATGGGGAGGTCGAGGATGTCGGCGATGGAGTAGCCGTTGAACTTTACGGCGAGCGTTTCCTGGTTGTAGCGACGACCGTTGCAGACTTCGCACTGCACGTAGACGTCGGGCAGGAAGTTCATCTCGATGCGGCGCTGGCCTTCGCCGGTGCAGGCTTCGCAGCGTCCGCCCTGGACGTTGAAGCTGAAGCGGCCGGGCTTGTAGCCGCGCTCGCGCGAGTCGGGAAGCATGGCGAAGAGGTCGCGTATGGCGGTGAAGACGCCGGTGTACGTGGCGGGGTTGGAGCGCGGGGTGCGGCCGATCGGCGACTGGTCGATCTGGATGACCTTGTCGAGTTCGCCTGCGCCGTGGATGGCTTTGTGTGCGCCCGGTTCTTCGCGGCTGCCGTAGAGTTCCTTGGCGAGCGAGCGGTAGAGGATGTCGTTGACGAGCGTGGATTTGCCCGAGCCGGAGACGCCGGTGACGACCGTCATGACGCCGAGCGGGAAGTGTGCCGTGACGTTGCGCAGGTTGTGCGAGGTGGCGTTTTCAATCGAAAGCCAGCGGCCCGTGAGCGGGCGCGGCAGCTTGCCTTCGGTGGGGCGGGTGACGATGTCGATCTTTCCGCTGAGGTACTGGCCGGTGACGGAGTTCGGGTTCGCCATGACCTCGGCGGGGGTGCCTTCGGCCATGACGAAGCCGCCGTTTTTGCCGGCCCCGGGGCCGAGGTCGAGCAGGTAGTCGGCCTTGCGCATGGTGTCTTCGTCGTGTTCGACGACGAGGACGGTGTTGCCGATGTCGCGCAGGTTTTCGAGCGCGGAGATGAGGCGCTGGTTGTCGCGCTGGTGCAGGCCGATCGAAGGCTCATCGAGAACGTAGAGCACGCCGCGAAGCTTGGAGCCGATCTGGGTGGCGAGACGGATGCGCTGGCCTTCTCCGCCGCTGAGGGTTGCTGCGGAGCGCGAGAGCGAGAGGTAGCCGAGGCCGACGTCGTTGAGGAACTCGAGACGTTCGATGACCTCGCGCTGCAGGCGATCGGCGATGAGCTTTTCGCGACCGGTGAACTTCATGCTGCGTGCGCCGGTGAGGGCGCGTTCGAGCGAGAGGCCGGTGAAGTCGGCGATGGAAAAGTCTTTGGCTGCGTGCGAACTCTGGATCGGCTCCAGGTCGTGGTCTTCGCTATGCACGGGCGGGTGTGCGACGGCGGCAGCGAGCGGGATCGTTACGGCCAGCGACTCCGGGCGCAGGCGTGCGCCGTGGCAGCGTGGGCAGTCGTTCGCGCTCATGTACTGCATCATGTACTCGCGATAGCCGTCAGACTTGGTCTCTTCGAGCGAGTCGCGGAGGTAGGGGATGATGCCGTGGAAGCCTGTTCGCGCGGCGTCCGCGCGTGGCGGGCCGTAGAGGAAGATGTCCTGCTGCTCCTTCGGTAGTGCTTCAAAGGGCTGCTTGAGATTGATCTTGCTCTTTTCGGCGTGGAGCTTGATGAGCCGGAGCAGATACTGCGCTGTGCCACCGGGGCCCATGGCGCCGTCGAGCAGAGGCTTCGACCAGTCGGTAATGGTTTTTGCGGGGTCGAAGTCAAAGATGCTGCCGAGGCCGTTGCACTCCGGGCAGGCACCGTAGGTGGAGTTGAACGAGAAGGAGCGCGGCTCGAGCTTGGGCACGTTGATGCCGCAGTCGGGGCAGGCCATGGAGGTGCTGTAGAGCGTCTCGAGATACTCGCCGCCGCGCGATTGCAGGCCGACGAGGACGAGGCCCCCGGCGAGCGTCAGCGCGGTCGTGATGGCGGTCTGCAGGCGCTTGGTGTCGGGCGTAGTTTCGTCCGGCGCAAGCTTCAGGATGATGCGGTCGACGATGGCTTCGACGGTGTGGTTTTTGCGCTTTTCAAGGCGCATGCCTTCTTCGATCTCGGTGATTTCGCCGTCGATGCGGACGCGATAGCCCTTCTTGTCCAAGGCTTCGAGCTCGTCGCGGAACTCGCCCTTGCGGCCACGCACAATCGGCGCAAGCACCGTAATGCGTTCGCCGATAGCGTCGTCGCGTTCGGTAATCTGCGCGAGGATCTGCTCGGCAGACTGGCGCGAGATGGGGCGGTGGCAGTTGGGACAGTGCGGCTGGCCGACCGAGGCCCAGAGCAGGCGCAGGTAATCGTAGATCTCGGTGATGGTGCCGACGGTCGAGCGCGGGCTGCGCGAGGTGGTCTTCTGCTCGATGGAGATGGCGGGCGAAAGGCCTTCGATGCTGTCGACGTCGGGCCGCTCCATCTGGTCGAGAAACTGGCGGGCGTAGGCCGAGAGCGTCTCGACGTAGCGGCGCTGGCCCTCGGCGTAGATGGTGTCGAACGCCAGTGAGGACTTGCCCGAGCCGGAGAGGCCGGTGACCACGGTGAGCGTGTTGCGCGGGATGGAGACGGAGACGTCGCGCAGGTTGTGCTGACGAGCTCCGCGGACATTGATGTGCGTAATGCTCATAGATGTTTTTCCCGGTCGCGGGACCAGTCTTCTAGTTTATCGCGAGGCGGCAAAACGGCTTAGCCTGGACCGATTGCGAGGAGAGATTTTGCACCCGATGAAAACGCTATAGAAGGAACCGCTAAAGGTAATAGGCAAAGCTGTTGGATTGAGACAGACTAGAAAACGCTTCATGTTGTAGGTTTGCGGTATTTTTTGGAGGATTTCAGTGGAAACGGTGATGCTGGTGTGCGCGGTCTTCGCGTCCCTGACGCTGGGAGTTTTGGTGAGCTACGGAATCTGCCAGGTCTTGTTCCGGGTGTTTCGAGTGCATTCCATCGCAGTGGCAAAGCAGCGCATGGCGGAGACGTTCTCGGTCACGGCGTAGGGTTGTGGCGGTTTGATGGTGGCGGCTTGCGAGCGGTTTTGGCTCTGAGTGGTTAGTGGTTAGTGGTTAGTGGTTAGTGGTTAGTGGTTAGTGATTAGTGGTTAGTGATTTACAGAAAGAGGCCCTTGCCGATGGCAAGGGCCTCTTTCTGTGCGGGCTGGATTGCTTGCCATCGGCAAGGTTCAGTTAGGACTAACCACTAACGACTAACCACTTGGCACTCGCCTGCAAACCACTCGCCTGCAAACGCCTGACCCTGGCTACTGGGGCGTGGTGGTGGTCGTCGAGCCAGTGCTTTGTGCCTGCCTGGCCTTCTGTAAATCGAGAAGCTTCTTGTAGATCTGCTCGGGGGTGCTGACGCCGTTGGGTGCGGTGACGGTCGTGGTGGTGGTCGTGCCGTCCGGGGCGACGGTGGTGTTGGTTACCGTGGTTCCGGTCGGATTGGTGGTGCTGCCTGCGGGGGGCGCGTTGGGCGAATCGACGATGCCGGAGGAGGATGGGGTTGTCGACGGGGTTGGGAGCGAGTCGATTGGCACGGAGTTCGTCGTCGGCAGCGTGGAGGCCGTTGGCGAGGTGTTCGTGCTGGAGCCGTTGACGTTGTTGTACGGCTGGGTGGCCGAGGGGGGCGAGCTTATCGGCGATCCGTTGGGATCGGGGACGGCCGTTGTGCCATTCGAGGTCACGGGAGTGGGAACGGGCGTGGAGTTGCCGCTGGTGGTGTGCGAGGCATCGAAGCCTGTGGCTCCGGGCGCGGCGATGTTCACGGCGGGTTGTCCGGGCGGCGGAAGGATGAGGGCTTCGGCGCGGGCTTCGTCATCGTACTGAGGTGATGTAGGGCTGGGCGCGGTTGCGCTGCCGGTACGCGGGGTGAGGACGAGCGATTTGGGGCGGTTGGCGTCGTCTCCGAGGACGAGGACGTTTACGCCGGTGCCCCCGAGGAGCGTGGCGATGACTGTTCCGGGATCGCCGGGGCCGTAGTTGCCGAAGACGCGGTCGTCGGCGACGCCGCCGGTGATCGTCATGCCGGTTTCTTCGCTGATCTGACGCAGGATCACGTTGAGTGAAGAGTTGTTGGCCTTCACGTTGAGCATGCCGTCGGCAAAGGTCACATAAGCGTGTTTGCCGTGCATATTTGCTGTCGTGGGCGCGGTTGCGGCGATGGGGGAGGGGGCTGCCGTCGCGGAGGTCGGCGGGGTGGCGGGCAGCGTTTGCGCTCCGAGAGTTGAGGCGGAGGCGACGACGGCTGCGGCGGTCCAGGCGAACGTGAGCTTAGGCAATGGCATCTTGATAAGTGGGACGTGTGAAGCGGGCAGAAAGGTAGCTCGCAAACGTCCGTGAACTTCAGCATACCTGTGCGGACGTAGCGTCGGGTAGGATGACGGGGAAGGTGAGGATGATGGCAAGGACGAAGATCGCGTGCTGTGGCCTGTCGGCGTTGGCGGTTGTGCTGGGTAGTTTTGCGGCGGAAGCGCAGAGCTGCACGACGCAAAGCAAGATGCTGGGTGGGGCGCGGGATTCGCTGGCGCAGGTGGCGCTGAGCATTGCGTCGTCGGTAAAGACGGGCGATGCCGCTGCTGTGAGCGCGGCGTCGGTGTCGGAGTTGCAGGGCAACTCGGCGGCGGCGTACCTGGTGCGGACGACGGCTGACGCGATCAGCGGGGACTCGCTGCGGGTGACACAGCTTTATGAGCTGGATGCAAACGCCCGCACTCCCGGGGACAGCTCTTCGGCAGACTTTACGTGTGAGCTTGCTGGAGCTTCGTCGACGACTTCGTTCAGCATCTCTGGGCTTTCGCGCGGACTGTACGCGTTTGCGATGGTGGAAGCGGCGGGGGAGCGACCGTATGTGCTCTCCATGCTGCTGCGGCAGGATGCGGGCAAGTGGAAGCTGGCGGGGCTTTATCCGCACGCACGGATGGCGGCCGGGCATGATGGCCTCTGGTACTGGGCGGATGCTCGAGCCAGGGTGAAGGCCGCGAAGCCGAACGTGAGCTGGTTGGGGTGGCTGGAGTATGGGCTGGCCGATCGTCTGCTGCGACCGGCAAATTTTGTGACCTCGACGCATCTGGAAGGGCTGCGCGACGAGCGTTCTGCAGCCCTGCCGCCGGAGGTTCATGGCGGTGTTTCGACAGATTCGCCTTACATTCTTCGGGCAGCGGACAACACCTCCTATACGGTGACGGAGCTTTCTGCGAATGGCTCGGACGACGGTAAGGGGTTGGTGTTGACGCTGCGCTATCGTGCGGAGACGCTGCCGGACCCGATGGCGGGGCGAGCACGCAACGTTGCGGCGGTGAAGGCTTTGATGGCTGCCCATGCGGATTTGCGGACGGTGTTTGAGTCTGTGGCTGTATTTGCCGACCCTTCCGGGGACGGTGCTCCGCCGTTCGCGACGCAGGTGTTGAAGTCGGAGTGGTAAAGGACTTGCCCCACTGTCGGTGCACATCGCATACACTGTGGGCTTGAAGCCGCAACCGGCGGTCGCAGAAATTTCAAGCCGGTGCGAAGCACTTTGAAACGTTTTTGGAGCCAGAAGACCAATCATGGGAACGACACAAAAAACGTTGGCACAGGCGATTCGCGAACGACGCGCAACGCCGAGTTTTGACGGCGAACCTCTCCCGGCGTCGGATTTAAGGCAGATTCTGGATGCGGGGTTACACGCGCCCAGTGGGTACAATTTGCAGCCCTGGCGGTTCGTTGTGGTGCAGCAGCCGGAGAACCTGAAACGATTGCGCGGCGCGAGCTATAACCAGGCCAAGGTGGAAGAAGCTTCGGCCGTGATCGTGGCTTGTGGAGACCGGGACGGCTGGCGCAAGGACCTGGACGAGATGCTGCGGATGGGCCGGGAAGCCGGAATGCCGGAGAGCTATGCGGCGCAGGCGGCTGGATCGGTTCCGGAGTATTTGTCGAGCTTCAACGAGTCGCAGATGTGCGGTTGGTTGAACAAGCAGGTGATGATTGCGGTGACGTCGATGATGCTGATGGCGGAGACGCTGGGCTATGACACGGCACCGATGGAAGGCTTTGAGCAGGACAAGATCTGCGAGACGCTGCGGTTGCCGATGAGCTACTGGGTTGTTTCGCTGCTGGCGATAGGGCATTTGAGGGGGCCGGACAAGTTTGATGGTGGCCGTTTCGACATGTCTCATACAGTGTTTGGCGAAGAGTACGGCAAGCCGTTGAAGTAGGTGTGACGGCAGAGCAAGTTGGGCCTGAGCAAGGAACGGAGAGCTGGATGAGGATTTTAGGTCGCCTGGTGGCGTTGGTGGTGGTCGTAGCTGCTGTTCTGGGTCTGCTGGCCTGGCGTAAGCCGCTGTGGGCCGATATGCAGGCGACGCATTTTGGCTTGTTCCTGGCGCATGTGCGCAGCAACTATGTGATGACGCCGGAAGGCCGGGTGCATTACTACGAAGCAGAGCCGCGCGTGACCGGAGGCGGGATTCCGCTGGTGCTGGTGCACGGTCTGGCTGATCGTGGTGAGAGCTGGGCGCCGATGCTGAAGAGGCTGAAGAAGGCGGGCTTCCATGTGTACGCGCCGGACCTTCTCGGCTACGGGCGTTCACCGCGTCCGGCGGATGCGGATTATTCGATCGCTTCCGAAGAGAAATTTGTGCAGGACTTTATCGATTCGCTGGGCCTGCAGCACACGTCGCTCGGAGGCTGGTCGATGGGTGGCTTCATCGTGATGAAGCTGGCTGCGGAGCATCCGGAGAAGGTGGATCGGGTAGTGATCTTCGATGCTGCAGGGTTGGAGAGCGGGCAGCCGCGCTTCCCGGCAGGTTTGTTTGCACCGCATGACGCGGACGATGTGCAGAAGCTATTTTCGCTGATGGAGCCAAGCGCCAAGCCGCTGCCGCAGAATGTGGCGAAGGCTGTTGCCGCTGCCATGACGGACAACTCGGGCGTGATTGGCAAGCAGTATGCCGATATCTCTTCGGCGAAGGACGCGCTGGACACGAAGCTGGGCGGCTTCTCGAAGCCGTTGCTGATTCTGTGGGGAGCGGACGACAAGCTGACGCCGCTTGCGGTCGGCGAGAAGTTTCATGAACTGGTGCCGAACTCGGAACTGGATATTCTGGAAGGCTGTGGGCATCTGGCTCCGGCGCGCTGCTCGGCCCGCGAGGCTGCGGCGACGGCGGACTTTCTGAAGGCGAATCCTGTTCCTCAGCCGCAGGTGAGAACGCTGCGGGCGATGGGACGGTAGCGGAAGGCATTCGACGATTAGAGCGTAGATATCAGAGGGAAAGCGGCGCTTTTGGCGCCGCTTTTGCTTGCAGTGGCTGCTCTAGCCGTTCCAGATGTAGGCGTTGGGTTGGGGCAGGCCGATGTGGGCGAGGACTCGGTTGACGTAGTTCCAGGTCATCTCGTCGAGGGTCTGCGGGTGGTTGTAGAACGAGGGGACTACCGGGAAGACGGTAGCTCCAGCTTCGGTGACGGTGGCCATGTTGCGGATGTGAATGAGGTTGAATGGGGTTTCGCGGACACAGAGCACGAGGCGGCGGCGCTCCTTGAGGCAGACGTCGGCGGCGCGCTCGATGAGGTTGCCCGCGATGCCGTGAGCGATGCCCGCGAGGGTACCCATGGAGCAAGGCAGGACGATCATGGCGTCGAGCGGATAGGAGCCGGAGGCGATGGGAGCTCCGATGTCGTTATGGGCGTGGAAGATCGTTTTTGTTGCGGGCTGACCGAGTAGTTTTTCGGGCAGATCGGAGCGACCGGAGATGCCGGCTTCTTCGGCGAGAACACGAAGGGCGCTGTCGGAGGCAACGAGGTGAACGCGGCGAACGCGGGCGTCTGATTCGAGCGCGAAGAGCATTTTGCGTGCGAGTATCGAGCCGCTGGCTCCGGTAATGGCCAGCGTGATATCCAATTGTTCCGTACGGTGAATTTCCACTTCCATCGTTGTTGATTATCGCGTATAGCTGTCTATAAGCCAGCAAACTGTTAGCAACTTATACACTGGTCATGCGCTCTAATTTCGTATGCCCTCAGGGTCCCTACCACTTTCAATCCTGGTCGCGAAGGCCTGGGTTGAACACCAGCGCACTGCGCCGGAGGCCATGTTGAACCATCAAACGATCTCGCAGAAGTCTACGAGAGCGCTGAAGATGTTGTTTGTCTTGCTGGTTGTTTTGGCTGCGGGGAGAGCTCGGGCCTCGATCTCGGTGCTGTTGGAACAGCCGTATGGTAATTTGCGTTTCGTCATCCCCTCCGGACATTCCGCCATCTATTTTGACCACATCTGCGCGGATGGCCCGCTAAAGCTGCGCGCGTGCCGTCCCGGAGAGATGGGAGCGGTGATCTCTCGTTACGACGGCATCGAGGACTATGACTGGGTCGTCACTCCGGTGGTGGGCTATTTGTACTCTGTGGATTCGGTGGGGGAGATTCCTGATTGGGTTGATCGCGACATGGAGGCGGGTCTGCGTGATGCGTATCGACGGGAGCATCTGGAGTCGATTGCGCCGGACCTGCCCGATGGCAGTGCTCCGAAAGGCAACTGGTACGAGACGGTGGGGTCGGCTTACGATCGCACGATCTATGGCTTTCGGATGAACTCCAGCAAGGAGCAGGATGCGGAGATCATCGCGCTCTTCAACGATCGGCCGAACAAATCGCGCTACAACGGCGCGTTCACGAACTGCGCTGATTTTTCGCGGGTGATGATTAACCGGCTGTATCCGAAGGCCGTCCGCCGCAACTTTGTGTCGGACCTCGGGATGACCAGTCCGAAGGCGGTGGCGCGTGCCGTGGTGCATTACGCGAAGAAGCATCCGGAGATGGGGCTGACGACGTTTGTGGTTCCCCAGGTGCCGGGTTCGATTCCGCGCTCGGGAGAGGTGAAGGGGTTAGCGGAGAGTCTCGTCAAGGTCTATGGGATTCCGCTGACACTGCTTTCTCCGACGACGGCGATTATCACGGCGGCGGCATATGTTTTCGGTGGGCGATTCCACCTTCCGAAGAACTCACCGGTGCTTGTGCTCCGTGATGAGCCTGTAGCGCCAGCGCGGAGAATCGAAACAGAGCTGGCAGATTCCAAAGCTGTCCCCGTTGAGCTTTCCAAGCGGAAAGAGCTGACGCCGCCTGCAACTCCGACACCGATGCTGCTCGACGGGAATGTGCCCGCGTCCGAGATGGCTCCGGGGTCGCCTACGGTGAGCGTATTTCCCGACGATTTCCGGTTGAAGTACTAGTTCGGCGATGACGTTTCCCCAGCAAAAAAGCCTCCCCCGGTTTGAGACGGGGGAGGCTTCTTGATGCGGTATTTTCGGCGAGTAACTTACCAGACCCGGCAGTTCTGCGCCGGGGCCATAGGGGTTCCGGTTTTGCAGGCGAAGGCCTTGCGGAACTCCGGCTGGTTGACGACGACGCCGTTGGCGCGGAAGTGGTCGGGGGAGTGTGGATCGGTCTGGACCTGCTGGCGGATGGTTTCGGGACGAGTGTTCTCGCACCAGTTCTGGGCGAAGGCGATCCAGAAACGCTGCGGGCCGGTGAAGCCGTCGACCTTGTCGGAGGTGTTGAGTCCGGCTTTCTTCGCCTGGTCGAGGTAGGAGAGGAAGGAGATGACGGCGCCGCCGTTGTCTGCGGTGTTTTCGCCGAGCGTGAGCTTGCCGTTCACCTTGACGTCGTCGACGGCGGTGAACTGGCTGTACTCGTTGGCGAGGCAGCCGGTGCGGGCTTCGAACTTCTTTTTGTCGTCGGCGGTCCACCAGTCCTTCAAGTTGCCCAGACCGTCGAACTGCGCGCCCTGATCGTCGAAGCCGTGGGTGAGTTCGTGGCCGATGACGACGCCCATGTGGCCGTAGTTGGCGGCGAGGTCGTCGGAGCTGGCGTCGTAGAACGCTGGCTGCAGGATGCCTGCGGGGAAGTTGATGTTGTTCATGGAGGGGTCGTAGTAGGCGTTGACGGTCGGCGGCGTCATGCCCCACTCGTTCTTGTCGACGGGCTGGCCGATCTTGGCGAGCTCGCGGTCGTTTTCAAACGCGGCGGCGCGGCGCTGGTTGCCGAAGGCGTCGGTGGGCGAGATGTTGAGGTTGGAGTAATCGCGCCAGTGGTCAGGGTAGCCGATTTTGTTGGTGATCAGGGCGAGCTTGGCTTTGGCTTTGACCTTGGTTTCGGGGCTCATCCAGGTGAGCGTGTCGATGTCGTGGCCCATGCTGGCTTCGAGGGAATCGACCATGGTGAGGACCTTGGCCTTGGAGTCGCCGGCGAAGTAGCGATCGACGTAGGCCTGGCCGAGCGCTTCGCCAAGCTGGCCGTCGACGGTGTTGGAGCAGCGCTTCCAGCGGGCGCGCTGGGTGGGTTGTCCGCTGAGGATGGTGCCATAGAACTTGAAGTTTTCAGCGTCGAGGGTCTTCGGCAGGTTGCCTGCAAAGGTGGTGGCAACCTGGAAGCGCAGGTAGGCGCGCAGTGTCTCGAGGGGAGTGCTGCGGATGGTGGCGATGAGCGCAGGGAAGTACGCCGGATTGGCGTTGACGAGCGAGTCGAGGTGCGGGGAGTGGACTGCCTCAAAGAAGCTGCCGAAGGGGACACCGACGAGCTTGTTGAACTCGGCCATGGTCTCCGGGTGGTAGATCTTCATGGGATCGCGGCGGTCGGTGACGGTCATCTGCGCTTCGGCGAGTTTGGTTTCGAAGGCCACGACGTTGCGGGCTTCGAAGAGGGCCTTCTGGGGTGGGTCGCCGAGGAGGGTGAGCATGTTCATCACATGCTGGACGTACTGCTCGCGGAGCTTCTTGTCGGCGTCGCCGGTGCGGGTGTAATAGTCGCGTTCGGGGAGGCCGAGACCGCCCTGGTCGATGATGGCGACCTGCCTGGTGGCGTCCTTGAAGTCCTGGAACTCGCCGAAGGAGAAGAAGGCTTTGACGCCGAAGCGCTGGAGTTCGCCGGAGAGGTAGGGGAGGCCGGAGAGGCTGACGCGGTCGATTTCGTCGAGCAGCGGCTGGATGGGTTTGAGGCCGAGCTGCTCGATGCGCGCGGTGTCCATGCAGGCGGCGTAGTCGTCGCCGACCTTTTGCTGGGTGGGGGTGCGCGAGGGCGAGGGCTTGCTGAGGTCGGTGAGGATGCCGCTGAGACGCTCGGTGTTGATGTTGAAGAGGAGGTAGAACTGGTCGACGGCGGACTGATCGGCCGGGATGGGATAGCGCTTGGCGAAGTTGCCGCAGGAGAACTTATAGAAGTCGGTGCAGGGATCGACGGTCTTGTCCATGACGGAGGTGTCGAAGATGGGCGCGGGTGTGGTGTGCTCGACCGCAGGATTGGTGGCAGGTGCGGTTTGAGCGTGGATCGGGAGTGCGGCGGTCAGCGCCAGGGTGGCGGCAGGGAGAAGAGTTCGGAGCGTAAGACGCAATGCGGGAGGCCTCGTTCAGGGTGATGGGAGTGCGGGGTACATGTGCTCGTTTGAGCGTGTGCCCTCGTCTGTGCCAGAGTAAAGGAGACTCAGGGGTGGCGATGCGACGATTTTTACAATCGATGCTGGCGGTGACGTTTGCGGGAACGCAGTTGCTGGGCGCTGCCGCGTGGGCGAAACCGACGGCGAAGAAGAGCAACGGTCCGCAACCGGTAGCGCGGATCAGTCTGGCGGATGTGGGAGCGCCGGGGGTTTCAGCTCGATTTCTGGAGTTGGGCGCGTCGATCTTTACGTTGAATCTGCTGGATGCGCAGCACATGCTGGTGACGTATGCAGCGAAGTCGCTGGTGCGACGCACGGAAGGCTCGACGAAGGACAGCGACGATCGCAATATTGAGGCTGTGGTGGTGCAGCTTCCGAGCGGGCATGTTCTGGCGAAGACGGAGTGGATGCTGCACGACCATGCGCGCTACTTGTGGCCGGTGGGCGAGGGTCGGTTCGTGATTCGCATTGGCAACGAGTTGGCGTTGATCTCGCCGCTGGAGCGGCTGGGGACGACGGAGCCGTTTCTGCGCGTGGCGCTGCCGCGGCAGCCGGGTGTGGCGCTGGGCGCGGTGAGCTCGCCGGACGGAAAGATTATGGCGGTGATTCGACAGCTTCCTCCGGAGGAGCAGAAGGGGCCGGTGGTGACGCTGGGCAATGGTGCGGACAATCGTCCGAAGCCGGAGTACCTGGTGAACTATGTGCGCTTAGGGGAGAAGAGCACGATGAGTTCGTCGGCGACGGTGAAGGTGGCGATTCCGTTGTCGCTGCCGCTGGATTCGGATGGCTATCTGTGGGCAGAAGAGGGTAACCCGAACCACTGGGCGGTGAGCTTTAACGTCTTCGGGCAACCGAAGGAGATTGCGGCAGGGAAGCTGGAGTCGCCGTGCCCGCCGAAGCTGCGGCTGATGTCGAACTCGGAGTACCTGGCGATGACGTGCCAGGGGTTGAATCAGGGTATGCGGCTGATGTCGCTGGGCTTTGATGGGCATGAGACGTGGGAGGAAGACTTCCCTGCGATGAGCCAGGTGCCGTCGTTTGTGTCGGCGCCAGAGGCTGGGCGGTTTGCCATGAGCTTCGAGACGGATGTGCCGACGGGGCAGATGGCGACGAACTCGCTGCCCGGGCAGGCGAATGCCCAGACGGAGACGCATCGTCAGCAGGAGTTGCGTGTGTATGGGACGGAGAGTGGCGATCTGCTGCTGAAGCTGGCCGTGGCTCCGGTGTTTCATACGCCGGAGAACTTTGATCTTTCCGCTGACGGGCGGACGCTGGCGGTACTCGTCGGCGATGAGATTCAGGTGTATGACCTGCCTGCGCCTTCTGCCAGAGACGTTGCCGACCGGAAAGAGATAGCCGCGTTTGCGCCGCCGTCGGTGGGGGACGCGAAGGTGGACCTGTCTCGGTTGGCGGCTGCGCCGCAGGCGGTGACGGCGAGTGTGTCGACGCCGACTTCAACGACGACGGCAGCAGCGGTGGCTGTGCCTTCGGCAGCGGCGGTGGAGAAAGGGACGATGGGAGATGCTGTCGTGCCGGGGCTGAGGAAGAAGCCGAGTTTATTGAATCCGGGGGAAGAGCCGGAGTTCAAAGACAAGAACGCCCCGCCGAAGTAGGGTTTAGAAAAGCGAAAGGGTCGGCTGAGCCGACCCTTTGTGCTGAGATGGAGCTGAGCTTATGCCTTGACGACAGCAGCCTTGACGCGGGCGTTGAGACGGCCCTTGTAACGGCTTGCGGTGTTCTTGTGCAGGATGCCCTTCTGTACGCTCTTGTCGAGGATCGACACGGTCGTGCGGTACTGAGCGACGATGGTTTCCTTGTTGCCGCCAGCGATGGCTTCGCGGATAGCGCGGAGCGTGCCACGGAGCTTGGACTTGTTGGCGCGGTTGATAGCGGTCTTGGTTTCAGTCTGACGAGCGCGCTTGAGGGACGATACGTGATTTGCCATGGGTAGGGATTCCTACACTTTCTTTTGCCCGGTTGTCGGGGAAATGGGATGCAGACTGGTGGCCGATAACGGATTTCGCTCTTGCGAGCAAAATCAACGCAGTGCAAGCCGCTCCTCTGCAGGTTTGATTCTATCAGGGTTTCGCGTTATTGGCTGTCGGAGGAAGCGCGCGTGCCCAAAAGCCGGATACTGCCGGAGATGAGGAACCAGAGAAGGCTGAGAAGCAGGCCGAATAAGCAGGCGAAGAACGAAAATATGCCAATTCCGTCCACGACGGCGGATGCAGGGAAGAGTCTGGTGAGGATGCCGCCGGTTAGACCGCAAATGCCGGGGCCTCCGAAGCACAGCAGAACGACTGCTCCAATGGCAAGGAATACTCCGAAAGCTTTCGCCGCCGTTTTGGGGCCGAGGGAAATTGTCACTGTGGGAGAAAGTGTTGCATGGGCACGGGGATGCGGCAAGTTGTTTTCTTTGTCTGCCCGTTGTGGCTGGGTGGCGGTAAGCAGGTCACTCATTGCGTTCTGGAGGGCAGCTTCAGGGGCGGGAGAGGTGGGGATTGGAAGAGTTTCGGTTTCTGCCGGTATTTACACAGGTTTCTCTTGACGAGTGCGGTAGTGGGGGTTACGCTTTCGGCAACACCTTGGCAGCCTACGCCAACCCGGTGACCGCAGCTCAAAACGCGAAGCCCTTCGCGTGCCACGGGCTGGGTGCGGCCATCGAATTCCCCTCATGCACATCTAAACCTGAGCAGTCCTCTGACGGAGGTCAGATACGCCTTTGGTGAAAAAAGCGCTTTCCCTTACGCCCGGAATCGAGCCGCTTTACGGCACACGTGACGAGAACCTTCGCCTTCTGGAAGACGGTCTGCATGTACAGATCGATCTCCGCTCCGATTCGATTCAGGTGCTGGGCGATGCGGCCGATGTGGCCCGTGTCGAAGGCATCTTTACCGACTTTGAACATTTGCGAAAGCTCGGCGTTCACCCGCACAACGGGGAACTGCACGCGTTGTTGAAGATGGTTGTCAGCGATCCTTCGGCGTCGCTGCGCGCTCTGGTCGAAAGCGGAAAGCAGCGTTCGGCGGGTGTGAAGCGTATGGTGAGTCCGCGAACGGCGAATCAGAAGAAGTATGTCGAGGCCATTGAGGCCAATGACATGGTCTTCGGGCTGGGGCCTGCGGGTACGGGCAAAACCTATCTTGCGGTGGCGATGGCGGTAAGCGCGCTTCTGGCGAAGAAGGTTTCGCGCATCCTGCTGGTTCGACCGGCGGTGGAAGCGGGCGAACGTCTCGGGTTTCTGCCGGGATCGCTGCAGGAGAAGGTCGATCCGTACATGCGTCCTCTGTATGACGCTCTCTATGATCTGCTCGACCCGGTGAAGGTCGACAAGATGCTGGAGACGAACGTGATCGAGATTGCGCCGCTGGCGTTCATGCGCGGACGAACGCTGAACGATGCGTTCATCATTATGGACGAGGCGCAGAATACGACCAACGAACAGATGAAGATGTTCCTGACGCGTCTGGGCAATGGCTCGAAGACGGTGATTACGGGCGATCTTTCGCAGATCGATCTGCCGGTGCCGTCGAAGAGCGGTTTGCACGAGGCGCTGCATGTGCTCGATGGAGTGGAAGGTATTCGCTTCTGCCACTTTGAGGACGTCGACGTGGTTCGTCATCAACTGGTGCAGCGCATCGTGCGTGCGTACGACACCTACAAGCGTGCCGAGCAGCTTCCGCTGGGAATTGAAGCGGCGGGCCCGGCAGGCAATAAGGGAACGGGAGCGGCGAAAACCGCCTTTACCCGACAGTAATTTGAAGGTAAAAGGCGCGAAGGGAGTGGCGGTGAGCCACGTCCCTCGCGCCTTTTGCATTATTTGCGGTCGAAACGTCGTGGGGCGTTTGCGGTAGCATCGGAGAGACCATGATTACGCTCGAACCTCCACGAAGCGTCGCCGACGCTGGCGATGCGTGGCAAGCACTAGGGTTGTCGAAGGCCGGGATGTCGCGATTCGTGCGTACGGCGCGCGGGTATGTGGGGCTGCGGGGCGAGGTGGAAGTCCTGCTGGCCGATGACCGTGTTCTGCGACGGCTGAACCGTGAGTACCGCGGCAAGAACAAGGCAACGGATGTTCTGAGTTTTCCGGGCTATGACGAGATGGCCGAGGAACACGCCGGCGATCTGGCGGTTTCGCTGGAGACGGCGGAGCGGCAGGCGCGGGAGCATGGGCATGACCTGGCGACCGAGTTGCGTGTGTTGCTGCTGCACGGCATGTTGCATCTCGATGGCATGGACCATGAGGTCGATCACGGCGAGATGGCTGCGCGTGAAGCCGAGCTGCGGAAGAAGTTGCGGCTGCCGAATGGGCTGATTGCCCGGGTCGAGGGAGCGGTGAAGGCTGTGGCGACGAAAAAGAGCCCGGCTAAGGCAAAGTCTGCGACGAAGAAGGCTGTGACGAAGAAGAGTTCTGTCAGGAAAAACGCTACGAAGAAAACCGCTGTGAAGAAGAGTGCGCGGAAGCAGGTGCGGGCATGAGCTTGATGTTTGGTGCGGTGCTCGTGGTTCTTCTTCTGCTGCTGGCGCTGACGGCGTATATCGACCGGATCTACTTTGAGATGGGCAAGTTTCTCTCGCGCGAGTACACGGAGAATATCGACGCTTGGGAGCGCAGGGTGCAGCCGAAGCTGCGGCTGACGCCAGAGTCGGCGGCGTTGTCGGCTTCGGTGCTGCGGCAGGTGTTGTTGCTGGCGATTGCGTTTCTGCTGGCGATTCGGATGCGGCTGACGGAGGCTCACTCGCCGGGCGCGATTGTGACGGCGGTTTTTGAGCTGCTGCTGGTGCTGGTGATCTTCGATCGGTTGATCCCGCAGGTGTTTTTCACGCGCACGCGCGGGCTGTGGGTGGCGAAGATTCGGCTGCTGATCCAGGCGATCTTTTACCTGACGCTACCGGTGACTCTGACGCTGAGCCTGCTGCTTTCGATTGCGGCGCTGGCCGAAGAGGAAGAGGCAGAGGAAGAGCATCCTGGCGAGGCTGTGGATGCGCTGCTGGAAGCGGGCGAAGAAGAAGGCGTACTGGACGAAGAGGACCGTGCGCTGGTGCGGTCCGTGGTCGCGTTTGGCGACAAGGTGGTGCGCGAGGTGATGACGCCTCGGCCAGAGATTTTTGCGGTGTCGGGACGTATGTCGCTGGAGGAGTTTACGGCGCAGGTGAACGAGCACGGTTTCTCGCGTGTGCCGGTGTATGGCGAGTCGCTGGACCAGATTACGGGCATCGCGTTTGCGCGGGACCTGCTGCTGGTACAGGATGCGGACGCGAAGCGACGGACGGTGGCGAGTCTGCAGAAGTCGGCGGCGTTTATCCCGGAGACGAAGAAAGTGAATGAGTTGTTGCGCGAGATGCAGCAGCAGAAGCAGCACATGAATATCGTGATCGACGAGTACGGTGGTGTGGCCGGACTGGTGACGATTGAAGACCTGCTGGAGATGATCGTCGGTGAGATTGAGGACGAGAGCGATGCGGAAGAGGCTCCGGTAGAGGAAGCGAACGGGAGCTGGGATGTTTCGGGCAGCTACGAAGTGAGCCGGTTGCGGGATCTGTTCCTGGGGGAAGCTGCCTCTACGGAGGATTCGCGGGTGGAGTATGACGGCGAGCGCGACGAAGGCGAGAACGAAGGTTCTGCAGAGGACGAGCCGAGCGTGGACCAGATTCTGGGGCCGGTGCTGGCGGAGTACGAAGCAAGCTCGGTGGGCGGGCTGGTGAGCGAGATGGCCGGGCATATTCCGCTGCCGGGCGAAGTGGTGGAAGATGGTCCGCTGCGGTTGGAAGTGCTGGCGTCGACCGATCGCAGGATTGAACGGGTACGCGTGCGGTTGATGCGCGGCAGCGAACCGGAGTAGCAGGAGACCTTAGAGGGGCGAGACATTAGACAGTAGAGAGGGCCTGGGGCAGGTGGTCGTCTTTCGATCCATGGTCTGTCTCTCTACTGTCTATCCTCTCTCTACTGTCTATCCTCTACGCGTTATCAATGGGACAATAGAAAGCTATGGCTCTTCGCTCTGGTTTCGTTTCTATTGTCGGCCGCCCGAATGCGGGTAAGTCGACGCTTCTCAATGCATTGCTTGGACAGAAGCTTGCCATTGTGACCCACAAGCCGCAGACGACGCGGAACCGCATCCAGGGCGTGCTGGAACTGCCGCTGCGCAAGAAGACGAAGACGGACGCGGGCCGGTCGATGGCGCAGGTGGTGCTGGTGGACACGCCGGGTGTGCATAAGCCGGATTCGCAGCTCGACAAGCGCATGATGCAGGAAGTTCACGACGCGTTGGAGTCGCGCGATGCGGTGCTGTTCATCGTGGACGTGACACATCGCCTGTATGACGAAGACGTGCTGGAAGACAAGCCGGTGAAGACGATCGGTCAGCATCGCCGCAAGATGTCGAAGGCTGAGGACGACTTTGCGCTGCAGTTGGTGAAGAAGCTCGACTGCCCGGTGATCCTGGTGCTGAACAAGATTGATGCTCTGCCGAAGTCGACATTGCTGCCTTTGATCGCGCACTGGACCTCGCAGCATACGTTTGCGGATGTGATCCCGATTTCGGCGCGGAAGAAGCAGGGGCTGGAACTGCTGCTGGACAAGGTAGTGGAGAAGCTGCCGGAAGGCCAACGCTACTTCCCCAAGGACCAGTTGACGGACCAACCGGAGCGTTTTCTGGTGGCGGAGTTGATCCGCGAGAAGATACTGATGCTGACGGGTGAGGAAGTTCCTTACGCGACGGCGGTGGTGATTGAGAAGTTCGAAGAGCCTGCGTCGATGCGCAAGGGCAAGGACGGCAAGCTGCCGGTGACGAAGATTTCAGCGGCGATCTTCTGCGAGCGTACGGGGCAGAAGGCGATTCTGATCGGCAAGCAGGGAACGATGCTGAAGCAGATTGGCACGGCTGCTCGCAAGGACGTCGAATCGCTGCTGGGCACGCGCGTGTTCCTTGAGTTGTTCGTGAAGGTGGAAGACGAGTGGCGCACGAAGCGGAGCTTTATCGAAGACCTGGATTGGCGTCGCCAGCTTGAGCAGTTGGCGCAGAAGCAGGGTTCGGAGCGTGCGCTGGCTGATACGGACGATGCGCTGGATGACTTTATGCCGGTGGATGAAGATGAGCTTGACCCGGAGTTGGAGGCAGACGAAGAGGATGCCGAGGACGAGGGCGACGAGTAGTTTCTGCTGTTTTTGCTGAGGGTGGTGTGCTGCTCGGTGACGGCGCGGACCGGGTGACTGGCAAACGTTTGCGCCGAAAAGGGACGGTCTTCGTGAAGCAAGCTCGATGGTTGACTTTGGGGTTGGCGGCGTCGCTGGTGATGCCGATTGCGGGTGCGCAGTCGGCGGTTTCGGCCACGGAAAAGACAGGCTTCGACTCGATTACAGTGGATGAGTTGAAGACGGACCTGACGTATATCGCTTCGGATGCGCTGGAAGGGCGCATGTCTCTGCAGCCCGGTGATGAGAAGGCGATTCACTGGATTGAAGAGGAGTTTCGCAAGGCTGGTCTGCAGCCTGCAGCGAAGGATGCGGATGGGAAGCCGAGCTACCTGCAGCCGTTCACGCTGGTGGAGTTTCGTCCCGACCGGGCAAACACTTCGGTGACGCTGAAGCGCGATGGCACGTCGGTTGTCTGGGAAGCCCCGAAGGCTTATGTGGGTTACAAGCATGCGGTCGATGTGACTGCGCCGGTGGTCTTTGCAGGCTTTGGAATTACGGCGCCGGAGTTTGGCTACGACGACTACAAAAACATTGATGCGAAGGGCAAGATCGTTTTGCTCTTCGATCATGAGCCGCAGGAAGACGATCCCAAGTCGCGCTTCAACGGCACGGGCAATACTCGGTACGCGACGACGCGGGTGAAGGTGCTGAACGCGCAGCGGCATGGAGCGGTGGCGGTGCTCATTGTGCCGGAGCCGAATCGCAAGCATCTGACGAATGCGGAGCGTGCGGCGAAGATCGGTGGATCGATCACGCGGTCGAAGCCGCTACCGTATCAGTCGATCGCTGAAGATGAGGTGACCATTCCTTCGGGGCTGGTGAATGATGCAGTCGCGAAGGAGCTGTTTGCCAAGGCTGGCGTTACGCCGAGTGAAGCGCAGACGGCGATCGATCGCGACCTGACGCCGCAGTCGCGTGTGTTGCCGGACACGGTGCTGACGCTGCACTCGCGCAATCTCTATGAGCATGAAGGCGTGACGTACAACGTGGTGGCGCTGCTGCCGGGAAGTGATCCGAAGCTGGCGGCGGAGACGATTCTGATCTCTGCTCATCATGACCATGACGGTATGACGGAGTGTGCTGATCCGGCGCATCCTCCGGTAGAGGTGCCTGCTGATCCGCACCCCTGCCCGCAGATCTGGCATGGAGCGGATGACAACGGCTCCGGCACGGTGGGCGTGGTGGCGTTGGCGCGGGCGTTTGCGGAGAACCCCGCGAAGCCGAAGCGTTCGATCCTGTTCTCCGTGTTTGCGAGCGAAGAGCGTGGGCTGCTGGGAGCGTACTGGATGGCGGCGCATCCACTACGGCCACTGGCGACGACGAAGGCGCAGATCAACTTCGACATGATCGGACGTGATGAAGCGGCGAGCCCGCAGACGGACGGGTTGATCCAGATTCCGAAGGACACGACGAACCGGTTGAACCTGATCGGGGCGTATTACTCGCCGGAGTATGCGCGTGAGGTGAAGGACGAGAATAAGGCTGTGGGGCTGGTGCTGGATGATCGGTTCGACCATGAGACGGCGCTGAACGTGCTCTTCCGCTCCGACCAATTCCCGTTCCTTCTGCACGATATTCCGGCGTTCTGGTGGTTCACGGGCTTCCACCCGGATTATCACCACACGACGGACACCGTGGAAAAGATCGACTTCGTGAAGATGAGGAAGATTCTGGAGCTGGCGTATCTTTCGGGCTGGCGCTTTGCTTCGGAGGCGAAGACGCCGGTGTTCACGCCGACGATACCGATGAAGTAAGAAGCAGAGGAGCAACGGCCTCGCAGAGTTTCTGCGAGGCCGTTTTGTGTTTGGACGAGTGCTTAGGATTGGGTTGTAAAGACGATGCGTTCGCGTGAGTCCTGCAGCCAGGTTGTGGAGACGTTTGTGAGCGGGACGGTTTTTGTGCTGACCTGCAGGCCTGCAGCTTTGTAGATGCGGAAGATATTGCTGACGGAGTCGAGGAGGCGGTCCAGGGGAACGCTCTTGAGGCCGCTACCCATCAGGACAAGTGGGGAAGAGCGCAGGGCGGCTGAGGGGAGCTGGATGTTGCCGCCGCTCATAGAGCCGACCTGCACGAAGCGAACGGGGGATGTGCTCTCGGCGGCTTTTGCGATAGTGGTGAGGATGGTCTGCGCGCTTGCTCCCCAGAGGTAGTCGATGACGACGTCGATGCCTTCGGCGACGTGGGGCTTGAGAGCGTCTTCGAAGGCTTGGCTGCCTTCGTTGCTGGCGTCGATGCTGAAGGGAACGACGATGTCTGCGCCCAGGGCACGAAGCTCTTCGAGCGCGGCGGCGTTGCGTCCGGAGACGAGGATGCGGCCTGCGCCGAGGTGTCGCGCGACCTGCACGCAGAGCTTACCGGCTGCGCCGGTGGCACCGTTGATGAGCACCGTTTCGCCGGGCTGAAAGTTGGCGCGGAGGACGAGAGCGGTCCGGACGGACATGCCGGGGTTAGCGATGGCTGCGGCCTCGATGGTGTCGATCTCTTCGGGGAGTTCGATGATGCGGCTTGCGGGGACAGCGGTGCGCTCGGCCATGGCCCCGTTGGGCGCGTCAGGCAGGGCGAAGTAGACGCGGCGGCCATCGTCGGTGAGGCCGACACCGTCTACCCCGGCGATGGTGCCGAGGACGTTGTCGGCGCTGTAGTGGGTGCCTGCTGCGCGCCCCTTGGCGAGTTGGCTGAGAGCAGAGGCCTGGACGCGGAGGAGGAGCTCGCCTGCTTTTGGCGATGGCTCGGGCGCGTCGGCGTAGACGGGGGGCTGGCCTGCGGTGGTGATAACGGCTGCTTTCATGGAGATCTCCTCAAGCGTTCGAGAAAATCGAACGTTGTTAGATAAATCTAACACTGGTAGAATTAGTCTGCAAGCGAATGTGTCGAGGTGGCGTTTGAAAGTTCATCGCGAGATGGTGGTTCGAGCCGGGGTGGAGTTGCTGCAGGAGGTGGGGCTGGAGCAGTTGACGCTGCGTCGGCTGGCAGCCCATCTGGGCATTCAGGCGCCGACGTTGTACTGGCACTTCAAGAGTAAGCAAGACCTGATCGACGCGATGGCGACGATGATTCTTGGCGAGGGTGCGGAGCGGCTTGTGCCGAAGAAGCGAAGCGGCGATTGGCGGGTGTGGATGAACGCCTACGGCAATGGTCTGCGGGAGTTGTTGCTGGAGTATCGTGACGGCGCGCGCGTGGTGGAAGGCTCGCGGCTGCAGGATACGGTCTACATGGAGGCGACAGAGCGCGTTGCGGCTGTGCTGATGGAGGCGGGGTTTACTTTGCGCGAGGCGGTCGTGGTTTTCAGCGCGGTTTATACGTTCACGATTGGCTTTGTGACCGAGGAGCAGGCCGTGTATCCGAAGCCAGGAGAGCGGTCTGCTGCCTACGATCTGGAGAAACGCAAGGAGTGGCTCGATCCGAAACGCCTGCCGCTGATGCGGCAGGCTGGAGGCGTCTTGCTGGACCGTTTCGATTTGCGTTTCAAGGACAGCCTGCGGATGATTCTGCGCGGAGCCGAGGTCGAGCGGGAGCCTTAGTTCCTATGCCGGACGGCTGCGACGAACGAGGTTGGTGACCGCGCTGGACCAGGTGGGGAAGGCGAACTCGTAGCCTTCGTTGAGCAGCAGGGTGGGGACGGCCCGGCGGCTTTTGAGGACGAGCTCGCTTTCGGTCCGCATCAGGAAGGTACCGATTTCGAGCATCCACTTTGTGGCGGGAAAGCCGATGGGCATGCCCCATCCCTTGCGGAGAATCTGCATGAACTCGCGGTTGGGGAGCGGGTTCGGCGCGGTCATGTTGACGACGCCGTTGGAGGGGGCGGCGATTTCGGGATGCTGGAGGAGAACGTCGACGATGCGGCAGAAGTCGATGTCGTGGATCCACGAGACGTACTGCTTGCCGGAGCCTTGCGAGCCGCCGAGACCGATGCGGGCGAGATGGGAGAGCACGGAGAAGACTCCGCCGGCGTCTGGGCTCATGACCATGGAGGAGCGTAGGCGGATCTTGCGCGTCTGCGGTGTGGGGATGGCGGCGAGGGCCTGCTCCCATTGGTTTGCGACGTCGATGGAGAAGCTCCAGGTCTCGGGCTGGTTGGCTGGTTCGCGAGTGCCGCGTTCGGTGGGAAGGTCACCGAGTTCGCCGGTGAACTCGTCCTGCGGACGGTCGAGCGCGTTGCGATAGAAGGTGCTGGTGCTGGCGTTCATCCAGATGCGCGGAGGCGTGGGGGACGCGGCGATGAGCTGACCGAGCAGCAGGGTGGGCTTGACGCGGGAGTCAATGATTTCGCGGCGATTGGCGGCGTTATAACGGCAGTTGACCGAGCGGCCGGAGAGGTTGATGACCACTTCGCTGCGGTGGAGTTCTTCAACCCACGGGCCGGGGTTCTGGCCATCCCATGCGAGCGTCTGCCAGGGTTGAGGTGTTGGCTTGCGCGAGAGCACGGTGACGGTGTGGCCGGTATGTGTGAGGTGGCGAGCGAGGATGGTGCCGACCTGGCCAGAGCCGCCAGGGATGAGGATGCGCATGAGTTATTCCCCTACGTTGATACCGAGTGTGCGCATCTTGCGATAGAGATGCGAGCGTTCGAGGCCGAGAGCCTCGGCGGCACGGGTGACGTTGCCGTTGTGGCGGTCGAGTTCCTTCAGGATGTAGTCGCGCTCGTAGGCTTCGCGGGCCTCGGAGAGGGAGGAGAACTCTTCGCGTGGTGCAGAGGTGGAGGCGCGGCCGTCGGTGCGCTGCACGAGCATCGGCAGGTGCTTGGCTTCGAGGCGCTGGACCTTGGGGTTGAGGATGAGGACGCGTTCGATGACGTTGCGCAGTTCGCGAACGTTGCCGGGCCAGTTGTATTGCTTGAGTGTGGCGAGTGCGGTGTCGGTGATGTCGACGCGCGGGCGGCCGTACTGCTGGCCGAACTCTGCCAGGAACTCGCGTGTGAGCGCGGGGATGTCTTCTTTGCGGTCGCGCAGGGGCGGCACGAAGAAGGGGATGACGTTGAGGCGGTAGAAGAGGTCTTCACGGAAGTTGCCGCGTGCGATCTCTTCTTCGATGTCCTTGTTGGTAGCGGCGATGACGCGGGTGTCAATGTAGACGGGCGAGGATGCGCCGACGGGATAGAAGCGCTGCTCATCGAGCGCGCGCAGGACCTTAGCCTGCGTCTTGAGGCTCATGTCTCCGACTTCGTCGAGGAAGAGCGTGCCGCCGTCGGCGCGTTCGAAGGTGCCGCGCTGTTCGTAGGGCTGGTTCACGGAGCGGCTGCCGCCGTAGTTGGGGCCAGCGCCGTGACGATAGCCGAAGAGTTCGGCTTCGATGAAGTCTTCGGGGATGGCAGCGCAGTTGAGCTCGACGAAGGGGCGGTCGCAGCGCAGTGATTCGGAGTGAATGGTGCGGGCGATGAGCTCTTTGCCCGCGCCGGATTCGCCGAAGATGAGCACGCGGCCGTTAGTGGGGGCCATGAGCTTGATCTGTTGACGCAGGGCCTTCATGGGCACGGATTCGCCGGTGAGCGCGTGGTGCGAGCTCTGCTGGCGGGCGAACTCCTTGTTGTCTTCGCGCAGGCGATGAGCGTTGACGGCGTTGCGGAGAACGAGCAGGGTACGGTCGAGCGAGAGCGGCTTTTCGAGGAAGTCGTAAGCTCCGAGCTTGGTGGCACGCACGGCGGCTTCGATGGTGCCGTGGCCGGAGATCATGATGACCTCGGGCGGATTGCTCTGCGCGGAGGTTTCGCGGATGCGGGCGAGCACGTCGAGGCCGTCGCCGTCGGGGAGCCAGATGTCGAGCAGAACGGCCTGGAAGTCGGCATCACGCACGAGTTCGAGGGCCTCGGATGCGGTGCCCGCCGTGGTGATGGTGTACTCCTCTTCGCGGAGGATGGCTTCGAGCGATTCGCGGATATCGGCTTCGTCGTCGACGATGAGGACGTGAGTCATGGGAAGGGCCTAGAGTGTAGCGCGTCGGGTTAAGGGTTCTATTGCAGGCTCGGCTTCTGGTGTATCAGATGCAGGACGGAGCTCGATGATAAAGCGAGCACCGGAGGGCATGTTTTTTTCTGCGCGGATAGTGCCCTGATGCTCCTGGATGATTTTCGCGGCGATGGAGAGACCGAGGCCGGTGCCGCGCTGCTTGGTGGAGAAGTAGGGGAGGAAGAGCCGCTCGCGCATCTCGTCGGTAAGGCCGGTGCCGGTGTCGGCGACGCTGAGTTCGACCATGCCGGAGGGCAGCATGCGGGTGCTGAGGCTCATCTCGCGAAGCAGGGATTGCTGCATGGCTTCGGCGGCGTTGTCGATGAGGTTGGAGAGCGCTCGCTGCAGGGCGTTGGGGTCGGCGAAGACGAGTGGGAGCTCTACGCCGAGGTTGCGATGAACGCGGATGTTGCCGAGTCGGCCGGCGAAGAGTGCCAGCGAGTTTTCGACGATGTTGTTGACGTCTGCGGGGCGAGGGCGAGCGGAGGGGAACTCGGCGAGCGCGGAGAACTGATCGACGAGTGAGCGCATGGTTTCGACCGAAGAGTTGATGACTTCGGTGGAGCGCTGGATGACGGCGGGTGAGCGCGAGCCGATGTGGGCCTCGGTCAGGACGGGTTCGAGGCGGTCGATATGGCGGCGAATGAGTTCGGCGTTCAGCGCGATGGGCGTGAGCGGGTTCTTGATTTCGTGGGCGACGCGGCGGGCGACTTCTTTCCAGGCGGACTGCTTCTGCGCACGGAGGAGTTCGGTGGCGTCTTCGAGCACGAGCACGTAGCCGATGGAGTCGTGCTGGGGGCCGTCTTCGAGAAGGGCTACGGTGGCCGAGAGCTGGCGCGGCCCGGTGTTGGAGGCCATCTCAAGTTCCGAGGAGGCGGAGCCCATGCGGTGCGAGCGTTGCAAAAGGCGGTCGAGGAGCTCCAGCGTTTCGGCGGGGAATATCTCCTCGAGCTTCTGGCCGAGGAAGCTGCGTTGACCGCCGGGGTCCAGCAGCTCGTAGAAGGCGCGGTTGGCGAGCACGAGGCGACGATCGGCCGAGAAGGTGACGAGGCCGTTGGGGATGGTTTCGATGATGGTTTCGAGCTCGCGGCGACGGGTCAGCAGGGCTGTGTTGAGCTCCGAAAGCTGCGCGCTGGATTGGTTGGCGAGGACGCGGGCGCTTTCGAGGTCGGTGGCCATGGCGTTGAAGCTGGAGGCGAGCTCGCCGAGCTCTTCGGTGGAGGTTGCGGAGACACGATGTGCGTAATCACCGGCTGCGATGGCTTCCATGGCGTCAGCGAGTGTTTCGATCGGTCGCGTGACTTGCTTGGAGAGGTTGAGTGCGAGCCAGCAGCAGGCGAAAAGCGCGAGCAGCGTGGTCAGGAGCAGGAGGCCCATGTAGAGGTTACGAACCTGGCGACGTTCGCGGAAGAGCGCCCAGTAGGCGTCTGCGGCGGAGCGCAGGCGAAGGCTGGTGGCCGAGATGCCGCGAGGGATGGGCAGACCAACGACGACCATGCCTCCACCCTTGATGCCTGCGGTGGCGAAGGTGTAGTCGGTGTCGCCGATGCTGTAGAAGGGGGCGTCGTTGCGGCGCGCGGCCTGCAGAATGGCTTGCGGCGCGGGTTCGGGGCTGATGGGTGCGGTAGCAGGTGGTTTTTGCGAGCCTGCGCTGATGCTGTCGTCTGGCAGCACCGCGTTTACCTGCAGCGGAGCGCCTTTGGGCATGTGCAGCGCGGCGACCGGGTTGCTGTCGCTGTAGACGATGGCAAAGCCGCCTTGCAGGGTGAGGTCGTGGCGAAGCAGCGCGACGTTGGCGTACTCGGGCGTGATGTGGCCCTGGGCGGAGAGCTCGACGGCGATGGAGTCGGCTTCTGAGCGAGCGTTGGCGGCAGCGTAGCGGAAGAGTTCTGTGGCGAGGGTGTTGGCGTCGTCACGCATCTGGGTGACGGGCTGCGAGAACCAGCGGTCGACGGCGCGATTCATCAGCAGATAGCTGAACGCGAACATGAAGACCAGCGGCGCGACGGAGACGAGCACCGCTCCCCAGAGCATTCTGGTGCGCAGACGCGTGCCGAGGATGCGCGAGCGTTGGTCGGCGTAGAGCTTCATGAAGTTCCGCACGAGCGCGACGAGCACGGCGACAAAGAGCAGGAACGCGATGATCGAAAGGCCGACGAAGACCAGCGTCTGGATCGGCGAAGCGGGGTTGAGGAAGTGGAGGTTGAAGGCGTTGAGCGTGGCGAGGGAAAGGAAGAGAAGGAGCAGGCAGACGCCGAGCGTGATGACGAGTATGCGGCGTTTCGTGGCGCTGGTTCCCATGGGTCACAGTGTAGTTGGGGACGGGGGCTCGGTGAGCAACGGAATTTGCGCACGATAGAAAAGCCCCCGCCGAGGTGTCGGCGGGGGCTCTTGGGGGATGGGTACGTGAAGCTTAGAAGAGAGACGTGATGGGGGTGAACTCTTTGCCCTGCGCGTCGGCTACGGCTTTGTAGGTGAGCTTGCCGTCGAAGGTGTTGACGCCTTCAGCGAGGCCGGCGTCGGCTTTGATTGCCGCCAGAGGACCCTGGTTGGCGAGCTTCAGTACATAGGGGAAGGTGGCGTTGGTGAGCGCGTGGGTTGAGGTGTTGGGCACGGCTGCCGGCATGTTCGTGACGCAGTAGTGAACGACGCCGTCGACGAGGTAGCTGGGGGCCGAGTGCGTGGTGGGATGCGCTGTTTCGATGCAACCGCCCTGATCGATGGCAACGTCTACGATGACGGCGCCCTTCTTCATCTTGCTGACCATGGCGGCGGTGACGATCTTCGGAGCTGCCGCGCCGGGGATGAGCACGCCGCCGATGAGCAGGTCGGCTTCTGCCGCTGACTTCTCGATGTTGTAGCTGTTGGAGGCAAGCGTGCGGACGCGACCGTTGAAGATGTCGTCGATCTCGCGCAGGCGGTTCAGGTTGAGGTCGATCATGGTGACGTTTGCGCCGAGGCCGAGTGCCATCTTGGCTGCGTTCGTGCCGACGATGCCGCCGCCGATGATGGTGACGTTGCCGGGCAGCGTACCGGGTACACCTCCGAGCAGGACGCCACGTCCGCCGTGCTCTTTCTGCAGATAGGCTGCGCCAACCTGCACGCTGAGGCGGCCTGCGACCTCGCTCATCGGGGTGAGCAGGGGAAGTGTGCCGGCGCGGTCCTTGACGGTTTCGTAGGCGATGCCGAGGACCTTTTTCTTCAGCAGGGTCTCGGTGAGCTCATGGATAGGAGCGAGGTGCAGGTAGGTGAAGAGGGTGAGGCCTTCGCGGAAGTGCCAGTACTCCTTCTCCACGGGTTCCTTTACCTTGACGACCATCTCGGCGTTGCCCCAGACGTTGGCCGCTGCGCCGACGATCTCTGCACCGACGGCCTGGTATTCGTCGTCGGGGAAAGAGGAGAGTGCGCCTGCGTCGTGCTCGACGAGAACTTTGTGTCCTGCTTCGGTGAGAGCCTTGACGCCTGCCGGTGTAACGCCGACGCGGCTTTCGTGGTCTTTCACTTCCTTGGGTACGCCGATGATCATGCTGAGAGCTCCTTGCAAATCGTAGCCCTTGGGTGGGCTTCTTCTGTTCAGGGTAACAAGCGGGTCGTGTGATGTGGATTGTCCTGCAGCGGCAGGAAAGAGGGGCTCGCTGCGGTCTGACTGATTTAAGTCGTTGTTTAGGGGGTGTTTTTGTCTACATTTCCACGGTATGAAGCCTTGAATTCCACAGCCGGCTCTATGCGCTTTACAATTCGAGATAACACCGGGCGAACTTAAATCCGGCCATCAGGAAAAACGCTAGTGTCTTCAAATTTCTCTTCGCGCAGCGGGCGCGTCAGCAACATGCGTTCCATCTTTTCGTTATTTTCGAGCGATCTTGCGATCGATCTCGGAACAGCCAACACGCTGGTCTATGCGCATGGCAAGGGCATCATTGTGAATGAGCCTTCGATAATTGCTGTGAACCGTGTGACCAACGAAGTGGAAGCCGTGGGCAAGGAAGCGAAGGAGATGCTGGGCCGTACGCCGGGCAATATCATCGCCATCAAGCCGATGAAGGACGGTGTGATCGCCGACTTCAAGCAGACGGAGAAGATGCTCAACTACTTCATTCAGAAGGCCCATAACCGCAAGATGATGGTGCATCCGCGCATCGTGATCGGTGTGCCTTCGGAGATTACACAGGTAGAAAAGCGCGCTGTTATGGACTCGGCGTACCGCGCCAAGGCTTCGGAAGTGCATCTCGTGGAGCAGGCGATGGTGGCTGCGATTGGTGCTGGTCTGCCGATTACGGAGCCGGGCGGCAACATGGTTGTCGATATCGGCGGCGGAACAACGGACATTGCGGTGATTTCGCTGGCGGGCATCGTTTACTCGCGCTCCGTGCGCATGGCCGGTAACCAGATGGACGAGGCTGTCGGCACCTACCTGAAGCGCAAGTACAACCTGCTGGTAGGCGAGCGCACGGCGGAGCAGATCAAGATTGAGCTGGGGTCGGCGTATCCGCTGGACAAGCCGCTCACCATGGACATCAAGGGCCGCAACCTGATTGAAGGCGTGCCGAAGACGATCACGATTGAGGATTCGGAGATTCGCGAGGCCCTCGGTGAGTGCATTGCGACGATCATGAATGCGATTCGTGTGGCCCTGGAACGTACTCCTCCTGAGCTTTCGGCGGACATCTCTGACCGCGGCATTGTGCTGACGGGTGGTGGTGCGCTGATCAAGAACCTCGACAAGCGTATTCGCGAAGAAACAGGGCTGCCGGTTTCAATTGCGGACGATCCGCTTGCATCGGTAGTGCTGGGCACGGGCAAAATGCTTTCGGACTTCCGCCTGCTGCGCAAGATCTCGATTGACTAGTTTGCGAGGGCTTAGAGAAACGAAAGAGGCTGCCCTGGGGTGGCCTCTTTTTGTGTGGTTGCGGTAAGCTGAAAGGCATAGACCAGAGGGCGATGGGGTTCCGCCTTTAACCGCCTCGTGCGCCGCGCGAGAGCTGATGACTCCTACGAATTCACTCGTAGGAGGAAGTGTGTCTCAAACTCAGGAAACTCAAGCAGAACAACCGTCGCAATTCGCGTTGGTGTGGGAACTTTTGCGCTGGACTCCGGTTGCTATCGCGGTGGGCATCATGGCGGGTGCGGCCTCGGCGCTACTGCTGTGGTCGTTGACGATTGCTACGGATATCCGCGAGGCGCATCGCTGGATTATCTGGCTGCTGGCTCCGGTCGGCGGTTGCGTCGGACTGCTCTATAAGCACTTCGGGAAGGATGTCGAGGCGGGGAACAACCTGATCATCGACGAGGTGCACGACCCGAAGCGGACGATCAAGATTCGCATGACGCCGTTCATCCTTCTCGGCACGTTTCTGACGCATCTCTTTGGCGGTTCGGCTGGCCGCGAGGGTACTGCGATCCAGACGGGCGCGTCATTGGCAGACCAGTTAGGGCGGCCGCTAGGGCTGAACGCGGCAGGGCGTCGTGTCCTGCTGATGGCAGGCATCTCTGCCGGGTTTGGATCGGTCTTTGGAACGCCGCTTTCTGGGGCGATTTTTGGGTTGGAAGTGCTGGCGGTAGGAGCTGTGACGTACGAGGCGATTGCTCCGTGCTTTGTCGCTGCCTTTGTCGGCGATCTGGTGACGCATCATCTGCTGAGACTGGTGCACATGGGGCATACTCCCTATCGTGTGAGCGATGTGCCGGAGCTTGGCGTGATGAGCCTGTTCTGGTCGATGGTGGCAGGGGCTGCGTTCGGGCTGATGGCGATGTTCTTCGCCCGCACAACGCATGCGATCTCGGCGTTTGCGAAGGCGAAGATCAAGCGGCCGGAGTTGCGGCCTGTGGCGGGTGGTCTGCTCGTGAGCTGCGCCGTCTTTGCGTTGGGGACGACGCGCTACATCGGCCTGGGTGTGCCGGTGATTCAGGAGGCGTTCAGCAGACAGCTGCATCCCTGGGACTTCCTGGCGAAGTCGCTCTTCACCTCTGTGACGCTCGGTACGGGCTTCAAGGGCGGGGAAGTAACGCCGCTGTTTTACATCGGTGCGACGATGGGTAATTCGTTGAGCCACGTGATTCCGCTGCCGGTATCGTTGCTGGCGGGAATGGGTTTTGTGGCGGTCTTTGCGGGTGCGGCGAACACACCGATTGCGTCGGCTTTGATGGCGATGGAGCTCTTTGGGGCAGAGGCCGGGGTGTTTGCGGCGATCGCCTGCGTGGGGAGCTATCTCTTCTCAGGGGGCGCGGGGATTTATCACGCGCAGGGTGCGGGTATTGGCAAGCGCCTACCGGCGGCCCTGGTGGCGAAGGTTGCGCGGCGCGATGAAGAGGCTACAAAGTAGAGGAACAGAGAGGCGGAGAACCCACCAGGGCTTCTCTGTCTCTCTGTTCTGCGCTTAGCCGTGTACGAGCCAGTCGAACTGTTCCTCGCTGAGCGGAACGACTGAGAGCCGGAACTGTCGGAACATCACGGAGCCTTGAAAAACACCTGCTTCGCGGATTTCGGCGAGTGGCTTCTCGCGCTTCAGACGCTTCCCGACCTTCAGCTTGACGAGGGGTGTTTTGCCGTCGGCGGGGTCGAGCTCAACGCTGACGACCGTGGCGGTGCCGATGGCGGCTTTGCCCACGTTGGAGTGGTAGATGATGGCCTTTTCGCCCTTCTTCATGTTGCGCAGCGTAATCAGGGCCTGGGGGTTCTTGATGCCGTCCCAGATGGTTTCGCCGTCGCGAAGAAGGTCGTCGTAGGAGTACTTGTCGGGCTCGGATTTCAGCAGATAAGGCATAAGAACAGGGTATAGGGTGTAGGGCCCAGGGTGTAGGGATGAACTCAACCGCCGAGGTCGAGGAGGCGGACTTCGGCGATGGGTTGCTGGAGAAAGAGGCTGCCGAGGCGGGCGAATTTCTCGACCGAGTCTGTGGCGTAACAGGTGAAGGAGGCGTTCGACGGCTGGGGGGAAGGCGTCAACTGCATGGCGGTGGTGACGGCGTGGGCGGTGGCGTCGGCGGAGTCCACGACGATGGCGCTGGAGCCGAGTTCGCGCAGGATGCGTTGAATCGGTTCCGCGATGAGAGGGTAGTGGGTGCAGCCGAGCAGGACAGCGGCGGGCGTGCGGCCGAGGGCGGACATTTCGTCCAGCGCCTCGCGCAGGTAGATGCGGATGACGTCGAAGAGCACGGGGTGGTTGGTCCAGCCTTCTTCGACGAGCGGCACCAGCAGCGGGCAGGCTTTTTCATGCGCTTGCAGGCCGAGCGTTGCGGCTGTGTCGCGGTAGGCGTGCGAGGAGACGGTCGCAGCGGTGGCGAGCACGAGCACGTCGATAGCGTTTTCCGCGACGGCTTTTGCGGCCTCTGCGCCGGGAAGGATGACGCCTGTGACGGGCACGCCGGTGGCGTCGATGATGTCGGGTAGAGCGAGCGCGGTGGCGGTGTTGCAGGCGATCACAAGCCGGTCGGCACCGTTGTCTTCGAGGAAGCGGGCGCTCTCCACGGCGTAGCGCGCGATGGTGGTCTGCGACTTGGCCCCGTAGGGCAGGCGGGCCGTGTCGCCGAGGTAGAGATAGTGGGCGTTGGGGATGAGCGGTAGCAGCGCACGGAGCACGGTGAGGCCGCCAAAGCCTGAATCGAAGACGCCGATGGTGCGGCTGGGAGTGCTCATGGGTTACTGCTCGGGCGCGGCGGTTGCGGTGTCGCGCGAAGGGTAGGTGCGGAGGAGGTCGATGTGTCCGGCGAGCGTTTCGCGGGGCTGGCCGTTGACGAGGAAGCGGACCTGCTCGATCTGTGGGATGTTCGCGTGCAGCGTACCGAGCATAGAAAGCAGTGTGAGGTTTTCGACCTCGACGCCAGAGGGGTGCGTGTTCACGAACTGGCTGCGCAGGTTGATGACGGCGAGCAGGCCGCCAGGTGTTTGCGGACGCGGCGAGTCGGGAGACGGCGGGACGAGCGTTGTGGCGGTGTGTTCGCCGGAGGCCGAGGGCGGGGCCTTCATGTCGATGGCGTGGCCGACGACCGGGAGCGGCACGAGGAAGACGCCGTCCACGGCTGTGCCGGAGGGGAGCGGATGCTTGCTGTCAGGTTCGGAGTAGATGTTGACCAGATGGTCGAGCAGAGCGCGTGCGCGGGCGGTGGTTTCGCTGGGCAGGGCGATCATGCGCGGCGTGTTGACGATCGCTCCGGTGTCGTCGTTCGCGAGGGCGAAGGTGATGGACTCGGTGTCGGAGTACGGCGCGTCAAGTGGCGTGTTGTCGGTGGCGAGCGTGTGCAGGCGGTCGCGCTCGCGTTGATGCACATGGAAGAGCCACGCGCCCATGCCGAGGATGGCAAGTACGAGGCACCAGAAGACGATGCGCTGATGTTTCGAGATCACTGGGTCACCCCCGTTGTGGTGGAGGCGCTGGTGGTGGAGACCGGGATGGGGATGAGCTTCGGCGGCGGCTGCATCTGGTTGCGCCAGAAGATGAGCGCACCGGCAATGGCTTCGGCGGCGGTCTGCTGGTAGCCGGAGTCGTCGATGGAGCCGGGGTCGCCTGCGGACTTCGGTGCCAGCTCTACGACGATGGCGGGGCAGGTGAGGGAATCGACCGGTCGAATGCTGGCGGCGGCCGTGACGACGGGCAGGCCGGAGCGCGTGATCGACTGCGTGAGCTTGCCCATGAGGATGCGGCTCTGGTTGACCCAGGCGGACTGTGCGGTCAGCCAGGGCAGGTTGGTGGCCTCGCCCGCTGTTGGCGTCAGCTCGGAGCTGTAGAGGTGCACGCCTTTACCCGCAGCGCTGGCGTGCAGCAGCAGGCAGGCGATGGCGCGAGAGTGGTTGGCGATACCGGCGCGGTCGTCGAGCGAAAGCGGGTTCGGATTGCCGTCGGTTGTGAGGGAGTCGGAGTCGCGGGTGGTGACGACGGTGAAGCCGCGGGCCTGCAGCAGCGAGCGCAGCTTGAAAGCGAAGGCGAGGGTGATGTCTTTTTCCAGCAGGTTGTCGCTGAGGCGCGAGCCGCTATCCTGGCCACCGTGCGAAGGGTCCAGCACGATGACGGTGCGGTTCAGCGGGCCGAAGATCGGGCCTGCGGGTGCGGCGGCAGGCCCAGGGGTGGCTGGCTTGGCTGCTGCTGTTCCTGCGGGGACGGGTTTCACGGGAAGCTTCTGTACGGGCTTTGCGACTTCGCTCGTGGCCGTTACTTTTGCGACGGGCTTTGCGGCTTCTTTGGTCGCTGTGGCTGGCTTAGCGGGTGTTTTCGCGGCCTCCGTGGGCTTCGGAGCAGGTTTGTGAAGCGAGGTGATGGGGTGAACGAGCGGAGCGGCCTCACGAGGCGCTCTCTGCTCCCGCACCTGGTCGGGCGTAGGAGCCGACGTCTGCGCGTGCGCCGCAGAGGACGCCAGCAAGGCGAGCGCGAGAGAGGGGGCCAGATGGAAAGTTCGCTTCAAACGATGCTCGCAGGGACCAGAGGTGTCGTGGTCGATTGTACCGGGAAGATTCCCGAAGGTGCTGCCCGCAGTGACGAGAAGTAGACTGGAGCCATCTATGCGGGTATTTGGCGTTGATTGCGGGACAGAGTTTACGGGGTACGGTGTCGTGGAGGTGGACTACGCGGCGCGTACGCCCAAGCTGCGTTATCTGTGCGCTGGCGCGGTGAAGCTCAACAAAAAAGACCGAACGCACACGCGGTTGGCGCAGGTGTACGCCGAGTTGATGGCGTTGCTCGCGATCTGGCAGCCGGATGTCGTGGCGATTGAAGATGTGTTCTTTTCCGCGAACGCAAAGTCGGCGTTGAAGCTGGGGCAGGTTCGCGGCGTGGCGTTGCTGGCGGCGGCGAATTGCGGGCATCCGGTAGCGGAGTATGCTCCGCTGGCGGTGAAGAGCGCGGTGGTGGGGTATGGGCTAGCCGCAAAGGAGCAGGTGCAGTTCATGGTGGCTCGTCTGCTGGAGTTGGAGGAAGCCCCGAAGCCCGCTGACGCCGCCGATGCGCTGGCGATTGCGATCTGTCACATCCACAACGCGCAGACGCAGGAGGCGTTGCAACGATGAAGTGGTTGCTGGTAGCGTCGTTGGCGCTGAGCGTGCCAGTTTTTGCTCAGAAGAAGGTTCACAATCTGCCGTTGTCTGGCGAGGGGAATGAGCTTGTTTCAGCGGCAGAGCCGGAGGTGGTGAACTTCCACTTCGAGCGCAAAGGGCTTGCTGTTCCTGAGTGGTCGCTTGAGATTTCGAGTGATGGGCTCGGACGTTACGACGAAGGTGCTGTGGCGACGGCGACACGTAAGCCTGTACTGGTTCATCCGCAGACGCTTGCTCGCATGATGGGTGGTGTGGAGGCTGTTCGTGCAGGGACGTGCGAGAGCTCGGCAAAGAGTTTGGCGACGAAGCGGCTGGCTTATCGCTGGAAGAGCGGCGATGTGTGGAGCACCTGTGCCTTTCATGTTTCCAGTGATGCAAAGCTGAATGATGCCATGGAGGCGTTCGTGGCCCTGCAGCAGACGCTGCAGGTGGGAGAGGTGCTAGCCCGGCTGGAGAAGGCCGATCCCTCTGCGGTGCCGGATGTTGTCGTCTCGCTTTGGGTGATGGCGCAGGAGGGAAGTGCGATCGAACTTGGCAATATCGAACCTGTGTTGAAGGCGATTGCGAACAACGATCATTTTGCTGAAGGTACAACGAAGATGGCGCGTGAGCTTCTGGCGATGGCTGCGGCAAAGAACTAGAGCCCTTCGGGCCGCTACTTCCTGCTCTCTAATGCGAGAAAGAGCTCGCCCATCTGCTCCAGGGTGGCAGCTTCTGCGCGAATGGTTTTGGATAACGACTCAGGCCAGGCTGCGTCGAGCTGCGCGTTGCTGTAAGCCGCGTTGCGCAGGTTGTTGGTTAGTGTCTTGCGCTTTTGTGCAAAGCCCGCGCGGAGAAACTTGTTGAACGTCTCGGCATCCACGCCGAGTTCGGCGAAGCGCGGAGCGAACTCCAGCCGCAGGACGGTGGAGTGGACGTCGGGCGGGGGATCGAACGCTGCGGGCGGAAGCACAAATAGATTGGCGACGGAGGCATGGAGTTGGGTGAACGCGGAGAGTGCGCCGTACTCGCTGTGGCCGGGAGGCGAGGCGATCCGGTCGGCGACCTCGCGCTGCATCATCACGACGGCACGGCGAACGATGTTGTTGCGTGCGGCGGCGAAGAGGTGCAGCAGGATATCTGAGGTGATGTAGTACGGCAGGTTGCCGACGACGTCGAGCGACTCGCCTTCGGTACGCAGGGGGGCGAGGTCGGTCTTGAGAATGTCCGCGTTGTGCACGGTGACGTGGGGCATGTCGCGGAAGTGGAAGGTCAGCTCCCGGGCGAGTGCGGGGTCGAACTCGATGAGGTGGAGACGGGCGCAGCGAGGCGCGAGCAGCTTGGTAATGGCGCCGTGGCCCGGGCCGATTTCAACGATGGTGCGCTGGCTGATGTCGCCGAGCGCGTCGGCGATGCGGAGGCAGGCGTTGTCGTCGACGAGGAAGTTCTGGCCTAGCTTTGGTTTCTTGCTCACTTGCTAATAGTAGAAGCGTTCGTCGCTCCAGTCGAAGGGCGCCTGGGAACGTCGATGCTTCAGCAGGTAAACGTGCTGGCCCTGTTCGTAAGGCATGGCGAGCGGGTCGTCCATGATGCCGACCACGCGAACCTCGGTGTACTTCTTGCCGATGTCTTCCAGGCTGTCGCCGATCACTGCGATGGCGATGTTGAAGTCGCAGCCGTGGGTGCCCCAGAGCCAGTAGTTGTTCTGGCCGGAGATGGCCGGGGGGAGCATGGGCTCGCGCTGCTTGCCGAGGAAGTCGATGGCTCCCGCTTCGCCGTAGTTGCTGGTGAAGATGCAGACGTGGCGCTGCTCCTCTGGTGTGAGAGTGCGGAAGGCCTTGAGAACGAGGTTGATTTCGTTGTCCCAACCGAAGCGGTCGGCGTAGAACTGCGGCAGGATAGCTTGCTTGCCGCGCTCCTGCTCTTTGGGGCGGAAGTGCGTGACGTCGGCGTAGCGGACCCAGGTCATCGGCCGCAGGATGGGCGAGGCCATGGGTAGCGAGGAGAGGATGACGAGTGTGAGGGTTGCTTCCAGGATGGGCAGGGCAAAGACGCGGCCTTCGGCTACGCGTTGACGTGCGCGGTTGCGATGCTCCCAGGCGACGCCTCCGGCGGCAAAGAGCGCGGGGTAGAACGGCTCGAGATAGTAGTCCTTGGCGTGGAGCTTCCACATGAGCGGCAGGAAGACAAGGAAGGCGATGCCGATCCAGCGCATGTTTTTGACCGAGCGTCCCCGCAGCAGGGCAACGACGCCAGTGACCCAGACGATTGCGTTGAGGGGATGTAGCTGGAGGAACTGTCCGAGGAGGAACTGTGGGAAGCGCAGTGGGATGTTCTTGCCAGCCTTCTGGCCGTTGCGCAGGAACTCCAGCGTGGGCCAGTGGTTGTGGATCTGCCAAAGGAGGTTCGGCAGCGCGATGAGGACTGCGAGCGCGATGCCCATTGCGGCCCAGCGGGTGAACAGGATGCGGCGCTGCGGGGTGCAGAGCAAGGCGATGCCGAGCGTGACGAGGAAGAAGGTCATCGACGGTTTGTTGAGCAGGCCGAGGCCGGAAGCCATGCCAAAGACGGTCCACCAGATGGCAGGGCTGCGGCCTTTGAGCGCCATCACGAGCGCGAGCAGAGCCGACATCCAGAACATCGCTTCGCAGGAGTTCATGGAGAGGAAGCCGTCGACGCCGATGAAGCCGGGAGCAAGGAAGACCGCGAGCATCGCGAGCCCTTGTGCGGGGCGGCGGCCGCCGAAGGCCCATGTGAGGACGCCGGTTAGGAAGATCATGACGGCACCGGCGGTGGTGGAGAGCACGCGGATACCGAAGACGGAGTCGCCGAAGAGCATCTCGCTGAGGCGAGCCTGCAGGGCGACAATGGGGCCGTGGTCGACGTATCCCCAGGCCAGATGACGGCCGCAGGCGATGTAGTAGAACTCGTCGCGGAAGTAGCCGTAGCCGAGGTGCGAGCTGTAGATCGTCAGCGCGAATTGAAAGAGCAGCCGCACGAGCGCAAAGATGGCTGCGAGCTGCAGGGTGGCGCGGAGGGCTTGATCCGGTGGACGGACGACGGCTGAGGATGTGGTCGCTGTGGACATGGCTTGATGCGAAGATACGTTGTCGCGAAGGATTTGGTTCCATCTCCGCGCAACAGACTGCATCCTAGGTAAAGTCAAATGCAGGAGTACGAAGGAGAGCAACGATGGATTGGCAACCGGGAAACATGAGCAGCGACATTGAAGACCGCCGGGATGATTCGGGCGGCGGCGGTGGTGGCGGCTTTGGTTTTGGCGGCGGAGGCATTGGCATCGTCGGCTTCCTTGTTCTGCTGGTGATCAGCCTGGTGACGGGGCGCAACTTCCTGGGCGGCTTCCTGCATGGCGGTGGTGCAACAAGCGCGCCGCAGAGCGGATATACGCAGCAGCAGGCACCGCGTTCGGCTGCGCAGAAGCAGGGTGAAGATCGTGACGCGCATCTGATCTCGTTTGCGCTCGACAACACGCAGCAGTTCTGGACAAAGTACTTTGCGGAGCATGGCAAGACGTACCGTCACGCCAAGCTGGTGCTCTTCCGCAACCAGACGTACTCCGGCTGCGGGACGGCCCAGTCGGCGACCGGCCCGTTCTACTGTCCGGCAGACCAGAAGGTCTACATCGACCTTGGCTTCTGGGATGAGCTGAAGAAGTTCGGCGGCAGCACGGGAGACTTTGCGCAGTCGTACGTGATCGCGCATGAGCTTGGGCACCATGTGCAGAATTTGCTTGGAACGGAGAACAAAGTGCAGCGGTTAATGCAGCAGGAGCCGAGCGAGAAGAACCATCTGTCGGTCGATCTGGAGCTGCAGGCTGACTGTTATGCGGGTGTGTGGGGGCACTCTGCCGAGCAGCAGGGCATTATCCATGATGCGGATATTCATGATGCGCTGAGCGCGGCGGCGGCGGTCGGTGACGACCATCTGCAGAAGATGAGTGGACGTTCCGTAAGCCCCGAAAGCTGGACGCATGGCTCCAGCGCACAGCGCGAGCGCTGGTTCAAAGCCGGGCTGCAGAGTGGGGACATTGCGAGCTGCAATACGTTCGGCGGAAGCTCTGATTAGCGATTGATCTGCACCAGCGGTTCCTGCGGCGTTTCCTCGACGAGGAAGCGCCGTATCTTTTCTGCGGTGGCTTTGTTGGTGACCGCGAGCAACGCATCGGGGTTCTGTTCGGCTGCCTGTTTCAGGGCACGGACGCTGCCGAAGTGGGTGAGCAGGCGCTGGCGCGTAATGGCTCCAACGCCTGGAATCTCGTCGATCTCGCTGGTGCGGTCGCGCATCTGGCGGCGCTTGCGATGGTAGGTGATGGCGAAGCGGTGCGACTCGTCGCGGATCTTCTGTACGACGTGCAGGACGGGGCTGCGGCGGTCGAGAACAACGGGGTCGTCCTCTTGCCCGTAGACGTAGATGATCTCTTCCTTCTTGGCGATGGAGGCGAGCGGCTGCGTGGTGAGGCCGAGTTCCTGCAGCGCCGCTGCGGCCGCATGCAACTGGCCGAGGCCGCCGTCGATGAGGATCAGCGAAGGTAGTTCGGCGTCCTTGCCGGTGGGCTTTGCGCCGTTGGCGAACTTGCTGTAACGGCGCAGCAGTATCTCATGCATCGAGGCGAAGTCGTCGACGCCACTGACGGTCTTCACCTGGTACTTGCGGTAGTCGGCCTTCTTCATCGCGCCGTCTTCCCATACGACCATCGAGGCGACGGTCTCAGCGCCCTGGATGTGCGAGATGTCGAAGCACTCGATGCGCTTGGGAGCCTCGGCGAGCGTGAGTGCGTCCTGCAAGGCTTCCTGCATGTTCTTGATCGAAGGTTGCAGCACGCGGAAGCGCTGGTCGTAGCTCTGTTTCGCGTTCTGGCAGACGAGGTCGACGAGTGAACGCTTGTCGCCACGCTGCGGCGCGGCGATCTCAATCTTGTGGCCGGAGCGCTCGCGCAGTTCGTCGGCAAGAAGCTGGCGGTCGGGGAAGTCGACGGGAACGTAGATGTGACGCGGGACGTATCCCTGATCGAGATAAAGCTGCTTCAGCAGCGCAGAGAAGAACGTTGCGGGGGAGAAGCCTGCGGTGGCTTCAGACTCAGGAGAGGCGAGAACGGAGTGCTCTTCGCTGAGTTCGGAGTCGGCAACGATCTCTGGTGCGGGTTGGCCGGGATGGGGTTCGAAGGTTGTGTCGGCGATGAGGTCGTCGTCTTCTGCCTGCGGCTGCGCGAGCGAGTCGTTGTCGTCGCCGGCGTCTTCGAAGTCAGGAAGGTCTTCCCAGAACATATCGCGGCGATCGACGATCTTGCCGCCGCGCATGTGGAAGAGGTTGACGGCGAGCATCTCTTTCTCGAAGTGGAAGCCGAAGACGTCGGCGTCTTCATCGCCGGGGGAGGCGATGCGCTGGCGGTCCTGCGACTGCGAGACGGTGATGAGCTGGTCGCGCAGGCGTGCGGCGAGCTCAAACTGCATCTCTTCCGCGGCCTGCTCCATGCGTGCGGTCAGGCGCTTTTCCAGCTCGCCTACGGAGCCTTCGAGGAAGAGCTGCACGTCGCGGATGGTCTGCCGGTAGGCGTCGGTGGAGATGAGGTCTTCGACGCAGGGACCGAGGCAGCGCTTGATGTAGTACTGCAGGCAAGGCGCGCGGGTGATAGCGGTTCAGGTCGACCTTGCAGCTCGGGATGAGGAAGGAGCGGTGGATGAGGTCGACGAGCCGGTGCGCAAGGTTGCCGGGGAAGTAGGGGCCGAAGTAGGCGGCGCCGTCTTTGCGCAGCTTGCGGGTGACGAAGACCTTTGGGTGTCGGTCGCCGAGCGTGAGCTTGATGTAGGGGTAGGTCTTGTCGTCGCGCAGTAGGATGTTGAAGCGCGGCTTGCGCTGCTTGATGAGGTTGTTTTCGAGTGCAAGGGCTTCGCGTTCGTTGTCGACGAGGATGTACTCGAGGTCGACGGCCTCGCGCATCAGCGAGCCGGTCTTAGGATTGGCGAGCTGGTTGGCTTTCAGGAAGTACGAACGCACGCGTGAGCGCAGGTTTTTAGCCTTGCCCACGTAGATGATTTCGCCCTCTGCATTCTTGTAGAGGTAGCAGCCGGGGCCGGTCGGCAGCGTTCGGATTTTCTCGAAGAGATCCATGCGGCAGTTTTTGAGCTTAGAACGCGGACGTAGAAAAAGCGAAACGCGTCCAGAGACATTGGACGCGTTTCGCGCTGGAAGGATGCGTGGGCCGCTTATCGAGTGACAATCTCGCGATGCAGCAGCGCGGAGACGGCGCGCTGGTCTTCGTCGATAGCCTTTTGTTGGTTGCGGTACATGTCGGCGAGGCTGCGCGTGTCGGCGGTTACCGATTCCAGAGCGCCCTTGTACAGGGCAAGGTCCTGCAACAGGTCGATGGCCTTCTCCTGCGCCTGCACGGTGGCGCGCAACAGGCGGTCGCGGGAGTCCGCCGTGAGCGTTGCCGTCGAGCCGGTGGTCGCGGCGTCGAGGTGGTTCACGCTCAGTTCAGTCAGGTAGTCGTAGAAGCTGTTGTTGAAGATGTTTTCTGACTCTGCAACGTACTGCGAGTTGAAGTCGAGGCGACCATACGACTTTGCCTGTTCGGCCGGCAGAAGCGTGACGCGACCGGCGGAGACGGCGACGTTCCAGGTAGCGCGTGTCGGGGTGCGGAAGTACCAGCCCGGGCGTGCGGATTGCACTGCGGGAACGGCGAAGGTCAACTTGCCGCCACTTGTCTTGGCGTTATCGAGCGCCGTGCGCATGGCCTCGAGGTTCTGAATCGTGGTGCGCAGGCCGTTACTGTCGTCTTCCACCACGGCCAGGTTCTGCTCAGACTCTGCGCGCATCTGGCGCTGCAGGCTCTGGCGCTGGTTGTGGTGGCGAATGGACTCTACGATCTGCGCGATGCCTACGGCGATCAGCAGGCCGAGGGTTACTGTGCCCATGTGAGTAAGAAATGCGCGCCAGGTACGAATGCCGCCGTCAGCCATGTTTGTTGCAGAACTCCCGTTGAGGTATCGGAAGCAGTATACGAAGCGCAGCCACGATACGCGTAATCTGTTTGCATGAAACCTGAGTTAGACGGAACAGGGATTGAACCGCACGAGCCTACCTCGCAGGCAATGGGCGTGGCTGTGGCCATTATGGCGCGCCTGCGCGGGCCGCAGGGGTGCGCATGGGACCGCGAGCAGACCTTTGACTCCATCAAGCGGCACACGCTGGAGGAGACCTACGAGGTCTTCGACGCAATTGAGCGGCGCGATTGGCCAGCACTGAAGGATGAGCTGGGTGACCTGCTGCTGCAGGTGCTTTTTTACGCGCAGATGGCCCAGGACGAAGGCCACTTCACGATGGAAGACGTTGCCGATAACCTGAGCGCGAAGCTGCTGCGGCGCCATCCGCACGTCTTTGGTGAGGCTGTGGCGGAGAACGCGGAAGCCGTCGTCTCGACATGGGAGAGCGTGAAGCGGGAGGAGAAAAAAGCGAGCGCAGAGCGTGCTGGCACAGGTTTGCTCGAGGATGTTCCTCGCTCGATGCCTGCGGTGATGGAAGCGCACAAGCTTGGCTCCAAGGCTTCGAAGGTGGGCTTCGACTGGCCGGACTCTGCGGGGCTCTTTGCCAAGCTGGATGAAGAGATTGCCGAGTTGATGGTAGAGGTTGAGCTTGGCAAGAAGGAGCAGGTCGAAGAGGAGTTTGGTGACCTGATGTTCACGGCGGTCAATCTCGCTCGGCACCTGCGGATTGATGCGGAGGGGGCGTTGCGGGGCGCGAACGCGAAGTTCCGTCGCCGCTTCGGCTCCGTGGAAACAGAGGCTGGCGGCCACGAAGCGATGGAAGCTATGGACATTGAACAGCTTGAAGCACTTTGGATGAAGGCGAAGCGAAAGGAATCGAAGTGAAGATTGAAGCAATCCATCTGCGCGAAGTAAACATGCCGTTGGTGAACCCGTTCCGTACCAGCTTTGGTGTACATACCGTGCGGCGCATGCTGCTGGTAGAGATCGAGTGCGAGGGCCTCAGCGCGTGGGGCGAGTCTGTCGCCGGCGAGCATCCGTACTTTTCCGATGAGATGGTCGATACGGCCTGGACGATCATTGAGCAGGAGCTTGCGCCCCGGTTGTTGAAGGCGGACGTCTCCAGCGGTCGCGATGTGCCGGATGTGTTCAAGCAGGTTCGCGGGCATCGTATGGCAAAGGCTGCGCTGGAAAACGCTGTGTGGGAGCTTGATTCGCTGCGGCAGGGCATTCCTCTGGCAAAGCTGCTTGGCGGCACACGCGAGAAGATCGCCTGTGGTGTCTCCATTGGTATCCAGCCGTCGATCGAGCAGCAGCTTGCGACGGTGGAGAAGGAAGTGGCTGCGGGCTATCAGCGCATCAAGCTGAAGTGCCAGCCGGGCTGGGATGAAGAGATCTTCACCCTGGTGCGGGAGCGTTGGCCGGAGATTCTGCTCAGCTGCGATGCGAACTCAGCCTATACGCTGGATGACGCAGATCGTATTGCTTCGTGGGACCGCTTCAATCTGCTGATGATCGAGCAGCCGCTCTGGTACGACGACTTCTACTTTCATGCGCAGCTGCAGAAGAAGATGAAGACGGCGATCTGCCTGGACGAGGTGATTCGCAATCGCCGTGATGCTCGCGCTGCGCTGGAGTTGGGCTCGGCAAAGATCATCAACATCAAGGTCGGTCGCGTGGGCGGCTTTACCGAGGCGATTGCGATACACGATGTGGCTGAAGAGTTTGGTGTTCCGGTGTGGTGCGGTGGGATGCTGGAGACGGGCATCGGACGGGCGCAGAACGTGGCGCTATCGAGCCTGCCAAACTTCAAGCTTCCGGGCGATGTCTCGGCGTCGAAGCGTTACTGGGCGCAGGACATTATCGAGCCCGAGGTGACGGTCAGCGCGCAGGGAGAGATCGTTGTGCCGACGACTCCGGGGCGCGGTTACGAGATCGTTCGTGAGCGCATCAATGCGATTACAGTGCGCCAGAAGACGTTGCGGTTGAGTTAGTCGTTTACTTCGGTAAAGGCATAGCGAGAAGCTGCACGATAGCTTCGCGATAGGTAAGAGCGTTGGGTAGCAGCCGGATTTCGGCTGCGCTCATACGCGTGTTTTCGTTTGCGGTCTTCACCATAAATTCACGGATAACAACATGCTCGTTGAGCTGGGAGTAAATCCAGCGCCCGTTGCCTGCTTCAGCCTGCTCGAACTCGACGGTGCCGCCGGGGTAGATGTGCGCGAGCACACCCCAGCCGAAGTTGACGCCTTTGATTACGCGGGCGTCGACACGGGTGAGCACGCCGGTCTTGCGATCGATCCACATGCGGCCTTCGAGCCCCGTGAGTAACTCGGAGATCGTTGTGGGCGGCTTGAAGTTAGGATCGGGACGGAAGTCCAGAACGATCTGCTGGCCGGGCGAGTTCGGTGGCTGAGGTTGCCCGGCTGCATAGCTGTAGATCATCGCTATGGGCATCAATTTGACGAGGCTTGTGGCATAACCACGAGAGGCCGTGTTGCGCTTCTTGCTCTTAAGGTAGTCGCTCGGGTCGTCCAGTATGGCCTGCAGGCGTGAGCGCTCGGCCTGGTCTTCTTCGGCGGGGAGAGGCTGGCCGTTGCGTTGGATCAGACGCGCAACTGTGCCTTCGCGGCTTTCGATAATTTCGCGGGTAATATCGTTTTTGCTGTCAACGCGGCGGCTTCGATAGCGAACAGGGAACTCCCCATCGTCATCGATGATGCGCAGTTCGTGCACAGTAGCCGCCTGCACCCAGGAAACAGGTGTGGGGATGTTGGTGGAAACGTGTGCTGTTTCGCCGCTTTGCGCTGTGAGCAAAACGGTTGACGTATGCAGCGCGAGTACGGCGAACGCTGCGCGAAGAAAACGACCGGGATGAGTAAAGCAGCAAGGCAAGCGAGACGATCCTCCCTCAGTGACACTTTAGACGCAAGAAAAAGGGAGCGCGAATGATTGTGTCGGCGGCGGGCTGCCCGGTATAGTTCGGCTGTACTCTGTCGAAAGTCGGCATAGCCGATTTTCGAGCCGCAGACGGGAAGATGGTGAACAGGATGAACATGGGCGAAGCGACCACAGTGATCGGCACAACGGCGCATCTGCGTGGCGAATTGATCGCTACGGGCGATGTTGTGATCGAAGGTCAGATCGACGGAACAGTGCACGCCGAGGGCGCTCGCGTCACGATTGGCCGCGAGGCTCGTGTGCGCGCAGACATCTCCGCACAGCATGTTCTGGTGCTGGGTAAGGTGGAAGGAACGCTTCACGCTTCAGAGCGCGTTGAACTTCGCGCGACGGCCTCGGTCGTGGGCGATGTGGTGGCGAAACGGTTTTCGATGGAAGAGGAAGCTCAACTGCGGGGCCGTGTCGGCTCGCTGTCTGCTGTCTCGGAGTCGCATGTGTCTGAGACAGCCGCTCCGGTTCACGAAACGGAGGCCGCGTATCCTCCCGCTCCTGAGCCCCTTCCCGGCCTCTTCGGACAGGCTCAAGGCTCGCGCGTCGCAGGGCAGATGCCTGCAGGGCTGGCTGCCGCCGCTCGCTCGCTCGGGCAGAACGGTGGACCTTCGACTGGGCTGAACGCTTTGTCGGATGAAGCCGAAAGTCACGAGCCCGGAGCGTAAGCTGGGGCTATGGGATTGTTTGGTCGCAGCAAAGGTGGCAACAACCGGGGCGCAGCAGAACCCGTCGTCAGGGCCTCACGTGGCTGGGGCGAGACGCTCGAGTTTCTGAAGCAGAAAGACGGGCTGCGCGTTCTCGACTTTGGAGATACCTCTCCGGCAAACATCAACTTTCTTACGTCGCTGGGGCATAGCGTCTACATGGCAAACGTCGTGGCAGACGCAGCAAGTGCCGAGTGGATTGCGCCGGATGAAGATGGAAAGCCGACCTTCCAGGCGGAAAAGTTTGCTGCTACGCACTTTGATTTTTCAGGGAAAGAGTTCGATGCCGTCCTGCTTTGGGATACGGCAGATTACCTTCCTGCGAAAGCGGCTCCGCTTCTTTTTTCGCGGCTGAAGGATGTGCTGCATCCCGGCGGACGGCTGCTTGCGTTCACTCATGGAAAAGCAACTGGACCGGAGACTCAGTTTTCGCGTTTCCATATCTCGGAGAAGCCCGAAGTGACGTTGCAGCCTTCGGGGGATTATCCGGTGCTGTCTACGTTTCAAACGCGGCAGATGGAGCAGTTTCTGAGTGGCTATGCCGATATACGGTTTCTACTTGGCAAAGATAATATCCGCGAAGTGATCGCTGTTCGGTAGGGAACAGCAACTTGCAGGCAAAGTGAAAGGCGTCCGAAAGATTCGGACGCCTTTGCTTTTTACTTGTACGCTTACTTGGTTTTCTTTGCGCGGTGGGCTTCCCAACGCTTCTTCATCGCGTCGGCAATGCGCTTACGGCCTTCAGGCGAAAGATTGCGCTTACGCTTGGTTGTGCGCGCAGGAGCCGCAGTCTTGGCGGCCTTTGCGGTTACCGTTTTTGCGATGTTCGTACTTCCCTTTGGGCGGCCACGACGACGTGGAGCCGGAGCAGCAACCGTTCCGCTGCCTCCGATGGCCACGAGGGCTGAACGTGCTTCCTGAAGGCGAGTGATTTCGGCGTCGATCTCCGAGAGGATACGAGTTACGTCCATGTGACGGGTCTCCAAATAGTATTGGTAAATTCCACGATGACAACTTTCCAAGAGTACCGATTCTGCCGGTGTTGTGCAAATGACGGATAAGTCAGAGGTAACCTCTTGCAAGTTATTCGCGGGTAAAGTGGTAGCATCGCCTTGATGAAAAAGGTGTCTGCGAAGCTTTGGATGTTGGCCGCTCTCTCTGCATTTTTGCAGTGGTTGCCGTTCCCCATTGCAGGTCCTGTACCGCTGTGGCGCAGACTTTTCTGCTGGTTCTGCCTTGTCCCTCTGCTGCTGGCTGTACTTGGCGAAGATGCTGAGGGGAAGCCGCTAGGAGCGAAGCGTGCGGGGTTACTTGGGTACCTTTGTGGCGTGCTTTGGTATCTGGGAAATTGTTACTGGATTTTCCCCACGATGCATATTTATGGTGCGCTTCCGACACCCGTCGCGCTCGGCATCCTGGTTTTATTCACGTTGTACTTAGGGCTGTACCACGCACTGTTCGGATCTCTGCTTGGCTTTGTTCGTGAGCGGCTCTCTGCTTCTACAGCGTTGCTGCTGGCACCCTTTGCCTGGGTGGCGGTGGAGCTGGCGCGTGCACGCATCACGGGATTTCCCTGGGACTTGCTGGGGTATACGCAGATCGACAATCTGGCGCTGACGCGCATGGCTCCTATTACCGGAGTCATGGGTTTATCGTTGCTGGTCGCTGTGGTGAACGCTCTCTGGCTTGGGCGCTGGCGTGTGCGGTCGAGCGTGGCACAGCGGGTGGTCTTTATCACTGCGGCAGTCGTTGTCGTAACGCTTACTGTTCTTGAAGTGACGTGGAGGCCGGAGGAGTTGCCTGCATCGCGGCATGCTGTGTTACTTCAGTCCAATCTTTCTGTTGGCGCAGAGAGTGGGCCGAAGGAGACGCGCGATCAGTTACTGCAAAAGCTTTCGACGCTGTCATTGCAGGCTGCGGGATCTGCCGAGCACGTTGATCTGGTTGCATGGCCGGAAGCTCCGGCTGACTTTATTGACGGTGATCCTCTCTTTCGTGAGTCGATTGGATCACTTGCGAAACAACTTCGCGCTCCTGTCATTGCGGATAGCATCGCGGTGGAGAGAAACGCGACGGTTCCAGAAGCGGGCAAGCTTTATAACTCGGCAAGCTTCTTTGCGAGCGATGGAAGTTACTCCGGCCGTTACGACAAGATGCATCTTGTACCTTTCGGGGAGTACACACCCTATAAGGATCTGTTCTTCTTTGCTGGCCATCTGCTGGATAACGTAGGTGGATTTTCGCCAGGGACGCAGCACACGCTATTTCATGCGGATGGGCATTCCATTGGTGTGTTCATTTGCTACGAATCCATCTTCGGCGATGAGGTTCGTGAGTTGGCGAAGAACGGCGCGGATGTTCTGTTGAACCTCTCCGACGACGGTTGGTATGGAGATTCAAGCGCGCCGTGGGAGCACCTCGACATGGTGCGGATGCGAGCGATTGAGAATAACCGCTGGCTGCTGCGCTCTACCAATACCGGCGTTACGACGGTGATTGATCCTTACGGGCGGATGGGGACGTCGCTTCCTCGCCACCGGAGGGGTGCTTTGGCTGCGACGTTTGCTTACCGGCAGGGGACGACGTTCTATACACGCCACGGTGACTGGCTCGGATGGCTGTGTGCGTTGATCGCGCTGGCGTTTCTGGGCATGGCTCGCCGCAAGCCGTTGCTGCGATAAGCACGCTGGCGGCAAGAGGAAGTACACTGGGCTAGTTATGTTAAGTGATCTTGAATTTGCTTACTCCCCGGTCCGCGAGAAGGTGCGCGACCTGCGGGAGTATCTTTGACTCGCCCCGGCTGAAAACTGAACTCGAAAAGGTCGAGGCGCAGATCTCTGACCCCGGCGTGTGGGCTGACCCTGCTCGTTCGCAACCCCTTATGCGCGAGCGAAAGCGCCTGGAAGGTCAGATCTCCGACGACGCAGAGTTGTTGCGCCGTAGTGAGGACATCGACGCCTACTTCGATCTGTTGCGTGAGGGCGAGGCTTCTGTTGAGCCCGATCTCGATCGCGAGATCACAGCCCTGGCGGGCCTCACCGAACAGATGGAGTCGCGGACGATGCTTTCGGAAGAGAGCGATCCGCTGAACGCCATCGTGACGGTGCATCCTGGGGCTGGTGGCACGGAGTCGCAGGACTGGGCCGAGATGCTGATGCGCATGTATCTGCGCTGGGCGGAGCGACAGGGCTTCAAAACCGAGATCAACGAAATTCAGGATGGTGATGAAGCGGGCATCAAGTCTGCAACATTCACCATCACGGGTGAGTTTGCGTTTGGTCTGCTGAGCGGCGAGACGGGTGTTCATCGTCTGGTGCGCATCTCTCCGTTTGACTCGGCAAAGCGCCGACATACAAGTTTTGCGAGCGTGTTTGTGTCACCGGAAATTGATGACTCGATTGTCATCGACATCAAACCGGATGATCTTCGCATCGACACCTACCGCTCCGGCGGCAAGGGCGGTCAGCATGTAAACACGACCGACTCTGCGGTGCGCATTACGCATCTGCCAACGGGTATCGTGGCGGGTTGCCAGAACGAGCGTTCGCAGCACAAGAACAAGGACAAGGCGATGAAAATGTTACGTTCGCGCCTCTACGAGTTCGAGATGGAAAAGAAGCGGGCGGCTTCGAAGAAGCTCGAAGACTCGAAGCTGGAGATCAACTTTGGCTCTCAGATTCGATCGTATGTGTTGCAGCCGTATCGCATGGCCAAAGACCTGCGCACGCGCGTAGAAGTTGGCGACGTGGACAAGGTGCTCGATGGCGACCTGGAGCCCTTTATTCGTGGCTACTTGAAGATGCGGCGCGAAGGCGGTGTCCCGGCCGCGATAGACGCAGACGACGAGTTGTAAACGGAAAGGCGCTTCGAAAACGAAGCGCCTTTTCTATTCCTCCGGCCCCGGAGCGAGTATGCTGTTCTTCTTCACCCCCTCATGGCGCAGCATCGGCAGCAGCCATGGATTTCAGCGAAGAGCGATACCAGCGAAGAGGCGAGATGATCGATTCAAAAGCCGTACTGCAGCACCTGAATGAGTTGCGCGCGTTAACCGGAAATGAAGATGGCGCACAGCGCGTGGCGTGGACGCCCGTTTGGTTGAAGGCCCGCGACTGGTTTGAAGCCAAGTTGGATGAGTTACAGAGCAGTGTTGCTCCGGCGTTGGAACATCATTACGACGCGGCGGGGAATCACTGGGTGACGTTGCCGGGCGAAGAAGAGACCGCGATCGTTCTGGGCAGCCATCTCGATTCGGTTCCCAATGGTGGATGGCTGGACGGTTGTCTCGGCGTGCTGTGTGGGTTGGAGGTCATGACCGCCATCGCGAAGAAGTACAGCGGTCGTCCTCCTTGCACGGTGAAGCTGGTGGACTGGGCGGATGAAGAGGGCGCTCGCTTTGGACGCTCGCTGTTTGGCTCGGCTGCATTCGCGGGCAATCACACGATCGAAGCGGACCGCGTGCGCCTAGATCGCGATGGCGTTTCGCTGGAAGCTGCACTGGGTGCGTGTGGCGTCGATATGGACCGTGTGCACGAAGCGACCACGGAGCAGAAGGGGCTTGGCGCGTATCTTGAACTGCACATCGAGCAGGGGCCAATTCTTGAGAATCTGGGCAAACCGCTCGGCGTGGTGCAGGGAACCAAAGGTGTGGAGCGTTGGGCGATCACGTTCCATGGCCAGGAAGCGCACTCCGGTTCGACGCCGATGGCTGTGCGTCGCGATGCGCTGGCCGCGTGCGCAAAGCTTGCGTTAGAGATTCGTCCGATTGCGCTCAAGCATCCGCAAAGCGTAGCGACAATGGGCAGTGTAAAGACGTTCCCGGGCATCGTCACGGCAGTGGTTGGACGCTGCGAAGCCACGCTCGATATGCGCGATCTCGATGCCGATGTGCTGGCCGATATGCTGCGTGAAGCGCAGGAAGCGAGCAAGCGTTTTGCCGAGGAAGAGCGTTGCACCGTGGAGTGGTCGAAGATCTGGTCGATTGAACCGATCCCGTTCCATCCTGAGTTGGTCACACTTTGCGATGAAGCCATCCTTGAAACCGTAGGCGTGAGCGAGCATCTGCCTTCGGGGCCGTTGCATGATGCGGCTGAGGTCGCGCGTGTGGGGATTCCCACGGTGATGATGTTTGTGCAGTCGTTGAACGGGCTTTCACACAACAAGCTTGAAGACTCGCAGAACGAGCATCTTGAGCAGGCAGCGGATGCCATGGAGCGGCTCGCTGAAAAAACCATGCTTTGGCTACTTGAAAAGTAAAGGCGACCAGAGCTGTCGCGCTTGGCGTTCCGACGCCTTTTGTGCATAATCGTTCTTTCACTGAAATTACGAGATGGCCTTCGTATCCGACGATTCTTTAGTTAGAAGGCGACGGATGCTGAGGGCATCGCTCTTTTGTTTTTCAAAAGCAACAATCGAGGGCCGTAGTTGGGCCCGGAGAAGCGGTTTTTCAAGATGAGTGAGCTCAAGAGCTTTGAAGCGCAGGCACCGGTATCCGCCGAGATTGCTGCGCGCTTCCCAGACCTCCATCCGCCGTTTGACCAGACCGCTGCCGTAGCGGAGGCCAATCGTTGCCTCTTCTGCTTTGACGCGCCGTGTATGCAGGCCTGTCCCACGCACATCGATGTGCCGAAGTTCATCAAGAAGATTGCTTCGGACAACCTCGAAGGCTCTGCGAAGACGATTCTCGACGCGAACATTCTGGGCGCAAGTTGCTCTCGCGCCTGCCCTGTGGACGTACTCTGCGAAGGCGCCTGCGTGATGCACCGCTACAACAAGCAGCCGATTGAAATTGGCCGCCTGCAGCGGTTTGCTATGGAAGCATTTCATGAGAGCGGAGCACCCTTGCCGTTTAAGCCCGGCGCTGAGACCGGAAAGTCCGTTGCGCTTATCGGCGGTGGTCCTGCATCGCTCGCCTGTGCGGCGGAGCTTCGCCGCCGCGGAGTGAAAGCTACGATTTACGACGCTCGCCCGCTGCCCGGTGGCTTGAACACCTACGGGATTGCCGAATACAAGCTCACGCTGCAGGCATCGCTGAAGGAGATCGACCTGCTCTCGCAGCTTGGGGTGGCGTTCGAGTTCAACACCATCGTTGATGCGAAGAAGCTTGAAGAGATTGAAGCCGCACATGACGCCGTGTTTCTTGGCGTTGGCCTTGGCGCGATTCATAAGCTTGGCGTCGCGGGTGAAGAGCTGGCTGGCGTGACGAACGCGCTCGATTACATTGCCGGCTACAAGGAAGGCTCGATCACTTCCGCTCCTGAGAGCGTGGTCGTCGTGGGAGCGGGGAATACTGCGATTGATGCTGCGAACGCTGCGGTTCGTCTGGGCGCGAAAGAAGTTCACATGGTCTATCGCCGTGGCCCCGCGCAGATGTCGGCGTTCGATTTTGAGTACGAACATGCCAAGCAGGAAGGCGTGAAGTTCCTGTGGCATGTTCAGCCGACGAAGCTGCTTGGCACGAGCACGCTGGAAGGCCTGGAGCTTTCGAAGTACGCTGCCAGCACCGATGGATCGCTTGTGCCTTCGGGCGAGACGATCACGCTTGCGGCTGATCTCGTCGTGCTCTCCATCGGCCAGGGAACCCACACGGAGTTTCTTGTTGGGGACACGTCGAAGGTAAAGCTTGAGCGTGGCCGCATTGTGGTGGATCGTGCGAGTGGTCAGACCTCGAACCCGAAGTACTTTGCGGGTGGTGATTGCACGAACGGCGGCCGTGAAGTGGTGGATGCTGTTGCCGACGGCAAGCGTGCGGGCATTGGCATGGCAACGTATCTGAACGAAGGTGCAACCAACGCGCCTGCAACATTCGCGGCCAAGCCGTGGGCCCCTGTGGAGGTGCGCTAAATTATGCCGACTCTTGAAACTACGTTCGCTGGCATCAAGTGCATCAATCCGTTCTGGCTTGCAAGCGCGCCCCCGACCAACTGTGGCGAGCAGATCATGCGCGCCTTCGATGCGGGCTGGGGCGGTGCGGTGTGGAAGACGATTGGCGCTCCGGTAACGAACGTCAGTTCGCGTTACTCGTCGATGGACCTCAACGGGCAGAAGATGGTGGGCTTCAACAATATTGAGCTCATCAGCGATCGCCCGACGGAGCTGAACTTCCGCGAGATGGCTGAAGTGAAGCGCCGTTATCCGAAGCACCAGGTGATTGCGTCGTTGATGGTGGAGTCCAAACGCGAAGCCTGGCACGAGATCGTGAAGCGCGCAGAAGATACAGGCGCGGATGGGCTTGAGCTGAACTTCGGTTGCCCGCACGGCATGAGCGAGCGCGGCATGGGAGCGGCTGTTGGCCAGGTGCCGGAGTACTGCGGCCAGATTACGGAGTGGGTGAAGGAAGTAGCTCGCACGCCGGTGATCGTGAAGCTGACGCCGAACATCTCTGACATTCGTATGCCTGCGCGCGCAGCGAAGGCTGCAGGAGCAGATGCGTTGAGCGCGATCAACACGATCAACTCGATCACGGGCATCGACCTCGACACGCTGGAACCGCGTCCGAAGGTGGACGGCAAGAGCTCGCACGGTGGTTATTGCGGGCCAGCGGTAAAGCCGATTGCGCTGAACATGGTGCAGCAGGTGATGAGTGATCCGGCGGCGGTGCTGCCGCTCTCGGGCATTGGCGGCATCAGCACGTGGCAGGATGCCGCAGAGTTCATTCTGCTCGGCGCAGGCAACGTGCAGGTCTGCACGGCGGCGATGCACTACGGCTATCGCATCGTCGAAGACATGGCCGACGGGCTGTTGAACTGGATGAGCAAGAAGGGTTACGAGACCATCGATGACTTCCGCGGAGCGAGCCTGAACCGCGTCGATGAGTGGAAGAACCTGAACATGAACTACCACGTCGTTGCGCGCATCCACGAGGACAAGTGCATCGGCTGCCAGCTTTGCTACACCGCATGCTGGGATGGTGCACACCAGTGCATCCATCTCGACCGCACGGCTGCTGGCCCGGAGACGTATGTCACGCCGGATATGGTTTCGGCGCAGACCAGCAAGCTGATCTCGACGACCCCGATTCCGAAGCTAGACCTCGACGGCGCTGGTGTGGATGGACCGTATCGCACACCGCTGGGTCGCATTCCGCGTGTGGATGAACATCATTGTGTGGGCTGCAACCTGTGCTCGCTGGTTTGCCCGGTCCCAGATTGCATCACGATGGAGCGTCAGGACAAGGCTCCTGAGCCGATTACCTGGGCGGAGCGTGTGGCTGCAGGGTATGTACCCGACGGCGTGCACGGACCGAACGACTTCAACCCCAACCTCTAAAAGAATGGAGCCGAGGACAACGTCTGCGTTGTCCTCGGTGCGTTTTGAAGGTGTACAAAGAAGCATGGGAACGCTGATCAAGAACGGGACTGTCGTGAGCGCGGAGAAATCCGCGAAGCTGGATGTGCTGATCGAAGGCGAACAGATTGCTGTCGTTGGCACAGGGTTGAGCGAAGCAGGACACACCGTGGTGGATGCGACTGGTCTGCTGGTAATGCCTGGTGGTATCGACGTACATACGCATCTTGACATGCCGTTTGGTGGCACGACTTCTGCGGACGATTACACCACCGGAACGCAGGCTGCGGCGGTTGGTGGTACGACGACCGTGATTGATTTCGCGTTGCAGAACCAGAGCGGAACGCTGAAGGAAGCGCTCGACATCTGGTTGAAGAAGTCTGACGGCAAAGCATGCGTAGATTTCTCACTCCACATGGCTGTGACGAATCTGCATGGCGAAGGTGGGGCGGAGACGCTGGCTGAGATGGAGGAGATGACGAAATTCGGCATCTCCAGCTTCAAGCTCTTTATGGCGTACCCGAATGTGCTGATGATCAACGACGAATTGATGTTCCGCGTGATGGAGAAGGCTGCGGCGTTGAACGCGCTTTGCTGCATCCACGCCGAGAACGGCAGCGCGATTGATGTCGTGGTGGCGCGCATGGCTGCGGAAGGGAAGACGGCGCCGCACTTTCATGCGTTGAGCCGCGACCCGAAGGCGGAAGCAGAAGCGACGCACCGTGCCATTGCTCTGGCGGACATGACAGGTGCCGCGGTGTACATCGTGCATGTGTCGAATGAGTTTGCCGCAGGCGAATTGCAGCACATGCAAAAGCGTGGCGCGAAGGCGTTAGGCGAGACGTGCACGCAGTATCTTGTGCTCTCCATCGAAGAGCAGATGCCCGGCAAGAGCTGGGATGAAGCGAAGTTCGTTTTCACTCCGCCGCTGCGCGAGAAATGGCACCAGGAACCGCTGTGGGATGCGCTGAAGGACGGCTCGCTTGCCGTTGTTTCGACCGACCACTGCCCGTTCACGATGGAGCAGAAGGCGCTGGGTAAGGACGACTTCCGCAAGATCCCGAACGGGGGGCCGGGTGTTGAGAACCGCATGCAGATTCTGTGGCACTTCGGCGTCAACACGGGCCGCATCTCGCCAGAGAAGTTTGTGGCGTTGAGCTGCACGAACCCGGCGAAGATCTTTGGCATGGACAAGCAGAAGGGTGCAATCGCCGAAGGTCTTGATGCGGACATCCTGCTCTGGGACCCGAATGCGGAGTATACGATTCAGGCGTCGACGCAGTGCATGGCGAATGACTACAACATGTTTGAAGGCTGGAAGATCAAGGGCAACGCGGCGAAGGTGTTTTCGCGCGGCGAACTCGTGGTCGATAACATTCAGCAGCCGGGTAAGTTTCTGGGAACAACGGGCCGAGGGCGCTTTGTGAAGCGCGAATGCAACGCCGGAGGATTCACTGCGTGATCGTAAGCGACCCTGCAACGCCGCATCGCCATGAAGGTACGGAGATTGCTCCGGATGCCCGGTTGTACAACGACGATCTTGCGCCGACGGAGTCAACTCGTCGCACGTGGTCGACGTACAACTACATCGCGCTGTGGTTCTCCATGTCGATGGAGGTCACGACGTACATGCTGGCTGCGTCGTTGATCGCAGGTGGCATGAACTGGAAGCAGGCGATCTTCACGATCCTGCTTGGCAATCTCATCGTGCTGATTCCTATGCTGCTGAATGCTCACGCGGGAGCCAAGTATGGCATCCCGTTCCCGGTGTTTGTGCGAGCAAGCTTCGGGCCGACGGGGGCGAATATCCCGGCTGTGCTGCGTGCCGTTGTAGCGTGCGGATGGTTCGGCATTCAGTCGTGGATCGGCGGTACGGCGATCGCGCAGATGATTCACGTGATTGCGCCGCAGACGGCCAACGCGCCGTGGGTGACGGGTGTCTGCTTTATCGGTTTCTGGATGATCAACATGCTGGTGATCTGGCGTGGCGTTGAGTCGATCCGCTTCCTGCAGAGCTTCTCCGCGCCGTTCATGCTGATTATGTCGGCGATGCTGCTGATCTTTATGCTGCACAAGGCCGGTGGCTTTGGGCCGATGCTTGCAGCCCCCAGCAAGTTCAAGAACTCGCATGAGTTTTTCGTTGTCTTCTTCCCCGCACTTACGGCGATGGTGGGGTACTGGGCAACGCTCTCCCTCAACATCCCGGACTTCACACGGTTTGCGAAAAACCAGGAGTCGCAGATCGTTGGCCAGGCGTTTGGGCTGCCGGTGGCGATGGTGCTGTACTCGTTCCTTGGCATTGCCGTGACGTCGGCTTCGACGGTCGTCTTTGGCGAGCCGATCTGGAGTCCGGTGGAGCTTCTTGGGCGTTTCCATCAGCCGCTCGCTGCGTTCCTTGGGCTGATCGCTCTGCTGGTGGCGACGTTGAATGTGAACATCGGGGCGAACGTGGTTGGGCCGTCGAATGACTTCTCGAACCTTGCGCCTCGCTTCATCAGCTTCCGCACGGGCGGCCTGATTACGGGTGTGCTTGGACTGGCGATTATGCCGTGGAAGCTTGTGGGCAGCTCGCATAACTATCTTGGCTGGCTGGTGGCTTACTCCGGCCTGCTGGGGCCGGTGGCCGGCATCATGGTTGCGGACTACTTCCTTGTGCGTCGTACGAAGCTGGATACATACTCGCTCTATCGCCGCGGCGGTATTTACGAGTACCGTAACGGCTTCAATCTGGCGGCGCTGATTGCGCTGGCTGTGGGCATTGGCGTGGCGCTGCTGGGCGACTTTATTCCACGCTTCGACATTCTTTTCAAGATGGCCTGGTTCGTTGGGTTTTTCCTCTCCGGCGGACTTTATTTTCTGATGATGCTCGGTCACCGTTCGCGGCGTCCGGCTGTTGTTTCGTAACGAAAGGCAACTGCTATGAGTTCAACACCTCTTCCCTTTGGCAACCCGATGACCTCTGAAGAAGTCGTTCAGATCACGAAGGACACAAACTACGGCACCTGGCGCTTTCAAAAGGGCTGGAACCCGATGCATATCGTCGATGCAGAGGGCTGCTATCTGATCGACTCCAACGGCAAGCGCTACCTCGACTTCTCGTCGCAGTTGATGTGCTCGAACCTTGGCCACAAGAACAAGGTCGTCATCGACGCGATCAAGAAGCAGGCCGAAGACCTCGCCTATGCGATGCCGGGTTATGCGACGAACGCTCGTGCCGAGCTCTCAAAGCTGCTGCTGGAAGTGCTGCCGAAGGGCATCAACAAGTTCTTCTTTACGACGAGCGGAACGGACGCGAACGAAGCGGCGTTCAAAATTGCCCGCATGTATACGGGCAAGACGAAGATCATCGCTCGCTACCGTTCGTACCATGGCTCTACCTCGAGCTCGATTGCAGCAACGGGCGATCCGCGTCGCTGGCCGATGGAGCCGCGCGGCAAGGCGCAGGGTGTGATCTTTGGGCCGGAAGCGCATTGCTACAAGTGCCCGCTGAAGCACTCGTATCCGGACTGCGGTCTGGCTTGTGCGGATTACCTGGAGCACATGATCCGCAACGAAAGCGATGTGGCTGCTGTGCTGGTGGAGCCGATCGTCGGCACGAACGGTGTCATCGTTCCGCCGAAGGGCTACATGCAGAAGCTCCGTAAGATCTGCGATGAGAACGGTGTTCTGCTGATTGCGGACGAGGTGATGGCAGGCTGGGGCCGTTCGGGCGAGTGGTTCTCGATGGATCTGTGGGGCGTGACGCCGGACATTCTGACGACCGCGAAGGGCATCACGAGCGCCTATGTGCCGCTTGGTCTGTGCGCGACGAGCGAGAAGATCGGTGACTTCTTCCAGGAGAACTACTTCGCTCATGGTCACACCTATGAAGCGCATCCGATGACGCTGCTGCCTGCGGTAGCGACGATCAACGAGATGAAGCGTCTGAAGCTGGTGGAGCGTGCGAAGGAACTTGAGCCGTTCGTGGAAGAGAAGCTGCTGGCTCTGAAGGCGAAGCATCCTTCAATCGGCGACGTGCGTGGCAAGGGCTTGTTCTGGGCGGTTGATCTGGTGAAGAACCAGAAGACGAAGGAGTCCTTCAACAGCTACTCGGACAAGATCTCGGGCAAGCCGTTGCTTGTGGACCAGATTGCGGCGAAGTGCCTGGCGGATGGCATGACGATTCAGGCGTGGGTGTCGCACTTTGTGATCGCTCCGCCCTTGATCGTGACGAAGGAAGAGATTGAGCACGGCATCAACATCCTGGACAAGTGGCTGCATCTGGCCGACGAACAGTGCATGCCGACGGAAGAGCCTGCTTCGACGGCTGTAACCTCGGACGCCTAGTTGTTGGCTTGTACAAGAAAGGCCCACTCTTCGGAGTGGGCCTTTCTGCGTGAAGTTCCGTGATGGTTACCTTGGAGGCAGACGGCCTCGGGGCAGTTGGACGCGAGGTTTTAGTTAAGCTTGCTTTCGAGCCAGCGGTGGAGCCAGCTGATGTGCAGGTTTGTGCGAATGAAGGTATAGCTGAGCATCTCGTGCCAGATGCGCTGGGCGGCGTCTGCGTCGCTGATGTTGCCGACGGTGGCGCGAGGCGAGGTGTAGACCTTCAACCCAGCACGCTGGCAGAGGAGCGCGATACGGAAGAGATGCGTGCCATCGGAGACGACGACCAGCGAGTGAAAGTGCTGTCTCTGGGCGATGCCAGCGAGCAGGTGTACCTGCTGCTCGGTGTCGATGGAGCGGGTCTCGGCGATGATGTGGTCGAAGGGGATGCCATTGGCGAGGAGATAGTCGCGACCGACGCCTCCCTCGGTTTTGCCGGAGTCCTTGTCCGATCCGCCGCCGAGCGTGACGACGACGGGAGCGATGCCTCGGTTGTAGAGGGCGACGGCCTTGTCGAGACGGGCATGAAGGACAGGGGACGGGCGGCCAGCGTACTCTGCTGCTCCGAAGACGGCGATAGCGTCGGCGGGCTGGGCGTTATCGATGGTGGCGGTGTATTGGATCTGGCGATAGAGCCAGGTGAACCATCCTGCGGCGACGAGGATGCCGAAGAGAGCGAGCCAGCCCAAAAGGCGCAGGCCGAGGTTGCGAGTCGTGGCCGAGTTGGATGGGCGGCGTGATGGCATACGTCGTCGTTTCAGTGTAGATGCTTGATGAGGTGTTTGGGTGTTTTGCCGGGGCTAAAGCCCCTTTCGGGGGGGCAATCCTGCTCCTCGCTGCAGGAAGCAGCGTATGCATCTGGTTTGCTGAGTTGTGTCTGTGTCGGCCCTGGCGACAAGCAGGTCCTTGGCTCTTGGCTGAGGATGACAAACTCATCCTGGTGGCCGGTGGGCAACACCAGGGTGAAGGAAGCCGCCTACGTTTTTTGGCGTTTGAGGGAAGCGTGTTGCTAGAACTGGAGGGCAAGCGCGATTTCGTGGGTGGGGATTGCGCCTTCGCGGAGAATCATCCACGAGTTGCCGCCGCCGGAGAGGTCGACGATGGTCGTCGCAATGGTGCGAGAGGTGGGGCCACCGTCGACGATGATGGGGATCTTGTCGCCGAACTGGTCGCGGACGCACGATGCCTGCGTGCATTCAGGCAAGCCCGCGAGGTTGGCTGAGGTGGCAGTGATGGGCACGCCGAGGCGGCTGACCAGGGCGCGGCAGATGGGGGACTCCGGCACGCGGATCGCGACGTTGCCGGTATTGGCTGTCACGCGCAGTGGGAGTTTGGAGCCGGCTTTGACGATGATCGTCAGAGGGCCGGGCCAGAAGCGTTCGGCGAGGCGGTCGAACGCGCCGTCGAGGTTGCGGGCGAGTTCGTAGCTTTGCGCGGTTTCGGCGAGCAGGAGCGAGAGCGGCTTGTGTCGGGCGCGGCCCTTGAGCTCGTAGATCCGTTCGACGGCGCGGAGGTTTACCGGGTCGACGGCGAGGCCGTAGAAGGTGTCGGTGGGTACGGCAGCGACTCCACCTTTTTGCAGTGTGTCTACGACGTGCCCGATGAGGTGCTGTTCGGGCTCTTCACGATCCATGCGGAGAACTTCAGCTATCAAAGCAGGCGGTCCCTCTTCTTGGAGAAGAGGGTACAGCATTTTTCTGTTGGTCGTGGCGGGTAAACTTAGGGGATGCATTTAGGGGCAGCAATCACGAGCCGTACGAATGCGCGGGTGAAGTCGCTGCGCTCTGCGTTTGAGGGCAGGGCTTCGAAGCCGGGCGAGTTGCTGGGGCTGGAGGGCGAGCACCTGGTGGCAGAGGCGCAGCGTTCGGGCGTGGCGTTGGAGACGGTGTTCGTGCGCGAAGGCAGCGAACATCTGTTGGAGAGGCCGATGCTGCGCGAGTTGACTCCGCGGGAGTTTGTGCTGCTGTCGCGCGAGGTGTTTGCGAGCGCCGTGGAGACTCACTCGCCGCAGGGGATTGCGGCGACGGCGGTGATTCCTGAGCCGAAGGCTGGCGGCGAGGTGGTGCTGATCGTCGAAGACCTGCAGGACCCGGGAAACCTGGGGACGCTGCTGCGTTCAGTAGAGGCGTTTGGCGGCGGCCGTGTGTTGACCACGATGGCGACGGTGAATCCGTGGAGTGCGAAGGTGGTGCGGTCGTCGGCGGGCAGCGTATTCCGTGTGCCGGTGGAGCGGATGATTCTGCCCGAGATTCGGAAGCGCGTGGAAGCGGACGGTGTGCGTGTGTTTGCAGCCGTGGCGCAGAGCGAGCGAGCGGCTTCGGTGCTGGCATCGACATTTGGCGAGCGTGGTGCGGTGATGATCGGCAACGAAGGGGCGGGGCTTTCGAGCGAGGCGCTGTCGATGGCGACGGAGCGGGTGTGGATTCCATGCGCGGTGGAAAGTTTGAACGCGGCGGTAGCGGGTTCGGTGCTGCTGTATGAACGGATGCGCCAGCGGGAGGCTCGCTGATGGGACTGTTTTCGGCGGGTGTTCCGGGTGACGAGCAGCGGCCGGTGGGGACGGCTCCTCTGGCGGAGAAGATGCGGCCGCGGTCGCTGGAGCAGTTCTTTGGCCAGACGCATCTGCTGGCGGCGGGCAAGCCACTGCGGTTGCAGATTGAGAACGATGATTCGGCTTCGCTGATCTTCTGGGGGCCGCCGGGAGTGGGCAAGACGACGCTGGCGAAGATTATTGCGCGGGAGACTTCGGCGAGCTTTGTCGAGTTTTCGGCCGTGATGAGCGGGATCAAAGAGATCAAGGCCGTGATGGTGGAGGCGGAGAAGGCCGCGCAGTTTGGCTCGCGCACGATCTTGTTTGTGGACGAGATTCATCGCTTCAACAAGGCGCAGCAGGATGCGTTTCTGCCGTATGTGGAGAAGGGAACGATTCGGCTGATCGGTGCGACGACGGAGAACCCGTCGTTCGAGATCAACGCCGCTTTGCTGAGCCGCTGCCGGGTGTATACGCTGCGTGCGTTGAGCCAGGAAGAGATCGTCGCGCTGCTGACTCGGGCGTTGAACGACAGCGAACGTGGGTTGGGCGAGCGTGGGCTCCAGGCCGACGACGGCGCTCTGGAGATGATTGCGAGCTATAGCTCGGGCGATGCGAGGAACTCGCTGAACGCGCTGGAGGTGGCTTCTCGGCTGGCCTGGGGGCGCGGCGAGAAGGTACTGACGACGGTGCTGGTTGGCGAGGCGCTGCAGCAGCGGGTGTTGCTCTATGACAAGAAGGGCGAGCAGCACTACGACCTGATTTCGGCGTTGCACAAGAGCGTGCGAAACTCTGACCCGGACGCAGCGATGTACTGGCTGGGGCGAATGCTGCAGGGCGGCGAAGACCCCATGTTTGTAGCTCGGCGGCTGGTGCGAATGGCGGTAGAGGACATTGGGTTGGCGGCGCCGGAGGCGCTGAACCTCTGCTTGAGTGCGAAGGACGCGATGCACTTTCTGGGTCATCCTGAAGGTGAGTTGGCGCTGGCGCAGGCGGCGGTGTACCTGGCGCTGGCTCCGAAGTCGAACGCGGTGTACAAGGGCTGGGGGCAGGTGCTGAATGACATCGAGCAGCGTCCTGCGGAGCCGGTGCCGCTGCATATTCGCAACGCTCCGACGCGGCTGATGAAGGAGCTGGATTACGGCAAGGGCTACCAGTACGCGCATGACGTGGCGGGTAAGGTGGCGCAGATGGAGTGCCTGCCGGAGTCGCTGCTGGGGCGGCGGTACTACGAGCCGACGAATGAGGGACGCGAGAAGCTGCTGGCGCAGCGGCTGGCCGAGGTGGAGCGGCTGCGCAAAGGCGAGTAAGTGAAGGCTCGGAGGCGGTATGCTGGGGGTGAATCCGCATACATTGCTGAGGAGGATTCGCGTTGCTGCGCGTGCTTGGGCTGCTGTGTCTGGTACTGGCGTTGGGAGTGGGTGCGGAGGCGCAGGTCGCGTCGCCGATAGCTCCTGCGGGCGTTGCGTATGACGCAGCGGGCAATCTCTATATAGCGGATGCAAAGCGAAACATCGTCTACGAGCAGACGGTGGGTGGAGTGCTGCGTGTATTTGCGGGCACGGGCGAGCAGGGCTTTGACGGCGATGGCGGAGCGGCGACGAGTGCGCTGTTGAATGAACCGATGGGTGTGGCTGTCGATGCGGCGGGCGTGGTGTATATCGTGGACTCGGCGAACGATCGCGTGCGTGCGGTCGATGTTTCGGGTGTGATTCGCACGGTCGCTGGGACGGGCGTGGGTGGGTTTGCTGGCGATGGTGGGGTTGCGACGGCTGCGAGGCTGCGTTCGCCGCAGGCGTTGGCTGTGCGTGCCGATGGCAGCCTGCTGATTGCAGATACAGGGAACCAGCGCGTACGCCTGCTGGATGCGAGCGGCTTGATTTCGACGTTTGCCGGGACAGGCGAGCAGGGCTTTAGCGGCGATGGGGGCCTAGCGACGGCGGCGCTGTTGGATACTCCTGCAGGTGTTGCTGTTTTCGGCGATGGGCGTGTGGTGATCGCGGATTCGCGGAATCATCGCCTGCGTGTGGTGGATGCGGCTGGGGTGATCACGGCGTTTGCGGGCACGGGCGTGCGCGGGTTTAGCGGGGATGGCGACGCGGCCGTGTCGGCAAAGTTGTTTCTGCCGCGTGGGGTGGTGGTTTTGGCCGACGGGACGACGGTAGTGTTTGCGGACAGCAATAACCAGCGCGTGCGAGCGGTGCCAGCCAGCGGTGTGATCTCGACGCTGGTGGCGAGTGGTGTGCAGGGTTCCGCCGCGGATGGTGTGGCTGCGAGCATGGCGAGTCTGAACAACGTGCGTGGTGTTGCTGTTTCGCCGTATGGCGCGGTTGTTGTGGCGGATGTCTCGAACCGGGTGGTGCGGGCGTTGCTGGCGGATAACGATATCTACAACGTGGCGTCGATGGGCGGGGCACGTGTGAGCGTGGTAACGATGACGGCTACGGCGACTGCTGCGAGCGTGGCGGTGAGCAGTGCGATCGCGGTTCCGCAGGGCGCGGTGCAGGTGGTGGAAGGCTCGACCGTGCTGGCTTCCGGCTCGCTGGATGCGAAGGGGCAGGCGACGATGGCGTTGCCTGCGCTTGCGAGCGGGACACATATGTTGCAGGCGATGTATGCGGGGGATGGATTCAACCCCGCTGCGACGAGCGCGAGTGTGAGCCTGACCAGTGGAGCTTCGATGGCTACGGCGACAACGCTGAGCGTGCCTGCGCTGAACTATGCGGGGCTTCCGGTGACGCTGAGTGCGAAGGTGAGTGCGAGCGGAGGAACGCCGACGGGGACGGTGAGTTTTCTGAATGGCGGCAGCGTCGTGGCGACGGCTGCGTTGGTGAACGGACTGGCTACGGCGGCCTGGCTGAACGCTGCGGCGGGAACGTACTCGGTGGAGGCGAGCTATGCCGGGGATGCGACGTACCTGCCGAGTCGTTCTGCCACGCAGACGGCGAGTGTGAGCGCGATGCCGGACTTTACCGTGCAGGTCGTAGGGGCTTCGCAGGTGAGTGTGCCTGCGGGGAGCGTGGCGAGTTACACGCTGCAGGTGGGGTCGGTGCAGGGGGCGTTTAGCGGCGCGGTGTCCATGAGCGCGAGTGGGCTGCCGAGCAGTACGACGGCGACGTTTGCGCCGGGGCAGGTGGTCCCAGGCACGAGTGGAGCCACAGTGGTGTTGAGTGTTCCAACGGACAAGTTGCTGGCGCAGAGCGCGGCTCGTAGCGGCTGGTGGCTGGCTCTGGTCGTTCCGGCGCTGCTCTGTGCGCGTCGGCGGCGAGTGCTGGCGATAGCTCCGGCGCTGTTTTTGCTGGTAGGCTGTGGTGCTCGCGTGGCTTCGGAGAGTGCGGTAGCGTCAAAGAGCTATACGGTCACGATTACGGGGACGGGAACGAACCTGGCGGGCGTTGCTGTGACCCACTCAACGGTGGTGATGCTGACGGTGCAGTAGCGCCCAGACAGCTTTCCAGAGGCTTTCGTGCATCTATCTCCCAGCACCACAAACTTTGCATAGCGAGATTGAAACCTTCATGGAACGCAAGCTCCTTCCCGGAAAACCCTATCCTCTTGGCGCTACAGTAATGAGCACGGGCGTGAACTTTGCGCTGTACTCGGAGAATGCAACGGGAGTTTCTGTCTGCTTCTTTGATGAAGCGGGCGAGCAAACAGATTGCGTTGCGCTGCGGGAGACGACGGCGTTTGTGTGGCATGGCCTGGTACGCGATGTGAAGCCGGGGCAGAAGTATGGCTATCGTGTCGATGGAGCGTGGGATCCTGCGGCAGGGCATCGCTTCAACAAGGCGAAGCTGCTGGTGGACCCTTACGCAAAAGCAATCAGCGGGCAGCCAGACCACCTGGGGCCTATCTATCCGTATGACGTGACGAGCGGCGATGACATGAAACTCGACGAGCAGGACTCGGCGAAGTTTGTGCCGAAGAGTGTGGTCGTCGAAGGAACGTTCGACTGGGGTGAGGATTGTCCTCCGGAGACGCCGATTGCCGAGTCGATTATTTACGAAGTGCATGTAAAAGGGTTTTCGAAGCGCAACCCGGAGGTACCGGAGAAGCTGCGCGGCACGTATGCGGGGCTGGCGCATGAAGCGAGCATCGCGTACTTGCAAAAGCTGGGTGTGACCGCGGTGGAGTTACTTCCGGTGCACCACTTCATCGACGAAGGTCATTTGCAGGAGATCAAGCTGACAGACTACTGGGGCTACAACACGCTGGGTTACTTTGCGCCGATGGCGCGATATAGCTCGTGCGGCCAGGATGGCGGCCAGGTTCGCGAGTTCAAGGAGATGGTGAAGAAGCTTGCACGAGGCGGGGATCGAGGTCATTCTCGATGTGGTGTACAACCACACGTGCGAGGGCAATGAGAAGGGCCCGATGTTGTCGTTCAAGGGCGTGGATAACTCCGTGTACTACCGCACAATGCAGGATAGTCCGCAGCACTACATGGATTACACGGGCACGGGAAATACGTTGAATGTGTATCACCCGCAGGTGCTGAAGTTACTGATGGACTCGCTGCGTTACTGGGTGACGGAGATGCACGTCGATGGCTTCCGGTTCGATCTGGCATCGACACTGGCTCGCGAGTTACATGACGTGAATAAGCTGGGAGCGTTCTTCGATACGATCCACCAGGATCCGACGCTGGCGGATGTGAAGCTGATTGCCGAGCCGTGGGACGTTGGTGAGGGTGGCTACCAGGTAGGCAACTTCCCGGTGCTGTGGGCAGAGTGGAACGGCAAGTACCGCGACACGGTGCGGCGCTTCTGGAAGGGCGATGATGGGCTGCTTTCGGACTTTGCCTACCGCATCTGCGGATCGAGCGATCTGTATCAGGGCGATGGTCGGCGACCTTCGGCGTCGATTAACTTTGTTACCGCGCATGATGGATTTACGCTGTGCGACCTGGTGAGTTTTAACGAGAAGCATAACGAAGCCAACGGCGATGACAATAAAGACGGCTCGGACAATAACGATAGCTGGAACATGGGCGCAGAAGGCCCGACAGACGATGAGAACATCAATAACCTGCGCGAGCGACAGACGCGTAACTTCCTGACGACGTTGTTACTCAGCCAGGGCGTGCCGATGATCGCTGGCGGCGACGAGTTTGCTCGGTCGCAGCGCGGCAACAACAACTGTTACTGCCAGGACAATGAGTTGACCTGGTATGACTGGCAGTTGGACGAGCCACGGAAGCGGTTGCTGGAGTTTACGTCGAAGCTGATTCAGTTACGGCGCGATCATCCGAACCTTCATCGCCGCAAGTTCTTTCAGGACTCGCAGATTCGTGGCTCGGTGGTGCGCGATGTGGCCTGGTACGGCACGGACGGCAACGAGCTTTCTGAAGAGGTATGGAACGAGCCCTGGTCGAAGTCGGTGGCCGTTCTGTTCAACGGCAAGACGCTGAACCAGATGGATGAAGAGGGGCAGAAGATTGTCGATGACAGCTTTCTGATCATCTTCAACGCCGCTCCGGAGGGCGTGGATTATGTGCTGCCAGAGCCTCCGAATAAGTCGCCGTGGCGGCAGGTGCTGGATACCGAGAGTCTGGATGATCCGTTCTGTGAGACGGAGATCCATGACAAGGTGATCGTTGGTGGGCGTGCGATTCGCGTCTACAGCGATAGCGTGGAGCAGGTGGCGAAGACGGCCAGCAAGCAGAAGCCTGCACGCACTTTGTAAGGCGTTTTCGTGGAGAGGGGTTGGGCGATTTTGCCTGGCCCTTTTTCGTGCCGGGAATGGGGAAGGAAGACGCCAAGGCGCCAAATTTAGCCACGAGTGTTTAGGAAAGCGAACACGGAGGCCACAGGGGCACGAAGGTGCACAGAGGGTGTTGTGACAGTGCTGGTTGTAAGGACTGAGGTTGCTGCGGTGAGGCCACTGGTGACCTCACTGCGTTCGGGAGGACAAGTCCTTAGAACTTGGCGCTTAGGGCTTCGTAGGCGGCGATCTGGTCGAGGGTGAAGCGGTGCATGTCGGCGCCGGATTGCCAGGCTTTGTACCAGTCGATGAGCCATTCGAGGGTGGTTTCGAGGCGGAGGCGAGGGTGCCAGTCCAGTTCGGCGCTGGCGCGGCTGGCGTCTAGCTTGAGGTAGCCGGCTTCGTGGACGGACTCGGCTTTGTCGAGGGTCCAGGAGGCGTTGTCGCCCCAGAAGTTGACCATCTTTTCGACGATCCAGCCAACGGGCTGGGCGTCATCGTCGCTGGGGCCGAAGTTGAAGGCGGTGGCGTAGCGGGCCGGGTCGGCAGAGAGCAGGTGCTCGGCGAGCGCGATGTAGCCTGCGAGCGGTTCGAGGACGTGTTGCCACGGGCGAATGGCGTCGGGGCGGCGGATGAGCACGGACTCACCGGCAAGGAAGCCGCGGACGAGGTCGGGGACAAGGCGGTCGAGCGACCAATCTCCGCCGCCGATGACGTTGCCTGCGCGAGCGGTGGCAACGGCGACTTTGTGCTCGGCAATGCGGCTCGTGGGGAAGAAGCTCTGGCGGTAGGCTGCGGAAACGATCTCGGCGCATGCCTTGGAGGACGAGTAAGGATCGTAGCCGCCGAGAGGATCGGATTCAACGTACGAGTGGTGCGGGTCTTCGATATTCTCGTAGCACTTGTCGGTGGTGACGGAGACGACGGCGCGGACGCTCGGGGTGCGGCGGATGGCGTCGAGCACGCGTGCGGTGCCGAGGACGTTGGTCTCGTAGGTGCCGATGGGGTCTTCGTAGCTGTAGCGGACGAGCGGCTGCGCGGCCATGTGGAAGACAACCTCGGGGGCGAAGTCCTTGAGGGCTGGCTCGAGGAGCGCAGGGTTACGAATGTCGCCGCGGATGTCTTCGATGACGGCGCCGACGCGGGCTTCGGTGAAGAGGTTAGGTTCGGTGCAGGGATCGAGCGCGTAGCCGCGGACGATGGCACCTTTGCTGGCCAGCCAGAGAGCCAGCCAGCCGCCTTTGAAGCCGGTGTGTCCGGTGAGGAAGACGCGCTTGCCGCGCCAGAAGTCTGGAGATGCGATCGCCATAGTCGCTAACAGGATACGTGGGAGGCGCACGGTTTGGTGGAGGTGAAGACCCAACTGTGCCCGAGCGTGAAGTTGATTACCGAGCAAAGGACGATGGCGATGAGGTTGGAGAGGACGACGGGCAGGTGCAGATGTCCGACGAAGAAGCGCATGAGCAGCAGGTTGCCGAGCAGCGAGATGAGGCCGTTGCTCAGGTGAAAGCGGAAGAACGCGGTGGGGCCGTGAGTTTGTTCGGGCCAGGTGACTTTACGGTGCCAGAGGAAGTTGTGGATGAGCGTGACGTCGATGGCAATGGCGGTGGCGAGCAGGTAGTTGACGTGGAAGACGTGGCGAAGCAGAGCGAGGAGGCCGAGTTGCAAGGCTGCGCCCAGGATGCCGACGGCGTTGAAGCGGAGCAGACGTTGGGTGAGGCTCATGCGAGTGGCTCCTCTTTGTAGAGTTGGTGCGTGTGCTTGGCAGCGAGTTGGAAGGCCATGACGAGCATGCACGCGGAGCCGATGACGCCGCCGAGGTCGAAGAGCAGGAAGGTGTGGCCGAGGATGTGGGCGTGCGGATTACGCCAGGCGGCGAAGGTGCCGATCGCGAGCAGGATGCGGATTTCCGTGGGGCCGAAGAAGGCGTGGGCGAGTTCGAAGCGGCCGAGCGTGTACGTGGCGAGGTAGCTTTCTGCTGCGAGCAGGAAGAAGGCGAGCAGCATGAGCAGGCTGATGGTGGAGTGAGCCAGGGGCGAGAGGGCCAGGCCTCCCATGAGCGCGAGACCGCCGATGAGGTCGACGATGTGGTCGACGTAGAAGCCGTAGCGGGTGCGTTCCTGGTGACGGTGGCGGGCGAGCGTGCCGTCGAGGGAGTCGCCGAGCCAGTTGAGCGCGAGGCAGGGGATGACCGCGAGCAGCAGCCAGTGCTGCCACGCAGAGAGGGCGAAGCAGAGTCCGGCGGCGATCTGGGCGAGGAGTGCGAGGGCGGTTAGGTGGTCGGAGCCGACGGCCTGCGGCGTGCGGGCGGCGAGCCAGAGCAGGACGCGCTTCTCCGTCGAGGCGGTGAGCGAGGTGTTGGTGCGGGTGGCGTTCTGGAAGACTTTGGCGACGATGGGGGAGTGAGTGACGGCTGCGCTCATGGTGTGGTCCTTTCGAGAGGGGTTAGCGGCGAAGTGCGTTGGCGGCCGAGGTGAGAGTGAAGACAAGGGATTCGCGGGGAATGGTTTCGACGAAGGGGCGGACCGCCCAGCCGAGGCCGGAGGGGATGTCGCGGGTGAGGGAGAGGGTTTCAAGCGTGAGGACGAGTCCGCCGTTGGTCTGCTGCCAGCTCCAGTAGGTGTTCTGGCGCCAGAGGAAGCCGTGGTCGTCGGCGGGCGAGAGGGCGTGCTCGGAGGCCGTGCCGGGAGAGTCGATCTCGCGGATGGTGGTGGAGCGCGAGAAGCTGTGGCCATGTGCGGCGTCGATGGCAGTGTCGAAGGTGGCGTCGAGGACGACGGAGATGACGTGGTGCTGGCGGAAGCGGAGTGTGCCGACGAGGTGGTCGGGCGTGTCGGTGAGGACGGTGGCCCTGGTCACCTGCGGAGCGAAGCGCTGGGGGTAGGCGCGGTAGTCGCGAAGGAGGTGCAGGAACGTGTCGGCGGTGGCTCCCGGGACGAAGACGGTCGCGCGCCAGTGGTGGAGCATGGAGCCGTTCAACCCGGCGGGAAGCGTCGCAGGGGTGAGCTTTTCCAGTACCGGAGTGGTCGACGTGGTCGGGCGCGGCGTCGTGGACTCTATGCGTGCTTCCACGGTGTGGGCGTAGCGGTCGAACGCCTGATTGGCCTGAGGTGTGGGCTGATCTGCGTGGCAGAGGCTGGCGGTGGAGAGCAGCAGGGTGGCGGCGAGGGTGAGCAACGTCCGTTTCATGATTCTCAGTGTGGGGTGTGGGCCGTGTGGAAACAATGGAAGGGCTATCACCGACAGGTCAAATGAAGGTCACGGTGCAAGTGCCATTGTTTGTGCTGTTTGGTGGGGCATCGGTCTATGGTGTCCAAGGTGGAAGTGTGGGCGATCAGATACACTCGGCTTGCTGAGATCATGTCGACCGAATCAAAAAACGCTCCACTACGCTACCGCTTTGCCGAGTTTGAGCTGGAGGGCGCGACCGGCGAGTTGCGCTTCAAGGGCATGCGCGTGAGGCTGCACGACCAGCCTGCGCAGGTGCTATTGCGGCTGCTGCAGACGCCTGGTGAGTTGGTGACGCGGGAAGAACTCTGCGCCGTGCTGTGGCCGGATGGCACGTTTGTCGACTTCGAGCACGGCCTGAACTCGGCGATCAACCGGCTGCGGGACGCGCTGAATGACCGGGCTGCCAAGCCGAGGTTTGTGGAGACGCTGGCGCGACGAGGATATCGGTTTCTGGCACAGGTGGAGGTGCTGGAGATGGAACGGAAGTCCGCTTTGCCGGTAGCGGTGGTTGCGCCTGTGCAAGTTGTCGCGGAGCCGTTGCCCGGTCCTGTCGAAGAGGCTGGGTGGTCGCTTCTGGCGCAGCCGGAGGACCTCCCGACGGACGCGTCGAGGCCGTTGGTGGACGGATTGTTTCTCGGGCTGCAGGGCATGTACCTGGGGTTCTATGTGGGGACGCTGGCGAACCTGGGCGAGGTGCGGCAGTTGATGTCGGGTCTGCCGGAGTGGTGTTTCGAGGCGGTGTGGCTTTCGGCAACGCTGCTAATCGCGGTGCGGGTGTTTCTGCTGTGCGCGGTGGCGTTCAGGGCTCCGGGGCTGCGGGAGCGGCTGATGAAGCTTTGGCCGTGGCTGCTGGTAGCTGACCTTGCGTGGTCGCTGGCTCCGTATCTGCTGCTGGACCACATCCCGGTGGGTCTGGCGACGGCGTGCGTGGTTCCGTTGGTCTATGCGCCTTTCGCGGCGCGGTCGCTTGTGCTGATGGGTGCTGGACAACGTAAATAATTTTGAGTGGCGTGGGAGTAAGGTGGGATCGCCTTATCCACAACGTATGGGGATTGTGGGGGCTGCTGCATCTAGATATAGTTGCCCTATTCCGAGGTTCACCTTTGGTGACAAAGGTGGGAAGAGGGAATCCGGTGAGAACCCGGAGCTGCCCCGCAGCGGTATACAGGGACGAACGCCAAGCACGACACTGAACCGAATGGTTCGGGAAGTCATGGCCAGTAGGTTTGCACCTGTGAGTCCGAAGACCTGCCTTGGAAACATTCGCTGACGCCTCCGAGGGGAGGCGAGGTGGCAGTGGTTTCTGCTGTGCGCGCGAGCGTGCAGGCCGCTGTTTCTTCGCTCCGTTCCGAGGCCAAGGAGACGCTCCAATGGCCGCTCATACCGCAGCTGACCTTTCGCCCCAACTGCCAGTCCCGCCAGCGTTTGCTCCGGCGGATGGCCCAAACTCGATGCGCGTTGTGCGCCGCGACGGAAGCTTGTCACCCTTCGATCCGTCGAAGATCTCGGTGGCGATCTCGAAGGCATTTGTTGCCGTGGAAGGCTCGGGTGCGGCTGCTTCGGCGCGCATTCATGACTCAGTCGCAGAGCTGACGGCGCAGATTGTGGCGACGCTGGAGCGTCGCGCGGGTGCAAGCCGCACCGTACACATTGAAGACATTCAGGACCAGGCCGAGCTTGCGCTGATGCGTTCGGGTGAGCACAAGATCGCGCGTTCGTTCGTGCTGTATCGCGAAGAACGTGCGCAACAGCGTCGCGTAACGGAGACGTCTGCGGTAGCGGTGGCGATTCCGGCGTACAGCGTCAAGCTGCCGGACGGCCGTACGGAGCCGCTGGACGATCAGCGCCTGCTGCGCGAGGTGCAGGCCGCCTGTGCCGGGCTTGAGGGTGTCACCGCAGAAGAGGTGATGACGGAAGTTCGTCGCAATCTCTACGAGGGCATTCTTCTGAAGGAGCTGGGGCTGGCGCAGACGATGGCCGCCCGCACGCTGGTGGAGCGCGAGCCCAACTACGCGTACGTGAGCGCACGCCTGCTGCTGAACATTTTGCGTAACGAAGCGGTTGGTTTCATCCTGCCGGCTTCGGTGACGGCAACGCAGGCGACAACGACCGTCAGCTACGAAGAGTACTTTCCGGAGTATGTGAAGAAGGCTGTCGAGATGAACTTCCTCGACCGCGAACTGGCCGCGTTCGACGTGAAGCGTCTGGCGGCGGCGATCAAGCCGGAGCGCGATGGCAAGTTCCAGTTTCTGGGCTTGCAGACGCTGTACGACCGCTACTTTCTGCATAAGGATGGCGTTCGCTTTGAGCTGCCGCAGGCGTTCTTTATGCGCGTCTCGATGGGACTCGCGATGCGCGAGATCGATCGTGATGCACGCGCGATTGAGTTTTATGAGCTGCTGAGCTCGTTCGACTTCATGTGCTCGACGCCAACGTTGTTCAACGCAGGCACGCAGCGGCCGCAGCTGTCGTCGTGCTTCCTTACGACGATCGCCGACGACCTCGATGGCATCTTCAAGGCGGTGAAGGACAACGCGCTGCTGGCGAAGTACTCGGGCGGTCTGGGCAATGACTGGACTCCGGTGCGCGGACTTGGAGCTCACATTGCCGGAACCAACGGACAGTCACAGGGTGTGGTGCCGTTCCTGAAGGTGGCGAACGACACGGCGATTGCGGTGAACCAGGGCGGCAAACGCAAGGGCGCTGTCTGCGCGTACCTGGAGACATGGCACATCGACGTCGAAGAGTTCCTCGACCTGCGCAAGAACACGGGCGACGATCGTCGTCGTACGCATGACATGAACACGGCGAACTGGGTTCCCGATCTGTTCATGCAGCGTGTGGAGAGCGATGGCCCGTGGACGCTGTTCTCGCCAGACGAGTGCCCCGATCTGCATGATCTTTACGGCAACGCGTTCGCCGAGCGCTATGCGTTCTACGAAGCGAAGGCACAGCGTGGCGAGATGAAAGTAGCCCGCACGTTGCGTGCGGTGGACCTGTGGCGCAAGATGCTGACGATGCTCTTCGAGACCGGGCATCCGTGGATCACGTTCAAGGACCCGTGCAACCTGCGCTCGCCGCAGCAGCACATCGGTGTGGTGCACTCCTCGAACCTGTGCACGGAGATTACGCTGAACACGAACTCGCGCGAGATCGCGGTATGCAACCTGGGTTCAGTGAACCTGGCGAACCACGTGACGCCGGACGGTATCGACGAAGTGCAGTTGAAGAAGACTGTGACAACGGCGATGCGGATGCTCGACAACGTGATCGACATCAACTTCTATACCGTGCCCGAGGCACGCAACTCGAACCTGCGTCATCGCCCGGTCGGTCTGGGCATGATGGGCTATCAAGACGCGCTGTACACGCTGCGAATTCCGTTCGCTTCGGAAGCAGCGGTGAAGTTCGCCGATACGAGCATGGAGCTGATCAGCTACCACACGATTTCTGCTTCGGTGGACCTGGCTGCTGAGCGTGGACGTTATGCGACGTTCGAGGGCTCGCTGTGGAGCCGTGGCATTCTGCCGATGGATTCGGTAGAGATTCTTCAGCAGAACCGCACGCAGCCGCTGCAGCTGCAGCGCTCCTCGACGCTGGACTGGAACGGCCTGCGTCAGCGGGTGGTGGCGATCGGTATGCGTAACTCGAACACGCTGGCGATTGCACCGACGGCGACGATCTCGAACATCTGCGGTGTCACGCAGTCGATTGAGCCGACGTATCAGAACCTCTTTGTGAAGTCGAACATGAGTGGCGATTTCACCGTGGTGAACGCTTTCCTGGTGCACGACTTGAAGGCTCGCGGGTTGTGGGACGAGGTCATGATCTCGGACCTGAAGTACTTCGATGGCGCGCTGGGCCGCATTGAGCGCGTACCGGAGGAGATGCGTGAGTTGTATGCGACGAGCTTTGAGATCGCATCAACGTGGCTGATTCAGGCCGCAGCGCATCGCCAGAAGTGGATCGACCAGGCGCAGTCGTTGAACCTCTACATGGCTCAGCCGAACGGCAAGAAGCTGGACGCGTTGTACCGCGAAGCATGGCATGCAGGTTTGAAGACAACGTATTACCTGCGCTCAAGCTCAGCGACGCACGTGGAGAAGAGCACGATGACGCGTACAGACGGCAAGCTGAATGCTGTGGCTGTGGCGGCTGCTGCGCCGGTGTCCGCACCGAAGCAGTGCCTGATCGACGACCCGGAATGCGAAGCCTGCCAGTAACCGCAACACCAACGAGAGAGGACAAGAACATATGTTGAGCTGGAATGATCCAGAAGAAGCTCCGTCCACGCTGGTGTTGACGCAGCCTACGGGCGAAGACATCAACGCGGACCCCACGGGGCTTGGCGAAATTGTTCGCGGCGGAGCCCGCGTTCGCGTCGACGACAAGGCGATGATCAACTGCCGGGCGGACGTGAATCAATTGCTGCCGCTGAAGTATCGGTGGGCTTGGGAGAAGTATCTCTCGGGCTGCAACAACCACTGGATGCCAACGGAAGTTTCCATGCAGGCGGACATCGCGTTGTGGAAGTCGCCGAATGGTTTGACCGACGATGAACGGCGAGCGATCAAGCGCAACCTCGGCTTCTTCGCTGCGTCGGAGTCGCTTGTGGCGAACAACATCGTGCTTGCGATTTATCGCCACCTGACGAACCCTGAGTGCCGCCAGTATCTTCTGCGCCAGGCGTTTGAAGAGGCTGTGCACACGCACACCTTCCAGTACATTGTGGAGTCGCTTGGGTTGGATGAAGGCGAACTCTTCAACATGTATCGCGAGGTCCCGTCGATCACGGAGAAGGCTTCGTGGGCGATCAAGTACACGCAGCACCTGAGTGATGCGAGCTTCGAGACCGGAACGAGCGACTCGGATCAGGCGTTTGTTCGCGATCTGATTGCGTTCTACGTGGTCTTTGAAGGCATGTGGTTCTACACAGGCTTTGCGCAGATTCTTTCGCTGGGCAGGCGTAACAAGATGGTCGGCATCGCAGAGCAGTATCAGTACATCCTGCGCGATGAGTCGATCCATCTGAACTTCGGCATCGACGTGATCAACCAGATCAAGGCCGAGAATCCCCACCTGTGGGGAGAGGCTTTCCAGGAAGAAGTGCGTGGGATGTTGCGCTCTGCGGCAGAACTGGAAGCGTCCTATGGACGCGACACGATGCCGAACGGATTCCTGGGGTTGAGCGCGGCGTTGTGCGAGCAGTACATGCACTTCATCGCGAACCGTCGCTGCGCACAGATCGGCGTGGAGCCGGTCTTCCCGGCAACGGAGAACCCCTTCCCGTGGATGAGTGAGGCGATGGATTTGAAGAAGGAAAAAAATTTCTTCGAGACGCGTGTGATCGAGTATCAGAACGGCGGATCGCTGAGCTGGGACTAGTTCTTCAGGCAAACAAAAGGGGCATGGCGCGAGCCGTGCCCCTTTTGCATTGATTGAGTGCTTGTGAGGGTGTTTGTCGTGTGCCCGTGTGGGGGATAAGCAGGTCCTTCGCTTTGCTCCGCAGGACAATTCAGCGTGTGTGACTATGCGTTAGCGGCGGGTTTGCTCGGGGAGCGGAGCGACGGCTGGGCTGCAGTGGATGGTGGATTTGTCGCAGGCTTCGATGCCGAAGAAGATGTTGTCCTTGGAGATCGGGAGGGTGATCTCACGGTCGGCCGTTGTGGTGAAGCGCTGCCAGTCGTTGCTGGTGGTGTCGCGCCAGACGATGCGGTAGAGGACGTCACCTGCACCGCCAGCGAGTGGCGCATCCCACTTGAGTGTGGTGTTGTTGTCCAGGTTCGAGGTGACGACGCGGACGTTCTGCGGCAGTCCGGGGGAGGACGCGAGCGTGGCGAGCGTGGCCATGTTCAGACGCGCCACGTTGGCGATGTAGAGGAAGTCGTCGAACTTGAGCAGGTCCCCGTACTCGACGCCGTTCTCCGTGTGGACGTGCTGGTGTTGGTGGTTGAAGTTCTCGCGCCACTCGGTGAAGCGGACAGCGGGAAACTCCAGCGCAGAGAACGAAGAGTGATCGCCGCCGCGGAGAAAGCGGTCGAGGCGAAGCTCCATGACGGCGTGCAGTGGCTTGACCGGCGCAGGAAAGTAGGTGCGGTCGACGGAGAGGACTGCGCGCGCGAGTTGCCGCGAGGGCGAGTCATTGTCCAGGCCGAGCATCAGTTCGCGGGCGATGACATCTGCGGGCGAGTGAGGGTTGATGCCCTGGGAGAAGACGCGGACGAGCGATTTGTTCTGCAGCGTTTCGCCGGGCGTGGTGTCGCCGCCGACGATGTCGTTGTTGAGCACGCCCTCGAGCTGCCAGCCTTCCTGCTTTGCGAGTTGCGCCAGATGCTTGCTGCCGTTGAGACCCTGCTCTTCGCCGGCAACGGCGACGAAGACAAGCGTGGCCGGGAATTTGGACTTCGAGAGAATGCGGGCAGACTCAAGCGACACGGCTGTGCCGGAAGAGTCGTCGTTGGCGCCGGGCGCGGGGTCATGGGTGTCCATGACGTCGGCGACGCGGGTATCGTAATGTCCGGTGACGAGGTACATGCGCTTGGCGGCAGCGGGGTCAGAGCCACGCAGGATCGCATAGACATTGCGAATGCGCGTGGGCTCTGTGATGCGGGCGTTTTTGCCGTGCGCAGGCGGTTCGATGAAGTCGTCGACCTTGACTTCGAGGCAGCCGCCGCAGGCTGCGCTGTAACTCTCAAACTGCTGCTTGATCCAGTCGGAAGCCGCGAGGACGCCGGTGTTGGGTGGCAGGTCTTTGGTGGTCGAAGAGATCGTGCTGCGGTTGCGGAAGGCGACCAGAGCTTCGATGTTGGCCTTGATGCGCTGGGAGGAGACGTCGTGGAGGGCGCGGGTGATCCTGGCGTCGGCTGGCGCTGTGGGGAGCGGCTTGCCGAAGGCGAGGGAGTCACGCATTTGTGCTGAAGCGGAGATCGCCACAAGGAGCGAGGGGATGAGGATGAGTTTCTTCATGAGGCGGCTCCTTGGCGGGTTGTGGTGTTACCAGGTCTTCCAGGGAGCCTTGTCGTTTTGCCACAGGCTATCGAGGAGGTTCTTGTCGCGAAGCGTGTCCATGGCCTGCCAGAAGCCGTGGTGGAAGAAGGCGTGGACCTCACCTTTTGCCACGAGGGCTTCGATGGGCTCGCGTTCAAACATCTCGGCGTCGTCGGAGATGGCGTCGATGGCTTTGGGCGAGAGAACGAAGAAGCCGCCGTTGATCCAGCCGCCTTCGTCCTTGGGCTTCTCCTGGAAGGAGTAGATCTGAGTGTCTTTGAGGCCGAGTGCGCCGAAGCGGGCTACGGGCTGCACGCTGGTAAGCGTGACGGCCTTGCCGTGCTGCTTGTGAAAGGCGATGGAGGCCGTGATGTCGACGTCGGCGACGCCGTCTCCGTAGGTCATGCAGAAGGTGTCTTCGCTTTCGAGGTACTTGCTGACGCGGCGAAGGCGGCCACCCGTGCCGGTTTCCGACCCGGTGTCGACGAGTGTGACGCGCCAGGGCTCGGCTTCGGAGTTGAGCACCGTCATCTTGTTCTGCTGCATGTCAAAAGAGACGTCAGAGGTATGCAGGAAGTAGTTCGCGAAGAACTCCTTGATGACATAGCCTTTATATCCGCAGCAGATAATGAAGTCGTTGATGCCGTGCTGCGAGTAAATCTTCATGATGTGCCACAGGATGGGGCGTCCGCCGATTTCAACCATGGGCTTGGGGCGCAGGCTGGTTTCTTCGCTGATCCGGGTGCCGAGTCCGCCGGCAAGAATAACTGCTTTCATGCGTTCGAAAATCCGTCCTCTAATGCTGAACATCATACGGCAGTGCGGGCGGGAGGTGGCTGATATCCTGAAGAGGCCTTCATGACTTCACGCGCTAACGACCTCCGCCAACAGATTCTTGCTCTTACGAAAGAGTTCCATGCCGAGCAGTTTGCGGCGAAACCATTCGTTGCGGGCACCAGCGTCGTGCCTGTCTCCGGCAAGGTGATCGACGGCGAAGACATGGCCGCAGTGGTGGATGCGGCGCTCGATGGCTGGTTCACGACCGGGCGCTGGGCGAAGGAGTTCGAGCGCAAGCTGGCGCGGTTTGTCGGCGTGCGTTCGGCAAGCCTGGTGAACTCAGGTTCGAGCGCGAACCTGGTGGCGCTGAGTGCGCTCACCTCGCCAAAGCTGGGCGAGCGGCAGTTGAAGCCGGGCGACGAAGTGATTACCGTGGCATGCGGCTTTCCGACGACGGTGAATCCGATCTTCCAGAACCAGCTTGTGCCGGTATTTCTGGACGTGACGCTGCCAAACTACGAAGTCGATGTGACGAAGCTGGAAGAGGCCCGCAGCGAGAAGACCGGGGCTGTGATGATTGCGCACACGCTGGGCAATGTCTTCGACCTGGACGCGATCACGGCGTTCTGCCAGAAGTACAACCTGTGGCTGATCGAAGATTGCTGCGATGCGTTGGGCTCGGAGTGGAAGGGAAAGAAGGTCGGCTCGTTTGGCGATATCGCCACGGTGAGCTTCTATCCCGCGCACCACATCACGATGGGCGAAGGTGGTGCGGTGCTGACGAATAAGCCCGCGCTACAGGTGTTGATCGACAGCTTCCGCGACTGGGGCCGTGACTGCTGGTGCGAACCGGGCGTGGACAACACCTGCGGCAAGCGCTTCGACTGGCAGCTTGGTACGTTGCCGTGCGGGTATGACCACAAGTACACGTACTCGCATGTGGGCTACAACCTGAAGGCTACCGATATGCAGGCCGCCCTTGGCGTGCGGCAGATGGACAAGCTTGAGGGCTTTATCGCAAAGCGTAAGGCAAACTTCACCTTTCTGAAGGCTGCGCTGAAGCCGCTGGAAGAGTTTCTGGTGCTGCCGGAAGCGACCGAAGGTGCTGACCCTAGTTGGTTTGGCTTTCCTATCGGCGTAAAGGAGTCGGCGCCGTTCACGCGCGACCAGATGACCAGGGCGTTGGATCTTGCGAAGGTGGGAACGCGGAATATTTTTGCGGGAAATATGGTTCGCCAGCCTGCGTACGAAGGGCTTGCGTTTCGTGTGGTGGGCGAGTTGACGAACACAGACTGGGTGATGAATCAGGTCTTTTGGATCGGCGTATTCCCTGGACTGAACGACGAGATGCTGACCTACATCGCAGAGCAGATGATCGCGTTCGCGGAGAAGGCGAAAGCTGGGCTGCTGGTGGTGTAGAGGTTAGAGGGGAGAGCTTAGGAACGGCGTGGCTTTGGCTGCGCCGTTCCTTTTTGCGTTATGGCTTATGCCATGCCGCGCTGCGGAGAAGTGCTTCAGCAAGCGGGATGGTGACGGCGAGACCGAGTTCGTCGCGTGCGCGGTCTACGTCAGGGACGTAGCTATTCAGGGGCGCATCCAGCCTGGGTGTGCCGTCGATCTGGATCGCGAGCCCCGGGGAGAGTGTGTCAGCGGTCAGCTGCGCAGCTTCTGCAATCGTGTAGGCTTCGCCGGAGCCTACGTTGTAGGCGCGGTCAGGTGTGCCGTTCGTAAGCAGCGTCCAGAGCCAGATGGCGAGGTCCGCCATGTAGAGCCAGGAGCGGCGGGGAGTGCCGTCGCCTTTGATGTGAATCGGTTCGTTGCGGAGCGCGGAGCCGATGAAGTTGCCGATAGCAAAGTGCTGGTCAAGCGGAAGGTGCGGGCCGACGAAGGCGAAGCAGCGGGCGATGACAGGGGCGATCGGGCTGTTGTGCGTGTAGGCAATGCAGAGGTGCTCGGCCATGCGCTTGGCTTCGTCGTAGGAGCTGGCGAGCTGCAGCGGATCAGGCGCGCCGGTGTAGGTTTCCGGTGTGAAGGGCAGGGTGGTGCTGCGGCCGTAGACCGCGCCGGAGGAGATATAGAGCAGCCGTGTCGGGGAGGTGCGGTTGAGCTGTTGCAGCAGGTTACGGGTGCCTTCGAGGATCGATTCGGCGAGCGCGTACGCCGGTGCGTTGGACTGAGCGCCGGTGGAGTCCGTGGCTGCGTGCAGAACGTGCGTGAACTCTTCTGCTGGCAGCGCGAAGGAGCGAATATCGCCTTCGAGAAGCGTCACGGCGGGGTGCTTGGCGATGTGCGGAGAGCGTTCCCGGAAGGCTTCCGCGCTGCGAGTCAGAGCTGTGATGCGGACGCCGAGGGAGAGCTCGCGGTCTGCGTGCAGGATCGATTCGAGCAGCCAGTGGCCGAAGAAGCCGGTGCCTCCGGTAAGGAAGATGCGGGAGCTGCGCAGTCTCTCGAAGCTCGCGCGTGTGTGCGTGAGGATGTGGGCGAGGTCTTCGTGGGCGAGCGGCTTGTTGGGCATGGCGTAAACGGTTACAGGATATCCCGCCGTTGGCTGTTTCTTCTGGCCTGCACGCCCGCAGCTCCGGCGCATCGTATTGCTATACGTCTGGATTCGTCTAAAATTGAATAATTGTCGCTGGGCGATGTTTAGGCTTCCTGAAGTGGAAAGCATCGCCTGTGCGTTTGGCCCCTGGTGGCCTTTGGAGAGAGATAGTGGCGAAGAAGATAGGGCAGGGACGCCGTACGGCGGGCGTTTGGGGAGTGGTTTGTCTGGCAGCGGTGAGTGCCGCGGCGCAGAACAAGACAGACGTAACGAAGAGCAAGTCGGAAGTGAAGACGTCCGTGACCGTGACGGCAAATGCGGATGGATCGCCGGATGCGGCGTACGCTACGCAGGCCGTTGATCCGGGCGTGCTGGGAACGCAGCCGATTGTGAACCAGCCGTACACGATCACGACGATGCCGAGCCAGTTGATCGTGAACACGCAGGTGAAGAGCTTCAAGGATGCGATGAAGTTTTTGCCATTGGTGGAGTACACCGAGCAGCAGGGGCCGGAGGTGTTGCGTCCGGCGACGCGTGGCTTCCAGGGCGCGATCGCGCAGAACACCCGCATGGACGGCATGGCGATGGCGATCACCGGCGGCAACCCGATGGAGCAGTATGAGACGCTGCAGGTGCAGAACGGTTTGGGCGGTGCGATGTATGGCCCGGCAAACCCCTCCGGCACGTTTGATTTTGTGTTGAAGCGCGCGCCTGAGCACAGGGTGACGAACCTGTTCCTGGAGCAGGATGCGAAGAGCGTGGGAACCATCCTGCTGGATGCTGGCGACCGTCTGGGTGCGAAGAAGTGGTTCGGCTATCGAGCAAACCTGTTGTTTGGTGATGGCACGATGTGGGTGGAGCAGAGCCGGTTGCGTCGGCGTCTGGCCGAGCTTGCCGTCGATGCGCGTTTCACCAATCGCACGACGCTCGACGCGCATTACAGCGCGTACGACCTGGTGCAGCGCGGCTATCCGGGCTGGTTCAGCTACGGGCAGAATACGGCGATTGCAGGAACGACGCAGCAGCCTTCGCCGAGCTTCCTTCTGCCGAAGGCACCGGACCCGACGAAGCTTGGCTTCGGGCAGGCGTATGCGGGCGTGAACCTGACGACGCAGAGTGCGAGCACGCGGCTGCTGCATGAGTTCTCGCCAAACTGGCACGCGATGATGGGCGGACTGGCGCAGCGGCTTGATCGCTTTATCGACACGCCGGTGAACACGATCACGTCGAACACGGGCAACTACTCGACCTCCCTTTCGGCAGGGTTTGCGCCGCGCTTTGGCGTGGAAAGTGATCTGGGCTACCTTACCGGGGTGGTGCAGCGCTGGGGCCTGAAGCAGGATGTTGTGGTGGCCAGCCAGGGATACCGCTTCAACCAGTACGCGTACACAAAGCCCTCTGCAGGCAGCCTCTTGCTGGGGACAGCGAATGTGAACGCACCGAAGCAGTTCGCGGCTCCGTCTGTGGGGTTGCCGACGAACAAGGGGCTGTACCAGTCGGCGGTGGTGCATCAGCAGGGCTTTAGCCTGGCTGACCTCATCACCTTCCCGAAGTTCTTTGCCGTGCGTCTGGCGGCGAGCCAGGACTGGATTGGCGATGACAACTTCAGCTCCGTCTTTGTGCGTTCAGGTGGGTCGAACAAGAACGGCATCAGCCCTTCGGCGAGCGTAATGTTCAAGCCGACGTCGACGATGACGGCGTATGCGACGTATGCAAGCGCTCTGCAGCAGGGCGATATTGCTCCCGGCGGCACGGTGAACGCGGGGCAGGCGTTGGCTCCGTATCGCTCCAAGGAGTGGGAGGTCGGCTACAAGACGGCGTTACCCCAAGCCACATTGACTGCGTCGTTATTCCGTCTTGAGCGCCCCTTTGCGAACACGGTGGCGAACACCGGCGGCACAGGCACGATCTTCAAGATTGTGGGCGAGCAGGTGAACTATGGTGCGGAGATCTCCGGTCAGACGCTGCTGTGGAAGCGGTTGCTGCTGAACGGCGGCTTCACGGCGTTGAATGCCCGGTTGAACGATACAGGCATTGCGGCGACGGACGGCAAGCGTTTTGTCGGCATCCCGGGCTACCACTCGAACCTGTACGGCGAGTACAGTGTGCCGGGTGTGGCGAACCTTTCCATTACGGGTGACTGGCAGTTCACGGGACGGCGTCCTCAGGATGATCAGAACCTGAACTCGACGGAAGGTTTCCAAACCGTTGACCTTGGCTTCCGCTACGGTCGTCGCGTGTGGTCGAAGATGGCGACGCTGCGATTCACAGCGAACAACCTCGGAAACACGCACTACTACTCGACGATTGCGGCGGGTGATATTACCGGTACAAACGCGAGCGCGAACACGGCGCACTTTGGTGCTCCGCGGACTATCTCGAGTTCCTTGCAGGTCGCTTTCTAACCAGTCTTCAAGTGAGAAAGAAGAACGGCGCGCACTTTGCAAAGTGCGCGCCGTTCTCTTTATTGCTGAGGTGTTTAGTTCACGATGAGGGAGTTGATTCGGTCGTTCCATCCGCGACGGGGGCCTTTGCTGCTCCAGCCGAGATCGTCGACCATACCGAACTGAGCTTGCGGGCCGCGGAAGCCTCGTCCTGCAAAGGCCTGCACGCTTGCTCCGCCGAAGACCTGGATGGAGGAGATGCTGTGGTCGTAACCGCCGGGAAGATCGGGAATGCGGTCACCCGAGCGAACGCAGAAGCGATGGCCACGGAAGTGGGCGTCGGTGAAGAAGCAGGCACCGCGATGCGGTGGCGGACGGCGATCCCAGTCCGGGCCCCACTGGCCGGGGCCGTTGCGGTAGTTCCAATCACCACCGGGAGGCGGGAAGGGCGCATTCTGGCCGTACTGGGCGCAGGCCAGGCCGGAAGATGCCAGCAGGAAAACCATTGATGCGATCGAAAGCAGCGTACGTTTCATAAATCACACTCCGTGATACTGGGATGCTCATGATTCTCAAGATGTTGTTACCTGAGAAGCATACGCAAAGCCAGAGGTCAGGGCGGATTGATATGCTGTCTGGCAATGCGATCGCCACTGTCTCTTCGTCTTGTTCTCTCTGTCTCAATTTTGTCGTTGGTGGGTGCGGCGCAGGCGCAGAAGCCTGCTGTGGAAGTGTTGGACGCGCACTGGATAGCTCTGCGTTTTTCCCCAAGTTATCCGCATGGGAGGCATACCCAGAACCCGCTGCCAGGCGATGGATTGACGCTGCCGGCTCCGGAGGCAAGCTTTATCAAGGGGCAGGCCGGGCAGGGCTCGGAGAATCGCCGTTCCTGGGCGGAGTACCGCGTTCCTGTGCCGAACTTTGCTGCGGACGCCGGGGTGGATGAGTTTGCATTTGCTGGAGATTTGGAGAGCCACGGTGCGGTGGAGTTGACGCTGGACGCGGCGAAGGCGCGTCCGATGGCGGCTGGTGAGGAGGCGGCGAAGTGGGTTCCGGCGGAGTTTCTGAAGGGCAAAGCGTTTGACAGTGGCAGGTTGGCGAAGCTTCTAAATCCGGCGGAAGTGACTCTGGATCTAAGAGTTACGGTTGGTGCTGGGCTGCAGTTGAAGGGTGAGGCGGTGTTGTTGCTGCATACGCGCGAAGCGTTGGCCGAACCGGTCGGGTGGGCATCGAAAGAGCAGTCTGGCATGGCGTTTCCGCATATTGAGCCGTTATTTGACCAGTTTTTGCGGGATACTTCGATAGTTTTGGCTCCAGACGGGGTGTATTACATGACCGGAACGACGGGCGGGCCCGAAATGATGGTCGTAACGGCCGATTTGAGTGTCTGGAAATCGCCGGATTTGTGGCACTGGAGCCCCGTAAAAGACAAACCGAGGCAATCCACGGTTGTGTGGAATATTGACCGCGACGGAACGTGGATGAAGCCGGTGACGATGCGGGATGGTGAGCCGTTTCGGCCGCTGTGGGCTCCGGAGATTCATGCGATCAACGGGACGTTTTGGATTCCGTTCTCGGTACCGCGGCACGGCACGACGCTGCTGAAGAGCACGAGCGGGAAGGCGGAAGGACCGTATGAGATTGCGATCAAGCCAGATGAACCGCTGAGCACGGGCATCGACGGATCGTTGTTTCAGGACACGGATGGCAGTGTGTACTTCCTGAACGGCGGCGGCTGGATTGCGAAGATGAAGCCGGACATGAGCGGGCTGGCGGAGCCGATGCGGCACATCACCAGTGCGAGCGGGCGCGAGGTTGGCTTTGAGGGGGTGTCCCTGTTCAAGGACGGCGACGCGTATAACCTGTGCGTTGCGGACTTTGTGCTCGGAGAGTACAACACCTACATCGCGACGGCGAAGTCCCTGAACGGGCCGTGGAGCGAGCGCTATCTGGCGGTGCCCCATGCAGGGCATGCGAACTTCTTCCGCGATAAGCAGGGGCGGATGTGGTCGACGTTCTTTGGCAATGACCGACACTCGCCGTTTGGGGCGAGGCCGAGCCTTGTGCCGATGGTGAAGGACGCGAAGGGCCGCTGGCATCCTGACGCAACGTTCGTCTGGCCTGCGAAGGACGGCCAGACGGAGGCGAAGGCTTTGACGCAGGTTCCGGGAGCGATTGGGCCTTCGGACGGTCAGCCGCAGCAGGTCGGCGTGATGTCGACGAAGCGTTAGAGCTTAGCTTGCGCCCTGGCTGCGGAGGAACGCGGCGAAATCGGTGAAGCCTTTGCCCTCGGCGATAGCGAGAGCGGTTTCGCCCTTGCTGTTCTTGAGGTTGGTGGAGACGCCCTTGTCAAAGAGAACCTGGGCGAGGGCCAGGTTGCCTTCGACGGCGGTGAGCATGAGAAGCGTCCAGCCGTTCTGGTTCTTGAGTTGAGGATCGAGACCAGCGGCGATTGCGGCGCGAAAGCCTGCTTCGTCGCCACGCTTGATGAGGGTTTGGGCTGCGCGATAAGAGATAGCCATCACTTGCAGTCTTTCAGCAGCGCCTGTGGATTGAGCGGATTCGCAAAATTCGGCTCCGGGAAGGGGGCTGCGGCAAACAGCAATGCGATAGCGCGAAGGGGCATGGCTTCACGCTATCGCATCGGTTGCTGCAAGAAAAGCGTGTGAGGAGTTATTCGGCGAGGTGCTGGGGCTTCTTGCCGAAGCCTTCGCCGAAGTAAAAGCGCTCGACGATCATGCAGTAGATGTGCTCGAGGGCGATGTGGGACTCCTGAATGTTCATCGTGACGGAGGAGGGGATGATGACGTTCAGGTCGGCGAGGGGCTTCATCGCTCCGCCGTCGTTGCCGGTGTAGGCGACGGTGTGGAGGCCCATTTCGCGAGCAAGCTTGAGGGCCTTGACGCAGTTCTTCGAGTTGCCGGAGGTGGAGATGGCGAGCAGGACGTCACCGGGGCGACCGAGAGCTTCGACCTGGCGTTCGAAGACGTTGTCGTAGTGGTAGTCGTTGCCGATGGCGGTGAGGATGCTGGTGTCGGTGGTGAGCGCGATGGCGCGCAGCGCGGGACGATCGACGGTGAGGCGTGAGACGAACTCGGCGACAAGGTGCTGAGCGTCTGCTGCGGAGCCGCCGTTGCCACAGACGAGAAGCTTACCGCCAGCCTTCATGCTTTCGGCGGTGATGCGTCCGGCTTCCACGACGGTGGCGTGGATGGAGTCGTCCGCGAGGACCTTGGTCATGGTGTCGATGGATTGCTGCAGTTGCTTTTTGACGAGGTCGATCATGGAGCTCCAGGAAGTAGGGGGTAGGGCTATTTGGTGGTGGGTGTTGTGAGGGGATTGCCTGCGGTGAGGCCGTTCAGGGTGACGGGGGCGGATCGGGCGGGGCCGAAGCCGTGGTCAAAGTTTTCGCGGAAGAGCTCAACTGCGTAGGGGCGGTGCTGCAACTGGGTGTAGATGGCGCCGACGTACTCACCCATGATGCCGAGGCAGATGAGCACGATGGAAAGCATGAGGAAGACACCGATGATCATGGGCGCGACGCCGACGGTGAAGGTGTTCCAAAAGATGAGCTTGGCGGCGAGGTAGCCGAAGGCGATGAGGAACGAGAGGACCGCACCGAAGAAGCCGGCGAAGGTGGCGAGACGCAGCGGTACCTTCGACTGGTTGATGATGCCGAGCATGCCGATGTCGTAGAGCGTGTACCAGTTGTTCTTGGTGACGCCGAACTTGCGGGCGGGCTGGTCGTAGAGCAGCTTGACGGTGGGCAGGCCGATTTCGGCGATGAGACCGCGGAAGTACGGGTAGGGGTCGTCGAAGGAGCGCACGAGATCGACGACCTTGCGGTCGTAGAGGCCAAAGCCGGTGTAGTTCTGGATGGTTTCGATAGAGGAGAGACGCTCGGCGAGCCGGTAGTACTGCTTGCGGAGCCAGAACATGAGCGAGGCTTCTTCACTGGTGCGTTTGATGCCGATGACGCAGTACGCTCCGTTCTCCCACTCGCGGACGAGGTCGAGAATCATGGGCGGCGGGTCCTGCAGATCGGCGACGATGCCGATCATGGCGTCGCCACGGGCCTGGAAGAGGCCGTGGATGGGCGAACGGATGTGGCCGAAGTTGCGCGAGTTGCGAATGATCTTCACGTTGGGGTCCTCGGCTGCGATCAGGCGCAGGATGGCGACGGTGTTGTCGCGCGAGGCGTTGTCGATGAAGATGTGCTCGTAGTCGTAGCGATCATTGAGCTGGGTCATCACGTCGCGAACCTGGTTATAGAGGTTCAGGACGTTGCCTTCCTCGTTGAAACAGGGCGTGATGATGGAGATAGTCTTCTTGTCTGCCACTGGGGGTAAGTGTAGCCGAGTCAGTCGGCTGGCGTTGAGGGCTTCTGGCGGAAGGTGACCTTGCGGTGTCCGATGAAGCCGAGGATGACGGAGAAGCCGGTGGTGATGGCTCCGGCGAGGTAGCCTGCGGTGCCTTTGCCGAAGGGCTCATGGCTGTGCAGGACATATTGCAAGAGACGGGTGAGAGCAGAGAGCGCGAGCAGGCCGGGAAGCATGCTGACGCCGTAGACGCCGAAAGCTTTGAGCCACTCCTGCAGGTGGTTGCCGCGGGTCTTGAAGACCCACAGCTTGTAGTTGAAGTACGAGATGGTGATGTTGAGCGGCGTGGAGATGATGGACGCCAGCACGGCGGTGAGCGCAAGCCAGTGCGAGGGCAGCGCGTGTGTGAGCAGGTAGAGCGTGAGCGCGAAGAGTCCGTAGCCGAAGAGGGTATTTACGACGCCGACGGCGAGGTAGCGCAGGACCTGTCCTGGAGGGAAGAGGTCTTTGGCGCGGTGCCAGAGCCGGGGCTGGGCGGTGGTGCGGATCATCCGGCGGCCAGGGACTCTTTCCAGCTCAGGATGCCTTCGGCGGGGGAGCGCATGATCCTGCGGCCGAGCAGATCGTTGAGGGTGTCGATGCGGAGGCCGCCGAGGAGCGGGCGATCGGCTTTCTGGTTGAGCTCAGGCGTGGTGAGCGCGACGACGTTTGTGGTGTCGAGGCCGAGGATGTCGCAGGCCTGCAGGGCGAAGTCGTAGCGGGAGAGGAACTCTGGACCGGCGACGTGGACGAGGCCGGCGGAGCCTTGCTCCAGAAGCGCGAGCGTGGCGGTGGCGAGGTCTTCGACGTGGGTGGGTGTGGCGAGCTGGTCGGTGGGGCAGCGCATGGTGCCGCCGGAGTTGAGGACCCGACTGAGGGTGTAGAGGAAGTTCTTCTTTTGCGGGTCGGGGCCGTAGACGGTGGTGGTGCGGAGGACGAGCGCACTGGGGTGCTCGTCGAGTACGGCGAGTTCGCCTTCGAGCTTGGTGCGGCCGTAGACGGAGAGCGGACGGGTGGCGTCGGTTTCTGCGTAGGGCCCGGCGGCGCCGTCGAAGACGTAGTCGGTGGAGAGGAAGGCGAAGGGGATGTTGCGGGCGGCGCGAGCGAGCGCGAGCGGGCCGAGGTGGTTGGCGGCGGAGGCCCAGGCGTTGTCGGACTCGCAGCGCTCGACGTCGGTGGCGCCGGCGGCGCAGATTACGGCGGAGGGCTTGTGCTCGGCGATGAGGCGCTCGGCGGCGGCAGGGTCCGCGGCGAGCTGTTCGAGGTCGGCGTGCACGGTTTCGGGCGTGAGCTGGCGTCGGGCGGCAGGGATCGCGCGCGAGCCGAGTTGAGCGCAGAGAGCGGTGCCAAGCTGGCCGGTGGAGCCGACGACGAGAACGGTGCCGATGGATTGAGTCATCAAAGAATTCCTGGGAACAGTGTAATGGTGCCGCGTTTGCTCTTCGTTTGGATGCAGAAGGGCGGAAAAGGCGGTATGGGAATGCGTCGCTTGCGAGGAGAAAGGGACGCTCCCCGTTGGGAGCGTCCGCGGGGTTGCGGGGGAGCTACTCTTCGAGCGGCTTGATGATCATGTTCTCGAGGAACTCTTCGCGGGAGAGGAAGGGGAAGAGGTCTTCGAGCGGCTTGGAGACGAAGCTGCCGTCTTCCTTCTGGTAGCTCTGGAGGCGGGGTGCGCGGATCTCGTCGGGGATGACGCGGACGTCGATGACGACTGGGCCGTCGATCTCAAGGGCCTTGCGGACGTCTTCGCGGAGGTTGGTCTGGTCTTCGATGACGACGGAGGCGATGCCATAGCTGGCGGCGATCTTCGAGAGGTCTGGCACGGTGAGGCCGGTGGCTGCGTTGGCACCGATCTGCGCGCTGCCGAAGTAGGCCTGCTGCGAGGCGCGGATGGAAGCGTAGCCGTCGTTGTTGAGGACGAAGAGCTTCACGGGCAGGTTGAGGCGGCGAGCGGTTTCTAGCTCCTGAATGTTGAACTGGAAGCCGCCGTCACCATCGACGAGGATGGTGCGCTGGCGGTTGGAGCCGATGCATACGGCGAGCGCCATGGGGAGCCCGTAGCCCATGGAGCCGAGGCCTGCGGTGTGGAAGAGGCGTTGGCCGCTGCGTGTGGGGCAGGCGAGGAGGAAGATCTCGATGCCGGAGCCGGAGGAGCCGGAGACGATCTTGTCTTCCTGCTTGGACTCGGTGCCGATGACCTCGGCAAGGTTGTAGATGGAGACGAGGCCTTCGGGCTTGCGGTGCTCGTCGGTGACGACGCCATAGCGGACCTTCCAGTCGGCGGCGCGGTTGTTCCAGTCGGTCCAGAGGGAGTGGTCGAGCGGAGTTTTGAGGGCCTTGAGCTGAGCGAGGAGTTCGGTGAGGAACGCCCGGGCGTCGGAGACGATGGGCTGCTGCAGGTGCGGGTAGAGCTTCTGAAGCTCGGAGGGGTCAATGTCGACGGCGATCTTGTGGGCCTCGCGCGCGAGGTTCTGTGGAGCGTAGCCGGTGATGGCCATGTCCATGCGCGAACCGAGGACGAGCAGGAAGTCGCAGTTCTGCAGGGCGAAGTTGGCACCGCGAGCGGCGACGTTGCCGGGGCGGCCGACGAAGGTGGGGACGTCGGAGGGAACGAGGTCAGCCGCACACCAGGTGGCTACAGTAGGTACGTCGAGGAGCAGGCGCAGCTCGGTGAAGAGCGATTCTGCCTTGGCGAGGCGGGTGCCGTTGCCGACGAAGAGCAGGGGGCGCTCAGCTTTTTGCAGTTCGGCGACGACGCGGGCGACCTCGTCCTTGAGGTTGGCGTTGGCCTGTGCGGCTTCATGCTCGCTGGGGTCGAAGGAGCGGAGCTCGGAGGGCTCGGGGATGGGAGCGGCCTGTACGTCGAGCGGGATGTCGAGCCAGACGGGACCGGGGCGGCCGTTCATGGCGAGGTAGTAGCACTTTTCGAGCTCGTAACGGATGTCGAGCGGCTCGGTGATGACCTTCGCGTACTTGGTGATGGGCGCGACGATGGAGGTGATGTCGACTTCCTGCACACCGAGCTGGCGCATGCCGAGGGGCTTGCCGGTGACGGCGTCGAACATGCGGTCGGGGCGCTTGACCTGGCCGGAGAGGAAGAGCGTGGGCGTGGAGTCAAGCCATGCGCCGGCTACGCCGGTGACGGCGTTGGTGCCGCCGGGGCCGGTGGTGACGAGGCAGACACCGAGGTCGTTGACAGCCTTGGCGTAGCTCTCGGCACACATGGCCGAGGCTTGCTCGTGCGAGTTGCAGATGGCTTCGAGGCGGTCGTTCTGCGCGAGCGAGGCGTTGAGGTGCATGGCACCGCCGCCGGTGACGAGGAAGACGTGCTTGACGCCTTTGTCGGCGACGAATTGGAAGACGTAATCGGTAAGCTTCATGATCTCGGTGTTTGTGATGTCGGTTTGGGCTATCAGCCTGTGTCTATCGGGTTGGGACGGAGGTAGCGAGGCGGCCGGTTACTCGGGCGGATGAAGAAGGAAGACGTCTCGGCCGCGGAGGTTACGGGCTTTGAGGATGGCGTCGGCAAAGTCGCGGACGGCACCGGCCCCACCATCGTTGGGAGCGATGAAGCCACCGGCTGCGGCGATGTACTCGCGGACTTCGGCGGCGGCGTTGGCCGGGCAGCAGGAGAGGCCTGCGATGTCCATGGCGAAGAGGTCGTTGACGTCGTCTCCGAAGAAGGCGGTGGTGGAGAGGTCGAGGGAGAATGTGTCGGCGAAGTCGCGCAGGGCGGTGGCCTTGTCGCGTGTTCCTTTGCGGACGAAGTGGAGGCGCAGCTTCTCGGCGTAGCGGTCTACGAGAGGAGATGGCTCGCCGGAGATCAGCGCGAGCTTGATGCCGAGGCGGCGAAGAAGCGAGATGCCCATGATGTCGTTGAAGGCGAAGCTCTTTGCTTCTTCGGCAGAGCCTGCGGTCCAGGTGAGGCGCCCATCGGTGAGGACACCATCGACGTCAAAGGCGACGGCGGTGAGGTTGCGGAGTCGTTCGTCCAACGGCATGGGGCAAGTGTATGCGGTTTCTTTAGTTTCTGGCGTCGGGAGCATCTAGACTGTATCTGCTCTCATGGATATTCATTCTGTATTACAACTGCAATCGTGCATGCTGCTCGTACTTGGACTGGTGGTGCTACTGGCACATCAGACAAGCCGCATGCCTGATGCAAACGCGAGCATTCGCTGGTTTTTTGTCGGCACCATGCTCGGTGCGCTGGGTCTGGGGCTGTTGTCGTTCCGGGACGTGTGGCCACCAATTTTCACGATCGTGGCAGGTAATTTCTTCTTCCTCCTGATGGTTGTATGCCTTGGCAAGGCGGTCGCCCTTCTGGTGGAGTACCCGGGGCGCGTTATCCCGTACTACATCGTGCTTACCGTGATCACGACGGGAGCGCTGGCGTATTACACCTGCGACATCCCGTTCCTGGCCCGTCGAATTCTGGTTGCGTCCATTGCGATGCCTCTGTTCCTGGCTCCCCTCGTGGTTCTGCTGTTCAAGGCAAAGAGGCCGGAGATTCTGATCCCTGCACGGACGATGGCCGGGCTGTTTCTTGCGCACATTGTGAACAGCCTCCTGTTCCTTGTTGCGACGCTGCGAGGCGCGCATATGCCAGGGAATGTTCGCTGGACGGGTGTTGTGCTGATTGCAGGGATGTGTCTCTGCTTCCTGTGGATGGACATGCAGCGTACGCGTGGCGAGTTGAGTGCGCTGGCGATGACCGATCCGCTGACGGGGCTGTTGAACCGCCGGGCGCTTGAGCTGATGGCACCACGGGAGCTGGCCTGGGCTGCTCGCAAGGCTGTGCCGCTCACGTTGCTGACCGTGGACATCGATCAATTCAAGATCATCAATGACAAGTATGGACACATGATCGGGGACGCCGCCCTGCTGGGTGTTTCGTCGGTGCTGAAGCGTGCGATCAGGATGCAGGACCTCGCCGTTCGGACGGGCGGTGACGAGTTTATGCTGCTGCTGGTCGACTCTTCTGAAGAAATAGCGGACCGTGTTATTCGCCGTATCGATGAAGAGATGAGTCAGCTCGATCTGCGCACGCATGACAAGTCGCGGTATGCTCTGTCGGTCTCTATTGGTCGTTACACAACGGTTCCGCGGGCCGAGAGCAGCTATGCGGAGCTTGTTCACGCGAGCGATATTGACCTGTATCGCAGGAAGCAGCTTCGCAGTGCAGCGGCGTCGCCGGAGCTTGCCCTGTAACACCTTCGCGAAGACATGTGTGGGAATGGAAACGGCGTCCGGAGTGTTCCGGACGCCGTTTCTTTTTTCCAGTGGAACGGTGCGTTAGACTGCAGCGCCGACGCGGCGAAGCTTCTTCATCACGGGAACTTCTTCGTCGTAGACCTTCTTGACGCCGTCGCCCATGGACTGTTCGCAGAGGCGAATGTCGCGGACGAGGCGGCTGATGCCGTTTGGCTCCAGCGAAGCGGCCTGGTCAGAGCCCCACATGGCGCGGTCCATGGTGATGTGGCGCTCGACGCAGCAGGCACCGAGCACGGAGGCGGCCACGGAGGTGGGGATGCCGGTTTCGTGGCCGGAGTAGCCGACGGGGATGTCGTAGCGCTCGATCATGGAGGGAATGGCCTTCAGGTTGAGCTGCTCGTACTTCGCCGGGTAGGTGGAGGTGGTGTGCATGAGGATGAGATTGTCCTTGCCGAGGACTTCGACGGCGTGGTCGATTTCGGCGTAGGTGCTCATGCCGGTGGACGCGATGACGGGCTTGCCGGTCTTGCGGATGTGGCGGAGCAGGTTGTCATCGGTCAGCGAGGCGGAGGCGATCTTGTAGACGGGGGTGTCGAACTGCTCCATGAAGTCGACGGAGGCTTCATCCCACGGAGAGACGAACCAGTCGATCTTGACCTGCTTGCAGAAGGACTGAATTTCAGCGTAGTCGTGCTCGTCGAACTCGAGGCCGCGCTTCAGGTCGCCGTTGGTTTCACCGAACGGGTTGGGGCGCGGAGTGGAGAGTTCCTTCTCGGTGTAGACGACTTCAACGGTGCGCTTCTGGAACTTGACGGCGTCGCAACCGGCGGCCACGGCAACGGAGATGAGGCGCTTGGCGAGGTCGATATCGCCGTTGTGATTGATGCCGATTTCGGCGATGACGTAGCAAGGATGACCCGGGCCGAGCTCGCGGTTTCCGATCTTGACGGTCTTCATTTGATGCTCCTGAAGGGGGACTTGCGATTGTGGCGTCGGGCTGGAGGGACAACGCTAGAACCGGCTTGTGACTGAAACGGATTGTCGCAGAGGAGGTTGCGGAGCGTCCAGCCTTGGACACGCCTCATGCGCTGACAGTTGTTTTGACGGGGGTGGGGCGGTTCCGGGTGCGTGGAAAACGAGCAAGGCGGTTACGGTGTTGTAGAGTAAACCCAACTGATTTCTCAAACAGAGCGTTTCCGGTCGCAGTATGGGTCTTTTCCGGAGGCGCGGATCGTCTTTCCTGCGCTTGATTTTAGAGCGTAGCGGGTGAGGCCTTCCATTCGGCTTTCGCCGGCGAAAGGTGATGGTACAGATGGGTTGGAGTGGCAAGTTGTTGGGATCAACGAAGCGGAATCGCGTGATGGCGGCGGCCGCAGTCATGCTGTCAATGGGGCACGCCTGGGCACAAACGGCGGCTACCGTTCCTGTGGATCGTCTGGCGGCGCTGGAGAAGGCGAATGCGGCGAACGCTACGGCGATTGCCAGCGCGCAGAGCGCAGGCGATAACGCGTGGATGCTGGTTTCTGCTGCGCTTGTGCTTCTGATGAGCGGACCGGGACTGGCCCTGTTCTACGGCGGCCTAGTGCGCAAGAAGAACATTCTGGCGACGATGATGCAGACGTTTGCCATGATGGCGATCATCACGGTGCTGTGGGCGCTGTTTGGCTACTCGCTGGCGTTTGCGCCGGGATCCGGACATCTTGCACCGTTCATCGGCGGCTTCCAGAACGTGTTTCTGCGCGGTGTGGGTGTAGCGCCGGGGCCGTATGCGGCGACGATTCCTTCGCAGACGTTTATGGTCTACCAGTTGATGTTCGCGATCATCACGCCTGCGCTGATCACGGGCGCGTTTGCGGAGCGCATGAAGTTCTCTGCGATGCTGGTGTTCCTGATCCTGTGGTCGATCATCGTGTACTCGCCGATGGCGCACATGGTGTGGGGCGTGGGTGGCTTCCTGAACGTTGCGGGTGGGCGGTTCCCGTGTCTGGACTTTGCCGGCGGAACGGTGGTTCACGTGACCTCGGGCGTGAGCGCTCTGGTGACGGCCCTGTACCTTGGCAAGCGTCTTGGGTATCCGCAGAAGCCGATGCCGCCGCACTCGGTGGTGCTCAGCTTTATCGGCGCCTGCCTGCTGTGGGTGGGCTGGTTCGGCTTCAACGCCGGTTCGGCGCTGGCGGCTTCCGGGTTGGCGACGAGCGCGTTTGTGGCCACACACTTTGCTGCGGCTGCTGCGGCCTGCGGCTGGCTGGCGGCGGAGTGGATTCGCAATGGCAAGCCTTCGGCGTTGGGTGGTATCTCGGGAGCGGTGGCTGGCCTGGTGGGCATTACGCCGGCGGCTGGTTTCGTGACGCCGATGTCGGCGCTTTGGATCGGCCTGATTACCGGCGTCTTCTGCTTCTACATGGTCGTGACGGTGAAGAACATCTTCGGCTATGACGACTCGCTCGACGCGTTTGGTGTGCATGGCTCGGGCGGAACGCTGGGCGCGCTGCTGACGGGTCTGTTTGCGAACTCCGGCATCAATGCGGTCTTCGGCAACGGTAAGGCGACGGGGCTTTTCGAAGGAAACGGTCACCAGATGCTGAACCAGCTTGTTGGTGTGGCGTTGGCGTGGGGAGTTTCTATCGTCGGCACGCTCGTTATCCTCTTCGTTGTTGATAAGCTGATTGGTCTGCGCGTGAGCGAAGACGATGAACGCGAAGGCCTGGATATTACTCAGCATGGCGAAGAAGGCTACGACTGGGAAGCTGCATAAACATGGCTCAGGCCATAAGCGACTAGAGGAGCAAGAGCAATGCAGAAGATTGAGGCTGTGATTCAGCCGTCGAAGCTGGAAGCTGTAAAGGACGCGTTGGTAGAAGCGGGTATCGCGGGCATCACCATCCTGGAAGCACGCGGCCACGGCCGCCAGAAGGGCCACACGGAGTTTTACCGCGGACGCGAGTACGCCGTGGACCTGTTGCCGAAGGTGAAGCTGGAGATCGTGGTCACTGACGATATGGTGGAGAAGGCGACTCAGGCGATCATCACGGCAGCTCGTACGGGACGCATTGGCGATGGCAAGATCTTCATTTCGAAGATCGATGAAGCCATCCGCATCCGTAACGACGAGCGCGGCGAGATCGCGCTCTAGTTCGGGCGAGAGGGCTCGACGGCCAGAAGGTACTTCGACGACAACGCAAGAACTTACAGGGAGAGTACCGACGAACGACGAGACGATGCGCGCAGAGTACGAGCGACGGATGGCTGACATTCGTCGCGAGTTTGACCGTACTGGAGATGGTTTGGCGGTGCTGGCTTCGCGCACCGCTCTCGTTGATGAGTTGGTGCTTCGCCTGTGGGGCGAAGAGGTTGCGCGGGAGCCGAAGCTGGCTTCGGGCGTGGCGCTGGGCGCGGTCGGCGGTTATGGCCGGAGCCAGCTTTTCCCTTACTCGGATGTCGATCTGCTGATCCTGGTGGAGAAGTCCGATGTGGGGAAAGAGGCGATTCGGCGGGTCTCCCAGATGCTGTGGGATTGCGGGCTGAAGATCGCTTTGTCGTCGCGGCCGACGGGGGATTGCGAGCGTTTTGAGCCGACCAACCCGGAGTTTGGGCTGAGCCTGCTGGACTTTCGTGGGCTCGGCGGCGACGAAAAGCTGCTGGCGAAGATGCGCGAGCGTTGCCTGCCGCGGTTGCTGAAGCATGACAAGAGCATTGTGGCCGAGTTGGGCGCGCTGACGCGTGAGCGGCATGGAAAGTACGGCAACACGCTCTTTCACCTGGAGCCAAATATCAAGGACTGCCCGGGTGGTCTGCGTGATGCTCATGTGTCGGAGTGGCTGCGGCGGATTCAAGCGGTTCGCAGCCATGAGCCGTCGTCGGCGTACAGCGAAGAGTATGGCGAGGCGTTGCAGTTTCTGACCGCAACGCGGGTGTTTCTGCATTATCGCCACGAGCGGGATGACAATACGCTGGAGTGGCGTTCGCAGGATGCTGCGGCTGAGGCTGGCATTGGTGTCCGTGTTGGCGAAGGCCGACGGTCGGTCGACGCGGCGTATTGGATGCGGGTGTACTTCCGCCATGCGCGTACGGTGGAGCGGTTGCTGGCGCGTGAGGCGGAACTGACGGGGATGCGGCTGGGGGCGGGTGAGTCTCCGAAGTCGCTGAAGATTCCTGCCGGTGCGGGCTTTCGGATGCGCGATCGTCGCATTGAGATGGTGGACCGCATGGTGTCGGGGTCTGATCCGGCGCATGAGCCCGAAGTGGTGCTGGCGGTCTTCGCCGCGATGGCTGCGAGTGGAGCGAAGCTCGCGCCTGAAACGGAAGAGCGGATTGCCGATGGCATTCCGCTGTTGAGCTCGACGCTGGAAGAGGGGCCGGGGCTGTGGCGTGCGTTGTCGCGCATCCTGACGGGAGAGTTTGCGGCGGATGCTTTGCGCGTGATGCATGCGGTGGGCATGTTGGAGCTGATGCTGCCGGAGTTTCATGGCATTGATGCGCTGGTGATCCGCGATGCGTACCACCGGTACACGGTGGATGAGCACACGTTTGTTCTGATCGAGACGCTGCATGGGCTTGAGCAGACTGCGCCGAAGGGTGCGCCGGACTGGCGCAATAAGTTTGGCTCGATGATCCGCGAGTTGCAGAACCCCGGGTTGCTCTACCTGGCGGCGTTGTTGCATGACACCGGCAAGGGGCGCGCGGGGGATGACCATGCGGTGGAGAGCGCACGCATGGCCGCAAGCGTGATCGCGCGCATGGAGATGGACGCGTACGACGCGGGCATGGTGCTGCGACTGATCGAAAACCATCTGGAGATGTCCGCTGCGTTGCGCCGGGACATTTTCGACACCGAGACGGTAAGGACGTTTGCGAGCAAGGTGCAGACGCCAGAGCTGCTGCGCATGTTGACGCTGTTTACCTATGCGGATATTCAGGCGGTGCATCCTGATGCGTTGACGCCGTGGAAGGCTGAGAACCTGTGGCGGCTTTCGATGGCGACGGCGAACCAACTGGATCGCAGTGTGGATGAAGATCGCGTTCATGCCGGAGAGATTCGCGTGACGGGAGCCCGGCATCGGGATGCGCGCATTGCGCGGATTATGGAGCTGGCGCGGGGCAGAGAGAGCGCCGCGACTGAGTTTCTGGAAGGCTTCCCGGAGCGGTATCTCGAAACCCGGCCGCCGGAGACGATCTTCCGCCACTTTGAGATGACTCGCGATTTTGAGCGGGAGCCGTTCCAGATTGCGTTTCGTCATGGCGAGTCGATCAGTGAAATTACGCTGGTGACGCGTGATCGCGCGCGTCTGTTTGCCAGCATGGCGGCTGCGCTGGCAGCGTGGGGGATGAACGTTGTGACGGCGGATGCGTTTGCGAACACTGCGGGTGTGGTCGTCGACAGCTTCCGGTTTACGGACATCTTCCGCACGCTGGAGTTGAACGAGGATGAGCGTGCGCGGTTTGTGGAGAGCGTGCGCGATCTGGTAGCGGGCCGGGCGAATGTGGAGACGATGCTGAACAGCCGTCGCCGTGCCCGGAGGCGTGCGCCGCGCGTGGTGGTGGAGACGCGGATCGAGTTCGACGACACGGCCAGCAAGAACGCGACGCTGCTGCAGGTGGTGGCGCAGGATGTGCCGGGGCTGCTGCGAGCGGTGAGTTCGGTGATTTCGGCGTCGGGGTTGAACGTTGAGGTTGCGCTGATCGATACCGAAGGCGAAGTGGCGATCGATGTGTTCTACCTGTCTTCCGGTGGGGAAGGCCTGAAGGCCGCGGTTGCAGAAGACCTGCGCGCAGAGCTGATGAAAGCGATTGAAGAGAATGCGCGGTAGAGCAGGCAGAGCTGCGGTGTTGCTGGGGTCTCTGGTGGTTTGGCACGGGATGGCTTCTGCAGAGACGCCGCGGCCGAAGCGCTCTGCTGTGTGCACCGCGGTGACGTTCAGCGGTGAGGTGCGGGCCGGGGAGGCTTTCCGGCGGCAGTTCGCGGCAGGGCAGGAGTTCTTTCTTGAGCCGCTGGCGTCTGGTTGGATCGTTCGGGTGCTGGAGATGCGTGGCGGCAGGGAGGTGCGCGAGTCGCATGACTGGGCCGAGGTGGCGACGCCGCCGTACCGCTCGGTGTCGCCGTTGCTGATCTCCACGGACTGGGCGTTTCGCGCGCAGGATGCTGGTGCGTGGAACCCGCGCGAGTTTCGTTATGCCGCAAATCGCAAGGTCTTTGAGCAGATGGCTGGGCTGGAAGGTCGCGTGGTGAAGAACGACAACTCTGCGATCGGTGCGTTGTCGTCGCTGGTGGTGGCGCAGCCCGAAGCTCGGCTTGAGCTGACGAATGTGGAGCTGGTTCCGGGTGTTGCGGACCAGGCCCAAATGGCGGCGACGGTTGCCAGCCACTGGGAGGCGACGCCGCATGAGGTGGTGCAGGGCGCGGCGGCTGGAACTCCGCTGGGCAAGCTGATGGCGATTCGCTTCAAGGTGCGGATGGTTTTGCCTGCAGGAGTAGAAATATTGCCTGGAATGACATCAGAACGGTTTTCCTGCTCGTTGCGACCAACCCTTTGAGGTGAAAGGGCATCTTCCTAAACACAAAGGTTTTGTAACAAACGGACGAAGATCGACTAGGGTAGTCGCGCTAACGACCGTATACTGAGCATATGAGTCAGAATTCCGCAGACACGACGACGGCTAACGGACGCCCCACCGAGGTGCCCCAGAGCAATGACCGGTATTTCTTCGGCAATCTGGAAAGCTTCGGCAAAAACCGCGACAAGGTCGCTGAAGTGAACTGGGGAAGTGAGTTGCCGGACGGCGTCGTGATGGCGTCCATGGACTCTGCGATCAACTGGGTTCGTAAGAACTCGGTCTGGCCGATGACGTTTGGTCTGGCGTGCTGCGCTATCGAGATGATGTCGATGGGCGGGTCGCGGTATGACATCGCCCGCTTTGGTGCCGAAGTGTTTCGTCCTTCGCCTCGCCAGAGCGATCTGATGATCATCGCCGGACGTGTTTCGCAGAAGATGGCGCCGGTGATCCGCAGGCTGTATGAGCAGATGCCGGAGCCGAAGTGGGTGATTTCGATGGGCGCTTGCGCCACGTCGGGCGGAGTGTTCAACAACTACGCTTTGCTGCAGGGTGTGAACCAGGTGATTCCGGTGGATGTGTATGTGCCGGGCTGCCCGCCGCGTCCTGAGCAGTTGCTGTACGCGATCACTTTGTTGCAGGAAAAGATTCAGGCAAGCCGTGGAACGTTCAAACAGACGTTGAACCTCGCTTAGCCAGGAATGGCAGTAACTCAGTGGTTAGCAATAACCACCGAGGTTCGGGCCAGTTGGAAATCGCTTGTCCCAGAGGAGACTTTGGGTAGAGTGCTAACTTGAAGGGCCGCAAAGATTTTGTTGTAGACACTGAAATCGAATGCGGTAAACTTTGTGGGCAAACAAACTAAGCAAGCGGGCCGTGTTCGACAACGCAGAAGTCCGCAAGCTATTCGCAGTTATTTGAGTGGAGGATTTACGAATGTCTCAACGTCGTTTTCGCAATTTCAGCCGGTATGCGCTGGCTGCATGTGCGGTTAGCCTGGGATCAGCGAGCCTGAGCGCACAGACCGCAACTCCAGCGCCGAGCGGAACGAATCCTTCGCGCGTGGATATCTTCATGGGCTACTCGTACATGGGCAACCATGGAACGGTAAAGCCGGCCAACGTCAACTTCTCGTCTGTTGATCTGGGTGCTGCACTGAGCGGCGCTTATTACTTCAACAAGTACGCTGGTATTGAAGTTCTTGGCTTCGCGAACCCGAACGGCACAAGCGCGAACGGTGGCGATGGATTCTACTCCGGTTACGCTGGTCCGATCTTCCGCGCACCGATGCAGAACTTCACGCTCTTTGGTCACGGCCTGGTTGGCGGTGTACGTGGTTCCGGCCCGAACAGCAATGCTGCGGGTGCGAATTATCACGAGCCCTGGACCTGGGGCGTAGGCCTCGTGGCTGGTGGCGGCATGGACTATGATCTGCCGTTCTTCAACCACATGTTCGGCATCCGCCTCTTTGAAGCGGACTACCGCTACACGCATCTGAACTACGGTCCTTCGACAACGATCCCGACCGCAACGACTCTGGGTGGCCGCGCGAACCTCGGTTCGGCTGAGCTCTCCTCGGGTATCCTGATGCACTTCGGCCACATCATTCCGCCGCCGCCTGTCACCTATGCTTGCGCAGTGACGGCACCGACCGGAACGATCTACCCGGGCGATGTGATCACGGTTACCGGCACGGGCACCAACCTGAACCCCAAGAAGGACGCTGCCTACACCTGGACGTCTGACGCTGGTTCGGTTTCGGGCACGTCGAACGTTGCTTCGGTAGACACGAAGACGCTTTCGGCTGGCACCTATACGGTGAAGGGCCACATCTCGCAGGGCCAGAAGCCTGGTCAGTTTGCTGATTGCTCGACCACCTTCACGGTGACCGCGTTCCAGCCGCCGACAGTTGGCTGCTCGGCGACCCCGTCGACGGTGAACCCTGGCGATCCTTCGACCATCACGGCGAACGGTGTTAGCCCGCAGAACCGTCCTCTGACCTACAGCTACTCGGCAACTGCTGGCACGATCAGCGGCAACACGTCGACGGCTGCTCTGGAAACGACCGGTGTTGCTCCTGGCACGATCACCGTCACCTGCAACGCAGTGGACGATAAGGGCCAGACGGCTTCGCAGATGACCACCGTAACGGTTGCGGCTCCGCCACCGGCTCCGGTTGTCACCAAGAGCCTCTGCACGATCGCCTTCGATCACGACAAGCGCCGTCCGACGCGTGTGGACAATGAAGCCAAGGCTTGCCTTGACGACATCGCCCTCAGCGCACAGCGCGACACGACCGCCAAGCTGGCAGTTGTGGGCTCGGCTGAACCCAGCGAGCACATGGCTGAGCACAAGGCTTCCGAGCGTGCTGTGAACGAAAAGGCATACCTGGTCACCGACAAGGGCATCGATGAATCGCGCATCACGGTCTACACCGGCACCGCCGGCACCAAGACCAGCGCGACGACACTGATCCCGGCTGGCGCAACGCTCGACACCACCGGTCTCACACCGGTTGACGAAGTCAAGGTGAAGGCGATCCCCCGCTCGGCAAAGGGTCACCACCACCGTCACCACAAGAAGTAGGCTCTGGCCTGCATCTTAGCCAAAGGCCGACCGGGAGACCGGTCGGCCTTTGTACTTTCATTCACAGAAATGCTCTTCCAGCGTCTTCCTGATGAGGGCTTGCTGCTTGATTGAAGAAGCGCCACTTGCCTCATTCGAGGGTTTCTGGCTGTGTCTGAGTTTCTGTCGCATAAAATTGTGGATATATAGGAGCATCGGGTAGAAGGTATGCGGTCAAGGCTGTTGGGTTTGTTCGTTTTTCTGGGATTCGGCCTGGCGGCTGTACTTTCTGCTCATGCTGTTGTTCCCTGGTTTGCTATGGGACCTTACGGCGGAGATGCGCGTTCGATCGCGCAGGACCCCGGTGACTCCCGGCATCTCTTTCTCGGTACAGCGAATGGCTGGGTTTATGAGTCGCATGATGGCGGCCATGACTGGGCGCGTCTTGCGCAGATCGCGAAGCGCGATGACCTGGTGATCGACCATATCCTGATTGATCCTCACGATCCTCGACACCTGATGGTGGGCACCTGGGTGATTGATCGCCCTGAAGGTGGTCTGTATGTGTCGATCGATGGCGGTCGCACCTGGTATGAACAGGCGCAGATGCGCGGCCAGTCGATCCGCTCGATGGCGCGTTCCGAGGTGAATCCGAATCTGCTGGTTGCTGGAACGTTGAAGGGTGTTTTCCGCTCGATCGATAACGGCACGCACTGGTCGCAGATTTCTCCTGTCGGTTCGACGGAGATTCATGAGGTTGAGTCGATTGCGATTGATCCGGTCGACACGAACATCATCTATGCCGGGACGTGGCATCTGCCGTGGAAGACGACGGATGGGGGAGCGCACTGGGAGAACATCAAGAACGGTGTGATTGATGACTCGGATGTGTTTTCGATCATCATCGATCCGGTGCATCCGAAGACGGTTTACGCGAGCGCGTGTTCGGGTATCTACAAGAGCCTGGATGGTGGCGCGCAGTTCCGCAAGATCAACGGCATTCCTTCTACCGCACGTCGTACGCGAAAGCTGACGCAGGACCCGGCGTTTCTCGGAACGGTGTATGCGGGTACGACGGAGGGCCTTTACCGGACCCAGAATGCTGGCGGTTCGTGGGCGCGGCTTACGGGCTCTGACGTGATTGTGAACGACGTGTGGGTTGACCCGAAGAACTCGAACCACCTGCTACTGGCGACTGATCGCGGTGGTGTTCTTTCGAGTGAAGATGGCGGCGTTACCTTCCAGCAGTCGAACAGTGGTTTTTCGGCGCGGCAGGTTGTTTCGTACACCTCCGATCCGCATAGCGGAACGATCTATGTGGGTGTTGTGAACGACAAGACTACGGGCGGCGTCTTCATGAGCGCTGACGGTGGTCTGCACTGGGAGCAGCAGAGCCAGGGGCTTGGCGGGCGTGACGTCTTCAGCCTGGCATGGCTACCAAACGGCAGCGTTCTGGCTGGAACCAACCACGGGATCTTCCATCTGCAGGATGGTGAGTGGAAGGATTCCGGGAAGCTGCTACCGGCAGCGGCGGTTGAGAGCAAGAGTGAGAAGGCTCCGGTCAGCAAGAAGAGCGCACCGAGCAGCAGGAAAAAGACGACCGCCCACTCTAGCGCTCACAAGGCAACGGTGGCGTTCTATCTGCCGTTGACGGCGGAGCAGGCCAGAGTGAGGAGAGCGTCAGCGCAGAAGCGCACGGCAAGGCCAAAGAAGCCTGCGCCCCCTGCGGAGCCGGTACAGATGGATTCGGTTGTGTATACCATCCAGCGACTGGGCGACACACTTTACGCGGGTACGACGAACGGTGTGGTGAAGTCGTTCGACAGCGGAGAGAGCTGGACGCCTGTGGCGGAGCTTGCAATGCCGGATACGCGCTTTATCGGGGCGCATGGCAAGGCTGTTCTTGTGGGCACGCTGAAGCGACTGGCGCTTTCGGTGGACTACGGCAAGACATGGGATACCGTGGCGCTGCCGAAGGACCTGACCCAGATTGGTGCTGTGGCTGTGGATGAGCTGAACAACCTGTGGGTTGGCGGCCGTGAGGGCGTGTACTACTCGACGGATTACGGTGAGACCTGGAATACGTTGCACAACCTCTTTATCACGCAGGTGGATGACATTCACTTCGATGCTCCTCAGCACCGCGTGCTGGTTACCTCAATCACGACGCCGTTTGCGTTTGCGGTTTCGCTGCCGGATTACAAGGTGTCTTACTGGGAGACTGGCTGGAACCTGCGATTCGCGCGGCCGGTGGGAGACCACCTGATCGGTGCGTCGCTGTTTGACGGCATGGTGATTCAGCCGCGTATGGTGGACTCGAAGTTTGGGCCAGCGGCGAAGGAAAAACTACAGCGAAAGTAGCTTTCGCTGTAGTTAATGCGACTCGACGAGCCAGGCGGACTCGGTGGCTGGGCATTTGACCTTCAGGCCACCGGGGACGTCGGCGGTTTCGAGCAGCGTGAGCTTGTGCGCTGTGCCGAGGTCGTGGTGGATGAGTTGTTCATCGAGCGAGAACGGCGGGCCCGCCTGTAGCGTCTGGTCGTAGGTGAAGGTGATGAGCAGGCGCGGCGCGGAGGCGGCAAGCGTGTCGAGGTGGGCGATGTACTGCTCGCGGAGAGGCTTTGGCAGCGCGACCATGGCGGCGCGGTCGTAGATGGCGTCGATGGGGCCGAGCGTTGCGGCATCGAGCGCGAAGATGCTGCCGACGAAGATGGTCATGCCGGGGGCGGTGTAACGCAGCAGAGCGCCGATAGGTTCAATGGTGGGCTGGAGGTTCAGCTCTTCGAAGAGCTGGTCGATGGCGATCTGCGAGAGTTCTGCACCGACGACGTCGTAGCCCTGCTGGCGAAGCCAGTGCAGGTCGTAGCTCTTACCGCAGAGCGGGACGAAGACGCGTGCGCCGGGGTGCAGGGCGAGGGAGCCGATGTGGCGAAGCATCAGGTGGTTCGGCTGGCCTTCGTGAAAGAAAATTTCATTGTCCTGCCACTTCTGCTTCCAGAACTGCTCTTCCATTGTGCCCCTCCGGGAATGTAAATCCAGGAACGTAAACAGGCTACATTGGTTGGCTGCGTCGTAGAATAGAAGACATGCAGACCCCGCTGACGCAGAAACCCCGGCACGGATTTCAGACAGACGACCCCGCACTGGAGCCGATCGCAGAGAAGGTGCAGCAAGGCCAACGGCTGACGTTTGAAGACGGCGTTGCGCTTTATCGCACGGGCGACATTCTGGCCGTGGGCTGGATGGCGAACCTCGTTCGCGAGCGCCTGCATGGCGATGTGGCGTACTTCAACGTGAACCGCCATATCAACCCGACGAACGTTTGTGTGGCGAGCTGCCGCTTGTGTGCCTTTGGCCGCAAGAAGGGCGCGGCTGACACGTACACGATGGCGTTGGAAGAGGCGTGGGAGACCGCAGGGCAAGGGCTGACGGAAGCGGTTACGGAGTTCCACATTGTAGGCGGGCTTCATCCTGACCTGCCGTTTGAGTACTTCATGGATCTTGTGAGTGGCTTGAAGCAGCGCTATCCGCAGGTGCATGTGAAGGCGTTCACGATGGTAGAGATTGCGTTCCTGGCCAAACGTGGCAAGATGACGATCGAAGATACGATCGAGAAGATGAAGGCGGCGGGTGTGGACTCCTGCCCAGGCGGCGGCGCGGAGATCTTTGCAGACCGTGTGCGCCACATCATCTGCGATCACAAGATTGATGGGTCGGAGTGGCTGGATACGGCACGGTTAGCGCATAAGGCCGGGTTGAAGTCGAACGCGACGATGCTTTACGGACACATTGAGAATGACGAGGACCGCGTTGATCACCTGCTGAGGTTGCGTGCGGTGCAGGATGACACGAACGGCTTCCAGACGTTTATTCCGCTAAGCTTCCACCCGGACAACACGGCGCTAGGACATCTTCCGAAGTCGACGGGCATGACGGACATTCGTCAGATCGCGGTCAGCCGCCTGATGCTGGACAACTTCCCGCACATCAAGAGCTACTGGCAGATGGTGACGCCGAAGATGGCGCAGATTTCGCTGCGCTTTGGCGCGGATGATATCGACGGTACAGTTGTGGAGGAGAAGATCTACCATGATGCCGGTGCGAACACGCCGCAGGGGCTGCGTCGTCGTGATCTGGAGCGTTTGATTACGGAAGCTGGGCGTGTGCCGTTTGAGCGAGACACGCTGTATCGCGCGGTGACGCGTAGCGAAGATAGCTTTACGGTTGCTGTCTAACGTAACGCCACAACTCTACTTACGAACGAAAGCTCCTCCTTTGCGGGGAGCTTTTTTCGTTTGGAAAAGTTAGCGCAATCCCTGTAGGAACACGGCTTTCTGCAAAAAGACGTTGCGTCTCTTTGGCGAAATGTCTCGTAACTCAGGTGCGGCAGGGATGTGCACGATCAGGCTGTTGAGCCTTGCCGTATCAGGAGACGCGGAGATGGAAAACGGTGGCAAGATGGCGTGGAGAATCGTTATGCGGGCAGCGGCGATGCTGTCCTTCTGTGGTCTGTGCGGGTGTGCCGGGTTACAGGTAAAGCTGGGGTGGAAGGTGTCGCTGCAGAAGATTCCTGTGGTGTCGATGACGCCGATGCTGGTGAACGGGCCGGGCGTTGCTCCTGGAACGAAAGCCAAGATGATCGTGAGCTTTCAGACTGCGGACGGCAAGACGCTGACGACGCAAGGGGCAGGACACGGGAAGGTGATGTGGAAGGACCTGGCTCTGACTTCGTCGGTCGTGCAGGTGAGTAAGAAGGGTAAGGTCTCGTTGGCGTCTGACCCGCGCGCGAGCGATAAGCAGACCGGTCATGTGGCAGTTGCGGTTGTCAGCCAACCTGCCGTTCATGCGCAGTTGGATGTTCCTGTTCGCTATGACTATGCGTTTCGCTCGATCTACGCTGGCTCCAGCGGAGCGGATGGACAGAGCGGAACGAATGGCAATGCTGGAAGTGATGGTTCGACGGGCTCGATTGATCCGAATAACCCTTCGCCTGGCGGCAACGGTGGGGATGGTACGGCGGGTTCCAGCGGCAGCGCTGGCAGTGATGGAGGCAATGGGCCGGATGTTGCCGTGGCTGTTCGCTGGCGTCGCAAGAGCCAACTGCTGCAGGTGAGCACGACTACCGGCAACGGCAGGATGCAGTACTTTCTTGTGGACCCGAAGGGTGGCTCTCTGACGGTGGCTTCGAACGGTGGTTCGGGAGGCCGTGGTGGTCGTGGCGGTAAAGGCGGTTCGGGTGGCTCGGGAGGCAGTGGGTCGCCGAACGGCATGAGCGGAAGCAGCGGCTCGGATGGCAGCGATGGCTCGGATGGTTCCGACGGCAGCCCGGGTAGCGTCAGCGTGACGTATGACGCTGCGGCCCAACCCTATCTGAATGCTCTGCATGTGCCGCAAGGCTCGAGCATGACGGCGGGTGCTGTTCCGAAGATGTGGTGAAGGGAAGCGCAGGGGGCTGGAGAGGCCTCCTGCGCTGCTTGAATTTACTGCGTTGCTGGACTTTACTGCGCGGCGGAGATGTTGTTGAAGACCATCCAGTGCGTTCCCATCGACTCCGCTCCGAGGCGTGTGAAGACGGTTCGGGCAGCGTCGTTGGTGGGTGTCACGTTGACGCAGATCTTGGTTGCGCCCTGGCTGCGGAACCAGTCGAAGAGGCCAGCCAGCAGCTTGTCGGCGATGCGCTGGCCGCGAAGGCGAGCGTCGACGTCGAGCCAGTGGATTTCGCCCTTGGTGTCGAAGCGCACGGAGAGGTGACCGGCAGCCATGCCGACGACTTCGTTCTCATCGGTGTCGACGGCGACGAGGAGCGTTCGGGGTTCGAGGCCGAACTGGGGCGTCTGCTGGCGGATCATGTAGGCGGTGATGCGCGGTTCCCACTCGTTGGCTGAGCCCCACTGCTCGCCGCGGAGGCGGGACATGGCGGGGAGGTCGTTGAATGTGGCTTCTTCGATGACGATAGGCATGGGCGTTATTCCTTGCTGGAGCAGTGCGATGCGCAGGCGCAGTCGCGGCAAAAGGTGTGGTTCTTGCGATGTGCGGTGATCATCAGCGCGCTGCCTGCACCGGTGATGGCGACTTCCATCCAATGCGCGGGCAGGTGATCGCCGAAGAAGGCTCCGAGCGCGATGCAGGCGAGGCCGGCAAACATCAGAACGACGATGCTGCGCTGCTTGTGGATGCGGATGCCGCGCAGCAGAGCGATGGTGCCGAGTAGAGCCACGATCACTGCAAGCGAGCGGTGCGTCCCTTCTTCCGAAGGAAGGAAGTGAGCGAGGACCGCGGAGAACGAGATGAGGATCGGCGTGAGCAGGCAGTGGACGACGCAGAGTGCGGAGGTCGCAATGCCGAGGCGGTCAGGCCAGGTGGTGGCTGAGGTGGGGCGTGAAGACAGAGTCATTTGGCGAAAAGTTGGGAGAGATCGTTGAAGGCTTTGAACTCGAGCGCATTGCCTGCGGGGTCGAGAAAGAACATGGTGGACTGCTCGCCGACTTCGCCTTTGAAGCGGGTGTAGGGCTCGATGATGAAGCTTGTACCGGCGGCCTTCATGCGTTCGGCGAGAGCGTCCCATTCGGCGGGAGTGAGCACTACGCCGAAGTGGGGAACGGGTACGGCGTGTCCGTCGACGGCGTTGCTGTGAGCGGCTTCGGGGGCTTTTGGCTTGTAGTGCGCGACGATCTGGTGGCCGAAGAAGTCGAAGTCGATCCAGTGATCGGAGGAGCGGCCTTCCGGGCATCCCAGTACGGTTCCGTAGAAGTGCCGGGCGGCTGCGAGGTCGTCGACAGGGAACGCGATGTGGAAGGGGCGAAGGCTCATCTCTAGATGATAGAGCCTTTCAGGGGGAATTCGTTCTGCTTCGTTGCTTAGGCGCGCTTGCTGCGCAGGGGGTGCACGCGTTCGATGGCCTCGGCCAGTGCCCGGTGGTGGACGGTGTAGAGCGCGAGTTCGAGGCGGTCGGAGACGCCGGTCTTGTCGTAGATGGCACGCAGGTAGTTCTTGACGACCTGCTCCTTGGTGCCGAGTTGCGTGGCGATGTCCTTGTTCTTGGCACCGTCGGCGACGAGTGCGATGATCTGCATCTCCTTCGGCGTGAGGCGGGCGAGCACGCGAGCGCCAGCGCGGTCGGGGGAGGGCATGTCACGGACGCTGGCACGCTGCACGGAGCGCTTGCCTTCGGCGACGCGCTGTAGGCAGTCAATGAGTTGGGGGCCTGCGACGGAACGCAGCACAACGCCTTCTACGCGGCGCATGACGGCTTCGTCTGCTTCCACTCCATGCTCGAGGATCATCACCGAGCGCGAGCCAGCCTGCTCGATCCAGTCGAGAAGGTCGCCGAGGTCGTTCGAAATGGACGAGGGGAAGATGACGATGGAGCGGCGAAGTGCGCCGACGGCTTCCTTTAAACGTGTCGCGTCGGAGCATTGCGAGACGACTTTAATGCCGGGTTCGAGTGCGAGAACGCGAGCGATGCCCGTGCGGAAGATCGCCTGGTTATCGGCAAGAATGACGTGTATTTCTTGGTAATTCGCTGCTTGCATCACTTGTTTATCGGAAATTGGATGGTTGTACTTCGCTATCCCACTAAAGTTCGAACAGCAACATTTGATATCACCTCGCGTTGTAAATGTAGTGAGGTGAAACATGCAGGTTCGACGTACGGTTTGCGGTCTTTTTGTCAGCGCGATTCTTGGGGGCGCGCTGGGTTGTTCTCATACCTATATTGTTCCACCGCCGCCTTCTCCTCCGGGGCCGGTTTCGCCGCTGGTGCAGGTGGCTGAGAGGAACGGGTTCCAGACCGGTAGGGCTGATGGCGCGCGGGCGGCTTACGATGGGCGGCGTAACGATCCGTATCGCATGCGGGCCTTTCACGACACCCCCGGGTTTCAGCCGGGAATGGGGCCGTTCCCTGTCTACCGCGATGCTTTTCGCTCGGGGTATCTCCGAGGCTATCAGCGAGGCTTTGAGCATCCTTAGGCTGTAAAGGCGAACGGCGCAGAGGGAGTGCTCTGCGCCGTTCGTTGCTGCTAGATGCCCATGCGGTCTTCCTGCTCCTCTGCTTCTTCGCTGACGATGCCGCGCTTTTCGGCGATGGACTTTGCCTGCGTGAAGAGGGTGAGGTAGTCAGGGCCGCCTGCCTTGCTGTCCGTGCCGGAGAGTTGGAAGCCTCCGAAGGGATGTGCGCCGACCATGGCGCCGGTGCATTTGCGGTTCAGGTAGAGGTTGCCGACCTGGAACTCATCACGAGCGCGGTTCAGCTTCTCGCGCGAGCCTGTGTAGATGGCACCGGTGAGGCCGTACTCGGTGTCGTTGGCGATGTGCAGCGCGTCGTCGAAGCTGCTGGAGCGGATGACGGCGAGCAGGGGGCCGAAGACCTCCTCCTGCGCGATGCGGGCGTTGGGCTTGACGTCGCGGAAGATGGTTGGCGCGATGAAGTAGCCTTCGGCGGCGGGCTTCAGAGCGTGGCCGCCGGTGAGCAGGGTGCTCTCGGCTTTACCGATCTCGATGTAGCTGAGGACGCGATCGTAGGCGGCCTGGTTGATGACGGGGCCCGCGTAGGCGTTGGACTCCGGCGTTCCGCTCTTGATGCTCTCGACGCGGTCGCGGAGAAGATCGCAGAAGGAGTCGTAGACGGCGTCGGCGACGATGGCGCGGGAGCAGGCGGAGCACTTCTGTCCGTTGAAGCCGAAGGCCGAGGCGGCGACACCTTCGACAGCGTCCGCGATGTCGGCGTCGGCTTCGACGATGATGGCATCCTTGCCACCGAGTTCGAGGATGGTGCGCTTGATGTGACGCTGTCCGGGGACGACCTTCGCGGCCTTCTCGTGGATTTCAAGGCCGACCTTCTTGGAGCCGGTGAAGGCGATGAAGTGGACGAGTGGCGACTCGGTGAGTGCGCGGCCTACTTCGGGGCCGCCGTGGACGAGGTTCACGACGCCTGCTGGCAGGCCGACTTCTTCGAGTACGGCGACGAAGCGTGCGGCGAGCGTAGGGGCTTCGGGCGAGGGCTTGAGCACGACGCAGTTGCCGCAGACGATAGAGGCGGCGGTCATGCCGGCCATGATGGCGAAGGGGAAGTTCCACGGTGGGATGACTGCGCCGACGCCGAGCGGAACGTAGCGCAGGAGGTTCTTTTCGCCGGGGAACTGGATGGGCGTGGTGGCACCGTCGAGCTTGAGGGCTTCGCGTGCGTAGAACTCGAGGAAGTCGATGCACTCGCCGACGTCGGCGTCCGCCTCGGCCCAGTTCTTGCCGACTTCGAGGGTGAGCCAGGCGCAGAACTCGAAGTGGCGTTCACGGATGATCTTCGCGGCATCAAGCAATAGCTTGACGCGGGCGATGACGGGTTGGCGCGACCACGAGGGGAAGGCTGTGCGTGCGGCGTCGATCGCTTCGGCAACGTCGGAGGGAGTGCTCTCGAAGTGCGTGCCGACGATCTCGGCGGGGTTGGCCGGGTTGGTCGAGGTGAACTTCTCCGCGAGGTGGCGATGCTGTCCGCCAATGATGGTGGCGTAGACGCGGTCGGCTTCGCTGCGGGCGTGAGCGATGGCCTGCTCGTAGGCGCGCTTGTTGTCACCGTTGGTGAAGTCGGTGAAGGGCTCGTTGATGAAGGCGTTCAGGCTCGAGATATCCATGGTTCGCTCCGGGTGTTGCCAACGCTAGATGTTCCGGCCAGGGGTTCAATTACCGCCGGTGATGCTCTCTGTTTCTTTCGACATCTGGGCTGTGCGTTCGAGCTTGTCCCAGTTGAAGGGCTTGCCGTCGATGGCGCGTTTGACCGTCTTCAGCAGAACCCACGAGAAGAGCTGGCGATAGGTGAAACGCTGAATCCAAATGTGGACCAGCAGCCACGCATCGCCCTTTGAGGCGGGGTGTTTGCGTTCGAGCGCAAAGGCCAAAGCGGAGGCGAGGAAGTCCACCAGCAGGAAGGTGAGGAAGAACGCCAACAGCTTGAAGAAGTCGGACGGGCTGGTTGTTTCCGGGTGGAAGTAGAGGTCGATGAAGTAGTGCAGGACGCCAGCCACAAACATCAGGTCGATGAGTGGCGAGACCAGCGGCAGCATGATCTGGAAGATCACGATGTTGGGTAAAGCGAAGAGACCCATCGCGCGACGGTTGCGGATCGCCATGCGGTGCTTGAAGACGGCCTGCAGGATGCCGAAGCTCCAGCGGAAGCGCTGACGCGCGAGGCCGCTGGCGTTGACAGGAGCTTCGGTGAAGGCGAGTGCCTGATCTTCGTAGATCACGGCGTAGCCCTGCTCGAGCAGGTTCATGGTGAGGTCGGCGTCTTCGGCGACGGTGTCGGGAGCGTAGGCGCCGCCAGCCTTTACGGCTGCTGTGCGCCAGGCGCCGATGGCGCCGGGGACGACCATCACGACGTCGAAGAGATCGAGCGCGCGGCGTTCGAAGTTCTGCGAGGTGATGTACTCGAGCGCCTGCCAGCGGGTCCACAGGTTTACGCGGTTGCCGACCTTTGCGTTGCCTGCGACGGCCCCAATGTGCGGGTTGGCGAAGTGGCAAACGAGACGGCTGATGGCGTCGTGGGCGATAACGCCGTCGGCGTCGATACCGATGTAGATCTCTTCGTGGATGTGTTCGAGGGCGTAGTTGAGCGCTTCGGCCTTGCCGCCGTTGGGCTTCACCATGACCTCGACGCGCCCGTCGGCGATCTCCTTCGCGTAGGTGTTGCGAACGACCTCTGCGGTAGTGTCCTTGGAGCCGTCGTCGATGACAACGATGCGGAGGTTCTTGTAGTTCGACATCAGCACCGAGCGGACGGTGCGCGCGATGACGGTCTCTTCGTTGTAGGCAGGGATCAGGACTGCGACGCGCGGTTGATAGTCGGGCGTGGAGAAGTCCTTGCGCTTGCGGAGGCGGTCGATGAGCGCGCAGATCCCGATGATGATGAGACGCGCGGTCATCAGCACGTCGCCGATGAAGAAGACGTAGATGACGAAGTGGTTGAAGAACGAGATGAAGAAGAAGGTGATGGAGTCGGCTGCTGCGGAGAAGCGTTCGCGCCGCGTTGTGAGCGGAGGCATGACTTCGTCACGCGTTTTGCCAATCAGGTCATGAACGGGAACGATTTCGTAGCCGTGGGCGCGCAGTGCGTCGATGAGGACGGGGAGCGCCGCAACGGTAGCGGAACGATCGCCGCCGCCGTCGTGCATGAGGATGATGGAGCCCTTCATCCACGTCTTGGTCTGCGATTCCTTGATCTGATCGAAGACGCTTGCGACGATCTCGTTGGGTGTCTTGCGCGGGTGCTCGTCCCAGTCGTTGGTGTCGATCTTGTTGCCGAGAATGACGTAGCCCATCGACTGGATGGCCTCGATCGGTGCGGCCTGGTCGTTGGTGTCTGGCTCCTGATCGATGGAGTATGGCGGACGGAAGTAAACCGGCGACACGCCGAGTTTGGAGCGGAAGAGGCGCTCAGTGAGGTCTATCTGCAGCGTGACGCTGCGCGGCGAAACCTCCGAGATGTCCGGATGCGTGAAGGTGTGGTTGCCGATCTCGTGACCTTCGCGGTAGACGCGTTGCATCACGCTGACGTTGTCTTCGGCCTCTTCGCCGATCATGAGGAAGGTGGCTTTTACGTCCTTCTTCTTCAGGATGTCGAGGATCTTTGGCGTCCAGGTTGGATCAGGGCCATCGTCAAAGGTGATGGCCACTTTCTTCGGATGGTAGCCGTACTGCGTGAGCGTGTAGGGCAGGGGATAGGAGTCCATCGTTTCGTTGACGATGGAGAGATATTGATTCGGAATCGTCGGATCGACGTCCACGGAGAGTGTGCGGTGGCCGACCTGCGGCAGGCCTGTGACGCGGAGGATGTCTCCGTCGCCTTCGGTGTTGACGTCCCAGCCTGGGTTGACGGTGGCAAGGGCCTTGGCCGGGTCGGTTTTGAGCGGGTTGTCCCAGACCTTCCAGATGGAGTCATCCTCGGTGCCGAGACGCCAGAGGGCGAAGGTCTGCAGGCCGAGGGCTCGGGCGACGCGCATCTCGTTCAGAGCGGTGACGGCGTCGAGGAACCAGACCTCATGACGGACGTGGGCGTCGTCATCGTCGTAGGCGAAGTGCGGGTTCAGCGAGGGGTCGTCGAGTTCGATCTTTGCGCCGGCATCATTGGCGGCGGCCCAGGCTTCCTGGGTGGAGAGGTTGGTCGACGAGAGGATGCTGTCTGTGTTCTGTGGCGCAGAGGCCGGGGCGGCCTTCGGGGAGTGACGGCTGGGTTTCGCTGACGGCTGCGGAAGCGCGGTCGTCCAGTCGTAGCCGTAGTTGCCGATGGAGCAGATAAGCTTTTCGCGCGGAACGGTCTTCAGGATCTCAATGAGGTTCTTTTCGAACCAGTCCTGCCCCGCCACGGGGCCGGGCATCGTTCCACTCTGGTGCTGGTCGTAGTTCATCAGCACAAGGCCGTCGGAGTGGTCGGCGAGGAAGGAGTAGTCGTAGTTCGCGTCGCCAACAGGGACGGTGATGTAGAGCCGGAGGTTGCGGGCGTGGAGGTCGTCGTAGATGGCCGCGACGAGCGTGCGGAAGCCTGATTGTGCTTCGGGAGGGATGGCCTGGAAGTCGAAGGTAAGGCCGCGATAACGGGTGTTCGCGGCGAGAAACTGGTCAGCCTGCTGCTGGAAGTGAGTGCGTGCCTCGGCGCTGAGCAGGAAGGGCCCGATGGTGGGCTCGAAGACGCCTTCAGTTGGCGAGTAGTTATTGACCAGCGGAAAGATTTCGGTGTCTTCGTGGGCAGACTGCAGCGCACGCACGACGCGGTTTTCGCGGTCGACACCATGCACGCCTGCCTTGTCGATGACAGGGAAGGGCGTGTTGGAAGAGGAGTAGGCGGTCAGCGAGCCGTCGGGCGTGATGACGTGCAGCCACTCGGGGAAGAGAAGGTCGATCTGCTTGACGTGCTGCTTCAGCGACGCAATTGCGGCGGGGTCCACGTCGGTATAGAAGGCCGCACGCAGGCCTTCGCCCTGGTTCATCACGACGTCGGAGGGCATGAGCTCGGAGTGGCGATGAGCGGAGCGGTTGAGCTTTTCCTTGGAGCGCTTTTCTACTTCGGGTGGGTGCGACAAGGCGCGATAGCGCTTGGTGGTGGAGCGCAGATCGAGACCGCGCATGGGCTTCATGCGCACCAGTCCTATAACAAACAGAACGCCGACGACGGCGCCAAACAAGGCAAGCGAATCGAAAATGCGGCGAAGACGCTTCCAGCGCTTACGTTGTGGGTCGTAGAAGACAGGTTTGCTCATGCGGCAGGTTTGGGTTCAAGGGCTCCGGAGGCTATTTTATCTGCGACTGAGCAGTATGATGCAGGGACATGCGTTCATGGAGTCGGCAGAGTGGCTGGTGGTGGCTGGCAATCGCCTGCGGGTTGGCCCTGCGCGCGATTTTTGCTGTGCATCATCCTCGCTTTGACGGCGACACGCTGGTCTATGGTGACTTGGCCCGCAACATGCTGGACCACCATATCTACGGGCTTACGGAGGGGATGCGCGTTCGGTCGACGATGATTCGGCTGCCGGGGTATCCGCTGTTTCTTGGGTTGTGCTTCAACCTCTTTGGCGAAGGGCGATATTCGGCTGCGGTGTGGGTGCAGATCGTTCTGGCTCTGGCTGCCTGCTGGGCGCTGGCGAGGGCTGCAGCCCGGTCGCTGGGTGAGCGGGTGGGGCTGGCGGTGCTTTGGCTGGCTTGTCTGTGTCCCTTTACGGCAGAGTATGACGCGCTGGCGCTGACGGAAAGTCTGGCGATGGTTTGCCTCGTGGTGGCCCTTGTGGCGTTGCAGCGCTGGCAGGGGGACCGCAAGGCTCGCTGGGCCGTTGCGATGGGGGCTGCGTCACTGTTTGCCGTGCTGCTACGGCCTGATCGTGGGTTGCTGGCGATGGTTTGTGTGCTGGCGATGATTGTTTTCGCCAGGCGGCGGGCGGTGATGCCGGTGCTTCTGGTTTGCGGAATGGTGTCGCTGCCGCTGGCTGGCTGGGCTGTGCGCAACTGGCGGGTCTTCCGTGTGATTCAACCGCTGGCACCGAAGTATGCGAACGATCCGGGCGAGTATGTGGCTCCGGGGTTCAACCGCTGGTATCGCACGTGGGCGGTGGAGTATTGGTCGACGGTCAACACCTACTGGATGTGGGACGGCGGGGTGATCAGGCTGAGTGATCTGCCTGATCGCGCGATGGATACACCTGCGGAACGAGCGAAGACGGCTCATGCGTACGAGTTGTACAACCGGCAGCAGTCGGCGACTCGGCCGGTGGACGCGATCTTTGCAGAGATTGCGGCAGAGCGTGCTGCAAGGCATCCGCTGCGGACGTATGTGCTGATGCCGGTGGGGCGTGTGGCCGATATGTGGCTGAGGCCGCGAACGGAGTTCTTCCGGCTGCCGCTTGCGTGGTGGCGCTGGCGGGAGCATCCCGGGGCGTCGATAGTTTGCGCTCTTTATGCTGCTCTGAACCTTTCACTGCTGCTGCTGGCGCTGGTGGGGTTGCGGCGTTGGCCGAAGTGGTGGCGTGAGCCGTTGCCGCTTGCGGGCGTGATGTTTGTTGCGCTGCGCACGGTACTCTTGCTGACGATCGATAACTCCGAACAGCGTTACACCGTGGAGTGTCTGCCGGTGGTTCTGCTGCTGGCTGGGGTGGCGCTGGCGCAAAGAAAAACGTCGCTGCCGGAGTCGGCAGCGACGTTTTCGAAGGCTGATTGAAACGATTAATGGTTGGTTCGCTGCACGTTCTTGGTGGGGATTTCGTAGGGCTTCCGATTGATTGACTTCTGGTTGTAGCGGAAGTTTGTGTAATCGGCTGTGCGGGTGTCGCCGTTGGGCTGGTAGAAGATCTGGCGCACGGAAAGTCCGCGATCAAGGTCCAGCCAGAGCGTAACGTGCGTGAAGTTGTTCTTCACGGATGCGTCCTTTGCGACGAGGTCGAGCTTCTCTGCTTTCACGCCGTTGACCTGTTCGGTGCCCATGTCGGTGATGCTCCAGGCCTTCTCGAGATCGGTGCCGGAGCCGCCGAAGCCAAGCGTTAGAAAGCCTTCATAGCTGGCCTGGTTCTTGCCTGCGCTGAAGACATCCTCCTGGTTGGTACCGGGGGTGAAAAGTTGCAGTGTGCCGCCGTCGTAGCTGATCTTCTTGGAAGGCTGCGAGTTGCCGGGATCGAAGAAGATGGCTCCCATGGAGGTCTTTTTGCCGTGGCGCTCAACGAAGATCTTGCCGGTCTGTTTGGTGTGGTCACGTACGACGCGAACGTAGTTGTCGTAGGCCACGTCCGCTTCTGCGTTGGAAAACTTTGCGCTGGCGACGTTCAGCTTGTCGATGACTGGCTTGAGCTGAGGCGATTGTGCGCTGGCCGTCAGAGCGGAAGCGAAGAGAACGGAGAGAGCGAGTTTCTTCATGCGATCCTCATGGGCGCAGAACGGCCCGTCGTAATAGAGACGCGTTTGGTCGAAGTGGAGTTGTTACAGGCCAACGTTAGCGAGAGACGGTTGCGTCCCAGGCGACGGTTTTGCCGTGAGTGTCCAGCACGGCGGAGACCCGTTGTACGTGTACCGGACCGGCGATGGGCAGGATGATGTGCTGCATGGCCTCGACGCGTTCCTGGTCCGTGTTTGCGTCTTCCAGATCGGCAGCGCGCACTTCGAAGACCATGAAATTGTCGTTATCCCGGGCGCCGGTGACCTTGACTTCGCGGGGGCCGAGCACCACGGGGGGAGCGGGTTTGTCGCGGAAGTCAATGTAATGGGGTGCGATGAAGAGGAACGCCAGGATGACCGTGACCATCACGTCGTAGTGCAGGGAGCCGCGTTCGTACGTCCACCAGAAGTAGTTGCGGAGCAGGCGAAACATTAGCGGACCGCCTTTCCGAAGCGTTGTGGTGCGATGACCGTTTCGCCGCCCATGTACGGTACGAGAGCCTCCGGCACACGGACGCTGCCGTCCGGTTGCTGGTAGTTTTCGAGTACCGCGAGGTAGGTGCGGCCAACGGCGAGACCGGAGCCGTTGAGTGTGTGAACGTACTCGCTCTTTGCCGCGCCTGCAGGCTTGAAGCGGATGTTCGCGCGGCGCGACTGGAAGCTTTCAAAGCTTGAGCAGGAGCTGATTTCGCGGTAGGTCTGCTGCCCCGGGAGCCACACTTCGAGGTCGTAGGTCTTGGAGCTGGAGAAGCCCATGTCGCCGGTGCAGAGCAGCATACGACGGTAGGGCAGGCCGAGTTTTTCGAGCACGGCTTCGGCGTGAGAGGTCAAGGCTTCGTGCTCGGCTTCGCTGGTCTCGGGCGTGGTGAACTTGACGAGTTCGACCTTCTGGAACTGGTGTTGGCGAATCATGCCGCGCACGTCGCGGCCATGCGAGCCGGCCTCGGCGCGGTAGCACGGGGTGTACGCGCAGAAGCTGATGTTGCCGTCGCTGAGGTCGATGGTTTCGTCGCGGAAGAGGTTGGTGACCGGCACTTCGGCGGTGGGGATCAGCCAGTGGTCGGAGTCCTTTAGCTCGCCCGGGACGTAAGGGCCTTCGTCGTCGCAGTGGAAGAGGTCGTCGGCGAACTTGGGAAGCTGGCCGGTGCCGAAGAGCGACCTGGAGTTGACCATGTTGGGCGGCAGCACTTCGACGTAGCCGTGCTCGCGCGTGTGCAGGTCGATCATGAAGTTTGCGAGGGCGCGCTCGAGGCGTGCGCCGGAGCCGTAGTGCACGACGAAGCGTGCGCCGGAGATTTTGGCCGCGCGCTCAAAGTCGAGGATGCCGAGCGCTTCACCGATCTCCCAGTGAGGCTTGGCGTCGGGCAGCACGGTGGGCTCGCCCCAGGTCTTGACCACGACGTTGTGCGTTTCGCTGGAGCCGTGGGGGACGGCGTCCTGCGGCAGGTTGGGCACGGTTTGCAGCAGCGCGCGCAGGGCCTCGTCGGCTGCGGTGGAGGTCAGCTCAAGCTGTTCGGTCGAGGCCTTCAGCGTGGCGATGCGCTCGGTGAGCGCGGAGGTGTCGCCGCCTTCGCGCTTCAGCTTTCCGAACTGCTGCGAAAGGGCGTTGCGCTCGGCTTTGAGCGTTTCGACCTCGGTGATCGCAGCGCGGCGTTCGCCGTCGAGCGTCTCAAAGTTGGCCAGCAGGGCAGCGGTTTCCGCGCCGCGGAGGGCGAGTTTTTGCCGCACGAAGTCAAGGTTCGTGCGTACGAAGGCTAAATCGAGCATACGGCTTCTATTCTAGCCGCCTGCGGGGGAAGTACGCTTGCGGTGCGAAGATCGCTCGCGTGTCTGCTGGCAGACGCTTAGAATGGATTATGGAATGAGCAACCTTAAGACGATCAAGCGTGCATTGTTGTCGGTGACGGATAAGAGCGGGTTGGTGGAGTTTGCCCGCACTTTGGCGGAGTATGGAGCGGAACTGGTTTCGACCGGCGGCACCGCGAAGGCTCTTCGTGATGCTGGCCTTACGGTCAAGGACATCAGCGATCTCACGGGTTTCCCGGAGATGCTGGATGGCCGCGTGAAGACGCTGCATCCTGTTGTCCATGGTGGATTGCTGCATCGCCGTGCGGATGCTTCGCACGTTGCGGCCGTGGAGTCCCACGGAATCGGCCCCATCGATATGGTTGTCGTCAACCTCTATGCCTTTGAGAAAACTGCGGCCAAGCCTGGTGTGACGCAGGAAGAGCTGATCGAAAACATCGACATCGGTGGTCCGTCGATGCTGCGCTCTGGCGCGAAGAACTTTGAAGACGTCGCCGTTGTGACCGATGTGGCCGACTACGCGAAGCTTACCGAGGAGATGCAGGCGAACAACGGCTCGCTGAGCCTGGCGACTCGCTGGCAGCTTGCTCGCAAGGTGTTTGCGACGACCGCTGCTTATGATGCGGCGATTGCGACCGAACTTGAACGTCGCGCGGCGCTTGAGACGAAGGCCCCTGAGGCTGCGGAAGAGCTTCCGCAAACGTTGCGCGTGATCGCGAAGCGAGAAGCCTCGCTGCGCTACGGCGAGAACCCGCACCAGCGGGCTGCGGTTTATACCGATGGCTCCGGGCTGGGCATTGCGAACGCGGAGAAGCTGCAGGGCAAGGAATTGAGCTACAACAACCTTGTCGATCTGGACGCCTGCTGGTCGCTTGCGAGCGAGTTTGCGGACACTGCCGTTGCGATCATCAAGCACACCAATCCTTGCGGTGTTGGGCAGGGAACCACGGTGCTTGAGGCTTATCAGCGCGCTTTGGAAGCTGATCCTATCTCGGCCTTTGGTGGCGTGATCGGTATCAATCGCCCTGTGGATGCTGCTGCTGCGACCGAGATTGCCAAGCTTTTTGTCGAGGCGATTGTGGCACCGGAGTTTTCGGCTGAAGCTCTGCAGATTCTGAGTGCGAAGAAGAATCTGCGCGTGCTCCGCATTCAGCCGAAGCCGGTGGGAACGGTACTCAAGCAGATCTCCGGCGGCTACCTGGTGCAGGACGATGACCATATTCGCATCGAAGCGGCTGACCTGAAGGTGATGACTGCTCGTCAACCGACGGATGAAGAAGTTCGCGCGTTGCTGTTTGCGTGGAAGGTTTGCAAGCACGTGAAGTCGAACGCCATCGTTTATGCACGCATCCAGGACGGCTTTGGCCAGTCTGTCGGCGTGGGAGCAGGGCAGATGTCCCGCGTGGACGCGGCCAAGTTTGGCGCGGTGAAGGCTGCGCTGCCGCTGGCTGGAACCGTGGCTGCAAGCGATGCGTTCTTCCCGTTCCCGGATGGGCTTGAAGCGATTGTGGCTGCAGGTGCGACGGCGATTATTCAGCCCGGCGGATCGGTGAACGATGCCAAGGTTGTCGAGGCTGCTGACCGGCTTGGCGTGACGATGGTTTCTACCGGCGTTCGGCATTTCCGCCACGGCTAAAACGGGGGAGAAGCGATTCGGACGTATTGCGCGTCTAAAAACGAGTAGGATGCTTCTTACCCAGTTTGGCAACTCGGCTTCATTCAGGACTTTGCGCATGACTCTTCTTCGCCGTTCGGCTTTTGTACTTTGCTTTGCTGTCTCGACATCAGCTTTGGCGCAGGACGCCAAAGTGCCAGATCACGCCTCGTCCTACTACCACTATGGCCTGGCCAAGCTGTATGAAGATAAGGCTCTGCAGAGCGGCCGTCAGGACCTGGCGACGCAGGCTATCGAGCAGTACAAGCTAGCGCTTGATGCTGATCCGGATTCGCGCACGTTGTCGAATGGGATTGCCAATCTGTACTTCAACCTCGGTCGTGTCCGCGAGGCGGTGGATGCGGCCAAGGCGCAGGTACAGCGCCATCCTGAGGATGTGGACGCGCACACGCTGCTGGGGCGCACCTATCTGCGTTCGCTCGGCAACGGGGAAGGCCCGCAGTCAGGCGATATTCTGAAGGCTGCCATCGCGGAGTACGAGACGATTGCGAAGCTCAAGCCGGATAGCGTAGAGACACACCTCCTGCTCGGCCAACTGTACGGGCTTTCGCATGACAGCGCGAAGGCAGAAGAGCAACTGAAGATTGCACAGAAGCTTTCGCCTGATTCGGAAGACGTTACGCTCAGCCTCGCTCGCCTTTACACAGAGCAGGGTGATTTGAAGCGTGCTGCCAAGGTGATTGCGGACGTCTCTCCTGATGATCGCAGCGAGCGGATGAACTTTGCGTTGGCTGGTCTTTACGATCAGTTGAAGCAGCCCAAGGATGCCGTCGTCGCGTACAAGGCTGTGCTTGCCGATGATCCAGACAATGCCGACGCGAAGAAAGCTCTCGCGCAGGCACTGCTGCAGATTGGCGACAACGACGAGGCGGCGAAGCTGTACTCGCAGATTCTGAAGGGTGACCCGCAAGACCCGCAGGCGCTTATCCGTCAGGCAGAGATTGCACGCCAGGCAGGCAAGTACGACGAGGCGCTTTCGCTACTGAAGAAGGCGCAGGCGCAGGTTTCGGACAATCTAGAGCTGCAGTTCAACGAAGGTCTCGTCTATGACGCGATGGGTCGTCTGGACGAAGCGGCCAAGGTGCTGCGTCAGGCGCTGGATCAATCTGCGTCGACTGACGGCAAGTACTCCGAGGGCGATAGTGCAAACCGCGCGCTCTTTCTCGATCGTCTCGCAAACGTATATCGCGAGCAGGGGAAGACGTCGGACGCCGTTGCTGCCTACGCAGAGATGAGCGCGTTGGGCGGCGACTATCAGCTTCGCGGAACCGATGCGACGGTGGATGCTTACCGTGATGCGCATGACTGGAAGGCTGCTTTGAAGGCTGCGGAGGACGCAGCCAAGGCGATGCCGCAGAGCCATGGCGCGCAACTCACCTATGCTCGCCAGCTTGCTGATGCGGGCAAGGTGGACGAGGGGCTAAAGCTGGCCAAGGCCCAGGAGACGGGCAAGCCTTCTGATGATCGCGATGCGTGGTTTACGGAAGCGGACATCAACGTTCGTGCCAAGCGTTGGAAGGATGCGGAGGCTTCGCTGGATAAGGCGGAGGCCGCAGCAAAGAAGCCGGAAGAGAAGGTCTTCGTGTACTTCTATCGCGGCTCGGTGGCTGAGCGCCAGAAGCTCTTTGAGCAGGCTGAGATGGAGTTCCGCAAGGGACTTGCGATCGATCCGAACAGTGCTGCCATCGAGAACTACCTCGGCTACATGCTTGCAGACCGCGGCATGAAGCTGGACGAAGCGGTAGAGATGCTGAAGAAGGCTGTGGCCTTCGATCCGCAGAATGGGGCTTATCTCGACTCGCTGGGTTGGGCGTACTTCAAGCAAGGGCAGTATGCTCTGGCGGAGCAGTATGCTCGCAAGGCCGTACAGCGCACGCCTACGGATGCGGCTGTGATGGATCACCTGGGTGAGATTGAAGCGCATAACGGCAAGTTGCAGCTGGCTGTCGCTTCGTGGGAGAAGTCGTTGGCGCTCTATGCAAGCTCGCTGGCTCCAGAAGCCGACCCAGCCGATGTTGCGAAGGTGCACAAAAAACTTGAGACTGCGCGCGTGCGACTGGCGAAGAACAATGGAGCAGCCAGACAGTAACCTGTCTGCGGCGAAGGAACGACTACACTCATACCGTGAGTTACGATTTGCACCGCGTTGGCGTCTTTGGGGAACATGAGCGAGAGCTTGCTGTTCGTGCGTTTCCTGCGCCTGCCGTGGTGGACGGTCGCACGCCCTTTGAGCGTGATCGTGACCGCGTCGTGCAGTCGCGAGCGTTTCGTCGGCTCGCAGGCAAGACACAGGTTTTCACCAGCAGAGCCAGCGATCACTTTCGTTCGCGCCTGACGCATACGATCGAGGTTGCGCAGGTTGCGCGGCACGTTGCGAAGGCCCTCGGGCTGAATGTCGATCTGTCAGAGACGTTGGCACTTGTTCACGACATCGGGCATCCACCGTTTGGCCATGCCGGCGAACGGGCGCTTGATAAGTGCTTGCAGCAGCATGGTCTGCGCTTCGACCACAACATTCATGCTCTTCGCATTGTTGAGCGCTTTGAGCAGCGCTATGCCGGGCATCGCGGCTTGAACCTTACGTTGGGAACGCGCGAAGGCATCATCAAGCATTCGCGCGACTATAGCGCGACAGCGCATCCTGAGTTGGCGCCGTACTTCCTGAACGAGATGCCGCCGCTCGAAGCGCAGTTGATTGATCTTGCGGATGAGATTGCTTATCTGACGGCGGATCTGGACGATGGTGTCGAGAGCGGGCTGCTGGAAGTCGGGAGCATTCGCGACCAGATCAGCATTCTGCGGCGCAGTTACGATGCCGTGCAGCGGGCGCATCCCGGAGCAGAAGAGAAGTACATCTTCCACGACGCGCTGCAGACGATGCAGAAGACGTTGATTATCGATCTCATTACGACGACCTTCAACAATGCTCGCGAAGCTGGGGCCGAAACACTGGAGGACATCCGTACGCTTGGACGGCGGATCGCCGTGTTCTCTGAGCAGGCGGAGTCGGAACGCCTGCAGGAAAAGCGCTATCTCTACGACACGCTTTACACGTGCGACGCATTGGAGCTTGAGCACAGCAAGGCGGAAGAAGTTGTGACGGAGCTGTTCAACTTTTGGATGCAGGATCCAGAGGAGCTCCCCGAGGCGTACGTTGCTGAGGTGGAGAGTGAAGGTCTGGCGCGTGTCGTTGCGGACTACATCGCAGGTATGACGGACAACTACATTTTGCTGCAGTACGCGAACGTTCGGCGTTTTGTCCGCTCAGGCTATTTGTTCCGTCGCTAGTGGTGCGAAACGTGGTATTCTTACCAAGTTGCAGTGCTGGTGGGACAGCTTCTGCAATCTAATCATTGCGTCCCCGTCGTCCAGTGGCCTAGGACACCGCCCTTTCACGGCGGTAACACGGGTTCGAATCCCGTCGGGGACGCCAATCATTCCAAAAGACTTACCGGAAATGCCCCCAAACCGCCGTGGACCCATCGTGGACCCACGCCTATGCGCTGATGGCAACAGCATGAGCCGCCTCCGGACGCACCATGGCCACGACCTTGCGCTGCGCCTCTCGTTTAGCAGGCATCTGCGCTTGGCTGTAGACATCCAGCGTGACCTTCGCCGAACCGTGGCGAAGCAATTCCTGCACAACTTTCACATCTTCCCGATTGCTTTGCAGAAGCGTGGAATAGGTGCGCCGGAATGTATGCCAACTGACTCGCTTGTTGATGCCGAGACGTTTGACCACCGGCTGGATGTGGTAACGCATGACCGTGGATAACCAGATTGGTTGTTTGCCGCGCATCTTGCCCGCGCGGTTGCTTGCAGTGGCGAACACGTAATCGTCAGGTTTTCGGAAGGGCGTCTCCCGATACCAAGCGAGGAGATCCTGTGCGGTGTCCTCGTCTAGTGGGATTCGCTTTTGCGATGCTTCCGTCTTGCAGCGGCCAACGACCTGATCGACGATGGAACGTTGGACGTTGGCGTCCAACTGATCGAAGTCAATGTCCAGCCACTTGAGCCCTGCCAGTTCTCCTCTACGTAAACCGCTTGCCATGTCCAAAAACACGAGCACGCGTTCCCGCAGTCCCAGTTCCGCGACGATGTTCTGAATCTCCTCGACTTCGAGGATGTCCGGAACTTTCTCGCGTTTGGAACTCTGGCGAACGCCAGAGCCTTTGACCGGACCAGAGATGGGGTTGGCTTCAATGAACCCCCAACGAATTGCGTGGTTGTAAAGAACGCTCATCAGATTACGAATTTTGGCCTTCGTCCCCGGAGCGAGTCGCTTCAGTTCTGCCGGCTTGATTTTCGCGAGTGTCTTCTTTCTGCGCCGCGGTCTGCAATGCAGATCGCGAAGCCACTCTTCCACCATCGGCGTCTTGATCTCATCAATCCGGGTGCTTCCCCAACGCGGTTCAATCCAAGCGTTGAGGGTGCATTCGTAACGGTCGCGCGTCGAGTATGCGCGACCGTCGTCGCCAAGATCGGCGAGTTCACGTTCCCGAAAATGAACAATGAGTTGAGACATCGTAACGGAGCTGCTGAGTTCGTTCCTTTTGCCTGAGTTGATAGCTAGCCGAAACCGGGCTGCAGCTTTTTCCGCTGCCGCCTTGTTCTTCAACTGAGCTTGTGTGCCTACGACTTTCTTTCTCCGGATACGTTGACCGTCAGCTTGCGTTTCGTACCAGCGGAAGAGCCAGACTTTCTCTCCGCTACCGTTTGCTGACAGCATGACGCACCCGTTTTGGTATCGCGCCGTTTTCAAAACGACCTCCTTTCAGGTCGGCGCGGAAACCATCGGAACTATATCCAATGTACCGCTCTCGGGCCGCATTTGCGCGTCTTTATTGGGATTTCGCTTCGATGCACCGCGGGCAGGCCTAAGCGTCGGCAGAGTTACGAGAGGACAGCCAATCTTGCAATTCGGACAAGCGAAACCTCCACCGTCTCCGCTGTCCACTGCCGACGGGGTGACCAGGGAGAGTCCCTTCTCTGGCCAAGCGTTGGACCGTTGCGGGATGCAGACGAACGAACTGGCTCGCTTCAGTAGCATTGACAAACGGCTCAAACGAGGCCGTGAGCGGAGGGGCCAATTGCGCCATGATTCACCTCAATCAATACGGTCACTCCTCGCTTGCACGAGAAGATTCCTATTGTCTAGGTTGGCCGCAATGTCATGGCTCGTCCAATACTTTGCATTTATCGGGTAGGGATCGACTGATAATTGCCAGCTATCGGGTGTGCTCTTCATGCCCTCAGCCTTGAAGTTGGGCCGTTTCGCCCCGGGTAACCCGACGATTGATGCGCCTAGGTCGGTGTAAATTTGGCCACTGCACAACTTCTGTTGCTACTTTTGGTTCCTACGTTCAGATTGTTTAGGGGCCTGCGGGATGCTGTCTGGGCTCCGCCTATCGCCACTTGCCGAGCTAATCCTATGTACGATTGGGCAGAGTTTCGTCATTTCCTATACCTCTTGAAAATTCTTGAGTTGGGCGGGCTGCATCGTGCCGCCGAGGTACTTCACACGTCTCAACCCAACCTCTCCGTTCAGGCGCGCCAATTCCAAGATCACGCAGAAATAAAGCTTTTCAGCAAAGAGAGAAACGGGCGCATTGTTCCAACCGAAACGGGGTATGCGTTCATCTCGCTTGCCCCACTCGTTCTAGACGTGAGAGACGAAGTGATCGATGCGCTCATCGCGATTGACCGCGGCGGGATCGACAATATACGCCTCGGTTGTAGCCCATTGGTCGATCAGGGCCTCTTTCGCGATTTGTGCGCGCTGCATCGAGAGATTCTTCCCCGATGCAACGTACGCCCATCGCACGAAGACACAGTGCAGCTCACTCAAGAGGTCGTTTCCGGCAATCTAGATGCAGCTCTTGTCACGCTGCCTGTGAACCATACCGATTTACAAGTCGAGGTACTTCGCCAGGACCGCCTCGTGGTCTGCCTCCGCAAGGATGATCCCATAGCCGAGAAAGCAGCCATTGACATGGCTGATCTGCAAAACAAACTTGCCGTTCTCTACCATCCTTTGCGTCACCCGGACGCCCACCAACGATTGTTGGAGATGCTTGGCCAGGAAGGCGTGAAGGTTGAGGAATTCTCGCGTGCATCGCACCCGACAGAGATGCAAATGCTGGTCAAAGAAGGCTACGGTTTTGCCTTGATTCGAGAAGGTACACCGCTGGACGATGAACTAACGACAAGACGACTCATTGGAGTGGATTGGACGGTTGATATTGCGGCGATTTTCAATCGCCAGAATCATCCGAAAACGGTTCCCGTTCTAGTGAGAAAACTACGAAAGAAAATCCAGCATTCTGCGAAGCCTTCCGGGCCGAAGAAGCCACCGGCGTCAGTTCGCCCACAGGCCGAAGTTGATCGAGACAAAAGACAAACAGGATTTCAATTCCCGCCGATCCGGGAAGCGTAGAGACGTCAGCACCTCATCCTCAGGTAAATGAAGGTTTTATGAGAGGCCGATAGCTCCGAGCTATCGGCCCCGTGTCTACCGATAAATACAACGTATTGGACGAGAGACAACGGGAAGCACATGATCACGGCAGATTCACGACTGAGATCAGTCGATGGAGGTGCCGATGTTTCCCCGTAGCGATGCCGTATCCCGCAAGATAGCCCCCCTTGCCAAGCGATTGGCGCAGCCCTTTTCCCAACGGACTATCCCTCACGCTGTACGCGTGACGGGACCAGTCATCCTTGCCTTTAGCATCGCCACCGTCGCACACGCGCAAGGCACGATGGATTTCTCCGGCGCCCAGACGCTCATGGGGACTTTCAAAACCTTCGCCATGTACGCTGGGGCCGTCATCTGCCTTGGCGGCCTTATTTTCGCGGGCATCCGCATGATGAGCGGACGCTTTCAGGATGCTATCCCAGGTCTCTTCGGCGCGCTGTTCGGTGCCGGAGTACTCGGTTGGGGAGCCGGTTGGATCGGTTCACTAACCGGACAGTCGATGTAGGAGGTACATCGACCATGACCAAGCGGGGAGAGCCGTTACCAATCAATCAAGCGCTGAATCGACCGAGAGCCAAGCTTGGACTCGATCTTACAGCATGGATGGCGATCGTATTCGTCTGCGTAACGGTTTTCCTCGTTGGATTTCGATTCCTCGCAATGTTGGCATTTCCCACGCTGGCGATTGGCGCATGGCTCATCGTTCGCAAACACCCGAAGATGTTTCAACTGTGGGGCTTGAGCCTCAACCAGAAGAGCTACTATGACCCGCGCAAACACTGAGCAGCTCAAATCCGTTCCGTGGTTCGCCAAAGCCGGAGCTGCGTGCAGCATCATTCCAATTGCGCGCTTTGTCGGACCCAGCATCTTCGCCCTCAAAGGTGGCGGGTATGGATGCCTGTTTTCGCTCGCGGGTATCGACGAAGAAGGCGTCACCGATCTCGGACTGGAGTCGCAGGTGCGCTCCATCGAAGGAGCGTTGCGTGGACTTCCCGAAGGCTCATGCCTTCATCAGTACACACGCGTGATGTCGGGATTCGATCTTCCTCACAGGTCCTCGTATGAGAATCCCATTACCGAGATGTTTGCGACCGACCGACGCGTACATCTCGAAAAGACGGCAGCCTTTCGACGCATCGATTTGCATTGGTGCCTCACGTTAGAGCCACCAAAGGCGAGCGCCTTCGAACGTAAGCCGCAGCAGAATGTCGCGGATACATCGCGTATGCTCGCAGAACTCGAAAAGACCGCGACGCTCCTGGAAGGACATCTCGCCAGTTCCATCGGCCTTCGCCTATTGGGCAAAGAAGAGACCTTTCAGTTCTTCAGCTACCTTTTCAATCTCGAAGAGTGGGCCGAACGAGATCATCTTCGCGGCGACACCGGCGTTGACAGGCAGATCGTGAAGAGTCCCGTCGCCTGGCAAAGCGACCACGTACAGGTGGGCAAACGCTACGTGCAGATGTTCTCACTCAAGACCACGCCCGAGGCATCGAGGCCGTGCCTCTTTTCTAGCTTGATGACGCTCGACTGTGACAGTGTCCTGTGCTCGACATGGCGTCCGAAGTCCACCACCGCCACCCGCAAAGAAATCGATCAACAGGAAAAGTTCATCTCCTTCTTCAAGGTGGGCGTGCTCACTCGCGTCATGAGTGGACGCGATACCGCCTCTCTCGACACCGGAGCCGGAGCGAAAGCCGCGAGCCTTAATGTCGATGACCTCAGCGATGTCATCCGCGCGCTCGACAAGAAAGCGCAGGGCGAGTATTCGCTGCGGTTATTGCTTGCTGCTCGCAGCCCCCAGCAACTTCGCGATACCACTCCTGCCGTCCATCGCATCTTCGTAGACGCTCGGGCCCAGGTGATGGAAGAAACGCTCGGCAATCTGTCCGGCTTCTACGCCATGTTTCCCGGAAACCACAAGTTCAATGTCTTCCCGCTGTGGCTTTCGGAAGATCATCACGCACGGCTGTCTTCTGTATTCGCACCCCACATCGGTCATCCGTACTCGGAAGACCTCGACAGCGAATACCTCAACGTTTTCGAGACACGCACGCGCACGCCCTTTTTCCAGGATGCTTACGTGGATGGGGTGCGGGTCATGCTCATCCTCGGTCCTACAGGGTCAGGAAAAAGTGTGCATGTGAATCAGATGGTTGCGCTTGACCAGAAATACGGCGGTTTTACGCACATTTACGACATCGGCGGCAGCTATGAAAGCGTCGTCGAGCTATACGGCGGCACCACCGAACGGATCGGCAAAGACGGGCCGCGCGTCAATCCATTCTCCCTCGAACCAACGGACAGCAATATCAAGTTTCTATATCTGTTCGTGAAACTCCTGCTGACCAACGGCGGAGCGGAGCTGGAGCCGGAAGACGACGACGTGATCCACAAAGCGGTCGGAGATATGTACCTCCTTGACCAGGCGAATAGGAGGTTGGGCAACCTCTTTCTGCCGAAAAAGCTGGATCGCTATCTCGGCAAATGGGTCGGCAAAGGTGTTTACAGCGCGGTCTTCGACAATGTCGAAGATCACTCCACCAACGCACGCATGAACTGTTCGGATTTCGCTGGCGTCAACAACGAGCAGTATGCCGACCTCATTGAACCCGTCATGGTGTGGAAGCTGCGCCGGGACAAAGAGGTTCTGGTGAACCCGGCCAATCTCGGTGTACCCAAGCACATCGTCGTCGAGGAGCTATTTACATCGCTCAAGAATCGGCAGCTTCTTGAGGACATGCTTTCATCCATCAAAACCGTGCGGAAGAACCTGGGCGGCTTCAGCATGGTCGGTCAGTCCGCCGAAGACCTCGGACAGAACGCCGACATTATTGTGAACTCCTGCACGTCGTTCCTGTTTCTCAGAGATGCGACCTTCAATCGAAAGCGATACGCCGAATTGTTCAAGATGAACGACCAGCAGCTCGCTCTCTTCGAATCATTGCAGGACCGCGAGGGGCTGTACATGCGGCGCGACGGCCTGACGAAAGTGCTTCGACTTAATCTCGACAGCCGCAGCTATGCCGCGTTCTCCACGAAGCCGAAGGACCGCGTTCGTCGCGGCAAGCTGATTGAAAAGTACGGCCTGACCGAAGGCATCACGCGCTTCGCACAGGGCGAAACCCTGTAACTCCACACTGCCACTGAAAGGACTCAACCGTGAAACCACCCATCATCATCGCCCTCACTCTCGGACTCGTTGCTTCCGCTCACGCGGTGACGGAGCAGTCGCACCACCTTCTGCCGTCCGCTCCGCGTACGGTCACGGTGTCCGAGGCGGAAGCTCCGCCGTCTATTCGTGCGGGCTTGCTGCAATCCACGCTCATCATGCTTCCCGTCGAAGAGAAGGTTGCCAACGTGTTTGCTGGCGACACAGTGGATTGGGTCTTCGATGGCGGCCATGTCGCCAGCCGGTTCATCAGCTTGAAGCCGCGTGTGGCGAACACTACCACGGACATCCACATCGTCTCCGACCATGGCAACGAGTACACCCTCCAGCTTCGCGAGGTGTCGGGCGATGCCGACCACCATTTCGATTCGAAAGTGTTCATCGTGCCAGGCGACAAAGCCGCCAAGGACCGGCTGACGGAGTTGCCGGTCTTTGTTCCCGCCGCTGAACTGGAAAGAGCCAAGGCGGAGGCCGCCACGGCGAAAGCCGCCGCGTCCGCCGAATTGAAGGCTGAAGACAACAAGGCCGAACAATACCGCAGCCAATATCCGGGCCGTCTGCACTTTGACTACGTGTGGGACGCGAAGAAGGGCAAAGACCTGGGATTAGAGCAGGTATGGCATGACGACAAGTTCACCTACCTGCGCGGACATTTTCAGGAAACGCCTGCTCTCTACGAAACCAAAGACGGCAAAGGCTCGCTCATCAATGTTGATTTCAGCGATGGCCTTTTCACGGTCCCGAAGGAGCTCGACAACGGCTATCTCGCCATCGGCAAAAAGAAGGTCGAGTTTCATCGCGTAGCAGGAAAGGAATAGCCATGCCCGACCAGGATCAAAACATTCCCGCTACCGTTCCCGAACAGCCGGAGGCGAAGCCTCCAGTCAAGAAAGGGACGCCACTCGTTGTTGCTTTGGTCGTCATCATCGCGATCATCGGCATTGCCAACGTGTCGAGTCTGTTGACCGGAAATCGGAAGGCCGCACCACAGAGTGCGTTGTCGATGAGTCCCGCGAGCGCCAATCCGAAGCAGGTATCGAGCTTCGAGACGCAGCAGCAAGCGCAGGCACGGCAGGATGCGGACCAGTTGCAGCATCAGCAGGCTATGGCCGCTGCCTTGCAGCAATTACAGGCATCGCAGGAAATTCCCGGCCCGGAATCGTCAGGTGCGCCGCCGATGACCCAGGCCCAGCGCGACGCCATGTACGGTAGCGGTTCCAATTCCAATGCACCCGCGCATACGTCGAACGTCTCTGAGGCGCAGGCGGAGGCCAAACAAAAGCAGCTTGCGCGTGAAAAGCAGCAGAAGGACGCCATCAACAGCGACACCGTCGCTATCGATTTCCAGCACGCCGGAAGTGTGCTCGCAAGCCCGGCCACTGCGATCCTCGGAGAACATCAGGAAGCATCGACGAAAGCTACCGGGGAGACCACCGCTGCTTCGCCTTCCGACGCTACCGCGAAGCTGTCGCCCGTGGCTTTGTCTTCGTCTGAGCAACAGGCAAAAGCATCGAAGTCCGATCCCATGTCGCCGTATGACTTCGATACCTACGATGGCCGGTTGTACCGCGTATTCGAGGGAACTCTATTGGAAGGCGTCGTCACAAATCACATCGACGGCGGTTTCAGCGGCCCGATCATTCTCAGCCTGACAACGGATCTCTATTCGCACGATCATCAGGAACTTCTCTTGCCGCAAGGAACGCGCCTGCTCGGAACTGTCCAGAGTGTAGGCAGCGAGCAACAGCGCAAGATGTTCGTGACCTTCCACCGTGCCATCTGCCCAGATGGGTTCTCTCTGGAGTTTGCGAAGTTTATCGGCCTTGATCAAATTGGAACGACCGGCCTGGCAACGAAGGTCAATCACGGGTATCTCGAAGCCTTCGCCGCTGCAGCGGCGATCGGTGGACTCGGCGGTTTAGCACAAATCGGCAACAATGGCAGCGTGTTTTCTCCGTCTACCGAAATCCGTGATGGCATTTCTCAGCAGTCCGCGATGGAGGGCGAACAAGTCCTTAATCACTTCCTGAACAGACTCCCCATCATCACGCTAAAAGAAGGTTCGCGTGCGCGCGTTTATATCGGTACGGATTTGCTGATCCCGTCCTACGCGGAGCATCGCGTCAACCCAACGATGTAGAGGAGTTCGCTGTGATGAACGACCGTTACGAACATCTGCTCCGCAAAGCAACCGACGCCAAGCGCGGTGGGCATGACGCATGGGCAGTCCAGTCCACCGGCGAGAAAGTAGCCGTCGCCCTGGTTCTCAATCGCGCCGACTGGCTGGCTGAGATGGGATACACCATTCCCGAAGCCTTGGAACGTAGCGGCGCCGAGTGGGTTGCAATCATTCCGCAAGTTGCCCGTCAGCTTGCGGAGGAAGAGTAGCAGCAAGGAAAGGAGGACAGCATCATGAATCCGTGCATCGTCCGCTCGCGTCGTCCTTGGAATGTCATCCTGCCGATTGTGCTCGCGGTCGCGGCCATCGGAGTGTCGGGAGGCTTTTCTGCGATAGCGCGAGCGGGAGGTGCTTCGCTTGAGTTTGTCGGCAACCTCATCCAGTCTGTCCAACACATCTCCCTGGACCCACTCGATCCGACGTATCCCCATCGCTTCTGACCCTATCTGTATGGAGGCTCTTATGCAGATCCCAACCAGATTCAAAAACCGTCGGACATGGCTCCTTGGTGCAGGCGCTGCCGTGCTCCTCACGGCAACACCCGCATTTGCGCTGTTCGGCATAGGTGACATCGTCTTTGACCCCACGAGCTATGCCAGTCTCGTTTCCCAGCTCACGACGCTGGAATCGCAGTACAACATGCTGAAAAACAACATCACGCATTTTTCAGCGAAGCAACTCTGGCAGACCGAACTCCACGCCTTGGAGAACGTGAATGTTGCGAACATGTTTGGCGAGACCGCCGGCATCAAGATCGCGCTCAACAGCAATAACCCGAGCGCGTCGCTGACCGGATGGCAGACGGCAACTGTCCCGATGAACAGCAACGCCAGCACCTACCTTGCCGGCCAGCAGCTCGGAAGCTCGCGCATGTCACAACTGGCCATGATCGAAACCTCCGACGCGGTATCGCCCGACTGCCTTACGGCTATGGGCCAGTATCGTTCGGCTCGCAGCACCAACCTGAATGCCAACAGCTCGCTGATGTCGAACCAGTTCGATAATAGCGACTCCACCAACGCCGAAGTTCAGCAACTCAATCTCCTCAACGCTGCTGAAGGGCAGAAGACGGCCGAAATGCAATCACAAGGTTCGCTTCAGGTCTGTCTTGCGGGCCAGATGACCGTTGCCAACATGGAACGGCGCAATGCGGCCGCGGAGGACATGAACACAGCCGCCTTCATTCAACAGCAGCGCACGATCAACGACACGAGTGCCGCCAATGAAGGCAACACCTGGGCTACGTACCTGCCCTAATTTGAACCCCTAACCGATTGAGAGAGCGATATGGTTTCCATGCTTGCGTTAGCTCAGGCCCTTCCGTCCACTAGTTCCGGCGTCGATTGGCTATATCAGTTCACCAACAATCTGACGAATCTCACCACACAGAACGGCGGGGTGCTGACGCAGTTCGGACTCACGGAGCTAAGCTGTATCGCTCTCTTTACTTTGGTCAGCATGTCCGTGAATTGGAGCACCACCGGGATGACCTTCCGGCTTCATCGCGATCACATTCAAGTCGGGGATCTGACCAACTTCCTCTTGCGTCTCATTATTTGCTGCCTGCTCGAAAACTATTGGGTGAATCCATTCCCCGGCGCGAGCTTCGGCATCAACCACTTCTTTTCCTACATCGCCCAGGCGATGGTAGCGGCGTTCGATCAGAGTTCGCTCAACAATCTCCTACAACTTCTGAAGACCGCAGGGGACGGCACGACGATGCCGGGGCTGACCGCACCCCTCCAGATGCTTTGCTATGTTCTCGTACAGCTCATGCTCGGTATGGCGTCGGCCATCTTGTTTGTCATCAACTGCAGCGCGTTTATTCTCTATGGGGTCACGGCTCTGTTTGGCCCGGTCTTTATCCCGCTGCTTATGACGAAGACGTTCCGCGCTAAGTTCTTTCATTTCCTTGATGTGCTTATCAGCTTCGCGATGATCCGTGCCGTGGCTGCCGCCTTCATTTTCGTATGGGCGGGATTCATGAATTCTTTCCTGCAACAAACCTTCAATGGCAACTACTCGATGGAGATGTGGATGGCGAATCTCATCCCTTGCTTAATGGTTTTCGTCGCGTTCATCATTAACATGCTGTTCATTCCGAGCATGACGCAGGCCATCTTTGGCGGCGCGGCAGGGATGGCAGGCAGCATGGGAGCCTTTGTGGGCAAGCTGGCTTCTTACGCTGCCATAGCGGGAGGAGCATAGATATGTGGGAACTCTGGGGTCATCCGATTGCCGGTGCTATCGGCACAACACGCACAGCTCGTCGGCTTCTTAAGCCGGTTGTCATCCTCTTCTGCATCGGCGTTTTCGTCGCAGGGGTGATCTATGTCTTCGTCGTTCTCAAAGCCGTCTCGGAAAGGAACAACAGTCCTCATGTCCACGCGCACAGTACCCAATGAAGAGCGGTCGCTGACGCTTAGCGGGTCAATAAGCATTGAGGGGACCATCTGGGGAAATCAGGTTCTCCCTCGTCCCCACAATGGAGAACCTGATAACGGCCTCAAGCTAAATTCAGGCCATGCTCTCATCAGACCTAAAAATGCGATTGAGCTATTTGCGCTTCTTCGGAGCGCTGCGCTTTCGTTTGCTGGGAGCGGGCTGGACGAGATTTTCCGTGACATTTTCTTCGTAGAACCCGTGCAGCGCACTTCGAAGCAGCTTCTTATCGGGCAATTGCGTTTGGTAATCAGCAATCAGCGTCGGAGAGAGGGTTCGGCTCAAAGCGTACTCGACGACTTCGTCATCCTTATAGGCACAGAGCAGAACACCGATCGACGGACGCTCGTGTTCTTTCCGCACATCACGATCCAGTGCTTCCAAGTAGAAGCTCAGCTTGCCGAGGTACTCCGGCTCAAATTCCGTGACCTTCAACTCGAAAGCAACGAGGCAATTCAGCCCGCGATGGAAAAAGAGCAGATCCAGCGCGAAGTCACGGTTGCCCACCTGCACTGGAAATTCAGAACCGACGAAGCAGAAATCACGGCCAAGTTCCAGCAGGAACTCTTTCATGCGAGCCAACAAGCCCTGATGCAGGTCGCGCTCGCTATGTCGTTGAGGCAGCCCCAGAAACTCAACAAAATAGGAGTCTCTGAAGGATGCACCAGCAGCCGGATGAGTTTGGTGCACCACCGGCGCCACTTTTGTGGGCGAGAGGACTACCCGCTCGAAAAGCGCTGTATTGAACTGGCGCTCCAGCTCTCGTTTTGTCCAACGCTCCTTTACCGCCATGCGCAGATAGAACTCGCGCTCCTCAGGGCGTTTGCTCCGGCCGAGGATGATAAGGTTGTGACTCCAAGGCAATTGGTGCGCCAGCGGCGCACTAATTGGCTCATCCAAGTACGTTTCGTAGAACTTTTTCATTCTGAAGAGGTTGCTGGTGGTAAAGCCGCGCATCGACGGCTCCGCGCGCGCAATATAGTCGGCCAGTTGCGGCACCACACCGTCTCCCCATTCCGCGGCAGAAATTTTGCGGCTTATGTGCTCACCGATCTTCCAGTAGAGATCGATCAGTGTGGTGTTGACGGCTTGAAAGGCCCGCTCGCGAGCCGCGGCGATGAGCCGCAGCACTTCCGAGAAGCCAGCCTCGCCAATGTTTGGCGATTGCAAATCGCTCTGTTTAGCCCTCGAAGACAAGGTCGTCCCTTTCTCAATCCCATGATAGCCAAAGCAACCGTGCGGTACGTAACCCGCGCGATCACGTCTCTATCGCGTCGTAAGCGTCTCCGTACCATTCACGTTTTCTAGTATCCGAAAGGACTTCCGGCCATGGCAACTCACGCTGTTCCTTCTACTATGCCGCTCACGCCGAAGCACGCTGTGCTGACCGATGAAATCGGCAACGAGGTCTATGCGTCCCACTATGCTGAGCGGAAAGCGTACCGCCTCATTCTTGGCTGCGGCACTGTACTCTTGCTGGGATCGATGGGACTCAATCTTTCTCTCGCCCGCCGGCCTGTCGCTAACCGCTATATCCGCATCGATGAAATGGGCCGGGCACAAGCTATCCAGTACAGCGATTTGAACTACAGCCCGCGCGAGGGTGAAGTCCGGACCTATCTCACGGATTGGGCGAACTATCGCTACACCATCAGCCGCGACACCATTGCAAAGAAGTATCCGCTGAACTACTACTTCCTGTCCGGAAATCTGGCGTCTCAACTGATGACCGAAGACAATCAGAATCACCTCGTCTCGCAAGTGGTTGGCGGCCAGATTGAGCAGAGTGACGTTGAGGTCAAGAACGTCACCATCACCTCTATGTCTCAGGAGACCGTACAGGGCGCGGCGATGGCCCGCGGCACCGCGCTCGTGACCATCGACAAGCTCTACTCAGCCCGGAATTCGCGGGAGCCGCGTGTCGAGCATTGGGGCATCAGCGTCACGTACTATCTCAACCCCAAACAGGTCAGCGACCAAGCCAAAGTCTTCCCGCAGTTCGAGATCATCAACCCACTAGGAATGACCATCACGGAGTTCCATGAGAACCGCCTTTCCGTTGATCCCATTGCCCCTGTGACAACAAGCGCGTTGCCGGCTGCTCCGGCAACGCCACCCGCAGGGGCGGCGCGATGAGCTTCCAGCTCATCTTGCCGTTCTTTCCGGAGGAACTGCGTGCGCTCCTTCAGGACCCGTCGATCTCGGATTTGATGATCAACGGGACGACCGGCGTCTACGCCGATCGGAACGGCGTTGTGCAGCATATCCCGCTATCCGCGCCATACACCAATGACCGCCTGCAGGCGGCCATTGAGCGCGTCGCTCGCATCCTTGGACAGGATCTGACCAGCCAAAATCCCATCCTGAACACGCGTTTGCCTGACGGCTCGCGTGTGGCTGTCGTCGGGTCTCCCTCTTCGATCAATGGCCCGACGCTCACGGTGCGCAAATTCAACCGCTGGTATACCTCCGACGAGCTGGTCGCGTCCGGTGGACTTCCAGCCCACGTTCGCGACGCCGCTGTAGACCTCATTACGAAGCGCAAGAACGGCATCATCAGCGGTGGAACGGGCAGTGGCAAGTCGACGCTCATGAAGGCTCTTCTTGACCACGTTCCGCTTCAGGAACGGCTGGTCGTGATCGAGCAACCAGCCGAGCTAAAGATCGCCCATCCGAATGCCGTGCGATGGGAGGCCGTCGCCGCCATTCCCGGGCAGGTTGCCATCACGCCGAGCCAGTTGGTGGCGGCAGCTCTCCGCCACCGCCCAGACCGCATCATCATGGGCGAAATCCGCGACGAGTGCGGCTATGACTTGCTGCAGGCCATGAATACTGGGCATGGCGGAACGCTCTCGACATTGCACGCGGATTCCGCCGTGGATGCCCTCGACAGGCTGGCCGACATGGCCCTGAGTGCAAGAACGAATTTGGACCAGGCTTTTGTCCGGTCGCAGACCGGCAAAGCCGTGGACTTTGTGTTGCATTGCGAGCGCGATATCACGGGCCGCCGCCGCGTCCGGGAGCTGATTACGGTCTCCGGTTACAGTCACGCGGAGCAATGCTTCCAGACGGAGGAGGTCTATCGTGCTTCCGACGCCTGACGCGCAGGCTTTCCACTAGAGAATTCCAACCCGAACCGAGGTCACTCCGATGGTCTTTCATGCGGCTCATATAGCTGCACAGCCCAACTCGTCCCTGAACGCGCCCCGCGTGGCGATCCCGGCTTGCAACGGGCAGCGGTGGCAGCACTCGTTCGTGTGCTCGATGCCGTCGGTATCGGAGGCAGTTGCGAGGAGACATAGGGCTGCGGTTGGCGGAGCTTTCCGTCGCAGGAATCGATTGGGTGACTTGTGCTCATTTGGGTTCCTTCCGTCCCGTATCCCGTCCTCTGCTCGGGTTCACGCTTCGGGGCCAAACCGGCGCCCTGCGGCTCGGCGTCGTTCTGCTTCGACTGCGTCGCCCCTGCGGGGTCTCGGTTCCTCCCAGAAAAAGTTTGAAAGCCGCGGCAAAGAACGCCGCTCAAACTTTTCCCGGGCCCCGCCAAGAAAGCACTCCTTGGCACTTGGGAGCCGGGCCCACTCGCTCGCTTCGCGAAGGGTGACCCGAGCAGCTAACGGGATTACACACGAAACGGAGATCACCACCATGTACACCAACAAAGTCACCCTCATCGGCTTCCTCGGCAGCGACGCAGAAGTTCGCACCAACAACGACCGCAGCCTCACCGTTCTTTCCCTCGCAACCAAGTCCTCTTACAAGAAGGACGGCAAGTACATCGAGCACACCGACTGGCACCGTTGCGTCGTCTTCGGCAAGCTCGGTGAGTTCGCCGCCAAGCTTCAGAAGGGCGCTCACATCATGGTCGAGGGCGAGTACCGCAGCCGCAAGTTCACCAGCAGCAAGACCGACTCGGAGCAGACGGTTTGGGAAGTTCGGGTGAGCTCGATCCTCAAGTTGGACCGCGCCGCCAAAGCGGCCGTGGAAGACGATGAAGAACTCACCGAGGAGGAGGCCGCATAGGCCCCTTTCTTCTGACCGGGAAGTCCGGCATCGAGCCGGACTTCTTCGGCTGCTAAAACCCGTAACATCGCGCTCGCAATGAGAAGCAAATCGAGGTGATTCGATGAATGAAACAGCAAAAGACTTTCTCGCTCGGAGCTTCGCTCCTGACTCGACAGTTGCTCTCCTGCTTCGCACGGAGAGCCCAGCGAAGACGCAGCAGCGTGTGGTCACGCTCGAACAAGCGCTCGCGCCTCGTTACCTCGGCTGGCTCGCGCATCAGAATCACCACGGTGCAAACATCTATGTGGCTGCCAATCCGCTTCGCTCTGGCAGCCGCAAGCGCACGAAGGAGTGCATCGCTTCTGTCCGGCATCTGTACCTCGACATCGATGAGGACGGCGATGCCCGTCTCGCTGCGCTACGGGCATCGGATGGCCTGCCCGTTCCGGGCGCCATCCTATCCACATCGCCCGGCAAATACCAACTCCTCTGGCGCGTTGAAGGCTTCGACTTTGCGCAGCAGGAAGAAACCCTCAAGCGGCTCGCGTTCGCCTTCGGCGACGATCCCGCTTGCACCGACTGCAACCGGGTGCTTCGCATCCCCGGTTTCCTGAATTGCAAGTATTCTCCCGCTCACTGCGTGACGGTCGAATACCCATCCGATGCAACCTACCGTCCTCCGGACTTTCGGTTGCCGGATGCTCCGGCATTTGCCGTGCTCCCGCTCCGCGGGAACGCACGGCTTTCCTCCGGTCACAAGGACACGCATTCCGAACAGGATTGGGCGTGGGCTTGCTTTCAGCTCGCCCAGGGCAAAGATGCCGGCAAGCTAACGCACGAGCTGGCTTCGCGCCGCTCGGACAAACCGAACCCGCTGTACTACGCACAGCGGACGATTGACATCGCTTCCGCTCGCCAATGGTTGCTCGAAGGCGTGCCTGTCGAGGATGTCATCACGATGCTGAAAGTTCGCCGTGATGCAGAACTTCCCGCTGCACTTTGCTGCGCTCGTGCGCGGGAGATTGCGGCCACCGCCGAGCGGATGGTCGCGCGTAGAAAGATCGCCTGATTCCAACACCAAAAGGAGACCCAAAATGCCCCTACTCGAAGTCACCCAGACCCGTCATCTCAACGCTTCCATTAGGCTCACAGATTCGACTGCTACGCAGGTCGATCAGTATGCCTCTTTCATCCGCGCCTCTGCCGACGATGTCGTTGAGCAGGCGCTTACCTATGTCTTCGGCAAAGACCGCGAGTTCCAGGACTTTCTGAAGACGCCGGATGCACAGCGCATCACGCCAACGCTTCGCGTGCGTCGTGGCGCTGCAAATGACGCCTCGGAGCAGGCCAAAAAGAAGCCTGCTGCCTCGGCATCATCGTCGGCCCAAGGGCCAGCAATCGTGGCGGGATCGAAGGCATGATCCCGCTGCAATATCTGTGGCAAAGCCACAACGGTGCTGCGCACCGGAAGAAGATTGACACTCCATCCCTCGGATGGGCGTGTTTCGAGGGACAAATGGTTCCGTTTGGAACCATGCAGAAAAGACAAGAGTTATGAGAGCAACGGTTCCAATTGGAACCATCTCGGTTGCAAATGGGACCGCTCTCGTAGGAGGCAAGAATGAATCGCACTTCCACAATCCAATCGAGCCTTGCACCTCACCGCACGAGGCCAGCTCGTAGCGAGAGTTTTGCGACGCGGTTCACCAGCGATGAGGTCGCGGCAATAGAGGAAGCGGCTCAAGCCGCTGGGATGACAGCTCGCGAATGGTCTCGCGAGGTACTACTTGATGCTGCCGGTAAGACCACACGAACCGCATTGTTCACCGAACTCATCGCTACGCGCATGTTGTTGGTGAACCTCCTCAAGCCGTTGGCTCTTGGTGAAAAAGTATCACCGGCTTGGATAACCGAGGCGATGACAATGGTTCGCAAAGAGAAGCATAAAGCCGCGCAGGAAGTCCTTCAGCAATACACACAGTCAGCAGAAAAGGAGTCATCTAATGGCTACACAATGGGGTAGAAAAGAGACGATCATCTGGCCGCCGCATGTTCCCTTGATGAGCTATTGCTCCATCGCTGGAGCTCTCTTGCTCACCATCTTCTTCGCATGGGAGCACTATGCCTTCCAGCTCGCGCCACTGCAAAAGGCATACCTGACCTACTATGTTCGCGCTGAAGTCGGCAGCGCTTTTCATGCTCACCAGAGCTATCGGCTGGTGTACCTGGGCGGAGCCGACGCGAAGCCACGCCCCGCCATGCCGGTTGATTTTACGGAAGGCGTCATGACTCTTCCGAACGGAAAGCATATGCGGTTCTCGCTGTCCGAGCTGGCGACTTTGCAGGGATACCGTTTTCCATTTCGCGGCACCTTGGAGAAGCTTGCGGATGCGTCTATGTATCGCTGGCTGCATGATGCAATCTATGACCAGAGGAGTCCGTGGCAGACGTTCAGAGTCAGCTTTCTTGAGGGCGGTTGCTGCCTCGTGTTGTTGCTAGTTTGGGCTGTTCCAAGGGACTTTCGCCGGTTCAAAGAACTGAAATACGGCCGTGTCCTGCGTGGTCCCCGGATGCTCGATCCGAACGAATTTAACAAAGCACAGAAGGGTGACGGACTTGGGTTCAAAACCACCGAATCCGACAAGATGATGCGGATTCCTTTACAGAAGGAAGCCCAACATCTTCAGCTCATGGGCGACACCGGTGTAGGAAAAACTCAGCTCATCATGCAGTGCCTTCGCCAGATCAGGGGACGAGGCGATTCGGCCGTCGTGTATGACCCTGCCTGCGAATACATCCATCGTTTTTATGACGCCTCGCGGGGGGACATCGTGCTCAATCCGCTCGATGCCCGTTGCCCCTATTGGGGACCGGCGCAAGAACTGGAATCCGATGACGAAGCCTACGCCATCGCCACCTCTTTGTATGCTCCCAAGACAGATAAGGTCGATGAATTCTTCCACGAGACGCCCGCGCAGATCTTCGCCCACTTGCTGAAAAAGGGGCCTACGCCGCACCAGCTCGCCAAGTGGATGTCGGATGATGTGCAGCTCATGAAGATGGTCGATGGAACCGAGATGGCGTTCTACATTGATAGGAAAGCCGGACCGCAACGTGCTGGCGTCCTGTCATCACTCGGACTCGTTGCCAAGTGCTTTCGGATGCTTCCGGAGCGGGATGAAAGCCGTCCCGTGTGGAACGCGCGTACCTGGTCGAAGAAGCGCGAGGGATGGATCTTTATTACCTCTCGTCCACCTGAGCGCGATACGCTCCGTCCGCTGCATTCGCTCTGGATTGACCTGCTCGTTATGAGGCTTCTGAGCGCACCGCAGCCGGGCCAAAAGCCGGTGTGGTTTGTGATCGACGAGCTGGCAAGTCTGCAGCGGTTGCCGCAACTTCACACTGCGATTACTGAAAACAGGAAGTCGAAAAACCCGCTCATACTTGGTTTTCAGGGGAAAGCGCAGCTCGAAGTCATCTACGGCCATCTAGCTGAGGTCATGCTTTCCCAACCTGCTACGAAAATCTTTATGAAGACCGCCGAACCCAAGGCCGCGGAATGGATATCGGAGGCCATCGGCAAGGTTGAGATTGAACGGCTCAAAGAGACCAAGTTCGACGGCACGCGGTCGGGGCACAACTTCACCGTCGAACGCCAGATCGAACCCCTGGTCATGGGCTCGGAGATCAGCGGATTGGACGACCGTCATGCCTATCTCAAGCTCGGGAACAGTGTGGCAAGGTTCGCATTCGAGTACATGGACCTGCCCACGCCGACCTCTGGTTTTCTTCCCCGCAAGACCGCTGGCGGCCTTGCTTTCAATCCCGATACATTGGAGCCAATCACGCCGCCACCCGCCCCAAAATCAGAAACACCGGAGGAGTCCGACAACGGGGAAAGTGAAGGCCCGCACGATAAAGAGCGCGTACCGATTGCATGGCCAACCCCTGCCGCCGTGCAGCAAGCCGAAGAACAGAAGTCCACCGCCGAACAAGAAGAAGAGCAGCAGGAAGAACTTGAAGAAGAGCAGGCACGCGGCCCAGCTCTGATACGGGAGACCTAGCCATGCTCGATATCTCTAAACCATTGAACGCAACTCAGGCGCAGGACTATCACAAACTCGATTACACCTCGCCTACGCAGAGCTATTACGCCGAAGGCGATGCGGTGAAGGGCGAGTGGCAGGGCAAGCTCGCCGAGTCGATGGGTGTTTCAGCGGAAGTTTCTGCGCTGGAGTTTTCGCGTCTCACTGAGGGTCAGCACCCGGTAACCGGCGAGCAGATGGTACGCCATCGCATCGCTACCGAATACAAGAATCCTGATGGTTCCACCACGAAAGCGGTCGCCCACCGCGCCGGTTGGGATGCCATGTTCGCCCCGGCGAAATCCGTTTCACTGACCGCATTGGTGGGCGGGGACGAACGCATCCGCGTGGCACACCGCGAAGCTGTCACCGTTGCGTTGGACGAGTTGGAAAAGTACACGCACGCGCGTCTCGGGGGGAATAAGCCTGCCGAGCAGACGGGTAAGTTCCTCGCTGCCAAGTTCGAGCATGACACCGCGCGGCCCGTGGATGGCTACGCCGCGCCGCAGCTCCACACCCACGCTGTCATCTTCAATGTCACCCAGCGCGCGGACGGTAAAACACGGGCGTTACAGGAACAACCATTTTTTGAAAGCCAGAACTTCGTAACGGCTGTCTACCAGTCCGAGTTGATGTACCGTCTACGTTCCTTGGGGTACGAGATCGAGCCCGGACAGAGCGGGGCACCTGAGATCAAGGGATATACACCCGAATTTCTGACTGCCTCTAGTCAGAGGCGGGAGAAGATCAAAGAAGAAATGGAACGGCGTGGCGTTTCCGGCCCGGAGGCCGCCGAAATCGCGGCCCGTTCCACGCGCGAGAAGAAGCATACGCTGACGCCCGCTGAGGTCCTCGCCGCCCATCGGGATCTGGCGGCAGAGTACGGCAACCAACCAGAACGGGTTGTTGCGGAGGCCCGCGTTCGTGCCCAACACCAATCTCACAACCCCGACCAGGCAGCCCATGCGAAAGAAGCCGTCACCTACGCGCGTTCATCCTTATTTGAGCGAGAGGCTGTCCTGGACGAGCGTGTCTTGCTCCGAGATGCGCTCCGTCGCGGCATGGGGATGACCACATACCCACAAGTCCGTGGTGAGTTTGAGGCTCGGCAACAACGTGGCGACTTTCTCCCCGTTGACGGCCACAAATACGCATCCGGCAAAAGCTTTACGACAGCGGAAACAATCGCTGCGGAACGCGCCAACATCGCTCAAGTGCAGGCTGGACGGAACGCCGTGAGGCCGATCATGTCGGCCGAGGCCGCCCAGCATCAAGCGCACTCCCGCTCCTATCTCAATAACTCCCAAAAGCGTGTCATTGAGGAAGTTCTCAATTCCACCGATCGTATCCACGGTTTGCAGGGACGCGCAGGAACCGGCAAAACGAGCGTCGTCAGTTCCATCCGTGAAGGTGCCGAAAAAAGTGGTTTCGTCGTGGAAGGATTCGCGCCAACATCGCGTGCCGCCGCACAGCTTCGTGAAGCTGGAATCGAAGCCACCACGTTGCAGAGCTTCTTGGCCAGAAGTGTCGACCGAAGTGCTGACTCGCGTCATCTTTATATGCTCGACGAATCCAGTCTCGCGAGCACTCGCCAAATGCGAGCGTTCCTCACAAAGCTGAATGCGAATGATCGCGTTCTCGTTATCGGAGACACCGCGCAGCATCAGGGCGTGGATGCAGGCCGTCCCTTTCAGCAGATGCAGGAGGCCGGTATGCGAACTTCGCAGCTCGACCGCATCCTGAGGCAAAAGGACCCGGAACTGCTCAAAGCCGTTGAGCATCTTTCGAAAAACGAAACTCGCGAAGGCATCAGGCTTCTACGAGAACAAGGGCGCATCATCGAAGTCACCGACCGCCGCGACCGTATCGCCGCCATCGCGAAAGATTATGCGGCACGTCCTGCAGACACCATCGTGGTATCGCCCGACAATCGCAGTCGTCAGGAGATCAACGAGGCCGTCCGCAACGAACTCAAGCAGCAGGGCTACTTGGCTCTCGTGCAGAAACCCTGCATACACTTGCGCACCGCTCTGACATGACCGGCGCTGATCGCACCTGGGCCGCTCGCTACACTCCCGGCGATGTCATCCAATACGGTGCGGGTAGCAAGGCAAATGGCATTGAGCGCGGCAGTTTCGCTACCGTCCGAGCAGTAGATGCCCATGCCAATCTCCTGACAGTTGAACTAGCGAATGGCACGACTCTTGCCTATGACCCACGTCGCCTGCGTGGAGTCAATGTCTTCCGTGAGCAGGAGCGGGAGTTTGCAACTGGAGACCGGATACAGTTCACTGGCCGTTTGAAGGAGTATGGTGTCGCGAACCGCGATCTCGCTACCATCAAACACATCGAGGACGGGCGCGTCACCGTTCTGATGGACGGCAAACAGAGACGAACGCTCACATTCAATGCCTCTACCACCCGGCTGTTCGACCATGGGTACGCCGTCACCTCCCACAGCTCGCAGGGTCTAACGGCAGGTCGTGTCATCGCGCACTTTGATACGGAAGGTCCGCGTTCGCTCATAAATTCGCGGCTGGCATACGTGGCCATCTCCCGCGCGTCGGAGGACGCACAGATTTATACCAATGATTCGGCCCGACTTGGCAGGCGCCTGTCCACCGATATCTCGAAAACGGCAGCGGTGAGTCTCGTACCCGAGTCGGCACAGACAAACGTGCAGCGCGCCGTCACTGCATTTCGAAAGAGCCATCCCAGCACCGCCACCGACATCCTCAGGGAGCAGGGTCAACTCCATTCGTATGCCACTTCCGAAGATCGGCTTGCTTCGGTTGCACGTGCGTATAGCTCCCAATCGGGACGTACTGTTGTGTTCGCTCCCGACGCAAATGAACGGCGCGATTTGACCCAACTCATCCGGCACGAACTCGTGCAGCAGGGACGGCTATCGTCCGACAGCCATACTCTACCCGTATGGGTGGAACGGCATCTCGACGAGCCGCGCCTCGCTGCCAACTACTCGCCCGGCGACCGAATTCATTTCAGAACCGGCAGCCCTATCGAACACGGTATCGCCGACAACAGCGAGGTCACCGTTTTATCGATCGATGCGAAGGCAAACCGTCTCACCGTCGCCAGCCGCGACGGGAACGAAGTCAACTACAACCCGGCACATCTTCGCCGGCAAACGTACCAAAGCTCTATCTTCCGCGAAGAACAACGGGAGATATCCGAAGGCGAGCGCATTCGATTCACAGCCGTCGAACGCCAATCGCAAATCCGCACCAATGACCTTGCCACCGTAGAGCAAGTTCGCAATGGCCAGTCACTTGCCGTTCGCACCGACCAGGGAAAGACCATTGTACTGTCCCAGGAACAATCCCGAATGATCGACTACGGCTACGCCGTTGATACAATTTCAAATCGTGGCGTGGACCGAGTCATAGTGACCGGCGATTCAACAGAGCTTGCACAGCATCAGCAAGATCTTGCCCGGCTTCCCAGCCACACTCGAGACCTCAGCATTTACGCATCGGGGGGAAATAGCGTAGCGCAAGGCAAGTCGATCAAGGCAGCGGTGCCAGCACTTGGAATGGACAACGGAGTGACCCTGCCGCCTCCAGACATATCCATTCCGGGGTATGGACGTGGGCGCTAAGGAAAAGGCAGTTCTCAGTAGATGGTTTTTGCCACCGACAGCGTCGGGGCTCACAATGTAGAGAGTGCTTCTGTGCGAATGCACTCACTTCGCGAGGAGAGAATCATGGTGAACTGCAAAGAGCTGACCGGTAAAGTCATCGAACGAGCTTCGGTCTTTGAAGCCAACGAAACAGGGCCGCAATTGGAGCTGAAGTTCACAGACGGAACCATGTTTGCGTTTCGCTTCAGCAACCGTCCAGCTATTGAGGCACGACTCATAGAAAACGAACCGGTAGAGTCTGTCCTTCTCAAGGACTACTCCGTGCCTGCCGAACAGCTCAACTACGTGGGGCTTACTCTGCGAACGTAATCGGCAGCCCGTTCGCACCCGGCGTCTGAATGATAGATAGGCGGTCACATCTGCTTCTGATCAATCATCTGAGCTCAATTGCCAATTCATAAATTGGAGCGAAGACCTCGATGGATGTCCAGTATTCTTCCGTATCCCATAGCTCGCGAAGAATACGTTTCAGTCTGTCGAACGCCGACGAAACCTTTATCCAATCGTGGATCACGGGAACCGATTCACGCGCCGTCAATTCGATTTCCAGATCGAGCCCGTCTACTTCTCCGAGCAGATACCCTGCACAGAGAAGTGTCTCCACCGCAACAGCCTCTCTTTCCTCGATGGGCGCCGTATGCTCCGTGGCCAGATACTTTGCCACACCGCCTTTCAGGAGCAGTTGATGTTCCTCCAGCGCTTCTGGCCGAAAGGCCGCCGAAGAACGACACGCGGCATACTCGCTCCATACGTCCATCGATCGAATGAAAATGCTTCGCTTGCGCTCGCCACATTCCAACGGACCCTCGAACAGATGCGGAAACTTCCGATAGAACCTTCCTTCGTGTTGTACGTGCGCCAATTCGTGAGCAATGCATGCCATCGCGAGAGCTCGCCGTTGTTCGTCGTCGGATAGAAGCATTTCGCCAATCTCGAAGTAGAGAACGATATGAAAACGCAATTCGTTACCGCGCCTAACCGCTATCGTGCGCCCCAGTTCGAACGTGTTGGGAACACCAACTCCGTGTTCCGGGACACAAGACGGATCAGGCGGCTTCTGGATCGCGATGGCCGTCGCCCTGCAGTCCCTGGCTAGTGTTGCGCCATCGAGCGCTTCAAGATCGAAGCGCAGGATGCCGAGTAGACGGAGCGTCTCTCCAAGTAATCCTTCCGCTGCGGACCGTGTCTTCGCATCCTCAAAGCAGGATGCATCAACCGGGTACCGCTGAGAGGTGCTATGCCGTGATGGTTCATTGGCTTCGGGAATGTTTTCGTATGTCGTCATCTTGAGTCTCGTTGCTGCCATTATCACGGCAGACTGATTTCAGAGTGTGTTAATACTCATGAACGAAATCCCTCGACTTCGAATTTGTACCGATGCCCGAGCTTGGTCCCGGCCGCTGCCACGATCGTTCGTATGGATTGCGCGGTTCGCCCCTTGTCGCCCGTGAGTTTGGATGCAGACATCGCCGACATTGTTCGGGCACGAATCAGCGTTTCGTTGTCCCCCGGAACGATGACAATCTCAAAGGACTCGTTCTTATCGAGCAACAAACCGATGATCCCTCTTGCTAGCTTCTCTATCTGACCATCTCTGGATTCATCCATCGAAGCCTCCGAGGTTCTTGCCGACGAGATCTTATTCCACCGACGGCAGTGCTCTTGTCCAAATCATCTTGGTGAAATGTTCCAGCAGCGCTTGATCCAGGCGTGTCTGTTTCGCTTTCATCCGTTGCACTGCTTCTGCCACGCCCATAGGCACTCCGTAGGGCCGCTCTTCTGTCATCGCTCCAAACACGTCGCAGAGAGTCACGATCCGAACTTCTACGGGAATCGAGGATGCCAGAAGACCCCTCGGATACCCCGTTCCGTCCAGACGTTCATGATGGTCTCGGGCGACGATTCGCACCAGCTCATCGATCCCTTCCACTTCAGCCAATAACCGATGTCCCTGGTCAGGGTGCGTCCTGATAAGGCGGACCTCTTCATCGGAAAGAGAAGTGGCCTTAGAAAGTACCTTCGTAGGGATGGAGAGCTTTCCTATATCGTGTAGCAGAGCCGCGATCTCAATCCTCTTGGTGTCTTCGACCGAAAAGTGAAGAAAGTTGCAAAAGCCCCGCGCCAACTCTCCGAGGTGCAAGCTATGACGATAAAAGTGAACGTCATGCTGCTTGGCTCGCAGCATCCAGCTACGGGCAAGCCGCCCCATCGCAACATCATCCAGAGGGATCACCGCTCAGCTCCTCGTGGACCGCAATGGGGAGAGATTCTACAACTCTGCCTCCCCCGCCGTCACTAGGGTATTGCCTATCTCAAGGATACAACAACTATAGTTGCTATTACAGGGGTTAGGTGCCACGAAACGATGGTGCTGTGGCTAAACCTCTCGGTGCAGACAGAAAACGGAAAACGGCGACTCCGAACCAGATCTTCGGCAGAGCCGTCACGGAGTTGAGGCTTAGTCGCAAACTCTCACAAGCCACGTTCGCAGCGAATCTAGGCTACAGCAACTACTACGTCGGACGGATGGAACGTGGCGAAGCCAATGTGACCGTGGATGTCTTATCGGCGGTCAGCGGGTACTTCCATATGTCTATAGGCGAACTTTGGACATTTGCCGAGTCGCTTCCCAGGAAGAACGGGAAGCCAGACGCTATTCGCTGATGAATCGGCGTAGGAAGGACGCTTCCAGTGCAGGGGACGTGCGGAACGTCGTCTCCTCTACCAGACTTCTGTAGGCGCGTCGCGGATCGACAAGTCCAGCCTCACCTGCTGCGAGAAGGACACCCAGCGTTCCCGTCGTATACAAACCGCGGCGCAGGGCTTCCATGCGCCCTCTACGCTCATCGATCAAGAGTAAGGAATCGATGAGACCTTCCGCCAACTGGATCGCCTCGCGCTCCCCGCGACCAAGATAATTTAGTTCAACGTCCGGAGGAGCCGGAGCCGGATAAATATCGATCCAGTCAGGAAGTTGCTCGCACCACGCTTTGACCATTCTTGGGGCTTTCGGACTCCTCAATTCTGCAATGACGCCTTCGGGAACAATCACCGTTCGATAGAGCCGCGGAAGAAGAGATTCGTATTCGATCTGGACGAGGTAATTCAGAGGAGACGTATCTGCAACAACGATCATGCCGACAAGAGGCCCTTGCTTCGGAGGGTATGGAGGGTTTCCTCATCATGTTCGAGGTCCACGATGTCATAGGCGTGGTCAAAGATCTGGCGCTCCTTAAGGAAGCCTTCAAATTCGAAACGATCCATACCCAACAACTGACCTGCCTGGTGGTCGGAGAGAGTACCGCTCCGGTATCCCTCGATAGCGAGCGCTTCCAAAGCGTCCCGTCCGGGATTCGCGTGCACCGACAAATCGTCCGGAAGTTGAACCGTGATCTCCATAGCGAAAGTTTAGCAAAATGGGATGTTTCCGGCCGAAAATTCCGCAAAATTGAGTAGGGCGATCTACACGGGCACGATGCCCCCGCACACGCGACGAAGGCTTTTGAGTTCCGCAGGACCAAGTCGACAGCGTTTTTCGGCGTCGCCGTCCACCAGAAAAAACCCGTCTTCATCATGATCCAGATAGCCGATGGCAGGATCGGCTTGATTCAGCAATACATGTAGCGGTCGTTGCCCGTTCTCAGCCAGCGTCTCTCGCGGAGAGACCGGGCTCGCTGCCAACGCCTCCAGCAGAAGCCACGATCCCGGCTTAATGATGCCGTCAACGCTATGGAACGCCCCGCTATCTCCGACTCTCAAAACGCGGTCCTGTAGTCGGCTCGGCTTGGGGAATCTTCGAGCAAACAAGGCGCTGTATTCCAGAAACTCCGTTGAGAGAGTTGCCCACATCCCTGGAGTCATCGGTGAAACCACCTCTGGAACGGAGGACCGAAGATCCGAGAATCGGTTCGCACGAAGCAGCGACGCCAGAGAAAACCGGTTCGCATCGTGAGTCGCGTACCCGCCTGCCCGCAACACATCGCTGTACCGTACACAATTCTCCAAGCTCATCTGGATAAGGGCATCCACATGCGGCTCCGAATCTGTTTCGCTCCGATACCGCCTCCGCGTCCGCTCGCTGATGTTCGAGTGGAAGATTGCTTCTAGCTTTTTCCGCCTCTCCAACCGATCTACGTTCGACCGTGCGAATCGTTTGTGCTCTGTAGCAAAGAGCTTACCAATGGACAAGTGCTCCCACGGCAAAACGAGTTCCGCATCGCCCTCGTAGCTGCGGAGCTGGCGTACCAAAGGATTCCTTCGTACAGGCAACTCGGTTGCGAACGCACGCACGCGTCCAATGATCCGCGCCGCACCCGGGTGAAGAACCGTGCCATTCGCAAGATGCAGAGTGCCGTCCACCACAATGCACTGATGACATTGATAACCATTTCGGAATTGAAGGACGTATACAGCATCCGGATTCGGATTAGCTCGTTCGTCATCATCGAGGAGCTGCGCTACGGCGATAGCTCCCGCAGGAAGGCTGCCTCCCTCGCTGTCATCGGTACCGATACGCAGGTAGAAACTTCCCGGATGATGCCAGTCTCTCCGGCTCAACTGTCGAATGGGTATCTGCGCCTGCCAGCGCCGGACAAGATCTTTCAGCAGCAAATTCCTTTGGAACCCTGCTTCGTTAGCAAGCTCCAAGGGAAGTTCGACTTCATAGTCGCGGTCATAGATATAGGAGTCGATGAGATGTGTACGGTCACCGTTCAATTCCGAGTCGCGTTCGCGGATCGAATCCAGCGAATAACCGAAAAGGCGATAACTCCCGTCCTTGGTTAGCAAGCACAGACTCTCAATCGCGTTGAGTGTATGGGCCATGGGGCGTGTACTCACTCGTCGCAGATTTCCGATGAAGTCCTTAAGCGTTTGTTCTCGCTTTTTCTGCAGCACCTCTTCGGCTTCATTGCTGGGTTCTATCTGCCGCAGAAGCGCACGGATATGTTCCATCCGCGCAATGATCTCTTTTCGACCGACACTTCGGTACACCGTGGGGCTCTCCTTGCAACTCAACTGGGGAGCAACTATTTCGCACGGGACCTACGCTTCAATCTAAATGCGGGAGAAGAGCTTCGATCGTATTCAAACCTTGTCGAACCCTTCGTTGGAAGGACCGACCGTTCATCTCGTACGTTGCAGGGTTGGATTATTTGTCGGCGAGATGGCTTCTCGAATCTCTGAGGCAGGAACCAAACTGCTTACTCCCAGCGTCGCCTCATCATGAAGGGAGGAGTTGCACTCCTCCCTGACTCCAGCCGCGATGCGTCTTCCGCCACCCTCCACAGCGGCCTGTTCCTGCCGCAACGCGACCCTGTGAATCCTGTGCGCTAGTGCGCCCGAATAAGGAAACCAGACCTTCGCTGAGGGCTCTGCCCTGGCGCGGCGCAAGAGGTCTCCCCATAATTTTTCTGCGAAAAATCACTGCGCTGCGCTTGCCCTTCGGGTGGGCGATCCCCCTCCTCATTGCGCCTTGCCGCCCCGCCTTCGCCAGGAGGCGTTCGGCATGTAGGTACATGCCGCGCACGGCATGAAAAGCAACAGCAACCGCAAAGGAGAAACACCATGAGCAGCGCAGCCACCACAACCAACGTCGCCACCATCGACAGCAAGAAGCCTTCCACCAAGCAGGAACTTATTGCCGCCAACGTCAAGCTCTTGATTGAGCAGTTGGAGGCCGGACACTCCGAAGCCCTCACCAATTACCTCACGGCCATGAGCCGATTCCATAACTACTCGTTCGGGAACGTGCTGGAGATTGCGCGGCAGATGCCGACCGCAACCCGCGTCGCCGGGTTCTGGACGTGGAAGCAGGTTGGCCGTTTCGTCAAATCGGGACAGAAAGGCATTCGCATTCTTGCCCCCATCGTCGGCGTTCGCCGCAAGAGGGACGACGAAGCCAACAAGGACATTACCAAGCAGAACGAGCGCGTTTTAGTCGGATTCCGCAATGCCTATGTCTTCGATGTCTCGCAGACCGAAGGTGCAGACCTTCCCGAGATGCGCGAAATTTCCGGCGACCCCGGCGAGAACTTGGAGCGTTTGGCCGCGTTTGTTCGTTCGCGTGGTATTCAGCTTACCTACAGCGACGATCTTAAGGGCGCACTCGGCATGAGCTACGGCGGTCGCATCGCCATCCTTCGCGGACAGCCTAAAGCCGAGGAATTTTCGACGCTGGTACACGAAACAGCGCACGAGCTTCTGCATAAGGCAGAGCGTCGCACCGCCACCACCAAGACCGTGCGCGAGACAGAAGCCGAGGCTGTGGCCTTCGTTGTCGGCAAGGCCGTTGGACTCGTGACGGGTTCGGCATCCGCTGATTACATCCAGCTTTACCACGGCAACGCCTCACTGTTGGCCGAGAGCTTGGAGGTCATCCAGCAGACCTCCGCTGTCATCCTCGCCGCGTTGGAGCCGCCCCTCGCGGATTCCTACGACGCAGCCGACACCGAAGCCCCGGAATTGGCGGAGGTAGCGGCATGAAGACCGTGCTCGAACTTATCAAGCGGGCTGGTGGATGGCACCCCGGCCTGTACCTCAAAGTGACCAATGAGCCGTTTATGGAGCTTGTCATTGAGTCGATGGACGAGTCCGGGCCATTGCGGCCTTCCTGCTATTTCTGTCGCGCACTACGGCGAACAGAATGGCGACCTCATGCGCGACCCCGAAATGTGCTTCGAGCTTGGCATGGCGGGAGGGCCACACCTGAACGCGTTCTATTGGAGGAATGACTATGTAGGCGTTGAGCGGTGGAGCCGCTTCATTCAGGACGGCAATTACTGCTACCACACCCAACTGCACGAACAACACGAGAGCTTCGCCAAACTCTGGGACAAGAACCTAGACGCGCAGGGTTTCGTGGAGGCTTTCACGGACAAGTGCATTCTCGGCTAGTCCGCTCCGTTGGAGCGGAACCATGCCCGACGTGTGCCGCTCTGTGACCCTTCACCACTCAACCGCTCGAAAGGAGCACACCCTCATGGAAACTCAAATCGTCAACGCCACCGAATACCGCAACGTCTCGCTTGCTCTCTTGAGCGAGTCCACGACCAACCCGCGCCGCATCTTCGAGGATGACGCCTTGAAGGAGCTTGCATCGTCCATCCGTACGCAGGGCGTACTTTCGCCGTTATTGGTTCGACCGCTTACGGAGCATGGCTTCGAGATTGTGGCAGGTGCCCGACGCTTCCGCGCTGCACAGATGGCCGAATCCGTCACCGTTCCGGTTCGCATCGTGGACTTGACCGACGCCCAGGCACTCGAAGCGCAGCTTATTGAAAACCTGCAACGCCGCGATGTCCACCCGATGGAAGAGGCGCAGGGCTTTCGTGCGCTTCTGAACTTGGAGGAACCGACCTATACCGTGGAGCAGATCGCCGCCAAGATGGGCAAGAGTCCGGCGTATGTGACAACCCGCCTCAAACTTACCGACCTCGCGCCTGTTGCGGTCGAGGCCTTCTATGCCGAGGAAATCGGCGTGGGACACGCGCTCCTGCTCGCGAAGCTGCAGCCAGACCAGCAGGAACAGGCACTCTCCGCTTGCTATAAGGAGGTCTACAACGGAGGCGCGAAACCAACGCGCGTTCTGTTGCCTGTCCGCAACCTCCAATTCTGGATTGACACCAACATCGTCCTTGCACTGAAAGATGCACCCTTCGACAAGCGGGACGCGCAGCTTGTGCCAGCGGCGGGAAGCTGCGTCGATTGCCCCAAGCGGACAGGACACAACAAGCTCCTGTTTTCAGACATCGGCGGCAAGCTGGACTCGTGCACTGACCCCACCTGCTACCAGTCCAAGGTTGCGGCGCATGTTGCCAAGACCATCGCCGCGAAGCCCGACCTCGTGCAAATCAGCACAGCCTACGGCCAGCAGAAGGAAGGTAGCACCACGCTCCCGCGCAACAAATACACCGAGATTCGCGCCGAGAAGCCTTCGAGCAAGGACGAAGCCAAGCGGCCTGAGTTCAAGGTGTGCAAGTTCACCACCGAAGCCATCGTGACCGATGGGAGCGAAGTCGGCACGTTGCGCAAGGTGTGCACCAATCCTACCTGTCCCGTGCATCATCCTCCGCAGCGGAAAAGCAACAGGCGGGATGAGGAGAAGTGGAAGGCCGAACAAGAGAAGCAGCGCAAGGAGCAGGCGATTGCCAATGCAACCGGGTTGCGCGTCCTCACTGCCATCGGTTCGGCTGTCCCGGTGCGCTTGCTCAAGCGTGACTTGCTTTTCGTCATCGAACGGTTGGCGTCTGTCATGGACGAAAGCCGCATCGAGATGTTGACGCGGCAGCATGGCATCCGGCAGCAGCGCGACGATGGAGGCGTAAAGAAAACGCTGACCGCCTTTGTTCGCCGTGCCGATGAAGGGACTCTCTCCCGGCTGCTGGTGGAGGCAAGTATCCTGCTGGCGGCAACGCGCGGGAATCCGAGCGCCGTTCTCAAGGATGCCGCGACCGCCTATAAGGTGGACACCGATGCCATCGCGCAGAAGGTCAAAGCGGAGTTCGCGGCCAAGGCCAAGGCAAAGAAGGAAGCCAAGCCCATCAAGGCAGCAGCAGCCGTCAAGAAAGCCGCGTAAACTGGAGGCATCGGAGAGAGCCGCGAACCTGCAGCCTCTCCGTCGTTTCTTTGCGCGCTCGACGCGCGGCAGGGAGACACCCGTTCGGTTTCTCCCTGCACCTGCTTCCGGCCCCCGCTCGCCGGCTGCGCACCAGAAGACCTTCGCAATCTATGCAGGTGCTGTCATCTGTTTCGGCGGGCTCATTTTCGCGGGCATTCGCATGATGAGCGGGCGATTTCAATTCACCGCGCCCGACAATGACTCAAGATCGCTAACCGTGAACTCGCAACCGTTGAACGAATCACTGATGGGCGGACGGGTGTGCGAACGGATGATGGCCGCTCGTTGAGAGTGATCCGGTGCGGAACCGACATCTCGATCATGGTTACGCCGTGACCGGTCATTCGAGCTAAGGCCAGATTGAATGAGTGTTAGTGCATGTCGATACGGAGCTTGGCGCGAAAGACCTGCTCAATAACCTAATGGCCTACGTCGCCGTCTCGCGTGGAGCGCATGATGCGCAAATCTTCACCGCGAGAAGTTGCCCGTCGCCCTAGAGCACGAAGTCTTGCAGCAGAGTGCCCATACGATTTCGGTCGTAGCGGAACATCATCTCTTCATTAAGGTCCCGCAGAACGATCAACAAATTGGACCTAATCATGGAATCTCGATATAGCTATTGCACAAGATAGCTATATCGTGCGCCTCAGCACGCTTTATAATCCCCCTAGTGTTTTCTCTCCTCTTGGTCAGCAGGAGACTTGTCTAGCGTACTTGGCGACGAATTCCCAAGTATCTGCTCGAGTCGATGCTGCGTCATTTTGAATGCTTTGGGATACTCTTTCGAAAGCTCTGACAGGGATTGGTCCGAGTTCAACATCCTTAGTTGAGTCTCTGATGGTCCAGGCCCAAAGTCAGGCTGTTCTTCACTGAGTTGCCAAAGGTAGATGCCGCAGAGCTGTTGCATACGGACCAGTTCACTGATGCAGCTGACCTCTTCATTAATTTCAGAGGGAGAGAGTGTGGTTGGATCATTCGTGCGGGAGACGTAGGAACTGCATCGGCTGAGGACAGGCAGAACGCGGTTCGTGTAGGTATCACCAATGATCTGGAGCTGAAGATAGAGTTCCGTATTCCGCCGCACTTCCTCGCGAGGCATTAAGGCAAGCACATCGGTATGTCCAGCCGCTGTCCATGCTGCAACCACAGGATCCATGCTATTCACGTACCATGCCACGACCCCGGGCAGCCCTTCGCGTGGAGTTCCTGGATGTTTCTGTAGGTATTGGAAGACTTGCAGATTATTCTGGAAAAGCGCTGCTGTACTCAAAAAAGATTCAACGTTTTGATGGTAATTTGTTATTGGCATCCTGGAAGGACTCAAAATCATTCTTGGTTGCCATGGCTTGTAAGGTGAGCTGGCTTAGGGAATTGAGCGGAACATCCCTCTGGAAACAGCAGCTGGTTAGTCTCACGCTCAACGTAAGACAGACTTCGCTATCTATTCGCAAAAGTCCTTCTAGCGAAAATTCCTATCAGATGGATATTAATCCTGATTAATATGATCGGTAATCCCAACAAAATCATGAATGCGGAAAATACGATTAATTCTCCGCGTCGGGGTCGAATTGACGTGCTTGCTTTTGTAGACAAGTGAGTATAGATAGCGAGGATCAAATTCACAACGAAGTAACAGGTGAGTACGATTGGCAATCTGGTCATGGCAGTTCCTCAGTCATCGGCACAATGCTATTTGGGTATTCTAGCCGCTAGATTATAATACATCTTCCCATCCGGGATTGGTTCGCGGCATTGTCATCCGTTCATTTGTCCGTCCACCCCCGCTTGTTCAAGCGGTTGCAAGGGGTCCAGGCTCAAGCGGGGTGTTGAATTCGGGAACTATACCTCTTGCATTTTAGGAATGACATAATCTTGGCGGTACCTGATCGTGGTCGGACAACTGTTCATCCTGACGGTCTCAAATGCACAATCCTTTGTGGCGCGAACAAAAGGCGTTGTAGGTTGACCCTTCCCGAGTTTGTTAGCCTCCATCCGGCTTCTCGAAAGCTCAAGACGTGCGCCCCTTGGCTGGAGGAGTGTATGACGCAGGTCGAAAAGCTACTTCAAAATCATTGGGAATTACATACCGGGCCAAGCGGTTTGCAAGGGCATCCCAGAGGACTTTGCTCGCAAGGGCATTTTAAATCGAATATGAACTCCCGACGGATAACCATTATCATTCTCGCCAGGGTCCTGGCCTTTTACAGAAAACAGCTGACGCCGGTTCATAATATTGACGGTGGCGTATGTGGACCATGTCATCTTTCCGGACTGATAAGTCCTCCCTGCCGCACCAGCGGGCGACTGTATGCACCGCCATCGTGGCCGAAATGAGAGCTAATGCCAACCATGTCTAAACAAAAGAAAATCGGTCGTCCGAGGCTTGACAAGGACCAGGCTATGACGAAAATCGTCCCAATACGCTTCAGTGCCCTAGACCTACAGAAGATAGAACGGGCCGCAAGCAAAACCAATCAAACCATCTCTCAGTTCATTCGCAGCGGCGTTACGAATGCATCGATTTCGGATGATCTGATTGCGGTGATCAGACTTTTGGGCAAGTTGCGGAATCAATATGCCTTTGCGGGAAATATCGCAATGTCCAAGAAGTGTGAAAGAGCTATCGCCGAAATGCAAAGAGAATAGGTCCAGTCGGACGCCACATATCCAACCTAACGTTGGGAGGGCGCGTGGCAATAAGCGCCTTCCGGCTCCTGTCCGCGACGTAATGAGAGCCCTTGCCGGCCTCTGATCGATATCCACAGCAGAACGACGTTTCTTGTATCCTAGCGCATAGGGGAAGTCGCGAAAGAGTTCTGCGCGGCGCGCACCATCGTTAGAAGTTCGTCAGACGACAATGGCATTCCAAGGAAATGCTGAGCAATCAATAGTCGAAAGGTCTGCTGATTACTGGTTGTACTTTATCCTCGAACCTGCGGCGATCTCATTTTCAATCCATTTGTAGGTTTTCGTCAGACCATCGAGTAGTTTGATCGAAGGTTCCCAGCCGAGCTTCTCCAAGATCATTGTGTTGTCAGAGTTGCGTCCGTTGACTCCCTTGGGCGCATTTAGATTGTACGTCCGCTTCAGCGTGACACCTGCAATCTGCTCTGCGATGTCGACAAGCTGATTGATGCTCACCATCTCATGCGACCCGAGATTAATCGGCTCGTCAATGTCGCTTTCCATGATCATCTGAGTGCCCTTTACACAATCGTCGACATACATGAAGCTCCGCGTTTGATTTCCATCGCCCCAGATGTCGATCTCATGTTTGCCGGAATTTTTAGCCTCGATAACCTTCCGGCAGATCGCTGCAGGAGCCTTTTCGCGACCGCCGGTCCATGTGCCTTCCGGCCCGTAGACATTGTGGTAACGGGCTACACGACAGGTCATGCCATAATCCTCTTCAAAATGTTTACACATGCGCTCGGAAAAGAGCTTCTCCCAACCGTAGCCATCTTCCGGCAACGCAGGATAGGCGTCCGACTCTTTGAGTGGTACGACGTTCGCCTCTGTCTGTCTCTCCCCGTTATATACGCATGCCGAGGAAGAGTAGAAAAAACGACTTACGCCGGCTTCCTTGGCGGCTAACAGCATGTGCGTGTTCGTAAGTACACTGAGCATGCAGAGCGCCTTATTCTTCTCTATGAAGCCCATACCGCCCATGTCCGCGGCGAGTTGATAGACGATGTCGGCATTCCTAACCGCAGCTTCGCAGTTGATCTTCCCCTTTAGATCGAGCGAGACACATTCGACTCCGTCAGTAGTCTGGTACCACCTGTCCAGAGGCTTGATGTCCACCGCACGGACGACATCTATCCCTTGGGCCATTAGGTACTTGACTAGGTGCCCACCGACGAAGCCGCCGGCCCCGCAAATGACAGCTTTCTTGCCCTTCAAATTCATGTAAAACTCCTAATGCGATATGGGATTGACTGCCGGGCCCGGTCGTGGGGCACAACTGAAGATGGATTCGTTCTGCTTAGTCTCCAAGTTTCACGTGTAACCTGGGTCCTGTCAATATGGCCTCTCTATGGTATGGCATGATCGGAAGCAGATTTAGATTGACGCGGTCACTGGACTTGCTCAATCCTAGTTGCTATGCATCTGACCGTCGTCACGCTTACACTTTTGTTGGCAGCCACCCCCGCTCCGCCTGATTCAAGGCCGTTGATCTCTCCAGCTATGAGGGACATAGTCCAAGAGTTTCAGGCGAAGCTTACGGATCCTATAGGGTTGAAGTCTGTGATCTCATCAGGAGACTTCACCGCGCAACAGCAGGCCGATCATCAGAAGATAGAAGCTTCTGTCACGCGGCTGTTGGAGGAGGAGGATCGGCATGACAGCATCTACGCAAATGGTGATCGACTGCTTCGAATAGCTATGGAAATGGATCTCGCCCGGGAGTTCTATTTAGCGACACTACGGCATAATCTCGACACCGTTTCGGAGCTCGACCAAAAAAACGCGAGCGCGTGCCATCAAATTGTGAAAACCTCAAGACAAGCGGGACACTTTGTGGGATGGAGACTCCTCAGTTCGGGTTATTGTCTCAACATTGAGCAAAATGCTGACGCCCGCGCAGCAAGCACCGCGATGCAGGAATATGTGATAAGGCAAATTGATCTAGTCGCGGCTAAGGTCTCCGCAGATGAGGCGGCAGATAGGTTGCGATCCTCGCATTAGTCGGGAACTCAGCTTGCACCCTTGTCAACGGCGGCTAGCTCCCAATATGAATTGCGAATCCGACTGTCGCCTCGGGTTGTTTCGTCCGAATTCTCCATGACGCGACAAGAAAGCATGCGATGTCTCGATCCGCAGATTCACTGCTAATTGTGAGCAGAAGAACCTTGCGGTTGATCCTGCAAAATGCCTTTCCTTACACGCATTCTACCCAGGCTCTAATCTAACTGCCAGATGACTAGATGTATTACTTTCCGTTGACCGAGATAGGCGTGGTGCGCAGCTTTGGAAACCAGCGGATTTGCGCCGCCGCAATGGTATTTGTGGTGCGCCCCGGAATATATATTGGCGCTTTCCATTGCTCGAGTTGGAGCCACGCGTGAAGCTGCATTTTATTGCGGAAAAAATCTTTCACGATGTCTAATTTCAGTTGGTGCTGAGTTGTGCCGTTCGGGATAAAGTCTTTAGGCGTCTTCTTGTAGAGATATTGAAGTTGCACCCACTCACTGGCGGATAAATGATATGTCAACCACGTCTGACCCCCTTTAGCTTCGCGTCCAATCCAATCACCGAAGATTTGTCCTTTATTGGTGTAACCCTGTCGTTGCTGACCCTCGAAGTAATTGAAAGACCCCTTAATGCTACGCAGTGTGGAGGTATCAGTACTGACGGCTTCCACGCGCAGATCCAACTTGGGAATAGTGGGGAATTGGGAGATGTAGAGTCCCGGACGATAGGCAGCGCGGCGTGGTGCACTTGGAGGTGTTACGTCGTCATGTGCTTCGGAATCTGCATAAAGTGTCACACGATGTGTAAGAAGCGGCAGACGCCAGGAAAAGTTGAAAGCCGTGAAACGCGCCCCCGGGTCTGAAGAACCGATCTTGGCACTAGGATCAGACTCGGTATCTTCGAATGAAAAGAAGCTTCGAAAAAAGGTATGCAACGTGACTGGTTCGTGGCCCTCTCCGCCCCAAATGACGGTGCGCTGGAAGCCGAATTCCACGTTAGAGGTGGGACGAAATGCGAACATCTCGGAATGGACCCAAGGAGCACGCGGCGAGTTATGGCCCTTCAATGAGCCGACTTGGAAGTCATACCGGATCGGACCGAGTAACTTAGAGAGTACGGGAAGATGCAACGGTTCTACGCGGTTGATTCGAAACGCGTAGATGTTTTCAGCATTGTTGGTCCATGCGAAAGCCCCGCCCTCCGCAGGCCCCATCCATGAGTCGGTTTTACCGCCTGAAATTTCATGTCCGACGAGATGAAATGAGAGGGAGGCCTCAACCAAGCGAAATGTGTTTTGCTCCGCAAGATAGCCGTAAGGAATAGTGCTGTCCAAAGGCTTGCTGAGCGGAGTGAATTTATAAGCGTCGAGCGAGGCCAAGGCTTGTGATACGCCCAGGGAGTAACCCAAAGAAGAGGGGGAATGCTGATATTCACCGCGAATGTTGAGTGAAAAGCGCTTCCACTCATTGAGGCTGGAGAAACCAGTGATGTTGTTAAATCCAGCTTCGTAGGGTCGACCATAGTCATTGTTAATGGTTTCGCCAAGGTGGTAGCTGTCTCTTAGGGTCTGTCCACGGATAGTGGCAATCCGCATGTAAACAGACTCGATTCCGTAGACGCCACCGCGGACAAAATTGTTACCCGGTGTCTCTTCAATGAGTAATGTATTCAGGCGAGCGAGGATAGCAACTGCTTGCGTGTTACCATCCTGTACGATGGAAGACTGCGACTGTTTTAAAATGTGCAGTAAGCTGCGGCGCGTCCAAGGGCGCATGCTGATGAAGGCAGTGTTGATATATCCAAGCGAATAGAGTCGCAATGCCATAGAGTAGATGGCGCTATCGACCGGAATGTATGTAGAGCCTAATTCATCCGCAGGTATATGTTCTTTAATGGGGATGAGTGCAGCTGAGGGCTCATCCACTGGGCAGACGGGGCCATGTACTTGCGGTAACTGTTGATCCCAGGACACTGGTATAAAGGTAAGTGATTGTTCCCGGCCTCTGGGGGGGGGGGTGAATCCACTGTGCTGGGGGTGGTAGTTTTCGTCGGCATTTGGAGAGGCCAAAAGCAACGAAGGGAACTGGGCACCGGCTATCGGGAGAAAAAGAAAAAAACACGCAAATGGGAGGATGGGTCGAAGTGCGTTCCTCTTGAGGGTGAGATAGGGCATGTCGGGAGTGTAGCTGTATAGGTTTACAAGTTCAATACGGCTACTGCAATGAGAGAAAGAGCATGAAACACCGGAGATTACCTTTGTCTCTTCTATTGCCGCCGCCGAAGACAAGGCATGGTATCTATCGTAGGCCTTATGAAACACACTACATCTTCGGAAAACGCGCTCTCATGAGATGCGACAGCGCCGAACGATTCCCACCAGATCTATATATACGTTTCTAACCTCCACGCAACGTTGATGTCATCCAATCTCGGGACATGATGCGCCGAGATTAGGACAGCATGATGGAGAAAGCCACTGGCTAGAGCAAGACGGCGAGGCCATACCGATATAAAAGGGGTTGCCAGTCGAAGGTTTTGCGCTGCTACCGTCGTTAGCGAAATCTATAAGCGGCCCCGACGGTGGCGACGTAGGGTGTCAGCCCGTGTTTCAGAAACCCTGGCCAGCTCTGAGAATCGATATCCGCCCTAACATTAATATGGTGACGCAGCTTGAAGTCTAGTCCCCCCCCAAAAGCATAAGCAAAGTAGGAGTCGGGAGCTCCCTGAATGTGGATCCAGGGTTCATCATTTCTAACTTGGCCGAGGCCTGCCTGGACTTTGACGTAAGGCTCGAATCGCCCGAGCCGAAAAACGTATCTCGGTCCGAGAAGAAAAGAGTTTTCTCCGAAATCCTTGGGTGTCACTATATTGGTGAAGTGGAGATCTGCCTCTAATCCCAGGTTCACGAGGTCGAAAGAGCTATAGATCGTCAGTCCCTGTATATTCTTATTTCCTACGTCCATGAGGTCGGTTTTACTCGTGGAAAAGCCAGCGCCGACTTGGAGTATACCGCCGTGGGTGGCTGTTGGTATCGCTTGCGCGTGCCCGGAAAGCATACCGCCCGCAACAACAAAAGCAAGAACCAAGGCGGAGTGACGTAAGTTCAACATAAAGCCTCCTGATGCGCAGCGCTCATCGATCATGGGTGCTGTGCTGATTGCTAATGACAAAGAATAGGGTCTAGTCAATAAGTGTAGCAGTTTGTGTTCCCGCTGTGGTGAACCGATTACAGGAAAGCAACTTGCCGGCTTCGCTGTGACTTCCGTCGAATCCGGCCGGGGGCGGGCGCTGGCAGCTCAATACAATGCGCACGGATTCTGGGGTCCTGAGGGACATCGCCGATGGCATATAACAATTTTTCCCTAATTTAGACAGGTATCATGCCGATTGGTACCTTCTCATGTTCTCTCGAAACTGGTACGCAGTTCAACGGCCCGTTGTGATGGGGAACTAGGAACACGGCAGTATGTTGTCCTCTTGCCGGAGTCTCTGTTACCAATTAGTAGAAAGTGGCTGGCCTCCAAACGGCACGGAGCTTCAAAGCCGGCGGCTGGAAGAAATCTCCCAAAGACACCTTCACGCTCCAATCTGGAACGGTTGCCGCCGTCACGGGAGCCGTGCAATCAGTTAAGCAATCACGGGCCTTTGGTACGGCGTCCGTGGCGTTGCTCGTGCTTCCGGCTGGTGTGCAGTTGCAGTTTATGCCCCAAGGAGAACCACAGTAGATAGACGGAAAGCACGGAATCTGTCAGGCGGAGAGGGGAAGGAGGATCAGCCAGGCGCTATCGTCGCTGTAGATCGTGTCCCGCAGATATGTCTTCAGCTCAACTGCGCGAACCTTGCTGTCCGGCGGAATGCTAATACCGCACTAGCCCTCCGCAATGGGCCTTCAGACTCAATTCGAACCGTTCTCTCAGGTCGTAAATCTTGACCGCATCCTCCGGCAAGAGCGGTTCAGGCTTTCAGCCCGGAGCCGTCATCTCGATGGACAGAACACTGGTCAGAGCGCCCGGATACGGACTGGGTGTAGAACATGCAGTAATAGTTACGAGGTAGAAGTTCTGGACGGGATTCGTCGTCCATCCGCCGGAACCGGGCCGCCGATGACGTGATCCGCGATGTGAAGAAGCGGCAGAATGCAGCCAAGAAGAAGCTCCGCAAGTGACCTCGAACGATGCTCGTACAGGGCCGGACACGTCCGGCGTTGTACGGTTTCTGGTCGAGTGTGCCGCCCCAGCAGCCACGCTCTAAGCCGACAGGCTTAGGGATGGTGTCTACTTGACCGTCCTCCGCTGGCCCACTGATGCTGCCCCGAACGGCTCCGCAGTCGCACTCCGGTTCTCTTGAGGACGGACGAGCAGACATGCTCCTCATGACCAGCCAACACCCGCAGCGGAGGCGTCGGTCAGGGCCACGCAGTGCCGCGCCATCGGTCGGAGCGCAGCGCAGAGCCTTGACGGACGACGGAGCGGAGGGGATTTAAGCCGCAGATGCTCCGGCCCTGTGTTTTCAGTAGGTTCACCCACAGCAACTCGTAAACGCCAGCACTTTCGCGATTATCCGCTGTAGGCCGCTCATTCCATTGGTTCGCGCGGAGGAACTTTCAGTTCCTCCGCAGCTCCCATTCGGGGGTGACGTGTCGTAGCGCCAACCCGATGCCGTAGGCAGCGCGCTTTGCTTCGGCGGTACGAAGGCCGGAGGGACATCCCACCGGAGCCTCTACAGGACTCAGACCACCACCCGCCTACGGACTAACGCCCTGCAACCGTTGCAGCGATTGGGGACTGCGACTTCCGACGCCTGTCCCTGATGTACATGACAAGAAGACTAGGCAGCATGACGATGACAGATGTGGTCAGGTGTTCGACGAGGTACCGTTGATGACTCGACCATCCCAAGTAGCCGACCTGATTAGAAGGCAGCTTTTTCCAGAAGTAGATCGAGGTCAGCACTTCGGTTGCAAGCGAACAGCGCGCCCACCATGGCAAGAGCTAGCGTGGACATTTGCCCACGCTAGCCCATTCGTGCCCCCAACCAGATGCTCGTGAACAGCAAGCCGAAGCCGCACCAGTATTCCAGACGCAAGCCCTCGAACAACCAAAAGTGTGGCGGCTCACCTGCCCAGTCAGTCGGAGTGCCATGCCACACACAACCACGGATGCAAGTATCTCAGCAGTCGGGATAAGCAAAAGACGAAGGTACGATCTCCTCATTGGACTCCTCTACTTCCACCACTGGTAAGGTGCTCCAACTGTCGTACGACCTGAGTAATTGGGCTACGGAGGAACATCGAATTGGCTTGTGCGAGTCGTCTTGGTCTTCGCGCTGTGTCGGCCGAAGCGCTGAGTGCCGCGTGGCTGCTTCACCACACGGCACGCCCAGCGCTCGCTCATGCCTTGTTGCTGCACATGATCCGCCGCACTGCGCCGTCGCTCAGGGCTTAGAAGTTTCCCTCCCCGGTGTCCCTCAGCACAAGCTTCTCCAAGATCAGGTTCCACCAGTCGGTTCAGCTTCTAGTTCTCTTGCCCAAGCTCCCTTCAGCCGCTTCGCCTGGTCCACCTGCAACCCCTGTACTCCTTGCGCCAATGGTCGCACGTCTGCTCCGTGATCAGCGTTTCCTTCTAGGCCTGCCCCGTCGCCTCCCCGCGTCACGTCGATGTCTGTTGCTTTGAGGGAAACGGTTTTGTAGCGGTCGGCCTTGGGAATCTTCATGCGGGCAGTACGACGTGCGATGCTCCACATCGCCGCGGTGAGGACCAAGCCCGGCTTGAGTTCCGCTTTGTCGGTGACGGATGCCATGTCGGCCTCCATAATACTAAGATGCGTTCCGTGCAGACTCTGCGCAGGTCTTCCCCGGCGTAAAATCACACAAGTGCGACCGTCATCTAGAGAACTGAGCGAACGAAAATCGCGTCGAGCAGGAATAATGCTCGGCCTCTGCATCGTCTGTGCGACCATTGCTCGTGTCAGCAGTTCTGGATTTCACTTCAAAACATATGGTATAACTCACGATCTAGCTCATGCCGCGCCTTTTGGAACGCTAGCGATTTTCCTTGTGCTCGGCTGGCCGAGACGCCCCATTCAGGTTCTGCTCGTCGTTGGGCTTCTTGGTACCGGAACCGAGTGGTATGAGCATTTGTTCGATAATGCGCCCGTCGAAAGAGCAGATGTTCTTGTCGACATGCTAGGAGCGATCCTCGGTGTAGCTCTGGCTCTCTTGATGCAGAGGCGTGGAAAAAGAAAGGAACTGAGCCGGTGATAGCTTGTCATCGACAATGAATCGCGCGCCATCCTGGCGGTTGTGTTATTCCGCAGCCTGAATGACATCCTGTTTTTGCATCATGTCTCCTGCCACCTATCTTTCTAAAGAATCAGCGAGATAACTTTGTCGCTCCAAAACGTTGTTAGAATAGCCTCAGGCGTGTGATTAAGCTTGCCAGTACGTGGGTGCAACCGTACTCTCGCGAGAGAGGTAATGTCGAAACTGTTTATCAGTGTTGAGTGCGTTTGTTCCGATGGCCATTGGGGTTCAGCAAGCTCTTGGAATGCTGCCGATCTTAACATGAAATGAGAAACCAGATGCGAAGGCCGATTCTTGTCACCGGTGGAGCTGGATTTATTGGCGGAAATTTTATTCTTGATTGGTTGAATCTAGGACTCGGGCCTGTTGTTAATCTGGATAAGCTGACTTATGCCGGCAATCTTATGACGCTCGCATCCGTTGAGAACCATCCTGATTACGCTTTTGTGCACGGCGACATATCGGACGCCACGCTATTAGCACGCGTGTTTTCAGAGTATCGTCCCGGTGCTGTGGTTAATTTTGCTGCAGAGAGTCATGTCGATCGCTCCATCGCGGCGCCCGAGGCATTCCTTCGAACAAATATAACCGGTACATTTCAGATGCTGAGCGCCGCACGTACATATTTTGAGAGTCTGAAAACGTGTGAGCGTGATGCCTTTCGTTTTCATCACGTTTCGACGGATGAGGTTTACGGAACACTAGGTCCTAATGACTCCGCCTTTAATGAAGAAACGCAATATGCGCCCAATAGTCCTTATGCGGCTTCTAAAGCCGCCAGCGATCATTTGGTACGTGCGTGGCACCATACGTATAATCTGCCGACACTGGAAACTAATTGCTCCAACAATTACGGTCCGTATCATTTTCCAGAGAAGCTCATTCCTCTTGTTATAGAGAATGGCTTGGCAGGGCAGCCTCTGCCAATTTACGGCGACGGCCAGCAGGTGCGTGACTGGCTGTATGTGAAGGATCATACGTCTGCGATTCGCAGAGTGCTCGACGCAGGAAAAATAGGTGAAAGTTATAATGTCGGCGGCTGCAATCAGCAGACAAATCTCTACGTTGTCAAGGCAATCTGCTCGCTACTAGATGAATTGCGCCCCGCTGCGGAACCCTATGATCGACTTATCACCTATGTAGATGACCGTCCGGGACATGATCAACGCTATGCAATCGACCCGACAAAGATCGAACGTGAGCTCGGATGGAGGCCTGCAGAGACTTTCGAGACAGGCCTTAGGAAGACCGTTGAATGGTATCTCAGTAATCGCCAGTGGGTAGACAGCGTTAAGAGCGGCGCTTACAAAAACTGGATCGAGAGCAATTACGCGCGCCGCGCGGCGAAAGCAGGTATGCACCAGTGAAAGGGATCATTTTAGCCGGTGGATCCGGTACGCGACTTTACCCTGTAACGCAGGCTGTCTCGAAACAACTTTTACCAGTCTACGATAAGCCAATGATTTATTATCCGTTGTCTGTGCTTATGTTAGCAGGAATCCGCGAAATCCTTATTATTTCTACGCCAATTGATACGCCTCGTTTCGAGATGTTACTTGGCGACGGAAGTCAATGGGGCCTCAATCTGCAGTATGCAATCCAATCATCCCCGGATGGCATTGCTCAAGCGTTCTTGATCGGTAGGGCGTTTCTTGCAGGTGAAGGCTGTTGTCTCGTACTTGGCGATAACATTTTCTTTGGCCACGATATGGCTAAGATATTGGAGAAGGCAGCGAAGCGCACCTCAGGGGCGACTGTGTTCGCATATCCTGTGAGTGATCCAGAACGTTATGGTGTCGTAGAATTTAATGGTAACCAGCGCGCGATTTCACTTGAAGAAAAGCCGATAAGCCCTAAATCAAAATATGCTGTAACCGGACTTTACTTTTATGATGCCGAGATAACAACTGTGGCTGAGAGCCTACGTCCTTCTTGTCGTGGCGAACTAGAGATCACAGATGTGAATATGTGGTATCTCAAGCGGGATCGGCTGAATGTAGAGATAATGGGACGTGGGTTTGCATGGCTCGACACAGGTTTGCATGACTCACTATTGGAAGCAGCCAATTTTATTCATGTCGTAGAGCGACGCCAAGGGTTAAAGATAGCGTGCCCGGAAGAGATCGCATGGCGCAATGGATGGATTAATGCTGAGAGGGTGAGGGTCTTAGCTGATCGGCTGGGCAAAAGTAGCTACGCTACATATCTCAGGCGGGTGTTGGAGGAGAGCGTCTTCTAGTTGTGGGCAACTACCTGATCTGTTTTGAGGATGTGAGGATGAAATAAAGATGAGTAGGGCAGGAGTTAACAGCGAAGCAAGTAAGCATACTGGCTATACCCGCTAACGCTAAAAATCTTCTGATTTTCGATCTTTCACAGCCGTCTCGCAAAAATAGATTGCGGGGGGGGGGTAGGGGAACAGTCCTGCTTTCGAGCGGATTCGTCAGATGTGATACATGGTTGGTATAAGGCTAGCTATCTCGCGCGCGTCGTCGCCCGCAGGATCCTATTCAGCTACTATGTGCAATCGGCAGACAGAATCTCGTTCAAGTCGAGGGAGTGATCCGGCGGTAGTCTGCCCGGCGTTTTTGTACCAGTCTGAGTGATAGAGACTGGGTACGTCCGACGCAACGGGCAGACGAGGACAAGCTCACACAAGTGATCGTGACTGGCCAGTATGGCCGCTATGGCGGACGTGCGGCTTGGGCCCACGCACGCGAGCCACTTCTGGAGTTACGCCTTGGTGAATGTGCGCACGCACGAAGCCCCCTCATGGCCAGGACGCTGAACCAGATCGATGAGCACACGAGGGAGGCGCTTATGGTGCGGTTCGAATGCCGCTGGTCGAGCGCGAAAGGTCATCGGTGCTCTGGCCGATGCGATGGTCACGAAGGGCATTCCTGAGCATCTTCGCTCCGACAACGGCCCGAGTTCATTGCGCACGACCTGCGCAAGTGGCTTGCCGATAGGGGAGCGAAGACGATGTAGATTGAATCCGGCCCGCTGTGGGAGAACGGCCGCTGCGGGAGCTTCAACTCGAAGATGAGGATGAGTTTCAACGGCTAGATCTTTTACTCGTTGAAGGAGCTGCGGGTGTTGGCGGGACGCTGGCGCAGAAACTACAACACCGTCCGGCCGCACTCCTCGCTGGGATACCGCCCGCCGGCCCCGGAGGAATGGCAGGCCACATCCTGCATCGATCGATACAAGAGGATTGATGCACTACACTAACAAACTCATTGGTACGAAAGATCGGTCAGGCAGTCGTGCAACTTCCTGAGAAACAGGATACCGTATGAAAATACCAGGGAATTGGGAGAAGCCCAACCTCCAGGTAAGCTCGGCTAAAAGCCAAGGTATCTAGATAGGGAAATGCTTAGGTACTATTCCCGTTCTGGATCGGGATAGCTATTCGAGATCTGCTCTGCCTACCAACTAGCGTCTAGATCACTATTGGGGTAGCTCTGCTTCAGTGAGGCTGGGAGCATGAGCGTCTTTGTGTGAGACTGCCGGTAGAATATGGTCCAAGGGCCAGCTAATCGCCAATTGTGGATCGTTCCAACGGATTGCACGTTCGCCATCGGGGTAATACGGTTGAGTAGTCTTATACAAGACATTTGCGGTCTCAGATAATACTACGAAGCCATGCGCAAAGCCCTCGGGAATCCACAAATACTCTAAACTCTCTTCGCGGAGGTCGACGCCTACCCATCTGCCAAAGTATGGCGACGCTGGGCGGATGTCGACCGCAACATCCCAGATATGACCAGTCAGCACGCGAACGAGCTTGCCTTGGGGTTTGCCAAGTTGATAGTGGAGTCCACGGAGAACACCATAGCGAGAGAAGGACTGATTCTCTTGGGCATAATCTGTCGGAAGCTTCAGATCCTCGAATGTTTGCTTGCTGAATGCTTCTGCAAACCAGCCGCGATCATCGCCATGCTTTTTAGGTACCACACGTAGGACGTCAGGAAGAGACGTTTTGATGATATGCATAAGCGAATTCTACCTTGAACGATGCAAGGCTGGACGAGCTTGCGTCATTACTATGACTCTTCTGTTTCGTCTGGCGAAGAGGTATATCATTCTGCCGTCTATTCTGAATCAGGAATCTTTAATGTTGTAACCAAGCCAGATTGTTCAAAGATACTGTTGTGCAATCTAGTCCATGTGAGTTGTGCCGCTCGATCCCGAGCGCCCATCGCGTAAGCGTTGTATTCGGCGTCTGACATATGATTGAACATCTGCATCGCCTGTGCGATCTCCTGTACGATCGCACCCTCGTGGCGGTTTGCAGTTTCCAGTTTATAGCCGCAACTGTTATCTATCATTGTTCCGGGGCCTCCCAGATCAAGACAGATGACCGGAGTCCCTCTGGCTAGAGACTCCAGCACGGCCATCCCGCCGGAGTCATGCATACTCGGAAAAACGAGAGCCGTACAAAGCTTCAGGTAATCCATGGAGGCTTGGCGATCCATGTGTCCCATGAAGTGAACTTTGTTCTCAACACCGCATTTGACCGCGACTGAATGCAGCCAGTCCTTGTGGGGCCCGGTGCCGAGGATATCCAAGCTTGCATCTGGCAAAACGGATACGACTTGTGCGAAGGCTTTGATTGCCAGATGGATACCTTTCCAGTGCAGCAGTCTCGCAATGCACACAAACTTGGGTGTATTCGGACGCTCGCTCATTGGAAGAGCCAAGTCACTTGGGGAAAGGCCAACGCTCAATAGGATACTGGCCTTATGTCGCTTCTGGGGCGATATGAGTTGTAGACTTTCTCTGCTAGTAACGAAAATATGGGAAGCCCTATCATAGGCTTGCTGAGTGATGGGGCTAATTCTCTGAACTGAGATACCTAGCCGACGGACCGCCTCGAAAAGGCGAAACCGAAGAGGGAGCGAATGCATTATACCCGATGGTGCTACTTCGCCGCCGGCTACGGGCCCAACGATAAATGGTAACCCCAACTTTCCCAAGGGGCATCCCGTCATCATGCCGGAGAACGTCACGTAGAACACCGCATCGAAAGGAGTCTTTTGCTGTTGTGCCTGAGCTACGCGAAAGGCACCCCTTTGCCAGAGGTAAACGTAGAGGTAAAGAAAACCTGGGATTTTCTTCTTCAGAGCTCTCAGCGGTTGAGGCAGATCAAAATAGATAAAGTGAAGGTTTGGATTACGAGAGCGAGGGTCACGCTCTATAGGATCCTTGTTGTTACTGCGGGTGAGGACCCAAACCTCTTCAACCGTCTTTACCATCTCAAGTGTACGTTGCCAGCCTATCTCTTGTTCCGATCCCTTGCCGGGTTCGCAGGCATACGCTGATATTAGGACTCGCATGTGTTCACTATATAATGGACAGAGCCAGAGGATGGTTCGGTGCACCACCTTGCATTTGCGTAAAATCATCTAATGCCTGTAAACTGATGTCGCTGGGCGGATCTCCGGAAACCGAGGGTCTTTGTTTGACAGATGGTTTCATGCTGCTTGATACTGGTGGAGTAGCTACTTAGACGAACCGCTATCTGCAAGAAAGTCAGGTCGAACCCTCCATTGGGCCTTGGCGGCACTCTGCTTGCCTCTTAAGGTGTTTGGCTCGGCTGGTTGTTGCCCGCCACTCATGAAGTCGAGGATGATAGATTTGAGTTTCACCGAAGTAGGCATGTGACGGCGGTACGGATCTATGCTTTTGCTCCCATCATTTTGAAGGAAATCGGTCCCAATTGAGCGATAACACAGAGCATGTTGTAGATCAGGAGCCGGCTGATGTTATCGATCGGGCTCCCATCACTGATATAGCAGACGAAGTTTCTCTTCAGCAGATCCTTCTCGTGCCGTGGAAATGGCGGAACGTTGTTATCGGCTTCGCTGCTGTGGGGCTTCTTCTTTCCATTATCTACGTAATTATCTCCCCCTCTAAATATGTTGCCACTGCAACAATCGAGATGAAGGAGGGAAACAATAGCAACTTGCTTTCTGATCTAGCCTCTATGGCTACAGGCGGCGTTGACGAGATGAAGGTTCAGATGCAAACGGCAGTTGCCGTGATTACGAATGATTCGATCGCCTTAGCCGTGATGAAGAACACTGGCATGCTTCCTGGTGGTCAACGCGATGTTGCCACAGGCTCAGACCCGCGGCTTGCAGATCCAGAACACGTCCCGCCAGCCCAGCGTGAAAGTTTAATACGTACATTCAAGTCGCACCTCAAAGTCGCTTCTGTGGAGAATTCGCGCCTAATCACGGTCAGTTTCACCAGCACCGATCCGAAAACGGCTGCCAAGGTCGCCAATGAGATCGTTACGGAGTACAAATCGTACCTACTTAGTTCCAGCTTCACCTCTTCCAAAGACGTTTCATCTTGGCTCACAAATCAACTGTCTGGTTTGGCAGACGAGGTTCAACGTTCCCAGCACGACGTGGAGCAATATGAGCGTAGCCATAACCTTTCGGCAGAGATGTTTGGACTAAGCTCATTGGGTTCATCTTCGGGAGGCGGTAAGCAAGGCACGAGCGGGGGGGGGGGCGTTCATATCCAGGAGTTAGATCGCCTGACGGCATTGAATAGTGAACTTACCGGGGCTGCGGCACGACGAATGCAGGCCGAGGCGGTCTATCGACTTGTCAAGACTGGTAATCCAGATCTAATAGCTTCGGCCTCTCCTGGAGGATTAGGAATCCAGACGAGCCCAGATAACAGTTCATTACTTGGAGAGCAGTCAATCAGCAATCTCACGTCCCTTCGTGCTCAAGAAGCGCAAATTAGAATTCTTATTGCCGAGGCCGGAACAAAGTACGGTCCCAGAGACGACCACATGAAAGCACTGCAGACTCGTCTTTCCGCGACCGAGCAGCAAATCCAACTCGAGATAGGAAAGGTCGAACACCGTGCTGAGAGCGAGTTACAACTCGCGCGCGCGAACGAAACTGCCATACGCGGCGAATATGAAGCGCAGAAGAAGGTGGCGGGCAACTTGAATGAAGACGTGGTGCAGCTTGGGATTCTTATGGAGCAAGCCCGATCCAGTCGTGAGCTGTACGATCTTCTTTACGGTAAATTGCAGCAAGCAAATATTCAAGCGGGTGGTACCGCAACGAATGTAACCCTTGCAGATCCTGCTCGTGTTCCAGGTACCCCCTACTCGCCACGTAGACTGCTTTCTCCCGTTGTTGGTCTTGCCGCAGGCTTGTTCTTGGGCCTTGTTTTTGCCTTCGTCCTAGAAAGTCTCGATGACACACTAGCAGATGTTCTCCAAGTGGAGTCCCTGACGCGAGTTCCAGTCCTTGGGATCATACCCTTGTTTGATCGCACAGCGAACCGCCGATATGGCGGGGCGGGAGCTGTGGAGAGCAGCCCGTTCATTGTCGAGCCTGAGAGTCCGACTGCCGAGGCTTTCAGGAGCCTCCGGTCCGGCCTGGGCTTCGCTGGCGCAGGACGGAGGATTCGTACAATTGCCTTTATGAGCTCCTTGAGCGGGGAGGGGAAAACCTTCACGGTCTATAATCTCGGTCACGCCTTTGCTGCGGCGGGTACAAGGGTGCTGATTATCGATGCCGACCTTCGCCGTCCACGCCAACACGTATTGTTCCGCGTGTCTGGTGCTGAGGGCCTTTCAACCCTCCTTTCGGGGCAAGGCAAAGTCACTGACCTCGTAAAGCAGCACACCGACCAGCCTAACCTCTGGATTCTTCCGTCAGGACCAATCACGGCACTCGCATCAGAACTTATTAGCTCAGGCGATATGGGTAAAGTCCTCAAAGAAGCTAAGGAAACATTTGATCTCATTCTTGTCGATAACGCGCCGGCTTTACCGGTAGCAGACCCTGTGCAGATCGCGAGCTATTGTGACGCGACAATTGGTGTAATCCGCGCAGGAAAAACAAGTCGCAAGGCGCTCCGCCGCTTTGTGCAAATCTTGCAGAGAAACAGAATCCATATGGTTGGTGTTGTGATGGAGGCGGTCGAGATGTCTGCGGGGGAATACCGTTATACCTACGGTTACAATATCGAGGCATACTATGGGAAAAAGTAGCCTGACCTCGCTAAGCATTGCAGTCCTCGGTCTCATGTCCATCGGAATCCACGCACAATCTGCGTCGACTGATAGCGTAGCAACATCGACCCTCCAGACAAAATCTGCAGCAAAGAGTCAGACCAGCGGAGGAGAATTTGGCCCGGTCAAGCTCCCTGAAGATTTTTCTAAACTCAGGGTTGGTGCCGGTGATTTGTTGAGCGTCGATATTTATGAAACTCCCGAGTTCACAGGTCAGTACCGCGTCGATCCGAATGGCGATATTGCGGTTCCGCTGATCGGGAAGCGACACGTTGCAGGAATGACGCAAGCGGAGATTGCCACAATGCTCGAACAGACCTTGCGTAGCGAGCAAATACTAGTGAATCCCCAAGTTAATGTAGATATTTCTCAATACGCGAGTCGATTCGTAACTGTCCTCGGCGAAGTTTCAAACCCAGGACGCTTTCCGGTGATCGGACCGGCACACTTAACCGATATATTGGCCCAAGCAGGCGGCGTCACGCCTCTGGCTGGCGCGGATGTAAGAATTCGCCACGACGGACAGCCACTTGGTTCTGAAACTGTCGTCTTCTATTCTCGGCGCACAAGCAACGAGGCAACTGGACAGACGGAAATTTCGCCCGGGGATATCATTGTGATTCCGCGCGCAGGTATTATCTACGTATTGGGCGCTGTAAACCATCCTGGTGGCTACGTTATGCAGGAGGACGGCTCACTGAACGTTGCCCAGGCATTATCACTCGCAGGCGGGACCGCGTTGCAGGCTAAGACGGGAGGCCTTCGGGTTGTGCGTCGCAATGCAGACGGGACGATCGCCGACATTCGGCTTTCCTATGACCAAATTGCAGATGGAAAGCAGGAGCCAATCGCCCTAAAGGCCGAAGATGTTGTCTACGTGCCCATGAGTAAGCTCAAGGCAAGTTTCGTTGCGGCCTCATCTATCCTGTCGTCTGCGGCTTCGGCCACCATTGTTGCAGCACGCTAAGAGCCGCTTCTGGAATGGCAAATTTGATCCCACCCCCGGTTGCAACAAATAGAACTGAAAACCAGATGCCCATCGCGCCATGGAAAGAACTCATTAAGAAGAGCCCACTAGGTCTTTTTCTTGGTCGAGAGGTTTGGGCTCTGGTGGATCAGGGACTCGTTAGTGCGGTGAGTTTTCTCACAAATGTAATGCTTGCTCGCTTTATGGGGCTTCACGAATTCGGCCAATTTGCACTCACTTGGATGGCGATCTTGTTTGTGAACAGCCTACAGACTGCACTAATTGTCGCACCGATGATGAGCATCGGGCCCAAGCAGGAAGAGAAAGACAGGCCCTTATATTTTGGTGCAGTAGTCGCCCAAGAAATATGTCTTCTGCTACTCTGCTTCTCGTTTATTTTCTTTGGCGTCAGAACGTGTAGTGGCGTCTTTCACCATCCTGAAATCTCACATCTAGCATTACCGCTTGCTGTTGCAGCTTTTGCCTATCAAGGTCAGGATTTCGTGCGAAGATATTTTTTCGCCACTCGTCAGAGCCAGCGCGCGCTTTGGGATGATGCCCTAAGCTATCTTCCTCAACTCTTGCTCATCGGTCTGCTGCACCGAGCAAAATTGCTCAACAGCGCATCGGCACTTTGGGCCATGGCCGCTACTTCCATTCTGGGCTTGATTATAGGTTCTTTCTGGCTGGAAAGGATCCGGTTTCAAGCCGAGTGGATACGGATGATCTGGTGGCGACACTGGAAGATATCTCGTTGGCTCACAGGATCCGCTCTGCTTGTGTGGACGTCGAGCAATCTTTTTATTTTGTCCGCCCCCGTTTACTACGGTGTCGCTGCGGCCGGAGTCCTTAAGGCATCGCAGAACGTGATGGGTGTCGCAAACATCTGGTTTCTAGGTCTGGAAAACATCGTTCCAGCCGAGAGTGCACGGCAACTCCACGTCGGGGGGCTTGCGGCGATGCTACGTTACATTCGCTCGGTGATTTGGAAATGGGGCGGCCTGACGTTCCTATATGCCGCATTGATATCTATTATGCCCGGATTGTTGCTTAAATTGATCTACGGACCACAAATGGGCTCCTATGGTTATGTTTTGCGTCTCTACGCCGCGCTCTACCTCATCTCATTTATAGGTGGGCCTCTCCGGGCTGGCTTACAGGCTCTAGAATTCACTATGCCTGTCTTCTTCTCTTATCTCGTGATGACCGGGTTTGCGTTTGTGTTTGCCATGCCAATGGCGAAGTGGCTAGGAATGAGCGGGTCCTTATTGGGTCTTCTAAGTGCACAGATAATCTTCCAGGGTATCGTAGGCATATCGCTGGTCTGGAAGGCTAGGCATATCCGCAGGCACTCCGAGCCTGCTCTGCAGTCGAACTAGAGCAGGCAGCGGAACGCCCGCGCCGGACTTTGGAATGATAATGTTCGATCAGTATAGATTTATGGATGAGTTGAATCCTAGGTTGGGAGTTTTAGTATGCCGATTACTATATTGATGCCTGCCTATAATGCCGAGCGCTACATCGCTAAAGCCATTGAAAGCGTATTGGCGCAGACGTATGAAGACTTTGAGCTGATGATATTGGACGATGGTTCGGACGATGACACGCTCACCATTGCCAGGCGATTTGAGTCATTGGATTCGCGCGTTCACGTCTCATTCCATGAGAATATCGGCCCTGCTGCTACGTTAAATCGCGGACTTGCCTTGGCGACAAGTGAATGGGTGGTTCTGATGCACGCGGACGATGAGATGCTTCCAAACCGGATTGAGTCCCAATTGGCCTTCATCACCGAACATCCCGAACTAGCCGTTGCTAGTAGTCGAGTAATCCACATTGACGCGAATGGTCGAGAGTTCGCACGAGATCACTCTAAACTCACCACGCACGCAGCCGTTCAGAAACTCGTAGCCGCCGACGAGGTAATAGCGATAAGTCATCCCGCCGCAATCTTGCGAAAAGACATTGTTTTGGCCGCTGGAGGATATCGAGACCAATTTCGTACCAACGAGGACGTCGATCTTTGGAATCGACTACTCGAGCAGGGACATAAGATTTTGGTTCAGCCAGAATATCTCTTGCGTTATCGTATTCATGGAACGTCCGCGACGGTAGGGAAGAACAAGCTTTGCTGGCAGCAGTTGCGATGGTGCAAAGATTGCATGCTGCGCAGACGAAAGGGCAAGCCAGAACTGAGTTGGGGCGAATTTGTCGCTTTCCGTAAGACGTTACCTTGGAGAATTCGTGTTAATCAAGATCGCAAAGATTATGCCAAAATATTTTATAAGAACGCAACATTTGAGTATGCCCGACGCCACTATTTTGGCGCGGTCGCGAATGCGTTTCTGGGGGTGATGCTCCGTCCCGGCATGATCTTGCCCCAGATTACAACAAAACTCCTTGCTCAACGACGAGCTTCGGCTTCGAAGGCCATGAGCAAAAGCTTGAACATATAGAAACGGTGAATGGATCTATGGTGCGAATCCTCAACAGCGAAGCTCCTCAGGGTAGAGCCCTTGAGCAGGCACCAGTGCTCTCTTTCGGTGGGTTTCTCCGCCAACTTGTCGCTCAACTGCAAACGCATCAGATTATTCCATGCGTGCTGCGGAATTATGAAGGATTCCCCGAAACAAACATTGGAAATGACGTGGATTTCATGATTCGTCCGGACCAATTGCCTTTCGCTATCCAGGCGGTGGAGTCCATTCCCGGGATTCGTATAACCGGATATAACGAACAATATCATGTGGCTATGACCTTCTTGGATGGAGTCTCCGCGGTTCCAGGAAGAAATGCTTTTCAAGTGGATTTCATCCGCTCCTTCACCTGGAAGGGTTTGCCGTATCTGGTGCCTGAGGACGTTATCGCGTCTGCGGTGCAGCGCAATCAAGATGGGTTCAAGTTTTTCGTGCCCTCCCCGGTATGTGAAGCACTCATCTCTCTTCTAACGAGTCTCGTAATTTCGGGATTTGTCAAGGAGCGATACTTTGCCGATGTGCGAAGGGAGTTGGCCAGCCACCCGGCCGAAGCAAAGGCGATTCTTCGACCGGCGTTTGGGCAACGTGTTGCCGCCCGCCTCGTTGAAGCGACGATAGATGGTGATAAGAGCAAAATTCTCTTGTGTATCGGTCCGTTGCGCCGGGCGCTTTTGATTCGCCGCTTTTTACGTAAGCCTTTGGAAAGCCTATTAGCCGTGATCCGGCATCATGCCATCGTTCTAAGAGTGCGGCATTCTCCTCAAACCTTGCAGACTATTAGGATATTTTGTCCTAATGCTCGGCTCGGCAAACAGGCCGCAGATAATCTTGTGGCTGCACTCCGATATATTGCACCAGAAGTCGAATATGGTGCGGGGCTGGATATTTCGTCCTCATTTTCCATTGCCCGCATCGCGTGTTGGCTGAGCGCCGAGTGGCGCCGACAATTTGGCGGCAGGAAGAATCTGACTCTTCGAGTTTCATCTTCAGAGCTCCTTTACCAGTGTGGGAATGCAAAAGGTCTCAAACCCGCTATGCATCGGTGGGCTGCATCACTTGCTGTGCGGTTTCTTCCTCGTACGGACCTATGGATACTACTCAAGCCTCACACTCAGACTGATTCCCTAGCAATCTGCGGGGAGTGGATGCGGTCTAAGAAAAACTGCATAGAAGTGGATGCCTCGGATCCTGCTTCGGATGTAGTCGCTAACATGCGCGTAGCTGTGGTTGATGCACTCGCTCAGCGTACCGAGGTGAAACTAGTTTCAATCTTAAAGAGAGCTTTGCTTGCCAAAGGAATTGCGAGCCGCGAATCCGAACTCTGAAGAAGGTAGCTCTTTCATACAACTATCTCTGTGTTGGCGCATCCGCGACGACGCCTGAGCACAACCCTTAGCGCACAATATTACGGAGTGACGGAATGAGATTTGTATTCCTTGGACCCGACGGTGCAGGCAAGAGTTCCGTCATCGCTGGGCTCATGGCCAGCCTGAGTTCGGCGGGCATAGATGCAGGTATGCGCCACCTAAAGCCAAGGATGGTGGCAACTTTGCGCGGTCAGCAAGTAACAATCGTCACCGATCCGCATGGCAAGCCGCCGCGGGGAGCATTCGCCTCGATGGTTAAGATTGGGATCTGGCTAGGAGAGGAATGGTATGCGCGCTGGTTTACAGAGAAGAACGACGTGCTCGTTTGTGATCGCTACTATCACGATTTACTCGTGGATCCAGTGCGATACCGATTCGGAGCGCCAATTTGGCTCGCTAGGTTGTTTGGGAAGTTCATGCCACAGCCACGGCTCTGGATCTTATTGAACGCGCCGCCTGAAGTGCTACAAGCGCGCAAGCAAGAAGTTACTCCTGAGGAAACAGCGAGACAATGCGCCGCATATTTGCACTTTGTTCAAACACAAAGACGGCACGTGATTGTGGACGCATCCCAACCGCTGGAAAGGGTGATCGCTGACGTAACAGATGCGGTGACCGCGGCAATCGCGCTGGGGCCGATCTCCAATGGATGATCTGGGAAATTTCTATAAGCCGGCACGAACCTCTTCTACACATCTCGCAGTCTCTTGGAAGGGAACAGTACGTTATATTCTTCCGATGGATCGTAACGCCCAAAGGGCTTGCTTGAGTTTGTTTAAGCCAGGGCGCGTCGAACCATTTCTACGATTACAGACGGCGTTCCCAGTGATCACTGGCGCTGTGCCATCCGTCGAGTCAGAGAACCTTGCGTGGATCCGTAGCCTTCTGCCTTCAGATGCTCTCCTTTCATGCTCAAGGAGAGGGGCGGCCGGGCCCTGGTCAAAGGATACGATTCTTCTGCTCTCGAAGGAGATGGAACCGAAGTATGTGGTGAAAGCAGGAAAAGGGCCAGCGATCGCGAAACTGCTGGAGAACGAAGCGGGATGGCTAAAGCGGCTCGGACAGAACCGGAATCTTATGATGCATGTGCCTCGCTTGTTGGGATATGACCAAAACCCATCTGGGATATCATTCCTGGCACAGGAGGTTTTGGAAGGAGAAATGAGCTTCGAGTTGGGGCAGCCTCATTTCGCTTATCTGAATGTACTTCAAGCAACCTCACATCAAAGTAGACGATATTCCGAAAGCCAGTTTGCGAGAACAATCGCGTCGCGCTTGGATGATGTGGAAAGTCTGCTACCCACCGAATGGGCCATACGACTGCGTAAAGCGTCGTATGCCGTTGAGCGCCTGTTCGGCGATTCCAATATGCCATATGTAATTGGTCACAATGACTTTACTCCTTGGAACGTGCGCCTGGCGGCTGGGCGTGCCTACGTTTTTGACTGGGAGTACGGGGAACCGGAATCACTTCCTCTTTTGGATCCGCTTCATTTTGCACTCAAACCCCTCGCTCTTCGCGTGGCCCCCCCGGAAATGATCGCAAGAAAGGCCGCTGAGGTGATTCGACAGTGCAAGGACGCTTTGAGCGATGAGTATTGCCAGAACTCCTCCGCCCAGACGCTCGCGTATTATTTGAGCCTTTGCCTTCTATTTGTTTGGGCCGACCGAGGGATCCAGAAGGTTGATCCCATGTTGAAGGCCTACGCGCCGATCATCGACCAAATGTCAATGTGAAGTGTCTATTGCTTAAGGGTAGCAGGTCTCAGTGTAAGCTTGGCGTAGAGAATTTTGCCTAAAGCTATGCCAGGTAGCTCGATCTTGTCATAAAAGATTGATGAAATTGGCCAACTCATAGTTAGAGTCACTAGCATCAGGATGATGCATCTCCACGTGGCACTGACAGGAGTTAGGCTAATAATGCCAGCGCAGACGGACATCACTGTGAAATGCAAGAGGTATATGCTGTATGAGATGTCTCCCAGTCTTGTGACATGGCGACCCTGCAGGGGGATGCATCTCCGCTCAACCAGACCAAGAATGAAGATAGATGCACATAGCGATTCAACTACAAGCGGGATAAAAGCGTTGTAATCCACCTCGAAGCGCCATTTGGGATTCAGCGTGCGAAAGAATAGCATGGCAAAAAGTGAGAACCATAAGACAAACCTGCTGCGAAAGAGCCAGCCGTACCTAATCTGAATGTGACGTGCAAGTGAACCTAGCACAAACGAAGGGAGGAAGATGAGCAACGATCCTCCCTGAGTGTGGAAACCAACGTAGAGGGCAATGGCCAGCAGAGGTCCACCAAAGCCGCGTCGAACAAATACGGCAATGAAGGGTATTACAAGTGATGCTATCATCTCCACTTTTATTGACCACATGGGTGGAAGAAGCGAGGTGGGACGCCCAGTGAACGTCGAGAGCATCAAGCCTAATCGGGGCTTGGCTGCGTTCACGATGTACCACTTGGAGGCGCCGGAGACCGGCAAATGGGGACGTACCACCATCATGTAAACGGCTGCCAAAAGGCATGCTGCAAGTAGAGCAGGATAGATGCGGAATAGTCGTGCAAGGTAGAACTTGAAAAGGCTGCTTAAACTTAAACTGACTCTGTCGAGGGAGCGTGAGAGTACATATCCGCTCATGACGAAGAATAACATCACTGCGGCATGGGCATTCAAAAGCCGTTCTATCCAGAGTTCGGAGGGGGGGGGAGCGTGAAAACTGCAGCCGAATGATGAAGAAGCACTAATATTGCCGCAAGTCCACGAAGAGACTGCAACTCCGCCACATGGTGATGTCGTACGTTCATGGTTGCCAGAGTGGCAAGTTTATCACTTTTAGCGTCACGTCAACAGAACCAAATACGGAACAGAAGGCGTGTAAAATAGAGGAAATCTGCGGTGTCTACACTTTCGCCGCTCTCGCACGGCGGAGCTAATCTTGCTAAATTTAGGTCGTGGTAAACATTCAATTATAAGAAGATGGAGCGGTGGTGCTCGCTTAGATGCGAGCCGGACCGGACGGAATCGCTCAACTTTGAGATTTCTTCTGCGGTATCCTATATTCTTGCTAGCGTTGGGACCTCCGGTTTTGAGAACTGCTGGTGTTGGTACGGATACATCCCAGGCGCACGCCGACCTCTGGTCGGTTCTACAAGTTACTTGGATCGGTGCTGTGGCGGCGAATGCCATCTACCGCATCCGCTCCAGTATGTTCATTCCGCCTCAAGTCCAAGGGATTATCCGGACCGCCCTTTTGTTGGGGGTTCTCTTTGCAGTATCCATTTTGTATTCGCCAGGGAGAACGGTTTCGGCCGAGTTCGCCCTTCTCTATTTCATGACATGGGTGGTCGTCGTTCAATTTGTCTCAGACACCTATACGAATACTCAGGACTGGATCGAGGCTCTTAGGGCACTTCGGAGGGTTTGCGTATCTTCTTACCTCTTGATCATTGCTGTCTTCATTATTAGCCCTAGCATGGTTTTCACCACGGAAAATGGTCAGGCATTTAGACTGACCGGCGGAGCCGTTGGCAGCACAGTCATTCTTGGTCCAGTCATCGCGTTCATTTCGCTGTATTTTCTATTACACAAGCTCGACAAGTCACCCAAGAATTTGGCTCTCGTAATTTTTGGTGTATTCGGTACTCTTGCAAGTGCATCTCGTGGTGCCATCTTTGCAATGCTCGTAGTAATGGCGATGATTTCCTTCCTCTGGGCCACTGACAGTGCGACTCGTCGACTCAAGCTGACTACGTCCATCCTAGTTTTGCTGGCGACCTCTGCCCTAGCGACCCTTGTCGTAGGTAGTGAAAAGATTGTAACGGCCTTTCATCGCGGCCAATCTACGGCGGAAATAGCACAGGGTTCAGGCAGGAGTTACCTTTGGCAGCTCGCGTTTTCCTTGGTTTCTGAGAGTCCGCAAGGTCTCGGCTACGTTGCCGGCTTCCGTCACGCTATGGCAAATCGTTTCGACATTTACTTCAATGGTGACATTAGTAAACTCGGTACTGCGCACAATACATTTCTTCAGTACCTTCTAGATGCAGGATGGTTGGGGCTGTTGTGCTTTCTATTGCTTACACTGCAATTGGCACTTCTCGTGCATCGTTTTATCAGGAAAGCCTCTGTTCGGAAAGCAGCCTCCGCAGCCTACCACGCCCTGTGCTGTGGCACCGCAATAGAACTCTACTGCCTGATCAATGGGATCGAATCCTCTGCATATAACATCCCATTGCAGCAATTGTTTTACCTACAACACATCGCGTATGCACTAATCCTCGGAGGGGGGGCCTGCCTTATAAGCGATGAGCGACAGCAACAAGTGATCCTACGACCCTTACGTCTTCCGATGGACATTCAGCGAGATACGGATTCAAGCCGTCGACCATCGTGAACTTTCTGAAACGAGCATTGTGCAAGATATGGGATATAAAAGCATGAAAGAGCCTACAGCGATGCGCCGGAAATACCTGGGACTTCAAATATTGCGCTTCGTTGCAGCATTCATGGTACTCGTCACGCATTCTGGTTACTACGCTTCGGAGCGTTTGGCCGGAGGCTTTGGCTATTGGAAGAACGGCGCGGCAGGTGTAGACATCTTCTTCGTCTTGAGCGGATTCGTCATGATCTACTCTTCGACAAAGCTGTTTGGCGACCCGAAAGGATGGAAGATCTTCGCTGAACGCCGTATTGTTCGCATTGTTCCGCTTTATTGGTTGGCGACTACGGCTAAGGTGATTCTGCTGCTTGTTGCATCGGGAGTGGTGTTGCACGCGAAGCTAGGGATGTTTGAGGTAATTGCGTCCTATCTATTCCTCCCGTCCCGCAACTCCACTGGAGAGATTGGTCCACTATTGGGTGTAGGATGGACGCTTAACTTCGAAATGTTTTTCTATTTTCTGTTCACTCTGGCCCTTTGGCTTCGGCTGAACGTCTATCGTTTTGTTGGATCTGTGCTTATACTGCTTTCCTGTGGCGCATTTATCCGGCACTCCGAATGGCCCGCGATTTCATTCTATCTGAAGGTCTCTGTGCTGGAGTTCCTCTATGGGATGTTGATTGCAAGAGCTTGCATGAAGGGACGTCATCTGCCCGTAAATGCAGCAGTGGCTGTTTTACTTCTTGCGTTTTGGGCTCTTGTGACCCCATGGCAGCCTATGCTTAGGGCGCATGCCATATCACATGGGCTAGCTGCCGCTCTCATCATTTACTCAATGGCATCACTAGAAGATCGCCTCACGCGCATTCCGAATTTCGTTCTGTATCTTGCCGATGCTTCGTATGCCATTTACCTCTTCCATTCGCTAATCGCGCCGGGCGTACCGGCAGTTTTCGCGAAACTGCATCTGACGAAGCCATGGCTCTCAATCATCTGTAGTGTGCTCGTGTCGCTAGGTGTAGGTAGTCTTATCCATTCGTGTGTCGAAGAGCCCATCACACGATTCTTCCGTGATCGAATAAAAATCGCTGGCAAAAAAGTCATCCACCTACCGAATACCACCTAGCTCCGAGAAATGCGCGATCCTATGAAGTTCCCGATCCTTTCCATGTAGCGAGATTCGTGGAACTCACTGAGGAAGCGATCACGACCAGCAGAGCCGTGTTGCTGTGCGAGAATAGGATTCTCGAGATAGGTAGCGATAGCGGTTGCGAGATGATCCGCGTTTCCAGGTACGACCAGAGTGCCGGTAGAACCGTCGACTACGATTTCGCGCAGACCTCCATGGTTGGCCGCAATCACACAGCAGCTGGCCGCCATCGCTTCGACTGCAACGAGACCGAAGGGCTCTGGTGCCTCGGATGGGACCGTAACGATATCAGCCCAAGCGTAGAGGTCGGATGGATCTTCACGAAAGGGAAGTATTTCAGCGATCTCGCTCAGGTCATTCTCTTGCACAAGCTGAACGATATTGTCATAGTAGTGACGCTGGTTTTCAAAATAGCTTCCGACGATGCGCACTCGAATCTTGGCTCGCTGATCTATCGAAAGCGAGGCTAGAGCCCTAATTAGGGTAGCCTGCCCTTTCCAAGCATTGAATCGTCCGATCATTAAAATATTGAGTTCAGCCTTTGGCTTAGTTGAACGAGGAACCGTATAATCTGGCAATCCGTTCCAAAGTACCTCTCTGGATTGATCTTGCGAAAGCGAGAATGATTGCGCGGTGGCGTGAGAGTTGAAGAGCACGGCGGCCCCGCTAAACCGAAGCAGAGCTGAGAGAATCGTGCTTGTAGTGCCGGTCGGTAGTTCGTGAACATGCACGATAGCAGGTTGATGGCTAAATCTAGTGGCAAGAATATAGTCAAGAACGGGAATCGTATTTATGTAGACAAGGTCGTAGTCACGCATGAGGATCGATGCTCTATAGACCCTTTTTATTAGACGGATGACACTTCCAAGACGAAGATTCTTCAAGTTGCTTTTGCGCAAAATGGCTAGATCCGATATACGGACATCATCCACGATGTCGCGCATCGCCTTCGAAAGTGATCCTTCGCGAGGGAGTAGAACTGTAAGCCGTGCGTTTGGCCAGCGCAACTGAGCGGCACGAACGGACTGTAACATCGTCCGATCGGACCCGTACAATTCGTAGCCTTGGTGGACGAACAAAATAGAGAGGGGCACATCACACCTCGAAGATCAAGCAAAATTACTCTGTGTCATACCGAGCTGCGCAAGTACTGCGAATGTCGAGCCCGACATGCCACACAAATGTAAAGCCAATTACCGTGTGGCCCAGTAACGATGAGCTGCTACGAGTCCTCGACGGTATTGGAGCTTCGAATGCTTGATCATATATTCGAACGAAGCCCACGCTCTCGATCGCCCTCCAGAAAGAACCTTTGCTTTCTTCGCTTCGACCAACGCTTCGAACGAATCGCTGGTTCCACCTGCTTGCATTTCAGCGGTGACTTGAGGAAGGAAGGCCGTTCGTAAAGTATCCCCCGCGCGCAACAAGAGTTCGTAATCTCCTGTGATGCGGTACGTCAAGTCGTATAGTCCTAGCCGATGGAACAGAGAGCGGTGATGCATGCTTCCTACATGGGCCACACGCATTTCACGCTGGAAACCTGGCCAATCCCAAGGGGCTCCGATGATTTTCACTTTCTCAGGTGGGGCCGGAACCCAACGGACCTGAGAACTCATGTACTCCGTACCGGGGTGACCGGCTGCGAGGCGCATGTAGGAAGAGATTGCTCCTGGATAATACTCATCGTCAGAGCCGAGAAAAGCAATCCATTCTCCTGTCGCAGCCTTCACTCCTTTATTCCAAGCATCATAAATGCCCTTGTCTTTCTCGCTTGTAAAGTAGCCGATGTAGTCCTTATATTGCTCAATAACGTCGAGGGTGCGGTCACTAGATCCACCGTCGATGATCACGTGTTCGACATCGGGGTAGTCTTGCGTAGAGACGCTGTTGATACATCTCGCCAGCAGTGTTTCGGCATTGAATGTTGCCGTGATAACGGAAACACGCCCTGGCACAAAGCTCTGCATCGTGTTCTCTTTAGTCAGTTGCATAGGCCTCCAGAAGCTGGGTATAAGCCCCAAGGATCTTCTCCTGCTTGAAGTCAACCTGGAATCGAGCGCGGCTTGCTGCACGCATATTCGCAAGACATTCAGGGTCCGCGAAGAGCTTTGAAATAATGTCGTCAAGGTGCGTTGTGGACTGGAAGTATTCTGCTCCCGGACCAGCCACCCAGGCGTTGAAGGGGGTTGATCGAGCGATGACTGGATTTCCTGCGGCGAGTGCCTCGACGAGCGAGGGGTTCGTACCGCCGACCTTGTGCCCGTGGATATAAGCCATAGAGAACCTACGTAGAGTCTTCACAACTGTTTTGTCGAAGATTGCTCCAGGCATGATTACGTCGGAATTTGCCATGTCCATGATACGTGAGTGATAGGCGTTCGATTGGGGAGAAAGCCGCCCTAGCACGATGAGCTTGCCGGGACGAGATCTTCTGCAGAAAGCCTCGACGATTTCCAAAATGGAGTTTTCGGGTTCAGGTCGCGCAATAACAATCATGTATCGCCCCACCTCGACTCCAAATGTCGCTAGAATAATTCGCTCTTCCTCGGTCGGAACATCGATTGGTGGTAGTTCGTCAGCTCCATAAGCGATGACCGAAATTTTGGCTTTGGATGTATGCCGCTCGAGATGTCGGGCGATCTCGGGGTGATCGGCAATGAGATGGGTGGAAAGCCGCGCTCCTAGGAATTCATTGAACATGAGCCAAAGCCTCTCGACTCGGCTCCATTTCTCGCGCTTCCACTCAATGCCGTCCATATTCATAATTGTCTTGCGACGCTTGAGCAGGTAGAGAACGCTGAAGATCGCTGTGTTGTATCCCAAGATCAAAGGCACACCCTGCGATCTGAGGGATTCGCGAACTGCCGCAAGGTCGAATCTCATCGTACCAAGGGGACCCTCGCCGCCGTGGAGGTGAATTCTTCGGATGCCTTGCCAAAAATCTTCCTTGGCGGAACTCGTAACGTCGGACTGGCAATACACGGTGACCCTATGTCCTAGTTTCGTCAGATGAAGAGCGAGCACCTCCGCGAAGGTTTCGAAACCGCCGTGAGCAGCCGGCACACCTCTCGTACCGAGAATTTGAACTTCCATGAGTTAATGATCATTCCGGGCAGAAGATTTTATGTAGAACCCTTATAAAGAAGGGTACGAGCTAGTATGCCCAAACATGTTTCCTTCGGAACACCTCTAGTCGGACGCCTGACCAATCGTTCATTTTGAGCAGGCGATTCACCTGATTGTAACACTATGCCCCGATAGGGCATAGTGGGCCGAAATGACGACTTCGAGCGGCACATCGGACACGACAACGCCACGTCCGGCGCTGGTGCAATTGCGAAGGTTCACCATAGGAAGTCCCTAGTTTGATAGGATAGTGCACATCTTCCACATCCGATCGGGACGCAATTATGGCTGATGAATGAACTTCCGATGCCGCACTCTCAGATGATCCCTAAGCCAAGTTGTGATTGGTCTTTCAACGCCATGGTGCATGACTGCGCCGCTCGCCACACCGACAAAGATGCATCCGATAAACGACAATGTGACACTTGGATAGTGAATACGTTTTAGTAGTGTAGGAACTATCTGAATTGTAAGCATCTGAAATAGATAGATTGCATACGAAGCCTCCGCAATCCATAGAATCGCTTTGGCTGGACGGGCTAGATATTCCTCTAGCAAAACTATAGCCATTACCATCATGGCAGACGGTAAGCCCATCGTAAAGAGTCGAGGAATAGTCGGATATTCCGGCAAGAGCAGGAGAAGCGATATTCCTAGACTAAAGATCGCCATTCCCTGAACCCGCGTGACTCGGAAGCGCCCTGTACAGTATCTCGCAATCAACATGCCTAAATAAAACTCAAATATCACCGAATTGAAGAAGAAAAAGAGGGGCGAGGAGGATGACTGGGGGTGCAAAAATGAGATAAGCGTAAAACACGAAAGCACTATTCCCATGACTGGAAAGAGACTCAAGCGAAAATAAAGAATAAAAGTGAAAAGGCAATAGAACAGCATCTCGAAACTGAGAGTCCATGCCGCTTGAATCAATAAGCCGGAGCCTTCCTTTAGAGCGGAAGGGAGGAAAAGAAATGAAAGGAATATAGTCGAAGGAGTAAGTGATGAGTGTAAGACTAGCGATGCTGCCATCAGCATGATCGCGATCTTAATCGTTGTCGCAATCCAATACATTGGAACAACCCGCGCGAGCCGCCTCTCTAGGAAAATTTTCCATCCGTATGGATCGTCGAAGAGACGCAGGGATGAGTACACCATTACGAATCCGCTCAGCACGAAAAAGATATCGACCCCTGCGCGTCCACGGCCCCAGTCAGCGATATTTCGCGAGAGAATCTGGGCAGTTCGGGCCGCCGCATGGTAGGTCAAAACCAGAAGAACCGCAATCGCACGAAGAGTTTGCAACCCCTCGTACCTAGGCCTTTGCATTTCTGAGCTTGGCATCGAGTTTGAAATTCCTTAATTGCACTTTATGCTAACAGAAGTGAGGAATACCATTGTCTTCATGGCATATCGTTGCCCTTTGTTGGCATTCAGGATTGGAGGCACAGGGATCAGGATCTGCTCTATGGTGCCCCCACCCCCGGCTCCGGTGTCGGCAGGGGATGCTAGGAGGAATGATACTCGTGCCTGTGTGCAGAAGACGGTCGGCGCCTCAAGGTTAGTGAAGCCTCCGTGCGGGAGTTCCCACCCTTTGGCACCACAGCCACTAATGGGCCCAGCAGGACGGCGCCAAGATCAGGTGCGTGACACCAACGGCACCAACTGAAACATCCCCTTATTCGCAATCCCTCCGATGACGGTTCCGCTTGCCGTATTCGAACCGGCTTGGAAGTTTGCAACGCGGGGACATCGCTTTCGGGAGGGAAGACACTTAGCCTCAGAACCTCCGAGGTCCCGTCGTTACCTAGCCTCGATCTATTGATTATTACTATGGATAACCATTTTCGCAAATTTGGTGCTGGGTGAAATTTGTTCCGAAAGGTAACGCGCCATAAGCGAAGGAAGCCTCATCCCTCAGTATCCATCGCTAAACCACGTATCAATTTGAGATTTTTCCCGAATATGCTTGCCGCTTGCAATACTCACGAAACTCTCCAACCCAGGTAGGCGGCTCATGAGTGCTCGCCATCCGGAGCTTTGGGCGGCCTACGTGCAATAGCCGGAGAGGAAATTATTCCTCCACCGAGGCTGGGCTTTAGAAGATGTGCGAACGATCTAAAGAATTCGTCGGATGTGGCTCGGTGAGAACCCAGGATCTTTATTTCGCGCGTCTATTTCGGGGCGAGAGTCATACATCTTTGACGCGTAATTTATGCCGAATCCTACGGCACACCATGCCGCCTTGGGTCATACAGTGGTCCGGAGGTCAGAAACCCCTCACCCCTAATTCGAAGTTCTATCGAAAAACAACGATCAGTTCATTGTCTGTTGATACGGCGCGCCCATGCTGACCGTGGTCAAGATTTTGATCGTGGAGGTAGGTATGTTCTCAACTCTGGTCTTGTTGGCCGGCGCATTGCTCGTCTTGTCAGTAGCACCGCCTCTCTTGCTGGATCAAATCTGTCGAAACAGATACCGAAAGGCAACACATAACGGATTGCTTGAAGATCGGATTGGTGCGGGGAAGTCTGATCTTCAGGGAACGGAACACCACGCTGAGGGGCTCGGATCTGCGTCCGCGTTACAACTCACCACCCAATCATTCAAGGGGTGGTCGCCACTATGCGTTAGTTTCGAAGAGCAAAGAGTTCAACATCGAATCCCAGTGGGCGGTACCAGTGATTCATGACCTATGATAGCGTTATTTGTATGGGTGTCGCAGCTGCAAACTTTAAACTGGACACGCCGAAGTAGGATGGCGTGACAGAAAGAGTTCTCCTCGCCGCCGAATACACCCACGCAACCCGAGCAAGTAGTCGTCTACTTGCGTGACATCAACGAATAAGATACTATCGTTGATGAAGCGAAGGGCAGTCCGATGCGAAAGTAAGAGCGCACGGGTTGTGATTGACGTGACCGCGAACTTCGGAGGTACCCATGAGGTCTTGTCGTCATTGTGGCACTAAAACTCTCCGTAGAAGTCACAGAATCGGAATTATCGAACGATACATTCTGAGCGTGGTTCATTTGTTTCCATGGCGATGCGAAGCCTGCGAGCGGCGAACCTGGAAATTTTCCAAGGTCTCCTAGAGTTCCTTCGGAAGGTATGAAGTACGCAGATGCGACGGTTGGATTTTAGCGAACCAACTGTGCCGCCCACGCTCGGGTGTGGAGCACGTGCAGACTACGATTGGGACAAGCGGCGCAAGGGATCGAAGTGCATATCACGGTCGACACCCTGGGCCATCTGCTTGCACTGACGATTACACCAGTCGACTAGGGAAGACGTGCCCAAGTCGATGAGCGCCTATCACGTCGAACGCCGTCGAAACCGCCCAACAGCACCAGATCCGACTCAGTCGGCCCCATGGCCACACGAGGCATCGTCTTACCGTCTGGACGATGGTTGTCGAATGCTCCTGCGGCCCGGCAGCTCCCTTCCAAAGACTTGCAAGAGACTACGAGCGGCTATCGCAAATACTTATAGGCATGCACTTCATCGCATTCGCTATCCTGCCAGACAGCAAGACCTCATCACGCTTGCAGCTCCCTAACAACCTAGACATACACGTTGGCACTGCAGGCATAGACGAGCGAGTCGTCATTATGTCTTGAGTCAAGGCCCTTTCGAACTCAAAGGACTCACCGTTTTCAAAGCGGTCGGGTACAAAGTGTGGACCAGCATCAAGGCATATTCGCACTGTAGCATCGATTCAAGACTTCATCCCACAGGATAGCTTTCGAACCCTGTAATCGGAGATCGTAGCCATCGGTATGATGGGTCATCTCACTGGGGCAGCCATATTATTTGCAAGCTGGCTTTGGCCCTTGGTGAAGCCTGCCGAACTCTTGAAGACTCTTCCATAATCCTTCCCTTGGCATCCCTTCACCGGTCTGAAGTCGAAGTTCCCGAAATTGCCCTCGAATCCTGCGATCACTTTCGTTCCGTTGGATTTGAAATAAGGAATGTTGCGGGAGTGAACGGTGGGCTGCTGTAGCGAAGCTCACTACGCCGCTCCAGCAATGCGGCGAGGGACGCATAGATCGGATGCGGCTGACGTTCGGCAGGCTGGGCACCACCAAACCCTCCGCCGCCAACGCAGCCATGTTCCATCAAGAACGATTTCGGAAGCGGCGGTGGTAGCTTCCTGAACTCTTCGCCAAAGGCATATCGGAGCTGTGGCTCGATCTCTGGACAAAGGTTTGAGGAGTGCATATTCCGCGCCTTCAGCAATGACTGGATCGGGGCTCCCGAGTTGGTTAATGAGACGGCGGACTTGTGGCGTCGGAGGCCGCTGGTCGGTGTTGGGGAAGTGTGTAGATCGTGACCAATTTCGTCTGGCGGATAGGCTGCGCTCCAGCAGTCAGCAATGCCATCAAGGCAAAAGGGCAGCAATCCCTCGCAGTGCCAGCAGCCTACCCATCGCTTTCCTATCTTCACCAAGTAGCCGCACTCGCCCCATAGAAGGTGTCTCCGAATCGTGTCCGTGATCACTACGATTGGACACCAGCAAAAGAGAAATGTCTCCTGTGGAGGGAGGATGATGCTCCTCCCTGTCTCCAGACGCTGCGCGTCTTCCGCCACCCTCCTCTGCGGGACTTTCCCTCCCGCAACGCCCACCCTGTCATCTCTGTGCGCTGACGCGCACGGAATGCGGTAACCAGACTTTCCCTCGGGGGCGCTGCCCCCGCGCTCTCCAAGGCCATTCGCCCTTCGGGTTTTGGCTCCCCCACGCTGCGCGCGGTCCCCCAAAAAGCTTCGCTCGAAGACCTTTCCGTTTGCTACCCCCGCCTTCGCCAGGTGGCGTTCGGCATGTACATGCCGCGTTTCAACGCGGTAAGTGCAAAAGCCAAAGCCGACCAAAGGAGCAAACACAATGAGCAGCAAGGCCACCACCAATGTCACCGCCATCGACGGCAAGAAGCCCTCCACCAAACAGGAACTCATCGCCGCCAACATCAAGCTACTGATTGAACAGTTGGAGGCCGGACACTCAGAAGCCCTCACCAATTACCTCACGGCCATGAGCCGCTTTCACAATTACAGCTTCCGTGCGTTGTTGACTTGGAGGAGCCGAAATACTGCATTGAGCAGATAGCAGTGCGAGTGGGCAAGACACCGGCGTTTGTGGCCCAGCGTCTTAAGCTCGTAGACCGTCCGCGGGTTGTGGTCGAGGCGTTCTATGCCGAGAAATCGGCGTGGGGCATGCTCTCTTGCTGGCGAAGCTGCAACCAGTCGAGCAGGAACAGGCATTGTCCGTTTGCTTCAAGGAGGTTTACAACGGAGGCAGCAAGCCCACCCGCGTCCTGTTGCCCGTCCGTAACCTGCAATTCTGGATTGATACAACATCGTCCTCGCACTCAAGGATGCGCCGTTCGACAAGCGTAACGCGCAGCTTGTGCCAGTAGCGGGAAGCTGTGTTGATTGCCCCAAGAGCACCGGACACAACAAGCTCCTGTTTTCGGACATCAGGGGCAAGCTCGATTCCTGCACAGACCCAACCTGCTACCAGTCGAAGGCTGCGGCGCACGTCGCCAAGACCATCGCGGAACGTCCCAAGCTCGCGCAAATCAGCACAGCCTATGGGCAGCAGTCGGGAAGGTAGCGTGACGTTGCCGCGCAACAAGTACACAGAGATTCGCGCGGAGAAGCCAGCCGACAAGGACGAGGCGAAGCGGCCTGAGTTCAAGTCGTGCAACTTCACCACCGAAGCCATCGTGACTGATGGAAGCGAAGTCGGCACGTTGCGCAGGGTCTGCACAAATTCCGCTTGCCCGGTTCACCACCCGAAGCCGCAGCGCGACGACCGCGACGAGGCAAGGTTGGAAGGCCGAGCAGGAGAAGCAGCGCAGAGAGCAAGCCATCGCCAATGCGACCGGGTTACGCGTTCTTGCTGCCATCAGCGCCGCCGTTCCGGTGCGCCTGATGAAGCGTGATCTGCTGTTCGTCGCGTCGCAATTGACCGCGCCTTGAAGCCCTTGCCAAACAGCATGGCATCAGACGGTCGAGGGATACCGAGAACATCGACAAGCTGTTTCTCGCCTATCTCCGCCGTGCCGACGAAAGCACACTCTCTCGCACTGTGGTCGAGTTGACCATCGTGTTGGCCGCGTCTCGCTCCAATACGCCGAGTGTGCGCAAGGAAGCAGCCGCTCTTTACAAGGTGGACATCGATGCCATCGCGCAGAAGGCCAAGGCCGAGTTCGCAGCGAAAGCCAAAGCGAAGAAGGAAGCAAAGCCATCAAGCCAAGCGGTTTCAAAGCTCAGGAAAGCCGCGTAAAATAGACATCGGAGAGGCCAGCGAACCTGCGGCCTCTTCGTCGTTCGCGCTTTCCACGCGGGAGGAAGAAACCCGCTCGGTTTCTCCCTGCACCCGTTTCCGGCAGTCACCGGCCCGCGCTCTCCGGTCGCGCGCCAGAAGACGTTCCCCCTTCTGGATTTTCCCCTTTATGGCCTGCGGCGCTCTATCCTTCAAATATCCATTTAGACGGAAACTGTTTATTCGAGTCGATTGCCGCGCTCACCAACGGCAGTAGGTCTGGTGGTCTGCGCAGCTAGTCTGCTCGCTGATCCCAGCCTTACGGATCACCTCAGCCACTGGAACACCAAGCTCAGACTGCTTCAACACACCAACGATCTGCTCCACACTAAAACGCTTCTTCCTCATCCAAACGCTCCCCTTATTCAAGGTCAGTTTTGGCCGAAGACTAACATCTAAATTGGTTTAAATATAACGAGGTCGATCAAAATCATGCCGGGCAAACCACTCGGAGGGACACTTGGTGGTTAGCTCCATGCTCAAGGTCTACCAAGGCTGTCTATCGAAGGCGCAGCCAGGTGCGGGAACTTCGGTACAGGTACTGGGAACCCGACACCACGCCAACATCGCAGCTTTGCTTGCTCTCGAGAGATGAGGCTTTATGCATAAACGAAGCTGATCTGAGAACCTATACCAAAGTTTTCATTTGACAAACTTGGTACCGATGGAGATAGTGACCAAAGTCACACTCTATTCTCCTAGGTGAGGGCTGGTGCATTCGCGCACGGCCAAGAACCTTATCCGCCGGGGTTTGCCATGAATTTTCGTGATCTTGCGCTTTTTTTAGCTTTTTCAACCCCAGCCGCGATCTGGGCTCAAGGCTTAGAGCGTTGCGAGCCAGAATTGCGGGCGTCGGAGGGCTACCGAATTCCAAAAGCAAAGCTGCTGAGCGCCTCCGACACGTCCAAGAGGATAGACATGATACGGACGGAATTGGGATGGACCCAATCCGCCCTCGCCTTAGGAATAGAAGTTGATGGTAAGCTTACGAGCCTAAATGGAGTTCAAAGGAGCGTTAGGCTGTACTTCGAGGGCCAACGTCGCTTCCGCATTGATATAAGTGGTGGGCCCGATCCACGCAGCTTCCTAGTGAAAGATGCCACAGGATATGTTGTATCCGCAGTCGGTATTCAGCGCGTCCCCGCCGAGGTTATCTGGAATCAGTATTCGTTCCTGCCTTTCGTTTCCGATATCACTGCTCCTACATCTGAAGTTCTTCTCACTTCTCCTGAATTAGAAAACAAGGACGAAGAGAGCACCGAATATTTGAGAAGCTTTCATGTGACTCGCCCGCCCGTATTAGCAGCCGATGGGCGCAGCTTCACTGAGCTGTTCGTCCCCCATCGCCTCAGTGGCCGCACATCTGAGACCGAATTCTTCCTCGATCCTAGGAGCAAACAGCCATTGGAGATTCGAACCTGCGGCATCGGCCGAACTAATTCCAACCAGTTCCGAATAATCAAACGAACGTTTGCTTCATATAAAAGTCAGAACGGTTTTATGTACCCACAAAGGATCGTTGAAACCATCTCCGAATCTATGGAGCGCGTCCTCACGATCACGGACGTGAAGCTCTATCAAAATCTACCTGCAGAACTGTGGGATCCCGCCGGTAATAACTAGCATGAAAACTTTCATTTCAATCCTTTCACTCGGCCTGTTGTTTATCTGTATTGCTGCCACCACGATACAAGCTCAAAGCTATGCAACGTCGCTCGACCCTATGGTCGAGCGCGGAGTTCCACCCTTTGCACCCATGGATGGAACCCGAGAGAACATCAACCTCGGTAACGGTAATCTGAATATCACGATCCCTCTCCTTCACTTGAAGGGAAGGGGTGGTATGGACTTGGACCTTCAGTATCAAAAGGACACCAAACTCTATCAGTATTCCGATCCCGATGAAGGCGATGGGGGTTGGTCTGGACCTGAGTGGGATTGGGACTCGGAAGTACCTGGTTTCGCATCCGGACGCCTCACTCTCCCTAGCTTAGTTTTCCTGTGGGTTCCCCCCCCAAACGGCTCCCTAAACGGAGTTACGTGTCAGGAGTCACCACGCTTTACGGCCCCGGATGGTCGAGTAGCAGGATTTAGTGGCATGATTGCTGGCTGCGTGGATTCATACGGCGTAGCAAGCGTCTATGGTCAAGGCGGAACGGCGTACTCTAGACCAGCGGCTGTAAATGGAATACAGGGTCCTGGGCTAGATGCCTACATGGATCTGACAGATGTTTACCACCCTATCGTCACGCTTGAAGATGGAACGAGATATTACTTCACCACAAGTCCCGCCGATACGCTTTTTTCCCTGTTGCCCACTAAGATAGTTGATCGTAATGGTAACGTAATATCCTTTGCGAACACTCGTTCTCAGGACTCGATGCTTCCGGACCACACGGAAATTACCGATACAGTCGGCCGAAAGATATTGATCTCTTGGGCGAATGACACGATTTCATGGACCGACGAAGATGGGAACGCGCAGCAGATTACAGGTGGCGGAATGTTGCTTGCGCAAAAAGGTCCTCAAGCCACCTTCGGCATGCATAACTGCAACATAGGAGATACGGGCTATGTATTTGCCTTGGACCGGCTTATCTCTACCGATCTATTCAATGTTTATCGTCAGACGTTGACAATCCCTACTGATACAAATCGAGCAAATGACCGAGTTTATAGCATTGACTACGATGTAGAGCAAGAGGTTCTCAGAGTTGGTTATCCATCCGGAGGGTGGACAGAATACGCATATACCACCACCTCCACATACGATCCGACATTGGCCTGCAGTTCGGTAGACGTGAGACAGGTCAACGAAAAGACCACCTATGACGGTAATGGAAATAGCGAGACGACTTCATATCATCCGATTCTTGGAACATTAGCGGGTGAAATCTACGAGAACAGCTCAAACGAAGTCTTGTACGAATCTGGGAAGCATGATTATCACACCTTCGCGCTAGCGACAGTAGGGGCTTATGACGCAGATATCGTAACCAGAGATGATAATCGTGGCCTGCAGATTTCGGAAGTTATCTATGATCCGAGTGCCTACGCGCCTACCACTAAGCGTACCGTCCTCACGGACGGGCTTATTGTCTCTCACCACCAATTCCCAACAAGCACCCAGACGTTCGAATATGCGAATGTCACGCACGGCTCGCCTCTGGTGAAGAAAGAAACGATCCAAGATTTTGATGGAGCAGTGCTAAAGGTTATTGAATCAACTTATCCAGGCGGGGCAACTTGGCCGGAATTGCTCACAGCTCAAACCATTTCCGATTCGCATGGTAGTTTCAAAACGACTTATGGATACGATGGTGCTAGCCCAGCGGCGACTGGTGCCATGCAGCATGATACAGGTCGCAATGTGGGGAACATAACTTCGATTTCCAGATGGAACGGGAATACCCCTTATACAACGACGCTTGAGTACGATGATACAGGTAATGTCACGAAGATCACTGATCCTCTAGGTAATTGGCAGCGTGCTGTTTATTCGGACTCAGGAACGTTTGAAAGCCCGGCAAAATGCCCTGTGCCATCTGGCCAGTCTCGCTTCTCATCTCCAAACAGCCTAATCAACTCGAAGAATCAGACAACTTTCTTCACATTTTATTCTTGCACGGGACAGGTGGCGTCTGTGCTTGATCCCAATGGTGCTACCACCTTATTGAGCTATGACGCCCTGGGTAGGATCATCAAGAAGACGAATCCCGATGGGGGCACGGCTACCACGACATACCACGATCCCTCTCCTACTTGGATGTCGGTCACTACGACCACATCGCCAACATCATCTTTATTCTTTAAAAAGAATTTTGATGGTCTTACTCGGGAGATCTCTTCTCAGTTAGGTGCGGATAACGACCCGGCTACTCGTTACACAAGCATTAGCTATGACGACACTGGAACACCTTGGCTAGAGACAGAAGGCAACCCCAGTACGATCGGAATGCGTGGTCACTATCGAGCTTTCGATGCATTAGGCCGAGTCATCGAGGACGATGATGAACTAGAGTCCATCCGCACCTATTCATATTCGCAAAATAGGACAACAATCACTGATGAACGAGGGGATATGTATGCGCGAGACACAGACGCCTTGGGGCGGCTCACTGGTCTGCCCGGCTTGATTTGTACCAGTTGTAATCATTGGAACTGGATACAAGGAGCTGGTTATGGCAAGGAAACGGCATACAGCTGAGCAGGTGGTGAACCTGCTTCGGCAAGTGGAAGTAGGGATCGCGAACGGCAAGACGACTGTTCTTGCGTGCAAGGAAGCGTTGATCACAGAGCAGACGTACTACCGCTGGCGCAAAGAGTACGGCGGTCTGCAGGTGGACCAGGCGAAACGGCTGAAGGAGTTGGAGCAGGAGAACTCGAAGCTGAAGCGCCTGGTTGCGAACCTGAGCCTGGAGAAGCTGGTGTTGAAGGACATCGCGGAGGGAAACTTCTAAGCCCTGAGCGACGGCGTTGTGCGGTGGATCATGCTCAGCAGAAGGGCATGAGTGAGCGCTGGGCGTGTCGTGTGGTGAAGCAACCGCGCGGCACGCAGCGTTATCGACCGACACAGCGCGAAGATGAAGATCAACTCACACAAGCCATCGTTGTTCTGGCCGGCCAGTATGGCCGCTACGGTTACCGGCGCATCACGGCGCTGCTGGTGCATGCGGGCTGGAAGGTGGGCAAGGATCGCGTGGAGCGCATCTGGCGTCGCGAGGGGCTGAAGGTACCGAAGAAGCAGAAGCCACGCGGTAGGCTGTGGCTCAACGATGGATCGTGTGTGCGGCTGCGGCCGATGCATCGCAACCATGTGTGGAGCTACGACTTCGTCAGCGTGCGAACGCATGACGGCAGGACGGCGCGTACGTTGAACCTGATCGACGAGCACACACGTGAGGCGCTCATCGTAAAGGTAGAGCGGCGCTGGTCGAGTGCGAAGGTGATCGAAGCACTGGCTGATGTGATGGTGAGCAAGGGCGTGCCCGAGCATCTTCGCTCGGACAACGGACCGGAGTTCGTGGCGCATGATCTACGTACATGGCTGGCCAAGACAGGAGCAAAGACGATGTACATCGAACCCGGTTCACCGTGGGAGAACGGTTACTGCGAAAGCTTCAACTCGAAGATGAGAGATGAGTTCCTGAACGGTGAGATCTTCTACTCGCTGAAGGAACTGCGTGTGCTGGCCGAACGCTGGCGCAGGCATTACAACACCGCCAGACCGCACTCATCACTAGGCTACAGACCGCCGGCGCCAGAGGCCTGGCTAGCATCCACTGTTCGGCGGCAAGAGGAGCCGGTCGCTTCGCTCCCAGCTCCTCTTACCGCCTTATCGTGCATCGATCTGAACTCAGAAATCGTTGCGCTACACTAACAATCCAACTGGTACAAAAGATCGGTCAGGCCAAGAAGCAACGGCGCGATCAAGCCATCGCCAATGCGACCGGGCTCCGGGTACTGTCTGCCATCGGCGCCGCCGTTCCGGTACGGCTACTCAAGCGTGATCTCTTCTTCGTGCTGGAGAAGTTGATTGGCGTCTTGGATGAGCCACGCATCGAAACACTGGCACGGCAGCACGGCATCCGGCAAAAGCGCGATGAGGGAGGCATTGCAAAAACGTTACTGGCCTTCATGCGCCGTGCCGATGAAGGCGCGCTGTCCCGGCTTACCGTCGAGGCGACTATTCTGCTCGCCGCATCTCGCCACAACGGAACCAATGTCCTCAAGGATGCCGCCGCGCTGTACAAGGTGGACACGGAGGCCATCGGCCAGAAGGTAAAGCAGGAGTTCGCAGCCAAGGCCAGGGTAAAGAAGGAACCTAAGCCTGTCACCAAACCCGCACCCAAGGTCAAGAGAGCGGCCTAGCGTCTCATTCGACGAGGGGCGGCGAACCTGCCGCCTCTCATTTTTTTGCCGCCTAAATTGCGCAGGAAGACACCCCTTCGGTTTCTTCCTGCGACCATCTTCCCGCTTTACTTCCGGCCCTCGCTCGCCGGCTGCGCGGCAAAGAGTCAAGTTCCTCCTCTTTGCATTCTGTCCCTTTATTGCCTGCGGCGCTCACTTCCGAGAACGGCGTTTTGTATGAGCAGGTCCTAGTTGTCAATTCTTTTCCTTATCAGGGTCTTTGCTGTTGCTGTTGCTGTTGCGTTTGATGTTGCTCTCCACCGGGTTTGTATTCGCACTCTGATGAGCCGTATGTGTTCTGGACTCGGTGCCGGTTGGGGTTCGAGAAGAGAGTCGATGCTGCCATTTATCGGACGGTCTCAGAGGACCAAAACGCGGACGCAGTCATCGGAACGCGGTGTCGATGCAACGGGTGAACTCTATGCGGCCTGCTGGTAGAACGGCACGTACGACTGCTGTGTTGTCCAGAGGTGATGGAGCAGAACGGCCAGCTTGCGAGCCACTGCCACGACGGACTTGTTCTTCGCTTGCTTACCGCCACGTGCTGCGAGGTGCAGGCCCCACTGCCGCAGCGCCGAGTCTCGGCCATGCGGCCGCAGGATGTGGTTCGCGCACTCGATCAGTAGACTTCGAAGATAGGCGTTGCCAGCCTTGGTGATGCCGAGTTGCGGATCACGTTCGCCCGACTGGCTGCGTTTTGGTCGTAGCCCGAAGTAGCAGCCCGCATCGCGACTTCGACCGAATCGCGTCTTGTCGCCGAGCGTAAGCACGAAGGTAAGAGCGGTGATGTGACCGACTCCATGAATCGTCATCATGGCCTGGGTCTCGACGTACTCGGTCTGGGTCAGGCGCTGGATCTCCCGGTCGTACTGTTTAATCTTCTGAGTCATGTCTGCGATCTGGGCAAGGATCGGATCGAGTGCCAGCTTCAGCCCTGGCGGCATCGCAGCTTGACCCCGCTGGGCGAAGCACTTCGTGGACGAAGCGGGCATGCGGTGGCCGCACGCCTTGGTCAAGCCACGAACTGCGTTGATGGCGGCCGTCCGCAGCCGAACGAGAAGTTCTCGGGCGCGGATCAGAGTCAGGGCTTCCTGCTGTTCGACCGTGCGATGGGAGATCGGCCGGAGGATCTCGGGATCGAGCCGAGCGTACCGTGCCAGCTTCTCTGCATCGACATCGTCGCTCTTGCGGTCGCTGCGTGAGATCGCCCGCAGTTCGCGCACGTTGGCGACGATCACCTCGTGGCCTAGATGCTCAAGTTGTTCACTGATCCAGATCGAATGCACGCCCGCTTCCATCGCCACGCGGGCATAAGGCACATCGGTAAACCACTTGTCGATGGCCTTCGGCGTCGTCCTGAAGCGGCCTCGATCGATCACTTCGCCTTGCTGGTTGAGCGTGCAGTAATGGCTCCAAACGTCGCCCAGGTCGATGCCGATCGTCAGCTCTACCTGGCCACGCTTCCGGGGTACTTCCGCGATGAGGTGTTGCGTCCGCTTCTTCATGGGAACAGTCTGCTCCTCCTTCGGAGGGCCTGCTCATCCCATTTATCGGTAGTGACACTTGCACGAGTAAAGTGAAGACGTCTCGACTCAAGTCGTAAGCAGGCTACATTTCAGAAGATACGAGCTAGCTTTCACAGAATCCGTACCAGCAACGGTCTCGTAACGGATATGTGAGCTATCCCGTACGTACACGCGACCGTGTGAACTCAGAACGAAGGGCGTCAGGTCGGCAAGAATCTCATTGGCACGCCATCGATGAGAAAGGTCGTAGGGGTGAGGCGCAGTGCAGAGAGGCAAGTCTAGGCTTATCTCACCGCTTATGTAATCGGCCTCCACGCATCCATCGGGAAGCAGACTTGCTCCGTCGCACACCGCTCTGATACCGAAATCGATAATGAGTGCTGGTAGATTCGCGTCTTGCGAGATGTAGATGACCTCTGCATTCACGCGATAACGGCCATCGGCGATCGGAACTGCGCTCCTCGTGTTTTCTGTAGAATGCATGAGCGGTGCGTCAGACCAGAAGCTGACCGCGAACCAATCAAACTCTTCGCCGACATGTAACTCTGGCTCACCGTCGTCGATGACCCATCTTGCATAGTGCAAATTCCAATCGCGCTCCATGATCCAATCCTACCGAAGTAGCCGTACTCGAATCTCAGGGGAGATCAATAGTCCTCATAAGTCGGCTTATCGTCAGGAATCGGTCCCGCAAAATAACGTTCCGTGAGTTTCGCAACAGGATCGTTCGCCCTTCCTGCACCTTTCCCCACGAGAGTGACAAAGTCCAATTCGTAGGATTCCTCACAAGGCGTGAACTACGGCAACTTCAAGTAAGCTCGGGCTTCTTGATTTCCGGGGTCTTTGATGAGTAGGAGTCGGTAGGTACGGTTAGCTTCTTCTGGCTGAGCGTTCGCGGTGTAGGCCCTCGCAAGCACCGCAAGCGCATCCTTGCTTTCAGGGAACAGAGCGACCAGAAACTGCGAGACAACTACTGCTCTTGCGGAGTGGCCTCCACTCCATTGCAGGCTCTGGGCCCATCGTCTTAGCTCCTGCTCGTCATAGTTGGGTCGGTTGTGTTCTGCCTTGATCCGGGCGAACACCGCCTCCAAATCTACGAAGTTAGAGCGCTCCGCCTCGGCCCGCAGTTCCTGCACCGCACTCAGCTTGATCCCCGGCACGAAGAGAGCGGCGATCTCATCCGCAAACTCTTCGGGATTTGCACCTCGCAAATTCGTCAGAATGACAACTCCAGCGTTCAGTTCCGGATACAGGTAGACCGCCGCGCGCTCTCCGCCAATCATGCCGACCTTGAAGTAGCCGTCTTTCTTATCGACACCCCAACCAACCGCGAATGAACTTGGCGTTCCATTGTTCAGCAGGGCAGGTGTCCAAAGGGTTCGCAATGAAGCCTTACTTAACTGCTTTCCGTTGAGGATGGAAAGCATCCATCGCGTCATGTCGCCCACTGAGCTATTTAGGCCTGAGCTGGCCCGCATCATGGGCCCAAAGAAGAATACTTCGTTATGAAGAACTCCATCGTGTGCAAGCCCATCGTACTCGTAGACATACTCGCCGCTTTTATTTTTGGTAACTTCGGGCGACGCTCCAAAGCTTGTAGCTGTCATGCCTGCGATGGATAGCTCGTTGCCAATGATAGGAGTGTCCGGCGGGAGGCCCTCCAATCGATCTACAATTCGCTGCGCCAGAGCCAGATTCGTCTGGTTGTAATACTCCTTTTCTCCACGGGGAGATGGTGGCTGAGCGAGAGCCCACTGCCACGCCTTATCCTCATGGATAAGCCCCATCTTGTCAGTGTCATCTCCGCCATACGAAAAGATATCTGGGAGCCCCGAGATCTGTCCGGCGAGCTGCCGGACAGTCACAGCGCCCCAACTGGGCGGAATGTTTGGCAGATAAGTCGAAATCGGAGCCGACAAGTCGAGCTTTCCCTTTTCAACCTCCTGCATAATCGCCACTCCCGTGAAAGCTTTAGTTATGGAGTTGATCGAGAAGACGGTCGCGTTGGAGACAGGTACGGGTGTCTGAAGATTTGCTTCGCCGTAGGATCGGAGAAATACGACTTTGCCATCCTTAACCACGGCGGCTTGCATCCCAGGAATCCCTCGATCTGCCATGGCCCTTCGCAGGATTGCGTCGGCATTGTCATCGGGCGACTGAGCCATCGCCGCCACGTTCCCGGGCTGGGCGATGCACGAGGCAGACAAGAATAAAGTGGAAAAGACCAATCCCCTGATATCAACGGTCCGTCGCGTCGTCGACCTGATCCTAATCGGGGAGAATCGTCCCGCAAACCAGATGTGCTTCTGCATGAACAAACTTCGCTCCTTCAAGCCTTGTGTTCAGTGGATGAGTTTGCTGCTAAAGCGGCGAACTCTTCGCGGCCAAATGCGATCCCCGCAATCCCCCAGCCGCCCTCAGCGGCTTCCGTCAGCAAGACCCACGTGCGACCGGCCTGCGTCGGATCGCCAGAGAACTTCGTCACGATCTCGGTTGCTTCCTTGACCAATTGCTTTTGGCCCTCTCGGGTCAAAGCGGCGGGAGGCGTAACGACTTGGACGCGGACTGTTCGCGCCGAAGGCGAGGCGGCAGTCTGCACGGTATTGGGCTCCATTCGGTGGAGATATACCCCAGTGTTGTTTAGGTGAGTAGGCCCAGGATCTCTCACACCCTCAGCGCGAAGTAGTGCAAACGTTAACGCTTGGCCCAGATCGCGCTCGCTTCCTTTGGGAAATAGGTCCTTCGCAGCATAAACATCGATCATCGGCATAGCGATCTCCTGAGTGTTCCGCTCAAACTGTTGCTCCATAGTGCGCTTTACTGCCGCTTGAGCGCGCTTGCTCAGTCGCCGGATACGGATTTCGAATCGATCAGAATCTGGGCAAACTGATCAGGATCCTCCATTGAAGCGAAATGACCTGTGTTCAGCAGCTCAACCTGTGCGGCTCCAGGAATCTTGGCGATCGAGGCTGAGCGGTCGGAGGGACGCGACCAATCATGATCTCCATACACCATCACCACGGGCACTTTCAGCTTTCCGTAAAGAGCCTTGGCTGCAACATAGCTCGAAAGACTCTTGTACACAGCCCGGGCTACCTTCGAGTAGCCTTTACGCTTGCCGACGCGATCCAATTCATCGATGAAGTCCGGTGGCAACGTGGACGGGTCATAGACCCCACCGCTCATAATGCCTTTCAGAATCATCCTGTTCTCAAGCGCGGCGAACACCGGTCCCACGAACGGTGCGCGCACCCACTTGATGATGAACCACGCGAGGAAATTAGCTCGTTCGAGACCGGGAAAGTAATCGTAGGTGTTGAATGCGACGACACGCGTGACTCTGTTTCCCAACGCAGATGCAGCGGTCAGGGCCAGCGTGGCGCCCATCGATTCGCCAGCTAAGGTGACATCGCGGAGGTTGAGACGTTCGACAAAGTTAACAACATGCTGACGGAATGCAGGCTCCCGATAGTCTCCTCCGGGAACAATTTCAGACCAACCAAAGCCCGGATAGTCGAACGCATACACCGTGAAATGTTGTGCGAGTTTTGGGATTACACGCTGGAAGATGTCTAACTGCGTACGAACGGTGTGCATCAGAACGAGAGCGGGCCCTTGCCCAACCCGAATATAGCGAACCTTCGGACCGCCGACTCCGAGGGCCACATATTCCACTGGTACGCCAGGAAGCCATCGCTGCGTGTACTCACGATCACGTAAATCACTCATATTCATCTCTCTTCTCTTGCTGTGGCCGCTGCATCGGCCCGCTCATTGCTCACGATAAGATTGCCCCGAGTCGAAGCCTCATCGAATTTCACGTGAGAGTTGCCATGTGCCCAGGAAACCAAATCGAGCGGCTTGCACAGAACGACCCATCGGAATCTGCCCCATGTAGCTAGAAACTAGACTGAGTGACAGAGGTTCTCTTGGCAGAACTCGGCGCTTTTGGGATGAAGAGCCACCAGCTGACCAAACCACTCTCATTTACTGAGCTGCGGATGTGCAATGGCTTATCGCGGATGTGCGATCACATACCACGATCATTTTCAAGCAGCCCTGACGCTTGGCCAGCGATGGGGTAACGCTGCCTCAGTTGATTCAGGTGCCGCTCCGAATGAAGGGGAATATAAAGCAGCCAGTGATACCCACTCAGAGGGCCGAAGCCCGTATGGTTCCAAACAATGGCCTTCAGTGGAAGGTTTGCCCAAACAGCCAGTTGCTCCTCCAACCGTCGCTCACTTCGTGCCAATTGCGAAAGAGCCTCCCCTTGACTGATTCCCAAAAAGCGTGAGGTACTGTCACTTGCTTGGGCCCTTCCGGCGTTTGGCAAAAACCTACGTAGTAATAATTCTTTCCCATGGGTGACCTTCGCCCAGTCCAAACAAGGATCGTCTCCGCATCGCTCTTGAACGGCAGAGAGAAGTTCCTCTTCTACCAAAAGCAGATGTTCAACGATCTCTGATGGAGACCATGCACCATCAGCCTGACGATGACGCCAGGCAGCCGATGTAAACGATCTGACGAAAGCCGCGACTTGCTCATGGATTCCATGCACGGAATCCACGAGTTCGACTCTTTCAAAAGGTTTGATGATCGGCTCATGCATCAGGCTTGTTCCTTTCCTATATCGTTGTTGCGATGTCAGCCGTGAACATTCAGTGCGCATGGCCAGGAGGGGCCACATCCTAATTCTGTGCAGCCACATTCCTTTACGACTTCCAAGCTCGGCGGATGCGACTCCATATCCCGTTGGCAGCATCGGTATAGGCAAGGTACGCCGGAATATTCAGCTCGATCGTGCTACCCTCGCCGGCGCTGCTGATGACCGTACACCGGCCTCCCAGCCGTTTCGCGCGATCGCGCATATTCTGCAACCCGAAATGGCCTTCGCGTTTGCCCTTTTGCAAGATTGTCGGGTGGATCCCAAGGCCATCGTCTTTCACCCGGAGCAATACGCCCTTCGACGTGGCCAGGAGGGAGAGCCAGACATTTCGACCTTCAGAATGGCGGAATGCGTTCGTCAACGCTTCTCGTCCAAACGCTAAGATTTCACGGACGACGACACTATCCATACTTCGCTCCACGCCTTGAGCATCAAGATGAAAGTCGATACGGTGAAGCTCTTCAAGCTCCTCGCCTACACTGCGTAGGCTTTCAACCAACGCAACGGTCTCAAGCTCCGAAGTATGGAGGTTGGCCACCATTCGTCGTCCGTCTAACAACACCAAATCAGCCTGATCAAGGGTTAGATCGAGAAGTGCTCTGTTTGGGTCGCTCATCGGCATTTTCTGCGTTATCACAGAGAATTTGAAAATCAGAGCCTGCACGCTTTGTAGCAAGGTATCGTGGAGATCCCTCGCAATCCTTTGACGCTCGTCGAAGATCTCGTACATCTGGGCCGCCACCATCCGCCGAGCCCGCGTCAGACGGAGATGCACTACTAAAAACGTCGCAGCCAAAAGCAAGATGCCCAGAAATATTCGGAACATTGTGCGCTGCGTCAATGTAGGAAGAACTGTAATCGTCAGCGTAGCGCCGACCTCATTCCATAGACCATCGTCGTTGCACGCCGTCACGTGGAACACATAGTGGCCGGGAGGAAGCTTCGAGTACACCGCTTCATGACGATTCCCACCGTCAATCCAGGTATTGTCATAGTTCTCCAGAAAATATCGAAACCTGACCCTGCTAGGAATGCGCAGACTTCCCGCCTGGAAGGTGACCCGGACATTCTCAGGATTCGGCTGCAATTCGACTGCACGCGGCCACCGCCAACTGGCCGCGTTCGAATCCAACTTGACGATCATGACGGGCGGAGAAATCGGATTGTGAAGGACGGTAGAGGGGGCAATCCAGTTGAGGTGATCTCCGTCAAGGAAATATAGCGTGCCATCATTGCCTTCAACTGCGGATCCCAAGCCGCCGATCGGAGTCGGGGCCCCCTGAACTCCGTCGCGGTAATCGAAGATCTGGAATTCCAGATGAGCTTTTGGATTGGTCCTCGCTTGCGCGTAACTAGCAGCGGGAACTCGAATGATTCCCCGGCTGCTATTCATCCATAGTTCCTTCGCAGAGGAAAGGACAATACCCGTTACCCCCTCGAAGCTGGAGCCGTCAGCAGTGATTAACTGATGAAACTTTCCAGCATGCAGGATGGCGATGCCTTTGTCACCGCCGACCAAAACATCCGAGCCATCCCGCCCAAACACCTTGATCGTGCCGACATTCGGCCCTTGCGATCCCCCATAGCGCGTCACTTTACCACTCGGAGAAATGCTGACGGCCGTGCCGTCAAGATAGCCGAACCACACACTGCCCGTAGAATCCTTCCCTGAACTGACGGCCGGTTCGCTTGGGAGTTCACTGTATCCGCCATTGCGGAGCCACAGCTGGCCGCTCAGGCGGTACACGCCATTGCGTACGATCGAGATCCAAAGATTGTGCCTCGAGTCCTCTGTGATGGTTTGAATACTTCGTAGTGGACTACCCAAGTCGTGCGGCAGTGGCTGCTGCAGTATCCGATCGCCTACTATGTGGCAGAGAGAATACTCAGTACCAACCCAGATACTTCCGTCCACGGCACCGTAGAGACTCCGTATCTGTGGAGAAATTGAAGTAGTCATGGCATGGACTTGAGTTGCCGAAACGTCGAAAAGTCGGTTCGCAGCAATTACGACTGTCCCGCTCCCTGGACGTTTATTCAGCGCACTCCAATCTGACTCCAGTTTCATTGAGCGCACGGAGTAGCTGCGAAACTGATCAAGTCCCTGGTCCGTGCTGACCCATATACTTCCTTCCTTGTCCTGTACTGGAACGATGGCGTGGTTAGAACTGAGCCCTTGTTGTGCAGCGTATTGCTCATACTGGTTGACCTTCACTCCAACCGAACTGGTCGGCGACGGAAGGCGGAGAATGCCCTGGTTGTCCGTCGATAGCCATAAAGAGCCGTCCTGTGCTGAAAGAAACGAATGGAAGCCGGGTACTTTGCTGTCTTGGAAACGAATAACCCTTCCGTTCGCGATCTGGAGGTGGAACTGTTCGCCAAAAGGATCGAAACAGCGCGCCCCTTTCGGTGAGACAGGCCAGCAATGAATGATTCCGCTTCCACGAATCGTCGTAGCGATTTGGAATCGCCGCTCCCCGGCGATCCGGACCATGACCTTCCCGAGGGTGGAAACCCATAAATTGTTGGCAGGGTCGACTGCAAGCCTAAACACCGGCTGCTGTGGAAAGCCAAGGGATGTACCCACACGCTGTATCCGGTTGTTGACGAGTAAAAACAAGCCATCTGTGCCGCCTAGCCAGATTGTGCCTTTCTGATCCACTTCAATCGACCTGATCTGTCCGGTTCCAAGTCCTTCATCAGTCGAGAAGTTCGTGACGACGCCCCCCTGTATCTTGCTGACGCCACCAAATGCATATGAGACCCACATACTGCCGTCTGGGCCCGGGGTAACACAGATAAGTCGCTGAGAAAGGAGGGAGTATCCAGCAGTCGGGACGTAATGATGAAACGTATCGCCATCGAAGCGGAATAATCCTGTGTCGGTAGCGAGCCACAATAGCCCATCCGGTCCAATCGCAGTATCTCTAACGTTGCTCGGCGCTCCATCTCTAACGAACCATGCCTTGTGCGCCATCTGAGCGATGGGTGCTTGAGCAAAGATCTTGCTCCCGTCCCTGCCAGACCATGACGGCGGAGAGAGGAGGAGAATGTACATGGCGACTGCAAGGCGAGGGCCTGCGCTCGAAGCCAGTTCGCTTGAAGACAATAACCCGATTGTGAATCGACGCATGCTGAACGTCAGAAGGTGATAAACCCTTGCTTCACTTCGGTGGGAAAGCCTCTCGTCAGCACACATGTATTTTAGCGTACGCACGAACGCTATCGAGAGAAGCCCATCCGAAGTGCCAGCAGCATCATGAGAACGGCAAACGTTCTCCGCATCACCAAAGGGGGCAGTTGTTGAGCCACGGAGCCCCCAATCCAGCCGCCGAGCATGAATCCGACGGCCACGAGGAGTGCGATGCGAAAGTCAACGTGACCTGCCTTCTGATACTTCCAAAACGCCAACACGCCAATTGGTAGAAGCAGGATCGCGATCGATGTGCCCTGAGCACGTAACTGCGACATCCCATAAAACGCAACCAACGCCGGGATCAGAAATGCTCCGCCGCCGATCCCTACAAGTCCAGAAATAGTTCCTACCGCGACACCCAGGAATATCGCGCCGATCGTGTTGATGACAAGCATATGCTTTACGTCCTTTCTCTCGGGTGCCATCGGCCGCCAATCAGCCCGGAATCGTTGGCAATTTTTGAGCGAACCACGCAGCCATGCCGCCCATTGTGTTGCGAATTTCCGGAAGTGATGCCCTCTGAAGGATGCTGCAGGCGATGCTTGATCGATAGCCACTCCCACAGATAACGTGGATCGTGGCATCGCGCGGTATCTCATCGATTCGTTCCGACAAGTCTCCAAGAGGAATGTGAACAGCCGATGCTATATGCGCAGATTTCCATTCGGCTGGGCTCCTCACATCGAGTACGAACTCCCCACTGAGGGCAGCTTTCTGCAACTCACCTACAGAGATTTGGGGAAGATGCGCTTGCTCAAGGCCCGCGGCTATCCAAGCATTGATTCCACCCCGGAGATAGCCAAAGGTCTCGTCATGGCCCACACGGATCAGCGACTTCCGAACATCAAGGAGATCGCCGGAAGAATCGTCGCCCACGAGCAGGATTTTACCTTCATAGGGAAGGACCCACCCCGCCCAAAGGGAAAGGTTGGGGCCAGCTCCGATATTGAATGATCCGGGTATATGAACTCCTCCAAAAGCGTCTGCACTTCTCACGTCCAGCATCAACGCTCCTAGCTCCAGTTCTTTAAGCGTCTCGGCAGCCGTCAGGGAAACGCCACCGGGGAGCTGGTCCAGAGTTGGGAATCCCTTCGAGTTCAGCTCTTTCATTCGTTTGTAGTAGGGAGGAAACTGTGGCACCGACCCAAGAATCTTCGAAACAAAGGAGTCCTGTGTGCTGGGAATCATGAACGGGTTGCATTGCCGTTCATATCCAACCGTTGACTCTGGGCGCTCGGCGATTCCTACGCCGCACAACGAACCTGCTCCGTGACCTGGATAGACGATGGTCCCATCGGGCACGTCCGCGATCCTGGTCTGCGCACTATGGAACAATTGCGCGGCAAGAGCTTGCTTCTCCGATTCGCCGAGCAAATCTGGCCGCCCCAATGAGCCGATCAAAAGAAAGTCACCACTCAAAATGCCGAGTGGCTGGCCGCATCCCTGTCGCTCATACAAAAGGAAACTCAGATGCTCTGGCGTGTGTCCAGGAGTGTGAACTGCAACCAGTTTTAACTTTCCGAAAAGCACTTCGTTGCCGTCTCTGACTTCCGAATGCGGCATTGCATATTCGAATTGCTCGTCTATATCGTGACCGCTCAGCCAAAGAGTCGCGCTTGTTGCCCCGGCCAGAGCCGGTGCCCCGGACGCGTAATCCGCGTGAATGTGGGTCTCCACTACATGATCGATCCTCAAACCTTTTGCTCTGGCGAAATCCATATAAAGAGCGACATCACGTTGTGGATCGACGACGACAGCGTGTCCGTCAGATGCAATCAGGTATGAATAGTGCGCTAGCCCCGGAACCTCAAAGCGTCGTAAGATCATTCCGTTTTATCTCCTCTCATGCCAGCGGTGCCAGCCGCCCGGCTTTGCGTATATAGAGCGGTTGTCGCTAAACAGACTCCAATTGACGACGAACCGAAGTGGAACTAAGGCCGAGATGCGGCGGGGCCGTGAGGTGGATTCAATACTTGCGGCATCCCTTTTGCACCATAGAACACGGCGAGGAAACGCATCTGGCCCTTACCGGAATTGATGCCACGATGCCATTTCGTACGGGCTTGCATGAACGCTTGGCCGGTTTTGAAGATGAGATGATGTCCGTCTTCAAACTCGACGGTCAATTCGCCCTCCAGCACATAAAGATATCCGGGGCAGGGATGCGTCATCCAATCCGTCTTTCCTCCTGGGGGAAGGGCAACAATAGCGGAGGTGACCTCTGGATTTGGAGTGGAGATGTATGTTATTGGATCTCCAGCGTCATCGGTAGTGTCATGAGAAACGACCGTAACCGTCGCTTGTCCCATGCGGGGATTAGGGGGTGGTGGCGTCTGTGCTTGCATTCTCGATTCCTCCATGTGAACCGCTGTTTGCGACATCGCGTATGTCCGTGCTCTATCACGAATTGGATGAAGGCTATGGCGCAATCGATCCCGCGAATCTGACCTGACCTGAGCTCTACTGCAAGCCAGTCGCGGTCTGTACTGTGGACTATATTCGTACTGCACGCGTGGGTGCTTTGCCGATTTCGGCAATTTGTGGACTGGACGTGAACGGCTCGCACGTAAGCCAAATCAATCTCAAGCCGCGTGCGCTTCCGGACACGACCTCTTTGCCCTATTTAGGCGGTCAAGCGTACGCTATATCGTACAATCAACACCAAGCAATCTGTTGTTTCGGACCGGCACATGGGTAAACAATCGCTAATTCGAGTGGTGTGTGCGGATGATCACCCTCTTATACGCGACGGCATAGCGTTCGCGCTCTCCCAAGAGAGGGACATGTTACTTGTTGCGGAGGCACAGGATGGCGTCGAGGCGGTCGAGTCCTTCAAGAGGTGGCAGCCCGACATCATGCTCTTGGATCTACAAATGCCGCGCATGAACGGACTGGAGGTCCTTTCGGCTCTCGAAGCACATCTGGGACGATCCAAGGTGATCGTGTTGACGACCTTCTCAGGTGACTCGCAGGCGGAGAAGGCCTTAAGACGTGGCGCCGCAGGGTACTTGTTGAAGGATGCATTGCGCACGCAGTTAATGGATACGATTCGTTGCGTGCACGCAGGCCAGAAAAAGATTCCACCCACCATCGCGATGGAACTTGCCCAACACTTGCACTCACAAGAACTATCCCAACGAGAACTAGAAGTGCTTCGCGGTGCCGCTGCAGGCTGCTCAAATAAAATGATCGCGGATCGCCTCAATCTGACAGAGCAGACCGTCAAGGGATACATGAAAAGCATTTTCGCAAAACTTGGTGCAAGCGATAGAACTCACGCAGTAGTCATCGCCATGAAACGAGGCATTCTAGAGCCGCACACGTGACTCTAGTGAAAATGTTTATAGGCTACTGTCGTGCAAGGGCCTGCTAACGGGGATGCGTCATGCTGGTGTCTGCAACCGATTGATGAAGTCGGCGATAGCGACCCGGGGCCAATCCGCTCTCTCTTGTAAAGCTTTCCGTAAATGTCGATTGGTCGGCGTATCCGGCGTGAGTTGCGATCACTTTCAATGGAAGATCAGTTTCCATGAGCAAGTGCTTCGCTCGGTTAATCCGTTTGTTCAACTGGAATTTGTGGAACGGAATTCCGTAGCTCTCATGGAACACTCTTGCGAAATGCCTCTCAGACAGAGCACATGCACTTGCACAACCCTTTAGAGAGAGCTTGGCCCGGGTGTCTTCTGCGAGGAGCGCAATGATCTTCGCGTGATTTCTTGGAGAAAAGCCACCAGAAAATCGGGCGACATCGACACCCGCCACCGCATAAGCCACAAGAAGATGGCTGTAGAAAGTGGAAGTGAAGTGGCGCGAGAACTCCCTGGACATAGCCCTCGCTAAAAGCAACGGCCGTATTGCCTTTGCGAAGAATAGTAACGTGGGATCCTGTCGGCCTGCCGGTATCTCAAACGTACAAACATCCGCGCGACATTCAACCTGCGCAAATGTCTTGAAATCGGCTCTGGCCACGTCAAATCGCATGACCGTTCCGACACTGAATACTTCGGTAATTACATGAGTACCTGATGAAAAGGAACAAGTATCGCCGGCCTTCCCCGCCAGATACGACTTAGCCGCACCTTGGGACGCCAGTCTAGCTTCTGGTTCAATCTGTACGAGTACCGCAATTATTCCCGCAGCAATACGGATTTCCGCACCAGGAAGCGGCAGAGATACGCGCAGGGAGATTCGAGAGCCAGTGGAGTTGAACCTATCCCCACGCATATCCATGGCAAACGTCAGGGGAACGCTGCCAATCCTTCGAGAGAGAGTCTTTTGTTGTAGAGGCTTCATGTGGCCGCCCATAAGCGCGGTGATGGCACACCGCCTGAGGCTGGTGTCGCTATCAACTTATTCTGTCGCCTCCACAATCCTGGCGAAATTCCCATCTCACCTGTGAAGCGCCTCGTTAAGCATGACTGATCAGCAAAGCCACACTCCAGTGCAATCTGGGAGATGGATTGATCGGACGCAGCGAGTTTCTCACGGGCATGATTGATACGCGCTTTTAATCGGAATTGATGGAATGATGAGCCGAACGAAGCCTTAAAGAGCCGTGAGAAGTGACATACTGACAGTCCACATCGATCCGCGATCATGGCAATTCGGCTGACTTCTTCTGCGTCTTCGGCAAGTTGCGCATGAATTATTTCGAGCTGCCACATCTCAAAACCTCGAGGGCCTGATGACGTCTCGCGTTCGAACACGAGATCCGCTAAACGAGCGCAAAGCAAAGATGCTGCTCGTTTGAGAAGCTCAGGCTCACGCTTGCTGAAAGCCCCCACAGAGAGCAGTTCTCGCGCGAGGCCGATAACCACGAGGTCTTCCGTCTTTATCGCATGAAGTGACGGTGGATGTCGGTGCACGGGGAGAAACCGTGTCAGCATTCGAATCTCGACGTGCAGATCGATATTGTCTGGATCGCTCCCATCGACGTCTTCAAACATTGCCACGTAGCTTGCGACGCTGGCTGCTGAAAGTCCAACGTGAAGAGTTGGCTCTGTGGCGCTCTTTAAATCCTTGTGTCCGTTCCCGATGTAGATCAGGCGCCCAGCTTGCTCCGTTTGGCAAACAAGCACCTCAGGGGATGGCTGGAAACTCGAACGATGTGACTCCAGATATCCGGGTTGGATGTTCGTCATGCGCGGGCCTCGACAGCGAAGTAAGCATCGATGCCCCTTATTGTTTCAATAGGCTACCGCCTCGGAAAGCCCCACTAGAGTCCGCTCTCCTTACCCTCTTTTGAGGGGGGGCACAGGACCTCGCTGACACCCTAGTCGATGAGTAAGACATCGAGGAGTCTGATGTTCCCTATACAGTCACGACCGAGTGTCTCGCCGTCGCTGCCACAAGCGAACACGTGTTTCAGCGTAGGAATCCAGATACCACTGACCTGTTTGTAGTCAGCCACATACTCAACGAGATCAGACACTCCCAGAACGTCAACTTTACTGTAAAGACGACGGAGTAACCCGTCTGCGCCGTAATGCGCGACTTGGAAGGTGATTGGGGCTTCCAGCGCTGGTGGAAGCGTTACTTTGAGTCCGCGCCACGGCTCGCCGTTTTCGATCCGTGGCTCGACTTCTTCGATAGTGAAACCCTTTGACGCATAGACGAAGGGGACAGTGACAGAAAAGCGGATGACATGGGCGAAAAAATAGGACGTACGCAGGACATCCCATACCGTGTTCTCTTTTTCTTGAAGCAACACCCGACGGGGGTGACGTAATACGCGACGGTCTTCTTTTCGTTCCTTCATCAACGTGACGATCCCTGGCTCAACGATTACGTTGTCGCCGACAGGAGGAATCGTCACTACTGTTCGGTGCTCCCGAAGAGAGAGGAGCATTCGCGACGTGGGCACCGGTCCGGTCCATCCATTCCTTTCACATAGTTCTCCATGAACACCAACATTTGTCACTAGATCGGAAAAGGTCAGCCAGCGCTGCATCCCTCCATGTGCTTCCATGGCCAGTTCTAGAAGCTGTCCCATTTCGATCCCTTTCGATACCGATCAGTTCCATAAGCAGAGTTCGAAGCCGAGAGCAGACCAGAGAGAGATGCCTACTTCTTCCGGGCCGGCCCGAAGATAGGCCTGGCAGCAGTTCTCGGCATCCTAAGCTTCTGCCAAGCAGGGACTCTTGGCTGAAACGCGCCATATGTGGAATGACAACTGTTTTCGCACCGCTTTGAGGAAGACCGCTAAAGAATCCCTCAGGCGTGGGGTTCCAAGACACAAAATGTCTCTTCTGGCAAAGATATTGAGTGCAGCTCAGTGCAACGATGCTCGTCAGGTCAGGAGGCATCATGAGCGCAATCTCTACTGGTGATGAGATGACACGTCGAGACTTCATCTCTGTTGCAACGAAAACTGCAGTTTCGTTCGGCGTTCTTGCGGGCTCTTGCCGAGAGGTCTATGCAGAACCTCTGCATCAGGACACACGGACACATACACAGACGGGGGAACACAAAATGAGCTTTGTTCAGGCGAAAGACGGTACAAGAATTTTCTACAAGGACTGGGGCAAGGGACAGCCGATCGTGTTCAGTCACGGCTGGCCGCTCAGTTCGGACGCGTGGGACGCCCAGATGATCTATTTCGGGCAGCTGGGATATCGCGTCATTGCACACGACCGCAGAAGCCACGGCCGTTCCGATCAGACGTGGGACGGCAATGATATGGACACGTACGCCGATGACCTCGCGACCCTCATCGATCACCTGGATCTCGCAGGGGCGGTGCTGATTGGCCATTCCACAGGTGGTGGAGAAGTTGCTCGTTACGTCGGTCGGCATGGAACCAAGCGTGTACGTAAGGCAGTGCTGATCGGAGCTGTTCCGCCAATCATGCTCAAAACAGAGGCGAATCCTGGAGGCCTTCCGAAGGACGTCTTCGATGCCATCCGCAAAGGTGTCCTGGACTATCGCTCCCAGTACTACATGGATCTCACGATGCCGTTCTATGGCTACAATCGCGAAGGCGCTCATGTCTCACAGGGGATCCGCAATCACTTCTGGCTGCAGGGGATGCTCGGAGGAATCAAGGGCCACTACGACTGCATTCAACAGTTCTCAGAGACGGACTTTACCGAGGACCTCAAGAAGATGTCCATTCCCACCCTGCTCCTGCAAGGAGAAGATGATCAAATTGTTCCTTATGAAGATGCAAGTGTAAGAGCGGCGAAGATCCTTCCAAATACCACTCTCAAGATCTATCCGGGATATCCGCATGGGATGGCTGAAACGCATTCACAAGCGATCAATGCAGACATTCTCAATTTTCTCAAGAGCTAGTTAGACTGCCTGAGGGCCGAGCGGCCAGCCCATTCGAATCGGAATGGGGTTGAGTCTCGGCCTTTCGCACTCCTCTGGCAATCGATGCCATGTGGCCACAAGTCAGTAGCTGTTACCACTACTGACCTGTGGCATCGCGTGCTTCGTGCGATCCCTGCGGAAGCACCCCAAGTTTGCGATGACGGTTTGACGCAAGATTGCAATGTTTCGGCAAGAGCTATGGGCGCTGCATTTTGTACTGTCAACCAAAACCAGCCAAGGAAATCTCTCACGTGAACAAACTGACTACAGCATTCGGCGCGCCAGTAGTGGATAACCAAAACATCCAAACGGCAGGACCCCGCGGTCCAGCGTTACTCCAGGACATCTGGTTTTTGGAAATGCTCGCTCATTTTGACAGGGAGGTTATTCCTGAAAGACGGATGCACGCGAAGGGTGCGGGAGCGTTCGGCACTTTTACCGTGACACACGACATTACCCAATACACACGCGCAAAGATTTTTTCTGAAATTGGCAAACAAACGCCAATGTTTGTTCGTTTCTCTACTGTGGCAGGAGAGCGAGGCGCTGCTGATGCCGAGCGCGATATCCGTGGTTTTGCGATGAAGTTCTACACAGACGAGGGCAACTGGGATCTGGTTGGTAATAATACACCGGTTTTTTTTCTGCGCGATCCGCTGAAGTTTCCAGACTTGAACCACGCAATCAAGCGCGACCCGAAAACCGGGATGCGTAGCGCAGACAATAATTGGGACTTCTGGAGCCTCCTCCCTGAAGCACTACATCAGGTCACCATCGTTATGAGCGATCGCGGTATCCCAAAATCGTTTCGGCATATGCATGGTTTTGGCAGTCATACATTCAGCTTTATCAACGAGCAGAACGAACGGCATTGGGTGAAGTTCACGTTGAAGACGCAGCAAGGGATTCAGAACATCACGGATGCAGTAGCGACTGCACTCATTGGCAACGATCGTGAAAGCCACCAGCGTGATCTCTTCAAGAGCATCGAAGACGGTGATTTTCCGAAATGGACGTTATACGTTCAGGTCATGCCGGAAAAAGACGCCGAGACGTACCGGATTCATCCTTTCGACCTGACTAAGGTCTGGCCGCACGGAGACTATCCATTGATTGAGGTCGGGGTGATGGAGTTGAACCGAAATCCTGAGAACTTCTTCGCTGACGTGGAACAGGCCGCATTCTCACCAGCCAACGTTGTACCGGGCATCGGCTTTTCGCCGGACAAGATGCTGCAGGGCAGGCTGTTCTCATATGGCGACACCCAGCGATACCGGCTAGGGGTCAACTACAGCCAAATTCCCGTGAACGCGCCAAAATGTCCGTTTCACAGCTATCACCGTGATGGCAAGACACGAGTCGATGGAAATGTGGGCGCTGCGACCAGTTACGAGCCGAATAGCAAGGGTGAATGGCTTGAACAGCTCGATTTCCGAGAGCCCTCGCTTCAAGGCTTGGGCGCGGCGGATCATTGGAACTTTCGTGATGATGACGACGATTACTACTCTCAGCCAAGAGCGTTATTCCTCATGTTTAGTAGTGAAGAACGTGAAAGATTATTCGCAAACACAGCCCGCGCGCTCTTCGGAGCCCGGCCAGAAGTGCAACAACGTCACATTGGCAACTGCGAGAAAGCCCACCCCGAATACGGTGCCGGTGTGCGGCATGCGATTGAGCTACTTAAGGGAACCAAATCTCCGACTACCGAACACTTGTAGTTTGCGCGGCAGGGGTTGGCAGCATCTCACCCCTGCTGTCCGATTCTGCGAGGTGACGGATATCGAAAACCGTCAATCGTAGCCATTTGGGACGAAAAAGCATCTGATCTCGAAGATGACGGCCACCGACACAGAGCTGAGGCCTACCGCGGCCTGGTGGCTGTAACTGCGGAGCCCTAAACGGTCTCCTGTAACGATTGATCTGGATGGCATCGTGCGTCCTAGCTGCGCCAAGCGGAGTTCCGAATCACCGCGCAGAAATTTCCACGCTTGTAGCTGACGCTTTTGTCCGCAAGCACGTCCGCCTTCACATTCCCAAATGTGGTCTCGGGCTTGGTCTTGATGTCGTCATAGAACGCTTGGATGATATCTTCTTTGAAATCGGCGGATCTCGGGAACATCTTGACCACTGCCTCACGCTCTTCATCGCTATATTGCGCGTGGGTAAGACCGAGTACATCCATCTCGACTCCTGCAGTGACCAGAGCGATGACAGGGTGCATATGCTGCGGGATACCGGGAGTCGTGTGAAGTGCAATACCTGTCCACACATGCTCGATATCGATCGAATCAATACCGTATTGTTCAAGAAAACTTCGAGCGGCGTTGGCTCCATCGACTTCGAACCGTTCGAATTCACTGCTGAACTTCGGCATTAGGCCAAGATCATGGAACATTGCACCCGCGTATAGAAGCTCCCGGTCAAAATTCAGGTTTCGCTTCAGGCCTGCCAGGGCGGCGAAATGATACACCCTGCTCGAATGGTTGAACAAAAGTTCTGTCTCGTTATCACGGATGAACGAGGTAATGTTTTCCGCAAGCTTACTGTCAGGAATATATACGGATTGCGGTAGATTCATTGATTCTCGCATTGCTTGCACTCCCACGTGCAGTTCTTACAGATATGTGGTCCGCATCGGATACATGCAGCTCCGCAAATAGTGTTGCTGCGATCCCTGCACTCCTGGTGAACCCCTACCAGAGTCGAAGATGATGCCTTATCCCAAACAATCCTATCGCTTTCGCCTCGCCATTTCCTTTCAGAAGCGCTCGTTTTTGGGTGTGCTGCACCTCGCATCGTATGCCAAACGAGATCAACATCACTGTTGCCGGATTAGCCTGTGCAGAGCGATAGTTGACGCTTCGCACCACTATGACATCAAAGTCTTTATCAGCGAGGAGCGGCCTGTGGCGGGTGAATGGACACCGCTTTCCCGGTCAGCTTTCTTCTCCGGGCTTTGACGGGAAGACGATATTAGGCCCTATGCCTTGGGGACGCACAGATCGAGCAGGCGATAAACTTGCATCGTTTCAGTTGAATCCTCGTGGCTGTGCTCGTTGAAATTGTTCCGCAAGAAGAATGAGGAAGCTAAAGTGAGGGCGGCTATTCTGCTTTGCTTTCGGTCCTCTTACGTACAGGTCGGTCCGCGAGAGCCGTAAGCTCTTGCCTCAGTACCGCGAGTATTTCCTTCGATAGAGCTTTATCGTTGACGGCTCGGGAAAGCGAAAGCCCACCGACACCCGCACTCAGCAACAGAATAGCTCTTGAACGCCTCGCTTCTTCGTCGCCCTTGAGGTGGTCTCTGTAGTAGCTGAGTGTCTGCTTGACCCTTTGCGTGTAGACCGTACGGATACCCGTACTTGCGTGTCCGATTTCACCCGCGAAGGCTGTGATCGCGCAGCCTGTCATGGGGGTGTCGCGGTGCTCCTCAGATATGAACTTCAACAGGTAAGCAGACAGCTCCTCAGCGGAACGCTCTAGCGTGTCGAGGTCTTTGAATGCCTCGGCAAGAGCCTCAATCACCAGTTCGTCACGTGATCCGAAATGCTTATAGAACCCCCCGACACTCGTTCCAGCTTCCTTCATCACGTCCGCCACGCCAATTCCGTTGAGTCCCCTCTCACGGAATCGCTTCGCCGCGACGGCGACAATCTTCGAGTGCGTAACGGCCTTGTCTGCCTTTGATCGCCTCATGGGTCCTTTCTGCTCCACACCTGAAGCATCGACTTACATGTCTAGCGTACAGGGGTTCCCCAATCCGGTACAAAGATCCACAATCCGCCCGAATTTGGCAAGACTGAGTCCTGTTTCTCTCGGGACTCTGAAAACGGGATGATCCTCAGCGGCGCTACTTCCGGTCCGGCAAGACAAGAGCCTATGCATGGCGGATGGATCAGTTGGACCGCATGGCTCGCCTGGTCTCTGACGATTCGATTACTGAAATTCGTAGGATGCGAACGAGGCAATTTGCATGCAGCATTAAGCGCCCTAACGTACTCCAAATAAGAAGCGGGCAATCTTCGCAGAGTGCATAGCGGATCGCGGGAAAGACAATGAAACACACGGAAATCGTTCTCAGTAGCCTCAGGCATGACATTTGTCGGCCCCCGGGGTTCCACCGCGCGTTACTGAGGCCATCACATTTGTTCTATGAAATCGGCGGAATCGGTACATTATTCGATCGTCGAGAGAGGTGAGCATGGCCAACCTACTTTCAGCCTTACTAACCGTGGACTTTTGGAGAACCGGCGGAGCGATGGTTCGTTATGTTCCCCGCGCACTCCGCAAGCCGCAAGTCAACGGGATGGCGTTTTTCACCGACGCCAAACTCAACGAATACAAATCTCGTATCGCGATGCTGAGTCCCGCCACCCTAACAGTCTGGGGGACCATGACTGTAGACCAGGGCTTGCATCATCTCAATCTCGCGTGTGGTCATCCGAACGGTTTCTACACGCTTCCAGACGAGAGCTACCTCGCCTCTCGCACAGTGTTCCGATGGATCTTGGTTGATTGGTTTCCAGAGCAGCCACAAGGACTCCGACTGCCTGCAGGGTTTCGGATTGCGCACGAAGAGCATTTCGACTTCTTTGTGGAGCGAGACCGACTCGTGGAGATCATCGAATCAGCGTGGAGTAGGAGGGCAGCCGATCAGTGGGGTCCGCACTGCACCTTTGGCAAGATGTCGTTATGGGAATGGGGCAAACTGCTTCAGATCCACATTGACTATCATCTTCGGCAGTTTGGCATCTAGCGTTCTTGTCTTGCGGACATTCATTTCAGTAAATTCCAATACATTCGTCGCGATTCGATCCTTGGTTCATTGAGTGTTGGGTGGCATGGGGTGTCCATAGGAACGATCTCCAGGGGTGCCTATGCGGAAATGCTTCTCTCGCGACGGAGCTTTCAGTTGGTTCAAGAGCTGTGTCGTACACGGCATACGCAGAATCTAGAAGCAACAGAGAAGAGATGGCCGAGTCACAGAGTGAGTTGGCCATCTCTTAGAGCGCTGTTGGTCAGTTCGGTGTCCTGCACCTCAGTAGTCTTGGGCGATTGCACACGTTACCAACTACATAGAGCGCAGGAAGAAAGAGAAGCGTGCGGTTAGAGTCGCACCAATGAGTGTCTGTGCCATCGATCGGCACAAACCGAAGATGTGAGCGGAATGAACGCTAGGACGGCAGCAAGTGCGGTTATCAATACGGGCGAGCGCGTTGCACTGTTGCTTCGACGACCGCCTGTATATAGATGGCGGCCATGTATATACAGGAGTCTTATCAGGATGGTGTGATCTGACATCAAGGATGTCCTAGATGAGGATCGCTAACTCTTGTTAGCTACAGAGGCGCTCGTCGTCACCAGAGCAGCGATAAATCGATCAGCCGTGGGTTCCCTTCCGGGCGCTCGGAGATGGGGGACGCCATAACCTCATCGCCTGCCCTAATGATGATCCTGAATTGGCTCCCTCATATACATCTGATCGTTCCAGAACCAGACCTCCATTGAGATGATCCTGCATTTTCCAAAGGCCGCTACATTCAGCAAAGAAGGCCGAACGTTTTCTCTCTACGATTCAGGGGTAAGCGATACAAGACACTCGGAGAACACTTCATGCAGGCTTGTGAGGAGCTTTCAGCTGGTACGCACAGCAGCATCGACGCGTTGATTAACAGGGCTCGCTCTGGAGAATCCGATGCATACGGAGAACTGCTCAAGCGACATGCGGCACTTGTCTGTCGCACCGCTTATTCATTCGTTCACAACAATGAAGATGTCGAAGACATATATCAAGAGGTCTCGCTCTGCGTGTTCCGAAAGCTCCATACATTCCAGGGTGCGTCGACGTTCTCGACATGGCTGACCCGGATAGCCATCAATGCGAGCTTGCAACGGTTGCGTCAGACACGACGCAAACCAGTTACCTCATTTGAAGATCTGACGGATGATGAATCCTCATTCCTCCCTCTCGCGGACAGTGCGTGGGATCCGGAACAACTCTGTCTGGATGGCGAGCAAAGGGCGCAACTCTCTCGTGCAATATCGCGTCTCCCTCCGAGTTTGCAGAATATTGCTTGCGATTACGTTTATGAGCAACTGCCGATATTGCAAATCGCCGAAAGACGGGGACTCTCCCTGGCTGCCACGAAATCTCGCGCCTATCGAGCTCGACAAAGATTGATGGCAATTCTCGGACAACAGAAAAGCACCGTCGGTCACAGGACGAGTCAAGCGCATAGGGGTGGCCATACATGGACGCCGATTCAGATCGTGATCATCGGGAATGATGAGGATGGGCACCAAAGTACACGCCCGCAGCAGACTTCTCGACACATACGGCTCAATATCGCATGAGAGTGCAAATGACATTTCTGTGGTTCTGCGGCACTCACCTGTAACCCTGCGGCATTCCGGTGGATCCACCTTGCAAAATTGTCCGACCGGACAAAATAAACGAGTCGTTTAGAGTCTGATCCGCTTTATGGAGAGAAGGAATATACATTTGCCGAGATCACGGCAGAGATTGGTAAGGTGCTTGGCCAGCCGCTGGAGTATCGACAGATTCATGCTTTCCACCTTGAGGAGTTGGCAACCGGAACGTCGGCTGGAGAGCACGAAGGCACGTTAGAAAAGCGAGCCGATGACACTCTGGCAGCACTTCCACGAAATTGCGGTTGACCACCAAAATGGCATCTTTGCCGGTACGGAGAACGTCGTGGAGCGCATTACCTGGAAACACCCCATCAGTCTTCCAGATTTTCTCAGACAGAACATTGCTTCTCTGAAGCGGTGACCGGAGACACATCCGAAATGAGTTGCTCGCATGCAGTCTCCCGTAGCGGCCAGTTTCTCACCCAAACGGTCTCGGTGATATGGGCATCGGTGCCCGAGTCACCTCCAACCACAACAGCGTAAGGCGCAAAACTTTAGGAAAGAGGAAAGCTCATGAAATACCAAGAACAACGCATCCCCCAGGGGCATGGAATGCTCCGGGTCAGAGACTACGGCGGCCAAGGCGACGCGTATGTTGGCCTTCATGGATTCCCGGACAACCTCCAGATATTTGATGAGTGGGCTCCGCTCATGGCCGAAGCCGGCAAGAGGGTTATAACCTTCGACTTCTTGGGATTTGGTGGCTCAGACAAAACCCAGACGATGGAGTACAGCTTTGACCAGCAGTTGACGGATGTGAAAGCGGTAGCAGATGGTCTCGGCTTGGACAAAATCATTCCCGTAGGTCACGATGCCGGAGGTTCCGTCGCAATCAACTTTGCCCTGAAAAACCCTGGCAGGACCGCTGAGGTCTACCTGCTCAACTGCTTCTATGGAAGTACACCCACCCTAAAGCTACCCGAACTCATAGAACTGTTCGCGACCGGAAGCCTATCTGGACTCTCTAGCGCAATTTTGGCCGATCCAGGCCAAATGGGATGGCTACTCGACTTTCAAGGTAAACAGTTCAAAGCGCATATGCCTATCGCTCTGGCAAAGCATTTTGACGAGTTCCTGATGCCAATCGTCGCGGAGAACTTTATGCAAGAGCAAAGCGCGGGTCCTGCCTTTGCGACCATGACAGCGTCTGCTTTCCCAGAGGTGAAACGAAACGACGAACGCTTGGCAGCCGTGCAGAAATTGGACATTCCTTTCCACCTTATCTGGGGGGAGTTGGACCCTTACCTCAATATTGGAGTGGCACAGGATCTCCAGTCCAAGCTGCCGCATGCGTCTCTCGTGACACTACCCACGGGACACTGGCCACAGATTGACGACCCGGGAGCGGTGGCCAATGCCATGCTCTCCCCAAAGTAGGTTCGGGCCTTAAGCGAGAGGCTACAAGTGCGCAACTGAAGACGCACCTGTAGCACACGCCATATGTCCAAGCTTGGTAAACCCATGTTTTATTAAGTCCTTTAGCTCGGGTCTTCGAGAGGACACTGTCAGACACAGATCAGCATGAACACTGCAAATTGCCGCAGATGGCCAATCATTGCATCGTTGAGTCGCGTGTAGAGCAATTGGCTTGCCTGATGTTTTGGACCAGTGAGGAGGCAGTGTAGCGCATTGACCTCTGAGTTCGGATCGATGCAGGTCGTGGCAGCGAGGGAGCCGGGAGCAAAGCAACTGGCTTCCCTCACTGCCGAGTGGTCGAAGTAACCGTCTGACCACCGGAAAGGTGTGGAAAGAATGAAAAGACACGTAGCAGGGCTTGCCGTCCTCGCCATGCAGGTAATCATCGCGGGGCCGCCTGTGGCTTCTGCCCAGGTGGCGAACCAGCAGGGAGCTTCACCATCTTTTGGCTCCATCAACACGCCTCGTCCGATCAATCCCGCCACGGACTCGACGAATCCGAGTGCGCGCGCAACGCAATCGCTGAACCCTTATCTAGGGAGCGCCAGCGACGGCAAGGTCGTGAATGGAGTGCTCACACTGAGCTTGGCCGATGCGATTGCGCGGGGAGAGAAATACAATCTGGGGCTCATCGACGATCAACAGACCGATGCACGCACACGCGCACAGCGTGAGCACGCACTGGCCGCATTGCTCCCTCAAATCTCCGCCCGCGCAGAGCAAGACTTTGAGCAGTTGAGCTTCCAGCAGATCGGTATCAAGCTGCCGAAGAGCGCAGGCATTGTCCTCCCGCCAACCAGCGGTGCCTTCGGATACTCCGAGGCGCGGATTCAAGCAGAGTCTCCCGTCGTCAACTTCCGCCTGCTCGATAAATACAAACAGCAAAAGAAGCTTGAGCAAGCTTCACTCCTGAGCACGACGGATGCGCGCGACGTGGTCGCCTTCGCTGTTGGCGCCGCTTATTTCCAAGTCGTCGCCAGTCAGGCCCGTTTGGTCGCAGCACAAACTGCGGAGACCGCTGCCGCAGAACTCAACCGGCAGGTTGAGGATCAGTTCAAGTCCGAGGTGTCGCCGGAGATTGATGCGTTGAAGGCACGGGTCGAACTCAGTACAGCAAAGCAGCGCGTCGTAAACGCGACCAATGACTTGGAAAAAGACAAGCTCACACTAGATCGTGTGGCTGGCATTCCCTTGGAGCAGCAGTGGAAGCCAAGCGGACTTTATGATGCGACCGTATCTACGACTCCAGAGCCGGCGTCTTCGACCACCACGCAATCGCGTTCCGATCTTGCGAGCCTGAAGCAAGAGGTTTCGGCCGCAGAGTTTGGCGTCCGGTCGGCTCATGCCGAGCGCCTTCCCGAGATCTCCTTCGCTGGCACCTACGGCGGCGGGGGTCAAAATCCGGCGAACTACAACCAGGTCTACTCCGTGCAAGGCAGCATCAGTGTGTCGATCTTCACCAGCGGACGCATCCGGTCAGATGTCCATGAAGCGGAAGCCAACCTCATACAACGGCGTGCCGAATACCTCGACCTTCAGGGGCGTGTGGACTATGACATTCGGACAGCTCGACTCGATGTGCATGCGTCAACTTCAGCGGTCAAGGTCGCGTTAGACAACCGCAAGCTCGCCAACAAAGCGCTCGAACAGTCGGAAGATCGCTTCAAGAATGGCGTTACCAACTATCTCGAAGTTCTCCAAGCCCAACAAGCGCAAGAAGCCGCAAACGATAACTACGTTGCCAGCATGTTCTCGCTGAATGTGGCGAAGATGGCCCTGGCACGCGCTCTTGGCTCCGCAGAGTCCCATCTCGGTGAACTCTTCGGATCGAACTGAACTTCTACCTAGACATTATTGGAGGCAGATATGGTTACAGCAACGACAACTCCTTCCTCGCAGGCCGCAGCGATAGACCATGAGGGAGGCAACTCTAAGAAGTCCTTCAAGAAAGTATTGGGAATTGCGGTTCTCGTCATCATCGCCGTGGTCGCATTCGGCTATTGGCTCTGGGCACGGCAATTTGAGGACACCGACGATGCTCAGGTAGACGGACACTTCGCGCAACTCAGCACGCGCATAACCGGCACCGTCACCTACGTCAATCCGGCTATCGAGAACGACAGAACGGTGACAGCTGGTACGCTGCTCATCGAACTTGATCCGCGTGACTATGCAGCTGCGTTGGCCCACGCAAAGGCCGTGGTCGAAGCGAAGCAGGCTCAGGTGGATGCTGCAAACCTCCAAGTTCCAATCACAGACGCGGCAGCCTTCAGCCAACTCCATCTCGCCCAGGCCTCGAAGCAAGAAGCTCTCGCAAGTGTTTCTTCTGCCCAGGCCGAGCTCACGGCAGCACAGCACCGGGTCGTCATGGACAAAGTTGTTGCTGACCGGGCGGAACGTGACCGGGTTCGCTACGAAGCTCTGGTAGAGAAGCGTGAGATTTCTCGTTCGTTCTACGACGCGCGTGCGACCGAAGCCGCTGCCAGTGCACAGACGCTGGCAGCCGACCAGGCCGCAGTCGCAGCCGCAGAGCAGAAGGTTGCACAGCAGCAGAGCCTTGTCACGCAGCGAGACGCACAGATCGCAAGCGCGCGTACTGCCCCGCAGCAGACCTCTGACGCCCGCGCGCGCCTCGCTGCCGCACAGGGCGAGCTCGATCTGGCGAAAGCCGACGAGCAGACCGCTGAGCTGAACCTGAGCTATACCAAGATTTATGCGCCTGTGAGCGGCGTAGTCGGGCACAAGACAGTAGAGCTTGGTCATCGCATCCAGCCCGGCCAAACTCTGCTGACCGTAGTGCCGGTGGACGACATTTGGATCACCGCGAATTTCAAAGAGACGCAGCTTCGCGAGATGAAGCCAGGGCAGCATGTGACCATCCACGTCGACACGTTCGGTAATGACTATAGCGGCACGGTCGAAGACATGGCCGGGGCTTCTGGACCGCTCTTCAGCTTGTTTCCTCCTGAGAACGCCAGCGGTAACTACGTAAAGATCGTTCAACGCTTTCCGATTCGTATTCACATCGAGCCAGGTCAGGACCCTGGACACAATCTCCGTCCCGGTATGTCCGTGGAAGCAACCGTCCGTGTGCGCTAGGACGCCAGTCCGTGCCTGAAGGAGATACTTTGATGGAGTCCGCAAATGCAACTCTGGCAGAGAAAGACACTCAGCCATCGGCCCCTGTAATCAATCCTTGGTTCATAGCGGTCACCGTGACGATCGCCGCGTTCATGGAATTACTCGATACTTCTATTGCCAACGTCGCGTTGCCGTACATCGGAGGCGGACTCGGGCGTAGCTACGACGAGGTGACGTGGATTCTTACTACGTACCTCGTGGCGAACGCGGTCGTCCTGCCGATGACCGCATGGCTGAGCCGCTTGATGGGACGTAAACGGTATTACCTGCTTTGCGTCATTATGTTCAGCGTCTCTTCGCTCTTCTGTGGGCTGGCCCCTTCTCTTGGTTTCATGCTCTTCTGGAGAATCATCCAAGGCATCGGCGGAGGCGGACTTGCTCCAGTTGCACAGTCGATCCTCGTAGACACCTTTCCACCAGCAAAACGCGCCGCGGCGTTTGCTGTCTTCACAGTGGTAATCGTGACAGCCCCAGCCGTTGGTCCCGTACTCGGTGGTTGGATCACAGACAACTACACATGGCGATGGATCTTCTTCATCAACGTTCCTGTGGGTCTGCTGTCGCTTTACCTCTCCAATAAGCTGATTCATGATCCGGGGGCCTACACGGCGGAACGCCTAGAGGCCAAGGCTGCAGGAAAGATGTCGATCGACACGATTGGCATCGTGCTCATCACTTTGGCCTCCGGTGCTCTTGAAGTTTCTCTGGACCGTGGGCAGATCGACGATTGGTTCGGCAGCCGTTTCATCACCACGATGATCCTTATCGCGGTGACTGGTTGGATTGGGACAGTCTTATGGGAGCTTTACATTGACGAACCCATCATCGACTTTCGGGTTCTCAAGAGTCCGAACTTCGCCATCGCCAGCGGTTTGTTCTTTGTCTTTGGGGTCGGACTTTTCGGCTCGACCACTCTTATCCCACAGTTGCTCCAGTCCCTCTACGGCTATCGAGCAGTGGACGCCGGACTCGTACTTGGTCCCGGTGCACTGGTAATTACCTTGCTCGCACCCATCTCGGCGCAGCTCTTACAACGGCATCTCATCACGGCGAAGACCCTGTTGCTAGCGAGCTTGGTCTTCATCGCCGCCGCAATGTTCATCTACAGCGACATGAATCTCGATACAAATGGGGCACACTATGGATGGATTCGTGCGTTGCAGGGACTTGGCTATGGTCTTTTCCTCGTGCCCGTCAACATGATCGCGTATTCGCAGCTCAAACCGGATCAGAACAATAAGGCTTCGAGCCTTACGAATCTCTTCAGAAATTGGGGAGGCAGCTTTGGCATCGCGTTCGTGACGACGGCAGCAGAGCGTCGGGCCAACCTGCATCAACTCAATCTTGGATCGAGGCTGGGTGATAGTTCCCACGCTATCCATGACGGCTCTACGACGGTGATTGATCGGCTGATGCACTTTGGCCTCACCAGTGCGGATGCGGGTCCTGCATCCCTCGGTGTGGTTTACCGTGAGCTTCTACAGCAGAGTCAATTCCTGGCCTTCATGGATTGCTTCCGCGTGTTTGCCTGGGTGACGGTCGGCATGATTCCCGTGGCGATCCTTATCCGGAAGTTCACGGCGAGTGGAGCTCCCTCAGCAGGACACTAGCACTGCGCTAGTCTCATGCGAAGTTCAGTGATTCACAGGAGAAGTGAGTCCGACGCGCAGATCAGAATCAATGCCTTGTTGGACAGCGCTCGCTCGGGGAACTTGCAAAAAAATTCCGATCGGTCGAAAAATATGAACCGTTTAGCGTATGACCGTGCTCTAAGTATCCAGGAGGGCACAAAACATGCCGACGCAAAAGAAAGTTGCACTGATCTCAGGTGCTAATCGTGGAATTGGGTTCGAGACGGCCCGGCAGCTTGGACAAAAAGGCGTACTTGTACTGGTGGGAGCCAGGGAGCTGAAGGCCGCACAGGCCGCTGCCGCAACGCTTACCGCCGAAGGAATCGAAGCTTTGCCCTTGGCTTTCGATGTGAACAGTGAAGCAGACCGCAAAGCGGCGGCGAGCTTTATTGCAGAGAAGTTTGGCGCACTCGACATCCTGATTAATAACGCCGGCGTGGGTGGAGAAGGTGGCATTCTCAATCCGCACACCAGCAGTACGACCGATCAGGAATTCCAGAACGTGTTCCGCACCAATGTCCTGTCGGTCGTCGCCGTCACGCGCGAACTGTTGCCACTGTTGAAGAAGAGCGAAGCAGGCCGCATCGTCAATGTGTCGAGCATTCTCGGTTCGCTGACGCTCCAGGCAGCACCAAACAGTCCCATCGCTCCGATGAAGGCGTTTGCCTATAACGCATCGAAGACCGCTGTAAATGCGTTCACGATTCACCTCGCAGCGGAGCTGAAAGATTCGAACATCAAGGTGAACTCAGCGCACCCAGGTTGGGTGAAGACGGACCTCGGTACGCAGCACGCGCAGCTTGAGGTGTCGGAGGGCGCAAAGACGAGTGTCGATCTCGCATTGCTTGGACCTGACGGTCCGACAGGCAAGTTCATCCACGCTGGTTCCGAACTGCCTTGGTAGAAGCGGCTTAAGACAACACGATGCGATGGGCACGGCGACTGCGAACAAAATGTTGGTCGCCGTGCCAAGGGGTCAAGTCTATTCACGGGGCGTCGTCATGAGCAAAGGAACACAAACCCGAGAGCGCATCATCGCCAAAGCAGCCACTTTGTTCAACCAAAAGGGCTTCGACGGCTGTTCCATGCAGGACATTGGTGCAGCAACCGGCCTTGAGAAAGGGACCCTGTACGGACACTTTCATTCCAAAGAAGAGCTTTCGTTAGCGGCCTTCGACCACGCGTGGGGAGAAACAGTGCGTGATCGGTTAGAGGGTGTAGAGGCATTGCCTGGAGTGATCGACAGGCTACTCCTGCATGTCCGGAACTTTACGACGCATACACCATTGCCCGGAGGCTGTCCCTTGATGAACACGATCATCGACGCTGACGACGGGAATCAGGCATTGCTTGGAAAAGCTAATCAGGCGCTTGTCGGATGGAGAGCGTATCTGCAACGGGAACTTCGCGAGGGACAGAAGCGCGGGGAGCTCAAAGCGGAGTTCGACCCGGACGGTGTCACTGCCGTACTGATGTCACTGCTTGAAGGGGCAATGGCATTGGAACGTATAGACGCCGCTGGGCGGTATCTCGAAAAGGCGGCAGACCATATGGCCATCACCCTCAAGCAATTGGTTCCTGCGGCTGAAGACCGCAGCGTTGTTCAGAATTAGAGGAGAAACACAATGCAGACTCGGAGAACTTTTCTCACAACTACCGGCGCCGCCGCGATACTCTCGGCCACGGCAACAATAGGACTACAGCCTGCGGTCGCGGAAGCTATGGCCGTCGGCCAGCAAAGGCAGGATTTGGACCCCAAGGGGCAAGCTGTCACATCGCCTACCCTCTTCGCTCAGACATCCAAGGAGAAGTACGCCTACCGTCGATTTGGAAAGAAGGGCGGTATTCCGCTCCTGTTGCTGCAACACTTCATCGGCACGCTTGATAACTGGGACCCAGCACTCACCTCTGCATTGGCTACTGAGCATGACGTGATTCTCTTCGACAACGCTGGGATCGGAAAGTCGAGCGGAAGTGTGCCGACGACAGTCGCGGCTATGGCACAGCACGCTCTTGCTTTTCTCGATGCACTGCAGATCCCTAGTTGCGACGTGCTTGGCTTCTCTCTGGGCGGAGCAGTCGCGCAGCAGATGGTGCTTGATCGTCCGACAGTCTTTCGCAAGATCATTCTTGCAGGTACCTCGCCGCGCGGCGGCGAAGACGTAATGCGGCTCGACAAACCATCTGTCGGTAAGTACTTCCAAGATCCGAATCTGAAGGGTTACCAAATCCTCCAGAAGATCTTTTTCACCCCTTCAGCGAAGAGCCAAGCCGCAGGCCAGGCCTTCATCGATCGTCTGATGCTTCGCGGAGCAGATCGCGATCCCGTCTCTGGTCCAGAGATCGCGCAGGCTCAGATGGCGGCTTTCCGCGAGTGGGATCAACCCCATGGCGAACGCTTTGCAGAACTCAAAGCAATTCAACAGCCGACATTGGTTGTGAACGGCGTGGACGATCAGCTCATCGCAATTAAGAACTCGTATGCGCTCGTGGAGAACCTGCCTGACGCTACATTGCTCGTCTACCCGGATTCCGGTCACGGTGCCATCTTTCAGTGGCACGAAGCCTTCGCACGCCAGGCAAATCTCTTTCTGGCGTCGAAGTCGGAGTCCGCAGCTTACTGACAAACCGCATCGGAGTTCAGAAGGTCTGGACTCCGGTCACGCCGATATCACGGTTGACGGCTAACGGATGGATGGTATCGGAGCAGATCGTAAAAGAGAAGCTTCCTCCATATGAACAGCGGGGCTACTGCCGTTCTTTCAACAGAAGCGCGAGAGGGCTAAGAGGTCCCAATGGAATGAGGTCGAAAGACATCAGCTTCGCCTGTCCCAAAGGAAGCCGCTCCAACAGGGTTCGAGCTTCATCCACAGAGGAAACATTAAGGAGGAAGACAACGCCACGACCATCGGTTCGAACATACCATTGATCGATCTTGCCAGCCAGATAGAGTCGGACGGTGTCAGGCACTTCACGCGTCATGATGCCTTTCCGCTGATCTTCGGTCAGAGGCGCGCTCAACTTACCGAGGGCAAGAACTTTGGTCGTCGGTACAGAAGGCAAATTCGCTGGACTTTGACCAGAGGCATTTACGGAACTCATTGGTAGAAGGGCCAGAGCCAAACCTAAGAACACTCGTCGCATGATGCTCCTCCATGGGAAGCATGTCCTGGCAAGCTGCAGACGGACTGTCCCAGACAGATTTTAGCGTATATGCATACGCCAACACTACTGATTGTTTGTAGAAAGAAATCGAGGTATCGCAATGAAGCAAACCTTTCTTGTCACTGGTTCGACTGGATCCACTGGACGCGCAACCGTTCGCAATCTCTTGGAGCGCGGCGCCTCCGTCAGGGCGTTCGTTCATCGTGAGGACGAGCGCTCGGAAGCGCTGCATAGCCTCGGGGCCGAGGTCGTCGTCGGCAACCTTCTCGATTTTGCATCGGTGCGCTCGGCGCTTGACGGAGTAGACGGTGCCTACTTCGTCTATCCTATCCTGCCTGGCATCCTGCAAGTGACTTCCTATTTTGCTCAAGCAGCAAAGGAAGTCAATCTCAAGGTTGTTGTGAACATGTCTCAGCTGTCTGCGCGTAGAGAGGCTAAAAGTCACGCGGCTCAGGATCATTGGATCGCAGAACAAGTGTTCAACTGGTCTGCGATTCCTGTGACTCATTTGCGCCCCACGCTTTTTGCGGAATGGGCACTGTACTGGGCGAAGCAGATCAAAACGGGAGTTCTTGCGTTGCCATTTGGCACAGGTCGACACGCGCCCATTGCAGCCGAAGATCAGGCGCGAGTGATTACGGAAATACTGCTCAAGCCGGCTGAGCATCTGGGCAAAGTCTATCCGCTCTACGGAGAGAAGGAGTACACGTTTGCCGAAATCACCGCAGAGATCGGTAAGGTGCTTGGCCAGCCGCTGGAGTATCGGCAGATTGATGCATTCCACCTTAAGGCGTTGGCAACCGGAGCCGCGGCTGGAGAACACGAAGGCACGCTAGAAAAGCGTGCCGATGACACTCTCTGGCAGCACTTTCAGGAGATCGCTGTTGACCACCAGAACGGCATCTTTGCCGGTACGGATAACGTCGTGGAGCGCATCACAGGGAAAGCCCCCATCAGCCTTCCAGAGTTTCTTCGACAAAACATTGCTTCTCTGAAGCGGTAACCGTAGAAGTGTGCGAGTCGAGTTGGAGCGTTTCGTTCTGAAACGTCCCGATCTCTCAAACAAAAGTTCCGCAGTGGTATGGCATCGACAAGCTAGGCCACTCCTAACTACGAAGTAAGCCGCCTGAATAAGGCAACGGAAGAGGAGAGCACATGAAATACCGTGAACACCGTATCCAGCAGGAAAAGGGAATGCTAAACGTCAGAGACTATGGAGGCGAAGGTGAAGCCTACGTTGGCCTTCACGGATTCCCCGACAACCTTCACATCTTCGACGAGTGGGCTCCACTCATGGCAGAAGCCGGAAAGAGAGTCGTCACATTCGACTTCTTCGGTTTTGGCGGCTCAGACAAGTCCCCAAAGATGGAGTACAGTTTCGATCAGCAAATGGCAGATGTCAAGGCATTAGCGGATGCTCTTGGCTTGGACAAGATCATTCCCGTAGGCCACGATGCAGGCGGCTCCGTGGCGATCAACTTTGCCCTAAACTACCCGGAACGGGTCGCCGAGGTTTATCTGTTGAACTGCTTCTATGGCAGCGCACCTACTCTCAGGCTCCCGGAACTGATCGAGTTGTTTGCGACCGGAAGCCTGTCTGGCCTCTCTCGCGCTATCCTGTCGGACCCAGCACAGATGGGATGGCTTCTTGACTTTCAAGGCAAACAATTCAAGGCGCACCTGCCAACCGCTCAGGCAGCTCACTTCGATAAATCACTGATGCCGATCGTCGCTGAGAACTTCATGCAAAAGGAAAGCGCAGGTCCCGCTTTTGCAACGATGACAGCAGCGGTCTTTGCTGAGGTGAAGCGCAACGACGAGCGCCTGGCGTCCGTACAGGGATTGGCTGTGCCCTTCCGCCTCATCTGGGGGCAGTTTGATCCTTACCTCAATATTGAAGTGGCACAGGATTTGCTGTCCAAGCTGCCTCACTCTTCACTCGTAACGCTACCTGCTGGACACTGGCCACAGATCGATGATCCTGAAGCGGTAGCAAACGCCATGCTCTCCGCAGAAGATATTCGGGCCTAGCCGCTGGCTTAAGGTGAAAGGCTGCAAGCTCGCGGTGAAGCGCGCGGCTTGCAGCCACAGTCATATGTCAACGTTTTCATCAAGCGGGATGAGCTTCATTGCCGAGCCGGTACAAGGGACCGGTGGTTCGAACTGTCATTCAGAACAGGGGACTTCAGGAGGCGACGCCGATAACTCCCGGCAGATCACTCAAGTCGAGGGCGCCAAACATGGCTGAATACATCACCATCACACTGAAGCGGGCTGCGGTCGTGCTTGCAGACGAATTGGACTATCCACGAGCTGCTGAAAAGTTGAACATCTCGTGTGCCGAGTTGCGGGAACAAATCTCTGCGCTCGAGGCACAGCTCTGCCTGCATATCTTCACATCCAGGGAGAGAGGAATAGAGCTAACAGAAGAGGGCCAGATTCTCATCAGAGCTTTTCGCGAAGCTGCGGTGTCGCATCACCGGATTGTGCAATAGGGCGACGAGGTTAGGCCGACTCGAATCCGTGGGCCGCAAGAGACTCCTCGTCAACTTCGCCGGAGAACAGCGGGCATGAGTCATTGAAGACGAAAGATTCCAGCGCTTCACCTTCAGACAGCCCAACGAGCCCGAGTGCGTTCAGGGTTGCAATCATCTCGGTTCGGTTCTCGAACTGACGAACACGCATCGTCCCTTTCGTCCACTTTCCCCAAATGACCACGTGCAGGCCATTCTCAGCTGGGAATATCACTAGCTTCACCTGCATCAGATTCGCTCTCCGCCCGAGCCCTCCAGGGGATTTCGGGCCGTCCGTGCATAGATTTTGGGCAGCCTGGCCGAATGTTCAGCGGGCTCAGGATACCCAATTGCCTGAGCTGATGTCATCAGCCCCATACGGACGACACATGCTCCGCAAGTATTATAAGCAGCGCGTAATATACTTGCGATGCCACAGTGAGGTGTGGCGTCATCTTCAAAGAACAATCCGGGGCTCGATCCTTCTGCGGCGTTCGGTCAATTGCTGCGGAAGCATCGGTTACGGCTGAAGATGAGCCAGGAAGCCCTTGCAGCTAAATCCGGCTACGAAAGGGCCTTCATCAGTCTTATTGAATTGGGGAAGACCAACCCATCTTTGAGAAGCATCTTCGACATCTGCAGCTCGCTCTCGATCAAGCCGTCAGTCTTCATTCGTGAAGTCGAAAAGCTCGCGAGCTTTGAATTGCCGACACCTAGGTAGTGATAGGGACCTGCCGAGCCGCTGACTTGAGCTTGGCGGACACCGGAATCAGACGATCTTGAAGTTGAGTTCCCGCAGGAACTCGAAGTCGCTGAGACAACGAACTCCGAAGGCTTTGCAAACATCTGGAACGCGACGGTTCGCACGCTGCTTGCTTGGTGCCGATACTTCGCGCGATACAACGGTGATCCCACTTGGATCGGCATATGCATATGCGATTAAGAAGGGATCTTGCCCAATCTCCTCGATTTCAGAGTCATTGAGGTCAGGCGCATACCCGTTGGCAATCACAGAATTGAGATGTACGGGATTGGTTTGTTGCTGAAGCAGCATACTCGCAGAGACATTCGAATCCGTGAGCCAATCATGGAGCAGACCAACAGAAACCGCAATTTCGTTATAAATCTCATATGGGACTTTGACTGTGCCACTGTCTCCCTGAGCTTGTAGCCAGGTCCAGAACTGGGGAATCCGATCGATTGGATAGTAGTCTTCGTGGGCACGGATTAGGACGTTTGCGTCGAGCAGGTAGAGCAAGGTTTAGCGAGCCCCCATTGCGACGAGTCCTGGGGATGACTTCTCATAGCGTCGAATCAGCGGTTCAACAGATGAAGGCTTCACTCCCAGAACTCGCGCTGCCCGTGTATGTGTCAGGCGGTTCTCTCGGAGCGTCCGACGTACGACGTCTACAAGCGCTTCGCCGAGTCGACTCTGCTTCACGACGTAATAGCTAGGACCACCTTCTTTGAGCTGATTCGCTGCCCGCGTGCTTTCTTTAACGGAAGCCCACCGCTTAGCGTAGATGGTTGCGAGTTCGCGATATGTCCCGGTTGAAATCCAGCCAAGACGCTTCAGGCGAAAAGCGACAAGCGGCTCACTCACAAGCCAGTTCTTTGCGACCGTCTCGATGTAGCGAGACGCAGCAAGAGTCGTACCGTTGTTCAGTTCACTGGGCCGCCGATCGGCAAATGTCGTCGGAAGCAGGACGAGTCCTGCAACATCATTACAAAATTGCTCGATACGACCGATGTCGGAGTTGTCTCGCACGGACTCAGGAGTACCGCTTACTCCGGTCTGGCCCAGCAGGATATGTACGAGTTCGTGAACAAGCGTAAAGGAGCGGGCGGTGCGTGCGTCGTGATCGTTGATGACAATGAACGGAGCAACCGGATCGGCCACGGCAAAACCACGGAACACGTCTTCGGTCAGGGTCGAGTGGTGCGAGCCGAGATCGCCCGTCAGCAGTACAAAGACCCCCACGCTCTCCACCGCCGAACGGAGCCTTTTGAAATACTCGTCCGGGGTTGTTCCCCAGTTCGAACGAACTTGGGGGATGTGAAGCAGAGCAGACACACGATCTGCCACCGTCTGAGCGCTCTCCGTGAGACGAGAAGAACCAACGAAGGCTTTGGGCGCAGCTTCATCGAGGTCTTCGAGGAGGTCTCGGACAATCTCCTGGCGAGCCTTGAGGTCACGGAGAAGCGCATCGAGAAGAGCATTGTCCCTTGCGCTCACTTCATTGCCGGTCGAGCGGAAGTCCTCACCCCGAGGCGCTTTCTTCGGAGGTTCAGCCATATAGAACGCAAGGAGCGGGCGGCGATAGATTTTCGCTATTTTGTTGAGCTGCGTTCGCGTAGGACGCCGGGCGCCACGTTCCAGCTCGAGGAGCTTGTCCGTCCCGCTCGCCTCCTTGGAATCGCCGAGTGCGAGCTTCTTCGCAGCATCCTGCACGTCTAGGCCCGCAGACTCACGTGCCCATACAAGGATCGCCGGATTGACTTGTTCTTCAAGGCGCATATCGAATCTTCGGCACAACCATACCGTCAAAACCAGTATATGAAGCTTCGGTTCTATGCGGCTGAGTCATCTCCGACCGAGCGCCTCAAAAAGCAACGAACCCCCGTCCTGAAGGGCACGAACGTGGGTTCGATAAGGGTTCGATAAAGCTTACTCAGGGCTCCGAAACTGCCGTTGGACGCCAACCGTGCCCAATGATTACAATGGGTTACGGCGTCCGGGGTCCCTTTCACGGCGGTAACACGGGTTCGAATCCCGTCGGGGACGCCAATAAAATCAACAACTTGTGAGTGCGAATCGTATCGAATTTAGTCCATACCGAATCACATACCGAATATCGAGTTTCGGATGGCTCACGCGGGGTCGTACAGACTCCACCATCGAAACCCCCGGTACACCCCAAAGCAGGCTCAAAAGCGGCGTAACCCCCACCCCGCAGTGCGAGCGTAGCAAGTCAATCGGGGTATACCCGTATATCGTGCAAACGCTATGCTTGAGCAGTGACTATTGCAAAGGTTTCCTTAGACTGCAAGAACATACGAGATTGGGAGTCGTTTCATAGCGAGTTTGCTCAAGTCTTCGGTTTCCCTGCGTTCTATGGCAGGAACATGGACGCTTGGATCGACTGTATGACTTCGCTCGACGCCCCGGAAGATGGCATGTCGAACGTTCATTGTGAACCCGGCAAGGTTCTCACGCTTGAGTTGGCGAACGTGGCAAGCTTTGCTGTTCGATGCCCGGCGCAATAAGGCGCTGATCGAGTGCGCTGCTTTCGTAAATTGGCGAAGGCTGGAGGTCGGCTCTCCGTCTGTCCTCGCACTGAGCTTTTGGTACACGCGGGAATCTTGAGATGAACTCTCAAGGGAGAATGAACTGTGTCTTGGCTTCGACGCCTATTTTCTGACAGCAATAAGACGGAAGAACAGCACTCTGGGAAGGAACTCAAAGCCATCCCGACGGTTGCGTTTGACCCGGCATTGGTGACGGAGACAGTCAAAAGCGACCTGCGAAAGAACGTTCAATCGCTCGGCTTGCCAAAGAAGCATGTCGAAGCGATTTATCAGGCGGCTTTGCGCTCTGTCTCTGTGGGAAGAGATTTGCACCTACTTTCTAAAGCGCTAATGGAAATCGCTGGAATGACACGCGGGCAAGCCGGGCAGGTTGCTTTGTCTCTGAATGACAAGGCTACGGCCATGATTGAACAAGAGCGGCGGGGTTCTCTTGGCATCACTCACGCCATCTGGATGTACGCGGCTCCGTGCATGAACGATCCTCATAACCCTTCTGAGTCGGACGTGCAGCGTGACGCTGCCCATCGTGCGGCGAACGGCAAGAAGTACGAAATCAGCAAAGGCATGTATTTGAACGGCAAGTGGACGCGCCCAAGAGTAGAAGATGGCTGCAAATGCGTCTCAAGGTCGGTTATGCCGTGGTCATAGCTTCCGCATACTTTCGCGGGTTGATTTTGCTTGCACGGCGAATCGACCTGCGTTAGCTTCCTCAGAGCGCGGTCGCGCGATTCTTCCCATGTGTCACCCTTCGCAGTCGCGAAGCGGGTTAGAGCCAGTCGGCAATACCCGGATCAAGAACCATCACTTTGATTCGAGGTTTTGCTATGCCCCAAGTACAAATTGCTGACGTAGTTGTTCCCGCAGAGTTCACGGCCTATCAGGTCGAGAACAGCATGGTGAACACAGCCCTTTTTCAGTCCGGCGTTCTCTCGCGCAACGGAGCCATCGAAGCCCAGCTACAAGCTGGTGCCGAGAGCTTCACCGTGCCTTTCTGGGCAGACCTTGCCGACACGGAAGCGGACATCACGAACGACGATCCAACCATCCTCAGCACCCCGCAGAAGGTCACGGCGAACAAGCAGAACGTCCGCAAGTCCTTCCTTCACCAGTCATGGTCAGAAATGAGCCTTGCCAGCGAGCTTTCGGGCAGCGATGCGCTGGCACGAATTCAAGACCGTGTTTCGGCCTATTGGGATCGTCAGTTCAGCAAGCGCCTTATCGCGAGCTTGCAAGGCGTACTCGCCAACAATGTCGCGAACAACGCTGGCGATATGGTCGTGGACATTTCCGGCAATGCAGGCGCAGCAGCGCAGTTCAATGGTGATGCTGTCATTGACACGGCCATCACTATGGGCGACCGCCTGAGCGACTTCAAAGCGATTGCCATGCACAGCTATGTCTATTCGCAAGCACTGAAGAACAATGATATCGAGTTCTTCAAACCGAGCGAGAACGGGTTGGAGATTGCCACCTATAAGGGAATGGGCGTCATCGTAGACGATGAGCTTACCCCGGCCAATGGCGTCTACACAACGATCCTGCTTGGCTATGGTGCGGTTGGCTTTGCTGCCAGCGAACCGCGAACGGGCTTCGGCACTGAGCTTTGGCGCGCTCCCGCAGCAGGTAACGGCGGTGGCCAGTCGGTACTGCATAGCCGGTTCAATGTCGGTTTGCATCCGCTTGGCTTCGCATGGAGCGATGCAACGGGAACGGCCAACGCGATTGTTGGCGATTCCCCGAGCATCGCGGAGCTTGCCAACGGAGCGCACTGGACGCGCGTAGTCGCCCAGCGCAAGAGCGTTCCTCTGGCCTTCCTCATCAGCAAGTAAGCAAGTTTCCCGACCGTCCTCGGGACTAGGGGGAGAGCGCGGGGCCGCGCTCTTCCTCATTTTGGAGCAATCGTTATGGGTGCCATCAAACCAGCCCCGCGAAACATAGGCGCAGAAGTTCGAACGCTCGCCGCTTGCGGCTTCACAAAGCAAGGCGTAGCGCAGCACTTCGGCGTGTCGCTTCCTACGCTGAATCGGTGGATGGAAGAAGACGGGGAAATGCAAGAGTCTTTCAACGCTGGGCGTGAGGATGAGCGCCAGGCTCTGCATAACGCTCTGTACAAGCGAGCGATTGAAAAGGGCGATACCGTGGCGTCCATCTTCCTGCTCAAGTCGCGGCATGGCTACAGGGAAGGCGATCAAAGCGACCAATCAAACAAGGTCGCCATCGTGTTCAACCTGCCGGGTGCGATGAAGTCCACGGATTACAGGGCAAGCGGGGTCGTGGTTGGCACGATGGAAGGGAGCATCGAAGATGGAGACGCAAGAGCTACAGCTAAACGACTTCCAAGCTAGGCTGATGGCCGTGCCGGAAGACTTCGACGTGTTCCTTGGCGGTGGGCGTGGCGGTGGCAAAAGCTGGGCGCTCGCATACCTAGCCCTTCGGCATGTCGAGCAGTACGGCGACCGCGCGAGAATTCTCTATCTTCGCAAGAGCTACAAGGGCTTGGCCGATTTCGAGTTGGTGACGCGCGAGCTATTTGGGATGGTCTATGGAACGGCTGCCAAGTACAACGCTGCCGAACACGTCTGGAGGTTCCCGAACGGCGGTTACATGGAGCTTGGCCAACTTGAAACGCCAGCAGACTATACCAAGTACCAAGGCCGCAGCTTCACCTTGCTTATGGTCGATGAAGCCGGCCAGTATAGCGACCCTTCGCTATTGGACATGATGCGCTCAAACCTGCGCGGCTATAAGAAAATACCCATTCGCATGGTGATTGCTGCAAACCCCGGCGGCGCTGGCCATTCATGGCTAGCGGCAAGGTACGTCTTCCAAGCAGCACCTTGGGAACCGTTCCTAGAGAGCAAGAGCAAGCGGCAATGGGTCTACTGTCCATCTACCTTCTCAGCAAACAACATGATTGACCGCAAGCAGTACCGCGACCAACTGGAAAGTTCATGCCCGGACGATCCAGAACTTTTGAGAGCGTGGGTGGATGGTGATTGGGCAATCAACAGAGGCGCGTATTTTGCAAGCTGCCTGTCTGAAGAGCGAAACGCCGTAGATCCTTGGAAAGAGCTTCCCGACGGCTGGGAAAGTTACATCGCGCATGACTTTGGAAGCGCTGCACCCAGCGTTACATACCTAGTCGCGCGTTCCCCCGGCGACATGTACGAGGGCAAGTGGTACTCGCGCGGTTCATTGATCTTGGTAGATGAGTTCGCAACAAACAAGCCCGGCAATCTGAGCCAAGGTCTAGGCTGGAACGCGACCCAGCTTGCCGAGGCAATCAAGATCGAGATATGTGACAGATGGAAGTGTGCGCCCTACGGCTTTGGTGACGATGCCATGTTCGCTAAAACAGGTTCATCCAAAGGCAGCATCGCAGATGAGTTCCGAGCTTCCGGCATATACCTAACACCTGCCCAGAAAGGCGACCGCATACAAGGCTGGCTGAAGATGAAACGGCTGTTGGCCGATGCTGGCAAGCTCGATAAACCCGGCTTGTATATCAGTCGAGCTTGCAGGTATTGGTGGCAAACTGTTCCTAGCCTGCCGTATGACATAAAGCGAGTTGAAGATTTGGATTCGTCTGCGCCGGATCATGCCGCCGACGCCACGCGCTACGGAATCTTGGGGCAGACCATAGCGCGTGAAGTGGCGGTGAGTTTCAGCGGTTGGTAGAGCGAAGCCCGAAGCTCATCGCGGGCTTCGCAGGGGCTTGTGGCGCGTCCGCTGCGCTCTGGTGGCTCGTCGAGTGTCCTGTGCTCCCCGCGCCCCCGCCAGAGGCTTTGCTGATGCGAGTGATTGACGCTAGTTCCTTCAGAGAAGCATCGTCAGAAGTAGCAAGATGCTTGCTCAGACTCGACCATTCCGGCGTGACTTCCTTCCCATCCTTGGCCTGTACTGGCTCACCAGCTTGATTGAGCAATACCAGACGCCCATCCTTCATTTCGGCCTTGAACGCAGCGTTGAACGCTGAAAGCCAAAGGCCGGGAGTTGCACTGGACTCAGAAGCCAACTCTTTCAATGGAAGGCCGACCGTCATCTCGTGGATGGTCGCCTGTGCGGTCGTAAGGCTGGCCTTGCTTGTGTCGAGTTCAGCGACTAGCGCCTTTATCTTCTCGCCACGCTCATGCTTGGCACGGAGCAAGTCCGCGTTGGTTTCGCGGAGCTTGGTCAATTCAGCTTGCAAGCTCTCGATGGTTGGTTCTGTCTGTTGGCTCATTTCGTCGCCTTCTTTCGCTTAGGTTGGGTGATTGCTTCGGGGATGCTGCCGTCTATGCGACCGCCACGGTACGGAAAACCGCCGACGGACACTGTGGGTTTGTTCGCGGCGTTCTTCGCTGCCTGTTCCTGCAACGTTGCGAAGCGGTTTTGTACACCCGCGTAATCGCCGCTTTGATATTCCTTGCTCTGCTGAATCAACTCGAATAGCTCTTCTTCTTCGAAGGTCAGAAGGAACGGAAGCCTCTCTGCAAGCGCGATGAAGCGTTCGGCCTCATGGATCGACCACAGTTCCTTAGCTATATCCATGAGTGCGACTTGCTTGCCGCCTCCGGCAATGCGAACTGAATCGAGATGGGTGGCAACGGCGGCTTCAATCAGGTTTGAGAGCGTTCGGCGCTCTTGCCGTGCTGCGATCCCTGCTAAGTAGCGAAGCCTTGGTTCAAAGCGGATGTTGAGGTTTTCTGAGCGTGTTGGCTTGGTGCTGTTCTCTTTCATCGGTATCTCCCGACTGCAAAATAACCCAAGTGCAAATTTTCTGCAAGAAAAATGTTGACATATTTTGAGGGTGCCGTTACCGTCGCCCAAGTCCTCTACGGACGGACTCGAAACCCTACGGAGTTACAGCATGAATCACCTAGCAAGCCATATCAAAACGCCAATAACCATCACGGTTGAAGAGGCATTGAAGCTAACGGGCATCGGCCAGACATTCTTCTATGAATTGCTGGCAGATGGAAGCGTGGCTTCTTACAAACTCGGCAAACGCCGGTTAGTGGACTACGCCAGTTTGCGGAACTTCATAACCAGCCAACCAACCGGACAACTCACAGCCAAGCAGTAACTACACCAGACCACTCATAAGGACACGCCATGATTGACGACGTTTATAAACTCTGCCCCCCGCTCTTCAGCCTGAACGCACTGCGCGTTGATTCGCCCAGCAAGCAAAACCGCGAAGCACAACGGCGTGATGCCGAGTTCTTCAAAGCCAACCCGCGCCGCCGTCTGCATCTGCGCGAAGCGATCCCCGATGAGTTCGACTTGCAACTGAGCATTGGCGAATGGTTGGGCGTTCCCGTTCTCCATGTCCTAGTCATTCAGGTGTTGGCTGCTACCCATTTGGCAATCCCTGTTTACCGTGGCAGACGCTTTTGGAGCGAGAAGCTATCAAGCGATGAAGAAATCGGGCAGGTGCTTACAGAGCAATCTCGCCGCGAAGGTATCGACGTTGGCGAGTGGATGATGTTCGAGCTTGGGCAGAAGCAAGGCACTTCAGATAAGGACATGGTTCACTAATCATGGCAAGCAGTCCCTTTGTTGTAGACACACTACGAAAGCGGCTTTGGGCGAACGGCTTTCGTCCAATCGCTGTCATTACCGATGACAAGCGGCCTATGGGAATGGGTTGGGTTGCGAGAGCGCGTCAGCCCGTTCCTGAAGCTGCTAATCAATGGCCAAATGCACAGGCGCTCTCTACCGGCATCTTGTGTGATGGTTTGGTCGTCGTGGACATAGATGCAGACGATCCAACCATTGCCGCCAGCATCCTAACGCTTGCGCGTCAGCATCTCGGCCTAGCTCCACGGCGCACCCGTGCTAACAGTGCGCGTTGCTTGCTGCTATACCGAGCGGCTGAGGGCGAGCCGCGTAAGCAGACGATCAATAGCGATATGGGTAAGGTCGAAATCCTTGGCTACGGTCAGCAGTTCGTGGCCTTCGGCAACCATACAAGCGGAGTGCCTTACGAATGGGAAGGTGGACACGATCCTTCTACGTTCCCACTTTCCAAGGCTCCGGTCGTCACCCCTGAAGCTGTAGCGGCCTTTGTTGCGTCCGCTGCTGCGTTGCTGGGGGCAGAGGTTGCCGCGATACCCCCGACGCCTCTTGCGGCGTCTGAGGAACAGAAAGCGGGCATGATCGAAATTAGCGATAGCGACCGAGAGTATGCCAGCGCCGCATTGCAGGCAGAAGTAACGAGATTGTCTATGCTTAAACCCGGCAATGGTCGCAACGCGGCACTCAACACAGCCGCTCATAGCATGGGGACGATCATCGGTAATGGCTCGCTTGATCTTGCCGCCGTAGCCAATGCGCTGTTCGAAGCCAGCATTGCGAATGGCCATGTATCGAAGCATGGCGAAGCGCAGACACGCGCCACCATCAAAAGCGGGATCAATGCCGGTATCGGCAAGCCTCGCGCTCTGCCGTCGCAGGGAGGATCAGGGATCGACCTGAGCGGCATTGATTCCGTCCCATTGAAGCAGGGCAAGGACAAGGCCAGGACGAAACGGGGCGTAGAACTCACCAGCATGGCGGAGATCGAAGCCAAACCAATCGAATGGCTATGGGATGGTTACCTGCCGAAAGGCAAGCTCACACTCTTGGCTGGTGACGGCGGTACAGGGAAATCGACCATCGCGTTTAGCCTCGCCGCGACCATCGCGACGGCTGGACAGTGGCCAGATGGAACGCTGTGCAATCGCCACGGGAACGTAATCATCTGGAGTAGTGAGGATGACCCGGCAGACACGATCAAGCCGCGCCTCATGGCGATGGGAGCAGACAGCGCACGTTGCAGCATTATTTCTGGTGCCGTAGATGAGAATGGCCAGCGCCAAGCGTTCGATCCATCCTGCGACATTGACGCCTTGCGCTCGGCAGTTGCCAGTATAGGCGGCGTGTCGCTTCTCATCATTGACCCGATTGTGACGGCGGTACAAGGCGACATGCACAAAGCCAATGATGTACGACGCGGATTGCAAACGATTGTGGACTTCGCCGCCGAAATGAATTGCGCCGTCCTCGGCATCACGCACTTCGCCAAGGGAACGGCAGGCCGCAACTCGGCGGATCGTGTGATTGGCTCGCAGGCGTTCGCCGCGTTCGCTCGCATGGTTTGGGCAGCGGCAAAGGAAGAGGATTCTGACAGGCGTGTATTCACTCGCGCCAAGTCGAACAATAGTCCAGACACAGGGGGCTTCAGTTACATCATCGAACAGGTGGCATTGGCTAACGGGATCACTGCATCGCGCATAGTCTGGGGCGATGCGCTGGAAGGTTCGTCCCGCTCCATTCTGGCAGAGGTCGAGGAAGGGCTATCGAAGGACAACACGCAGCTGGGCAAGGCCGAACGCTTCCTGCTCGAATCGCTGGCGCATGGTCCTGTCCCGCAGAGGGAGCTAATGGAACATGCGCGAGAACTTCACAGCATCTCTGCAAACACGCTGCGACGTGCGAAGGACAAGCTAGGCATTGAGCCACGCAAGAATGGCATGGCCGGTGGCTGGCATTGGCAACTGCCTAATGACCTGCTGAAATTGCAGATACCGGTTGTTCCGGCGATTCCGTACATTCAGTGAGGTTGGGCATCTTCGCAGGCCGGGCGGTCGTGCTTGGGCATCTTCGAGGCTGCTCTGAGGGGTCGTTTTGAGACGCTTCCGTATTACAAGTTATCTTGAGTATCTTCGTAAATAACAAGGGGTTTTATGAGTATCTTCTTTTGGGCATCTTCGAGGCTTGGGTATGTTCGAAGATACCGAAGATGCTGAAGGTACAGGGTAATAGAGAACGTGTGTCATCTTCGGATCGTGGGAACCGGGGGAGGGCCGCGTTTCCGCATTGGTCGCGCTGTAAAAAGCATGACGACCCAATGGGCAGGAATCGTTTTGTTGTCGTTTCAGCGATTCTGCAAATGCGTATAGACGCAGAAAAGCCATGCTCGAAAGCATGGCTTTGTCATCACTATATGAAGTTGCTATATGCGGACATACCCGTACCGCTGGCTATGAAGCGCTTAGGCCAAAGCTAGGCAAGTTCGTCCTGATGGTGTCACGGACAAATGCCCGTCCCAAGTGCGCGTAGTGCTTCTCTGTGACTCGCGTGTCCTTGTGTCCTAACTGTTGAGCAATCACGCTCATGGGCGTTAGGTTCATCGCCAAGTGTGACGCATAGGAATGACGGACGATATGAAACGTCACGCCTTCCAGCCCAGCCGCTTCGCAAGCCGCATCCATCAGCGGCTTTTGTTCCGACTTACCCCATGCTTTGCCGTTGTCCTTGATGAAGAGATGTTCGCGCGGTTCGCGTCCATCCGTTAGGGCGATGAAGAACGCGATGCCTTCATCATTCAGTTCAACGTGGCGTGATTCACCGTTCTTGCTGATGGCTACGAACACGGTATGATTCACCGCGTCGAAGTCAGAGACACGCATTCGTGCAAGCTCACCATAGCGGCAACCTGTCAACAATGCACCTTGCACCAAACGCTTGAAATCCGCCGGTTCGCAATGCTCCAACAGGCTTCTAATCTCCGCTTGTGTGAGGAAACGAATCTTCGCCACGTCCACCTTGCGGAACGGTTTGACCGTCTCCCATGCTGCCTTGGTCGCCACGCGCTTGGTTTCCGTGTGAGCGTGGTTCAATCCGGCCTTGAGGATGGCAAGAATGCGGTTGGCTGTAGCTTGCCCTTTGCGTAGAGCGTCCATATCGCTCGGATCGTATTCCTTGAATGACGGAGCAAGCGGGATGGGCTTGCCGTGTTCATCACGCACGATGCGCTCGCGGTATTGGCGTTTGATCGTGCCTTTGACGTTGCGCGAAACCATGACGCGCTCTTTCTTGTAGCCACTACGGACACGCGGCGCGGCATCGGCCAGCGCATCGCGCCATGCCTTCACCCGGCCATGCGTGAGCTTCGAGAGTTCAATCTTGCCCAGAGTGGGCAGGATATGCGCCTTCACCGTGACGCGCGTGGAGTAGAGCGTCTTACGCTTCTGGCGCTCGCGTTCCTTTAGGTAGTCCTCCATCGCCTCAGCGACCGAATAAGAGCCTCTGACGACTCCGTGAGCTTCATTGAGGGTTTCCCCGGCCAACCAGTCTTCTGCTTCCTTCTTGGCCTGCTGGAAGCTCATGCCGACGCTCTCTATTGCATCGTTCGCGGCTCCGAGCGCGTGTTCCTCGTAGCGAGCGCTGCCGATAGCGCCAGCTTCGACTTTCGACTGAGAGACGCGCCGGGCGACCCATGTTCCTCCGGTCGAAGCGCGGCGATAGCCGAGCGACAAGCCATTGTCGAGATGAGCAAAGTACGGATTGCGACGGATCGGAAGACGCTGGCGGGCAGTGCGGCTACCTAGTTCGGTTGCAGAGTGTTCGGATACTCGGGGCATTGGGGAAATCTCCGTACCGAATAGATACCGAATATAGGGGTGCGAATGCAAGCGAAAACGAGTGGAAGTGAAAAACCATTGAGATGGCTCCAAATGCTTGTATTGACTGCGCCATATCGTTTTATTGGGTCTTGGTTGCATGTCCCCTTTGGCGCTGCGTATCATTCTTTCACGGCGGTAACGCGGGTTCAAATCCCGTCTGGGATGACAACAAAATCAACAACTTTAAACGGTAGCGATATGGCACAGCCACTCTGTACGGCACCGGTACGGCCCGCGCTGCCGATGGCGCGCTGGGGTTGAAACAGGCTCCGCCATTAAACACCCGTACCCCGAGGATTCCCACAAACCAGCGCGCCCCCGGCCTTCGGTACGCGAGCATTCTAGGACACATGGAGATACCCGGATAACGCGCGGTTAGCCATGCGTAGCACCAGCGCTATGATTGGTGGATGCGACGCCAAACTGATGGCTATGGTGGTTCTTGGCACTGCTCATTGCGGCGGCCGTCGGCTTTTATGACTGGGCATGGATAATCGCGGACCCGTTCAAGAATGGCATCTAGCTCTCGCCGTGCGAGCATAACCAACGAATCGGGGTCTGCCCGCATATCGTGATCTGAGGGGCATACTAGTTTTCCACGTTTCGTTCGTTTTGTCTTGGCGTACGGAGCGCAAAGGTCGAATACTCACCGTCGCGGATACGGGTAGGAATGAGTGCTAAGTCAAAGAGCAGGTCTTTTAAGCGTTCTACACGACGAAGGGAATCGGTGGTTCGGGGCTTGGGCTTTGGATATCCTCAGACATCGTGGCGCGCCACGATGGGCGGCTTCTCCTGCGAAGCAGCAATCGCGCTCACGATCACGGCAGGCTGATTGCCCTCTTTCTACCGTTCGCCGCAAAACCATGTCGCTATAACCCCTCTCTCTTTCGCACAATTTCTATTCGCTGCGGATCTGTTGTGACTCAATGATTTGTCGTTAACAGCGCAATCGAAACCAAGAGTTGTCTCTAGGGCAGGGATCCAGACATCGGGATAAAAATAGAGAAGAGGGTGCCGCGATACGGGCCCTCCGTGCGGGTGCGGATCTTCATGTGGCCGTGGTGCTTTTCGAGGATTTCGGAGCTGAGCCAAAGCCCGATTCCTGAGCCTTCCAAATCCTTCGTCGTGTAAAAGGCCTCAAAGATTCGAGGGAGAACATTCGGCGGGATTCCTGCGCCGTTGTCACTGAAGGTGAAGCGTACTCCACGAGCGCCCGACTGCGTGTCAGACGCGTTCGCGCAGCGAATGCGCAAATGGCCATCGTGCGTGCCCATCGCATCCAGAGAATTGGAGATGAGGTTTCCGAAGACTTGGCGAATTTCACCCGGATGTACAGAGACCATGGCCGTGCAACGGATTTCGGAGAGCAGTTTGATTCGGTTGCTGAGCATCTGCGCGCGGAACATGGCCACTGTCCCCTCAAGCAGTTCGTTCGCTGGGGTGGGGATAGGGCGTTTGGACTCACGATGATAGGCGAGTATCTGCTTGGTGATCTCGCTGATTCGTTTCAACTCTGCCGAGGCCTGTTCCACGAATTCGTAAGATGGGTTGGTGGTCGGTGTGTTGTTCTGCACCAGGTACAGCAGGTTGGAAAGCGCTTCGAGAGGATTGTTGATCTCGTGCGCGATGATGTGCGCCAGTCGGCCGGTCGCAGCGAGGCGTTCGCTGTGCCGTACGGTCTCCTGAAGCTTCTTGTAATCCGTAATGTCGGCGAGCAGCAGGACAGAGCCCGTCTCATTCCGTGGGTCCCCTTGCAGGCGGTCGTAGCTGAGGCGAAGCCAGCAGGTGCCGCTCGAAAGCTCTACAGAACTCGAGGCGCTGCGAGTAAGGAATTCGGCGAACGAGATGCTGAAGCGAGATTCGAAGACCTCTGCAATCGCTCTGCCTTCAATTTCGGAGGGAACGAAATGCAGGAGTTCGAGGAACGCGCGATTGGCGCGCATAAGGATGCCGGTTGAATCGACCAGTGCGAGGCCTTCACTCATCGCGTCAAAGGTGGCTTGCCATTCGCGAGCCGCAAGGCTTGAGAGCGATTCCGCACGGCGCAGGCGAAGCAGGGCACTGACCTGCGCGAGCAAAACTGCGGGTTCCACAGGCTGCGTGAGATAGGTGTCGGCACCGCCTTCAAGCGCCTGAACGCGGCTCTCGTCCGTTGTGAACGAAGCTGAGATCTGCACGATCGGGATGCTGACGGTTGCGGGGTTGGCGCGCAGTCGGCGGCTGACTTCGTAGCCGAGCATATCGGGAAGTTTGACGTCGGCAAGGATAACGTCGGGGAAGGCCATCGCTGCTTCGAGACCTTCAGCGCCCGTGCATGCTTCGATGACCTCGTAGCCCGCGCGCGCAAGGATACGACGCAATATGTAGCGAGTGGCTTCCTGGTCGTCGATTATGAGAATGCGCGCGGCGGAGGTTTCAGGCATGGGCAATAGTGTTCCTGCTTACATGAGATGCAAGTGTGAGCAGAAGTTCACGTACGCGCAGCGCAGAATCAGGCAAAGTTAGGGACTGCTTCGGGAAAATTGCAATCGTATTCTCCCGGAAGAAGGCCAGCTCCTCTGCATCGAGCGCCTTGGTGGAGTGGAGAACGACCGGAATCTCGCGGAGTTCCGGCGTGCTACGAAGATCTTTCAGCACCTCGAGCCCGTTGAGGTCGGGCATGTAGTAATCGAGGAAGATGATCGCAGGCTTCAGTTCGTGTGCCATTTTGATTCCTTCGCGGCCCTCACGAGCTTCGAACACTTCGTACCCCGCTTCGGGGATGTGGCCGCGGAGTAGATAGCGTGAGACTTCGTTATCGTCGATCATCAGCACGCGCACGCGCTCGATCTGAGAGGTGAGTTTGACGATCGAATCGACCATCGCCTCGGGCTGGAAAGGCTTGGTGAGGTAATCGTCCGCGCCAAGACCGAAGATCTTGCGTTCGTCATCGGTCACGCTCATGACGAGTACGGGGATGGGGTTTTCAACAGATTTCAGCTCGCGAAGGAAGTCCCAGGACGTTTCGCCGCGCAGGAGGAGGTCGAGGATGATCGCATCCGGGCGCACTCGCGTGAGGAACTTGCGAGCTTCGGAGATGGCGGCCACGAGATGGGTCTGGAATCCTGCCGCCTCGAGATAGCGGCGGTAGATGAAGGCCGTTTCGCTGTTGTCCTCAAGGATGAGAATAACTTTTTGCGCAGGATCGAACTCCGGCCAGGAGGACTCCGCGAGCGGAGCTGAACTCTCGTACTTCGCAGGGATGCTCAAGGCGAAGGTAGAGCCTTCGCCAACGGTGCTGCGGACTTCCACTGCACCGCCGAGGAGTTCGGCCAGCTTGCGCGAAAGCGGCAGGCCGAGGCCCGTGCCTTTCACGCGTCGCTGCATGGAACTTTCAATCTGCGCGAACTCTTCGAAGATCACGCGCTGATCCGATTCGGAGATGCCGATGCCGGTGTCGCTGACCGCAAATTCAACGAAAGAACCGAGAGAGCGAGCGGTGACGCGAACCTCGCCGCGTGGAGTGAATTTGATAGCGTTCGAGATGAAGTTGCGCAGGACCTGCGAGACCTTCTGCTCATCGGTAAACATCTCGGGAAGGTCTTCGCTTACTTCGAAGACCAGATTCAGCGAGCTATCCGCGAGTAGCGGTTTGAGCATGCCGCGCAGCGCGCCGAAGAGGTCCGGTACGTCAAAGCTGCGTGCTTTCACTTCCAGCCTTCCTGCTTCAACCTTGGCGATATCCAGCAGGTCGTCGACCATCTCGGAGAGTTCTTTGGCGGACTTCTGGATGAAGCGGACCTGCTGCTCTTGCTCCGAATTGAGTTCGCCATCCATGCAGTCAAGCAGCATGCGCGTCAGCGCGAGCATGGAGTTCAACGGCGTGCGGAACTCATGCGACATGTTTGAGAGGAAACTGCTTTTCAACTCCGAGGCGCGACGCAAATAATCCGCGCGTTCGTCGAGTTCTGCATAAAGAGCGACGACGCCGCGGTTGGTGTCTTCGAGCTCGCTGTTGATGAGCACGAGCTCTTCCTTGCGCTCGCGCAGTTCATTCAGCGTCTTGAGGAGCTCTCGGTTCTGCGTCTGCAACTCGTCCAGCGGAGTGACGGGATGCTGGCGGGCAAGATCGGTGGAGAGACGTTTGAGTCGAGCCTCGTCGAGGATGGGTAAGGTGAGGGGAAGCGCCTTGCCGAAAACCACCGTGGTTCCACTGGGCGTGGGTGAGATGGTGAACTCATCCATCAGACGCTTGGTGCCTAGGATGCCCATACCCATGCCGGTCGACGAGCGATAGGAGCCGCCGAGAACGGAATCGAGATGCGGAATGCCGCCGCCGGTATCCGTGACGGTCACGCGGAAGATGCGCTGGAAGGGATCTACGCTAAAGGCTACGGCTCCGCCGCGAGCGTAGCGGAATGCGTTGCGCGCTATCTCCGAGACGGCGGTCGCGATGCGTATCTGATCATGATGATCGAAGCCGAGCAGCTCTGCGATCGAGCGCCCGCGCTGACGTGCGCTGACGACGTCGCGCTCGTTTACCAAAGGAATCGTTTGGATAAGATTCGTCATGCGACGGACGCTCCCAGCGGTGCGACAAGGACGGTGGCGTCGTCGCGCTTGCGGCTGAAGTCGCGATACAGAACGGCCGCGATGAGTGCGGGGTGCCGGTTCTGCAGGCCGGGATAGCTGCTAAGACTGAGCTTCGTGTTGAGGCCGTCAGAGTACATGATGAGCAGGGTATTGCGATCTACAGGGTAGTTGTATTCCTGAACACTGCGCGGAAGTACTGCGCCCAGTGTACCGTTCTGCGAAACGGTGGAGCGCGATTGCGTTCCGCTCACGAGGATGCCGCTGATGTTGCCGACGCCTGCGTAGGCGAGCGTGAGGCGATCGTGATCCACGCGTGCAATGGACATTGCGGCACCACGGGTCTTCTTGAGGGCATCATGTGTCCGTTCCACGATTGGAGCGAGCGGCTCTTCCGCATAACGTGTCACGGTGGTGACCGCTTCGCTCGCGGCCTCGGTCGCGCCTGCGCCGTGGCCCAGACCGTCGACAACCATGTAGGTGGAGGACGTCTCGCCGAGATTTAGATAGAAGCTGTCTCCGCAGACCACTTCGCCTTGTACGGGAATATTCAGGATTCCGAGTGCCATCTCCGGCACGGCGCGGCCTTTGCTGAAGCGGCTCCAGTAGGCGGTACCTTTGCCCGGCATGGAGTGCAGGGAACTCTCGTTGGCGATCCGCGCGATCGCGCCGAGCCCTTGTCCTGCTGTGCCAATGGAGGAAAAACCATCCTCCATCGCCATGCCAATATCGGTGATGCCGGGGCCTGAATCAAGGGCGAACATATCCAGCCAGGTCGTCTCACCTAGAGAAAAAGGGCAGAGAACGATCTCGCCAGAGCTCGCATGCATGAGGATATTGGTCGCGGCTTCTGTAGCTACGATGCCGATATCGCTGCGACGCTCTTCGCTGAAGCCAAGGCTCAGTGCCGCGGAAAGCGCAGCACGGCGAGCTTCGCCGATAGAACTACGATCGGTGATCGCAACGGACTTATGAATCAAATGCAAAGGTCACTACTTCCAGCGAATAATCGTCACGGTAGTACCCCGTCCCGGCTCGCTTTTAATATCAAACTCGTTCACAAGCCTTTTGCTGCCGCTCAATCCCAGCCCCATGCCGCCGCCGGTGGTGTAGCCGTCACGGAGAGCGAGCTCCATGTTGGCAATGCCGGGGCCTTCATCCACGAAGGTAAGCTTGATCCCTTTACGAATGCCATTTTCGAGCATTTCGGCGAGCATGTAACCGCCTTTGCCGTGCTCGAGCGTGTTGCGCGCAAGTTCGCTGGTGGCCGTGACGAACTTCGTCTGGTCCACCAGGCTGAACTTCAGCTCTGCTGTCCATTGGCGAGCCACCTGACGAACGCGGACAACATCGTCAGAGGATGCAATGGGGAACTTGTCACTCTTCAGTGGCATCCGTATCTTCCGCTTCAGGCTGGTCCTGGTTCATGTACTCGCGGAGAAGTTCCATGCCGCGCTCAACGTTCAAAGCGGTCTTGATTCCGGGAAGAGACATACCCAGCTCGACGAGGGTGATGGCGACTGCGGGCTGCATGCCCGTCAGCACCGTCTGCGCATCCAGTACACGGGACATCGCAGCGATGTTGGCCAGCATGCGGCCGATGAACGAATCGACGATCTCCAGCGAGGAGATATCGATCAGGACGCCGCGCGACGCGTAGCGTGCGATCTGAGCGGTGAGGTCCTGCTGCAGGGACATAGCTAGCTCGTCATGCATGTCCACCTGAATCGTGACCAAAAGGCAGTCGCCTACCTTGAGGATAGGAATGCGATCCATGCTTAGAATTCCTTCTGCTTTGTGGTTGTGTTCGACGTCGGGGTCTTGACGTTCACGACGGTCTTGCCCAGGCGAGCGAGTGCGATTGCAAATGCGTCTGCAAGCTTCGCTTTGGTCTGAATGTCGCTCAGTTCAATGCCGAGATGGACGATCGTCTGAGCAATCGCCGGGCGAATGCCGCTCAGGTAGCAATCGGCGCCCATCAGTCGAGCTGCGGTGATTGTCTTGATCAGGTGCTGCGCGACGAGGGTGTCGACGGTCGGCACGCCGGTGATGTCAATGATCGCGACCTGGCTGTTTGTCTCGACGATCGCGGTGAGTAGCGACTCCATCACAACCTGGGTGCGTGCGCTATCGAGTGTGCCGATGAGCGGCAGTGCGAGTACGCCGTCCCAGAGCTTCACGACCGGGGTGGAGAGCTCGAGCATCTCTTCCTGCTGGCGCTGGATGGTGGCTTCGCGGAATGCGACGGCGGTGGAGACGGTCAGCATGGAGAGCTTGTCGATGAGGTTGCCGGCGGTCCAAATCTCTTGGATCAACTGCTCTGGCTTGCCCTTCAGCTTCTCGCTGAGAGCGTTGAAGATGGGCTGCTTCATCGAGAGGACGAACATCGCGGTCTCGGCCGGAGTGAAGCCCTGCTCCATGCGGCTCTTCGCCACGTCGTCAAGAAACTCGCGGGTCGTGAGGAAGTCCGACGATTGCACGTCTGCATTGATCTGCGAGGCATCGATGACGAGTCGCAGGAGTTCAGCTGCTTGCTGCTTGAGTTCGACGTCGCTCATTAAATCACTGCGACGCGTGCTGTTCGCCATCTCACTCAGCCAGCCCGTGAGAATTGTGGAGGAGTTGCTTTCGATTACTTCCTGAAACGCGCTCATGTATCCGCCTTGCCTTCGGTTATCGAGGCTATGATTCTAGCCTATCAATGATTTAGCCGAATTGGGGCGAGCCGATGCACACATCTGCGAGCGGAAATCGGACAGGAAGATCCTTTGGTTTCATCTCGCAATAAAGCAGCGGGCGAAAAGAAATGCCGCTCAAGGCCGTGGCCCGAACGGCATCAGATTAGCGGGATTGCCCTAGTTTTTCGGCTGCTTCTCGACGCCTTTGCCGGGATTCTTTGCGTCGACCAATTCCGGAGTAGAAATGGCTGCGAGCATCACTTTCTGCGCTGCGATGTCGATGCGCTTTGAACGGGAGAACGGTTCGAGCTTCAGAGACTGGCCGGTCTTGAGCACTTCGAGAATCCCCTCGAGTACACGCACATCTGCGAATCCCTCTTCGCCATCGGGCTCGGGAGAGACGTCGTTCAGAATGCAATCGGAGAAGTACTTCATTTCTCCGCCGAAATGATCGGTGTTCTTGAAGGTCTGAGATGTCTTCTCTTCGCCGATGGTGACCGTCTGCTCCAAACCCTTGCCGAACACGTAAGCCGGATCCAGTTGTACGCTGCCTTTCTCGCCCACGGCTAGAAGGGTATTGATGGGGTTACCGAAGTACGAGACATTGAACTGAGCAAGTCGCTCGCCGGGGAATCGCAGCGTAACGGCGACGGTGTCTGCGAAGTCCTGATCGATTCCGGATTCTGGGTGCTTCGTGCCTGCGGCGGACACAACCTCCGTCGGTTCGTCGCCAAAGATGTAGCGAGCAGCGTTCACCGGATACGGTCCCATGTCGAGCACGGGCCCCGCTAGATTGCCAGAGTGAGCACGGTGGTTTTTGGGGTCGACGAGCTGCGCAAAGTTCGAGGAGAAGAGATGAACACGCCCGAGTTTACCGGAACGAACCTTCTCGATGGTGTCCAGCGTGGCTGGCTCGAAGTGTAGGCGATACGCCACCATGAGCTTTGCGGTCGAAGCCTTCTCCGCTGCGAGAATCTCCTTGCACTTGGCCGTCGATATTTCAAGTGGCTTCTCTGTGAGTACATGAATGCCTGCTTCCAGAGCCGGCACGATGAACTCCGCGTGGCGCCAGTTTGGAGTCGCCAGGTAGATTGCATCAAAGGTACCTGACTGCAGCGCCTGTGCAAACTCTTCATAGCTGTATGTGGCGGCCACATCGTATTTCTCGCCAAGCTCAGAGGCCTTCTTGGGATCCGAGTTGATGAGTGCTGTGATGGTGGAGTTTCCCGTATGTGTTCGACGCCGGGCATCATGTCCTCTTGTGCGATGTCGCCTACGCCCACGATTGCATAACGAACCTTCTTCTCCGAGTCCATCCCCAAAAGCTTTTTCAGCGGATTCCATGTGTGCGCCGCTCATCACGCGGTTGTTGTAGCAGGCCACATCCATGAAGACTTTGTCGAGTTCGACATCCTGCTGCTGAAAGGTTCCAGTGACATCGTTAAACTGCATTCCCGTAATCGCTAGCACGGGTTGCTGATCCATTTTTGCGTCGTAAAGTCCGTTCAGTAGGTGGATGCCACCTGGACCAGAGGTCGAGAGGCAAACACCTAGTCGGCCAGTAAACTTGGCATATGCGCAGGCCATAAATGCTGCAGACTCTTCATGTCGAACATGGATGAAGCGAATCTTGTTTTGTGCCTTGCGAAGAGCTTCCATGACGCCGTTAATACCGTCGCCGGGTAGGCCAAAAATAGTGTCTACGCCCCAAGCGAGAAGGCGTTCTACGAGAATGTCCGAGGCGTTCATGAAATCTCCCTGCAGGCTATAGCTTCTAGAGAAGCTGCCTATCTTTCCTAGGACACCTACTTGTGTTTGAGCGTTACCACGCCTGGCACAGTATCTGGACGATTCGTTTGAGTCTCGTGAAGGTTTGCAGTCTGCCGAATAGATATACTTCATGTCGAGCGGGAGTGGGTGTCATGCATGACATCCACTCCCGCTCGAGTGAAAGGAAACCGATTCTTGCGATGAGTTCGAGGTTTAAAAAATTCTTAAGAGAAGCAAAATAAGCACGATAGTAAGGATTAAACTCAGGCCTCCGCCTCCGTAGTAACCGAGACCAGGTCCCATGCGATAGCCGCCAAAGCCAAATACAAGGATAAGCACGATAAGTAGGATAATCATTTGTTGTCTCCCTAAAATGTCTAAGAACTCAGATGCGATTTGCAGGAGCCAAGAAGGTCGTACTTGCAAAATTTCGCTTGGCGAGTCCGTATGCTTATAAATAATTGAAGGCTGGTCAGCTTATGTTGAGCTTCCGAGACTTTGGTTTGATGAAGCATTAGCCCGTTGCTCCTGTAGAACCTCGAATCCACAACATAGTAGGCCAATGCAGGCAGACCCACCTCACCCTGAATTCGAAAGAGACTTGAGTTGACTCAGATCAAGCGACTGCCTGGTAGAAGCCATTAGTTTCCAGGGATCTGAGCTTAGCTTGGGCCTCCATTGCTCAAAATCGGAAACTGAGAAGATGGGGCGTTCCGAAAGCTGGAGCGCGCTCCAAGGCAGAGGCAGGGAAACTGGTACGCCAAGTCGTGCACGTGGACTGAAGGGTGCGACCGCCGTGGCGCCACGTTCGTTGCGCAGATAGTCGAGGTAGATTTTGCCGACGCGGGCGGCTTTGGTCATCCGTGTCAGGTAAAGTTTCGGGCTATCGTGTTCCATGGCAAGCACGATGCGGTGAGCGGCTTCTTTGACTTCGGCAAAGGTTATGGTTGGTTGAATCGGCGCAACAATATGTAACCCTTTGCCACCGGTGCTCTTCAGGAAGCTAATGAGTCCGAGTTTCTTTAGCCGCGCACGGACGTCAGTAGCTGCAGCGGTCAAGGCTGACCATGGCAAAGATTCATCCGGGTCGAGGTCGAGGATCAATCGATTCGGATGTTCAAGGTCGCTGTTGCTCGAGCTCCACGGATGCACTTCAAGCACACCCATTTGCGCGAGGCCTGCAAGCGCCTCGCGCGTATTGAGGGTGATGTACGGATCAAGCTTTCCGGTCTTTTTGTCTTTCACCATCACAGAGCCGATGCCCGGCGGCAGCATGTGGTTTGTGTGTTTCTGGAAGAAGCACGGTTTGCCAGCGCCGTCGGGACAGCGTACTAGCGAGAGTGGGCGGTCGGCCACGTATGGCAACATGCGGTCCGCGATGGCCCAATAAAAATCGGCCAACTGGCTCTTGGTGAGCTGGCTTTGCGGATCGATTATTTTTTCCGGATGAGTAAGCCGAATAGGAAGCGGATTCGGCGGGGGCGCTTGAGGCTTCGCCTGGTTGAGCTTTGCCGCCCGTGGTTGCACCGTCGCAAGCGACGCTTTGGTGCGGCCGCGTGCAGGAGTAGCGGTGGTCTCAGTCTGCTGCGCTGATTTGCGTGCGCGCTTAGGGATAGGGGAGACGGTGGGCTGCTCGCGGTGCACTTCTTCAGGTGATTTGTCCTCGCGCAGACCGAGGAACGCAGCCTGGCGCACCAGATTGTCGGCCGTCCAGGTGGCGAAGCGAACTTGCGCGACGAACTTCGGGGTGACCCAATGAACGTCGCTACGGGCGTCGCTGGGGCGCTTGGCAAAAGGGAATTGCTTTTGCTCTGTGGAGTGAAGCTGCTGATAGAGGCTGCGTTTGAGCTTTTTAGTGAATCCTGTTCCCGTGCGCCCGGCGTAGAGCAGTTGCTTGTTCTCGTAGACGCCGAGAAGAAGCGAGCCGATGCGCTCGGGGCCTTCGCTGGAGTCGGTGTAGCCACCTATTACAAACTCTTGCTCATGCAGGCATTTGGACTTCAGCCACGTGGTGCTGCGGGTGCCGGTGTAGGGAGAACTCGCGAGCTTCGATACGATGCCTTCGGCGTGGTGTTCGCAGGCGCTCTGGTAGAACCGCTCACCGCTGCCGGTGATGTGGTCGGAGAGCAGCAAGGTTTCGGAGACGACGTTGGATAGCAGATCAGTAAGCAAAGATCTGCGTTCGAGCAGAGGCAGATGGCGCGTGTTGCCGCCATCGAGATGGAGCAGGTCAAATGCAAAGTAGGTCAGGGGCGCCGGTGTGGCGCTTTGGAACCATGCCTGCAGGTCCGCAAAGCTGGTGGTGCCGTCTGCACCGACGACGCAGACCTCACCATCAAGTGTCGCCTGCTCGGCGGGCAACTGCGCGAGGGCGTCCACGATTGGGCGCATGCGATGAGTCCAATCCAGTCCCTTGCGTGTAAGTAATGTCACGGAGGCACCAGACTTGCGCGCCTGAATACGGTAGCCGTCGAGTTTGAGCTCGTGCAGCCACTCAGCACCTTCAGGTGGTGCGATGGCTTCCTGCGCAAGTTGCGGCGAAAGAAACTTGGGCTGCTCTTCGCGGGGCAGATCTTGGAGCATAGAAGGACGAGCCGTTCTTGCAGGACTCTTGGTTGGGCTGGGCTGCCGAGTCGCTTTGGTCTTTGGGGGAACGGACTTTTCTTGCGTTGCTTGCCGATACCAGGCTTGTCCGTCGCCAGCCGTATCCTTGGAGTTCCACACGTGATCTTCCTGCGCGGCGATTGCCTCCATGGTTCGGCCAGTGACGACGGAGTCTGGCTTCTCGTCGGTGATCGCAGGGGACTCGGGGCCACGTTCGAAGTCGTCATGCTCCTTGATCAGCAGCCAGTTCGGTTTTGAACTCGATCCCCAACGCGAACTCTTATCGCCGGGTGCGGTGTGCATGCGCACCAGGGTCCATTTGCCCAGAAGCTTCTTTCCGCGAAGGATGAACTTCAGCGAGCCGTTGCGTAGACCTTCGTCCACATCCTGGCCGGGCTGTGGCTCCCATGTGCCCTGATCCCATAGCATCACCGTGCCACCACCGTATTGGCCTTTGGGGATAATGCCCTCGAAGCCGCCGTACTCCATGGGATGGTCTTCTACCTGTACAGCCAGCCGACGGTCCTTGACGTTGTAGCTTGGGCCCTTCGCCACAGCCCAGCTCCTGAGCACACCATTCCATCCAAGTCGGAAGTCGTAATGCAGATGTGAGGCCGCGTGCTTTTGAACGACGAAGGGATGTTGTTTCGCATCGGAAGATTTGGTCGTCTTTCCGCTGGGTTCGTCTGTGATCTTGAAATCGCGCATCGAGCGATAGCTCGCTAACTGCTCGTCCACTTTGCTGGAAGGTGTCGATGCAGGCTTTGAGGACGCTTTCTTCGCTGTCGACTTCTTTGCGGTCGCTGGCTTCGCGACATGCTTTTTCGCCGTGGCCTTTTTCGTGGTCATCGCTTAGGCCGATTTCCGCCGTGTAGGCTTGCTCGCTGCGTGTTTGGTGGTGGGCTTCTTGGCGCTACCGTTTTTGACTAGCTTCAAAGCTGGCTTTTTTGTTTTCGCCGGGATAGGCTGCTCGTCCTCTTCCGTGCTGCGCCTCGCGACGGAACGCTTGAGCGCATCCATGAGGTTGATGACCTTGCCGCGTTGCGGTGCTGGCGCGTCTTCCTTGGGGAGCGGCAGATGCGCCAGCTTGGCGTCGACCATTTCCTTGAGCGCAATCTCGTAACCGTCCTCAAAGCTATCTGGTTGGAAGTGTCCGCTCTTGCGGCTAATGAGTTCCTTGGCCAGAGCCAGCGAATCGGCTTCCACCTTGTGTTGCCGAATATCGCGGAAGTATTGGGTGGAGTCACGCAGTTCGGCGGCGTAGCGCAGGGTATAAGCCATCATGCCGCCGTGCGCATCCGACCCCGCTGGGGCAATCGCGACGATGTGCTCGCGGCCGCCGAAGGCAACTTTACTGAGAGCGAGCTTCTTGGTTTCGATGAGAGCCTTGCGCACGGTGGCAAAGGCCTCGCTCTGTGCAGCATTTTCGGGCACTACGAAGTAAGGCTTCTCAAAATACTCGGGATCGATTTCGCTCGCGCTGACGAACTGCGTGACCTCCATGGTGTGCTTGGAGGGCACGCGCAACCCCGCAATCTCTTCGGCTTCGAAGGTGACGTATTGTCCCTTGGAATACTCGTATCCCTTGAGAATCTGCGAGTGCTCGACTGGTGCTGCGGCATCCTCTGGATCGCTTTCAACTGCCGATGCCAACACCTTCTGGTGCTTCACCCGTTCGCCTGAGTTGCGGTCGATCTGGTGGAAGTTAATTTGGCTTCTGGCTTCAGTGGCGACGAAGAGCTTTACCCCAAAGCTGACGAGCGAGATTTGAATCTGACCGGACCAGTACGGACGCGCCATCGTGGTATCACCTCAAAATGCAAGAACGCATGCAAGGAGTTGGAGTGCGCAGAGAGTGTTGAAGGATGCTTGCGATGTGCTTTACGCTTGGGCTGCCGACGATTCTTGTAGCCGTTTGAGTGAGTGATAGAGACTGAGTACATGGGGCTGTTTACGTCGATGAAGCGTCACATTCGTCTCCGCCAGTGGTTTGCTTCGGAAACTTGCTGAAGCGATTGTGTCCAGCGGCTCTGGTCTCTCTGAACCTCATGGGGGCCCGAGAGACGTTTGCTGGTATGCCAAAGATCCGTTCCGGGGCTTCTCGCGCCATTTTTTTCTTACAGTTAATGTTTGCGTGGCTTCTTTCGAGGCGGTACGTGGGTTCGAATCTCATCTGGGTATAGCCATTAGAATCAATAATTTGAAGCACTAGTGGATGTCGAAAAGTGTTCGTTGAGATAGGTATTGAGTATCGCTGTCTGTTGTCTTAACCCTAACCAGCGATGGTCAGTGGGCAAGAAACCCCTGCACCCCTAGAATCCATATAACCATCTCGGCCCCAATCCGCTGGTGATGGCGGCGCCGCGCTCGAACGGCGAGCACCTGGTGCTGGATTTTGCGATGAGCCAGTTTTCGTATGGGACGCTGGCGAAGTATCGGCAGCGCGGCGAGCCACTGCCTTTCCCCGGCGGCTGGGATGCGGAGGGTGAGTTGACGGCAGACCCGGCGGCGATTGAGGCGGCGCGCGGCCTTTGCGCGAGGGTGAGCGGCCGAGGTATCCTGGAGAGAGCACGCTGCGGTTGCGCAAGGAAGCGATGGCAGAGGGTGTGGCGGTGGAGGATGCGACGTGGGCTGCGTTTGTGGGGTTGGAGTAAGTGAGTTCGGCGGTAAACAGCCTCCGGTAACGGCGTTTATCAGGACTTGTCACTTAATTGACTGAGTCTCGCCCCGGACGGACGTTCGATCCACTACCTTTACATTCGACGCTTGTAAATGGACACTTGAACCATCCCGTTTCAGGAGGTCTTTGCAATGCTTCTTCGTGCTCTCTTGCTGCTTTCGCTCCTCGCACCCCTTTCCGCCGCGCATGCCCAGGATGTAGATGCGAAACGGAAACTGGGAATGGCCGGCCAAGCACTCGGTAAGGCCCTCGCCACCCATGACCAGGTCGCCCTTGAAAAGCTGTGGTCGCCACAGATGATCGTCAATGGCCCCAACAATACAGTGCTCACGCGCGCTGAGATTTTCGAAGGGATGAAGAACGGTCAGCTCGACTATGAGACCGGTTACAAGACCACGATTGAGAAGATCGAATTTTTCGGCAATGTCGCTGTCACCATGGGAGAAGACACCTATACGCCAGCATTCGGTCCCGAGAAAGGCAAACTGCTACATCGCCGTTCCACCAATGTCTGGCAGTACACCGAAGGCAGCTGGATGATGATTGCGCGTCAGGCCACCATTTACGATCCCGACGTGAAGCACTACTAAAGAACTCAACTGTCGGAAGTCCTGTGATAAGTTCCGAGAAGCTGGCTTGTCGTCAGCGATCCATCAGTGATTAGAGCGGCGTTTATTGCTACTGATCGTATCGCCTTGGGGTAGGCACATACCTCGCCGTTTAATCGCAGAAAGGCCGCTCAACACGCCTTCGACGCGTTAGGCGAGGCATCATGCCAAGTGCGGACGAGACATTGATGATGGTGCTTTTGGCTGCGCGAGAAGAGGCTGGATGAGCGCCGCAGTCAGTCGAATGGGACTGAGCAGGTTTGTGTGAATCGTCGCTTCGGTATCCGCAGTATGCCCGTGGGTGAGGTCTTCCACGCGCTGCATTCTGGCATTGTTAATCAGGACATTCAGCTTTGGATACCGCTGAGGCTAGCTCTTCAACACCGGACGCCACGCTTTGATCGGCGCCGACATACTCCATACCGGAGTATGCCTCCGTGACGCGCTGCAGTGCAGCCTCGCGTTTCCTGCGATGATGACGTGATTGCGGAGAGCGTGGAAAGCGAAGGCAAGACCCATGCCTATTCCGCTGCCGTCCCCCCGTCACCAAATCGTGTTGCCAGTAAGCTGCATAGTTATCCTTTGCGCGAAGGTGGTCCGTCACCGCGCAAGCTAATGAGGTTGTCGGTCGTTGCCGCTTATGAGCGGAGCGTGGCTTTGACCTTGTCTGCTGCGTAGCCATACATTTGCTGCGGAGCAAAGGGATACTTCGATGCCCGGCTGCGAAGCAGCGCAATGGGCCCCAGCCACAAGACCACGATCGAAAGCAAAGCAGCGATCGAACCGAGAACGTAATCGGTTGTGCTCGCAAGATGGTGCGCTGTCACATACCAGAGGTAGTAAACCCCTATAGGGAGTTGTACGAGCACGCAGGAGAGCATGCCGGGGTTGTAGGGAGTCTTCATCTTCACGTTCATCACGACACCATGAAGGGGAACCTGAATCAGCCCCTGGCCTATCTGCATGATGCCCAGCCAGATGAATTGCGGGAAGAAGATCGGGATGACGTAGAACGGGTATGTCAAAAAGACGTTACTGATCAGCACCTGGTTGGCGTTGAGTGGATAGCGGTCCGGCGCCTGCTTCTCGCCCATCAGGAGGATGTTGGCGATTCCCGGAAATCCGCCCGGCATCGCGTATTCCTCAAACTGATGCAGCAGCATCGCCATGAAGCTGTACACAAGGATGACTTGTATCCGGTTGAAGTTGTCTCCCCAAAAGCCCATCCCATAGGCAATCGCGACGAATAACAGACCGCCGACGTGATACCAGTGCAAACGATAGAACTTCATAGATGCGAAACCTCCTCTGGGGTAATTCAACGAGTCTTGCCGTTCGAGGCTTGCCCCGGACGCGTAGTAGCGTGGGTGGGGCTTGCCTTAAACACGGGTTTAACTATAAAACCTAAACAGGTGTTTAACGCAAACGATGCCCCAAAGAAAAGTCCAAGCCGCTCAGACCCCAGCGTTAGAAACACGCGACAAGCTGCTTCAAGCCGCGATTGAAGTTTTTTCCGAGAGCGGGTACGACGGAGCCACGGTGCGTGAAATTTGTCGCCGTGCCGACGTAAATATTGCTCTTGTGAGTTACCATTTCGGCGATAAGCTGGCCCTATATCGCGCCGTCATTCGGTTCGTAACAAACTCGGACGCGAGGACGGAACTGGCCAGACAGGCGGCCCTCGGCACTGCAAATCCGAAGGAAAGCCTGCGTCAACTCATCCGAGGGTTGCTTGAGCGCATCGTCGCGAATCACGAGCAGTCGGGGCTGCATTTCCGGTTGATGCTGAAAGAGCTTGCGAATCCAACGACCGTTCTGACGGACGAGATCGAGACGACCATTCGTCCGCTCTACGACCACATTCGCACCTCGGTCGGGGCCATCCTCAAGTTGCCGCCGGACCACGAAACGACGCGGCTTTGCACGCATAGCATTCTCGGACAAGTAACGCACTACGTCCATGCACGCCCGATCCTCGTCCGGCTCTGGCCGGAGATGCGCTTTTCTCCTGAACAGATCGAGCGCATCGCGGATCACATCGCAGACTTTTCGTTGGCGTATATCCATCCACCCAAGAAGCTTGTGAAGCCAAAGACGACAAAGAAATCGCAAAGGAAGCGGAACTCACTATGACCACTACAACGAACGATGCTGCAAACCCACAGGTTTCGTCAGCCGCGCCTGATGCGACCAAGACGAAAGCCGTAGCCCTTCGCAGAGTTCTCATTCTGGTTGTCCTTATCGCTGTCGCGCTTGTTGTGTGGCGGGTATTCTTTGCTTCGCCGTCGGTGTCTCCCAATGTTGTCGACTTGAGCGGCAGGATCGAAGGAGATGACTCCGCGGTCGCCTCCAAGACGACTGGCCGCGTCCTCGAAGTTCGTGTCCGAGAAGGAGATCAGGTCCAGGCCGGCGACGTGATCGCTGTGCTCGATGATGCACAGGTACGCGCCCGTGAGGAGCAGGCACAGGCGGCTCTCACCGTAGCCGATGCCAAGACGCAATCGGCCCAGGCCCAGGTTGCAGTTCTACAGGAGCAGCTCAACCAGAATCAGTTATCCGCGGGTCAGTCTAAGGAAGACGCTGCGGGACGCGTTCGCCAGGCCGATGCCGATTTGTCTGCTGCCGAAGCCGATCTGGCTCAGCAGGAGGCTTCGCTCAAGCTGGCGCAGTTCGATAAGGATGCGTACACGCGTCTCGCTCAAACTGGAGCTGTTTCAGAACGCCAAGGCAAACAATCCGTGTCTACTGCCGATCAGCAGGAAGCGGCGGTGGTGGCGGCAAAGCGGCGCGTTGAAGCGGCTCGCGGCTCGCTCACGACGGCACGGGCAAACCTTACGAATCCTAGTATTCGCGAGGCGCAGGTTGCTGGCGTTCGGCGACAAATGTTGCAGCAGAACGCCGAGGTTGCAAGTGCTGCTGCTGCATCGCAGCAGGCGAAGTACGAGCTCGTTGAAGCGCAGGCAAATCGGCAGGATCTTGTCATCCGCGCTCCGTTTGCGGGCACGGTGATCACACGCGCGGCTGAGCCGGGAGAGGTTGTCACGGCCGGGACGGCCATCGTGACTCTTCTCGATCTCAGCAAGGTGTACCTTCGTGGATTTATCCCGGAAGGCGAGATTGGGAAGGTCAAGATCGGTCAGCAGGCTCATGTCTATCTTGACTCGAACCCGAAGGCACCGCTGGACGCTAGTGTGATCCGCATTGATCCCCAGGCCACCTTCACGCCGGAGAACACTTACTTCCGTGACGATCGTGTGAAGCAGGTCGTCGGCGTCAAGTTGCAACTGAAGAGCGGCATCGGTTACGCCAAACCCGGTATGCCTTCCGACGGCGAGATTCTCGTGCAGGGCGATGCGTGGCCCTCGCAGCGGAAGCGCTAATGGCCGCGCTCGATTCCATCCAGTCGGCGTCCGTTGTTGCTCCGCAGGCGAGCAACAGCGCGATACACGCTTCGCAGATTGTGAAGCATTACGGAGCTGTCGAGGCGGTGCGCGGCATCGACATCGATGTCGCGCCGGGGGAGATCTTTGGCCTCATTGGCCCCGATGGTGCGGGTAAGACCTCGACCTTCCAGATTCTCGCGGGCGTGATGGAGCCCACCTCCGGCGCGGTCGAAATCTTCGGACAGCCTGCAAGAGATGCGCGATCCAAGACTGGGTATCTAACGCAAACGTTCAGTCTTTATCCCGACCTCACAGTCGCGGAGAACATCCGCTACATCGGCGATCTCCGCCGTGTGCCGTCGGACGAGATAGCAACGCGCGCGCTGCAGTATCTGAAGCTGTTTGACATGGATCGCTTTCAGGATCGGCTGGCAGGACGGTTGAGCGGCGGCATGAAGCAGAAGCTGGCACTGGTATGCGCTCTGGTACCGCAGCCGCGGGTTCTGCTTCTGGATGAACCCACCACTGGCGTCGATCCCGTGTCCCGTCGTGAGTTCTGGGATGCGTTGGCTCACTTGGCCGCAGAGGGTCTGACGATCATGGTGGCCACGCCGTATCTCGATGAGGCCGAGCGGTGCCATCGAGTCGCTCTGATGCATGAGGGCGTGATCCATCAGACGGGTACGCCATCGCAGTTGCGAGACAGCCTTCATGCCAAGCGTTTGGAATTGCGCACGCCTGACCTGGCCAAGGCGGAGATGCTTCTCTCGCAGAATGCAGGCACTGGGCAGGAGATTCTGGATGTGCAGCGCTTCGGCGATCGACTGGATCTCCTTGTTCCCAATCCCAAAGCTGCTACGGCGTTGGTGGAAAGCACCCTCAGTGCCGCGCAACTCCAGATCTCAGAGATACGAACCGACGAACCAACGCTTGAGAATGCCTTTGTTGCAACGCTCCGCGGTCTCGGACAAGAGATCAGTTCTGCTCCATTCCCAGGCCACCACGATCATGCGGACCTTCGAGGGAAGATTGCGATTGGCGCAACGGACCTGACGAAGCAGTTTGGATCGTTTATGGCGGTCAAGCATGTGAACGTTCAGATTCGCTATGGTGAAATCTATGGCTTGCTTGGAGCGAACGGCGCCGGCAAGACAACAACCATCAAGATGCTGTGCGGTTTGCTCGCGCCATCGTCAGGCAAAATGCAGTTGGCAGGCGAGACCGGAAGTCTGCGCTCGCAGGCAGTGCGCGAACGCATTGGCTATATGTCGCAGAAGTTCTCGCTTTATGACGACCTGACCATAGAGCAAAACCTGGAGTTTTTTGCTGGCGTGTACGGCGTTCCAGAATCGGAGCGAGTGGAGAAGCGACGCTGGGCGCTTTCGTTTTCAGGGCTCGAAGGTAAAGAGAAACTGCTCACTGGAAGCTTACCCGGAGGTTGGAAGCAACGCGTTGCGTTAGGTGCCGCAATCATGCACGAGCCAAGCGTTCTTTTCCTGGATGAGCCCACATCCGGCGTTGATCCGCTTGCGCGAAGAGCTTTCTGGACGATCATCAATCGGCTTGCTGATCTCGGTGCAGCCATCCTCGTGACCACGCATTACCTGGAAGAAGCAGAGCAATGCAATCGCCTCGGCTTCATGGTGGCCGGAGAACTCGTAGCTGAAGGAACACCTTCCGAGATCAAGAGCCGACAGGAAGGCCATCTGCTCGAATTCATCACCGATCAGCCACAGAAGGCCGCCGATGTACTCAAGCAAACCATGGATCGCTGGAAGGTTTCGTTGTTTGGCGACCGGCTGCATGTCATCACGAACGAGTCGCCCGAAATCGGCATTCGACACACCACCGACGAACTGCTCAAGCACGGCGTTCATGTGTTGAACGCTCGCGAAGATCGCTTCTCGTTGGAAGACGTGTTTATCGGAACTGTTGAGAAAGCGCGTCAGGAAGGAAAAGTCGCCTCAGAAGACTAGGCAGATAACCCTATGAAGCGAATCCTTGCACAAATTCGTAAAGAACTGATTCAGATCGTCCGTGATCGGCTCGCCCTGGCGCTTGTGCTGGTGTTGCCCGTCTTCATCCTACTGCTTATGGGGTCCTCGATTGCGCTCACGGTGAGCCACCTGCCCATCATCGTGCAGGACTTCGACGGCTCCACCAACTCACGTGAGCTTGTCGATTCCTTCCGTGCCTCTACCTCGCTATATGTGGTCTCGTGGCCCAGTGATCGACAGCCGCAGGACGCCTTTGTCAGCAACAAGGCAAGAGCGGTGTTGATTATCCCTGAGCATTTTGGCCGCGATATGGTGCGCGGGCAGAGCACCCCGGTACAGTTCCTGGTCGACGGCTCCGACTCGAACACAGCGAGCCTGGTTGCAGGGTATGCCACTGCCATTGTGAATGCGTACAACGCTTCGCATAGTGGAGCAGCGAGTCCGCAGCCGGTGCAGGCCGAGATAAGACTTTGGTACAACCCAGGTCTCGACAGCAAGAAGTATTCCGGCCCCGGCGTCTTTGTGCTGGCAATGTCCATGTTCGCGCCGCTACTGGCATCACTGGCTATGGCTAAAGAAGGAGAGAACAAGACCATCCTCCAGGTATATGTATCAAGCATCTCCGCCCATGAATTTCTGCTCGGTAAGATCCTCGCGTTCACCCTAGTCGGAATCGCGGAAGGCATCCCTCTTCTCTTCCTCCTGCACTTCTATTTCGGTTTGAGCTTTGTTGGAGACCCCAGTTCGTTCCTCGTTGCAACCGTTCTCTACGCGTTCTGTGTCGCTTCCTTTGGGACGATGGTCGGAGCTGCCATTCCCAGCCGAGTCGCTGCGATGCAGGCCGTTGCGCTGGGCGGCTTTTTGATTGTGTTTCTTCTCTCCGGCCTGATCTTTCCGATTGATAACATCCCGCCGCAAATTCGATGGATATCAGACTTTGTATGGGGCAAGCACTACATCTATGTGGTCCGTGATGCGTTCCTGCAAGGCGGGGGGTGGCCTTCGACTTGGTTTGAGATTCTGATCATTGCTTTCACGGGACTGGTGTTCTACGTGCTCGCCTGGAGAACCATGCGGCGCATGCAGGTTCAGGCATAAGGAGCGTTATGAATTTCAAGAGATTCTTCAGCCCGCGTCTCCTTGCTCTCATCCGGAAGGAGTTCGAACAAATTCGAAGAGACCGCCGTGTTGCCATGTCCCTCATCGTGCCACCGGTCCTGCAGCTTTTGCTCTTTGGCTTCGTGCTGAACTCGAAGGTGCAGAATCTTCGCCTTGGAGTCATCGACGAAAGCCATACTCCGGAAAGTCGCGAACTGATCGCCGCCCTGAGCGAGAGCGAAAGCTTTAGGCTGACGGGCACGTACTTTTCACCGGTCCAACTAACCGATGCGATCACGCAGGGCAAGGTTCAGGCAGGTCTTGTTGTGCCGTATGACTATGCGCGCAATTTACAACGGGGTAGGCCGGCCACCGTGCAGTTCCTACTCAACGCAATGGATGCCAACACCGCAACGATTGCTAGAACATACGCTCAGGGCGTGATCGCCAGCTACACGGCCACTTTGCCATCATCTGGGCTGCAGGCGAAGTTCGCTCAGATAGCTGTTCCAGTTGTGGCAAGCAAGGGACGCGTCAGCCTACAGCCCTCGTTTCTTTACAACCCGGGAATGGTGTCGTCCTGGTTCACCGTCACGGGCGTCTTCGGCCTCCTTTGCATCCTGAACGGATCGTTGGTTTCCTCCGCAACGATGGTGAAGGAGCGAGAGGCCGGGACTATCGAGCAACTTCTGATGTCACCCGCATCCACCTCTGAGATCATCATCGCGAAGATCACTCCCATCTTCCTTCTGTTATGCCTCATGGCGCTGGGTGCTGTCGGCATCATGCGCGCCGTGTTCCATGTGCCATTCCACGGCAGCTTTGCACTGGTCTTCAGCGGGGCGGCTCTGTGTCTCCTTTCGGGGATAGGCATCGGCACCTTTATTGCGACGTTCACGAAATCCGCAGAACAGGCACAGCTCACCAGCTTCTTTGTGAACCCGCCACTTTCAAGCCTCTCCGGTGCCCTGACTCCAATGGAAGCCATGCCGCACTGGATGCAGCCGCTGACACAGTTCAATCCGATCTATCACTTTGGCGTCATCGCGAGGGCCAGCATGCTCAAAGGCAGCGGAATCGGCACGCTGTGGCCTCACTTTCTGGCATTACTCGCATTCACCGTTGTGCTGGTTTCCCTGAGCATCTGGCGCTTCCGGAAACAACTTGGCTAAGGAGAAAACGACCCTCATGAATCCACTCACCAAGCGCTCAACCTCGGCCTTCGGTCTAGTCATGTCACTGGCGCTTACAGCTCCGGCCGCCTTGGCACAACTCAGCTCGTCAGGCTCTGCCACACAGGGCAGCCTCGCGAATCAACTGCCGTTGCGTGGAACAGATGCGCAGGGTGGTTCGGTGACTGCGACCCAGGCTCCCATTGCTGGAACAACCACAAGCGTAAATACTTTGAACACATCTGTTCAGGCTTCTGGACCCTATGCTGGAAGTATCCGAAGCACGGCGAAGACACCCTTCACCGGAACGCTTTCCTTTCTCGACGCAGTTCAGCGCGGATTGGACTTTAACCTTGGAGCGGAGGGCATGGCGCAGGCTATGCGTCAGGCGCAGGGGCAAGCGAAAGTCGCTCGAAGCGCGCTGCTGCCCAATATCACCGCGGACGCCAGCGAGACAATCCAACAAACCAACCTCAAGGTTGCAGGAATCCGGCTGAACACCAACATCGCAGGATTGTCGATACCAAGCATCGTGGGCCCTTACAACTACTTCGATCTGCGTGCTCACTTGACTCAGACCATCGGCGACATGACTGCATGGAAAAACTATCGCTCTGCACAGGAACTCGCCCGCTCCCAGCAGTACGCTCTCAAGGATGCGCGCGATATGGTGGTGCTTGCTGTCGGGGGATCGTATTTGCAGGTCGTCGCGGCAAAAGCGCGCCTCACGTCTGCTCAGGCTCAGTTGACCACCGCGACTGCTCTTTACAGACAGGCGACCGATCAACGTACAGCAGGGGTCCTGTCACTCACAGACCTGAACAAGAGCCACATCGAAGTGCTCACTGATCAGCAGCGCCTTGAATCCCTGCGGAACGATCTGGCAAAACAAAAGATCAATCTGGCGCGCATGACAGGGCTGCCGCCCAATGACGAATTTGAAATCTCGGACGACATTCCGTTCGCTGCTGGGCCAGATATCAACCTGCAGGACGCGCTTGCCCAGGCATACCTCAGCCGTCAGGACCTGAAGGTCTCGGCATCGCAACTACGTGCATCAGAACTGGCGAAGTCTGCCGCGCGCGCGGAGCGCCTTCCATCTTTGGCCGTGAGCGGAGATTACGGAGTCAACGGGATCAACCCGGACCAATCCCACCGAACGTTCTCGGGAACAGCGACGTTGAGTATTCCAGTCTGGCGAGGCGGCCGCACAGAAGGCGACATACAGCAGGCTGACGCAACCTTCGTTCAACGACGCTCGGAACTGGATAACCTGCATGACAAAATCGAGAGCGATATCCGTAGCGCGTTTCTCGATCTCCAAACGACCATGAAGCAAGTGGCCGTGGCGGAAGAGAACCTGAAAGTCAATCAGCAAACTCTAGAGCTAACCAGGCAGAGATATGAAGCTGGCGTCACGGACAATGTAGAAGTTGTTCAAGCCCAGGAAGCTGTCGCGAACGCGGAACTGGACCGCATCGACAGTGTCTTTGCAAACAACATCGCGAAGCTCAATCTCGCGCGTGCCATGGGCAATACCGAAACGCGACTGACGCTGCTTCTAAAGCTTCCATAGGGCATTGGAAGGTCACCCCAGAGGTTGGCGCAGGTGAGGTCTGCTGCTATGCTCCCTACGCACAATCTCTTAGGGGCAGGAGCAGCAATTCTCTCTATGCACACTGATGGCTTCTGGCTCGGCATCATGAGAAAGAACACTTTAACCTAGTCGCCGTGCAGATCTAAGACGTAGTTCCTCCGCATTGAGTTCTCCGATCTCCGTGTCTCGGAAATACGCTCTATAGAATCTTGCTGCGATCAGTCCAACTCCGAGTTCCTCGAAACGAAAAACCTCGCTGATGAAGATACTGTTCCTGTGCCAACTGATGTCTACAGTCCCAGTGTTGTTCATAGGACGTAGCAGAAGATCTTTGGGATAGGTGTCTCTATGCCTGACTCGGCGCTGTCGGCTTGAGCTTCTCTTCGCGTAGACGAACAGCCTTGCGCCTGCTGGCGGGCTTCATCCGCTTCAGCATTAAGCCCTCTTCTTTGCATAACCTATACACCTGATACTACCCACATCTCAGCCTTCGCGGTTCAACAGCACGCGGATCTCATTGAGGCGTGCATTTACATTTCCTGCAGCGAAGGGTTCAGTAATAAAACCTGTGAATTACAAAGGGCGCTTCGCCTAAGGTTTGGAGTCGGTGCATCAGGCAAATCTGACGGACCAACTTGCGCAGTTAGCTTTATGATCCTCGGGAAAATGGGACGAGTGCAACAGTTTAACGCGTTTGGCCTCAGTGTTCGCAGCGATAACGACATGATGGTTAAAGCGCTGATGCCAACCACAGAGCTGTGAGTGTGATCGAAGGTGCCCAGGGCTACGTGGTGGTATGCCGTAAAGCACCACCGCTCCCTTGGTTGTGATCGATCTGACGAAAGTTCTGCAGAGGTGAAACCGAATGGAGCGCAGAATCAAGGGAGAACGGGAAAAATAAATTTCGGAAAATGGTGTATCCCAACCGACTAATACGTAACGACCAATAGGCGGGGCCAATTTGTATCGAGCAATGCCGAGAAACCAGGATGCCGCGATGAGCACAACTCCGACTACATCGGAGCGGGTTTCTGTTCTCTATGAGGCTCATCGGCTTGCAATTTACCGTTTTCTGGTTGGCCAGGGACTTGATCCCAGGACCGCGCAAGACGTCACTCAGGATGTCTTTGTCAAGCTCTTCACTGCTGTGGATCGGGGAATGATGATCCAGTCCGAGCAGGCCTGGCTATATAGCGTGGCATCCAAGTCAGCCGTCGATTACTGGCGCAGAGAGGGGCGATCTATGTGGGTCGAACTCGATGCAGCGCCGGCCATCTTAGAAAGCCTGCGGTCTCCAGAATTGACGCCGGAAGCAAATGCGGCCCGCAGTGAGCGATTGCGGCGAGTCGCAAAGGCTATGGCGAGTCTTCCCAAGGAACAGAGATTAGGAATTCATTTGAGGATGCAGGGAATGCGTTATCGCGCTATCGCAGAGATACTTGGCGTGAGTATATCGACAACGGCGGAGTGGTTATCCATTGCAGTGGAACGCCTGAGAGGTGTCGCCAATGAATAGCCATCTCACACCGCAACAATTGCTTTCGTATCTCGATGGGGAACTGCCAAAGGCCGAGATCGCCAACACAGCGCAGCATCTGCACTCATGCTGGACTTGCCGAACCGAGATAGAACGGCTTGAGCGTGACATTGCCGTGATTTTGGACGCTCACCATGAGAGCTTTGCTCCATCGATGCCTCAACCGCCTTCTGCATGGCCGTCATTCGACGCGCTTATGGCAAAGACTGAGCCACAGCCGAAGAAGTCATGGGTGCGATTCCGCGAAGCTCTACAGTCATTCTTTATGCCTGCGAGAGGGATTGCTTTTGCTGCATTGATCGCGGTGATAGCGGTGCTCGTTGTCTTCAAGCTCGATACGCATACGGTGTCCGCGAAAGAAGTTTTGCGTCAGGTCTGTGTTGCGAACGACAAGCACAATGAAATCCCTACGGCTCAGGTCATTAAGCAGCATGTGCACATCCGGAGGTTGCTCAAGGGGCAGAACCAAAGCCAGTCTGAAGCAATGGATGTGTGGAAGTCGCGGAGAGCCACAGTATGGAAAAGCTCAGAGGCTGAAGGTGAGGAATCTGCAGTGATCGCACTTCGAGAGGAGTATGCGGCGAATGGTGTTGCGATCGATCTTCCGTTGTCTTCATCAACCGTAGATGCATGGAGAAAACTTGCAGGCGGAGAGCCAGCTATCAAGTCGGAAGGGAAGGAGTTGGATCTTAGCTTCACTAAGACGTCAGAGCTTTCTGCAGATGGACTATCCTCGGTGAGCTTACGCATTCAACCTGAGACCTGGCGCATTGCAAAGATGACTCTTCAATTTCAGGATGCAACCTTCGAAATTACGGAAGATAATTTATCGCTCGTTGCGGTGAGTGCTCTTCCATATTCCCTTTTGGCTGAGCTTGAACCGGGCTCTGGGTCTGTAAATGGCCGTGCACAGCCCTCTGTTGGGAGGTCCGTTGCTGAGACTGTGCTTTCACCAGAGATTAATCTCGATGCAGTGCAGTTGAACGTTCTGATGACTCTCCATCAATTGCATGCGGATCTCGGAGAACCCGTCACGGTCACGCACACGAGCCAACGAGTTGACGTAAGTGTGTGGCAGCTTCCGCCTGAGCGACAGAATGAGATTCGAATGGCTTTGCAGAACGAACCGGGAGTGACTGTTCAAACTACCGCCCCTGTTCGTCGTAAGGGAGAGATGACGCCTGCGATCAGCAGGCCATTGTCGGAAGCTTCTGCAAAGATCATGGTCGCCCCAGATGTCGAAGATGAAACGCTTGCTAAGTTTTTTGGAAGTGCGGAGAAAGAACAAGCATTCACAAATAAGCTGCTCGATCAAAGCTCGATGGTATTAGCCCATCTTTATGCTTTGCGGAATCTTCAGGCGCAGTTTCCTCCTGAGCGAGAGCGCGCGCTTTCTTCTGCGGATCGAGCGCAACTCGCTTCCATCGTAGCGGATCACGGGGCCGCGGCGGCATCCGCTTTGCGTGCGCTGCAGGATCAGATATCTCCGTTGAACACGTTGTTTCATGTGGCAGCGACGCGGCCTGAATCGGATGACTCAGCCACAAGCTGGCAGGATGAATCTGTAGATGCTTTGAGTACAGCTAGGAGTACTGATCGCTTGTTCCGCAGCGTCTTTACGACGAGTGAAATTCCCGTATCTCCGAGGGATGCACTCCCACAGATTCAACAGTTGCTATCGCATCTAGTCGTGGAGGTGCACGGCCTTCGGAAAATGTGACGTTTTATAAATTTCTTCCGGAAAAGCTGGATGTCTGAGCGACTTATGGATGAGCACATTCAATCCAATCCAGTCGTTCGAAGGAAACTATGAAACACTTCTTCTTTGCTCTTCTCTTACTGTGTCCTTTCGCCGCCTACGCCCAGACCGCTTCAGTCGGAGGCGCGGTGCAAGACCCGAGCGGAGCTGTTATTCCGAAGGCTCATATAGAGTTTCGTAACCAGGATACTGGGGTTCGCCGGCAGAGTGTTTCGAACGGCGATGGGATCTATCGAATCGATGCTCTCGATCCGGGTAAGTATGACGCGACGGTTCAGTCTCCGGGCTTCAAGACCCTGACGAAAGAGAACGTCGTTTTTCACGTTGCCGATCAGGTTCGGTTGGACTTCAGAATGCAGGTTGGTGAGGCATCTCAGCATGTGGATGTGGATGCTGGTGGGATGCAGATGAACACGACAGATGCTGCCGTAGGCACGGTTGTCGACAGGAAGTTCGTCGAGAATATGCCACTCAATGGCAGAAGCTTTCAGGATCTGATTTCAATGACGCCTGGAATCGTTAACCAAAGCCCGCAGGCAACCGGAACACAGCTCCTTGGAGCGAGCGGAGACTTTAGCGTAAACGGCCAGAGAACCCAATCGAATAACTACATCGTCGACGGTGTCTCAGCCAATATTGGAGCGGGATATGCAAGCGGCATCGGTCAGTCAGCAACCGGAGGTACGGTTAGCGGAGGTACGGCACTAGGTACGACTCAGACGCTTGTCTCCGTTGATGCTCTGCAGGAGTTTCGCGTGCAGAGTTCAACCTATTCGTCAGAATATGGGCGGTCGCCCGGTGGACAATTTTCCCTCGGGACAAGGTCTGGAACTAATGCGCTTCACGGCGGCATTTTTGACTACCTGCGGAATAACTACTTCGATGCAAACGATTGGTTCAACGATCACTATGGCACGGCCATCCCAGCCCTGCGGCAGAACGACTTTGGAGGAACGGTTGGCGGTCCAATCAGGATTCCGCATCTCTATAACGGTGAGAGCCGGAGCTTCTTTTTCGTCTCTTATGAAGGGCTCCGTCTGACGCAGCCAACTGCTTCGACGATCCAATACGTTCCCGACCTTTTTATGCGACAGCAGGCGATTGCCGCCGTTCGTCCGATCTTTAATGCGTTTCCACTCCCTACGGGAATTGACTATGGAACAGCCGCAAGCCCCAGCCTTGCTCAATTCATCGCCCCATTCTCGCTGCCGAGCTCGATCGATTCCACGAGCGTTCGACTGGATCATACGGTCAGTCCGAAGCTTGCTCTTTTCTTCCGTTTCAGTGAGACCCCGAGTTCTGCTGTCGCGCGGCCGAATCTTGCGCGAACAACAACGAGCAGCGATGCGTCCACCTACACCGTCGGAGCGACGGATCAGATATCGCCGAATCTTACTGATGAGTTCCGACTCGGCTACTCTCGTGCTGACGAAACGATGCTCAGTAAGATCGATAACTTTGGTGGGGCGACGCCAATCGATCTTGTCGCAGCGGTTGGGGGTTCCGCTGCTGCTACTGAGCCGTTTATCCTCCTCGACATATCGGGTCTTGGCAATACGCTTTTTGGACAGCCTTATGGCGGATCGGCCGGTCGGCAGTGGAACCTGGTCGATACGCTTAGCCTGACTGTGGGACATCACCACCTTAAGATGGGAGTCGACTATCGGCGCATTAAGACGAAGCTCATGCCTCCTACCTCCGAGCCGTATGCGGGGTTTGAGAGTACGACGTCCATGCTGGCCGGTGCGCCGGAGGTCACTATCTTTGTCGCTCGCAAAGCAGCTACTCCGATCTTCGTGGAGACTGCGCTCTTCATTCAGGATGAATGGCGGCCTCACCCGAAGTTGAGTCTGTCGTTCGGGATGCGATGGGATGACGACCCGGCACCTACCGAACAGCATGGTGACGATGCCTATACTGTGCTCGGGAGTGTTACGAATCCGAGCTCTCTTCAACTGGCGCCTCAGGGAACTCCCTTGTGGAAGACGGGCTGGTTCAACTTTGCGCCACGGCTGGGAGCTGCTTGGACTGTGCGCCAAAGTCCTGGAAGCGAGACCGTTCTACGAGCGGGTGGTGGGGTCTTCTACGACACAGCGAATGATATTGCCGCGCTTGGCTACAGCAGTCTAGGATTCTTTGCTGATACCTACGGGTACGGAGTTACCATCCCCTATAACCAGAGCGAGCTGAACGTTCCGCTGACGGTCAAGGCGCCTTACAACTCTGCGGCCATCATTGCCTTCCCGACACACCTGCAACTGCCGTACACGCTCGAATGGAATGTTAGCCTTCAGCAGGCGTTTGGCTCTAGGCAGTCTTTTACGGCTTCATACGTCGGCAGTAACGGACGCCGTCTCTTGAATCTGCAAGAGTTTTCGTTGTCGAAACTGAACCCAAACTTCAATCTTGTCGAGTATCCCGCGAGTGGAATCACCTCGAACTATCAGGCGTTGCAGCTTCAGTTTCAGCGTTCAGTTGCACGAGGCTTTCAAGCTCTGGCCTCGTATAGCTGGTCGCACGCACTGGACTTCGGATCGCAGTCCTACAATTTGCCTTTGCAGCGGGGGAACGCTGATTTCGATATCCGGCATAACCTGCAGGCTGGCGTGAGCTGGGACCTTCCTGGCCTTCAAGGCCATTCTCTTGTGGGGCAACTTGTCAATGGCTGGGGCAGTGACCTGCGTTTGATCGTCCGCACAGGCTATCCCGTGATGCCGAATGGGAGTCTTGCGATCGATCCGGCGACCGGTAGCGAGTACAACGGCACTCTGAATCTGGTTGCTAATCAACCGACCTATCTCTACGGATCACAATATCCCGGCGGACGGATCATCAATCACGCTGCCTTCTGCCTGCCCTCGGTCTGTAGTGGGGAAGCGGCTCCGCGAAACTTCGTCCGAGGCTTTGGGGAGAACCAGGTGAACATGGCCATTCGTCGAGAGTTTCGTCTCCATGATGCGTTCGCTCTCCAGTTTCGGGCTGAGGCTTTCAACATTCTCAATCATCCGAACTTTGGCTATATCGATCCAACGTACTCGGATGCAACCTTCGGGCAAACAACGAAGATGCTCAATGCGAGCTTAGGCACTGTCGCCTCGCAATATCAGCAAGGTGGGGCGCGATCCATGCAGTTCGCGCTCAAGCTAAATTTCTAGCGATCTGTCCTGGTCATTCATACTCCGTTCTTCCTCGGATCGGGAGGTCCTTCATGCACCGCTACAAATTCTGGGCACCAGCCATCTTCGTGGCGGTGGCAGTTCTTCACGTCTCCGCCCAAGCTCAACAGCAGCACTTTACTGTAAAAGACTCCATCGCTATGCAACGCTTTACGGAGCCCGATCCTGAAGCTTCGGGACGCGTTACTAGTTTCTCTCCGGATGAAAAGTTCTTTGTTGTCGTTACGACTCGCGGTCTTCTCAAAGAGAACTTGATTGAATCGACGCTCTGGCTTTTCGATAGTCAGGCGGTGAAGAAATTTGCTGTCCATCCTAATATCGGGAGACTAGCACTGCCACGGATACTCGCACGATTCAAAGGCGTAAACCAGACTGAGCCTGGGGATGGTGCAGCCATGGTGCGTTCTTTGAGATGGTCGCAAGATAGTCGTGATCTCTACTTCCTCGGAAGAGATAGCACTGCCTATTGGCATCTGTACCGAGCCAGCATCTCTACGAAAAAGAGCTTCCGAGTCACTCCGCCGGGGCAGAACATCGCCAGCTTCGAGCTTGGCGGAGGTCGGATACCTTACTCCGTTGCGCTTCCATGTCCCACCTATCCTCGTTCGCGGGTGATCGTGGGGACTGGCATGGCGATGCATACACTCCTAGACGAGACGGGTCGCATATCCTGCCCCAATGGGCAGGAGTTATGGGTATCCGAGCGAGGCCAAGTTCATCAGATCCTCGATGCTTCAACAAGAAAACCAGAACGCATCAATAGCTACTATGGAAAGACGCTGCTTGTGACCTCTCCAAATGGCCGATATGTTGTAGTGGCGCGAGCTGTTACGGATGTTCCAAAGGGATGGGAGAGATACGAGCCAGCTTCAGCTACCAGAAAGATTGTCGCGTCCTCCCCTAAGCTGCTTCAGCAGGCGCTTGATACAGACGTACCCGAAGAGATGGTCTTAGTGAACCTTGAGACCGGGGCGGTGGTACCTCTTATCGATGCTCCCCTGGGGAGGGGACTGCAGTTCCTAGGACCAACAGAAGTATCGTGGTCTCCTGAGGGAGAATCGGTAGTACTTACGGGACTGATGTTGCCATTAGATGGTGTGGCCGAATCTAAACAGAAGGAACGCTTGAGCACTGCGTATGCTGTGCTGTGCAACCCACAGACTCGCTCGTGGACTGTGATTACGGCGCTAAAACGCAATCATCTCAATGAGCTGCACTCTTGGTTTCCGGAGACTATACAAACGGACTGGACTCATCGCGTGCTGAACGTTCGGTACACCGCGCAAGGGCCGGGGCCTGAGACCTACCCATTGGATCGGGATCATCCGATGTTTATTGCCTCCTCTGAAGCGCATTCTAGTGAGACTCCTACGAACCCTATCGAAGTTGTTGTTCGTCAGGACTTGAATACGCCCCCCGCGCTTTTCGTGAGGCTGGATGCATCCACTGATTACAAGCAGATCTGGGATCCAAACCCAAACTTCAAGAGCATCGACTTTGGCCATGCCGAAGTGTTCTTGTGGAGGGACGCGGAAGGGCGAGAGGTTCATGGCATTTTGATCAAGCCGACCAACTTTCAGGCGAATCTTCGATATCCGCTGGTGATTGAAGCTCGTTCTTACCGTCATGATCTCTTCATCGTGGATGGCACATATGCGACGGCGGTTGCTGCTCAGGCAATGGCCAATGATGGGCTCATGGTGCTGCAGGCTGGAGAGCCGGCAGTGCCCAAGAACGATGCGTTGAAGAAGGGGACTGCTGCAGCGCTCGAAGGGTATGAAGCAGCCATTGAAAAGCTTACAGGTGAGGGGCTTATCGATCCTCGCCGTGTCGGTATCATTGGATTTAGCAGAACGTGTGACAACGTCATGTACGCAGTAACGCGGAAGCCAGATCTCTTTGCGGCGGCCACAATTGCAAATGGTTTCACCTATGGAGTCATGGGATACCTGGAGAGTGTCGATGCCTCGCCCAACAATGCAGTTCTGAATCAATGGGCATTACACTATGGCGGGAATCCACTTGGTAAGGCTCTCGAGGCGTTCAAACAAGAAAGCGAACTCTTCAACCTCTATCGTGTGAGAACCCCGGTACGTGTCGAAACGCGAAGCCCTGAGTGGATGCTGACTGATTGGGAAACCTACGCCGGTCTAAGGGCTCTACATAAGCCTGTAGACTTAATAGCTTTGCCTTACGCAACTCATGTTGTCTCTATGCCTGCGGATGTGTTTGCGTCGCAGCAAGGGGATGTTGACTGGTTCCGGTTTTGGCTGCAGGGATATAAGGATCTTGATACCGAAAAGAAGGATCAATATGAGCGTTGGGAGCAGTTGAAGGAGATGCAGAACCGCGAGACATCTTCCGTCAGGTGAGTTGGTCGGTTCTAGATTGTCAGATCGATCAGGCCAAGTCTACACGGGGATATTGTTTTCTTGTCTAGTATGGGCGGGGAAACGAATGACGCAGCGCGCTCCCACAAGAGCGTTCGGGTCGAAGAAGACCTGGCCGCCTGACCTCTGCACAACCAACTGCACGATTGATAGTCCTAGACCGGTACCGCTGTTAGCTGCCGTCTGCTTTCGCGGGCTCGTGTAAAAACGACCGAAGATCGCATCTAGTTCCGAATGATCCACACCGGGGCCCTCATCTTGAACCACTAGCTCGATTTGCTCGCCTTGATCGTGCGCGATGCGGTATACAACTGTGACAACCGAGCCGTCTGGCGCGAACTTTATCGCATTATGAATAACGTTCATCACCGCGCTGCGAATAAGGCTGCGATCACCGGTCAAAGCAAGGCTGGCCGTGTCGTTGATTTGCGTGACGAGCCGAATCTCTCGTTCGTCGGCGAGCACATCGAGTATCTCTGTGACTTCGTTGACAACTCCCACGAGCGAGAATGTATTTGGCCCGGCGGATTGTGCTGACTCTGCTTTGGCTAGTAGTAGAAGTCCTCCGATGGTTTCATCGAGCCGCGCGGTCTCCTCAAGGATGCTGGCAATTGACTCTTTATCGTTGATACCTATCTCTTCTCGGCGCAACGCAACCTCACCGATGGTACGGATTGCGGCCATGGGAGCGCGCAATTCATGGGCGGCGTCCCCGGTGAAGTTGTGGAGTTGTGAAAACGCTTCATCCAGACGATTCAAAAGTTCGTTAAGAACTGCTGCCATATGTCCGAGTTCATCATCGGGATTCTCGATATGGAGACGGTCGTGAAGGTTACGGGCTGTAATGAGTTTTGCTCTTTGAGCCATTTCTTCGAGAGGCTTGAAGGCTCTTTTGGCAATCTGGTAGCCTGCCAAACCTGCGATGACGAGAGCAATGGGCAAAGCGATCAGTAACAGCCCGAGGAACTGTGCCATTCGCTCTCGAAAAGGAGCAAGGCTGTATCCCAGACGTATGAGGAGTTTTTTCCCCTTGAGGGTGTGAACGTGGCTTATTACCGAAATGTGAGTGCCATCTGACATTCTCACGATGCGAGGATTGAAGCTCTTCGAACCTTCGTTTGGTACTACAGGGCCGCCCAGTGACGCGCCGTTGAGGTTAGGTGTCTTGTAGAGGATCACTCCTGATGGATCACGCACCTCCATCAAGCGATCAATCAGCAGGTGCGATTGCGGATGGCTGAAGTAGCTTTGTTCAAGCTCAAGGTGCCCGCTCTTATCAAAGTACAGTAGGCCTTCGACTGTGACCACATCCTGTACTTCGTCGTGGAAGATTTGGTTGTGTACGAAGCCGTATTGAAAAGAGAAGACCAGTACGACGTACACTACAAGCACAATGGCAAGAACTGTGATGTACCAGATGGTCAGGCGACTACGAATCTGCTTTGCAAAACGCCAGTTCATGCCTCTGGCTCCCGAAGGCTGAAGCCAAGGCCGCGGACTGTGTGAAGAAGCCTAACGGAATGATCGTCGTCGACCTTCTTGCGGAGGCGAGCCATCTGGACGTCGATCACATTATCCAGAGGGGTGAAGCGAGAACTTTCCTTCCAGACATGTCGTGCGAGCATCTCGCGCGACACTGTACGGCCGCCATTCTCAGCTAGATAAAGCAAGAGATCGAACTCTCGTTGTGAGAGTTCCAAGGACTTGCCTGCTCGCACAGCGGCACGCGTGCGCGTATTTAGCCGAAGGTCTGCGATGGAAAGTTCATCAGATACTTTTTCCGGAAGAATGCGACGCAGTAGAGCACCGATGCGGGCGAGTAGTTCTGGAAACGAGAACGGTTTACCGAGGTAATCATCTGCTCCGAGGTTCAGTCCTTCCACGCGATCCTCGACGGTGTTATGCGAGGTGAGCATGAGAATGCGGACGTCGATGTGATCTCGGCGGATCTGCCGTAGTAAGTCGAGACCATTCCTCTGGGGCAGCGTGACGTCTAGCAGGAGCAGGTCCGGGAGATTGCTGTGAAGCAGGAAGAAGCCTTCCTCTGCTGAGGACGCACGAGAGACGCGGTAACCCTCCGCCTCAATGCCGGAGACCAGCGCGGTTGCCAGTTTGTTGTCGTCCTCTATGACGAGGATGTGTGACTGCTGCAATGCGTTGGACACGCGTGTCTCCTCTCTCAATGATAGGCAACACTGAGACGAAAAGAGCTTGCTCCTTCCTATTTGTAAGGGAAATGTCAGAATTCTGTAAGGAAAGAAGATGTTCCACTTCGTCTTGTACCAAGCAAGAGGAGTCGACATGGTGTTTCTCAAATTTGCCCCGCTTTTGCTGGTTCTGGCCAGTGATTTGACTGCTCAGAGCCATGCCGCTACCGCTAGCCCTGCCCATCTGCCGGATCAGGCAACGCTGCCGATCACGTTCACCAAGACGATCAGTGCCGTGCATGTAAAGCCCGGCGACGTGGTCTTGGCAAAGACGATACAAGATATTCACCTAGCTGATGGGCGGAAGGTTGCGTCCGGAGCAGTCGTCAAGGGGCACGTTGTCGCATCCACGGCTTTCGCTTACGACAGCACTCCGTACGCAAAGCAGAAACCCGGAGCGCTCGAGATTCAGATCGACTCACTTGAGGTGCAGGGACAGAGCATTCCTCTGCATGTTTCTTTGCGCGCGATGGCGAGTCCTCTGGCTACTGAGAGCGCAGAAGAGCCAAGGGCTAGTGACCTTGACTCTCTCGCCACGACGACACAGGTTGGTGGCGATCTATTGACGCCCTCTCAGAATGAGATCCGCGACGCAAACGGCGATGTCGTTGGTTACAACAAGAAAAGCGGTACCTTCGCACATTTGCTGGCGAATGCAAGGGACGCTGTGCGCTGCGATGCAGGGGGTACAGAGCAGCCAGTATCTGTCTTCTCGGCTTCCGCTTGCGGACTCTACGGCTTCTCGCAGACCTCGTTGACACGCTTTGATGCATCTCGCATCGTTCTGGTGTCGACGCATGGAACACCTAAGATCTGGAAGCATACGACGGCTCTGCTCGAGTCGAAGCTGTAGAGAACTTTCCACCAATAGTCCATTTCACGATCACGGAGGCGTTTCATGCTGCCACTTGGACCAGCTATCAAAGTAACGATCTATCTCAATAAAGATACAGGTGCCAAGCATGGCTTCCTGCGCGATGAGATACTGCTATTCCTTCAGGAAAAGGGCATTGGGGTTGGTGGTGCGACCGTGATTCATCCGTATGCGGGCTTCGGCTCGCATGGACGTCTGCATAAGAGCGACGAGGGAGATGTCTCAGGATTGCATCTCCCCGTCATTATCATCTTTATCGAGGTACCAGAAAAGGTTGAGGCGATCATGCCCGCGTTGCTGGATCTTGTCACTGACGGCCTGGTCGAGGCTCATCCCACTGAGATATTGAAGAGCATCGCTGGATCGGAAAAGGTGATCGCTTAATGTTCTGGACCAGAACGCTCGTTCTTGCCTTTGCCTTTGCTATTACTTCTTCAAATTTGTATGCACAAGAGCCGCAAGTGCAGACGGCTTCAGTGCCATTGTCGCTCTCTCAGGCAGAGTCTATCGCGGTCGCAAATCAACCTCGGATGATGGCAGCGCAATTACGCGCGCGGGCGGCTAAGGCGAGAGTTCGCGAGACGCGATCGGCGTATTTTCCAACGGCGAGCTTCAACGCTACTGGTGTTGAGGTTGCTGACACAGGTAGCTCTACGGCGGCGGGTGCACTCACCACCTCAGCCATATCTGATCGATTCGCCTACGGGGGACAGCTTACGCAACTCGTCACCGACTTTGGTCGCACAAGCGCATTGGTTGGCAGTTCCCGTGCAAACGCACAGGCGCAGGATGACCTTGCCACGCTGACGAAAGCGCGGGTTCGTCTCAACGTTCGTACTACCTACTATCAAGTACTCGGAGCAGAGGCGGTTTTGCGTGCCGCAGAAGCAGCACAATCAAATCGGCATCTCGTTGCTCGCCAATTGAATGCTCTCGCTCAGAACGAACTTCGTTCCACGGTTGATGTGAACTTTGCAGAAGTTCTGGCAAGCGAAGCGGACCTCGCTGTCGTACGGGCCAAGAGCGACGTGGCACAGCAGCGCGCTCATCTTGCAACGGCAATGGGTGCCGCGCAAATAATTAAAATTCCGCTGATTAATCCTGATGCGCCCGCGGCTCTTCCGCCAAGCCCAGACGATCTTCAATCCACTGCGCAAGGCCAGCGTGCAGACCTTCACGCGGCTGAATCTGAACAGCATGCAGCGCAGCAGCTTGCTTCGGCAGACAAGCGCCTCGCCTACCCCACGCTTGGCCTGGGCGGCACTGCTGGGCAAATCCCCTATCACGACCACACATTGCACGATAACTATGCCGCAGTCGGATTCAACCTCAACATTCCCATCTTCAATGGTGGTCTGTTCGCTGCTCGTCGCGCTGAAGCCGAGTCCGAGGCGATGGCACGTGCGAATGATGTAAAAGAGCTTCATCTTGAAGTCACCGAGCAGGTTCGTAATTGCTGGCAGCGCGCTAATGAAGCATTCCAAAGCCTTGATGTGACGGCGCGTCTCGTGACGCAAAGCAAAGAAGCGTTACGTCTGGCACAGGCTCGCTATGACTCTGGTCTTGGCAGCATCGTTGAGTTGAACGAAGCGCAGGTGAATGAGACTTCTGCGGAGATCAGCTTTGCCGATGCGAACTACACCTATCTCACACGTCGTGCAGAACTCGATTTCGCAGCAGGGCTTTTGAATTGAAAGGACCACACGGTATGGCAAACAAAGGGTGCGCTCTTGCAATCGGTCTTGTGACCGCTTCTTGTGCCAGTTTTCTTACGGCCTGCAAATCGGCTCCTCCGCCGGTGGCCGAAACTCCGACGGTCCCGGTGGCGATAGTTGCTCCTGCTACGTTGCAAAATAATGTCGTGCTCTCCGCGGAGTTTCAGCCTTTTCAGGATGTAGACGTGATGGCGAAAGTTGCTGGATATGTCCGCAGCATTCGTGTAGATATTGGTTCGCATGTACGAGCTGGCGAAGTGCTCGCGGTATTGGAAGCCCCTGAAATTCAGGATGAGGTGCAAAAGGCGAAAGCCGGCGTGGCTGCAGCACAGGCCAATGTCGTGACCGCGCAGGCGGGTATTCAGCGTGCCGAAGCACAGGCAAAGATCGCTCATCTCTCGTATCAACGCATCAATAATGTTGCCACGAAAAACAAGGGGCTGGTTCCCCGGCAGGAAGTGGATGTAGCGGAGTCTCGCGATGCTGAGGCCGTGGCGCAAGTTGCGAGTGCAAAGTCTGAGTTACAGGCAGCACAGGAGTCGAAGTCCGCAGCGGATTCAGAATATGCTCGTGCCAGCGCAATGATGCAGTACACCACGATTCGTGCTCCATTCGATGGCATAGTAACAAAGCGTTATGCGAATACGGGATCGATGATCCAAGCAGGTATCTCTTCGCAGTCGCAGGCGATGCCTGTAGTGAGACTCGCACAGTACAACGTTCTTCGGCTCACGCTACCGGTACCGGTGACGGATGCGGCTGAGGTTAAGAACGGGCAGGCCGTAGATGTAAATGTGTCGAATCCTCCGAGGGTTATAAAGGGGAAAATTGCGCGATTTGCTGGCTCCGTGCAAATGGCCACGCGCACGATGGATACGCAGGTGGATGTGCCCAATGCAGACGGGAGCCTGCTGCCGGGAATGTACGCCGAAGTTCATCTCCACCTCGCAGATCGGCCCGGCGTTATAAGCCTTCCTATTGATGGTGTTGACGGATTGGGCTCAAGTGTCGAGCAAGCTTATGTTGTTCGTGATGGCATCATCCACGTTGTGCAGGTGACTACGGGACTACAGACCGCGACACGACTGGAAGTACTGTCTGGCCTGAAGTCGGGCGATCAGGTGGTGGTGGGTCGGCACACCGGTCTCTCTGATGGCGAGAAGGTGCAGGCACAAGTTGCTACCTATGAAACCAGCGCGGCAAGCAACTAGCAACAGTTCGGTTAGCAGAAAGAGCGAGGAAACATGCCGGGATTTTCCATTCGAAACCCCTATTTGATTGTGGTTCTTTGTCTGGTCATGATGATCCTGGGCACGGTCAGTGCCTCAGACATGCCTGTCGATATGTTTCCAGCGGTCAATCTGCCGGTGGTCGCAGTGGCAACGTTCTACTCGGGTATGCCACCTGCTCAGATCGAAACCAATATTACGTATCACCTTGAGCGGCAGTTTACGCTTGCCAGTGGTATTGATCATATGGAGTCGCGCTCGTTGCCAGGTGTCAGCCTCATTAAGGTTTACTTCCGCGCCGGAAGCGACCCTGATGCAGATGCGGCGACGATTTCATCTCTCGCGATGAGCGATCTTCGCGATATGCCGCCAGGAACCTACCCTCCTGTAATTCTGAAGCAGGATGCTGCGAGTATCCCTGTATCGCTCATCACTCTTTCTGGAGCAGGCCTGGATGAAAGTAAGCTAAAGGATCTCGCACAGAACGTTGTTCGTAATCAGCTTGCTAGTGTCGACGGCGCGTCTGTACCGCAGCCGTTCGGTGGGCGCTGGCGTCAGATCATGCTGTACGCCGACCCATACAAACTGGAAGCGAATCAGCTCAGCCCTATGGATGTAGTTCGCGCGGTGAACGAGGCAAACGTGATTCTTCCGGCTGGTGATGTGGAGATTGGCCGTAATGACTACGATCTCTACACGAACTCGATGCTCGGTGGGGCTGCGGATATTGCTACTGTTCCGTTGAAAATGGTGGGCCAGTCTCCCGTTCGTGTGGGAGATGTTGCCACACCGCAAGACTCGTTCAGCCGTCAGTTTAACGTGGTGCGCGTGAATGGGCAGCGGGCAGTCTATCTCCCTATTTTCAAGGCAGGCGCTGACTCGAACACCATCAAGATTGTGGAGGGTGTGCGCTCTACGCTGAAGAAACTATATGACGTTCCATCCTCGCTGAAGACGAGTGTTGTGTTTGATCAGTCGCGCTTCGTCAAAACGGCAATTGAGACCTTGCTGCATGAAGGTGGCGTTGGGCTGTTCCTGACCTGCCTCATGATCTTGATCTTCCTCGGTAGTATGCGAGCTACGCTTGCGGTCTTCTTCTCGATTCCGCTGTCGCTGCTGACGACCTTCTTCATCCTGAAGCTGACGGGAAGCTCCATTAACAGCATGGTGCTAGGTGGTCTCGCACTGGCGCTTTCACGACTTATCGATAACTCTGTCGTTGTGCTGGAAAATATCTTCAGACACCTTGAGGGCGGGGAAGCGCCGGAGGTGGCCGCAGAGAAGGGGGGGCAGGAAGTAGCTCTTCCCGTGCTCGCTGGAACTCTGACTACTGTAGTTGTGTTCTTCCCGGTTACGATGCTGTACGGCGTCAGCAAGTTCCTCTTCTCAGCGCTTGCGCTTGCCGTTGTCATCTCTTTGTTTGCTTCGTATTTCGTGGCGCTTACGGTTGTACCACTCTTCTGCGCACGCTTCATCAAGAGTCCGCATGGAGATACAGTTCACGAATCCGCAGAGGGCAAGTATGCTGTTGCCGCGGAGTCGACGAAGAAGCCTAACTTCGGCGCTCGCTTTAATGCGAAATTTACAAATGGCTTCGACGCAATGCTGCGACGTTATGATGCGCTTGTACAGAAAGTCTTGGAAGCGCCGAAGACTGTACTTGCAGGAACGGGTGTTGTCTTTCTACTCAGCTTACTGTTGTTCCCGTTGCTCGGTCTTTCTTTTTTTCCTCGTACAGATGCGGGACAGTTTGTGATCAACTTCAAGGCTCCTTCTGGAACGAAGCTGACCGACACCGAAGCGGAAGCGGCGAAGGTGGAGAGCATCGTTCGCAGCATCGTCTCGAAGCATGACATGGCTTTAACGCTGACGAACATCGGCGTGGATCCTGGCTTCTCTGCGCTCTTCACACCGAACTCGGCTATGCACACTGGTTTCACGCAGGTAGCGCTTGCCGAAGACCACACGGTTAGCAGTTATGTTTATATCGATAAAGTGAAGGCTGCGCTCGCGAAGCAAATGCCAGAGTTGCAGACATTCTTCTCAAGTGGCAGCCTGGTTGATGGCGTGCTGAATATGGGGGCACCGGCACCGATCGATATCCGTGTTGCCGGTAATGACATGACAGGCGATTACAAGACAGCGCAAGCGATTGCTGAGAAGGTGCGCCAAGTCAATGGCGTGGCGGACGTCTATATTCCACAGGACATTGATTATCCATCACTGCGAATTGCGATCGACCGTACGCGTGCGGACGAGTTGGGGTTAACCGAGAAGGAGATTGTCTCGAACGTCATCACCGCTCTCACATCCAACCAGATGATTGCGCCGAGCGTTTGGATCGATCCGAAGAGTGGCAACAACTACTTCCTGACGGTTCAGTACAAGGAAGGACAGGTGAAGTCACTCGAAGATCTAAAGGCCATTCCGCTGCATGGTAAGAACATCACTTCACCAACGCGCCTGGATATGGTTGCTAGTATCCAGCAGTTCAAGGCTCCTACAGAGATGGACCACACGCAGATTCGTCGTTTCGTGGATATTTATGTAAGACCGCAGAAGGAAAGCCTGAATAAGATTACCGACGAGATCAATAAGATCGTCGCTTCGGCCCATCCTCCGCATGGTGTCGACGTAATGCTGACGGGTAGCGTGAACTCGATGAACGCTTCGTTCAAGAGTTTTGCCATCGGCCTCACGCTTTCCGTTCTGCTGCTCTTTCTCATCCTTGTGGCGCAGTTCCGCTCGTTCATCGATCCCTTCATCATCCTGCTTGCATTGCCGCCGGGTATTACGGGTGTCATCGTAGCTTTGCTTCTCTGGGGTACGACGCTGAACGTCATGTCGCTCATGGGCGTGGTTATGCTGGCGGGTATTGCGTTGTCAAACAGCATCCTTATCGTAGAGTTTGCGCACCACCTCATGAAGGAAGGAATGGCTGTTCGAGAAGCCATCTCCACTTCGTGCCGGGTTCGTCTACGTCCAATCCTGATGACATCTCTTGCAACTCTCATTGGTTTGTTGCCTATGGCGCTCAAGCTGGGAGCAGGCAGTGAAGCTTACGCCCCCCTCGCTCAGGCTCTTATCGGTGGTCTAACGGTTTCAGTAATCTTGACGGTATTTCTGGTGCCTGCGGGATTCTTTCTCGTCTACCGGAATAAGACTGAGGTGGAAGCGCATCACGCATAATCGGGAACCGTGCACGATTGAGAATCAATATCTTACTCAATGTGTGCCATCTGCGTTCAGAAGGCTTCTAGCGCTATCGTTTCGTGCTGTCAGTGGTTGCGCGGCTTTTTGCGCGGCGAAGCCGTATCAGCTCTGTAGCTTGAGACTTAGCCCGAATAGCTGCTATGGTCCGCACAAATACTGAACGACTAAAACAGACTGCTTGGTGCGCGAAGGCGCGAACGGTCATGTGCGTGAGCCCGTCGTGCGGCAGCTTTCCGGATGCGGTGATCTTTACCGCAACGAGTCTGCAGGAGCCACGGCAGCGTTCTCTCTAGCAACGCTCGTTGCCAACAGCGGTTCGCAGACGGTGACAGTGACCATCCACGCCCCGGCCGGGGGCAGTCTCTGTCTGCTCGCCGAGCTTGCCAGGTGATGGAGTGGGGGTTTGGCGGCGTCCTCTTGAATACGGCAGTTTCGCAACTTTGAGGTAAGGCTGCTGCTTGGTGATCTGCTAACGGTCTAGCGCTGTTCGTCGTCAACAGTTCCTCCTGACCTGAGTCTGTAGAAGTGCGCCTTCATCAGTCGAGCTAGGGCTCTAAGTTTTAGTCCGTTCTAAGCCATACTCCTCGAGCGCATGCAGCAATAGCGGTTCGATGTTCTTACGCAACGTGCTGTTGGCGTATCCAACCCAGCTGATATCGGCCGTTAAGTTCATCGGTGCAGACATTGGGTGGCCAGCGTCATCTAGCACTAGTACTCCTGCTTCACGGGCAATCATCTCAGTGCAGAGGTCGTACGGATGACAGCATAGTGCTGGCGGCAACCCACGCTCACGCAGTATGTTCGTGAGTAGAGGGCGCAAATCTGCTTGAAAGCGGTCGTGGCCCACCATCAACTCGTAGAGCTGGCCGCCCGTTGAGAGGTATTGGTCTTCAAAAGATTGCGCTTTTCCTTCGCGGCCGGGACCAAGCGTGGAGAAGCATATCTGATCGTCAACCGCTGCAAGAATATCGCGTCCGCCGGCGAAGAAACGCGTCACAGAGGCAAATCCATGTGCGAGGTCAGGCGACTTGGACGGCTGCAGGTGGAGGGGAGTGCTCTGCTGCGTGAGGCGGTTGAAGCGCTCGGCCTGAGCACCTTCTCCTCGTCTGGCCCAAAGTACATCGCTGAGGTGTTGCTTGATGAGCGGAATCTCCGTTTGCACGGCAAGCACGATCTCTGACAGGTTAGTCTCTTCTCCGCGATTGGGTGCCACACCTGTGAGAATCCAGGCGCTGCGTTTCTGGTACATCAGCAATCTAGTGCCATCAATGGGGTCGGCGATGATGCGCCAAACGGCATCAGCCTCATTACTGCCTCGTGGCAGTACGATCTTGCCTTCAGAAAGTCCTTCCGCGATGAGTACGATCGGAACGCGTGAAGCGACCTCACGCTCAAAGAGCTCAACGAGCATCTCTTCGCTAATCCTGTCGACCGCGTAAATCGTGTCACCGTCACTATCGTCGGCTACCTCGGACAGGCTCGTCAGCAGGGAGTTTTCGCAGGCTTCAACAACGCTCTTGCGCACGGCTGCATGAATGGAACGGATAGAGTTCAGCAGCCAATCGGTATCTTGCATAAAGTCTCCAACGTTCTCGGTTATCAGATCGGTCCGTTGCGTCATGCTTTTCAGTGTTCCGCACGGTTGTTATTTTCTAACACATCGGCCGTGCCTTCTGAGCATGTGTGCGCGCGGTCGCTGGGTGTGCTGAGCGATGGCATTATTCCTGTAAACGCTTAATAGGTGAGGTTTTATGGGGAGATGTTAAATAAGTGTTGACGCGTTATTGTTCGTTGTGTAGTGTTTCTTTTCAACGGAAGATATGAAAAAAAATAACAAAAACGCGAATGCTCTGAACCCAGAGGAACGGCAAAACGAGATTCTGCTTTACCTCAAAGAGAAGGGGACGGCAGGGATCAGCGCGATTGCGGAGGAGTTCGCTGTTTCTGAGATGACGGTGCGTCGTGTGTTGCATAAGTTGAGCGACGCAAGTCTCGTCATCCGTACGCCCGGCGGAGCGATGGTGGCTCCTTCCGGATCCATGGAGCGGACATTCCTCGAACGCTCTGGAGAGATGTCCCAAGAGAAGGACGCGCTAGGGCGTGCAGCAGCAGCGCTTGTGCAGGAAGGCGAGACGATTGTGCTGGACTCCGGTACAACGACTCGTTACATTGCAAGGCACCTTGTATCGAAGAAGAATCTCGTCGTCATTACGACTTCTCTGGCGATTCTGGAAGAACTCGCGGGCAGCCCTGGTATCCAGGTGCGCCTGACTGGCGGCGTCTATCGCCGCGTCAGCCATGACGTGTGCGGCAATGTGACCGAAGAGGCCTTAGGGAACATCTATGCGGATCGAGCATTCTTCGGTGCTGCAGCGTTATCTCTGCGTAAAGGGGTGATGAACTACGACCCTGAAATGTCCAAGGCGATTCTGCAAGCGGGCAAGCAGCGAGTTTTGGTCATCGACAGTAGCAAGGTCGGAGTCGAAGCGGTGTATCGCTTTTGTTCGGTAGAGCAATGCGATTTGGTTATCACGGACCACGGAATTAAGACAGCTGATCTGAAAAAGCTGCGAAGCACGAACCACGTCATTATCGCGGAATAACACCCGAGAAGGTTATCCGTACAGATCCAATTTAGGAGAACTGTGTTTATGCGACGCAAGGCTTTACTGTGCGCGATTTTCCTTCTCGGGTGTTCGCGAAATCTCTTCGCTCAGATGAATACCGGAAAAATTACGGGTACCGTTACAGACGCAAGCGGCGCTGTAGTGAGCGGTGTCCATGTCACTGCGACAAACGATGCGACGAGCGTTATTACCAAAGGCGTGACCTCTGCAGGGGGCAACTTCCTGCTGAACTTTCTGGTGCCAGGTACATACCATGTTGAGGCACAGCAAGACGGCTTCCGCAAGGCAGTAGAACTGCAGGTTGTGGTGAATGCAGGAGCTCCGCACAGCGTGAATTTTACGCTACAGGTTGGCGATGTGAGCCAGGTTGTGAGTGTGCGTGCCAACGAGGTCAATGTCGCGACGGAGACCTCCGAGTTGTCGCAGACCTTCTCGCATAAAGACCTCGATACATTGCCAAACTTGGATCGCAATCCGCTGTACCAGATGAATTTGATCCCGGGCGCGAACAATGATGTAGGCAGCGGCAACTACGGATCCAATGGTGATGAAAGTGGCTCTGCGATTGGTCAGTCGCGGCCGCAGCTTGCGTCAATTGGTGGTGTGGATGCGAACGCGAACACGATCTACATTGAGGGCGTTCCAAACCGCGAGCCGCAGAACGCGTATATCAGCGTGACTCCACCGATTGAAGGCGTGCAGGAGGTGCAGGTCTACACCGGAAAGTACAACGCAGAATTTGGCTTCTCTGGCAGTGCTGTAGTGAACATCATTACGAAGTCTGGAAGTAATGACTTCCATGGTGCAGCGTTTGAGTTTCTGCGTAATGAGGCTACGGATGCGCTCAACTACTTCGCAGGGGATTCGGCAAAGACTCCGTTTCGTCGCAATCAATTTGGTGGCGCACTCGGTGGTCCGATTCTGAAGGACAAGCTCTTCTTCTTCGTCGATTATCAAGGCACCATTGCGAAGACAAGTTCGCCCGGCTACACTAGCGCTCCCACGGCGAAGATGCTAGCCGGTGATTTTTCCGAACTCTATATCCAGGGTAGCCATGATGACGCCGGAAATGTCTATGGTCAGATTTATGATCCGGCTACGCGGCAATTTGATGTGAACGGCAATGTAATAAGCGCAACGCCGTTTGCGAACAATGTCATCCCTGCAACTCGTTGGGATTCGGCTGCCGCCGCAATGAATGCGGCGAAGATCTTCGGAGTGGCGAACCTTCCGGGAATCAGCGAGAACCTGAAGTACATTGCCACGTCGAAGGGGACTGTGCACCAGGCTGATGGGCGTATTGATTTCAACCGCTCAAGCCGTGACCGCATCTTCTTTCGCTATTCGGTGCTGGACGCAGTTGCGGACAACTCTACCGACGTTAATCAGTTCTTTCAGAACGGCAGCGCTGACTCAAAGACATTCAATCAAAATATGCAGTTGTCTGACTTATTTAGCTTTAGTGCGACGAAACTGAATGAGCTCCGTCTCGCTTTTAACCGCTCAAATGTGCGCACAAGTACCAAGGGGAATTCTCAGAGCTGGAATAACAGCTTCGGTATTCCGAACGGCAATCTTGGCGATTCCGGTACGCAAGGGTTGGCGGAGTTCAACATGCAAGGCGTACCGGGCATTTCGCAGCCGGATTGGGTGGGCTATATCGTGAGTAACACGATTGCGGTCACAGACAACTTTACGTGGGTTAAAGGTAAGCACACGATCAAGCTTGGTACGAACCTTAACCACGTGGTGTCTGTATCTGCCGATACGATCGGTGGCGATAATCCTCGCGGAGCGTTCACCTTCAGCGAAGCCATGACTTCTTATGATGGCCTGGGCTATGACGGTGGCGGCAACTCAGATAATGCTCTTGCGGTACAACCGATCGGCTATCCGAGCTTTCTTCTCGGTAACATGACGGCCAGCGCACGCGCTCGATTTGTAAACGGTGCGCCTTATCAAACATTTTGGCAAAACGCCTGGTATGTACAGGACGACTACAAAGTATCCTCATCGCTTACGTTCAACGTTGGGCTTCGCTATGAACTGATCACACGCCCTGTGGAGCGTCATAACCGTGAGTCGAACTGGGACACGCGGACGAATGAGTTGGTGGTTGCAACAGCGAACAATCGCAGCCCGTCAATGAACCTCGATGTGAAGAATTGGGGTCCGCGTGTTGGCGCAGTGTGGAGCCCGGATCATGGGAAGACCAGCGTGCGCGCAGGGTATGGTACTTCCTACTGGATGGCCTATTGGTCAGGCCCTCTGACAATCTTAGGACTCACGTATCCAAACTATGCCAAGGCGGTTTATCTGACGCCGAATAACCTTTCACCAACATTGACGCTTTCGACGGACGGCTTGCCGATTGCAAACGCACAGTACGATACATCGGGCAATCTAGTACTACCAGATAATGCATTGATTCGCGGTGTCTCGCCTGACTGGAAAAACCAACGTGTGGATCAGAGCACGCTGAACGTAGAGCGTGAGATTCGTCCCGGCATGATCGTGGATATTGGATATCTCAATGTGCGCGGCTCGCACAATAATCACTCTACGAATATCAACCAGGCACCCCCTGTAGCGCAGGGTGTCGACTACAGCACGAAGCGGCCGCTGTATTCCAAGTATCCGCAGTTGGGTGATCTACCGATCTCGCAGTCCGTTGCCGGGAGCTGGTATGACGCAATCACTGCGCGTTTCGCTGCCAACATTGGTTCTTCGACCTACATCAATGCCAGCTACGCGCATGGTCGCAACTTTGCGAATGGCAACAACTTGGATCAGGGCAACATCAACCAGTACTACGGTCCAACGCAGCAGGACATTGCGCACATCTTCAATGCGCAGCTTCGTACAGCGCTGCCCGTGGGCCGCGGCAAGGCGTACCTCGGACACGTGAATCGTTTTGTGGATGCGGTGATTGGCGGATGGGAGTACTCCGCGCTGCTACATATTCGCAGCGGTACGCGTTTTGATGTGACGACGAATGACACGACCTCGCTGAACAATGGTCAAACAAACCGTCCAGACCGTAATGGCAACGGGACGCTAAGTCATCCGACGGTGGCGAAGTGGTTCGATGCGAGCGCGTTCAGTGTTCATACCGACTCCATGACGTATGGCACGGCCGGAGTGAATCCTCTCCATGCAGATGGGCAGCAGCAGCTCGATTCCTCTCTGTCCAAGCTCTTTGAACTTGTGAATGGCTATCACCTGGAGTTCCGTGTGGATGCCTTCAATACTTTCAACCATCCCAACTTTGCTGCTCCCGATTCCGTCATTGGCGACTCCGCTGTAGGTCAAGTGACGTCAACCTCTACGGACAATCGGAGGCTACAACTCGCACTTAGGTTGTCTTTCTAAGCGGCGGCAGGGGCGGATGGCCGCTCGGGCTCTATCCGCCCCTGTTTTTTAGAACACCTGCCTTCGGATGAAGACAGGGGATGAGAGTGGCCGACGTAATTGTCGGTGCAAGAGGATTGGGATGGAGAAGCAAAGACTATTGATTGTCGGATCGAGAGGATTCTTAGGGATGCATGCGGTGCATGCGGCTGAAGAAACTTTCGAGACTATCCGAGGAGACCGTATCCCTCTGACACAAGAAGCAAGTGTCGCGGTGGATATTGCAGATGCTGCCAGTGTGCGCCATGCCTTTGAGCGGGCGCGCCCTGATGCGGTGCTATTGCTTGCTGCGATGTCCGACATTGATCGCTGTGAGTCCAATGCAGAACAGGCCTTCGCTACGAACGCGTATGGCGTTGAGCATGTTGCAAACGCCTGTGCGCGCTCAAACGCAAAGCTCTTGTTTACCTCGACAGCGGCTGTGTTCGATGGAAAGAAGCATGGCTATGTGGAAGAAGATGCTGTAAGCCCATTGAGCGTATACGGAGAGACGAAGGCTTGGGCCGAGAATGCGGTTACTTTGTTAGTGCCATCGGCGATCATTATCCGTTTTGCACTGGTACTTGGATTCGCGGGCCGAAGCGGAACGAATGCGATGTTGGATCGGCTCGTAGCGAAATGGAGCGTGGGAGAGGCTATTGCCTTTCCACGTCGTGAAGAGCGCAACCCTATCGATGCTGTCTCGCTTTCAAGGCTTATGGTGGATCTGCTCGCGAGGGAGGCGGTCAGCGGCCTCTATCACGTCGGTGCGGCGGACAGCATATCCCGCTATGAGCTAGGGAAACGTCTAGCGGCACGTGCAGGTTTCTCCACCGATCTTGCGCTCTCGCAGGACGAGCCTATCCCCGGACGCGCTCTACGTGGCGAAGACCACTTTCTACTCACCGACAAGCTTCGCAAACTTCTCAAAGTTGAAGCTCAACCTAGCAATCAGGTAATCGAAAGGTGTTTTGATGAAGCTGCCTCAGGCAATTAATGAACTCGAGTTTGGACATGGCTCTTTGTATGGACAAGAAGAGCGTGACGTACTGCTGGAAGTACTTCAGGCCGGTGCTCCTTCTTGTGGCCCATGGGTGAAGCGCTTCGAAGAAGAGTTCGCGAAATATAGTGGCGCCGTCTATGGTCTGGCTGTAACCTCAGGCACTACAGCCTTGCAGCTATCGATGATTGCCGCAGGCGTGGGGCCGGGTGACGAGGTTATCACGACACCGATTAGCTGGATTGCGACTGCAAACGCAGCGGCAGTTCTCGGCGCGAAGGTTGTGTTCGCGGACGTTGACCCGGTGACGCTCAATCTTAACCCGGCATCGGTGGAGCAGAAGATTACGTCGCGCACGAAGGCGATCGTTCCCGTGCATTTGTACGGTCAATGTGCGGATATGGACGCCCTCAATGCGCTTGCAAAGCCTCGTGGCATTTACGTCGTTGAGGATGCTGCACACGCTGCAGGCGCGGACTACAAGGGACGCCGAGCGGGATCGCTCGGTGACATCGCAGTCTTCAGCTTTCATCAGCAGAAGAACATGGTGACGCTGGGCGAAGGCGGGTTGCTCACCACGAGCGACAAGAGCCTCTATGAAAATATGCTCTCGCATCGTTCGTTGTGCTGCCGTACCTATGACCCTAAGGGCAAGTACTTGCCGCTGGATGAATCCGTACTTCCGATGGGCAAGAGGTATTGGTATCTCGACTTCGACGAAATTGGATTCAACTATCGAATGACGGATGCTCAAGCGGCGGTGGGTGTGGTGCAGCTTGGCAAACTGGATAGCTTTAATGCGCGGAGGATTGAGATTGCGGCGATGTATACCGAAGGTCTTCGCGGCATCAAGGGGCTGACGCTGCCTATCTCTTCGCCTGAAGACAAGCATGTCTTCCATGTGTATGCCGTACTGGTTGAGCCGGAGTTTGCGCTCTCCAAGGAAGACTTTATGTGGAATCTCTACACGAACAAGCGGATCAAAGCATGGTCACATTACATGCCCATCCATCTCACGACGGCGTATCGCAACCTTGGCCATGCGCCGGGAGAGTGCCCTGTGGCGGAGAAGCTATTTGAGAAGTATGTGAGTCTACCAATTCATCCCCGAATGTCGGATGAAGCTGTGCAGTACGTCGTCGACAGCGTGAAGGAGTTGGCATGAAGAAATTCAGCGTTGCCATCTCTGAGCAGCGAGGGGAGGGGAAGTACTTCTCCGCCGCTTCTCCGATTCACATGAGCCGCGCTCCGGGGCGACTCGACCTGATGGGAGGAAACGTTGACTACACCGGCGGCGTTGTTTTCCAAAGTACGATTCGCGAAGCAACATGGGCTGCAGCTCAGAAGCGCGATGACCGCAGGATCGTGTTGTGGAATCCGCAGGTGAAAGCAGAAGGTTGGATAGATCAGGTTGCGTTTGAGGTGGATGAAATCGCGAATGCAGAGGCCGTCAAGCGTCTCGTTGGGTCAAGCGAGGCGCTACGTTGGACATCGTATGTCCTCGGCGTCATCTATTTCTTGTGCAGTCGATATGCCGCGCAGGCAAATACGGGTATCTCTGTTTATCTTGCTTCCGAGGTTCCTCTGAATAAAGGTGTAAGCTCGTCGGCTGCTGTAGAGGTGGCAACGATGAAGGCGGCTGCTGCGTGCTATGGCATCGTCCTTGATGGGATCGATCTTGCAGAAGCCTGTCAGTGGGTTGAGAACGTTATCGCAGACTCTGCCTGCGGCATCATGGACCAGGCTGCATCTGTTTTGGGAGATGAAGGCTATGTTCTCCCGCTTCTTTGTCAGCCCTGCCTGCCGATGCCTTTGGTAAAGTTGTCCGATTCTCTGAAGTGTTGGGCAATCGATTCAGGCGTACGGCATGCTGTAACGGGCATTGAATATGAAGCCGCGCGTGCGGCAGCATTCGTCGGGTATCGCATGATCTGCGAATGGGAAGGCCTTTCCATCGTGTTGGACGATAGCGGTCGGGTTCCTAGATACATGGATTCACGATGGCAGGGCTATCTCTCGAACATTGCCCCGTCCGTTTTTCGCTCGAAATATGAGCAATGCCTTCCGGAGTATCTTTCTGGTGAAGAAATTCTCGCGATGGACAAGGTACATCCTGATCCATTCACTACGATCCGCCCGGGAGTGAAGTATAGGGTACGTTCTTGCACACGCTACGCCATCGAAGAAAATGAACGCATCAAGCTCTTCGTGGAGCTAGCGCGGGCATCTACGGATGAGTCTGGAGATAAGGCCTTTCGTCAGATGGGCGAGTTGATGTTCCAATCGCACTGGTCGTATACGGAGTGCGGTCTGGGATGCGAGGCGACCGACCAAATCATTCAGCTCGTACGCGAATACGCGGGCGATGGTGAACTCTACGGCGCCAAGATAACTGGCGGTGGAGCTGGAGGCACCGTCGCGATCTTAGGCTCCTCCAAAGGAGAGAGTGCTTTTCGCAAAGTAGTTGCAGAGTATGGCAAGCTGCGCTCCTTCGAGCCATATGTTTTTGAAGGAAGCAGCATGGGTGCCGATCGCTTTGGGACGAAGCTCTTCGAGGAGACCCTATGACGATGGCCGCAGTGGCAGCACCCGAGAGGCAGAAGACGATAGGGTATTTCTTTCTGCTCGCACTGGCTTCTCTTATTTGGTCGGGGCAAGGCATCGCGGTGAAATTTCTTGACCCGCATCTTGGACCGATTGCGATCACGTTTCTTCCGTTTTACGTCACGACGATCTTGCTTCTTCCGTTGCTGGTGATGCTGCGGCGCAAGAACTCCGGTTCGTCCGCTCCGACCCTCAAAGACTGGGGGCAGTTTGCCATCGCCGGCATCTGCGGGCAGATGCTCGCTCAGCTTGGTATGACGTGGGGAATCAGTCGATCGCTCGCTTCGAATGGTGCAATCCTCAACCTGCTGATTCCAGTCATCAGCGCTGTGTTGGCCTCTGTGATGTTGCGCGAGAAGTTGACGTTGCTGCGGACAGCTTCACTAGGGATTGGTCTGGTTGGCGTCGCATTCCTGTCTGTCGGAGACCTCCGCCAAGCGTCATTCGGGTCTATGCGATTTTTGACCGGGAACCTGCTGATCTTTGGAGGATGCCTCGGGTCATCGTTCTATAACGTGTATTGCAAAGGGTTGATGCAGCGCTTTCAGGAGATCGAAATTCTGATCTTCAGCTACATCACGGCATCGCTAGCGAGTGTCCCACTGTTGATTTGGGCAGAGCCATTTCACTTCGCGATGCTTCGCCAACTGGATGCGAAAGCTATTGCTGCATTCCTCTTTCTAGCGTTGCTGATGTACGGTGCCTCGATGCTACTTTTCTTCAAGGCTCTGCAGCATCTTGATGTGACAACCGCTTCGACGTCTCTCTACCTGGTTCCGGTCTTTGGAGTTGTGCTGGCTGCAACATTACTCGGAGAGAGAGTGAATCTCATTACTCTGGCGGGAGCCGCAATCGTACTTGCTTCGACACTTTTGGTGGTGCGTTATGACACGAGCTATTAAGTTCTTTGCTGTTTGGATTGCATGCGTCTTCGGCACATGTGTTTTAGTGGCGCAGCAATTTTCTGCAACGACTACTGTTGTGAACGCGCATGCGATCGCGGGGCGGCCGGTGCGATTGGATGCGCAGGGAAAGCTGTTGCCTTGGCCGATGCCTGACAATATCGGGTACTCGTACTCCTCGCATTTCTTATCGCAGTGGACGGTCGTATGGGATCAGTACAACCGTCAGCGTCTACCGTATTACTACTGTTGTTTCGACTTCGATCGCACGACGTTTGAGATGATGCCTGATCATCATTGGGCAAACTCGACCGGCTATCTGCGCGCAATGATGCAGGGCTTTGTCGAACGTCTCTACCCGTATACAGGCGATTCAAAAAACTTAGAGTTTTTGCAGAACTTCGTCGATTATGAACTCGAAAATGGCCTGACCCCGGAGGGGTATGCATGGTCTCGTGTTCCTTATGCGTCGGCAAACCCCGGCGCGAGTCGGTATAGCGGATGGAGCGAGCACGGAGAAGACTTCGTAGAGCCACATGTAGTCGGTGAGGACGGGTACGGATACCTGCGTTTGTACGAAATGACAGGCAATACGAAGTATCTACAGGCTGCGATCCGTTGTGCCGATGCGCTGGTCAAAAACTTCAAGCCAGGCGATGAGAAGAACTCGCCGTGGCCGTATCGGAGCTCTGCGCGAGACAACAGCGTCCAAGGCGGAAAAGGGCTCTCTGGATACTCCGCGAATGTTGTCGAGCCGATCATGCTTTTCGATGAGCTCATCCGCATTCATCAGGGAAACGTATCCTCATTCGCACGCGTGCGTGAAGGTGCGTGGTCCTGGTTGATGAAATATCCGATGCAGAACAATGTATGGCTCGGCTACTTTGAAGATGTTCAGGCTAGCTCGGGAAATATGAATCAGGTGATCCCGCTGGAGCTTGCGAGGTATCTTCTTCTGCATCCTGAGAAAGACCCAGAGTGGCGAGAGCATTCGCGGAAATTGATTGAGTGGGTTAAGACCACGCCAATGTGGCCAAAGTACATTGTGCACGGTGCTATGGTGACAACAGAACAGGGAAACGGGAAAGAGTATTGCTGCAATCCTCCGCCACAATGCTGTGACAGCCACAGTTCTCGACTGGCTGCCAGTGAAGCGATGTACTACGCGAAGACAGGGGATATGGCCTATAAAGAGGCTGCCTATCGCACCTACAACTTTGTGACGTATTTTCAGGGACTGTCGAAGAACGCTCACGCCCCCTTTGCCGATCAATGGTGGTTTACAGACGAATTTGCCGATGGTCCGCGTCGCATAATGGATGCCTTCTGGGCGATTCCTGAATGGGCTCCGGCAGATGAGTCTCATCTTCTCGGCTCGCTTTCACCCGTAACGAAGATCGCTTACCGTGCGGGTGCGGTTACCTACTCGACCTTCGATGAGGACTCGACTGATGTTTTGCGATTGAACTTCACACCTGACTCCATCACGGTTGGCGGCAAGCCGATTGCTGCGCGCAAGGACACTGCGGAGGAAGGGTACGTGTTCGATAAGACGAACCTGACTCTACGGATTCGCCACATACATTCAAGAGACATCGATATCGAGGGCAAGAGCGACCAGGTGCCCCCCATACTGATCACCTTTGATGATCCTCATCTCGCTGCGGGAACTCCGCTGGTGGGGCAGTATCCTTCGGGTGTAATCGATTGGGGTGCCGGCGAATGGAAAATGGATGTGCCGTATGGGAAGTTTGGCACGTTCAATTTATCCTTGGCCGATCCAGCGCGAATCCATGCTGAGTTTAGCTTCTATGCTCCTCGGATCTTCCAGGGTGTGGACGTCTATAACGGTGGCGAAAAAGACGTCACTATAACTTTTCGCTCGCCGGAGATACGTGAGATCCACTTCGTTGTACATGCCCATGAGCTACGCCGATTGCGAACTGGATGGCGCGATGCAAGCTCGAAGGTATCGGTAGAGTTGGAAGGCGGGACGGATATCCGTTTCGACAACTTGGCTTACACGCATCCTTAGCTCCAATGGCTATATGAAAGCCCTTACACTGCGTACGCGTCGGCTTGAAGTGTTTGAGCGTAAAGATGCGTGAGCCTCAACGTCTGTCAGGATGAACGATTGAAGTTTGATAGGTGAAATGAATTTTCTATTGAAATAATGATGCAAGGTGGAATATAAACGCATTATCCTGAGGGTTCTTTATGAAAGAAGTTGAGCAATGAGCGTCTGGACCAGACGACGATTTCTAGAAGCCGCAACCGTATCTGCGGCCACCCTCTCAACTTCATCGCGGATAAAAGCGATGGCGCAGCAAATCCCTGTGCGATCGCAGAGCAGTTCGCCTGAGATTACGGCAGGGCACTATGTTCCTCTGATCGAAGAGAATCTCGCAAGGCCGCTGCGCTATACACCGCATGGAACTGCTGTTCTTATTCGCAACGGAAAACAGTTTTTTAATCGGCCTCTTTATGGGCCGAACATTCCATTTCGTTGTGATGGTGGTGATCTGCCAGAGTTCTCGCTCTACCTGCCAGGGCATGGAGGCAACCTTCGGCTAGGCTTCGCGGAGTCTGTTGGTGCTGGCCATAAATGGCTGCACGAGTTCGAGTCTGTTGTCTGTACTTACGAAGCTGGGCGTCTCGTGTATCGGCTAAGCGATCCGTTGTTGGGTTCCGATGCAGAGCTTCTACTCGAGGTGCTGACCGTTGGAGCGGCTGTGTGGCTGAGGATCGAGACGCAGCGCCCACGCCACAATTTGGATTTAGTGTGGGCGTTTGGTGGCGTAAGTGGGCGTAAGGGGAAGCGTAGCGGCGATATCGGCTGCGAAGTGGAGCCTGTGAACGAGTTCTTTCAGCTTCGCTCTGAAGAATGCCGCGGCAACGTTTGGACACTTCCGAGCGAGACTGTAAACGGCCGAGTAATCGCGCACGTCGATACCGCAAAGATTGCACTAGCTTTCGATGCTCCGGGGGCGAGTGTGCTGCAACTCGGAGCGGCGGAGTTCTGGAATCAAGGGTGGGACACACTGTGGGCGAAGGGCAACGGCGATGGTCGGCTTCCCGTGTTGTTGGGCCGGTGTCCTCTCTTCGAGGCGAACAAGGTCTTCCGTATCACGGTGCTAAATGGGGCGGTGCAGCCTCTTTTGAAGCCCTCTTCTGATCCCATGATGGATGATCGGCTTGACGAAATCTTCAGGGCGCGCCGAGATGAGCTGAAGGGGATTGCTGAGCGCGTGTCATGGTCAACACCTGATTCGTTTCTCGATGGAGTATCAGGGGCGCTAGGTATTGCTGCGGATGCTCTATGGGATGAGCACCAGGGCTGCGTGATGCACGGTGCGGTTGCGTGGCGGCAAGCTCTGGCTGGTTGGCGTGGGCCGTATGCGCTGGATGTCATGGGACATCATGATCGAATGCGACAGCATCTGCGGCACTGGATCGCGAAGCAGAATATTTCGTCGGTTGACAATGGTAGCGGTGGCGTGACCTCGCTACATGGTTTTACGGCGATCCGTGAGGCTGAAGGAACCCCGGACTCTCGCTCAGGACATACACGCTCGGAAGATCTGTTGCATTCCAATGGTGACTTGAGCCACAACCACTACGACATGAACCTTGTGTTCTTCGATGCGTTGCTGCGGCATCTTTGCTGGACCGGAGATATGGAGTTTGCACGCGAAGCATGGCCTGCGCTGGAACGACATGCTGCCTGGGAGCGCCGCTTGTTTCGTCGTGAGTATGGAGCCGAGGGTGCGACGCTTCCGCTCTATGAGGCGTACGCGGCGATTTGGGCCAGCGACAATCTTCAGTACAACGGCGGCGGGGCAACGCATAGTTCCGCCTACAGCGTGTATTTGAATCGCCGCATGGCTGAGTTAGGACGTCTGTTGCAAGTTGCTCCTGAAGTGATCGCAGCCTATGAAGCCGAGGCCGATGCGATTGAGCATGCAATGCAGAAGCTTCTTTGGATGGAAGATCGCGGAGCTTTCGCGGAGAGCATTGAATGGTTCGGCGAGCGGAAACTGGCGGTCAATCCTGCTGTCTGGACTATGTATCAAGCGATTGATAGTGAAGTGGGCAATCGCAAGCAGCAGTGGCAAATGGCTGCGGAGCGGCTTCGTGCTCTGCGCAAAATTCCGATCGTTGGGGAAGGGGTTCCAAAGGACGCAGGCTGGCAGATTGCATGCTCTGACTGGCAACCCTATGTTTGGTCGCTCACCTTGTTGGTGCTGGCAGAAAACCTTGCGACGGCCTTAGCACTGTTTCAGGCAGGGCTGGGGCAAATGGGGTATGAGTTGCTTCGCGGAAGCTTGATCGATGCGGGATACCGCGGGCTATGTCCTGGAAACTTCCCGATGTCACTGCAGCTCGATCCTCACCGGCAGGAGTCTCAGCGGGACTTCGGTGACCCTATTGGGTGTGCCGCACGAGCCATCGTAGAAGGTCTATGGGGAGTGCGACCTGATCTGCTGGGTGGACGGTTGAGACTTGTTCCGCAGTTGCCGCCGGATTGGGAAGAAGCTGCGCTTCAGCATCCGGAGTTTCTTGTTACATACAAGCGCCGTGGTGGTGCAGAGAGCTGGTATGTCGAACCGCGGTTTGCGAAGTCATTGAACCTCTCACTAGAGCTGCCTGCTCGCACCGTGGATCTACCCTCTTTGACGATCAATGGTCAGAAGCATGACGCTCATTTTGTGCCCGATGCTGTAGGGACTCCCCGATTGCAAGTAGAGGTGGAAGCTGCTGGGCCATGGGCGATTGAGTTGCAGTGGCACGGGAAGCAGATCGTTCGTGCGTCGGAGGTCTTGCACTGCGTCAAGGGACAAGCTATTCAATGGCCTGAGGGCATTCAGCATGATCATATTGATGACCCGCAACATTGCTTGAGCGATGGTCGCGGCTCAACGCCTGGGGAATTCTGTGTCTTTGCTTTGCAGGCGCGAGGTGCTGCTCGCTATTGGTTGCCCATTGAGCTTCAGATCGAGGAAGAGGCTCCAATTGCCGGTGGTTCTGAAAGAAAAATTCAAGGAACACGCTTTGAGTCTGTTGATATAGGAGACCTCTTCTCTGGATCAGCGCGGGAGATCTTCACCCGAAATTATCAGCAACCACGCTCGAAGTTTTGCTCCTTAAGCCTGCCAGACACGCTGCTTGGTGGGTGGGCGAACTTCGACGCGAAAGCATGGGTTGATGACAGCGGTTTGAGGAACTCTGGTGGCCATGTCGCGATACCGAACGGTGTGTTCTTCTCGACACCCGGGGATCGGATGGCGAAGAACTGTTGTTTTGTGTCCCAGTGGTCGATGGATCGCAAGAGCGTGCAGTTCTCTCTTCGAGGGCGAGCCTCGAAGCTGCATCTTTTGCTGATGGGGACGACATTTCCTCAGGCGACAGGGGCAAGCCATGCACGGATCGGTGTGTCTTACCGCGTGGGTGAACCTATCTCGAAGAGCTTGCGAAGCCCAGAGTCGTGGTGGCCCGTTGAGCAGGACTACGAGCTGGATGATTATGTTTTCCGAATCGGTAAGGGAGAACTGCCGTGGCGAGTTGATCTCTATACCGGGCAGGTACGAAAGCTCGCACGAGACACACTGCGGGGGCGTGGTGGCCAGATTCGCGGTGGGGCGGCCTTCACCGTAGAGGTCGATCTAGATCCTCACCGAGAGCTTGAGAAATGTGAGATTTCCTGCGAGTTGTACGGTGTGGTGCTTGGTTTGCTAGCCGTCACACTGGAACGAGGATAGCTGTATGTTTCGGCGCCAGAGGCAGTTGCGTACTGCTCTCTGGCTGTTTTACGTCTGAAGAAAGAGTTTTATAAATAAATTGACTTTTGCATATCTGGCGAAATAGAGTGTCCGGCGTTGAAATAAATCCTCTATAGGAATAGCCGAACGCATGAAGACGTTGCAGAAGCACCTCAGAGCACTTTTTTGCATTTCCTTTGCTTTTTCAGTGGCGTGGATGATCTTTGCGGTCCGCTCGATGGACGCGCAGATCACCGGACAAGGTGCCATCTCTGGCACCGTTTTGGACCCCGATGGAGCAAGCGTTCCGCGAGCTAAGGTGGACGTGACGAACACGTCTACCAACGTCGTGATATCGCGCAACTCGACCAGCTCGGGATACTACGTTGTGTCTCCGTTGCCACCAGGGAAGTACACGGTGACGGTGACGGTAGAGGGCTTCTCGCAGCTGGTGCAGGAGAATGTCAGCGTCGACGCGCTGCAGACGACGACGTTCAATCCGAAACTGGCTTTGGGTAAGGTCAGCGATACGGTGACTGTCACGACGGCTCCGCCGGCTTTGCAGACGGCAAATGCCGTGCTTGGCGGAACAATTGAAAATGATGTTTATTCTGAGCTTCCTGTAACGATGACAAGCTCCAATCCGCGTGATCCGACTGCGTTTGCTTCCTTGCTTCCAGGCACAACGCCAGGCGGTCGCTCCGGCACGTTTGACGGAACGGGCGCAGGTAATACGAATGAGCTTTACATGGAAGGTGTGCCGCTCACGACAGTGGATTCACAGGGCGATAGCCGCAAGCTTGAGAACCTATCGATTGAATCGGTGGATCAAACGCAGATTCAAACAAGCGGAAGCTCGGCTCAGTTCCAGGGCATGGGTGTTGAGAATTTCTCCATCAAGCAGGGCACGAACCAATTCCACGGTAATGCCTATATTTTCTTTAAAAACACGATTTTGGATTCGTGGGGCTTCTTTCAGAAGTCTGCCCTACAGCCGAATGCTCAAGGCCAAATGGTACCCAGTCCGAAGACGCCAGAGAACCAGAATGAAATATCTGTATCACTCGGTGGCCCCGTCCTCAAGAACAAGCTTTTCTTTTTTGGTAATTACGACCGCTATCACTACCGCTCGGTGACGAATCCTACTCTGCAAACCATCCCTACGATGCGCATGCGCCAGGGGGACTTCTCAGAAATGGGAGCTGCGGGCTATCACATCTATGATCCAACGACGCAGACGGCCTGCACTGCCGCGAACAATGGCGTAGCTTGCGCGACACCGTTTTCTTATAACGGTGTCGCCGATGTGATTGACCCGTCAAAGATCTCACCGATTGCCAAGGCTTGGGCGGCAAATCTTCCTGCAGTGACTTCATCGGGGATTACAAATAACTATCTGTCCGGTCGTAAGGTGGGAAATGACAACTGGGCCTATACGGGACGTGTGGATTACACGATCAGCGATAGACAGCAGCTCGCCTTCATTTCAAATGGTGGTACGCATCTCTTCTCCCCTTATGACTACGGTGCGACTTCGGTCCTTCCGTATCCCTATACGAATGGCACCGATGTCAATGAGAAGACCTCGAATGACATCGTGAAGCATACCTACACGTTCACGCCGCATGTTGTGAACCAGGCACGTATGGGCTACGCGCGCTTCTGGACAACAGTGGGGAATAAGACACTTGGTGATCCGACATTTACGGCGACCGCGTTAGGCATAGGCAATCTCCCTCAGGGACTAGCCGGCAATACGACGCCGGCAGCGTCATTTTCCGGTGGTATCAACACGCCGGAGGCCTTTGCGGCTCCAACGCAGTATCACGAAGCGGTAAACACCTATACCCTTGCCGATGATCTGACATGGTCAAAGGGACATCACAACTTTACCTTTGGTGGAAATTTTCAGTTCCTTCAGTTCAACCAGTCTGCAGCCGACAGCCCCTCGAAGCCGATGAACTTCGCATTCACGAATACATCGACGGGAGGCTTTGACACGGATGGCAATATCGACACTGCTTCGGGGGCGTCGTACGCCAGCTTCCTGCTGGGCGCTGTAGGCTCAACGTCGGTATACATTCAGGACTTCTCCACTTTGGGTGCACGATACAAGGCGTTCTCGCCGTATGTCCAGGATGACTGGAAGGTGACCCAGAACCTGACGTTGAACCTGGGCCTTCGTTGGGACCTCTATACACCGTTCCGCGAAGTGAACAATCGTTGGTCGTTCTTCAACCCCAATGTTCGTAACCCTGCAACGGGCAATATGGGTGCTCTTTCTTATATTGGCAACGGCGCCGGGACGTGCAACTGCACTTCGCCAGTGAATACCTGGTATAAGAACTTTGGGCCTCGTGTCGGCTTTGCGTGGCAGGTGACTAGTCGCGATGTGGTGCGTGGTTCGTTCTCGATCATGTACTCGCATAACGGTGGTGTCGGTGGATCAAACGGTGGCAATTACAACGGCACGGGCCAGGTCGGCCTCACTGTAAGCACGGCATTCGCATCCAGCACGCAAGGCGAGCAGCCTGCCTTCTACCTGAACCCCAGCCTTGCCGCTCCTTATGCCAATAGCGGTCTGCCTGCATACAATTCTGTCATCAATCGGACTTCGACCGCGAACACCGGCAACTATGTAGGTGGGCCCACGGCTTCGAGTCTGGCCTATGCTGATCCGTATCTCTCCGGCCGCGCACCGTATACCGAAAGCTATAACTTCGGTATACAGCATCTGTTGGCTAAGGATACGACGATCAGCCTGGATTGGGTGGCTAACCAGTCGCACTTCCTTTACGCGCAGAGCCGGGGTGTTTGGGAGAATCAGCTGGCTCCGCAGTATCAGGTGCTGGGCTCGTTGCTGAAGCAGCTTCCCTCGGGCGTAGATACAAAAACAGGCCAAACGTATCTTGCTGAGGCACAAGCCAAGCTCCCTGGTATTGGCTTGCCTTACGGAAATTTTGGCGGAGCCCAGGGAACAATCGGTCAGATGCTGAAGCCGTTCCCGCAGTACTCCGCGCTGACCGACACCTGGGGAGACATCGGCAACGCAAACTATAACGCACTGCAAATCACGCTCAAGAATAAGAATTGGCATGGTCTCAACTACACGCTAAACTACACCTTTTCAAAGACAATCGATGATATCGCTGGCGTTCGCAGTGGCTATGCGATTCCGAACAATGTGATCGATGGAGGCGGAGGAACGACGCAAGCGAATCGCATCGATCGGTCCGTGAGTGCGGGCAACATCCCCAATCTTCTGCACATCTTTGGCACGTACACGATTCCTTACGGAACGATGGGGCATGCTGGATATCAGAATCATCTGACACGCGCACTCTTCGGCGGTTGGAATCTCTCGTATATCTTCTCGAAGACATCGGGTGCGCCGCTTTCGATCGCAGGCGTTGGTTGCCTCACTCCGGGAAGCTGCTACCCGAGCTATCAGCCCGGTTACACCGGAAATGTGCGCATCAATGGTGGCTTTAGCTCTGTTCATACAGTTAGCCAAGTAAAGTCGACCGTATTCCTTGATAAGAACGCCTTTGCCGGAAATCCCACCACTCAGGGCGGAAAACCTCAGATAGGAACTCCGGGAAACTACGGTTATAACTTTGGCAATGCTCCTCGCACGGCACCGTATGGACTTTACAACATCGGTACGTACAATCTGGATGCAGGAATCAAGCGAACGTTTCCGATCTATCGAGAGCTGAAATTCAGCATCCAAGGAGATTGCTTCAACGTGACCAACCATGTGCAGTTTGGGGGCCTCGGTACGTCTTTAGCGTCACCAACCGCCTTCGGTCTCTTTTCCAAGCAAAGCAACAGTGCTCGTGATTGGCAGCTTGCTGCGAAGTTCAACTTCTAACCATTCCTGCCTCACATTCACTGCTGGTACGCGGCCACCTGGTAAAACGGGTGGCCGCACTGTTTTGCCTGCTGGTAGCCGCATTCTGATGCCGTGATGAGCGTTCGGTCCAGAACTCAAGCCCCGTGTTTCGTGCAGATTGCCTTGAGCGGCCCGGAAATCGACCTGGAGAGGGCCTCGTGGAGTTGACACATGTTTCAATGGGAGATTAATTTCGATGGGCAATTAAATAGGCCCTTTTCTGGAGATCCAAATTATTATGGAAGCGAACGGATATTTACAGATGAAAAAGAAGCGCGGCGTGTCCTCGCAGCGAATTCTGAAATCTGTTGCTGTTTTTGCGCTGGTTCTGCCCAGCGTTCTGTCTGCGCAGGAGTTTCGTGGCGTTATTAGTGGCACGGTGGAGGATAGCAGCGGTGCTATTGTGCCCGGGGCTTCCGTCACGGTCATCGACATGGGGACTGGCGCGAAATACAAGACCCAGAGCAACGCCAGCGGCATTTATGATGCGACGTCGTTGGCGCCGGGCAAGTATCAAGTGCATGTGGAGGCACCTTCCTTCCGCGCGTATACGCGCAGCGGCATCACGATTCAGGCGGGCGATCATCCACAGATCGATGTCAAGCTCGATCTCGGCGCAGTGACGGACACTGTGACCGTTAACTCGGATGCGTCGATGATCGATGTGACGAACGCAGCGATCGGACAGAGCATTGGCACAAAGGAAGTGGAAGATCTTCCGCAAAACGGGCGTACGCCGGTCGTGCTCGCTACGTTGGCGCTGGGTGTATCGAACACTGCGCCTCCAGGTCAGGTGCGCCCGTTTGATAACGGCGGCGCGGCTTCGATCACAATTGCAGGTGCGAAGAACCAGACGACTGAGACGCTGCTTGACGGTTCGCCCGATACGGATAGTCAGTTGAAGGTGGCATACAGTCCTCCGCAGGATGTGGTGCAAGAGGTGAAGGTCTACGCGTTCCAAGCGGATGCAGCCTACGGCCACTCTGGTGGCGGCGTGGTGAATCAGATCACCAAAGGTGGAACGAATAAGCTCCACGGTTCGGTCTACGAATACAACCAGACCGCGGCTTATACCGCTAACAACTACTTCAGCAAGCGTACGAACACGGCGCGCCCGAACAATCACTATAACCAATACGGTCTTTCGATCGGTGGTCCGGTCTGGATCCCCAAGCTCTTTGATGGACGCGATAAGGTGTTCTTTGAGTTTGGTTATGAAGGCATCCGCGACTCGCAGCCAGCGGGTGGATATTTGCATGTTCCAACCGCAGCAGAGCGCACTGGTGATTTCTCAGATCTGGTCGCTGCAGGCGGAACTGGATACACAATCTATGATCCTTCCACGGCCGTGAACGTGGCTGGTGTTGTGCAGCGTACGGCATTTGCAGGCAACAAGCTGCCGACAGTGAACCCCATTGCCGCTAAGCTGCTGGGCTATTATCCGCTTCCTAACGTGGTCGGAGCTACGCCGCTTACGCTCAATAATTACTTCAGCAACTTCAACAGTACAGACACCTACGACAATCAGTTTGGCCGCATGGACTTCAACATTACGTCGCGCAACAAACTCTTCTTCGACATCCGTCATAATCACCGTGTGCAGAGCACCTCGGACTACTTCCACAATCTCGGGACCGGAGCACTGCTTGGACGCACGAACTGGGGCGCGGTGGTGGATGACGTTCACAGCTTCAACGCAACCACTGTTGCAAACGTTCGCTTCAACTGGACGCGCTACGCATCGCTGACCGGTGGCCCGTCACAGGGTGTTGACCCTGCAACGGTAGGCTACCCCGGAGTTTTGAGTACGGGCGCTAACATCGTTCAGATGCCTAGTGTGGTGATGAGCAGCACTTCTACGTGCAATTCTCCGGGCAAAGAGACAACCTATGCCTGCCTCTTTACGCCGAACAATACTCCCAACGCAAATTGGAATGACAGCTTCCATATTTATGGAAGCGTGAACAAAATCTTGCGAAGCCACGCACTGAAGTTTGGTGTTGACGCACGTGAGTACCGCATCGAGAACATTTCTTACGGATATCCAACGGGGCAGTACGTTTACGGTACAAACTTTACGCAATCTGCTAGCAACGGTACCGCTGCTCCTTTTGGTCAAGATCTTGCGGCGCTTGAGCTTGGGCTTCCGACCTCTGGAACTATCAATCGCAGCGTTTTTACTGCTACATGGAACCGTTACCTCGGTGTCTTTGCTCAGGACGATTGGCGTGTAAGCAAGACCTTAACGATCAATGCCGGTCTTCGCTTTGATCACGATTTCCCGATGTATGAGCGCCACAATCGTGCAATTCAGAGCTTCGACCCAACGCTCACAACGCCCCTCACTACGACTGCAGTTGCAAACTACAACGCGGCTCCGATTGCGCAGATTCCAGCCGGCCAGTTTGCCGTACCGGGTGGCGTGGTCTATGCGTCGAACTCGAACCGTGCGCTCTATCACACGGACTCGTATACCTTCAGTCCACGCATTGGTTTTGCGTGGACTCCGGATATGTATAACGGCAAGACGACAATCACCGGCGGCTTCGGCATCTTCGTCTTCCCCGTGCAGAACATTGCGACGATCAACAGCACAGGCTTTAGTCAAGCGACACCGCTGGTTGCCACGAACGACAACTATGTGACAGCTTCGGCTACTATCTCTAATCCGTTCCCGAACGGGCTTCTTCAGCCTGTCGGTTCGGCAGGAGGAGCCTCAACAAACCAGGGCCTCGCTACCTCGACCATCAATCAGCACCAGAGGAACGGCTACTCCGAACGGTGGGCTCTTTCTGTGCAGCAGCAGATCGACAATGACACAGTCTTCCAGCTTGCTTACATCGGAGCTCAGTATGCGAAGTTGCAGGTGAGCAGCCAGCCCATGAATCCCATCCCCGCACAGTACCTGAGCAAGAGCGCTGTGAGAGATGCGAGCGTTGTCTCGTTGCTGACGGGAACTGTGACCAACCCATTCCGCAACCTTCTCCCTGGCACGACGCTCAACAGCGCCACGGTGATGCGCGGGCAATTGCTGACCGCCTATCCTCAGTACCCGATTAGTGGTCTGGTACTGCAAAATATCCAGAATGGATCGCTCAGCTATAACAGCCTCAATGCTCGGATCCAGCATCGCTTATCGCATGGCTTTACGCTTATTGCGAACTACACCTGGTCGAAGACAATCGAACAGGACACGCGCTTGAACGACTCGGACGTGAAGTATGAGAAGCGTGTTGCGAGCTTCGATTATCCTCAGAAGGTCTCTCTGGCTGCGGTTTATACGCTACCGTTTTCTGCAATTGGCGGAGAAGGTTTCTCTGGACACCTCACTCATGCCATCCTTGGCGGGTGGGCGGTCAGCGGTATCTACACGAACCAGACAGGTGCTCCGCTGGCTTTTGGCAACCTGATTTATAAAGGTGGCAACCTTCAACTGGATCCACGGGAGACCAACAAGGCAGCGTTTGATACGACGCGATTTGATACAACCACCGCTGACCAGCCTTCCGCCTCGGTCAACGGGATCACTGTGCAGACGAACATACGCACCTTCCACTCAACGTTCTCGGCGTACAGAGCGGATCGCACGAACAATCTCGATACTTCGATTGCGCGGCAGTTCAAGTTCCGCAATCGTCTAACAGGGGAGCTTCGTGGTGAAGCTTTCAACACTCTCAACCGTGCGCAGTTTGGTGCACCGAATCTGAGCGCAACGGCCACAGCTTTCGGCCAAATCTCGACACAGGCGAATAACCCGAGAACCTTGCAAGTCTCGGCGCATATTCGTTTCTAACCAGCAGTTCGACGCAGCACTCTCTTTCCGAGGGTGCTGCGTCAAAAATGTTTGCGCCTTGCCACATTGGTATGGCGCAATCTTGTTAAAGATCGCATCAAGAAAGACTCTGAGGTTCGGACCCAATGATTCAGGCGCAGCGCAGCAATCGTAGAAAGTTTCTAAAGCTTGCAGGCGTAGGTGCTGCCGGAGCGATGTTGGCACCCGTGCATTCGCTGCTTGCCGAGCAGTACCGGCGTGTTTCTATTGCGGCGAAGGGAGCGGTTGGTGATGGTTCAACGCTGAACACTGCGAAGATTCAAGCTGCGATTGATGAGCTTGCACATTCTGGTGGTGGCACTCTTGTCATTCCGCAAGGTGTGTTCCTAAGCGGTGCGATTTTCTTGAAGCCAAAGGTTCATCTTTATCTTGAGCCGGGTGCTGTTCTCAAGGGATCAACGAATACGAGCGACTATCCGAAGCGCATGACGCGAGTAGAGGGGCACTTCGAAGAGTGGTTGCCCGCGCTACTTAATGCAGACGGATGCGATGGCTTGCGTGTTACCGGCTCAGGGACGTTGGACGGTAGTGGAGCGCCGTTCTGGAAGGCGTTCTGGGATGCTCGAGCGAAGGACAGCAAGACGAAGAATCTCGATGTGCCTCGACCGCGACTTGCGTTTATTGAGAATTCAAGAGATGTACAGCTTCGCGGCCTGACCTTCAAAGACTCTGGTTTCTGGAATCTGCATCTGTATCGTTGTCAGCAGGTGCTGGTGGAGAACATGAGCTTTGAGGTTCCAGATGGTCAGCGCTGCCCGTCAACGGATGGTACGGACATCGATAGCTGCCAACACGTCACCATTCGTGGATGCAGCTACCGCGTCGATGATGATTGCGTTTGCCTCAAGGGTTCGAAAGGGCCCGCTGCGATGGAGGATAAGGATAGCCCCGCAGTGGAACATATTCGCATTGAGAACTGCACGTACTATCGCGGCGGTGGCATCGTTACGTTGGGCAGCGAGGCAACAGTCGTTCGCGATGTTGTCGTAACGGGTTGTGTGATCAAGGGCAAGGTCAACGTGTTGCGTCTGAAGCTACGTCCTGACACTCCGCAACTCTACGAGAACGTTCACATGAGCGACATCACTCTGGAAGCGACTGGCGGCAAGATTATCTACTGCGCCCCGTGGAAGCAGTACTTCGATTTGAAAGGCGCTGCTCCTCCGAAGTCAATCGTTCGTAACATTACGTTGGAGAGCATCAAAGGGAAGGGCAATGCCTTCGGTGAGATTGTTGGCAATGCTGGACAGAGCTCTATTAGCGACATCACGTTTGCGAACATCAATGTGCAGCTTGTAGACCCCAAGCTTACGATTCAGAGTGAGACGCACGTGGTACTGAAGAATGTTGTGGTCAACGGGAAGCCGTACAACCTGTTGAATCAAAGCTGAACAACTCTAACGAATAATGCCGTGCTGCAAGCATTCGCTGATCTTCACTAAGAGATGCGAGACGAAGGGGGCGAACTGTAATGGTGGCGCGAAGCCGGACGGTCCATTGGTCTTTTCACTCAGCGTAATGAAAGCGGCTCTGGAGTTAGGAGAATCCTAATTACCAAAGCCGCTTTCATTATCTTCGTGAAACCAGATTATTTCATGCATCCATCAGCATGTGGTCGTATCGTTGCTTCTTCTAAAGAAGATCTTCGATGCGTATAGGCAAGTTCCGTACACGAGTACCTGTAGCATGGTGGACTGCATTTGCAATGGCCGCTGCGATACCCGCGAGGCCGATCTCTCCGACTCCACGTGCGCCAATCGCGTTAAGGTTGTAATCGGGATAGTTGAGAAACGTAACATCGATGTGCGGATGATCGGCGTTCGTTGCGACGATGTAATCAGCCAGGCTGCTATTTATGGGTGCACCGCTACGCTGGTCGTATTCGGTCGCTTCGAGCATGGCCATTCCGACTCCCATCACAACGGCGCCCTCGATCTGATTGCGGGCTGCCCGCGGGTTGATCATGCGTCCTGCATCGATGACTGTAACAACACGCGATACGCGCAGGCGAGCAATCTCAGGCTGCCACGTGACCTCAACGAACTGCGCACCGTAGCTATGGAAGGAGAGCTTTAGGTTCGGATCACCCATCGTTCCCTGCGACTTACCCTGACCTGCTATGGCCTTCACGTTCGCCATACGGATGATCTCGGCAATAGTGACGTGCGTGTCCGGTTGTCCAGTTAGTTGTACGCCGCGATTGGCGAACTCCAGTTCCTTTACGTCTTTGCCATGGAACGGAGATGCTGTGGCACTTGCCGCGGCTACCAGAAGTTGCTGTGTGGCTTTTTGTGCTGCGACGAGAACGGCTGGCGTGACCGATGCGGTGGCCCAGGAGCCTCCGCTGATGGGGCCCGGCGGCAAACTGGAGTCACCGAGTACAACATCGACCTTATTAATAGGAACGCCGGTCTCGTGAGAAACCATCTGAGCGATGACCGTGTACGTGCCGGTACCGATGTCCTGCGTACCGCAGGTTACGCGGGCGCTTCCATCCCCCAGGAGTTCGACGGTGGCTTCAGCCTCAGTACGAACGGCGATCCAGGTACAAGCGGCCATGCCCCAGCCGAGGACCATGCCGTCAGCATTCTTCATCGAGCCGATAGCCGCATTGCGCTTGGACCAGCCGAAACTCTCGGCACCTCTACTGATGCACTCCTGCAAGTGGCGGGAAGAGAACTGTTGCCCGGTGCTCTCATCCATCTGCGGCTCATTCATCTGCCGCAGCTTCACGGGATCCATCTTGAGTTTGATGGCAAGCTCATCCACGGCGGACTCCAGTGCGTAGAGGCCGGGTACGGCACCGGGACCGCGCATCGAGGTCGGTGTTCCGACATTCCGTCGAGCGAGCCCACCGCTGACGAGTACGTTCGGACAAGAGTAAAGAAAGCCCGTTGCCTCACCGCAACCTTCGTCGTAATCATCGAGGATGCTGGTGTGGTTTACATAGTCCTGCTCGATGGCGAGAAGCTTACCGCTGTTGTCTGCGACAAGTTGGATGCGCTGATCGATGGCCGGGCGATGTCCCACGCTCTGGAACATCATGGAGCGGGAGACGACAAGCTTTACTGGACGATTGAGATTGCGTGCGCAGGCGGCCGCGAGGGATGCATGAGGCCAGGGCCAGAGCTTGCCGCCGAAGCCTGAGCCCAGGAAGCGTGTGATGACCTGTACGTGCTCAGGAGGAACGCCAAGTTGCGCTGCCAGAACATCGCGGGAGTTCACGACGGCCTGCGTGGTCTCGTAGAGAGTGAATTTGCCGTTTTTGTATACAGCTACCGAGGCATGCAACTCGATCGGGTTATGCGTCTCGGCAGGTGTGGTGTAGACGGCGTCGTGCTTGATCGGTGCAGAAGCAATGGCTGTGGAGGTGTCTCCACGTTTGGTGACGTTCTTCTTTCCCTTTTTCTCGACATCACCCAGGAGATGATTGCTGGTGTTGTGCTGTGACTTTACATAGGTCACCTTGATCGCTTCGGCGGCGGCGCGTGCCTGCTCGACTGTTTGCGCCACGGCAACAGCAACGTATTGACCGTAGTAACGGACGGTCGTATCTTCAAGCGGTGGCCGCCTCTCGTCGAGGATCATGCTCATACCCGCAGCCGGTGGGGTGCGATAGAGCGGGCCGATATTGCCGTGGTGATATATGGCTAGAACACCCGGCATCTTCTCCGCAACGGACGTGTCCATGCTGCGGATCGTTCCACTACTGATGGTCGCTGTGGTCGGCCATGCAAAGACCAGCCTATCAAAGTGATGGTCGGACGAGTACATGGCAGCGCCAGTGGTTTTGAAAGGCCCATCGATGCGCGACTGCGGCTTACCGATGATATTGCTCTCGGTGACGTCTGCCTGCTTCGGTGCGTGCTGCTGGTCGAAAATCATCGTCGCCTCCGTTATGCCTTGAGCTGTGCGGCTTGTGTGAGAGCTGCAGTCAGGCAGCGTTTCGCGAGTTCTATTTTGAAGCCGTTCTGCGATTGTGGACGTGCTACGTGCAGTGCGGCCTCTGCCGCTGCGCGGAAGTGCAAGGGCGTGGCCGACTTGCCGAGGAGTGCTTTCTCTGCCTCGTGGCTGCGCCAGGGGATCGCTCCAACGCCGCCCATCGCGACGCGGACGAACTCAATACGATCACCGTTGGTCTTGAGCACGATGGCTGCGGAAGCGAGAGCGAATTCATACGACGCGCGATCGCGGAGCTTGAGGTAGACACTCTTTGCGCCCGCAGGCAATGCCGGGATGGAGACATGCGTCACAAGATCGCCGGGTTCGAGCACCGTTTCGCGCTCGGGCGTGTTGCCTGGTAGCGTGTAGAACTCCGCGATGGGGATGGCGCGATTACCCTTTGTGCCGGCCACATGAATCGTCGCCTCGAGCGCCGCGAGAGCGACGTTCTGGTCCGAGGGATTGGACGCGATGCACTTCTCACTGGTGCCCAGGATGGCGAGCATGCGGTTGTGTCCGCCGATGGCCGAGCAACCGGAACCCGGTTGGCGTTTGTTGCAGGCGTAGGCCGTGTCTCGGTAGTAGACACAGCGGGTTTTCTGCAGCAGGTTGCCTGCGGTGGAGGCCATGTTGCGCAGTTGCGCCGAAGCACCACTTAGGATGGCCTCAGAGAGCACAGGGTACTGCGCTTTGACGTCAGCATGGTTCGCAACGTCGGTATTGCGCGCGAGTGCGCCGATCGTCAGACCACCTGTTTCGCTTCGCTCCACGTGATTCAGCGGCAGGCCGTTGATGTCTACGAGCTTCGCTGGCGTTTCAACGTTGAGCTTCATGAAGTCAACAAGGTTCGTCCCGCCTGCGATGAAGCGAATCTTCGCACCTTGCTGTGCCGTTGGGGAGCTTGACTGCGCTTTGATCGCGTCAGGGATGCTGGCGGCGGTGATGAGTTCGAAGGGTTGCATCGGTCTGACTCCTTTACGCGTTGGATCGTGTGCGGCAGCTTTGCACGGCGGTAACGATGTTGGGGTAGGCGCCGCAGCGACAGATGTTGCCACTGAGTGCTTCCTTCACGTCGTTATCTGTGGGACCGCAAGGCTCGTGCAACAGGGCTACTGCAGACATGATCTGTCCACTGGTGCAGTAGCCGCACTGGTAGCCGTCGTGTTCCACGAAAGCAGCCTGCATGGGATGCATCTTCTCCGGTGTACCAAGGCCCTCGATGGTGGTGATCTCATGCCCTTGCTGCATCGTCGCAAAGAGCAGGCAGCTATTAGCACGCTTGCCATCGACATGAACGGTGCACGCACCACACTGGCCGTGGTCGCAGCCTTTTTTCGTGCCGGTCAGATGTAGCGTCTCGCGCAGGGTGTCAAGAACGGTAGCTCGCGGATCGACCTGGATGCGATGCACCTCGCCGTTGACCTTGAGCGTAATCGGCACCGTACCGGGGATAACGGCAGGCAGCGTCTCTTGTGCGGGAGATCTGGCTTCAACCGCTGCGGCTGCCAGAGGAGCCGCGATGGTAGCTGTTGCGGTAGCGACACCCGCAGCACCAGCGCGCGTCAGAAACGAGCGGCGACTTAGCTTTTCAAGCGATGTCAGTGGACGATCTTCGTGGTCAGACATGTTGGAACCTCCTCGTGCTTGCAGGCATCAGAGTATTGAATTCAGGGGCAGATGAAACCAATTTCGGCAGGTGAAGATCAAAGACTCGAATACGTTTTCATAATGTAAAAGTACAGAGTCATCCTGCTCATCATTTGTATGATGCAAATACCGCAGGAGATACTCCGTTCTTCTTGCCCATCGGACTACCTCTGCACAGTTAAGCATTATGTGCGCCAGAGGAGCGCACATAATGCCCTTTGTACGATGCGCCTCAGACCTTGCGGTACTGTTCGTCCGATACCTTCTCCAGCCACTCAGCAACTTTGCCATCCATCCACTCCGTTACGGCGATGTGCGACATACCGGTTGTTGGAGTCGCTCCATGCCAGTGCTTCTCCCCAGCAGGGAACCAGACAGAATCGCCTGGATGAACTTCTTCGATGGGCCCACCCTCATGCTGCACCCAACCGCACCCTGCCGTGATGAGAATTGCCTGACCGAGAGGATGCGTATGCCACGCGGTGCGTGCCCCCGGCTCAAAGGTCACCAGCCCTGCAGAGGAGCGACCGGGCTCTTCGGATTTGAAGAGCGCATCAACGCGGACCGCTCCTGTGAAGTAATCCTCTGGCCCTTTGGCCGAGGGCTGCGAACCTACTCGTTGAATCTTCATACCTGATTTCCTTTAGCCAGGAGGCCGGTTGTGTTGCTCTTCCTTTCATGGAAGACAAGGAGAGTGCGACTGGGGTGATTTTTCACTGTGGCGGAGCTCGCTCTGTCGCCAATCATAGGAGCAAGATAGGCATTGCTGCTGTCTTTCTCCTTATAAGCTGCATCAATTTTCTGTTCGTGCTCTCCGGAACGAGCTCCAAGGTAACGTCTTTGACAAGTCCTGCCGCCTTGATCTGTCCAGCCTTCTGTTGGCAGGCTTGATACCACGACGAAGATTGGCTGTTGTAGGCCCGCACGTAGAGATTGTCATCCACCCGCACTGACCAGATCCAGGTAGGCGTGCCCAACGTCCTGGCATCTTTGCGGTAGGCAGTGATATGCAAATCATCAGTCGCTGCTGTTTTGTCGAATTCTTCTTTTTGCCACATGCTCACTAACATTCTCCTTACTTCGCTCTCTTCTCAAGAACATCCTTCACCACGGGCGCAGCGGAGAAAGCGTTCGGCCAACCTGCGTAAAAGGCGATGTGCGTGACAATTTCTCCTGCTTCCTCTGCCGTCAGACCGTTGTCCATGGCACGGCCAAGGTGAAAGGGAATCTGTGCAACCTGCCCGGCAGCGATGAGAGCACTCACTGTAATCAAACTGCGGTCACGCGGTGCCAGTGCAGGACGAAGCCAGAGATCGAGGAAGAGCAGGTCCGTGGTGTTCTGCACCAGGCCTGGAGTGATCGCGGCAAAATTGCCAGCAACTACCGTGGCCCGCTTGTCCTCTGCCGCTTGATCGACGGGCAAAGGCTTATCTTTGGCAGGTGGAAGTTGATCCTGCCGAATGCCACGCTGATGAAAGATATCCTTGGCTACAGCAACTGCAGACATGGCATTCGCCCAACCGGAGTAGAACGCAAGATGCGTGATCGCCTCTGATAGCTCTGACGGCCTGACGCCGTTGTCGAGCGCGAGCGCAAAGTGAAACGGCATCTCAATGGTCTGAATGCGCGCAATGAGCGCAGCCACGGTGAGAAGGCTGCGGTCGCGGGAGGACAGTGCCGGTCGCGACCAGAGTCCGTTCAGAAGGGCACCTTCGGTGTATGCCGCAAGTGCGGGTGAGACGGAGCGCACCTCTTCAAGGCTGAGGACGCCGGTTGGCAGTGTCTTTGCATTCGTCATCTTTATCTCCTGTGCGAAGAGTTCGCGAGAACTCCATACTCTGAACTCTGAAAGCCGCGATCGACATCCCTCCCTGAAGCAGGCGACGGCAACCAACAGTGGCAATGTTGCGATTCATAGCTGCAAGAGCGAGCAGACCTTGCGTTGGTATGCGGCATGAGAGCGTTCTTTCCTGCTCTCGCGCTTACTTTGTGTCCATGTATGTGCGCTGAGCAGAGCAGGTGAGCGCAAAAGCGCATATCGAGATGGCTCGGGTTTGTGTGGTGAATTTAGAGGAGAAGCTGCAGCTATCCATACTTCAATGGATGCAAGTCGCATGCACTTCGAAGTACGTCAGACTCCGCATGCGCTTGTGAGCAAGATTCATCAATGATGCCAGGCGGTCTCGGTGCCTTGCATGGCTGTCGCGCTAGAGTTCGCTACTGCTTACCATGCTTGAATCGAGGATCATCTGCGTTCAACTCTGGGGGAGTTCTTCCTGTCATTGGCAGAGCTTACACACTGGAGTGAATCCGCACAATATCGTTGTATTTATTGAATGCGGGCGGCGTGGTCGCGATGCCCTGGCTCAAGGATGTCGCTGGGGTGCTCGAAACATGACTGCCCGGCAATGCGGATGGGCAGGCTCCCGCCAGCCTGTCGTTCGGTGATTTTTGACCCCGGCGGTCAACTGCCGATCACGTTCCCGAAGGATGAGATGCAGGGTCATGGCTCCTGCATCTGTTGTCTACACGCACGCACACTTGCGGTGGGTTGTTCCTCAGAGTGAGCGAGCTGTGCGGAAGCCTGTGTTGGCCGTTGAACTGTCCGGTGTATTCGAGCTGCGCGCCGCACAGCGATAGCGGTTGCAGTAGCTTTCATGGCAAAGGAAGGAGCCGCCCTTCGTCACCATAGCCATTCCCTCTGCAGGGCCTTGAGGATCGCGCCGTGTCTCTTCTCGCTCCGTCACATGGAAGTCTGGGCTCCAGAAGTCCGAGCACCACTCCCATACATTGCCGGTGATGGAATGCAGTCCGTACCCGTTGGGCTGATAGGCATCTACCGGCGATGTGCCGGCGTAGCCATCTTCAGCCGTATCCATCGTAGGGAAAATACCCTGCCAGATGTTGCACCGATGCTCTCCCTTTGGGCACAGCTCGTCGCCCCACGGATAAAGCTTTTGCACCAGACCACCGCGAGCGGCATACTCCCACTCGGCTTCAGTGGGCAGACGATTTCCGCTCCAGGCACAGAAGGCCTGAGCATCATTCCAACTCACGTGAACCACTGGATAGTTTCCGCGGCTCGTCACATCGGATCCCGGGCCTTCGGGTGTGTTCCACGCAGCACCGTTCACCTTGCACCACCACTGCGCCTGCGCCACGGTATCGTCCACGAGCTCAGCAAAGCGCTCTGGAGGAATATGCGTCCAGAAGACGAAGCTCCATCCATAGACTTCGGCCTCGGTCTTGTAGCCCGTCTCCTGCACGAAGTGCGCGAAGACGTCGTTGGTGACAGGGAATCGGTCGAGCAGGAAAGGAGAAAGCTCAATCTCACGAACAGGGCCTTCACCATCTGCAGCAAAGGCTTCCTTCAGATCCGTGCCCATGAGAAACGATCCACCATCCAGACGAACCATTCGTGCCAGAGTTTGCGTCTCGTTTTCTCGCAGAGACGAACTCTCCCGATCACGGCTCTCGCCTGTGCGAGTGGCTTGGGGTGTGCAGCAGGGCTTCGTGCTTGGGTCGTTCAACGCCATGACTTTAGTATCCGATGCCATCTGCCTGTGGCAAATGCCTCGGGTAAAAAAATCTCATGGCAGTTCTTTCCTCTGTTTGTCTTCGGCCTGCCGAAAATTCCCTGATCTAAAATGAACCTGCCTCTTCGCACACCTATGCGACTGCTTAGAAACGCAACAAGAGTGGTGTGGTGGCGAGTTCTTTTCCTCTCGATTGTTAGGAGTGCGCGTTGCGTTTTTCTCGTAGTGGTTTGAAGAACGGTCTTTCTCCCTATGTGGGATCTATGATCGTTGCAATGTCTGCTATCTCCGCTGGAGCTCAAGCACTCCCCTCTGCGCACGATCTTCCTGGCCACTATTATTTCTCGCAAGTGCAAGAGGTTGGCTCTGAACTGTTGCTGAAACCAAACGGCCAGTTCCAGTGGCTGCTCTCGTACGGCGCCGTGGATCAGACTGCGGAAGGCCATTGGAGTACCGATGGGAAAACAGTCACACTTGACAGCAAGAGGCCATCAGAGAATGGCGTGACGCTTCAGTTGGGTGAGAAGACTGAATGGGATGCGAACGCCTCTTCTTTGTTCGAGCAGCGACAGGAGACAAAGGCTCTCGACGCCCGATGGGATAGGTGCCCCATCAACTCAATCTCAAAATCAGACAACGATTATGTCGCAACGTCTCTGCAAAGGGAGCGAGGCCCTGCGAGCGATGGAGTTCCGACCGCAGCCGAGATCGAGCAGGCGCGCTCTCTGACCATACAGAGAGGCCAGATTGCCCAGTCAGCGCTGGACAGCCTGAAGGCTCACCCGGATTGGCAGAAGGACAAAGCACTCATTCAGGCCACAGATAAGGCGCTCTCAGACTACGAGGAAAGCCGGGAAGCACTTCTGGATTTGTATTATCACGCCAGGACAAAAGCCATTGATCCTGTAACCCTCAGTGTTCCCCAGGAGTGCCGCGTGGGTAATCTGGAACGAGACGCGGCAAAATTCCGAGGCGTTGCGGTGACTGTCCTTGACCGACAGCACGATATGACCGCACAAGGCATACAGGCCAAAGCCATCTACGATCAAGGGCTGTCCGCAAGCGATGTTGTGGTGAATGGATACGCATTCTTTCCACTTCCAGAAGGACGGCGCATTACTTCCGTCTCACTGCACCTCCCCGATGACGCGAAGAACAAGGAGACGGTTTTCGCCGTCTCTCTCTCCTCGCCATCTGTCCTACACATCGATGCAGACTTCAGCTCGGAGATCTCTTCCGGCTTCAAGCAACTGATCCTTGTCATCAATTTCGATGGCTCCCTGACGCCGCAAGGTGATCTTTCGAGCGGAAGATATCGCAAGCCTGCTGCAGATCCGCTGGCGCACTAAGCACCTACCGTTAGGCGTTCTCTCCGGGACATCGTCTTGGTTAAACGGCCACCATTAGGACTGGGGTCTAGTGAGAGCCCCTTCAGGCAATCCTGTTGCATCCAAGAAGCAACTGGCTCTTTCTCTGGGCCTCAAACGTTCTGCTCTACGATGAGGTCCGATGGTGAAAGAACGCAGCTTGTTTCAAATTCTGTTGGGGCTCGCAAGGATTTGCGCAGAGATTGCTGTTCCCATTGTTCTGGCGTTTCTTGCGCCGCAGTGGCTCGCTTTTGCCTATTGGCCGCTTGCTCTTTGCGGGGAATGGATCGAGTTCGAAATCCGCCGCAAGGTTACGTTTCTGGACATATGGGTGCTGGGCGGCAACATCGCTGCAACGCGGATGATTGTGCATCTCGTTCCGGGGAAGTGGCCCGCGTTTATAGCGGGTGCCGCTGTGTTTGTCGCACTGCTTTCTCTGCATAACGTGTGGCGTGCAAAGCTTGGCATCCGTAAGGCCGCCAGACCTGTGAAATCACAAGGGGAAGGTGCTCGGCCGCATCGCAGCGCGTGGGGTGCCGATGCGCCTGTCATGCCGTCTGGCGAGACGTTGCGTGTGCTTGGGGTGTCGGAAATTGCCATGGGCGGCCCTGTTACGTGCGACTATCTTTTCCCCGATGGAAGCCTTCTTTGTGGTTGCGGGGCCTCCGCTGTATTTACGCCGGACGGTCGCTACTTTATTGCTCCTCTGCCTTCACGGCAGCAGTGGGGATTGCTTCTTTTTGACACCCGGGAGCATTTGCTCTACCGACGCGGTACGGATGTGTTCTGGGAGATTGACTTCGTCGACAACGAGTCAATTACAGGGCGGCACAGCCCATTGGTTCATAACGGTTCTACGACCATGCGGATCGATGAATTGCTCTCTGATTCCAACATGGAGACGATGGTTGACGTCGTCGATTTGAAAATACCGCAGAGCCAGTGGGAGTTACTTGAAGGCAACTTCGCCCCGTTTGACCTGCCTGCACCGCCTCCTTATGCTCCAGCGGTCATTGCGAAGCCTTATCTGCCTCCTAGTCTGTTAGCGCTGGACGACCCATACCAGACATTATTCGATTCGGAACTTCAACTCATTGTGGATGGTGAGTCGAGCGACCTGCTGCTCTCCAGGCGCTATCCAGAATTTGTCTGGCGTGAGGATGGGCTGGCCTTTGCATGTCGCGTCAAGCCGATGAGAGAAGGCGCGACGCGGAGTTACTTCGTGTGGCAGAAAGGGCAGGGCTGGAGCAAAGTAGAGGACCGAGAGCCGCTTTCCCGAGCGCAGCCCTTTGTCAGGCGTGACGGCATCGTAGCGATGGATGCAGAAGCGTTGACTGAAATGTGCCTGCTGGCGCTTCCAAGTCTGTCAGATGAAACGCACGGGCGTATCGATCGCTTTCTATATGACGCGGCTTATGTGGTGAAAGAAGAACACTTCAAGCCAGCAACCTTCCACGAAAAGATTTCGTTGCACGGTGGCTCGCCGAGTTTTGAATGCGCACCTCTTGTTGCGGGGCATCGACTTGTCTTTCATTGGCTCCAGAATGATGAGGATCTCGCGCGCACCGTGTGCCGCTGTTCTCTCGATGGCGTAATGCTCGAGGGCATGTGGCTGTTGGACCATCGTATTTCTCCTGACAACGCACAGGTCGCACTCATCGCGTACAACGCAGGTCAGGGCATCCCCCACCGCATCGCAATACTGGATGTGGAAACAGCATTCCTCCGATGGGCTGAGGGAAGCTTTCCTGATCCATGGTTCACAGCCTTCAGCACGGACGAACTCCACTTCGTATATTTGCTGGGAAGGAGGACTGCTTCTGATGACCGCAGGAGTCAGGAGCGAACGATGGCTGCAGAGCAGGTGGATGAAGTGGTTCCTCCGGTTGACCGGGCGCGGTCTTTCCTTCTCTATCGCAACGATTCATCACTTCACTACAAGCGCGCCCATCTCGTGCGCACTCAGAGCGCATGGCGCATTGAAGCTGCAGTGTAGCAACTTCCTTAGATCTCTTTAAGGTCAATCTCCGGCACGCAAGCCTAGCCTGTAAGAGGGCAGGCTTGCGTGCCGGAGATGCTGGTAATGGGGAGTGCGTTGAGCCGCAAACGACTCCCTGAGCATAATGGCGTAGTCGCTTATGCCTTTGTGGCCTCAACAAGCTGCTCCATGAGCAAGGCCGCAGCCGCTGCAGAGGACGCAGGATTCTGTCCGGTGAGCAGCAGGCCATCCGCGACGACGTAGGAACCCCAGTCAGCGCCCTTGGAGTAAATGCCGCCCTTGGCTTTCAACTCATCCTCGACCAGGAAGGGAACTACCTTCGTGAGCCCAACACCCTCTTCTTCGGAGTTCGTAAAGCCCGTGACCTTCTTGCCTTCAACGAGCGGACGACCATCCGCCGTCTTTACATGACGCAGAACACCCGGAGCATGGCAGACCAGCGCGATAGGTTTGCCAGCGGTGATGAATGCTTCGATCAGAGCGATGGAGTGCTTGTCTTCAGCAAGGTCCCACAGCGGGCCGTGACCACCCGGGTAGAAGACGGTATCGAAGTCTTCCTGGCGTACGGAGTCGAGACGAACGGTGGAAGCAAGCTGAGCAGCTGCCTCAGAGTCTGCCTTAAAGCGGCGTGTTGTCTCGGTCTGGAAGTTCGGCTCATCGCTCTTTGGATCAAGCGGCGGCTGCCCGCCCTTGGGCGATGCGAGGACGATCTCAACAGCTGCGTCTTTGAAGGTATAGTAAGGAGCGGCAAGCTCTTCAAGCCAGAATCCTGTCTTCTTCCCAGTGTTTCCAAGCTCATCGTGCGACGTGAGTACCATCAGAACCTTCATCTTCAGCCTCTTTCCTAGTCCAGAGAGTTCATCTCTCTGTTGATGAAGGTACGTCTTCGCCGGGGGCAAAGTGAATGCCTTTGACTTCCAGAAACTTGCCTAATCCTTCCATGTCAATTATGGTCGTCATCTATGATGAAGCAAGCGTCTTCGCCCAAACTGGAAGAGCTGAAAGCGGACCTCCAGCGCCGCACTGCAGATTGCATCGGAACCAATGCGGTAATGACTGCGATCGATGGCTTGTCCTTCCTGCGCTCCGATCCGATGAAGCAGCCGATGCAATGCATGATCAAGCCAGCGCTTTGTGTGACCGTGCAAGGCCGTAAGTTCGCTACCTTTGGCACCAAGCGTTATGACTACGGCACGGGGCAGGGACTTGTTGTTACGGTCGATATGCCATCGAACGGCACGGCCTTTGCCGTGAGCAGGAGCGAGCCCTATCTTGGAGTCGTCTGCGAACTCAACCTGGAGATTCTGCAGCAGGTCGCTGACGAAATGCCGATGACGCCGAAGACGACCTCGAAAACGAAGGCCTCCGGTGCGTTCGTTCTGGATATGAACGATCAGCTGCTCGATTGTGTCTTTCGTGCAGTTCGTCTACTTGACAGCCCTCATGCCATCAAGGCTCTGTATCCGTCGATCATGCGAGAAATTTGCTTCTGGCTACTTAGCAGCCCAGGCGGTGCACAGACCCTGCTGTTGAACAACGGCCACGATCGCAACCTCATGCAGACAATTCACTTGTTGCGAGATCGCTTCCGTGAGTCGCTACGAGTGGAAGACCTCGCGCGCGCTGCACACATGAGTCCCACAACGTTCTTTCGTCAGTTCAAAGCAGTGACATCGATGGCTCCGCTGCAGTACCAGAAACAGCTCAGGCTCCTTGAAGCGCGAAGGATGATGATGTTCGGGGATGCCAATGTAGAGACGGCGGCGTTTGACGTTGGCTATGCAAGCCCCTCACAGTTCAGTCGTGAGTACTCACGTGCATTCGGTACATCACCGCGGCGCGATGTTTCTTCTCTACACGCTGCGCGTGTCTAAGCTCGAGAACGTCATAAGCGAGCAGGCTAAGACATGGCAGACTCCTGCATCCGCCGTAGCCATCACTCGCTCCTTGAGCTAAACCTTCTTCGAATAGGCTACGAAAATTCTGCCCTCATAAGGGAAACTTTACTTAAGGCAGGAGGCTCAGGCTGATTCAGCTAGGCTTAATGGATTCCTGCGACAATTCTTTAGCTGGGGTTGTACATGCGACTATTGCTGATTGAGGACGAAAAGCGTCTGGCCGAGAATATTTCTGCTGCTCTCCGAGAGGTGGGGTTCGCCGTCGATCACGCTGCGGATGGTGCCCTTGGTTCCCTTATGGCGGAGCAGGGTTTCTTCGATGTCATCATCCTTGACCTCATGTTGCCAGGGAAGAGTGGCCAAACAGTCCTCGGAGAACTTCGTAGCCGTCGGCAGCATTCCCCGGTTCTTATTCTCACGGCACAAGAGGGGAAGGAATCAGTCGTTGACTTGCTCAACCGGGGTGCGGATGATTACCTGGCGAAACCTTTCGATCTTGGTGAGCTAATTGCCCGCGTGAAGGCGCTCATTCGTCGCTCGAAGGGATTCTCTACTCCAGCGATCTCGATCTCAGACGTGACGATCGATACCATCGGTCAGAGCGTAAAGAGAGACGGTAGAGCCATTGACCTTTCCCCAACGGAGTATCGAATTCTGGAATATCTTGCTCATCGACCGCGAGCGATCGTCTCCAAGCAGGAATTGCTAGAGCATCTCTACGATTACGATTGGGAGCACCACTCCAATGTTATTGAGGCTCATGTGTCAAATCTCCGAAAGAAGTTAGCACTTGCTGGCAGCGAACCCTTGATCGAGACACTTCGTCATCGTGGCTACCGACTGACGCAGGAGAGGCACGATGCTCCCGAAGTCTAGATCAATCACGCGGCGGTTGATCGTTGCGGTGATGCTGGTCGAGTGTGTCGCTGCATTGGTGCTGGTCACTGCGGTGACAGTGAACGAGCGGCATGTGCAGTACAAAATCTTCGATACGGTACTGCGGGGGACTTCGAACGCCTTGTTTGGTGGTGTCCAGGATGCGGATGACACCGAAGATAATGTGATCCTTGATCTTCGTGGCGTCGTCTTGCCTAAGAACGCCGTCTTCCTTGTGCAAGACGACAGAGGTCGCATACTTGGACGTTCTGGCGAGTTCTCCATCCCTTCCGTTCCCTCTGGACAGTTTGAGACTGTGAGCTTGAACGGTCGGTCCTATCGTTTTTATTCGTTCTCAGGTGACCGGATCATTGATCCAAAGGAGAATGGCGGTGTCCACCACCGCGTGAGCATCCTGTTCGGGCTTCCGGATGGTCATGTCTGGCATGAAGTATGGGAAGCGATTCGTTTCTTCTCAATAGCCGCTTTTGTTTTGCTCACGCTGACGGCATTGCTGCTGATTGCGCTGATTCGAAAACTAACCCATCCGATACACCAACTTGCGGAGGCTGCCGAAGGAATCAGCGTTTACGAGTGGACATTTACTCCGCCCGAGGAAGCTCGTGAAGTCATTGAGCTTCGACCTCTCGTTGCAGCTTTGGAGCGAGCGATGCAGCGATTGCATAGCTCTTTCAAACAGCAAAAACGTTTCACAAGCGATGCGGCACACGAATTGAAGACCGATCTCGCGATCGTCAAATCATCATTTCAACTACTCTCCATGAAGCCGCGGACCAATGAGGAGTATCGCAGTGGCGTTTCTATCGGCCTGAAAGATCTCGCACGTCTTGAAGAGACAGTCCAGCGAATGCTCACGCTTGCGAGGCTTGAACAGCCCATCATCGGCGAGCACATAGCATGCAACATTGCTGAAGTCCTGATGCAGGCGATGCAGCAGGCCGAACCAGCAGCCGAAGTCAAAGGTGTTGCTCTTGAGGCAGCCGTCATCCAACCTGCGCAAGTCCATTGTGATTCTCGAGATGCTTTCCTGCTGTGTTCCAACCTCCTGGTCAATGCGATTTATTACACAGAGGAGCACTCGACGGTAAGCATCCAGTGTGACGTGGAAGAATCGCACTGTGTGATATCGATAAGAGATTCTGGTAGCGGAGTTGATGAAGCGGAACTGCCGTTTCTCTTCGAGGCGTTTTATCGCGGAGACCCTTCAAGGAGCAGAAAGAGCGGTGGGACTGGGTTAGGTCTCTCTATCTGCAAGGCGATCTGCGACCGGGCTGGGGGCAGCATTTCGATCGCAAACAATGCGGTAGCTGGAGCCGAAGTCAGAGTCGAGCTACCACTTGTGTCAGAAAACGACCCGGGATTCAGCGTCGATTAAGCCAGAGCCGCAATACTCATCGGGCCGGTCATCGTATCGAGCTCACAATCAGGAGTGTCCAATATGCCATCGCTGCGATGGGGCATTGCAATTACTGTATTCAGCCTTTCTCTTCCAATAGCTGCTCAAACTTTCAAAGTCTCTGATCACTGGAAGGTAGGTGGTCAAGGCGGCTGGGACTATCTCCTCAGTGATGATGCAAACCATCGCTTGTACGTTACGCACAATTCCAGAGTCGAGGTTCTGGACACAAGCAGTGGTCAGCATCTCGGAGCTGTCACTGGCCTGAAAAGCACTCATGGAATCGCATTAAATCCAGATGGGAAAACGGCTTACGCCAGCGATGGTGCTGGCAACGCGATTGTTGTCTTTGATTGCGTAAGCCTGAAGGTTCTGCAAACAATCCCTGCTGGAACAAATCCCGACGGCATTACGTTTGAACCGGCGACTTCAACTGTCTGGGGATTTAACGGCCACAGCAACAATGTTACGGTCATGAATGCAGAGACGAATCAGGTTACGGCTACGATTGCGCTTCCTGGAAAGCCAGAGTTTCCGCAGGTGGATGGCAAGGGACGTGTTTTTGTGAATATCGAAGACAAGAATGTCATTGCGGTTCTCGACGCAAAGACCAGGAGGGTCGTGACAACCTGGAGCCTTGCCGGGTGCGAATCTCCCTCTGGCATGGCAATTGATCGCAAGAAGCACAGGCTCTTCTCGGTGTGTGATGGAAAGAAGATGTCTGTGATCGACTACGATACCGGCAAGCTGTTAGGACTCGCTTCCATAGGGGAATCGCCAGATGCAGCCGGGTTTGATCCGAACTCGAAGGATGCGTTTTCTTCCAACGGTGATGGAACCCTCTCCGTTGTCGATACATCCAAGCCTGGTTTTCCCACTATCGAGACCGTCAAGACGATGAAGGGGGCGAGAACGATGGCCTTCGATGCCTCTTCTGGTCGAATCTATCTTTCCGTTGCGAAGTATGGTGTCGCGCCCTCTCCTATGGCAGGGAACGCACACTCAAGGCCACCTGTCCTTCCGGACACCTTCGAGATTCTTGTCGTCAGCAAGTAATCAGAGTACGAAAGAGGCCCACGCGATATCGCGCGGGCCTCTTTCGTATGATCAGTTTCAGACGGTCTCTTCGCGCCGCGCCGTTAGCAGGTAATAGATGAGCGGTGTCACGATCAGGCTTAGAGCCATCGAGATCAGCAGTCCACCGATCACTGCGACGGCGAGTGGCTGAAGCATCTGAGAGCCTGAACCCAACGCGAAAGCCAGCGGAAGCATTCCACAGATTGCGGCGATTGCCGTCATCATAATGGGCCGCAATCTTCTCTGGGCGGCTTGTTGCATCGCATCGCGCGCTGAGAGGCCCTCGTTGCGGAAGCGTTCATCGGCATCTAGCAGGAGAATGCCATTCTTCGCCACAATGCCGATGACCATAATCAATCCCATGAAAGAGGCCACGTTGAACGTGATGCCCGTAACGAGTAGCGCCGCAACAACGCCTCCAACCGATAGAACCGACGACGTCAAAATCGCTATGGGCGCTGAGAAGTTCCTGAACTCTAAGAGCAGGACGCCGAAGACCAAAGCGAGTGAGATAACAAGGACTTGTAATAGCTGATGGAATGAGTGCTGCTGTTCCTGATAGGTTCCTCCGTACTCCACTTTGACGGTCGCTGGAATATGCATCGCGGAGATTGCTCGCTGAACGTTCGCGATGGCTGTACCAAGATCTGAGCCTTGCAATTGAGCGGTTACGACGACCAGACGCTGCAGGTTCTCTCGTTTGATTTCGTTTTGAGGAGGAAGTTGAGTGATCTGTGCCAGTGAGCCAAGAGTCGCGAGCTTTCCTGTCGCACTGTTGAACACCGTGTTCTCAATCGTATCGAGAGACTGTCTGGTCTCCTCTCCGAGTCGCACGCGCACGGTGTACGGACGACTGTTCGCAATCACAGGATCAGCTACCGTAACCCCGTCAAGAATAGAGGTAGCGTCTTCCGCTACTTCCTGAGGCGTAAAACCCATTCTGCCGGCAATGGTGGGATCAACCTGAAAGCTCATGGCCGGTCCGCTTATCGTGTTGTCAATTCCATTCTCCACACTGACCACACCCGGTATCTTGCTGATTGCGTCTCCCACTCGTGGAGCTACATTTTGAAGAATGGTCGGATCGTTCGCGAAGAGTTTGATTTGAATCGGCTCTGGAGCGTTTGATAGATCGTTGATCATGTCTTGCAACACTTGCACAAATTCGACATCGAGTTCAGGCTCTTTCTTTTGAACCTCGGCGCGAGCCTCAGCGATCACTTCATCGATACCTCGATTGCGCTTCGTCTTCAAATGGATCGTGATATCGCCTGTGTTGGCTTCGGTAACAGCGGCAAGCCCCATCTGCAGCCCGGTTCTTCGCGATGTGCTTTCAACTTCAGGCATGGAATGCAGTATCTGATCGACATGCTCCAGGACTCTATTCGTCTCTGTGAGTGAGCTCCCAGCAGGCATGATGTAGTCCATGATGAAGCCGCCCTCATCCATCTCAGGCAGCAAATCCGAACCAAGCGAGCGATACCCGAAGTATGTGCCTGTCACTAGCAGAAGGCAGCACATAAGAAGCGCAACTGGTTTCGATAATGCCCAATGGAGAACCTTAGAGTGAGATCGAATAATCCAGGCCATCATCTTGCCGTGCTCTTCGTGGTCGGCGGTTGCGATCTTCTTTTCGTGGAGGATCGCCAGGCTGAGAGCAGGTGTCCATGTAACGGCCAGAAGCAGTGATGTGAGCAGTGCCACGGTCATCGTGATTGCCAGCGCCCGAAAAAAGCTGCCTGTCACGCCGGTTACATGAACCAGTGGCAGGAAAACAACTACGGGCGTAACCGTTGATGCGACAAGCGGTACAAGGATTTCTTTGAGCGCAAGTTGTGCGGCCACATTGCGAGTCTTCCCACTGTCGCGATGCAGAACGATGTTCTCGACTACGACGATGGCATCGTCGATAACCAGACCGATGGCTGCGGCAAGCCCTCCCAGCGTCATCAAATTGAAGCTCTCGCCAATGGCCCACAGGAAAAGGATTGTGATTGCCACCGTGACGGGTATGACCAACGCGGCAACTAACGACGAGGTCCAGTCTCCCAGAAACAGAAATAAGATGATGCAAGCCAGGGCAAGCCCGATCAGGATGGCATCGCGCACGCTACGAATGCTCTCGCGAACCAGCTCGGACTGATCGTAGTACGGCCTGAGTTCCACTCCTGCAGGCAGGGCTTGTTTCAGTTGTTGAACCTGCGCTGCTACCGCGTCCGCTACGGCAACAGTGTTGCTTGACGGTTGACGCGCGATATTCAACAGAACTGCTGGTTGTTTTCCGGCCGTCACCGTCGTGTAGACCGGCATCACGCCTTGTTCCACGGTTGCCACGTCGCTGACGCGCACCGGAACTCCAGTCAATGTTGTCTTCACGACCATCCGACCCAACTCGTTTGCATCGTGCGCCTGTGCGCCCACCAGGCCGAGAATCAGTTGATGGTTCTCTTCGTACAATCCGGGGGAGTCAATGATGTTTGACGCTTGAACAGCATTGACGAGATCGAGGATTGTCACATTCGCCGTCTGCATCTTCGCCATGTTGGGCACCAGATGGAACTCGGGAACCTTGCCGCCCTGCACGGTCACGGTGCTCACGCCTGGAACCCGGTTCATCGGCGGCTTGAGTTGATACGTTGCGAGTTCCCAGAGCTGCGTCTGCGAGAGTTGATTCGAGGTCAGGCTGTAACCGAGGATCGGAAACGTCGCGAAGGTCAGCCTGTTCGTTGTGATCGTTGCAGTAGCGGGCAATGTCTGCCTTGCCTTGCTGATGGCTGCGTCAACAAGCTGCAGCGTGCGGAACATGTCCACATTCCAGTCAAAAAACAAACTCACTTCTGCAGAACCACGGCTGGTTGTTGACCGCACTGTGGCAAGCCCCGGCACAGAGTTCACGGCATCTTCGATTGGCTTTGTGATCGTTACCTGCATTTGTTCAACGGGCATCACGCCGTTGTCGACACCAATGACAACCCGCGGGAAGTTCGTGTCGGGAAAGACGGAGATCGGAACCTGTTGAGCCGCATAGATTCCGACAAGGGAAAGGACGATCAGGAAGAAGAAAATTGGGCCACGAAACCTTGCGACCCAGAACGTTGTGGAAGAGGTGCTCGTGCTCATTTGGCCTCCTCTTCTAGTTTGCCCACCTTGACCTTCGTGCCGTCCTCTAACCCATACGCTCCAGTCGTGATGACCATCTCCTGGCTGGAGAGCCCTTGGGTGACCTCTACGTCCTCTCCATCTTTGATCCCGAGTACTACGTTGATCTTGTGGGCATTGCCATTAGATTGAACCACCATGACACTTTTCGTTCCGTCCTCATTCGTGAGCACAGCGGTGAGGGGAATCTTCACCGCTTTCGCCACAGTCCTGCCGATGACCGACACACGCACCGGAGTGCCAGCTTTAAATGTTCCAGATACGTTCTCAACCTTGATCCACACTTCAACCGTTGTACTGCCCGGATCAAGCGCTGGGCTGATGAGCGTTACTCTTGCTGGAACACCTCCGTCAATTCCAGGAATCGCCATCTGTGCGGAGTCACCCAAACTCAGGCGTTGAGCAATGATCTGCGAGAGGTGCACCTTGGCCAACAGCGCAGAGGTATCCATCACCGTGAGTAATGGACTGCCGGAGGATGCTGTCTCGCCTGGGAAAAGGGCGCGATCTGTGACCACGCCTGATATTGGGCTGATAATTTTGGAGTAAGAGACTTGTGCCTCCGCTGCCTGATACTTTCCTCTTGCAGAAGAAAGCTGTCCCAGAGCCTGTTGGACTGCCGCCTTCCGGCTTACATTCCTCAGAGCGGTCAGGTGATTTCGAGCGTTGTCATACGCTGCTTGCGCTTGGGTCAAAGCGGCGACGGCCATGTCGTACTCTCGCCCTGCAATCGCTCCCTGACGAAAGAGTTTTTGTCTCGATGCGGCAATCTCCCCCTGCAAATGAAGCTGCGCTTTCGTCTGCGCGACGTCGAGTTCAGCCTTTGCATACTCCTCGGGAACCTGCGCCTTGGACTGGAGGTCATAGCTCGCTTGGGCCGCGTCGTATTGGCCTTTGCTGTCCAGAGCGAGCCCGGTCAGATCACGATTCTCTAGCGTAGCTAGTAACTGACCCGCCTTTACCTTTGAACCACGCTGCACATAAAAAGCTTTCACTGGCGCCGTGATCTTTGGAGAGATTGCAGCTTGTGTCAGAGGGGAAAGAGTTGCATCGGCGGAAATGTGCTCAGATATATCTCCCAACTCAGGACGTTCTGCTTGAACAGTCACTAGAGGTGCGGATTCTGCATCAGCACTTTTCTTGCAGCCAATGAGGGTGGCCTGGCAAAGCAGTCCCACGACAAGAACCGCTGCGATGGACCGGGGTTTGAGCATTATGTTCTCGTTTCGTATCATCTAGATCGTCCCCGTGAGTAGCTGTAACGCAGCCAGTGATGTTTCATAGCGAATCTGTCCATCGGCCTGCTCTGTCTCCGTGACCAGGTATGCATTCTGTGCGTCGACAACCTCAAGGGCCGTAGACTCACCAGCTGAATAGCGAAGCTTCGTAAGCCGCAGACTCTCTTCCGCGATTTGTACGCTCTGGTCGAGTAAGGCCAGCTGATCTCGCGCGGCAACCGCCTCCACGTAGGACTCTTCGAGGTTGGCCACTAGTCGTCGTTGCGTCGCCGTCAGCGTAACTTTCGCTGCATCACGCAAGAGTTGGCTTTGCTTGATCTTCTTCTGAGTCGAAAACCAATCCCAGACCGGTATGTCCAGCGTCCCGCTGATCGAGTAGCCAAGATTCCTGACATCTTCGGGGCCTCGTTTCGCAAACTGCGGAGCGTCGATACCATACGTAAAGTTCAAGCCCACATCCGGAAGATAAGCTGCTTTAGCTGATCGCACACTCGCGTTCGCTGCTTTCATGCCAGCCAGGGCACTTCGAATTTCAGGATTCCTCTCACTGGCAAGACGGTTGACTTCATCCTTCGTTGGCAAGTTGATCTGCGCGGAGGGAGCTTCCGTTGTGTATGGTGTCCGAGGATCAGGAAAGATCAGAACTGCGAGTTCGAGCTTCGCCCTCTGTGCTGCAATCACCGCATCATTCAGGTCACGCTGCTTCTGCTGTTGCTGAAGAAGTGCTTTCACCACATCAGCATGCGCAACCTCGCGAGCAGCTTCTCGACGTCGGGTCATCTCTGTGAAGCTCTGCGCTTCCAGTAACGCTTCCGCCAGCAGCACCTGCTTCCTATCGCTTGTGGAAACCGAGTAGTAGAGCGTGACAATCGTCGAAACAAGTCCTCGTCGCGCGACTTCTAACTCCGCTGCAGCCTTTGCAGCGTTTGCCGAAGCGAGCGCAGCGTCCGAAAATTGTTTGAGGCCGATCCTTTCATCTATGGAAGCCTGGCTGACATATTCATGAATGGAATTGTTTGCAATAAATACAGGAGATGCCTGCGTCCCGGATTGACCACCTTGATTGGTCTGCCCGTTCGGTTGCGTGTAGAGCATCTGATTGTGGTAAGTCACCGAAGGCAGCAGACTCGCTTTCGCGAGGTAGGCATCGATTCTTGCGCTGCCCGACGCTGCAACCGCAGACGCAAAGTTCACTTCATTTGACTTTGCTCTATTGATTGCTTCATTCAGTGTGATGCGCGGTGAACTCGGCGTCTGTGCCGGAATGGTCGCGGAACAGGAGATTGAGCCCAGGGCTAGGAGAATGTTAGCCGCAGAGTGCGCACGCGTACTTTTCATCCTCATAAGGTAGATAGGCGAGCTTAAGAGCGACTGAAGGGATTTGTCCGTTGGCTGAACCAGCCGCGTCGTTCCGACTCATCAGGCCGCCACGTCCTCTCAGGTCCATAGGGCGGAAACCTGGTCTTCGAGACGTCTACGCGGCGCCTGAAACCCTATTGGGGAAGGGAAATAGTGAAGACGGAGCCTCGCGAGAGTTGACTCATCACCGTAAGCTCCCCACCGTGGGCATGGATGATTGCCCGGCTAATCGCGAGCCCCATACCGGTTCCGGATACACCACTCGTACGGAAGTGAGATCGATAGAATCGTTCGAAAATCAATCCCTGCTCTGATTCATCAATTCCGACTCCCTGATCGGCGACGCTCAGCATCAGCCGGTTATCAGCCATGCTGGCAAAGATCGAAATAGGCGTTCCTTCGTCGGAATACTTGGCCGCATTTTCAAGCAGATTGCACAGCGCTTTCTTGAAAAACGTAGGGTCTACCGACACATGGAGCGAGCCGTCGACCTCAATACGAAGAGGGCGTCCGGTTCTGCTCAACCCGCATGTTTCTAGGGCATCGTCTACGAGAAGCCGTACATTTTTACTCTGAATATGCATCTGAACCTGCTGCGTATCGAGTTGAGACATCTCAACCGCTTCAGACACCAGGTGGTTCAACCTGTCACTCTCTTCATCGATGATGCTGAGCAACTCATGAGTTTGTTCGCTGCCGATAGGTCCCGCGAGCAGGGTCGTGGCTGCGCCTTTTATTGACGTGAGCGGCGTCCTCAGTTCGTGGGTGATCGAATCGATCATCAGGGTACGCAGGCGTTCACTCTCTTTCGCCGCATCACCGCGTGCAAGCGTTTCCAGAGCCTGCGCCCTGTCCAACGCGAGAGAGATCAGACTAGCCATCGCATCTGCTGTCTCTTTCGAAATTTCTGGCAAGCGCAATACGAACAACCCGCGCGGACGCACTCCAGACCTTATCGGAACCAGAAGGCTGTCGTCTTCTCTTTGCGTTGTTGTCAGCGAATTTGCCAGTTTGGCGAAATGTGGGAGTTCCACTTCGGAAACAGACGCAGCGCCAGCCTGATAGAGGCGATTGCCGTCGATCAGGTACAGGTACCCAGCTACGGCTGACGTGATGCCTACGACGGTTGCAGGCAGGGAACTGAGAAGTGCTGCAACACTTTCAGACTGTAGAAGCTCGCGACTCAAGCGAAACAGAGTATCCAGTTCTCGCTGCTTGACCCTCGCCTCATCGGCCTCATCTCGAACACGCTGCGATAGTCGGCTCGCAATGATGGACGTAGCTAGAAAAGCGAGAAGCGCGAGCCAGTTCTGTGTGTCGGCTATCGTGAAGGTGTCGAACGGAGGAAGGAAGAAAAAGTTGTAGCAGGCCGCGGCTGCAATGGAGATGACAACCGCATAGCGAAGGCCCCATTTTGCCGCCAGAACCAGTACGAGCAGCAGTAGGGACAGCGCGATGGTGGTCGGGTTCACATGAAGCCATCTCTTGTAGGCGAGTACAATTCCGGCGAGAGACAATGTCGCCAGCAGCCACCTTGTCATCACGAGCGTGCGGCGCGAGTTCATGGAGGGATTGTACGACTTGAGCATTCCGACGAAATCACCAGAGGACTGGTTGCACACCGCCGAGACCGAAAAGCAGAAGGGGCGCTTCAAAGTGTTCCTCGGCTACGCCCCAGGCGTGGGCAAGACCTTCAGCATGTTGAGTGAGGGTATCCGGAGACGTAGCCGTGGCGAGGATGTCGTACTTGGTGTCATCGAGACGCATGGCCGCGCAGGTACTGCTGAACTCGCGGGCAAGCTGGAGCCTGTCCCCCTCAGAGAGCTCGATTATAAAGGGACACTCTTTGTCGAGATGGACGTCGATGCCATACTCGCTCGCATGCCTCAAGTTGTCCTGGTCGACGAACTCGCCCACACCAACGTTGAGGGTAGCCGTTTTGCGAAGCGCTATGAAGATGTGCTCTTACTGCTTGAAAACAAGATTGACGTTCTGAGTACGATCAACATTCAGCACATCGAGAGTCTTACGTCCCGAGTGCAGGCGTTGACAGGGGTGACTGTTCGCGAGCAGGTACCCGATTGGGTGCTGGATCGTGCGGACGAGATCGTCATCAGCGACCTCACGCCGGAAGCTCTTGTAACACGCATGCGTCGCGGGGATATCTATCCAATGGAGCGCGTCGAGCGCTCTCTTTCAAATTTCTTCCGACGTGGCAACCTCATCGCTCTTCGAGAAATGGCGCTGCAGCGCGTCACCCGTGCTGTGGACCGTAGCCTCGACGACTACGTGAAGAGGAAGAATCTTGGAGCTCACTGGAGTGTTGCCGAGAAGATCGCCGTTTGCATCAGCTCGAACTCGCAGGCACACGATCTCATCGCGCGTGGTGCCCGTCTGGCCGAAGCGCTGAATGCAGAACTCTACGTGCTGCACGTCGCCAGCAGCCGGGACGCGGAACCCGATCGTAAGCGAACCCTGGAAGCCAGTCTGCAATTTTCAAGAAATATCGGGGCCTCTGTAATCGAGCTCACGGGCTCGGATACCGCTCGCGCAACAGCGTCGTTCATACGCGAAAATAGAATCACACAAGCGATTGTGGGGCGTTCAGCGACACACGGTCTTAGAAGTTATTTCTATTACCTCGCGGTCCAGAAACTTATGTCAGAGGCCCCGCATGTCGACCTTCACATCGTGACGCAGGAGAAACATTGAACCGCATTCTTGTTATCGACGACGAGCCGCAAATCCGACGAATGCTTAGAGCTTCTCTTCAGAGCAGCGGATACGAGGTCATCCTTGCAACCGATGGAGAAGACGGCCTGAGGCAGTACGAAAGCGAGCGGCCCGATCTGATCATCACAGATCTCGCGATGCCTTCGATGAATGGTCTTGAGTTGACGCGGGCTGTGCGCCGGTCAGGAACAACACCCATCATCGTCCTTAGCGTCCGCGACACCGATGTCATGAAGGTGAGCGCGCTTGATGAGGGCGCCGATGACTATCTCACCAAGCCATTCAGCATGCCTGAGCTTTTGGCGCGTGTGCGCGCTCAACTTCGCCGTCTCCCTGGCACGCTGGTCGAGGCAGCCCATATTGAAGTTGGTGATTTCGTCGTGGATGCAGAAGCTCATAGCGTTTCGGTACAGGGCGTGCCTGTGCACCTCACACCAAAAGAGTTTGAGCTAATACTTCTGCTGGCACGCGCTTCGGGCAAGGTGCTGACACACAAAGTGCTTTTGAAAGCCATCTGGGGTTCAGCAGGTGAGGACCAACCGGAGTACCTCCGGGTGCTTATCGCTGGGCTTAGAAAGAAGATCGAACGAGCAGAAGGCAAGCGGTATATCCAAAGTGAACCCTGGGTGGGGTATCGCTTCCATCCTGAGGGATTTCTTCAGGCTGCAACCTAAGCGGAACTTATGGTTTCTTAACTCCTTCTCTACGGACTTTCAATGGCCACCGGGATTCCAATGAATCTCGAGGTTAGTCATGAAGTACGTATTCCGTGCGCTTCCCGCACTGCTCCTGATCTTCTTTCTCTCGTCTGCCCGCGGGCAGGCGACTTCGGCACCGCTCACCGAGGAGCAGCGCCGTACTGAGATTCAGGAGCTTCACCAGCAGCTCAACGCTATCGCTGTTCGTCTATCCGCCCTTGAAGCACAGCATCCCGCAACGGCCACAGGCCTCCCTCCTGTTCCTGCTAGCCCTACGCCGCAAACTACCCCCGCTCAGGATTCGGGAATTACCAAAGAAGACCGGGAGACCCTGGCCTTCTTCCGCGGTACGACGCTCAGCTTCGGTCTCGATGGTTACTACGGTTACAACTTCAACGTGCCTGTGGGCGGCGTCAATCTTCTGCGCGCCTATGACGTAACGTCGAACAGCTTCAACATCAATCAGGCAAGCCTCATCATCGAGCATCTGCCGACGACGACACAGCGCTTCGGCGGACGCCTGGACCTGCAATACGGCCAGGCCACGGAAACGCTACAGGGTTCGTCCGCGAATGAGCAGCGTCCGCAAGTCTGGCGCAATCTCTTTCAGGCTTACGGTACCTACCTTGCCCCTGTGGGCTCAGGTCTGCAGATCGACTTTGGCAAGTTCGCAAGCTCTCTCGGCAACGAAGGGAACTATACGAAAGATCAGATCACGTACTCGCGTGCCTACAGCTTCAACTATCTGCCCTTCTATCACATGGGCTTTCGCATGAACTATAACGTGACGTCGAAGCTGAACGTCGCCTATTGGCTAGTTAACGGTGCGAACGATACAGAAGACCTCAACGGCTTCAAATCCCAGGCTTTCCTCTTCACCATCAAGCCCAGCTCAACCCTTAGTTGGAATGTGAACTATTACTTTGGGGAGGAAGGCCGTGCCTTCGAACCGAATCAGTCTGCTCTTCCCACCACCAACATCAATCCTGTCCCGGACGGTCGCGAGCACATCTTCGACACCTATGCGACATGGACCGCAACTCCGAAACTCACGGTGGTGGGGGAAGCGGACTACGTTCTCAACCGCACCCAGAAGGAGCAGCAACCTCCTCGTGTGGTGCTTGGAAGCCTCACCGCAAAGTACGCGCTTCCGCATCGGTGGAATCTTGGCGGACGGTTCGAGTACTTCGACGATCGCGGTGGTCTCTTCAGTGGCAAAACGCAGTCGCTGAAAGAGGGCACCCTCTCGTTGGACCATCAGTTCGCCGAAGGCTTCCTTGCTCGCGCAGAGTACCGTCGCGACTTCTCCAATCAACCTTTCTTCCTCACCGATACCACCGGCGTCCTTGTCCATGCCCAGAGCACAGCCACGCTTGGCCTCGTGTACTGGTGGGGCATGAAGCAGGGCAGTTGGTAACAGGAGACTCCATGCTCGATACCGTCGCTATCCTTTCGTTCCTCATCCTCTTTCCGTCCTGCCTGCTCTATGTGCATGGCTGCGACCGCTTGAAAGGAAATCGCTGATGTTCGTCAACATCCTTCTTCTCGCAGTTTCCACTGCCTTGCTTACTTACCTCGTCTACGCCTTGTTGCGTCCGGAGAAGTTCTAAATGTCTCTCAACGGTTGGCTCCAAATCCTGCTCTTTATCGCCGCAGTGTTATTGCTGGCAAAGCCGATGGGCTCTTACCTGACTCGCGTCTTTGAACATCGCAAGACGTTCCTCGACCCAGTGTTGCTTCCTTGCGAACGCCTGCTCTATCGCATGACCGGCGTAAAGGCCGAGGAGGAGATGCGATGGACGGAGTACGCCGTAGCGATGCTGCTGTTTAGCGCGGCCACGATGGCTCTCACCTACATCGTCGAGCGCTTGCAGCATGCTCTTCCGCTAAACCCACAGCATCTTCCCGGCCTCGAACCATCTCTCGCATTGAATACAGCCATCTCGTTCACAACGAACACCAACTGGCAGAGCTACTCGCCAGAAGGGACGATGAGCTATCTCACGCAGATGCTCGGTCTCGCAACGCACAACTTCTGGTCCGCAGCTGTCGGGCTTGCGCTTGCCGTTGCATTCATTCGTGGCATTGCAAGACGAGAAGCTAAAACTCTCGGCAACTTCTGGGTGGACCTTACGCGTGGCACGTTTTGGGTTCTGCTCCCGATCTCCCTCGTGTTCTCCGTGGTGCTCGTCTCTCAAGGTGTTGTGCAAAACTTCCGTGCTTACGACACGGTAAAGCTTGTTGAACCGCAAACCGTTACTGGGACTGACGGAAAACTTTCTACCGTCACAACGCAAACCATCGCACAAGGCCCGGTCGCATCACAGGAAGCAATCAAGATGCTCGGCACAAACGGTGGTGGCTTTTTTAACGCGAACAGTGCTCATCCGTTCGAAAATCCAACGCCCCTTACCAATTTCCTGCAGATGCTCTCCATCTTCCTCATTCCGGCTGGTCTCGCGATCACGCTGGGTCAGATGGTGGGATCCCCGAAGCATGGCTGGGCCGTGCTCTCTGCGATGGTGGTGCTGTGGTTCGTGGGAGTCTTTGCTTGCTACTGGGCAGAGGCGCAACCGAACCCTCTCTTGCATGGGGTCGATCAGCATGTAAGCGCATTGCAATCAGGCGGCAACATGGAAGGCAAGGAAGTCCGCTTCGGCATTGCGAACTCTGCGCTCTTCGCTACGGTCACAACGGATGCAAGCTGTGGCGCGGTGAACAGCATGCACGACAGCTTTATGCCCTTGGGTGGTATGGTTCCCATGGTCAACATTCTGCTCGGAGAGATCGTCTTCGGCGGGGTCGGAGCCGGGCTCTACGGTATGTTGATCTTCGTCATTATGGCGGTATTCATCGCTGGGCTGATGGTCGGTCGAACGCCGGAGTACCTGGGGAAAAAGATCGAAGCATTCGATGTCCAGATGTCGATGCTCTACCTGCTGATCTTTCCTCTCATCATTCTTGGTTTCGCGGCAATCGCCGTGCTGATGCCGAACCTGGGGCTGAGTAGCCTCGCCAATCACGGCCCACATGGCTTGAGTGAAATCCTCTACGCCTACACCTCGGCAACAGGGAACAACGGCTCCGCGTTCGCAGGTCTGAACGCGAACACCCACTGGTACAACTACTCGCTTGCTGTGGCGATGTTCTTCGGACGTTTCTTCATGATCATTCCGATGCTCGCAGTCGCAGGAAATCTTGCGAGGAAGAAAATCGTCCCAGCTTCAGCCGGCACGTTTCCCGTGACAACGCCTCTATTCACTCTGCTGCTCACCGGCGTAATCGTCATCGTTGGCGCACTCACATTCTTTCCGGCCCTATCCTTGGGGCCGATTCTAGAACATCTCTTGCTGCGTGCTGGTCACGCGTTCTAAGTGCGGAATTAGGAGATCCGAATGTCTACACAATCCAATCGCCGCTCACTCTTCGATCGCAAAATTGTGCGCCGAGCCGCTTTCGATGCTCTCGCAAAGTTGAACCCTCGCGTCATGATGCGAAATCCCGTCATGTTCGTTGTCGAAATCGGTAGCGTACTAACAACCTTCTTACTGATGGCGAACGCTATCCAGCACAAGGGGCACCTCAGCTTCAACCTTCAAATCACGTTGTGGCTTTGGTTCACCGTACTCTTCGCCAACTTTGCAGAGGCCATGGCAGAAGGGCGTGGCAAGGCTCAGGCCGATGCGCTCCGCCAGGCCAAGTCCGAGACGACAGCGTACAAAGTCGTCAAAGGCGAGGTCCTGGAAGTCCCCAGCTCGCACCTCCGCGTCGACGACGTTGTTCGAGTTATAGCAGGCCAAATGGTCCCGGGCGATGGTGAGGTCATTGAAGGTGTCGCCTCCGTCGATGAGTCCGCCATCACAGGTGAGTCAGCTCCGGTCATCCGGGAAGCAGGCGGAGATCGCTCTGCCGTCACGGGCGGAACGCGCGTACTCTCCGATGTCATCACCGTACGCATCACCTCTAACCCCGGAGAAACTTTCCTCGATCGAATGATTGCCCTGGTGGAAGGAGCAGAGCGGCAGAAGACTCCGAACGAAATTGCACTCAACATTCTGCTCGCCGGACTGACTATCATCTTCTTGCTTGCCGTCGTCACCTTGCAACCGTTCGCCGTTTACTCCGGCGCACCGCAGACCGTCTTCGTTCTCATCTCGCTCCTCGTTTGCCTCATCCCTACAACCATCGGTGGGCTGCTTTCGGCCATCGGCATCGCAGGCATGGACCGTCTGGTGCAGCACAACGTGCTGGCAACATCCGGTCGTGCGGTCGAGGCGGCAGGAGACGTGAACACGCTGCTGCTCGACAAGACGGGAACGATCACCATTGGCAACCGTCAGGCCTCGGAGTTTGTTGCCGCGCCCGGTGTTACGGAAGAGACTCTTGCCGATGCGGCGCAGCTTTCCTCTCTTTCGGATGAGACTCCGGAGGGCCGTTCCATCGTTGTGCTGGCGAAGGAGAAGTACAACCTTCGCGGTCGCGATCTTGGCCAGCTGAGCGCAGAGTTTGTTCCGTTCTCCGCAACAACACGCATGAGCGGAATTGAGGTGGAAGGCAGAAGCATACGCAAAGGAGCAGTCGACGCCATCACTCGCTACTTGATCGAACACGGTTCCGAGATGCCTGAGGGCGTACGCCTCGCCGTCGAGACCATTGCAAAAAGCGGCGGCACACCACTGGTGGTTGCGGAGAACGGTAAAGCCCTCGGCGTCATCCACCTGAAAGACGTTGTAAAGGGAGGCATGAAGGAGCGATTCGAACAGCTTCGCGCCATGGGGATTCGCACCATCATGATCACCGGAGACAATCCACTCACGGCAGCGGCGATTGCGCGTGAAGCTGGCGTGGATGACTTCCTGGCCGAAGCGAAGCCAAAAGACAAGATGGATCTGATCAAGCGCGAACAGGCCGATGGCAAGCTCGTCGCTATGACCGGTGACGGGACGAACGACGCACCTGCTCTCGCTCAGGCGGATGTAGGTGTGGCGATGAACTCTGGAACGCAGGCCGCAAAGGAAGCGGGGAACATGGTCGATCTGGACTCCAACCCCACCAAGCTGATTGAGGTTGTAGCGATTGGCAAACAGTTGCTCATGACACGTGGAGCACTGACCACGTTCTCCATCTCCAACGATGTCGCAAAGTACTTTGCCATCATTCCGGCAATGTTTGCTGGCGTATTTCCTGTGCTCAACGCGCTGAACATCATGCATCTGCACAACGCCGAATCGGCAGTGCTGTCTGCTGTCATCTTCAACGCCCTGATCATCATCGGCCTTATACCTCTTGCACTGCGAGGAGTTGGATATCGTCCTATGTCCGCTGCAGCCATGCTCCGTCGCAACCTGATCGTCTATGGGTTGGGAGGAATCATCATTCCGTTCCTCGGGATCAAAGCGATAGACCTCCTCATCACCGCGCTTCACCTCGCATAAGGAAACAGGATATGAAGAAGCACATCATCACCGCATGTCTCTACACGTTAGTTACAGCCATCGGGCTCGGCCTCGTCTACCCAGCCGTAGTCACGGTCATCTCAAAGACCCTCTTCCGCGATAAGGCGGACGGCCAGCTCCTTTCTCGCAATGGCGAACTGATTGGCTCACGCCTCATCGGACAGCCTTTTACCGGCCCGGGCTTCTTTCACAGTCGGCCCTCGGCCGCTGGAACCGGATACGACGCCTCAGCCTCCTCCGGGTCGAACCTTGCTCCAACGAGCAAGGTGCTTGCCGATCGCGTGCAGGCTGACGTGGCAAAGGAGCCCGCAAACTCTGTCGTTCCGATTGACCTGGTCACCACCTCTGCCTCCGGGCTGGATCCAGACATCAGTCCAGAGGCTGCGTTCTATCAGGTCCCGCGAGTCGCAAAGGAACGTAGCCTGCCCCCAGCCGTCGTACAAAACCTGGTGCAGAAGTTCATCACACCGCGACAATTCGGCCTGCTGGGAGAGCCAACAGTCAATGTTCTCCAGTTGAACCTGGCTTTGAGGAGCACTGCTCCACAGGTAGGCTCCGACGGGACGCGCGCTGCTGTTCTGACGCAGCGTTAAACGACACCCCCTTTGCTTCTTGGGCCCATCGAGATGGAATCACGACAAACGAAGCTTCTTCATCGGGCGATAGATCGTTAGGACCTTGCGTCCGGGCTTCCATCTTTTTCAGTGTCAATGCTTCGCGGCCACGCAGAAGAAACACCCACCATACCCCGATAAACGTGCGTTTTCGCACATTTATCGGGGTATCTATTGTTAGTGGTAGGCAAATCAGCTACGCCACAGTACTATTTCTTAGGCTCCTCTAATAAATTCAAAAGGCCAGATGCTGGCTTTTCTCCGCTGCAAGGACAGATTCCTGTTCGCAGCACTCTTCTGGCCTGCATTGCACTATCTGACTGGTTGAACTGCGCCCATGCTGATCTCTCCGAAGCGTTTCTTTTTGCCCCTTAGCGCAATCCTCGCTGTGGGAATAACGATTCCCGCGGCCGCCCAGACTCCTTGTCATCTGGAGGAGGCGCAGCAGCTCTACGCGCAACCGTCGTGGTCTTACAGCGCCATCGAAACGCTTCTCGCGAACTGTCGGGATCTTGCCGCCACGGACTATCGAATTCCTCTTTTGCAGGGCGTTATCCTCCGCGATCAGGGACATCTGGACGAAGCCATCGTTTTGCTCGAAAGCGCTCACAGCATTGCCCCGGAGCTAGCTGCTCCCACGCTGGAACTCGCCGTTACCGAAGAGCGGAAGGGACGTCCACAGGCTGCTCGCAGCCTCTACAAGCAGGTTCTGACGCACGACGAGCACTCCCGGCCTGCGTTGTTGGGGCTCGCCCGCGCCGACCGGGCAGAGTACCGCTTCTCTGAAGCTCGTGGTATTTACCAGAAGTTTTTGCAGCAAAGCCCTGCCGACGCCGATGCCCTCAACGGCATGGCTTGGATCGCTCTTAGCAACAGGCGCACCGCCTCAGCGCGCACCGGTTTCCACGCCGCGCTCGCCGCTCAACCTGACAATCTGGAAGCAAAGGCTGGCCTCAAGCATCTTGATCAGTCCTGGCGCTATCAACTCGATCTTGTCGGCGGAGCGGTACATAGTTCTTCTGGCACGGCAGGCCTCGGCGGCGTTGATGTGCAGATGTACTTGAACGCCTTGAACACCATCGAGGTCGGCAATACCTATAACAGCAGCGAACTGCCCGTGACACTGATAACGCAGACAACGCAGCTGCCCACAGACAATGTTCGTCTTGGCTACTTTTACCGTGTGCCAGATGGTGTGAACGCTTCACTGACCTACGACTACCGCCACCATCTCAACCTTCCCGACGAACACTGGCTCGCTGCCAACGTGGGCAACTACATCGGTAAAGGCGTTCAGTGGTTCGCTGGGGCACGCGGCGCATTTGGTGCTCCGCAATGGAACAACCTGCTTCTGCAGGGCGGCCTGATCGCTCCCCTCGGACATAGCTGGCAGCTTGTCGGCACTGGTTACTTCGACGAAGCCAAAATCAGCCACGGTCCGCAGAACCAGTTCAGCAACTCTGCCGCCTTCGTCGCGGACCTCAACCGCCAGGGACCTGGACGCCTCTTCCTCAACATCGGCACGGGCTATAACCCTACCGTTTCGGCCTTCGATATTCACGCCCGTGCGACCGTCCCACTCACGCGCCACACCGCGCTGCTGGGCATGGTCGACCACGTCACAACCAGCAGTCTCACGCAGGCCACCGTTGGCCTCCGCTTCAACTGGTAGTACCAGGTCCGCACGCTGCACTCGATCTGGAAGAGAACACGAAGAATGTTAGCCGCAGGCACTATGGCAACTCGCAAATTCATTCTGGCCATCGGGGCGCATCCCGACGATGTAGAGATCGGTTGCGGCGGCGCGCTCGCTCGCCACGCCGCCCAGGGGGAGGCCATCATGATTCTCACGCTTACCCGTGGAGCCATCGGTGGAGACATCGAGCGCCGCTCCCAGGAAAGCCATCGCGTTGCTGAACTTCTTGGCGCACAGTTGGTCTTTGGCGAATTGAATGACGGGCAGATCTCTGAAGGCGTTGAAACCATCACCTTGATTGAAGATGCCATCAAGGCCTTCCACCCTACGCACATCTATACGCACACCTGCCACGATACGCATCAGGATCACCGTGCCACCCATCACGCCGCGATGGTCGCCGCGCGTCACGTGAAGAACTTCTACTGCTACCAGTCGCCGTCTTCTACTGTGGACTTTCGTCCGAACTACTTCGTCGACATCTCCGCATTTATGGAAAGCAAGCTCGAGCTGATTGCAGCCTACGAAAGCCAGACGTCGCGCCGCAACAACCTCGCACCCGACCTCATGCTTGCCACTGCACGCTATTGGGGCCGTTACGCAGGCTACGGGCTCGTGGAACCCATGCTCATCATGCGCCAGTTCGACTAGCGTTCGCCGACCAGCCGCCCGGATGCGAGCCTGAGTATCTCGCCATTGCGCAAAGGATTGGCTGTTTCAGCAAGCCGATAAGCCTTCATCTGTTCCGGGCTTGCGATGAAGCTGTTGTTCAACGCAAAGAGGTACGCGCTGAAAAACTGCCCATGGCCCACCGCAACGAAAAACGGAACGTCTTCTCTCTGCAACTCCTCATGAAAGCTATGAAGACGAGCCATAAAGGCGGTGAAAGACTCTGCGTCTTCACCATCTTTATAGTCAGGGTCGCAACGCTCCCAGTAGCTTCGTACCATCACCTGCCGCGTCTCGTGCGTTGTGCCGTTGCATCGAGCAGGGCTTAGATAGGTCAGCTCCTGGATCGGCAAAACCTCTCGCCGCAGCCCCAGCCAGCGCTCTTCAATCTCTGCAGCCATCGCCTGCGCACGTAAGAACGGAGACACGACCAGCCGGTCAGGCCTCACCATCATCTGCGCGGCCACATCCTGAGACTGCTGCAACCCTAACTCCGTCAGGCCCACTTCGGCGTTCCCCACGGTTGGGTGGCCCGCGTTCGCAAGGCTTTCTCCATGCCGGATCAACCATGTCGTTACGGGCGGCAAAGGCGGTCCATCTCTTGGGGGTGGAAGTACTCCTCGGTCCAGTACCGAGCGACAGCCACCTCTTCAAACGGCAGCAACTCTGCAGGCATGGCTTCGCCTGCAATCTCTGCAAGCATCAACGCCGGAATATCAACCCCCGCGCGCGCCGTTAGTGGCAGTGTCCCCGGAAAGCGTGGGTTGATCTCCAGCAGCTTCAACTCGCCCACGCTATTGCGTTTCAGCTGAACATTGGCCATGTACAGTACGCCCGCTGCCCGTGCTGCGCGAATCGCAATGTCGCTTGCCTCCGGCAGATGTACCGTGCGCGCGGTAATGGCTATCCCCGAATCGATCTTCATGCGTTCTCGCGGAACCGCCGCAATCGCTACCCCATCGCCGCGCGTATAAACATCCACCGAATACTCTGCGCCTTGCAACAACTCCTGCAGCAGATAGCTTCCATCCTTCGGCAACGCCTCGAGCTCTTCCGCGTTTTTTACCTCAACCGTTCCACGCGAACCAGCACTCGCGCGTGGCTTCGCAAAGCGAGGAAACGTAAGCAGGGAAGTCACCGTGTTCGCATCCAGTACGACGGACTCAGGCACTGGGACCTCTGTTGCCAGTGCTGTCAGCAGTGCATGTTTGTCGCGGCACAGCATTAAGGCCTCTGCAGAAGGCAGTGCCAGCTTGACTCCAATCGCAGCAAACTCCGCGCGGGCCAGCGCGACCGGAACCAACTCCGAATCCACGGTTGGAAGTAGCAGCTCAATCCCGCGCGCCTCGCACTCAGCGAGTAGCACGCTTATCAGTCGGGGATCATCTCCGCGGGGCACCAGCAACCGTTGCGCGTGTGGCACCAGGTAGAGGCCCGCCGCGCACACATCCATATCAGCCATGTGCAGTTCATTGCTGGTACCCAGGCTCTTCCAAACACTGATGGCAGAAGGGCCGCCTGCACCTGTTATCAAAATCCGCATAGTCAATCCAAGAAGTCAGTTTGCGTTGCGCTCTGCGTTGTCCGGCTTAGCCTCGTAGCAGCCAGAAACGCACACCGAGCGCAACAAGGACGATCGCAATCACAAGAAGCTCTGCCCAGAACAACCGCCGCTCTACCTTTTGGTCCGCCTTCAGCATGACTTCGAAATCGGATGCAGGCTTCATCGAAGAATTCTCACCTTGCCGGATTTGATTGTCTTGTCCCATTCCGATTTCGTCCCTCGACAGTAAGCCACCAGGGCTGCAAAGCCAATCGCGCAAAGCTGCGGGCCGTAGCCCACCAGCAACAGCAGAGTATTGCATAGCCACTTTGGGGCCCCTGCTTTTTCCAGCCGGTATATTCCCCATGCCGCCAACATGCTCAGCGAGGCCCAGCTATAGATGAGCAGGGTCAGAATAACGTGCCACGACCACGCATACCCGCTTGCCGAGGCGGGCGTATCCAGAAACCTCACCATCGAGTGCGGCAGGAAAAACAACGCCATGATGGCAAGCGAGATCAGCCCCGGAAAGACGAACCCTTCGAACCACGCGCGCTTTGCCGTGGCCGGGTCGATGGCATAAGAGAACAGCGTTTCGAAGAGGTAAACGCTCACCAGCGTTCCCCACAGAGTGCTGAAGCTCGACCACGCAATCTCGCGATGGAAGGCGTACATCCCAATCAATCCTGCAGAAGCCAGGATCATAAAGATCGGCATGAACACGATGCTGAACCAGAGGATGCCAAAGGGCACACTCCCCAGCTTCGAATGCTGCGAACGGCGAAACCAAAGGTGGCGGAAGGCGACTGTCAGTTGCAGGTTCCCGCGAGCCCAGCGCAGTCGCTGCTTCCATAGTGCTGTCAGCGTTCCCGGCTCTTCGGCCCACACCACGGCATTGCCTTCAAACACCACACGTTTGCCCTGTAGCTGGGTCTTTAGCGTTGTAAATGTATCTTCAGCGAGCGAACTCGTATCAATCACTCCGCCAAGGGCTTCCAGGTTTTCCCGGCTATGCAACTGGGCGCCCCCCGCCAGGCAAGCCATCACACCGACGACATTTTGTGCCCGCCGGGCCGCCGCCTGCGCTGTCACATACTCAAACGTAATGAACCGCGTCACAACGTTGTTCGGGAAGCTGCCTTCCTTGATGTACGCCGTGACCGCGCCCACTTCCGGATCAGCCAGATGTCGTGTCATGCGCCGCAACGCCTGGCGCTCAAACAGCACATCCGCGTCCATGATCATCACCGCCTCGGCCCAGTCATCCGCCAGGATTGTCTTCAGTCCATGATTCAGCGTGTGCGACTTGCCTTGGCCACCCTTATCGCGGCGCAGGTGAAACACCGTACCGGGATACTGGGCCATCTTCTCTTTGGCGATGAGCGGTGTATCGTCCGTGCTCGCATCGTCCACTACATAAATTCGCCAGTGGCCCTGCGGATAATCGAGATCCATCAGCGAGTCGATCCCTGAGCGGATCACATCGCCTTCGTTCCACGCAGGCAGTACAAAAGCGATCCGTGGCGTGTAGTCACGGCAGAGTTTGTAGTGGTTTCGGCTTCCATGAAGACCTACCAGCAGAAGCTGAGCAAATGACGCCAGTGCCGGTATCATTCCGAGGAAGACAAGCAGAAAAAGCGCGACGGAAAGCAAGCATCTATCCCCGGGGGACCGCCGCAAGCCCGTGGGCCGCCGCGAGTTATGCGCTGGAACGCATCCCATCGTTCATGTTTCGGTAGCTTAACACTACCACCGTTGCTTCGGCATCCTTCTTGTTTTGCCACACGCTCATGACTTTTGGGAAGCGCTCCGGTTACAGCGTCCGATGCACCGGAACCTAATGCCCATAGCCTTCCGCATCCGTTGGCACTTTGCCTCGGAAAAGCCAGTAGACGATGCCGAAGTACATCACCGCGAGACACATTCCCACACTCCACCAGGCCAGGCCAACGCGCAGAGTATGTGGCCCTGAAATCGCACGGGCAATCGTGAGGTCCTGCCCCTTGCCACCAACAGCGGGCAGCAGCACAGGGAAGAGTCCCGTCGCCGCACCCACAAGCATCGACGTCAGAAACCCGCACGAAGCAAGGAACGACGGCAGCCGCGACGGCTTCGCCATCGTGATCCGCATCATCGCAACACATGCGACTACCGCTAGCGGAGCAAGAAACGCGACAGGATGGCCCTTGTAGTTATTGAGCGAAGCCGGCCGCGCGAGTACCGTGGCGGGAATCCCGATAGCGGTAAGCGCAACCGTCACATACCAGATGCGATGCGCAAAGTAGAGCGCACGCCGTTCCAGATGCCCTTCCGTCTTGAGCGCAAGATACAACGCTCCGTGTAGTGACAGCGCAGCCAACGCAAGCACGCCCCCAAGAATGGTGTACCAGTCCAGAATCCCCGGCGACGCACCTGTGCGGAAGTTCGTCCACAGCGGAAGGAAGAAGTAGTTGTCCGCGCCAATCGGCACACCGCGCACCACGTTCCCCAGCGCCGCTCCGAAGAAGATCGTCAGCAGAACGCTGGAGAACGTGAACAGCCCATCGAAGAACGTTCGCCAAAGCGGATCGCTCGATTGCCCACGCAGCTCAATGCTTACACCACGCAGAATCAGCAGCCAGAGCACCATCATCAGCGGCAGATAGAAGCCGCTGAACGCCGACGCATACAGCAGCGGAAACGCAAAGAAGAGCGTGCCGCCAGCCGCCAGCAGCCACACCTCGTTGCCATCCCACACCGGGCCGATGGAGCGCAAAGCCTGCGCCCGTTCCGGCTCCGTGCGAGCCACAAAGAGATAGATAATGCCAACGCCGAGGTCAAAGCCATCGAGCACCACATACGCGGTCAGCATCAGGGCGACGATCCAGAACCAGAGTGTTCCCATGTGATGTGCTCCTTACGCCGTCAGCGAGTGATGGTTGTGGTTATGTTCGTTCGGGCCGTTCTGGATATGGTTGTAGACCAGAATGATCCACAGCAGCGAGAGCACCGTGTACATGCCCAGGAATCCAAGCAGCGTGAACAGGCTGTTGCCCGCACTCACATGCGAAGAAGACCCCGCCGACGTGCGTATCAGCCCATAGACCAGCCACGGCTGGCGTCCAATCTCTGCCGTCATCCAACCCGCGGTTGTGGCGATGTACGGCAGCGGCCAGCTCAGCAGCAGGCACCACAGCACCCAGCGTGCGCTGTACAGCTTCTTGCGCCAGAGCAGCAATCCCGCCACGCCCATAATGGCGGCAAACCACGTCCCGAGCCCGACCATGATGTGGTAGCTGTAGAACAGCAGCGGCAGCGTCGACGGCCACTGATCGCGCGGGAAGTGGTCGAGTCCCTGCACCTCCGCCGCCGTCGTGCCATAGATCAGAAAACTAAGTACCTTGTTCACCACAAGTGGGTTGTCGATCGTCTGCGAATCGTAGTCGGGCTGCCCCATCAGCACCATGCCCGCGCCCTTTTCCGAGTGAAACAGGCCTTCCATCGCCGCGATAGCCGTTGGCTGGTTCTTCGCCATGTACTTGCCATGCAGATCGCCGGTAGGGAACACCTGCAGAATGCACGAGATGATCCCCGCAACCACACCAAGCTTCACAAAGATGCGGCCATAGGGACCCTCGCGGCGCTGCAGCAGATAGAGCGCCCCGACCGCCGCCATCACGAACGAGGCCGTCACCACCGCCGCGCACATGTTGTGCGCATACTCCAGCCACGCCCACGGGTTCAGCAGAAGCTGTCGGAAGCTCGCCACTTCGAAGACGCCATTGGGCAAAAGCTTATAGCCCACCGGGTGTTGCATCCACGCGTTCGTCACGATGATGAAGAAGCCGGAGATCCACGAACCCGTAAAGACCAGCACCGCGGAGAGCCAGTGCATACGCCGCGACAGTCGCTTCTCTCCAAACAAAAAGAGGCCCAGGAACGCGGACTCCAGGAAGAACGAGAAGATGCCTTCCATCGCAAGCGGCATCCCGATCACACCGCCCGTGCGCCGCGAAAACTCCGACCAGTTCGTGCCGAACTGAAACTCCATGGGGATACCGGTCACAACACCAAGCAGAAAGTTGATCGCGAAGATCTTCGCCCAGAAGCGGGACGCGACATCGTACTGCGCGGCTGTTTCAGGGTCACTCGCGCGCAGTGCGAGCGTCTTCAGAACAACGATCAGTAGTGCGAGCCCCATCGTAAGTTGGGGAAAGAGATAGTGATACGTGATCGTGAAGCCGAAGTGGATGCGGTGGAGAGTAAGTGTGTCCAAAGCTGGCCTCCTGGCCGTCTGCACAACAAAACGTTAACGCCAGTCTCACACCTCGGCAGAAATCAAGATAGGTGGTTGATGCGTTTATCGGTCGAGGTGGCCGGTAAACGGTCTTAGTCGGTTCGGGGGCGTAGCGTACAACGCTGTCTTCGTGGGGACTCGTACGGCGCGTTGTGTCTTACCCTCATCATAACGAGTAGGAATTTACTCGTTTTGTGATCAATATCACCGACATAGGGAACCTTATCTTCTATCCTGTAGCCACCTCGTCCCGAGGTCGCGGCAAGCCCCCTGACCCGCGCAACAGGTAGTCGTTGTTCGTTACGGCGCAAGCCGCGAGGAGCAGCAATCTCACCGCAGGAGATGCATGGAACGTTACGGCCTCTATCGCCTCGGTTCATCCGTCACATCCACGACGACGGATTCGCATGCTTTCTTCTTTTTTACTGAGCCCCAGCAAACCCCACAAAAGCATGGAGTTACTAAATGACATCGTCTTTTCAGAACCCTTCTATCTTGAGTGCTGATGAACTGCGAAAAATGAATGACTACTGGCACGCCTGCAATTATCTTGCTGCGGGCATGATCTATCTCCGAGCGAATCCATTGCTGCGGGAACCGCTCAAGCCGGAGCATATCAAGCGTCGCCTGCTGGGGCACTGGGGTTCTGATCCAGGACAGTCTTTCACCTGGGTTCATCTGAACAGGCTCATCAAGAAGTACGATCTCGATCTCATCTACATCTCGGGCCCTGGCCACGGAGCGCCTGCCACGCTTGCCAACGGATACCTCGAAGGCCACTACTCGGAGATCTACCCCGAGTGCAGCCAGGACGCCGAAGGAATGCTTAAGCTCTTCCAGCGCTTCTCCTTCCCCGGAGCGCTCGGCAGCCACTGCACGCCAGAGACTCCCGGCTCCATCCACGAAGGCGGCGAGCTCGGCTACAGCCTCTCCCACGCATACGGCGCGGCGTTCGATAACCCCGACCTTATCGTGACCTGCGTCATCGGCGACGGCGAAGCAGAGACCGGCCCGCTGGCCACCTCATGGCATGCCAACAAGTTCCTGAACCCGATCCGTGACGGCGCTGTGCTGCCCATCCTCCACCTCAACGGCTACAAGATCGCCAACCCCTCCATCCTGGCCCGCATCTCGCATCGTGAGTTGGAAGCGCTCTTCCTCGGTTACGGCTACACCCCGTACTTCGTCGAAGGCGACGATCCGGAGACGATGCATCAGAAGATGGCAGCCACGCTAGAAGGTTGCATCGAAGAGATTCGCAGCATCCAGCAGAAGGCCCGCGAAACCAATACAGCAGAGCGTCCTCTGTGGCCCATGATCGTGCTGCGTTCTCCCAAGGGATGGACCGGCCCAAAGGAGGTTGACGGGCACAAGGTTGAGAACTTCTGGCGAGCGCACCAGGTTCCCGTGCTCGATCCTGTGACGAACGAGAAAAACCTGAAGCTCGTCGAAAGCTGGCTCCGCAGCTACAAGCCAGAGAGTCTCTTCGACGAGAGCGGCAAGTTGATCCCGGAACTGCAGGATATGGCTCCCACCGGTACTCGCCGCATCACCGCAAATCCTCACGCCAACGGCGGCCTGCTGCGGAAGCCGCTTCATCTTCCTGACTTCCGTAACTATGCTGTGGACCCGAAAGGGCACGCCCAGCTCTACGCCTCGCCCACCGCAACCCTCGCGTTGTTCCTGCGCGACGTCATGAAGAACAACATGACGAGCTTCCGTGTCTTTGGCCCGGATGAAACCGCCTCCAACAAGCTCGATGCCATCTACGCTGCGTCGGAAAAGACGTGGATGGCAGAGATCAAGCCCGAAGATGCAGACGGCACCGAGATCACGACCGACGGTCGTGTCATGGAGATGCTCAGCGAGCACACGTTGGAGGGCTGGTTCGAAGGGTACGTTCTCACCGGTCGGCATGGACTCTTCTCTTCCTATGAGTCCTTCGTGCACGTCATCGACTCGATGTTCAACCAGCACGCGAAGTGGCTGGAGAAGTCGAAAAACGAGCTCGCCTGGCGCGCTCCCATCTCTTCGCTCAACCTGCTCATCACCTCGCTCGTCTGGCGTCAGGACCATAACGGCTTCACGCATCAGGACCCCGGCTTCCTGGACATTGTCACGAATAAGAGCCCGGACGTCGTTCGCATTTACCTTCCGCCGGATGCGAACTGCCTGCTGAGCGTCGGCGATCACTGCCTCCGTTCGGTCGACTACTACAACGTCATCGTTGCCGATAAGCAGCTTCACCTTGCCTTTCTCAGTGCAGAGGAAGCCGTCGTGCATTGCACCAAGGGCGTCGGCATCTGGGACTGGGCGAGTACGGATAACGGCACCGAACCGGATGTTGTCATGGCCTGCGCTGGCGATATCGCCACCATGGAAGCCCTCGCCGCAGTCGCCATTCTCAAAGAGAAGTTCCCCGAGCTGAAGATACGCTTCGTAAACGTCGTCGATCTCTTCAAGCTCATGCCCGAAACAGAGCATCCGCATGGCTTGTCGGACCGTGACTTTGACTCGCTCTTCACCGTGGACAAGCCCGTCATCTTCAACTTCCATAGCTACCCGTCGTTGATCCACAAGCTCAGCTATCGGCGGAAGAACCACGACAACATCCACGTCCGCGGCTACAAGGAGAAGGGCAACATCAACACGCCGCTGGAGCTGGCCATCATTAACCAGGTCGACCGTTTCAATCTGTCGATCGACGTCATCGACCGCGTGCCGCAACTGCAGCAGAGCGCGGCCCATGTGAAGGAGTGGTTGAAGGAGCAGATCATCGAAAACCTCAACTACGCCTACGCCGAAGGCATCGATCGCGCAGAGATCAGCAACTGGGTGTGGCCGGAAGCGGACGCGAAGTAATGTCCGCTGCAAAGAGCATCCTCGTACTCAACAGTGGCTCCTCGTCGCTCAAGTTTGGACTCTTCCGTCCAGGTTCGAGCGACGAAGTGCCCGAACTGGAAGGCAGCGCAGAGGGCATCGGTCGCTCAGATGGTTCTCTTCGCGTTCGCGACGCAGAGGGCAAAATCCTGCTGGAGAAGCAGCACCTTCTCGAATCGCAGGAGGACGCTCTCCGCACGGTCTCCTCTGTCCTCAAAGATCATGGCTCGGAGATCTGCGCCGTCGGGCATCGAGTCGTCCATGGCGGCCCTCATCTCGTCGAGCATCAGCGCATCACGTCCTCCGTCATCGAAACCCTGGAGCAATCCGTTCACTTTGCTCCTCTGCATATCCCGCAGTCGCTCAAGCTGTTGAAGCAGGCGCAGAAGATCTTCTCCTCTGTCCCGCACTTCGCCTGCTTTGACACCGCCTTCCACCGCACCTTGCCGGAGCTCTCCGCACGCTTCCCGTTGCCCAATCAGTACTTCGAGCAAGGCGTTCGCCGCTACGGCTTTCATGGTTTGTCCTACGAGTCACTGGTCCATCGGCTTGGAAGCAAGCTGCCTGCCCGCGCTGTCTTCGCTCATCTCGGCAACGGCTCCAGTCTCGCTGCGGTTCACAGCGGTTGCTCGATCGACACCACGATGGGGCTGACTCCTGCTGGCGGTGTTTTGATGGGAAGCCGTAGCGGCGACCTTGATCCCGGCCTGATGATCTATCTGGCTCGCACGGAGAAGAAAAACCCCGATCAACTCGAAGAGTTCATCAACCACAACTGCGGCCTCGCCGGGCTTTGCGATGGCGAAAGCGATATGCAGGCGCTCCTCGAGCGGGACGCAGCCGGTGACTCCACCGCAAGCCTCGCGGTGAACGCCTTCTGCACTACGATCAGGAAAACCGTCGGGGCCTACGCCGCCCTCATGGGAGGCATCGACCTGCTCGTCTTTACGGGCGGCATTGGCCTTCACAGTGAAGCCATCCGCCACAAAGTTTGCGACGGTCTAACCTTCCTCGGACTGAAAGGGGAGACAGACCCGGCGAGCAACGTGCTCGCCTTGAAAACGGAGGAGGAGTTGCAGATCGCTCGCCACGTCCGCCGCCTTCTGTCGCCGGAAGAAGCACCCGTCCTCTGAACCCACGTCTCAGAGCATGAGGTCGAACGACCAGGCAAAGCTCCGACACCAACCGGTGTCGGAGCCTAAATTTCGGCCGTAACCTTTTGTGTCTGCAATCGTTTCAAAAACGCTTTTTGGATGCGATTCAGGCTTCTTCCGCGCAGCACCGCAGCGACGATGGTGCGGGTGGCTCGCGCATCACTAAGCCTTACATAAGAACACTTTGCGTCGGTTGCCAACGCCATTTCCGGAATGAGCGAAACCCCCACTCCAGCCGAAACCATACCCAGTACGCTACTGAATTGATCGCTTTCAAAAGCGATCCGCGGAGTGATTCTCGCGCGGCTGCAAGCCGCCAGACTGCTCTCGCGAAAGCAGTGTCCATCCCGCAACATCACAAAAGACTCCCCTCGCAACTCATTGATTGATAAAGACTTCGCTCCAGCCTTGGGGTGGTCCTGTGGCAGAACCGCAAAGAGCGGCTCACTCCTCAGCGGAAAGACCTCCAGGTCCTTATGCCGCAGCGGAAGCGCAAGAACCGCAAGATCAATCGACAAATTCCGCAAGAAATCTACCAAAACCGGCGTAGTTTCCTCCACAATCCGCAATCGGGCCTCAGGATACTTCTTCGCAAACGACGCCGTATACGCCGGAATAAAGTATGGCGCGACGGTCGGAATTACCCCCACCGCCACACTGCCGCGAAGGTCGGCGGTGCTGTCCGCAACGGAGGTCCGCGCTTCTTCCATCTGGCTCAGGATGGAGCGGGCGTGTGGAAGGAACGATTTGCCTGCTTCGGTCAGTTGTACGCTGCGACTCAGGCGGTCAAAAAGCTTCACGCCCAGGTCTTCTTCCAGCTTCAGAATCTGCTGGGAAAGAGAGGGTTGGGTGATCTGGCAACGTTCTGCGGCGCGGCTGAAGCTGCCTGTATCTGCGATGGCACAGACATATCGGAGCTGATTGAATTCCATAGCCTATGACTATACTCTGCATGGTCTTTATGTATTTGAGCTATGGGACGCCGTAGTGCTACAGTCGTCTCTGCTGAGGCAACGCGGACAACTTCGTCGTCTGTTGTGCTTCAAGGAAATGGTCGATCGATGGTGCTTTCAACGGCGCAGCAGATCGTCTGCAACCTGTGCAGGCCTGCATCGGAAGTATTCATCCGACGCCAATCAAAAGCATTTACCTTGTCAGCTCGATGCCCGCGGTTTTCACTGGAGCGGTCGTTGGATTCAAGCCGCGAAGTGAGGAGAGAACGTATGTCAACCGAAGCGAAGTGCCCGTTCAATCATGGCAGCACCCCGGTCACAACCAACCGTGAGTGGTGGCCGAACCATCTGAACCTGAACCTCCTGCACCAGCACTCGTCGCTGTCCGATCCCATGGGTGGCGGCTTTGACTACGCCGAAGAGTTCAAGACTCTCGACTACGACGCCCTGAAGAAGGACCTGACGGCGCTCATGACCGACTCGCAGGATTGGTGGCCCGCTGACTTTGGTCATTACGGCCCGCTTTTTATCCGCATGGCGTGGCACAGTGCCGGTACGTACCGCACCTTTGACGGCCGCGGTGGCGGCGGTCGTGGGCAGCAGCGTTTTGCTCCGCTCAATAGCTGGCCGGACAACGTCAGCCTGGATAAGGCCCGTCGTCTGCTTTGGCCGATCAAGCAGAAGTACGGCAAGAAGATCTCCTGGGCCGATTTGCTGATTCTTACTGGCAACGTTGCCCTTGAGTCGATGGGCTTCAAGACGTTCGGCTTCGCTGGCGGACGTGCCGATGTGTGGGAGCCGGACCTCGATGTGAACTGGGGCCACGAAACGACCTGGATGGGAACGGACAAGCGTTACTCGGGCGATCGTGAACTTGCCAAGCCGCTTGGCGCCACGACGATGGGGCTGATCTACGTCAATCCTGAAGGCCCGGAAGGCGTGCCCGATCCTGTCGCCGCAGCTCGCGACATCCGCGAGACGTTTGGCCGCATGGCGATGAATGATGAAGAGACCGTGGCGCTTATCGCGGGTGGACACACCTTCGGCAAGACGCACGGCGCTGGCGAAACGCATCATGTGGGCAAGGAGCCGGAAGGTTCCGACATCGAGCACCAGGGACTTGGCTGGTCGAACGCGTACAACACCGGCATTGCCGGCGATGCGATTACCAGCGGCCTCGAAGTGACCTGGACGACGAAGCCGACGCAGTGGACGAACGAGTTCTTCGAGCATCTCTTCAAGTACGAGTGGGAGCTGACGAAGAGCCCCGCAGGTGCGCACCAGTGGAAGCCCAAGGGGAATGCCGGGGAAGGCACCGTGCCGGATGCGCATAACTCTTCCAAGCGTGGAACTCCGGCGATGCTGACCACCGATCTCTCGCTGCGTTTTGACCCTGCGTACGAGAAGATCTCGCGCCACTTCTACGAGGACCCTGCGGCCTTCGCCGATGCGTTTGCGCGTGCCTGGTTCAAGCTGACGCACCGCGATATGGGGCCTCGCGCTCTGTACCTCGGACCGGAAGTTCCGGCGGAAGAGCTCGTCTGGCAGGACCCGATCCCTGCGCTTGATCACGTTGTGGTCGACGATCAGGATGTCGCGTTGTTGAAGCAGAAGGTGCTTGCTTCCGGGCTGAACACGTCGGAGTTGACCTCCACGGCGTGGGCTTCGGCTGCTTCGTTCCGCGGATCGGACAAGCGCGGTGGCGTGAACGGTGCGCGTATCCGCCTTGCTCCGCAGAAGGATTGGGCGGTGAACCAGCCGGAGCAGCTTGCGAAGGTGCTGGCGAAGCTTGAAGCGATTCAGGCTGAGTTCAATGCGTCGCAGACCGGTGGCAAGAAGGTCTCACTGGCTGATCTGATCGTTCTTGCGGGCAACGCAGCTCTGGAGCAGGCCGCAAGCAGCGCAGGCGTCAACGTTACGGTTCCGTTCACTCCGGGCCGCATGGACGCTTCGCAGGAGCAGACGGATGTTGAGTCGTTCTCGGTGTTGGAACCGGCTGCCGATGGCTTCCGTTCCTACTTCACGGGCAAGGCCAGCGGTACGGCCGAGGTGGAGTTGCTGGACAAGGCCCAGTTGCTCAAGCTGACGGCTCCAGAGATGACGGTTCTGCTGGCGGGCATGCGCGTGTTGGGCACGAACTACAACGGCACGGCCTACGGCGTCTTTACGGCGAAGCCCGGAGCTCTGACGAACGATTTCTTCATCAACCTGCTGGATATGGGGACGGTGTGGAAGGCGACGACAGAGGCGAAGGACATCTTCGAAGGCCGCGATCGCAAGACCGGCGCCGTGAAGTGGACAGCGACTCGTGCTGACCTTGTCTTCGGTTCGAACGCGCAGCTTCGTGCTCTGGCCGAGGTTTATGCCAGCTCCGACGCGCACGCGAAGTTCGTAGAAGACTTCGTGGGTGTCTGGACGAAGGTGATGAACCTTGATCACTTCGGCGCTGCAAAGACAGCCTAGCTCCAACGTTGCAAGCAATAACAAAGGCCCGGACCGCATACGCAGTCCGGGCCTTTGGCTTTGTTGTTTCTACGGCAGAATGTAACGCACGCTGGTAAAGACCAGGTTGTTGACGGTCTTGGGTGCACCGCCAACGCCGGTCCAGCCGGTACGCGTGAGATAGCCGTAGGCCGCACCAAGCTGCAGCTTGCCAGCCGGTCCGCTGTAGGGGCGATACCAGAAGCCGCCCTGTCCTTCGATGAGGACGCGCGTATTTCCAGAGCATGTCCCTGTGCCGGGGTTATAGCCAGAGGTGCCGCCGGTGGTTGGACCGACCTCTGTTCTGCAGCCGGAGTTATCGGCTGTAGGCACGCCATACCCTACGAGCGTTCCAATGGAGTTGCGATAGTACGTACGCTGCACATACTCCGTGCCGCCATAGCCGTAGATATCGAACTTCTTGGTCGGATGCAGTTCGATGGAAGCAAGACCCTGTGCGTTGCGCAGTGGTTCGAGCGTTCCATCGGGATGCACTGTGATGTCCGGCAGCAGGGAAGCGCCGTAGCGTCCTGTACCGTCACCAGCCGTGAGATGCAGGCCAAGATCGAGCTTCGAGGTGAGTGGCATGTGCGCGTTGGCCACAAAGCCGCCACCGAACTTGGTGTCGTTCTGGGCGTCCACGGCGGAACTGGTCGCGGGATAGTAGCGGTCGCGGAAGAAACGGCCGATACCGATCAACTCATAGTGTCCCCAGCCCGGATCGAAGGCGGCTTTGACGATGATGTCGGGAGCCACCTGACTTGTGTAGTTGAAGGTTGAGTTGTTAAGGCCCTGGAAGGCACCGGTGCCCCCGAAGAAGAAGTTATTCGGAGCGTTGGTCGCAGAGTATTGGTACTGCGAGTTTTCGAGCGCTGCGGCCAGCGTAATCTTGTCGGTGACGCGGTACTGCGCACGATAACCCATCTGCCGTAGCCATGTTGTACCGACGTTGAAGTTGTTGTCGATGGTCATCGGCAGAGCTTCCTGCCCGGCCAGTGCACCCTTCTTGTTTTCGGTTGCCAACGTCCACATCTGTCCGGCGTTCAGCGTCAGGCGGCCTTTACTGGCCTGTGCCCATGCCTGTCGCACTCGCAGGGTATAGCTGTTGGTCTGCAACTGATTGGAGGTTGTTCCTGCGGAGAGGAAGTCGACTTCCACCAGGCCCTTGAGGTCCCAGTTGCCGGCCTTGCCCTCGGCCATGAGGCCGAAGCGCGACTGGCGGGCTGAAGGAACCCACTCTGAAACATGAGCATCGCCGGAGCCCGGGTACGGGGTCAGGTTGTAGTCGGTATAGATGTCGGCGTGCATCGCACGCTGGCGCCAGACGCTTTCACCGGCGATAAAGCCGCTCGGCGTCAGGGTGATGCCCTTGTAATGGATCGTCGTTGGGGATTCGACGGCTTTCTTCAGCGCCACTTGCTGCGTGACGACTGTCTCTACCCTGGCGTCGGTGGTTGCCACCGTCTGTTGCAGAGACGAGACCGCTGCTGCTGTCTGTTGCTGCGATGTTTCGGCGGTAGCCGTCGCGGTCGCTGCCTGCTCCTGAGCTTTTGCGGCGGAGGTCGTTGCTACGTCCACCTGCGCCTGTTTGGCCGAAAGCATTGCTTTCAGCGTGTCAATCTGGGCCTGCATCTCTTCGTGTTGGGTGTGGAGTTCAGATTCCAGATGAGAGATCTGTTCCTGCACGGTCGGTCTATGTGGCCTGACGGTCTTTTTTTTATGATTTGCCGTTTGCGCACACACCGGCACAACGCAGGACACAAGGGCTGCGATGGCTGTTGCGTTACGTATATGTTTTGCCAAAAAAATGGCCTCCTGGGGAGTTCCCCCAGTAACAGGATGGCCGACGGCTTAGGTCTTTTGTTCGTATTTTCAAGCAAGGTATATGTTTTGATACTTGCCCGCCGGGTTGCCTCATGGCGTACCGCGATGGGTACGTCTTCTGCGTGTGTGAAAGTTGATAGCCTTCCCACAACGCCTGCCTCGCTATACTGGACGCCTTATGAAGCGGCGCAGAACCGCGAAGATTGTGGCTGTTTGAAGAGGTTTCCGGGATGTTGCTGAAGGCGAAGAGCGCGGCAAAAACCGACATCGGTCTGGTACGAAGAAGCAATCAGGACAGCTTTGGCCTGGCTGAAGATTCGGGCCTGTATGTCGTCTGTGACGGCATGGGCGGTAATGTCGGCGGAGAGATCGCCAGCTCGCTTGCAGGACAAACGTTTCTGCAGACCGCACGGCAGGAGCTGCAGGCCATTTCGGCTGGCCCGGAGCGTGCTCGCAATGCGCTGTGGCGTGGGGCCCTCGCGGCGAATCGAACGGTTCGTATGCGAGCCGCGTACGATGCGCGCTATCGCGGTATGGGAACGACGCTGGTGGCTGCACACATCGAGAATGACCTGCTTACGCTCATCAACGTTGGGGATAGTCGCGCCTATCTTGTTCGCGATGCGCAGGCGCATCAACTGACGATGGACCACAGTTACGTCGCTGAAAGCGTTCGGCGTGGGTTGATGACCGTGGAGCAGGCACAGCGTTCGGCGATGCAGTCGGTCATCACGCGAGCGATTGGCGCAGAGGACGACGTGGAGCCTGATCTTTACGAAGAGCCATTGCTGCTGGGAGATACGCTGCTGCTTGCCTCCGATGGGCTTACGCGCCACGTGACCGATCCTGCTATCGGAGAGATTCTTGGCCGAGAGAATCAGTCTGCGGTAGAAAGCTGTCGCCTGCTCATCGAACAGGCCAAGGACGATGGTGGAACGGACAACATTACCTGCCTCGTGGTTCGTATGCTCGACGCGAATGCAGAGTTGCATCATGGCAAGCTGATGTGGCCCGGAGTAAGTCTTTAGGCTTGCTGCAACAGTGGTTGGATACACTGGACGCATGGTTCTTACCGAAGAGTTTGTCGATCTCCAGACGCCGACTGGCCCCATGCGGACGCACATCTTTCGCCCAGCACGCGAAGGCCGCTTCCCGGGCATTCTGATTTACTCGGAAATCTTTCAGATCACCGCACCTGTGCGCCGGCTGGCGTTGCAGCTGGCTGGTTTTGGCTACATCGTGGCCGCGCCGGAGATTTATCACGAGTACGAACCCGCCGGGACGGTGTTGGCCTACGACCAGCCCGGCTCTGACCGTGGCAATGCGCTGAAGACTGCCAAGCCCCTTGCCGCGTACGACAGTGATGCGCGAGCAGTGCTGGCGCATCTTGCTGCACGCGAAGACTCCACCGGCAAGGTCGGCGTGATGGGCATCTGCATCGGAGGCCATCTGGCGTTCCGCGCAGCGATGAACCCGGAAGTCCTTGGAGCGGTCTGCTTCTATGCAACCGATATCCACAAGCGCGGTCTGGGGGAAGGGATGAACGATGATTCGCTCGATCGCGCGGGCGAGATCCAGGGCGAGTTGCTGATGGCCTGGGGACGGCAGGACCCGCATATCCCTACTGAAGGCCGTATGCTGCTGCTGAATCGGCTCAACGAGGTGGGGACCAAGCTCAACTGGCATGAGGTGAACGGAGCCCATGCCTTCCTTCGTGACGAAGGTGTGCGCTATGACCCTGAGCTCGCTCGCTCGCTCTTCGGTCTGGCGCTCGATCTCTTCCATCGCACGCTTACCGTTGGCTAAGACCTACGCCAGATAAGCCTGTAACCAGGGGTCCGTACTGTTGGTGAGCTCGCGTGTCGTGCCATCGAACACGACGGACCCTTCGTTCAGCACGAGAAAGCGCACGCTTGAGTCAAGCTCGCCTTTGGGCAGCGGCTGCATGTGGCCTGAGGCCTCGTCGTAGCGGTGGGTCGCCATGGTGAAGGCGTCTTGCAGCCGGTGCGTGATGACCAGCGAAGTCGTATTCGAGACGTCGCGCTGCTTCACCACGAGATCGACGATCGTGGTGGAGGTGATGGGGTCGAGCCCCGCTGTGGGCGAGTCGTAGAGAATCAGATCCGGCCTGGAAATGATTGCGCGGGCGATGGAAACACGGCGACGCATACCGCCGGAGAGCTCGGCAGGGAACTTGTGGATGGCCTGCTCCAGTTCGACGAAGCGGAGAGCCTCGCGCACGCGCTCTTCGATCTCGGGCTCAGGCACATGCTCTTCTTCCAGCCGATAGGCGACGTTGTCCTCTACATCGAGCGAGTCGAAGAGGGCAGACTCCTGAAAGACCATGCCGACGCGTGCGCGCATCTCGTAGAGCTGTTGCTCGCTCAGGTCGCTCAGGATTTGTCCGAAGACCAGCACCTCGCCGGAGTCGGGCATCATCAGGCCGTTTGCCAGCTTCATCAGCACAGACTTGCCGCCACCTGCGGGCCCGAGAATCATCCGGGTCTCGCCCGGCATGACGCGGAAGCTGACGTTACGCAGCACCTTGTTCTCTTCGAAGGCGATCGAGACCCCGCGAAACTCGACGACTGGCTCCAGGGAAGCTGCAGAATCAGCCATGCTTACCTCCCGAAGATGTCGATCATGAGTTGCGTGACCAGGAAGTCGCAAAGGATGATGAGCACGGAGGACGACACGACGGCTTGCGTTGTCGACTTGCCGACACCACGCGTTCCGCCTGTTGTCCGAAGCCCATAGAAGCAGCCTACCGTGGCAATGATGAAGCCCGAGAACAGGGGCTTGACCAGGCCTTCGACGACGTCGCCGTACTGCAGCGACATGTAGCCGGTGTGGAAGAAGGCTGATCCATTCAGCTTGAGCAGCAGGACCGAAACCACGGAGCCGCCAGCGATGCCGCACGCGTCCGCAATGATCGTCAGGAAAAAGAGCATGACCACGCAGGAGACCAGACGTGGGGTGACCAGCTTGCGGATCGGGTCTGTACCCAGCGCGCGCATGGCATCGATCTGCTCGGAAACCTTCATCGAGCCAAGCTCGGAGGCCATGCCCGAAGCGTTGCGCCCGGAGACCATCAAACCGGTCAGCACGGGGCCAAGTTCTTTCACCATGGAGAGCGTGACCAGGCGTCCGGTCATCTCCACTGCGCCAAACTGCTTCAAAGAGGTAGCTGATTGGAGCGCGAGAACGCATCCCGTAAAGAAGCCCGTCAGCAGCACGATCGGCAGGGAGCCGAAGCCGATGGAGTCCATCTGGGTGAACGTGTCGGCGATATATCGTGGCTTGGACGCGACGTTGCGAATCGCACGCCATGAAAGCAGGGAGTACTCCTGCACCGACGACACGATGTTCTTCACGACGGCTCCTGGCGAAACAAGGTTCATGCGCGCTATTGGCTCAGGGTATCAGATGCCGATTTGGGGTGCAGCGACGCGTAACTTCCTCAGCGGATATGAAAACACTTGCAGGGGATGCGAGAATAAAGGGGATGTCGCTCAACCCTTCACCGACTATGCGCGCAGCCGTCCTGCATGGACGCGAAGACCTTCGCGTTCATGATGTTGCGCGGCCTGTTGCCGGTCCCGGTGAGGTCGTTCTCCGCGTAGAAGCGGCCCTTACCTGCGGCACAGACCTCAAGGTGTACCGTCGCGGCTACCACGCCAAAATGCTCACGCTGGATCGAATCTTCGGTCATGAAGCCGCAGGCGTCATCGTGGAGATGGGCGAAGGCGTGGCAGGCTTTGCGATCGGGGACCGCGTGGTGCCGCAGAATTCCGCGCCCTGCGACGAATGCTTTTACTGCAAAGCGGGACAGCAGAACCTTTGCGACGATCTTCTCTTTAATAACGGCGCTTACGCCGAGTACATTCGCATTCCCGCACGTATCGTGCAGAAAAATATGCTGCATGTTCCTGACGGGATGCCGCTTGAGCACGCTGCGCTCACGGAGCCGCTGGCCTGCGTGATGCGTGGTCTGGAGCAGTGCGATGCAAAGGCCGGCCAGACGGTGATTGTGCTTGGTGCGGGGCCCATCGGGCTGCTGTTTATTCATGCTGCCGCGATCCTCGGGCTGCATGTGATCGCAGTTGTAAAACGTATCGATCAGGTTGCGACGGCGAAAGAGTTTGGCGCAGAGAACGTGGTACGCATCGCCGATGTGGAGGACCCGATCGTTGCGGCGCGTGCCTTGACCCCTGACGGTCGTGGTGCGGATATCGTCTTCGAAGCGGTTGCCACGCCCGAAGCCTGGCAGTGGGCGGTGCAGATGGCCCGCAAGGGCGGCCTGGTGAACCTCTTCGGCGGTCCGCCTGCTGGCACCTCGGCCAGCTTTGATACGAACCTTATCCATTATTCGGACATCAATATCAAGGCAAGCTTCCACCACACGCCTGCGACTACGCGTGCGGCGTTTGAGCTGCTTTGCTCTGGCAAGTTTGACTGCGAAAAATTCATTACCGGTGAAGCTGAACTGGAAGCTGTGCCGTCTGTATTTCAGGCGATGCTCACACGTCCCGCAGAAGGCACCGCACCCGAGATCAAGACCGTGATTTATCCGCAAACCGCCGTCGAACGCGCGTTTCCTGAGTCCGAAAAGGCCGTGGCATGATTACCGCACGCGATGTAGACGCCATTGACGATCGCCTGCAGGAGGCACCTGCCTTCTATCGCACACCTGTGCTGCGTCCTTCGCTGGCCGACGCCGAAGAGTGGTGTGAGCACCTGGCCACGACGCACTACGAGAACTTTCATGTCGCCACAGTCTTTCTGCCGAAGCCACTGCGCAAGCACTTCTTCTCGGTCTACGGCTTCTGCCGCACTTCGGACGATCTTGGAGACGAAGTCGGCGACACGGCTGTAGCGACAAAGCTGCTTGCTGCCTGGCGCGGCATGTTGCAGGAGTGCTTTCAGAATCCGCAGGCCTCGCGGCATCCCGTTTTCGTGGCCCTTGAGCCGACGATTGCGGAGTGCCAACTGCCGCAGCAGCCGTTTGACGACCTGATCTCGGCGTTTGAGCAGGACCAGACCTATACACATCACGAATCGCTCGCCACGCTGGAGAAGTACTCGCGTTACTCGGCGAATCCTGTTGGTCGGCTCGTGCTGCTCGTTTGCGGTTACAAGGATGAGCGCCTGATGCAGCTCTCGGATGAGATCTGCACCGGTCTTCAGCTCGCGAACTTTTACCAGGACGTGGTGCAGGACTGGGGGCGTGGCCGTCGGTATCTTCCGGCTGATGTGATGGCCCGCTTTGGCGTAACGGATGAGCAGATCGCTAATCGCCACTTCGATTCCAACTATGAAGCGATGATGCGTTTCCTCGTAGAAGACGCTCGGGCACGGCTTACGCATGGGCAGCAGATTACGAAGCTTGTGGATCGTGATCTTGCGTCCACCCTCACTCTCTTTGCGAAGGGCGGCCATGCCATCCTGGATGCGATCGCAGGGCAGAGCTACAACACGCTGAAGTCGCGCCCGGTAGTGACAAAAGGCATGAAGCTGCGTCTTCTCTTTGGAGCGGTCGGCGGCAAGTTGCAGGCGATCATTCTTCCGAAGCGCGGGGGAGCACGATGAACGAAGTTGGGCAACTCAAACTAGTGGAAGCCTACGAGTACTGCCGCAACGTCGCGCGTGTTGAAGCGAAGAACTTCTACTACGCCTTCCGTGTGCTGCCGCAGCATAAGTCGGACGCGATGTGCGCGGTCTACGCGTTCATGCGCAAGGCAGACGATCTCTCCGACGACGAATCTCTTTCGCTCGATGCACGCCGTACGGCGATGGCTGAGTGGACCGCGCAGTGGAAGGCCGCGAGCAAAAGCGGTGAAAGCAACGATCCGCTCTTCGTGGCGCTCATGGATACGCAGCGCCGCTTCAATATCCCGGACGACTTGCTCGACCAGCTCATCGCAGGAACGACGCTCGATCTGAATCCGCAGCCTGAAGGTACGGATTTGCTTACGATCGACGGCAAGACCGTTCAGGTCTACCAGACATTGCCTGCGCTGGAGCGTTACTGCTACCTCGTAGCATCGGTGGTTGGGTTGGTCTGCATTCGTATCTTTGGCTACTCGGACCGCAAAGCCGAGCAGCTTGCTGTCGATACAGGTATCGCCTTCCAGCTCACCAACATCCTGCGCGATGTGAAGGAAGATGCAGAGCGTGGCCGGGTGTATCTGCCGGAAGATAAGCTCTCGGAGTACAAGGTTTCTGTCGAGCGTCTTTTTGCTCTTTGCAACGGCTCAACGCCTGCCCGCAATGAGCTTGAGCTCATCATGGGCATTCAGGGGACGGCGCAAAAACTCTACCGCCGCTCCGAACAACTGATCCCGTTGCTGGATAAGGATTCGCGCGCGGCGATGCGTGTGCTTATCAAGATCTACCGCTTGCTGCTCGACCTTATAGCCGATGATCCCGCGGCTGTCTTCCATACGCGGGTCAGCGTGTCCAGCGCACGCAAGCTTCGGGTGCTAGGGCTTGGCATGGCGCAGGCGTACGGGGCACGCGTCTTCGGATGAGCGCAGTGCAGGACGTAGCCATTATCGGCGCAGGCGTTGCTGGCCTTGCCGCAGCCGTAGACCTCAGCTCGGCAGGGCTTCGCCCGCTTCTGTTGGAGCGCAAGCCTTACGTGGGTGGTCGCGCGTACTCGTATGAGCATCCCGCGCTGCAGGAAACGATTGACTCGCAGCATGTCATGCTCGGCTGCTGCGTGAACCTTGTTGATCTCTGCCGTCGCAGTGGGGCCGATCAGCACATTCGCTGGTACAGCGAGATTCCATTCCTCGAGCCGGGGGGACGCAAGAGCGTTCTTCGCGCCGGAACATCGGTGCGCGGCTCCTTTGACTTCCTCCGCGCACCGATGCTTTCGCTGGTGGAGAAGGCTGCCATCGGACGCGGGCTCATGCAGTTCTTCCGCGGCTATCCGCAGAGCGATAGCGAGAGCTTTGCCCAGTGGCTGAAGCGTACCGGGCAGCCCGAGCGTGCCATCCGGCACTTCTGGGAGCCGATCGTTGTTGCCACGTTGAACGACAGCTTCGAGCGTTGCTCCATGCGCTATGCCGGTCAGGTCTTCCACGAAGCGTTCGTGAAGTCTGCAGAAGGCGGCCGCATGGGTATTCCTACGCAACCGTTGAGCACGTTCTACTCACACATCGCGGAGCTGGCGGAGCAGCAGGGGACGGAGCTTCGTCTTCGTACGAGCGTGGAGCGCATTGAGCATCTTGCTGGTGTGTGGCATCTTCACGGCGCTGAGGGTTTAATCGCAAAGGCAAAGTACCTTGTTCTCGCGTTGCCGTTTGAACAAACGGCGCGCCTGATCTCTGTACCCAACGTTGAAAATTTCGTTCACGCGCCGATCACGACGATCCATCTCTGGTTTGACCGCGATGTTTGCGATCTGGATCATGCTGCGCTACTGGATACGCGTATTCAGTGGCTCTTCAACAAGACCCGTATCCGCAAGACGGGTGAGGCAGGGCAGTACCTTGAGCTTGTGATCTCGGCTTCGCACGCAGAGTTGAAGATGGGGCGCGAGGTGATTCTTGGTTCGGCTCTGCGCGAGCTTGAACTCTTCTTCCCACGAGTGCGGGAAGCGAAGGTTCTCAAGTCCGGCATCCTGAAAGAGGCCCGGGCTACCTTCTCCGTGACTCCGGGGCTAGACGTTATTCGTCCTGCAAGCAATGTTGCAGGCGACGATCTTTATCTCGCTGGTGACTGGACCGCCAGTGGTTGGCCAAGCACGATGGAAGGCGGCATTCGCAGCGGTCGCCTTGCCGCAACGAGCATTCTCGGACGCTCTACGCTCGCACCTGAGTTGAAGCCGGATGGACTTGCCCGCCTCTTCGCTCGTTAGCGCGAGATCAGCGCGACGCCCATAGCTACAAACATTGTCGCAAGCCAGCGCCGTCTGTCGACGTTTTCGCCAAGGAAGAGCTTTGCGGCAATCGCATTACCGATATAGGTCAGCGAGGCGGTTGCAGGCGCAGCCAGCGACAGGTTCACAATCGAAAGCGTGAAGAGCAGCGCGAAGAAGTTCAGCGCCATGCAGAGAGCGCCGATGACGAACAAAGGGCTGGAGAGTACTGCCTTGATGGCACCCGGCAGCCCACTTACTGCCCGGATGTCGTCAAGGTCACCCAACGTTCGCATGGCTGCAGCAATAAGGCATTCGCCAGCAATCGCCAGCGCGGCAACGCCTGCAATGCAAAGCCAATCTCGAAACCAAAGCGGATAGTGCGGGGAAGAGTGCATCAACGTGTGTCTCCCTTCTAGGCTACAGGAAGACACACGTTCTTAGAGGTGCGGAATCGTGCTGGCATTCCATCCACCGCCGAGTGCCTTGATCAGCAGCACGGAGGCTTCCAGCCTGCGCTGTTGAATGATCAGGTCGTTGCGCTCGTTCATCAGCGCCGATGTCTGCCAGGTGATCACCTGCAGATAGGTGTCCACGCCGCCTTCATAGCGATCATTGAAGAGCTGCAGCGAACGCTCCGCCGCAGCCGTAGCTTCACGCTGTTGAGCTGCTTCGGTCTCCAGCGTGTGCAGAGCGGCCAGGTTGTCTTCGACCTGCTGGAACGCAGTCAGAGCTGTCTGGCGATAGTTTGCCGTGGCAGCGTCATACTGTGCTTCCGTCATCTCCTTGTTCGAGCGACGACGCCCGAAGTCGAAGATCGTCTGGCTGAACGTTGGGCCAACAGCAAACATGCGGCTAGGCCACGTAAACCAGTTCAACATCGACGTTCCGGTAAAACCACCCATAGCGGAGATCGAGAACTGAGGGTAGTACGCAGCCTGGGCAATGCCAATGGCTTCATTGGCTGCGGCCATCCGGCGTTCGCTGGCTGCGATGTCTGGGCGGCGCTCAAGCAGCACCGTTGGCATCACACCGGGAATTGCAGGAAGCACCGGCCCAATTGCCGCGGCCGGATTGTTCGACGTAGGGCTGGGCACATGAGTGCCTGGCGTCTGCGACGTTCCGTTGTCGGTCATAACGACGTTTTGAATCGGCGGAGTGATCACCTGGGCCGCGATGCTCACGGAGGACGGCGCTTTGCCCATCAGTACAGCGATGGCGTGCTCTGCGTTTGCACGGTCCTGCAAGAGGTCCGTACGCTGCACACGAGCTGTTTCCAACTGCGTCTTCGCCTGCGTGACATCGGACTGCGGTGACACGCCACCTTCAAAGCGAGCCTGAGTCAAATCCAATGCGCGCTCGTAAGCCTGAATTGTGTCCGTGTAGAGTCGCAGTTGCGCGTCGTCAGAGCGCAGACGGAAGTAGTCCATCGCCAGTTCCGCGTGTAGAGAGAGGCGAGCGTTCTCGAGGTCGGCAAAGGACGCCTGTGCGTTCTCTCGTGCCTGCGTTACGCCGCGGCGAACACGTCCCCAGACGTCCAACTCCCACGAAAGATCCACTGGAAGCGAAAAGTTTCCGTCTCCATCATTGGCACTGGTCTTCGTGAAGTAGGGCTGATTGGCTGACGTGCGTGTCGCCCCAAATAGTGGCGAGACACCGATGGTCGGCGCTTCGAAGCTGCGAGCATAGCCGATTGCGGAACGTGCCGCGCGGAAGTTTGCTTCGGCCTGTTTCAGGGTCTGGTTGGCTGTGTCGACCTGCGGCTCCAACTCGTTCAGCTTGGGATCGCTGAACAGAGTCCACCAGTCGCCTTTGAGGGCAGCATCTGCTGGTGTGGCCTGGGCCCAGCTCTCGCCGTATGTCGAGGGAGGAGCTTCCTTGTACGTGTTCGTCGGAGGCATGATCGCAGCGGGCCTTTTGTAGTTCGGGCCCACCTTGCAACCTGCCAGTGTCATCAGCGCCGCAAACGCTAATGCGACGGCTGGAGCTTGCCGTATAGCTTTAGCGTTCTGCATTACTGCTTACCCCCTTCAACCCGTACGGGCTGACCTTCGGCGAGAGAGTCGGACGGGTTCAGCACAACTTCATCCTGTTCGGTCAGGCCCTGGATGACTTCAACCGTCGCTCCATAGTCATGACCGATCTGGATTGGCTGCAGATGTATCTTGCCATCGCGCACGACGCCTACACGCAGACCTTCTGCGCGGAAGAGGATCGTGTTCGAGGGCAGCGTCAGAGAGTGTGCGCCAGCGGCCAGCGGCAGATGAACAAACGCATACTGTCCCGGCAACATCTTGTGGTCCGGATTGTCCATATCCACTTCCATGTTCAGCGTACGAGTCGCCGTATCGATGGAGGTGGAGTCGCGAACGATGGTGCCGGAGAACTTCTCGCCGGGGAAGGCATCGGAGGTCACGGGAACCTGCTCGCCAACGTGGACTGCGCTGACGTTCACTTCAGGAACCGGAACGAAGAGACGGAGCTTGTCGATCGAAGAGATATGGAACAGCTCGGAGTGTACGTTGCTCGAGTCGCCAGCCTGAATCAGCGAGCCGATATCGACGTTACGAGCCGTGATGACACCAGCGAACGGAGCGTAGATGCGCTCGAAGCCCTGCATCTGCTGCAGACGGCGAAGGTTTGCCTGCGAGGAGTTCAACGCCGCCTGGCGTGCGGTCAAATCGCTTGAAGCCTGATCCGCTTCCTGATGAGAGACCGCGTTCTTTGCCAGCAGTGCCTTCCAGCGGTTGCTGGTAATCTCTGCGAGCTGAGCGTTGGCTTTGGCTGTATTGACTTCAGCTTCTGCCTGCTGCACCTGCTGGTCGACTTCCGGCGTCTCTACGATCGCGAGGAGCTGGCCCTTGCTGACGTGCGTTCCGATGTCGGCAAACCACTTCTGCAGATAGCCGTTGGTTCGCGAGAAGATCGGCGTGTCAACATAAGCCTCAGTGTTCGCGGGCAGTCGAAGCTCCTGCGACTTGGCTCCGTTGGAAGGAGTTGTCACGAAGACGGAGAGAGTCGCCGATTCCTGCGTGGCTTGCTCCAGCTTCTCTTCTGAGTGCGATCGGCTCATGATGCCGGCCACAATTGCAACAACAAGAAGAATTGCTACAACAGCGACAGCGAGACGCGGTCCATTGCCAAGACGTGACGTCGTGTCCACAGTCATTACCTCGTTATGCGGGTTTGTCACGTGATCTGAAGCGGGAGACGATGGGCTGGTGTCAGCCAGGCCCTCTTGCTGCAGTGTCGTCGGTTCCGCAGGCTGACCGTGAGTGTGAAGGTTCTCGTTAGGCATGAGTAGGCTCCGAATGTGACAGGGAATCAGCGGGTGCTTCTTTCTTGCGGCTGCTGTGCAGCAAGGCAAACACCGAGGGGACGAAGATAAGCGTGGCGACGGTTGCGCACATCAGGCCACCGATGACAGCGCGACCGAGTGGCGCATTCTGCTCGCCACCATCACCAAGGCCAAGCGCCATCGGCACCATGCCGATGATCATCGCCAGGGCGGTCATCAGTACGGGACGGAAGCGCGTTGAACCGGCTTCAATGGCTGCCAGAATTGCATCCTTATGCTCTGCATATCTGAGCTTCGCGAACGAAACTACCAGGATGGAGTTTGCCGTTGCGACGCCCATACACATGATGGCTCCCATCAGCGCGGGTACTGATAGGGACGTATGCGTCAGGAAGAGGAAAAGGATGATGCCGCCAAGAGCTGCAGGCAGAGCCGTGATGATAATGAACGGATCAAGCCAGCTTTGGAAGTTCACCACGATGAGCGCGTAGACCAGGACGATAGCGAAGAGCAGGCCACCGAGCAGCGCGATGTAGGACGAGCGCATCGTTAATGCCTGGCCGCGAACCGAAAGGAACATGCCGCGAGGTGCCTGTGCGCGTTCGTTATCAACGATCTTGGTAACCTGTGCGGCTACTGCTCCAAGATCGCGATCCTGTACGTTACCGTAGATATCCATTACGCGACGGATGTTGTAGTGGTTGATCGTCGCCATCTCATGACCGCGTTCTACCGTCGCAAGATTGTTCAGGACTTCAGGCGTGGTCCGAGGTGTGGATGAAGCCGAGTTGATCGGGATGTTCTGCAGGTCCTGGATAGAGTTCATCCGATACTGCGGGTTCTGCGCCACCATGTTGTAGTTCACATGGTTCCTCCAGTTCAGGAAGAACATGGGTGTGATCTGGAAAGACCCCGAGAGCGAGTTCAGCATGCTTTGCGCAACATCTCGCGTCGTGTAGCCGCCTTGCTCTGCCTTGGTGCGATCCACGTTGATATCGAGTGTTGGGTAATCTTGCGGCTGTTGAATTCGCAGATCGGTCAAGCCCGGCACCTGGCGTAGTTTCGTGAGCATGTCGGCTGCGATCTTCGAACTCGCCGTCATGTCATCCGCCTGAATCTGCACGTCGATCGGAGCTGGCAGGCCGAAGTTCAGGATCTGCGTCGTGATATCTGCGGGCAGGAAGTAGAACGTTACGCCCGGGAAGCTCTTCGGCAACTCTTTGCGCAGCTCACGCAGATAGTCAGCTGTTGGGCGATGGCCTTCATTCAACTCCACCATAATGTCGCCATCACCGGCACCGATCGTGCCATTGGTCATGTGCATCGTATTCATCGGCGAGTAAGGCAGGCCGATATTGTCGAGGATGTTATTCAGCTCTTTCGCCGGAACAATGCTGCGAATCCGGTGCTCTACCAGATCAGCCGTACGGGCCGACTCTTCAATACGTGTCCCGGTTGGCATGCGGAAGTGAAGAATGAATTCGCCCGAGTCTGTCGCAGGGAAGAAGTCCTGACCGAGGTATGGAATGAGCACCGCAGAGCAGATACACAAAAGCAGGAAGGCGGGGACAAAGAGACCACGACGGAACACCAGTCGCGTGAGCAGCAACTGATACTTGCTACGCAGGTTTTCAAAGAGGCGCTCGAAACCGCGCTGGAAGTTGACCAGCGGGTTCCGCGACGGCGCCGTGTTCTTATGCTTCAGCAGGTAAAGAGCCAGCGTCGGAACCAGTGTGCGGGAAAGCACATAGGAGGCGAGCATGGCGAAGACGACCGCTTCAGCCAGAGGGACGAAGAGGAAACGTGCGACGCCGGTCAGGAAGAACATCGGCATGAACACAATGCAGATGCAGAGTGTCGATACCAGCGCAGGGACTGAGATCTGCGCGGCACCATCCAGAATGGCGTCGTAGAGCGGGTACCCCTCTTCGAGAAAGCGCTCAATGTTTTCCAGCGTAACCGTCGCATCGTCCACCAGGATACCGACGGCAAGAGCAAGACCGCCAAGCGTCATGGTGTTGATCGTCTCGCCGATCAATCCGAGGATGATCACCGAGGCAAGGATCGAAAGTGGAATGGAGACCGCGATAATCAGCGTCGATCGCCAGGATCCGAGGAACAGCAGGATCATCAGGCCGGTCAGGACGGCCGCAATAATGGCTTCCCGAATAACGCCCTTGATGGCTTCACGTACAAAGACGCTCTGATCGCCGATGGGGGTAAGAACAAGGCCCTGAGGTGAAACCTGGTAGGCGCGCGTCAGACTCTTGCGAATGCCCTGGACCACGTCGATCGTTGACGCCGTACCGGACTTCAGAACGCTGATGAGTACACCGCGGCGTCCATCCTTACGCACTACGTTCGTTTGGAAGGCAGCGCCGTTGGAGACAGTAGCGACGTCCCGTACATACACCATCGAGCCGTTGACCTGCTTGATGGGCATCTCCGACAGTTCTTCGGTCGTATGAGGAGCCGCATTCGTTCGTACGTCGTACTCGGTGCCGCCGATCTTTGCCGTGCCCGACGGAGTTACGACGTTCTGGGCCGTCATGGCCGCCAGCAGGTCACCAGGGGAGACACCCTTGGCCTGCATCTTCGCCTGGTCCATATTGATCGTGATCTGAGGCTGCTTGCCGCCGTAAGGGTTCGGAAGAACAGCGCCAGGTACCGTCACCAGCTGCGGACGAACCATGTTCGTCGCAATGTCATTCAGCTTCTGCTCGTCGAGCCCCTTGCCGGAGACGCCGATCTGAAGAATGGGTACGCTGGATGCTGAGAAGTTGATGATTTCAGGAGGCAAAATGCCGGGAGGCAACTGACGCAGAAGGTACTGCGACGCCGCCGTCACCTGCGCGTTGGCCGTATCGAGGCTGGCCCCGGGCTGCAGGTAAAGCTTCACCACCGACACGCCGTTATAGCTTGTCGACTCAGTGTGCTGAATATTGTCGACGAGAGTCGTCAACGCCTTCTCATACGGCGTTGTCAGGCGTCCTTCGACTTCCTCAGGGTTTAGGCCGGTGTACTGCCAGGCCACCGCGACCACGGGGATGTTGATGTTTGGAAAGATGTCCGTGGGCGTACGCATGATCATCACCGGCGCAAGAAGAAGAATCAACAGCGCGAGAATGATGAACGTGTATGGACGGTTTAGGGCGACTTTGACGATCCACATAGAGCGGGCATACTCCTGCGCAGACTCCACCGAGTTCCAGAAAAACCAATCGGTAAATCCGCTTACCCAATTAGACACTTCTCTACTGGGTTTCGACCAAGGTTCTTTCCGGGGAAAATAATCGGTGAAACAGATGATTTATAGGAGTACCATTTTTACTTATGGAGCTAAGGCATCTGCAGTACTTCGTGACCGTCGCCACCACCGGTGGTTTTGGCCGCGCTGCGCGCGCTTTACATGTGTCGCAATCCGCTATAAGCGAGCAAGTCCGCGATCTGGAGCATGAAATCGGCGTTGATCTCATCGACCGCAGTCAACGGCAAATTCGATTGACTGTCGAGGGTGAACTCTTTCTTGAGGGTGCTCGCAAGACCCTTGCCACGGCGGAGCAAGCTGTCCAAACAGTTCAACGTGCCAAGCGTGGAGAAGAAGGTAACCTTACCATCGGTTTCTTCGTTGGAGGGCATGGCCGATACTTTCCACGTCTCATTCGTGCCTTTCGTAAGCAGTATCCGCGCGTAAAGGTTTCGCTTATCGAAATGACGCCGGCTCAGCAGTGGACCGCCATCGCCAGCGGAACGTTGGATATCGGTTTCACGCGTTCGGGTTCAGGCTCCAACTCGGAAGGTGTCAAGACGGAGCGCTTCCTTACCGAACGTATGTACGTAGCTCTCTCCAAGGACAACCCTTTGTCCAAGCGTCGTGATCTTTCGATCGCGGAGCTTCATGACGAGTCGTTTGTTATGGCTGATCGGGGTACCTCTCCCATGTTCTTCGATCGCATCCTGACGATGTGTTCTGAAGCTGGATTTTCACCGAAAATTCAGGCGACGGCGACCGTGTCCAGTGGCGTGATTGCACTAGTGGAAGCAGGCGAGGGGGTCGCTGTTGTCGCAGAAGGCGCAAGGCTTTTTGGTTCGAGTGAAGTCGTTTTCGTCCCGCTACAAGGAGCTGCCGCTTTTATGGAAATTGTGATGGCATGGCCTTCGCAGCGCGCCGGCGGCGTTCATCGTTCGTTTCTTGAACTTGCGCGCAAGTTCCGTGCACAGGTCTGACCCTGCAGGGGTTGACACATAGTGGGACAATAGAAGAATGATCGTTCCCGCCGACCTGGAAGGTATCAACATCTTCGACTGCCTCGACGAGGCTCAGCGTAAGCGCTACGCTGAGCGCGCCGCAGATATCCGCGTCCAAAACGGCGAGTTCATCGTCCGTGAGGGAGAGCAGGCCTACTTCTATGTTCTTCTAGATGGCGATCTGCAATTGAGCAAAGAAGTTCTCGGCCGTCGGCAGGAGTTCTTTTATGACAAGCGCGGTGTGTTCTTTGGCGAAGTCCCGCTGCTTCTCGGAACCTCTGTTTTTGCCAGCATCCAGGCAAAGAGTTCGGCCCGCCTGGCACGTTTCGATCGCCAGGATTTCCATGAGATGATCCGCGAGAGTGCGCCTTGTAGCGCCATCATCATGCAGACGCTCAACAACCGCCTGTCTTCCGTGCAGGAGCGCGTGCTGCAGCTTCCCATCTCTCGCGTGCTGGTGGTTGGCTCGCAGTATGACACGGACTGTCGCGACATTCGCACGTTCCTTACGATGAACCGCGTTTCTTATGAGTGGATCGACCGTGAGCGTGATCCCGACCGCGTTCCTTCGTGCATGCCGAAGAACATGAACGGCCCGGCGGTTGTGATCGACCAGAACCACTGCCTCGGCGAAGCGCCGACTGTGCGTACCGTCGCTCGCGAGCTTGGCTTCCGTGTCGAACCAGCGAAGGAAGACTACGACGTTGTCATCGTTGGCGGCGGGCCGGCAGGACTTGCTGCTGCCGTTTATGGTGCCAGCGAAGGCCTCTGTGTGTTGCTGGTCGAGCGCGCTTCTGCCGGTGGCCAAGCAGGAACTTCATCGCGCATTGAGAATTATCTGGGCTTCCCTAGCGGCATTAGCGGGGAGGAGTTGAGCGACCGAGCAATCAAGCAGGCCGAGCACTTCGGTGCTGAGATTGTTCTCACGCGCGAAGTGGTGAACGTGGAGCCTCTGAGCGATCGCCGCTACTGCATCGAGCTCGACGGTGGTCAGCGTGTGAGTACGCGCACGGTCATACTGGCGACGGGTGTTGATTGGCGTCGTCTTGAAGCGGAAGGCATTGATCGCCTCATCGGCCGTGGCGTTCTCTATGGTGCTTCGCGCACCGAATCTCCGACGGTTGTCGGCCGAGATGTTGTGATCGTTGGCGGCGGTAACTCCGCTGGACAGGCGGCGATGTTCTTCTCGAACTACGCAAAGTCTGTGAAGGTTGTGGTTCGTGGCGACGGCCTGCATCTCTCGATGTCGCAGTACCTCATCGAGCAGATCAATCATCGCGAGAACATCCATGTGATGAACTACTCCTCGATAACGAAGGTGGACGGAGAGAGCCATCTCGAAAAGGTATGGATCGCCTCCGCTGGACAAGCTCCGGTGGAGTACGACGCAGATGCGCTCTTCGTCATGATCGGTGCGGATGCCAGCACCTCGTGGCTGCCGAAGAACCTGCAGTGTGACGAACGCGGCTATATCTGCACCGGCCGCGACGTCTCGGATCTTCCTGACTGGAAGGGCGAGCGCGTTCCGTACCTGCTTGAGACAAACCTCCCCGGCATCTTCTGCGCAGGCGATGTTCGCCACGATTCGATCAAGCGCGTCTCGAGCGGTGTTGGTGAGGGCAGCATGGCGATCGCGTTCGTTCACCAGTACCTCGCGCAGCAGCAAACCGCCAGACCCGCGGCTTAATGCAGGCTGTACGCAAGAAGGGCCACCTGACTCAGGTGGCCCTTCTTGCGTGCACGGCAGCTATTCCTGTTTGGCAGCGGCAAGACGTGCGATACGAGCAGCATTGAAGCCACCGCCGAAGCCGTTGTCGATGTTCACGACGGTCACCGTTGGGCTACAGCTATTCAGCATCCCGAGCAGCGCTGTAAGCCCGCCAAAGTTTGTCCCATAGCCAACGCTTGTGGGGACGGCGATCACGGGCACATCCACTAACCCGGCTACTACGGAGGTCAGCGCGCCTTCCATGCCTGCACAGACCACAAGAACGTCCGCAGTCCTGATGCGCGGGACTGCGGCAAGCAGGCGGTGTAGCCCCGCGACGCCTACGTCGGTAATCCGATCCACTTCAGCACCGAAGGTCTCTGCAGTAATCGCAGCCTCTTCGGCAACAGGCAGATCGCTGGTGCCAGCGCACAGGACGGCTACCTTGCCTTTGCATTCCAATGGAGCCTCGCCAACAACGATGCAACGCGCTGCGGCGTGGTATCGCGCGCCAGGAAGCATTTCTACGGCTGCGGCGAAGTGTGCGGGAGTTGCTCGCGTTGCCAGCGCAGGAACGCCGCTGGCAGCGATGCGTTCCAGGATCATCGCCGTCTGCTCTGGCGTCTTGCCTGCGGCAAAAACTACCTCTGGCATTCCGGTACGGAGGCTGCGGTGGTGGTCGATACGCGCAAAGCCGAGGTCCTCGAACGGCAGCGTCGAGAGCCGTTCCTGGGCCTGTTGTGCAGAAACCTCACCGGTTTCTACCTGCTTGAGTAGCTTGAGAAGGGAATCAGGATGCATGAGCTAAAGGGCGAATCGACGCTGCCGGGAGCAGCGCATTGAGCGAACCTGTGCGATAGCCAGAAGTGTCCAACGTCACGAACTCAAAGCCCGCAGCATCCTTCACCGCCGCGCTAATGCGGTCCAGTGTCGCTAAATCTAAGGACGTAGCAGCCAGTTCTTCGCGGGCGATTTCAATGCGGGCAATCACGCCATGGTGACGCACTCGAAGTTGACGGAAGCCAAGGGCCTTCAGCGCGGCTTCGGCGGCTTCTACCTGCTGCAAAGCTTCTACCGTGACCGGGCGGCCATACTCCAGGCGCGAGGAAAGGCAAGCGGCGGCAGGCTTGTCTGCAACGGAGAGTCCAGCTTCCCGTGAAAGCGCGCGGATCAGAACTTTGGTCAAGCCAGCATCGACGAGTGGCGCTGCCACTGCGTGGATCGCTGCCGCCTGTTGGCCGGGACGAAAGTCGCCCGAGTCGTCCAGGTTGCGGCCATACGCCAGCGTGGTATCGCCGGGGAGTTCGCGCATCAGGCTTTCCATCACGCGGAAGAGTTCATCCTTGCAGTGGAAGCAGCGCTGACCATCGTTGCGAACGTACTCCGGCCGGCTCATCTCGTCGGTACGAACGACGCGCAGAGGAATGTTGTGTGCTTCTGCAAAGGCCTTGGCCTCTGCAAAGTCCGCACGGGACAGGCTGGGAGAGTCCGCGATCACCGCGATCATGCGATCGCCGAGCACCCGATACGCTGCCCACGCCAGAAACGCAGAATCTACTCCACCGGAGTAAGCCACAGCGAGGCGCTCGTACCGTAGAAGTTCACGGTCGAGCGCCTGCTGTGCTGATTGGAGAGTCTCGTTCAACGTTATGCCTTCAGGGTGACTTCGCTCAGGTCGCGACGCGATGGCGAGTTCAGCTTCTCTTCGGTAGCCCACAGACCTGCAGACGGAGTGGAGATGTAGAACACTTCCTCACCATCCGGCATGGTGTTCCAGCCTTCCTTCATGATGGCTGGATCGTAGCGCTTCTCTACTTCATCGAGGCTGGCGTAGTTATAGCCAATCTGCTCGATCTCTTCCTTCGAGATCTTCGGTCCCGGAGCATAGGTGATCGTGAAGCGGCCTTCGCTGGAGCCGTGAATGAGGTGCGCCACGCCGTGCGGGATCGCCTGCATGTCAGCTTCAGTCTTGTAGAGAGCCAGCGTACGCGGCGTGCCCTTGTAGCCATACTTGCGGATGAGGGCATCCACTTCGGGCTGCTCGCCGAAACGCTCAACACCAGGAGCGATGATGAGCAGTTCGCCGCCGTCGGCGATCGCCATACGCGTGCGGTAGACAGCCTTATTGGCAACCCACGTTGCGCGGAACTCATCCGGTTGCATGACGGCAACGATCTTCTTGATTGGCTTGTCGAAGAGCGTGATGTTCTGTGCGCGGCTAGCCTTGGCTGCGTTCAGGTACGTGTCAAGATCATCGCCAACATACAGTCCGCTCGTCACAAGCTTGTTGTCCTCGTCGCGACGCATCACGATCTGGATGTAGCAGTCGGGGAACTTTGACAGGTGCTCGTTCTCGCTCCAGTTGTAGCAGGCGCGAAGCGGCGTCACCAGGCAGCCGAGATTGTTCTCGATGCCGTAGACGGCAGCCGCGATGTGCGACGCGCAGATCGTGTCCTTGCCGCCAAGACCGATGTAGTAGTTCTTGTTGTGGTTGGCGAAGCCAAGCACTTCGTGCGGCACAACGTGGCCGATGTTGATGATCAGGTCCCACTGCTCGTCGACGAGCTTCGAGTTCAGATCAACCGGAATCTCCCAGTCAGCAACGCCACCGGTCGTCTCGGTAACGAGCTTCGCCGGAATGGTGGCAACATGCGTCACGCCGTTGCGCCAGTCGTGCGCGAAGATGCGCTCCTCGGGAATCGAGCCGAACATCCACTTGTTCTCTTCGGGAGTGTGCGGAACATGCTGGCCGAGCGTCGGGATGACCTCAACGTGCGCGCCAGCAGCGTCCAGCTCCTTATAGAGCAGTTCGGTAATCTTGCCAGCGCCGGAGTGCGCGCGGGTCAGATCGGGAGGCAGCAGCAGAACGCGCTTGGGATCGGCCGAGATACGCTTGCGCGCCTCGGCAAGCAGGCGCGAGCAGGCTTCAGCAATTTGCTCATCGGTAACGTGGGGGGCTTCAACTTGGAACCAGGGCACAAGCTCTCCTGTAAGACAGGTGTTAGAAGTGATTAAACAGCATGGGAATCATACAGGATGGGTTGTACCCCGGACTAGGTGGCCTTGCGCTGGAAGGCTGTCTTCTTCCCGGTGAAGGAGCTGCGTGCCTGAACCTTGCTCGCGGTCAGGCCGGTAAGGGGCTTGGCGCCGGTGCTGGTCTGGTCGAGTTTTGCGCGGAGAGCCTGAAGTTTCTGCTCTTTCGGGCTTAGGCCGGTTTTACGTACGGGAGGAGTGCTCATAGAGCGATTGTAGAGCTTTCCGCTCTCGATTTTTGCCCCGATTCTGCTACTCCCGAGGTACGAGTTTTTCTGCAGACATATCTTTCGCTGGGTATAGGAAAAAAGTGTCACAAAGCACTTGCAAGAAATAGCGTGATGGGCATATCTTGGCAGCCGTCATTTCGCTGGCGTGTTGGTGTAAGCCAGTCGAGAACGAAGGGAAGGGGTGCTGTGATGTGCTATCGGTGCTTACGGATGTTTCTTCTTGTGGTGGGAGTAATTTTGCTGAGTGCGGCCATACTGCCCGTGTTGGCCATGGTGCGGGTTCCGGATACCTGGGACATCGCGTTTACCGCCTCCAAGCTGCTGATGCTGCCCCTTGGAGCGATCTGCCTGCTGGCTGCGGCTGGAATCCACGCGCGATTTAACCGACAGACAAGCTGACCGGTCGACTTTTCCTGTGTATGCTACGTGGCGTAGTCAACTTCTACGTTTGGGAGCCCTTTGTGAAAACTCTTCGCACTCTTCTGTCCCTTGCCGCCTTGTCCTGCACGCTGATGGCCTCGCATCCGCTCGTGGCGGCGCAGCCCTCGGCTCCGTTCGCGGCAGCCCCCATGCCAGCGCTGGTTGACATCAACACCGCCACGAAAGATCAGCTCAAGGCGATTCCGGGAATCGGCGACGCGTACTCGGACAAGATCATCAAAGGGCGCCCGTACTCGAACAAGTCGCAGCTTCTGAGCAAGGGCATTCTGCCCAAGGCCACCTACGACAAAGTGTCCGGCATGATCATTGCGAAGAAGATGTAGAGAAAGCCCGCAAGGGCGGAGTTAGCTCTACCAGGCATATCATCCAAGGCCCCGGCATCCATGCCGGGGCCTTTGCTTGTCTTCGGTTATGGTGGTTCGGAGTTTCGGGCCCGGTGCTCCTTCCAGAGCATCGCAGCGCGATCCTCTTTGTGAGCAACGCTGCTAACTTCCTGCGCGCCGGCCGCGAATGAGGAGTAACCTAGAAGGAGAACTTCTCCGCCCTCTCATTCCTCACGTTATCCAACTAATGAGTGCCGAAACACACGCTCCACTTACCCTTGTCTGTCTGGAGATATCTATGCGCTCAAAGAAGTTCCATCAAGCATTGTCGTGCGGAAACAGCCGTTTTGAAATGTGCAACATGATCGCAAAGGGCATGCGCGCCACGCACATCACCGGCACGCGCACCGAGGACTCGATCAACCGCGTCATGGGCCTCATGGACCCAAAGCCAACGGTGATCAAGCTCCAGCCGATCGCACGCTAACTAAAGATCTCAAAAGAACAACCCACATTCTGTTATGCAGAATGTGGGTTGTTCTTTTATGTGGGGTTGCTCTTTTGAAGCCCTAACCGAAAAGATGATTGCTCTCGCCTCGCTACATGATTCCTTACAGGCTACAACTTTGCCGCTGCATCGGGCTTGATGAAGCTGGAGGGGACGACGGCTTCGGGGGTGTGGTCCCCGAGGATGATGGGGTAGCTCGTCATGGTGGTCAGGGCGGTTTTGCTGTCGGCTTCGAAGGTCCAGCAGGCGAGATGCTCGGTAATGATGGCACAGGTTGCGATGACGTAGATGGGATGGTTCTTGGGTTTTGCGTTCTTGATGCTGACCTGACCCTGGATAGCGAACGCTGGCGCCCCACTCATGGTGTATTCGAGGGTTTCTCCTATGACAGGTTTTCCGAGGGAGGAGAGTGCGTCGACGAGGGTGTTGGTGGCCGGGTTGCGGAGGTCGGCGGGTTTCAGCGTGCGGTGGATGCACTCGGGGTGGATGATTTTGAGTGCGAGGATGCGGAAGTCTATGTCCATGTCCATGCCAGCGATGGGGTACTGGAGGCATGGGTTGTTGGAGGGTTCTTCGGCTGGTTCACCGCGGCGTTTGCGCTCTTGTTCGTTGTGCTCGTCGGAGTATGCCCACGGGTAGGTGTAGTCGAGGCGTAACTCGGGGTTATGAAACGTGGCCATGCCGGGCGTGGAGGGCTGCTGCGCGTAGGTGTGCAGGGATGCCATGAGGATTAGGGCAAGGCCGTAGGTGGGTTTCATGAGTTGAGGGGATTCTAGCAGGTGTATTGGCTGAGAAAGGAAGGCGATTCCGGTCGTTTCGCTGCGCTGCACGACGGCCTGTGGCAGCGAGGAGGCGCTTGCGCGCGGGGTGGTTCGAGGGGCGTTGCCCCTCGCTGGTATAGGGGCCTTTGGCCCTTGTGCGGTTGCGTGAATGAGCGAGGCGCTGGCGAACAAGACGCAGTTGCTGAGCAAGAATGTGCTGCCCAAGGCGACTTATGACAAGGTTGCGGGAATGGTGATTGCTAAGCAGAAGTAAGGGATTGGTGGAAGGCGCGCTGCTTGTCTGCGGATGGTAGCGCGCTTATTTTGTTTAGGGCTCGGTTGCTTCAAGCCAGTTGAGGGTGGCATGTGCTTCTGTTTCGGCGATTTCTGGAGTGGCGTAAATGCTGCTGAAGGTATTGATCACAGTCCAATGACCGCGAATGTCTGCGTCGTATTCAGGGATGGTCTTAGAGGCAAAGAATTTGTCTTCGCGGAGACCGAACAGGCCGTCGTCTCGCAGAAAAATTACTGCTCTGTGAAGGGTGTTCTGACTGTAGATGACTTTGATCGCATGTTCGCGTTCGGTGTTGTCCCAGCCAATGCCTGCGTCGGCTCTTTTGTACATAACGTCCTCTGCTAAGCAGTGTAGTGGGAGAGTGGCAATAGGCGTTGCCCTCGCTGGTATGGGTGGGCCTTAGACCCTTGGTGGGGTCGTCAGGTGGGATTCTTGGGGGAGGCCGGTTGAGGGGAGTGCCTGCCCACCCGTCCACGATGAGACCGTGTACGGATGGGGCACCCGGGAGTTTGGGTTCCGGGGGTTTGGGGAGGTGGTTTTTAGGGGAGAGGGTGTTGGGTGCCCCATCCGTGCGCGATCTTATGCGAACGGGTGGGGTGTGGTGATGCTTACCAGACCGTGGAGTGAGGGATGCCTTCGCGCTCGCGCTTGTTCCATGTCCAACTGGATTCTATTTCTACGATTTCTTGCTGGCCGGTGGCCCAGTGGTTGTGACTGCTCCATGGATATTGTTCGGGGCTAGTTACTAACTCGCGGACTACTGGATTGCGGTGGATGTAGCGGAGTTTCTCTAAGAACTTGTCGTGGGTTTCTACGTTGAAATCGTGGTAGCGGGTTAGCCAGAAGTGCTTTTGTGTGGTCTTGAGGCGTTGGGAGGTTTCGTGCTTCAGGACGTTGAGCGTGGTGGCGAGGATGTATTTCTTTGGCTCGGAGACGAGTAGGTGGACGTGCTCGGGCATGAGGACGTAGGCGAAGACGCGGAACTGGTGGCGTTGGCGGAGCTTTTCCAGTTGTTCGAGGAAGGTCGTGCGCGCGTGATCGGTGTTGAGGTAGGGGAGACGCTTGTAACAACTGAAGGTGAGGAAGTGGTTGCTGCCTGTGAGTTGGCTGCGTCTCAGACCGGTGGGCATGGAGGGAGTGTATCGGGTGGAGTCGTTTTAGACGAGTGATAGTTGGGTGCCCCATCCGTACGCGGTTTTATGCGGACGGGTGGGTGGATGTTTGGTGTGGTGAGGGTTTCGGTCGGGTGAGATTTTTAGGTGGAGGCTGGTTGAGGGGAGTGCTTGCCCACCCGTCCACGATGAGACCGTGTACGGATGGGGCACCCGAGTGATTTGGTTGGGGATAGGAAAGAACCGGATTGGGTGCCCCGTTCATGGACGTTGTTTGTCCATGAGCGGGTGGGATGTTTCGGGTGTCGGGTTTGTTCGTGGAGTGGGTGGGGTGAGAGCCCCCCAGCTCATGACGATGAGACCGTCATGAACGGGGTACCCAACCTTCACTTGCCCTTGGGCTTCCTGTAGTGCTCCGTTTCAGTAGTACGTGGATGGGATTTCGCGTATGTTGGGGTAACGAACTTTCCTGTGACTGCGCTACGGTTTACAGTGACTGTTGTCTTTGCCATTGCAGGTCCTTTCTGAGCAACTGGTAATGAGAGTTCCTGAGTGTCCTACCACTCAGGCGGTACCAGATATCTTCCCTCTACATGAAGTAGATGGAGGATAGCGTCACCTGATGAGCAGTAGAAAGGCAATAGCCTCTAACGTCAAGTAAAATCGTGATCTGTATCACCTTTGCGGCGAAGCATCGTTGAACTGCAAAAAGTCGCTCCTCGCACGAGGAGCGTGGATTGAAACCCTCTGCATGAGGTAGTGGACAAGAACAGAGGCCAGTCGGCCTCTGTTCGCTTTACCCGCCCTGTCTTTCGATGTTTACGTAAATAGAAATTCCTTGGTGCGGAGTTCTTTGACTTGGTCGCGGAGTTTGGCGGCGCGTTCGAATTCGAATTTTTTGGCGGATTCGCGCATTTCGGTTTCTAGCTTCACGATGTGGGCGTCTAGTTCTTGTTGGTTGGCGAAGTTTAACGTCGCTGGGTCTTCGGATTCTTCGGCAAGGTCCTGGTAGTCGGCCTTCAGGATTGTCGCCAGGCTGTCGTCGATCGAGCGGATGACGGAGCGGGGTTCGATGCCGTGTTCGGTGTTGTAGGCTTGCTGCTTTTCGCGGCGGCGGCTGGTTTCGTCCAGCGCACGGCGCATCGAGTCCGTCATTTTGTCGGCGTAGAGGATGGCGATGCCTTCGACGTTGCGGGCGGCGCGGCCGATGGTTTGGATCAGCGAACCCTGCGAGCGTAGGAAGCCTTCTTTGTCGGCGTCGAGGATGGCGACGAGGGAGACTTCGGGAAGGTCGAGGCCTTCGCGGAGGAGATTGATGCCGATGAGGACGTCGTACTCGCCTTTGCGGAGGTCGCGGAGGAGGCGGATGCGCTCGAGGGTGTCGATCTCGGAGTGCATGTAGCGGCACTTTACGCCGACTTCGGTGTAGTAGTTGGCGAGGTCCTCGGCCATGCGCTTGGTGAGGGTGGTGACGAGGACGCGCTGATTGCGCTCGGCGCGGAGGCGGATCTCGGCGAGGAGGTCGTCGATCTGGCCTTTGACAGGGCGGATTTCGACGGGTGGGTCGACGAGGCCGGTGGGGCGGATGATCTGTTCGACGACGACGCCGGCGGACTTGGTGAGCTCGTAGGGGCCGGGCGTGGCGGAGACGTACATGATCTGGCCGGTGCGGGTTTCGAACTCCTCGAAGCGGAGGGGGCGGTTGTCCATCGCGGAGGGGAGGCGGAAGCCGTAGTCGACGAGGTTCTGCTTGCGTGAGCGGTCGCCGTGCCACATGCCGTGGAGCTGCGGGACGGTGACGTGCGATTCGTCGATGAAGAGCAGGAAGTCGTTGGGGAAGTAGTCGAGGAGGGTGGGTGGCGGCTCGCCAGGAAGGCGACCGCTGAAGTGGCGTGAGTAGTTCTCGATGCCGTGGCAGTAGCCGACGGACTTGATCATTTCGAGGTCGTAGCGGGTGCGCTGGTGGATGCGCTGGGCTTCGACGAGGCGACCTTCTTTTTCAAGCTGTGCCTCCCACTCGGTGAGCTCGGAGACGATGGAGTTGATGGCAGAGGTCTTGCGCTCGGGCTGCACGACGTAGTGGGACTTCGGGTAGATGGGCAGGCGGGAGTACTTCTGCTTGACGGTGCCGAAGAGCGGGTCGATTTGCGAGAGGGCGTCGATCTCGTCGCCGAAGAGCTCGATGCGGAAGGCGTTCTCGTCGTAGGTGGGGTAGACCTCGATGATGTCGCCGCGGACGCGGAAGGTGCCGCGGCGGAAGTCGACGTCGTTGCGCTCGTAGAGGATTTCGACGAGGCGGCGGGTGATGTCTTCGCGCTTGATCTTCTGGCCCTTCTCGAGGAGCATCAACATGCCGTAGTAGGCTTCGGGCGAGCCGAGGCCGTAGATGCAGGAGACGGAAGAGACGATGATGCAGTCACGGCGCTCGAAGAGGGAGCGCGTGGCGGAGAGGCGCAGCTTGTCGAGCTCGTCGTTGATGGTCGATTCCTTCTCGATGTACAGGTCGCCGGAGGGGATGTAGGCCTCGGGCTGGTAGTAGTCGTAGTAGGAGACGAAGTATTCGACGGCGTTGTTGGGGAAGAACTGCTTGAACTCGTGGTAAAGCTGCGCGGCGAGGGTCTTGTTGTGCGCGAGGATGAGCGCGGGGCGGTTCAGCTCCTGGATAACCTTCGCCATGGTGAAGGTCTTGCCGGAGCCGGTGACTCCGAGGAGAACCTGGTCTTTCTCGCCAGCGGTGATGCCTGCGACGAGTTCACGGATGGCCTGCGGCTGATCGCCCTGGGGAGAGTATTCGGTCTGGAGCTCGAAATCCATGTCCAGAGTGTAGAACTTAGAAGGAATGGCGTAAAGAAGGCGAAGATGGATCGCACCCGATTTAGCGCGCGATGTACCAGATTGCTCCCAGAATCAGCATATAAATGCCGGTGATCAGCAGCGTCGTGTACATAAAGCCAAGGAAGATGGCGGTCGTGTGACGGCGAAAGATATCGGTGTGTTCTTCGTGGGGTGTATCGAGTGTGTCTGTCATAATGCTCTCCGAAACATGCACTGCACTATGCAGTGCATATACTCTATTGACGCCTTACCCAAGGGAAAGGATGCAGGATTTCAGTGAATAAGTAGACTGATGAGTGCAGCGCGTCTTGATGCGCGGTCTTCATGTTGCAGAACGCGGGGATAACGATGAGCGAAGTTCAGGTGAATGAGCCGGTTAGATCTGGCGGCGCGCGCGAGAAGATTCTGCGTGGGGCCATGCGCGTTTTTCTGGAGGATGGTTACGACTCCGTGAGCATGGACCGGATGGCCGAGGCCGCTGGGGTGGCTCGGCGAACGCTGTACAACCAGTTTCCTGAGGGCAAGGAAGCGGTCTTTCGTGCGGCGATTGAGTTGTTCTGGCAGGGCTTTCCGCAGGTGACCTGGAGTGAGGATGCGGTGGCCGACCCGGAAGGCTCGCTCCGCGAGGTCGCCATGGCGATTGCGAGCTTTTGGGCAGCAGAGGAGATGGTTCCGTACGTTCGGCTGGCCATTGCGGAGTCCACGCGGTTTCCGGGGTTGATGCAGCACCCAGGGGACAACTCGGGTCGCTTGCCGCTGATGGAGCAGCTGATGGAGTGGCTTCGCCTGCTCGACCGCAAGGAGATCTTACGGGTCCCGAACGCAGAGTTGGCGATGTGGCAGTTCTTCGGTCTGGTCACAGAGCCACTGGTGTGGCCGCGTGTGATCGGGATTCAGGTTCCGATGGACGACGCTTACCGAAACTCTGTTATCGAAGGCGCAGCGGCGGCGATGATGAAACTCTACGCGCGGTAACCTAGTGCTTGAGAAGAAAGGCAGGGCTGATGATGGCAGGTAAGGCAGAACTTTGGCTGGTACGGCACGGAGAGACGGAGTGGTCGCTGGACGGACGCCACACGTCCACTACGAATATTGACCTGACCGAGCACGGGCGTGTTCGCGCCGAAGAGTTGGGTGCGTTCCTGAAAGATACGAAGTTTTCCGCTGTGATCGTGTCCCCCATGAAGCGTGCGCAGGAAACGTGCAGGATCGCCGGATTCGGCGACGTGATGCAGGTGGACGCGCACCTGATGGAGTGGAACTACGGCGAGGCGGAAGGGAAGTCGACGAAGCAGATTCGCGAAGAGCTCGGCAAGCCTGACTGGAACGTCTGGGACGATGGCGTCATCGGCGGCGAGAGCGTTGATGCCGTTGGCGAGCGTTGCGATAAGGTGATTGCCCGTGCGCTGGAAGCGGCTGGCCCGGACGGCAAGGTGGCATTGTTTGCCCATGCGCATGTGCTGCGAATTCTGACGGCGCGCTGGCTGAAGCTTCCTGCTGGTAATGGCCGGCTCTTTGCGCTAAGCACCGGTAGCGTCAGTGCGCTGGGCTTTGAGCGTGAGACGCACGTTCTGCTGCGCTGGAACCGCAGCTTTGAGTAAGACAGGGAGTAAGGTCAGATCCTAGAGCGTAGAGAACGAAGAAGGCCGCCCGTGTGGGCGGCCTTCTTCGTTCGGTTCTGAGTTACGTTAACTTACTGGGCTCCGGTAATGCCGGGGCTGGTAACGACAAAGTAGACCTGCGTCGTAGCGGTTAGACCATTGGGACCGGTGATCGTGATGGTGACCGGGTACTGTCCCGCTGGCGTCAGGTTCGGCGTGTAGTTCCCCGGGCCTGCGCAACCTCCCGCGAGCATGGAGCCTCCTAGGAGGAGCATGGCCAGCGGAATCGCTGCGAGGAACGCGTTCTTACGCAGCTTGCGGCGTGAGGCAGCGAGCCCTGCGAAGCCAAGCAGACCGAGTGGCCATCCAAGCAGCATCGCAAGATCTGTGTGGCTGCTCCGATTGCCCGGCAGCATCGGCTGTGTGTTCGAGGCAGAGTCCTTGACGTCGGTCCAGAGCGTGACGTCGAGGGGGATCGGCGGCACATACGCCGTACCAGCCGTGAGGGTGTAGGACGATCCCTGCGCGGTGGCGAACGTGCAGGTCGCAAACGTTGGCAGGCCTGAGCAGGCAAAGGTGAGCTTGCCGCTTAGCGTGTTGGACGGCGTAATGAAGATTGCCGCATCCGTCGTCGAACCCTGAGCTGTTGCCACAGCAGGAATGCCGCTGATGAACAGTGCGCTGGGGCAGGTGGCTCCCTGGTTGGGGGCGCTGGTAACGGTTGCTGCGGTCGCGGCCGTGGAGCAGCCCTTCGTGACAAGCGTCAAGGAAGCTGGGTCTGCAACCACGGTGAACGAAACGTTCGTGCAGGAGGAGGTCGCGAAGTTTGACGAGCCGTTGTAGGTGCAGGAGAGGTTGTACGTTCCCGGTACCAGCGTGCTGTTCGATGTCTGCGCTCCGGTGGAGTCAAGTACCTGCTGCATAGTGAAGGTAGCCACGCCACTTGCATTCAGTGACGAAGAGCCGATGCTTGTCGCTGCTCCTCCTGAAGTGCTTGTCGCGGAGAAACTGACCGTGCCGGTTGGGATACCGGAGGTGTTTGAGGTTACGGTGGCCGTGAGTACGATCGAGCTGAACTGCGGCATATTGTTCGCTGAAATCGTGAGCAGAGAGGTTGTGGACGCAGGGGCAACCGTGATCGTCACCGACGGGCACGACGCCGCAGCGTAGAAGCCGTCGCCTGAGTACGAGCAGGAGACCGTGTGCGCTCCAACAGCCAGACCGCTGAAGGTTCCAGAGGCCGTTCCTGCTGAGGTGAGTGTGGTGGGAGTGCCTGCCACGCCGTCGACGATGATGCGCGCCGTGCCCGTGGGGACGCAGCTTGGAGCTGCTGTGTTGCAGGTCGAGGCTGCCACTGTAACGGTTAGCGTGAGGGAGCCGCCGTACTGGGCATTGCCGGTGGTCGGTGCGCTCTGCGCCACAACGGCTGAGGTCGTGGTCAGGATCGCACCGGTGCCGGTGAGGGTGATGGTGGGTGTGGCGATTGCTGTGGAACCCGACTCCGTATAGGTGTAGCTGGCGGAGAACGTTCCGGTCGTCGCAGGCAGGAAGCTTCCGATCAGGCTGCAGCTGCCACCGATGCTGAGAGTCGCTCCGCTGCAACCGCCTGTGCTGCTCGATATGAGAGAGAAGCTGGACGTGTCGCCGGTGCTTGTCAGCGTGGAGGGAAGAGTATTGGCGAGGGTACCAACATTCAGCTCAACGAAGTTCTGCGTCGTGCTGGTGCTGGCAGGCTGCACGCGTCCGAAGTTATACGAGGTGGAGGAACGAGCATCGGCAAGCACGCGGCTATTGGCAGTGTCTGCGATAACAAGTTGACCGGTGGAGCTGACGGCGATGCCTGCAGGCGAGTTCATCAGCAAGTCAGTTGACGCCGCTGGAAGAGCGGTGGCTCCTGAAGCGCCAAGAATGCCGCCAACGGTGGAGATAAGCCCCGCAGGAGTGACGAGACGGACGGCGTGGTTGCCGGTGTCTGCGATGTAGATGTTGGACGCCGCATCCACCGTCACGCCCTTGGGCGTGTTGAGTTGCGAGTTCGTTGCCAGGCTGCTGGAGTCCACCGTGGAGCCTGCCTGCCCGTTACCAGCCACGAGAACGACTGGGTTGGCAACGGCAAGACCAACGTTTGCAGAGGAAGCCGTAACCACGTTCCCCAGGTTAATCTTGCGAACGAGGCTATTACCTGTATCGGCTACGACGAGATAGTTGCCCGTCTGGTCATAGGCGATCGCTGCTGGCGAAGAGAAGGTCGTCTGCGTCGCCGGGCAGCCATCACCCTGTACGTCGACTGCTCCAGCCGAGGTTGCGCACGGCGTTCCTCCACCGGCAAATGTCGAGACATAGCCGTTGAGGTCGACCTGGCGAATAACGTTGTTGCCTGTGTCCGAGATGTAAGCCACACCATAGCGATCGACCGCCAGGCCTGCGGGCTTGGAGAAGAGCGCGGAGGTCGCGAGGCAGGCATCGCCGCGCGTGTTTGTTGCTGTCGAGCAGACGGAAGAAGCTCCACCAGCGTAGGTCGTGATGATGCCGGTAGCACGGCTCACGCGGCGGATAACATTGTTGCCGGTGTCTGCAATAAGCAGGGAGCCGCCGGTGCCGATAGCCATAGCGGTCGGGCCATTGAGGGCTGCGGAAGTCGCCAGGCCACTATCGCCGGAGTAGCCCGCCGTGCCGGTTCCGGCAAAGACGGTGGTGGTGGAACCATTGACCGCCAGAATGCGGTTGTTCGCTGTGTCGGCAATGTAGGTGATGCCGCCTCCACCCACAAGAACGCTCGCAGGCGATGAGGTGGCCGTAGCGGTAAGTGCTGTGACCTGACCCGGATCAACTACAACGCTCGCGACCGTTCCCGTTCCGCTGACGAGGTACGCGGAAGCTCCACCGAGAGTGCTCTTGATGGTGAGCGTGCCTGTATCGTAGCCGGGCTTGGTCGCGGTGTACGTAACAGGAAGAATGCAGTCAACCGTGGTATCCGCATTTGTGGTGCAGGTAGCCGTGCCTGCCGCGAAGCTGGTCGTGCCGACGAAGGTGTAAGCGCCCGTCGCAGCAGCACTGTCTCCTGCTCCGAAGTGAATGTCGATGGATTGCGTAACCGTCACGCCGCTGGCGGTGACAGGGAAGTTGAGCCCCGAAAGCTGCTTGCGGATGCGCGAGCTTGCCACCGGACCGCCCTGCGGATCGCTGATATACAAGTTGCCCTGGTTGTCCGGCGAAACGCCGATGGACGTAGCGCTCGTGCCGTACAGCATCGCCTGTACGCCGGGGCAGCCATCGCCGATGGTGTTTCCGGAAGAGGCTGCGCAGCCGGTGGCTGCTCCTCCAATGGTTCCACCATAGTTGCCGAGCATCAGACGGATATACCCCGTTGTGGCATCGACGAACCAGATGTATCCATCGGTCGTATCGGCGATATAAAGATTGCCGCGATTGTCAAAAGCAATATGGCGGATAGCCAGAGAAATTGAAGTCGCAGGCACCGCTGCTGCAATAGTGCTCGAACCGATCGCGTAGGTTCCTGAGCCGCCGCCGGCAATGCTGTAGATATAGCCGGTCTGCGGGTTGCTCACGCCGATGAGCGAACCTTTGCCCATGTAAACCGCGCGCACAACGTTGTTACCCGCATCGGAGATGTAGAGGTTGCCATTGGGATCCACGGCCACGTCTTCCGGAGAAGCTACGAGAGCTGTGCTGGCGAGTACGCCGCTGGTTGCAGATTTTGTCACCGAAGTATTCGGGGCGGTCACCAGCGTAATCTGCCCGTTGGCCACCTGCTGAATCACGCTCTGCGCTGTATCCGCGATGTAGACCGTACCGTTGCTATCGGCTGCGGCACCGCGTGAAGAACCAATGCCGGTGGTGAGTGCTGGCCCTGTGGTGGCTCCGGTAGTGGAGGTACCCGTTCCTGCGACGACGGAATAAATACCGGTGCTCGCCGAGATCTTATGCACGTAGTAATCGTTGTAGCCGCCAATGAGGATGTCGCCGTTCGGCGCTATGCTCATGCCGCGCATGGTTTTGACCTTGGACGTCGTCGTCAGGATCAAGGGATTATTGTTCGCCGCTCCATCTGTAGAGACGCAGTTATCCCCGTACGTGTCCGTAGCCGCGGCGCAGGCTTTGCTCTGCGTTGTGGAACCGAGGAACATCGACTCGATCTTGGTGGTGGCGTTGATCTTGTGGATGTATCCCAGAGAGGCGTTGTCGATGTAATAGACGTTTCCCTTTGCGTCGACGCGCAGGTCATGAGGGTCTGCGCCTACGGACACATCCGTGGCATAGCAGCCATCGCCTAACGTATCGAGCGCGACACGACTGCCGCAGGCCGCGCCTACCGTATAGGCGGCATGAGGACCCGCGAAGGTGCTGACGGTGTAGGGCAGCACCTGCGGTGCCTGCTGCGCACGAAGCGAACTGGGGACGGCCAAAAGTACGAGGGCCGCGAAAGAGAAAATCGACAGTTGGCGAAAGTCGATGCCGGCGAAACGCATGCGGGAAGACTCCTGATGGATCAATAGAACGCGCCCATGCGACTGACGGCGAGACCTGTATCTCACAAAGTAAGAACGCAGGCGTCCGAGAAAGACACACATGGGGAACCGCGAGGAAATGTACCTAGGACAGAACAAATCTGTCAAACCGATATTTCGCTCGATTCGGAAAAATATCTGTAAGACCGCATGTGAAATTGTTCCGCTTTGGAACTCGGAAGAAATTGAAGGAATTTGTTGACAACGCCCGTCTGGCCTGCGCATACTTTGCCGCGTCCCAAAAAGCATAGCTGCCATGCAGCTCTAAGTGAGTCGTAGGAGAGACACGTGAAGTTTCCGGTGCGTGGATGTGTGAACGCAGCGCCATGTCTGACAGGTGCTGAAAAATTGGTGAAGTCCTGCTCGCAGGCTTTTCTGGTCTGCATGATGCTGCTGATGGCCATGACGTTGGACGTTGGCCGAGCCTCGGCGCAGGCCCAGGGAACTGGATCTATTTATGGTTCGGTAGTTGATCCAAGCGGCGCGTTCGTCGCTGGTGCGACCGTTGTGGCAGCAGAGCCAAATAAGGGTGTCATGCGAACCGTCGCGACCAGCAAGTCGGGCGAGTTCGTCTTTCCGTCACTGCCAATCGGCGTCTATACGGTCACGGTTACGGGCTCCGGCTTTCAGACTTATATCGCCGACTCGATCACCGTCGACGCAGACGCTGAAGTGAAGATCGTCTCGAAGATGGTGGTGGGTGACGCGCGAGAAACCGTTCAGGTCGACGCCGAAGGCACGGCTCTGGATACTCGTTCTGCGACACTTGGTGCGCTGATCGATAACAAGCTCGTCGAAGATCTGCCGATTGATGGGCGCAACGTCGTTGCGCTTGCCAGCTTGCTGCCCGGCGTTACGGATCTGAACGCGCCTTCGACCAACACCGGAGACAAAACGGGATCGAGTTACTCGGTTTCGGGTTCGCGTAGCTCGCAAAATCTGCAGCTTTTCGACGGCTTGATGTGGAACAACCTGTTCTTCAACACAGGCATTCAGTTCCCGCCGCCCAATGGCCTGCAGGAAATTTCTGTTCTGCTGAATAATTTCAAAGCGCAGTACGGTCGTAACGCAGGCTCGGTCTTCAATGTGGTGACCAAGCAGGGAACAAATACGATTCACGGCGCTGTGTGGGAGTATCTGCAGAACCAGATGTTCAACGCTTCGGATTACATTACGCAGCGTAATCCTGAGAACAATATCAACACCTTCGGCTTCACGATTGGTGGTCCGATCAAGCGGGACAAGCTTTTCGGCCAGATCACGTTTCAGTCCATCGTGCAGCGTCTGGTGCAGACCGGCATCACGCCTTCGCAATCCGCAGCCAACCGGGGTTACATGGCGGACTACTCCACCCCGTACCCATGCAGTTCGAGCGGTCCGGCGTACTCAACAACGCGCTGCGCGGACTTCACGGATCAGTCTGGCGCAACAACAAAGTTCTACAACCCTTATGTCTTCGCCAGCTCAAGCGGTTTGCAGGCGTCCTCCTCCGATGCCATCAGCATGTTGAGCTCGGCTTACTCTCAGGCGGGTGGAACTGGAACCAACCCTTGCTTTACCGATCTGCAGACAGCTGCAACCTGGGCTGCGACGCACAACTACTTCGACGGCAAGATTCACTCAGACTTTTTGCCGAACGCGCAAGTGCCCGCGACCTGCTTGAACCCGGTCGTTGAAAAGCTTCTGAAGAAGTATGTCGGTCTGCCGAATACGACGACAGTAACCGGTCGGGTGAACGTATCGCAGGCTCCTCTGCCTCGGAACGAGAAGAACTTCACCGTTCGTGGCGACTGGATTGTCACGTCTCACCACACCATTGATATGCGTTACAACATGATCAACTCGGACGATCTGCTGGCCTCGGGCGTAAGTAGTTCTACGAGCCTGGGTATTGCTGGCGTAGTACCCAGCCGTGACCATGCGCTTTCGAACTTCGGCAATATCGGCGACACCTGGGTCATCACGCCCAATATCCTGAACGTCCTTCGCCTGGGTTATAAGCGTTACTCGTTTGCAAGCCCGCCTGCGGACAACACCACGTGGAACGACCTCGGGGGAAACTTTACGGAGCCCGGCACGCCAACACTTCCCGTCGTCAGCGCGTCGAACCAATACACCCTGGGCAACACTGGGCAGGCGAATGCCACGGTGATCAACGAGAACATTGAAGGCTACGATCAGATCTCCTGGACAAGGGGTTCTCATCAACTGCAGTTCGGTGTGAACTACCTTCGCCTGCAGTACCTCAACCGCACGGATTACCCAGGATCGCTTTCGTTCTCGTCCACGTTCACCGGCTTCTCTTATGCTGACGAAGCGATGGGTCTTCTGACCAGCGTGCGTGCAAACAGCCCCCTTGTTCAGGGCGGTGTCCAGAACGGCATCTTCAGCTACATACAGGATGACTGGCGCGCCACACCAAGGTTGACACTGAATCTGGGAGCTCGTTATGAGCTGCCGTTCCAGTGGTATCAGCCGAATGGGTACTCTTCCACCTTCATCGCAGGGCATCAGTCGGCTCGCTTCCCCAACGCAATCGGTGGCCTGGCCTTTCCTGGTGACCCGGGAGTACAGAAGTCGCTGGTTCCGACAGACTTCAACGGCATCGTGCCCCGTATCGGCGTTGCTTATGACGTCTTTGGGAATGGCAAGCTCTCGCTGCGTGCTGGCTTCGGCATGTTCTTCGACCAGATCAATGCCAACGTGATCGGCGTAGGCGAACCGTTCTACTTCCAGATCTTCAAGAACCTTCCTCCGGGCGGCGCCTCTGTCCCGTTGTCGTCCTACGGCACGAACGGCTCGATCCTGCAGATTCCGAACGGCTACAACCCGCAGAATCCGCAGTTCTTTGCTCCGTATACGTTGTTCTACCCTGACCGCAACTTCCGTACGCCGTACTACGAAGCGATGAACATCGGCTTCCAGGCACGCGTTACCAAGACGGCACGCGTCGAGGTGAACTACGTCGGCAAGCTTGGCCGCAAGCAGACCATGGCCGTCGATCAGAACCCAGCCATCTACGACTGCACGGGAGGATACTTCCAGGCCAACCCTGATCTGTACTGCAACTCGGCCAACACAACCTCGAACCCGAATACGAAGGGCAGCATTCCGCAACGCCTGCGCTACACGCCGTTCAACTACGGTGGCGCTGGCCTGGTGGATTACCAGTCGTCGGGCTCTTCGAACTACAACGGTCTGCAGGTGATGTGGTCGCAGCGTGGTGGCAAGCTGTTGAACGTGACGGCGTCGTATACCTACTCGAAGTCCATTGATATGGCGACCGACGGCAAGGCGCAGTCCGGCCAGGCCACGACCATTCCTTATGTTTTTGATGTATCGCGTGAGCGTAGCGTCTCTGACTTCGACGCGAAGCACATCTTTAACATGGGGTGGTCGTTGAACCTGCCGAACCGCAAGGGCGGCAATGGCTTGCTGAAAGCTGTGGTGAATAACTGGACCTTCGCTGGTACGTTCAACGCACGCACCGGAAAGCCGTTCAACATCACAACCAATGCCACAACGATTTATGCAGAGCCTAAATCGCGTCCTGCACTGTTGCCGGGTGCAAATCCAAACCTGCCTTCGGATCGTCATCGTACAGACAAGATCAAGCAGTGGTTCAACACCTATGCGTTCGCCTATCCATCCGCCGATCTGCATGATTCGATTCCGCGTAACTTCCTGCGTGGTCCTGGTTATCTTCTGACAAACATGTCGGTCAGCCGTCAGTTCCCGCTGGCAAGCATTCGTGAAGGAATGCGGTTCCAGTTCCGTGCGGAAGCATTCAACGTCTGGAACACACCGAATCTGCAGAACCCAACCGCGCAGTACTCGTGCTCTGCCAATGTGGCCGGTACAACCGCATCCGCTCCCTTGCAGCAGTGCGCATCCTTCGGCAACAACACCTATGGTGTCGTGCAGTCGACGTATGGCACAAACGGAAACACCTCGGCCAACGGCCGTAAGATGCAGTTCTCCGGAACGCTGTACTTCTAACCATTCGCTGCAAAACACAAAAGGCGTCTGCGGTTATCGCAGACGCCTTTTGTATTGCTTGCGAGCTTATCCCGCTATTCAAAGTTCTTGGTGCTCGCCAAACAGCGATTAGGGTAGGAGTAACGAGTCTTGCGGCGTGGCGTCACCAGCCACGACTCATTTCCCTCGATGGAGAACATTGTTTGATGAACGCGATTGTTGATTTGCAGCATGTCTTTGTGGCGCGCGGAGCGTCGGTGATTTTGAACGACGTAAGCGTACGGATTGAGTCCGGCGAGCACGTCGTGATTCTGGGCCCGAACGGCTGCGGCAAGTCCACGCTGCTGAAGACGATCACCTGCGAGCTCTATCCGCTGACGTTGAGCGAAGACAGCGCAGAGCGCATGCTCGGCACGCGGACTCCGCCAAAAACCAGCGTCGAGATCATGGGGCGCCCGCGGTGGGACCTCACCGAGCTAAAGCGTCGCATGGGGATCGTGAGCGCGGAACTGCCGGGTAAGCAGACGCTGACAACCACCGGTTTTGACGCGATCCTCACCGGCTTTTTTTCGTCATCAACTCTCTGGCCGAACCTGACGGTGACAGATGAAATGCGCCAGAAGGCCGAAGAGATTCTTACGCTCGTTGGTGCGGAGAAGCTCCGCGAAAAGTTTGTCGGAGAGATGAGTGCCGGCCAGCAACGGCGCGTGATGATCGGGCGTGCCATCGCCGGCAATCGCGGCGTGGGTAACTCCGGCGATCCAAAGATGCTCCTGCTCGATGAACCCACGAACGCTCTCGATCTAGCTGCACAACAAGACCTTCGCGATCTCCTGCGTGAGCTTGCCTCACAGGGAACTGCGATTCTGCTCATCACGCATCATGTTGCTGACATCATCCCGGAGATGCAGCGCGTCGTGATGATGCGTGAAGGACGCATCGTTGCCGACGCATCGAAAGCGGAACTCCTGACGGAGGCAAAGCTGACAGAACTCTTTGGCCGTCAAATTCAGATGAGCGAAAGAGAGGGATACTTCAATGCGTGGTAGTCGCTTTGTTCTTGCACTCAATTCGTTTGTCTTGTGCATGGGCTCATTGCCAGTCCTTCACGCACAGAGCGCGAAAGACACGTTCGTTCCGTTGTCTTTCCAGCATGTGACAGCTTCCGTGCAGGACCTGGACGCGGAAGTGAATTGGTATAAACGCATCTTCGGCTTTCACGAGCAGTCTCGTGAAGGCGATGCCGCGCACATGATCGTGGCGCATCTTGTTGCACCCGGAGTTCGTATCGACCTGGTGAAGCAAAATGGCTCGGTACGTCATCGCACCGAGGCCGGACCGCTTGAGCAGGGGTGGCTTCACGTTGTCTTCAAAGTGCCTTCGCTAGATGTTGCTTACAAAGAGCTAAAGGCAAAGGGCACAGATGTGAAAGCGAACTTGAACGCCGAAGGCAAGCCGCAGCATCTTTCACTGCATGATCCTGAAGGCAATGAGATCGGGATCGGACACGACTAGCAGAATGAGGTCAACGGAGTTGTTGCAGAGCAGCCCTTACTACTACGTCGAAGAGTAGGTGCGATTCTTCCATCCGCCACCCCGCCCAAGGTGATGACGTACGGCCGAGGCAACGGTTGCTCCTATATAAAAGAGTGCGATCGCTGGCAGAGCGACGCCCCAAAGCGGGGACCTGCGATAGCGACGAAGCGTTGGTTGGAAGACGGCGGCCATGACGATCCATGTCACAATCCCAAGCCAGTGTGACGCTCCATGTGCAAACAACGTAAGCACCGGTGGCGCTATATAAAGAAGAGCCATGCCCGCGACGCAGCCAAGCAGAGCCAGCGGCGAGTGGCGAAGCTGAACATAGGCCGTGCGAGCGACCATGTCCCATACCTCTCGCCAGTCCGCATAGACACGAAGCGAGCTTGCAAGCTCTGCATGGCCCAGCCAGATGCGGCCACCGGTGGACTTGATCTCATGGGCAAGAGCGCAGTCATCAATCAGGTTATGGCGAATGCGCTGAACACCATCAATGCGTTCGAAGGCGCTCCGCTTCACCAGCATCGTTCCACCTGCTGCTCCTGCTGTGCGCCGCTTCGGGTCAGCCGTCCACGCAAACGGATAAAGCATCTGGAAGAAGAAAAGAAACGCTGGAATCAGCGCATGCTCCGCATCGGTATCGCAGTGCAGACGAACCATCTCGGAGACGAGATCAAGCCTCTGGGCTTCAGCCTGCTGCACGAGTGCAGCAACATGTGTTGGCTGGTGTTCAATGTCTGCATCCGTCAGCAGAATATAGTCCGCTGATTGTGCTGCGGGCAGGGATAGTCCCTGATGCACAGCCCACAGCTTACCGCTCCAGCCAGCTTCGAGCGGCTTGCCGGAGAGAATGGTGAGTCGCTGCCGATTGTCTAGAGCAGACGCAATCTCTGCTGTGCCATCGCTGCTGTTGTCGTCCACGAGAATGACGTCGAGTTGGCCTTCATAATTTTGCGCCAGCAGAGAGGCGAGGCTCTGCGCTATGTTCTCAGCTTCATCACGAGCAGGCACGACGACAGCAACGCGAGGATACTGCTTCAGCGCTTGAGGCGCAGGCAGCGTAGGCGTTGAAGACCAGAAACGTCCGTGCAAGCACGCGAGGTAAAACCACGAAAGCGAACCAAGGATGGCAACAGAAAGCAGCATAGGGCAAGAAAGATTGTCGCAGTTATTGCTTTGGGAAGGCGATATCGCGCAAATAATACAAAATCCACTTATCTTGTATCTGACTCATATCCCATTGTTTGCGACGATTTGGCAGGATGAATATTGAGCATAGAAACTTTTCCACCTTCTTTTTTGCCGTGGTCAGGCATCGGGAGCGCTATAGGGCTCCGTCTAAGGTTTCAAGTCGGTTAGGAAACGTCGCAAGACGGTTCAACGCTGATGCAGCAGTTGGTAAAGCTGAACGTATGCTGTGGTGCATTTCAAAGACCAGCGGCTGGAGAAGAAAAGGGGACGCTAGTAATGAATACTCAACGTCGATTCAAGCAGGTATTTGGTGTTGGCATGTCGGTTGCCATGTTCACGGTATTGGGTGCTTCTGCCTATGCGCAGGAAGCGAACGTGGAAGGCATGATTATCGGTCGCGATGGCCCAACGATGTATGTACAGACCAGCGAGGCTCCACGCCAGATTGTGGTGCTCTCAGACTCGACGAAGGCGACGGAAAAGGGCGGTTTCCTCGGCTGGAGCCACAAGGATCACGGCGTAGCCGATCTTGTCCCGGGACTGGCCGTAAAGGTTGAGGGTGCTTACAACCCGAACCATGAATTGGTCGCTCGCAAGGTTGAATTTTCGAAAACATCGCTTCGCACAGCCCGTCAGATTGATGCTGGTTTGAACCCCGTCAATGCGAAGGTCGCATCGCAGGGTGATCAGTTGATGAGCCAGCGTCGGGATCTTGATGCTGCCGGAAATCGTATCGATGATCAGGGCCGCAAGATCGATGAGCATGGCAACCTGATTGCGCAGAACGGTCAGGCCATCACGGCAACCAACGGTCGCATCGGTCAGCTCGATACCTACACCGAGAAGGGTTCCATCACGATCAACTTCCGCAACGGAAGCTCTGTAATCGCGAAGAAGGACCGCGACGCTCTTGAAGATTTCGTGAAGCAGGCCGCGAGCACGCAGGGCTTCATGCTGCAGGTTCAGGGTTATGCTTCGAAGGTCGGCAATGCTGCCCGAAATCAGAAGTTGAGCAGTGAACGAGCTGACAACGTACTGACGGTCATTCAGCAGTCGGGTGCAGTACCGCTCACGCGTATTCTTGCTCCTGCTGCAATGGGCACGACCAACCAGGTGGCTGATAACCACTCGCGTACAGGTCAGGCTCAGAACCGCCGTGTTGTTGTCACGGTGCTGGTCAACCAGGGCATCACCGGTGGACAGGACCAGCCTGCGGCTGCTCCGGCAGCGGCTCCTGCAGGTCAGTAATCTGTTGCTGGCTTGAGTCGGCAACCTAAGCTGAGCGGCGATTGTGTAAAGGCGAAATGTCTATACACAATCGCCGCTTTTCTTCGTTGAAAAGGCAAAGTGAAGTAATGGAAGATAAGCTGGAAGCGTATGTTTTCCGCCTTCGATACACACGCTACAGAGATTGATATGGAACGCTGGGAGCGGCGTTCGCTCTTTGAGTTGTTTTCCACGTTTAGCGAGCCCTTTCATGGCGTCTGCCTTCGTGTGGATTGCACCGAGACGTTTCGCTTTGCGAAGCAGAACGGACTCTCTATGTTTCTTTCGCTCCAGCATCGCTCGCTGCGCGCGGCTCAAGATATTGAGGCATTCAAAACGCGCATCGTGGATGGCAAGGTTTATTCGTTTCGAACCATTCATGCTGGCAGTGCGGTGGGGCGAGCCAACGGAACAATTGGCTTTGGCCACTACATCTATCGACCGTCAGTGGTTGAGTTTGCTCGTGAAGGCGCGAAGGTGTTGGAACGCGTGAAAGCAGAGAACGATCTGGAGCGTTATCCGTATCAAAATCTCATACGCTACTCGGTCCTGCCTTGGTTCGACTTCACTTCTATCTCGCATGCGCGCGACGACCAGAGACCGGACTCCGCTCCAAGAATCACGTTTGGCAAGATTACAGATGCGAACGGCAGGAAGGCGATGCCAGTGTCGATTCATGCGCACCATGCTTTGGCGGATGGTTCGCATGTGGCGGAGTTTGTGGAGAGATTTGAAATGTACCTGGCAAAGCCTGAGGTCGTTTGACCGGCTGAAATTACAGGCAAGAGGCACAAAAAAAGAACAGCGCACATCCTCTTTGGGCGTGTGCGCTGTTGTCTGAAGGTCCCTGCTAACTTAGTGGGTTCCAGTAAGCTGCGGCGTTGCTACAGCGTTGATCTGCACAAGCTCTGGACGTTGCACGGTTTTCGGTCCAAGAACAGCAACGTTCGGCAGCGGGCCTTTGACCATCGCAACTTCATCGCACGCATAGAGACGCGGGCATGTCTGACAGTCCTTGTAGATCTTGTCGGGCATCGCATCGCGATCGGCTTCGCGGAAGCCGAGATGCGTGAAGTAGGTCGGGATGCGCGTAAATAGGCAGACGCTAAGCACCTTGTGCTCTTCGGCCTCGAGCAGCAGGGCTTCGATGAGTTCATCGCCTGCGCCAAGGCCACGGAACTCCGGCTTCACGACAATCGAGCGCACCTCTGCGAGGTGCGGGCCGTAAAGATGAAGCGCGCCGCAGCCAAGGAAGGTCTGCTCTCCCTCAGGTGTCGCGCGATGGACGACGGTGAAGTCGCGAATGTTCTCGCAGACCTCAGCATAGGACCGGCGTAGCAGGGTACCGTCGCCGGAGAGCGAGTTCACAAGGTTGAAGATATCTTCCGCGTCTTGAAGGCGGGCCTTATGGGCGCGAATATGTGGATCGCTAGCCAAGTGCGCCCTCCTTTGCAGTAAGCAGTGCAATGCGAGCCTTGGAGGCATGCAGTGCGGCGTGAACCTGGGATACTGCTGTGCCTCCTGCGTTGTCATGGCAGTCGAGCGTTGCGCGGATGTCGATGGCGTCGAAGATATCTTCGCTGAACTCAGGCGACAGTGTCTGCAGATCCGCGAGCGGCAGGGCATTGAGCTCAAGGTTGCGCTCCAGCCCCATGCGTACCGCGTTGCCAACGATCTCATGCGCCTTGCGGAACGGTACACCCTTGTTCGAAAGATACGTCGCTGCGGCCATCGCATTTAGGTAGCCGGTCTCAGCCGCAACAGCCATCGCGCAGCCACGGAACTTCAACGCTCGCGTGAAGTTTGGCAGCACACTCAGCAAGCCAGCAAGCGTGTCGGCAATGTCGAAGATCTGCTCCTGGCCTTCCTGCAGGTCCTTGTTATACGCCAGCGGTAAACCCTTTACGATCGTCGCCAGCGCAGTCGATGCGCCAAGCAAACGGCCGCTCTTGCCACGCGCAAGCTCGGTTAGGTCAGGGTTCTTCTTCTGGGGCATCGCGGATGAGCCCGTGGAGAACGCCTCTGGCAGATCGACGAAGCCAAACTCGGCGGTCGCATACAGCGTCAGCTCTTCCGCAAAGCGTGAGATGTGCAAGCCAAGCGTCGACGCAGCCTGCGCAAAGTCGAGCATGAAGTCGCGGTCGCTGGTGGCGTCCATCGAGTTCGGTGTTGGTCCGGTGAACTCCAGCGCCTTGGCCGCAATCGTGCGGTCGAGCTTCAACGTTGCGCCTGCAATGGCTCCTGAGCCGAGCGGGCAGAAGTTCATGCGCGCGCGTGCGTCCGCAAAGCGCGAAAGGTCGCGCTCCAGCATGGAGACATAGGCCATCAGCCAGTGGGCAACCAGCACAGGCTCCGCGCGCTGCAGGTGTGTGTAGCCGGGCATCACGTCATCGCCTGAGCGCTCTGCCACTGCGAGCAGGGCATCGGCCCAGCGGATAAGGCCCTGCGTTGTGGCATCAATCGCCTCACGCACGAAGAGTCGCATATCTGTGGCAATCTGCTCGTTGCGCGAGCGACCGGTGTGCAGCTTCAGCGCAAGCGAACCGACTTCCTTCGTCAGCTCAAGCTCAACGTAGTGGTGAATGTCCTCAGCCTGCGGTGCAGACGCGACGATAGCGGCCGCGATCTGCTGATTTGAAGTCTCGTAATCGGGGATGCCCGAGGTCGCCGAGATGCGATGCGACCAGTTCAGCGGACGCTGTCCAACAGCTTCCAGCCCCGCGAGCATCTTGTCCAGCTCTTCCGGAGTAAGCACGCCAGCCGCGGCAATCGCACGCGCATGCGCCTGACTCGCGGCAACTTCCTGCGGCAGCAAACGCCAGTCAAAAGGGAAGCTGCGCTGCCATTGCTCGAAGGTACGATCAAGCGGCTCGCGGAAGCGGCCGGACCACATTTTGAGAGCGGGTTGTTCGGTGGTACTGGACATGGATTACTTCGCTTCCTTCGAATCAGGCGTTAGTCGCGAGCCAGCTCGCGGTAAGGGATAGGTTGCTGTCTTCAGGGCCTATCGTAACCACGATATCGAAGCCCTCGACGGTAATGTTGGCTGCGGTCAGTTCGCAGATGGAGCTACCCTGGCGGTTCCATACTCCCGAGAGGCTGACCAGCACAGAGGGAGGAACCGGAAAAGCTGACTCGAAGACGACAGGAACCTTCGCAGACTTCTTTCCTGCGAATTCGAGGATGCCAAACTTCAACTCCTCTTTGATCGAAGGATGTTGGAGGTTGATCGTCCTTGAGCCGGTGATCGTCATACAGTCGTGGTGTGAAACTCCGTGTCAGGCTAAGCAGGGAATGACATGAACCGAAGCATTTGCATGCTCTCTTCTTGAAGAGAGCATGCAAGTGAAATTACCGACGTACCTTATTCTTAGGCAGCCGCTTCGCGCCGCCAAGCAGCATCAGCGTAATCGCCTTCTGCGCGTGCATACGATTCTCCGCCTGGTCGAAGACCACCGACTGTTCGCTGTCGAGCACCGCATCGGTAACTTCCTGGCCGCGATGAGCCGGCAGGCAGTGCATGAAGACGGCGGACTCCTGCGCCTGCGCCATCAGCTCTTCGTTGACCTGGTAGGGCTTGAAGATAGGCGCACGCTTGGTCGCCTCAGCCTCCTGGCCCATGGACGTGCAGACATCGGTGTAGATCGCGTCTGCACCAATCGCAGCCTTGGCCGCATCGTGCGTCAGCGTGATCGTGCCACCATGCTCTTCGGCCAGTTCAATCGCCTTGTGGATGATGTCGAGGTCGGGCTCGAAGCCCTTCGGCGTCGCCACGGTCACATGGACACCAAGCAGCGCGCCTGCCAGCATCAGCGAGTGGCAAACATTATTGCCATCGCCCACATAGGTGAACTTCAGGCCCGTCAGATCGCCAAAGCGCTCTTCAAGCGTCATGAAGTCGGCAACAGCCTGGCACGGATGCTCCAGCTCCGAGAGCGCATTGATCACCGGCACCTTGGCGTTCGCGGCCATCTCGGTAACGGTCTCATGCGCAAAGGTGCGGAGAACGATAACGTTCATCCAGCGCTCGAGGTTGCGAGCAACATCGGGAATCGATTCGCGCTGTCCGAGCGGCTCCTTCGTCTGGTCGACAAAGATGGCATTGCCACCGACAGTGTTCATCGCAGCCTCAAACGTCAGGCGTGTGCGCAGCGAGGCCTTCTCGAAGAACATGACCATCTGCTTGGCGTCGAGCGCGTGGCGAAACTCTTCCGGCTGCGCCTTCACCGCGTGCGCCAGCTCAAGCACCGCAGCAAGCTCTTCGGCCGAGAAGTCGGCAATTGAGGTAAGGTCGCGACCGGAGAGGCCTTTGGCTATCTCGGTAAAGCGTGTGTCGGACTGAATAGCAGCGGCTGCCTTGGAAGAGAAGCCGCGAGTCGGCATGGTGATGGTCTTGGTATCCATGTTTTGTTGCTCCGAAACTGAATATAAAAATCAACGTGCAGACCGCAATATGCGGTCTACGATGCAGCCGTAACTGCGACGGTTTGGCTCTTCGTCGCTGCTGCTGCGAAGAGAGTATCAAGCGCGGCGATCGTCTGGTCGACGTCAGCCTTGGTAATCAGGTACGGCGGCAGAAAACGCAGCACTGTTTCGTGCGTGCGGTTCAGCAGGATGCGGTGTTCGTTCATCATCGTGGCGTGAACGTCCTTGGCCAGATCAGCAGACGCAACCTCTGCGCCGAGCATGAAGCCTGTACCGCGTACATCGACAATCGCGGTGTGCTTCTTGCTGAGCTCGACAAGCTGTTGCTTGAAGTATGCGCCAAGCTCAGTGACATGGTCGAGCAGCTTGTCCTGCTTGATCGTGTCGACCACCGCTACAGCTACCGCACACGCAAACGGATTGCCGCCAAAAGTCGTACCATGCATCCCCGGCGTGAACGCGCGCGCAGCCTCTTCGGTGCAGAGCATCGCACCCATCGGAATTCCGCCTGCAATCGGCTTGGCCAACGTCGTCACGTCAGGCTGAATGCCGTAGTGCTGATACGCGGTCCACTTGCCGGTGCGGCCCATGCCGGACTGAATCTCATCAAGCAGCAGCAATGCGCCGCTGTTGTCGCAAAGCTCACGCGCGGTCTGCAGGAACTCCTGCGAGATCGGGTTGATCCCGCCCTCACCCTGCAGTACTTCAAACGCAATCGCGCAGAACGAGCTGTCGAAGGTCGCCTTCAGCGCAGCCACATCGTTATGCGGAATGAAGACGACGTCCGGCATAACCGGTGCAAAGGGCTCGCGGTACGCCGCCTTGTGCGTCGTTGAAACCGCACCGATCGTGCGGCCGTGGAAGCTATGCTCCAGCGCAAGAATCTTCGTGCCGATCTGTTTGCCTTCGTTGCGTAGCAGCAACGCGTGTGCGCGTGCCAGCTTGATCGCAGCCTCCCAGGCCTCTGTGCCGGAGTTGCAGAAGAACACGCGGTCGAGTCCGGTCGTCTCCGTCAAGCGCAGCGCCAACTCTGTCGTCACTGCGTTGTAAAAGAGGTTGCTCGTGTGGATGAGCGTGTCCGCCTGCTTGGTGATCGCCGCCGTGATAGCCGGATGCCCGTACCCTAGCGCGCTAACACCGATACCCGACAGCAGATCGAGATAGCTGTTGCCCTCGGCATCGAACAGGCGCACGCCTTCGCCGCGCGTCATCTCCAGCGGGTAGCGGGCATAGGTATTAAGCAGGAGCTTCGATTCGGCAGCTTGCAGTTCAGTCAGGCTCATGGTGTGCGTTCCTTTTGTCACAATCTGTAGGTCGCGCCATCGGCGCAAAGAATCATTCGCTGCGTAGCGACTACGCCGCTAGAACTTCCGTTCCGCGATCGATGCGCTGCGAGCTGAAGGACGGCAGCAGGTCTGCTGCATCCGCCGGAAGAATACGCACGCGCTTCACGCCATGTGCCAGGGCGTCCTTGCAGGCGTTCAGCTTCGGCAGCATCCCGCCGGAGACCACTTCCTGCTTCTGCAACTCGGGTACATCCTTCAGCGAAAGCCAGCGCATTACTTCGCCGTCTGCACCCTTCACGCCCGGAACGTCGGTGAGAAACACCAGCGCATCCGCCTTCGTCGCCACCGCGCACGCCGAAGCCATCTCGTCGGCGTTGATGTTGTAGTACTCGCCGTCGAAGCCGAGAGCAATCGAGCTGATCACAGGAATCGCACCCAGCGCCCAGATCGCGTCGAGCCACTTGGGATCGGTCGCCGCAATCTCGCCCACGAAACCGAGGTCATGCTCGGTGTGCTTCTTCCGCGCCTTGAAGACGTGTCCATCGCCGCCCGTAAGGCCCATCGCCGAAACGCCAGCCTTGTTCAGCGCTGCAACCAGCGTCTTGTTCACGCGGCCGCCCAGAACCATTAGCGCAGCATCGCGAGTCTCCGCATCGGTGATGCGAAGGCCGGCAACGAACTCGCTCTTCTTGCCAAGCTGTGCGAGCAGCTTGGTCAGTTGCGTGCCGCCGCCGTGAACCACAGCGACCTTATGCCCGTCCGCGACGAGCTCTGCGAGTGACTTTGCAGCGAGCGCAAGCGTGGTGGGATTTTCCAGACCGGCTCCGCCGAGTTTAATGACGAATTTCATGGTGTTGCTCCGTGCGTCAGATACGAAATGTTCGTGGTGAGAAAGAAAACGGATTAGAGGGCAGAGAGGGGAAGCGAGTCTTCGCTGGAAGCCGCTTGTCGTCGCTGCTCGAGCACGATCTCTGCTGCGTCGACCGCCTGCGTTGTGGCTGTCTGCCGGTTGCTGTGGTGCAGGAACTCGCAGCGTTCATCCACCGGTTCAAGGCCGCGCGTATTGGTGTGGATCGTCGTACGCATTTAGATCAGGCCCTCCTGTTGCGGCCATCCGGCCATCAGATTCATATTCTCAACCGCCTGCGAGGCAGCGCCCTTCAACAGATTATCTAGGCAGGCGATGATGACCGCGCGCTTGCCGTCTGGCGAAAGCTGGAAGCCGATATCGCAGAAGCTCGTCCGCACCACATGCTGGATCTGCGGCAGCATCGGGCTCTGTCGCACACGCACCAGCGGAGCATCGCGGTAGAACTCGTTGAACAGCGCCTGCACCGACATCAAAGTTTGCGGCTCCGCAAAGCGCACATACACCGTTGAAAGAATGCCGCGCGGAATCGGCAGCAGGTGCGGCGTGAACTGGATCTGGTCCGGCTGCAGCTGGAGCTGTTCATACAGCTCGCCCGTGTGGCGATGGCCGAAGACCGCGTACGCCGAAAGATTGTCCGCCGCGTACATGAAGTGCGTGGTGGCGGAGGGAGCCTTCCCCGCGCCGGAAACACCAGACTTTGCATCCGCAATAATCCCTGCGGATAGATCAACGATATTGGCGCGTACTAACGGCGACAGCGCAAGGATCACGCTGGTCGCATAGCAGCCTGGGTTGGCCACCAGCCGCGCCTTGGCAATCTCTGCGCCATGCAACTCCGGCGAGCCGTAGACCGCTTCCGTCTGCAGCGCGTCGGTCGCAGGCGTGTCCTCCAACTTGTAGATCGCGCGATACGCCGGCGTGTCCAGCCGCCACGCGGCAGAAAGGTCCACGACGCGGATGCCGTGCGCCAGCGCCTGCTGCGCCCACTCGCGCGACTGCTCATGCGGCGTCGCCAGGAAGAGCAACTCCACGCCTTCGCGCTGCAACTCGTTCCAATCGAAGGGAATCACAGAAAGGCCATCCGTATTCGGCAGACCGGAGAGCTGCGGATGCAGCGACGTCAGCGCGATAGCCGCGCCGCCTTCGCTCGCCGGACGGCCAAGAAAGATCGGTGCCTGCGTGCGGAAGCGCGGGTGGTCGAGCAAAATGCGGGCGAGTTCAGCACCGGCATAACCGGTCACACCCGCGACGGCGACGCGGAGCGAATTGGGCGTAGCGTTAGGCAATGTATGAGTCCAGGCGGGCCTTCAGGGCCGTTGCTTGCTTGTTGTCCGGGCAAACGAGGAGGACGGTATTGTCGCCGGCAATCGTGCCAACGACCTCGGGCCACTCCTCGTAATCAATATGAGCGGCGATAGGCTGCGCGCCGCCAGTGGTGGTCAGAAAAACTAGCAGGTTTTGCGCCTGCCGCACCTCAAGGCCGAAGCTCCCGAGCACATCAGCAAGCTCAGGCTCATCATCGTCCTCTTCCACGGCAAACGACGCAGGCAGGGCATACCCTGCCTGGCCTTTCAGCAGGTTCAGCTCTTTAATGTCGCGCGAGAGCGTCGCTTGCGTGACGTGGATGCCGCGCTGCGCCAGCTTGCGGCGAAGCACATCCTGGCTGGCAACCGAGCTCTTCACCAGCAGATCGCGGATAGCGCTGTGACGTTGTTGTTTCATCTTTATGCGCTCCTTTCCGCGAATCGACACTGATTTCAGGCAAAACAAAAACGTGACGCCGAAAATGCGTCACGGTGCATAAAAATCCACTCCTTATGTATAAATATTCATAGCCCGTTTTGTCAAGATTCTGAAGATGAATTTCTGTGGGAAATCGCTGCTCCCCGGCAGCCTCTATCCGGCTCTCCCGGTAGGGCTTACCCCAGGCCCGCGCGGGCAAATGTCGATAAGCGATAGATCGGGCGTTGACTCTGCGCCGCGAGGCTGCTACTTCTGCCAGTAGCAGTTCGCGGAGCGCACCCTCCCACTACTTGTCAGGAGACCGTGAACACCATGAATGGACCGTTCGCTTTGCGTGGCCTCAGCCGCGCTTGCACAGCTTTGGCTCTAATTGCGGTTAGCGCTTCAGGAACAGTTGGATTGGCACAGGAGAAGGGTCTCGTGCCGCAGCCGCTCTCGTTGAAGTCGACGCGCACGATCCACTTCACCACCGACGAAGGCACATGGATCTCCCTCGATCTGTCGCCCGACGGCAAAACCATCCTCTTTGAACTGCTTGGCGATCTCTACACGCTCCCCATCACCGGCGGCGAAGCCAGGCCACTGATGACGGGCATGGCGTACGACGCCCAGCCGCGCTACTCGCCGGACGGCAAGCAGCTTGTCTTCGTCAGCGATCGCGACGGAGCACAGAACGTTTGGATCTCGAACACCGACGGCACAGCCGCGCGCGCTCTCACCAAGGACCGTCAGACCGGCTGGGTCTCCCCCGAGTGGACGCCCGATGGAAAGTACATCCTGGTCGAAAAGACCTCCGACGTTTTTGGCGGCCGCGAGCTTTGGATGTATGACGTGCTCGGCGGAAACGGTGTGCAGATCACAAAGGCTGCGACCACGCCGAATATGCCCAGCGGTCAGCAACTGAACGTCTCCAGCGCCGTGGAGTCGCCCGACGGCCGCTACATCTACTACAGCCAGCGGAAGGGCCTCTTTGGCTATAACGCTGTCTTTCCCCTCTGGCAGATCGTTCGCCGCGACACCACCACCGGCATCGACGACGTCATCACCGACGAGCAGGGCTCCGCGATTCGTCCGCGCATCTCGCCCGATGGCAAGTGGATGGTCTTTGGCACTCGTCTCAACGCAAGATCCGGACTGAAGGCCAGGAACCTCGCGACCGGGGAAGACCACTGGCTCGCTTATCCCATCGACCGCGACGAGCAGGAGGGCATCGGCACGCGCGATCTGCTGCCGGGCTACGCATTCACCCCGGATAGCTCGGCGATCATCGTCTCCTACGGGGGCAAGCTGCATCGCGTGTACGTCGCCACGGGCAAGGCCTCGCCGATCCCGTTCACCGCAGACGTAAAGCAGGAACTCGGTCCGCTCGTTCACTCCGCGCATCGCGTGGAAGAAGGCCCGGTTGTGGCTCGCATCACCTCCGACGCCACGCTTTCGCCCGACGGCAAGTGGGTCGCGTTCTCCTCTCTGGCGCACGTCTTCGTGGCGGATGTCGCCACAGGCAAAGCGCGTCGCCTGACGAAGAGCGACGCAGCAGAGTTCCAGCCAGCCTGGTCTGCCGATGGCAAAACCCTCGCTTACGTCACCTGGGACGCTGAAGCCGGTGGTGCCATCTGGAAGGCTCCCGTCGAAGGCGCCGATCCCGTCCGCCTGACCGACGGCACCAGCTTCTTCAGCGATCCCGTCTGGTCCCCCAGCGGCAATGAAATCCTCTCGCTGCGTGCGTCGCTGGAGTCGCGCCGCGAGCGTCGTGTGGAGTACATGTTCCACGGCGTCAACATCGTCCCCGGCACGGACCTCGTCAGCGTTCCCGCGAACGGCGGCAAGGCGCAGGTCCTCACGCCTGCTCGCGGCATCATCCGTCCGCGCTTCGTCAACGGTTCTGACCGGATCTACGCAGACGGCCCCAAGGGCCTGATCTCCATGCGCCGCGACGGCAGTGACGTGCGCGAACTCATGGTCGTCAAGGCCAGGGACGTGCAGGGTGCCAAGGAGTTGATCAACGCCACGCTGGTCGAACCAAGCCCCGACGGCACGCGCGCCGTGGCGTTGGTGAACCATCAAGCCTGGCTCGTGGATCTGCCCCGCATCGGCGGCCCCGCCGTTGAGTTCGATCCCATGAAGCCCAGCCTTGCTGGCAAGCGCGTCAGCGTCGAAGGCGTGGACGACATCGGCTGGTCGCCGGACGGTCAGCAGATCTACTGGACCACTGGGGCCACTCTCTTCCGCATTCCCGTCGCCACGGTCATCGCGGCGGAAAGCGCCGATGCGGACAAGGTCGCGAAAGCCCCGCAGGAGTTCTCTGCGAAGGCGGAAGACGGAAAAAAGAAGACACCTGCAGCCAGCGCCAAGGAAGCCGCAACGCTGGATACGCAGCACACCTTCCTGCGTGTCGAAGAGCCGCGTGCCATGCCTGAGGGAAGCGTTGTCCTGCGCGGCGCACGCGTCATCACGATGAACGGCGATCAGGTCATCGAAAACGCCGACGTCGTCGTCACGCACGATCGCATCATGGCCGTAGGCCCACAGGGTTCGGTTGCTGTCCCCGCGGACGCCAAGGTGCTCGATGTCTCCGGCAAGACGATCATCCCGGGCCTCATCGACATTCACGCCCACTGGACACAGGTCCGGCGCGACGTGCTTGATCTTGAGAACTGGCCGCTTGAGGCAAATCTTGCCTACGGCGTCACCGCCGCCCGCGATCCTCAGACGTTCACCATCGACGCCTTCGCCTACCAGGACCTCGCCGACACCGGCCGGGTGCTCGGTCCGCGAGCCTTCTCCACCGGCCCCGGCATCTTCCACGAGAACGACTTCCACTCGCTGAAGGACGCCGAGGACACCGTCCGCCGTTACACCCAGTACTATCGCACGCATCTGCTGAAGAGCTATATGGTGGGCGACCGCCAGCAGCGTCAGTGGATGGTTGAAGCCTCGCAGGAGTTGAAGGCCATGCCGACAACCGAAGGCGGCATCGACACCCGCATGGACCTCACGCAGGTCATCGACGGTTTCAGCGGGAACGAGCACAACTACCCACAGACGCCGATCTACAAGGACATCGTGCAACTGCAGGCGCAGGCCCGGACCACGTATACGCCCACGCTCGTCGTGGCCTACGGCGGCCCCACGGCTACGCAGTACTTCCTCGAACACACCGAGGTGCACGACGACCCGAAGATCCAGCACTTCATCGACCCCTACGTCCTCGCACACGACACCGAGCGCATGCAGTGGACGCGTGACGACGAGTACATCTTTCCTCAGCAGGCAGCCGACGCCGCGAAGATCCTTCGCGCTGGCGGCATCGTCGGCATGGGCGGCCACGGCATGATGCAGGGCCTCCAGGTTCACTGGGAGATGTGGGCGATGGCCATGGGCGGCATGAAGCCGATGGAGGTGCTCCGCGTCGCCACCCTCGACGGCGCAGAGGCCATCGGTCTGGAGAAGGACCTCGGCTCCCTCGAGCCGGGCAAACTCGCCGACCTCGTCGTTCTCGACCGCAACCCGCTCGCCGACATCCACAACACGAACAGCGTGCATTGGGTGATGCGTGGCGGCATGCTCTACAGCGGCGACAACCTGGACGAAATCTGGCCGCAGGCAAAGAAGACGCCCGAGCGCTGGTGGCAGCAGGCGAACTTCTATCCCCACGATAGAGAAGAAGTAACAACTCCGCAGCACAACGAGAACGGCCGCCTGCACGCGCAGGCGGCCGTTCTCGTTATGCTTTCAGCAGGTGGAGAAACTTTGGTTATTTCTTGCGTGGGGTCTCGAAGATCTCTTCGGAAGAGAGTTGCAGCAGAAGGGTGAGTTCCACCATCTCTTCGTACAGTCGGCTGCACTCCTCGCAGACGAGGAGGTGTTCTTTGAACGCACCCATCTCCTCGGCAGGCAGATAGCCACCTGCGGCAAGTGCTGTGCGTTCTTCGAAATCAGCGTGCGTATTTAGGCTCTGGTCCGGCACGGTGTGTTTCGGCTCCTGAAAAGTGGGTCCCGCTGCGACTTAGGAAGGGTACATCAGGAAGTGCTGAAGTGATATCACCTCAGCACTCCTGAGTGATGGACGGACGTGCGCCTCGTAGAGACGCGGTTAGGGCTTCAGAAGATACTCATCCACGAACATGATCTTCAGGTAGAAGCCGTAGTCGATGTTGCTCTTCTTCTGGAAGACGTGACCTTCGTCCTTCATCCCCAGAAACCAGACCGGCGCATTGTTCTTGCGCGCCGCCGCCGCCATCTGCAGGGACTCCGAGTAAGGCACGCGCGGATCGCGCTGTCCGGCAAGGATCATCATCGGCTTGGTGAGATTTCCCGCCAGATTCGCCGGGGCAATTTTCTCCAGCGCCGCACGAACAGCCGGGTCACGCTCATCGCCATACTCCACGCGACGAAGCTGACGACGATACTCCGCCGTGTGCTCCAGGAAGGTGATGATGTTCGACAGCCCAACCGTGTCAATCGACGCCTTGATGCGGTTGTTGTACTGCGTCGCCACCGACAGCGTCATATAGCCGCCATAGCTCATACCCGCCACCAGCACGCGCGAGGCATCCAGATCAGGCTGTTGAGCAATCCAGTCCAGCAGCGCACCAATGTCGGTGATCGAGTCCTCGCGCTTCACGCCGTTGTCGAGCTTCGAAAACGTCTTGCCAAAGCCCACAGAACCGCGAACGTTGGGATAGATCACCGCAATGCCGCGCTCGCGGATCAAGTAGTGATACTCGTGGTAATCATCGAGATAATCCGGACGCGCCTGGCCTTCAGGACCGCCGTGGATATCAATGATCACAGGGCGCTTGCCGGTATAGCGTGCCGGAGGCCGGAAGAGGAAGCCCGCAAGCTTCAGCCCATCTGTCGCCTTCCAATGGATAAGCTCGGCAGGCTTTTCATCGCTCAGGTCCAGCCCGCCTGTCTCGCTCGACGTCCAGCGCACCAGCTTAGCGGTGCCACGCGGCAACGTGTACACATCGAACGGCTTCGTCGGCGTCGAAAACGAGACCGCCAGCTCACCCGTCAGCGGATGAAAGCCCATGTCCATAATCACGCCCGTCGGCAGCGTCGGTGCGGGCAGCTCTGCGCCGGTCGCGGCCCGCATCAGGTGCAGACGGCTCACGCCCTCATCGTTCAGGCTGTACGCGATCGTGCTGCCATCCTTCGTGATGGCGTAGACATCGATGCCGCGCTGAATCTTCGGCGTCAGGCAAACAGGCTTGCCACCGTTCAGCGGCAACCGCCACAGCCGGTGATACTCCGAGCCCATATCCGAGAGCGCCAGAATCGACTTGCCATCCGGGGAGAAACGAGCCTCCGCCCACGACATCGGCGTGCCGGGAGTCAACTCTGCGGTCAGATTCCGCACCTCACCCGTCTCCGCATTGACCAGCGAAAGGGAAGAGTCCGTCACTGCAACATAGTTCAGTACGACGATCGACTTCGCATCCGGCGACCAGTCCTGCACCTGCAGACCGCCACCCTTCCACTCCTTCAGCATGTGCGCCGACTCAGGATGCAGCGGATCTTCCATCCACAAATCCAGATCAGCGCCATTGCGGTGCGTCGACGCCCAGGCAATGTAGTGTCCATCCGGCGAAGCCGCCGAGTACATATTGCGCGACTTGCCATCTGTCAGCAGCGTCGTCTCGCCCGTGGCCACGTCCTTGCGGAAGAGCTGATACTGCTCGGCTCCGCCCGTATCGCTCATATAGGTGAAGTACGTTCCTAGCTTCGGTTGCCAGTGCGCCTCACGCGCAGGCTCGTGGAGGAACGTCATCTGGCGACGGGTCCCCAGCGGCTGGCTGACCTCGTGAATCCCCGGAACCTCGCCAAAGCGCGTCCGCACCAGCAGGGAACGCTTGGTCGGGTTCCAGGACTCGAAGTGCGCGTCGCGGTGCTCGGTATACGGCGAAGCCTTGCGCATCAGCGACATCGGCACCGTCGGCGTGGAGATCGGCACAAGGCTGGGGCCCGGGGCAAAGACGTCGGCCGAGGGCGTCTGTGCCGCAGCCGCGGCCGTGTACGTGGTGAAACAAATCAGGGCAGCCACGGCGGCTGTGTGTCTGGAACGCATGAAAATCCTCCTCGAAGTTCCGCAAAAGCAAGCGGATGTAGGCGTACTGGATATGCAGTTCGAGGCGGCAAAATGTACCACGCAGAAAAAAGTTGCCTCACTTGGTACAAAATTCATCTCCCTGCGGCAATTCACAGTACAGAAGGAATTTTGCGAGGCTGCGAATGTACCGCGACGCTACAGCACAACGAATATGTGCTGAGCCGAACGCGATGCAGGCCTTGACTCGATCGTTCTGAGGAGGCCAGTTTGCGAAAGCAATTTTCACGATTCTTATGTGCATCTCTCTTTGCTGTCAGCACCACGGCGTACATGGCGGCGCAGGCGTTCAGCGGATTGTCCGGCACTGTCACGGACCCGTCAAAGAACGTCATTCCCAACGCGAAGATCGTGCTGCGGAACACCGCCACGGGTGTCGAACGCACGACAAAGAGCAGCAACTCAGGCTTTTATGTGTTCCCTAACCTTGAAGCCGGCGTCTATACCCTGCACGTAGAGTCCGCTGGCTTTGAAGGTAAGGACGTCAAGAACATCACGCTGCAGGCTGCAGTCACCAATGGTATCGACGTATCGCTTCTGGTTGGCTCTGCCTCTGAAAGCGTTACCGTTGATGCCAATTCGCTGATGCTTGACTCTACAGACTCTTCGTTGGGCGCAACGATCACGGACAAGCAGATCACGAATCTGCCAATCAACGGTCGCGACTACGCTCGCCTCTCGTTGTTGACTCCCGGTGCCGTGGCCCGCTCGCGCTATATCTCGGATATCAGCTTCGACGGCCTTCACACGGTACATAATCAGTACTCGATTGACGGTGTCGATGCTTCGCGTGTTGACCAGCCTTACATGGCAAATGGTTACGAGCGCGGTTCGCGCCTGCTGACCGGTTCGCTGGAGACAATTCAGGAGTTCCGCGCACAGACCAGCGGCTATCCGGCAGAGTACGGCCGTGCTGCAGGTTCGCTTGTGAACGTTGTTACGAAGTCGGGTACCAACAAGTACCACGGCGAAGCGTATGACTTCTTCCGCAACGATGCGCTGGATGCACGTAACTACTTCTCGCGCACCACGAAGCCCGAGTTCCGCTACAACGACTTTGGTGGCAACTTCACCGGCCCGATCATTCACAACAAGGCGTTCTTCTTCGCAAACTACGAAGGTTCGCGCCAGATCATTGGTATTCCGGGCACTGGAACGGTACTGAGCAATGCTGCTCGCGCCACGGCTCTCGCTGCTCATCCTGAACTCGCACCGATCCTTGCCAACTTGCCGACGTCGACGAATGTGCTTTCGACCAATCCCGACCTGGCGAGCTACACCACTGTTGGCAACACGAATGTTGCGGAGAATACGGGGAGTATCCGTGTTGACTACAACTTCACTCCGAAGGATTCGATGTTTGTCCGTGCAAACATCAATGACTCTGCGACGACAGGCGTTCTGTTTGGGGTAACAACAACGGCTCTTGGTCTCAATGACCATCAGAATGTTCCGCTTCGTACAACGAACATCGCGATCAACGAAACACACACGTTCAACCCCAACTTCTTGAACAACTTCCTGATGGGCTTCCAGCGCTGGGCAAGCCGTCTGGATTCTTCAGAAGCTATTCCGCAGGTTTCGATCTCGGGTATGGATACAGTTGTTGGCTCGCGTGGCAACTCTCTCAGCAACAACAACAGCTACCAGTGGGGTGACCAGATGACCCTGGTCAAGGGACACCACACGATCAAGTGGGGCGGCACAATCTATCGCATCCAGTTGAACTCCCAAAGCATTACGACAGGCGTAGCTGCTTATGCAAATGTTCTGGCTTTTGAAAACAATACCCTCCAGACGGTAACGCAGACTGCCGGTAACCCCGGACACGGAACGCGTGCTACCCAGTATGGAATGTTCGTTGAGGATAGCTGGCAGATCGACCAGAAGTTGACCATTAACTATGGTCTACGTTGGGATGTTGCTTCTGTGCCTCACGATAAGTTCTATGCAACACAGTCGTACGACCCCATCACGGCCAGCCTGATGAACCCGGGCCAGGGCTACTTCAAGACCAACTATCGTGACTTCGGGCCTCGCGTTGGCTTGGCCTATTCTGCAACGCCCACCACGGTCATTCGTGCCAGCTCAGGTATCTTCTATCAGGCATATCCGGTAGGTTTTGGCTCTTACAATGTGCCTCTGAACAACGTAAGTGGCAACCTTCAGTTGACGCAGACGACCAGCCCTGGTCTTTCCTATCCGTATAACAACTATCTGTCTTCAGGCGTAGCTCCTGCTCCCACGGTGTATGGCTTTCCCACCTCGAAGCCTGACATCTACTCGGTTCAGTGGAACATCAGTGTTGCCCAGCAGATTGGCAAGAGCACCGGTGTTCAGTTGGGCTACGTTGGCAACCATGGCGTGAATCTCTGGCGCCAGGAGAATGCAAACCTCTTCGCTCAGAACGCTACAGTGCGTCCGAACACGAAGTTTGGCAATGTCTATCTGCAGACCAACACAGGCTTCAGCAGCTACAGCGGCATGAACCTGCAGGTCAAGCAGCGCATGGGTAAATCGCTGAATTTCACCGGCAACTACAGCTGGGGTCACGTCATCGACGACGTCCAGGATCAGGGTCTGTATGCCAGCGATCCTCAGGACGTCAACAACATCCGTTCAGAGCGTGGTAATGGTTCTGGTGACATCCGTCACAACATGAGCTTCAGCCTGCTCTATGACTTGCCAATGGGAGAAGGTCATAGCTTCCTTGGTACCGCACCTGCTCCGGTTCGTGTCGCTGCCACAGGTTGGGGCATCAACTCGCTCGGTATCTTCCGCAGCGGTGTAACGTCCAGTGTTGCTATGTCTGGCATCAACACCTACGGCAACCAGAACTACACCAATCAGCGCCCGGACGTTAACCCCGCGAATGGCAAGTATCTTGCCCGAACATTCGATTCGTCTGGCTACATTACCTACCTGAATCCCGCTGCGTGGAGCAGACCTGCTACCGGCACGTTCGGTAACTCGTCCCGCAACACCATCTACGGGCCGAAGTTCAACCAGTGGGATTTTGCTCTGCTGAAGAACACGAAGCTCACTGAAGGACAGACGCTCGAGTTCCGCGCCGAGTTCTTCAACATCCTCAATCATCCGAACTTTGGCTTCCCGAACGTTGCTTGGACGACTCCTGGAAACACAACAAACTTCGGTAAGCTGACGAGCACCTTTGGCAACACGCTCGGCTTCGGAACTTCGCGCCAGATGCAGTTCGCGCTGAAGTACATGTTCTAACGACGTTGTCTCCACCACGGCTAGGGATGCCCCGTCAGACGGGCATCCCACTTTTTTCTCCGTTAGGCACGTTTTCCAGTTTTTCGGTAGTAGTTTTAATCGTTTCAAAACATGAGTTTGGGAGAGGTTTCTGATGCGCGCTTCGATTCGATTTGCGGGTTCTGCACTCTTTGCGGTGACGGCCATGGCCGCCTCGGCACAGGACAAAGTCATCACACCGCATGACGTCGTCACCTTGAAAAAGGTCGGTGAAGTGCAGCTTTCGCCCAACGGCGCACAGATCGCCTACTCCGTCACCACCCCGCAACCCGCGACATTGCCTAAGATGGAGACCCTCTGGCTCACCAACGCCGGACAGGCCGGCACCGCACGCCAGCTAACCTCCGGCGATGGCGCAGATTCGCTCCCGCGCTGGTCGCCCGACGGAAAGACCATCGCCTTCCTCTCACGCCGCAAAAACCCCATCAAACTGCACGGCGAAAGCCCCATCCCCTTCAAGCTCGCGCGCGTCGAAACCCGCCCGGAGCTGAAGGAAGCAGAAGAGCAGGATGCGCCGAAGGATGCCAAGCAGGAGAACCAGCTTTGGATGCTCCCCATGGGCGGAGGAGAGGCTGTTCCTCTCACAAATCTGCCCGGCAACATCACCACCTTCAAGTGGTCGCCGGATGGAACGAAGATCGCCTTTGTGCGCACCGATACCGACGCGAAAGCCGAGCGCGAGCGCAAGGACAAGAAGGTTGACGACTATCGCGTGGACTTTGACTATCGTTTCGACCGCCTCTATGTCTATGACCTCGCGACACATACCGCGACGCTCGTAACCGAAGGCGATCGCAACCTCTGCGACTTCGACTGGTCGCCGGACGGCAAGCACTTCCTCACGCGCATCTCGCCCACCCCGCGTCTCGACGATTACTGGCGCGTCTCGAAGATCCAGATTCTCAGCAGCACGACCGGCCAGGTCGAGCAAACGCTCGCAGAGCATGCCATGTCGATGCCGATCCACTGGTCGCCAGACGGCGCTTACCTGAGCTACAGCAAGATGACCGAACGCTCGATCACCGGCGTTCCCATTCTTTACGACGTGGCCACGAAGAAGGAGCAGATCGTTGGCGCAAACCTCCCCATTACCTGGCAGCACGGGGAGTGGAGCGGCGACGGCAAGCATCTCTTCTTCAGCGGTGTCGCCCGTACAACGGGAGTTGTCGGCGAAGTCGATCTGAAGACAGGCGCGATCAAGGTCGTCTCGGAGCATGAGTCGACGCTGCGCGATTACGAAGTCTCCAAAGACGGCAAAACGCTGGTCATTTGCCACGGGAACCTCGGCCCATCCGGCAGAAGTGAACACGCTGGAGGCCGGTAAGTGGACGACGCTGACCGAGACGAATCCGCAGGTGCGCGAGTGGAAGCTCGGGCAGGTGAAGGAGATCTCCTGGAAGAGCAGCGTGGATGGCCGCACCATCTATGGTGTGCTCGTTCTCCCCGCAGGCTACGTCAAGGGCCATAAGTACAAGACGCTGGTGCAGTTCCACGGCGGTCCGGAGGGCGACTGGGAGTCCGGCTGGCTAAGCTCCTGGCATGACTGGGCCCAAATGATGGCCTCGCATGGCTTCGCTGTCCTGCTGCCGAACCCCCGCGGCTCCGATGGACAGGGAACCGCGTTCACGGAAGCAAACTTCCAGGACTGGGGAGGCGCCGACTTCAAGGACGAGATGGATGGCGCGGACTACGTCGTCGCGCAGGGCATCGCGGACAAGGACAAGATGGTTGCCGGTGGCTGGAGCTACGGCGGCTTCATGACGTCGTGGACGATCACGCACACGAATCGTTTCAAAGCGGCCATTATCGGCGCTGGCGTGACAGACCTGGTCTCCATGGCGACAACCACCGACATCGCCCCAAGTTTCCTCGACGGCTACTTCGGCCCCTTCGCGACACACCGCGAAATGTACCGCGATCACTCACCGGTGACGTATCTAAGCGACTGCGTGACTCCGGTTCTCGTAGTGCACGGCGATGCCGACACCCGGGTGCCCACGTTCCAGGGCGAGGAGTTCTACAACGGGCTTCGTTATATGGGCCGGGATGCGGAGATGATTCGCTTTCCGCGTGAACCGCATGTGTTTGCCGAACGCGACCATCAGGAAGCGCTGCTGACGCATGTATTGGATTGGTTTCAGTCGCACCTGAAGTAGAGGGTGCGCAGAGATGCAGGGCGGGGTCCGGTGCGGGACCCTTAGCCCTGCAGCACGTCGCGAAGCTTGCGAAGACCGCGATAGTAGTGATGACGTACGTTGGAAAGGTTTTGCCCAAGCTGCAGAGCTACGTCGGACATTTCGGCACCTTCCAGGAAGAGCATCTCAAGGGTGCGACGCTGATCTTCGGTGAGGTGCGAGATAGCCTGGCGAACAGCCTGTGCCGCTTCCGCTGGGAGCAGGGAACGACGCAGGGTGGACGGAGCTTCTGCCGCTTCCAGAGGGGAGCCGCTGTAGAAGCCTTTTCTTTGCAGGGACTGCTTGTGATTCAACGCGCGATGGTAGGCGTACTGCAGTAGCCAGGTGCGGAGTGTGCCGCGGGTGGCGTCGTAGAGCTTGATGGCGCGGTGTACGTCAAAGAAGACAATCTGGACGACATCGTCGGCTTCGCCTGCGTCACGGAGAATGCTGGCGGCGACACGTCGGACAGAGGCAGAGTGCCTGGCAAAGAGCAGCTCAAACGCCTGAGGGTCCCCGGTCTGCAGGTGCAATGCAAGGGACTCATCGGTGAGCATCTCCTTTCCGGGGTCGCACGGCGAGAGGCGCGGTTCCGCAGAACGTAGGCCAGATCGTGGAGTCTCGGCCGGGGCAGCAGTCAGTCGAATCAACGGGCACCTCGCAGGAAAGATGCAGGTGATGTTGTCCATGCGGTCGCTGTTTGCCGGAGAAATAAGCGCAGTTTCTGGCAGCGGCCGTTCTTTGTGCCAAGCAAGAAGCGCATAGTACCTCGAACAAATGCTGTTCACGACAACAGTTGAAGTTGCGAGTCGATGAGCGCGATGCATGCCCTGTACCCGCCGGATTCTCGTACGTACCGTAAAGAAGGCGAGGAAATGTTTCTGTGTTGTGATTTTTTATACCACATACGTTGTCGATGGTGGGATCTTTGACAACGATTGCTGTCGAAGGGGGCAGTGGGCCGATTAGCGGCCGGGGAGAAGGGGGTGGGGGAGGAGCCGATTTGAGCGGAAACAGGCGTAATCCATAGGAAATACGCGGGCGAGGTTTCCTCTGGACCTTGATGCGAAGTATAGTGTGGTATGGCCGATAATCAGTTCAACGACCTGCGCGCTCCCATGAGCGGCGCACAAGAACAGCTCTCTCCCACCATGACGCGTGCCGTGATTGGCTCGGCTAAGGCCATTACGGCCGGTGCGGGAAAGCTTTCGTCGTTTAAGACCTTGATTGATCCCATGTTCGATCACGATTCGTGCGGCGTGGGCTTTGTTGCGAGTGCTCTGTATAAGCCGAGCCGCAAAATTCTGGACGACGCCCTGACGGCGCTTTCGCGCCTGGCGCATCGCGGTGCGGTGGCGGCGGATGGCTCTTCGAGCGACGGTGTGGGCATTATGACCGGCGTGCCGCGCAAGCTGCTGCTGGAGTCTGCCGGTGTGACGCTGGAAGACGACCAGACGCTGGGTGTGGGCATGTTGTTCACGCCCGCGACCGCACGTAATGTGCAGTCGGTGGTGGAAAGCTGCCTGCGTTCGCAGGAGCTGGAAGTGTTGACGTGGCGCGAGGTTCCTACCAAGCCGGAGGTGCTGGGTGAGATCGCCCGCTCGACGATGCCGATGATTCAGCAGGTGCTGGTGAAGGACGCGTCCAAGCATGACATTGGTCCGATGGAGCGCCGCCTGTATCTTGCGCGCAAGCAGTTTGAGCGCGCCGTGGAGAACGGTGAAGTGGAAGGTTACTTCTGCTCGCTGAGCTCGACGACGCTGGTCTACAAGTCCATGTGTATGGGCAGCCTGCTGCCGCAGTTCTTCACGGACCTGCAGTCGCCGGAGTATGTGACGCCGTTTGCGATCTTCCATCAGCGTTACGCGACGAATACGCTGCCGGCTTGGCACCGTGCGCAGCCGGGCCGCAAGCTGGGGCACAACGGCGAGATCAACACCGTGTGGGGCAATCGCTCACGCATGGATGCTCGCGATTCGTCGCTGCCGGTAGAGTGCAAGCCGGTGCTGACGAAGGACGGTACGGACTCGACCTCGCTGGACGAGACGATTGAGTTGATCTCGCAGAACGGACGCACGATCGCAGAAGCGGTCCGTATGTTGTTGCCGCCTGCGATGGTGAAGCGCTTCCACCCGTTCCTGAAGTACCACCAGGACGTCGCCGAGCCGTGGGACGGACCGGCCGCGATTGCGTTCTCTGATGGCGTGGTGGTTGGTGCTGCGCTTGACCGCAATGGTCTGCGCCCCTGCCGTTACGCGATTACGAGCGATGGTCTGGTTGTTGCAGGATCGGAAGCGGGTCTCGTTGACCTCGATCCGGCGACGGTGATCGAGTCGGGCCGCCTTGGCCCCGGCGAGATGCTGGGCGTGGACATGGCCGAGCGCAAGATCTATCACAACGAAGAGATGCTGGATGAGTTCGACGTGCGCGCAACGTACGTCGAGCTGGCCGAAGACACTCCGCTAGAAGCGATTGCTGCGGGGGAAACGGCTGTTGGGGAAGAGCTGCAGCGTCTGCAGAAGGGCTTCGGATACACGAAGGAAGACGTGAACATGATCCTGAAGCCGATGGCTGCGACCGGTAAGGACGCAGTCTGGTCGATGGGAGATGACACGCCGCTGGCGTTCCTGGCGAAGTCGCCGCGTCCGCTGTATGCGTTCTTCCGCCAGCGTTTTGCGCAGGTGACGAACCCGGCCATCGATCCGCTGCGCGAGAGCGTGGTGGTGAGCCTGCACTCGCGTCTTGGACCTTGGGCGCACATGCTGGACAAGCATGCGACGTTGCCGGGCCTGACGATGGAGTCGCCGTTCCTTTCTCTGGGACAGATGGCGGCACTGCGTGCGGGGGAGTATCCGCACAAGGAAGATCTGCGACTCGAAGAGCTGAAGTGCACGTTTGCGCCGAACTTCTCGCTGGAGCAGGCGACCGACCAACTGGCACGCGAAGCGGTGGAACTGGTGCGCTCGGGTGTTCGCCTGCTGATTCTGACGGATCGTGGAGCGAACGCGCAGGCCCTGCCGGTGCCGATGGCGATGGCTACGGGTATTGTGCACGAAGCGCTGGTTCAGGCTGGTCTGCGCACGTTGTGCGGCATTGCGGTGGAAGCGGGCGATGCTCGCGACATTCATCACATGGCCGTGCTGTTGGGATATGGTGCGGGCGCGGTGTGCCCGTGGCTGGCGCTGGAGAGCGCGAAGGCGTTGGCTCCGGAAGATGTTAACGGCGAGAAGCTGATGCTGAAGTCGCTCGATGCGGGCATTGCGAAGGTGATGTCGAAGATGGGCATTTCGGTGGTGAACAGCTACCGTTGCGCGCATCTGTTCGACATCCTCGGCCTGCACCGCAGCGTGGTGGACCGTTGCTTCCCGGGAACCCCGGCACCGCTGTCGGGTGTGGGTTTTGCGGAGCTGGATCGCCGCCTGCGTTTGAGCTGGGAAGCTCCTGCGGTGGATGGCGCACCGGTGAGCGACCTGCCGGATTATGGCTGGGTACGCTTCCGTAAGTCGGATGTGAGCGAGCCCCACAAGTGGGCTCCGCTGAACGTGAAGTCGCTGCAGACGGTGATGGGCTCGACGCGTGCGGGTGTTCCGGCGGAAGATCCGTCGAGCGCGTTCCAGATCTTCTCGCGTGCGGTGGATACGACCGAGCCGTCGACGTTGCGGGAGTTGATGGAGATTCGTCCGGCAGGGCCGGAGCTGGCGCTGGACGAGGTGGAGAAGCCGGATACGCTTTGCCACCGCTTCATCGCGTCGGCGATGTCGCTGGGCTCGTTGAGCCCGGAGGCGCATCAGACGATTACGGCTGCGATGAACATGATCGGCGCACGCTCGAACACGGGCGAAGGCGGCGAAGATCCTGCTGTGTATCGTCCGGCTGGCATGGCTCCGCAGACGCCGAACGGCGATGGCGGTTCGGCTGTCGAAGCGAACGGTTCTGGCGGTGGAGCTGCTGTGGCTGAGTTGGTGCAGGCTCCGGCGGTGCACACGGGCGTGAGCCTGAACAACAAGATCAAGCAGATTGCTTCGGGTCGCTTTGGCGTTACGGCCGAGTATCTGGCTCATGCAGAAGAAATTGAGATCAAGGTGGCGCAGGGAGCCAAGCCCGGTGAGGGCGGACAGCTTCCGGGGCACAAGGTTTCGGGACTGATCGCGCGGTTGCGCCATGCGCAGCCTGGCGTTTCTCTCATCTCGCCGCCGCCGCATCATGACATCTACTCGATCGAAGATCTGGCCCAGTTGATCTATGACTTGAAGCGTGTAAACCCGAAGGCTGCGGTTGGCGTGAAGCTGGTGTCGTCGATGGGTGTGGGTACGGTTGCGGCTGGTGTCGCGAAGGCGTATGCGGACTTCATCGTGATTGCGGGCAACAACGGCGGCACGGGCGCTGCGGCTCTGTCGAGCATCAAGTACGCTGGCAATCCGTGGGAGCTTGGCCTGGCGGAAGCGCAGCAGCAACTGCGCGATAGCGGCATGCGCGGTCGTGTACGTCTGCGTGCTGATGGCGGTATGTCGACGGCGCGCGATGTTCTGGTCGCTGCGCTGCTGGGCGCGGACGAGTATGCGTTTGGCACGGCCGTGCTGGTCGCGCTGGGTTGCGATATGGCGCGTCAGTGTCACTTGAACACCTGCCCGACCGGTATTGCGACGCAGCGTCCTGATCTGCGGGCGAAGTTCCGTGGTAAGCCGGAGCATGTGGTGGTGCTCTTCCAGCAGATTGCTGCTGACCTGCAAAAGCTTCTCGCGAAGTTCGGTCTGCGTTCGTTGGAAGAGGCGGTTGGCCGCGTGGATCTGCTGGAACAGGTGCGGTTTGAGGGCAACCTCGATCTGACGCCGGTACTGGCACAGGTGGGTGAAGGCGCGACGCGCTGGATGGGCGGCTTCAACACGCGTCCCGGCGAGGATCATCCCCTCGACGAGCCGTGGACCGCTCCGGCGATCGCGGCAGCGAAGAAGGGCGAGCCCTTCTACGTGAAGGCTGAGATCAACAACGAGCATCGCTCGGTGGGTGCGCGCCTGGCGGGCGAAGCGGCTCTGTTGAAGGTGAAGGGCGAACTCGAGTCGATCGATGCGACCTTTGATCTGCATGGCACGGCGGGACAGTCGTTTGGCTCGTTCGCCGGTACGGGAACGAAGATCATCCTGACCGGACAGGCGAATGACTTTGTTGGTAAGGGCCTGAGCGGTGCGGACCTGATCATCCGCGCAGAAGGTCGCGCAGCAACCGAGTCTCACGAGCATGTTCTGCTGGGCAACGTGGCGCTTTACGGCGCGACGGCTGGTCGTATGTTCGCGGCAGGCCGCGTGGGTGAGCGCTTTGCGGTGCGTAACTCCGGCGTGACGGCGGTAGTGGAAGGCGCGGGCGACCATGCCTGCGAGTACATGACCGGTGGCACGGTGGTGATCCTCGGACGCATCGGCATTAACTTCGGCGCGGGTATGACGGGTGGCTCGGCGTGGGTGTGGGATATTGACGGCGATATTCTGCGTGATACGCGCTATCACACGGAGTTCCTTGAGGCTGTGACGTTTGAGGACGCAACCCCGGAGCAGCAGGCTGGCTTGAACTCGCTGGTGAAGCTGCACAAGGAACTCGCGCACAGCAAGCTGGCGGAGACGATGTTGGCGAAGTGGCCAGCGTTCGCTGCGCAGATGGTGTTGTTCGTACCGAAGCCGCAGGCGTAAAGGCAAGGACGTACGAGGAAGCTGGAAGTCGGAACGGCGCGGAGAGAGATGCTCTCCGCGCCGTTTTTCGTTTGTTCGTTTGAGCAAAAGTTTAGTGCTTGGTGTTAATGCTGAAGTTCTCAATTCTTGTGGCGAGGTCGGCTTTGGCGCTGTCCAGAGTGGATCGCTGCTGTTTGAGGGTAGTTTGAGTGGCGGTGATGTCGTCTTCGGTCTTGTTCAGGTCGCGGACAAAGCGCTCGCGGGAGCCTTTGTCGGCGTTGGCGAGGGCGGTGATGTTGGCGCGTTGGCGGTCTTCGTCGGAGCGGAGGCTGGTGAACTTGGCGTTGGTGATATCGACGGCGTTTTGAGCTTCGGCGACGTTCCGGCGGGCATCGAGGATCGGTTGCAGTGCGGCTTCGAGGGCGGGGTCGTGGTTCGTGGTGGTGAGGATGAACTGGAACAGGTTGTCGTTGGAGTTGGTGAGGTAGTAGGTGGCGTAGCTGGGGCGGTTGGCGCCGATGTGGAGGCGCTTGGTTTCCCCGGGAGCTAGTTCGGTGCGGAAGCGGTAGACGGTCGGGGTGGTTTCGACGGGTTTGGGATCGCTGTTGGAGGCGTCGAGGCTATCGAGCTTCCAGCCTTTGACGAAGGGCACCTCGGCAACGATGGTGCGGGTGGTGGGCGCGGCGTTGTGCAGGACGAGTGTGACCTCGTGCTGGTCGATGCGGTGGATGTTCAGTACGCCTCTCGAGCCGCGCAGGAAGGTGATGTGTTCGTTGGAGCGGTCGCCATCTGCGGTGGCGTGGACGGCCTGGTCGGCGGCGTAGGAGAGGAGGCGTTTTTCGTCCGGGTGGATGGGATCGAGGAGGCCTTCGCCGGAGAAGTTGCCGGATTCGATGATGGTGAAGGAGCCGCTGTCGAGGGTGAGGCCGGAGTTGTTGGTAAGCCAGAGGGCGCGAAGCGGCTGCGAGGTGTAGCCGTTGCGGTAGGCGAGGAGTGTGACGGATTCGACGGGGAGTTTGGTCTGGAGGATGGGGACGAGGGCGGACTCGTTCTTGCGAATGGTGATGGGTTCGGAAAGGTTGTAGGCGAAGAAGTCGTCGAAGCCTGCGGCTTTGGCGGTGGGTGTGGTGGAGGCGATGACGGAATCTTCGTAGGAGGATGGTGGAGGTGGTGGAGGTGGTGGAACCGCAATTTCTGCGGACATGGCGCTTACGGTCACGCTATCTGTCATGGCTCCAAAGCCTCCTGCCACTCCGCCGGGGACTCCGCCTGCCATGCCAGCGATGCCATTGCTGTTGTTGTTGCGCGTACGGAAGTTGGGTGGGAGCTTTGCTGGAGCGGCTAAGTTCTCCAGACCGCCGCCTGTAAAGCGATCGGCTTTGCCATTCGCTTCAATCGACGAGTCGAAGGTCTGCGGCGTGAGTTGGGCTTCCTGGGCGATGGGGATTTCGGGGCGGCGGGTGTAGATGGGTTGCGAGAGAGGCTGGATGAAGCTCTGTGGCGCGCCCGCGATGAGGGAGAGGTGGACGTTGATCCAGTCGGTGCCGGTGGTGTTGTCTACGACGGACCAGCCTTGCAGGGTGGCCGTGGGGTTGGTGCCGGTGACGAGGATGCGGTAGGTCGACTTCCAGACCGGAACCTCGGAGATGTAGCTGACGTGGAGTTCGCGCGAGCCGCTGCCGCTGTCGGTGAGGGTAAGGTGGCGCAGGCCCTGTGAGCGGTTGGAGTCGAGCAGTTGCAGGTAGCGGGTGACGTCGGTGTGGAGCGCGGTGTCGAGCAGGCGGACGCTGGTGGTGGCGGTGAGCTCGACGGTGCGGACGGTGCCTTCGTCGGAGGCTACGGTGAGGAAGTATTTGTCGGCGGTCTTCGTGTCTTCGCCTTTGATCTCGGTGGAGCGGGCTTCGACGGAGAGCAGGCGTCCGGTGATGCTGGCTCCGCCGGACGATACGGCCACACGGGCGCCACGAATCGCCGCGTAGAAGTCGGCGGCGGTGGGGTTCTCGTTGAGGTTGAGGGAGAGCGTTTTGAGCTGTTGCTCGAGCGGTGTGGTGGAGTTGTAGCCCGCTCCAGAGATGCGTCCGCCGTTGAGGTCGATGGCGGTGAGCGACTGCAGGACGTCGTTGAGCTGCGAGCTGGTGAAGGGGATGGTGACGGCGGCGTTGCCGGTGACGTGGCCTGAGAGTTCGAAGTAGCCGACGCCGTTTTTATAAAGCGAGACGTGGGTGACCGGGAGGGATGTCTCGGAGGCTGGTTTTGGGCGCTGAGCATGAAGGCTGAGAGGGAGAAGAAGGAACGGCGCGGTGAGCAGGTAGAGCGGGCGCGGCATGGTGGGTGTCCTCGGTGAGGCGGATAGGTGTGACAGTGGCTTAGACACCGCGCCTCTGAAAATGGGGCACGGCGGGTCAATATTTTCTGCTGAGAGTGTGACCGGCGAAGAGGCAAAAGTGTTCGCAGAGTTTTGTGGCTGGTCCCGTGAAGATGCACTTGGGGGAGCGAGACTGTATTCTGCTGATGCGATGTCTTTGATTGCGATATATCCCGGAACGTTTGATCCGTTGACGAATGGGCACCTGGACCTGATTGCGCGAGGAGCGCGGTTGGCCGATGAACTGGTCGTGGCCATTCTGCGCAACTCGGAGAAGGGCGCGCCGCTGTTCAGCGTGCCGGAGCGCGAAGAGATGACGCGCGAGGCGGTGCGTGAGTTTGGTAACGTTCGTGTGGCGACGTTCGATGGGCTGATGGTGGAGTTTGCCCGGTCGATTCAGGCGCGCGCCGTGATTCGCGGTATTCGCGCGGTCTCCGATTACGAGTACGAGTTTCAGATGGCGATGATGAATCGCAAGCTGGCGCCGGAGCTGGAGACGCTCTTTATGATGCCCGCAGAGAAGTACACGTATGTGAGCTCGCGGATGATCAAAGGCGTGGTGGAGCTAGGCGGAGATATCTCAGAACTGGTGCCGCCGGTGGTGCTGGAGCGGTTGCGCCGAAAGGTTCCGGAGCGTTTGGATGCATAACTCCCCCGTGGGGACGATGAGCCTGGAGGAGCAGTTCGGGCAGATCGATATTTACGTTTTTGACCAGATTCTGCGCGGTAATATTGCGCCGCCGATGACGGTGTTGGACGCTGGCTGCGGCTACGGTCGGAACCTGGTTTACCTGCTGCGCGAAGGCTGCAAGGTGCTGGCGTTGGATGCGAATCCAGCGGGCGTGGAGCATGTTCGGGCGCTGGCGGGGTTGCTGGCTCCGGAGCTTCCGGCAGAGAACTTCCGCGTGGGTGCGATTGAGTCGATGCCGTTTGAAGACGGCGTGGCCGACGTGGTGCTGTGTAACTCGGTGCTGCACTTTGCGCGGGACGAAGAGCACTTTCTGGCGATGGTGGAGGAGCTTTGGCGGTGCGTAAAGCCGGGCGGTGTCCTGTTCTGCCGGTTGGGTTCGCGCATTGGCATGGAGTTTGAACGGCTGCATGGGCAGATCTTCCGGATCAACGATGGCAGTGAGTGGTTTCTGGTGGATGAAGCCGCTTTGATGTCGATGACCGAGCAGATGAATGCGCTGATGGTGGACCCGCTGAAAACGACCGTCGTGCAGGACCACCGGTGCATGACGACGTGGGTGTTACGAAAGCGTCGATAAACGCTCCAAAGGATGTACGCGGTGGGGTAGTTTCACACGGCGGAATCTGCGAAACTGTTTGCATGAGTTCAGCTACAGCTGCATCACGCAAAGTTCTTACCGACCGCATCAACCGTATTGAAGTATCGGCCACGATGGCCATTACTGCCGAAGCGCTGAAGATGAAGGCTGCAGGGATTGACCTCGCCGACTTCGGTGCCGGTGAGCCGCACTTCTCGACCCCGCAGCACATCAAAGACGCAGCCATTGAAGCGATTCATTCGAACTTCACGCGTTACACGGCTGTAGCCGGTATCCCGCAGGTGCGTAAGGCGATCGTCGATCGTCATGCGGAGGACTTTGGCACGAATTACACGCCGGAAGAGTGCGTGTTTTCGGCAGGCGGCAAGCTGGCAATCTTCAACGCCGCAGAAGTTCTGATCGACCACGGCGATGAGGTCATCATCCCGACGCCGTTCTGGGTGAGCTACAAGGACATCGTTGAGTTCGTCGGCGGCAAGTGCGTCTTCGTCGAGACGAGCGAAGCGGAGAACTTCCGCGTGACGAAGGAGATGATCGAAGCCGCGATCACGCCGAAGACGAAGGCGATCATTCTCAACTTTCCGTCGAACCCCTCGGGCGCGATTCTGCCGAAGGAAGACCTGTTCGCGATCATTCAGCTTTGCCATGAGCGCGGCATCTATGCGCTGCTCGACGAGTGCTACGTGTACCTCGCGTTCGATGGCGACATCTACTCGGGCGCTTCGCTGACCGAGTGCAAGGAGCACATCATCGTGCTCGGCTCGCTCTCGAAGACCTATGCGATGACGGGCTGGCGTGCTGGCTTTGCGCTGGGACCGAAGCAGATCATCTCGGCGATGAGCAAGCTGCAGTCACAGTCGACGTCAAACACGTCGAGCATCGTGCAGCGTGCGTCGATCGCAGCTCTGTCGTCGTCGCAGGAGTGCGTTGCGGAGATGCGTGCGGATTACATCAAGCTTCGCGACCGCGTGCTGGAAGGCTTCAAGACGATTCCTGGCCTGACGTGCACGGTGCCGCAGGGTGCGTTCTACGTCTATCCGAACATCAAGAACTTCATCGGCAAGGGTGGCATTACGAGCGCAAGCGACCTCGCCGCGAAGCTGCTGACGGAAGCGCACATCGTGTGCGTTCCTGCTGAGCCGTTCGGCACGAAGGAGCACATTCGCCTGTCGTATGCGGTGTCGGCTGATGTGATCGACAAGGGCATCGAGCGCCTGCGTACCTTCCTCGGCAACCTGAAGTAGTTCGCGCGGGAGCGCATGGCGACGATGGCAAGCAACGATGCTGTGAAGTTTGCACCGGTCATTCTGGCAGGCGGTAGCGGGACGCGGTTCTGGCCGCGCTCGCGCCGCGCCCGCGCCAAGCAGGTGCTGGCGCTTGAAGGCACTCGTACGATGATTCAGCAGACGCTGGCTCGGTTGAAGCCGGTCGCGTCCGCTGCGGATACGTGGGTGATCACGAATGGCTGGCTTCGCGATGTGATCGTGGAGCAGTTGCCGGAAGTCACTGGCGAGCACGTTATCAGCGAGCCTTGTGCGCGAAACACTGCGCCTGCGTGTGCGCTGGCTGCGTTCCTGCTGGAGAAGGCAGCGCCGGAGACGGTGCTGGGCATCTTCCCCAGCGACCACGTGGTGGCGAACACGAAGCGCTTTGCCGAGGTTCTTGCGAAGGGCATCGAGCTTGCTGCTGCAGGCGAAAACATCGTGGTGCTCGGTGTTCCGCCGACTCGTGCTGAGACGGGATACGGCTACATCGAGCAGGGCGCGGTGTACGAGCGTGATGAGCAGGCGAAGGGCTTTGCGCCGATCGTTGTGCATCGCGTGAAGCGCTTCCGTGAAAAGCCGGACGCTCACACCGCCGAGAAGTTTCTGGCGGCAGGGAACTTCGTTTGGAACGGTGGCATCTTCCTGTGGAGCGCGAAGACTCTGTGTGCTGCCGTTCGCGAGCACATTCCTGATCTCGCCGAGCCGCTGGAGAAGATTGCGGCTGCGTACGGCACGCCGGAGTTCGACGCAGTGTTTGCGCGGGAGTACCCGAACTGCGAGAACATCTCGGTGGATTACGCGATCCTCGAACGCCGTTCGACCAAGGGCGAGAAGCGTTCGGACATCTACTGCCTGCCGGCAGACTTCGGATGGAATGATCTTGGCTCGTGGGCTTCCTTGTATGAACACCGCGTTGAGCACGAGGGCGACAACGTGCTCGATGGTGAGACGACGGGCGTATTTGCGATCCAGTCGAGCGGCAACTATGTGTATGCGCCGGGTAAGACGGTTGCGTTGCTGGGTGTCGATGACCTGGTCGTGGTGGAGACGGAAGACGCTCTGCTGATCACGACGCGCGCGCGTTCGCAGGATGTCAGTAAGATTGTGCGGGCTGTGCACGAAGGCGGCCGAGAAGATTTGATTTAGTACGTGATCCGAAACGAGAGATCAGAGACGAGAGATCAGAATGATCTTTCGTCTTGATCGTTTGAGAGAGAGTGCGATGAGCGAAACGACGGTGGTGAAGTTCGGTACTGACGGCTGGCGCGGCATTATTGCCGACGACTTTACGTATGAGAACGTGCGCGTAGCTGCGCGGGCGATTGCGCACTATGTGATCGAGCAGGAAGACGCAAAGGCTGGTGTTTGCATCGGCTATGACACGCGCTTCGGTTCGAAGTCCTTTGCCAAGGTGGTGGCCGAAGTGCTGGCGACGGCAGGCATTCCTGTGGCGCTCGGCAACAAGGTGACGCCGACGCCGGAGCTGTCGTTTGCGGTGCGTGGGCGCAAGGCTGCTGGCGGCGTGATGATTACGTCGAGCCACAACCCGGCCGAGTGGAACGGTGTGAAGTACAAGGCGAGCTACGGTGGATCGGGTTCGCCCGGAATCATCAAGTCGATCGAAAGCTACCTGCTGAAGCCGTTGCCGGAAGCGGCGGAGAAGGCGCCAATCGAAGAGGTCGACTTCTCGCCGGAGTACATCGCGGCTCTGGAGGCGTTTGTCGATCTCAAGGCGATCAAGGCTTCGGGCTACCGCTTCCTGATCGACACGATGTATGGCGCGGGCAAGGGCTACCTTGCGGGCATCTTTACGCGCGCAGGCATTCCGTTTGTGGAGTTCCGCTCGGAGTGGAATCCGGCGTTCCCGGGCATCAACCCGGAGCCGATTCTTCCGCACATTGCACCGACGCAGAAGGCCGTTGTCGAAGCCAAGTGTGATGCTGGTCTGATCACGGACGGCGATGCTGATCGCATCGGCGCGGTGGACGAGAACGGCAACGTTGTTGATGCCCATAAGGTCTACGCAGTAATTCTCGAGTGGCTGTTGAAGCGCAAGGGATGGCCGGGCGATGTGACGCGTGCGTTCAACACGACGAAGATGCTGGACCGCATCTCGGCGAAGTACGGTCGCAAGCTGCACGAGCACGGTATCGGCTTCAAGTTTGTCTGCGATCTGATGCTCGAACAGGACATTCTGATCGGCGGCGAAGAGTCCGGCGGCATCGGCATCTCGAAGCACCTGCCGGAGCGCGATGGTCTGCTGAACAGCCTGCTGATTGCGAACGTGATGGCGGATGAGAAGAAGACGCTTGGCGAGCTTGTGGCGGCGCTGCAGGAAGAGTACGGCGAGCACCAGTATGGTCGTGTCGACATGCACATTACTAACGACGTCAAGGAGTCGGCGATTGCACGCGCGAAGGCTGGTGTGAGCGAGGTTGCAGGGCTGAAGGTTCTGAAGACTGAGACGCTCGACGGCATCAAGTTTTACCTGGAGAACCCGGCCTGTGCAGGCAAGCCCAACGCTGCGGAGACGTGGCTACTGCTGCGCGCCAGCGGCACGGAGCCGTTGCTGCGCGTGTACTGCGAGAGCTGTTCGCAGGAGAGCGTGAAGATGGTCCTGGATGCAGCACAGAAGTTTGTGCTCGAAGGCGGGAAGTAAGTGGCGGCATTCGAAGCAGCAGCGCTCTTGTTTGATATGGACGGCGTGCTGCTGTCTTCGATTGCCAGCGCCGAACGCTGCTGGAAGCGTTGGGCGCAGATGTACAACGTACCGGGCTGGGAGACGTTTCAGATTCCGCACGGTGTGCGGGCAATTGACATCGTGAAGCAGTCAGCTCCGTGGATCGATCCGCAGGAAGGTTTGCGCGTGATCGAAGACCTGGAGATTGCTGACGTCGCAGATGTGCATGTTCTGCCTGGGGCCGCAGCTCTGCTGGCCAGCCTGCCTGCGGGGCGTTGGACGATCGTGACTTCAGCGAGTGGACGGTTGATGGAGGCTCGCGTGAAGGCTGCGGGGTTACCGTTGCCGGAGCGCTACATCACGGCCGATGACGTGACCAAAGGCAAGCCTGATCCTGAGCCCTATCGCAAGGGAGCGGAGCTGCTGGGCTTTGATCCGGCGCAGTGTGTCGTGATGGAAGATGCTCCAAGCGGCATGAAGGCAGGACACGCTGCGGGGGCTCGCGTACTCGGCGTGGTTACGTCGCACACGATTGAGCAGGTGCGCGAGGCGCGAGCGGACTGGGTGGTTCAATCGCTTGCGGATGTGCAGCTGATTGAGACGGTCGGGCCGCTGCTGGAGTTTGAAGCGAAGACTGTTTAGCAGGCTATGCCTGGGGAGCCTGGAGCAACGCGGCTACGCGTTCCAGGTCGGCTTCCGTATCGACGCCGATGGTGTCGTGCTCCGTCTCTGTAACGTAGAGTGCGAGACCGTTTTCAAGCAGGCGAAGCTGCTCGAGGCGTTCGATCTGTTCGAGCGGTGAGGGTGGGAGCTCGGCGAAGCGGCGCAAGGCTGCGGCTCGATAGGCGTACAGACCGAGATGCTTGAAGTAGGTTACGTTGCCGGCGGCGTCGCGGTCGTAGGGGATGGTGGCTCGGGAGAAGTAGAGTGCGCGGCCATCGTTGGCGGTGACTACTTTGACGGCGTTCGGGTTGCCGATATTTTCGGACGTGCAGCGGACTTTCAGCGTCGTGACGTCGACGTGTGGCTGAGCAAACGGGGCAAGCAGCGCGGCGATGTGGCCGACGCGCAGCAGGGGTTCGTCGCCCTGGACGTTGACGTAGATGTCGGCGGGAATCTGCTGGGCGACAGCGTGCAGGCGGTCGGTGCCGGAGGGAAGCTCTGGCGAGGTGAGCTGGTAGGGCCAGTTGCGTTCGGCGCAGAGGTTCGCCACCTCCTGCGAGTCGCAGGCGATCACGACGTCAGAGAACTGCGGGCAGCGTTTCGCCGCGGCGTAGACCCACGCAAGCAGCGGTTCACCTGCGAGGGGGAGCAGAACCTTCCGAGGCAGGCGCGTGGAGGCGAGGCGCGCAGGGATGACGCCGAGGACGTTCAGGCTGGCGGTCATTGAGGTTTGAGGTCCGTGCGCTTGTTACGGCGGTACTGCTGAATGGCGGCGGCGATGACCGCGACGAGCACCAATCCCAGAATGCCGGCGACGATATAGAGGCCGGTCAAATAGGGCTGCAGGCGGCAGCCAAGGCTGTCGGAGGCAATTTTGCAGGGCTGGTCAAAGAAGGTGGCCAGGGCGAGCAGCGGACGAGTTAGAAAGGCTCGGTGCAAACGCGTGGCTTTTAGAAAAGAGTGTTTTTTAAAGAAAGTGGTGGCGGTGACTGGAATCGAACCAGTGACCTACGGGTTATGAGTCCGTCGCTCTAACCATCTGAGCTACACCGCCGGGTGATGCCGAGCTTCCAGCGGTAAATCCGCGAACCTGCGACTTGTCTATTCTAGGCGAGAGGGCTGTGGGTTGCAAGGTGGATCGCCGATGCTTCTGTGGGGAAATCGATCACAGGGACATAATGAAGCGCGGGAAAGAGATGGCGAAGGCTGTGGGGGTATCCTATTCGTGCGTGGTGCGTCTAAACTGCGTTGACTGGTAGTTTTACCGGTGTGTTTCTGTTTGTGACTGGAGCGAGTTCTTCGTCTATGCCTAAGAGCGCAAAGCTGGGTTTGCTGGCGGTATCGGTAGTGGTGTTGCTTGGCCTGTTTCTGGGCGTGAACTTCCATGGTGTCCATGCGGCGAGCGATGGCCCGCAGGACGGTGCGTATCGCCAGATCAACGTCTACAGGGAAGTGCTGCAGCACGTGCAGAACGACTACGTGGAAGATCCGAACATCACCAAGGTGACGCACGGTGCGCTGCGTGGTTTGTTGGAGTCGCTGGATGCAGATTCGAGCTATTTGAATCCCGATGATTACAAGGCGTGGAAAGATGCCAAGCAGGGTAAGGGACAGATTGGCGTTGTTATGTCCAAGCGCTTTGGCTATGCGACGGTCGTCAGTGTTGTTCCGGGTTCGCCCGCAGACAAGGCAAATTTGAACGATGGTGACATTCTCGAAGCTATCAACGGCAAGGACACGCGCGACATCTCGCTGGCGATGATCCAGCTGATGATGGTGGGTGCGCCTGGTTCGGAGTTGAAGCTTGGTGTGTTGCGTCCGCGTTCGGCAAAGCCTGAGCCGATCACGGTGAATCGCGTCGTTATCGTGGAACCGGCCCCATCGGAGACCGCATACGAGAACGGCTCGATCGTGTATCTGAAGCCGGTTGTTCTGGATAAGGATCATGTTTCGGCGATCGAAGGCAAGCTGAAGGCTGCTTCTAAGCAGCCGGGTAAGAAGATTCTGCTCGACCTGCGTGATGTCGCCACGGGTGACATGAGCGAAGGCGTGCGACTGGCGAACTTCTTTGTTGCTTCGGGAACGCTGGCGACCCTAGAGGGTCAGAAGGTTGCCAAGCAGACATTTACGGCAGAGGCTTCGAAGGCTGTGAACACGAAGTCGCCGCTGGTTGTTCTGGTAAACCGTGGCACGGCTGGAGCAGCTGAACTGGCTGCTGCGGCGATTGCCGATAGCAAGCGCGGTGAACTCGTTGGCGAGCGTACCTTTGGTGAAGGTGTGCAGTCGAAAACATTCGATATGCCTGATGGCGGAGCGTTGATTCTCTCCATCGCCAAGTATGCCGCTCCGGACGGGAAGAAGTTCGAAGATGCAGGCGTAACGCCTGCTACGTTGGTTTCCAACGATCTGTCGGATGATTCGGTGGATGACGATGCTGCTCCTGCGAAGGACGCTGCGACCAAGACCGCTGTGAAGAAGAAGGCACCGCTGGTCGATGCCCAGTTGAACAAGGGACTCGAAATGCTGAAGGCGAAGACGGCTGCAGCGTAGTTTCTTCGCGATACCTGAAAAAGCGGCGGCTTCGGCCCGCCGCTTTTTCGTTTTCAGAGGAGCCGGGGAAGGACGGAGCATACTGAGTCCTGTTGATCCGATGGAAGGCTTGCCGCGAGCGCGCGGTCGGGGTGAGCAAGTTGGCAGGTGCGTGGTAAGGTGGAGCTTGCCGTGAGCCTCTTGAATCAGGAATCGACGAAGCGGACCCAGTCTGCGGCCGATGGTCGCGTGCGCGAAACCTTCTGGCGCGCGATGGGCAAATTTCCGTTTCGTGAGCCGGAGTTTCGCTCGCGCAAGATTGCGGCGAAGGCGGCGTTTTGGCTGCTGATCGGCGCTTCTGCCATTTTTGGCGTGATGGTCGGGCTGATGATGACGTACTCGATCAACCTGCCGCAGATGGCGGACCTTGAACGATACCGGCCCAGCACGACGACAGAGCTACTCGACATTCATGGCAAGGTGATTGGCTCCTTCGCACTCGAGCGCCGCATTGTTGTGCCGTACTCTGATTTCCCTCCGGTACTGCGCGACGCGATTCTGTCGATTGAAGATAAGAACTTCATGACGAATGGCGGCGTGAATCTGATTCGCGTGATCGGAGCGGCGTGGAAGGATCTGCACTCGAAGAAGCGTTCGCAGGGCGCGTCGACGCTGACGATGCAACTGGCGCGCAATCTGTTTCTCTCGAGCGAAAAGACGTACGGTCGCAAGCTGCAGGAGATTTTCCTGACGCTACAGATCGAGCGCCACTTCACCAAGCAGCAGATCTTTGCGCTCTACGCGAACCAGATTTACCTTGGCCGTGGAACGTACGGGTTTGAAGCAGGCGCAGAGTATTACTTCTCCAAGCACGCTCGCGACCTGACGCTGCCGGAAGCAGCAACGCTGGCGGGGTTGCCCAAGGGCCCGGAGGAATTCTCCCCGGTGCGGCACCCAGAGCGCGCGTTGCGCCGCCGAAACCTGGTACTGAGCGAGATGCTCGAAGACCACAAGATCACGCTCGGGCAGTACACCGAGGCGAAGAACGCTCCGCTGGGGCTGAAACTTGAGACGCCTGCGAACTCTGAGGCTCCGTACTTTGTCGAAGAGGTGCGGCGTCAACTGGAGCACGAGTACGGTGTCGAAGAGGTGCACGGCGCGGGGCTCCGGGTATACACAACGCTCGATCTCGACATGCAGCGTGCGGCCCAGAAGGCGTTGCTGGATGACTTGGCCACGTATGAGCGTCGTCGTGGCTGGAAGGGGCGCCTGCAGAACGTATTGAACGGCACGCAGACGCTCGAAGAGTACAAGCATCCTGATTGGGCGCAGCCTGTGGTGGAGGGTGCGTACTTCCACGCGCTAGTTACAGAGGTGACGCCGACCAGGATGACAGTGCGCATCGGTGCGGTGGAGTCCACGATGGACGCGACGCAGTGGATCTGGACGCAGAAGACGAAGGCGACTGACCTGGCCAAGCCCGGCGACATTGTTTATGTGAAGATTGCGGCAAAGGTGGCAGGGGAGACTCCGAAGCTGCTGCTGGAGCAGGACTCTGGCGCGCAGGGTGCGATCATGGCGGTGAACAACGCCAACGGCGAAGTGCTGGCGATGGTGGGTGGACGTGACTTTGCTCTTAGCCAGTTCAACCGTGCGACACAGGCACAGCGGCAGGTCGGATCGTCGTTCAAGCCATATGACTACGTTGCGGCGTTTGAGGCGGGCATGAAGCCGTCAGACATCGTGATGGATTCGCCTGCGAGCTTCTACACGCCGAACGGGCCGTATACGCCGCACAACTACGAGGCCGACTGGAAGGGACCGATGACGCTGACGGATGCGTTTGCGGAGTCGCGCAATATCCCGGCTCTGCGGTTGGCGGATAAGGTCGGCATCAAGAAGGTGATCGAAGTGGCGCGGAACTTTGGCGTGACCAGCCCTCTGCCGAACTTCCTGCCGGTGGCTATCGGAGCGGCTGGCATTACGTTGAGCGAGCAGGTCGCGAGCTACAGTGTCTTCCCGAACGACGGCATTCGCATCGCTCCGCATTACATTCGCCGCGTGGCACAGGCTGATGGCCTGCCGCTGGAACAGAAGACGCCTGAGGTGAAGGAAGTCATCACGCTCGACATCGCGCGCAAGATGATGGTGCTGCTGGAGGCCGTGGTGAATCACGGCACGGCGACGCAGGCGTTGCAGCTCCACCATGCTTTGGGTGGCAAGACGGGTACGACGAACAGCTTCACCGACGCATGGTTCCTGGGCTTTTCGCCGTCGGTGACGTGCGGTGTCTGGGTGGGGTATGACAACCCTTCGCAGCCGCTCGGTGACAAGGAAACCGGCGCAAAGGCCGCCTTGCCAGCGTGGATGGACTTCATGAAGGTGGCGACGGAGAAGGTTCCGAACGAGCAGTTCGCCCGCTACGACGCGCCGAAGAAGCAGCTGGATGTGCCAGTGGCACCGGCTGGCGAGCAGCCTATTGTGGCGAAGAAGCCTGCGAAGTCTGACGACGATGACTCCGACGATGACGACGATTCTCCCCCTGCCCCGGTGATTCGGATGCAGCCGGAGCCTGCTCCTGTGGGAGGTAGTGAAGGCGCAGTCTCTGCTGCGAAGCCCGTTGCTCCGGCAAGTAAGCCGGTAGTCAAGCCTCCCGTCGTGGCTGGGCCGCCGAAGGCTGGAGCGTCTAAGCCTTAATGCACGATTTGCCTGAGTAAGAGAAACCTCGACATAACGGTCGTTAGAAACGCAAAGCTCCACGAAGAAGTTCGTGGAGCTTTTTATCTTTCGTCAACAGAAAGGCCAGCTAACGGTTGGACTTATCGAGTGCGTGGCAAAGACCGAAGAAGCGTTGCGCGCGGGCGACGTCGCGGCCAATCTGTTGCTTCAGCAGGTCGGGGGACTCAAAGCGTTGTTCGGCGCGAAGTCGCTTGAGGAAGGTCAGCTCCAGCGGTGTTTGCTCGGTTAGTTCCAACGGCTCGAAGTGGAAGAGGTAGGACTCGACTGCGAAGGAGTCCGCGCCAAAGGTCGGACGGTTCCCCGCGTTCGTAACGCCGCGGAAGAGGCGAGCATCGGGGCCTTCGCCGATACGCAGCGTTGTAATGTAGACGCCGTTTGCGGGCAGAAGATCAGCGTAGGGCGCGATGTTGATCGTGGGCACAGCGTACTTCGTCCCGTAGCCACGGCCGGAGGCTGGCGTCGAGCGTACGGAGAAGCTGCGCCCGAGCAGCGCGCGTGCCTCGGAAAGTTCACCCCTGGCGACCAGCGAGCGGATGCGGCTGGAGGAGACGGCGTCGCCGCGCAGCACGAACGGTTGCCAGGCGCGGACAGAGAACGCAAAGTCATGGCCAAGCTGCGCAAGCGACCGGATGTCGGCCTCGGCATGGTGGCCGAAGCGGAAGGTCTCCCCTTCGTGGACTTCGATGGCGTTGAGGCCGTTGCGGAGGACGTTCTCCGCGAAGCTGCGCGCGGAGGTGTGGCGCAGGTCTTCGGTGAAGGGCAGCAGCAGAACGGCGTCGAGCCCGGTAGCCGCGAGGAGGCGGAGCTTCTCGTCCACGGGCGTAAGCAGGCGAAGGCGCGGCTCGGGGCGCAGGACGTGCGAAGGATGCGGATCGAAGGTGACGGCGATAGCAAGCGCGTTGAGTTGCCGGGCACGCGTGCGTACGTTGCGAATCACCATCTGGTGGCCGAGGTGCACGCCGTCGAAGTTGCCGATGGTGACAACCGAGCGCGTGCCTGCAGGCAGCGCGTTGGTGAGTTCGTCGATGGAGCGAAAAATCTTCATTGCTATGGGATGGGGCTGATGTCGAAGTCCAGCTTGAGGCTGTCGTGTGCGAGCTGAATGTGGGGCGGTAGCTCGGCGTTGATGGCGTTGTGATCGAGGTCGTGAGAGATGTGCGTGAAGAAGGCTCGTTTGGGCTTGAGTTGCTCGACGAGTGCGACCGACTTCGCGAGGTGTGAGTGCGACGGGTGCGGCTCGCGGCGCAGAGCGTCAAGGATCAGGATGTCCAGGCCCTGCAGCAGCGGAAGGGCGTCTTCTGGAATGTCGCTCATGTCCGTCAGGTAGGCGGCGGAGCCGAATCGATAACCGGTGATCGTGTTTCGCCCATGCGTGACGGGGATACGCACGAACTCCGTACCGAGCAGAGGAATGCGTGCGCCTGGTGTGGATGGAATACGGTTCATCTCAACGCGTGCCGAAGTCGGGTAGCGGTCGACCTTGCGGAAGGTGTACTCGAAGACACGCTCGATGACCGGCGCGGTGAGGTTGTCGGCGAAGAGCGGCAGGCCGCCGGGCTTGCCGAAGGAAAGCGGGCGGAGGTCATCCATGCCGAGGATGTGGTCGGCGTGACCGTGGGTGTAGAGCACGGCGTCGACGCTCGAAAGATGCTCGCGCACAGCCTGCACGTGGAAGTCCGGGCCGGTATCGATGAGGACGTTGTGCGCGTTGAAGCTGAGCAGAATCGAAGGCCGGGTACGACGGTTCGGTGAGCCCGGAAGATAGGCGTCCTGACAGACGGCGCACGGGCAGCCCAGCGTGGGAACTCCCATGCTGGTACCGGTGCCGAAGAAAGTCAGGGTGGCTTGCATCTGCTTCCTCTAGGGTAGCGGAGTATGGGCTGTTCGTGGCCCTGTGGAGAAAGCCTTGCGGAACAAAGCTAAGGGCTAAATTCAACGGCGTGCCACGAAGGCACGCCGTTGAATTTGCTGTTCTGCTTAGCGGATGAGCGTGGGCCCACCCGGGGGTGGAGGCATGGAGCCCGGTGCGCCACCGGGGCCACGCTGGGCGGCCTGCTGAGAGAGCGCCTGTGTGACTTCGAGGAACGCCATGCGCAGCTCAAAGAGCGCGGAGGTGAGCAGCTTGGTCTCGCTCTCGTTGAGGTTGCCGTCTGCCTTTTCGCTGATGAGGCCCAGCATGTCGATCGTCGAGCGTGCACCCATGAGGTCGACACGCGGTGGCTGGCCGCTGGGGTCCTGAATGCCGCCAAGTTGCATGAGCGCCTGCATGTAGAGCGACTGAATGAAGCGCTCGAAGTTCATCGCGGGCATGTGCTGGCCGCCGGGATCCATCGCGCGCACAGCGGTATCGAGCCGGTCGAGCGTGGCGTTGTACGCACGCGTCACCTGCTCAAACTGCTCGGCTGGGATCTCGGGATAAGCCTGCTGCTCGGCCTCTTCGCTGGCTGCTGCGGGAGCTTCCGCGGCTACGGTCTCTTCCGGGGCCGTAGCTTCGGTGACGAGCTGCGGACCGCGCGAGGCCTCGGCTTCGGCAGCTACAGGAGCACTGGGCTCAGGCGTGGGCTCGGCAGGGGAGCGCTCCACGTCGGGGCGGATGTCGCCTTCGGCGGTGAACTTGCGGCGGTCGTTGATGACGAAGGGCTTGTCGGCCATGATGTTCTCGCTTTGCTTCGGAATGTCGGGTGAATCGATGTTGCGTAACTCGTTGGATGCGTTGGCGGTTAGAGGCGTGGTGTCGCGGTGCCACCGCTATAGGTTATCGGTTTCTTCAGCTCCAGAAACTCGCGGCGGGCGTAGCCGAGCGCGTAGAGCTTATCGCCGATCTGGGTTGCGCTCGTCAACTCGCCTGCGGGCTTGCCTTCTGACTCAAGCGGCGCAGGCAGTTGCTCCGGAAGAGCGCCGGTGAGCTCGAACTTTGTGAAGAGCTTGTGGACCTGACCGCGCGAGCGGATGCGCTCGACGATTTCCTGGCCGAGGTAGCAGCCCTTGCTGAAGTGCAGGGCGTGGGGCTGGTTGGTCTCCTGAGGCAGGTCCTTGGCCGTGTCGGTGTTGCGAATGTCCGTGCCGTAAAGCGGTGTGCCGGTGAAGACGCGGAAAGCTTCAAGTGCTGCGGAAGAGAGTTCCGGCAGAGCGAGCGCAGCTTGCAGCGCAGCGATGGTCGCTGCTTCCGCGCGAAGCTCAAAGGTGCCTGCGGCCTGCGTCGTTGTCAGTAGTACCGGGCCGTGCGCTGTATCGGCCAGGGCAAGGCGAAGGGGGCCGACCGCTGGCAAGCCTGCGCGCTGCAACGCTACCGCCGCCTCCGGGCCGCTGAGAAGCAGGGAGGTTTGCTCGAGTGCGGCGTCGGCAAGCTCGACATCGTCCATGATGATGAACTTGTCCAGCAGCGAGCGGATCGCTTCCACCTGTGCGCTGCTGGTGGCGAGCAGGTAGGTGATTGGCTCGCTGTGCTCGCGATAGATATACGCATCGCCCATGATGCGGCCCTGCGCGTTCAGCAGGAAGTTATAGCTGCCTTCGCCGGGCTGCATGGCCTGGATAGAGTTCGTCACCATACCGTTGAGCCAACGCGTGGCGTCAGAGCCGGTGATGCGGAGGAACGCACGGTCAGCAAGCTGCGCGAGTGCGGCGGATTCGAGGAGGGGCTGGATCTGGTTTGAAGGCATCATGCGTCGGACTGTTGGATGATCTTCGCCGTCAGGAGATGCGCGGCGTTCCACAACCATTGTAGTGACGCAAACGCGCAGATAGAAAAAGCCGCCGTTTCTCCTGCCGCCCAAGGGAGCGGCGGAAGGGGGAAACGGCGGCTTCTGACTACTTCTTGATCGAGTGGGAAAGCAATTGGTGCAGGGACAGCGATTGCGTGACCGTAGTGCGTGCCTGGGGTTTGGTTCCGGCATACACATCCCCAACCTGGTTTCCAAGAGGAGCGATGGTCGGCGCGGCTGCACCTACCAACTCGCTCAGCACGAACGTGCCGGGCGTGCAGGAGTCCGTCGTGGTCGCGACGCACCCAGCGTTCGAGACCCATACGTTGCCGCTGCCATCAATGGCCAACCCGTAAGGGCGAGGCAAAGTCGCAGGGTGCTGGAAGACGCTGACCTCGGTGTTTACCCCGACAATTGCGTTGTTTCCTGCATCGGCAGTCCATGTGGTCAAGCCGCCGTCAAGGGCAATGCCTTCAGGCTGAACTAGAAACGGAATGGGGAGGCATCCGTTGAGGTTGGTGCAAAGCTGGTCCGCGGTGGAGGCTGCGCCGACCGCAACTGCGTTGTTACCGTTGCTTGCGGCGTATAGACCGCCGCTCTGGCAGTTGCTGGAGGTCGCGGACAAGGTCTGGGTGGTGTAAACGTCGTCCACATCGGTCAGTGCTTCGAGTGAGCAGGGGGAGGATAAACCTCCCGTCATAGCGAAGATCGTCTGAGAGGCTAAACCAATATTGATGCTTGTTATAGGAGCACTAAACGCGCCAATACTTCCACCTCCATAAGTAACCGTATTCGCTCCACTGGCGGTATGTTCTCCAAGAAGAAGTTCCTCTCCTTCCACGAGATAAGCGGCACTGGTGGTAGCTCCTGCTGTATCAACAGTTTCTGTCTGCGTCGTCGTTAGATCATTTGAGAGGGCTGCAACCACATTGGAGCCGAGGTCTGATTCCGCAACGAATCCATCCGGGGTGATTGCAAGATATTGCGGCGTGACCAGTAAACCTGACGCCAGCAAAGAGCTGAAACTTCCCGTCGATGGATCAAAGTAGCCCATACCTGTTTTGCCGGTTGCGTCCGAGGGAAAGAAAACACGGCCGTTGGGATCGATGTCGATGTTGCTGAAGCCTCCACCGGGAAGCGCGTTGTTGATGGCAAGTCCAAAGTCCGTGCTGCTGTAAGCGACAACAAGGCCGAGATCGTCAGGCTGCGTCGGCAGACCGACAAAGGGTGCCGTCGCCGCTTGCAGCGAGTAGAGGCTGCCGATGTTCTGCGTCGGGTTGAGTGCGAGGCTGACCGCGGCCTGCAGCGTGTTGGTCGGAGTGTTCGTGCTGCCTGCGGGCGGAGGCACATCGCTGTAAAGCGTCGCGCAGTTCGAGAAGCTCGAAGAGTCGTTGACGCACGCGGCCAGGATGTTGGCGATCGTGTTCAGACGAGTGTCTTCGCGGGTGATGCCATTGCTGCTGGCGCGGGCTACACCACTCGGAATATCGACCAGCATGGAAATGGTGTTGGCGTTTGAAAGCTCAAGCGAAGCCATGTCCCCTGGGGTCGCGCCAAAGCCGTTCGTCGAGGACGAACCAAAGACCGTGGTGAAGAAGTGCGAGAGCGCATAGGCTGTCGCCGCCGTGGTGACTTCGTTGATGTTGACGATCGCCTGGGGTGCCGTTCCGCAGGCGCCGAGGCCCGCAGCCAGAAGGATATTCGGGTTGGCGTAAGCGGGGTTGGCATAGCCGCCCGAGGCTGTGATGTAAACGGGGGCAGAGGCATCCGTGCAGGTGTAGCTTCCCGCAGGAATACTGAAGCTGCCTGTGCCGTCGGTGGTCGTCTGTGCCAACTGGGTCGGGTCGCTGCCGTAGCCGGTTTCTCCAGCCTGCCAAACGGTAATGGTCGAGCCCGTGACAGGCTGCTGGCCGCCAAAAACGGTTCCGCGAACGGCTGAAGGAGTCGAAGTAATGTTTCTCGTTCCGAAACCGCAGCCTGAAAGCAGGAGAGCGGGGATCGATGCCAGGGCGGACAAACGCAGCTTGCGCGTAGTAATCGATGTCATGAGGTGCCTGTGTCTGAGGAAGATTTGAGAATCGGTGTGATATCAAAATAAATCACCTCAATCGCGGTGCGATACTGCGCGAAGGATGTAGCTGCTCTTGTTCTTCGTCTCACCCTTTTGCTTTTGCTTTCGGAGTAGAGGTGAGCTTTTGTCCCGTCACCCTACGCTCCAGCCACTAAGGCTGGGCGAAGTTTGCCGGGTATGGGTAGACTCGTGGATGACACGCAGTGGGTTTTACGGAGGCAACAGCATTGGATAGTCGTTTCGGCGTTGGTTTGGTGGGATTAGGACTGTTGGTTGGCACGCTGCAGGTACAGGCTCAGGCGGTCGAAACTCCAAAAACGCCGAATTCGAACACCCCGGCTGCGGGCGCTCCGAAGGGCCAGACGACGCCTCCTGTGCTCGAAAGCGGGCAGACGACCATCGCGGTGGACGGCAAGTTGACCGAAGAGCAGAAGCGCGACATCCTCTCGAGCGAAGAGGACATCTTCCACTTCGTCAGCAAAGATACCGGACTTGCCATTCACAAGCCCGTAAAGGTGGCCTTTGTGCCGCGCGATGCCGTGGCCAAAGAGTTACGGACGAAGTTCGACGAAGACAAGGGCAACAAGCGCATGGAGCGCAGCGAACTTGTGCTGAAGAAGTTCGGAATGCTCGACCGCGACTTCAAGCTGCGGCCGTTCCTGCTGAGTCTGCTCACCGAACAGATCGCCGGGTACTACGACAACAAGAACAAACAGATGACGCTGCTGGACTGGGTTCCGATCGACCAGCAGAAGCCCGTCATGGCGCACGAACTGACGCATGCCCTGCAGGACCAGCGCATGAACCTGCGCAAGTGGCAGGACCCCGAACCCGAAGGCGTTGCGAAGAACGTGAAGGAAGATAACGAGCACATCGCGACGGACGAGGCCGGAACCGCTCGTGAGGCCGTGCTCGAAGGGCAGGCGATGGTGACCTTCGCCGACTACTATCTGGACACTCACGGTTACAGGGGCAAGACGCTGCGCGACGTGCCGCAGATGGGCGACATGCTGGCCAACGGCGCAGGAGATTCCTCTGACTCGCCCGTGCTGGGACGCGCTCCGCTCGTACTGCAGCAGGCGCTGTTGTTTCCGTATCGCGAAGGCCTGGTGTTTGAGGCGAAGGTCCTGGCATCTGGTGGCACGGAAAAAGCATTTGCCGGAGTCTTGGACGCTCCACCGTCGGCGAGCGCGCAGATCCTGCACCCGGACGTCTATCTGGCGAACGCGCCGATGCCGGTGCTACGTCTGCCGGACGTTCATCCTGAGCTGACCAAAGCCGGTTGGCTGCCTTACGACGTCGGCGTAATGGGGGAGTTGGACGTGCGCATGACGACGGAGCTCTTCGGTGGCCGTCCGTTGGCGGAAGCGCTGGCACCGAACTGGGCTGGTGGCATCTACCTGGCCGCTCAGAAGAAGGACGCCAGCGAAGCTGATAAGGGAACGACGAAGTCGATCGGCCTGATGTACCTCTCGCGCTGGAAGAACGCGGACTCTGCCGCAAGCTTTTTCCAGGTCTTTGAGCAGCAGATGTCGCGTCAGTACAACGGTCTGCAGCGCCGCCAGGCGGACGAGAAGGACGAGAACGAGCGAGTCTTCTCCACACGCGAAGGCGATGTTCTGCTGGTCCACACGGGCAACTCGGTATGGGTGAGCGAGGGCTTTGACCTGGCGTTGGCGCGTCAGCTTCGCGAGCAGGCAGAGGCCGCGAACCCGACCGGCAGCGGTCCGATGATGCAGGCCACAACGCTCCCGGTTGAAGGCCATGGCCTCATCGAAGGGTTGTCGAACTGGCTGGGCGAGTTCGGCGTCATGAAAGCTGCATTGGTGAAGTAACGGGCTGTCAGAGTTACCGAATAGAGAAGGGCCGCGAGCATCCAAACTTGCGGCCCTTCTTCTGTAGCTATGTTGTTTTTCTAAACCTTAAGCCCTGCACCCTAAGCCCTGGCCCTACTTACTCTGAGCAACGGTCATCAGGTTGATATTTGCCAGTCCATGCACCCAGCGCGCGGGCTTTTTGTCACTATCGTTAATGAGCTGGATGAGGCCGCCTTCGGTATCGGGCAGGCCGGACTTCATGACCGCTACGATGACCTGTCCCTTGGAAAACGACGGAACTGCCTCCATCGCTGCATAGACCACGTAGTACTGGTCGGTGCCGGTTGCGATCAGTGCAGAGTGCTTGATCAGCGGTTCGGTCTCGGCATTGACGGTCAACCCCGCCTTGGCCAGCACGTCGATCAGCAGCGGGCCGGAGTAATCCTCGTCCGTGTTGCGATGAGCATTGTGGACGTGCAGGGTGTGTTGCGGCAGCGCCAGCAGATCTTCGACCGTCAGGTTGGTCACGCGGCCCTGAAAGGTGATGTTCAGGCTGTGGGAGGCCGGAACGGGCTTGTGCATGGGCATCGGCGCTGTCTCGTCGTGATGCTCCTGGGCGACGAGAGGAGCGGCGATGAGGAGTGCTGCGAGAAGGGCTGGCGTGGCAAGCTTGAGTTTCATGGGGTACAGGGTACGCCTTTCCTTGGTTGTGTCGGTAGATTGTGCCGATAGGCCTTTGCTTCCTTGGATGTCAGGGGCTCATCGCGGGTAGGCCAGCCAGTCTGCATTGCGTGAGGATGACAAATCAAAAGGCAGAAGACGTATACTGTTGCCATGTCGATCGTTCGCAATATCGGTGCTATTGCCAAGGGCATGTCCATTACGTTGGGCGAAGCCTTCAAGCCGACTGAGGTAGAGAACTACCCGGACGGCAAGGGACCGCTGCGCGGTGCAGTGCTTCAGGAGCGTTTTCGTGGCAAGCATCAGTTGCAGCGCGATGAGAACGGGCTCGAAAAGTGCGTAGCCTGCTTCCTCTGCGCGGCTGCCTGTCCGTCGAACTGCATTTATATCGAGGCTGCGGACAACACGGCTGAGCAGCGCATCTCGTCGGCCGAGCGCTATGCGAAGGTCTACAACATTGATTACAACCGCTGCATCTTCTGCGGCTACTGTGTGGAAGCCTGCCCGACCGATGCGATCACGCACGGACACGGCTTTGAGCTGGCCAGCCTGAACGCGACCACCATGGTCATGCGTAAGGAAGACCTGCTGGTGCAGATTCCGGTGGGGCTTCCGAAGTCGAATCAGGAACAGGCCGAAGTGCTGGCGTAACGAATCAGGGTCCAGGGCTTCGGGCCCAGGGTTCATGGAGTGGAAACACCCCGCGAGTGGCGAGCCTTCAGGGCTCGCCTTTTGCTTGGAAGGATTAGAACGATGGCTGAAAAGCACGCGCTGGCAAAGTTGATGGAAGAGCGCATCGCGATCATCGATGGTGCGATGGGGACGACGATTCGCACCTATGGCATGACCGAGAAGGACATTCGTGGAGAGCGCTGGGCGAATACGGAGAAGGATCTGCTGAATAACGGGGATATGTTCTCGCTGACGCAGCCGAAGATGATCGGTGACATTCATCGCCGCTTTCTGGAAGCCGGCGCGGACATCATCGAGACCAATACCTTCGGCGCAACGAGCATTTCGCAGAGCGAGTTCTTCGTCGAAGACCCGCGAGAGCGTGGCGGACGCAAGGACCCTGCGTTCTATCAAGAGGTGCTCGAAAACCCTATGCTTCGCGATTTGGCGTGGGAGATCAACGAAACCAGTGCGCGCCAATGCCGCGAGTGGGCCGACCGCGTCGGCAACGACACCGGCATACAGCGCTTTGTCGCGGGCGCGATTGGCCCATTGACCGTCTCGCTATCGAACTCGCCCGACGCCGATGACCCGGGCTTCCGCGTGGTGAGCTTCGATCAGGTGCTCGTCGCCTACAAGGAGCAGACCCGTGCACTCATCGCAGGCGGTGTCGACACGCTGCTCGTGGAGACGATCTTCGACAGCTTGAACGCCAAGGCCGCGCTCGTCGCGATTCGCGAGGTCTTCGATGAAGACGGCCTCGAACTGCCGGTGCAGATTTCTGCTGCTGTCGGCCGTGGTGGCGAGACGTTGATCTCGGCGCAGACGACGGAAGCTTTCTGGAACGCGGTGGCGCATGTAAATCCTTTGAGCGTCGGGTTGAACTGCTCGCTTGGGCCGGATCTTATGTTCCCGTTCTTGACGGAGCTTTCGGCAAAAGCGAAGACCTCGGCTGTATCGGCTTACCCGAATGCCGGTCTGCCGAACCCTTTGTCGGAGACCGGCTTTGACCTTGGTCCGGAGGACATGGGCCGCTTTCTTGGTGGTTTTGCGCAGGATGGGTTGATCAATATTGCAGGCGGTTGCTGCGGCAACACGCCCGAGCACATCGCAGCGATTGCGAACGCGGTGAAGGGTGTCGCCCCGCGTGTTTATGGACGAGAGTTGGTGACGGCGTGAGTGTAGTGGAAACAAAGCCCTTGCGGCTGTCGGGCTCGCAGCCATTTACGCAGCAGCCCGGCGTGTACCTGATGATCGGCGAGCGCACGAACGTAGCGGGATCACCCAAGTTCGCCAAGCTGATCAAAGAAGGGAAGTACGAAGACGCGGTAAGCGTTGCGCGTCAGCAGGTGGAGAACGGCGCGAACGTCATCGACATCTGCATGGACGAAGGCATGATCGACGGCGTCGCCGCGATGTCGCGCTTTCTTCTTCTGCTCGCCAGCGAGCCCGAAGTGGCAAAGGTTCCCTTCATGGTGGACTCCTCCAAGTGGGAGGTCATCGAGGCAGGCCTGAAGTGCCTGCAGGGCAAGGGAATCGTCAACTCCATCTCGCTGAAGGAAGGCGAGGATAAGTTCCGCGCAAACGCCCGCACGGTGCTGAAGTACGGCGCCGCAGTTGTCGTGATGGCTTTCGATGAGGATGGCCAGGCGGCGACGTATGAGGACAAGATCCGCATCTGCGAACGCGCGTATCGCTTGCTCGTCGATGAGATCGGCTTCCCCCCGGAAGACATCATCTTCGACCCAAACATCCTGACCGTCGCGACGGGCATGGAGGAGCACAACAACTACGCGCTCGACTTCATCAACGCGACACGATGGATCAAACAGAACCTGCCGCACGCCAAGGTGTCGGGTGGCGTATCCAACATCTCGTTCAGCTTCCGCGGCAATAACAAGGTCCGCGAGGCGATGCACTCGGCGTTCCTCTATCACGCGATCTCCGCAGGCATGGACATGGGCATCGTCAACGCCGGAATGCTCGAGGTCTACGAGGAGATCGAACCGGAACTGAAAGTTCTAGTGGAAGATGTTCTATTGAACCGTCGCGACGATGCGACCGAACGCCTTGTCGACTTTGGTGAAGCGTTGAAGGCTGCTGGCGCCGGGACAAGCGCGGCCGAAGAGAAGAAGGTCGAGGAGTGGCGCTCGGGCACGGTGGAAGCCCGCTTGTCGCACGCGCTGGTGAAGGGCATTGACACCTATATCGACGAAGACACCGAAGAGGCTCGCGCCAAGCTGGGGCGCCCCCTGCTGGTGATCGAAGGCCCGTTGATGGCAGGCATGAGCGTCGTCGGCGACCTCTTCGGCGCAGGCAAAATGTTCCTTCCGCAAGTCGTAAAGTCGGCACGCGTGATGAAGAAAGCCGTCGCGTATCTCACTCCGTTTATGGAGGAGGAAAAGGCTGCGCTGGCTGCTGCGGGTATCGAGGTGAAGGCGCAGGGCAAGATCGTGCTCGCGACCGTCAAGGGCGACGTCCACGATATCGGCAAGAACATCGTCGGCGTGGTGCTGGCCTGCAATAACTACGAGGTCATCGACATGGGCGTCATGGTGCCTGCGGAGAAGATCCTCGAGCGTGCGAAGGAAGTTCGCGCAGACATCATCGGCCTCAGCGGCCTGATTACGCCATCGCTTGATGAGATGGTGCATGTTGCGCGTGAGATGGAGCGCCAGGGCTTCAAGGTGCCGCTGTTGATCGGTGGCGCGACAACGAGTCGTGCGCATACGGCGATCAAGATTGCGCCGCATTACTCGCAGCCTGTCGTGCACGTCACCGATGCTTCGCGTGCGGTGCCGGTGACGACTTCGTTGCTGAGCGAAGAGAGCTCGGAGGCGTTCAAACTGCAGCATGCGGCCGAGTATGAGGCCGTGCGTCAGCAGCACTCCGCACCGCAACAGAAGCTGCTGCCGATTGAGAAGGCGCGCAAGCTTCGCACCCCGATTGAGTGGCGTGAAGAAGATCTGGCGAAGCCCTCGTTTACGGGCGTGCGCGTGTTGGAAGGCTTTCCGCTGGAAGAGTTGGTGCCGTATGTGGACTGGTCGCCGTTCTTCCACGCGTGGGGCTTGCGTGGTTTGTATCCGCGCATTTTGAGTGATGAGAAGCAGGGCTCGGAGGCGACGAAGTTGTTCGCGGACGGGCAGGCGATGCTCGATCTCATGGTGCGCGAGAAGTGGGTGCAGGCGCGCGGTGTGTATGGCTTGTTCGAGGCCAATGCTGAGGGCGATGATGTAGTGCTGGCGGATGGAACGAAGCTCTTCTTCCTGCGTCAGCAGACAGCGCGCGAGGGTGATGTGTGCCGTGCGTTGTCGGACTTCATTGCGCCGCGTGAGACGGGCCTGAAGGACTCGATTGGCATGTTCGCGGTTACCAGCGGCATCGGGTTGAAGGAGATCGTTGAGCGCTTTCGCGCGGAGCATGACGACTACAGCGCGATCATGGCAGAGGCGATTGCGGATCGTCTGGCAGAGGCGTTTGCAGAGCGTCTGCACAAGATCGTGCGCGATGAGTGGGGCTTTGGCTTGACCGAGAACCTCACGCCCGAGGAACTGATTCGCGAAGGCTATCGGGGCATTCGTCCGGCGCCGGGCTATCCCGCCTGCCCGGACCACACGGAGAAGGGCACGATCTGGAAGCAGTTGGATGTCGAGGCGCAGACGGGCATTGTGCTTACCGAAAGCTTTGCGATGTGGCCGGGGTCGAGCATCTCGGGCATCTACTTCGCGCACCCGGAGGCGAGGTATCTGTCGCTGGGCAAGATCGATCGCGATCAGGCAGAGGACTACGCCGCGCGCAAGGGCTGGACGCTGGCTGAGGTAGAGCGTTGGCTGGGGCCGAATCTGGGGTATGAGCCGGGTGCTTGATCTCCCTTACCAGCGGCAGAAGTGGCCAAAGGTAAGGGCAACGATCAGTGTTTGCACGATAAGTTTAAGGAGTTTCATGGCGGCCTCCTAAAGCTGCGTGCAGAAGCAAATGCCCGCGGAAGAATGCTTGTCAAGAAATATCCACAGTGTGTTTGCAGTGTAGTCAACGCGGTGTTATAACTACCTTATTCACCCACGCAAGTGGGCGGATTTCATGCAGAGTGGCTGAGGGACGAGCCCTGAGACGCCACGACAACCGGACAGTACAAGTGCGTACCGGTGTCACCTCTCTCCTGGAAGTCGCAGGGTACATGAGATTCGGTGTCGCAGCCTCGTCCTGACGGACTGCATCCCGCGTATTCATATACCACTGGCTGAACGCGGCGGCCCTCTCCAAGAGAAAGTTAGTCTCAGCAACGTTCCCAGGCATTATTTGCTGGGAGGATGTTCGATGTCGGATTCGTCGTGTACGGTTTATGAGCTGAAGTGCCCTGAGTGCAAGAAGGGCTTTGGAAATGTGCCGATGTCGGCCTGCCCTGATTGCCTGGCGCCCCTCGAAGTGCAGTATGACCTCGAGAGCGTGCGCGGACGCTTCACCAAGGAGTCGGTTGCAGCCGGCCCGGCGAGTATCTGGCGTTATAAGGAACTGCTTCCTATCCCGGCGGGCCATCAGCCTGATTTGCCGGTTGGCTTTACGCCGCTGGTGAAGGCGAACCGTCTCGGTAAGCGCATTGGCGCAAACAACCTCTACGTTAAGAACGATGCCGTCTGCTTCCCAACGCTGAGCTTCAAGGATCGCGTGGTCGCGGTGGCGCTGGCGAACGCACAGCACTTTGGTTTTGACGTCGTCGGTTGCTCTTCAACGGGTAATCTGGCAAACGCGGTGGCTGCGCAGTCGACACGTCTCGGTCTGCGCGCCTGCATCCTTGTCCCGAGCGACCTAGAGCCGGCAAAGATCCTGAACACGCTCGTCTACGGCGCAAAGCTCGTGCGCATCGAAGGGAACTACGACCACGTCAACCGCCTCTGTACGTTGATCGCAGACGAGTATAAGTGGGGCTTCGTCAACGTCAACCTTCGCCCGTACTACGCAGAAGGTTCGAAGACCGTTGGCTACGAGATCGCCGAGCAGCTTGGCTGGAAGCTTCCTGACAATATCGTCTGCCCGATGGCTGGTGGATCGCTGATCCGCAAGATCAAGAAGGCGTTTGCAGAGCTTGTTGCGCTGGGTCTGGTGGAAGACAAGCCTGTGAAGTTCTTCGGTGCACAGGCGACCGGATGCTCGCCGATCTCGCATTCGGTCAAGAACGGCTGGGACGATATCGAACCGCAGCGTCCGAACACGATCGCTCGTTCGCTCGCGATCGGCAATCCGGCTGATGGCCCGGCAGCGTCGAAGATGATTCAGGCGACGGGCGGCTATGCCGAAGACGTCAGCGACATCGAAATCGTCAGCGGTATCCAGGAGCTTGCAGAGACCGAAGGCATCTTCACGGAAACCGCCGGTGGTGTAACCACGGCTGTGACCGCGAAGCTTTACGCTCAGGGGCGCATCGGAGCCGACGAACTGACCGTCTCGGTGATCACGGGCAACGGCCTGAAGACCACCGATGCACTGGTCGACAAGTACGAGCAGGAGCGCGCGGTGAAGCCGCGTCTGGCAGAGTTTGACGCTTACCTGCGCGAGACGGACGCGTCGCTCATTACGGACGTAGCAGGAAACGAGCAACTGGAGTTAGTTGGAGGATCGAAGTGAGTATTAAAGTAGTTTTGCCAACGGCGTTGGCGCGACACACAGACGGACAGAAGACGTTTACGTCGGAAGCAAAGAACCTGCCAGGACTGATCGCAGAGTTTAACGAGAAGTTTCCCGCGCTTGCGGAGAACGTAACGGATGAGAACGGCAAGCTACGGCGCTTCATCAACGTCTATATCAACGACGAAGACATCCGCTTCCTCGGCGGCGACTCGCACGAGTTCGAAGAGGGCGATGAGATTATGTTGATCCCGTCGATAGCTGGCGGAAGCCGGTAACTTCAAGCTGTAAGTAACAAGAAGTAAAAGGGTGGCGAGCTTTGGCTCTCCGCCCTTTTCTTCTCCGCGTTGAGCATCGGATTCGGTTTCCTTGGACGCGGCTTCACCGCTATCGACAAATACCTGGCGATGGAACGCTTCATCAGGACGCTTCTAGCGTTGCAAGTACAGGCACTTGCTCACAAAGTCGCCTGCCAGTTCGCGCAGGATAAGAGTGTGTGTGTCGAAAGACTGCCCATGGCCGCGACTCGGGAGGCGCGTCGTGTCTGTCTGACAGAGAGGCATGAGCGTCATCGGATCGACAAAGAGAACGTAGAGCGTGGGTATTTCTGTGGTGGAGGTCTCGTCTGCCCGATGGACATGGGTCGCGGTGACGGTGGTTTCCTGATCGATGTAGCCGGAGATCTTCAGGATCACGTCTGCGTCCTGGGGCGAGTCGACTTGCCTGAGCGGAGCGCGCGAGTTCCCGAGGAAGCGAAGAAACGTCTGGCTCAGCTCCTTGGGGACCCAGGGGATATCGAAGCCTTTTTGGAAACCCTTAATCACGCCTTCATCGTCAACGAATACGGTCGATGCCATGCGCAGACGTTCCGCTGCTTCGGAGGGAGTGAAGGGGATTCGAGCGCTTTCAGGCGGAGCAGGCGCCGCTGGAACGCTGGGGCTCTTTGGCGGGCCGCTCATGGCCGCGATCTGCTGCGTAAGCTTTTTAGAGATCTTAATCGCGTTCTTGTTGGTCGGCAGGATTCCGCTCGAGGCTTTGATCGTTCCGAGTAGCGAGTAGGCCTTTGGGTTTATGACGTCGATTAGATCTGCGTTCGCGGGACCACTGGACGCTCGGTAGGCGAGGACCACATCGCAGCCGCGTGCGGTTGCCATAAATTCGAAACGGTTGAGCGCTGCGATGTCGCGATAGAGCGATAGAAAGCCCTGACTCGGCTTCTGATCGTGCAATACATTGTCATCCTCTTCCAACAGGCAAATGCTCTGCGCGGAGTGGAGCGCGGCGGCGACATGCGGCATTTTGGAGGGCTTGGAATCAGCCAGGCAGGATGCCGTGCTGCCCAGGAGGGGGATGCCGAAGAGAGCGAGGGGGGCGATCGCTCGCCCCCTCGCAAAAAAGCTACGCATTCGTTATCCGAGCGTGGGCATGGTCGTGTCCACACCCGTCCGAATACCCGTCGGCCATCGCGCCGTCACCGTCTTGATGCGCGTATAGAAACGCATGCCTTCGGGGCCGTAGATGCTGTGATCGCCGAAGAGCGAACGCTTCCAGCCGCCAAACGAGTGGAACGCCATCGGCACGGGAATCGGCACGTTGATGCCGACCATACCCGCCTGCACACGCCGTGCGAAGTCGCGTGCAGTATCGCCGTCTCGCGTGAAGATCGAGGTGCCATTGCCGAACTCATGCTCGTTGATGAGTTCGAGCGCGGTCTCAAAGGTATTCGTCCGAACGATTCCCAGCACCGGTCCAAAGATCTCTTCTTTGTAGATCTTCATCTCGGGCTTTACATGGTCGAACAGGCAAGCGCCGAGGAAGAAACCGTCGCCTGCGGGCAATGCTATTGTACGCCCGTCGACGATCAGGTCTGCGCCTTCGGTCTTGCCGAGGTCAACGTATCCGGCTACGCGGTCGAGGTGCTGCCTGGTCACCAGCGGGCCCAGATCGGGTTCTTTCTCCGACGACTTCGCACCATCGCCAAGGCGCAGATCAGCGATGCGTGACTGCAGCTTGCCAATCAGGTTGTCGGCGGTTTCCTTGCCGACCGTAACGGCCACTGAGATCGCCATGCAGCGCTCGCCAGCCGAGCCATACGCGGCACCAACCAGTGCGTCTGCCGCCTGGTCGAGATCGGCGTCCGGCATCACGATCATGTGGTTCTTCGCACCACCCAAAGCCTGCACGCGCTTGCCGTGCTTGGTGCCTTCGCTGTACACATACTCCGCGATCGGCGTGGAGCCAACGAAGCTGACAGCCTTGATCGTCGGGTGCTGCAGAATGCGGTCAACCGAGGTCTTATCGCCATGCACGACGTTGAAGACACCATCGGGCAGGCCAGCTTCTTTCAGCATCTCCGCAATCAAAATTGCCGCAGAGGGGTCACGCTCGGAGGGCTTCAGGATGAAGGTATTGCCGCACGCCAACGCCATCGGCGCCATCCACATCGGAACCATCGCAGGGAAGTTGAACGGCGTAATGCCGGCCACGACACCAAGCGGTTGCCGCACGCTGTAGCTGTCGATGTTCGTGCCCACCTGCTCGGTGAACTCACCCTTCAAAAGCTGCGGAATGCCCGTGGCGAACTCAATATTTTCGAGCCCACGCGTGCATTCGCCCTTTGCATCGGAGAAGACCTTGCCATGCTCGCGGGTAATGGCTGCGGCCAACTCGTCAATGCGAGCCTCAAAGATCTCGCGGAAGCGGAACATCACGCGTGCGCGACGCAGTGGCGGCCAGTTCGACCACTCCGGGAAGGCCGCGGCAGCAGCAGCTACGGCTGCGTCCACTTCAGCGTCTGTTGCGAGCTGAATATGGGCCTGCTTCTGGCCTGTCGCGGGATTGAAGACGTCAGTGACACGGCCGGATGTGCCTGCAACACGCTTGCCGTTCACCCAATGGGGAATCTCAGGCAGGGCTGTAGCGGTGGTGGTGGAATCGGGTGCGGTGGCAATGGCGGCCATGGGCGTACTCCTTCAGGGTCTCAAGAGGAAAACGCTATGGTAGCACCAGATCGCCTCGCCTGCATCCCCCGCAACCGTGCTTCTGTGTCCTGACTCAGGCGTCTGCCTGCAAACGCTTTGGAGCTCGTCGTATCTCCGTTGGCTCATGCTCAAAGCTGATGATGAGCGCCTGTGCTGCTTCGTTGCCCGACGCCTGATACGTCCGCTGTGTCTCGCTGGAGATATACAGGACATCACGCGGTTCCAGCAGATGAGACTCGCCTTTACGCTTTAACTGAAGCTGACCGGAAAGGACATACACCATCTCGACTCCGGGATGAAGCTCCGGATGAAAGGGGTTTCGTTCTTCGCCTGGGAGAAACTCAGCCATACATGGGCGCAAACCACCTTCGGGCACAAGGATTCCGAAGCTTTCCGCAATGTAATCCGGCGTGACGGACGATAATCCCATCGGCAGTCGAACCCGGTTCTTTTTGCGCTGAATTCGGAAGACGCTTTGGTCTCCCGACTCGAAAAAGTAGCTAAGATCCTTGCTGAAAACGATGGAGATTCGAGCCAGATTTCTCAGCGTCGGAATCACACGCCCGGTTTCCAGCTGCGAAAGAAAGCTGGCAGACAATCCGGTCTGCTTACCTAGCTCTACAAGTCCCATAGAACGCTTGAGTCGCAGCCGCTTAATCCGCTGGCCTAACTGGGCAGCGGAGAGTAGTCCTTCTGCAGCTTCAGGGTCAATTGACGAGGGAGCCTGAACCTGCTCGGAGGGACGAAGTGTATCGTTCTGTGTCGATTTTGCAGTGGGTGTAACCTTGCTCACTAACATTCTCCCTTGTCCCTTCTGATGCAATTTCGAAGGACTACGTTGTGGGAACGTGGTTTGAGGGGAATCGGCGGAGTTTCGTCGCCAGGAAAGATTGTTGCTCTGCCCGGAGCAGGCGACGGACGGTAAGGGAGAAGCGGTGTCCGTCACCTTATCTGCCGGGAAAACGAACGGAGTTTCTTCTTAGTGGCCCGGGACCCGTTTATCCGTTCTTAGAAAGTACGTCGCAGATCCGGAAAAGGATTGCTGGAGACATAGTTTTCGCAGGGAGTCTATCAAGACGCACAGCCATAAGTCCCGGTAGCAAAACGAGCTCGAAAGCCGGATTAGCGCCCGGTATTTTGGTCGAGAATCGCTTCGGCGGGATGCTCCGTACGGCTCGGGCCGTTGGCTACAAAGCCGACCGCGCACGTGATGAGCACGATTCCTGCCCAGCGTGAGAGGCTCAGATGCTCATGCAGCCAGAAGTGCGAGAGCAGCGCCACCACGACGTAACCAAACGCCGTGGCAGGCATCACAAACGTCAGATCGGCCCACGAGAGCGCAGTCATGTAGCTGGCAAAGAAGCCGATGAGCAGCAGAATGCCGCCATCGATGAACGGATTGAAGAGCGCCTTCCAGAGTAGACCGAGGTGCTGAAAGTCTACGGAGCCAACCTGCTCCATACCACGCGCCAACAGCGAATCACCCACCGAGGCGGTGAGCATGATGGCTATCAGAACGGCGTACTGCGAAGGCTTGAGCGCGTGCTTCATCGTTACTCTTCCAGTGTACCTTTTTGCCGCGTAGATTCAGCCCCGGCAGGCCATAGAAAGCACAACGGCCAGCCCGAAGGCTGACCGTTATTGTGAAGCGGACGAGAGCGCGGGTTACGCGTTCATCGAAACCGATTCCTGCTGCTTCGCTGCTGCGTCTTCGCGGGCCTTGCGCACCATTTGGTTGCGCTCCTTGCGCAGCTTCATGTAGCTCTTGGCTTCCTCGTAGAGACGCGGAACGTCGCGGTTGACCACTGCCTTCCAGACCACGCGGAACGCGGCCTTTGGGCGGAAGTAATACTCGTCGTAGAACTTGTGCACCATCTCCATGACGTAGTCGGTCGGCAGGCCAGGGTACTCGATGTGAGCCATCTGATGTCCGCCGTGATCGTTCATGTTCTCGTTGGTGATGTAGTTGTTCTTCGCCGCGAAGTCGTAGAACTCGGTGCCGGGGAACGCGTGCGCGATGGAAACCTGGATGGTTTCGCAATCGAGCTGCTTGGCGAACTCAATCGTATTGCGGATCGAATCCTTCGTCTCACCGGGCAGGCCGAGGATGAAGTCAGCGTGGATGACAAGGCCGAGGTCGTGGCAGTTCTTGACGAACTCACGCGCGCGCTCAACGGTGGCACCCTTCTTGATGTTCTTCAGAATCTGCGGATCGCCCGACTCGAAGCCCACGATCAGCAGGCGGCAGCCCGCTTCCTTCATGGCCTTCAGCGTGTCGTAGCTGGTCGTTACACGCGAGGTGCAGGACCACGTCAGGCCGAGCGGCTTCAGCTTCTCGCAAAGCTCGATGGTACGAGCCTGCTGAATGTTGAAGGTATCGTCGTCGAAGAAGAACTCCTTCACATGCGGGAAGTTTTCCTTCGCCCACTTCATTTCAGCGGCAACGTCGTCGCTCGAACGCTTGCGCCACGCATGGCCCGAAAGCGTCTGCGGCCACAGGCAGAACGTGCACTGCGCCGGGCAGCCGCGCGTCGAGTACAACGAGACATACGGGTGCAGCAGGAAGGGCACGTTGTAACGCGTCACATCGAGGTCGCGCTTGTAGATCTTCGTCGCCCACGGCATCGCGTCCAGATCTTCGACCTGCGGACGATCCGGGTTGTGCTGGATCACGCCGTTCTCATCCTTGTAGGAGAGGCCGAGGATCTCGTTGATCGGCTTGCGGTTCGCATAATCGACGATCGTGTAGTCGAACTCGCGACGGCAGATGAAGTCGATAGCGCTGCACTCGTTCAGAGCGCGATCAGGATCGGTGGTAACCGGCGGTCCGACGAAGGCGATCTTGATGGTGGGATGCGCAGCCTTGATGGCCTGTGCAAGGCCATGATCGCTGGCCCAGCCCACGGTCGAGGTGAAGAGTACGAGAAACTCGTAGTCCTTGGCGATCTGGATCGTCTCATCGGCCGACACATGGTGCGGCGGAGCGTCGAGAAGGCGTGAGCCTTCGAGCAGGCCTGCAGGGTAGGTCAGCCAGACGGGATACCAGTACGACTCGATCTCGCGGGTAGCAGGCCAACGGGAGCTGGCGCCGCCGTCGAAGTTTTCGAAGGAAGGGGGGTTGAGCAGCAGTGTTTTGAGGGGCTTCACAGACATAGATTTTACCACTTTGGCAACGTTCGGGGGTGGGGGATTCCGGGTAGGTACGGGTCCGTTTCCTGCTTGACAGGTCTACGGGTGGACGGTGTGAAGCCAGGCCGAAAGCTGACCGGTCTGGCGCATGAGAGAGATTTCAACCTGCAAAAGCTGTTGACGGGCATGCAGAAGATCAAGTTCCTTCTGCGAAATATTCAACCGCGCCTTCTGTTCATCCTTAGGCGAGAGCGGCTGTTGTCCGTTGTTGACCGCGCCGGCGCTGGGCTGAAGCTGGATCAATACGGCCTGAAGCGAGTCGCGGGCCTCTTCCACATCATCCTGCGCGGCTTCGGTATTCAACTCCAGTTCGGTCGCCGAGTGCTCTAACTTCAGGCGGCCTTCGAGGAACTGGTTCCGGGCCCGGACCACCTCGGCGTGGGCGCGGCGAGCGTCAGCCGCTGACTGGCGGGCCTTAGCGCGGTGCGCCTGGTCCAGCAGCGGAAGATTGATCTGGATGCCGAGAGAAAGCGCATTGCGGCTGAGGCTGGGATTATCGAACGCCGGGTAATAGGTGGCGTAGCTGGAAAAATCTGTCGTAATGCGAGCGTAGCTGGCGCCGAAGCTCATCTGGGGCAGGTAGAGGTAGCGTGCATCGCCGTGCGCCTGCTCCAGTTTGGCCGTTTCGTTGGCCAGCGCCGCCTGCAGGGCAGGGCTGATCGTCGCCGGAGGCATCGTCTCGCTGGTAAGCGTCGCGACATCGGGCAGGGCAGGAATGCTGCTGGTAGAGGTCGCAGGTATCGCACCAACAAGCCCTGTCATGTGCTCCAGGTGGTCGGAGTATGTCGCGATATCGCTGTCGATCGAGAGCATCTGTAACTGGATGCTGACCACAGTGCGGTGTGCACGCGGGATTTCGATATGGGCGTCAACACCGGACGCGACACGATCCTGAGTAATGCTTAGCAACTTCTGCGCGTGATCCAACGCCTGCTGAGCCGCGGCTTTACGCTGTTGCGCATTGTTTAGCGCGAGATAGGTGACGATGACGTCTTCTGCAACGTCGTCTTCCGCCTGCTGCAGAGCAAACTGCGTGGCGTTCCAACCGACATGCGCCGAGCGAACATAGTCAAGCTGCGACCAGTTCATCACCAGCGACTGTGCAGAGATCGTAAAAATAGTGGGGACGGAAAGCGGAACACCGGTTGACTTGCCGACGCCACCCACAGCGCCGACGACAGGAACATACGCATCCTTGGCTTCGGCAAGCTGGGCGCGGGCCTTGTCGACATCAGCCTGCGCGGCGCTGACGCGAGGGTCAGAGCGCAAAGCAAGACCCACCGCAGAGGTCAGCGATAGCTGCGCATGAGCGGCGGAAGAAGCGAAGGCCGCGACGGAAGCGATTGCAAGCGCGGCGTTGAGCAGGCGTGATGACATCGGTTGCGGTGTTGGCCTCGGTTTCCGTCTGATGCCCCGGATTGCCGCCGGGACTCGGCTTAAAGAGAGTTTAGGGCTTTTTGGGCCGGTTCGAAATGGGCAACTAGGGCCAGTGCCGCGTTGTATTCGTTTCGCGCACCATTTGCATCGCCTTTTTTTGCCAGCAATTTGCCCAGGGAGACGTGAACCTTCGCCACAGGTTGTTCATCGGTCTGCCCTGCAGGCGTGTTCAGGTACAGGCGCAGCCACTGCTCCGCAAGGTCAAGATGCCGCTTCTGATCGATGAGGATCTCGGCAGAATCCACCAGCGATGGTCCGGAGTTATGTGCTGCGGCGACTGCTTTGCGCAGCGCATCAAAGCTGGCATCGTACTGCTTGCGGCGTCCAAGGTACTGCGCGAGATCGGTCCATGCGCCGGAATCGTTACGGACAGTCACCGCGGAACGAAACTCGCGCTCGGCTGTGCCGTAGTCGTGGTCTTTCTCTGCAGCAAGTGCTTCGGTGCGATGCGCCGACTCGGGCAGGGCTGCAGCAACACGCTGCGCCAACGCGCGAGCCTTGTCCGTGCCGCCACCCACAAGGCTCGGAGCGCCAACGTAGAAATCGGTGAGGTCGTTGACCGCAGGCGAGTAGGCCGGATCAAGATTGACCGCAGTTTCGAACGATGACCGCACCTTCGATGCGAGCTTCATTCCGGCAAATGGACCAGCATGGTCAGCTTGCACACCATACGCCCGGCCCAGCCAATCGACCGTGACCGTGGAGTTGTGCGCTGCTACGGCCGCGTCACAGGCTGCAACCGCCTGGTCAATATGCTGAGCCGCGTAGTGTGCCCGGCACAGCAAAAGCTTCTGCGCTGCCGTCGCTGGCATAGCATCCAGTTGCGCGATGGCTTCATCCAGGTTGCCATGCAGAATCAGCCTCTCGGCCGAGCCATAGTCAGCCGCCGACGCCGCTGCTGTCAGTGCAGAGAGCGCAGCCAGCAGGGCAGCAGATCGAATTGTTTGCGTCAGAGTCAATACAGTGTGAACGGTTACTGCGTCTTCACATGCAGACCGTCGCTGAGGTCGGCCTGTGTGGTCGCGCCCAGGGCGACGATGTCATGTTCGTTGAGGCCGCCGAGAATCTCCACGCGCGTCAGGTTCACAATGCCGACCTGAACCACCGTGCGTACAAGGCGTCCCTCGATGATCCGATAAACAAAGTTTGTGAGGCCCTCGGTGTGCAGCGCTTCACGCGGAACGCTTACCGCGTCCTTGCGCTCGGAGGTCGTTACCGTCACGGTGACGTTCGTGTTCGGCAGCAGTTCGCCGTCGGTATCGTCCACTGTGATCAGGCATTCGCCGACATTGCGCGTGCCATAGGTGATGACCGTCGTTGGGGCCTGCGAGATGTGTCCATGCCACGTACGGTTCAGACGGGCATCCCATACGATCTTCACCGGCTGATTTGTTGCGAGCTTACCAATCTCCGGCTCGTCGAAGTACGCGCGAACCTGCAGGTGCGAAAGGTCGGCGACATCCAGCAGTGCTTCGCCGGAATTCACAAAGTCATACTGCGCAACGGGCAGGGAGTATACCGTTCCGGCAAACGGAGCGCGGATGGCATAGCTCTTGTAATCGTTTTGCGCCGACGACAACGCTGCCTGCGACTGCGCCAGTTGCGAGCGCTGTGTCGACATATCGGCTGCACTGTAACGGGAGGTCGACCGGGCCTTCAGAGCTGCCAGACGAGCATTGGCATCCGCCGAATGCTGTCGGGCCTGCGCAACCTCTGCCGGGGAAACCGAACCCTTGGCCAGAAGCTCCTGCATCGTCTTCAATGATGCGGCAGAAGCGTTAGCCTGCTGCGTTGCGGTGTTCAGGTCTGACTGCGACGCCAGCAACTCTTCCTGCGAGCCACCGTGCTGCATGTTCTTCAGCGCGTTTTCAGCCTGCGCCACAGACGCCTGTGCCGAAGCGACCTTGTTGGTTGCGTCCGAGGCGTTCAGCAGCAGCAACGGCTGGTTCGCGCCAACACGCTGGCCCAGCGAGACGTACATCTTCTCCACCACGCCGGGGGCGGGAGCATGGGCCTGAAAGTCTTCAACAGGTTCCACTTTGCCATTGGTCGAGATGGTAGAAAGCAGGTTTTGGCGTTCCACGGTCGCGGTTCGTACCGTGACGATGTCACGGTCGCGCGTGGAATAGAAGATGGCTGCGAGAATGGCGATGGTCAGCACAATCCAAAGCCAGAGGCGAGACGATTTTGTTCCGTTTGCAGCCATGAGTTCGAAAGTCAGTATATAAGACGGGGTTAGCTGGTTCGTGGTCGCAAAAAGCTTAGGGGTTTTCTGCAGGTATCAAACGGTCGCATCGCGAAGCGATAACACTTCCATCTCCCAGCCACCAAAATCGGGGTGCCAGTTGCGGCGCAGGCGATACACCACGTCCAGCGGAGAGCCCTGGGCCCACTGCCGTTCCCGCGCTAACTCTGGAAAATCCGTTCTCGCACGCGACCACGCCATGCCGCCGATACGGCGTCCGCTGTCCACATCCTCGAATTGCAACCGCAGGTGGCGCTCCTTGATCACGCGAATCGCAGAGGCCAGCCGAACGTTCCGCGTCAGAAACAGCGGCTCCGTATTCCCGTTACCGAACGGCCCAAGCTGCTCCAGGGCATCGAAAAACGGCTGAGTCAGGTCGTCGAGCGAAAGCTCAAGGTCGCATTCGCGGGTTTCTACCTCGGGCGCGACCGGCGCGTGGGTTGCCGCATAGGCCGTCAGCCGCTCTCGCAACGCGGCAACGTTCGTGCTGGGCAGCGAGAACCCAACCGCGTGGGCATGGCCTCCAAAGCGATGAAAGAGTGGTTCTGCGGTCGTGTCGCGGTGGTCGTTGTGTGCGGCCGTAATCGCATCCAGCAGGTGAAAGCCTGCGACCGAGCGCCCCGAGCCGTGAGCATCACCGGAAGGCTCATGGGTCAGCACCAGCGCAGGCGTGGCCGTGCGGTCGACCACCCGCGAAGCAAGAATCCCCAGCACGCCACGATGCCACGGTGCCGCCGCTTCGGCATCATCCAGTACTAGCGCCGCTGCCAGCCCCTCTTCGGATGCCGCCATCGCATCGAGTCGCGCCTCAATCTCTCGCAGCGCATCGGCCTCGGTCGTCTTGCGCTCATCGTTCAACTGGTGAAGCTTCTCCGCCAGGCTCCGAGCCAGCGCCGCGTCGCGGGTCAGGAACATCTCCACGACGTCAGAGGCAATGTCCATGCGGCCTGCAGCGTTAATCCGTGGAGCAATACGGAAACCCACATCAAAGCCTGAAATTGGCCGCGAGAGGTCAATCGAAGCCAGTTCCATCAGCGTCCGCAGGCCGGACTGCGAGGGCTTGCGCAGCTCCTCCAACCCCAGCGAGGCGATCACCCGATTCTCTCCGTTCAGCGGCACCGCGTCGGCGATCGTCGCAACCGCGAGCAGCTTCAGAAAGCTCGGCAGCGTCTTCGTCCGTAGCCGTGCCAGCTCCTCATCGTCTCGCGCCGCAGACTCCAGCAGGGCCTGCGCCAGCTTGAAGCTGACCGCCGCGCCACAAAGCTCTTTGTACGGATACGGGCAGCCTGGCTGGTTGGGATTCAACACCGCAACCGCTTCGGGTACGCCTTCCGCGCCGTCGGGCAGGTGATGGTCGGTAACGATCAGGTCCAGCCCCAGCCGCTTGGCCTCCTCCGCTGCCGCAAAGGCGCGGATGCCGGTATCCACGGAAACCACCAGCCGAACCCCTTCTTCATAAGCGTCCGTCAGCCGCGAACTCTGGATCCCATAGCCTTCGCGAATGCGGTGCGGGATGTGATATCGCACGTCGGCGCTCACGTTCAACGACACCGCGGCGCGTTCAATCGCGGTCTTCAGCAGGACTGTGGCAACCGTGCCATCGACGTCATAGTCGCCATAGATCAGGATGGGCTGGCTCGCCAGCAGCGCGGCACGCAGGCGTTTTACGGCCGTGCTCATGCCCAGCATCAACAGCGGGGAATGGAGTTGTGCCGCCGTCGGGTGCAGAAACCAGGCGATCTTCGACGGCGTATCCAACCCCCGGCAAACCAGCAGCGCGGCAATCTGCTCGGGCAGGCCAAGCTCACGCGCCAGGTCGGCGGAGGCTTCATTCGGTTCAGCGAGCGTCAGCCAGCGTTCTGTTGGCCTGTGTTCCGTGGACTGCGGCATGTGTTTCCAGCATGCGCTCCCCGGTGGTGGAAAAGCGAAGAGGCATGACCGCATCGCGGCCATGCCTCTTCGCTTTCCAACGGTCGAGCTTAGTCGTCGTCCTGGTCGTCGAGCATGATTCGGCCAATCTCGGACACGCTGTCGAGAAGCTCCTGGAAGCGGTCGTACCACTCCGTCGCTGCCTCGTACAGGTACACCACCCCGCCCGTGCTGAAGCCGAGCTGAATGTAGCCGATCTTGCCCACATGCTGTGTCAAATCCCGTGCCTCTTCGAGCTCTTCGGGGTCGTGGTCGGGATAGTTCTGATCGCGAACCTGGCCGATGAGCGTTGCGACGTCTTCCGGTTCGAGCACGACTTCGCTCATCGTGAGGAAGGGAACTGACGCGGACTTGGCGTGTTCGACAAAGTCTTTCCAGGAGTCTGGATCTTCATCTTCGAACAGGATGGAGGGAACGTCTTCGGGCACAAACGCCTTCATGGAGCGAAGGCCGTGGCCGGCGATGAAGGCCACCATGTCGTCTTTAGTGGTGGAAAGGTCGTCAACGAGCATAGGGTTTGATTTTCGCAGATACAAGTGCAAGCATCCAAACAGATATGCCGAAGTTTGATCATCACGTCTTTATTTGCACCAACGAGCGAGGCCCCGATGCCAAGCGTCCCAGCTGCGCCCACGAGGGCAGCAAGAAGTACAAAGGCCTCTTCAAAGACGCCGTAAAGAAGGCCGGAGCCAAAGGCCGAGTCCGTGTACAGGAGACCGGCTGCCTGGAGCAGTGTGAGCACGGCCCGGTCGTCGTGGTCTATCCGGAAGCCGTCTGGTACGGCTTCGTCGGAGTCGACGATATTCAGGAAATCGCCGAAAAACACCTCGCTGGCGGCGTTCCGGTCGAGCGTCTCCGTCTGCCGGACACCTGCCTCAACACCGAGCACTGCCCGCACCGCAAGTAGCGTTTAGCCGTTCGCTTCGACCAGCCGCGCCTCGCGCAGGCGTAGCATCCGGTCGCAGCGCCCGGCGAAATCCAGGTTGTGCGTCACCATCACCGTGGTCAGCGCACGCTCTGCGTGAAGCTCCTGCAGCAGCGCGAAGATGCGTTCTGCGGTCGTATTGTCCAGATCGCCCGTCGGCTCGTCCGCCAGCAGCAGCTTCGGTTCCGTGACAAGTGCACGGGCGATCGAAATACGTTGCTGTTCGCCACCTGAAAGCTCGCCCGAGCGGTGGTGCGCTCGCGAAGCCAGCCCCACGCGGTTCAGCCACTCACCTGCACGTTCCAGCGCCACCTTGCGTGCCATACCGCGCGCCAGCAGCGGAAGCGCAATGTTTTCCAGCGCCGAAAACTCCGGCAGCAGGTAGTGGAACTGCCAGACGTAGCCGATCTCCGCGTTGCGAAACGTCGCTGCCTGTGCGGCGTTCAGCTTCGTAACCTCGCGACCGTCGACGTTGATGCTGCCTGAAGTGGGCTTCTCCAGCGCTGCCAGCAGGTGCAGCAGGGAACTCTTGCCTGCGCCCGACTCGCCCACAATTGCGACCATCTCGCCCGGCTCCACCACCAGCATCAGATCGCGAAAAAGCTCCAGCCCCGGCGTGTTTGGGCCGAGTGCGGCGTAACGCTTGGTCAGGGCTTCGGCTTGGAGCAGTGGCGGCATCGTCCTCAAGGCTACCGCATTCTGCGGCTGCGGAACGCCACACGACTAATCCGTGGAGACCTTGCCGCCATCCTCGCCCACCGCATCCTGCATCGGCGGCTCACCCTTTTCGGCAGCAAGTTCGGCCTTTGTCTTGTACTTCGGTTGAAACGCCACCCCAAGCCGATTCCAGGCATTGATATTCGCAATCGCAAAGCTCAGATCGACAAGCTCTTTGCCGTCGAAGAACTCGCGCACGGCCTCGTAATCAGCATCGGAAGCATGGGAGCCGCTGACCAGGTCAGTCAGCACTTCGGTCCACGCCAGCGCTGCTTTCTCGCGCGCCGTAAACGCCTCGGATCCCCGAAACTCCACCAACGCCGCGATACGGCTCTCTGGCTCATGATGCTTGCGCAGGTCGGCCTCATGCGCTGCCACGCAGAATTCGCAGCCGTTCATCTGCGAGGCACGCAGTTCAATAAAGGCTTTCAGCACCGGCTCCAGGCTCGATGCAATGGCGATCGAATGTCCAAATGCCTGCAGTTTGCTGTAAATCTCGGGGGAAAACTCCGGGTAGCGCAGCCGTTCCGGCATAGGTTCCTCTTTTCCGTGGCAAGCTCTGTCAGTTGCTTTGACGCGAAAGAGGCAGCCGCTGTTTGTCTTCGTACATGCGGGAATCTGCAAGGTGAAAGAGACTGCGGGCAACATCCTGCCCTTGAATCGCGGTGCAGTCCGTCGACAACGTCGCCACGCCGATACTCGCCGCCACCTGCACCTGAGTATTCGCCAGGCGGACAGGTTGCCGAACCGCAGAGCGAACCTTTTCTCGAAGGTGGTCCAGCGGGCGAGGCGACAGAAACGCAAACTCATCGCCACCCAGACGGCAAAGAACCTCGTCGTCTGCCGCCAGCGGGAGCAACCGCTGCGCGATAATCTGCAGTAACTCATCTCCAACGCTGTGCCCAAACGTATCGTTCACCTGCTTGAAGCCGTTCAGGTCGAGCAGCAGCAGGGACGCCGCCCCGTGTTTCGTCGCCACCGCGAACTTTTCCTCAAAGTACCGCCGGTTCGCCACCCCGGTCAGCATGTCGAAGAGCGCCAGCCGCTCGCTCTTATTGATCTCTCCCTCCAGCAGCACGATGAGCATTCCGATCGGCAGCACAAACCGTTGCAGCGTCCAGATCTCTTCCCCCAGCGGCTGGTAGAATCGATGCGCGATCACCCACGAATGAGTGAAAAATGTCACCACACCAACAGCAAGGCTGGCACACATCGCCAGCCGTCCGCTCCCCTTGTACATCCGTCGCCACAGATCAATGGCCGCAGCTCCATAGGTAAACCCGAGAGTCCGATACGCCACGCCGCGAAGATCTCCCGTCGACGCTGGTAGCAGCAGGCTCAGCCAGCACAGGGCCAGCAAAGTCCCGGTCCATCGGCCATATCCGCGGGAGTGAAACGTAGACAGTGCGACGCCAGCGCCCACTACCGCGCAAACGTAGTACGGCCACGCAAGCGGAACCCCTGCACCGTAAAGTGCGACCATCGCCACAGCAGGCAGAGCGTTCAGCCAGAGAAGGGGCCGCGCCAGAGCAGGCCTGGCCTCGCCGCCGCGATGAAAGAACAGAGCCACCGCGACGCCAAGATTGCACTCCAGCGTGATCGTATGGCCCACTCGATAAGCCACGCCGATCGGCTCTATGAAGAGCCAGACACATTGCTCAAGGATGAGGAACGCCAGCGCGAGCAGCCAGCTTCTGGTGGCAATTCTCGGACGTCTCTTCTGCAGATGCAGCAGGGTCGCGACGATCAACAGCAACGCAAGAATGTTAGGCGCGAAGCCTAACTGGTCCTGCAGTCGCTGGAGATGTTGGTTCATCAGTCTCTATGCCGCGCAAGAAGGGATGACCTCGAACAAACACAACGGGGGCCTGTGCAGAGAATAGCAAAGCAGTGATTCCACAGAACCTGCGATCCGGTACGATGGGCTGCATGAAGCCGTGGTTTGTGTTCGTCTTGATGCTCGCAGCGGTTAGCGCAGGCGTCCGTGCGCAGGAAGTCACCTCTACCGAAGCTGCCAGGCCTCTTCCGCCACCCGCGTGCTGCGGGCCCATCACGCCGGGCGGCCTGCAATTGTTGAAGCTTCTGAACGACATGGACGTGGAGCACCACTGGGTCTCCGGCCTCAAGGTGGACTGGAAGAACGGCAATCCACTGGGCGCGGGAGACCTCCGCGGACACACTCACTGCTCTGCCTTTGCCGCCGCCGTGGGCGAGCGAATCGGCGTCTACATGCTCCGCCCACCGGACCACAAACAGTCGTTCCTGGCTAGCGCGCAAGGTCGCTGGTTTGCCTCATCCGACGGCCGCAGGGAAGGCTGGCAACAGATCAAGACGTTTGAAGAAGCCCAGCGTCACGCCAACGAAGGCGATCTCGTTGTGCTGGATTACATCAATCCAATCGCCAGCAAACCCGGCCACATCGCCATCGTCCGCCCCTCGCTGAAGAGTGAAGCTCAACTCCGCGAAGAGGGCCCCGAAACCACCCAGGCAGGCGCTCATAACTTCGAAGACGGAACCGCAAAGTACAGCTTCGTAAAGCACGAAGGCGCATGGCCGACAAAGGTACTCGCCTTCTGGCATGCGACAAAGTTCTCAAGTGACCCCGTTACTCACTAAGCTGCTCGATAGAGCACAAGGGACAGCGCAGCTTAGGCTATCGCAATCGATAAAGTCGTTCGTGGAAGAAACTTTGGAACAGCCTCGAACCGCAACGACTTCGCACTAACTCGCGATCGAAAGACCGCCGTTGACTGCGTTCGCATCCAGCATCCGATACAGTGTCGACCGGCTGATCCCCAGCACCTCTGCCGCACGCAGCTTGTTCCCATTGCAACGCAGCAGCACCGCCCGAATATGCTCATGCACCACCTGATCGAGCTTTAGCAAGGGGACCGGCTCGGCCTCTGCTTCCACCTTCGGCAGCGTGCTTGCAATCAGCTTCTCTAAATCCTCTTCGGCCATCTCGGAACCAGCCGGAAACCGTTCCAGCACCAGCCGGATCACGCTCTGCATCTGCGGCAGATTCCCCGGCCAGGCCTCCTTCGCTAGCCGCTCGAAGAGCTCCGGCGGCATCTCGCGCGCTTCCTCACGACGCTTGTTCTCGACTTCGAGCACCGCAGCCGCCAGCGTAGGAATATCCTCGCGACGATCCCGCAACGGTGGCACCGCAAGCTGCAGTGCAGAAAGCGCACTCGCCAGCTCCGCAGAAAAGCCTCCCGCCGAAACCAGTGGCCGCAACTCCGTGCTCGCCGACGCAATTACGCTCACCTGCTGTGGCCGCCGCACACGCAGCATCCGCAGCAACCCAAGTTGCGCTGCCGGAGACAGGCAATCCACCTCGGGAAAGTAGTACGTTCCCGCCGCAAGCTGCTTCATCGAAACCGTCGCCAACCGCACCTCGGCGTCCGACGGAGGCAGCGCCGTAAACGGCTCATCGCGCAACGGAGAAAGAACATGCAACGCCTGCGCCACGGCCTCAACGCCTGTCCCGCGCTCGCCCGTCAACAGCGCCGTGCGGAAGTAGGGAGCCACTCGGCGAACCTGCTGCCACACCCGCGCCATCGCAGGGCTGGGGCCAAGCAGAACATACGGAGGACGGTGCGTCGGAATAGCTGCCGCCGTCGCGCGAGAAGGACCGGCAGGACGAAAAGCGAGCACATGGGGCGTCGAGGACATACCCTCTCTATCGGCCAGCCACCGCCGAAGTTGAGGCTTTCGTTCAAACAAATAAGCCTTGCCCAAAACAAAAAAAGTGGCGCAGCAAAATGCCGCACCACCCTCTGTTCTTTCTACTGTCTACGCTCTACTGTTTGCTACGCCGCTGGTGTTCCGCAGTAAGCTTCGAACGCGCGGGTCAGTTCCTGTGCAATCGCCGGTGCGGTCGAACCTTCGATCGCCGAACGCTGCATCAGGTACACAAGCTGTCCATCGCGGAAGATCGCAATCGACGGCGAGGTCGGCGGGTGTCCACCGAAGTTCGCGCGAGCGCGATCGGTCGCTTCGCGGTCCTGTCCGGCAAACACAGTCACCGACTGGTCCGGCTTCACCGTGTGCTGCAGCGCCAGGCGAACGCCCGGACGCATCTTGCCTGCGGCGCAACCGCAGATCGAGTTAACGACCACCATGGTCGTCCCCGGCTTCGCGATCGCCTGATCGACGTCTTCGCTCGTGCGTGCTTCGAGGATGCCTGCGCGGGTCAGTTCTTCGCGCATCGGAATGATCATCAGCTCTGGGTACATAAAACGTTGTTCTCCTGGGTACTACTCGTGTATTTGATTGTACGACTCGCGTACGGATGCGGAAAATCCCACTTCGTTCGCGATAGGCTCAAACCGATGAGTTTTGAACTCCATGAAAACGTTCCGCTCGCGCCCCTCACCACCTTCGGCGTTGGCGGCAACGCCCGCTGGCTGGCCCCCATCCGCAGCGAAGAAGACCTCCTCGAAGCCCTAAACTGGGCCTCTTCGCGCAGCATCCCCGTCTTCGTCCTCGGCGGCGGCAGCAACCTCCTCGTCGACGATGAAGGCTTCCCGGGCCTCGTTCTGCACATGCAGATCACCGGCATCGAGCCCCGCAGTGCCGACCTCTTCAATGTCGGTGCAGGCGTCCTTTGGGACGACTTCGTCTCCCGCGTCGTCAGCGCCGGGTACGCTGGCGTCGAATGCCTCGCAGGCATCCCCGGCTCCGTCGGCGGAACCCCCGTCCAGAACGTCGGGGCCTACGGCCAGGAGGTCTCCGAGGTCATCGAAAGCGTCCGCGCCTATGACCGCGAGCAGGGAACCTTCGTCTGGCTCTCCGCCGCAGACTGCCACTTCCGCTACCGCGAAAGCCGTTTCAACATCGAAGAACCCAGCCGCTTCCTCGTCACCCGCGTCACCTTCCGGCTCCAGCCCAACGGCCAGCCGAACCTTCGTTACGCCGACCTTCGCCGCCACTTCGGTCTCGACGGCTCCACCGCCGAAACGCCTCTCCCCACCGTTCAGCAGGTCGCCGCGGCCGTCCGCGAGATTCGCCGTTCCAAGGGAATGCTCCTTGTTGCCGGAGACCCCGACGTCCGCAGCGCAGGCTCCTTCTTCAAAAACGCCATCGTTGACGCCGCGTTGCTGCCACAAATTGCCGCCGCTGTCGGCCTCGACACCGCCGCCGTCCCCAACTGGCCCGCCGGTCCCGGCCTCCTCAAGCTCCCCGCCGCCTGGTTGCTGGAGCGCGCAGGCTTCGTCAAAGGCTTTGGCGCCGGCCCCGTCGGCATCTCCACCAAGCACACGCTTGCCGTCGTCAACCGCGGCCACGCCACCTTCGCTGACGTCGCAGCCTTTCAGCAGGAAATCACCGCCGCAGTCCAGGCCCGCTTCGGCGTCACCCTCATCCGCGAACCGGTGACCATGCAGGTTGTAGAGGATAGACAGTCGAGCGTAGACGGCGTCTCTACGCTCTAAACTCTACCCCTCTACGCTCTAACGAAGCGCTCGCAGCACGCGTTCCCGCTCTTCCGCCAGCACCTCTCGCGCAGGGCCTGCGGCAATAATCTTGCCGGAGTCCATCTGCAGCACCTGCGCCCCCAGCAGCAGGGCCTCGTCCACATCGTGCGTTACGGACAGCACCGCGATCCCACGCTCGCGCGTCCACGCCAGCATCTCCGGCAGCAACTCATCGCGCATCGCCCGATCCAGCCCCGCAAACGGTTCATCCAGCAACAACAGCTTCGTCTGCGGCTTGGCAAACGCCCTCGCCAACGCCACCCGCTGCCGTTCGCCGCCTGAAAGCTCGCTCGGCCTGCGATCACGCAACACATGCACCCGCAACAAACTCGCCGACTGCTCCGGCAACACCGCAAACCCCAGCGGATCATCACACGCCAGCAGCCCAAACCAGACGTTTTCGCGCACGCTCATGTGGGGAAACAGCGCCGCCCCCTGCGGCGCATAGCTCAACCCGCGCTTCTCCGGAACCAGCCCCGCCAGCTCAACGGTGCCACCATCCTCCACCCTTGAAAACTTCACCTCAGCCTGTGGGATCAACCCCGCCGCTGCTCGCAATACCGTGCTTTTGCCGCTGCCCGAAGGCCCGAACAGCACCGTCCACGGCTCATGCAGCCGCAACTCTGCAGAAACTTTCAGGCCACCCACATCAGCCCGCACCGCCAGATGATGAACAGGGAACTCAGCCAAGCTGCGACTCCTTCCGCCACATCCCACGCGCATACACCACCAGCAGCGCCACGAACGACAACGCAATCAGCGCCACGGACATTCGGTTCGCCGCCGCGTAGTTGCCCTCCTGCACGCGGTCGAAGATCGCAATCGACGCCGTCCGCGTGGACCCAGGAATATCTCCACCCAGCATCAACACCACGCCAAACTCGCCCACCGTGTGGGCAAACGTCAAAATCGCTGCAGTCAACAAACCCTGCTTCGCCAGCGGCAGCGTCACCCGCCGAAACACCACCCACGGCGTCGCTCCCAGCACTCTCGCCACCTCGCGCAGCGACTCCGGCACACCCGCAAACGCCACGGTCAACGGCTGCACCGCAAACGGCAGCGAGTACACCATCGACCCCACCACCAGCCCCGGAAACGTAAACGCCAGCGTATGCCCCATCACTGCGATGTACGCTCGCCCCAGCACCGTCGTTGGCCCCATCCCCACCAGCAGATAGAACCCCAGTACCGTCGGCGGCAGCACCAGCGGCAGCGCTACGACAGCCTGCACCAGCCGCCTCGCCAGCGTCGCTTTCTCCGCCAGCCACGCCGCCAGCGGCACGGCCACGCACAGCAGTAGCGCGGTCGTCAGCGCGGCCAGTCGAAGCGTCAGATGCAGTGCAGAAAAGTCCATCGGCTGTGCTCAGTGTAGATGCATCAATCCACGGCGAAGTTCACGCTAAGATCACTCCATGAACCTGCTTCAGCGACTCTCCAGCGCTGCCCTCGCCGCAGCGTGCCTCTCCGCCACCGCGCAAACCGCCCTGGCACCCGGCAACTACAAGCCCCTTGAGACCTTCGCTCCGCTCGCTTTCCCGCAGTCTGTCAACGACTTCCGCTCCGCCTCCGGCTCGCCCGGAGCGCACTACTGGCAGAACCGCGCCAGCTACGAGATCCACGCCTCCCTCGACCCCGCCGCCAAAACCATCACCGCGACCGAGACCATCACCTACACCAACCACTCCCCCGACACCCTCGACGTCCTCTGGCTCAACCTCGAGCAAAACACCTACCGCATGGGCTCGCGCTCCAGCGCCTTCGCCAACGGCGGCCATCGCATGCGCACCGAGGCCACCTCCACCGACGGCTACATTCTCTCCACCGTCGAACTTCTCCCCGCAGGCAAAGCCGCCAAGCCTGTCACGGCGAAGTACGTCGTCAGCGACACCCGCATGCGGGTCGAACTCCCCACCTCGCTCCAGCCCGGCGCCAGCACCCGCCTCCGCATCAGTTACCACTACACCGTCCCCGGCGAATGGGGCGGCCGCACCTCCTGGGGCAAATCCGCGCAGGGCGAGATCTTCGACATCGCCCAGTGGTTCCCACGCCTGTGCGTCTACGACGACCTCCGCGGCTGGAACACGGAGCCCTACCTCGCCAACGAGTTCTTCCTCGACTACGGCGACTACAGCTACTTCGTCACCGTTCCGTCGAACTTCCTTGTCTCCGGCTCCGGCGACCTCGTCAACCCTGATGCCGTCCTGACTACCGTCGAACGCACCCGCCTCGCCGCTGCGCGCCACAGCGACAAGACCGTCATCCTCCGCACGCCGGAAGAAGCAGCCGCAGCCTCCGCGTTCAAGCCCACGACGACCAGAACCTGGCACTTCGTCATGCACAACACCCGCGACGTCGCCTTCACGGCCTCGCCCGTCTTCGTCTGGGACGCCGCCCGCATCAACCTCCCCGGCGGCAAAACCGCGCTCGCACAAAGCGTCTACCCCGCCGAAGCCGCAGGCCAGGACGCTTGGTCGCGCTCCACCGAGTACATCAAGGACGCGGTCGAACGCTTCTCCAACCGGTGGTATCCGTACCCCTACCCCAACGCCATCAACGTCGCCGGCCCCACCGAAGGCATGGAGTACCCCGGCATCGTCTTCGACGGCCCCGCCGAACGCAAAGACGTCCTCTTCTACATCGGCGCGCATGAAATCGGGCATACCTGGTTTCCCATGATCGTCGGCTCCAACGAACGCACTCATGGCTGGATGGACGAAGGCTTCAACACCTTCATCGACGTCTATGAAAGCAACGACTTCAACCACGGCGAGTACGGCCCCAAGCGCGACGGTGAGTACGCCCCGGCCAAGGACGGTGGTACCCCCGCCGACCAGATCGTCAAAATCCTTGCCGACCCCAACGCGCCGTCGCTCATGATGCGTTCCGACCTCGTCGGCGACAAGTACCGCCACCCGGTCACTTACTTCAAGGCGGCCTTCGGCCTCACGCTCCTGCGCGAGCAGATTCTCGGCCCCGAACGCTTTGACCGCGCCTTCCGCCGTTACATCAACGACTGGGCCTACAAACACCCATCACCCAGCGACTTCTTCCGCACCATGGAGAGCGAGGGTGGGGAAGACCTCACCTACTTCTGGCGTGGCTGGTACTTCGAAAACTGGCAGCGTGACGTCGCCATCACGGCGGCCACGTACACCGATCCTCAGCAACCGGCGAGGAGCGTCAAGATCACGGTCGAAAACCGCGACAAACTCGTTCTGCCCTGCACGCTGCGCGTAGAGCTCGAAGGTGGCCAGCACATCGACATCGACGTCCCTGCCGAAACCTGGATGCGCAGCACGACCCACACCTTCACCATTCCCACCCCGGCAAAGGCCACCCGAGCACTCCTCGACCCCGACCACCGCGTCCCCGACAGCGACCGCTCCAACGACGCCATGGATGTCAGGTGAGTGGAGACAGTTGTCAGTAGGAAGTAGGAAGCAGGGAATGAGAAGGTGCAGGCAGGTCGAATTAGCGACTCTAGTCTAGCTGCGCCTTCTCGTTCGTCTGTAGGCGTCCCCGCTTCTGCCTTTGAACGCATGGTTACCTTTGAAGACGTTCCCGCTTTTGCCTTTGAACGCATCCTGCCTTCCACCATCATCAGCAGCGCCCAAAAACCCTTCGCGTAACTTTGCGCCCGTAGCGACCTTTGCGTCGAAGCTTTCACTCCCAACGCCACTACTACCATCTACTTAGCCGCTTCCAACCCAAAGCCCTTCATCTGCGCCTGCACGCCAGCCGACGTCAGCCACTTCAGAAACGCCTGTGCCACCGGCACCTCATGCGAAGCCTTCAACACAACACCCGCCTGCACCAGCGGGGCATAGCTCTCTACCGGCACCAGAACATAACTCCCCAGCTCCCGGAAGTGCTCCGTCGAAGCCGTCGTCAGCGAGATCAGCCCCACCTGCGCGTTCCCGCTCTCGACAAACTGCGCCGTCTGCGCAATGTTCTCCGCCGTCACCAGCTTCGTCCCAACCACCGCGAACAGATGCTCATGTTGCAGATACTGCTTAGCCGCCAGACCATAGGGCGCATGAGCCGGGTTCGCCATCGCGATCCGCGTCACGCTCGCCTTCTGCAGCGACTGCAAAGAGACAGGCTGGGCTGGAGAATCCTTGCGCGCCCACACCACCAGCACACCGTGCGCATACGGCACAGGACCGGCTTCCGTCAGTTTTGCATCCGCCAACTGCTGCGGATGGGCCATGTCGGCGGAGAGAAACACATCAAACGGGGCACCGTTCTGCAACTGCGTTGTCAGCGTGGCCGAAGAACCGAAGGAGGCCTCGATATGCACCCCTGTCTGCTTTTCATACTCGGCCGCCAGCACCGGCATCACAGGAGTCAGGTCCGCCGCCGCCGCCACATGCAATACAGGCTTGGGCCCGTGCGCATTCTGTGCGAGAGCCGTTTTTCCAGCGAAAAACGCACAAAGTACCGCGATTGTCAGCCCCGCACACTTCGCGGTGCGATACCCTAGAGGAAAGTCCAATGAATGTTTCAGCACATAGTCTTCGATGCACGGGATGTGGCGAAAGAATCGCCGGTAGTGAAGCCGCGAGCAATTTTCGTTGTCGTTCCTGCGGCGATTTGTTTGAGGTCGAGTATCCGTGGAGCGCAACCGCTCCAAAGTCGGAGACTGCGTTCAGCCCGAACCCTTCCGCCCTCCGCCACCTCTGGAACGAGCGCCGCACCTCCACGCTGTCGATAGACCAGTCTGGCGTCTGGCGCTTCCGCGACCTCTTTCCCATCGTGCCGGACGACAAGATCATCACTCTGCGCGAAGGCAACACCCCGCTCTTCGAGCTGCCCCGTTGTGCCGCAAAGCTCGGCCTCAACTGGCTGCTCGCCAAGCATCAGGGAATGAACCCCACCGGCAGCTTCAAGGACACCGGCATGACCGCCGCCCTCTCCGTCGCCGCCTCGCGTGGCTTCGACTGGGTCGCCTGCGCGTCCACCGGCAACACCTCGGCTGCGATGGCGGCTTACGCTGCCCGCGCCGGCCTGCGCTCCATGGTGCTTATCCCGGAAGGCAAGATCGCCTGGGGCAAGCTCTCGCAGTCCATGGACTACGGCTCCATGACCGTGCAACTCCGCACCGACTTTGACGGCTGCGTCCGCGTCCTGAACGAGATCGTGCAGCGCGCTCCGGTCTACCTGCTCAACTCGGTGAACCCCTACCGCCTCGAAGGCCAGAAGACCCCGGCCTTTGAAATCCTCGAGCAGATGGACTGGCAGGTCCCGCACCACATCATCGTTCCCGGCGGCAACCTTGCCAACTGCTCGGCCCTCGGCAAGGGCTTCGGCGAACTCAAGCACCTCGGCTTCATCAACCGTGTGCCGAAGATCAGCGTCATCCAGGCCGAAGGCGCCAACCCGCTCTACCTCTCCATGCAGAAGAGTGGAGGCACCGAACTCGAACCCGTCATCGCCGACACTCGTGCCAGCGCCATCCGCATCGGCAACCCCGCAAGCTGGAAGAAGGCCGTCAAGATCCTCGCACAGACCGGCGGTTGGGTCGAACAGGTCAACGAGCAGGAGATCGCGCTCGCCAAGGCCGAAATCGGTGCCGAAGGCATTGGTTGCGAACCCGCCTCCGCCGTCACGCTCGCTGGCCTGAAGAAGCTGGTCGCCAAGGGCCACGTCGGTCGCGAAGAGACAGCCGTTCTCCTCCTCACCGGCCACACCCTCAAGGACCCGCAGTACACCATCGACTTCCACCGTGGCCAGCTGCTGAACGACGCCGAAGTGCAGGCGATGCCGGAAGCGGATCGCAGCCAGATGGCTTCGCTGCAGCAGGCCCCTCTTGTTCTCGACGCCGAAGTCGATCAGGTTCTTCGTACGCTGGAAGCAGCAGCGGGGCAGCCTGCTTGAAGCGCGTCACGCAGACCAAAGGTGTCCGTCTGAAGCTTCCCGCAACCTCGGCCAACCTCGGCCCGGGGTTCGACGCGGCCGGACTGGCGATGTCCATGCACCTGACTGTCGAGGCACACGTTGCTCCCGTGTGGCAGATTCATGCCACCGGTCGCAACGCCGATCTCGTCGGCGCCCTCGAAAATAACCTCGTCGTTGAAACGTTTCAGAGTGTGTTGAAAGCGTTCGAAGTCGACACGCCCGCGCTCAAGCTCACGATCCATAACGAGATCCCCCTGGGGATGGGTTGCGGATCGTCGGCAGCAGCACTTTGTGCAGGCGTAGCGCTGGCAAATCACTTCGGAAGCCTCGGCTGGAACGACGCAGAAATCGTCGCAGAAGCCTCCCGTCGCGAGGGTCATCCGGACAATGTTGCGGCGTGTTGGCTGGGCGGTTTTACCGTTTCAGCGGAGACCGAGCAGGGGGTCGAAACGGCCACCTTCGGCAAGGATTCCACCTGGCAGATGCTGCTCGCGGTGCAGGCCACCTCGCTCGCCACCAAGAAAGCTCGCGCCCTTCTGCCCGACACCTACTCGAAGGCAGACGCGGTCTTCAATGTGCAGCGTATGTCCTTGCTGGTCAGTGCTTTCGCGGCAAACCGGCTCGATCTGCTGCGCGCTGGAATGGCCGACAGAATCCACCAGCCATATCGTCAGGACGCATGCCCACTGCTGAAATCCCTGCTCCCGCTGGCCTCCGAGCCGGAGATAGCAGGAGTCGCTCTGAGCGGCGCAGGGCCTTCCGTTCTGCTCGTTCTGAACGAAGGCACCACACTTCTGGCCGCAGAAACCCGAGTTTCAGGTCTGGTCGGCACAGAGGTGGAAATGATTCCTGTAAATGTTGCTGGCGGCGCGGAAGTTCTTGTGCTGCAGTAGTTTCGATATCTGCTGGATACGCTGGATACTTCGATCGTGGTGAAATGAACCGTTTTCCACCCAGCAGGCATCTATGATTTTGTGGTTGACAAATGGCCCGCGGTAATGACCGTCGGCAGAGGAGAGTAAGGCAATGGCGAATGAGTTTGTACACGACGTGACCGACGCGGAGTTTGAAGCACAGGTGCTCCAGTCCGAGACGCCGGTCCTGGTAGATTTCTGGGCAACCTGGTGCGGTCCGTGCCGTGCGCTCGCTCCCGTGGTTGACCAAGTGGCAACCGAGTACAACGGCAAGCTCAAGGTCATGAAGATGGACGTCGACAAGAACAACATGACGCCCGGCCGTTACGGCATCCGTGGTATTCCTGCATTGCTCGTTTTCAAGGGTGGCAAGGTTGCCGAGCAGATCGTCGGCTTTGTGCCGAAGGAGCACATCGATCAGGCGCTGACGCGGGTGCTCGCATAAGCTGTTTCCTCTTTTTGGATTAGGAACGCCCGCACAAATGTGCGGGCGTTCTACTTTGTGCAGAAGAACTTCCCACGAAGGGTTTGCTAGGCTGGAAGGCACTGATGCTGGAATGGATGCTCGTTCACGGAAGCCTGATCGCCTTTTTCATTTTGGCGAATAGCTTCTTTGTGGCCGCTGAGTTCGCGATGGTGAGTGTGCGCGAGACGCGCATTCAGCAGATGATCGAACAGAACAAACCCGGCGCTCGTACGGTGCTGGCGCTCAAAAACAACATCGATGAGTTTCTGCCAGCCGTACAGTTTGGCGTGACACTGGCGAGCCTCGCGCTGGGTGGTCTAGGCGAGCCTGCGATTGCGGATGGCTTGCTGGACGTGATGCGCTACTGGGGCTTTGGTGGAGCGCACCCTGCGGTGTACGCGCACTCGATTGCGGCGGTGATTGCGTTTGCCATCATCACTTACTTTGAAGTGCTGCTGGGCGAGCTTGTGCCGAAGTCGCTGGCGCTGCAACGGGCCGAACGCATTGCGGTGGCCGTTGCCGGGCCGATGGAAGTCTTCATCCGCATGACGCGTCCGGCAATCAAGGTGATGAACGCCTCCGCTGCGTTTGTGTTGAAGGTCTTTCGTGCTCCTTTGCAGGGTGAGTCCGCAGCGCACACGCCCGAAGAATTGAAACTGATGGCGACGGCGACACGTCGTTCCGGCCTGTTGCCTGCGGTGCAGGAAGAGATGATTCACCGCGCGATTGAGCTAAGCCACGTCACCGTGAGCGAGGTGATGACGCCGCGCGGCAAGATCTTCTCGCTGCCTGCGGATATGCCGCTCGAAACGGCGAGCAGTCGCATGGTGGAGGACCAGCACTCGCGCGTGCCGGTCTACGACGTGACGCTGGGGCGCGACCACATCATCGGCATCGTGCATGAGAAGGACGTGTCGCGGTTGATGCACTTCCGCGCGCTGGCCGGGACGCGCTCTGCGAGCGGCATGACGCTGCGGCAGGTGATGCGCGAGGCGTTGGTGGTACCGGAGACCAAGCTGGCGGTGGAGTTGCTTGGGGAGTTCAAGGAACGGCGTCGGCAGATGGCGATTGTGGTGGACGAGTTCGGCTCGACGCTTGGGTTGATCACGGCCGAAGACGTGCTGGAGCAGATCGTCGGCGAGTTGGAAGACGAGTTTGATGTCGGGCGCCAGCTCTCGCCGCTGCCGGAAGGCGCGACGATTGAGCTGGAGGGCTCGGTGAGCCTGCGTGACCTGGTGACGCAGCTTCGGTGGAAGCTGCCCCGGGAAGCGGGCGTAGAGACGATTGCCGGGCTGATCCTGGTGCAGCTTGGACATATCCCGGCGGTGGGTGAGAGCGTGGAGTTGGATGGTCGTCGCTTTACGGTGACGGAGATGGACGGGAACCGCATTGCCAACGTGCTCGTGGAGCCTGATGTTTCCAAAGAGACGGCTGCGGCTTTGATGGACGAGGTAGAAAGCGAGTGAAGCGGGGAAGTGCAGGCTGGCTCGCGATGAAGCGTGTTGTGGTGACGCTGCCGGTGTTGTGGCTGGTGGTGTCGGTCGTGTTTCTGCTGATCCATCTTGTGCCGGGCGATCCGATTGCCCAGATGCTGGGAGAAGGTGCGACGGCGTCGGACATCAGCGCATTGCGACACCAGTACGGCTTCGACCAGCCTTTGTGGCAGCAGTATGCGCATTACTGGCACGGTGTGGCCCGTGCGGAGTTTGGGCAGTCACTGCGGCTGCATGATTCGGTGCTGCACCTGATCGCCCAGCGGTATCCGTACACGCTGGCGCTGACGGTGGCAGCGATGCTGATCGGCTCGGCACTGGCGATCCCTGCAGGGGTGGCTTCTGCGCGGCGCAAGGGCAGCGCGACGGACCGCACGCTGGGCGTGGTCAGCCTGGTGGGGCTGAGTTTTCCGAACTTTGCGCTGGGACCGGTGCTGATTCTGATCTTCTCGATCGCGCTGGGATGGCTGCCGGTGTCGGGTGCGGGGGATGGCGTGGGGAGTTTTCTCGCTCATCTTGTCCTGCCCGCGATCACGCTTGGCATGGGGTTGGCGGCGATTCTGACGCGCATGGTGCGGACGTCGATGCTCGAAGAGCTGGGGCAGGATTACATCCGCACGGCAAGAGCGAAGGGCCTGAGTGAGAACACGGTGGTCTATCGCCACGCGCTGCGGAACGCCTTGAACCCGGTGCTGACGGTGATGGGATTGCAGTTCGGCTCGCTACTGGCGGGGGCGATCGTGACGGAGACGATCTTCGGCTGGCCGGGGTTGGGACGGCTGACGTTGTCGGCGATCAGTAACCGCGATTATGCGTTGGTGCAGGGCTGCATTCTGGCGATCGGGTTGACGTACGTTGCGGTGAACCTGTTGACCGATGCGGTGTATGCGCTGGCTGATCCGCGAATGCGGAAGTAGGTAGATTCTGTTGGCTCCTGCAACGTGAAAGCTTCGACGCAAAGGCTGCTACGGGCGCAAAGTTACGCGAAGATTTTTGGGGCGCTGCTGATGGTGGAAGGCAGGATGCGTCCAAAGGCAAAAGCGGGGAAAGCGTCCTAGAGAAGCGCAACGATCTCGGCGTGTGGTGGCTGGCCGGGCGTCAGGCTGAGCCAGGCAAAGGTGACCGGGAGCGAGAAGCGGCGTGGACCGCAGGAGCCGGGGTTCAGGTAGAGCACGCCGTTGCGCGACTCGATCCCAGGCTTGTGCGAGTGGCCGCTGATGACGACCGAGATGCCTGCAGCTTCGGGCTTCAGGTCGAGATCGTGCACCGAGTGCAGCATGTAAACGAAGTGGCCGCCGAGTTCGATGGCTTCTGTGGCGGGCAGCAGAGCTGTTTCGCCGTAGAGGTCGACGTTGCCTCGGATCGCTGTGGTGGGAGCGATTGCCTGCAGGGCTTCGAGGATGCGGCCGTCGCCGAGGTCTCCGGCGTGGAGGATGTGTTCGGCCTCGGCGAGGGCGGGAAGAAGCTCTGGACGAAGCTGTGAGTGGGTGTCAGAGACGACGGCGATGCGCATGGCGTGGCTAGAGTCCTTCGCGGAGGCGTGAGCGTGGGTCGAGGGCGTCGCGCAGGCCGTCGCCGATGAGGTTGAAGCTGAGCACGCAGAGTGCGACGGCAGCGGCTGGGAAGGCGATGAGGTAGGGTGACTCGAAGAGGTGCGAGCGGGCGTCGTTGAGCATGGCTCCCCAGGTGGCGGTGGGGGGCTGCACGCCGAGGCCGAGGAAGCTGAGTGTGGCTTCCGCGAGCACCGCGCCTGCCATGCCGACGGCGGCCTGCACGATGAGCGGTTGCACGATGTTGGGCAGGATGTGGCGCAGAAGCAGGCGGGTGTCGCTGGCGCCGAGCGAGCGGGCGGCCTGGAGGAACTCACGCTCTTTCACGCTCATGACCTGGGCACGGACAAGGCGTGCGTAGTTGACCCAGCCGGAGAGTGCGAGCGCCAGCACAAGGTTGACGAGCGAAGGTCCGAGGAAAGCCACGAAGGCGACTGCGAGAAGGATTCCCGGAAGCGCAAGGAAAGCGTTCGAGAGGTAGAGGTTGATGGCTGTGTCGGCGAGGCCGCCGTAGAAGCCGGCGATGGAGCCGAGCAGTAGACCTGCTGCGAGAGAGAGGGAGACGACAGCTGTGGCAACGGCGAGCGAGATGCGTGCGCCGTAGAGCGTGCGGGCGAAGACGTCGCGACCGAGTTCGTCTGTACCGAAGAGGTGCGCACGCGAGGGTGGCTGAAGGCGCGTGAGCAGATGTATCTGCGCCGGATCATAGTGCGTGAGCCACGGAGCGAGCGTCGCCGCGAGACCGATGGCCAGCAAAATAAAGGCGCCGACGAAGGCTGTTGGGTGTTGTTTTGCAATCTTCAGCAGCGAGTTTTTACGTCCTGATGGCATGAGCTCTGTGGCGATGATAGTCCTGGTCTATACACCTTGGTAACTGGTTGCATCCCTTGACAGTAACGAGGATAGGCCGCTAGCCTGAAGTTGCTCCTACCAATAAAATCTGGGGTTTTTGCATGGATCTGAAAGGCCAAAAGGCCGTTGTTTGCGGTGCCGGTGGGTTTATCGGCGGTCACCTTGTCTCCTATCTCCGCAGCATCGGCGTGAACGTGGTCCGTGCAGTAGACATTAAACCTCTTGAAGACTGGTACCAGGTTTCTGAAGGTGTTGAGAGCCTCTCTCTCGACCTGAAGGACAAGGACTCCTGCATGCAGGCGGCCGACGGCACGGAACTGGTGTACCAGCTTGCAGCCGACATGGGCGGCATGGGCTTCATCGAGAACAACAAGGCACTTTGCATGCTGAGCGTGTTGACCAACACCCACATGCTGATGGCAGCGAAGGAGCAGGGCGTGAAGCGCTTCTTCTACTCTTCGTCGGCCTGTGTGTACAACGGCGACAAGCAGACGGACGCAAACGTGATTCCTTTGAAGGAAGCTGATGCGTATCCTGCTCTGCCGGAAGACGGCTATGGCTGGGAGAAGCTTTTCTCTGAGCGCATGTGCCGCCACTTCGAAGAAGATTACGGCCTGACCACACGCGTGGCCCGCTACCACAACGTCTATGGCCCCGAGGGCACATGGCAGGGTGGTCGCGAAAAGGCTCCGGCGGCGATCTGCCGCAAGGTGATCGAGGCCAAGAACTCGGGCAACCTCGAGATCAACATCTGGGGCGATGGCAACCAGACGCGCTCGTTCATGTACATCGATGATTGCGTGAAGGGTACGCACATGATCATGGCGAGCGAGATCGACGAGCCGATCAACCTTGGCTCGGATGAACTGGTGACGATCAACCAGCTGGTTGACCTGGCGGAAGAGATTGGTGGCGTGAAGTTGAAGCGCACATACAACCTGAACGCGCCAAAGGGCGTTAACGGACGTAATAGCGATAACACGCTGATCCTCGATCGTTTAAGCTGGGAGCCTTCCGTGAAGCTGAGGAACGGTCTCGAGAAGACGTATCGCTGGATTGAAAACGAAATCGCAACGGGGTCACAGAGCAAATAAATGGGATCGTCCGACGCCTGGCGAAGAGAAGCAGACGCTGCTAAGTTCACGACTATCCTGGGCGTAAAGTTCTTTCATGGAACTGCCCTGGAGGCCGTAGATCACATCAGCAAAGGTGGTTTGCTGGTCGTTCCGGCTGCCCCCGCCCTGAAGGACATTGACCGAAACGCCGCGTATCGCGAGGCTCTGCTTGAGGCAGACCTCGCGATCACGGACTCTTCGTTCATGGTTCTGGTGTGGAACCTCATCACGCGTGGACGCAAGATCCATCGCGTTTCCGGACTGGAGTATCTGCTGTTTCTGCTGAAGCGGCGCGATGCGGGCAAGCCCGGCAACGTCGTCTGGATTATGCCAGGCAAAGAGAGCGCCGAGCGGAATCTGGCGTATCTGAAGACCCAGGGTGCGGTTGTGCCTGACGAGTGCGTGGTGCTCGCGCCCATGTACGGCAAAGAGATTGAAGACAAGCCTCTGCTGGAGTTGCTGGAACGCATTCGACCGCAGCACGTCGTGATCGCGGTTGGAGGCGGAACGCAGGAACGGCTTGGGCTATACCTAAAGCGCAACTTGAGCTATTTGCCTGGAATTCATTGCATTGGCGCGGCTATTGCGTTTCTTTCAGGCGATCAGGTTCATATTCCGATGTGGGCTGACAAGTTGTACCTGGGCTGGTTCTTCCGGTCGATGGATGACCCGAAACGGTTCATTCCGCGGTACTGGGATGCTCGCAAGTTGTTTGGGCTGATGGTGCGCTACCGTGACCGCCTGCCGGCGATGCGGTAGCGATGGGGCTGGCTGCAGATCGTAGCGCTCGGATCTTCGTGGCGGGGCACCGTGGGTTGGTGGGGCGTGCTCTGCTTCGTGTGCTGGGGGCTCAGGGCTACGACAATCTGCTGCTGCGCTCGCATGACGAACTGGATTTGAGAAACGCCGAGGCTACCTCGGCGTTTTTTGCGTCTGAGAGGCCGGAGTGGGTGATTCTGGCTGCGGCGAAAGTTGGCGGGTTGGGCATCATGCGCAGCGCGCCGACGGAGTTTTTGACGGACAATCTGCTGATTCAGGATTCGGTGCTGCAGGCAGCGCGGCAGAGTGGGGTACGGCGTCTGCTGTTTGTGGCCTCCTCGGCGATCTATCCGAGGGAGTGTCCGCAGCCGATGCGCGAGGAACACCTGTTGACCGGGGAGCTGGAGCCGACGGTGAGGCCGTACGCGCTGGCAAAGATCGCAGGGATTGAGCAGTGCTGGGCGATGAACCGGCAGTATGGGACGCAGTTCCTGGCGCTGGCGCCGTCGAACCTCTACGGGCCGGACGATCACTTTGAGCCGGAGAGGTCGCAGGTGCTGGCGAGCCTGCTGCGAAAGGCGCATCGCGCGAAGCTGGCGGGGGAGGCGTCCATGGAGGTGTGGGGCAGCGGAACACCGCGCCGTGAGCTGCTCTTCGCTGATGACTTTGCCGAGGCCTGTGTGCATCTGCTGGGGCTCCCCGAGGAGCGGTGGGCTCCGTTGGTCGCTGGGGAGGTGCTTCCGCTGTTGAACGTCGGGGTGGGTGAGGATGACACGATTCGGGAGCTGGCAGAGATGGTCTGCCGGGTGGTGGGCTTTACTGGCAGGCTTGAATTTGATTCAAGTAAGCCTGATGGTTCTCCTTGTAAACTGCTGGAATGTAGTGGCTTATCTAATCTTGGATGGTGTAGTGGCGTAAGGTTAGAAGACGGGTTGCGCAGGACGTACGCGGCGGTTCGAGATCGCCTGTAGCAGCTTTTTGCGAGAGATTGGGTCTATACCGGTATGAGGATTCGGGCTCTGATTGGGGTAGTCCTGCTGGCTGGTCTGGCGCTCTCTGCTGAGGCGCAGCGCACGGTTTCGGAGCGCTACCTGTTCCAGGCGGTCAATGCCGAGCGGACGCAGGTTGGGCTGCAACCGTTGCGCTGGGACGACACGCTGTATCGCGCGGCAGAGAACCACGCGCGAGAGATGGCGGAGCGGCGGTCGATCTCGCACCAGTACGCGGGGGAGCCCGATTTGTCGGCGCGAGGGCGGCTGGTGGGGGCGCATTTCTCGACGATAGCGGAGAATGTGGCGATGGCTCCGACGGCGGTTCGAATTCACGAGGCGTGGATGAACTCGCCGCATCATCGAGAGAACATTCTGGATAGTCGGGTGGATGCGGTGGCGATCCGGGTTCTGGAGCGCGATGGTGAGCTCTATGCGGTGGAAGACTTCGAGCGCACGGTGAAGAACCTGAGTCTGGAGGAGCAGGAGCAGCAGGTGGCTGCGCTGGTCTCACAGGCCAACCAGGACGTTCTCCTGCTGCCGGATGCTGCGGACGCCAGGGCGACCTGCGCGATGCAGAGCGGGTACTCCGGGAGCCGTGAGCCGTGGTTTGTGATGCGCTTCACGGCAGGTGATCTGACGCGATTGCCGGACCAGCTGAAAGCGAAGTTGGCGAGCGGGCAGTTCCGGCAGGCGGAGGTTGGGGCATGCCCGGCGCATGGAGCAGGGGAGTTCACTGCATTTCAAATTGCGGTTCTGCTTTATCCATAGTGGAATCAGGAAGATATGGTGGATCGGCTGTAGCCCCAGGTAGAAAGTGAGGTCAAAAACGCCCCTGTGGAAGAAGATTTGTGTTATAAAAATGAAGGAGCAGCCGCCTGGTTGCAGCGTCAAAACGCGATCCTCAGTAGCTCAATGGCAGAGCATTCGACTGTTAATCGAAGGGTTGTAGGTTCGAGTCCTACCTGAGGAGCCATTCTCCTCTTTCCAGAAAATCAAGAGTGCTATCTCTCCGGAAGGTCGCGTTGCGACTATTCTGTGGATTTTCCGTTCCGGCTTCGTTTCTAGTTTAGATATCGAGCGCATCCTGCTGACCTGTCTTGGTTTGCGGTGGGGCGCCTGTGTGTATTATTCGAGTTTTGTGCTGGATTTCCACAGATTTGGCGGAGTTTGTGATGTCATTTGAGCTTGTGGCAAAAGGCGGGAGAGCTTCGATGCAGAGGGCGCGAAGAGCGCAAAGGGGTCGCGAAGGGTTTGGCTGTGGTCAGGAGAACCCGCATCGCGCTCGGGATGGCGACCAATTGCGGAGAAACGTGTGCTGTTGAGGGTTCGTGACTCGCGAGTTGTGCAATTTGCGAGTTAGGATATGCGGGACAGGAGCACCAGACGATTCGTGAAGACCCAACGCAGATATCAGGAAATAGCCGCTCGCATTTCGCGCTACATCGCAGAGCACGGACTGGAGCCGGGAGCGCGGCTGCCGGGTGAGATCGATCTGGCGAAGGTATGCGGGGTGAGTCGCCCCACGATACGAGAGGCGATGGTGGCGCTGGAGATTGCGGGCGAGTTGGAGATTCGCTCAGGGTCGGGAGCGTACGTTCGTGAGAGCGTGAACCCGATGTCGCTGGTGCTGGACTCGGGACCGGGGCCGTTTGAGCTGCTGCGGGCGAGAATCCTGATCGAAGGTGAGATTGCGGCCGACGCGGCGTTGTACGCTTCGGCGAGCGATCTGCAGAAGATTGAGAAGACGCTGCAGCAGATGCGCAAGATGGTGCAATCGAAGACGAACGCCCAGGTGAGCGACCGGCAGTTCCATGTAGCGATTGGCGAGGCGGCCAAGAATTCTGTGCTGGCGTCCATCGTGGACGGGTTATGGGCTGGAATGTTTGCGCCGATGTACCACCGTTTGAGCCAGCGGGCCGGGTTGGACCTGCACCAGGAGGCGGCGCTGAAGGACCATGAAGAGATCTACGCGGCGATCTCCGGTCGGAACCCGAACGATGCGCGGCGGGCGATGCGTCGGCATCTGCAGCATGTGGAAGAACATTTAACGAGCGACGATACGCCGGAGGCTCCGGCGCGTACTCCTCGAACGAGGAAGACGGACAAGAAACTGCAGCCGGCTTCGTGATGGATCTACCTGAAGGGGTAACGTTACGGGGGTATTTGCCGGGCGACTTTGAGGCGATGTTTCGGCTGGACGAGGTTTGCTTTGAGCCGGAGTTTCGCTTTTCGAAGCTGTCGATGCGGCGGTTTGCGGAGGCCAAGCGTGCTCGTGTGGGTGTGGCGGTCGCGGGCGAGTCGCTAGCGGGGTTTGCGATCACTCATATAGAGCGGGCTCCAACCGGAAGTGCGGGGTACGTGGTGACGCTGGATGTGGCTCCGGCGTGGCGGCGGCGCGGGCTGGCGCAGGCGTTGATGTCGCAGGCGGAGACCGTGGCTCGTGAGGCTGGCTGCGGGGCGCTGCTGCTGCATGTGTACGTCGGCAACGAGGGTGCTATTCGGTTTTATGAGTGGCTGGGGTTCGAGCGTGGGCATACCGTCGAGGCGTTTTATGGCGACGGGCTGGATGCGATGGTGTATCGGAAGCGGCTGGGGTAGGTTTGCCTGCCGAAGGTTTGTGGTCGGGAAGCAAAGAGCTTCGACGCAACGAGTGCTGAGGTGCTCTAAGGTTGCGCGAAGGATTCTTTACGGCTCGCAGCGCCTTTGGCTTGTGGCAAGTGTCGGGGCCTTCGCAGTTAGCGGAGAGAGGCTTCGTAGATGCGGTTGAAGCGGAGGACGGCGGCGGATTCTCCGTCGCGGTTCTCTTTCCAGACGACTTTGCCGCCTAGCATTGCGGCGATTTCTTCGGGGGTGAGGTCGCGGTCCTTGTCGAACTCGCGGCCGCGGGAACTGCCAGGGTGGCTGGCCAGGTAGCGCTCGAGCGCGGGCGACATGAAGTGTGTGGTGAAGACGATGGCCGTGTCGAAGCTTCCGGGCTTCTGCGCGGCTTTTTGGATTTCAGGCAACGAGAAGTTATCGACCGAGGTGACCTTCATGCGGTGTTGCACGTAGCCGAGTTCGGGACGGAAGAGATCGGCCGCCATGGGCCATGCGGTCAGGACGGTAGCGTTGGGGAAGTGCTGCTCGACGAAGTGGGCGGCGTCCTGGTGGACGACGATCATGTCGCGATAGGTGAGGTTGTCTTCCGGGGCGAAGGAGACGGCGGGGTTGACCCAGATCGCGATGAAGAAGGCCAGGAACGAGAAGGCGGCGAGGAGCGGCCAGAGGTTCGTACGGCGGCGCCAGATGTCGATGCAGACCAGCAGGATGAGCGGATAGACCGGCAGCAGGTAGCGCGTAAGCAGAGCGCCGCCGAGGACGGAGAAAGCAATCCAGTTGGCGACATAGAGAACGGAAACGGTGACGAGCGCGGGTTGCGTGAGCGCGTTGGCGGGCCGGGTTCTGCGTTCGAGCAGTAGGCAGGCCGCGGCAAGCACGAGCGGAAGCCAGAGGTTGCGCTGCCAGGTCAGGTGGACGAAGCGGTAGCGCAGTGCTTCTGAGACGTGCGCGACGGTGAAGTTCGCGGTGGCGTTGTAGCGCAGGTACTCGGGGTTGCCGAAGGTGAAGCCGGTCTTGTGGTGGTGGTAGAGGTACCAGCCGATGAGCGGGATGACGGGGAAGCTGAGGGCGCCGAAGCGGCGCGGGCAGCCTCGTTTGCCGAAGGCCAGAAGATAGAGCTCCAGCGCAGCGAGTGCGGCTGGTTCAACGATCGCGGTCTCTTTGCTGAGGGCGGCGAGCGAGAAGAGCGCGGCGATGGCGAGGAGCTTGGGCAGCGGCTGGCGGTCGAGTGTCTGGAAGTAGAAGGCGAAGGCCCAGAGCGTGAAGGCGGCGGCAAAGATGTCCGCATGGGCGAGCGTGGACTGCGCGAACCAGATGGGGTAAGCGGCCGTGAGGGCCGTAAGCGCGATGGCTGCGGGGGCGCTGAGGAGGCGTTCGGTAATGCGGAAGACGGCGGTAAGCCCCGCAGCGGCGAAGGCTGCGGCGCAGAGGCGTGTGGCGAGGATATGGTATCCGGTGACATGCCAGAGCAGGCCGAGGACGACATTGGGCAACGGCGGGTGCGCGTTGGTGAACTCGGGGATGAGCGTCCAGCGGTGGTAGAAGTCCAGCGCGGCGGGGATGTAGTAGCCGCCTTCATCCCAGTAGTAGGGCAGGTGCAGCAGCGTGAGGTGCGTGATGGCGACTGTGGCCCAGAGGAGCACGAAGAGCAGCGGCGTGGGCAACGCGGCGATGCGGCTGGAGGCTGTGCGGAAGGTCGTCGTCAAGTGTAGGTGGCTCAGGAGAACAAATTTGAGAATTGGCTTGAGCTGGAGTGCCGGTTTGCGGTATTGCTCCAGATGCACCAAAGCCCAGGCGGCTGATGCCGGCCTGGGCTCTAGCGTGTGCGTCGCATTAGTTGAAGTTTGCGGTGTTCGCGGGGCGCGGAACGGCAGGAGGATCGAGCGAGATTTCGCCGAAGTTCTGCTCGTACTGCGCGATGTTCTGGCCGAGGATGCTCTGCAGGGCCTTGGCCTGCTGCGGGCTCAGGTAGATGCCCTGGAAGTTCTCGATGTTGACCTGGTCTGCTGCGGTCTGCTCGAGCGTGCCGAAGATGAGGCGGAAGTCCCAGACGGAGAGGCGAACCTGGACGCTGTTGGCGTAGGAGTCGCGGTAGTCGGGGGTCTTGTCGAGAACGATGCGGGTGTTGTCCGGCTGCGTGATGGTCTGGCTCATGAGGCTCTTTCTAAGGCGCAGCAGGTGCTGCAAGAAGAAAATTTGGTGCGGGAGGAGGGACTCGAACCCTCACGCCTAGGGCACAGGCTTCTAAGACCTGCGTGTCTGCCATTTCACCACTCCCGCAGATTGCTTTCTAGGGTAACAACTTCGGGGGCGGAAAAGCGAGTGTGCACTCGATTGCTCGGAGCTGACTTGTTTTCCGAAGGGAGGGAAGCAAGACGCTACGACGCCAAGTTTTGCTACGAGTTTTGGCGGAAAAGCGAACACGGAGGCCACGGTGGAACGGAGAGGCACGGAGTTCTTGCTCGAACGACAGCGATGTTGGTCTGGTGGCGACTATTTGTGGGGAGTTTTCCGGGTTAGTTTGGGGTGCTGGGAGCGTCTACGGGGGCGGAGTCGTCGGCGACCGCGTGGAAGTGGCGGAAGCTGGTCATGTTGTCTTCTGAGACGGTCGTGCCCTGGTCTTTGCCGTTGTGGACGTGGGTGATGTGGCTCTCGAAGTGGTAGGCGTAGGGCAGGCCGTCGAGTTCTTTGAACCACTCTTCCGCTGTAGAGGTGCTGCAGCCTTCGATAGCGTCGTCTGGCGCATCGGCACGGTAGTGCTGGAGCATGTGCGGGGTGAGCGCGATCCAGATGGTGTAGCGCCAGTGGCAGGAACCTTCGGTGGCCGGGGTTGCGGATGCCTCCGGGGTGGCCTGTAGGACCAGAACCGGGCCGACGGGGGAGGTTTCGGTTCTAAGGACGCTCAGTTTGTAGTCAATGTCGATGACCCGGAAAAGGTCGACGCCAGCACGGGCGTTCTGGATGTCGGTGTCGGTTGGGACGAGCTTGGTGCGGGTGGCGACTGCGTTGAGGTAGCGGTTCTCTTCCGCGTCGCGGGCATGGCCGGTCAACTCGCGGCCGCCTTCTGCGATCAACTTGTAGTAGGGCTTATCGCCGAGCCAGGTCACGTCATAGTCGCGAGCCGTGCTGTGGGTGCGGCGTCCGTGGCCGTCGAGCAGGCTCTGGTTGCGGATGTCGCGATACGTGAAGCGGTTTTGTCCCTTCGTGGCGCTGCGGAGGTCTGCGAGTGCCTGGTGGAGGGTGTCTGCGGGCGTGGCTGTCTGGGCGGAGGCGGCGGTGCAGAGCGCGAGAAGCAGGGCTATGAGGGTTTGACGGCGCATTTGTTCTGTCAGTCTGACATAGATGGGCTGACATAGATGGGTTTCGGCGGAGTGCCTTTCGGCGAGGGCGTCGGGCCGGTGAGAAACGGATGCAACCTTTGGTGATCCGGTACATCAAAATAGTTGACAGTAACTCACTCAAGTGTGAGACTGAGGATGTCAGTTCACCGGCTTCGGGAAGCGGCCGGTCAGGGGAAACGACAAAATGGCAAAGATTATTGGTATTGACCTTGGCACCACGAACAGCTGCGTCGCTGTGATGGAAGGCGGCGAGCCGAAGGTGATTGCAAACGAAGAGGGTGGTCGTACCACGCCGTCTATCGTTGCGTTCACGAAGAACGGCGAGCGTTTGGTGGGCCAGGTGGCGAAGCGCCAGGCGATTACGAATCCGGAGAACACGATTTACTCCGTGAAGCGCTTCATGGGCCGTCGTCAGAGCGAAGTAAACGACGAGATGAAGATGGTGCCGTACAAGGTTGTTGCCCAGGGCGACAACGTCGGCATCATGGCGCAGGGTAAGGAGTACTCGGCGCCTGAAGTTTCGGCGATGATCCTGCAGAAGCTCAAGAAGGCTGCGGAAGACTATCTTGGCACCTCGGTGACCGAGGCTGTGATCACGGTTCCGGCGTACTTCAACGATGCCCAGCGCCAGGCGACGAAGGATGCGGGCAAGATTGCCGGTCTGGATGTGAAGCGTATCGTCAACGAGCCGACTGCGGCTGCGCTGGCCTACGGCCTGGACAAGAAGAAGGACGAAACCATCGTGGTGTATGACTTCGGTGGCGGTACGTTCGACGTCTCGATCCTCGAAGTGGGCGATGGCGTGATCGAAGTGAAGTCGACCAACGGTGATACTCACCTGGGCGGCGACAATCTCGACCAGCGCATTGTGGAGTGGCTGATTTCGGAGTTCAAGAACGAGTCAGGTCTTGACCTGAGCTCGAAGGGCAACGAGATGGCGCTGCAGCGTTTGAAGGACGCCGCAGAGCGCGCGAAGATCGAGCTTTCGACTGCGCAGGAGACTGAGATCAACCTGCCGTTTATTACGGCAGATGCCTCGGGACCGAAGCACCTGGTTCGCACGCTGAGCCGCGCGAAGCTGGAGCAGCTTGTGGCTGACCTGCTGGAGAAGTCGGTTGGACCGTGCAAGCAGGCGATGAAGGATGCAGGCGTGGACGCTTCGAAGATCGACGAGGTTGTTCTTGTCGGTGGCCAGACTCGTATGCCGGCGATCCAGAAGCTGGTGAAGGACCTGTTCGGTAAGGAACCGCATAAGGGTGTGAACCCGGATGAGGTTGTGGCGATCGGTGCAGCGGTTCAGGCTGGCGTACTTGCCGGCGATGTGAAGGACCTGCTGCTGCTGGATGTGACTCCTCTGACGCTCTCGATCGAGACGATGGGTGGAGTGGCGACGCCGATGATCCCGCGCAACACGACGATCCCGACGAAGAAGTCGGAGACGTTCTCGACGGCGGCTGATAACCAGACCGAGGTTGAGGTTCACGTGATGCAGGGTGAGCGTCCGATGGCGAACGGCAACCGTACGCTGGGCAAGTTCAAGCTGGGCGGCATTATGCCGGCGCAGCGTGGCGTGCCGCAGATCGAGGTCACGTTCGATATCGATGCGAACGGCATTCTGAATGTCTTTGCCAAGGACAACGCAACGGGCAAGGACGCGAAGATTGTGATCACGAGTTCGTCTGGCTTGTCGAAGGAAGAGGTTGAGCGGATGGCGAAGGAAGCCGAAGCTCACGCGGCCGAAGACAAGGAAGTGAAGGAGAAGATCGAAAGCCGCAATCAGCTCGACTCGATGGTTTACAACGTCGAGAAGATGCTGAAGGAGAGCGGTGACAAGGTTGCGGACGCGGATAAGAGCGAGGTAGAAACTGCCCTTGCTGACGCGAAGACGACTCTGTCGGGTGATCCTTCGGCGACCGAGATGGATGCAGCGCGTGAGCGTCTGACGACGTCGAGCCACAAGCTGGCAGAGGCTGTGTACAAGGCCAATGCTGCGACGGGCGAAGCGGCTCCTGCTGCAGGCGCGACGGCTGAAGAGCCGAAGAAGGACGAAGGCGTGATCGACGCCGAGTACGTAGATAGCGAGAAGTAAGAACCAAACTTCAAGCTGCTGCGTACTAGAAGAGGAGAGCTTCGATCGAGGCTCTCCTCTTGCGTTCTCAGGCGGAGGTGCCTGGGGTGTAGCGGAGAACGATGGTCTGCATCGATTTTGGTTGGTGTGGGTCTAAAGAAACAGGTGGAAAGAAAGGCGGCTGGCGATGATGAACTGGGAAGATCAGAGCGAAGGCAAAGACGAGGTGTTGCAGAGTTCGCTGCACTGGGAGCTTGGCAGTGGGCGTTCTCATGCGACGCAGACATTGTGGCGCTGCGATGCGCTGCGCGCGGGCCAACTGTATAACCGCACCGTGTTCGGCACGCGCGAAGAAGCAGACGCGTTTGCGGCCAAGATGCGGAATGCAGAGCCTGACCAGATGTTCAACGTGGAAGCGATCAAGGCCAATACTGTCTGGAACTAAGCCGTGGTTGAAGCTGGCGGGCTGCGATCTGATGGCTAGAGCGCAGCCCGTCGTTGTTTGAGCACAGGGGGATGTGGCATTGCCGGAAGGAAATGAGATTCATCGGTGGGCTGCTCGGCATGAGGCTGCGTTTGCGGGCAAGCCGGTGCGGATGGATGGGCCCCAGGGACGGTTTACGGACTTCGATCTGCTGGATGGACGCAAGCTTGTGCGTGTGATGGCGGTGGGCAAGCACCTGGGCTATGACTTTGGCAAAGACAGCATCCTGCACGTGCATCTTGGTCTGCAGGGAGATTTCACGGAAGGCTCGGGGGCGTTGCCGGAGGTGCGCGGGGCGCTGAGGATGCGCCTGTGGAGTGCGTCCAAGGTGAAGCTGCCGGCTGTGGCGGGTGCGAGCAAGCGGCACGGGTGGTACTCGTCGGATGATGGGACGGGGAATCTGGAGCCGGAGCAGGTCGCGTGGGTGGAGTTGCGCGGGCCGATGGATTGCTCGGTATACACGAATGCGAAGTGGCAAGAGCTTACGGAGCGTCTGGGACCTGATCCGCTGAACGGTGATGATCCAGAGCGCGGGTTTGCGAAGGTTCGCAAGAGCCGGAAGGCGATTGGTCAGTTACTGATGGAGCAGGATGTGTTTGCGGGCATCGGCAACATCTATCGCGCGGAGTTGCTGTTTCGCGAGAGGCTGGATCCGTTTACGGAAGGACGGGAAGTGCCGCCTGCGTCCTTGCAGCGGATTTGGGCAGATTCGATTCCTTTGATGACGGCCGGAATGGTGGATCGTCGCATTGTGACCACGAAGCCAGAGGACAGGCCTACGAAGGAAGCTGGATTACCTCTGAAGGAAGAGGTGCATTATGTCTATCGCCGACATGGCAAGCCTTGCTTCGTTTGCGGAGCAACCGTTTTGAAAAAAGATGTAGCTGGGAGAACGCTCTATTGGTGTCCGAGTTGCCAGGCCGGTGAGCGTGCCTGAGGGGCCGTCAGGCGAAGGTGTTTGCAGGGGACTGCGTGATACCTTTACGGCATTACCGTGCAGAAAAGAAGGGTACCGCAGGAGATGTTTCTCGGATGACAAGCAGTGTGGGTGAGCTGCGGGAGCGCAGTACAGGTTCGCGTTACGTATCGCTGGACGGTTTGCGTGGAGTCGCGGCGTTTACTGTGATGTTTCACCACTTCTTTTTCATGTATGACCTGCCGAGGCCGTGGTATTTGACGCCATTGCTGGCTGGTGAGCAGGCGGTGCTGCTGTTCTTTGTCCTGAGTGGATTTGTGCTCAGCCTGCCGTTCTGGAACAAGGGAACGCTCGGGTCGTATAAGAGCTATCTTGCCCGGCGATTCTTCCGTATTTATGTTCCGCTCTTCTTTGCACGAATCGTTGCTCTGATCGGCGATTACTTCTGGGGACGCGGACATCTTCCGCTCGGTGGCTGGTATTACATGACGTGGCAGGACAAGGTCACGCCACGGTTTGCTTTCGTGCAACTACTCTTTGGAACCAGCGCTCATCTGAATACGGCGTTCTGGTCGTTGCGTTATGAGCTTGTCATCTCAATCCTGTTTCCTGCGTTGTTATTCCTGCTGTATCGCCTGAAGCTGGCCGGTTCGTTGGTGCTCATGGTGGCTTTGTATGCGGTCGGTGCAGGGCTCCATCTCTTTGTGCATGGAGATTTTTTTCTCTACCAGGAGACGATGCGCTTCGGATCGATGTTTGTCCTTGGAGCACTGTTGGCGCGGCAGCGGGAGCAGCTGAAGAACGCACTGAACCGCTCCGGAATGGCTGCTAAGAGTAGTCTTCTGGTGGTTGCACTTCTGTTGTTCTGGGGGACGTTCGATCATTACTTGAAGCCGCCGACCCTGGCGTTTGTCCAGGAGCCCCTGTTGGTGCTGGGCTCGGCTGGGCTTATTGTTCTTTGCCTCAGCATGTCGCAGTTTCGTAAGTTTTTTGAGATGCGCGTGCCAGAGTATCTTGGGCGGATCTCGTATAGCCTTTACCTTTTACATGGCACGGTGCTTTTTGCCTTGACGAATCTGCTGTATGGGAAGTTGAACCTGTTAGAAATCTTTGTCCCTTATGTACTTCTTTCCTTTGGTATGGCTCATGTTTTTTGCCGAGTGATCGAAGAGCCTGCACTGCGGCTCGGCAAGCGGGTGGGGGCGAGGCTCACCTAGCGCGACTGTGCAGCGTGGGTGCGCTGTGCAGGAAGTCCCTCGAATTCATAGTCGTAGCCTGGACGTAATGCATCCTTGATGCGGCTATGGTCGGTTAAAAATAAACTGGTGCAAAGGGTAGAGCACAATGACTCAGATTCCGGAACAGTTGCGTGAACGCACGGCCGGCGCTCGATTTCTGGAACTGGATGGCTTAAGGGGCATCGCTGCTTTCACCGTTATCTTGCATCACTTCTGCTGTATGTACGATCTGAAGGAAAAGCCCTATCTGCTTCCCCTTGTTGCAGGCCATTCGGCGGTACTGTTGTTCTTTGTATTGAGTGGGTTTGTGCTCAGTTTGCCGTTCTGGAATAAGGGCACTTTCGGTCGATATGATGCTTATTTGGTTCGACGTATTTTCCGAATCTATGTACCGTATGTCGCGGCTGTTGGGCTAGCGGCCGTAGGCATGCTCCTGGTGGGAGAGAAGCATTTGCCATTGGCCCCCTGGTACTACGAGACATGGCAGCACCCTTTAAGCTTCTCGATGATCCGTCATCATCTGATGATGTCGGTCAGCTTCGAGATGAATACAGCATTCTGGTCTCTTCATTACGAAATGTTGATGTCGATTCTCTTTCCAGCATTGTTGCTGGTGGTACGGCTAATCCCTTTTGGCGTGTGCGAATCCCTGATCCTGATTCTTTACGGCATCTCTGTCACACTGCTGAAGCATGGCATCGCCGATCCGCTGGGTTTGGGGGGAGATGTAAAGTTTGCGATGGTCTTTTTGTTCGGCGCCTTGCTGGCCAGGCACCGGGCTGCGATACATCGGCTTTGGAACCGTGCAGGCAAGCTTGCCACCGGTGTTTTTGCTGTAGTGTCATGCATGGCGTACTGGGGATATGTGAGGAGTGTGACCTATCGGGGGCATTTTCCAGATGCGCCGGAAATTATTTTAGTGTTGGGGGCTGGTGGCGTGCTCCTCAGTTCGCTTTACTCACGTCGCTTGTCTGCATTCATGAAGAACCGGGTTGCGGAGTACCTTGGGAGAGTCTCTTATAGTTTGTACCTGGTTCATGGCACGGTATTGTTCTTCCTGGTCGATGTGCTCTATTGGAAGATCTCCTGGGAATGGATGCTGGTGTTATTCGTAATTGTTTCCCTTGTATTGGCACATCTATTTTGTGTCTTGATTGAAGAGCCGGCGCTTCGAGTTGGAAAGAGACTCTCAGCAAAGCTGGCGAAGTGAGTGGTGAGGCATGGCAGCAAATCAGCAGAAGGATTATTACGGCACTCTCGGCATCAAGAAGACGGCGACTGCGGAAGAGATTCGCAAGGCGTTTCGTAAGCTTGCGCGCAAGTATCACCCGGATGTAAACCCGGGCGATAAGAAGGCTGAAGAGAAGTTCAAAGAGCTTTCGGAAGCGAACGATGTGCTGAGCGATGAGAAGAAGCGGAAGGTCTATGACCAGCTTGGCTTCTACTCCGACAACATCGACCCGGCAGCGGCCGAAGCATACGCGCGTGGTGGGGGACAGGCGGGCGGCGGTGGTGCTCGTGGGTCGCAGGGCGGCGTGCCGTTTGATTTTGGCGGCTTCGACTTTTCGGGTTTTGGTGGCGATGCTGCCGGAGGGCGTTCGAGCGAGGGGTTTGGTTCGAGCTTCCGCGATGTCTTCAGCGGGATGTTCAATGGCGGTAATGCGCGGGCTGCTCGTGGACCGCAGCCGGGAACCGATCTTGAGTACCAGGTGGAGATTGACTTCTGGACCTCGATTCGCGGAGGCGTGACGCGGCTGGAGATTCAACGGCAGGAGCAGTGCCCAACCTGCAAAGGTCGCGCGGTGACTGGCGGCAGCATGGAGTGTCCGGAGTGCCATGGCTCGGGCCAGGTAACGCAGATGGGGGGGCGGATGAAGTTCAACATCCAGTGCCCGCGTTGCGGCGGTGCGGGCAAGGTGCAGCACGCATGCTCAACGTGCTCGGGTGCTGGTGTGGTGACACGCCGTGAACCGCTGGAGTTCCGCGTGAAGGCGGGAACGCGTGATGGGCAGAGAATTCGCCTGGCGGGCAAGGGCAATGCCGGGACGGAAGGGGCGCCAGCGGGTGACCTGTATCTGATTATTCGGGTGGGGGCCCACAAGCTCTTCCATCGCTCGGGCGATGATCTTCACCTTACGGTTCCGGTGACCGTGACGGAAGCGGCTCTGGGAGCGAAGATCGAAGTGCCGACGATTGATGGCGAGGGATCTGCGCCGGGGCAGTCGATGCTGAAGATTCCACAGGGCACGCAGACGGGGCAGAAGCTTCGTATGCGCGAGAAGGGCGTGCCAAGCGCAACGCGCGAAGGTGTGCGCGGCGATCAGATCGTGGAGATCAGGATCGTGGTGCCGAAGGTGCAGGATGAACGCTCGAAGGAGATTCTGCGCGAGTTGGAGAAGCTGAATCCGGCGAACCCGCGTGAGGAGTTGTTGAGCGGGGCATGAGCACGATACGTTCCGAATTATTAGCGCCAGACGCCCGAATGCGAGAGAAAGGAGTGCTTATGAAGCTGGAAAAGGATAGTGATGAGATGCTGCCGGAGTACGATTTCGCTGGCGGTGTTCGCGGGAAGTATACCGCCGCTTATCATGCGCAGGATGCTGTTGTGATCGATGCAGGTCTTCTAGAGTACTTTCCAAACTCGGAGTCGATGAACGCTGCACTAAGGCGGTTGCTGCGCAAGGAGCCTTTCGCAAAGGCTAGTTAAATTCATTCCCAAGAACATGAAAGCGGCTCTTTAAAGGGCCCCTTTTTATTTCTTGAGCTCTGCGGCGATGGCGGCCTCGACGAGCGGTTCCATTTTGGCGACGCCGTCGTGGTTGGGGTGGAGTCCATCGATGGTGAGCGCGGTTTGGATGCGGTCGTGGCCGTCAGTAACGGCATCGTAGTAGTCGACGAAGGGAATGTGCTTTGCTGCGGCGTACTGCTTGAGCCAGGCGTTGAGTGCGAGGATCTTTGCGGGGTCGCGGCGGTCGGTCTGGGGCTTGATGGCGTCGGAGACCGGAGTGAGCGAGCAAAGGATGACGCGTTCGCCGTGGAGCTGCATGAGCTCGACGAGGGACTGGATGTTGCCTTCGATGAAGGCGGCGACGTCCGGGAGTTTGTAGCTGGCGAGGTCGTTGGTGCCACCGAGAAGGACGACGACTTTGGGCTGCAGCGCTAGGACGTCGTCGCGGTAGCGGAGAAGCATTTGGCCGGTGGTTTGGCCGCCGATGCCGCGGTTGATGTAATTCGACTTTCGCTGGAAGAGGTCGGAGTAGTTTTTATTGCCCCAGTTATGGGTGATGGAGTCGCCGAAGAAGAGTACGCGTGGCGGAGCACCGGGTTTGGGGGCCGCGAGGGCGGCGTTGGCGTCGGCGTAAAAGCCGAGGCCTGCGTAGTCGCTCAGGCGCAGTGAAGGATCGGCCTTTTGCGCTTCGCGCATCTTGACGTACTGCGACTCGTGAACTTCCGGGGCTTTGGTCTGGGCTGTTGCCGACAGGGTCGAGGCGATGAGAAGAAGAGTGGCAAGACGCATCGTGGTTCCTTTCGTGGAGCCAGATAACGCTAACATAGGCCGATCAAATTTGATGGGTCCCACGAACAGAACGCTTCGACGCCGAGGCGCTCAGGTCAAGGAGAAGACGCGAAAGGGGTGTGGCGAGTAGCTATTCAGGGGCAGGCGGGAGGATGTGCTGGTTGGTGAGTGCGTTCATCCACTGCAAAGTTTCTGGGAAAACTCCGGCGAAGCGTGCGCCGAGCCATGCCTGTGGTGTGACGGTGACTTCGGCACGGCCGTGGACGACGGCAGAGTAGATCTTGTTGGCTGCGTGCCTGGTGGTGGTGGCGATGCCCGGAGTTTTTGCGGCGAGGTTGAACCACTTTTGCTCGGCGGCAATGTCACCGACAAATTTGGCATGGGCTTCACCGCCGGTACGCATAAGGCCAGGGCAGATGGTGGTGACGCGGATGCCTTTGGCGCGAAGCTCTGCATGGAGGCCGGTGGAGAAGCCGACGAGCGCGAACTTTGCGGCAGAGTAAGGCAGCATGTGTGGCACAGAGAACTTGCCGCCGATGGAGGCGATGTTGACGACGGCGGCACGACGTTTGCCTTGCAGGGGCTGCTGGCGGCGCATGTACGGAAGGGCGTACCAGGTCGTATACAGCGCGGCGAAGAAGTTGATGCGCATGGCGCTTTCAAAGGCTTCGAGCGTCATGGACTCGACAGGGCCGACTTCGATGATGCCAGCGTTGTTCACGAGAACGTCGATACGGCCGAAGCGGGCGATGGTTTCGTCGATGAGGCGTTGACAGCCTTCCTGCTCGGAGAGGTCGACGTCGACGAGATAGAAGCTTTCGGGCTGGAGATGCGGGTGCTGGGCAAGCAGTGTTGCTTGCGCCTGTTCGAGCTCTTCGCGTTTGCGCGAGGCCAGCACAAGGCGGACAGGGCGACGGGCAAAGCGGGAGGCTAGGGCGAGTCCAAGGCCGCGGGAGCCCCCAGTGATGACGACGACAGCGTTGTCCGCAATGGGCTGCGCACGCAGCTTGTTGACGGCGAAGCAGGCTGCGCCGATGGTCGCGAGTGTGGCTCCGGCTGTGCATCCGGCTGCGACGGAAAAGCCGAGGGTGACGGTTTTGAGGAATCCGCTCATGTACGGATAGGATGCACGGTTGTGCCGGACGGGTTATTCTTTGGGCGATGGCAACACGTCGTAAAACCAAGGGCGCGTACATGATCTCGTCTGTGAGCGAGATGTACAGCATTCATCCGCAGACACTGCGACTGTACGAACGCGAAGGCCTGTTACGGCCCTCTCGGTCGGACGGCAACACACGGCTTTATACGGATGAAGATCTGGAACGGCTGGAGTTCATTCTGAATCTGGCGCGTGATCTGGGCGTAAACATGGCGGGAATCGCCGTGGTGCTGCAGATGCGCGAGCGCATGGAAGAGATGAACCGGCAGATGCAGGGGTTCGTGGACTATGTAAGCACCGAGATGCTGGCGAGAATGCAGCAGGGCATGACGCCTACACAGGCAGGGTTGGTGCCTGTGCGGCGTACGGTGGTTGCGGCTGGGACGAAGAAGAAAAGCTAATCGCCCGGGATTACGGTTGTTTAGATTTTCGAGATAGAAAGAAGCGGCTGCTCCTGGGGAGCGGCCGCTGTCGTTTGCTGGATTCGCTTACTGGCTGTCGCGCTTGCTGGTTGTCGGCTTTGGCAGGCCGGAGGGCGCGAAGCTGGGGTTGAGGTAGGGCTTCAATTCCTGCCAGGTGAAGGTGATGTCCGGCATTCCGGCGACGTAGGCTGCGACCTGATACTGGGCGAAGGTGACGGTGAAGCCTTTGGACGAGAGCGTCCATTCGTACGAATTGGAGAGGCCGTTGCCAATGCCTTTGGTCAGTTCGTCGCCGTTCCAGAGCATTTCGCTCATGTCGGGGATGGCGCGGAGTTTTTGCCGGGCGGCGGGAATGAGTTTGGTGCTCCAGCCAGAGGCGTTGTTGAAGACGTCGGTGACCTGAAGGGGGCGTCCTGCGGCGACGTTCCAATGGAAGGTGCTGTCGAAGGTGTTGGGATGGGCTGCGCCGTAGGTCATGCTGAACTGCTCAAAGTCGATGCTGAGGAGTTTGTCGTTGACGGCGCGGAGGGTCCAGGAGACGTCGACGGAGCTGTGCGGATCGGTGGAGGCGAGGAAGGTTGCTGCTTGCTTCGGGTCGTTCTTGCTGCTCTCCAACAGGTAGGCGAGGACGGAGTGGTTGAAGGCCGTCTGCTGGCTGGTCGCGCGGTCGATCTGTGGCCAGCGAAAGATGCCGGTGCCGACGCCGGGGTCCATGTCTGAATCGTCGTTAGGAACGAGCTTGGTGGGACGCGCGATGTAGGTGGCGCGGGTGAAGAGGACCTGTCCAGAGGGCAGGGTGGTGCTGTCGAAGTCCGGCTTGCGACTGTTGTACTCGCCAAGCAGGCACTCGGAGATGTTCGCGCGGTCAGCTTTCAGGTTTGGGGCGCAGGCTTTGTCTAGGTATGCGAGCCAGATGCGCTGGTCTTTCAGGAGGTCTGCGGCGCTTTCGGGGGAGAGCTTTTCGTGCAGCGCTTTGTACTTTGCGGCGAGTTCGTCGTCGGCTTTGGAGAGCGCAGGCGAGGCACAGATGGTTTTCTCTCGCGGGGTGCTGGCAAGCTTGCAGTTGAAGCTGGCGGCGAAAGCTGTCGTCGAGACGAGGAGCGGAAGGGCAAATCGGAAGGCGCGCATAGTCGGGTCTGAGTGCAGTGTAGTGCACGCAAAGATTACACTGGAAGCACGTCTTTCTTGCTGCGGTTGAGGCAAGGGAAGAGCGCCTTTTTCGATGCACATTTTTCTACGAGTTCTGTTCTGGGTGGCGATGCTGGGCACCGTCACTTCTTCGATTTACTGTGGCATGGTCATAGTGGCGGCGACGCGTTTTGGGCTGCGTCGGCGACGCGACCGGCGCGCTCCGGCGGACTTTCTGCCGTCTGTGAGCGTGCTGAAGCCGGTGCATGGCACCGAGCCGGGCATGGAGAGAAACTTCGAGTCGTTCTTTGAGCAGCAGTACCCGGGAGAGTGGGAGCTGTTGTTCTGTGCACGGCAGGAGACGGACGAAGGCCTGATGCTGGCACGCGAGGTCGGTAAGCGCTACCCACAGGTGAGTGCCAAGTTTGTGACCTGCGGCGAGCCGATGCCGAAGTTTCATAACGCCAAGGTGTACTCGCTGGCGAAGCTGGATTCGGTGGCGCGGTTTGATCAGTATGTGACCGCTGATGCCGATGTTCGCGTGACACCCGATTACGTTTTGCGACTGGTGCAGAACCTGCGCGATCCGAAGCTGGCGTTGGCGAGCTGTGTGTACCTGGGGACGGCGCATGAAGGCGCTGCCATATCGTCGCGACTGGACGCGGTAGGCAAGAGCGTCGAGATGACTAGCGGCGTGCTGGTTGCGGACATGATCGAAGGCACAAAGTTTGCTCTGGGCGCGACGATGGTGACGCGTCGTAAGAGCTTTCAGGATGTTGGCGGCTTCGATGAACTGGGACAGTTTTATGCTGATGACTTTGTGATCGGCAATCGTCTGGCCGAGCAGGGCAAGGGCGTGAAGATGGCCACGCATGTGATCCGGCTGATGGTGCAGGATTCGCCGTTCTGGCTGAGCTTCCGCAACCAGTTGCGCTGGATGCAAAGCACGCGGCGGTCGCGTCCGTGGGGACACCTGGGGTCTGGGCTGACGTTTGCCGCGCCGTTTGCGGTGCTGGGGCTGGCTTGGGGCTTGTTGAGCGGGCACGCCGGGCTGGGGCTTCTGTGGCTGGCGGGGCTGGTCGTCAATCGCTGGTTGCAGGCGGGTGTGATTCTGAACGCGATGGGGGATTCGGGCTGGCTGGCGAATACGCTGATCTATCCCATGCGCGATGCGCTGGGCAGCATGCTTTGGATGGCGAGCTATGGCGGGGAGAATTTCTACTACCGAGGCAAGATCTATAAGTTGAAGGAAGGCGGCAGAGTGGAGTCGCCGGAGTAAGAGCCAAAGGGTACATACAAAGAAGCGCTCGCTGTGTCAGCGAGCGCTTCTTTATTGCTATCTCAAAGCCAATTCTTGAGACTCTAGCGGTTGGTAAGGATGGTCTTGCCGCCGGAGGTGGCGAGGATGTGGACCGGGCCGAATCGGGAGAGGTCGGGGATCCGCTGGTCGGGGTGATAGGTGAGGAGGAAGAGGCGCTCAGGGCCGGACCAGCGGTGGCGGAGGGCGTCGTCGTCGAGGAAAATGTGTGGGGCGTCGGGCCAGAAGGAGCCGAACCACGGGCCGTTGACGCGTCCGTTCACGAGCAGGACGGGTTGGTCGCAGTAGAAGAGCAGCGTGGAGCCGGAGGTGAGTTCGCCGTCGAGGATGATCTGGTCTCCGGGCTGTTTGACGGCGTTGATGGCGAGGGCGAGGTCCTTGGAGCCGAGGATGGGGTTGAAGCGGACGAGGCCGCCGTGCGCGGCGACGAGAACCGCTGTCATGCCGGCGACGACGGTGAGGTTGGCGGCGAAGAGGCGGCCTTTGCGGCGGATGATGTAGGCAATCGGGCCGAGGACCAGCATGCCAATCGCAACAAGCGCCAGCGGGCCGCGGAAGAAGCCCATGGCCGCGCCGGTGAGGTCGTAGAGGTGGCCAAGCGAGAGGTTGTAGTCAGCGGGGTTGCTGGTGAGGGCGTCGCTGAGGGTGAGTCCGGCGCGAGGATGTGGCGCAGTGATGGCGAAGAAGCCGCAGATGGCGGCGAGGATCGTACCGAAGGGAGCAAGGAACCAGCCGGAAGCGAGGAGGGTTTGTCGGCGGGCGCGTTCGGGCGAAAGCGAAGTGGCGGCAGCTGCTGAGGTAAGTGCGGCGTCGTGGCTGGTGGGCTGACGTTCGGCTGCGGCGAGAACTCCGCCGACGAGGATCGCGAGCGCCGGGATGGCGGGGAGGTGGTAGTACTCCTGCCTGGCTGAGATGGTGAAGAAGCCGAGGATGATGCCGGCCCAGAGAAGAAGTGCGGGCGCGGCCTCGGCGGAGTGATCCGGTGCGCTGAAGCCGGGGCTTCCGGCGAGAGGGTCGGAGTCGAAGCGGAGGTTCAGGCCGCCGCGCATGCGCGTGCGGAGCGACGCAACGGCGTCACGCAGAGCTGCGGGGAGGAACGCCGCCCACGGAAGCAGCCAGAGGACGAGCAGCAGCCAGAAAAGCGGCACGGGGACGTTGCCGTAGTCGTGCGGGATGCGTTTGGAGAGGAAGCGGGCGATGTGCTCGTTGTAGAGGTAGAACCACGCCCAGCCTGCGCGGGCAGGGAGGCCTACGCCTGCGGGCATGGCGATCGCAGGGTTACGCAGCGCGGCGAGGATATGCCACGGCAGGGCGATGACGAGGAACGTCAGCAACGACGGCAGGAGCTTGAGACGACCGAGCAGGCGGAGGTTCCCGGTGAACACGAGGTAGAAGACCGCGAAGCCGATGGGGAAGACGATGCCGATGAGGCCCTTGGTGAGCAGCGAGAGAGCGAGCGTACTGCTGAAGCCGAGCATGGGCCAGAGCGCGGAGGAGCGGCTGCGAGCGCGTTCCAGGGCGAGCAGGAAGGTGTGGACGGAGAGCGTCATGAAGAGCGTGACGAGCATGTCCGGAATGAAGAAGCGGGTGTAGAGGTACGGCCCGATGGAGGTGGCGAGGGCGAGCGCGGCGTAGAGTCCGGCGCGGTCGGGCGCGTGCGCCGGTGAGAGCGTGCGGAAGAAGCGATTGCCGAGCGCGTAGGCGGCGAAGAGCAGAGCGAGAAAGCCGAGAGTGAGCGGAAGGCGTGCGGCCCAGTCATGGATACCGAAGACCCGCATGGAGCCTGCTGCGAGCCAGTACATGAGGGGCGGCTTGTCGAAGAAGCGGATGCCGTCGATGGTGGGCGTGACGTAGTCATGCCGCGAGAGCATCTCGCGCGCGATGCGGATGTAGACGGAGTCAACGTCATCGAGGAGGCCGGGCGTGAACATGCCACCAAGCTGGAGGATGGCCCAGACGAGAGTGATGAGGGCGAGCGAGCGTTTGCGGATTGAAAAGAGACGTGTCACGGGTGTGTTTCTAGGATAGCGGTTGGGGCCCTGGTTCGTGTCTGAGCGGGCGAAAGCACTTGCTGCACGCCTTCAGGGATTAGGGCAGTGGGCGGTCGGTGAGCAGGAGTTTGTCGGACTCTTCGGCGACGGGGATGGCTTGCGGGAGCAGCCGGGCGACTTCGGCGCGGTGGTCCTGGGGGACGAAGAGGATCTTTCGAGGGCCCTGGCCCCATTGGGCGCGGAGGTCGGCGGAGGTAAGGAAGATCGGCGGAGCGTCGGGGAAGGTGCTGCCGAAGAGCATGGACGTCGAGCGGCCGTCGACGAGCAGAACGCGGTGGTGGAGATAGAAGGGGATGGAGGAGCCGTAGGCCTGATCGCCGAAGAGGAGCGTTTCGGTGGCGGGGTCCTGCTGCTCGATGGTGTGGATGCGGACGGCGAAGTCCCTGGAGGAGAGCATGGGGCCGAAGCGGACCAGGGCGATGTGCGCGGCGACGAGGAAGACAGCTGCGGTGACGCCGACGGTGGTAAGCGCGGGAACGAGGCGGCGTTGGCGCATCCAGAGCAGCAGCGCGAGGAGCGGTCCGAGGGCGAAGGTGATCGCGGCGAGTGTGGCCGGGAGCCGGAGTGCGGCGAAGGAGGAGCCGGTGAGGTCAAAGAAGTGCGACATGGAGAGCGTGTAGTTGCCTACCGCCCTGTGCGCGAGCGCGCTGCCGATGTCGGGGTTGTAAGGGAGCTTGCGGGAAGACCATAGACCCGCAGCGAGGGTTCCGGCGATTGCAAAGCCCAGGACGGCGAAGGTGCTGAGGCTGGCTGTGACAAAGCGCGGCGCGGGCTGCCGGGTAAGGCTGGCGAAGAGCAGCATCAGCAGCGGAAGGTAGACCGGGAGCGTGTAGTACTCCTGGTTGGTCGAGATGGAGAAGAAGATGAGGACGAAGGCCGAGAAGAGGGTGAGCAGCCGCGTGGTATTGCGGGTGAAGCTTGTGTCGGTGGGCTGATCGAGTCGGCGCAGAGCAGAGGGCAGCAGAAGGCTCCAGGGAAAGAGCCAGACGAGGTGCAGCAGCCAGTAGGCGGCGGCGGGCAGCTTGTTGTAGTCGCGCGGCAGGCGTTTGCCGAGAAAGCGCAGCAGGTGCTCGTTGATGAAGTAGAACCAGAAGAAGCCGTGGCCGTTGGCTCCGCCGGTGTTGCGCAGGCCTGCGAGGATGTGCCAGGGCGCAGCGATGACGAGGAAGAGCAGCGTGCCCGTGGCGAGGCGCAGGCGTTTGAGGCTGGCCAGTTGGCGGGTGTAGAGCGCAAAGATCAGCAGCGGCCCGGCAAGGAAAACGATAGCCACGAGTCCCTTGGTGAGGACAGCGAGTGCCATCGCAACCCAGAAGGCGTAGGCGTGCTTTGGCGAGTCTTCTTCGAGAGCGCGAAGGGCGCAGTAAAGCGCGGCGCAGAGCAGGAGCGCGAGAAGAGCGTCGGGGATGAATACGCGGGTAAAGAGAAAGACCCCCGCTGAGGTGAGCGTCGCGAGCGCGGTGAGGAAGGCTGTGTCTTCGCTGAAGGCCTTGCGCGCCCAGTGCCAGCCAAGCAGGGCGAGGCCCAGGACGGTGAGGGCGAGTTGCAGATGCGCCGCGAAGGCGTTCTCGCCGAAGAGCTTCATGCTGATGGCGGTGAGCCAATAGGGCAGCGGCGCTTTTTCGAGGTAGCGGATGCCGTTGACGTGAAGCGTGGTCCAGTCGCCGGAGTGGAGCATGTACTGCGCGGCCTGGGCGTGGGTCGCGTCGGCGTCGTCGAGCAGTGGCGGCGCCCATGTGGAAGCCACAAATACGATTGCCCAGACGAGAAAGAGCAAAACAAGCCGTGCTTTTCGTGTAGCGAGACGCTGCATATACCTTCTATAGACTTTACGCGTTGTCGTTGAGTTGCGAGAAACACCGTGACCGCGTGTATCTTGCTTATGTCGAGGCTTCGGCAAGAGGATGGGCTCAGGTGCCAACGTTTGCAGCGATTGATATCGGATCGAACTCGTGCCGTCTGGCGATTGCCGAGGTGGTTGGACACAGGCTGAAGACACTGCATGAAGACCGCGAAATTACCCGGTTGGGCGAGAGCGTCTTTGAAGCGGGTGTGATCTCGCCGGAAGCGATGGCCGTGACCGTGAAGGCGCTGAAGCGCTTTCATAAAGCGGTGCAGATGCATGCGGTGGACCGGGTTCGCGTGGTGGCGACGAGCGCGACGCGCGATGCTCGTAACGCAGATGCCTTCAAGGCCTGGGTGAAGTCAGCGACAGGATGGACGCTGGAGGTGATCTCCGGGCTCGAAGAGGGCCGGTTGATTCATCTCGGGGTGATGACGCATGAGGCGGGCGCACGCGGACGCTGCCTGCTGGTCGACCTTGGAGGCGGAAGCTGCGAGATTACGGTGAGCGAAGCGGGACGCATCAAGGAGATGGTGAGCCTGCCGCTGGGCGCAGTGCGTTTGCAGCAGGAGTTCCTGCGCGAAGAGAAGCCGTCGAAGGAAGATGTCGGCAGGCTGAGAAAGTTTATTGACCGCGAACTGACGCGCGGACAGCGCAAGCTGGGCAAGCCACGGATTGATCTTGTTCTGGCGACTTCGGGCACGGCGGCTGCGTTGGCAGAAGCGAGCAACTTCTACGCGGCGCAGGGCAGCGTGCCAAAGAAGGTGGTGAAGGGCAAGCGGATGTTGAGCACGACGAACGCTGCTCTGGGCAAGCTAATGCAGGCAGATACGGGGAGCGTGCGTCGGCTTGCGGATCGTTTGCTGAAGCTGACGAACGCGGAACGCGCTGCAATGCCGGGCATTGGAGCCCGTCGCGCGGACATCATTGCGGGCGGAGCGCAGGTCTATGCGTCGCTGCTGGAGCGGATGGAGCTGCCGGGCTTCCGGTACTCGCCGCTTGGGCTGCGTGACGGCATCCTGGCCGCGATGCTGGCAGATATCGATGTCAAGACGTCAGCGCACAGGACGATTGAGGCCGAGCGCTGGGAAGGCGTAATGGCGGTCTGCGAGCGTTATCGTGTGGACCTGAAGCGTGCTGAACCGGAGCGGCTCCATGCGCTGCAGATCTTCGATGGTCTGGCGCGGGTGCATGAACTGCCGCAGGATTATCGTCTGTGGCTGCAGGCTGCGGCGATGATGCAGGACGTGGGTAAGTTCCTGAATCACCAGGGGCATCACCGGCACACGCATTACATCATTGCGAACTCGGAGATCTTTGGCGTGTCGCCGGAGCAGCGGGCGATTGTGGCGGCGATTGCACGCTACCTGGGCAAGAGCAGGCCGGATGCGATGGATCGTCCGATGCGGGCGGTTCCGGTGGAAGAGCACGGCCACGTAGTGCGGGCGGTGGTGCTGCTGCGACTGGCGCAGGCACTGAACCAGGACCGCGCACTGTCCGCGGTGAAGATGCAGGTGAAGGTGTTTCCGAAGCGTGTGGTGCTGGAACTGGTGCCGGCGCGTGGGGGAGCCGAGCTGGAAGCGTGGTCGCTGAAGAAGGAAGCTGCTTACTTCCGCGAGATCTTCCGTAGAGAGCTCTTCGTCGAAGTGGTGTAAAGGCCGCGCACGACGCGAGGGTCGAGGAGCCACTGCAGGGTAGCTGGGCCGCGCTGGTAGTTGAGGCGCGCGAGCGAGCCCTTGCGGAGGCGTACGCGGGCGTTCTCCGGGTTCTCGTTGAGGGCTGCGGTGGGTGAGATCAGCGATCCAAGGAACTCGGTCAGGTTGGGGTTATGGCCGACAACGAGGACGTTCTCGTGGCCATCGCACTCGCGCAGCATGTGCTGAAACTGTGTGTAGGTCGCGGCGGGAGAGAGCGCGTTGGAGATGAGCACGTTCTGCTCGTAGCCGGTTTCGGTGGCGACAAGCTGTGCCGTCTGCAGGGAACGCTTGAGCGGGCTGGAGACGACGAGATCAAAGGTCACGTTCATCGTGTTCAGCACGTAGGCTAGGTAGAGCGCGTGTTTCTTGCCGTCTTTGTCGAGTGGACGCTTGACGTCGAGCAGCGGGTTCGGGCGGCGGGTTCCTGCAGAGGCGTGGCGAAGTACGAATAGATTCATGCGAGCGTTCCGATGGTTTGCAGCGTACACGTTCTGTATGAACGGCTGATGTCACGGAGCGGGAGTGCTCCTGTAGACCATTTTATGGGCGACGCCAGAGTTCGGTGAAGAGCAGGCCGTTGACTCGTTCGGTGTGGGCGATGCGCTGGAAGCCTGCCTGCGAAAGTGCCTGATACGAGTCGGGCAGTTGCGTGACTCGTAGCCCGGTCAACATGCGGAACGAGAGATAGAGCAAGCGAATGTAGAGTCGCGAGGCCGGGCGCAGCCAGCGGGAGCGCATGGGCGCGAAGTCTGACACCAGCCAGAGGGTGCCGGGTGCGGTGCGGGCGAAGCATTGCTCTGCAAAACGATCGACGGCAGTTTGGGGCAGGCAGTCGAGGACGAAATGGGTGACGAGCAGGTCGCTGTCGGGAGCCGGAAGGGCTTCAGGCAGGGTAGCTAGTTCCGTGGTGCGTCTTGCCGCGGCGAAGAGGCTGCGCTGCTGCAGAAGTTTGAGCATACAGGGGCTGGCGTCGATGGCGTGGGCGTGCGCGGCGGGGTTTTGCTGCAGGAAGCGTGCGAGAAAGCGCCCGTCTCCATCACCGAAGATGGTTGCCTGGCGAATGTGGGTGAGTTTGGGGAGCCAGTGGTTGCGGGTTTGTGTGAGCAGCGGGCCGAGGGCGAGGTATTCTGCCCAGCGGTAGAGCCGCGCCACGCGATCAAAGCCCGGCATTGTGCAGGAAGGGGAGGAAAAGCAGCGGCGAAAGCAGCGCGGCGTCAGCCAGCGCACGCACGACCAGCGGACGAAGGGTGTGGCGCGTGCGGTCGAGCAACAGCAGGAAGCCGACAGCGAGCCCGCACGCTACGGGGATGATGCGCAGGTCTTCGCGGTAGAAGACGCCCAGCACGACCGAAACTCCGAGCGCCACCATGGAGAGCATGTCGAGGTGGGCGGTGGCCCAGCGTGTCGTCCAGTGAGCGCGGAGGCGATTGTGCGGGTGTTCCCAGGCGTAAAGGAAGAGGCAGTTGAGTGTGCAGACGACTGCAAGCAGGAGCGCGGGCGGCAGCAGCGTGAGGCGCAAGTCAGGAAAGCGAGCGACGGTGGGGATAAAGATAGCTGCCGGAAAGAACAGGCCGACGGCGAGTTCTTTCGGCAGACGGTGCGCACCGTGCCGGGCATGGATGACGATGAACCATGCGGCCAGCAGACTGGCGAGAAGAATGTAGAGACGTAGCGCGGCGGCGTCGATGCGATGCAGCAGCAGAGCGATAACGGGAGCGGCCCAGGCGACAAGCGCAAGGAAGCGGCCGCGATGGCGCTGGTGGAAGCGATGCCGCTCTTCGAGGTCGGTGGTGTCGAGCAGGCGGTCGACGACGTAGAGCGCCCAGACCGCGACGAAGAGTGCGACGGGCGTCTGCCACGGGAGATGGATGTGCGCAGCGTGGGCGACGAGCAGCGTCCAGACGGCGGCAACGGTCGGGGCGTCGAGCGAGAGCAGATGCCAGAGAACAATGGGGCTATAGCGAGGCGCACGCGGCGGAACAAGGTGGAGCGTGGGGCGTTTGTTCGTGGCGATGGCGCTGTGCTGCATAGGTTTAGCTTACGCCTCCGACCTTTCGGTGTGGAACTTGGGCAGCTCGCTGAGAGTGGCGTCCCCTGTCGGGGGCTTGCGTCCGGCAGGGGGCAAGGTCGGGTGTTCCCCGTGGACGGTGGCCGGGGAGGTACGTGTGGCGTGGGCTCCAGTAGCCCAGAAGGCTGGGTCGATCTCGGCGAAGAGATTGTCGCGGGCTTCGATGGCGGTGAGAAGGTGCGTGTCTGCTTCGCCGAGGCTGCTTTGCAGCGCCGTGGCGTAGAGACGACGGAGGTCGTTGAAGCTGTCGGCGTGGCCGCGGAAGCGAGCTGAGGCGTAGTCCTGTGCGGCGCCGGTGGTGATGAGGAACTGCCAGTCGGAGCTTTCGAGCAGGAGAAGTTCGCGGCACATCTGGCGCAGAATGCGAGCGGCAAGTTCGTTGGTGTGCCAGGCGGTATCGGTGGCGAGTTCACGAAGTTGCAACTCGGCAGGATAAAGCTCGGTGTAGGTCCAGGAGGTCTGGTTGTTGAGCCAGACTTCGTTGTTGCCGTGCGCTCCCCAAGAACCTTCTGCCAGAGCGAGGAAGCCGGCACGCGGATAGCTGTCGAGGTACTCGGAGCCGGTGGAGAGCGCGAGGCCGCTGTTCTGGCCGCTGGTTGGGGCATGGACGGCGCGGGCGACTGCTTCCAGCCAGGCTGGGCCTTCGAACCACCAATGGCCGAAGAGTTCGGCATCGAAAGGCGCAGAGAGGATCGGCGGCTTGGTCGTCGAGGCTGTGGGGCTGAGAGCGGACCAGACGAGCTCGACGAAGTGGCGGGCGTGCTCCTGAACGCGTTCGGCGGCGTGCTGCGGGACGTAGATCTGCTTGTCGCCGATGTCGACGTTGCCGCCGGTGACGCGCCAGTAACGATGACCACCGGGCCAGCGTTTCTTATGGAAGTCGAGATAGTTTTCGTCGCCGGGATAGCCGGTGTCGCCAGACCAGACCTGTGCACCGGTGCGCGGGTCGCGCGGGAAGATCGTTGCGGCTGCTTCGGCGTTCCCAGCGGAGGTGTACGGGCCGTCGACAAAGTAGGGCTGATAGAGGCGACGAGCGTCGGTTCCTTCGGGCAGGCGGACGTGCGCGGCAGAAGCCGAACGGAAGTACGGCGAGTCGATGTCGGCTGCGCCTTCAACCAGGTGCGTATCGACGAAGAAGTAGTCGAGGTTGGCCTCGGAGACGGCTTCTTCGATGCCTATGCGCTCGGCGGCAGGGGGCAGCGGCGAGCCATCGGCGGCCGGAACAGGGAGCTCCCAGCGACCTGCCGGGCGGTAGCCACACTCCGGCAGCCAGATGCCTCGGGGACGTTCGCCGAGGAGACGTTCGTGCGTCTGTACGGCGACGCGGATCTGCGCACGGACGCTTTCATCGGTGCCGAGCAGCGGCATGTAGCCGTGCGTTGCGCCGGAGGTCATGATTTCGATTTGACCGCGCTGGTGGAAGCCACGGAAGGCCGAGAGGAAGTCGCCGCCGAGGGCGCGGAAGTCTTCAAGGGCTTCCGAGAAGAAGTGTTGCCAGTAACGAGCGAGTTCGGCGTACTGCTGTTGCTGCATGGTGAGGAAGTAGGATTCGTCCTCACGCGCGGCACTGATCTTGCGCTCCAGATAACGGGGGAACTCGGCTTTGAACGCTGGGTGATTCAGCTGTTCCAGCAGGACAGGGGTGAGGTTCAGATTGCAGCGAAGCGGGATGCCCTCCTGCTCGAGCCGCGTGAAGACGCGCAGCAGGGGAAGGTAGGTTTCGGCGGCGGCTTCGAGAAGCCACTCCATGCCGTGGGGCCATGTGCCGTGGTTGACCACGAACGGTAGATGCGCGTGGAGGGTCAAGCTAAGAAACGCTGATGGGCGTACGGCCGAAGTGCTCAAGGGCACACTACATCCTTCTCGGGGGGCAGGGGTGCGTGAGAGGGGTAACCGCCGTAGATGCGCGGCAAGCTGCTACTGAATTAGACGACTACAAGCGATTACAGACGCAAAAAAGCGTCGGCAGGTTTGCCGACGCTTTTTGCTGGCTGTCGATTATCGGGTCTGGAGGCCGGGAGCCGGAGCCTCATCGTCTTCGGCCGGGCGCTCGGTGGTCTGCACGGTGATGGAGTTAGCCGTGCGGAAACGGATGAGGCTCTCTGAAGAGATCTGCACCTGCTCACCGCGCGTCATGCCCTGGTAGGCTGTGCCTGCTCCGCCGCCAGCGAGTGCTCCGATGCCAGCGCCCTTGCCGCCGCCAAAGAGGCCGCCGAGCAGAGCGCCCGCAGCTGCGCCGCCGCCGATCTTGAGTGCCGTGTTCTTGCCGCGGCCCTTGCCTTCTACGGCGTAGCTCTCGGTGGTGATGGGGATAAGCTGGCCGTGACGGCGAACTGCGGTGAGCTGGATGGCGAGAAGCGAGTTGCCTTTAAAGTGGCCCGCATCCTTGGCTTCGACAACACGGCCGGAGACGGCAGAACCTGCCGGGATGACGACGTAACCGTTCGACGAAACCGAGCGTGTGACGGTGCCGTTGAAGGGCGTGCCGGTTTCGGTTTTGCCGCTATCGAGCGTTTCCGTGATGCGCACTGGGATGCTGGAGCCTGCAGGCAGGGTGATGTTGTGTACGACGGGCTTCGGCGGCGGTGGCGGCTCGTTGGCTGCTGGCGGCGGAAGCGTCTTCTGTGTGGCGATAACCTGCTGCTCGGCCTTGGTGGCAGGGCGTGGGTTCTCCGGTGCGGCAGGCGAGGTGACCGTCGGCGTGACCGCGATGCCCGCTACGGTGATGTTGTTGACGACTTCCTTGACGCCCTGGACGCGGGCCGCATCTTGCGCGGCGACGGTGCTGGCTGTGTCGTCGGTGACGTTGCCTGCGAGGGTGACGACGCCGTTGACGACGGTGGGCTGGATCGATTGCTTGGCGATGGCGGGGTCGCCTGCCAGTGCTTTTTGAACTTCGGTGGAGAGAGTGGCGTCGTCGACTGTCTTTTTGCAGCCGACGCTTACAAGCATTGCAGCGGAGAGAACCATTGCGGTCGTTGTCCGTTGCAGGGAGAGTTTTGCAAACATAATCGTGCCTCCGAGTTGCCTCGCGGTTAGGATGCAACTGTGAGTGAAGAAGCCGCAAGTAGTTTTATGCAAAACTTACGAAGACGGTATGCACACAACCCGGAGCTCGTTGAGGGCATCCACTTTCATAGAACGCCGCGAAGTCTGCTTAGATGTGCAGGACGTGGTGAAATAACGCATCTGGAGGATGTAATGGCAGACAACGATAACGGCGTAGGTAGCTTTGGATGGTTCCTGGCCGGTCTCGGGCTCGGTGCGCTGGTGGGCGTTCTGTACGCTCCGAAGAGTGGCAAGGAAACGCGGGAAGAGCTTGTAGCTGGCGCGATGGACGCACGTGAGCGCGCCAACGAACTGTACAGCCAGGGCGTCACGCAGGGTAAGCAGTACGTCGAGCAGGGCAAGCAGGTTGCGTCTGAGTACGTGGACAAGGGCAAGCAGGTTGCGTCCGAGTATGCCGATAAGGGCAAGGAGTACTACGACAAGGGCCGCACCCAGTGGACGCAGTACGTCGACAAGGGCAAGCAGGTTGTGCAGAACCAACAGCAGGCTGTAGCCGCTGCAGTGGATGCAGGCAAGGAAGCTTACGTCGAAAAGACCAACGAAGTGCTTCCTTCGTAAGCTGTGTTGTTCGGATTGCAGAGGGCCGGTTCGATCTACGAGCCGGCCCTCTTGCTTGCGGGGAAGTGAGTGCGCCCGTAGAGTGGAACTGATTTTCTTTTTGAGGTGGTCGTGATGGTGTTATTGAGTTCGATCGCGGTGGTGATGTTTCAGGATGGCGGAATCGATCAGCATAAGATTTCGATCTGGTCTGCGGTGATTGGTATTGCACTGGTGGCGCAGGCTGTAGGTGTGTGCATTGCCGCTGCATTCGCTGCCAAGATGTTTATGAAGGTCGATAAGCTGACCGGGGCGTTTGAGCAAAAGACCGCGCCGCTGATTGAGAAGGCCACCGCCTTAGTGGATGAGCTGGGGCCGAAGATTCGTACGGCTGCGACGAACTTCGAGCAGACCAGCTACACGGTGCGTGTGAAGGTCGATGAGTTGGCTTCGACGGTTGATCAGCTCAACCGTACGGTTCAGGACGTCAACGAACGTTCGCGTGTGCAGATCTCCCGCGTGGACGGCATTGTTTCCGATGCGTTGGCAACGACGTATGAGGTTTCGCGCACGGTGCAGGAGAGCATCAAGGGGCCGGTGCGTCAGGTTGCTGGCGTGATTGCTGGTTTGCGTGCCGGGCTGGATACGTTGATTGCGCGTTCGCCGTTTGGGACGAAGGAACCGGGACCGTACGATCTCTAATGTCGGACAGAAGTGAAAAGCGGCGAGCCTCGGCTCGCCGCTTTTGTTTGGGCGTAAGGGGAAAGAGCTAGAAAATCCAGCCGCCACCGGCGACTTCATCGCCCTGGTAGAAGACGGCAGACTGGCCGGGAGTGATGGCTCGCTGTGGTTCGTCAAAGGTGGCCTCGATGGTGTCGGGGCCGGTGACACGGAGCGTTGCTGGAGCAGGCTCGTGGCGGTGACGAATCTTGATGTCGACGCGAATGGGCTCGCCGGGTTCGGCGATGGAAACCCAGTTGAGCCGGTTGGCGTGGAGCGTGCGTGAGTAGAGCTGCTCGTCTTCGCCGACCTCGACCTGGTGTGAGCCCGGGTGAATCTTCAGGACGTAGAGCGGGTTCGGCGCGCTGATGCCGAGGCCCTTGCGCTGGCCGACCGTGAAGGCGTGGATGCCTTCGTGCTGACCGAGAACGTCACCGTTGGACGCGACAAGTTCACCCGCGGAGTCAGGAAGCTCGCGGCCCTGCTCGTCGAGATAGGCGCGGAGGAACTGCGAGTACGAGCCGCCGGGGATGAAGCAGATCTCCTGCGAGTCGGGCTTCTGAGCGAGTTCGAGACCTTGATCGGCGGCCATGGCACGGACGGCTGGCTTCTGCATCTCGCCGAGCGGAAAGAGGGTGCGGGCGAGTTGCTCCTGCGTGAGGCCGAAGAGGAAGTAGGTCTGGTCCTTGCTCTTGTCGGCCGGACGCGACATGACCCAGCGGTTGCGCTCGTCGTCGAAGCGATTGCGTGCGTAGTGGCCGGTGGCGATCTTGTCCGCGCCGATGCCGCGTGCGGTGACGAGGAGCTGGTCGAACTTCAGATGGTTGTTGCAAAGGGTGCAGGGGATGGGCGTGCGGCCTGCGAGGTACTCGTCGACGAAGGGACGAACGACCTCATCCTCGAAGCGCTCCTGCGCGTTGACGAGGTAATAGGGGATGCTGAGCTGCTCGGCGACGCGACGAGCGTCGTAGACGTCGTCGATGGAGCAGCAGCGGCCCTGCACGCTTTCGGGCATGCCTTCGCGACCAGCGAGGCGGCGTTGGTTCCAGAGCTGCAGCGTAAGGCCGACGATGCGGTAGCCCTGCGCGGCGAGCATAGCGGCGACGGCAGAGGAGTCCACGCCACCGGACATGGCGACGGCGATGGTCTCGGCAGCGGTGTCGGTGACGAGGGGCTGCTCAGCGGGCGAATTGGAGGTATGCGTATTCACCACCATTCATGATAGTTCTTTCCGATGTCAGGCGTTTGCCTGTTCTCTGAGGCGGCAACCTGTCTTACACTTATAAGCTCAGGCGATCTAAGATTCAGACAACCATGGCGAGCAGTTCAGACAGCACGATGGGTGGGCGTTGGGCACTGCCGTTTCTCGGCCTGGCCTGCGCTGTCGGCGTGGGCTCGATTTACTACAATCAGCCGTTGTTGATGGTGATGGGCGCGAGCCTGCACACCAGCGCCCACGCGATGGGGTTTGTCGCAACGGCCACGCAGGTAGGCTACGCGATCGGCCTGCTGTGCCTGGTTCCGCTGGGAGATATCGCCGAGCGCCGCGGCTTGATGATGAAGCTGTACGCCGGAGTTTCGGTGGCGCTGCTGCTGGCGGGGCTGGCTCCGAACCTGTGGAGCATGGTCGCGGCGAGCATCCTGATCGGGCTTTTTGCCGCTGTGACGCATATTGCGCTGCCGATAGCTCCTGATCTTGTGCCGGTGGAGAAGCGTGGGCAGGCGATTGGCACAGTGATGACCGGGCTGCTGCTGGGCGTGTTGCTGGCCAGGACGTTTGCCGGGTGGTTGAACGCGTGGCATGGCTGGCGGACGGTGTACTTCGCGGCTGCGGTGATGAACCTGGCGTTTGTGCCGACGCTGGCAAAGCTGATGCCGAGGCTGGAGCCCAAGCAGAGCCTAAGCTATGCGGCGACGCTGCGGTCGCTCGGAACGATCTTCCGCAAAGAGCCGTTGCTGCGCGAAGCTGGCATGATGGGTGCGCTGAGCTTTGCGTCGTTCAGCTGCTTCTGGACAACGATGGCGTTCATGCTCGCAAGCCATTACCACATGGGGCCGGGTGTTGCGGGGTCGTTTGGCATCGTGGGCGCGGCTGGAGCCATGGTGGCTCCTGTGGCAGGGCGGTTGTCCGACAAGCGCGGTACGCGGTACGTCGTAACCGTCGCGGGCGCGGTGTTTACGTTTGCGCTGGTGATCCTGTGGCTTGGCGACAAGATTCACGCTGCGACGGCGGTGCACCTGGTGGTTCTGGTGGTCGGCGTTCTGGTGCTGGATATGGGCCAGCAGATGCTGCAGGTGGCGAACCAGACGCGCATCTTCGGGCTTGGATCGGAAGAGCGTTCGCGTTTGAACACGGTGTATATGACGATGTACTTCATCGGTGGCGCGGTGGGCTCGGCGCTGTCGACGATGGCGTGGTCGCGGTGGGAGTGGGACGGTGTCTGCGTGTTGCAACTGGCGCTGATCGGCCTTGCTGGCCTGCGCCACGTGACCGGCTACAGCCGCACACAGCCTCACGTTCAGCGGCATGTGCCGGCGTCAGAGCGTGAGTTCGCTGAAATGTAGTTTGGAAGTGGTGGACACGACAGGGATCGAACCTGTAACCCCCGACTTAGAAGGTCGGTGCTCTATCCAATTGAGCTACGTGTCCGCAGGCGAAGAGCCTGAACGCTTAGTCGATTGTAGCGGAGGTGCGAGGGACTTCGAACTCTCGCGTGCGAAGCATTGCCACGATGTCTTCAAGTGCTAACTCCCACTCTCGCATCGCCGAATCATGGTCGGCTCCCGCAGCAGAAACGTAGAGCGTGATGGCGTAGCCTTCGAGGGCGCTGGCGCGGTCGAGCATCGCAGGGCGGAGGATGAACTCGGCCTTGGCCTGCGGGTGTTCGAGACGCTGGGTGCGGCGTGTGAGGCGATCGAGGCGGTCCTGCTGCTGATGGGCTGAGCCAAAGAGCGTGCGGTCGCGCCACAGTATATCGACGTAGCCGGAGATGCCGTGCTGCGAGGCGGTCTCGTCGAGGTCGAGCTCAAAGCGGAGCGCATCGATGTCTTCGCTGTCCAGCGGCCAGGCGTCGCACTTTGAGGTAATGAGCGGAGAGCGTGTGGCGTTGAGCGAGCGCAGCGCACGGCCCAGAGCAGGGTAGTGCTCGGCTTCAGAGACCTCTGCGATGTCGTACGGTTCGGCGCGGAGATCGACCCAATGCAGGCCGGAGGCGGCGTCAGACCATGGAACGACTACGGTCGGGGCATCATCTCCGCATTCGGCTGTCCACTCACAGAGCATTCGTTCAGGTTATCAGCGATTGGCGTTGGCGAGAATGAAGCGCAGGGAGAGATGCTCCGCCCAGTAGCCGTCATAGCCGGTGGCTTTGTCGGGTGCGGCGAGGAAGGCGCAGTGGCCTCCGTGAGCTGCTTCGACGAGCGTGATGTTGGCATTGCCGGCAATTGCCGCGCGTGTCTCAGGCAGGACGCGTATGAAGGGATCGTCTTCTGCGTGAACCAGCAGCGTAGGAACGGCGATGGTACCGAGCACGTGTGCGGCGGCGCAGCGCTGGTAATAGTCCTCGGCGGACTGGAAGCCGGAGTAAAGCGCCGTGATGCGGTCGTCGAACTCACGAAGAGAGCGGATGCCGTAGGAGAGGCGCGGGTCGAAGGCGCGAGGAAAGAGCTCGGCTTTGTGCCGGAAGCGCTGGGTGAGGGCGCGAAGAAACTTCATCTCGTACAGCCGGTTGGCGGGCAGGTGCAGAGCGTCTGCTGAGGCCGAGAGATCCATGGCAGGCGAGACTCCGACGACGGCGCGAAGCTCCGCCGGAGCGTTGGCTCCGAGGTCGCCCGCAAGCTTCAGCACAAGGTTGCCACCCATGCTGTAGCCGATCAGCGAGATCGACGTGATGCCTTCTGTGGCGATAAAGTGATTGATTACGGCGAGCACATCACCGGAGAGCCCGGAGTGGTAAAGCGTCGGCGTCAGGCGGGCCATCTCGTAGTTCTTGCCGCCACAGTTCCGCATGTTCATGCGGATGATGTTGCAGCCCGCGTCCCAGAGCTTCTGCGCGTTGCCGCCGACGTACTGCGAGCGCGAGGAGCCTTCGAGACCGTGGAGGATGAGCACGGTGTGGCGGTCGCGGCGGACGTCGGCCGGTTGCCAGTGGCACTCACAAAGAATCTGGGTGGCGATCTGCGAGTGACGTGCCGGGATGACTTCGACGAGGTGCTGCGTGGGCGAGGGAATGTGCGACTCGCGTGGCAGGAAGTTGCCGAAGATAGTTTGCAGGTGGCCGTTGCGGAGCCAGCGGCGTGGTTCAAAGGAGGGCAGGCCCTGCTGCCAGTTTGCGGGCGTCATGCGGCCTCCTGCAGAACGGCTTGTAGCAGCGTACGCGCCTGCAAAGCTCCGGTGGGGGCTTCTTCGTGGCGTAGATAGACGTAGCTTTCCTGCGTGGCGGCAGCGAGTTCTTTCGCCAGCTTGTCGAGCGTGGCCGCGGAGTAGCCGCCGGGCTGGCGAAGCCGCCGATAGCGGTGCGTCGCGGTATCGACCTGCGGCGCGGTGAGCTTTTCGCTGTCCGACTGGCAGAGGGCGACGTTATGTTGACGCAGGAGGCTGTAGGTCTCTTCGCTGAACCAGTCAGCGTGCAGGAACTCGAAGGCCGAGGTGTGGCTTTGGAACTCCGGCAAGGAGAGAAATCCCGCGAGGAGTTCGTGGTTTGGCTTGAAGTTGTGCGGAAGCTGGAAGAGGACACAGCCGAGTTTGTTGGCGTTCGCGAAGGGCTGCAGCGTGGCGAAGAACTCGGCCACGGAGTCGGCGCAGTCGCGGAGTCGCTGCCAGTTCGTAATGCGCTGTGGAGCTTTGAAGCTGAAGCGGAAGCCGGAAGAGGTCGCGGCGAGCCAGTCTTCTGTTTGCTTGGCGCTCAGGGCCTTGGTGAAGGTGTAGTTCACCTCCAGCGAGTTCAACTGGGAAGCGTAGTAGCGAAGAAAATTTTTGCTGGAGACGTCAGCCGGATAGAACTCGGGCTTCCAGGTGGGATAGGCCCAACCTGAGGTGCCGCAGAAAAGTGGCGAAGCCGCCTGGTCATTTTGGGGGAATACGGACGCACGGCGGGACAATCGACTTCTCCAGGCCCGCAAAAGCGGTGTATCACTTCTCGAAAGAAACAGTACAGGGAGGGGGTGATTGGGGCGGCTAGTGGGGTTCGAACCCACGACATCCGCTGCCACAGAGCGGCGTTCTGCCACTGAACTATAGCCGCCGTATCGAGTTCAATTGTAGCATCCAATCACCTGTGAGGTGAAGCGCGTGAAGAATACATTTGCACAGCCCGAGATACTGCCGAAGGGACGAACATCGCGTGAGGTTCCGCATGATCGTCTGCGTGGCGCGGGTGGGATGTTTCGCGATGAGAACCTCGACCTGTTGTCGAAGGTGCTGGATACATGGTTCCGCGTGCCGGGCACCAGCATTCGCTTTGGGCTCGATGGCATCATCGGCTTTGTACCAGGCATAGGCGATATCCTCGGCGGATTGGCGAGCATGGTGATCGTGCTCGCAGCCTATGTGCGCGGCGTGCCGATGGTGACCGTGGCGCGCATGGTGGTGAATGTGGCGATCGAGGTCGCAGTGGGTATGGTTCCAGTACTCGGCAACCTGTTCGACATTGGCTGGAGAGCGAACCGCAGGAACTATCACCTGCTGGAGAGGGCGCTGGAGACACATCGCCGGGACACCTGGCGCGACTGGATGTTTCTTGGGCTGCTGACGTTGGGGCTGCTGGCGCTGATTTCTCTGCCGCTGCTGTTGCTTTTATGGCTTGGTGGAGAAGTTCTCCACGGAGTTCATGCTCCAAGGTGGTGAAGGCTGCTGTAAACTAGTGAAACGAGTCGGGGCGTAGCGCAGCCTGGTAGCGCATCTGCTTTGGGAGCAGAGGGTCGGGAGTTCGAATCTCTCCGCCCCGACCATTTCTTTACAGTCAAATATCCGTAAAAACCGGTAAAGACACGGCTTTCGGCGCGTACGCCCATAACCTAGCGTAACCCGCCGTTATACGCCGAAATTGGCATTTACGGCCGTCTGACAGGTTATCGGTAGCCGGTAAGCCCCGCGATCGGTAGCCCGTTTATCCGCCGGTGGGATGAGGGGCCGTTGGGTGCAAATGCCCGTTTTCGCCCTCTCAAGGCCGAGCCCCGGTAACGCTACCAAAATCCTCGATAAAATCAATAGTTTGTGGCGATGCCCTAAATCGCGCTGCCGAGCCATTTTGGAAAATCTGTCAGATCTGTCAGGCAACAGCACAGATAGCGACAACGGATCAAAGTGCTTCCCAGTTGGCCGATGCGCTTACAAGCAAACATCAGACGCAAACAAACAAGCTGAGCAGGAGGCGTTTGACTCCGCAAATGCAGCGCATGTCACAGAGGCCAAGGCTGATTCCGATGCCAATGATGCTGCGGATGCTGCCAAAGGAGCGGCTGAGTCTGCGGATGATGCTCAACAGAAGGCCGACGACGCTCAAGACAAGGCCGATAATGCTCAGGAACAAGTCGATCTTGGAGGAAACGGCAGTGCGGCTGCTGCAGCTTCAGACGCAAGTGCCGCTCAATCGGACGCCGAGACATCCAGTCTGACGAAGATACTGCGGATAAGCAACAACAACGCTCTGATGCAGATGATACCGACGCCTCGAAGGTGAATGGACTGGGTGACACAGATTCTCCATGTGGTGGTTAGACCCCTAAGATGTGCTCACTAACGTCTAAACGTAGAACTCAAACGACTCCACTGGAGGAGATATATGAAGATTAGCTACTCTGCTTCGAGAATCGCACTCGTGGCATTCGCAATCACGGGCTTAAGCCATCTTGCATCACCCTTGATGTTTGCACAGACTGAAAAGTCTACAAGCGAGTCTGCTCCGCCAAAACAATGGACGGACGCTGATACTGGGCACAAAGTTATTCGTCTCAGTGACGAGCCGGGATCAAAAGGACTTTACTTCAACTTGAACGCCTTCACCGCTGACGGGAAAGCAATGATCTATAGCTCTCCTAAAGGACTTCACCGTGTGGATTTGATAACGTTTGAAACCACAACTCTCATAGAGGGGAAGACTACCGCAGTCGTTCTATCTCCAAATGGGCAGCATCTTTATTTCAAAAAATTCGGTGACAGTCATCTTTACGTTTTAGATATTGAATCCAAGCAAATTAAGCGTATAGCCGATCTCCCTATTCGTGGTGTGCTGACCACAGTTAATGCAAACGAAACCTTACTGGCTGGTACCGTTCTCGAAGGTGATGCCCCCGACTTCAATTCATTTAAGTTGCAGGCATTGCGAGAAGCACATGATGAACTATTAGCATCAAAGACCGCTCGAAACTCTGAGCTAAAAACCAACACTGTTGCGATGCAGAAACGCTTAGATGCTCATTTACCCGAAGATATTTTCACCGTTAATATCGCTACGGGGAAGTAAAGATGATTTTGAAGGGTCACGATTGGCTAAATCATGTCCAATTCTCACCCACTGACCCTTATACGTTGATGTACGCCCATGAAGGTCCTTCTGACAAGGTTGACCGAATTTGGGCAATCAGGTACGACGGCACGCAAAACAAATTGATGCATGAGCGAACTGACGCGAATGAGACTGTTAACCACGAATTTTGGGGGCCGGATGGTCATACAATCTGGTATGACCTACAGAAGCCTAGTGGTAAGAACTTTTATCTTGCCAGTTACGATGTACAGTCGGGACAGCGAAAGCTCTACCACTTAGATAAAGTCGCGTCATCCGTACACTATGGCATATCAAAAGATGGCACACTGTTCTGTGGAGATGGTCGAAATACCGCGCTACCAGCAGCAGGAAGTAATACTCAAGGTAAGACTCCGTGGAGCCGTCAGTGGATTGAAACACTAAAGCCAATCCCGTTAGATGCTACCGCGGCCACTGATCCTAAAATGGCCTCATGGTTCGACTTCAACAATAAAGTATCGGGCAAAGAGGTCAGTCTTGCTGGTTGGTTGAAACCTGAAAGGCTGGTAAATCTTTCAAAGAACAACTATCTACGTGATGAACCTAACGCGCGTTTCAGCCCAGATGGAAAGTATGTAATTTTTACATCGAACATGTTTGGCTCAAGTTACGTATTTGCTGTTGAGACCAAATAATTTTTTACCAACCCCAGAAATCCTTCTACCTGTGCAGGTAGAATGGTTTTCATTCGGCTGAGAGGCTAATCAGAAGTGCTTGAGGGGGCAGGCAGATGCTAGCCTCGGCGATCACACCCACCACGTTGTCCACAGGCCTCGACTCAATGCGTTACTACCTTGACGATCATCTTGGAACAACACAGGTAGAACTTAGTTCTGAAGGATGGCCCCTGTGGATGGGACAGTTCACTCCATTTGGGCAAGAACTGCCTGATGGTTCAACGTCAATGCATTACAAGTTCACCGGCAAAGAACGTGATGCCGAAACAGGGCTCGATTACTTCGGGGCTAGGTACTACGCCTCCAGCATGGGAAGGTGGATGAGCCCAGACTGGGCCGACAAACCAGAAGCTGTACCCTATTCCTCGCTCGATAATCCGCAATCGCTCAACCTGTACGGTTATGTGGGCAACAATCCGCTCAGCAAAGCTGACCCAGATGGCCACGACCCTTCTGATCTTATCTTCGATGGTCAAGCCCATACAATCACGCTTGTTTCCAGCGATGGCAAGACAGTTGGGTCTTGGCCTGCGGCCAACAACGTGGCCGTCCATGCTCCAGCCGGAGAGGGTGGCGGTTACACACACGGGCCAATTCAAGACGGCACCTACGACATAAACTCTGGTGATTCCAAGGGGGCTACCATGCACCTGAACGGACCCGACAACGGTCCATACGGATCACAAGGGATCATCCATATCAAGGACGCGAAGGGTGCCACTGGAGACGTTGTCGTGGGGGATGGTGTACATTCCGGACGAAATGGACCGGAGTCGAAGACAGCAGGATGCGTAAGAACTACCTGTGAGGCAATGACGACGATCAACAAAACGGCTAAGACCGACCCGCTAAAAACCATTACCGTCAAAAACAATAAGCAAAATGTGGATCGGTGGAATAAAGCTAAAAACACTGCTGCGGAAACCCCACGGCCGCCCGCCAAGAAGCATGGTGCCCAATGAGCACGAAGTTGATGAAGCTCCTATCTCTCTGTCTTCTTTCGCTCACTATTGTTTCCGCTGGTATTGCACAGAAGCACGGAAGCCCTTCTCATAGCCAAGAGGCCAGTAGCAAGGCTCGCTTGGAGCGCATTTTGACGGATGCGAAATCTTCGCGACCCAGATTGCAAGTGTTAGTTGCTCAAACCGGCCCCTCGAAGGCGGGGGACCTAGTGTCTTCAAATAATCCTGTCGTACAAATGATTTATGCGGCTCACATGTATCAGGCCTCTGGTCCCGATTCAAGCACTGACGTTTTGAATGCTCTCCCGCGTTCCGCTACTGAAATGGAGGCTTTCTACGAATTCACACATGAGAAGGGCGCTGAACAGTTCCTTCCGTACTATTCTGCTTTCTATAAGGATGCCTTTCAATTGGTCGTACACCAGCCGAACGCACTACCAAAACTCTTCGACGTTGCGACACAGTTCGATACGAAACTTTGGCCAAACTACGAGGACGTGGACTTCTTCTGTTCACGGCTTGGAGAGCTGAGAGCAAAGATCCCAGCGCAGTACGATCGAGCAATGAAATCGAGGAACCTGAAAGACCGCAAATTTCTTACGGATTGCGGTCGATAGGTAAGGCTATGACGCAGGGGTATGGGTCTACGACGCGCTTGTCGATTTGTCATCTCGTTATACCGGCAAAGAAAGAGATACCGAATCAGGACTTGACCTCATGGGGGCAAGGTACTATTCGAGCAATATGGGTCGGTTTATGACGCCTGATCCCTCCGGTCTAACGCTGGCGAGTCTGTCAGCCCCCCCAAAGTTTCAACTTGTATGCCTACGCCCGAAACAATCCCCTCATCAACACTGATCCCACCGGCCTAGATTGCGTTTATGCCAACGACAATAACGACGGGGTGGGTTCCAGCCTCATAGCGTCGAATCTGGGCGACGGGGAGGCCGATCTTCTCGGCTAGCTGTGGCTGGGTAAGCCCTCGCTCCTTACGGAGCAGAGCCAGGCGTTCGGGGAACTTCACTGTCCAGTCGTGGTTAATCGGCACGAGCGTGGCGTAAGCAGCATAAAAACTCCCAAGCCATCTGTTGAAAAGGATGGGGCAGCCTGATCGTTCGAATCTCTCCGCCCCGACCAAACGAATTTAGAGAACGCAGTATGCGTTTTGAGAGCAGCTTTGGGCGTGTCGCCTGGCTGCTCTTTTTGCTGTCTGGCCGATGAATGCTACCTGTCGTTGGGGATCAGGCGAAGAGCGCAAATCCGAGCAGGACGAAGAGCGTGCCCGCGACGAGCATGTCAAACCAATCGGTGACGACGTTGAGCAGATGGCCGCTGGTCGAGAACTGCTGGTAGAACTCGCTGGAAAGCTCGTAATTCTGTTGATCTAGAACCTGGTGGTGCGAAGCAGCGAAGGCTTCGAGGGAGTACCGGGGGGAGTAATTGGCTTGCATGGAAATCTCTCTCGCAGATAGAACTTCTGCTTTTATCGAATGAATTCGAGAGAACTTTAGCGGATTCTTTACACGCTAGTACAGAAGGAATGGCCTGAGGGCATCGCTTGTGAAGCCATTTTGGGAATTTTTCCACGTTTCTGCGATGGAGGCAGCACTATCTCCGCGCGTAATGGCCTGCATCGTGGCTTTGTTGGCGACGAGTATGGAAGCCTGGCTGAGCTTGAACTGCTCCGGGTAGAGGTGGTGGAGCGAGACGAGAAGCTGGAGGCCGAGACGTGGCGAATCTAAGGCTTCTCGGTCGGTGACGGTGAAACGCACGGCAGGAATCGTCTGGCCGTGGAAGGGGTAGTGGTTTGCGTCGTCGGCGATGCTGAGTGTCGTGGCAGTCGCGGTCACGCCCGGTAGATGCTGCGCCGTGAGCTCGGCAGCGAGTTTAGACGCGTCGATCCACGGCGCTCCGATCTGCTCAAAGGGCGTGGCTGAGCCTCGGCCGACGGAGACGTTCGTCTGCTCGACGAACGCGACGCCGGGATAGAGAGTCGCAGCGTCGAGCGAGTGGAGATTGGGGCTGGGGTTGTGCCAGGTCCGGCCGGTCTGGTCGAGCCACTGCGAGCGCTGCCAGTTCTGCATCGCGATGACCTGCAGCGGCGCGTGCAGATCGCGGTTGAAGTACCGGGCGAGCTCACCGAGAGTCATGCCGTGGCGGACGGGCAGCGCGGTGAAGTTCGTGTAGGTGGAGATGTTAGCGTCCGAGACGGGGCCCTGCACGGCGAGGCCGTTGATGGGGTTAGGCCGGTCGAGGACGACGATGGTCAGCTTGTGCTGGAACTCCTTTTGCTCTGCAGCAGCGGCTTCGAGAAAGTAACCGACGACAGTTTCGTAGGTGAAGAAGCGGACGCCTGCGTCCTGAATGTCGATCACAACGGCGTCAAGGTCTTTGAGCTGCTCGTGCGTGGGGTGGCGATCTGCTGGCTTGGCCCCGTAGAGCGAAAGGACGGGAAGGCCAGAGGCCATATCATGTTCGGCGATCAGGTGTTCGGTGTCCTGCGCGCCGAAGAGGCCGTGCTCGGGGGTGAAGATCTTCGTCAGCTTGCCGGTGCTGTGCAGGATGTCGACAGTGCGCTTGCCTTGTGAGTCCAGCCCCGTCTGGTTGGTGAGCAGGCCGATGTGAGCGTAGGGCGCGAGCGCGGAGAAATGCGAATCTTCGAGGACGTCGATGCCGAGTTGGACGCCGTGAGCTTTGTTGAGTGGGGCACTATGCGCCCCGTTTACAAGTTCTGCAGGCTGCTCGCTGGGGGCAAGAAAAGGGACGTTGGCTAGTGCGCCATTCTTTCTCTGTGACGTATCTGAAAGAATTGCCAGCGCTGCGGCCGTTGCCACGTCGCCGCGCAGGTGCGAGATGGATTGTGCGACGCGCGGATGGATGGCGTTCGCGAGCAGGACGACGTACGTGTCGGTATTCGGGTCGATCCAGAGCGAGGTGCCGGTGAACCCCGTGTGCCCGAAGCTTGGCGTTGCGGAGGACGGGACGCTCGGGCCTGCCGTCGCAAAGACCGCGCCACGGTTGCGTGAAAAGGCCGTATTGATGTCCCAGCCGAGACCATGGACAGGCAGGCCTTTCGTCGGAACCAGCGTCGGGAATGGCTTGGCGAGGTCGCTTGTCAGAATGGTTGCCGTATCAAGTGTCGATGGCTGCTGCGGCGTGGTGGCGAGGCGCAGCGTGGCCTGTGAGACGGGGAACGGGCCGGTGTTGTGGAGCAGCTTGTCGAGCAGCGACTGCGCGAAGAGTGCGGTGTCGTGCGCGGTGGAGAAGACGCCGGCATGTCCGGCGACTCCGCCCATGCGGCGGGTGGTGGGGTCGTCGACGACCCCGCGGAGAAGGAAGCCAAAGTCCGGGTTGTTGGCGTCGGTTCCTGTGTCGTCGTGCGCGGTGGGGGCGATGCGCTCGAAGAGCGCGGTGCGCCAGGTGCCGGCGGTGCAGGTGAGCAGGCTTCTACCTTTGGGCTTTTGCCCCCAGGCGATAGCTGCTCCGCGAATCGTACGTGGGCCGCAGGCCTTGAAGGCAGGCAGGTAGCGCGTTTCCGTCATGCCGAGCGGAGCGAAGACGTGCTCCTGCACGTAAACATCTTCGGGCTGGTGGGTCAGGGTTTCGATGATGTCTCCGAGCAGGATGAAGTTGATGTCGGAGTAGCGGAAGAGGGTGTTTGCCTTCGACTGGAGCGGCGTGGTGAGTGCGCGGCGAAGCCCTTCTTCCTTGTCGGCAACAGCAAGCCCCCAGGCGTCGTCGAGCTTTACGTCGGCGGGTTCGCCGGAGATGTGCAGCAGCAGAGAACGAACGGTGACGGCGGTGCGGGCGGGATCGTGTTGCGGATTGAACGCGGGCAGATACTGCTCAACGGGAGCTTCGAAGGAGAGCTTGCCTGCGTCGTGTAGTTCGAGGATCGCTGTGGTCGTCGCGAGCACCTTGGTCAGTGAGGCCATGTCGAAGATCGTGTCTTCGGTCATGGCTTCAGCGGGCGCGGGCTGGCCGTCGAGGCCGGGTTCTCCGTCGAGTTTGCGGAGGCCGTAGGTGTGCTCGTAGGCGATCTTGCCGTTGTGGCCGATGACGACAACAGCGCCGGGGAGTTTGTGCTGCGCGATAGCGTCGTTGATGAGCGTGTCGACGGTGTCGAAGCGGTGCCCGGCTTCGGTTGTCTGGGCACGGAGTGTCACCGTTGAAAACGCGAGCAGCAGGAGTGCTGGGACGGTGCGGCGAGGTGTCAGCATACTGGCGAGGGCTCCGACGGCGAAGGTGGCAACGGCTCCGATGAGGACGTACCAGGTGAAGGCGATGTGCGGCACGGTGATGGGGCCAAGGTGGACGGGGAAGTTTCCTTGCCAGAGCCAGAGGTTGAGCAGGAAACCGAAGACCATGCCGATGCTGGTGCCGAGTTGCGTGGCGAAGCGGGTGAGCGTGCCGAGGAGGAAGACGCCCAGCAGGCAGCCGTAGGCGACAGCGGCGATGCTGAGGCCGATTTCGACAACGTGCCCCTTGCCGCCGACGGCTGCCGTTGCCACGGCGATGGCGAAGAGAACGAGCGCCCAGAAGATGGTGGAGGTTTTCGCAAGCATCGCGCGCTGTGAGTCCGTGGAGCGCGGGCTGAGTGTGACGTAGAAGTCGACGACCGTGGTCGAGGCGAGCGAGTTGAGCGCGGCCGAGAGATTCGACATGGCAGCTGCGAGGATGGCTGCGATGAGCAGGCCCGCAATGCCGACGGGCATCTGGCGAACGATGAACGCAGGGAAGAGGCGGTCCGACGAAAGACCGGCCAGCAGCGCCGGGGTCTGGATATTGAAGACGTAAAGTCCTGCCCCGATGAGCAGGAACATGGCGAACTGCACGAAAATGACGAGACCGGAGCTGAGCAGAGCGGCTTGCCCCTGGCGTAGGTTGCGGGCCGCGAGCAGGCGCTGCACCATGAGCTGATCTGTGCCGTGCGAGGCCATGGTGAGGAAGGTCCCACCCAGCAGACCGGCCCAGAAGGTGTAGCTCTGGGTGAGGTTGAAGGCAAAGTTGAGCCAGTGGAACTTGCCCGCCGCAGAAGCGACGTGGACGATTTCGTGCCAGCCTCCGTGGACGTGCATACCGAGCGTCAGTAGAGCGACGAGCGTGCCGCCGACGTAGATGATCATCTGCACGACGTCGGTCCAGATAACGGCAGCGAGACCGCCTTCGAAGGTATAGAGCAGCGTGAGCGCGCAGATGATGGCGATCGACCAGACGTCGCGTGTGCCAATGGCGATGCCGACGACGATGGAGACGGCGAAGACGCGAACGCCTTCTGCGGCAGCGCGTGTGAGCAGGAAGAGGCCTGCGGTGACCTTGTGCAGCGCAGGCCCGAATCGTCGGTCGATGAGCTGGTAGGCGGTGAGCATCTCCCCCGCAAAGTAGCGCGGAAGGAAGAGCAGCGCAACAACGACGCGACCCACAAGATAGCCGAGTGCGATCTGCAGGAAACCGAAGTTGCCACCGAAGGCCAGCCCCGGGACGGAGATGATCGTGAGTGTGGAGGTCTCCGCGCTCACGACCGAAAGCGCGATCGCCCACCAAGGGATGCTGTTGTTGGCGAGGAAGTAGCTCTTGAGCGATTTATCTGCGGAAGCCGCGCTGTTGCGCTTGCGAAAGCGCAGGCCAAAGAGCGTGATGCCGAGCAGATAGATAGCGACGATCACGAGATCGACAGCACTCAACCGGTGAGGTGCGGTGAGGATGATGGCGGCAGGCGTATGGAGCAAGCGGTGTCGACCTCGTGTTCTGAGTAGGGGCTAAGCGATAGCTTCGCCGTGGAGATAGCTGGCGGTACGTTGACCGGCCGCATTGAAACGATTGAGATGCGCCGGAGCGCCGATGCCGATGGAGACAACGTCATTGCGGCCAAGCATGGCTGCGGGATTGGCCGAGCCCGCTCGAACGGCGTCCTCCAGAGAAACCTCAAGGAATCGTTGCAGATTTTCGACGGCGCGGTCCAGCGTGAGGAGCGAACCCGCGAGCGTGGAGCGGCTGTCCGTAAGCGTGGCGGTCTGGTTTTCTACCGTGACGGCAAGGCCGCCGAGGGTGTAGTTGCCGTCGGCCATGCCGGTAGCGGACATGGAATCGGTAACGAGCAGGGCGCGCTTTGCGCTCTTTGCATGCCACCAGAGTCTGGCCATCTCTGGGTGAACGTGGATGCCATCGAGGATCAGTTCGGCAAAGAGTTCCGGGCTGTTCAGAACGGCCGCAACAACTCCCGGCTCGCGGTGGTCAAGCGCGCGCATGGCGTTGAAGGTGTGCGTCGCTGAGGCAGCACCCGCAGCGACGGCGGCTTGTGCTTCGTCCAGTGTGGCATTGGTGTGGCCCAAAGAGACGCGGACGCCGAGGGTTTTGGCATAGGCGATAAACTCGACCGCTCCGGGGAGTTCGGGGGCGACGGTGACGAGTGCGATGTGTCCTCGCGAGGCTTGCTGGAAGCGGTCGAAGAGCTCAATCGTCGGCGGCAGCAGATCGTGCGCGGGATGCACACCGCGTTTGACGTGCGATAGAAACGGACCTTCGAGGTGGATCGCTACCGGCTTGGATTCGTTGGCGGGGGTATCACATTCGATGTTGTCGGCGATACGTTCGAGCGCATGCAGCGTCGTGTCGATAGAGTCCGTGACGGTGGTGGGCAGGTAATGGGCAACGCCGTGGCTTGCGTAAAAACGTTGCAGTTCGCTGAAGTCGGCGGGTGTCGCGTTCATGACATCTTTGCCGACACCACCATGCGTATGCACGTCGAAGAGAGCGGGCGCGAGTGTGTCGTTATTTTCCGGCTGCGCGCGGTCGATATCGATGGCCGCGATTCGGCCGTTGTCGTCGACATGAATCACAGCGTAATCGACGAGTCCGTTTTCAGTGATGAGTTTGCGGGCGTGAAGAGTCTTGCTCATGGTCAATGCTTTCTAAGGCTTGGGTGCAGTGTCGGCGGGGGAGGCTGCAACCGGGGTGAGCGGCGCGGGGATGCCGAGTTTCGCTGCGTCCGCTGGGTTGATGATGTGGTTGTCTCTCCAGTCGCGATGGATCGCTTCAAGCTGATCGATGCGCGAGATCCATAGCTGAACGGTGTAGTCATAGCGTTCGAGCACCGGGCGGAGATTGGCAGGGCGATAGCTCGACAGCCATTGCTGTTGATACATGTCGCGCAGCTGCGAGTAGCCGTAGGTCAGGTCCTGCATGCGTCCGTTGACGCTGCTGAGTTCGGAGAGCAGCCAGTTCACGCCGGGCTTCGCCTTCTTCCAGTGATCGGAGGCCGCCGTGGCTTGCGCCTGGGCAAAGTCGTTGATCATCTCGTCCGAAAGCTGATAGACGAGGCCAAGGAAGTCGATGCGCCGCGCGGCGAAGTCGATGGCGTTCAACGCGTCCTGCTCACGAAGGCTGGGGTTTGCGGCACGGGCTTGCGCCAGAAGCGCGAGAGCGCGCTCAGCGTGCAGGCGAACCGGTGCGGCGATGGGGCGCATGGCCGCGGCGAACTGCTGACCGTGGCGTGACCAGGGATCGATCCAGAACAGACCGTCCGTGCCCTCGGAGTCGCTGATGACCTTGGCGTCATGGAAGATCTGCATCGCAGCGTTTAGCTCATCCTGCGCCTGGTTGACGTAGCCGGTTGCATCGCCGTGGAAGACTACGCCATAGTCCTGTTGGAACTGCGGGATAGAGCTTTCACCCTGTTGCCATGCGGCGGCGGCTCCGAAGAGAATGCCGTACCAGTTCGCGTTTGCGAGTGACTCACCGGTGTCATTCCAAAGCGTGTTGAGTTGGCCTTCCGCGCCCATCTTTTGGCCATCGCGTGTGAAGCCCTGAATGTCGAGCAGTGCCTGCTGCTGATTCGGCCACATCTGGCGGTAGTTGTTGATCGATGGCGCGACCCAGAAGGGAATGCCGCTATCGGCGAAGGGGCGAAGGTAGTTGTCGAAGCTGGGCTTCGGTGAGTAGCCCCACGCCACGGCGATGACGCTGCTTTTGAAGCTCTGCGGCAGGGCCTTCAGCAGGGGTTGCGTACGCTGGTTGCCGACGATATCGCCCCAGAAGAGAATCTTGCGATTCAGCGGCTTCAGATCGGCAACGATGCGCTGCATGAAGTCGAGATAGACCGGGGCGAGACCACGCTGGTCGACATCAGGCCGCGTGCGACCGTAGCCGAGTTCGAACGTCTCATCGCCGCCGATGTGCAGGAACGGGCCAGGGTACATCCGGGCAAGGTCCTTGAACATGCCATCGATCATCTGCATGGACTGCGGTTGCCCCGGGGCGAGCACTGCGCCGTGGGGCGTTTCGGCGGCGTTGGCGTACTGCTCCCATGTGAGCATGTGGCGCAGATGGCCGAAAGCTTCCTGTTCAGGGATAACGGTGACATGATACTGCCTGGCGTAGGCGACGAGTTCGGTGGCCTCAGCGGGCGTAAGGCTCGCGCCAGGGATCGCCGAGAGAGGCATCGACGGGTACGCCTGCGTGGACTCAAAGTACGGTGAGTAGACGTTGTCCTTGTACGCTGCGAGCGTTCGGATAAGCTTTTTCTGAAACTCGAAGGTGTCGACAGGGCCGCGCGAAAGATCATCATGCAGACCGCGGTACTTCATCGCAGGCCAGTCGCGGATGTCCGCCGCGTGGAGCACGACAATGCCGTTTGTGGACTCTGAAAAGAGCTGTTTGGCGGTTTGGGCTGCATAGAAGACACCAGAAGCGGTCGCACCGGTGAGCGTTAACGTGCCCGGAGCGTAGGCGATGGTGTAGCCTTCGGGCTTCATCGCTTCGGTGAACCGGGTGTCGGGGTGCTGCGTAAGGCGTTGCAGAACGATGCGGAGGCCGTTGCCGTTGGGGACGTGGCGTTCGTTCAGGGTTTCTCGCAGATTACTGGCGGCAAACTGGTCGTCGGCGTCGCAGGCTTCGCAGACCACGGTGGCTCCGCGGATAGGGATGTCGCCTTTTGCTGAGATTGTTCGGGGCTGCGGAATCAGGTGAAGCTGGGCCGTGGCGTGCCAGGAAGCGAACGCAAAAACGGTGGCGTAAAGGGCCGTGCGGCGAGAAACCAACATGCAAACACGGTACACGACGCACGCTGTGCGAACGGTTGGAAAAATGCTGAGGGGCATTAGGGAATCTGGCTGGGTGCCGAACCGATCACCCAGCCGTTCAGACAGTCAGATTCTGTGCTGTTTTCCGCACAGTTTTAGATCGGCGAGGCGCCGTCGACGATGGTGACACCGGCGGGTGGAGTAAAGCTGAAATCCGCGTCCTTGGTAGGAACGTTTTCGCGCATGTTCGCGAAGGTGAAGTCCGTGGACGCACCGTCGGTCTCCTCCATCCGCATGGCAAGGATGGTGCCATTGGCGTCGACGGTGAGAGCGATCGAGCGCAGGCGGTTGGCCATGCCCTTTGGTGTGCCGCTCAGGGTGAAGTGCCCAGCGGAGACAGGGGTGAGCGTCAGGTGATCGAGTTCCTTCGAAAGCTCCGTGTGGCCGAGCAGAAAGCGCAGGGGTGAGTGCAGGTCGTCGAGCTTTTTTACGGGGATACGGTCGGCCTGGGAGTCTCCGGGGGTCCAGGAGACGGCAAATTTGCCGTCGAGGACGAAGACTTTGCCGCGTGGCGAGTCATAGCTCCAGCGCATGCGTCCGGGTTTGCGGAGCAACAGCGTTCCAGTCTCGGTGCGGTCAAGGCCGAGGCCGCGGTAACGCTCGGTATAGCGGGTTTCGAGCGAACGCAGATGGTTATAGTGCGCGTCGACCTTGTGGGCGAGGTCCTGCGCGGAGGGCGTCTGCGCGGTAGCGGTGAGGGCAGACGCCGTGAAGAGGAGGGCAGCGGGAAGTTGGCGGAAGAGCATGTGTGCCTCGGTCGGGAGCAAGCAAAAGGCCGCTCGAGTGGAGCGGCCTTGAGGGTGCGTTCAGACGGTTACTGCAGCAGTTCTGTGCAGTTGGTGCCGCCCTTGGGGTCGTAGTGAATCTGCGCGTTCTCGTCGGTGCAGAAGCCACGGTCGCCGGAGTGGCCAACGGAGTTGGGCACGGCGGTGATCTGGTAGCTGTTGTACTGGTCCTGATTGTTGATGGTGGTCTTCGCGCAGTTCGAAATGGTGAAGGTGTAGCCAGCCTTGGAGCCCGAAGCAAGATCGTCCGGAATAAGCTGCGCCGCTTCCGGAGAGGGCGTGGTGCCGGTTTTGCCGCCAAGCGTAGTCAGCGAGCAGGAGAAGCCGTGCGTCGGGTAGGTCGAGTTGTACTGACCTTCCATCTGGTTCAGCGTACGCAGGCTGTTGATCGCCGAAGTTTCGTTGGCGCGCTTGATCGTCTTCTGCATGGCCGGGACGGCCAGGGTCATCAGAATAAGGATGACCGACATCACGATCAGGAGTTCGATCAGGGTGAAACCGGCTTCATTTGCGTGGCGCAGCGTGCGCTTGGATACGGAGGTCATAGGTTCCTTCACTGTTCGGATACTCGGAAAGTGCAACGATATGCAGTATAGACGGTGGCGGAGGGCTGGTGTCAGCAGGAGAGTGGAGAAGATTTTCAAATCCGGTGCGTAAGGTTTCGCATCCCGGAGCCTGTCGTGGCACTCTAATAAAGAGTGAAAAGTTTGACTTCCAGTTTCCTGGCGACGGGCGTCGCCTGCTGTCTTGTGGCCGTCCCGGCGGCTGTGCGCGCACAGCAAACGGCAGATCCATTGCCGGTGGCTCCTTCGTCGGTTCTGAAGGAGCAGGTGCAGAAAGAAACAGAGCTGAGCAAGACCGCAGGCTCCGGCGCAACGTTTCTTGCGGCATCCACGACTGCTGGCCCGCATGACACGCAGGTAGAGCTTGGCTCCGGCGAGAAACGGCCGCTTTCGCTCGACGATGCGATTGCCTTTGGCCTCGAGCGCAACCATCGCCTGAAGTATGACGCGGCGAACAAGCGCGAAGTGCAGGGTTTGCAGTCGACGGTACTGTCGGCGATCATCCCGAATCTGACGCTGCAGGCTTCGAGCAGCGCGCAGCAGATCAACCTTGCGGCGATGGGTTTCAGCAACTCTCTGCTTGGTGATTTCAGCAGCACGCTGGGGCTCGATCTGACCGGTTTTTCGACGATCGTTCGCGTAAATGTGACACAGGCGCAGATTGGCGCCAGTCAACAGCTATTCAACCTGCCCGATCTGGAGCTGTACAAAGCTGCGAAAAGCGAGTTTCAGGTGGTGGACCTGAACTACCTGAACAGCCGCGGCGAACTGGTGACCGCTGTAGGTACGGCGTACCTGGAGGCGATCGCAGACGGGGCAAACCTGAAGAACGCGCAGGCGCAGGAAGTATCCGCCAAGCGAACATTTGACGACGCCTCGGCACGCAGGCAGGCGGGCGTCGGCACGAACCTCGACGCGCTGCGGGCACAGGTGACGTACCAGCAGCATCAGCAGCAGACGGTTGCGGCTGCGACCCAGGTGTCCAAGGACATCATCCAGTTGAACCGCATCATGGGCGTTCCGGCCGAGCAGACCTGGGAACTGACAGATAATGCTCCGTTTGCCGAGTTTGTGGACATGGATATGAACCTGGCCATGGCGACGGCGATGGCGCACCGCAAAGATTTCCTGAGCCTTGAGGCCCAGGTGGACGTGATGACCCGCGAGTACCGTGCGGTGAAGTATCAGCGTCTGCCGACACTGGCGTTCACAGGCTTTTATGGCGTTATCGGCGAGACCACCGGGATGTATCACGGTGTGTTCAACGCACAGGCCAGCGTTCGCGTGCCGGTCTTCCGCGAAGCCGCGCAGCGTGGTGAGCAGCAGCAGATTCAAGGCCAATTGATGGCTCTGAAGCAGCGTGAAGCCAGCCTGCGTACGGACATGGAGTCGCAGATTCGTTCGGCGATGCTGGATGAGCAGGCCGCCCATGAGCTAGTGAAGGTGGCTCAGGACAAGGTGGAGCTTGCCCAGCAGGAACTGTCCGACGAGCGTGATCGCTTCAAGGCCGGCGTGGATGACAATCTGCCCGTGATCGACGCCGAGGCCAGCGTAACGCAAGCCCAGGCGGAGATGGTGCAGGCGCTCTACAAGTACAACGTTGCGAAGCTGCAGTTGGCCCGCTCGACGGGTGTGGTGGAAACTCGCTACCGCACCTACCTTGGTACAGGCCACTAAGAGCTCGGGCTGTGCGCTGCACAGCCCGAGCTTCTCGCGTAGCATCGAAACCATCAGGGAGCCGGAAACGGTTGGCTGATGGTTTTTTGCTTATGTCGAAGAGTTGCCGAGTCTGGCTGACAGTTTGGGCGTTGATGAGCGCGGGGATGCTGCCCGCGCAGGTGCTGGCTCGTCCCGGCTGGGCGGGGTCAGGCGTGTCGGCCGAGTCGTGGTGGCGGCGAGCGGTCTTCTACCGGATTCAGCCGAAGTTGTTTCAGGACTCCGACGGCGATGGCGTGGGGGATGTGCAGGGTATCGAGCAGCGCCTGGGATACGTGCAGCAGCTTGGCGTGGACGCGATCGTTCTAACGCCGCCGTTCAACGAAGATGAGTTCAGCGAACTGGCGCGGAAGGCTGCGGATTTTCATCTGCGTGTGCTTGCCGAGATGGATAAGCCGGATGTGGCGGTTGCGAGAAATTGGTTGAACCAGGGTGCTGGTGGTCTCGTGGTGGACTCTGACCGTGACGCCGTGGCGCTGGCAGCCGTGCGGCGCGTGGTGGCGTCGTTTCCCGGCGATCGTGTGTTGATCGTCAATAGCCGCACTGCCATGCCGACGAGTGGCAGTGCGCAGCTGCAGCGTTCGGCAGAGTTTGGAAATGCTCCCGGAGACGCTCGCAGTTGGCACGCGAAGCTTGAGGGGGCAATTACGAACTCAGATCCGACGGAAAATCTGCCGTTGCTGGTGATCTCGGGCAGTGCGCCTTTGCATGGGACGCTGGAGGCGCAGGCGATTGAAGATCGTGCGCTGGCGACGATGACGTTGGGTTCGCGAGCTGCGGTGATGTTCGACGCGGGACGCGAGCTGGGGCTGCGCTCGCCGGACGGAACGTCCGTGGCGGTGCAGTGGACGCCGTTGAATGTGACGAGTGAAAAGGCTGCTCCTGTAGCCGTCACGAAGCCTCAGCCCAAAGCGGAGGTGTACGGAGCGTTCACGCCGTATATTCCGCCGCCGAAGCTTTCCATGTCTGCTCCTATAGCGCCCGTGGTAGTGGAGTCGGCGAACGCTTTACCTTCGGATTTGAATACGTTGCCGGGGTTTACGGCGGCGGAGGTAAAAGTGAGCGCGGCGGTGAATGGCGGCGCTGCGAACGCGGCGAGTGAGGATGAAGAATCATCGTCACTGCTGAACTTCTATCGACACCTGATTGCTATGCACCACGGCAACTGGTCGATCCGTAACGGATCACAGGCGATGCTGAACCATGACGCGCAGAACGCACTGGTGTGGGTGCGGCGCGCTCCATCAGGGACGCGAACGACAGCTTCTGTGGTCTTTGCCATCAATGCGACGGACCAGCCGGTGCAGTTGGACCTGGGACATGACTTTGACGCCCTGCACATGCGCGGAGGAACGCTGCGGCCGCTGCTGACGGCTTCTGCGACAGAGATGCTGTCTTCCTCGGGCAATCTGCTGCCGGTGGAGACAACAGACCATGTGGTATTGCCGTCGCGAACGTTGTTCGTCGGTGAGCTCTATCACGATGGGTCGCTCCCTTCGGCAATGCACACAAGACGTTCACGCAGGAAGCACTAGGCCGTTCTGCATTAGCGATCACCAATCCGTCTTCGAGACGCAGCATAGGCCCACCTTGAGTGGGCCTATGCTGTTTGGGATCGGTAGCTGTCGTTAGCAGGCGAGGTCGGCACGCTCGAACTTCAGCTTGCCCAGATTGCCGAGCAAAGTAAGCGCGAAGCGGTCGGAGACGAAGAGCTCGCGTGCGAGGCGTTGGACCTCTTCCGAGGTGACGCGGTCGACTTCAGCGATGATCTCTTCCGCGGCGAAGAAGCGGCCGTAGTACATCTGCTGGCGGGCCAGGTTCGACATGCGCGAAGATGACGATTCGAGGCCAAGAACCATGTTCGATTTGATCTGGTCTTTAGCCCGCTTGAGCTCGTCGTCGCTGACGATCTCGTCCTTCAGGCGTGTGAACTCGGCCAGCGTGAGGGCAAGCACCTCGCGGGTCTTGTCCACGGCGCAACCGGCATAGACCGAGAGCGAACCGGTATCACGGAAGGGGCTGAGCTCCGAGTAAATCGAGTAGGCAAGCCCACGGTCTTCGCGGATGGATTGGAAGAGGCGCGAGCTCATGCCGCCGCCGAGGATCGAGTTCAGCAGGAACGCCGCGTAGCGGTCCGGATGCGCGACCGGGAACGAAGGCATAGCGAGGCAGAACTGCACCTGCTCAAGCGACTTCTTGTTCCGCAGTGTGATATGCGGCTGCGTGGCCGGTGCGGTGTGCTGCGCGAGCTTGGCGGCAGAGCTCGCGCTCAGGCTTGAGAACGCCTGCTCAACTTGAGCGACGAAGGCGTCGTGTTCAATATTGCCGGCTGCTGTGAAGAGCATGTTCGGCGGAGAGAAGCGCTTGGCGTACTCTTCGAGAACGATCGCCTGGTTGAAGCTGGAGACGGTCTCTGCGGTGCCGAGGATGGGGCGTCCTAGAGCGTCGCCGGGCCAGAACTTCTGCGTGAAAAGCTCGTGGACCAGATAGTCGGGGTTGTCCTCGTCCATCTTGATCTCTTCGAGAATGACGCCTTGCTCCTTCGCGATATCTTCGGGAGCGAACGTCGGATGGAGCACGAGATCGGTCAGCAGATCGAGCGCTGCAGGCACGTTCTCATCGAGCGTCTTGATGTTGAAGCAGACGGTCTCTTTGCCGGTGAAGGCGTCGAGGTTGCCGCCAATGGCATCGATTTCGCGAGCGAACTGCTGTGCCGAACGCGTGGTCGTGCCCTTGAAGACCATATGCTCAAGGAAGTGGGAGATGCCATTGGTTTTTTCGTCTTCGTCGCGCGATCCTGTATCGATCCACACGCCCATGGACACGGAGCGCAGATGATTCATGCGTTCGGTGAGGACCATCAGCCCATTGGGCAGGGTAGTGGTGCGGATGTCGCGAAGCTGCGTGGAGGAAGGCTGAAGAGGGGTGGCTGTATCTGCCACCGGAACGGAAACCGGCATAAACTCTATTGTTTCACGGGGAGGCCCGTATGAAAAAGCAGGTTCAGCGCTTTCGTGCACGACTGGAAAAAGGCGACCCCGCGCTGGGGTGGACGGTGGTGCGGATTCCGTTTGTCCCGGCGGAGGTTTGGCCGGAGCGGGTGCGAGGACGCGTGCAGGGATCGATTGCCGGATTGTCGTTCCGAAGCTCTCTGCTGCCGGATGCTGCCCTTGGCGCACAGGTGATTCTGGTCAACAAGGCGATGCAGAAGGGCGCGGGCGTAACGCTTGGAGATGAGGTCGAAGTCCTGCTCGAGCCCGATCTGGCAGAGCGTCCGGCTGAGTTGCCGGATGCTTTAGATTCATTGCTAAACGAAGCTGAAGGGCTACGGGCTTTCTATGAGAGCTTGAGCGAGTCGGCGCGGCGCGAGATTGCAAAGTGGATCGACGGCGTAAAGAGCGAAGCTTCGCGGCAGAAGCGTTCGGTGCAGATGGCGGAGCGCCTGCTGAGCACAATGGAAGCGGAGCTGGAGCTGCCACCTGCAATCATGCGAGTCTTCAAACAGAGGCCAAAAGCAGCGATGGGGTGGTCCAAGCTGACGCTGACGCAGCGCCGCAATGAGCTGATGGGCGTCTTCTACTACCAGGGCGCGGAAGCCCGGGAGAAGCGTATTCAGCGGCTGTGCGACGTCGCCGAGAAGAAGGCTTAGCGGTCGGCGAGGAAGTGCTGGAAGGGCGTCGGGGACTCAGGGTGCTTGCCGTCCGGATACAGATGCGCGCAGCTCCACTGCCACAGGCTGTCGATGACGGGCTTCAGGGCGCGGCCTTTTTCGGTCAGCACATACTCGTTGTAGGCGCTGCCATCTGAGGCGGGCTGCTGAATGAAAATGTCAGCCGCAACCAGTTTGCGCAGACGCATCGTGAGAATATTGCGGGCAACTCCGAGCGAGCGTTCGAACTCACAGAAGCGCGAAGCGCCGCGCAGAGCATCGCGCACGAGGAGCAGTGACCACCAGTCGCCGATCTCGTCGAGTGAGCGGGCAACAGGGCAGGTGGCGTCAGCGAGTGATTTTCTTTGCATCGAAGGCGGCCCTCCCGGCGTCTAGTTGCATTATAGGACTAGATGTCTGTCTGGCTTGGCTGGTTGCATGATGCAACATGATTGTGAGGAAGTGTGAAGAGAGTCGTGAATCCATGGGTAGTCGCCCTGACGGTCACCATTGCAACGTTCATGGAGCTGCTGGACACGTCGATTGCGAACGTCTCGCTGCCGTATATTGCGGGCGGGTTGGGGCGGTCGTTCGACGAGGTGACGTGGATTCTCACGACGTATCTGGTCGCGAACGCGGTGGTGCTGCCGATGTCGGCATGGCTATCGCGCGTCTTCGGGCGAAAGAACTACTACATGGCGTGTGTCGCGTTGTTTACGCTTACGTCGTTGCTGTGCGGCGTCGCTCCCACGTTGAGCTTCATGTTGATGGCGCGCGTCTTACAGGGCGTGGGTGGCGGTGGGCTTGCGCCGGTGGAGCAGGCGATTCTGGTGGATACCTTTCCTCCAGCGAAGCGGGCGTCGGCGTTCGCGCTTTACACCGTCGCGATTGTCACCGCGCCGGCGATTGGGCCGGTGCTTGGTGGGTGGATCACCGATAATTTCAACTGGCGCTGGGTGTTTTTGATCAATATCCCGATCGGTATTGCGTCGTTGCTGCTGACGAATCGCTTCGTCGAAGACCCACCGGAGTTTGCCGAGGAGCGGAAGACGGTTCGTGGCGCGGACGGTAAGTTGCATGTGGACGGCATCGGGATCGCGCTGATCGGGCTGGGCTCGGCGGCGCTGGAGGTGTTGCTGGATCGTGGCCAAATCGATGATTGGTTCGGCTCGGTCTTTATCCGCTGGATGTTTGTCGTGGCAATCGGCTGCCTTGTTACAGCGGTCTTCTGGGAGTTGCGGCAGAAGGATCCGGTGATTGATTTCCGTCTGCTGAAGATCAGGAACTTCGCAATTTCGAACGTCTTCTACTTCGTCTTTGGCCTTGGCCTCTTTGCTTCGACGACGATGATTCCGCAGATTCTGCAGTCTCTGTATGGGTATCGCGCGATCGATGCCGGTCTGGTGCTTGGGCCGGGAGCGTTTGTGATCACGCTGTTGGCGCCGGTGGGGGCGGTGCTTGTGCAGCGCGGGATCGTGCATCCGAGAGTACTGCTTTTTGGCGCGTTGATGGTGGTGGGAATCTCGTTCCTGCACTACAGCCACTTCAATCTGCAGACGGATTACAGCCACTACGCTCTGGCGCGTGGTCTGCAGGGACTGGGCTATGCGTTCTTCTTCGTGCCGTTGACGGTGGTGACGTACTCGCAGTTGAAGCCGGATCAGAACAACAAGGCGTCGTCGCTGACGAACTTCTTCCGCAACTGGGGAGGAAGCTTCGGCATTGCACTGGTCACGACGATGAGCGAGAGGCGGCAGAACTTCCACCAGGCGCGTGTGAGCGCACAACTGGCACCAACCTCTGCAGCGCTGCAGCAAACGGTGCAGCAAACGGCGGCGTATCTACGCGTGCATGGGTTCTCTGCGGCGGACTCGATGGCTGCGGCGACGGCGCGAGTGTATGCGCAGATGGAGGCACAGACGCGTATGCTGGCGTTCATGGACTGCTTCCACGTCCTGGGTGTGCTGACCCTGTGCGTGGCTCCGCTGGTGTGGGCGACGAAGACCTTCCGGGCTGGTGGAAAGGCTCCGGAAGCCCACTGACAAAAAGCTGCGGCGGTCTGCAATATTCCTCTGTCTGATGCGTTTACACAGGTAAAGGCAGGAAAGGAGGGCGATGGCGGCAGCGGAACAGCAGTGGACGATTGCACAGCAGGACGAGATGCTCGCTATCGCGCTCGAGCGCGACGGACAGCGCCTGCGTAACTTCATCCGGAAGCAGGTAGCGGATACGGGTGAGGCGGAAGACATCCTTCAGGATGTCTTCTACGAGCTGCTGCAGACCTACCGGATGATGAAGCCTGTGGAGCAGGTAACGGCGTGGATGTTCCGCGTGGCCCGTAACCGGGTGATCGATCTGTTCCGCCGCAAGAAGAAGACGGCCTCTCTGAGCGAGCCTGTAGGCGACGAAAATGGGCTCGCGCTGGAAGAGTTACTGCCTTCGCCTCAGGACGGCCCCGACGCGCTGTATGCACGGGGCGTGCTGACGGAGGCGATTGAAGAAGCGTTGGCGGAGCTTCCGCCCGAGCAGCGTGCGGTGTTTGTCGCCCATGAGCTTGAGGGCGAAAGCTTCAGAGAGATGGCCGCACGTACCGGAATCAATCAAAACACGCTGCTGGCACGGAAGCGATACGCCGTGCTGCACCTCCGCAAGCGTTTGCGGCAGATGCGAGAAACGTTCGGGCGAGAGGGAGAAGAGCAATGAAGAAGTGCTTGAAGGTGATGAAGATGCTGGTGATCGTCGCCGTTGCGGTGACGGTGTTCGGCTACGTCACCATGCGGCTTTGGAACTGGCTGATGCCGACAATCTTCGGCTGGAAGATGATCACGTTTGCCCAGGCGATTGGCCTGCTGCTGCTGAGCAAAATTCTCTTCGGCGGATTCCACAAGCATGGGCCGAAGCCCGGTGGCGGTTTCCGCGAACGTCGCGAATGGAAGCGTCGGATGAAGAACCGCTGGGTAGGCATGACGCCGGAAGAACGCGAGCGTTTTCGGATGGCGATGAAGGACAAGTGGGGCAGCGGATGCGGTCCGGACTGGATGCGCGGACGTGCTCCGTGGGAGCAGGACGTGAGTCCCGAACAAAAGGAGCCACGCGGATGATGCAGGAGTGGACGATGAATCTGGTAATGGGGTCGGAAGTAAAAACGGGCTCAAACGTTGTGTCCTGGTGGAACCATCTGAACGTCGAGCCGAAGCCCGAGTCTGTTGTCGCGATGGAATCCATGAGTCTGAATGAGCTGCTGTATGCAGCACTGGCTACACCGGAGACGGTGTAGCCAGTGGCTTTTGCGGCGTATTTCTTATGCCGAGAGCATTAGGTCGTCCTTGCTGGTTTCGCGGGTAAACAGCAGGCCGATGATGGTGAGAATCGCTGACGCCGTGAGGAAGTAGCCTACCCAGGGTAGGCCATGAGTCTTGGCCAGATAGCTGGCCACGTAGGGCGTTGCTGAAGCTCCGAGCACGCCGCCCATGCTGAAGGCGAGCGAGCTGCCGGTGTACCGAACCGAGGTGGGGAAGAGTTCGGAGACGACCGTGCCGAGCGGGCCGTAGGTCATACCCATGAGAGCGAGCCCAAGGGCCAGCGTGGCGAAGGCGCCAGCGTGGCCGGACTGGAACATCGGCGCAAAGACGAAGCCGTAGAGAGCAATCAGAACCGAGACGCCCAGCATCACGGGACGGCGGCCCTTCTCCGCAAGCAGCGCGGAGATCGGAATCGTCAGTGCGAAGAAGAACATGCTGCCCAGCTGCATGTAGAGGAACGTATTGCGCGAGTAATGAAGCGCACTGGTTCCATAACCAAGCGTGAAGACGGTCATGAGATAGAACAGCACGAAGGTCGCGATGCAGGTGAGCGTACCGGCGATGAGCGGGCGCGTGTACTTCGTGATGACGGTTCCGAGCGGCAGCTTGACCGGTTCGGAGCGCTTAACTGCTTCCTGGAAGACCGGTGTCTCCGTAATCGTGAGTCGTACATAAAGCCCGAGCAGCACGAGAATGGCTGAAGTGATGAACGGGATGCGCCAGCCGAAGCGGAAGAACTGGTCGTTGGTCAGGTACTTCGAGATGAGCAGGAAGATACCGCCGGAGAAGACGAAGCCGATCGGCGCACCAAGCTGCGGGAACATGCCGTAGAGTGCGCGCCGGTTCGGCGGAGCATTCTCAACAGCAAGCAGCACCGCGCCGCCCCATTCGCCGCCGAGCCCGATGCCCTGGCCGAAGCGGCAGAGCGCCAGCAACAGCGGCGCGACGATACCGATGGAGTGGTAGCTGGGAACGATGCCGATGATGAACGTCGAGAGGCCCATGGTGGAAAGGGCGATGACGAGCGTGCGCTTGCGGCCGATGCGGTCGCCGAAGTGTCCGAAGAGCGCCGATCCTACGGGCCGTGCGACAAAAGCCACGCCGAAGGTGGCGTAGGAGAGCAGGATGGCGGCGTTCGGATCGCTGGGAGGAAAGAAGAGCTTCGGAAAAACAAGCGCCGCAGCGATGGCGTAGATGTAGAAGTCGAAGAACTCGACGGTGGTGCCTACCAGGGAGGCGAACAGCACCTGTGCCGGTGTGTTGATTTTCTTGTGGTTCGCGGACATGATGCTTCCGATGTTACCGCGCCAACAGGGAGTTGCAGCGCGTTATAAGAGCTTGCTATAGGCAGTTTAGTCGGCTGCGGCGAGTTCCTGGTCCTTGTACTGAAGCTGGTAGAGCTTGTAATAAAGTCCGCGAAGCGCCAGCAACTCCTGGTGAGTGCCTTGCTCATGGAGCTGTCCCTTGTGCATGACGAGGATAGTGTCGGCACGTTGCACGGTGCTGAGACGATGCGCGATCATCACGCTGGTGCGGCCTGTGATGAGCCGTTCGATCGCCGAGCGGACGCGCAGTTCTGTCTCGGTGTCAACGGAGCTGGTGGCCTCGTCGAGGATGAGGATGCCGGGCTGGTGCGCGAGCGCACGGGCAAAGCTGATGAGCTGCTTTTGGCCGGTTGAGAGCGTGGAGCCGCGTTCGAGCACGGGTTCGGAGAAGCCGGCAGGTAGCGTGCGGATGAAGTCTGCGACGTTGACCTGTTCTGCCGCGTTCTCGACTTCGTCGTCGGTGATCCAGTTGGAGCCGAGCCGGATATTCTGCGCGATGGTACCGGAGAAGAGGAACGGGTCCTGCAGTACCACGCCGAAGCGGCGGCGCAGGGCCGTGATGTCCTGCTCACGAACGTCGACGTCGTCGATGAGGACCTGCCCGGCCTGAACGTCGTAGAAGCGCATCATCAGCGCGGTGATGGTGGTCTTACCCGCGCCGGTGTGGCCGACAATGGCAGCGGTGTTGTCGGGGGCGACGGTGAAGGAGACGCCACGGAGAATCCACTCAACGTCCGCAAGGATGGCGGGCAGGATGGAGGAGGATGTTGAGAGCTGCGGCAAGGCCGCGAGCTGGTCATCGCTCAGTTGCTGATAGGTGAACCAGACGTTGCGGAACTCGATGCGTCCGCTGCCGTTGCCTTGCGCAGGGGACATTGGCGCTGCGATATCCGTATCCGTGTCGATGAGCTTGAAGACGCGCTCGGCGGCGGCCATGGCGGCCTGCAGGATGTTGTACTTGTCGCTCAGGTCTTGAATCGGGCGGAAGAAGCGCTGGGCGTACTGGATGAACGCGATCAGCACACCGATGGTGACGGTGCTGAAGATGCCGCTGGCGAGATGGTGCGCGGCGATCGAATTCGTATTACGCATGACCGCCAGACCACCCTGCCAGAGCACGAGGGCGATGGCGATGGAGCTGAGGAACTCGACGACGGGATAGTAGAGCGCGTACGCGAAGATGGCGTCGGTCCAGGCGACCTTATTCTCTTGGTTGACGGCGGAGAAGTCTGAGAACGCGCGCTTTTCGCGGTTGAAGATCTGCACAATGCTCATGCCGGAGACATACTCCTGCGTGAAGGAGTTGATCTTGGCGGTGGCGGCGCGCTGGCGGCGGTAGCTTTCGCGCACATGGTCGCGGAAGAGCTTGGTGGCATAGAGAATGCCAGGAATAACGGCCAGTGTGAGCAGAGCGAGCGGCCAGCTCATACGCAGCATGATGACGACGATGAACGTCAGCGCGAAGACATCTTCGAAGATGGCCAGCACGCCGGAGGTGAACATCTCGTTCAACGCGTCGACATCTGACGTCACACGGGTCACAAGGCGGCCAACCGGGTTGCGGTCGAAGAAGCCGACGTGCAGGCTCTGGATGTGGCGGAAGATCTGCTTGCGCAGGTCGAACATGATCTGCTGCCCGGTCCATTGCATCAGGTAGGTCTGCACGAACTCCAGGCCGAAGCTGAGCAGCAGTGCGGCGAGATACAGCATGCCGATCTGCGTGACGCCGGTCGTGGCGTTGCGCGAGAGATGGCGGCCCAGCCACCCCGGCGAGCCGGTCGGGGCAAGATACGTGTCGACGGCGACCTTCACCAGGTAGGGGCCAAAAACGTCGGAGAGCGCCTTGATGAAGATGGCGATCGCAGAGACGACGGCTTGCAGCGTGTACGGGCGCAGATAGCCGAGCAGACGGCGTGTCAGCACGCTGTCATAGACTTTTCCTGCGACATCGTCGTCGATGCCGGGGCGCTTTTTTGCTTTGGTTTTTTCGGGGCTCTGCTTCTGGTCTGCCATCGGTCTCTCTTTGATTGTAGAAGCCGTGCCCACGATGCGTGAAAGAATGGGAAATGTGAGTGATAGCCGCAAAAACGTGCCGTTGGGGCTCTACATCAGTGTGCCGTTTTGCCGCCACAAGTGTTCGTTCTGCAATTTTGCCAGCGGTGTGGGCACCGATGCTGCGATGGCCTCATATATCCAGTCGCTGACGGCAGAAATTCGCTCGGCAAGGCAGAGCGCGGAGCGGTTGGGAGCATTGCTGCCGGAGGTTGTAGACACCGTGTACTTCGGCGGTGGGACGCCGAGCCTGTTGGAGCCGCAGCAGTTTGCCGCTGTCTTTGCGGCGATGCGCGAGAGCTTCACGCTCGTTCCGGGCGCTGAAATCACGCTGGAGGCTGCCCCTGGGCAGATCGGCGAAGCTTCGCTGGAAGCCGCGATGCGCGAAGGTGTCAACCGCGTGAGCCTTGGGGTGCAATCCTTTGTGAACGCCGAGAGTGCCGCCGTGGGACGAACGCACACCGCAGAGGATTGCTTTGCAGAGTTTGCCCGGCTGCGTGAAGCCGGTATGGGCAACGTCGGGATGGACCTGATCGCCGGGCTGCCGCTCCAGACGATGGCGAGCTGGCAGGAGTCGCTGCAGGCGGTGGATGAGTCCGACGTGCAGCATGTGAGCGTCTACATGCTGGAGGTCGATGAAGACTCGCGGCTGGGGCGTGAGGTGCTGAAGGGCGGAGCCCGCTTCAGCGCGCCGTTTGTGGCGAGCGAAGAAGTTTCGGCTGCGATGTACGAGCAGGCCTGCGAACGTCTGCCGCAAGCAGGGTTCACGCAGTATGAGATCTCGAACTTTGGCCGCGAAGGCTTTGTCTCTCGGCACAATCGCAAGTACTGGCAACGAGCGCCGTACCTTGGCCTGGGGCTGGATGCTCACTCCATGCTGCACGCAGCCAGCGGCGGCGATCTGCGATTTGCCAACAGCGATGATCTCGCCAGCTATGCTCTGGGAAGCCGCACACTACCGCAGCTTGTGGATGCCGATGCGGCCTTTGAGGAGAGTGTCTTTCTCGGGCTGCGGATGCTGGATGGCATCGACGAGCGAGATCTGCGAGCGGTGTTTGGTGATCGAGTTGAAGGTGTTGCCCTGGCCGCAGAAGAGTTACGTGCCGAAGGGCTGATGGATGTGTCGGAGGGCCGATGGCGGCTTACCCGGCGAGGACAGTTGGTTTCAAACGACGTGTTCGGGCGGTTGCTCGAAGACGTTGTGGCGAAAGTTTGAGGAGCGTTGAAGTGGTGAAGATGATTGATCTGCGTAGCGATACCGTGACCCGTCCCAGCGAAGCGATGCGACGCGCCATGGCCACGGCGGAAGTCGGCGACGACGTGTACGGCGAAGACCCGACGATCAACCGTTTGGAAGCGCGGGCGGCTGAAATCTTTGGCCGCGAAGCCGCATTGTTTCTGCCCACCGGCTCGATGGGCAACACGATCGCCGCACGCCTGCATACCGAGCACGGGCAGGAGATCATCTGCGAGTCGCGCGCGCACCTCATTGATTGGGAGATGGCGATGGTTGCGGCGTTTGCTGGCTGCGTTCCACGCACGGTTCCAGCGGACCAGGGCGTCCTGCGTTGGGAGAGCATTGCGAAGGCGATTGCGCCGAAGATCTACTACAAGGCGCAGACCGCGCTGGTGTGGATCGAAAACACGCACAACATGGCAGGCGGGATTGTTACGCCGCTGGAGGAACTGCAGCGCATTTGGGCAGGGGCGAAGGCTGCTGGCCTGCGCACGCACTGCGACGGCGCTCGCATCTTCAACGCGGCAGCTGCGCTGAACTCTGACGTGAAGAGCCTGACCTCGGGCTTCGACACGGTGATGTTCTGCCTGTCGAAGGGGCTGGGAGCCCCGGTGGGCTCGATGCTTGTTGGCTCCAAGGAGTTGATGGACAGGGCCCGTTCGTATCGCAAAGCGCTCGGCGGCGGCATGCGGCAAGCGGGAATTCTTGCGGCTGCTGGCTTGATCGCGCTCGAAGAGATGCCCGCACGCATTGCAGACGATCACCGCAATGCGCGGCTGCTGGCGGAAGCCGTTGCCACATCGCCTGCCGTTCGCATCGACGTGGAGCGCGTGCAGACGAACATTGTGGTCTTCGAACTGGCTAACGGTGGCGATGCCTTTGCGCTCGTAGCTGCGTTGAAAGAAGCCGGTGTGTTGGTGAGTGCGATCGGACCACACGCTGTGCGCTTGGTGACACATCTGGATGTCAGCGATAGCGATTGTGCGCTGGCGTGCGAAAAGCTCGTGACTGCGCTGAAGGCGCTTAGCAGCTAGCCATCGGCTTAGGACGTGCGGGCTGCGGGGAGGGTCACGATCAGCTTGGTGCCGTGCTGGTCTTTCTCCATGCTGGTTTCAATGTCAACGTGGCCTCTGTGCTTTTCGACGATGCCGCGGCTGACCCAGAGACCCAGCCCCGTTCCTTGCTCGCCCTTCGTTGTAAAGAAGGGCTGGAAGAGATGAGCCAGAACCTCGGCGGGAATTCCCGGACCGCTGTCTTCGACTGTAATCATGACGCCTTCTGGATCGCTTGACGCATCCATGGAGACGATGAGCTTTGAACCTCTGGGCGAAACATCGAGAGCGTTTGTCAGCAGGTTGGTGAAGACCTGGCGCAGCTCTGCGGGATACCCCATGATCGTCGCTTCAGGCAGCAGCCTGGTTTCAACGGTAACGCCAGCTTGCTCCAGATGGTGGTCCAGAAGAAGCAGAAGACTCCGGAGCAGGGAGGTCATTTCCACGGCAACCGGAATCTTTGATTCCCGGTACATCCCCAGCATGGCTCGGCTTATCTGCGCGACGCGGTCGAGTTCGTTCGATGCCATGTCGAGGAACTCTCGCTGTTCTTCGGGTGCAGGATTGTTGCGCAGCAGGTAGAGCAGGTTGATGACGGCGTCGAGAGGATTGTGAATCTCGTGTGCGATCGTAGCTGCGAGCCTGCCTGCAACGGCGAGCTTTTCGCTGGCAAGCAGAGCATGCTGCGTTTGCCGCTGCTCGGTGATGTCGCGGAAGACAATGACGGCTCCGGCAGGCCGATGATGATTGTCAAAGATGGGAGAAACGCTGTACTCCAGCAGCGTTTTCGTGAGCTCGTCCTGCTTTCGCAGAAGCGCGTAGCTCAGGCTGCCAGCAAATGACCCGTACTCGTGGGCCGTGATGTTCAGCGAAGAAACAGGGGCCTTTGTCTCCTCGTGCAGCAGTGGCAGAATTTCATCCAGTGGACGACGCAGAGACTGCGCCTGAGAGTAACCCGTCAGCTCCTGCGCCACCGTGTTGAGCATTTCGACCCGTCCATCACGATCACACACAATTACGCCATCGGCGATAGAGGTCAGAACGGTGCGAAGGCGCTGTTCTGAGTCACTGGCTTCAAGGGCATTCCGTCGCAGGGCTTCAACGGCTGTTTGGAACGCGGTGGAGACGGCGCGCAGTTGACCTCGTGAAAAGACACCGACCATCAACCCGATCGCAATAGCGAGGCCGATGGAAGCTTCGATCGTATGCCTGACCGTTGTGTGGAAGTCCGCAACGGCTTGGTCGCGCACATCTCGCTGAGACAGCGTGAGGGTACGCGTTTCACGTACCAGGTAATCCATGCGCGCTTTTTCGCGAAGGTTCAGCCCTGGATCCGAGGTGTACTCGCCCGCCCGTACCGCGGCGATGAGCGGCTCTGCGATCTCTTTGCGGTATGCCTGATTGTCAGCGTTGATTCGATCGACGATCTGGGTGGATTCGTGGAGTGCGCTCAGGCCCGTGCGGAGAGCGGCAAATCCTCTTTGCAGCGGCTGCTCGGCAAAGGTGTAAGGCTGCAGGAAGATTTCGTTGCCGGTAATCTGATAGCCGCGCAGGGCCGTTTCCTGCTCCGTAAGGTGAAGCATGATGGCAACGCTGTAAGAGATATTGCGGTCGGCGTGTTGGATTCGCTCAACGGTGTGAACCGCAGAAACAATCTGCCACACGAACACGGCTGCGATGATCAGCAGAGCTGCAACCGGCAGCAAAAGCACCTGCAGGAGTGTTCGGTTGAGCTGCGAAAGGTTCACGGCAGTTCAGCACTCTCTACTGACGTCGGGGGCTGTTTCGGCGTCTGGGGGAAAAGCCGCCCCAGCTTTTCGAGCAGCGCCGGTGCTCCCTCTCCCTTGGTCATATAGACGTTGACCAGCGACGTGATCTCCGGGGTGAGCCCCAGGTAGGCGCTGAGCAAGAGGATCGGTACCTTCGGTTTCGCCTGCTTCATCGCGGCAGCAACCTCGCCCCCGTTCATGCCGGGCATGGCAAAGTCGAGGACAACCGCTTCGACAGGCTGTTTCTTGAAGACGTCAATCCCGGTCGGGCCATCGAGAGCTGTCAGCACACGATATCCCGCTCGTTCCAACAGAAGTTTGCGAACCTGCAACCCAACCCGCTCGTCATCGACACAAAGAACGAGCGGACCACTTTTGTTTGACATCGATACGCTCCTTTCCTTGACGATTCCTTTAGCCGGTAGAACGAAACATCCTGCTCCGGGCAAGCTCGAATGTGTCCCGAGGATACCATTTCAGAGCGAAGAAACGGCTGCATCTAGCGTGTCATTACTTTCCCGGAATGGGGCATGACTTATGGTGCAAACCACTCTATCAACTGACCGGACAACGGGTAGTACAACGCCAGGGAAACAGTGGCAGGCGTCAGGGGAGACCGGCGCAGAACCTCGGCGTAGCGTTCGAGCTGGGCCCGGTACTTTTCTTGCTCTGCCTCGAGGAAGACCTGGTCGGAGCGCGTTCCTTGTTCTGTCGTTTTGAAGTCCACAATCCATAGACAATCGTCCCCATCCTGTCCCACGGCTGCGCCTGCGCGGAAGACCCTATCGGCCCGCACGGTCTGCTCCTGGGAGGTGAAGGCGGCCTCGCTGGTTGCTGCGGCATGGGGCATCAGCAGCCAAAGCCCTGTGGGATCGAGCATCGTCTTTTGCAGCGCCCGCAAAGCTCGATGAGCCTCTCGCGTCGCCAGGGTGAAGGGCAGGCCTTCGTTGCGAAGGCTGGCAAGAAGCCGAGGCTCCCATTGCGGCAACTCGGCCTGAAGCGCCGTCGTGGAAAGTCCCTCGGACAAACGCTTCGCAGAGAGCTCCAGAAAACGGTGAACGACATTGCCAAACGCGCGTGCCGCCAGCGAACCTTCAGGCCGGGCAAAGAGCGGGGGAGCCGCAGCGGCCTCGTAGCTGAGCCGACTGGCTGCGTTCGAGCTAAAGCGTGCCAGAGGATCAAACGCAGAGGGCAATCGCTGGTACTGCGGACGTGGCAGATCAGCGGAATCCGCTTCCGCCGCGAGCGTAAGTCCGTAAGCCGGGACGTTGGTCGCTGGCTCGTTTGCGGAGGCATCCTGTGGCTCCGCTTCGAGGTGGAAGTGCAGCATGGCTGCGGTGTCCACCGCTTCCAGCAGGCTGCCAAAGTCAGCTTTGCCCAACCCCTCCTTCGTCTCTTTCCGCATGGCGAAGAGATGAAGCGCTTCACGGGCGCGAGTGCAGGCCACGTAGAAGAGGCGCTTGCGCTCTGCAGCATCTCGCTGCTGGCGTACGCCACGCAGCCAGCTGCCCAGGCCTCCGGCCTTTTCTCCGCTGCGATGAACCGGCGCGAGGATCACGGTGCCTGCGTCGTCGGAGTTGGCGTCAAGTTGCAACCAGTCAAGAAGCTCGTGGCCCTGCATGGGCGGGCGACGCTCAAGACCGGGAACCAGGACGACATCCCACTCAAGCCCTTTCGATTTGTGGATCGTCATCAACTCGATCTGCGTAGGAGTGGTGTCGGCTTCGGCGTAGAGCTTTGCCAGCCGCGTGCTCACCGTCTGTGCATCGAGTCGGCCATCGTTCTGTTGCTCGATCTCGCGCAGCAGCGCAAAGAAGCGCTCTGCGTTGCGTCGTTCGTCGGGTTGCAGCGGAGCGTCGAAGCCGAGCGAAAGCCAGCTTCGTTCGATTAACGCAGACCACGGCATCTGTCCTCGCCGTTCCATCGCTGCTTCCAGTACCGTCCATACTCGCGTCAGCCGCTCTTGTCCTGCTTCCGAAAGCAGGTGCAGGCGATTGCGAACGAGCTCACCTACCGTTGCCTGGCGGTCTGCTTCCGGGCCTTCGCGGGTAAGTGTAAGCAGGTCGGCCATGCCCAGCCCGCACGGGGGCGCATGCAGCACAGAGAGCCACGCAATGCGGTCCGCAGGATGTAGCAGTGCTCTCGTCAGGGCAAGGGCATCCAGCACCTCCTGCCGTTCGGCCAGCGAATCAATCTCCACGGCGCGGTAGGGAATGCGATGCTTGCGAAGTTCCTTGGCGATCTCCGTAAGATGTGGACGCGAGCGTGCCAGCACCGCGATCCGCTGCGGTTGGGCCTCGCTGAGGTACGCCTGCAGAATGCTTCGAACTTCACTGGCTTCATTGCGTTTGTACGCTGCCATGCTCGGCTTGGCGCCCGTGTCATCGTTGGTCAAAACCGTCGTGTGCCAGTGGAAAGCGTCGGGCTCACCAGCAGAGCGTTTGGGAAGCGCCGCGACAAAGGGAACATCGGAGGCCTGACCGCGCAGAGCATCATCGTTTGGTGGAGGGAAAATGCGCTGGAAGGTTTCATTGAAGCCTTCCACCATGAAAGCCTGCGAGCGGAAGTTCGCCGTGAGTTGCAGCGCGGTGAGCGGAACATCTCCAATGCACTCCTCGCGCACCGTACGCAGGAAGCGCGTGACATCGGCCTGTCGAAACGCATAGATCGACTGCTTGGGGTCGCCGACAAGAAAGAGCGTTTGCGATTGCCCGTCCCAGGAACGAGTGAGCAGCTCAAGCAGGTTGTACTGCGCGGCGGAGGTGTCCTGCATCTCGTCGACGAGCAAATGCCGCAGCCTTGAACCGCTGGTCAGCGCTGTATCCGCCAGTGTCGGTTCGGCGGAAAGTGCCTCGCGTGCTGCGATCGAAAGCTCGGTGAAGTCGCACTCGGAGCGTTCAGCGAAGAGGACCTTGAGCTCTGCCAGAGCGTGTCGCAGCACGAGAAAGAGCGCCTTTGCTACATGCCAGTCCTCGTCAGAGTAGCGAGTCGGCGGAAGGTGAATCACTGCGGTGAGTGCTGCCTGTAGGCGGTCCTGCTGGATCTCGGCGATGATCTCTTTCAGGCGATCGGCAGAGGCTTTGGGGAGCTTCACCTTCAGCGTCGACACGGCCAGAGAACGACGCCACTCGCCATCGGATTTGAGGATCAGGTGAATCAGTGCGCGCCAATGATCAAGCGTCTCCGCTCTCTCATCAGGTGGCGTTTGTTTGCCGGCACAGATTGCCAGCGGCGAATCCTGACCGCCGTAGCCGGGCTCCCCGCTGTGACGATGAGCCATCTGCGTGAGCTCCGCAAGAAGGTCGTCCGGCATCAGTTGCAGCGCCCGCTGAAGCCCATTGCAGGCGATCGATTCCAGCGAGGCTTCCAGCCTCGGGCGCACCTCGGTATCGAGGCGGTCCTCACTGAGCGAGGCCGCATCGAGTGGCACAAGCTCGCCCCACTGCTCACGCATCGAGAGCATGTTGGCGATCAACCGCTCCATGTCGTTGAGCTTGCCACCGCGATGCAGCAAAACCGTTCGCAGGGCAGCATGAAGCCGCGCATCCTGGCCGCCAAGATGGAAGGACGTACGCCTCGCGGCCAGCAGATAAAGCGCTTCGGCCGATTGCACCGGCGTACGCTCTCCGCCGGAGCCCGAAAGCACCGGCACAGAGTTCGCAATCGCCGCGCAGACAGAGTCAATCGAGCGAATGTTGAGTCGTTGTGCGCCTTCGAGCAGCCGCCAGCCACCTTGTCGGTCGCGCTCCAGCACCTGCAGCGCGGAGTGGCGCAGCTCTCGCTCGAACTCCTGGGCGTCTTCCGCGAGCGGCGCGCCCCCCGCAGCGTTGCGAAGCTGCTCCAGCACGCGTTCCGCAAGCTCTGCGGTAGCCTTTCGCGTGAAGGTGATTGCAAGAACTTCGTCCGCGGCACTGACGTTGGGGTCGAGCAGAAGACGCAGGAACCGCTGCACCATCAGCCCCGTTTTGCCCGATCCCGCAGGCGCTTCCACAATGAAGCTGCGCTGTGTGTCGAGCGCAAGGCGTCGTGCCGCGCTGTCGTCGTTTTGCAGCGAAGGGAATGTGAGGACGTTAGACATCGCCTGCACCCTCCTCTTGCTCTTCTTCCAGCGACTGCAGCAGAGCATTGGCGTCGACGCGGCAGAGCAACCGTTGCGCGCAGTGTTGGCAGTTGATAGCGTAGTTCTTCGGCGAAACCGTGTTCAGGCCCGCCGCAAAGTCCTCCGCCAGCGACTCCAGCACACGCTTCCACTCTTCCGCCGCCTGTTCCAGGTCAACCTGTTGCGGTCGTTTTTGCGGAAGGATGCCCTCCTCGGCCTGCCAGCCATCCCACTTCATCTCTTCGCCGAGCCGCAGCTTGGCAAAGGTCAGCGCACGCAACTCCGTGGGCTCGCCTTGCAGAGCATACAGAGGAAGCTGCGGATCGTCGGGTCGGTCGCCCTGCCAAGCTGCTGGCCTGGCCGCCGCACCGGTCTTGTAGTCGACATAGACTAGCCCTCCATCTGGCAAACGGTCGATGCGATCCATACGCAGCTTCAACTCCAGCGGTCCAATGGTGGCGAGTTGATCGTGCTCGCTCCCGACAACCTCAAACGGTCCGCGCTCCAACTCGCGCCCAAGCCACACCCACAGCAGCGTAAGCATCTGCTCGCGCTGTACCGAGAGGTAAGCCGCATCCCAGCTATTGTTGGTGGAAAGAATGCGGGCAAGCGCGTGATCGACAGCCGCTTCGAGCAACTCTTTCCGCTGCAGGTCGGTGGCGTCGCGCAGAGCCTGCTGCGACTTCATCTGTTTCCAGAAGAAGTCCAGCGCGTTGTGCAGCGTGTTTCCGCTCTCGATAGCGTCGAAGCCTGCGTCCTGAACCCGTGCTTCACGGCCGCCGAGGCGGATCTCCGCAAATGCCTGAAAGCCACAGGCCGCCTGCAGCCTGAGCACACGGGCCCCACCCGAAATTTCCCGCGAAGGCAAAGGCGGTAAAGCCGTGTCTTCAGGAACGTCTTCCAGGCGAAGCGGTTCTACCGCCGCTTCGGGTTGCAGCAGATTGCTGGCCGCAAGTGTGGGGAGATCCGCAATCCAGCCAGAAGCGCGCAGCTTGCCTTCGCCAGACTCTGCCGCATGTGTAAAAAGCATCTTGCTGACACTCAAACACAGGCTCGAAAACTGGCGTTGGGCCCGCTCGGCGTCCGCTTCAGGATTCGTTCCAGGCATCCGCAGCGAACGTTGCGCCGCGCGATCCAGCAGCGGATTCGCGCGTGGCATATGCGGCAGATTGTTGTCGGTTGCGCGCAGGAAAACGGCGAAGTCGAACGCCATTCCTGCGGCAGCTTCCGGTGACAAAACCTTCAGGCGACCTCGTGTATTTTCGGGCGCTGAGGTTTGCGAACAGAGCCGACCCAGCTCCGAGAGGCACTCGGAGAACGTCACACGAGAGCCATGGACATCCAGCGTTACGAGCAGGTCGAGCACGCTCCCAAATGTTGCGTGCAGCTCCGTTTCGCTTGCACTCAGGGGGCGTGGTCCGGGCCATCCCGCCGTCCGCAATGCAAGGTGAATGGTCTCGACCCAATCCGCATACGTGCGGCGCGGCGCGAGAGCCCGCAGTTGAATCGAGACCTCTGCCAGAGCTGCAACCCACTCGACAAGGTCGCTGTCCGGGACACGTTTGCGTGCCAGGTCAAGCACCGCTGCAAGGTCCATCTCGGGGCGGAGCAGAGGCCTCGCCTTGACGGCATAGTTGTCGAAACGAGCAGCGGCATCAGGGTTCTTGGCGAGTGCCGTGTAGGGCGAAAGCAGCAGGACGGACAGGCGATCGAGGCTGAGAGCTCCTCGCAGCCACTGAAGAAGAAGCAGCGCATCGGAAGCGAGCGCCTGGCTGGCCAGCGGTGTTCCGCTGGAAAACTCCCACGGCGCCGCTGCAAGGTCCTGGCGGATGTCCTGCAACTCCGGCGTCAGCACCTCGCGCAGTAGAGGCTCAAGATTCACGCGCTCCGTAGCAAGCTCCGGAATAAGCAACGCTGCGCGTGCCAGCGGCTGTTCCATCATCTGCTGCCGAAGCCAGCGAAGAGCCACACGGGCTTCCATCCGCTCGTCGGGCAGTTCTGTGGTCGCATGTTGCGGTCCGGTGCTGGCTTTCCACTCCAGGTCAACAAGACGTGTGCCTGCTGCCTCAAAGGCTGCAAGCAGTTCTTGCGCTGCGGGGGGATGCTCCCCAAAGCCGAGAAGGTAAAGCCTCTTCAGCAAAGGGACGTGGTGCTGCGCGAGATGCTCCGTCAGCGCACGCTCAAGCTGCGAAGCGGAAAGAAAGCGGTCGCGCTGCGCCTGCTTCGCAAACAGCTCAGCCCACGCTGCGAAGACCTTTGCATCATGGGTTCCAGCGGTAGCCTTCAGGCGTGTTTCGAACGTCCACGCCGAGGCAAGCGCGAAGGCGGAGCTCGCCAGGTTCGCAAGAGCATCCTCCGGCGCAAGAGCGGAGTGGTCAGGATCAGCCAGAACAATGTCGCGCCACAGACTGTGTTCCTGGGCTGCGTTCAGCAACAGCCGGTCTTCATACCCTTCAACCAGCAACTCGGCAAAGAGGGAACTCAGCCAGGACCGCCAGTCGTAGATCGCAGGCGGCTCCCATAGCGTTTTGCCTGCTGCCGCCTGGGCCTCCTGGAACGCCTGTCGAAGTGCCGCGGCCGAACGGGCCGTTGGCAGCAGCACCACAGCCTTCTGGGCCAACAGCGCGAGTGCTTCGTCTAGGGTGACAGGGCGTGGCGGCATACTGCCTATGAGGATACGACGTTCGCCTCAGCTTCGCCTGTGGGTATTGTGATGCTGGTCGCAGCCTGCCCGATCCAGTTCAACGCCAGCATCACGAGCGCGATCGCTGCCGGTAGGAGCATGGCGATGCGCAGCGATCCTGTCGCGGTCGAAACCAGCCCCATCAACCAGGGGAAAAGAGCGGCTCCCAGGCCAGAGACCGCAAGAATCATCCCTGCGCTGCGAGCAGACGGGTTGAGCCGCATCAGCGTTCCGAAGACCGCAGGAAAGTACGGTGCAAGCACCAACCCCAACGCGATGCACTCGGCGGAGAGCGTAAGCGAGCTATGGGACAGCGAGACGGCAACGACCAGCAAGGCCCCTAGGAGCATCGAGCCAATCTGTACCGAGCGTTCTGACCACCAGCGGAGCAACAGGCTGGCGAGCAGTCGGCCCGCCGTGAGCGCGCTCCAGAAGAGGACAACGGCTGATTGCTCATTCAGCAGATGAGCGTCGGTAAAGCGCAGGCTGAAGGTGGTGAGCCAGCTCGTGAGGCACGTTTCCAGGCCGCCATAGAGAAAAAGCAGCAACGCAAAGCGAACAAAGGCCCCCGTCTCTAAAGGTTGCAGCACCACCTTGCTCTGCTTTGCCTGCGCCTTCTGTGTGCTGAACCACCCGCCGGACCCGGCTGCAAGGAAGAGCGCAGCGAGCACGAAGAGCGGCATGCGAAGTCCGAAGCGCGGAACCGTGATACCCGCCAGAACGCCCGTGACGACAGCGCCAAGGCTCCAGAAAAAGTTCAACGAAGCGAGTGCCGATCCCGTGTGCTCTTCGTAGCGACGTCCCGCAAGAATATTGGTGGCCGCAATAATCTGCCCAAGGCCAAAGCCGCCGACGAAGAGCAGCGCTCCGCCGAGCATCGGGCCGGAGGCAAGGGCAAAGGTGCCAAAGCCCACACAACCGAGTACGGCGCCGAGGAAGATGCTGAGTCGCAGACGCCGCGCCACCGAGGCTCCACCGAGAAAGGCGCCCACGAACTTGGCAAAGAAGAGCGCGCCGCTGGTAGCGTCCGAAAGGTGCCACTGATGCGCCAGGTAGGGCAGGATGGGGCCAAGTAAGGCGGTGCCTAGACCCGCAAGAACAAAGCCGACCGCCAGCCACGGTGTCGTTGGGCCATCGACGCGATCGTAGGTTTCCGTGCGCTGTTCAGGGGGATTCATGGGGGAGGGTCGTTGGCTGAGATGCTAGCACGGCTGCCCGTTGCCTGGGCAATGGTGAGAGACTGAACATGGTATGAGAAACGGATCAAAGTTGTGGGTTGCTGGATTCCTTAGTGTGCTGCTCTCGTTGGCAGCGGTAGGTTGCCGTAAGCCAGCCAAGCCTGCGGCTCCGGAAAGCCACCTGGTTCGAGGCAAGGTCATGAGCCTGAACCCCGGTTCCAACGAGATCACGCTCGATGGGGAAGAGATTCCAGGCTTTATGGAAGCCATGGCCATGCCCTATCACGTTGACGATCCCGCCGTGATGGGAGAGGTTCATCCAGGCGACCGCATTACCGCCACGCTGCTGAACGACCGCGACGATGCAGGCCCTATCCACCTTCGTCTGCATGACGTTGTCGTTATCGCGCAGGCCCGTCCGGACTACAAGCCACCTGTGGTCTATCACACGCCCACCGCAGGCGAGGTCGTGCCGAACTTCAAGCTGCTGAACCAGTCCGGCAAGACCATCTCTCTGGACTCCTTCCGTGGCAAAGCCATCGCGCTCACGTTTATCTATACCCGCTGCCAGCTTTCGGATTACTGCCCGCGCATGAGCCGTAACTTCGCCCAGATCGACGCTGCCCTGGCAAAAGACCCCGACCTTTACGCTCATACCCACCTGCTAAGCATCAGCTTTGACCCCTCGTACGACACGCCCAAAGTGCTGAAAAGCTATGGCGGTGGCGTGACGGGTAAGTACACTAACGAGACCTTTGCACATTGGGATTTTGCAGCGCCTTCCCAGAAGGATCTTCTGGATGTAGAGAAGTGGTTTGCTGTAGGTGTCACCCCGGGAGAGAACGGCACGTTAGCCCACTCCCTGGCAACTGTAGTGATCGGCAAAGATGGAAAAGTTATCGCGTTCTACCCGACCAATGACTGGCAGGTAAAGGACGTACTGGCTGCCATTGAAAAAGCCGCAAAGTAAGAGGAGAGAACGATGGCAAGATTGGCAATGATTTTCGGTGTACTACTGGCAATTCTCGGCGTGGCGTACTTTGTCGCGACAGGAAACGCGCACAAGACAGCCCTCATCCCCACCTGGTTCGGTATCGTGTTGATCGTTTGCGGCGTCCTCGCAAACTCAGAGAACGCCAGGCAGCGCATGTTGTGGATGCATATCGGCGTAACCGTCAGCCTGCTCGGCTTCCTCTTCCCGGCGATTCGCGGCATCAGCGCTCTGGTTCATGCGCACAGCTCCGGCGTCGCTTTGACGGCAACGAAGGCTGTTGCTGTGCAGGAAGAGCTTGCGATGGCAGCCCTCTGCTTCATCTTTACAGCTCTCTGCGTGCGTAGCTTCATTGCTGCCCGCCGCGAAAGGCTCGTCTAACCGTGGGTGGATTCTCCGGGCACGGTGGCGGTATGGGACGGGGCAGCGGCATGGGTGCCGACAGGCCTTCACGAGGAACAGGACGGGCTGTGACAGCAGAGCTTACCAAGCAAAGACCGAAACCGAAGCTTCGCGACGTGTGGCCGGAGATCTGGTCGCTTGTAAAGCCGCGTCGCTGGCTGCTGCTCGGCTCCTTCTTTCTGATGGTGGTCAATCGCGCCTGCTCGCTTGTGCTGCCTGCAAGCTTCAAGCCGCTGATCGACGTTGTCTTCATCCAGAAGCGCATGAGTGAACTGCCCTGGGTTGTGGGCGTCGTTATGCTAGCGACTCTGGTGCAGGGCATCACCTCCTACTCGCTGACTCAGCTACTCTCGAAAGCCGGTCAACGGCTCATCGCAGAGCTGCGCGTCAAGGTGCAGGACCACATCGGTCGCCTGCCCGTCAGCTTCTACGATGAGAACCGCACCGGCACACTCGTTGCCCGCATCATGACGGATGTCGAAGGCGTGCGAAACATCATCGGAACCGGCATCGTCGACTTCGTCGGCGGCGTCCTCACCGCGATCTTCGCGTTCATCTATCTCATTCGCCAGAGCGTCGGCATGACGCTGGTGACGTTCCTTATCATGGCGGTCTTTGCCGCCGTGGTGCAGCGTGCGTTCAAGACCATTCGCCCGATCTTCCGTGAGCGTGCCCGCGATCAACGCAGAAGTAACTGGGCGCCTGACCGAGTCGCTGGGCGGCGTGCGTGTCGTCAAGGGCTACCACGCCGAAGCCAGCGAGTCGCGCGTCTTCTCCGGTGGCGTCGATCGTCTGCTGAACAACGTGATCAGCTCGTTGACGGCGCAAAGCCTGATGACACTCTCTTCGACCGCCATTCTCGGCGTCGTCGGGGCCGTCGTCATGTGGATGGGTGCACACGCCAACGCGGCCGGGAAACTGACCCCCGGCGGATACTTCTCCTACGTCATGTTTCTCGCCTTCATGACCGCGCCGCTGGTGCAGTTGGTCAACATCGGCACGCAACTCACGGAGGCGATGGCCGGACTGGATCGCACACGCGAAGTCCTCGGCGAGATCGCCGAAGACGCCAATCCCGAGCAGCGAAACATCGTGGGTGAACTTGTCGGAGACGTACAGTTCGAACACGTCGACTTCTCGTACGTCGAAGACAAGCCCGTGTTGCACGACATTACCTTCGAAGCCAAGCCAGGAACGGTAACGGCGCTCGTCGGTTCGAGCGGCTCCGGCAAATCGACCATCATCAGCCTGATCTGCGGCTTCCACTTTGCCAGTGGCGGCGCTGTTCTGGTCGATGGGCAGGACCTCGCCACCGTCCGCCTCAGCTCATATCGCCAGCAACTCGGCGTCGTCTTGCAGGAGACCTTCCTTTTCGACGGCACCATTCGCGACAACGTGCTCTTCTCGCGTCCCGACGCCTCAGAGGCGGACTTCTTCGAGGCCTGCCGCATCGCTCGTGTCGAAGAGTTTGCCACTCGCTTTGCCGAAGGCTACGAGACGATCGTAGGCGAACGCGGCGTAAAGCTCTCTGGCGGCCAGCGTCAGCGCCTTTCCATCGCACGGGCCATTCTGGCCGACCCTCGCATCCTCATTCTCGACGAAGCCACCAGCTCGCTGGACTCAGAGTCCGAGGCGATGATTCAGGAAGGCCTGAATTATCTGATGCGCGGACGTACAACTTTTGTGATCGCGCATCGGTTGTCGACGATCCGCAAGGCCGACCAGATTCTCGTCATCGAGCAGGGACGAATTCTCGAACGCGGCACACATGACGAGCTTTATGCGTTGCAGGGCCGTTATCACGACCTCTACACCCGTCAGCACGGGCTGGAAAAGAACCTCTTTCTTGCTCCGGGTGAAGGCGACACCGCAGGTGCCTAGGGACAGCGCATACAGGTAAATTGCTTGTATGCGCTCTTGTCTGCCGCTCGCTCTTCTTGTGTTCGCGTGCTCGCCTGTTTTTGCCCAGCGTCTGCCCGGGAATGCTCTCCCCGAGCATTACACCCTGCACCTCACGCCTCACTTGAACTCCGCGACGTTCACCGGCGAAGAGACGGTCGCTCTGCATCTGCAATCTGCTTCCAGCGACGTCACGCTGAACGCTGTCGATCTGCAACTGACGGATATCTCTGCCAGCGCCGCAAAGGGCAGCTCGGAACCGGGAAGTGTCACCTATGACACGGTAAAGCAGCAGGCAACGCTGCACTTCGCCAGGCCGCTTCCAGCAGGAGATGTAACTCTCTCACTGCACTTCGCCGGGACGCTCGACAATAAGCTGCGCGGCTTCTATCTCTCGAAGACAAAGACCCGCAGCTACGCCATCACGCAGTTTGAACCAACCGACGCGCGCCGCGCCTTTCCTGTCTTCGACGAACCGGCCATGAAAGCCACCTTTGACCTGTCTCTTACCGTCGACACCGGGGACAGTGTCATCTCCAACACAAACGTACTCAGCGACCTTCCCGCCGCAGAGGGAACGCACACCGTCACCTTTGCCCGGACACCGCGCATGAGCAGTTACCTGCTCGCGTTTCAGGTTGGAGACTGGGCCTGTCGCGACGGAGAGGCGGAAGGCGTGGCGATCCGCGTTTGCTCGACGCCGGACAAGTTCGCCTACACTGGCTATGCGCTCAAAGCTGCCGAGCACTTTCTCGGCTACTACAACCACTACTTCGGCGTGAAGTACCCTCTGCCCAAGCTCGATCTCATCGGCGTTCCCGACTTTGAAGCCGGAGCCATGGAGAACTGGGGCTGCATCACCTATCGCGAGTCGTCACTACTGGTCGATGCAAAGACCGCACCCGCCAGCGACCTCGACAACGTGGCCCTGACCGTCGCGCATGAGATGGCGCACCAGTGGTTCGGCGACCTCGTCACCATGAAGTGGTGGGACAACGTCTGGCTCAACGAAGGCTTCGCCACATGGATGGAGTACAAGGCCGTGGCCGAGTGGAAGCCAGAGCGCGCCATCCTCGAAGATCGTGGCTTTGATCTGAACCGCACGATGGATGTGGACGCCACCCCGTCAACCAGGGCGATTCGAGCCAGGGCCGAGACGCCCGGCGAAATTACGCAGCAGTTCGACGTCATCAGTTACGGCAAGGCTGGCGCGGTACTCGACATGATGGAGCATTACGTCGGCCCCGAAGCGTTTCGCAAGGGTGTCTCCGCCTACATCCAGAAGCATGAGTACGCGAACGCAACAGCCGAAGACTTTTGGGACCAATTGGCCGAAAGCAGCGGCAAGCCTGCGGACAAAGTCATGTCCAGCTACATCGACCAACCGGGAATGCCGTTGCTGACCATCACGTCGGCTGGTCCCGGCCGTGTGACGCTCTCGCAGCAACGCCTTATCGTTGGCCAGCAGGCCTCGCCGTCAGACGCCTTATGGTCCATTCCGGTATGCTTCACGGGCGTTCCTTGCCAACGCTTCGGCAAGCGCTCAGAGACCATCGCACGACCTGCTTCCATCAATGCCAACGCCGACGGTCTTGGCTTCTATCGAACGCAGTACTCGCCTGATCTATTGGCCGAGATAATCGCATCCGCCCCCTCTCTCAAGCCTACAGAGCGCATCAACCTGCTCGGCGATCGGCTCTCGCTGATGCGTGCCGGTGTAGCGAACATCGGCGATCTGCTGGACCTCGTTGGTGCCCTGCGTGACGAGCGCGATCCGCAGGTCTTCGCGCAGATGCTACAGGTGCTGCAGGTTGTTGAAGGTCGCGTGGCCGACCCCGTGCAGGACCAGAAGGTCCGTCAATGGTCGGTGCGAACCTTTGCGCCGGAGTACGAAAAGCTTGGGCCACTTCCGGCCCATCCGACCGAGCAGCAGTCGCTTCTTCACGCCGTCTTCTTCGACCTCCTTACCTCCGCAGGTGATCCCAACGTGCTTACAGAGGCGAAGGCCCTCGCCGAACGTTCGCTGGATGGCGATAAGAGCGTTGACCCTGAACTGGCCGAGGCCGCGATCACCGCAACCGCTCGCCGTGCGGACGCGGACTTCTACGACAAGGTCTTTGCCGTCGCAGAGAGCGCCACCGACCCAACCAGGAAGACGGCTGCGCTTTACGATCTGCCGTACTTCTCCAACCCGCAGTTGGTCGCACGCACACTGGACTACGCCGTCAGCGGAAAGGTTCGCTCACAGGACGCATGGGTCATGCTGGTGCTGCAGATGCAGCGCACCTCCACCCGTCATCAGGCGTGGGCTTTCATCAAGGGCCATTGGGATCAGGTGATGGCGCTCTCTACGATGTTCAGCGGGCCTCAGATCATCTCGTCGACAAGCGGCTTCTGCAGCGAAGCCGATAAGCAGGATGTGGAGCAGTTCTTCGCCACACATCATGTCCAGGCGGCGAATCAGGCGCTCCCCCGGGCCATGCATGGCATCGAAAGCTGCATCCAGATTCGGCAGCAGCAGAACGCCTCGCTGGATCTCTGGCTCGCAAAGCACTAAACGCAAAACCGGCTTCCTTTGTGGGAAGCCGGTTTTGCCTTGCTACTCAAAGGGCTTACTGAACGCCGAGTTCTCGAAGCAGGAACGCGTCATCAAACGCGATCTCCTTCAGGTAGTCATAGCGGCCGGAAGCCCCGCCATGCCCTGCATCCATGTTGATGTGCAGCAGCAGCGCCGACTCGTCCGTCTTCAACGTACGCAGCTTGGCAACGTACTTCGCCGGCTCCCAGTACATCACCTGCGAATCATTCAACGACGTCTTGACGAGGATCGCCGGCAGAGGCTTGCCTGCAAGATCGTCAAGATTTTCGTAAGGCGAGTACGAGCGCATGTAGGCAAAGGCCTCCGACTCGTTGGGATTGCCCCACTCCTCGTACTCAGCCACCGTAAGCGGCAGAGACGCATCAAGCATCGTGTTCATCACATCGACGAACGGTACATGCGAAAGCACCGCGCGGAAGAGATCGGGCCGCATATTCGTGACCGCTCCCATCAGCAGTCCGCCTGCAGATCCGCCTTCAATCGCCACACGTTTCGGGTCGCCATAGCCTTCGCTCGTCAGGAACTCAACCGCTTCGATGAAGTCGGTGAACGTATTCCGCTTGGTCATCATCTTGCCGCCGTCGTGCCACGGGTCGCCCAACTCGCCACCACCGCGAATATGCGCGTACACCACCACAACACCACGATCGAGTAACGCAAGCCGCGCCGCAGAGAAGCCTAGCGGCAGCGGATAACCGTACGATCCGTATCCGTAGACGTAGAGCGGGCTCTTGCTGGTCTGGAACTTGTCTGTGCGGAAGACCAGCGAGACCGGAACTTCCGTTCCATCCGCCGTCTTGAACCATAGCCGCTTGCTCTCATAGCGAGAAGCATCGAAGCCACCCGGAACTTCCTGCTGCTTCAGCAACGTGGACTGCTTGCTCACCACGTCATAGCGATAGACAGAAGCAGGCCGCACCAGCGACTGGTAGCTGTAGCGATACGTCTCCGTGTTGAAGTCGCGGTTGATCTCGCCGTACGCCGTATAGGCCGGGTCAGGGAAGAGAATCGGGTCAGCATCCGCCTTGGGCAAACCATTCGTGTCGAAGTGGTGAACGCGCAGAACGGGCAGGCCACGCTCGCGGGAAGACGTGACGAAGAAGCGAGAGAAGAGGTCGAAGTCTTCGAGCGAGGCCTCTGCCGACTCAGCCAGCACCTCCTGCCAGTTTTCGCGGTCCGTCTTGTCTACCGGTGTGCGTACAAGCTTGTAGCGTTCCGCGTTGTTGTTCGTGCGGATATAAAAGAACCCGTCGCGATGGTCGAAGTCGTACTCTTCGTCGTCAATCCGAGGCGCGAGCAGGCGGAAGCTCGACTCTGGCTTGCTGGCTTCGATGAACCAGGCCTCGCTGGTGGTGTGCGAGCCCGCTGCGAGCACCAAATACTTGCGGTCACGCGTGCGGCCAAGCCCCAGGTTGAAGCGTTCATCGGGCTCGTGGAAGACCTCGGTGGCCGTCCCTTCGGGTGCGCCTACCGTGTGCCGAAAGACGCGGTCCTGTCGCTTGGTCTGCTCGTCTTCGGTCGAATAAAACAGCGTGGCCGAATCTGCCGCCCAGACGATCGAGCCGACACGCTCCGCGCGGTCGGGAAGCATCGCACCGGTGCGCAGGTCTTTGATCGCAAGCGTGTACTGGCGGAAGCCCGTGTTGTCGGTCGAGAACGCAAGCAGGTTGCCATCGGGAGAGAGGCTGATGTCGCCGAGGGACATGAACGGCTGACCTTCGGCAAGCTCGTTGACGTCAAGCATCGTCGCTTCGGTTTGCTCGTCCGTCGTTCCATCAGCCTGCACCGGACGGCGGCAGTAGCGCGCGTACTGCTTGCCTTTTTCCGTGCGGGTCACATACTCCCACTTGCCATCGCGATACGGCACGGAGATGTCATCTTCCTTGATGTGCGACAGAATCTCTTCGTAGAGTTCGCCCTGAAGGGCCTCGGTACCGGACATCTCGGCGGCGGTATAAGCGTTCTCAGCTTCGAGATACTGCGTGACGCGCTCGGTGCCTTTGTCGCGCAGCCAGGCATAGTCGTCGATCAGTTCCGTGGTGTGGATGGGGGTGCGTTTCGGCTCGCGTCCGGCTACAGGCGGTTGAATCTTTGTTGGCATCATCAAACTCCAGACTCCAGCTTACTTGGATGCGCGAGATAGAAAGACAACTCCATCGTTTGCTTTTGGACTCCTATTCCTTTGTAAGCGCAACAGTTTTGCGACTGCTGAGACTTTTACCTTTTGGAGGAACTTCGATGAAAAAGAGTGTTTCGATGATTTGCACCCTGACTTTGAGCGCCGTCACCATTCTGGGCACAGTTGCCGCTCACGCGCAGACCCCGGACGATGATAAGAAGTTCCTCGCCACGGCAGCGCAAGCCGATGTTAACGAGATCAAGATCAGCGAACTGGCAGAAACCAAGGCCATGAACCCTGCCGTGAAGAAGTTCGCCGAGCGAATGATTACGGACCACAAGATGCTCGAAGCCAAGATGAAGCCGTTTGCAGACTCCTGGGGCCTGCAGGCTCCTCCTGATCTCGACGAAGATCACAAGGATGTCTATGCCAAGCTGAGCGGCCTGAGCGGCAAGGACTTCGACAAGGAGTACATGGACGCCATGGTGAAGGACCACACTCAGGCGCTCGATCTCTTTACCGACGAGGTAAAGGATACGAAGGATGCCAAGTTCAAGGCTGCCGTGATCAAGGGCAAATCCGTCGTCGCCGCGCACAAGAATATGGCCTATGACCTCGACAAGAAGTTGTAAGCGAAGCACCAACCAGCTTTTGCCCTCCGGCGTTCACCGCGCCGGAGGGCTTTCTTCTGTGGGAACTTTTTCGAACAGCGAGCGTATCCTTTGACTGTGAAGCGATGGATAGAACTCCGCGCCAGTTGCTGGCTCGTATTGTTGGCCGCCCTGCTGTTGGCTGCGCCAATGCAAGGCGAACAGGTAGATAAGCTGCCCGCTCCGACCGGCTACGTCAGCGACTTTGCCGGAGTTCTGGACGCGTCCTCTCAGCAACAGATGGAGAGCCTGTGCGCCGAGGTCGATAAGACCGCTCACGCACAGATCGCCGTGGTGACCGTCCATACGCTCGACGGCGTTCCGATTGAGGATTACGCCGTTCAGTTGGAAGAAAAGTGGAAGGTCGGGGCCAAGGGCACAGACCGCGGCTTGCTGATGTTGTTTGCGATCGACGATCACAAGCAGCGGATGGAAGTCGGCTACGGGCTCGAAGGTATCTTGAACGATGCCAAGGCTGGCGACATCCTGCGCTCCATGCGTCCGCAACTTCGCGAGGCCGATTACGGCCCGGCAATCTACGGCGGGCTGCAGCAGGTGGCGAATATTATCGCGGCGGATGCAGGTGTTAAGCTTGCACCGCAGGATGACGTACCCGTCTCTCAGCCCCGGCGTCACGCACGCGGCAACGTCAACACCTTCGGCCACATCCTCTTCTTCGTCATTCTGCTGATCTTTATCTTCGGCTTTGGCCGAGGCGGCGGTGGTGGTGGTCGTGGCGGCGGTGGCGGCGGGTTAGGATGGTTTCTCCTCGGTAATCTTCTCGGCTCTGCAGGTTCGCGTGATCGCGGCGGCTGGGGCGGTGGTGGAGGAGGCTGGAGCGGCGGCGGCGGTTCCGGCGGGGGCTTCGGAGGATTCGGCGGCGGAAGTTCAGGCGGCGGCGGAGCCAGCAGCGGCTGGTAATGCCTCGCAAAGCTGGCAGGTGTTTCGCCAGCAGTCAGGGAAGTGATGAAGACAATCGATTCTGGGAGGACGAACGTGAAGAAGGGTCTTATCGCAGTTGTAGTACTTGTTGTGCTGGTGCTGCTCATTGGTGGCAGCGCAGTCACTTCGCGAAACCACATGGTGCAGCTCAACGAACAGGTGAACCAGACGTACTCCGAAGTAGACGTGCAGCAGCAGCGCCGTCTTGACCTGATTCCGAACCTCGTTGCCAGCGTCAAGGGCTACGTGAAGGAAGAGGAAACGGTGTTGACCAACATCGCGAACGCACGCGCTGCTGTTGTGGCTGCTTCGAGCGATCGCGCTTCGAGCATCACCGCCAACCAGCGTCTCGACGTGGCCTTGAGCCCTCTGTTGCGTCTGCAGGAATCCTATCCGGACCTGAAGGGCAACGAGCAGTTCATCCGTCTGGAGGATGAGTTGGCAGGAACGGAAAACCGTATCGCCGTCGCTCGCCGCCGTTACAACATGGATCTCCAGAACTACAACACCTACGTTCAGGAGATCCCGAACAGCATCTGGGCTGGCTCGAAGTTCCCGGTCAAGGACCAGTACTTCAAAGGCAATCCGCAGAACAACGTAGCGCCTTCCGTGAACTTCGACAAGTAAGTCACGCGATCTTCACAACACGCCATCGGCCTTTGGGTCGGTGGCGTCTTTGTTTGTTCGGCATGATGGGGTAGGGTAGAGATTGTATGTCCGAGATGCAGACCATTCCGACCAGCGTGTCCACCCTTGTGGGTATGCGCGTGGTCGACTCCGATGGCAAGAACTGTGGCAAGATCCACGAGTTCGCCGTCAAAGTCGACCGCGACGGCGCGCATGTGGAAGGTCTGATCCTTGATCGCAAACGCAAAGGTTTGCGGGAGCGAGTCATCGTGTCGGTCAACGACATCGTCGTTCCGCGGCTGAACGATCGCGTGCTGCGCACCGAAATCGACCCCTCTGAGCACCCGAATATGCAGGAGTATCTGCTGCTCGAGCGCGACCTGCTGGACCAGCAGATCATCGACGTCGACGGCCGCAAGGTCGTGCGCGTAAACGATGTCAACCTGGTCTGGGAGAAGCTTGGCCGCGGCAACCGCAAGGCCGTTGGCCTCCGAATTGAGGAAGTCGAAGTCGGCATTCGCGGAGCGGTTCGCCGCTTGCTGAAAGGCCTGCCTCCAGAGTCTGTCGAGAAGCTTGTCGCCAGGATTCCGGCACGCGTAATCCCTTGGACATGCGTCGATTTGATCGAGCGCGACCCAGCTCGCCGAGTACGCCTGAAGATCGGGCAGGAGCGGTTGTCCGCCCTCCATCCTTCGGACATCGCCGCCATTCTCGAAGAACTCGCCCCAGCGGAGCGCGAGGCTGTATTTACGTCCTTGCCGGAAGAGACCGCCGCAGAGGCGCTGGAAGAGATCGATCCGAAGATGCAGAAGGAACTGCTCTCGGGAATGGATTCGGAGCACGCTGCCGAGATCATCGAAGAGATGGACCCCGGTGCCGCCGCCGATCTTCTCAGCGAGCTGAGCGATGAAGAAACGGAAGCCATCCTCGAAGAGCTTGAGCCCGACGAGCGCCATGACCTGGAAGAGTTGTTGGAGTTCTCTGCGGACTCCGCCGCAGGGCAGATGACGACGGACTTTGTCAGCGCACCGGCCGGTGCTTCCGTCGCCGAAGCGGTCGAGTTGCTGCGCGAGTTTGAAGGCGACCCGGACACGATCACTGAAATCTATCTGCTGGACGAGCAGGAAAAGCTGGCCGGCGTCGTCACGCTGCCGCGACTGCTGCTCGCCAAGCCGGATGCCTCGCTCAAGGAGTTGAGCGAGATTCACAACACAAGCTGCGGCCTGCAGGCCAATCATGACGAAGTCGCCGCGCTTTTTGACAAGTACAACCTGCGTTCACTGCCGGTGACGGATCACCGTGGCCGTGTTGCAGGCGCGATCCATGCCGAGCAGGTGATCGCACAGCTTCGCGAAGGATAAACGGGGATGCCGGGAGCTACAACGGGGAGTGCCTTGAAGATTCTCTACGTCGCGGGACTTTCTCCGAACGACTCATCTTTGTATCGCGTATGGGCTTTGGAGCGGTTGGGGCATACTGTCGTCTCGCTCAATACATATCCCTATGAGCCAAAGTGGTCGCTGCTGCGCAAGGTGTGGTTTCGTGCGCAGCTCGGACCTTGGGTTACGCGTTTGAATCGTGACATCCTGGCGTTGGCACGTGCCGAGAAACCAGACATCGTGTGGGCGGACAAAGTACTCTCCATGCAGCCGGAGACGCTGAAGAAGCTGCATGCGATGGGCATCGTCACCGTGTCGTACATGATCGACAACGCCTTTGGCCCCCGCCGGGACCCGGGCTGGCGGCTCTACAGAAAATGCATCCCGTACTACGATCTCCACGCCACGCAGCGCGACCAGAATGTGCTGGATTACAAGGCGTGCGGAGCTCGCGATGTGATCAAGATCCAGACCGCCTATGAGCCGAGCATCCACTTTGCTTCGCCCACTCCGGTCACGGACGCCGAGCGTACGCGCGGTGTCTCGTTCGTGGGCACCCCCTACGATCAGCGTGCAGCGTTCCTTACCCGCCTCTGGCGCGAACGCGGTTTCCCTGTGGTGGTCTCCGGCGACAACACCTGGACGCACAAACTCGATCCTGAGGCGGCCGCAGCGATCTACACTGGCGGCGAACTCTATCAGCAGGGCTATCGCGAGGCCATGTGGCACTCGAAGATCAACCTGAGCTTTCTCACTCACTCCAATCAGGATGAGTTCGTGCACAAGAGCTTCGAGATCACCGGTTGCGGTGGTTTCCTGCTCGCCGAGCGTTCTCCCGGCCACAGCGCGCGCTTTGTCGAGGACGAAGAAGCTGTCTTCTTCTCGGACTTCGACGAGTGCGCAGAGAAGATCGCCCGCTATCTGCCCGACGAAGCTGCTCGCAACCGCATCGCGGCTGCAGGACACGCACGGGCTCTTCGGGACGGCTACAGCAACGACGCGCAGGTGGAAAAGATTCTTGCTCACGTCACACCACTGCTAAGCCGCTGACTGGTTTAGGGGTTACTCTAGATGGAGCGGCAGCTCTCGCTGGCCAACCCCAATCAACGCAAGGAGTCGATGTGAACATCAGAGCACAGATGATCGCTTCGCCACGCCTGCGCGTTGCCGAACGGGGGCAGTGATGATGGACCACCTGCGCCGCTGGCGCACCAGCATCTTTCTGGTTCTTGCCGTGCTTGGCCCCGGCTTCATTACCGCCAATGTAGACAACGACGCAGGCGGCATTTACACCTACGCGCTCGCTGGCGCGAAGTTCGGCTACGGCCTCCTGTGGACGATGATCCCCATGGCGATCATGCTTACCTTCGCGCAGGAAATCTCCGCGCGCATGGGCGTCACCACCGGCAAGGGGCTCAGCGAACTCATCCGTGAGCAGTTTGGTCTGCGCACAACAGCCACCCTGATGTGCGGCCTCGTCCTCTGCAACCTCGGCGACGTCATGAGCGAGTTCGCCGGCGTCGCCTCCAGCGGTGAACTCTTCCACGTCAGCAAGTTCATCTCCGTCCCTCTGGTTGCGTTCGCCGTCTGGGCGCTGGTCGTCTTCTGGGAGTACAAGACGCTCGAGAAGATCTTCGTCGGCCTCTCTTTCCTTTACGTCGCCTACATCGTGACCGCGGCCCTGGCTCATCCGAACTGGAGCTTCGCCATGAAGGAGACGCTCCGCCTGCCGCGCCTGCATGACCTCAAAGGAAGCTCGTACCTCTACCTCTCGGTCGGCATGATCGGCGCAACCGTCGCTCCCTGGCAGCAGTTTTATCTGCAGGCATCGGTTGTGGACAAGGGCGCGGGAAAGTCGAAGCTACGCTACGCCCAGCTGGATGCCGTCGTAGGTTCGATCTTCTCCGTAGTCGTGGCCGCGTTCATCGTCATCGCCTGCGCCGCAACGCTCTTCTCTGCGGGCCATCACGAGATCGTCGACGCCGCCGATGCGGCACAGTCCCTGCGCCCCCTCGGTGGCAGCTACGCCTTCTCGCTCTTTGCCTTTGGACTGTTGAACGCTTCGATCTTCGCAGCCTCCATCCTTCCGCTTTCGACGGCGTACACCGTCTGCGAAGCGCTAGGCTTTGAGTCTGGCCTCAGCAAGAAGTTCCGCGAAGCGCCTGCCTTCTACTGGCTCTACACGGCGCTGCTTGTCATCGGTGCGCTGCTCATTCTGCTGCCGGGCATCCCGTTGGTGAAGATCGCGGTGCTGTCTCAGGTGCTGAATGGCGTACTGTTGCCGTTCGTGTTGATCTTCATGCTTATCCTGGTGAACAAGCGCTCCCTGATGGGCAACAAGACGAACTCGCGCACCTACAACGTCGTCGCGTGGAGCCTCACGGGCCTCGCGATCATCCTTACGGTGTCGATGTTGGGAATGCAGTTCTTCGGTGGCGGCAGCTAAGGTTTAGAGCAGCTTGCCGTCCGCAAGATCGCGAATCAACTCAAGATCTGCGGTCAGGAAGTCATACTCCGGCAGACGTTCAAAGCCACTCCAGAGCATCTCCTGAAAGATGCGGTTCTCAAGCTCGCTTCGGAACTCCGTCACCTTGAAAAACTGAATCTCGATGGAAGCGCCATTGCGGTAGTTATGTCGCACGGTCGTCAGCTTTTCGCCGATTGTGGCGTCGATGCCAAGCTCTTCATTCAACTCGCGAGCCAGCGCCACTTCTGCCGTTTCGCCCGGCTCAATCTTGCCGCCGGGGAACTCCCACTTGTGCCCCATGGGCTGGTCTGGCCGACGCTGGCAGATGAGCACCTCGCGGCTTTCACCTTCACCACGCAGGATCAGTGCAGCCACAACGTGGCGTACAGGTTTGGCGGCAAGAGTGGCTGCGCGCCGGCCGTTCAATTTGCGAATCGGTCGTTTCACTTGTCAGTAGTGTAGACGCTTTATCGTGGAAAGCGTTTATCGTGCCGGTGCAACGCTGGAAGGATAGAACACGGCCCAGCTTTCCTGCGCGCTGCGCTCCACAAGAGCAGGGGATGGATTCACAGGAAACGCTTCACGCGCGATAGCCAGCATCGCCGCATCGTGTACCGAATTGCCGAAGACCGCATCTGGTGCCGTGATCTGCATACGCTTCAACGAAGCCACTTTGCCTTCATCGGTTGGAACATCCAGCAGCGTGGCGCTGGCCTTGTCGCCCTCCGGCGCAACGCATGCAGCAAGCACGCGATTGGCCGGGATGTTGAAGCGCTTGACGCCCTCTTCGATCACCCAGTCGCATGTCGAACTCACGCACCAGATGTCGGTGCCACGGGCTTGCAGCTCTGTAATCAACGCACGCATCTCCGGGAAGATGTTCTTCTCGATGTGCTCGGCAAAGAATGTCGCCGCAGCCTCGCGCAGTGTGCTGACGGGGATGCCTTCGTAGACCTGGACCATTTCGCCGCAGATCTGCAACTCGTTCACTTCGCCACGCTTGTAGCCCTCGTAACGTTCGTTCAGCCACGCCGTACGCTCGGCCGAAAGCAGCCTCGTCTCCATCGTCCAACGCATAAAAGTGGAGCCTGCATCGCCCGACCACAACGTACCGTCGCAGTCGAAGACAGCGATCTTGGGTTCGAGCGCAAGAACGCTCTGGTGAAAGGCATCGGTGGTGTGCGGGAGCGGCTGAGAAGACGTCATAGAAGCGGTCACCCAGCTAGTAGACCAGACCTGCTTGTGCACCGCCAAACGCATCCTGTAAGACAGGTGTGCCCACATTTTGATACGCTGCACTCGACGCCACGGCCTCGCGGTCTGCGGCCCCAACAGGAGATCAAAGAATCATGCTGGACAAGAACAGGCTCTTTCCCGCCGAAGCGGCGGCACGAAACGTTGCGGCGAAGCTCTATGAAACGGTGCGCGATCTGCCCATCATCAGCCCGCACGGACACACCGACCCGCAGTGGTTTGCGGACAACAAGCCGTTCCCCAACCCCACGGCGCTGTTCATCCAGCCGGACCATTACATCTTCCGCATGTTGTACTCGCAGGGCGTTGCGCTTGAGTCGCTCGGCATTCCGCAGGTGGACGGCAAGCAGCAGGCCGACCCGCGCGAAGTCTGGCGCATCTTCGCCCGTCATTACTACCTCTTCCGCGGTACGCCCACGCGTCTTTGGCTCGACTACGCCTTCCAGGAACTCTTCGGTCTCAAGGAGCGCCTCAAGCCCGAAAACGCCGACGAGTACTACGAAATCATCGACAAAGCCCTCCAGACGCCGGAGTTCCTCCCGCGCTCTCTCTTCGACCGCTTCAAGCTCGAAGTGCTCGCCACCACCGATGCGGCCGTCGACTCGCTCGAGCACCACATTAAGATCAAGAACTCTGGCTGGAAGGGGCGCGTGCTCCCCACCTTCCGCCCCGACGCCGTCGTCGACGCCGAGTACCTTGGCTTCCGCGAAAACCTCGAGAAGCTCGGCGAAGTCAGCGGAGAAGACGTCTCCTCGTGGAAGGGCTATCTCGACGCTCTCCGCAAGCGCCGCGCATTCTTCAAGCAGAACGGCGCAACCGCCACCGATCACGGCCACCTCACGGCCATGACCGCCGATCTTTCGCTGCCGGACGCCACGGCCCTCTACGAGCGCATCTACACCGGCAAAACGAACGCTGGCGACGTCGAACTCTTCCAGGCGCAGATGCTGACCGAAATGGCTGGCATGAGCGTCGAAGACGGCCTCACCATGCAGCTTCATCCCGGTTCCATCCGCAATCACAACCAGAAGGTGTACGAGAAGTTCGGCCGCGACAAGGGCGCCGACATCCCCTCGCCGACGGAGTACGTCCGCTCGCTGCGTCCGCTGCTCTCGAAGTACGGCAACGAGCCCAACTTCACCTTCATCCTCTTCACGCTCGACGAATCAACCTACTCGCGCGAACTCGCGCCGCTGGCCGGACACTACCCCTGCCTGCGCCTCGGGCCGAGCTGGTGGTTCCACGATTCGCCAGAAGGCATGTTGCGCTTCCGCGAGCAGGCCACCGAGACGGCAGGTTTCTACAACACAGTCGGCTTCAACGACGACACGCGTGCCTTCCTCTCGATCCCTGCCCGCCACGACGTCGCACGTCGCGTAGATTGCGGCTTCCTCGGTCGCCTCGTCGCAGAGCATCGTCTGGATGAAGACGAAGCCTTCGAGCTCGCGCAGGACCTCACCGTGAACCTCGTTCGCAAGGCGTACCGCCTCTAACCCCGGCAGCAAACGAGAAGGAGCGCCATGTCGACGATCACCCGTCGCGACGCACTGAAGCTCGCCTCAGCCGCAGCAGCCCTGGTCACAACACCAGCGGTCGCTGCGGCTGCAGCGTATCCAAAGGCCACAGAGCACGCGGCCCCGATTGAGCAGTGGAGCGTCTTCGAGACGGCCTTCGAGGCGAACTCCGACGGCAACCCTTTCGCTTCCGTCACGCTGACGGCGAGCTTTCGTCAGGGCCATCGCGAACTCGTTGTCGATGGCTTTTACGACGGCAGCGGCAGATACAAGCTGCGATTCATGCCCGATGCCGTAGGCGAATGGTCCTTCACCACCATGTCCTCGCTCCCGGCCCTCCACGGCAGGCAGGGAAGCTTCCATTGCACCCCGGCCACCGTCGGCAACCACGGCCCCGTTCGTGTCGAGCGCGGCCATCACTTCGGTTACGCCGACGGCAAACCCTTTCTTCCGTTCGGAACGACAAGCTACAACTGGGCGCACCAATCTCCAGAGCGCCAAACGCAAACACTCGCCGCGCTCAAGGCTGCGCCCTTCAACAAGCTCCGCATGTGCGTCTTTCCTACGCGATTCTCCGATGGTCACAACGAACTGAAGCTCGCTCCCTTCGAGCGCGACGCCAAAGACGACTTCGATCACACGCGTTTGAATCCACTCTTCTTCCAGCACCTCGAAGAGCAGATCGTGGCACTCGGACAACAGGGCATTGAGGCGGACCTCATCCTCTTCCATCCCTACGACGCCTGGGGATTCGCGAAGATGTCCGCGCCCGACGATGATCGTTATCTGCGATACGTCCTGGCGCGTTTCAGCGCCTATCGCAACGTCTGGTGGTCGCTAGCCAATGAGTTCGACCTCGTGCGTTCGAAGACCACCGCAGACTTTGACCGCTTCTTCCGCATCGTTACCAGCAGCGATCCGTATCAGCATCTTCGGTCGATCCATTACTCGAAGGTCATGTACGACTACGCCGCAGCGTGGGTCACGCACGCCTCGCTGCAGACCGACGCCTTCGATCAGGCTCCGCGCTACCTCGCCGACTGGAACAAGCCCGTCCTCTTCGATGAAGTGAAGTACGAAGGCAACGTCGCCAGGCGCTGGGGGAACCTCACCGGCGAAGAACTCGCCCATCGCTTCTGGCTCGGCACCGTGGCTGGCTGCTACGTCACGCACGGTGAAACCCTGCTTCCGCCCGACGCTCCCATGGACGAGACCACGCCGGTCAGCGTCTGGACCGCAGAGGGCGTACAACTTCGCGGTCGCAGCCCCGAGATGATCGGCTTCCTGCGTTCACTCTCAGAAGCTGTCGCCGAATCAGCCGCCGTGCGCGCCGGTTGGGAAGCACAGGCGAACCCCTATTACCTGAACGCTACGACCTACGAAGCCGACGGCAAGACGGCGCACGCCGTCCTCTGGTACTTCGCCGAGCATCAGCCGCTTTGGTACGAGTTTCCTCTTCCTGCGGGCCCCTTTGCCGCTGAGGTCATCGACATCAAAGCACGCACGCGGACGCCACTCAGCGGCACCTTCAGCGGGAAGTCCAAAGTACGTCTGTCGGGGCAGCCCTACGTCGCGGTTCTCTTCCGCAGGAGAAACGAAAAGTAGGGCTTCGGCTGGAAATTAGGCGATTTCCCGCCGGAACGCCCTGTTGAAACCTGTCTGACATATTTGCTTGCGCTGTCAGAGCGCGGGCGCGTATGATTTCCCGGCGTGAGGCTCATCTTTGCGTCTGCCCAGGCGGACGCTCGCAAGCGGCCCAAGTAAGAGAGGATTTTGAGGATGTCGAACGGTTTGAAGTTAGCCAAGTACTCGGTTGGAACGGGCGATCGCTTTGCCCATCAGGCAAAGGCCCAGTTGATGGCCTCCATCAAGGCTGCAGACGCAGGTGTGGACATTGCTCCGGTGTGGAACAAGTCCAACCGCGAGCACATGATTATCGGTACGGACCCGACCCAGGCGCGTAAGGCTGTTGACGCTGCGGTCAAGGAGCTTGGCTGGAACAAGCCTTACTTCGTCGACGCCGACCACATCACGCTCGCCACCGTCGACCGCTTCCTCGCTCCCTGCGACTTCTACACCATCGACGTTGCGGAAGAGATCGGCAAGCCTGCCAAGTCGGAAGACGTGGAAGCGTTCATCGCCCGTCATCCCGAATTGATCGGCGAAGTCGTTATCCCGCGCATCGCCGAGCCCTTCCACACCACTGTGGACTTCGTAAAGGGTGTGGCAAACAAGTTCCTCGCGGCAGTTCAGGCCGCCGGAGCTATCTACCGCCACATCGCTGCAGCCAAGGGCGAAGGCAACTTTATCCCTGAAGTCTCAATGGATGAAACCGACCTGCCGCAGACGCCGGTTGAGCTGCTGATCATCCTCGCCGCCATGGCTGACGAGAAGGTGCCGCTCCAGACCGTTGCTCCCAAGTTCACCGGCCGCTTCAACAAGGGCGTGGACTACGTCGGCGACGTCGCCCAGTTCACCAAGGAGTTCGAGGAAGATCTCGCCGCGATCGACTTCGCGATCAAGCGTTACGGCCTCCCCGAAAACCTTAAGCTCAGCGTCCACTCCGGCTCGGATAAGTTCTCCATCTACAAGCCGATCCGCGAAGCGATCCTCAAGTTCGACGCAGGCGTCCACCTCAAGACGGCTGGCACGACCTGGCTCGAAGAGCTGATCGGTCTCGCAGAAGCGGGCGGATCTGGTCTCGAGATCGCGAAGGAAGTCTACAAGGAAGCCTTTGCACACGCCGACGAGCTCTGCAAGCCGTACGCCACGGTCATCGACATCAAGACCGACCAGCTTCCTTCCGTGGAAGAAGTTCAGGGCTGGACCAGCGAGCAGTACACCTCGGCTCTGCGTCATGACCAGTCGAACCCGGCCTACAACCCAAACTTCCGCCAGTTGCTGCACGTCGGCTTCAAGGTCGCTGCGAAGATGGGCGACCGTTACCTCACGGCTCTGGAAGAGAACGAAGAGCACGTCTCGCGCAACGTGACGGAGAACCTCTTCGACCGCCACATCCGCCCGGTCTTCCTGGGCAACTAACCCCTGCGCTCCAGCTTCGAAGCCTCGTGCTTTGGAGCTGGAGCGTATCATTTTTGAATCGCTTGGATCAGGGAGCAGGGAAGCAGCATGATTGTGGTTTTGATGGGCGTCAGCGGCGCCGGAAAGACGACCATTGGCGAACGCCTCGCCGAGCGCGAAGGCATCACCTTTGCGGACGCGGACAGCTATCACCCGGTCGCGAACAAAGAGAAGATGGCCGCAGGCTTTCCGCTCAATGACGATGATCGTCAGCCGTGGCTCGAAGTCCTCAACGGGCTGATGAAGAGCTGGTTTGACGCAGGCACCGGCGGCGTTCTCGCCTGCTCCGCGCTCAAGGACAAGTACCGCGTCACGCTGGCGCAGAATATGCCAGCCGGTACCGTTGACTTCGTTCTGCTCGACGGTTCTCGCGAGCTGATCGAGAAGCGCCTCCAGGAGCGCCAGCACGAGTACATGAACCCTAAGCTGCTCGACAGCCAGTTGGCAACGCTGGAAAAACCTGCCGACGCGCTGCGCGTCGTAAACGACCGCTCGCCGGACGAAGTCGTTGACGAAATCATCGCTGGGCTTGCAAAGTAAGCCAGCTCGAAATTCAAAAGTAAGCCAGACGAATAGATCAGGAGAAAGCAATGCCGTTCAAGGGATTTGATCTGACGGGCAAGGTAGCCGTCGTTGTGGGTGGAACATCGGGTATCGGTTTGGCCATCGCCAAGGGCCTCGCAGAAGCCGGTGCAGATGTCGTCGCCAGCTCGCGCCGCCTGGAGCAGGTAGAAGAAGCCGCTGCTGCCATTGAAGCGATGGGCCGCAAGTCACTGCGCATCGCGTCAGACGTAAGCGATCGCGCCAGCCTGCAAACACTCTGCGACGAGACCATCAAGGCCTTCGGCAAGGTCGACATCCTCGTGAACTCGGCCGGCAAAATCAAGCGTGCGCCGACGGTCGACTTCCCCGAAGATCAGTGGACCGACATCATGGACACGAACGTCACCGGCACGCTCCGCGCCTGCCAGATCTTCGGCAAGCAGATGCTGGAGAAGGGCTACGGTCGCATCATCAACATCGCTTCGCTCAACACCTTCGTCTCGCTCAAGGAAGTTGCCGCATACGCTGCTTCCAAGGCTGCAGTCGGCGCGCTCACGCGTTCGCTGGCCGTCGAGTGGTCGGCACAGGGTGTCACCGTGAACGCAATCGCCCCCGGAGTCTTCCGCACTGCTCTCAACGCAGAGCTGCTCGATAAGAGCGAGCGCGGCAAGGAACTCCGCATGCGCACCCCGATGAACCGCTTCGGCCAGACCGAAGAGACGGTCGGCGGCGCGGTCTATCTCGCGTCGGACGCAGCTTCGTTCGTTACCGGTGAAATCCTGGTGATCGACGGCGGCTTCCTCGCCAGCGGCGTAAACCAGTAGCTCTCAACCAAAGCAGAAGGGGCGCGGCCTAAGCCGCGCCCCTTCTGCTTTAGTTGGCTTACTCTGCCCGTTCGCGGTTCTGGCGGACGATAAACAGAATCCCACCTAGCAGCAGTGCGCAGATCACATACGCCGCACCATGCCAGTGGTTCGTGAACGCTCCCACCACATCATCATTGTGGCTTTGCGTTGCGCTTACCAGATGGTCTGTCCAGCGATCAAACTGCGGGAAGTTCCCCGTAGCGTACAGCCCAAAGAAGATCATCAGAAGAAACAGCAGTACCAGCCGTGGTGTGATGATTTTGCGCTTCTTCGCCTTTGCCGGGGAGAAGAGTCCCGCTTCATGCGCCACTGGCTCCAGCAGAGCGCCGGGCTTGCGCGCCGGAGCCTTGCGCTTCACCTTCCGACGCTTGGTCGCGCGATCACTGCGCTGCGCGCGCAGAGAGTTCGCCAGCCGCACAACGCCGGACGGCATGTCCTTCATCTCGGAGGCCCTTCGTCCATCGGCCAAGCGAGTCGTGCTCGTAATCGGCTCAGGTTGAGCGGCAATCGGTCGCGTCTCCGCAGGCGGTGGATCGACCACGATCCCCGCAGGCAGCACAGGGCCTTGCTGCAACACCGTCTCCACCAGCTTCGTGGCTTCTTCCTGCGCCAACGGCTGCGGGATTGTGGCTTCTGCAGCATCTTCTGCGGCGTCAGCTTCAATCGCCTGCGTCCGCAGTGCGGTCAGTTTTGCGGCGGCCTCGGCTGCGCGAGAGCGAGCTTCTTCTGCGCGCGCGGCGGCCTGCTCCGCAAGAATCTTCGCAGCTTCTGCGATGTTGGTAGCTGCCGTGAAGTCTGTCGTCCCTGTCTTGGGGGACGCGCCTGTTTCGCTGGTCATGCATCTCTCCGCGGCCGTAAATGCTCGGCTTCCGGGCCCGAAAGTACCGGAAGTTTATATTGCACAGCATTTACGTGGCGAACAAAATCACACGTTGGTTGTGCATGTTTCCTGAAAAGGAACACACACAGCCAACGCAGTGGTAGAAGCTGGAGCTAGTGAGCTCCCGCCGGAGCCTTACCCGGCTTCACCTTCTTGAACAGCCAGACAAAGACAATGCAGATGAAGCACAGGATCGACAGCCACCGAAACACATCCACAAACGACCACAGCGACGCCTGCTTTACAAGCTCCTGATAAAGCTGCGCCTGAGCCGGTGCAAGCGAGTTCGAATGCCCGAAGTACCCCGTCATCGCGGACTGTGACTGCCCAAACGCTGCAGAGCCCACCGCCGTCGATCCACCCTGGCCTGCAATCCCTCCCGGCGACGTGTTCAGAATCTCGTTCTGGTGCACCGCCGCACGGCGCGTCAGCAGCGTCGTCGCAATCGAGATACCGATCGACCCGCCCACATTCCTCATCAGGTTGAATAGTCCTGAGGCGTTGCCGATTTGCTCATTGGTCAGCGTTCCATAAGCCGCCGTCGAGATCGGGACAAAGATAAAGCTCAGCCCAAAGCCCGTGATCAGAATCGGCAGAAAAAGCGTCGTCGGCGAAATGCCCAGCGTCACGTTGCCGAAGTACAGCGTCGTCAGGCCAAACGTGGCAAAGCCAAACGTCAGCAGGTACCGCGGATCAACCTTGCTCGAAAGGTAGCCGATGACCGGCATCCCGCAGATCGCGCCCAGCCCGCGCGGCGCCACCACCAGCCCCGCCGTGAACGCCGTGTACCCCAGCAGTTCCTGGTAGAACAGCGGCAGCACCGTCACCGTGGAGTAGATCCCGATGCCGAACATAAAGATCAGTACCGACCCCACAAGAAAGTTTCGGTTCTTCAGCACCTTCAGGTCCACTAGCGTGTCCTTCTGGAACCACGAGCGGTAGATGAACCAGACCAGGCTTATCACCAGCGCCACTGCGGCCCAGCGAATCCACGTCGCTCCAAACCAGTCATCCTCCTGTCCCTTGTCCAGAATGATCTGCAGGCTGCCCGTCCACACCAGCAACGTAAAGAAGCCGATCTTGTCGAACTTCGACACCTTCGCCTCAGAGATGTACGACGGGTCATGAACGTACCGGTTGATCATGTACAGCGCCAGCAGCCCAATCGGGATGTTGATGTAGAACGCGTAGCGCCAGGAGTAGTTGTCCGTCAGCCAGCCTCCCAGCGTCGGCCCCAGCACCGGCGCAACGACCACGCCGAAGGCGAAGACCGCCATCGCCGCGCCTCGTTTCGCAGGTGGGAAGCTCTCCAACAGAATTGCCTGCGACAGTGGTTGCAACGCGCCTCCACCCGCACCCTGCACCACACGCGCCAGCAGCATCAGACCCAGCGTCGGAGCCGCTCCACAGGCAAAGCTCGCGATCGTGAAGATGGCCACGCAACTCATCAGGAAGCGCTTGCGGCCAAAGCGCAGCGAAAACCAGTTCGACGCCGGCAGAATCACAGCGTTCGCTACCAGATAGCTGGTCAGCACCCACGTCGCTTCGTCGTTCGAGGCTGAAAGCGAGCCGGCAATATACGGCAGCGCCACAGAAGCAATCGAGGTGTCCAGCACCTCCATAAAGGTGGCCAGCATGACAGAAGCCGCGATCAGCCAGGGATTAACTCCCTGGGCTGCCTTCGCGGACTCATCTGCGGGCGCGGCTTGGGCTGCGGCTGCCATAAGGAGAGGTATACCTCCAGAAAACGGAAGAGTGTCAGAGAAATTGCTGCAAGAGACAGCAAAGGATGCTCGTTAGGATGGTGCCCTGCGCTCAGGGGATGCGTCGGAAATAGCGACGGCTGCGAGCGAATCGGCCTCTCGATCACAACCGCCGCCGCGCCTCTGAACCGCTGCACTCCCTCCTGCGTACTGTTATCAGCAGAATTCTTTTTCGATTCAGGATGCTGCCGGAATGGCCGATGACATCTTAGAACCCAGAACCGGAACCCGGAGCCCGACCCGTGCGGGCCCGAACCACACGGCTATGCCATCTATTTCGGCTGCAAATTTGCGACCAAGGGCGGTGCTAGTGCATCCTAAGCATGAAAGTTGATAGAGGGACACTCAACCATGGCAAGTGAATTTGTAAGCGTAATCCGGCCGCAAGGTGAAAAAGCCCAGGGCGAAGGCTCAAAGGGAAAGTCGTATCCTGTTCTTCCTGTTAGGGATACGGTTCTTTTCCCCCATGCTGTGTTGCCTCTTACGGTCGGCCGTGAGAGCTCCATTCAGCTCATCCAGTCACTGGGAGAGGACAAGACCATCCTCGTCGTTGCCCAGAAAGACGCTCGTCTGGACGCTCCCGACGGCAACGATCTGCACGTCGTCGGTACGCGTGCGACCGTTCACAAAGTCGTAAAGATGCCGAACCAGAGCCTCTTTGTCTTCACCGAAGGCACCGAGCGCGTGAAGGTCGGCGCGTTCACCCAGACACAGCCGTTCCTCATGGCTGAGTTTGAGCCGCTCGAAGACCTAGAAACCTCGGAGTCGCCAGAGTATGAGGCCTTGCAGCGGAACGTTGTTGGCCAGTTTCAAGAAATCGTTGGCTCCTCTTCGACGCTTTCGGACGATCTGCAGACCATCGCGATCAACATCGAAGAACCGAACCGCCTCGCCGACTTTGTCGCCTCCAGCCTGCCGTTCCTCTCCACCGCCGACAAGCAGGACCTGCTCGAGACGGCGGACGTAAAAGTGCGCCTGGACAAGGTGAATGCTCAACTCGCCAAGGAGATTGAGGTTCAGCAGCTTCGCAACAAGATCCAGAGCGAGGTGCAGGACTCCGTCCAGCAGTCGCAGCGTGACTTCTACCTGCGCGAGCAGATGAAGGCTATCCAGAAGGAGCTCGGTGATCAGGACGAGACCCAGAAGGACGTTCAGGACCTGCGCGACAAGATCGAAGCCGCCGGAATGCCCGAGGACACCAAGAAGGACGCTCTGAAGGAGCTGAACCGTCTCAGCCGCATGAACCCTGCGGCTGCGGACTACTCGCTGACGCGTAACTACGTCGAGTGGCTCGCCGTCCTCCCGTGGGCGAAGTCGACTGCGGAAGCCGTGGACATTCGCAAGGCGCAGGAAGTGCTTGACGCCGATCACTACGGCCTGACGAAGGTGAAGGACCGCATCCTCGACTACCTGAGCGTTCGTCGCTTGAAGCCGGACATGAAGGGACCGATCCTCTGCTTTGTCGGACCTCCGGGCGTGGGTAAGACCTCGCTTGGCCGTTCGATCGCCAAGGCGCTTGGCCGCAAGTTCTCACGCATCTCGCTGGGCGGTATGCACGACGAGGCCGAGATTCGCGGACATCGCCGTACCTACATCGGCGCTCTTCCGGGGCAGATCATTCAGCACCTGAAGCGTGTGGAGGTAAACGACCCGGTTTTCATGCTGGATGAGATCGACAAGCTCGGCCGCGACTTCCGTGGCGACCCGGCAAGCGCGTTGCTGGAGACGTTAGACCCGGAGCAGAACTCCACCTTCCGCGACAACTACCTCGATCAGCCGTTCGATCTGTCGAAGGTGCTCTTCATCTGCACCGCCAACCAGCTCGATACCATTCCTGCGCCGTTGCTTGACCGCATGGAGATTATCGAACTCTCCGGCTACACCGAGGAAGAGAAGACGAACATTGCGGAGACGTACCTGGTTCCGCGTCAGGTGAAGGAAAACGGCCTGACGCCTGAGCAGATCGAGATTCCGCGAGAGAGCGTAAGCCAGATTGCACGGCACTACACCCGCGAAGCCGGTGTGCGTCGTCTGGAGCAGCTTGTCGGAACCGTTGCGAGAAAAACAGCTCGCAAGGTCGCCGAAGGCACTCTGCCGGAAGGCGAGAAGTTCGTCGTCACCACGGACGTTATCCGCGAGTTCCTGGGCGGCATCAAGGTCCGCGTGGATACAGAGATTGCGGAACGCACAAAGCGTCCCGGTGTTGCTGTGGGACTTGCATGGACTCCTGTAGGCGGCGATGTTCTGTTCATCGAAGCCAACAAGATGAAGGGCAAGGGACACTTCTCCATGACCGGCCAGCTTGGCGACGTGATGAAGGAGTCGGTACAGGCGGCGCATACGTGGATTCGTTCCAACGCAGCGCAGCTTGGTCTCGATGAGGATGTACTGAAGGAACTGGACATCCACGTCCACGTCCCGGCAGGCGCCATCCCCAAGGACGGCCCCTCTGCCGGTGTGACCATGGCGACAGCGCTCATCTCGCTGCTCACCGATCGTCCGGTGCGTCCTCTGCTGGCGATGACGGGCGAGATCACGCTGAGCGGAAACGTGCTGCCGGTCGGTGGCATCAAGGAGAAGTTCCTTGCCGCCAAGCGTGCAGGCGTTCGCGACGTGATTCTTCCGATTGACGTGAAAGCCAACGTGGAGGAAGACCTCACGGCCGACCAGGTGGAAGGCGTAACGATTCACTACGCCTCTCGCATCGAGGACGTCCTCGATGTCGCACTGCCCAAGACCTTGCGCGAAGCTGCCAAGGATGAGGAAGTGCGGGAAGAAGTCCTCGCTGGCGTCGAATAAGCAAGCAAGAAGAAAAGGCCCTGCCCATCCCGGCAGGGCCTTTCTTTTTGCCGCTCGTCACGGCTTCAGATGTTTGCTGACGAAGCTTGCAAGCCGCAGGAAGAGTGGAATCTGGGCAGCATCCGAGAACCAGTGTCCTTCGCCAGGCAGCAGCATCGTTTCGTGCTCCACACCCAACTCTTCCAGCCGAGCGATCAGAGCATGAGCATCACGAACGTTGACCACGTCGTCCGCTTCTCCATGAACAACAAGCGTCGGCGGAAACGCCTTCGTGGCCTGATCCCGGAACGGCTCGATCAGGCCGCCTGAGAGGTCAACGACGCAGCGAATCCTCTTGCGCTCCGGCTCTTGCGGCGAGGCTGAAAGCATCGCCGCAAGCCCCAGCGAAAGAAACGCCCCCAGCGAGACGCCAACCAGCGCCACCCTGCTTGCATCGATCTCAGGCTTCGCCGCAACGTGCTCCAGGCTCGCTCGCACAGCTTCGATCCACAATGGGACGTGCAAGCCATCCATGATGGTTTCGTAGTCCGGCCGGACGGAGTCGGTGCGGTCGAAGTAGTGAGGCGCGAAGAGGGCGATCCCGGCCGCCGTAACCTGAGGGGCAATCCGCTCCAGCCACCAACCGACGTTTCCGCCCGAGCCATGCAGCAGAAGAATGGCTGGAGTCGTCTCATTCACCTTCTCGGGGAGGTGTACTTCCAGGCGCACAGATTTGTCGCCAACCTGAATCGTTTCAATCATGCTCTTTGGATGCAAAAAAGACCGAATAAGCCCTCGGTATTTGGCCTCCAAAGGCAGTTTTTGAGCTGCGCGAACTATTCGAGCTCTGCATCGAACTGACAGACATGCGGCAACTTACCGTCCACGGCGACTGGTTCCATCACGATGGTGTTCGCCCCGGCCGTAAACTTCACATCCCCCAGCGGCCGCCACGATGCCTTCTCACAATCCATCTCTGGCGTGGCCGAAGGCTTGGCATTCATGCCTTTTGTGCCGACAATCTTGCCGTTAACGGTCAGTTTCACCTCGCGACCAGCAATGGGCGTGTACTTGATCTTGAAGAGGTACGTGCCGGCAGTAGGGAAGTCGCGAACCCAAACCGCTTTGGCGGGTGTCCCTGTGGAGTCAAGGCCGCGTGACTCGTCGATTGTGACATTGGTGCTCGACACCTTATCGCGCGAATGCTCCGCACGCCAGTTGTTATGAACGCTCTGGGCACTCACTGCCAGGGTGGTAGCAGAGAGAAGAAATGCTGCGGTTGCGAACGTGACTAGTGATTTCATAAAACGATTTAGTCCTCGGAAAAATGAAGATTTCTGCTGCGTGAGGATGTGTATCAGGCGAGCTATGTAAGAGTCAAATTCTGTGCCTGGAGCTACTCTTAGAGAGATGGCACAGAGTGAAGGCAAAACAATCGAGACCGTCCTGCTGATCGATACCTGTGGTGCAGCGGGAAGCGTGGCGCTTTTTCGAGCAGGGCTGCTCGTGGCGAAGAGTGTCTTGGCAGATCGAAGCGCCTCCGTGCTGTTGCTCTCTGCGGTGTCGGGGGTGCTTTCTGGCGTTCGGCAACCGGATGCTGTGACTGTCGTGAATGGGCCCGGTTCGTTCACCGGGGTGCGCGTGGGGCTTTCTGCCGCGAAGGCGTTGGCCGAGGCGTGGAACGTTCCGCTCTTTGCCGTTTCTCGGCTGGAAGTACTCGGGGAAGGAAGCGCAACGGGGCTGGCGGTGATGGATGCCGGTCGCGGTCAGCTTTATGTGCGCGATCTTGCCACGGGGATGGAGTCACTGGAAGACCGAGCTACGGTGCTGGAGCACATTGCGGAGTCTGCGTTGCCGGTGGTTGCCGAGGCTGCGCTGGCTGCAACGCTACCCAATGCTGCAGTACGTGAGGTGCATGTCGGCGATGCGTGGTCTGCGGTTCAGCGGGCGATAGAACGCGGCGCTGAGGACATCGCTCTTCTGGACGCCAACTATGTTCGCTCTGAGTCAGATATTTACGGCGCAAGGAAGAGTGCGTGAGCGTAGAGATCCGCGAAGCGTCAATCCTGGACCTGCCCGCAATTGAGGGAATTGCAGGCATCACGGCAGAAGCGCCGCAATGGTCTGCAAGGATCTGGGAGAGGATTCTGCAGGAGCCTGCTGCAGGACGCTTCGTGTTGCTTGCGACCTCCGACGGAGAGATCCTGGGGTTTGCTGTGTGCATGCTCATCGCTGGTGTTGCAGAGATAGAGAGCATCGCTGTAGCGGGGACACATCGTCGCCTGGGTATAGGCCGCAAGTTGCTGCTGGCCATGATGGAGCGCGTGCGTTCGGCTGCGGCGGAAGCCATTGAGCTAGAGGTGCGGGAGAGCAACGCTACGGCTCAAGCGTTTTACCGGACTCTTGGCTTTATCGAGAGCGGCAAACGCCGTGGCTACTATGAGCATCCTCGCGAGGACGCAGTCATGATGACGCTGGAGTTGTAACTTGTTGCGGGCTACGCCTTGTGTTTGAAAAGAAAGAGGCTGAGCCGGATATAATCGTTCGATATGGTCCGCGACGGTTTGCTCTACGGAATCTCACTGCTGGTGGTCGCAGTGATTGTTTGGATTCTGACGCATTTCATTTTCCTGGCTGCGGTTCCGGTTCTGCTGGCGGCCTTCTTCCTGTGGTTCTTCCGCGATCCCAGCCGCGTCATTCCTGATGCTCCGGGATTGGTTGTTTCTCCTGCTGACGGCAAGGTGGAAGAGGCAGAGTGGATTGAAACCTCTGCTGGCGATCGCATCCGCATCACCATCTTTCTGAACGTATTTGACGTTCATGTGAACCGCGTTCCGGTTGGCGGCAAGGTGACTGTTGTGGAGTATCGCGCGGGGCAGTTCCTCAATGCGATGAAGTCTGAGTCGGCTGTCTTGAATGAGCAGACACTGATTACCGTGAGCAACGGTTCATACGACGTAAGCTTCAAACAGATTGCTGGCTTGCTGGCTCGCCGCATTATTTGCAACCTGAAGGTTGGCGATGTTGTGACACGTGGTCAGCGTATGGGGTTGATTAAGTTTGGTTCGCGTACTGATATCCTTCTGCCCGCGAACGCTGAGCTTCGCGTGAAGCCTGGTCAACGAGTGAAGGGCGGAAGCTCCATTCTTGCCGTCATTCCGCAGGAGACGACGATTTAATGGCAGCCGAGATGTCTGCAGAGTTCAAGCGTCCTAGCCGAGGGATGTATATCCTGCCGTCGTTGTTTACGGCAGGCAACATCGCCGTTGGCTATTACGCGATCATGCAGGCAATCTATGGCTCTGCGACGCATGATGCGAATGCGTTCGATCGTTCTGCGCTGGCGATTGTTTTTGCCATTCTTTTCGATGGGCTTGACGGACGCATTGCGCGCATGACGAACACGCAGAGCGCCTTTGGTGCCGAGCTTGATTCGTTGGCGGACGTCATCGCCTTTGGCGTAGCGCCGAGCCTGCTCGCGTATCTCTGGGGCGTCAAGCAAGTCATTGGCGAAGAGGCTCCGCAGGTTCACGCACACCTCGTCCACTTCGGCATCGTCGTTTGCTTTCTCTTCCTCATCTGTGGAGCTTGCCGTCTTGCTCGGTTCAACGTCAGCGTTGATCCGAAGCCGCGTAATCCGGGACGACCGGGCCGCAAGTACTTCGTGGGAATGCCTATTCCCGCAGGAGCTGGCTGCCTTGCGGCTGTAGTGCACTTTGAAAGCGGCTCGCCGATCTATAACCCTTGGATGTCCTGCCTGTGGCTGGCGCTGATCGCCTTTATAGGCTTCCTGATGGTGAGCAGCTGGCGTTTCTGGAGTGGTAAGGAAATTGACATGTCGTCGCGCCGACCGGCCCGTTTGTTGGTGCTGGTTGTGGTGTTTGGTGCCATCATGTTTGAGTGGTCGGAGAAGGGGCTGATCGTTCTGGCGATGAGCTATCTTGTCTCCGGCGTGGTGGCTAGACTGGCCTACTCGTGGCAGCGCCGTTCAGAATCCGCGGCATAAGCGAGCCGCATCGAAGAAGGAACTTACATGGCAGGAAAGTTTGCGCGCGCCGTTATCGTCGGTGCCAGCAGTCCACTTGGTAAAGAGCTGGCAGAGCAACTGAATTTGGCCTCATCAGTCGTGTGGGACATCGTCCTGGCCGATACGACTACGGCTGGTCAGATGACCGCCGCGGGGGATGAGGCCGCGATCGTCCAGCCTGTGGCTGCGGAAACCTTTGAGAAGGCCGATATCGTCTTTTTCGCAGGAGATGCAGCCCAAACTCGCGAGCATTGGGCGTTAGCTCAGGCTTCGGGCGCAGGGCTTGTGGACCTCACAGGTGTTCCCGCCGCAGAAACAAAGTCGCTGATGCTTGCTCCGGGTTTCACAACGGCTCAGCCTGATCTGACGACAGTATCGACGAGTATCGTTCACCCTGCAGCCATGATGCTGGCAACGATTTTGAAGCGAGTTTCCAATCTCTCGCTTGCAACGGCTACGGTTTTGCTTCCGGCGTCGAACTTTGGCGACGAAGCGATGGATGAGATGCATAAGCAGACGGTCGCCTTGCTTTCGTTTCAGGCCGTGCCTACAGAGGTTTTCGGAACGCAGGTTTCCTTTGCTCTGCGCGACGAGTCGGGTGAGGATGCGCGTGCGAGTTTGAAGGCCGTTCGTGCGGAGCTGCAGCAGCAACTGCCGTTGGTGGTTGGGCAGGATATGCCTTTAGCGTTGCAAGTGCTGCAGGCTCCTGTATTCCACGGCATCACGGCGTCTATTTTTCTTCAGCTCTCTGCGGCCGAAACATCTGTTGCTGATCTTGCGGAAGCTTTTCGGTCTCAGGGGATTGTCGTTGCGACAGAAGGCGACGGAGAAGACATTAGCAATCAGGCGGCGAACGGGCAGGGAAGTATTCTGCTTCGAATTCGCAGGGCAGAAGGCGCAGCGAACGGATTCTGGCTATGGGCAGCAGCGGATAATTTGCAGCTTGCCGCGGGCAATGCTATTGCGAATGCTGTGGAGATGTTGCAGCTTCGCCCGCCAACAATTGTTCAATAGCGCTGCTACAATAATGAAGCAGCAGCACTGAGCCGGGATGGCGGAATCGGCAGACGCAGCGGACTCAAAATCCGCCGAGGGCAACCTCGTGGGGGTTCGACCCCCCCTCCCGGCACCAAGATAAGCTTCACAAAATGAATAGGTTACAAAGACCAAAGCCTCTCAGCCCGAGAGGCTTTTTCATGCTCAAAAGCGCCGGGGATACTTCTGGTGATACTTTGCTATTTTGGTTCGGGAGGGTGCGTTATGCCGAGGAAACGGAAAGAGGTAAGGGGCGTCTGGGAGCGCGAGCCTGGTAGCGACATCTGGTGGATTAGGTTTCGGGTCGATGGTGTCTTGAAGCGCGAAAAGGTTGGCACGCACAAGGCAGCGTGCGATCTGCTCATCAAGCGTAAGAACGAGATTCGCGAAGGTATCAAGATGCCGGAGAACATGCGGTACACCGCCGTTCGGTTCAAGACCTTATGCGACGACATCCTCGTCTTCAGCAAGAAACATCATCGCGACTTCCGTAGCGTTGAAATCCGAGTGCGGAAGATCGTTGCCGAGTTCGGCGAGAAGCCGGTCGACAAGATCAAGCCAGCTGAGATCGACGCATGGCTATCCCGCGTCACCAAGACACCCGCGACTTCGAATCGCTACCGCGCATTGTTCTCGCTCATCTTCCGCGAGGCCATTCGGAATGGCAAAGCTGCGATCAACCCGGCGCGACTCGTGAGGCAGCGAGCCGAGAACAACGGCAGGATTCGATTCCTGACCGCCGAGGAAGAAGCTTCGCTACGGGAGGCCATTCGTGAGCGCTTCCCAGAGCATGAAGCAGAGCTCACCATTTCCCTCGGGACGGGCATGCGCCTCTCGGAGCAGTACACGCTCGCGTGGAAGAATATCGACTTCGAGCGCCGCGAGATCAACCTCGACAGAACGAAGAATGGCTCTCCTCGCATGATCCCCATGAACGATGCCGTTATGAGTGCGATGGACGAGTTTGCGAAGCGCTCGAAGTCGACGAGCCGGGACGCGCTGGTGTTCCCAATCAAGAACCCGAAGGATTGGTTCAAGCCCGCGATGGAAGATGCCGAGATCGACAACTACCGATGGCATGACAACCGGCACACCTTCTGCTCACGACTGGCGATGCGTGGGGAGAACTTGAAAGCGATTCAGCAACTCGCTGGGCACAAGACGATCCAGATGAGCGCAAGGTATGCGCATTTAGGAGAGAAATCACTACACGTTGCCGTAAGTGGGCTGTAGATTCGTATGCTGTTCGTGTCACCGCTCCGGAGTGGATGACAATTGGCAGGTTTTTAGGGTTCAAATGTTGACTATTGTGCGGTAAAATAGATGATTGAGGACAATATATTGTCTCTTTCTCTCAATACCCTAGCTGAAGTGCAGATGGGGATAGCACGCCGTTTCAAGGCTCGAAGGCTTGCGATGAATCTGCCTCAACAGGAACTGGCGATGAGGGCCGCTGTTTCGTATAGCTCTCTGAAGCGGTTTGAACGCGAGGGGTTGATCTCACTTGATTCGTTGCTGCATCTCGCGATGGTACTAGGCTGTCTCGACGAGTTCGACAGGTTGGCATCAGAGAGTGTGACAAGTCAGGTGCATCAATCACTCGATGCCCTCCTGGAGACGCCTAACGCTCGCCGTAGAGCCACGGGCAAGCAAGGACGCAAGCATGGCTTATAGACCATCAGAGCTGCTGAATGTCTATCTCGACGCTCAGGGCCAACGCCAAAAGGTGGGGAGGCTTGCGTCCAGAGACAGAAGAATACTGTTCGAGTACGACCCAGGCTTTCTCGTCTCAGGAATCGAAGTTTCTCCATTCAAGCTTCCGCTCCAGCCGGGCATCATCACTCCGGACACGACGATCTTTGAGGGGCTGTTCGGTGTGTTCAACGATAGCCTGCCGGATGGATGGGGCCGCCTGCTGCTGGGACCGTACCGTGGAGCGTCACGGAATCCATCGCGGTCAGCTAAACCCTCTTGATCGCCTAGCCTATGTAGGCTCTCGTGGCATGGGGGCTCTGAGCTACGAGCCCGAACTTGGGGAGCAACATGCCGATGCAACTCCACTGGCTTTGGACAAACTTGCCGAGGAGTCGGCAACTGTCTTGGAGGGAAAGAATGATGAGGTTTTTGAGGAGTTGCTGCATCTCAATGGATCGTCCTCTGGCGCTCGGCCCAAGATCGTTGCCCAAGTGAGTGAAGACAAGAATCGGATCATCCATGGCCATCAGGAATTACAACCAGGCTACTCCCACTGGATGATTAAGTTTCCTTCATCGCAGGATGTGCCAGATATCGGGGCAATCGAATTCGCGTATAGCCTCATGGCAAGAGAAGCTGGTGTGGAAATGTCCGAGACGCACCTTTTCCAAACGAAGATGAGCCGGTACTTTGGCACCAAGCGTTTTGACCGCGAGGGAGATAGCCGCATACACATGCACAGTCTTGGCGGCCTAATCCATGCCGACCATCGCAATCCGAGTCTCGATTACGACATGCTCCTGCGTGTCACGATGCGCCTCACGAGGAGCATTTAGGAAGTTGAGAAGGCTTATGCGCTCGCTTGTTTCAACGTAATCGGCCACAACCGCGACGATCACGCGAAGAACTTCACGTTTCTACTTGATGCTCGTAACGAATGGAGACTGTCGCCTGCGTACGACCTGATCTTTTCTTATAGTCCTGCCGGAGAGCAGAGCACGCTCGTGATGGGAGAAGGCAAGAATCCAGGTGTGGAACAACTGAAGGCGCTGGGCAAACAGCATTCCCTCAAGAACGCTCATCAGATTCTGGAAAAAGTTCAGAGCGCAGTCGCTAAGTGGCCTATGTTCGCTGTACGGGCTGAAGCGTCACGCAAGTCTACTAACGGAATCGCTTCGAAGCTCAATGGCCCGCCCCGCCTTTAGAACCAGACCACCGGAAAGATCATTCTTGTCAGCTAGCCAAACGACCAGGATGATCTGCTCGTGCAAAGCGCTGCAGTTCAGAGATTGGTATTAGCACCCTCGCGCCTATGCGCCGTGTTGTTAGCTGATGGTTCGCGACCAAGTAGTCAAGGGCTCTTGCGCTGATTGACAAGAGATCAGCAGCCTCTCGGCGTCCGACGAGGAGGCGTTGGTTGTTGGGCACGGTCTCGCGTGCCGGTGGTTTCTTCTGATCGAATGTGTGATCCTGCATAGCGCTGCACCTCGTGTTCGTATCTTGAGAGGTGAAAGGCATCCCGTCCAATTCATTTTGGGAATACCGCCATCGCTGGGGGCGATGACCAAAGGTTGACTACTTATGTCCTCTTTGTGGAAAATTATTGACGCAGCATTGACAGTCTGTCCGTTTTGTCTCTCAGTTTCGCCTCGCAGTGATGAGCATCGAGGAGGGCCCCATGAGTGATTACGATCATCTTGAGTTTCGTCATCTGAAGTACATCCAGGCGATTGCAGAAACGCGATCGTTTAGCGCGGCTGCAACAGTCGCCAACACCACCCAGTCAAACATCAGCACTCAGATGGCCCACCTCGAAGGGTTGTTCGATATCGAGATCTTCACTCGACATCGTGACGGCGCGGTGCCTACTCCATACGGTGAAGTGCTGGTCGCTTGCGCGCGGGACCTGCTGCAGGTCCGTCAAGATGTCATCGACATGTTGAGAGCCCTGCGGACGGGTGAGATCACTCCCTTGAAGCTCGGCTACTCCTCACTTGTTGGCAAGGAAACACTTCACACGCTGATCGAGACAACGCACAATCTCTTCCCCCACTGCGAAATCTTCTCAGAGGGCGACGAGATCCAAAACTTAGAGCAGCGGGTCGGAAGCGACGAGCTTGACGGCGCATTGGTCACCTTGCCCATAGAGCACAACTCCGACCTGACCACCTGCATAGTCGCAAGACAAAAGCCTCTCGTCTGCATGCGTTCAGATGATGCTCTAGCGGAGCATGAAGCAGTACGAGCGCATCTCCTCAATAACCGCGTGAGCATCTTCCAATTTCCAATGGTCCATCGCCCGGCATATCGGCGGATGCTGGAGTTGCTGAGTGCAGTGGGCATCACCCCGAAGGAGAATAAGCCAACGACGAACGTTGAACACATCCAGTGGATGGTTCAACAGGGTAAATGTCTGGCGTTCTTTCGGAGCGGAACCCGCCTCCTGCCTGGTCTCATCTTGAAGCCGATTCATGGTGCGGATTGGACCATGGATACAGCTTTGGTTCTGAAACCAACTTCGCAACATCCGGCACTCGCTTTGCTGCTTCGTGAACTACGAAAGCGCGCGCGTGAGATGGGTTCACTTTGGGCACCCAAGCAGCCTGAATTGGCGAATGGTCCCTCAAGGCGAAAAGGACCCAAGCCAGCACGCGATAAAGGTGCAGGTGTCCTTCCGCTTTTCGAAGCGAGTTGACGACTTGCTCGAACGCCGTCTCCACGAGAGATGGCAGTATCAAAAAGAAGAATTGGACGACGAGATAATTCGCGCCTAAGGTCTCGGCATACCCGACTGAATCACAGTCGAAGGAGGTGCCGATGTCCCGTCGTATTCGTGTCCGCATTCCTGCCAGAACAGCCGCACAGGTACACCAATGGATTCGTTCCATGGGTGGACTGTTGCTTCTGGTATTCCTTATTCCTCTCACCGCACACGCACAGTCCGGTTCTCCCTTCGATACCGGCTTCACCAATATGCAAACCCTCTTCACGGGCACCGTGGCGAAGGTCGCTTCACTGATCGCAATCGTGATCGGAGGCTACCAGTTCGCGCACGGAGAACCCGGTGCGAAGAAGGCGCTCGCTGGCGTAGCCGCCGGCACGGGAATCGCCGTAATGGCGACCAACGTCCTTTCGTGGCTTTGGGGTTCCTAACCCCCAATCCTTCGCGCTTGCATTTCAACCATCACCCACCAACCAAATCGAAGGGCTTATGTCAGAGCAATTGAGAACGTCACGACGCCGCAACAGGGTGTTCAAGAGTCTGCACAAGCCCCTCACTTATCTTGGCATCGAACGCACACTCTTTTTCTTCATCTGTGTCTCTGCGGTCGGGGTGTTCAACCTCTTCAATTCGCTCCTCGCCGGTATCGGCGTATTCATCGGCGGCTTCGCCTTCGGTCACTGGGTCACGAACACCGATCCGGCCTACCTGCGAATCCTCGCCAAGTCCGAGAAGTTCAAAACGCGCTACGACGCCGCCAAGCAGCGCGTACCGCTGGTGGAGGTACGGTGATGTTCAACATTTCCCGAGCAATCAAGCCTTGGCGAGAGACAGCAGAACTTAACGACCACATCAGCCTGTACGGCTTTTGGAATGACACAGTGTTTGTCACCAAAGCAGGTGATGTCGGCATGGTGCTCAAGGTGGAGGGTGTGGACTACGAGAGCCTTGACCAGAGCGAGCAGGAATATGCGGTGAAGAGGCTAGAAGCCGCAATGAAGACATTCGGCCCGGGCCTCCGCATCTACCAGTACCTCTTCAAGACAAACCGTCCCGATATTCCATTCGCCCGCTACGAAGATGCGGTTGTAGACGCAGCCATCGACCAGCGACGCACGTTCTTCGAGAGCAAGAGCCAGCAACTCTTTCAAGTGGAGATCTTCTACGTTGTCCTGCTAGAAGGCCAGAGGGCGAAGCGCGGCATCGGGGCTGGACTCGCTATGCTTTTCCGCGACCCTGCCGCTGGCTTCAATGAGCTCAAGAGCCAGTTCAGCAGCAACAGCATGAAGACGCTCATGCGGTCGCAGCTTGGAGCTGCAACCGCTCGCCTTGAGCAAAGAGTGCAAGTCTTCGTCCGGCAGCTCCAGGACTTCGTCCAGATCGCTGCACTCGGACAGCAGGAGCAGTTCACCTTCTTTCGCCGTCTCCTGAACTTCGATGACTGGCGCATTGCGGGCAAGCCGCAAAGCAGCCAATTCCTCGACTACCAAGTTGTGAACTCGTCCATTGAGGCAGAGCGTGACCATCTGCGCGTCGGCGATCACTTCGTGCGCCTCCTCACGATGAAAGAAGCCATCACCGAGACGCGCCCGCTAGTGCTTGACGCGCTTCTCAAGATCCCAGCCAGCTTCATCGTTTGTACCGAATGGGCTTCCTTGTCTGCCGACAAGGCCCGCAAAGAAGTCACGAAGCGCCGCCGTCACTTCAACGTCTCGAAGACCGGTTTCGTCTCTCAGATGGGTAACGATGCGACGCAGACCAACCCCCGCGATGTTCTTGTAGACGAGTCAAAGCAAGCCGACATCGAGAATCTGGGTGACTGCCTACGCGTGCTCGGTGAGGGTCAGTCGCTAGGCGACTTCTCCCTCACGATTCTGCTCTACGGCAAGAGCCAGCAAGAGCTTGAAGGACTGGCAGGCGAGTTCGCCGGCATCTTCACCACGGCAGACGGCAACCTGTATGCCGAGACCTATAACCAGCTCAATGCTTATTTCTCCATCGTGCCCGGCAACTATGGCTTGAATCTGCGGCGTATGTACATGCTGAACAGCAACTACGCTGATCTGTCTTTTCTCTTCTCAATCCTGCCGGGGGAGAAGCACAACTCCCACTTGGGTGCCGAATACTTGGCCGTGATGGAGACCGACAACAGCACGCCATACTTCCTCAACCTGCATAACGGTGAGGTGGCGCACTCGCTCATCCTTGGGATGACAGGAAGCGGTAAATCGTACTTCGCCAACTTCCTATTGCAGAACGCTCAGAAGTATCAGCCGCAAACCTACATCTTCGATATCGGCGGGAGCTTCCAATCGCTGACCACGATCTTCGATGGAAGCTACTTGAATGTGGGACGGGAGTCGCGAGACTTCACTATCAACCCTTTCTCTCTCCAGCCGACCAAAGAGAACCTGCAGTTTCTCTTCAGTCTCTTCCGCGTGTTGATCGAGGGTTCGGAGGGGCGTTACAGGCTCGACTTCAAGGAAGAGCGGAAACTCTGGGATGCGATCGAGCGCACCTACGTCCTAGAACCAGAGCAGCGCACCGTCTCCAACTTCGCGAACATCGTTGGGGAGCTGAAGGAACGGTTGCATCGCTGGACTGCCAAGGGGCAGTACGGGTTCGTCTTCGACAACGTCGAAGACACCCTCACCTTCAACCGGTTCCAGACATTCAATTTTGGCGGTTGGGGCGATGCACCCGAGGTATTGGAGCCGCTGCTCTTCTACATTCTCCATCGCGCGTCGAATGAGATCGCCAATCCTGAGAAGCTTTCAACGTTCAAGATCTTTCTACTTGATGAGGCTTGGCTGTTCGTCAAGAACGAGACCATCCGCAACTACATCGTCCAAGCTCAGAAGACCTGGCGCAAACATAATGCTGCGATGGTACTCGCCACACAGTCTCTCAAAGAGCTTGAAGAGTCAGGAATGCTGCAGATCGTGTCCGAGAGCTGTCCGACGAAGATCTTCCTCGCCAACCCCGAAATGAATCGCGATCTGTACCGCGAAGCATTCCATCTGAACGATACCGAGTTGGAGTTGATCGCCGGGCTTGTACCGCCAGGACAGATGCTGGTGCGCAAAGCGCAAAGTTCCAAGAAAGTTCACTTGAATGTCGATTCGGTGAGCCATTGGACGGCGACCAACAATGCCCGCGACAACCTTGTGAAGCGCGATTACTTCGCTCGCTTCGGCATAGCCGAAGGCTTGCGGCAACTTGCCAAAGACCATCCATTCCGGCCGCGTGCGCTGGCCGTCACCTCAACCTCAACCCGGTAACAAAGGAGTGTCCTATGAAGCGCGTCCTCATCTCCATCGTCCTCGCTCTCGCAGCCAGTGTCTCCGTGCTCGCGCAGGAGACCACTGGTGCTCGCAAAGTCTCCTACCATTCCTCGGACATCGTCCCTATCCGGGCCAAGATGAAGTACAGCACGTTGATCGAGGTGCCAGCCACCGAGAAGATCATTCTTGCCGCCACGGGTGATAAAGAGTTCTGGGCGGTGGATGTCGTCAATAACGATTGCTTCATCCATCCGGCCAAGGCCGGCATCAGCACCGATCTTCACCTGAAGACGGATAAAGGCAATGACTATACGTTCACGTTGCAGGACATTTCGGGATCAACCGCTCTCCCTGACCTAAAGGTCATAGTCGAGCCCGCAGACCATTCTTCGCTGGTCGCTTCGAGCGGTCCAGCTGAGTTTGTTCCGGCAGCGCAGCTAGAGCAATCGAAAGCGCAGTACGCCGCTCTGCAGTCGCACGTCACCCAGGCCGTTGATGAGTTCAAGAGCGACTACCAGACGAAGCTCCGCTTCGACTACAAGTTCAACGCGATGAAAGCCCCCTTCGATATCGAGTCGATCTATCACGACGACAAGTTCACCTACATCACGACGAAAGCCACCGAGAAGTTCGCGGTTTACGACATGAAGGACGGAAAGCCAAATCTTGTGAGCTATGACCTACGGAATGGCACCTACGTTATCCCGCTCGTCATGGACAACGGTTACGTCCAGCTTGGCAAGAAGAAAATGAACTTCACTCGCAAGAGCTAACGCTACCCGCTAGAACCGAGCAGGAAAGGAGCAAATCATGTCTGAGCAATCCGTGCCCCAACCATCTCTTCAGTCCCGCGTTTTTGACCCCAAGGGCGTTTTTCGAAAGAACACGAAGCCGCTTCTCTACCTCGGTGCAGCAGCACTCGTCATCTTGGCCGCCATCTTCAGTTCGTATGGCAAGAAGACTACGGCCTCGGCGGCATCGAAGAACGCTCCGCCGCAGCCGCTCGTTCAGGACAACACCGAGAACAACGTCCAAGACCTCAAAGACCAGGTGGACGCCGCGAAGCAGAAGCAAGCGCAGGACGCGGCGGCTCAAGCGGCGCTTGATCCTACGCTCGCCAATGCAACAGCCGCACAGAGAACGGTTGCAGCAGGCTATGGCTCGAATGGCCAAGGCGCTTGCGCACCCGGCCAACCTTGCCCTTATTCTTCGGGCGGCGGCGGTCAGCCCTCAGCCGTGCAGCAGGAGCGACAGATGCTTGCGGCTAAAGAGAGTGACAAAGCATTCGATGGACGATTCTCCTCGAATCTGGCCTTTGTCCAGCCCGCAGCCCAAGAATCGGTTCAGTCTCAGGTTCCAGTCCCGCCTTCTGGAAACCCGCAGACGGGCGGACCGGCTTCGCCCGCCGCCCATACCGTCAGTGCCGAAACATCGACTTCAAAGCGAGCTCCCGAAGTCAACATCGACTCTGCTACCGGTCAGCCCTACGTGATCTACGAAGGAACAACCGTAGACACGGTTCTTATGAACCGGCTGGACGGTGACGCCGTCGGCCCGGTGAAGGTGTTGGTGTCAAACCCCGTCTATTCCCACGACCACCAGCACGTTCTCATCCCTGAAGGGACGATCGCTCTGGGAGAAGCCAAGAAGGTTGGAAGTAGTGGTTTTGGGCAGCAACGACGGATGGCCGTTGTATTCCATCGGCTCATCATGCCTGACGGCTATTCCGTAGACCTTGACCAGTTTCACGGACTGGATCAAATTGGAGAAGAGGGTCTGAAGGACAAGGTAAACAATCACTACCTTCAGATTTTCGGTGCATCCATTGCGCTCGGCGTCATCGCCGGAGCTTCGGAGATTACCGAGGGAGGAGCTGTTCTTACGGCCTCCGGTCCGGCGGTCTTCGCTAGCGGAGCCTCTGGTTCCGTTTCCCAGTCTGCAACGACGATCCTAGATCGCTTCATGCAGATTCCCCCGACCATCACGATCCGCGAGGGGCATCGCGTGAAGCTCTACATCACCCAGGACATGCTTCTGCCTGCGGTGGAGAACCACACGATCCCGCAGTCGTTTTGAGGTGCCTATGAAGAGAATCCCCACATCGTTCGTTCTGTTGCTTCTTTTGGCCATGGCCGGATGCGAGAACAAGCAAGCCAAGCTCGATGCATTGAATGCTCAGTTGGACCCGCTCAAGAGTCGCTATCAAGCTGACTGCATAGAACCTATCAGTGGAATGCAGGGGGCGGACTCCTACTTCAAGGGAACGAAGCCAAAGGTTCCGTCGCCTCAGGAAGAGGCGGCGCACAACCAAAAGTGTGCTCAGGAACTGAGCCAAATAAAGGCGCTTGAGCAGCAGATGCAAGCCGTCCAGAAGTAATCCCAAACCAAACGCACAACCAACCACTCAGCCTAAGGAGGCCGGGCAATGAGAACTCGTTTTCTTAAAATTGGAGTCCTAGTTCTGGCAATGTCGCCGCTACTCGCCAGAGCGCAATTCGGAAGCGGCATCGTGTACGACCCAACCCAAGCCGCGCACGCTCTCCAGCAGATTGAGCAGGGCCAGAACATCTTCACCAACTCTGTGAAGCTGGCTGACAATGCGATCGCTACGTACAACGTGGTCCATCAGATGTCGATGGCCCCCAGCAGTCTGTATCAGCCGTATCTTTCTCCGTGGTCGTATTGGGCAAAGCTAAACCAGGCCGCCAATACCTACGGGAACTCCCAGCCTTGGATGAACTCCGCCAACACCGGCTCGAACGCTCAACTGGCGTACCAGCAGGCGTCTGTTCCCCGTACCGGACAGATGGCCGGTTACGGATCGCTGAGCTTGTCAGGGCAGCAACAGGTGGCAGCGCAAGGCGCAACTGTTGACCTTAACGACTCAGTCAGCGCGAGTAATCTCCAAACCCTCGGAACGATTCGCGCCAACGCACAACAGCGCCAAGCGGCGATCACGGCTCTGCAGTCCCAGACCCAATCAACCGATCCCAGTCAGCACACGGAGTTGGCGACTCTTCAGCGCATCAATCAAGCGCTGATCCTTCAGCTCCAACAACAGCAGGAAGCAAACCAAATCGCCCAGTCTTACGCCTTGCAGCAGATCGTTGCGCAGAAGCAGCAACAGGATGGGCTGAAGTCGACCTTCCAGCGGGCAAATCAATACCAAACCGGCTATGCAGCAGCGGCTCCTTCTTACGCAGGGGCTGCAGCTGCGATGCGCTACTAAACCCGTCAGCGAGAGAGGAACAATATGGATCTCCTAAATTGGATTACCCAGGCTTGCACGTCCCTCACCAGCACGATCAGCCCTTCGGTTGATTCGATGGGCGTACATATTTGCATCTCTCTCGCTACGATCATGCTCGTTTGGTTCGGCGTGCAGGAAGCATTGGCCTCTGCTCAAGGTGGCGCGGGCTTCGCCATTGGCAAGTTTCTAAATTTCTTCATGTTGATCACGTTCGCCTACGTCATGGTCAAGTTTTACGACTCCTCAATACCTGGTCTTGGCTACTCCTTGAAGGGTTTCATCAACGGAGGAGCGCAGTACCTAGTGAACGCGATTGGAACCGATAGCGCCGCCAACATCACATCAACGTTGAAGCAGGCTGAGTCCGTTGAAGGTCCGGGGATGATGTCCGCCGCCATGAATCCGTATAACGCGATTATCTTTGCGTTGATTCAGGTACTCATCTCTACACTTTCCGCTCTTGTAGCTGTCATCATCGCCTACGGCGCTGTAGCCAGCACGATTACGGGCCTTCTCGGGCCGATCTTCATTCCATTTCTTGTCTTTGACAAGCTGGAGTTTCTTTTCTGGGGATGGTTGAGAGCTTTCCTTGGATTCTCGTTTTACAAGGTCGTTGCCGCAGCTGCATTGAGCGTCATGTCACAACTCTTAGCTCACTACTACACGGTCATGAGCGGGTTCACCGATCCGGGCACGATGGTGAAGGAACTCCCGACTCTCATCCTGTTGGTCTTGGTTTGCGGATTCATACTGCTCAAAGTTCCTGCAATGACAGCCTCGATCTTTTCCGGCAGCACAGGCGGACACGACGCCGGCACCGGCATCCTCACCAGTCTCGCAACCACCGCAATGATGGGCTAAGGAGGAATCATGTCCAGCACAACCATGTCGCAGTCTTCCGAACTCACACGGGCCGCCGAACGCTACCTCGAATCGAATGCGGAGCCGTTGGTCATGAACACCTACCTCAAGATCACGATATTGTGCCTCGTGGTGGTCTGCATGGCCCTAGCTGCGGCCGTGTTCAAGAGTCAAAAGGCTCTAGCGTCTGCCAAGCCGATGATTGTACGTATCAACGACGTTGGGCAGGCGGAAGCTGTGGACTATCGTAACTTCGCCTACCGGCCTCAGGAGGCGGAAAATAAGTATTACCTCACGCGTTGGGCTGAGCTCTACTTCAGCCGAAATCGCTACACGATTGAGCGTGATCAAACCAGCGCTCTCTACTTTCTGAATAGCGATGTCCAGCGCGCCGTGATCGAACAGGAACGCAAAGACAACATCATCGTGAACTATCGAGCGGACAGCACACTCCCATACGTCGATGTCGAAGTGAAGAACGTCGTCCTTGACGACCTTCGACAGTCACCGTATTCAGCGAGGATTGAGTTCGAGAAGGTATACACAAACCCGGCAGATCATTCCGAGCTCAAGCGGGAGCGATGGACGGCCAGCGTTACCTACGTCTTCCGGGATCTTGTGAAGAATAACGAAATCGCGGTTGATCCTCTCGGACTCACCATCGTCCGCTTCCGAGCAGACCAGGCATTCAGCTAAAGAACCGAACCCACATCTGAGGTCACACCATGCCGTTTCATGCTGCCAATCCGGTTGCACAGCCCAACTCGTCTTCAAACGCGCCCTATCGACCGGGAACGAGCTTCGAGATGCTGCCAATCAAGTGCTCATTGCCATCCGTGCGGAGCTGCAGGTGGCAGGGAAAATGGGCCGCTGTTGATGTGGACTCTTGCCGCCGAGGAGAGATGGCTAAACGTCGTTCAGATTGTGTTCTGCCGCCTCGTTTCCCGTCCTCTTCTCGGGATCACGCTTCGGTGCCTTACCGGCGCCCTGCGGCTCGGCGCTCTTCTGCTTCGACTACGTCGCCCTTCGGGTTACGGTTTCCGTCTACGACGGACCCTCCGTAAATGCAGAGCTTGGCACTTGGGAGCCGGGCACACTCGCTCGCTTCGCTATGTGTGACCCGAGCAGGATACGGGAAATCAACGAAACGGAGATCATCACCATGTACAAGAACAACGTTCAGCTCATCGGCTTCCTCGGCAACGACGCAGAAATTCGCACCCACGGCAACCGCAGCCTCACTCGTTTCTCCCTCGCAACCAAGTCCTCCTATAAGAAGGATGGCAAGTGGATTGAGCACACCGAATGGCACAAATGCGTCGTCTTCGGGAAGCTCGGAGAGTTTGCCGGTTCGCTAAAGAAAGGCGCTCACATCCTCGTAGAGGGCGAGATCCGCAGCCGGGAGTACGACAGCACCAAGACCGGCCAGAAAGAAACTGTGACCGAGATCCGAGTGGACTCGATTCTGAAGCTGGATCGGGCAGCCAAGGTGTCTTCGGAAGACGACGAGATCGGGGATGTCGCGGAGGATGTCCCCGCCGAGGAAGTGGCCGCTTAGGCCGCTTCCTCACCACAAACTGGAGGGCCGGTTTACGCCGGCCTTCCATCACTCCTGAGGCATCCGCTATGAGCTTTGAATTGATCCTTCCATTCCTTCGCCCTATTGAGCCGCTTCTCCTAGATGAGAGCGTAAGCGAGATCATGGGCAATCCCGATGGCTCGTGGTGGTCTGAGCGAGCGGGAGTCCTTCAGCGCGAAGCAGGCGTTACGATGGATGCCAACAGCTTGCGCGTTGGCTTGGAAGTGATCGCGAACAAGATGGAGAAACGGCTCGATGCCGACTCGCCGTTGCTCCATGTTCAACTGCCGGACGGGAGCCGCCTAGCGGCGGTTCTCCCTCCGGTCTCAAGACCAGCTCCGGCTATCACCATCCGCAAGTTCACCAGCCGTCGCTTCACAGTCGAAGATCTAATCGCTCGCGGTACGCTGACGCGTCCGCTTGCGGAGTTCCTGTTCGCGCGAATCGCAGAGGGAAAGACTTTACTCATTAGCGGCGGAACGGGCACTGGGAAGACGACTCTGCTCCGCATCCTGGCGGATGCGATTCCAGAGCATCAGCGCATCGTCGTGATCGAAGACACCGCCGAGCTTGCCATTCAGAAGCCGAACATCCTGGCGGTTGAATGCCAGACCGATACCTTCAAATCGGCCGTAAGTTTCGATGACCTTTTGAAGTCTGCATTGCGGTGGCGTCCCGACCGAATCATTCTAGGCGAAGTTCGTGGTGTTGAAGCGCGCACCTTGCTCGATTCGCTCAATACCGGCCATTCGGGTTCGCTGGCTACAATCCACGCGAACACCGCTGAGAAAGCCTTGCATCGCTTCGCCAATCTCGTCATGCGAAGCCATGCCCAATCGAACTTTGCCGACATAGAGGCAGAGATCGCCGATGCGGTCGACTTCGCCGTCCACATCGAGCGTGAACCTGGCCGTCGAGTTGTGCGGGAAGCCCTCGCACTCTCCGGCTATGACCGCGACGCCAAACGCTTCCAGATCGAAACCGTCTTCTCAGCTTGAATCATCACCCAAAGGAGAACGCCAATGCCGCTTATCGAAGTAGCCACCAACCGCCAAATCAGTGCCTCAATCCGATTGGAAGAAGTCACTGCAACCCAAGTCGATCAGTATGCCGCTTTCATCAAGGCTTCGCCTGATGATGTCGTCGACAAAGCCCTTGGCTATGTCTTCTCCAAAGACCGCGACTTCCAGGACTTCCTCCGTACCGATGCTGCTCGGTCGGTTCCGTCTCTTCTTCGTGTTCGTAAAGCTCCGACTACGACAGAGCCTTCGCCCACTCTGAAGAAGCCAGTATCCGGGGTGGAATCAGCGGAGTCTTCGGCGGTTCGTAAGGCATGAACCTCCATCGGAATCTTTGCCCGATACGTGAGCGGTGCTGCGCACCGGGTAAAAGTTGACACTCCACCCCTTCGAGGGTCGTGCGAAGAATCCCTGGGGATTCTTCAGAACGGGTTCCTAGAATCCGTCACTTAGCGCGAGCAGGGATTCTTGAGGATTCCTGCTCGTAGGAGCCGAATATGGCACTTCTCGACACCGACAATCTCTTCGCCGCAGCCGAAAAGCGAGCAGCGTTTCGCACGGTGAATGTCTCGTCAAAGCTCAACCGAAGCGAAGTAGATCGGCTCGATACGCTCGCAGAAGCTCGCGGCGTCCAGCGAGGCGAACTCGTCCGAGAGTTGATCCTGCGCGAACTCGACAAGCCGAGTCCCACGCACGAGCCACCCGCCGACCTTACCGAGATAGTCGGTCTTCGCCTGTTGCTGACGACTGTTCTCAAGCCGTTGGCCACGGGCCAGCAGATGTCCGAACAGACCTTCGATGCCATCGTGCTAGAGGTTCGCCGTTCCAAAACGGAGATTGCCGCAGACCTGATTGCAAAGATTGGAGCGAGCAAATGACTACCCAATGGGGACGCAAAGAAACCGTCATCTGGCCTCCGCATTCGCCGATCTACGCGTATGGAGCTGCTTTCCTGGCGTTGATCCTGACGAGCTTGTTTCTTTACCTGCGCTTCGCGGTCGGCAACACTCCGCTGCAGCGCTTCTATACGCCGATCTACCTGCGTTCGAGCATCGCTTCCCAGTTCGGGGCGACGCGGGAAGATAAGTACCGACTCCTTTTCATCACCGGGGTCGAAGCCGCACCACGAATGCCGGTCGAGGCCGACGTTCAGGTTGGGCGGACTTCCGAACCCGGAGGCAAATCGATAGACCTCGTACCGAGCCAGGCGGCGCTCCGCCAAGGTTATGATGTCCTCTTTCGTGGACCTGAGACGAAGTTCAAAGATGCCGCTTTGCGCGACTATCTGAAACGATCCGTATTCGCCGGCGAGGGCCTCGGTTCCATCTACGAGGAGCCGATCCTCTTCGGTTTTCTGGCTTTATTGATTCAACTCCCGTTTTCTATCCGAAAGGACATCAAGCGTCGCCGCCAGATGAAATACGGACGATTGTTGAAGGGACCGGTGATGCTGACGCCGATGGAGTTCAACCAGCAAATCGGCGGAGACGGAATCGGATTCAAGACCTCAGAGTCGAAAGACCTTATGCGAATTCCGGCCCGCTCCGAAGCCCAGCACATCGAGCTAATGGGCGATACCGGAGCCGGAAAGACGACGCTCATCATGCAGGTACTCCGCCAGATCGAAGAGCGGGGGCACACCGCAATCGTCTACGACCCGGCGTGCGAGTTCATCCAGCGTTTCTACCGGCCCGACCGCTGCGACATCGTTCTGAACCCTCTCGATCAGCGGTGTCCGTATTGGGGGCCGTCCGAAGAATTGCGGAGCAAAGCCGAAGCAAAGACGCTCGCCAAGTCTCTGTACCAGCCAACGGACACCCAGAGGGACGAGTTCTTCACCAAGACTCCGCAGAAGATCTTTGCCCATCTTCTCCGCACCGGGCCAACGCCCCGGCAGCTCGCGGATTGGATGGCAAATCCGGTCGAGATAGACAAGCAGGTGCGTGGAACAGAGATGGCGACCATGATTGCCAGAGACTCTCCGCCGCAGCGAAACGGCGTTCTTTCTTCGCTCGGATTGGTGGCTGACAGCCTTCGCATGTTGCCCACCCTCGAAGACGCGAAGGGCCATCGCTGGTGCGCTACCGAATGGGCTGAAACGCGGCGAGGATGGATATTCATCACATCCCGACCCACGGAAAGGGACGCACTCCAGCCGTTGCATAGCCTCTGGATTGACTGGCTGGTATTGAGGCTCTTGAGCGCCCCGAAAGAACATCAGACGCCTGTTTGGTTTGTCCTTGACGAGCTTGCCAGCCTGCAAAGACTGCCACAGCTTCATACGGCCATCACCGAGAACCGGAAAAGCAAGAATCCTCTTGTACTTGGGTTTCAGGGCAAGGCTCAGCTAGAGAACATCTATGGGCATCTCGCCGAGGTAATGCTGTCTCAGCCAGCCACGAAGATCTTTCTCAAGACAACCGAGCCTAAGGCCGCCGAGTGGGTTTCGAATGCCATTGGGAAGGTAGAAATCGAGCGGGTGAAGGAGACTCATTTCGATGGCAGCCGGAACGGTAGGAACTTCACCGTTGACCGCCAGGTTGAGCCGCTGGTGCTTGATTCAGAGGTGAGCGGATTGGAGGAGCGGCGAGCGTATCTCAAGCTCGGAAACAAGGTGGCGCGCTTCGCCTTCGAGTACCTGGACCGGCCCATCATTGCCGAGAGCTTTCAGCCGAGGGACGTCGAAGACGATGCCCTCGACTTTGACCCTCAGCGGCTCCACGGCATTCCGACATTGCCAGAGTCGCCCGACCTCGAAGCGGAAGTTGAAGTGGTGCCTGCCGCTGTCCCCGTAGCGGTGCAAGAGCCAGAGGATGACGTTGCGGTTGGACAGACGAGGCCCCTGTTCACGCTGAAAGGCCGCTTGCCCGAATGCTAACCATTTCCAAGCCGCTGAGTGCCGGGCAGGCCCAGACGTACCACGCGAAGGAGTTCACAGCGGCGGAGCAGAACTATTGGAAGCAAGGCAACGAGATCGTTGGCGAGTGGCAAGGCCGCATGGCCGGTGCCTTTGGGCTCACTGAAGGTGTAGCCGCCGAAGATTTCGCTCTCTTGAGCAACGGGCAGCATCCTCGAACCTGGGCCCAGCTTGTTCAACATCGGCAGGCGCAGGAGTACAAGAACGCTCAGGGTGAGACGGTAAAACCTGTAGAGCATCGGGCGGGCTGGGACGCGACTTTTTCAGCGCCGAAATCTGTTTCACTCACGGCCTTGGTTGGAGGAGATGACCGCGTGCGTGATGCTCATCGAGCAGCCGTCACGGTCGCTCTTTCGGAGCTGGAACGATACACGCAAGCCCGGATAGGTGGGAACCATCCGCCCGAATCTACTGGACGCTTTGTAGCTGCAAAGTTCGAGCATGACACCGCTCGCCCGGTGAACGGCTATGCGGCTCCTCAACTCCACACGCACGCCGTGGTCTTCAACATGACGGAGCGCCAAGACGGCTCATACCGAGCGTTGCAGCCCCAGAGCCTCTTCGCCTCGCAGCAGTTTGCCACCGCCGTCTATCAATCGGAGCTAATGTACCGACTGAAGAATCTCGGTTATGAGATTCAGCCTGGCAGGAGCGGTGCGCCCGAGATCAAGGGGTATTCGCCCGAATATCTGGCCGCGTCCAGCCCCCGGCGTCAGCAGATTGAAGAAGCTCTCGCGAGGAGTGGATTCTCCAGTCCCGAGGCCGCACAGATCGCAGCCCATACCACCCGAGATCGTAAACAAATCATGACGCCAGAGAAGGTGCTGGCAGCGCATCGACAGATCGCGGACGAGTTCGGAAACCAGGCGGATCGTGTCGTGAAAGAAGCACGCGAACGTGCTGAGGAACGACAGCACACGCAGCAGAAAGAAAGTGACCCGCAGCAGAAAGCGCGTGAGAGCGTGAGCTTTTCCAAGGCGAGGAATTTCGAGCGGGACGCTGTCATCGATGAGCGGGCGATCATGCGCGACGCCCTCCGGCGCGGGATGGGAGAAGTCACCTTTTCCGAGGTTGCAGCGAACTTCCATAAACGCGAGGCAGCGGGAGAGTTTCTGAAAGTGGAAGTGCCGGGACAGCATTCCGCAACCCGCTTCACCACGCGCGACATGCTCCACGCGGAACGTTCCAATATCGACTTCATCCTATCCGGCAAGAACACGGCACCTCCGATCATGGAGCCACACGACGCAGCCAAGTATGTCGCTTCCGTTGACCTGCTAAATCAAGCCCAGCGCCGAACGGCAGAGGAAGTATTGACGACATCTGACCGGGTACATGGTCTGCAGGGATACGCGGGTAGTGGGAAGACAACGACCCTAAAAGCCATACGCGAGGGTGCTGAGCGGGGCGGCTACGCCGTCGAAGGTTTCGCGCCAACCAATCGCGCTGCCAATCAACTTCGGGAGGCAGGAGTCAATGCTGAGACTCTACAGAAATTCCTCACTCGCGGAGGTTCAGCGCAGGGAGTCTCTGATCCCGAAGCGAAGCGTCTCTTCATGGTTGACGAGTCGAGTCTTACGAGCACGAAGCAGATTCAGAGCTTTTTCGAAAAGATCGGGCCGAGTGATCGCGTTCTTTTGATTGGAGACGTTCGTCAGCACCAGGGCGTTGACGCTGGGAAACCATTTGAGCAGCTACAAGACGCAGGGCTCAAAACATCGAAACTAGACGAGATCATCCGGCAGAAAGACGCCGGACTTCATCGCGCTGTGGAGCATCTTTCGCAGGGACAAACGGCTGATGGTGTTCGGTTACTCAAAGAGCAGGGGCGAGTGTACGAAACGCCGGACCGCCCAAAACGTGTCGCAGAGATTGCCCGAGAGTACGCGGCTCAACCTGTCGGGACTATCGTCATCTCACCTGATAACGCGAGTCGCGTTGAGCTGAACCAAGCGATTCGTTCTGAGCTGAGGGAGCGCGGTGGTCTGCACGGAGCAGAGACAGAATTCAAGGTGTTGGCAGCGCGTTCCGAACTCAATAGCGAAGATCGAAAATGGGCCGCCCAATATCAGGCTGGTGATGTCTTGCAATACACCCGTGGTAGCAAGGAATTAGGGATAGCTCCGCTGGGCTACGCGACGGTCCGCGCGATCGATGAGCAAGCAAACCGGCTGACCGTGGAACGGCAGGACGGTCAACAGGTCAGCTACGACCCAAAGCGCCTTCGCGGGATCACTGCGTATCGCGAAACGCCGCGCAGATTTGCAAATGGTGACCGACTTCAATTCACAACGAACGATCGCGAGCTAGGCATCTCGAACCGCCAGCTAGGAACGGTGGAGAAAGCGACGCCGATGGAAATGCGCGTCCGTCTTGATGGCGAAAAGCAAAGAACGGTCAGCTTTCGGCCTGAGCAGATGAGGCACTTCGATCATGGCTATGCCGTCACATCCCATAGTTCTCAAGGGCTCACCGCCGACCGAGTTCTCATCAATGTGGACGTGTCCGCCCACCGCGATCTAGTCAACCAGCGATTTGCCTATGTTGCCGTCTCGCGAGCGGCCTTCGATGTGCGGCTTTACACCGACGACAGCACACGTCTGGCAAAGGATCTCGGCAGAGATGTGAGTAAGACGGCAGCCATTGAACTCAATTTACCGAAGGAAAAGACGATGAACTTTCAAAACGAACACGCCCATATAAAGGAAGTGAACCAGGAAGGACAGAAGATGCCGGTTGAAGTGTACGCTTCGACCTTGTCCCCGGAGGTCATTCGGGAAGACCTTCGTTTTGCGGAACGACAGCTAGAGCAAGGCATATCGCGAACCGAAGCTACCAGCAATCTGATTGGAGACCATGTCCGGCGAACTGAAGCCGAGCCTTCAACACTTTCTCTCGCTGAGAGATACGCAAATCGAGTGACCGAACTTGTCACATCTGAGCCAGAACAACCCATTGGAAAAGTCTTGGAAAGTCTGCAGCCTACATCCACGCAGACGCTCCATTGGGAGCCAGCAATCGCTGCGATCGGCGCGGCCCAAACGGATACGCTAGTATGGCGGCGGGAGCATGGTGACATCCAGAGCTACCAACAGACCGCAGAGCCGAAGGGGTGGCTACACATTGATAATGCGGGACAGTTCTTTGACCGAGGAGCGCGTCCTCTCCTCGCAGAAGAAGCCTTGGCTCCGCTTGGCCTAAGCCTAGCCGGAAATCCCGCAATCGAACGGGCCGAACTAAAGGGTTTCGACCAAAGCTCCGGCTCCGGTCTGTCCTTGTGACCAAAGAGCCAAATCGCTCACGGAACAACTGCATTACGGCTGGTGAAGCGCACTCATCGAGTTTGCACCGAACCAGTATGTGGCGGTTGCCAAAGCAGCCGGAGACATCAGTTGGGTGAAAAGGATGGCGAGCCGCTTTTTCGGTCGAGAACATGCCACATAGAAGAGGTTCCGATTCTGCTCGTACTTTGTCAGTTTCGCGGCGGGGACAGCGGCTGGATTCGCTGCCCATTCCAGCATCTCTGCGAAGTTGTAGTCACTCCAGCCTCGACCGACAACAAGCAGCACATTCTCAAATTCTGCGCCTTTGACACCGTGGTTCACTTCAAACGGCGAAAACCCAGAGTGGTAAGAACGAAGAGCGACGATTTCCCGATAGGGCACTTTATGAAATTCTGCGAGTTCGCTTATGCCTCGTGGAACCTCGCCATCGGCAAACGAGTCGATTCGATCCAGATCGTTTTCTAGCTGTTCAACGGCGTCCGGTAACCAAGGACGTTTAGCGGATCGGAGATGCGAGACGACGTCACCGACCGTTCCCGTGGCTCTGAGTTCGAGAAGCTTGTTCATTGAGTCCGACCAACGCTTCTTATCGGCCTTGGATTTGATTGGAGGAATCTTGCTGCCCAATGCGGCAAACATTGCGCCATATCGCTTATCGACGAAGCATTCAACCGCAGGCTCTAAACTGTCCACGAGAAATGCGATCAGCTTATTCTCTTTCTTCGTAAAGGAAGTGTTGAAGCTGAAAATCCCAGGAAGACTGCTATATCCCTGCTCCTTTGCCAACGCACGGTGCGTCAACATGAGAATCTTCGTGCGCTGCGCTGAGAAATCCCAACCACCATCCAACAGGGATTGTTTCACCGAGTCGAAAGCTTGTCCCGCCATCTCTTCTGGTAGATCACCGGCCCAGTGAGCGCCTTTTCTTCTTGTCGCAGTCCAGCCGTTTGTATGAAATACCGAGACCTCCCCCTTGGAGGTCGGGTCTTCGGAAAACTGTGTGAGCTGGGGCCTCATCCGGTTCAGGCAATCAACAATGTCCTGCACAGACCGAAAGTTTGCCTGCTTGCCAATGACAGTCAGCGAGGGATGAACAATTTCCCCACAGCCGCCCTCGTAGATCTTTTGCCAGTGGTCCCCGAAGAAGCCAAACAATGGTGAATTCGGTAACCCCAAGAAGTGTGTCTTGATCGCTTCGATCCAAGAGGCATCGGTGTCTTGGTATTCATCAACCAGGACAATCGGGTAGCGTGACGCGAACAAGGTTCTGAATTTGACACTCTTCAACAATTCAACGGTCAAAGGGATGATGTCATCATGTCCAAGAGAAAGGGTCTTGTCTCCTACCCGTCTATGCCCGAAACTGTATTCCACGATTTCTGGAACGACTTTCTGCTCCTCGGCCAGTTTCTTTATCCACTCTGGCAAAGTAGGCACAAGTTCTCTTAGCTGCTTTTGAAAGGGAGCGATTAGGGCCCAGCAGAACCCATGTACCGTGTCGCATTGAATCAGAGGGCTTCGATCGGTTCGAGAGAGGATTTCGTCCTTAGCAACATTCGTGAACGTAATGCAAGCAATCTTGCTGTTCGCTCTCGGATAGTCGAATTTGTGCTGATCAATGAGATCACGCAGTACATGTACAAGTGAATATGTCTTCCCGGCACCCGCTCCGGCTTCCAGAACAAAGGATTTCTTATCGGAAAGGCACTCACGCAGCTTCCCGAGGGCTTGCTCACTGGCTTGGATCGCCGGATTGGTCGGCTTAGTTTTCGGCATCAGCTTCCCCTTGAACGGCTGCAAGCGTGACCGCTTCCGGAACTGCCACTGTCGCCTCTGCCAGCATTTGAAGCTGGGGGTCAGGGTCTAAGTAGGCTTGCCTCTCAGCGAGCCATGCCAACCCTTCCCGGACATACCGAGGGACAGACCAACCCTTCTCTTGAATCGCATACTTGAGCGCAAACGTTGACTTCTTCTCACCAGAAGCAATCTCGCGAGCGTTTATCTCCAGCTCTGCATTATTTGCGCCAGTAAGACCAAAGAGAGTTGCATTCGCGAGAATGAAAGCATCTTCGAATGTTCGACCGCAAGGTCCTCCTGCTACTTCGGAAACTTGATATGCGATGCGACGACCACCGCTCACTTTCTCATCGTTAGTTTTTGCGATTAAAGTCGCGAGAGCATGATCGTCTTCGAACCAACTCTTAATGCAGCCATTGCTTGTCGCTGTTCCTACGTGGACTGCGCACGCGTTATTGTGTGGCGGCCCCACGCTGTCGAGGTCTGTCAATACGAGCGAAGGCAGTTCGAGAAACTCTAGGAGATCGAAGAAGAGATGCGCGTAGGCTCCGCCCACTTCAAGTACGGTCAAATACTGCGTAGACAATTTGGGTAGCGCTGGTTGTAGCATTTCTAGCTGCTTTACAAAGCTCGGAAACATCAGCCGTTCGCTTAGCCCCTCAACCAGAACTGCCTTGTCAGCGAAGAACAGATCGCAACGGGTCAGCGTCAAGTATTGCTGGAGAAAGGTGGAAGCGTCGGGGTCCAACGCCTGCATCCCGATGCGGAGGTCTTTCACTTTCGTATGTAAGACGTTGGGTATGTTTCCAACTTGCGAAGCCATGAAATACCGAATGTTCTCAAAACCGGCGGCATTTGCAACATGCGAAGAATGTGTCGAGACGATGAACTGGACGGGCCACGGATCGTCTTGTGCGCCTTGGTTCAATTCAGTTGTCAGTTTCGATAGCTGTTTGATGAAGACTTCCTGCATTTGAGGATGAAGGTGTGCCTCTGGCTCTTCGATGCAAATGACTTGGATACCAGGCGCAGGTGTCGATGCTCGGTAGCTGCGGTAGAAAGTGACCAATTGAAGAAGGATGAAGATCAGATTTCGAGCGCCCAGACCGTTGTGCGCTTCAGGAAAAGAGACACCGGAGTAGCCTGAGTAGCTGACCTTGGTGAAATTTGTGACCATCCTCTTAATGTCGAGAGTAGTTTCAGTCTGAAGTTCTGGGCCACCTAATCCCGGATAACCAAAGGTCTTGAACGTAGGGATCAGCTTCTTCAACTCACCTGCAAAGTTGGTATCTAGCTTGTCCTGTATCTCGGCAACGGCCTCTTTGAGAGCTTCTGCAATCACGCGCTCAGTCGTGTTGGCATTGGGCGAGGAAGCGTTTGTGAATAGACCTTCCAGGATCCTTCCAAGAACCTCGGTGTCTTTCGAAGTCGCCCCGTCCAAACCGCGTTGAGCGTTGATAAACCCTGTGTGGATGAGTCCTTGCAACGTGCTCAGACTCATGGATCGAGTATTCTCGGGATCTGACGGGTCTTCCGCGAATACCTTGAACTCATAAAATTGCGGAAGCCGCGTCCGAAGATCACGGAAGTAAGCCCCTCGGTTCTCTTCGGTGAGCGGCGCGTCGGGAAGATCGGCAAAAAAGGGAGTGATCGACCCGCCTTTGAGCTCGTACCGAACAACCGCTACGGCAGTGTCCGCAGTCTCGTTCACGTCAATGATGAAATCGCTGAGAAGGTTATAGGGCTTATCGAGGTCGTACTTGAATGTCAGGCGAAGTTCGATATGGGGGATGATTTTCCTGACATCTTCGTCTGCCTCACCCGCCTTGTGTTTGTCATAGGCTTCGCAAAAGCAGTCGTAACAGGCGCTAGAGAAATCCTCAAGCTGAAAGATGGATTTGTCCTTGTCGAGAAAACGACGTAGTACTTCTGACATCGAAGTTTTCCCGCTGTTGTTACGTCCAACGACAACAGTGGTCTGTTCTTCGAGCCCAAGCTCGACCTTCGCCAACAACCGAAAATTTCGTATAGCAATCTTGCCGATGTACACGCGACACCCTTGTTCCCGCTCAACGACTGGGCTGTGATTTTATAATCCGATGATTATCGCACCACTGAACCTGTGTGAAGAATCCTATGTCGTTCCTCTTCGATATCTGATTTCCGTCGGAGGTTTAGCGTGGCGAATCGTCGTCATTCGCCACGTACCAAGGCACTTTCTTTGTCTGAAAGAGGTCGGGATACCGAGTCGTTAAGAAAGTCAGAACGCGCTTGGCCACCCGTACACTGTGCTCGACTTCCTTCTCCCATTCAGTGCTTGAAAGACCATCGCTGTGCGTTGCCTCCCAGCGGATCGTCCGCATTCCAAGAATGAGACCAGCAGCGACAACCATCGCTGGTCCAAGTTTCTGCTGATCGACCTCGTCTCGGTGACCGCCGACCTTTGAGCCTTTGTTAGTGGAAGTCATGCGATGTCACCTGTAAGCGGCCAGCCTGGCTCTCTGCCGAAAGTTCCTTGAGTGACTTCGCCATCACATGAATGATCGGGCCTTCTTTTTGCAACGGTCCTTCTACCGCCAAGAACTTCGCAGTCGTGATGAGCCGTCGATTCCTTTCAAAAAAGTCCGGGGCCACGAAGACGTTGAAGACTCCCGTCTCGTCCGCAACGGAGAGAAACACAACACCGGAAGCAGTACCAGGACGTTGCTTAACGATCGCGAGCCCTGCGGTTCTGACATATGAGCCGTGAGGCCGCTGGGCAAGGTCGGCAGCCCGCAAATATCCGCGTCGTCTCAACTCCTCGCGTCGGAAGGACATCGGATGCGGGCCGGTTGTGACGCTACTCACTGCATAATCTGCAACAAGTCGCTCTTCGGCACTCATCGGCTGCAGCGGTATCTCTGGGGAGTCTTCCCGCAGCAGTTCGCTTTGCTGCATGAGCAGCGGGCCTTCCGGCTTGCCAGCCCGTTCTATCTGCCAGAGAGCATCGCGTCTATGCTCGACACCATCGAGGCTGTTCAAGGCTCCTACGTTAGCAAGGAGTGAGAGTTCTTTTCGATTGAGCCGAGGAACGCGAAGCACCAGATCATCCACAGATCGGAAGAGTCCGCTCGAACGTGCCCTAACGGTTGCCTCTGCACATTGGCTCCGCAGTCCTCGCACATACCCAAGCCCCAGCCGCAGAGACAGGGAACGGTCGTCCTCGTGCTCGATAGTGCAGGGCCAGTCCGATACCTGGATGTCAATCGGCTTTACCCGTAAGCCATGCCGCCGTGCATCTTCAATGATGACGGAGGGACTGTAGAAACCCATCGGCTGGTTGTTCATCATCGCGCAGGTGAAGGCCGCGAGGTATTTCACTTTGATATACGCCGATGCGTACGCGATGAGCGCGAAACTGGCAGCATGGCTCTCTGGAAAGCCGTAGAGGGCAAACGAGCTGATGTTCTGAATGATGGTCTCTTGCGTCTCAATATCAAGTCCATTAGCAGTCATGCCATCCCGCAGACGACCTTCAAGGTTCTTCATCCGCTCCCACGAGCGGCGCATCCCAACGGCTCGACGAAGCTCTTCAGCTTCCGAACCGGTGAAATTGGCGACGACCATTGCCATACGCAAGAGCTGCTCCTGGAAGAGGGGCACGCCGAGTGTTCGCTTGAGCGTCGATTCAAGAGAGGGGTGCGGGTACGTCACTTCCTCCTGCCTCTGCCTGCGCCGCATGTAAGGATGCATCATCTTGCCGACGATAGGGCCGGGACGAATGATGGCGACCTGTACGACCAGATCGTAGAACTTCTCAGGCCGGTTGCGAGGCAGCGACGACATCTGCGCCCGGCTCTCCACTTGGAACATCCCAATCGTGTCGGCACGCTGTAGAGTTCGATAGACTTCCTCGTCTTCCGGCAGTTGTGCGAGATCGAGTTGTTCGCCGTGATGCTCGGGCACGAGTGACAGGCAATCCTTCAATACGGCCATCATGCCGAGACCGAGCAAATCAACCTTGATGATTCCTAGGTTGGCGCAGTCTTCCTTGTCCCACTGCACGACAGTTCTTCCAGGCATGGAAGCCCTTTCGAGCGGGACGACCTTATCAAGCTGGCCTTGGCAGATCACCATGCCGCCCGAGTGCTGGCCAAGATGACGCGGAAAGTCTTGCACCCGCATACAGAGTTCGAGGTACTTTGCTATACGCGGATGCTCCACGTCAAAGCCCGCGTTCTGGAACGAACGCGCCATCGTGTCATTCGGGCCTTTCCATTCGTAGTTCGCCACCAGCCCGGACAGGCGTTGCAAGGACTCGGGGTCGAAGCCCAGTGACTTGCCGACTTCGCGTGCTGCGGACTTGCCGCGATACGTGATGACGTTTGCAGTCATAGCCGCGCCGAGCCGACCGTAACGCTCGTAGACATACTGGATTGCTTGCTCACGCCTCTCTTCCGAAGGGAGATCGAGGTCGATGTCGGGCCACTCGCCACGGCTTTCAGAGAGGAAACGCTCAAAGAGCAATTCCATGCCGACCGGATCAATAGCGGTAATCTCCAGCGCGTAGCAGACCGCCGAGTTCGCGGCACTGCCTCTGCCTTGAATCAAGATTCCGTGTTTCTTGCAGTATTCAACGATGTCCCAAACAATAAGGAAGTAACCGGCGAAACCAAGCTTTTCGATCAGCGCCAGTTCGTGTGCCACTTGCTTCTTCGCGCGTTCGAGAAGACCGGCATCGCGCTTTGGACCGTAGCGCCGGGCTACGCCCTCAGCCACGCGTTTCGCAAGAAAGCTATCCATAGACTCGCCATCCGGAACCGGATAACGCGGGAACTCGTAGCCAAGCTTTGAGAGTTGGAAGTCCAAGCGCGACGAGAGTTCGACCGTGTTCTCGACGGCGCCCGGAATGTCTCGGAAGAGCGAGACCATTCGCTCTGCGGGTCGAAGGTGCCTTTGATTGTTGATTGCCAACAATCGCCCGGCATGGTCGAGAGGCGTATGGTGCCGTATGGCAGTGAAGAGGTCCGCGATCTCGCGGTCATACTTGGTGGCATAGCGGACGCCGTTCGTTGCCAGCACGGGCAAACGGAGCGATTCAGCGATCCGCAACGCAGCTTGGTTTCTCCACTCCTGCGTTCGTTCGCGATGTCGCTGTACTTCGACATAGACGTTGCTTCGTCCGAAGATACGAACCAGCCTCTCCACCGCTTCGCGGCCAGCAGCTTCGCCTCCGGTCATGAGCGCCGCAGCCAGCGGCCCTTCATCGCCTCCGGTCAAACAGACAAGACCTTTGCTGTACTCCTCCACATCAGCCAGCTTTGCCGAGCCTTCCTGCTTGGTGCTCTCACGCATCTTGAAGCGCGTGATGAGTTGGCAAAGGTTCTGGTATCCCTCTCTGGTCTCGCACAGCAGAGCAAGGCGCGAGGGTTCGGCGAGGTGTTGATGTGGCGTCCAAATGGGAGGCGCTAACCGGTTGCCCAGAGCTGAGACGGAGACTTCAGCGCCGACGTGCGCCTTGATGCCGTTTTCTTCAGCGATCTTGTGAAAGCGCGCAGACCCATAGAATCCGTTGCGATCCATAAGCGCCATCGCCGGCATCTCTAAGGCGAACGCCCGCTCCGCCAGGGCTTCGGGTTGAGAACCGCCTTCCAGAAACGAGAAGGCACTGTTTGCGTGGAGTTCGACGTAGCGATTAGTCATAGAGACCCGCCACTCGCCAATCGTTTGCGATGAAGTCCCGTGCCAGCCTGCACACAAGCATCGCGTTGTCGCTGGCCTTGCCGACGACATCCCATTGCTCGTTCCCCCAGATCGCTTCGTTCCACCAATCGCCGCCGCTCAGCCAAGGCCCGTAGGCTTCCTGAATCAAGTAGCAACGTGAACGGAAGTGAACTTGTTGCGGAAGTCCGCGCTGAATATCAACCCTTGTCCGTTCAGCAGGACGGAGTACACGTAAACACAATGCAGAAGACTTCTGAACAGGCGTGGGCTCCGCAGTGGTGATCGAGAACGGCTCTACATGGAAATCGCTCGCTCGCAGTGTGTCGTCAAGCACCGCTTGTCCGACGTTGTTCTCGCCAACGATGGCCGTAATACGGGCCAAGGTCACATCGAGCTTTCCGGGTTCAGGCAGTTGTGGAGAGAACAACCCAAGTTGAACTTTGCTTGTTGCTCCTGTCTCCGCGAAGAGGTGAACGCCAAGGATGGACGCGGGTGGAGGATGGCCTTCGAGGTCAAGGTGCAACAGCTTGACCCATAGCTGCTTTTCGTTCGTCGGCACGCGCGGATTCACCTTGCGTTCGTGAGAGCCTCCACCGCCCAAACGTAGCGTAATCGTCACCGAAGCTAAGGCGAGCACGCGAGACTTGGCGCGAACGATAAGCTGTTCCAGCATCGTTGAAACGCCGAAGAGCAGGGATTCAAGATCGTCCAACGGAAAATCGAGTTCAATCTGCTCTTCCAACACGAAGGGAATATCAATCGGCTGGAACAGGTGTGGTCGTGTACCGTTCGCGAGCTGTAGCAATCGCTTGGCATCTTGCCCCAGACGAGCGATCAGGGACTTCTCGGGGAGCGCAGCGAGTGCAGCGACATTACGAATTCCCCATACGCTGAAGGTTTCCGCTTGCGACGGCGTGATGTGTAACACCGAGACAGGGAGCGCCCCTAACGCTTGCGCCTCGGCCCCGCGAGGCACAACTTGAATTGCCACTCCATGTTTGAGCCCACGCGCGAGGCAAATGGCGGTGTTCAGGTTCGCACTCACAGTCACCGAGGCAACGACACCGACAGCGCTAATGCGTTGGCGAACGAGTTTCGGCAGAAGTTGTGGAGGTCCAAACAAACCTTCTGTGCCTGCAACGTCCACGGCGCAGATGAAAATCCCATCGACACTTCGATCTTCCAGTCGTGGTGAGAAGGCTCCAGCGCATTCCAACAAAACAGAACGGACGGCACTCTCGGTTTTCACGCTTCGCTGCAACACGATCACGTCTTCGAAGGTCTCAACTTCAACCTTCGTCATGCCTTGCCGGAGTCCGAGCAGTCGCGCCCGCGTATTCAGGGAACACACTGTTTGGCCAAGTGCTTCACCCTCCAGAACGACGCATGGCTTCTCCTTCAGTTCAGGCCGTAAACGCAGCAATGCTTGAGCGGGGAGTTCGCGCACATAAATGCAGGCATATAGCTCAGGCACATGCTTCATCGGGGACCTGCCCAACTCGCGCGATGATCCCAGCGAGCTTCACAGATCCGTTGAGGTGACTTTCGCATTGGTACGACGTTCGAGGGAGCTTGCGGGAAACGCTGTCGAAGCACTTCTGCGCGGGCCTTGAGACCGGTGAATACCGTTCGCTCTTCTCTCAGGTTCTCCAGCGCGGAAAGCCGAAGCTGTAATTCTGAGCCGCTCTTGGCACAAGCGTATTGCGAGAGGAGCACGATGCTCGATTGGGTCTGCTCCGACGCGACCCTATACCTATGCCAAGTGGACAGCTCGATTTTAGAGACCACTTCGCTGGCGATCTCTCCAAAGTCAAGAACGATTGCGCTGAAACCGCCAGTCTGAATCAACAGGTCTGTTGTCCTTAGTGCTTGCTCAACCGCGCTGTAGACTTTCGCGCGTCGCGGGGTGCGTACAGGTACAGTGGACGATTTCAAGCTGGACTCAAAGTGCCGTGGAGCAGGCCGAGGTTTTGAGATTGGCTCCGCACATCTGGCAGTCACTGTTTCGTTGCTCAAGAACTTATCGACAGCGGCTGAAAGTCCTTTGACCTCTGATCGTGGGTGCGTTCCATGTCCGCCGCCATGAAGTCCCTTCAATCCAGGCTTGGAAGCGAAGCACGCTGCGGGAAGAGCAAACTTCCGTGTCTCAGGTTCGACGGTTGCCTCGCTGACACCGCAACGCACCCACAAGAGCCGCTTGAGGTCTACGCCGACCGAAGCCGCCGATGAGGGGTCAAAGGTATTGGAGGCGTCGATCCAAGCGCACACCTTGCCCATCGCCGTAATCTGCGACAGGAACGACAGGGCCAGCGACATACGCCCGGAGCACTCTTCTCCTACAAACTCCGTAACCGCCCCAACGGGCAAGCCCCCCTGTATCAGTTCGTCAAGAGCGTCTATGCCCGACGAAACGACCGGGCGCACCATGCGAGGGGGAGGCGTCAGTGCAGAAGGATACTTCCGCGCGAGGGCCGACTCTACTTGCACCCGGATTGTGGCGGCGGAGGCCATGGCGAACACCTTCGCTTTATATTCGCCTATCAGTGGGGAGGAAGGTCAAGCCGCCGAATTGCATAAGAACAGGTGCATGAATTCCTATCTAGCTCATAGATAACGGCTTGCGTCTGGTCAAGATGTGAATCGGGCCCAAAATCTTATAATGGAAACCCATGTGTTACTCGGCACGAGTTCGACAGAACCTCAAACACCTCTCGCGCCGCTACGAGGCGGAAGTCGATTGGGAGGCGTTTGAAGACGCATACCGCCGCCGAGCCGAAGGCGAAGACATCAAGATGTCGCGCGATTTGCAGCGCAACTTCGCAAACCCGGAAACGGAGGTTCAAAAGCGCACCGCCGGATACATCGCTCAGTACCTCAAAGAGAAGCGAACGGATTGGGAGAGCGAAGTCTTCGTTCAGAAGCGGCGTATCGCGGTTGCCGAAGAAGCCCTCGCAAAGAAGGAAACGAAGAAGGCTCGGGAAGACGTTCGCATCGGGACTGCTAAGTCTCAGGCTCTGCTGGAACAGCTGGCAGATCTCAGAAGAACCGAACCCAACAATGAAGACGCCCGCATCTTCCCGATGATCTACGCGCCAGTCCTCATTCGAGAAAATGATAAGACCCTCATTCGTCCCATGCGCTACGCCTGCCGGTTGGCGGGAAAGCCCGCAGACTACGACAAGCGGTTTCCGGGAACGTACAACGCGCGGCGCGACAGTCTGGATGACTACTGGAGCAAGGTCTACGGGCAGCATCATGCCGTGTTGGTCATTTCAGGCTTCTACGAGAATGTTCCGCTTCATCTCTATGAACATCGCAAGCTAGCTCCCGAAGAGAAACCAAAGAATCTCGTCCTAGAGTTCGATCCTCAACCATCCAGCGACATGCTCGTAGCCTGCATCTGGGACCGCTGGACGAAACCCAATGAGCCAGACCTCTACTCGTTCGCCGCGATTACCGATGAACCGCTTCCTGAAGTCGCTGCAACGGGACATCAGCGCACCATCATCACGCTTCAGGAGAAGTATCTGTCCGAATGGCTTACTCCGAGCGGAGCGAGCAAAGAACGACTAGAACACATACTCTCGGATAAGGAAGTCCCGTACTACGTGCATCAGATTGCTGCGTAATGTCCTGTTGTCACTCTCTCGGAATGCTGGCGTAATGCTGTAATTCACCCAGAACTAATGGGGGTACCCGCCAGTTCAAAAGATAAACTGGAAGGTCAATGAGCTTCTTTCCCATTCCGGGGCGCGACGCAGCTTCCACATTCGCCGGGTATATCTACCAGGTCAATGTCACGATCGCGCGTTGGCTCGATCTTCCGGATGGAAATCAACTTGTCCTCGAAGCAGGCGAGGATATTGACACCGTTGTCGCTGCAGCTAATTCGGACGGTGGAAGTAAGAAGCGTCTTCTAGAACAACTGAAGCAGACCAGTTCCAATATCACTCTGCGGACGCCGGATAGCCTTGAGTCCATTGCGAATTTCTGTCGTCATCGTGAGTCCAATCCGGGCCTCAGCATCACCTTTCGATTTCTGACGACGTCTTTTGTAAGCAAGGAACGATCTCCTTGGTCGCCGGCTGAACCTGGCATCGAACTCTGGAAACAGATACAGAGTGGAGCATTGTCGGGCGCTTCAGCGAGCGTGCCTCTTCTCGCTATAAAGACTTTTCTTAAGTCCTGCCCGAAACCGGAAGCCGTTACGGAAGAGAGTTGGGCAGCGTTACACCGGACTCTCGATGACCAGGACGAAAATGATTTTAAAGATCTGGTTCGATCTTTTGAGTGGGTAACCGGAGCGGGCAATCACGAGGAGGTTGAACGTCTTGTTCGCGAAGAGCTCCAAGCGCGCGATCCAGACAATTCGGAGCAAAGAGCAAAGATTCAATACCGCAATCTCTTCAGCTTTGTCGTCAGCCTCCTCGGCCAAGCAGGAGACAAAGTATTAACGCATGCAATGCTTCTTCAGGAGTTGACCGCATCGTCCATGACGCTCGCGGACCACATTTCCGCAGCCGCGCTGCGAACCTGGATTGCCGACGTTGACGCGAAGCTTGCCGATCATGAAAGTCGCATCGAGGTCCTTGAGCGACGTACTTCTCAGATCGCCGTAAACACTTTCTACGAACCAAAACGCCGAGGACCTCGTGGGGTTCTTTTCGATTACGACCAGACACTCTATGGACGCCGTGGGCGGCTCCAGGAACTGAAGCGCTTTATTGAAGACGATGGTGTACGGATCGCCGTCCTTCCTGGCCGAGGTGGCGTCGGAAAGACGAAGTTATTGATCGACTGGTCTACGTCGCTCACAGGATGGCGTTATCTATGGGTGAATCCACATGGGCAGTGGACCGACGAGACATCGAAGGCTGTTCCTGCGGAGAACACTGTCCTGATCGTTGACGATGCGCACCAGTACAGCGATCTCAACCATCTGATCGCTTATGTCGCAACCGACACCGGGAATGGACCAAAACGCAAACTAGTGATTGCAACGCGGCCTAGCGGTCAAGCGTACGTCAACGAAACGCTAGCTCGTGAGGCCGACGAGAGCTTTATCCGCCGGTTCGATTCCTTGCGTGAACCCAATCCCGATGCTGTCTTGGAAATTGCCAGGGAAGTCTTGGGAACTCAGTTCGAGAGCAATGCTGAAGCACTCTCCAGGGTTTCCGCAGATACTCCTCTGATAACTGTCGTTGGCGGCCGACTGATTGCACGCGGACAGATATCACCCGATCTGTTGGTCAACGACCTCGACTTTCGCAATGCTGTGTTTTCAAAGTTCGCAGCAGACTGCGAAGGGGATCTTCCCGCAGGTGGTAGAAGCCGGCAAGAGTTGCTCCGGTTGATGTCTGCCGTTCAGCCGGTTTTGGAACAAGACAACAACTTCGGTAACCGTGCTGCAGCCTTTCTTTCTATTCGCCCCGACCAAGTTTGGCAGGGGCTTGATGACCTTGAACAGCGGGGCGTTCTGGTACGCGGAAGAGGTGGACTACGCATTGCTCCGGATCTGTTTGGAGACTACCTCTTGGAGTCGGCATCGGTGGGGCAATCAGGGGTGTCGACGGGTTTTGCAGATGCAGTATTTGAGTCGTTCAGTGACACCCATCTTTCAAATCTCCTTAAGAACTTCGCGGAGTTGGACTGGAGGATCACCCAACGTACACCCGAGTCACGGCTGCTCGATCAAATCTGGGAAACACTATACGCTAGCTTTCGAGCTCAAGGTGCGATTGAAAGAGAACGGTTTCTGCGCGACATTGCATCATTTTCGCCGTTTCAACCGGAACGTGTGCAACGAATCGCCGAGATCGCGATGGACGAGCCAGTGCAGCCCGAGCGGTTCTACAGCATCAGGAAGGTGACGCAGGACGAATTGCTCCGGCAGGTGTCACCGCTTCTAGGTGTGACGATCTATCATGAGGCCGCTGCGCAGGGAGCCTTCGATCGACTGTGGACGCTGTCTCAGGCGAATAACGAGGGCGTCCATAACGGAGCCCGTAGAGCTCTTAAAGAAGCGCTCTCGTATCACCGATACAAAAGCGTCCATTTCAATGAACGATTCCTCGACATGGTCGAGAAGAAAGCCGGAGATGACTCCGCCTATAGCGGTAAGTTCACGCCATTTGACCTGCTCAACGAGCTGTTAGCGTGCGAAGTCGATGACCACGGTTGGAGGAAGCGTGCCTTCACCTTCACAGCGCTGCCAGTGAATTACACCGGCACGGCCCATCTCAGGCAGCGTGTGTTGAAGATCATCTGCGAGAAGCTCGCCTCGTCCTCGCCACGCATTGCTGTGTTGGCTGCAAAGGAGCTTGGATACGTCATCGCTGAGTTTCATCCGAAGATGGGCCGCTCTGTTACCCAAGAAGAGCTCGATTGGCAGGAGGTCGAACGCCTCAAGGCGCTCGAATGCATTCATGCTCGTATCGGTTCTGGAAACCTAAGTCCCGCTCTGTCCTTCAAGCTTCGACTATTGCTCAGCCGGATCGGTCGTCGTTCGGCACTGTCAGCTACCGTCAAAGCAAGAGCTGCGAGTATCCTGGCCGAGCTCCAAACTCCCCCCTTTGGCAATCTTCTTTACGCTCTTTGCACGAACCCTTATGAGGATGGAGAAATCAGGTTCAACGATGTTTCGATTCCTGGTTGGCGGCAGAGTATCGAAGATCTGGCGTTCGACGAGCTTACGCAAGCTCATCCGAGACAGATGGACCAGATCCATGCAGTTGAACGAGTAATCCGCGTTGCTGTGGACGCAGGTCTGCGGCTCCAAGCCCTCGATCAGGTGTTTTCTCGTCTCTGTAAAGATGCCGATTTTCTGGGTGCATTCAGTGAACATTTGGTCACTGATCAGAAGCCCTATCTGGCGACGGAGGGGGCCTTTGCACTGCAAGCATGGCGCTATTCCAACCCCTCACAATATCAGCACTACGGTTTATTGTTTGCGCAATCTCCGAACGTTTTTCTAGCCCGGGCTTCGGCCTGCACAGCGTCTTATGGATTTCCTGTCGAGTACGCAATCCCTGAAGATTTTGACTTGCTACGTGCTCTTGCGACACGCACAGAGGACTACGTTTTAGCCGATCTCATGGCTGGACTGCGGCGTTTCATGCAGCATTCCAGCTATGCAGCGGAAGCCGCCCAACTCTATGCTGACCTCAAAATCGGAACGGAGCAGTATCTTGCTGGACATTACTGCCACAATCTTGGGGTTCACCCTCTACCAAAGAACCTTTTCAGCCGCGACCAGGCCGAACGTGTTCTCTCGAATCTAGTCCCTATCGAAAAGCTTGAGCGCGACTCTATCGGTGGATTGTTTTCGCAGTTGTGCTCTACCTGTCCTAGAGCGATTGTGGCGTTCTTGAAACAACGGCTGCAGCACAGAGCGAAGCTGGACAGCGATGGGGTGGATTCTGACTATAAGGCCATCCCTTCGTCGTTCTCTTGGTCGAGTCTGCGTGATGCGAAGAACTCTCCGGAGTACCGTGACGCGATTTTCGACTTCATTGATCTTCTTCGCATCTTTCCGGAGGCGTACCACGCTCTAGCTCCGATCTTTTGGTACATCGCAGACTTGGATGGTCCAACGCTTGAAGCGCTCGACGAGCTCTTGCACAGTGAGAACGAGATGGACACTCGTCTTCTCCACCATCTGATTCACGAGAGTCCGAAGGGCTTGGCGCTGTCTCAGCCGTTTTTCGCTCTGCATGTGCTGAGCATTGCTGAATCATTCGCTGACGAGATGAGACGCAGCTTCCGAAGTGTCCTATTTACGAACACTCTTCGAGGGCCGGGCGTGCGTACCTACGCGGGGCTTACCCCTCCTCCAGCAGATCTCAGCCATGTTTCGCAGGCTGTAGCCCTCCGTGACCAATGGCCCATTGACAACCCGATGCATACGTTTTTTGCGGAATTAGCCCAGAACCATGCGCCTGTACTTCCTGCTCCGACGTTCCATGACGACGAGGGGTACGAGGACGATATTCTTGAGGATGATCCTGATCCGACCCTGCCTTCCGAGGTATAGTCTTTCGTCCTCGAGGTGACCGCCTCATAAAATGAGTTATGGCCGAATCTCCCGGTTCATCTAATTCGTCCGGTACACCCGCCCTGGTCGTTCCAGTCGGCTCTTGGCCCGCACCTCTCGCTCATTGCGAAAGCCCGCTTATAAAGTTTTCCGACGACCGGGTTCTAATAGGGGAAATTACGAGTGAAGAACAAAACGGATACAAGGGGAACCGGCTCTTCTATACGGCCATGATTCCTGTCTCCGAGCTGCCAACAGTGCTTCAGGTTCAAGGGGGCCTGCACCACAAAGTAAGTTCGGACAGTTCCAATACGTCACTTGGAGCCGACGACTCGAAAGTTTTTCAATTTTGGATTCAAAGCCCCGCAGGCCCGCGTTACGAAAGCCTGCTCGCCGTTTGGGACAATAGCAAGCAAACGGTGCTGCAGATTCACCCCGAATTCCTCGCCGCATATCGGCTTGTCCCTAGAAATCTCGCTAATGGAATGGTTTGCTGGGATGATCTGTCGAGGCCTGTCTACGATGTGGTTCGCGTTGAGTCGGTGTCTACCTACACCTCGGACGGATACTCGACTGCGCGAGTCACCGTATTGAAGGACTATTTGGAAGACTTTCTCCATCAGCGCTCTTGTGCCGCCGTGGCCGTCTTTTTCGATGAGCGCTTTTCGACCGATGACACTAGCGTTGCCGAAATCATCGCCAAGCATGGTTGGCACACGGTTCAGGCCGCGCGTCAGTTCTGGTTCAAGGACATTGATCTCGATTTCGCCAACCAAATCTCCCAAGTTTCCTGCACAGAGCTCCTACTTGATCCCCACAGCAGCCCTATCTCAGAGCCCGTAGAGGAAAGCCTCTTCTGGCCTGGCCGGACCGCTCCCATCCATGGAAAGGGAAAGGGTGCGTTTGCTCCCATGGAGCTCGCATATGTACGCGACGAGGTACTGGCTGAGTTCGAGCAACAGCCTGGGTACGACACATCTCCGGAGGGTGGTTGGGTCGGCTATGGCAACCACTGGGCGGTTAGCTTCGTTGACCGCATCGGGCGAAATCATCTAGCGATTGAACTCCGGAAGCTGTATGAGGGTGCGCCCTTCAACGTGATCAAGCACTACCATGCGTACGCAGTCGTCGCAGATGTAGCAATCGCAGACCGGGGGCAACACGGGAACCGGAACATTGGTGTTCGTGCGAAGGAACTCGTGTACGCGTTTATGGCAGTGAACCAAACCCTCGCGCAAATTGCTGAAAATCTTGGGCTCGTTTTCACTCCAACCGACTTGGGGCAACTCGGCCTAGAAGAGATTAACTACTGCGGTTGGTGGACGAATCCGGAGCTGAAGGCACTTGGGTACACCGCGTTGGAAAAGATGCCGCTCTCCGAACTTCTCAGTCGCACCAAGGACATCTTCAACCTCCTTCAACGTTGGCAAAAGGCTCCTTTGCTTCAAATCGCCGTTAGTCTTGGCGTCAAGAAGAACGACATCGCTAATTTTCAGAGTCTGAAACTTATTGCCACGGTATGCCAGCTAGCCCAGATTGCAAAAGACTCGGGTCTGAATCTTGTTGCGGATAGGCAGTTGATCGCGCCGAGCTGGGACAGCAAGGTCGAGTTGGGTGTGCTAACGCCAATTTTCAAACTGAACGGACTCCGCATCATGGAAGCACACAGCTTGGCGGGCGGAATTTCCAATCAGTTGATTGAGGCGCTTGCCCTCTTCGGAATCGATCCTCAGCAGCATATGCAGGGATGGGGGCTCGCCCTCGATATGATCTTCGATAGGACAATAGACTCCTTGCGAAAGATCAACACTCTGTTCAAGTTGGTCCTGGACACAAATGCTTAGAAAGATGTGTTCTCGACTACGCCTTCTGATCCGTTGCATCATATCCTCCGTTTACCCAGTGGAGCCACAGTCGATGTCAGAGCAAACATCTCGGCGCTCACAAGATCAATCCACGCCGCAGCGTAATCTCTCCAATTCCGATTTTGCTGCGGCAGTTCGCTTGACTGAATCAATCTATACGTACGCTGTCATCCATTGCGTTGCGGAGTTGTCCGATGGCGTTTGGCACAATCTCTACACATCTGCGACGTATGGACGCTACATCGACTTCACCAGCATCGCCGAGCATGTCGATCACAAAACTTACGATTCCGGTCGGGTTCTGTGTCTACGCTTCAAGACCTCGCGCACTGATGCTGCCCGCCTCGTCTCAGAGGCCAAAGCGGGGAAGACGTCGTTTGAATCGTGGGAGATCAACTACGTTTTCGTGGAAATGCTTGAAGGTCTTCGCCAAGCCAGCCACGCCACGGACTTGAGCGATAACTCATTTTGGGAAACGTCTTGTTGGACACAGGAGAGCATCGGTTCGCGCAAGAGCTTCGGACAGGTATCACTTACAAGGTCAAGCGCATGGCGTGTGGCTGTCTACCTAGAATGTCTTCAGGAGGCTCGCTGGGCAGCGATCCCGCTTGCAAGATTTCCTGAGAAATTGGGTGATCTAGATGAGATACACCCTTCACCGTTCTCGATTGAAGTTGGGAATGATAACGGCGCTGCCTCGTTCCGGATCGAGAGTGTCGATAAGGCTCTCTTTGAGCATGACGTTCTCACCACGGGAACGCTGATTCGTGACGATCTGATCGTTCGCGCTTTGCACATTTCAGGTCCCGGCCCAGTTCGCGTTGAAGAGGATTTCGGAGCAATGTCGCTCCTTACGACTGTTGATGGCATCCCGATGGACATTCAAGCCAACTGGTTTCTAAGGTCACTTTCGATGAAAACGACGACCTATGGAAAAGAGAGGCTGCTCATCCCAGCAGAGGGCCGTCGCAAAGAGCTAGGATTTATCATTCCTAGAACGCAGGCCACGCCGACTTTTATCGGTACTCGCCGAACTAATGTGCTCAGACATCAGGCTTGGATTGCAGGTCGCCTCCTCCGCACCCAGAGTCCATCATCCGACAGCGAATACTTCTACAATCCGGTTTTAGATACTTCCGCTTCAGAACGGGCACTCCGAGACCTGCAGAAGCTGGGCAAAGATGAGGGAGCTCCGCGCATTATTGTTGCAGACCCGTATGTACTCGACGAACGCGCGATGCATGCGCTTGCAGTAATGTCTCTGAGGGAGCACCACATCCCCGTGATCCATGTCCTTACGCAGTTTCAGACTGGAGCCTCACAGCGGGCACTTGCCACTTCGCCGGGCACCAATGATCAGGCGACGACTGCGGAGACTTCCGCGCGAACCGTTGCGGAGCAAAACGCAAAATCTGTCGCGCAAAAGATAGCGTCACAACTCAACGTGACTATGATCTTTTATCGGATCGAGAGCTTACACGATCGCTTCCTCATGGTAGGCGAGCGTCTTTGGCACATCGGCTACTCCTTCAATCAGATCGGTCAAGAGATCAGTGCCGTCGTCGAGATGCGCGACGAACGAGTCAAATTCGCCGTGACTCAATTGTTCGACGAGGCGCAAGCTCATCCGCCGGTGTTCGAGGTTCGTCCATGAGAGATGCGTCAAAGATTCTCGACCAAACTCCCTGTAGTGGACGCGCTCCAACACTCCCCACTCCGACACACGAAGAGATTCTCGAAGTGTTTGAGGACATGGTTGCGTCGGGCGGAATCAAAAGCCTGGAGACTGCCCGCATCGCCGCATTCGCTTGGTACAACGGAGTTCAAAACGATGCTGTACTCGAAGCCTTTCGGTTGGGTGGAACTGCCAAGATTGTCCGAACCGAGCTAGCTGTTCATCAGAAACCTGCGGTCGAGGTTCCCTATGTCTCGACGGGGCAGCGCTCTTCGCGGCAAAGCTCCTTCCTTTTAGCTAGAGAATTGAATCGTCCAGATCTTGGATGGGCTCTTGTCGTTTTGACTGTTGCCATCCATGCGGATCTAAATGCAGTTCTGGAATCTTTGTCTCCCGTCGTAGATCCTTCCCGAATTGCAACGCTTTACCTATCGACTTGGCCTTTCATTGCACCTGAAGACCAGTACAGAGTGATGAAAAGCCTTCTGATCCTTGATGATTCTTTGGCTACGGACGTGGCCACTGATCTTCTGCGAATTTGGATTGAGTTCGGCGTGGACAGGCCGGGATGTCTTCCAGAAGGAGTCTTTGCGGCTCTCGAAGAATACCCTGCTTCGGGTGCAATGATCTTGGGCTCGATCATCACGTCTACGGCTCGGTATAACGACCCACGCATTGCTGCCGATGTAGCGGAGCGGGTGAAGGCGATCGATCAACGAATCGACAACGCGGGAAAGCAAGTCTTCACAAACCGAAAAGCAATTAACCTGGCTCTCAAGAGGGCTGGCATCCATGACCTAGAAGTTCTCTCGGCGTTATGTCGTTGGTCCCAAGACGACAGTCTTGCATCGACGGCAGTGAAGGCACTCGGTCACGCCTCTCACGAATATCTAGATTTGTTTTTCGGGTCACGGCAAAGTCTTACGGAGTTCCAGGCTGCGTCTACTAGGACGCCGTCCAAATGGTCACTAGACCCCTTAGTCGAGCTGATCTCCAAGCACGGAATCGACGTTGATGTCTTCCGAGGTTATTTTGACGGTTTCGCGACCGACTACTTCTCGCGTATGACACGCCACAGGCTATTCCTGGACGACCGCCAGCGCTCGATTGTCTTCCTAGCGGCTGTTGGGCTTGCAGCAGAGGGCCGTGGCGATAAGACTCTTCTAGAAGCCGTACGAGCAGCCGCCGAGCGCCTTAGCCTACAGCCCCGAGGAGTTGTCGAATCACTGAGCGAAGGTCAGCGGCTAATGGTTGAAAAGCGATGTGGTTTCACACTTCCGAGTCTCTGACTTGCTTTCGGCAGCCAATGAGGGAAGTGAATCAAGAGGTACTTTGTACAGATGAACAACCGAAGACTTCGAGAGACGAAACGGTTTATTTGATGGCGCGCTGATCCTTACCTTGCCCTCTGACCGGAAACGGCTTTGCGATGTATGCGGCAGATCGTTCGAGGCCGGGGTAAACAGTCGCCTCGTTGATACCCAGGTGATCTAGGTCTCGTAGCATCCCAGCCTTCGACTTCGCTGGGATCGTAATGACTGTATCGAGAATGCTGCGGCCCTTTGAAGAGCCCTCGAAGGTCGCCCCATCGCCAAACAAAATGAAAGCTCCCCCCTGTGCTGCGATTCGTGGATTGCTCAGTTTCGCGCGGACGACCAAAATACTCGGGATATTGCGCGAGTTGATCTTGGCCTCAAAGTATGGCTTCTCCTGCTTGATGAAATGCAGGAGCCTCAACACCGATCGATCTTTGTTGAAGACTTTGATACGCTCGTCGATCGGGAGAGAAAACGAGTCTGCCGCAAGAGCGGACACGGCCTTTCGTTGTGCTGTCGTGAGTCTCGCGAGATTGGCAACCACTGACGCTCTGTCGCTGTCAGGGAACTTGACGTCATAGTCAGGAACACTCAAAACAAAGACCTCGCCATCTTTCGTCGGTTCCTTTTCGCAAGCAAAGTAGAGCGCCATGAGTGGATTCGACGTAATGTCGAGGAGCCTCGTAGGAAGTCCATGGTGCTGCATTCGTACCAGCTTGTCGAGCGTCGTCGCATCTGCAGCAAAGTCCGATGGGTTTCTGGCTAGGAGCTGATTGAAGAGGAGCTTTTCATTTTCGATGCGTGTAGGTGATCGGAAAACCGAAGGTACGCTTTTGTTGAAGTGCTTAGGTACCCCACGGTAAAACCGCTGCACTCCAGGTGCTGTCGCATGCGATACGAGACCGATGAAGCTTTGGACACTACGTGCGTTCGCGACTTCGATGTTGGTCGATGCCAAGTATCTCTCCTTATTGCTGATCTTCAAACTGCGACTTCAAATGCCACTGACAATCCTAGTCGCCCATTGAATGGGCGTGCTTGCGCAGATTACTCGCCATAGAAGCCTATGACCGTCACGATATCTTATCTTCAGCCGTTGATTCTTCGTCCAAGCTGACGTTTCGCCAGTCCGTCGCGCGATGACAGTAGTATCCCCGGTACCCAAGAATCTTCAGCACGCAGACGTCAACTACATGCGAAAGCTCGACGTGGAGACTAAGCACCTTCGGCAAGTCAAAGTTTCCGTATGCTGCCGTATGCGTCAGCTTATTGCGAAGTTCAGTCATATCTTTTTCCAGCCCTTTGACGCCGAGGCTACGGCAGAACTCATCGATCTGAACGCCGGTCGAGGGTGTGTTCGCTCCACGTAACTTCCCAATGATCGCCTTCTCTTGTTCCGGCGAGAGCGGTCCTACTTCATCTTGAATAGCGCTCAAGACAGTCTTTGCGAGCTCCCCATCCAACATCCTCTGCCAGTCCAGGTGCAGGAAGTCTTGCTTCTTCTTGGGAGCAAATTCGCTCTTGAGTCGTTCCATCGCAATGAACAGGGTCATAAAGTTCAGGTCCACAAAACCAAAATGCTCAGCTTCAGCAATCCACATCAGGGGTAGTTTTAGTTTTGCTCGAAGGGTGTCGAAGTACCGCTCGAATACTGTTCGAAGAAAGATTTGCAGTTCATCCCTGTGGCCGTTGTCCTTGGTGATGACAACATCGTTGAGAATGGACCACCCTTCGTGAAAGTCACGAACTCTGGCACCGAGCGAACGTCCTTTACCGGAGACCAAACTGCCGTTTTCATCAAAGGTGTCCCGTTTCGCCCAGAAAACCTCGTTTTTGGTCGCGAAGGCCAGAAGTTCGCAAGCCGCGTCGGCGAGTTCGTCCATCTCATGCTGCGGCCGGTCGATGTCGGTCTCAAGGGTCAGTGTGGCGGTGATGCCTGCCCCGTGCGTTCGGCTCAACTCTTTTATAGTTTCGCGGTAACCCTCAGCCTGTTGCAGCGTACAGCGCACGTCCTTGTACGCGAAATCGAGCGTGTCGCGTGACCAGCTCCCGTCCGGGAACGTTGTGATTCGACTTCCGAGGAAGTGCAGATTCGTTAGTTGGTAAACGTGCTTTCGCATCATCGTGTTTGCCTTAGGTAGTCGTTCTACTCTTATGTGACCATCCCATAGCAGACTCCACAAACTTGCCATCTGCCCGCAGTAAGCGGCGGAGATAGACTGCCGAGCCACCGTTGCGAGAAACATATCCATTCGTCCTCACCCTACGCAAAATCGTCTCCTCCGAGAGCGGTCGAGATGATGCTAGGCACACTGCACGCGCATGAGCGATCAGAGGACGACGTCGAGCTGCGGGAAGGAGAACCTCAATCTCCCGACGAGCGACCTCCGCCGTCTCCGTCGCTTCGGCGAATTCATACATCGCTTCCACTACGGCATCCCAAAGCAGCGGACGCACTGTCTCCTGAAATGCCTCCCATAGTTCTTTCAGTTTCGCCCTCGATTTGGGATGGAGGATGACTGCCGTCACGCCGGCGAGGATCAGAAGCTGGGCACCGGACGAGAGGCGTTTGAAGGCGGCGGAAAAAGCCTTGAGCAATCGACCCAGTGCGATCAGAGCCTCTACGCTCACTACGGCAGAGACAGAGGATCCCATCGAGAGTCCAACTCGCACTGCTGTGGCCCGTGCGTAGCGCCGCAACGCCCCATCCATCGGGTTTCGCATGTCCATCGCGACAAAAACCAACGGAGCGGCAGAATCCTGAAAGTGCGTGTCTCGGGTGTAGATACCGCGCACGGCGACCTCTTGCAGCGTATCGAGGTAGGCGGCATCGTCAGGATCGGAGACTCGGCCTCCCGCGCCTTTGCGTCCGGTATGGAAGTGAATGAAGGATCGGAACGCTTTCCATTCGCGCGTAACGGTTTCGACCGGCTGTTTTGTATCAGCGGCAATCTCTTCCATGTGCTCATGGATTTCGTCGTCGAGATGGTGCGGGGCATACGCGATCAGAACGTGGCTCGCTAGCGCCTCCTCTAGGGAAGAGCGCAGGTTTGGCCGGGGGCGCTTCTTGAGACGCCATCGAAGCTCGCCGTAGACCACGTTGGCGTCGATCACGACCGCTAACTGCAGCACTTGCGGAAGCATCGACCGGAGCGCGGGAAAGCTCTCCAGAATTGCCAGCAGATTCGGGAGCAAGTCGGCGCGTAGTATCTTCGCGATCTCGGAACCCACGGATTGTTTAGCTTTGCTCATCGTCTCGACTTCGACTCCCTCGATTCTTCCAGCAAGGCCCTAGATTCCGGCTTCCGCTACTCGAAGCTCCAGAAATCGCCTTCAACCGACAAGCGACGGAAGCCGACTCTCCGGTAAAGCCATGCCACAACCGGGATCAACCAGCCTCCTGAGAGCGCCCTCCAATGATGCATCAACCAAATTTCCATAAAACTCCCTCTGAACAGAGGGGTGATAGACGAAAAAGCAGAAATCGGTCAAAACACCAGCAAATCCCACTGGATTGTCGCTGGGGGCGGGAGGTTCTGCGCTGCCTCTAGCCGCTGGCACGGCCTACGCCAGCCACCTCAGCGGGGACGTTTTCGCCCGAGCCCCCGGTCAGGGAACCTTCGTGCGGCCCACCCTCCAGCGGTCTACATCACCAAAGTCGCAGGTACGCGCTTCGACATGCTGCTCTTCAGCACTTCAGGTAACTCTTGGAGATTTGTAAGGAGCGCCGTGTTCATCCGCTGGTCGATCTTTGCGGTTCGCAGGATATGTGCGCAGGCCTTTTCCGTCACCACGACATCGCAGTACGGCATCGCGAGGGACAGTGCATCGATGTCGAAGATGTCGTTCGTGGCCCATTCCCGCTGACCGTTGCGATGCCATGCCGATTTCAAAGTGATCGACACGTCCGTGCTGGGCATGGAATGCACCAACCTTCGGCCCGCTTCGCGCCCTTCTCTCAAATCCGCGAGCACCAGACCTCTCTGCTGGAGTGTTCGCGGAAGAATGTCTTGGAATTCGATCAGCAGTTCTCGGACTGACACATAGTCAGTGAGATCTCCGCGACGAATGGAAGGGTCTGCATCCATCGTCCGCTTGTAAGAAAGTTCGTGTTCCAGTCGCTTCTGAGCCATGGCAACGGTGCTTTCTGGGAGATAGCCATACGATCGCAACCCCTTCTCTTCGTCCGCGTTCATGGGACCCCGGAAAATCGACCGCTCCATCTTCAACATGGTCTCTGCCATGTGGGCGTCGAATTTTGCGGGGCCATATCGTTGCCGAAAACTTTCCGTGACGTCCCCTTCAGGCCCCATGATCGAAAACCCACTCTGGATTCCGAATGCGTGTCGCACACCGCGTCCGAGCAGAGGCACCTTAGACAGTTGACTTGGCCGTTTCGCGATTGGGTCAAGCACCGCATCAAGCTCGAGCGCCATTGCCACATGGCGGCCTACAAGCGTGCTAAAGTCGGCTAGTTCTTCAACAACTTCAGCCAACCGACGGCGCTGATCCGGATGTTTGATCCGTTGCACCTCGATATAGGCCGTTCCGGACAGAACGAAGGTAACGCGACCCGATGCGCGGGCAGCACGACATGCTTCAAGAGTGTCTACATGGGCTGCACCCTGCCGATGTCCGATCAGGGCCTGCGACAGCCCGATCCAATGATTCAGGTCGAGGTAGACGACAAGCTTGTCTGCGGCAGGAAGCTCCAGCAGGGGTGGCCAAACGAGCGGTATGGCAGAATCAGACGTCAAGTCGGATCGTCTCCCGGGGAGTTCGTAGTTCTCCGTTTCGTTCATCGTTTGGACGTCGGTATCGTCAGCCTCGGTCGCCATTGTTCATCTCCATATTGTGCGAAGCTCGCCTTACCGAATCGTAACGCCCGTTGTTTACTCTTCCAGAAAAACGCGTTGCGCTAAGCCATGCGCGTGCAGAGCTTTCCACTCATTTGCCAGCTCGACTACCTTCGTGTCGGTCTCGCTCTTTGCTTCGGCCAGAAGTTCAATGGCTTCACGAGAGGCCTGCAAGCAGAGATAGGCATGAATGCTGAAGTGGCTCTTTGCGAATTTCGGCTCGTAAATCGGAAAGGGCGAGATGCCGCGTTTGCCGTCCGCGACCGTTTGCTCCAGGGAGAGATGAATCAGCCCCTCTTTCGACGGATGAGCGAGGTCGTTGAGATGGCCATTCATTCGTCCCAGATAGGGAGCGGCTCGGAACTGCGGCTGCTGTCCCTCTTTCTCCGTCCCGGCTTTGACTTCTTCGATGCGGCAGAGTAGCTCCATGTCCTGCTTCAGAATCGCCGCCGACTTGGCATACGCTCCCTCGACAATCGCGCTGTGAACGTGCCTGGCACCCTGCAAGAAGTGGGCGACAAGCGCCCGTCGATACCCGCCATCCGGTGATGGCACGACGATACCTTCCTCGGCAGCAATGGCCTTCAAGAAGAGCTCCAACGCCGACCGGCGAAAGTCCTCTATGTAGCGAAGTTCAGCCATCGTTTGGTCGCGCACCTTTGCTCGTGCCAAGGCGTCGCATCGTTCGAAAGTGTTCATGTCACTGTATGGCGAGAATTTGGGAATCTCTGGCATGGAAGTCTCTACAGATTTCGGTTGGAGTATTTTGTATGGCTACGTCTGTACTACCTTCTATTTTCCAGCACGCACCTGTGATTCGTCAGGCTAACGGATTACTCTTCATCTCCAGCCGCTTCGCGTCTTCCGCCTTTTTTTCTTTAGGGGCGGGCCTGTTCCTGCCCGCAACGCCGACCCTGATTTGTCTGCGTGCTCCGCACGCCAATAAGGAAACCAAACCTCGCTAGGGGCTCTGCCCCACGCGCGCGTCAAGGGGTTTCCCCATAATTTTGCTGCGCAAAATCACGCGATGAAGCCGCGCCCTCCGCTTTGCTGCGGGTGGGAGATACCCACTCCCCTTGACGCTTGCTACCCCCGCCTTCGCCAGGAGGCGTTCGGCATGTAGGTACATGCCGCGACGGCATGAAGTGCAACAGCAACGGCAACCGCCAAGGAGACAACACCATGAGCAACACAGCCACCACCAAGACCCCCACCGCCATCGACAGCAAGAAGCCCCTCACGAAACAGGAACTCATCCTTGCCAATATCAAGCTCCTGATTGATCAGTTGGAGGCGGGCAAGTCCGACGCCCTCACCGACTACCTCACCGCCATGAGCCGCTTTCATAACTACAGTTTTGGGAACGTGCTAGAGATTGCACGGCAGATGCCCGAAGCCACCCGCGTTGCTGGATTCTGGACGTGGAAGAATATGGGGCGCAGCGTGAATGCAGGAGCCAAGGGCATTCGTATTCTTGCCCCGATGGTTGGCGTCCGCCGCAAGAAGGATGCCGAAGCGCAGAAGGACATCACCAAGCAGAACGAGCGCGTTCTATTGGGCTTCCGCAATGCCTATGTCTTCGATATCTCCCAGACGAACGGCGTAGACTTGCCCAACCTGCACGAGGTCAGCGGCGACCCCGGCGAGAATATCGAGCGGCTGGTTGCGTTCGTCAAGGGCAAGGGCATTCAGCTTGTCTACAACGAGAAGATTGCCCCCGCGCTGGGCATGAGCTACGGCGGACGTATTGCCATTCTTCCCGGTCAGTCCAAGGCCGAGGAGTTTTCGACGCTGGTGCATGAGACGGCGCACGAACTCCTGCACAAGACAGAACGCCGCACCGCGACCACCAAGACCATCCGCGAACTAGAGGCCGAGGCAGTGGCCTTTGTTGTCGGAAAGGCCGTTGGTCTTCTCACCGGAACGGCGTCCGCAGACTACATCCAGCTTTATCAGGGAAATGCCTCTCTGTTAGCCGAGAGCTTGGAAGTCATCCAGCAGACCGCCGGCATCATCCTTGCTGCCTTGGAGCCTGCACAGCAGGCCGAGATCACCGACGACGTAGAGCGCGAGGAGGTAGCGGCATGAAGACACTACTGGCCCTAATGCAAAAGGGTGGAGGCTGGCGTCCCAGCCTCTACCTCAAGATCGAGAACTCGCCATATTTGACGCTCGTCATTGAGGCGGTAAATAAGTCCGGGCCCTGCGGTTTGCCTGCACTCTCCGTAGCTCACTACGGCAATCTCAACAGCGACCCGATGCGCGACCCCGAAATGTGTTTCGAGATTGGCTTTGCAGGCGGAGCACACCTCAGCCTCTACTACTACAGAAACGACTATGTAGGCGTAGAGCAGTGGAGCCGGAACATCGTCAGCGGCAACTACATCTACCTTCCCTCGCTGCACCAGCAGCTCGAGAGCTTCGCTAAGACATGGGACGCAAACCTCCGTCATCAGGGCTTCATAGACGCCTTCACGGACAAGTGCATTATCAGCTAGCGAGTTGTGTTGCTGAGGCCACGAACTTGTTGCCTCAGCGTTTCATCGCGCTTCTCGCGCGGCAGGGAGAAACCCGCTCGGTTTCTCCCTGCACCCATTTCCGACGGCTTCCGTCCTCGCTCGACGGCTGCGCGGCAGGAGTCGAGTTCCTCCTCCTGCACCTTCCCCCGTTTTCTCCGCTTTGCTGAGCGATTTGCTGCGATCACGCGTTGGGGAACCAAGCCGAAATCCAAAGAATACAGAACTATAATCAACAGAACGTCGAAGCATTATGAGTCTAATCAAGTCCAAGCGTCGCGTCGCTGACCACGGAGAAGTTTTCACGCCCTCATGGCTGGTCGAAAACATGCTCGATTTGGTCAGAAATGAGACGGAACGAATCGACTCCCGTTTTCTTGAACCAGCCTGCGGCAGTGGGAACTTCCTGGTCCCCGTTCTCAAACGCAAGCTCGCCGCCGTAGAGGCGAAGTTTGGGAGAGCTGATTTCGAAAGGCGACACTACGCCTTGCTTGCTGTCATGTGCTGTTACGGTATCGAACTTCTGCCTGACAACATCGTCGAATGTCGAGCGAACATGCTTGAGGTTTTATCTGACTACCTCAACATCGACTCCGCTGACGAGTCTTATCTCGCAGCACTGTATGTACTCTCACAAAACCTCGTCCACGGCGATGCGCTCACAATGCGCATGGAAGACGGCCGTCCGATAACCTTCGCCGAGTGGGGCTACCTCGGCAGGGGCAAATTTCAGCGCCGCGACTTTCGTTTCGAGGTACTGGCCCAGATGTCATCGTTCAGCCAAGAGGGCACGCTCTTTGCACATCTCGGGAAGCACGAGGTCTTCACGCCGATGAAGTCGTATACCCCTATCACTGTCCGGGAGCTCGCGGCTCTCGCTCCTGAAATCCAGGAGGAGCCGGTCGGATGAGCCAGCAAGCGAGCTTCACTCTCAAAGGCAGAAATCCTGACGTTCTGACCTGTATCGCAAACCTCTCCAATGATGAAGTGTTTACGCCGCCTGAGTTCGCCAACAGGATGTTGGACACGCTTGCAGAAGCATGGGCCGCGAGCCATAACGGTGAGGATATTTGGGCTGATAGTAAAGTTCGTTTTCTCGATCCGTTCTCGAAGTCGGGAGTGTTCCTACGGGAGATCACGAGCCGTCTGAACAAAGGGCTCGAAGGCTCTATTCCTGACCTTCAGGAACGCATCAACCACATCCTTACCAAGCAGGTCTTCGGCATCGCGATCACCCGCCTCACTGGGTACCTTGCAAGACGCAGCCTGTATTGCTCGAAGCACGCCAATGGGCCACATTCTGTCGGGAGAGATTTCCAGGCCGAGCAGGGCAACATCTGGTTCGAACGTTTGGAGCACACATGGGTCGATGGAAAGTGCAGATACTGTGGCGCTAGTCAAAAGGCATTAGACCGTGGTTCCGAGCTTGAAACTCACGCATATGCGCTACTACACACCGACAACGTTCAAGACCGGATAGCGAAGATCTTTGGAGACGACATGCAATTTGATGTGGTTATCGGCAACCCGCCGTACCAACTTGACGACGGAGGCTTTGGCACAAGTGCCGCCCCGATCTATCAGCTCTTCGTCCAACAGGCGAAGGCATTGGAGCCCCGCTACCTGTCAATGGTCATCCCGTCCCGTTGGTTTTCAGGCGGGAAGGGCTTGGACGAGTTTAGGGAGTCGATGCTTACGGATGACAGAGTCCGTTCCATTGATGACTTCCTTAGTGCGGCGGATGTGTTTCCGGGTGTCGGCCTCAAAGGAGGAGTTAACTTTTTCCTGTGGGATCGAGATCATCGGGGGCCATGTAGGGTAAGCACTCACTTCAAAGACTGGCCAGTATCAACGGCAGTGCGTCCTCTCCTCGAATCTGGCGCGGAAGTATTCATCCGGTTCAACGAAGGTCTCTCGATTCTTCAGAAAGTGTCTTCGATTGAGGCCGCCCCAAGCTCTCAGTCAACGGTTCTCCCTCCTGAGGACAAGAGATTTGATTCGTTGGTTAGTTCGCGAAAGCCATTTGGACTCCAGACCACTTTCAAGGGAAGAAGCAAGAGGCGGGAGGGTGACGCAGTTGTCTATCAGAACGGAGGTAGAGGTTTCGTCAGCCGTAAGACGATTGCGACCGGCGTCGAACTGATCGACAAATGGAAGCTCTTCGCAGGATATGCAGCCCCCGGTACTGGCAATAAAGATACGTATCCGCATCGGATCATCAGTACGCCTTTCATCGGTGAACCAGGGTCAATCTCATCAGAAACGTACCTATGCATCGGCCCCTTCGAATCCAAGGCCGAAGCCGAGAGTGCGTTGTCATATCTGTGCTGCAGGCTCACACGCTTTCTCGTGCTTCTGCATAAACCCTCTCAGCACGTTACGCGCAAAGTCTACACCTTTGTCCCTAAGCAGAAGTGGGATCGAATCTGGACTGACGCCGACCTATATAAGAAGTACGGTCTTTCGGACAGCGAAGTGGCCTTCATCGAAGGTATCGTTCGACCTATGACCGTAAATGAAGATCTGTTTGACGAAGAGACTTCGCCCGAGGAGATCGATGAGTAGACCCATCGAAGAGATTCTCGTCCCCAAGCCAGAAGCGCGGCCCCGCATCTACGCCTATTCGATTCACGACCATGCTCATGCTGGCTTGCTCAAGATCGGGCAGACGACACGGAACGTGAAAGATCGCGTAGCAGAGCAGCTAAAGACCGCAGCCATAAAGAACCGTGTCATCGAACTCGATGAGCCAGCCGAGCGCGAAGACGGCACCGTCTTCACCGATCATGAGGTACGCGCGGCGCTCAAAGCGAAGGGGTTTGCGAATCCCGAGTTGGAGTGGATGCGCTGTACCGTTGCGGACTTGAAGACAGTCTTGGCTGAGTTGCGTTCAGGTCTGCACTACACCGGGACACATCACGAGAAATTTCCGATGCGACGCGAGCAGGCGGAGGCTGTCAAGATCACGCACAACTACTTTCTGTCACGTTGGGCGGAGGACATTCACGCCTTCCCACGCTTTCTCTGGAATGCCAAGATGCGTTTCGGCAAGACATTTACCAGCTACCAACTTGCGAAGCGGCTGGGAGCGAAGCGCGTCCTTGTAGTGACCTTCAAGCCGGCGGTGGAGGACGCCTGGAAAACCGATCTAGAGAGCCATGTGGACTTCGACGGGTGGATTTATCTGTCGAAGAAATCAGCCGGAGCGGACCCTAGAAAGATTGATCGCAAGACACCCGTGGTCTACTTTGGATCATTTCAGGACCTATTGGGGCATGATTCGACGGGCAACATCAAAGCCAATAATGAGTGGCTTCACGAAGAGAAATGGGACCTTGTTATCTTCGACGAATACCATTTTGGTGCTTGGCGAGAGACCGCAAAAGAGCTCTTCGAGGGTGAAGAAGAGACTGTTGCCCGCAAAGAGGAAAAGCTTGAGTACGCAAAGGGGCTCGGTACAGTCAATGAGGACCTCGCAGTGTTGTCGGAAAGGGAGACGGAGTTCCTGCCGATAACGACGAGAGCGTATCTCTACCTCTCTGGCACTCCGTTCAAGGCTTTGGCAACGGGTGAATTCATTGAAGAACAGATCTTCAACTGGACGTACACAGACGAGCAGCGAGCCAAGGAAGAATTCGCAGCGAAGCATCCTGGTAAATGGAACCCTTACGGTGCGCTGCCGCAAATGCGCTTGCTTACGTACCAGATGCCCCCAGAGCTCACTGTTGTCGCAAGTGCCGGTGAGTTTGACGAGTTCGACCTGAACGAGTTCTTCACTGCTACGGGCTCAGACAAGAAGGCTCAGTTTAAGCACAAAAACGACGTACAGAAGTGGTTGGACATCATCCGTGGGCAGTACGCGCCGCAGTTTGTCGAAGGGCTAAAGACGGGCACGAAGCCACCCTTTCCGTACTCCGACATGCGCTTATTGCCTTACCTCAACCACTCATTCTGGTTTCTGCCCAATGTGGCCTCCTGCCACGCGATGGCAAATCTTCTAGCCGAAAAGCAGAACGTCTTCTGGCATGAATACAAAGTTGTGGTTGCAGCGGGCGCGAGCGCCGGCATTGGACTTGATGCGCTCCCACCTGTCCGCGAAGCAATCGGGAGCGGTTTCGATAGCAAGACCATCACGCTTTCGTGCGGCAAACTGACTACCGGCGTCACCGTGCCTCAGTGGTCGTCCATTCTCATGCTGAGAAATCTCAAGAGTCCAGAGACGTACTTCCAAGCAGCCTTTCGTGTGCAGTCGCCATGGTCGATCAAGAATCCCGATGGCGACAATCCGCACGAAGAGGAGATTCTAAAGCCCGTCTGCTTCGTCTTCGACTTCGCACCGACCCGCGCTCTGCGACAGCTATCCGAGTATGGGATTGGGCTTTCTCCCGATGAGAAGAATCCTGAGACTGCGGTAAGAGAACTCGTCTCGTTTCTCCCTGTTCTCGCCTATGACGGCGCAAACATGACGCAGATCGACGCGGGCGGCATCCTCGATATAGCGATGGCAGGCACATCCGCGACTCTGCTTGCAAGGAAGTGGGAGAGTGCGCTGCTCGTTAACGTTGATAACGATACGTTGCGCCGCGTGCTCGACAACCCAGAGGCGATGGCGGCTGTTGAGCGGATCGAGGGCTGGCGGACTCTTGGAGACAATGTCATAGAGACGATCATCAACAAGAGCGAGAAGGTCAAGGAACTCAAGAACAAGGCGAAGTCGAAGGACCTTTCCGCAAGAGAGCAGAAGCAGCTCACGGATGAAGAGAAGGAGTACAAGTCCAAGCGGAAGCTCGTTCAGGAGAAGCTGATCAAGTTCGCTACACGCATCCCAGCGTTCATGTACCTGACCGACTTTCGGGAGAACACGCTTCAAGATGTGATCACGAAGCTGGAGCCCGACCTCTTTCTTGCGGTGACGGGCCTAACCGTGAAAGATTTCCATCTCCTAGTTCGGTTGAAAGTTTTCAATACGGAACAGATGAATCAAGCGGTCTTTGCGTTCAGACGCTACGAAGATGCGTCCCTCCACTACACAGGGATTGAAAGTCACGAGGGCCTCACGCATTACGGTCTTTATGACACGGTAGTCGCGAAGGAGTAATCGGGGCGAAGGTGCCTTGGAACCGTGACTCTGTTGCGGGTGGCAGCAGCTGGGGGGCCGAAGAACTCAATGCACCCTAGCCGAAAGATCGCGCTCAGAGGCGACAAACGAGAACGAGCCTGGTCGTAATCAGAGCTGCACAGATACTTGCCAGGTGGTGGAACGAGCTCTGGCTAGGATTTCGGGCACTGTCGTCAGCAGGGAAGCATTTGTGGCTCGATTGATGAGTAGGACGCCATGTCTGCTTCAGAGAGCCTCTGCAGCTTTGATTTCTCCTTCTGTTAGCGCGAAGAAGAACGAAGAAAAGTCGGGTTTGACCCTCTTTTGATTGGCAGTTTTGACTTCTATGAAAGTCATCCTAGGAAGCGCTATACGTACGGAATCAATAGACATGAATTCCACGCTTTCCCCCTCAGGCAAAGCGATAACGTCGAAGCTAGTCGGCTTGATAGTGATACCTGCTTCAGAGAGAGCTGACATCAAGTTCCTCAAGCCTGTACCCTTGGGACGCCGAACGAATCGATTGCCTTCAAGTAAAGCTAAGGCCATCGACTCGCCTGCTGCACCATTGGCGTTCGCCATCCTTTGAACATGCTCGCGTTTAGTTTTGAGCAATTCACAAATCGCTACAATCGCTGCGTTGTCCAAAGGCTTATTGGCTTCTAATTCCATCAAGTGGCGTCCCTTAGTGAGCTAAAGATTTCTGCGTTTGCGGCTCATCTGCTCATCAGTTGCCATTATTGCAACCAAACACCGCCTACACATCCGACATCCGGAAGTGTGGACGATTTCTATAGCCACTATCAAACGGTCGATCGGCCAAAGACTGTGTGACGATTTCGACCTCTGACATTTACCCCCCATCCTTCCTCGGCGATGTCTTCGTGACAGCCGATGATTGATAGCTAGGTCGTCTATCAATCAGGATATTACAAAAGATGTAATATGGCGGAAGAGGCTATGTGAATGACCGGCTTCACATTAGAGTCCGTTCGCAAGCGTCAAGGTATATCTCAGGTCCAAGCAGCGAAGCTCCTCGGGCTTTCCCAACCCATGCTCTCTCACATGGAGACCGGGAAAAGGAACGTCACCCTTGAAGTCGCGCAGCGCGCGGCAGAGGTCTTTGGCGGAGACCCAACGGCATTGCCAGTAGACCCGCTTCCGAGGCACAGCGCTGAGGCGCTCGCATCGGAACTTGGAAGACTGGGGTATCCCGGATACGCTCATCTGTCCGGCCAGCTACGCAATCCGGCAGAGCTCCTACTCGATGTGTTGGATCACGCAGACGTTGATGTGCGTACGACGGAAGGTCTACCGTGGGTCGTGTTTACGTATCCCCACCTCAACTGGCCATGGCTCCTTCGAGAAGTGAAGTTGAGGAACCGACAGAACCGGCTTGGATTCGTCGTCTCGCTAGCGAATAAGTTGGCCCATCAGGACGACGCGTTCTTGGTGTGGAGGGCCTTGGAACCCGTGTTGCTCGAACTAGAGGATGCACGCCTCGTAAAGGAAGACACCCTGTGCCAAGAGTCGTGGCCTCAGTCCCGTGGAGCGCATGTCAGAGCAGTGAGGTCGAAGCTTGCTGCGCATTGGAATCTGGTTACGAAACTCACGGAGGCTGATCTTGGGCACTATGCTGCCTGACCCGTGGCTATCGTTCTTGAGAGAACTCGATCCGAAAGCTGAATCGTCTCCTGACAACCTTCGGCGGACCATAAATCCTACGGGCCTAGCAGCGCTGGGCGGCACAAAAGTATCCCTGAAGTATCACCAGATTTTACGTGGCAGGTACACAAGTCCGCTGCGTTCCAGGGATACTTCTGGTGATACTTTGCCCCTGTATTCAGTGCTTCGTCATGCAACGCCTTGCGGAGAGGCTGATTCGTGTAAGTAGCTGCAATATCTACGCTTATGCGACCAAGATGCGTGATTATGCGACGCCCTGCAACTGTGGAAAAAGCTGACTCAAAATCCGCCGAGGGCAACCTCGTGGGGGTTCGACCCCCCCTCCCGGCACCAATGTTTACAGGCCTCTTATGAGGTACGCCGAGCTTTTAGCTCGGCGTTTTTACCGCGTAACGTTCTTGGCTACTTGAATTTATCGATTTTGTTTAAAGCTGTCCGAACATTTCTTTGAAGCCGCGTAGAGCCTGCCTCGTTCGTTCCTCATTTTCAATCAGAGAGAAACGGACAAAGTCGTCTCCGTACTCACCGAAGCCGATTCCGGGGCTGACTGCGACCTTGGCATGTTCCAGAACATGCTTCGAGAACTCAAGCGATTTCATGTGTTTATATTGCTCTGGAATTTTTGTCCAAACAAACATCGTTGCTTTTGGCATCTGCACAGGCCAGCCAAGTTTATTCAGTCCACTGACGAGCACATCCCGACGTGATCGGTAGGTGTCGCTGATCTGCTGGACGCAGTCCTGCGGGCCTTCGAGAGCTAGGATGGATGCCACTTGAATTGGTGTGAACGTCCCGTAGTCGAAGTAGCTCTTGATCCTGGAAAGTGCTCCCACGAGCTTTGCGTTACCGACCATGAAGCCCACACGCCAGCCGGGCATGTTGTAGCTCTTGGATAAGGTAAAGAACTCGACGGCAATGTCTTTGGCGCCAGGAACCTGCATCACGCTTGGCGGCTTGTACCCATCGAACGTGATGTCGGCGTAGGCGAAGTCATGTACCAGCCAGATGCCGTACTCCTTACAAAGAGCGACAAGCTTTTCAAAAAATGGCAGGTCAACGCATTGCGCCGTGGGGTTGGAAGGGAAGTTGACGATCAGCACTTTGGGCCGCGGCGTCATACGAGGTACTACATCTTGAATGTGCGCCAAGAAGTCATCGGTGGAATCCGTGATTGGCACGCTCAGGACATCCGCGCCAGCAATGACCGGGCCGTAGATGTGGATAGGGTAGCTGGGGTTGGGCACCAGGACCGTATCGCCCTTATCAAGAACCGCCAGGCAGAAGTGCGCAATGCCTTCCTTGGAGCCGATCGTCATGATGGCTTCCGTCGCGGGGTCTAGATCGATGTTGTAACGCTGGGCATACCAGTTGCAGATTGCCTTGCGAAGTCGCGGGATCCCTTTGGAAAGCGAGTAGCGGTGGGTCTGCTGCTTGCGGGCAGCCTCAATCATCTTTTCTACGATGTGCGCGGGCGTGGCTCCGTCGGGATTACCCATGCCGAAGTCGATGATGTCTTCTCCGCGCTTTCGCGCAGCAGCTTTCAGATCGCCTGTGATGTTGAAGACGTAGGGGGGGAGTCGCTTGATTCTTGGAAAGTCGTCGCTCACGATAGCACCCATCATTTCACGTTTTCGACACGATTTCAGCACCACCCTTGTTGAAGCTCGTTTCAGCGAAAGGTTCCTGAATCAGGCTGAGGTGACGGCTGCAAGCTGCGAAGTGTTTTGGGGCTAGATACTTGGTGAAAGCCTGCGGCTATGGGGTCAACTGCGTAGAGCGTATGCTCCGCCGAAAGAGCTCCTGGTAAAACAGGTGTGCCTCTTCTTCGATGGAATGAATCAGCTTCCGGCTTTTTACGATCTCTCTGCTCCGATGGCGTCCGATTTCGAAGTTCGCTGCAAAATCCAGCTGCTGGACGATCGCGAGTTCTTCGGAAACCACGGTACGCAGTTCTCTTAATTTGGCGCTCGTGACGACGTCTTGTTGCAAGGATAGGTTGACCTGGCGAAGGCGCTCGAAGGTCTTGAGCAGAGCGTCGCTACTTCTTGTTGGCCACAGCTGATCAAACACAACCCACATAACGAGGATGCCAAGCGCCACGCCTATGACGCGGTCCCGGGCGGGAGCAATCTGGGTAGCTGGGCCGAATCCTGGCAGTGCGGTGAGGAAGAAGCCGAACGCAATCTGAACGCCAACGTATCCGATACGAGGGCTACGCATAACCCAGGCAGAGAGAAAGCAGACAGGTGCGAGGAGCACGACCAGAGATGTGATGGAGTCCATGTTGGGGAAGAAGAGGGAGACCGCAGAAATGCCTAAACAGCCTCCCAAGGCTGCACCGGTGAATCGGTATAGCTGCTTCTGCTTCATCGCACCGGTAGTACTTAGTCCAGTAAATAGAACCGTAACGACGCAGGTCAGAATTCCAGGCCATGCGATGGCGTTGTAGAGGATATAGCACGTCATGGCTGATAGCGTGAGCTTCAGAGCGTAAGTGATCGCATCAAAAGAAGCCAATGCTCCGGCGTGGAACAGAGGCACTGCTGCCTTATTGATCTCCTGCTGTTCCTCTTCGGGCACGGACAAAATGCCTTGTTCGACGTCGGAGTATTGCTTCAAGTGGAGATACAGATTGGAGCCGCTAGAGTTACTGTCGAACATTTCTTCTGACGGAACGGACACCTTATTGAGAATCGAGCGGCAAGCTGCAGCAAGCTTTTGATACTGTTCGCTCGATATGACTCTTCCTGTTTGGGCCTGTTGAGAGAACCCTAAGATGGAGCTTGCCTGCAAAATCCGATTCATCAACTCAATACGAAATTGAACTCCTATAGGAGCGTGTTGGCTGTCGAAGGAGTAGCGTAGCTTATCGTAGAGCTCGTGGAGCCGAAACTCTGATCCGTTTACGTATTGAAGAAGAAGATGATGCGTCTGTTCGAACTTGCTTGAACTGCCTCTGGTCTGGCCGTTTGCCAGCTGAGTGAAGTAGAGCTCCAGAAGCTCAAACCGGCGATCGAACTCCTCCTTCAGGTCTTTGCTTGGATGCCTGGTTCCAAATAAGTATTCGATAACGGTTGCTGAGGTGAGGACGATGGCAAAGGACGCCAGGTTGTAGAGACAGGCTTGAACATTCGCATCGGAGCTACGGTGCGAATCCCAGAACGCCATAAAGACAAATCCGTAGAAGCCAAAGATTGTCCAGAAGAGTGGCTTTGTGCTCGTGACCATGCAGAAGGCTGCCACGAACACAATGGTCATGATGCCGAGGAAGCGTGCAACCTCAGACCCGTCGGTCAGCTGTACCCATGTGAGGGTTACGGCTGCAGCAAGCGCTGACCCGATGAAGATCTCAAGACCAACGCGAAAGGTTAGGCCTGGACGTTCACGCTGCATCAAGAGCAGAAGTGCTCCTGATAACGCGATGCCAGGTGTGCGCAACGTCATCGCCAGCACTACAGCCAGCAACATGCCGAGCATGTCTCTCAAACTGCCTGCTGTACGCCCTTTGTAGGGCGTAAGCTCTTCGCGAAGTAGTTCCTGCGAGCGATGAGCGCTGAAGGGTTTCATGGCTTACCGTATGACCGTGATGGCTGTTGCCCCGATACGGAACATCTCAGGATCGGGATTGGTTACGCGAATGCGGACAGGGAAGCGAGCAGACAGATGCACCCAGTTCAGGGTTCGGTCAACGTTGGGAAGGCCGTTTGCCGTCGCTCCATCTTCGGGGAAAACGCCGCGGCCAATACTGTCGACAACACCATCAAATCGGCGGTCAGGATGCTCCATCAGATAAACCTGTACATGCATGCCGGGTTTGATTCGTTTCAGCTTTGACTCTCGATAGTTTGCAAGAACCCACCACATGCTTGTATCGACGAGCGTAAACATGGGTGTCCCCGGATGAGCGTATGCACCCTGTGAGATGTTCATGTTGACGACATAGCCGTCGAACGGCGCACGCACGCTGCACCATGCGAGGTTGAGTCGTGCCTGTTCGATCTTTGCAGCCTTATTAGGGCGTTGCGCCATCAGTGTCTCAAGCGTATCGACGGTGTGGACGGCCTCGCCGAGCTTTGACTGCGACGCCTGAAGTCCTGCCTCTGCAGATTGCTTGGAAGCCTGCGCCATGGACTCTTGCGCCTGTGCCTGAAGATGCTGCGAGGCTGCCTGGTGAGCATTCTCCTGAGCTACTCGCAGGGCTGTCTGTACCTGATCCACCTGTTGCGTGGTCACATAGTGCTTAGCGAGAAGGGGAGCGATTCTGTTGTAGTCGTTCTGCGCAAACTTCAGTTGAGCTTCTGCTGCACTTTGGGCTGCAACAGCTCTTTCGACCGCCGCCTGTGCCGCCTGATAGTTGGCCTGTGCCGCGCTGATACCACTTCGCGATCCTGTAACGCCGGCCTGTGCCGCACCGACTGCACTTTGCTCGGTCGCGATGCGGCGACGCTCATCGTTGATCTGCCCTTCGAGCATTGCCTGGTCGGCTACGGCTTGATCCAGTGCGTACTGGTAAGGCCTCGGGTCGATCTGGAAGAGAAGGTCGCCTTTGTGAACTGCCTGGTTGTCTTGCACCAGCAACTGCACGAGCCTGCCCTCTACTTCAGGAGCGAACGCAATAGTGTTCGCTCGCACCGTAGCGTCGTCGGTTCGCGGATGATTGTCTACCTGAAAGACGGCAAGGCAAAGGGCCAGCAGTGCAAGTGCAACGATGCTGATGCCTAGGATTCGTCCTGCTTGTAGCCGTTGTTTCGTGTCGAATGTCATATGGAGTCCTTACTCATTAAGCAAAGATGCAGAGCCAAAGCAGGCAGGTGAACAGCAGTGTCATCGCCGGGTAGATGATGGCTGGGTGTCCAATCGAATGGAGCATACGAAGACGACGGAGCACTACGTGGGCAAGCGATGTCAAAAGTACCGCTAACGCTAACGAGACCATCCAACCGGGAAAGTAAGACCCAACGATTTCTATGTTTGGGTTGCGCGCACAGCCGCATAGGGTCGATGTAAGCAAAAGCGCCACAAGGGAATATTTCGATTTCATGGATGAACTCCAGTTGCTCCAGACGGATACGAAGTGAAGCTACCGATGGCATAACCCAGCGCAGAAGCGCTTTGTTGTCGATGAGCATAGGCTTTTACAGAGGCTAACCGAGCCTGGGCAAGCTGCCGCTCAGCCTCCACAACATCGACTAGAGACCTCACTCCATACCGAAAAGCGTCAAGGGAGGAGTCATAGGATGTCTGCGATGCTTTGAGGTAGCTTTCAGCCGCACGTTCCTGTTCGAGCGAGGTGTGGTATTCCACATAAGCGTCCCAGACCTGATGTGTTACCGCGTCCTGGGCTTCGCGCTTTTCTTCCGCAGCGGCACGAGCCTCAGCGTTTGCGGACTGAACATTGTGTTGGCGTGCTCCGTTAAACACGTCCCAGCGCAACTGCACCGCTGCTGACCATGTTGAGACGCTGGCGTTGCCTAGCTCGCCATAATCTGCCGTTGGCCATAGCGATGTCTGGCCACCACTTGCCTTCAAAGAAACAGCGGGTAAGTATTGCGAATGGGCGTTACGCGCCTCAGCCTTTGCAGCCCGTAGCGCTTGCACTTTAGCGAGAAGGTCGGGACGGCTCTTCCAGGCCACATCGAGATACTCTTCGACAGGCTTGTCGAACGCCTCAGCATTGCCTGTTGATGGTGGCGCTATCTCTATTCTGGTTGTCGGCTCGATACCGAGGGTTTCCGTGAGTGCCAACTTCGATTTCTCGACCTCACCTGCGGCGTTTGTCAGGGAGTAGGCCGCTTCGGCCGCGCCAGCATCAGCATTCTGGACATCGGGCAGAGTGGAGCGTCCCTGATCAAACTGCGATTGCGCGTTGCTAGAAAGTGTCTTCGCGGTCTCCAGAATATCTTTGGCTGCAGCCAGCTGTGCAGCAGCTTCCTGGGCCCGATAAAAGGCGATCGCTGTGTTGAATGCAATCTGTTGATGCACGCGGCTGAGGTGCAGCGTCGAGGCGATTTCGTTAGCCTGACTTGCCGTGATGCGTGGTCGGCGCCCGAAGTCCAGAAGGCTGTAGTGCAGCTCCATTTGGGCGACGGCTGCTGGCTCTTCAACGGTGACATAGCCGATTGGAGCGATAGGTTTTGGGAAGGGAACGATCACGCGAGCGTCACTGCCTTCGGCTACAAAGGTCAACAAGGGCAGGTACTCTGCTTTTGCTATGCCTGCCTGCTCCGCGCTGCGCTTGGCCTGTTCCCATGCTATTCGGCCTGCTGGGCTGGCGGACTCTGCGATGTCGATGAGTTCGGGAAGCTCATAAACATGGCTATCGTCGAGTCTGGGGATGGCAGGCGTGTAGCGCGCTTCGTGCAGGCAACGCGCAACCGCCCTTTCGTTGATCACCGAGGTACAACCTGTCGCTGCGGTCGTCGCAGCTGAAGGCGTTTGCGCAACGGCAGATGCCAGAGCCACTGTACCCAAAGCGATGGTCAGCATCAGGCTGCGGGAGCTATGCGAATTAGAGAGCGAATGAGTCATAATGTGTACGCCGTAAACATCTCTTGTGATCGAGTATACGGCGTACGCTGAAAAGCGTACAGTGTAAACGCGAGGGCGTAAGATATATTTATGGTCGTATCCAGACAAAGCGAACGGGGGCATGCTTCGCCATTACGGCAGCGAATTATTGAAGCAGCCGCAACGATCTTCAGGGATGAGGGCTATGACAATCTCTCGATGCGGCGTGTCGCTCAGGCTGCTGGATGTTCCCAGATGGCAGCTTACCGACATTTTTCAAACAAAGAGGCGCTGACTCAGCATCTTTGTGCCCAGCTTTATACAGACTTCACCGAGCGTGTTTTTCAGCGTATGGATCCGGCAAAAGATGCCGAAGCGCAACTGGGAGTCTTTATCGCGACGCTGATCGAGTTTGCCGTTGCGTATCCAGACCACTACTCGTTGATCTTTCTGGTCCGCCATACCGACGCAGAAGTGATCGCAGAGCGAGAACAACTGGGGGAGAAGTTCCTGGCTGTTATTCATGAGTTGATTCGGAAACTGTTGCCTGAGGAAACGCCGGCGAGCGAATCGAATATACGGTTACGTCAGGTCGTCATGTGCCTTCATGGCGCGGCTGCTCTTCTTATCGCGCACCCGAAGGCATATGGGCTGACGAAAGCTCGCGCGATCCGCGAGACGCAGGACAGCGTCGCGCGGATCTTAGCGCATTAGATAGCAGTAGCCGCAGCGGCGTCTGCGTGGAGCTTACGAGCCCGCCAAAGAGCTCCTTCTGCTGGTGAGACGGCTTCTGGAATAGCGATAGCTTCTGGGTGTATCTGGTGGATGTACTGCATCACCGCGTCCTGCATCGCCTGAAACTGTCCCATGACGCTACCGGCAAAAGCGATTTGCGGCACCCATGTTTCGTGGCGCATTGCTTTGCTCAATCGGCCGAGAACGATATTTGCCGTTTGGGCCAGGGCAGAGGCTTCTTTCTCGATAACGCGTTGCGCTGTGCGATCTCCTGCGTGGTGGCAGCGAGCGACGATCGTGGAGAGTTGAGAAAGATCTGGACCAGGCTGCGCGTTTGCGAACTCGACAAGCTCTTCCAGGCGTGACAGACCCCAGAATGATTGAATCTCGTTCAGCATCAGCGAGACATACCCTTCATCGAGATCGCGGAAGCATTCTTCCAAAGCTGTTTGTCCGAGCCTGTGCCCTGAGCCCCAGTCTGCAAGGACGGGACCCCAGCCCCCGGCGGTGCTGATGTTGCCTGAACTATCGCGACCGGCAACGTTGGATCCGGTGCCAGCCAGTACCAGTACGCCCGGGCCGCCGAAGAACGCAGCGTCGAGTGCGATGGAGACGTCTTCTACAACAAGTAGCTGGCCGCCAACGTGCTGGGGAAAAGCTTTCATCAACCAGTCATAGACCAGTGGGACGCTCGATCCCGAGGAGCCGACACACGTAGCCGCAACCTCGCGCAGGTTGATACCGCTTTGCTCCTCGAGGCTGCGGAGCCCCTCGAGTAAGTTTTGCGTAGCCGTTTCTTCGCTGACACGCAGACGCTTCAAGCTGCCGCTGCGCGAGGTCGCCAGCGGCTTGTTTGAGTCAGCAAGTAGATAGTCGGTCTTGGTGCCGCCAACGTCCACGGCGAGAAAGTAAGGCATGCAATGCTTCCTATTCGACGATGACTGCTTTTACGAGATTGCGAGGCCGGTCGACATCAATGCCTGCCTGCACCGCCATGTAATAGGAGAATAGCTGGTAGACGATGACCTCAGCAAAAGGCAGCAGAGTCTCATCGAGCGCAGGCACGCGGAAGGTGTGTGCTGCGAGCGCGTTGACCGATTCATCACCTTCAATCGCGGTGCAAACAATCTTCGCGCCCTGCTCATGCATATCGCGCATCAGCTGAATGGACTTTTCGTAGCGCTCGACAGAATCCTCGTCGTTACGATCGACCGTCGCAATCATGACGAGCGGCGTGTGATCGCTTACAAGAGCATTCGGGCCATGCTTGAGTTCTCCACTCGGGTAGCCCTCTGCGTGGAGATAGGATGACTCCTTCAACTTCAACGCACCTTCGCGAGCGATGGGGTAGTGCAGCCCGCGACCGAGGAAGAGATAGTTTGCGTATGGCTTGTTGTCTCGCGCAATTTGCTCTGCGGCTTCCTGCCATGCCTGAAGATGCTCGCGCACGATCGCAGGAAGAGCTTCCAGCTTGCGAAGTTGTGCGCTGATCTCGGCAGCACTCATCGTTCCGCGAACTTCAGCGGCGAGAAGGGCGAGCAGTTGCAGCACGAGCAGCTGAGTTGTAAAGCTCTTGGTGGCAGGAACCGCACGTTCCTTGTCTGCAAGCGTGGGGTACGACACCGTCGCTTCGCGCGACATGGTTGACGTCGGCACATTTGTGACGGCAAGCGTGCGTTGACCAGCCTTCTTGGCGCGACGCAAAGCCGCAAGCGTATCGGCTGTTTCGCCTGATTGAGAGATGACCAGCACCGAGGCGTTCTTGAGCGAGCGGAGGTTGCGGAAGCAGTACTCGCTGGCATACTCGACGTCCACAGCGATGCCGCTCAGGTCTTCAAACAGTAGTTCCGCGACCATGCCTGCGTGGCGACTCGATCCGCTCGCGGTGATCAGGATTTCGCCGTTTGCCTGGCTTAGCCACTCACGTGCAGCAGCGTTTGTGTCTGTCCGGAAGGCACCGTCCTGAACGTAGTGGCTGAGCGTGAGAGCGAGAGCGTCGGGCTGCTGATGGATTTCCTGCAACATCCAGTGCGGGAAGTGAAGCGGCTGATCAAGAGTGGACATAGCGTTCCTCAAAATGATTGTTTTTGCCTGATACGTTCATTATATTGCATGTATGTGTATTCTGTGAGTACAGTAAATGAAAGTTCTTTCGGAAAGTTTGAGCTATGTCCCAAAAAACTGATCGTCGCGAAGAGCTGATCATGAAGGAACTTCTGGTACGCGGGACGATGAGCCTTGCCAGCCTTGTGGAGGAGTTCCGCGTAAGCGCGCCCAGCATTCGACGCGATTTAACACGGCTTGAGGCGAGGGGCCTGGTGCGGCGCACCCACGGTGGCGTAACGCTGATCGAACCCATGCTCTATGAGGCCTTTCGATACGACACGTCATATCAGGCGCGTGAGCTTCGCTTTGCCGTTGAGAAGCGCTTGATCGGTGTGGCTGCAGCAGAGATGGTTTTTGAAAAAGAGACTGTCGGGATTACGGCAGGGACGACGGCCACGCAGGTCGGCAGGGCATTGAGGCAACGGAAGAACATCAGTGTTGTCACCAACGCGCTCAATATTGGGATGGAGCTGTGCAACCAGACGGAGATTCGCACCACGATCACCGGCGGGCTGCTGGCATGGCGTTGGACGTTTGCGATGGCCGGGCCGTCAGCAGTAGAAGCGTTGCGCGACATCTTCCTGGATAAGGTTTTTCTCAGCGCCACAGGGTTTGATCTGAAGCACGGTGTAACAACGCTGGAGTCTGAAGAAGCGTTGGTCGCTCGCACGATGGTGGAACACTCCAGGCAAGTGATTTTGATCGTCGACTCTTCGAAGTGCGGTGTGGTCAGTCCATCTCGCATCTGCGCAACCGCTGACGTTCACCATCTGATTACGGACCGGGGACTGTCGACTGAGAACCGTGCTGCGTTTGAAGCGGTCGGTATCGAAGTGCATATTGTGCAGGACGAAATGTAGAAATGCAGTAGCTGCTTCGAGCGGACGGGCCGCATAAGCCTTCCGGCAAATATAAGTTGAGGTCGTTTATGACGCAGGTCGTGGGCAGTCAGATGAGCCGGGCATCGAGCTTCAGGCATTTCCTTACCTTCATCGCCGGGCTCGGAGGCCTGCTCTACGGCGTTGATATCGGCATTGTTTCGGCCGCGCTGCTGTACCTTGACAAGACGATCAACTTGTCGGTAGGGCAGACGTCCTTGATCGTCGCGGCTGTTCTTGCGGGGAGCACCTGCTCGTCGCTCGTTGCTGGAATGCTTGCCGACTGGTTTGGTCGTCGCACCATGATGACGGCCAGCGGCCTGCTGTTTGTCCTGAGTGGCGCGCTCATCGCGTTTTCCCACTCCTTCACGACTCTGTTTCTGGGGCGCCTTATTCAAGGCTTGAGCTGCGGCGTTATCGCTGTTGTCGTACCGCTCTACCTTGCAGAATCCCTGAGTGCAAAGAGTAGAGGCCGCGTCTCTTCGATCTTTCAGTTGATGCTTACGATCGGCATTGTGCTGGCTTCGGTGGTTGGCTGGTTTTACACCCGTCAGGCTGAAGGCTCGATAGTTGCGGCGCATGGCAACGTTCTGCTGATCCATGCCGCGCAGGACCATGCCTGGCGCAGCATGTTCCTTTCGCTGATTTATCCCGGCCTGCTTTTCTTCGCAGGCTCGCTCTTCCTCAGCGAAAGCCCACGGTGGCTTTTCAAACGTGGGCGCCGTGAGGAGGCCTTCCAGGCCCTGAGCCGTAATAGCTCCGAGCAGGAAGCTGAGTTGCAGATTGAGGAGATGACCACGCTTGCGTCGCAGGACGAAAAGGAGAAATCGTCTGGCGAGACGGGCTCACTGCTGCAGCGGCGTTATGTTCTGCCGTTTCTACTGGCGTGCGTCATCCTGATGTGCAATCAGGCGACGGGGATCAACTCGATCCTGAGCTATCTGGTGGTGATTCTCAAGCAGGCTGGTATGACTGCGGAGCGTTCGACACAGCTTGACTTTGTCCTGAAGCTCCTCAACTGCATCATGACGGTTGTGGCCGTAATGCTGATTGATAAGAAGGGACGCCGCTTCCTGCTGATGATCGGTAGCGCAGGCATCATCATCGCGTTGACCACGGGAGCCATCACCTTCCGTCAGGCTGAATCGAAGCGCACGGACATGGCCGCACAGGTGCAAGCTGTGGTGCACAACAATGCCGTGGATTCAAACCTGAAGGCGTTTACGACATCTTCTCAGCCGATGGAGATGATGGTTTCCTACAACTACGGTGATGGGAAGAAGATGGCAGCCGTACTCAGCACGGAGAATAACGGGGCTTTGAAGATTGCTCCTGCTGATGCCAAGTCCCGTTCCCTAGTAATCGAACACGCTTGGCTGGGTCCTATTCCCAGCGAACGCAGCGGCAATCTTATTGCGCTATGTATCGCGTTCTTTATCGCGTCGTTCGCTGTTGGCCCCGGTGTGGTTGTCTGGCTGACACTCTCTGAACTGATGCCGATGCGCATTCGTTCGAACGGCATGGGCATCGCTCTGCTGCTGAATCAGGGTGTCTCCACGGCGATTGCAGGAGTCTTTCTTCCAGTAACAGGAAGCTATGGATACGCCGCCATGTTTGGCTTCTGGGCGCTGTGTACCGTGGTTTACTTCCTCACCGCAGTGTTCTTTTTGCCGGAGACCAAAGGCAAGACTCTGGAAGAGATTGAGATGTCGTTTCGAGGAAACGATAAGAATCTGCAAGCAAGCTGATTTGTTCGGCGAGGGGGGCTCAAGGTATGGCCGGTTGCAGATAACCAGCTACACTCCTTACGCCTTGAACGTTTGGCGGCCTTTCGTCTGATCTCTGTAAGATGGCGATGGAGTCTGGAAACCCTGTGAGCAACGACGTCATCGATAGCCCCCAAAATCCTTCATCCAAACCGCAAAACAGCTCGTGGCTGGTTGGTTTTACGGGGTTGGTCTTCATCCTGCTGCAGAGCGCCTGTACTGCCGTCATGGCGATCAGCGGTGTGCGCGTGCTCATCGGTTTGAGTGCGTTGGCGGCAGCTGCGGGGCTGCATCGCCCTGCGGGAGGTTTTCACCGGGACGCGATTCGCATTCCCATGATGCTGATCGCCGTTGGGGGATCGCTTGTGAACCTCTATGTCATCTGGCGGATTCGCTCCTTGCGTGCGCGGCCTTCTTCGCAGTGGCGTGTGCAGCCCGCGACGGCTTCGACGAAACGCAAGGAGGCCCTTCAAATTTCTCTAGCGATCATTACTCTGGTGCTGGTGGCCGCGGAGTATCTGACACATCGCATCGTCCACGGAGTTTAGCCTGACGGATCAGGGACTTTGTCGTCAGATGTGAGTTCCGATTGCAAGCGCGCATGAAGCCGCTCGCTATAGCCGACGGGCAACTCAAAGACACGATCGTCCCCGGTCAGGATGAGAATATTGCGCGTCGAGTCTAGAATCGCCGAGCAAATCTCGCAGTGCTCCAGATGGCGCTGCACCAACTCCTTCGTCTGAGCATCGAGCGAGCCGTCGAGGAAGTCGGAGAGGTAGTTCCAAACGTGTTTGCACTCTATGACCACTGGAACCACCTCCTCTTTGGATTCAACTGCTTCAGCCCGGGCACTAATGCTTTCTGCATCATCAGTCGTGCGCGGTGCAACCGTACCTTGGCAGACGCAAGGCTGATTTGCAGCGTTTCAGCGACTTCCGCGGTACTGAGTTCTTCCACGTCGCGCAGGACGAAGACTTCGCGATAGATCACAGGTAAAGCGGAGATTGCTTCTTGAAGCAGCAGGCGAATCTCTTGCCGCTCGAGTGCCTGCGAGGGAATTTCTTTCCAGTCTCGCAAGAGTTCCGGGGCCACGGCGCCGGGGCTATCGGGCTCCTCGTCGATGGACTGCGTCGGCATGGTGTTCTTGCTGCGGATGCGACTACGAGCTTCGTTGAGCGCGATGCTGATGAGCCAGGTACCAAATCTGGCTTCGCCGCGAAAGCTGGCGAGGTTGCGGAAGGCGCGGAGGAAGGCTTCTTGCGCGACATCTTCTGCGTCGGCTTCGTTGCGAAGCATGGAGAAGGCCATGAGGTAGACGCTGCGTTCGTAGGGCCGGATGAGCTCGTGGAATAACAACGACTCGCCAGCCAGAATCTGGCTGATGAGTCGCTGCTCTTCTTCGAGTTCTGGCTTCTGCGTCATGGTCAGGCGGTTGCGTCCTTGAATCGCTTAGCGACTAAGGTATCAAGCGAGTAGAGTCCAGCGCCGAAGAGGAGCACGATAAGCGAGGCGAAGAGGAACGTGAACGGGTCGGCAACATAGAACTTGCCTGGATCGGAAAAGATTGAGGTGAAAGCGGCGCGGTCGGCGGTCCAGTAGGCGACGAGCATATTGAAGGTCATCAAGAGTGCGATGACACGGGAGCCAAGACCGAGGATGAGCAGAATGCCACCGAAGAACTCCAGGCCGGCAATGAAGTGTGCGTTGACAGAAGGGAATGGGATGTTGAGCGTGCTAAAGTAGTCGACGATCTTCGCGATGTTATGCATCTTGCCCCAGCCGGTCTGGGCAAACTGCCAGCCCCAGTAGAGACGGATCGCGAGCAGGAACGGCGATTGCAAATAGTTGAGATAGCGGACCAAGCGGGTGTAAGCCTGCACAAGGATCTTCATAGTTCTCAATCTCTTTTCTGGAGAAAGCTGCCTACTGCTCCGGCATACCGCTACGGACCCTTAGAGAGGCATACCGTGAAAACGTTACAGAACAGTTTTCAGACCTCGGTGCCGTCGTTTATTCCTTTGTGGAGCGTTTTGGATACGGCAAGCTGCTGGCAGTATCCAGAAACCAGTTGAAGCGAGGCGAGTCATTTTGGGAACGAAAAATTCTTTGTAACCTGCTCGCCAAAATGGACTCCAAGGGGGCAGTATGGGCGAGTCGTAAAAAACTTGCTTTCTTGCAATCCAGCAGATGATCTGCTGCGTTTTGTTTGCATAACGGGTTTTCGTTTCACAACCACCAACGCTCCGTGCTCGAAGCGCGTGGCCTAACCGAACTGAAAGGTCCTCATCTCTATGAAGAACTCTACAAAGTCGCTCGCACTTGCAGCAGCAATGACTGGTCTCCTCGGCGGCACCGCCCTCCGCGCAAATGCGCAGCCCACCCACACAGCTCCGGCTGTCGGCGTTCTCTTCTCGCAGGATGCACCTGCTCCGGAAAAGCACGCTTGCAAGGGCAAGAATGCCTGCAAGGGCCAGGGCGGCGGCGATGCCAAGCACGCTGGCAAGAATGCCTGCAAGGGTAAGGGCGCTTGCGCAACCGACGGCTCTAAGAAGTAACTTTCCTCCTCAGGGAAGCGTGTGGGGCTTGAGCGAACCTCAAGCTCCACATCTCATTCGATCGCGTACCTTGTAGCTGGAGACAGAATGCCTGCGAATCGCTTCAATGGGTTTACCGATTACGGTGTGGGGATTGGTTTACGTGTGCCGCACTATGAGCACATCCTGTCGCAAAAGCCAGTGGTGGACTGGTTTGAAATCATCTCGGAAAATTACATGGTCGATGGTGGCGCGCCACTGAAGGTGCTTGACCAGATCCTCGATCAATATCGCGTGGTGCAGCATGGCGTGTCGATGTACTTTGGCTCCGCGCAGCCACTGAATCGCGAGCATTTGAAGCGCTTAAAGGAACTCACGAAGCGGACGAAGACGCCGTGGGTTTCAGACCATCTCTGCTGGGGCAGCGTGGATGGACGCTATACGCATGATCTGTTGCCGCTGCCGTATACGTTTGAAGCGGTCCGCAATACGGCAGAGCGTATTCGCCAGGTACAGGACTATCTCGAGATTCCAGTCGCCGTAGAAAACGTCAGCAGTTATGCGGAGTTTCATGAGTCGCAGATGACGGAGTGGGAGTTTCTCAACGAAGTAGTCCACGCTGCGGATTGTGGCATTTTGCTGGACGTAAACAACATCTATGTTTCGTCGCAAAACCACAGCTTCGACCCGATGGAGTACGTAAATAGCGTTGCCGCCGACCGTGTGGCGCAGATCCACGTTGCAGGGCATTCGAAGTTTGAAAAGTACACCCTGGATACGCATGATCATCCGGTTCTGGATCCTGTGTGGGAGATGTATGCGCGCACGCTGGAGCGTGTGGGCAATACCGCAACGCTGCTGGAGTGGGATGACAATATCCCCACCTTTGATGAAGTTCATAACGAGGCGCTGAAGGCAAATCGCTATCTGCAGAAGCCCGGATCGGCTAGAGAAACGATGTCTTCGGAGAAGCTCGCGGAGGTCCGCGCATGACCTTGCTCGAACTGCAGCGCCAGATGTGTGACGATGTGCGGCGGCCGCTTACGGCGGACTACCGTATGCAGCGGCAGACAGAGTCGGGACAATCCACCGCGGAGCACGTTGCGACGTATATCAAGCCGAATGATCGGTTGAGTTCGTTCGAGCGGCTGGAGATTTATAACCGACAGTACTGGTTCCGCGTCATCGACTCAGTGATGGAGGACTTTCCTGCGGTTGGTACGGTTCTGGGGAACAAGAAATTCGACGAGTTGGTGCTGGCGTTCCTGAAAGACACTCCTTCGACCTCGTATACGCTGCGTGATTTGAGTACGTATCTCCCCAGGTGGTTGGAGTCGCACCCGGAGTATGCGGGGAAGAAGCATGATTTGCTGCAGGATGTCGCGCGGCTGGAAGTTGCCTATATAGAGGCCTTCGATAGCGCAGCTCTGGACCCTTTGCTTGAGTCCGATTTCGCCCAGTTGAGCGCAGATTCGGGGTTTTCGCTTCAGCCACACCTGCATCTGCTCAGCCTGCAGTATCCGGTAGATGAGTTGGTACTGGCAGTGCATCAGAAGGAGCCGCCCTCGGAGGTTGCGAGCAATGCGGTTGTCGAACGCAAAGAGAAGACGCGAATGAAGCTGCCGCCGATGCGTCGTAAGGCTATCTATCTTGCGGTGCATCGTTATGATGGCTCAATTTATTACCGTCGCATTGAGCGTGAAGCGTTCTTGCTGCTCTCCTCGCTGCAGCAGAAGAAGACTCTGGGGGAAGCGATCGAGCTTGCGTTTGTGGACAGCAGGCTTTCAGAAGCGAAACAGGCTGCTGTGATTCAAGCTTGCTTTGCTCATGCTGCTCAACTCGGCTGGTTCTGCCGCGAGCGTTTCGACATGTCGACGCTGCAGTAGTTGTTCTCTAGTGAAGAGGTCCTATGAACCCACTGCGCTAGGCCGTGATTTGCGTGGCAAGGATCAACGCGTGCAGCAGTCGAATCATTGGCTGATCGTTTCGCGCTACAGCCAACTGCAGTACCTATAGGTCTCCCAAAGGTACGCCTTCGCCGGTGTCGAGAGCTGCATGAGGTGCATCTGCTCCCAAACTGTAAGAGGCGTCTGCAGGTTTGCCATTAAAGCAAAACGCCACCTCGAAAGGTGGCGCAACCATTGAATGTTTGAGTTGGTGGAGGCGGTGGGAGTCGAACCCACGTCCGAAACTACAGTCAGTAAAGAGCATTCATGCTTTTCCCAGTTCACATTTGTCTCGTAACTGACGCTAAAAATGGGCGAAGACGCGTCAGTCACCAGCCTGATCGATCTCATCCTTGGCGCTCAGGCGGGGCACCGCAGACCAGCCTACTGTGCGACGACCAGTACGGGCCCATAGGCAAAGCCCGAGTGATCGGCTACTTATTTAATTAAGCAGCGAGTGCGAATTGAGGTTCGGCACTTGTGTTTTTGTGAGCGATTACGGGTGTCCACACCCCGGCATGCCTCTTTACCGCAAGCAATCCCGTCGAAGCCGTGACGCCCCCACTTGGTGGAGCTGGCCCAACATTGCGTTGTGGCACTCAAAGAACTAACTCAATTATACGCCCGATCTTCGCCCCCGGTAGAACGACCACAGCGGCGCAACTCGCATCCAATCAACGCATGGCCGATCAACCGATCCAGAATGATCCACGTACTTACTTTGCCGCTGAACGAACGTTCCTCGCCTGGATCCGCACCGGTCTCGCGCTTATGGGAGGTGGCTTCGCCGTCGCACGCTTTGGACTCTTTCTGCGTGAGTTGAGTGCAACACCAGGGCATGCGGCGGTTCGTTCCACGGGAGTATCCGTCTGGTCGGGCGTGGCACTCGTCTTAATAGGCGTTCTGGTGACGATCTACTCGATCCTCGAGCACATGCGCATCATCCGCGAGTTGAAGAATGAGACATGGCAGCCCGGCCAGGTGTCGCGCAGCGCAGTGTTACTGGCTGTCTTGCTGACGCTGGCAGGCATCGGCATGGCCGCTTACCTCACACTTATTCGCTGAATAGCAACGCTACATCTTGATGTGTTCGAGATCGACGGACTCCCACTCGCCGCGCTCAATCCCTGCACGAATCTGCGCTGCGGAGTGTCCCCGCTTCGTTTCGCGGTAGGTATAAACCGCTTCCTTCATGCACGTCGAGCACTCTGCTCCATGCAAGCCTTCAAAGCAGCTATGCAGGCTGTTGTGTCCCATGCCACGGTCGCAACGGCAGTAGCAGGGCTGCTGGAAGAGTACGTTTGGCACCTTCGCGGCCATCTTGTACGCGGTGACCTGGTAGCTGTGCGAGAAGTACGGCCCCGTAAGCTGGGCCCCCGAGCGGATTGCAGGAAGCGGACTCGACGGAGGCAGCGCGTTATATGCAGGAATGTCTTTGCCGATGTCGGAGAACTGTGCCGACGCTGCCAGACTCACTACCATGACCGCTGCTATGCCGAGAAGCTTCTTCATAGCTTCCAGTGTAGCTGCCCTCAGCGCGGACGCACGAACCACACTCGAGTCGTCGGGTGCGCCAGGGGTGTGAAGACTCCACCCAACCCTCCCCAGTTCACCTGCGTTCCGTCAGGAACCAGTACGAAGTTTCGGTCCGTAAGCTCTTTCGCCAGCCAGCCCTCTTGTCCGCCCAGATAGATGTACTCTTCTTGCGGTTCAATCATCGTGTTCGGTTTGTCGATGGGGACAGGGAAGACGCCGTGGCGTCCGCCCCAAAGGTTCTGCTCCCCGCTATCGTCGCTCTCCATGCGGTGAATGGCCGCAAAGTCGATGGGGAAACGTAGCCCTGCTCGCACATTCGGTGAGGCATACCACCACAGCGGCATCACCATCAGCGAATCGCCGACGAGAAGCTTCTCTCCCGGAGCCATTGCCTGATCCACTTCGTTGCGCAGATGAAAAAATGCCTGCCTCTGATCGCGCAGCAGCATGGCGCAAGCTGCCGACCTGGCTAGAACCCATACCAGTAGAAACGCAGCCACACCCAGCACAACCTTGCGGCCAGCCACCTGGGAGAGCAGAAGAGCTCCAACGATCGCAAAGGCCGCACATACTGGGATTACGCAGCGCGCACTGATCATTCCTGCGCCACCATAGGCGATGGCAAATCCAAGGAACGGATAGAGCATCAGCACCCAAAGAGCAGCGCGAACCTCAGCGGGTATCGCAGAGCGTTGAACGCTGTTTGGCTTTTGGCGACGTCGCTTCCAAAGCCAAACTGCGGCCACTATAGCCACCGGCCAGAACAGCCCTTCCACCAGCACAAAGTAGCTTTCGGCGATCATTCCAGCCGCCGGCTTGTTCCACGCATGCGGGCCAAACTCTGCAATATTGCCGCGAATCAACGTCAGGTAGGGAAGAAGGGGGAGCGCACCAGCCAGAAGCGCCGCCCAAACACCCAAGCGAAGCCGCTTTTCCCGTCTTGTCCAAAGCAGCTCTCCTGCGGCTACGGGGAAAAACGCCATCACGCCGTAGTAGTTGCTGGAGAGGTCGCAGGCCAGCATCACCGCCAGGGCCACAAACCAGAACCCTTGGCGCTTGCCGTCCAGTGTTTTCACCCAGCAGGCGAGGGCTGCAATGGCAAACCCCATCAGCAAGCCGTATGAGCGGGCGTCATAGCTGTAATCGAAGCCGCGACTGGTCATCAGGGCGAGGCAGGCGGCGGCAGCCAGCAGCGGCCCAGCATATCGCCGAACGATCGACCAAACTCCGGCCAGAGCGAGTCCTACACCGAAAACCGAGGGAAGACGGATCGCAGTAGCCACCGAGCCAAACGCCTTGGTCGACCACCAGCTCAGCACGTGCATGAGCGGCGGATTGGGGTCGGCCCCGCTCTTCAGTGCAGCCCATATCCCGGTGAAGGAGCCCTGCTGGCCCACCCAGTAGGTCACGAACTCGTCGCCCCATAGAACTTTGAAGTGTCCTAGAGTCAGCGAGATGGATAAAAAGATGAAGGCAATTCCGAAGGCCAGAAGCCATCGTTCTCGTTTGCGTTCCACGTCGTTCGTGCCTGGCTGCATCTGCCTCAATCCTAGCGTAAACAAAAAAAGGCGGCATGAACGGTATTCTGTCCATGCCGGGAGGCCAGTGACGCAACTTGTGTCGAGCAATTCAACCTGCTCGAAAACTGTATCGCCTTAGCGATGATTTAAAGATACCACAAAATGGAGATGTGTCTAGAAAAATCTTCCACATCTCATAAATTTCTAGCGACTATCTACCAAATTTTTGATTCAGGGTCCTTGCAAGAGCAAAATCGGCTCCAGTAACCCCTCCAGAATCATGAGTTACCAGAGAAAGCATTACTTTGTTGTACCGGATAGCTATCTCTGGATGGTGTGCGGCGGCCTTGGCTTCTGCGGCTACGCCATTTACGAACTCCATCGCGGCTCGGAAGTCGGGAAAGAGCCACTCTTTGGTGAGTTTCCCGTTGTCCAATGCCCAGCCGGTCGTTGTTCCGAGTTCCTTCTCGACTTCTAGACTCGTCAGCTTTTCGCTCATCTCGCTTCACCCCGCCTTCCATAAATAGGATGCAGCTTGATTCGAGTCGTGATTGGAAAAGCTCAGCTCGGTTTTGCCGGACTTCAAGCCGCCGAAGCTGCACGAACGAGTTCGGCAGCATGGGTCTGGCGACCGACTTCCGCCCGAATAGCGGGCCAGGTGCTGCCAGGCATCGCCAGGAACTCATCCACTACGATGGGGTCGAACTGCGTTCCGCTACACCGCTCGATTTCGGCAATCGCGTCGCCAAAGCTCAGACCACGCCGGTACGGTCGGTCAGAGGTCATCGCGTCGAGCGTGTCGGCGACGGCAAAGATACGTGCTCCCAGGGGAATCTGTCTGCCTGAAAGGGCGCGAGGATAACCCGATCCGTCAAAGCGTTCCTGGTGGGCGTAGACGATCTCGGCAGCTTCTTCCAGAAATGGAATCTTGCGAACGATCCGGTAGCCCTGTTCGCAGTGACCCTGCATCACGATCATCTCTTCTTCGGTCAGCTTGCCCGGCTTCAGCAGGATGGAGTCCGGGATCGCAATCTTGCCAATATCGTGCAGAAACGCTCCGCGAGCGATTGTTTTCAGGTCGTGGGGGACGAGCCGCATCTGCTTCGCGAGCGCCACTGTATAGGCCATGACCCGCTTGGAGTGGCCCTCCGTCTCTTCGTCGCGCATGTCCAGCGCATCGCCCATGGCTTCAATCGTGACGTCGTACGAGAGTTCGAGATCGGCCATAATCTCCCGCAGCTTGCCCGTGCGTTCGCTCACCAGAGACTCCAGATTGCGAACATACCGGACGGTCTCCCGCCGCATCTCGCCCTGGAGCAACGCTCCGGCAACGGCGTTTTGCAGAGCCACTCCGCACAGCGGCTTCAGAACAACATCTGCGGCTCCTCGACGAAACGCCTGGACCGCGAGTTGCGGAGTTCCGCTTGTCAGCATCAGAACAACGCCGACGTCGGAGTGTAGGCGCGAGACCTGATCGAGGAGGGCAAAGCCGCTGGCCCCAGCCGGAAGTAAAACGTCGCTGACGACGATCTTGCAGCCCGGATGTAGCTCCAGGTACACCAGCGCTTCGGCTGCAGTCGAGGCAGAGGCGACCTCGTAGCCATACTCCCGCAGCATTCGCATGGAGCGCATGCGCGCCCCGGCCTCTGTTTCCACGAGCAGAAGATGTTCGCGATTTGTCTCCGTTTGCGCCATGCCGATGGTTGCCCTTGCGGCGCACACCTTCCAGCGGTACTGCGCCAGAGGTGCTGCCAGACACCTTATCGGCTGCATAGAATCAGCAGTTACGGTGTCGCTTACGCGGACACTATGGCTTACTTCTTGCGGTCGCCGAGCTTCTTCCTGCGTTCCGCAGCCCAGCCATCTTTCACCACCTGCCGACTGCGTCCCAGCGCCAGTGAGCCTGCCGGAACGTCTTCGGTGATGCAGGAAGCCGCAGCGATGTACGCTCCCTCGCCCAGTGTCAGCGGCGCGACCAGCGTGGAATCGGAGCCGACAAAGACACCGTCGCCGATCGTCGTCACGGTCTTGTTGACGCCGTCGTAGTTACAGGTAATGACGCCTGCACCGACGTTTACGCCCGCACCGATCACTGCATCGCCAAGGTACGAAAGATGGTTCGCCTTCGAGCCCTTGCCAAGCTTGGTCTTCTTCGTCTCGACAAAGTTGCCGACATGGGCCGCCTCGCCAATCTCGCTGCCCGGGCGCAGATGAGCATACGGCCCTAGCAGCGCTCCATCGCCGACCACGGCATCTTCCAGGATGCAGCCGTTGCGCAGCAGAACGTTGTCGCCCAGGGTGGAGTCCTTCACCACGCTGTAGGAGCGGATCCTGCACTCGGTGCCGACTCGGGTCGTGCCCAGCAACTGAACAAACGGTTCGATCACGGTATCGGGAGCAACTTCTACACCGGCGTCGATCACGCACGTCTCCGGACGGAAGATCGTCACACCCTGAGCCATCAGCCTGCGAGCCGTAGCTAGTCGCATCGCTGCGTCCAGGTGCATCATCTCTGCAATGGTGTTCGCTCCCAGAACTTCGTCGATGCTGTCGGCGACGGTCGCGACAACCTTCTCCCCATCGGCGACGAGCAGTGCGGCAACGTCGGTCAGGTAGAACTCGCCGCTGGCATTGTTGTTCGAAAGCTGGTCGAGTTTTGCAAAGAGCTTCGCTGTCTGAAAGCAATAAATGCCGGAGTTGATCTCTGGCGAACCAGCGTCTCCTTTCGGCAGATCCTTCTGCTCGACGATGCCTGTTACGTCTACCGCACCCGCCGCAGCGCGGTTTACGCGACCATAGCCAAACGGACTTTCTGGGATCGCTGTGAGGATCGTCATCGCAGCACTATGCTCCGCGTGGAAAGCAGCAAAACGCTCCAGCGTCTCAGGACGAATCAGCGGAACATCGCCCGAAAGCACCATGATGTTCTCCGGCATGGGAGCGCCGCCGGTGGCAAACCACGCCTTCACCATCTGCAATGCATGACCTGTACCGCGCTGCTCGGTCTGCTCGACGAACTGTACTCCGGTAGCCTCGACAGCGGTTTTTACCCGCAAGGCTTCGTGGCCCACGATGCATAGGATCTCGTTGGACGGAGCGACGGTCTCTGCCGCCGCGATCACATGCAACAGCAGGGAACGGCCACCGATCTCATGCAGCACCTTCGGCCGGCGTGACTTCAGCCGAGTCCCTTTGCCCGCCGCCATAATTGCTACGCCCCATCTGTTCCGTGCCATCTGTCTGTGTCCTTTCACGCGCGGCTGATCGCCACAATCTCTGCGCCGAAGCGCTCTACCTTTTCGCGATCCAAACCATGCAGTCCGCGTAGCGACTCCAGCGACTGAGGCCTCGTTTCTACGATGCTTCGCAGAGCCGTGTCGCTCACGATAAAGAACGACGGCAGCCCCGCATCGCGTGCGCGCTCCATGCGCCATTCTCGCAGTTTCGTCTCCATCACCTTCTGCTCTGGAGTCAACTCTACGGCTTTCACCGTCGCAGTTTCGCGAATCTGTTGCCGAACGGCGGCTACTGTCTTTGGCTGGGTAGCCTGTGCATTTGGAGCCGCAGTGGCCGCCACTTTATTCACCACAGGTGCCGCAGCTTTGCGTTCGGCTGGCTTGGCTGGGGCAGGACTTTTCGCCGCACTTGTCGCGATTGGACCTTCGCCACGAATCGCAGCCAATACCCCTGCGCCAAAGCGGTCGACCTTTGCTTGGCCCATGCCATTGATCTGAAGTAACTCCGAAAGTGACTTGGGCTTTGCTACGGCAAGTCCGCGCAGTACGCTGTCGGTCAGGATCATGAAGGCAGGTGTGTTGGTTGGCTTGGCTTCAGCGGTTCTCCACGCTCTCAACCGCTCAAAGGTCGCGGTGCTCTCGGCATCCATGGGAGCATCGTCGTTCACGGCTGCTCGTTTCGGCGCACTTGTTCGTGAGCTACTGGAACTCTTCCGCTTCGTTGCGCCACCGGTCCCGCTCCCGCCACGAATCCACACTGTCTCCAGCGCCCGATCATCTGGCTCACGGCCTTCGTGCGTGATGGTGGCCTTGCGGTAGGTCACGTCCTTGCCGTCCGGTGTTCGGAAGGTGTCGTTCGCCAGCGTAATCAGACCTGCGCGAGCAAGCCCTTCCAACAGCGTGTCGAACTCTTTGCGATCACTCGTAATCTTCAGCTCGGTAAAGAGCTTGCCTGTCGAGGTGCTCCGATCGCTCAGCGCATCGAGAATCATTAGCAGCAGGCGCTTCTCGTCACTCGTTGGGGTTCGTGCTCCATGTCCGCTTCCGCCGGCAGGGTTGCAGATGTCGCACATGCCGCAGCTCTTTGTCCGGTCCCCCTGGTCGCCAAAGTGCTCGACCAGCATCCTCATGCGACATTGCGTGGACTCGGCAAACGCAATCATGCGGTCGATCTGCGAACGTCGGCTGGCGACCTGCAACTCGTAGTTCTTCTGCCAGGCTCCGCCTTCCATCTCTTCGCCCGCATCGCGCACATTGCCTTCGATGTCCATGAGCGCGAGCCCTGAAGCCAGCAGCTTTTCGATCGACCGATCCAGCGTCTCGCGGTCCATCGTGGCCTTTTGTTTACGCAGGACGTTGTGCAGTGTATCGATCGGAGTGAACTCGGGTGGAAGGATGCGAGCGACGCGCTCGAGATCGTTCGTCGGCGGATAGTTGCGTTCGAGGAAAAACTCCTGCAGCTTGCGGTCCGCGAAGCCATGCAGCAGCACCGTGCGTGAGCGGTTGCCGTCGCGTCCAGCGCGGCCAATCTCCTGGTAGTAGGCTTCGACCGACCCTGGTAGCGCCACATGAATCACCGTTCGCACATCGGCTTTGTCCACGCCCATGCCAAACGCTACGGTAGCGACCACAACATCCAGCTTGCCCGAGAGAAACGCTCGTTGCACGCGTTCTCGCGTAGCTGCGTCCAGCCCTGCGTGGTATGGCGCGACAGGGAAGTGCCGCCCCAGTTTGTCGGCGAGTTCTTCCGCCTGCTTGCGCGATCCCGCGTAAACGATCGCTGGCCGCGCCGCGTCATCCTTCAGCAGTTTTGCGGCAAACTCTGAGCGCTCCGGCTTGGACATCTCTAGCACTTCGATCGCGAGATTGTCGCGGCGGAAACCTGTGATGAAGATTGCAGGCGCCTGAAGATCGAGTTGTACTGCGATGTCGCGCTGCACGCTAGGCGTTGCCGTTGCGGTCAAAGCCACAATCGGAGCCGGGCGCAACGCTGGCAGCCACTGCCCCAGCGTTCGATAATCCGGGCGGAAATCATGCCCCCACTGCGAAATACAGTGCGCTTCGTCGATAGCGATTAGTCCAGGCTTGCGCTTGGCCAGCATCTCCGGAAATCCCGGTACGCGCATGCGCTCCGGGGCAATGAACAGGAAGTCCAACTCCCCGGCAAGGTAATCCCTGCAAGACTGCCGTGACTCTTCACGCGAACGTCCTGAGTGAATTCTTGCGACACGCAGCCCAAGCTGTTCAAGCTTCGTCGCCTGGTCATCCATCAGAGCAATGAGCGGTGAAATGACGAGCGCCGTCGCTCCTCGCGCCAAGGCTGGAAGCTGGTAGCAAAGACTCTTGCCTGCACCGGTAGGCATGACCAGCAGTACATCGCGCCCGCTCGCTGCGGCTTCACATACAACCTGCTGATGCGGTCGAAACTCGCGATGTCCGAAGACTTCGTGAAGCAGTTCACCGAGGTCGCGATGTGGAGAGGCAGAAGGCATGAGAACCTCGCCTAGTTTCGCATAATCTTCACTGTGGCTTCTTCTGCGGAGGGCTTTAGGCGTTGTTCGAGCGTACCTCTCTGGCTTCCTGGGCAAACGCCTTGCAGAGTGCAGGAAAACCCTTGAATTACAGGAGAAATCGCGGTATCATAAACTGTTGCGTCTTCCTCCATGGAGGCGCCTGAGCAGAAAGGATTTACATGGCAAAGCGCCGCGGTAACCCTAACTGGGGCAAGCCCGAGCCCATTGGCCCGGTTGTCCCGACCATCACCTCCTTTGAACAGGTTGTGAAGGAGTACAAGCTGACCCCGGATCAGTACATCCGTTCCACCCGCCTTCGCGAGTGGGCTCGCCGTAACAAGAACTCGAAGTACATCCCCGAGGCGCTTCTCGAAGCGTGGGGCTTTGAGATCGAGTCGACTCTCTAGTCACTCTTAAAAAGACATATCCCGGAAACGGCGCGGCCAATCAGCCTCGCCGTTTCCTTTTGCACCGTACACGCCGACCTGCTCATCCATAAGAAGAAGGAAAGCGGTACTGAGGTTTTTGCATGAGCGAGCAGGAAGTCGGATTCTCTACGGTTGAAGAAGCACTCGCGGACTTTCGCGCGGGGAAGATGATCGTCGTGGTCGACGATGAGGATCGTGAAAACGAAGGCGACCTGACGATTGCCGCAGAGTTCACCACGCCCGAAGTCATCAACTTTATGGCGAAGTTTGGCCGTGGTTTGATCTGTCTCACACTCACCGAAGAACGCGCCGATGCCATGCGTCTAGGACCGATGGCGCAGGACAACACCTCGCGCTTCGGAACCGCGTTTACCGAGTCCATTGAAGCTCGCGAAGGTGTGACCACCGGGATCTCCGCTGCGGACCGCGCTCACACGATTCAGGTGGCGATTGCACCTGGCAGCACGGCACAGGACCTTGCACGTCCCGGCCACGTCTTTCCTCTTCGCGCCCGCAAGGGCGGCGTTCTTGTCCGCGCAGGACAAACCGAAGCTTCGGTGGATCTTGCGCGCATGGCAGGCTGCATTCCTGCGGGCGTCATCTGCGAAATCATGAACGATGACGGTTCGATGGCTCGCGTTCCCGACCTCAAGCACTTCTGTGCCGAGCACGACCTCAAGCTACTGACTGTCGCCGACCTCATCCGCTATCGGATGCAGCATGAGCGTTACGTCCATCGCGTTGGCGAGTCCATGCTCCCGACGCAGCACGGCGAGTTCCGTACGATCGCCTACGAGACGGAAGCCAGCCTGAGCAGCGCCTCCGAAAGCGAGTCGCATCTGGCGCTTGTCTACGGCGATCTTGAAACCCAGACCGACGAGCCTGTGCTCGTTCGCGTTCACACGCATTGCGTCACAGGTTCTGTCTTTGGCTCGACGCTCTGCAACTGCCGAGAAACGGTCGACCGTAGCCTGGAAGCTATCGTGGCCGCCGGCCGCGGTGCTCTGATCTATCTGCACAACGGCCAGCCGGGATACACGGTGGATCACGCTGCTCAGCGCCTTGGGTTCCACCGTATTGACGCTGCACGCGAGAAGTCGAACGCAACTCCGACGAACCGCATTCTGCGTCAGACAGGGCTGGGCGGCCAGATTCTCTCCGACCTCGGCATCCGCCGCATCCGCCTGCTCTCGAATCACCCGGCGCACGTTCCGGCGCTGCACGGTTTTGGCATCGAGCTCGTCGAGCAGGTGCCGATCCCCACAGCGGTTACTGCACGGTAAGGTTCAGCGTCACGCTGCTGCTGATCGTTGTGCCGCTGGTGGAACTGGCCGTCACTTTGTACGCATAGGTTCCCGTTGGCGTGTAGCGCAGGTTGTTGTTGCCTGTGGAGCCGCTTCCGCCTCCGCAACCACTGACGAAGATCAACGCCGCAATCGCACATGCCATGGCCCAGCCAACGAGCTTGCGATTGCGGCGTCGCAGCAGCATCAGCGGCAGCCCCGCAAGCAGAACCCCGGTCGCGGCAATCATGCGGCTGGCCTGAGAGGTGACGGTCGTGATCGTCACCTGCACGCTCTGGGCGTTGCTCCCGTTCAGTGTCACCAGCGTGGGAGACATCGAGCAGCCCGCGTAGACCGCTGTTGTTACCGGCACGCACGTCAGCGCCACTTGCCCGGCGTATCCATTCAACGGCGTCAGCGTAAGACCATAGACCGCGGGGAAGCCTGTCTGCACCGCCACGCTGGCACTGTTGCCACCACCACTTGTCGTCAAGGAGAAGCTCCCAGCAGCCACGCCTGTTCCTGTTAGCGGAACCGTAATAGGTGAGTTCGGATCACTGCTCACTATGACCAGCGAGGCTGCCTCAGCCCCTGTACTGGAAGGCGTGTAGGCAAGCGTAAGGGTGCATCCCTGGTTCGCTGCGAGCTGTGTTACAGAGCAGGGAACAATGACCGCAAAGTCTGCGGCGTTGGCTCCACTCAGGCTCGTCGCGATGCCTGTCACCGTGGCGTTGCCACTGTTCAGCAGAGTGAGCGAGAGCTGAGCGGAAGCTCCAACGGCGATCGAGCCGAACTGCAACGCAGCGGGCGTGGCGGTCAGCTTGGCCTGCGCGCCTACTCCGGTAAGAGCAACCGTTAACGGAAGTTGGGTAGCATTCGTGGCGAGGTCCAATGTGCCCGTGCGCGTGCCCGCAAGAGTCGGAGCAAAGGTGACGGTCAGTGTGCAGTTGGAACCTGCAGCCAGTGTCGAGCCATCGGCAGGGCATGTCCCTCGCGCAGTTGTGTAATCGCCGCTTGCGGTGACACCTGTAAACGTCACCGGTGTCGCTGCGGTGTTGGTGACCATCACGCTCAGCGGATTGGTTGCGCCAACGTTCACTGTGCCGAAGTCCAGAGCAGATGGCGAGAGTGTAAGCGGAGAAGGCGTCGAGGTCGCCAGCAGGCTGATGAACTCCAGCGCCGTGGAGGCATCGGAGTGAATCTCCAGCGTGCCCGTTCGCACCGTGGCGGTCGAGAGTGTGCTCGGAGAGAAGCTCGCCGTAAGGCTGCAACTCGCGCCGCTGGCAATGGTTGTGCAGTCCGTGGTCGCGCTGAAGTCCGTTGCGGCCAGCAATGACAACACATGTAGTATCGCGTTGCCGGTATTCGTCAACGTCACCGTTTGCGATGCCGACATGTTGCCCACAGTGGTATTTGCAAACGTCAGTGAACTCTGGCTCAGGCTGTAGCTGGCCAGCACGGAACCTGACGCTGGAGAGCTTGAGACAGCAGGGACCGCCTGACCGGTCAACGACAGTGTGTACGGCGAGTCCTTCGCGTCGCTCTCGACCGTCAGCGTTCCGGCTTGCGTGAGAGGAGTTCCTGCGGTGGATAGTTCATAGACCGGAGCGTACGTCAGCGTGACCGCGCAGGACGCATTCACTGCGAGCGCCGCTCCGCATGTCGTCGAAGCCGCAAACGGAGGCAGGCTCGTTACTCGCCGTATCGTCAGGGAAGAGGCGCCCGTGTTCGTCAGTGTTAATGTCTGTTGCTTACTTTGCCCGGAACTCACTTGCCCAAAACTCAACGCAGCGTTCGGTACAAGTGCGGAACCCGTCACCTGTAGCGCTCCGCTACCGGTTCCGTACCCCAGCAGATACGTCAGGGCCTGGACCGTGGGCGCCCCATCGGTGGGCGTTCCCGTCGCGTAGACACTTCCGGTGGCTTCACCTGCAACGCCTGGCAGAAAGCTCGCTGAAAAGACGCAGCTTGCTCCAGCGGTCAGCGTTGCGCAGGACGAGGGCGTGCTGAGTGGAAACTGCCTCGGCGTGGACAGGCTGACGTTCATCGTCTTTGCGGAGAAGTTGTATACCGTGAACTGCCGCGTCAGCCCAAGCGAGTCCACCGCTTCTGCACCAAAGTTTGCCGTGTCGGGCAAAATCGTCAGTCCACTTGCGACCGCTGCATAGTTTCCGTTCAGGGCAACGTAGTAGCTCGTCGTTGCGCTCTGTCCATTGGTCGTTGTGGTGATGGGAAGCACCAGCGTTCCACTCGTCGGTCCCGACTGCGGGGTGAAGGTGACGGCAAGGGTGCACAGAGAACCCGGCGCCACGATGTTGCAGCTACTCGTGGTTGCAAACGCCGTGCTAGAAACCGTTGGCGTTCCAACCGAGATCGCGGAGATGCCGGTATTGCTCAGTGTCACGGTTTGCTGTGTCGATGCTGAGCCTGGAATATCGTTGAAGTTCAACACCGCTGGGTTCAGCGCCACGCCAGCGCTTGCGCTGCCATATCCGGTCAGCGTTGCACTGGCGGTGCCGATGTCGGTGACCACCGTCAGCGACCCTGTTTGCTGTCCAACAGCCGAAGGCACAAACGTCACGCTCAAATAGCAGGCAGAGGTTGAAGCCAGTGTTCCCGTGCAGTTGTTCGCTCCATTCGCCGTCGTGGCGGACAGCACAAAGTCTCCCGTCACCGACACACTCTGGATGCTGGCTGTAGCGTTATTCTGCAGCAGGTTAGCGACCGTAAATGTGACAGGAGCCGACGAGCTTCCCGTCGCGACTGTGCCAAACTCCTGCTCCACCGGCGAGAGAATCAGGCCTGCTACCGGCAGTGCCACAGCACTCAGAGAAACGCTGTAGGTGCTGCCCCCGGCTGTTGAAGTGAAGCTCAATAACCCGCTCGCCGTGCCAGCGGTTCCGGTGGCAAACTGAACTCCAACCCAGCAACTGGTGCAGGCTGCTGTCGTGCTCTGCACAAACGCCGAAGCCGCCAGCGTCGGATGCCCGGTGCCTGTATCGTTGGCGAAGACCACGCCAAAGCCTGCTCCGCTCACTGTCGCGGTCAACGAGCTATAGGCTTGCTGTACTTTGTACCAGGCCACCACTGGTTCTCCGACATAGGTGGTGCCTACGTTGAGATTGCCGTTGTTCGTTGGCAGCAAAGCCGTTGCTGTTCCGCTTAGCGTGACATAGACAGGCGCAAATCCACTGCCGCCTGTAATCGCCAACAGCCCTTGCCGTACTCCCGGAGCCTCTGGAGCAAAGCCTACAACCAGCGTGCAGGACCCGCCTCCGCTCAACGTTGCGGGGCAGTTGTTGATGAAGGGGAACTCCGTGCTTGCAGACACGGCCAGAGCCATCGTTCCTGTGCCCGCGTTCTTCAGCGTCACTGTCTGCTTCGTTCCGGAAATACCCGTTACGGCTACAGCAGTGGCGAACGTAATTGCGGTAGGGGAAACGCTGAGGTTCGGGTTCGCAGTGCTTCCTGTAACGGTCGCTGGTTGCAGCGTCGTGCCTGTGAGCAGTACGGAAACACCATCTACCGTAATGGTCAGCGAATCCTTCGATGGCGCAGACGATGACTCGTATCCGATCGTCATCCGGCAGAGGCTATGCGCCGCTAAGGTCGTGGGACACTCATCTGTCAGCATGAAGGCAGTCCCTGCGGCCAACACAACCGGCGTATGCGTCACCGGTGCTTCTGAGTTGTTCGACACGAACAGATAGCGCGGCAGGCGAAGCGCACTTGCGCCGGAAAACTGTGTGCCAAAGTCGATTGTGGTCGCCGAAATATTCAGCGCAGCGGCTTCCGCGAAGCCCGTCAGCAAGACATCGCGTGCTCCCACCAGCCACGTCCGTTTGACGATGCCGTCGTTGCTGGCCGTGGTCGAAGGCGTAAGCATGAGCGTAATGTGGCAGGTTGCATTCGCAGCTAGCGTGTACTTGCCCGTTGCGCCTCCATAGGCACAGTCCGTCGTCGTTTGCGTGAAGGTGTAGGTCGTCGTCAAAGTGCCGTCAGCTGCAGATGAGAAGGTGACGGGGCTCGCTGTCAGATTGGTCACGGTCAAGGTTCGCGCCACTGGCGTTGAGGACGTCACCACGCCAAAGTCCATCTCATAGCTGCTCAGCGCCAGCGCATCGGGCGTCAGAGTATTTGCCGCCAGCGTTGCTGTAGCTGTCACAGCGTTGGCTGCTGAGACGCTCAACGACCCTGGCCCGCTTCCCGTCAACGCCACGGAGCACTGTGCTCCGACCTCAAGCGTGCTCGCGCAGTTCGTGGTGTTGGTGAAACCACTTACGGCAATCGCAATCCCCGTGGCCGCAGATGTCCCGAGGTTTCTGATCGTCACATTGGGGATGTCGTCAGCAGAAATTGACAGCGCTGCGGCTGAAGCTGTGATGCTTGCCTCTGCCAGAAGCCCCGCTGTTCCGCTACAGCGTCCGCTCGTGCAGACCGTTACGGCATCGCGCATGCCCGATGAAAGAAATGCTGTCGGAGCCGCGACAAGAGGCACATCAAAACGCTCCGTCTTCACCAGCGACGCGTCGATCGACGTCGTCAGCGTGAACGGAATGGCTACGACAGAAGCACTCGCTGCTGGTGCTCCGGGTGCTGTCGACAGGCTGGCATAGGACGCGTTGTCAGCCTGCAAGCCGCCTACTCGCAACGTCTGGTCCACTGCACCACTGGAGATGACATGCTCGGCAAAGCCCTCCCCCAGCGACAGCAGAGGCGAACTGCTGCCCGGCAGTAAGGGAACCGCCAGCGTTCCAGCAATCCATGCGCTTCCGTTGGCTCCCACCGACGCGTACGACGTGTTTGCAGGAGCCAGTACGGTCTCTGAACTCACAGATTGGCCGTCCAGCGCCAGGCGCAGTAACACCTGGTAGGTCGTATTGACCAAAGGCATGGGTGCCACCGAGACAGGGAACTGGCCGAGCGTGATGTTTCCGCTCGCCAGCAATGTTGACGTGCCTGCATCGATCGCAAGGCTCGTTAGCCCACCGCCCGCAACAAACGTGGAGAACACAAAGCCATCGCCTGCCGGAGTCAGCTTGCTTAGAAAGCCCGAGGGAGTCGCGAAGATGGCAGGCTCAAGTGCGGACACCGTGGGATAGCCGCTTGCGTTCGTTGAGCCCGCGATATAAGTATTGTCGTTAGCATCTGCAGCAATCGCCGCAGGGCTCGTATCTCCGCCCGCGCCGGTCAGGTAGGTGGAGTAGACCAACGTCGCGCCATCTGCAGAAAAGCGTTCGACGAAGCCGTTGCCGCTCGTCCCGCTCGCAGGCACCTGCTGAATGCCGGCAGAGGTCACCGGGAACGTTGCGTTGTAGGTAATGCCCGTGACGAACACAGCATCGGCTGTCGCCGCGACGCCTGTGGCAGAGGTTCTTCCCGAGCCCAGAAACGTCAGGAAGACGAGCTTCAGGTTTGCATCGAACTTCGCCAGAAAGGAGTTCGTCGACGTATCTGCCCGTGCGGGAAAAGGTACGCTGCCTGTTCCGCTCAATACCGCGGAGGAGGATGTCCCAACGACGTACACATTCCCGGAAGGATCCACCGCCATGGCGATCCCCACGTCACCCGTTGCTCCGCTTTGCACCTGCGTGATCGTCGTCGTGGCCCTGGCATCGGTCTTGGCCAACCTCAGGCCGTCGCCTTGGTTGATCAGCAGCACGAGATTGCTATCGGGCAGGAACGCCGCAGCTTTGAACGATCCTTTGCCGTTCGCAGCCAGCAGGCCCTGAGTTAACAAAGTCTGCGTAGCGTTTACGGACTGAGCTTCAGCCCTCGCGTGGAAGGAGAGAGCTGCGGCAAGCAGGCAAAGGCAAGCGATAAGTTTCTTCATAGTGGCAAGGGCTGCGGTAAAGCTCTGAGTGCAGCCTGTCCTCAATACCAATGGAAGATCGGGTATTCGTACTGTCTGATTCTGGGATTACGGTGTCCGAACAGAGTACATCGTTCCGATTTGGGCGCAATCAGAAAGTTTTATGCCTCTGTAGTTCAAGCTTTTTGCGGAGGTGCCGAGAGCAGCTCGCCCCAACCGGAACCCTGCATATCGGCCACAAACTGCTCGTGGCTGCTGTAGCGAACGGCTTTCATGCCTGCCTCTCGTGCCGCGGCGATGTTCTCCTCGCGGTCATCGACGAACAGCACAGCCTCCGCCGGCACACCCAGCCCTTCCGCTGCATGACGATAGATCGCCAATTCCGGCTTTGCCATTCGCAACCTGTGCGAAAACGTGTGGTGTGTGAAACCGCGCATCCACGGCCAGCGTGCCATCACACCAAGCTCCATCGCATCGCCAATGTTGGAGAGAATCCCCGTCTTCCATCCGCCGTGCTGCAGGGCGACGGCCCAGTCGATCATCTCCTGATTTGGTTGCGTCCACAGCATCGTATCGGCGTCCAGAAGCTCCCGGACCTCGGCCTCTTCTCCAAGCTCTTTAGCCACCGCCTCCCAGTAACCTTCGCCGGTCAACTCGCCGCGATCATAGGCATCGCGAAACTTCCAGTACGCCGCATGAAAGCGCTCTTCACTCGCAACACCGAGCAGCCGTTTCATCTCTGCCCACGCCTTCGGATCGGGAGGACCGCTCAACACCATACCGTAATCAAACAACACCGCTTGAATCTCACTCATATCTCGCCGATTTTACCCATCATGGCTGCCATTACGATAAAGTTGTGAGCTTTTCCAACCGCACCGCCTGGGAATTAGAAGAGAACGACTTCGCCATCGCTGTTCGCGCATACCGCGCGGCTGGGGGGGCGATCATCGACCTCACCGCCTCCAATCCCACCCGCTGCGGCTTCCGTTACGCCGAAGCCTTGCTGGCTCCGCTCGCCGATCCTGCCGCTGCCGCCTATGAACCGGCCGCCTTCGGTATGGAGCACTCCCGCCAGGCGGTCGCGGGATACTACCGTGAGCTCGGCTGCAAGCTGTTCCCTGAGAGCATCTGCCTAACCACCAGCACCAGCGAGGCCTACAGCTTCCTCTTTCGCCTGCTCTGCGACCCCGGCGATGACGTCCTCATCGCGCGCCCCAGCTATCCGCTTTTTGAGTACATCGCACGTCTCGATGGCGTGGTGCTGCAGGAGTATCCGCTGCACTACGACCCCGCCAGCGAGGAGTGGTGGATCGACTTCGACGCTCTTCGCGCAGCGATCACCCCACGCACGCGAGCCATCATCGTCGTCCATCCCAACAACCCCACCGGAAGCTATGTGCATCTGCGTGAGCGTCAGGAACTTCTTGCGCTCTGCGCAGAACGCAAGCTCGCTCTCATCGCGGATGAAGTCTTCCTCGACTACGCTCTCGAAGAACGGGAAGACTCCTTTGCCGCAGCGGAATCTCCCGCACTCACTTTCACGCTGAGCGGCCTGAGCAAGGTCTGTGGCCTGCCGCAGATGAAGGCTTCGTGGATCGTCACAACGGGGCCTGCCGAGCTTGTTCGTGAAGCTCTCGCACGCCTAGAAATCATCGCCGACACGTTCCTGTCGATGAGCGCTCCCGTGCAGTTTGCCCTGACGCGCTGGCTGCCGGAGCGCGCTCTTCTTCAGCAGCAAATCAAAGAGCGAATGGAGAGCAATCTCGCCGCCCTGAAAGATCGCCTTCGTGGCACTCACTCGTCCATGCTTCGTGTTGAAGGTGGCTGGACGGTCATTCTGCAAGTGCCTCGCGAAGTCGACTATCAAGCCTTTGCCTTCGCTTCTCTGCAGAACGGAGTCCTCGTTCAGCCGGGAGATTTCTACAGCATGGGCCCTGCACGCATCGTCCTCAGCCTGCTGACGCCGCCGGATGATTGGCAACGAGGGCTGGCTCTATTGCCTTTGAGCAGCGAATAACGCAGCTAGAGTTTCAGCAGGCCTCCGCCGCCGATCAGATACGGATTTGTCGCTTTTTCACGAGCAATCGTCGTTTCTTCGCCATGCCCTGGGACGACGACCGTCTCACCCGGCAAGGGAAGCAACTGCTCCTGAATGCTCGCAATCAACTGCCCGCCGTTTCCACCCGGAAGGTCCGTGCGCCCGACGCTTCCGGCAAACAGAGTGTCTCCCGCAATCAGCAGTTTTTCTTCCGGCACCCACACGCACAAACTGCCTTGCGTGTGTCCCGGTGTTTGCAGAATCGTGGCTGCGATCCCGCGCACCCCGACGGCATCTCCCTGCTCGGGGGAGTGATCCGGGGGCTGCACATTCGGCTCCGGCATCCCGAGCCAGGCGGCCTGGGCAGGCATCATCGCCACCAGCGGCAGATCGTTCTGGTTGTAGACCACGGGCGCGCCGGTCAACTGCTTCAGCGTCTCCGCACTGGCGATGTGGTCGATGTGAGCATGGGTCACCACTATCTGCTTCACCGTCAGCTCATGCTTGGCCAGCACGGCGAGAATCCGTGGGATTTCATCGCCAGGATCAATCACCATGGCTTCATGCGATTGCTCATCGCCCAGCACGGTGCAGTTGCAGCCAAGCAGTCCTACCGGAAACGTCTCTCGAATCATCTAGCCTCTCCCACAAACAGGAAAGCGCGAGCCGAAGCCCGCGCTTTCCTTGAATCAAACCCGTTCGTTACTTCTTCGCCGGCGTTGTCTGCGAGCTGGGTGCATCGTGCAGTACGCTCTTGCTCGAACCTGCACGCGACATGAAGATCGTCAGGCCGATCGAGGTCAACATGAAGATAATCGCCGACCAGGTCGTCAGGCGGGTCAGCACGTTGGCTGCGCCACGGGGACCAAACGCTGTCTGCGAACCCTGTCCACCAAACGCCGAAGCCACATCGCCAGACTTGCTCTGCTGCAGCAGAACAACACCGACCAGAAACAGACAAACAGTAACGTGCAGGATAAGAAGAGCTGTAACCATCGGAAAGCTGGGCTGCCTTTGCATTGCTCGCTGCGTGTTGAGACGTCGAGCAGGGAAGTCGTAGTGAGTGGAGCTTTCACTCCTCGCACAATCCTTCTTATTCTAGCTGAAAAATATTCAGAGCATGGTGGAACGCCCAAAGGAACCTGCGAGGGAACACTCTTCCGGGAAAAGAAAACGCCAGCCGCTAGGGCTGGCGTTTCTCAATCTTGGTGCGGAGGAGGGGACTTGAACCCCTACGGTTTTACCCGCTAGCACCTCAAGCTAGTGCGTCTGCCAATTTCGCCACCTCCGCATGAGTACCCTGACAACACGCGCATAAGCGGCGAAGCAGGAGTGACGAACAACTCACTCAGTATAGCAGAGCTTTGCCGTGGAACAATAGCGAGCATGAAGACCTTGATTCTCGCGGCTTTTCTTGCGGTTAACCCCTTTGTTTCGGATCAATCTTCCACAGCCCTGGTCTCGTCGAACGCGCAGGCTCCGGCAGGCAAGTGGGGCATCGTGATGCACGGGGGCGCGGGCGTTATCGAGCGCTCGTCCATGACGCCTGAACGCGAGCGGGCCTACCGCGCCGGGCTCGATACGGCCATTCATGCTGCGGCGAAGGTCCTGGACGCGGATGGCTCTGCCGTCGACGCGGTGGAAGCGGGGCTCAGGGTGCTTGAGGACAACCCGCTCTTCAATGCCGGGCGCGGAGCTGTCTTTACAGCCGATGGAAAGAACTCGCTGGATGCCTCCATTATGGACGGTCGCACGCTCTCTGCGGGCGCAGTCGCGAGCCTTTCCACCACGCGCCATCCGATAACGGCGGCCAAGACGGTGATGCTTGATTCACCGCACGTCTTTCTTGCCGGTCCCGAGGCTGACGCCTTCGCGGCGTCGAAGGGACTGGAGCAGGTTCCCCCGTCGTTCTTCTTCACGGAGCAGCGCTGGCAGGGGCTTATCCGCACGCTGAACAAGATGAATCTGCCGATTCCTCCGCGCCCCGCAGGTGTGCCGCCAGTCCCCACCAAACCTCTGGCGGAGCTGGAAACGCCGGACATCCATAAGTGGGGGACGACGGGGATGGTGGTTCGCGATCGCCACGGCAACGTCGCTGCGGGAACCACGACCGGTGGCACGCAGGCGAAGCGCTGGGGACGCATCGGCGACTCTCCCATCATTGGTGCGGGAACGTACGCTTCGAACCAGTCCTGTGCTGTCTCCGCCACGGGAACGGGCGAGTACTTCATCCGTCTCACGGTGGCTCGCACGATCTGCGCGTTGGTGCAGTACAAGGGGATGAAGCTGGCTGACGCGGCCAACGAAGTGATCCATCACGAAGTCACCGACCTGAAGGGCGATGGCGGTGTGATCGCGCTGACGCCTGACGGGCAGATGACGTGGAGCTTCAATACGCCGGGAATGTTTCGCGCACGCCTTGTCGAAGGCGGAACGCCTGTCTTCGGTATCTACAACGACGAACCCTAAAACTTAGAAGTGGTTGAGCAGTTCGGCGAAGCCGCCAAGCTCTAACAGTCTGCGCCCTGCGGCGGGCTGCTCAATCGACTCATGCTCTAACACCCACGTGAAGTCATGCGGCACGAAAACCGCGTTCAACCCTGCGGCCAAGGACGAGTTCACGTCAGACTTGGGCGAGTTCCCAATCATCCAGGTGCAGGCTGCATCGCATCCATGCTTGCTAATCAGGTGTCGATAGGCCTCTTCGTGCTTTTCGGCCAGCACTTCCACGGCGGTGAAGCTGGGGGCAAGTCCTGAACGTTGCAGCTTGTCGGTTTGCTCGTGCAGGTCACCCTTGGTTACGACGATCAGCGTATGCCGTTGTGACAACTCTGCCAGCGTTGCAGCGACACCTGGCAGCAACTCAATCTCCTGCTCGGCGATAGAGTTCACGAACGATACGATACGCTCGTGCTTTTCCGGCGTTGCCGGGGATGATGTCAACTGCTCGAAGCAGTTGACCAGCGAGCGACGAAAGCTCTTCAAGCCGTACCCGTGTTCAGCAATCGTGGCCTGCTCGCACAGGTTCAGATGCTCGCGGACCTCTTCGCTGGTGTGAACGCTGTGATCGAGATAGGAGATGAACGCGGCGATCGAGCGTTCAAAGTACACGCTGTTCTCCCACAGCGTGTCGTCAGCATCGAAGAACAGCGTCTGCCGCCCAAGCGTTGGGGTCGCATTCTGCTTTACATAGACCATCACTTTCATTCTAGCGATCGGCCTCCAGCGTGCGTTTCTGCTACGCTCAACCGTTGTGAGCACGATCTCCGAACCCCGCACCACTGACGCTGGTCGTCGCGCCGACTGGCTCGCGCTTTCCGTCGTGCTTCTGCTGGCCGCACTCTTCTTTCTCTGCTGGTTCAACCGCTTTGCGGCGCTTCGCTCGGGTGACGGAGAGTACACCGGCGGGCTAGCCTTCCTTGCTGGCCGCCTGCCTTATCGCGACTACTACACAGCCGGGCCACCGTTTAACCAGATCAAGTCGGCAATAGAACTCGGGCTCTTTGGCAAGACTCTTTTCGTCACACGGCTTTGTGGCGTCGTGGAACGGCTGCTCATCGCAGGGGTGCTGTTCTTCTGGCTTCGCCGCTACTTCACGCGCATCGCGTCTGCCCTCGCCGCGCTGGTTACGATCATCGTTTCGGCAGGCGATCGCACGGACCCCCTGGCGTCGTACAACCACGATGCCATCCTCTTTGCGATCCTTTGTGGGTTCTTTGCCTGCTACTCCATGCGTGCCTCTTCCGTTCGCCGCGCGTCGCTGTTCGCGGCTCTGGCGGGATCTGCCGCAGCCATCAGTTCGCTCACCAAGCAGACGGTTGGACTTGGTACGGCGGTAGCCGTGTTGATCCTGCTCGCTGCCAGCACATGGCATCTCTTTGCGCTGCGCCGCGCTGTGCTGGTAAAGCTCAGCTACCTCGCCGGTTTTGTTCTGCCTATCGCGGTGGTGGCTCTCTACCTGCAGCATCTGGGAGTGCTTGGCTCCGCGCTGCACATGCTTTTCGTCGCTGGCCCCAAGGCCAAAGCCTCCGGAGCGCATGAGTTCCTCACTCGAGAACTCTCCGTCGCCATCGGCAATCCTATATGGGTGCTGCTGGCTGTTCTTGCGCTTGCTGTTTCTCTGGCAGCTATCCTTCGCAACCTTCGCGCTGAGCCCTCGGCAGCCCCCTCTGCTTCGCTAAGAAGCTTCGCGCTTGCAGGCTTCGTTGTCATCGCTGCAGCGTGTGCGCTAGCGCTCACGTCGCTACCTGCACTGGAAGACTTCGGGAAAGCCTCTGTCTACTTCGCCTTTATTGGCACGAGCATCGTAGGGCTGGTCGCCATCGCACTTTCCTTCGCTCGCAGGCCTCTGGCGGCGCGTAATTGGGAGCTCGCGCTCTTTGCGGCTGTTGGTTGGTCGGTAGCCTTTACGCTTTCGCTCTCATGGCCTGCCTTTGAGGCGATGACTCTGCCTGGGCTCGCGTTATTGCTGGCTGCAGCCCATGACGGCACGCGACTCTGGGGACGCCGTTTCCTCTATCTCGTCGCCGCGGCAATGATCTTTATCCAGATTCGCGAGAAGCTTGAGCTGCCTTTCGCGTTCAACCATCAGGAAGAGCCCGCGGTCCGCTTCGCGACGGTGCGCTCCAATATTCCGCAACTTCGCGGAATGCGCTTCCCGGCGGAGACTGCTCGGCTCCTCGACCGAACGACCGAGGTGATGCAGCAGGCGGCTCCAAAGCCTGAGGATACAGTCTTCACATACCCCGAGTTTGGGCTGATCTACGCACTCGCGGATCGCAATCCGCCGACACGCGCTGGCTCACATAACATCGACGTCATCCCCGACAGCTTTGCGCGTGAAGAAGCGGCGCGCCTTCTTGCGCATCCTCCCAAGGCCATCCTCTACGCCCGTCCTACGGAGTCTGATCTGCTGGACGACGAGCGTATTTGGCGTCACGGCCATCGCAGTGGCCAGCGAGACCTCATCTACGCACTAGATCAACTCGTGAGCGCATGTACGTTGACGGATACCTTTGTGCTCAAGGCCGGGGACACACCGATCATGCTCTACAACTGCGCGGCGAAACGCCCCTGACGCAGACCCGACGAATCAACCCGGGTAACCCCCGCTGGGCTCCGTCAATCGTCCATGTATTCATCACACGGCGCAGGTATCATTAGGGCGTTCGCATAGGCTGAGCGGAAGAGGAGACACGGCGCTGCATGGTGCCTCAGGTAGGGCAGAGAATTGGTCCGTACGAGATACTCGGTCGCCTCGGTACGGGCGGCATGGGACTCGTCTTCTCTGCGTGGGACGGCCGTTTGCAGCGCGACGTCGCCATCAAGATCCTTCGTGATGAGTACGCTACGCCGGAGATGCGTTCACGCTTTCTCCAGGAAGCCCGCGCCGCTTCTGGCCTGAACCATCCGAACATCTGCACCATCTTTGACATCGGCGAGCAGGACGGCGATCCGTTTCTCGTCATGGAGCTGCTCAAGGGCGAAACGCTGCGCAACCGTATCAATGCCGGCGATATTCAGCTCAGTGAAATCGTTCGCGTCGGCACAGAGGTCGCGGATGCTCTCTCGACGGCACACGCTCGCGGTATCGTCCATCGCGACATCAAACCCGCGAATATCATCCTCGTTGACAAGCCCGGTGGCGGCTTCAGCAGCAAGGTGCTCGACTTTGGTCTGGCCAAGGTGGAAGCCTACGGCGAGTCGATCTTTGACCTCACACACACTGGAACGACCGTTGGCACCGTCGCGTATATGTCTCCCGAGCAGGCTCGCGGCGAACAACTCGATCCTCGCTCCGATCTCTTTTCTCTCGGCGTCATTCTCTACGAGATGGCAACCGGTCGCGTCCCATTTCATGGCGCCACTAGCGCGCTGGTCTTCGTTGAGCTGCTTTCCCGCGAACCCGCACTCATCCGCGACCAGAATCCCGGCATTCCCTCAGGCCTTGAACTCATCATTCACCGGCTTCTGGAAAAGGATAGAACTCTACGCTTTCAGGACGGGCAGGACGTCGTCAATGCTCTGGCCAAACTCGGCCTGTCGGGATCGTCTGCAGTACGCGCGACCCCTTTAGCTCGCCGCAGTCCAATGCCTTCTGTCGCGCCTCCGGCACTCAGCAGCCGCCAGATTCCGATCGCCCCGTCCAAGCCAACTTCGAGCAGCGACTCCTCACAGGCTTCTCTTCCTCCAACGCAACCTGCCATCCGTGCCTTACGCCAGATGGAACGCAACCCCAGTGCTCCGGCTTCTTCGACACACCGGATCGCAAAAGCAGAGCCCGCACCGCCCAAGGATGCTTCGAAGGACTCAAGCGACGACTTTATCCGTCCCGTACGGCGAGTTCTCGACAGCGAAAGCGCTGTCATGCGTGCAGCCTTCGAGTCTTCCGCATTTCACAACATAGCGGCGGAGCAAAAGAGTCCTGAGGTTGAAAAAACGGAGTCTGCAACCCCAGTGGCTCCTAAGACGGCAGGGGCACAGCCGCCAGACGACGAATTCCTGCCTCCGCAGACGCGCCTTGTCGCCGAGGGAGCAGAGCCTGCATACGATCCGAACGAGCAACGATTTGCCGCGCCATCCAGGCCGATTGTTCCGCAGTCGGCTCGCAAGCCGCAGTCGCGTGATTCGCTTCCGGTCATTCACTTTCCCCGGCAGCAGAGTTCGCGTCCTGCGCCGCGCTTCTCGCGCATTGAAGAGGTTGAGCCCGCAGACATCCTGCAACCGCCTCTGCGACCATTGCCTCCCGTCTCCGCGTTGCCAGAGGCAGAGACTCCGAGGCAGCGCTGGTGGCTGCTTCCATTCAGCCTTGTCTTCATGGCAGCTATCGGCTTCGTGGCCTGGCAGCTCTGGCCGCATCGGGTCGCCACGGATACTTCGCGCATCATCCCCCTGGCTCTGCTTTCTCCTGTGAATACAACGGGAGACTCCGCCCTGAGTGGCGCTCTCAGCGCAGGCATTCTCTTTGATCTGGCGCAGTCGCCACAGTTCCTTGTGGAGGATCAGGCCACACTGGACGCAGGTTTACAATCGGCAGGATTTCAGGTCTCGAGCACACTCGCCCTTGAAGACGTCCGCCGCGCAGCACAGTCGCTTCTGGTCACAGAGCTTCTGCAACCTGCGATCCATCGCAACGGCAACGCGTACGTCGTCTCCGTGCGCATCATCATGGTGGGTACGGGGGCTGAGGCCTTCCGCATGGACGAAACTGCGCAAAGCCGTGAGCAGGTCGTCGACGCTATTGACCGTCTCGTCGTCGATCTTCGTACCGCGAGCGGTGAAGTGAACGATGACGTCACCCGCACGGCCGTTCCGCTTTCGCGCGAAGCTTCCAGCAACCTCGACGCCCTGAACGCCTACACGCAGGGAACCAATCAGCTTGCGCGCGGGCAGTTCGATGAAGCTTCCACCTCTCTCGAACATGCTACTTCGCTGGACTCTCACTTTGCTCCCGCATGGCTGCAGCTTGCAGATCTATACCGGCGCGAGAGTGCAGAAGTCGCAGCAGCTCAGGCATCCACCTCTGCGCAAACCGCAGCCAGCAGAGCGTCAAACCGTATGCAGCACCTTGCCGCGGCAACGTTCGCTCTCAACGTAACAGGCGACTTGAACTCCATAGCCAGCTCTGCGCAGGCGGTTCTCGCCGACCATCCTCACAGCGTTCGGGCACACATTTTCACTGCGCTTTCATGGCTGGAGCAAGGCAAGTTTTCTGAAGCTGGACAGGCCGCAGATGGTGCTCTCTCGCGCGAACCCTACGACGTCTCCGCTCACCGCATAGGAGCACGTGCGTTGATCGGGCAGGAACGTTTTGGTGCCGCTCTTGCAATGCTTAACCACGCCGGCCCCAATGGCGCGGCTGCCCCTGAACTCAAGCTCTTGCTGACATGGTTGCAAAGCAATCAACAAGGCCCCATCGACCTCTCCACTCCAGCAATGGGGAACGCCACTCTAGGCTCGATGCAGGCATCCCTGCTGGCCGCACTTGGGGATACCGATGCAGCCTATCGACTATGGCAGGGCGTGGCCGCAGAAGCAGGAACGCATCCTCCGTTGTTCTCCACCGCAGGAAATGCTCTCTCGCATGAGGCTCTCGACATGGCGCTTCTGGAGAACTGCGGACAGGTTCCCGGCGTTGTTCAGAGCGCTCAAGCGTACCCACTCGGCCCCGAGGCGACGTTTCGCTCCGGTCTTGCCAGCGCTCTCTGCGGAAACCTCGATATAGCTCGCAAAAGCGTGGACAAGTTGAACCGAACGTATCCAGAGTCATACCTCGCAAAGAACAGCTACATTCCTTCGCTACAGGCCGTCATCCAATGGAAGTCAGGAGACTCTGCGGCTGGGCTGCATACGCTCCTGAACGCACGACAGGCGGACATCATCTCCTTCGCACCTTATCTTCGTGGCCTCATTCATCTCAAGGCGCATCAATCAGCAGATGCCGTAGCGGAGTTCCAACTCGTTCTGCAGCATGGTGGTTCCACCGCGCTGGTGAATCCTGTGCTCTATCCGCTCGCTCAACTCGGCCTTGCTCGTGCGTACAACGCCAGCGGAGATCACGATAACAGCGCGGCAGCGTATGCCAAGTATCTGCAACTGATCCCATCCGCCTCTGCCAGCTTTCCTCTCGCGGCGGAAGCCCGGAACGGCAGCGTTCACTAGCTGTTGACAGCGGGTTCCAGCGGCTTCTTCGGAAGAATGCCTAGCTCCTCATAGACTGGCCGCATCTCCTCGCGGATCTTCGGCAGTTGCGTCGAGAACCATGCCGCACCCAGGATGCAGACGGCTCCCGTCAACATCACCGTGTGTTGCGGTCCGAAGCGGTTTGCCAACGTCCCTCCCAGCAAGCTTCCAAACGGAGCCATACCTACAAACGCTACAGTGTAATAACTCATCACGCGACCCCGCTTGTCCTCGGGAACCAGCGTCTGAATCACCGTATTGCTGGCCGCGATACCTTGCATCATCCCAAAGCCGATAAACAACAGCGCCACCATCGACAGCACAAACCAATGAGAATAGCCCAGCAGAATAAGGCCGCCACCAAAGAGGAAGCAGGCAATCTGGATCATTCGGGTCAACCCGCGCACGCCACGCCGCAGCGCAAGCGTAATCGCAGAAATCACCGCGCCTATCCCGCTTGCTGAGGAAAGCCAGCCCAGCATATGCGCCCCGCCGTGCAGTACATCGGAAGCAAATAGCGGCATCAACACCATGTACGGAAAGCCCATCAGGCTGACAACCGCAAAGAGCAGCAGAATCGTTCGGACAGGCAGAAACGTCGAAACGTACGCCCATCCGTCCTTCAGCCCTTCAATCATCTTGGGTGGGGCCTTGCTGACTCCCTTGGAGCTATCGAGCCTCATCATCAGCAGGGAAGCGATCACCGCAATGTAGCTCAGGCCGTCCACCAGGAAGCACCAGCCTTCGCCAACGGCCGCAATCAGCAGCCCGGCGATAGCTGGCCCGATCAGCCTCGCAATGTTCACCATCGAAGAGTTCAGAGCAATCGCTGAACGCAGCGATTCGCGGTCGTTGACCATCTTGACCAGCGCTGCCTGCCGTCCCGGCATGTCAAACGCGTTGATGATCCCCTGACACGCACTCAGTAGCAGCAGTTCATGTATGGTGATGACCTTGGCCAGGGTGAGGAAAGCGATTGTCAGCGATTGAATGCCGGCAAGTACCTGCGTCCACACCAGCAGCTTGCGCCGGTCCATCCGCTCAATCCACACACCAGCGAATGGAGCCAGCAGAAACGTAGGAATTTGTCCCGCAAAACCCACAATTCCCAGCATTTTTGCCGAGTGCGTCAGCTTGTACACCAGCCAGCCAGTTGCGATACGCGTCATCCACGTACCAATCAGCGAGATGCTTTGACCGGTGAAAAAGAGGCGGAAGTTGCGAGAGCGAAACGCCCGCAATCCCTCTCCTACGCGCGATAGCTTTGCCACGCCTTCTATATCTGTTGTGCTTTGCTCTGCCACTCTACTATCTGACGATAGCAGCATTCAGATAGCTTCCACATCTTGGCACGATAGAAAAAGAGCCTCCATCCGATGGAGGCTCTGCCGTTTTCTATACCCAGTTCAAAAGCCAAAGAATGACAACGATGGTCAGGATCGTACCCAGCAATCCGCTACCGCGATAGCCCCAGTTCCGCGAGTAGGGGAACACAGGGAACGAGCCAAACAGCAGTAGGACGAGAACAATAACCAAAATCAACATCATCACTGCACCTCAGAAGGAATCTCTTTCCCTTGCCATAGATGCAGAAATTTACGGACGAAGTTATCTGACAGAAAAAACGTCAGCTGAAATTTGAGCAAGCAACTTCAGGCTTTCAATCTGGCTCTCATGCAATGTGGAAGCATGTGGTGAAACCACAGCTTTGGAGGCGAATTCCGATATGTTTATCCTTTTGGCTGTCATTCTTTTAGTGCTTTGGGTCGGCGGTTTTTTCGTCATGCACATCAGCGGGTTTTTAATTCATCTGCTCATCATCTTTGCGGTCATTTCGCTGGTTATGCAGTTGATCACCGGCCGTAAATCCTGATACATTCATCGCACAACAAATGAGCCGGGCCTTGGCGGCCCGGCCTTTGTTTTTCCCATACAGGATTTCTAGCCAGGATTACTGTCGAGCACTGGAGGGCACCGAATCATGTGCCGCCGGGGGAGGCATCTGCTCCAAGGGTGTAGGTGACTCGTCCTCGAGCTTTTGCAGTTTCCCAGCCAGTGCGATCTCCAACACTTCATCCATGCTCTCCACAAAGTGGAGCTTCATCTCATTCCGGATGAGTTCAGGCAGATCCTGAAAATCCCGCTTGTTGTCCGCAGGCATGATGGCTTCAAAGATCCCAGCGCGATGTGCCGCCAGCAGCTTCTCCTTCAACCCGCCAATCGGAAGCACCTTGCCACGCAGCGTAATCTCTCCGGTCATCGCAATATCGCGACGAACAGGGATCTTGGTCAAAGCAGAAGCCAATGCCGTTGCCATCGTGATACCAGCAGAGGGGCCATCCTTGGGAATCGCACCTTCCGGCACATGGATATGAATGTCCAGGTTGCGGTAGAAGTCCTTCTGCAGGCCAAGGTGATGCGCACGCGACCGAATCCATGTCAGGGCTGCCTGAGCGGACTCCTGCATCACGTCACCCAGTTGCCCGGTCGGCGTCATCTTGCCTTTGCCGTCCAGCACCTGTACTTCGGTCTGCAGAATGGTTCCACCCATCTCTGTCCAGGCGAGGCCGGTAACCAGACCCACTTCATTCTGCTCGTGTATCTGTGAGTCGCGATACTTTGCCACACCTAGCAGATCGGCCAGCGCTACAGCCGTAACTTCTTCCTTGTGCTTGGCGTCCTTAACGACCTTGCGAGCGATCTTGCGGCAGACATTGCCAATCTCGCGTTCGAGATTACGTACCCCTGCTTCGCGCGTGTAGTAGCGAATGATATCTCGCAGTGCGTCATCGGTGAAGGTGAGTTGCTCGCCGGTCAGGCCATTCGCCTCAACCGACTTCTTCACCAGGTACTGCTTGGCGATCTCAAGCTTCTCCACCTCGGTGTAGCCGGTAAGGCGCAGAATCTCCATGCGGTCCTGCAGAGGGCCGGGAATCGTGTGCAGCACGTTGGCGGTCGCAACAAACAGCACCTGCGACAGGTCGTACTCTACGTCGAGATAGTGGTCCTGGAATGTCGAGTTCTGCTCGGGATCAAGCACTTCCAGCAGGGCACTCGCTGGGTCGCCACGGAAGTCGCTGGCGAGCTTGTCGATCTCATCCAGCATGATGACCGGGTTCTTCGTTCCAGCCTTCTTCATGCTTTGGATAATCTGTCCGGGAAGCGCGCCGATGTACGTGCGGCGATGCCCGCGAATCTCGGCCTCGTCACGCACACCGCCAAGCGACATACGCACGAACTTCCGGCCGGTTGCCTTCGCGATGCTCATACCGAGTGAGGTCTTACCGACACCCGGAGGCCCGACGAAGCAGAGGATCGAACCCTTCGGGTTCTTCACCAGTTGACGCACGGCGAGGAACTCGAGAATCCGGTCCTTGATCTTCTCCAGCCCGTAGTGGTCCTCGTTCAGCACCTGCTCGGCGTTATCGATGGAGCGGATCTCCTTCGACTTCTTGCGCCACGGCACGGCCAGCAGCCAATCGAGGTAGTTACGGCTCACCGTGGACTCAGCCGACATCGGCGGCATCGCTTCCAGCTTCTTCAGCTCCTGCGTTGCCTTTTCGAGCACGTCCTTGGGCATGCCGGACTCGTCGATCTTCTTCTTCAGCTCATCGAACTCCGAGCGTTCGCCGCGGCCCAGTTCCTTCTGGATCGCCTTGATCTTCTCGTTGAGGTAGTACTCCTTCTGAGCGCGCTCCATCTGCCGCTTCACGCGGCCCTGAATGGTGCGGTCCATGTTGAGCTTCTCTATGGCGATGTCCAGCGTGTCTGCGACGCGAGACAGACGCTGCTCCGGGTCGAAGACCTCTAGCAGCTGCTGTTTCTCTTCGATCGACAGGGAAAGATTGGCTGCGATCACGTCTGCCAGCTTTGCAGGCTCGTCCGTGCGCAGGGCAGCGGCAGCTTCCTGGTTCAGTGACTGCTGCAGCTTGCTGTACTGCTCATAGAGCTGATGCACGCGCGAGACAAGCTGCTCGGTCGCGGGAGTCGATTGCAGCTCTGCCTGCGAGGTCGTGACGGTGGCCACAAAGAAGCCATCTTCGTCGTTGACGTTCGTGGCCTGCGCGCGCTCTACGCCTTCGACAAGCACCTTGATGTTGCCGTCGGGCATACGCACCGACTGCACAATGTTGCCGATCACGCCGACCTTGTAGATGTCGTCCGCGGTTGGCTCGTCGACGGAGGCGTCATACTGTGTCGCCAGAAAGATGCGACGGTCGCCCGTCAGAGCTTCTTCGAGCGCTCGTACGCTTGACTCTCGCCCAACGACAAAGGGCGTCATCATGTGCGGGAAAATCACCATCTCACGGATGGGCATCATCGGGAGTTTGCGCTGTGCGCCGGTAAGGATGTCGCGTTCTTCGTTTGCCATAGGCCTCCCGATTGGACGCATCAACTGCTTGAAAGATGCGACGTGGTCTTAGCTGGAAATTGTACCCGCTTTCAAGGGTGCATAAGGGGTACCTATCTTTCATCGCATCGAAATCCGGACGCACTCCGTATGACGTTGAAAAGAGAAGAGCCCGAAGGAGGCGATCTCCTTCGGGCTCTTCGTTCTTTTCTTGTGCCTACTGACTAGCCTGCTTTTTCCAGCAGAACCTGTGTCGTGATGTCGCGATTCTTGACCATCTCATCGGTGATCACAATTTCACGAACCTTCTTGTTGCCGGGAACGTGATACATCAGGTCAAGCATTAACTCTTCGAGGATCATACGGAGTCCACGTGCGCCAACCTTGCGCAACAAGGCCTCGCGAGCGATTTCGTGTGCTGCTTCATCGGTCCACGTGACCTTCACACCCTCGTAGTCGAAGAGCTTCGCATACTGCTTCAGGATGGCGTTGCGCGGCTTGGTCAAAATCTCGACCAGCGCGGGCTCGTCCAACTCGTCCAGAACACCCAGCACGGGCAGACGGCCAACAAACTCAGGAATCAGGCCGTACTTCAGCAGATCCTGCGGCTCAGCCTTACGTAGCAACTCCGCATCACGCTGTGCGCGGATAGGTGTTACGAGTTCCTTGTCGTGCTCGTCCTGAATCGCCTTGAAGCCGAGAGCCTTCTTGCCGATACGGCGACCGATAACCTTTTCCAGCCCAACAAACGCGCCACCGCAAATAAACAGGATGTTCGTCGTGTCGACGATGGTGAACTCCTGGTGCGGATGCTTGCGCCCACCTTGCGGCGGAACGTTGGCAACGGTGCCTTCCAGAAGCTTCAACAGTGCCTGCTGAACGCCTTCGCCGCTGACGTCGCGGGTGATCGAAGGGTTTTCATCCTTGCGGCCAATCTTGTCAATTTCGTCGATGTAGATAATGCCCGACTGAGCACGAGCCACGTCGCCGTCTGCTGCCTGCAGCAGCTTCAGGATGATGTTCTCGACGTCTTCGCCCACATAACCGGCTTCGGTCAGGGTCGTTGCATCCACGATCGCAAACGGCACGTCCAGCATCTTTGCCAGAGTCTGCGCCATCAGCGTCTTGCCCGATCCCGTCGGACCAACCAGCAGAATATTCGACTTCGCCAGTTCCACATCGTTACCGCGGACACGGTTCATCTGCACGCGCTTGTAGTGGTTGTAAACAGCGACTGCGAGCTTCTTCTTCGTCATGTCCTGCCCGATGATGTACTCGTCGAGGAAGGTCTTCACTTCATGCGGCTTCGGCAGATGCGCCGGCGCATGGCCTGTCTGCTGCTCGCCCTTGTCGTCTTCCAGAATGGAGTTGCAGACAGCAACGCACTCGTCGCAGATGTACGCGCGAGGATAGTCGGAAGGTGACGAGATCAACTTGGCCACGGCATCCTGCGATTTATGGCAGAACGAACAACGCAGCGACTCTTCCATGCCCCGAGAGGTCTTCATAGACGGGTGCAACTCCTTCTTTACAACTCAGTAAGTTTACACCTCAGTCAATGGCATAAGTGTCCAACTTCCGTACGCTGCATGTGTATTTCGGGGTACATGATATCAATCAAGGTTCATAAATCTGACCTATCTTTGAACACAACAAAAAGCGGCTGCCTGGAGGACTCCAGGCAGCCGCTTTTCAATCCGAATACTTAGCTCAGAGCAATGTTGTGCTCAGCGGTGTACTCCTCGATCGTCTTCGTACCCTGCAGCACCTGGGTGGTCTGGTCGTTGATGTGAACCGTCACGTCCGTGATGCCGATGAATCCGAAGATGAACTTCAGGTAGCTGGTCACAAAGTCCACGCCATGCATCGGCGAACCTGCACCGTAGTTGGCTCCGGCAGCGATGATCACCGTGACCTTGCGGCCCTTGGCTAGACCTTCGTAGCTTGCCGAGAACGTCTTGCCAATGCGAATGATGTGGTCAATCCACGCCTTGAACGCCGAAGGCATGTTGAAGTTGTACAGAGGCGTCGTGATCAGAACTTCATCCGCACCCAGAAGCTCCGCGATAAGCTCATCGCTGGGCTTCAGAGCCGCCTTGTGGGCTTCCGTGTGCTCGTTCACAGGGCTATAGGCACCCGCGATCCATTGCAGGTCGACAAAGGGAAGAGGATTGGCGGCAACATCACGCGTCACCACGGTTCCACCGGGGTTCGCTTCCAGCCACTTCTCCTGGTACAGGTCGCCCAGCTTGCGGGAAACGGACCAGTCGCCACGAGGGCTTACTTCGACTTTCAAAAGGGTAGCCATGTACTAAAACTCCTGTGTTTCGATTCTGGCGCCAACCACGCCACTTCTTCGGATGAGCCGGTTCTGCTCAAGGACGCAAATATATTTGCGTTGATATAAATACTAGCCCGTTTAGCTTCCGGCTGCATCTCTGGCCTGTGAAGAAATGAAAACGAGTGGCCTAAGCCACTCGTTTTCCGTTAAATGCTCGTAATTTACGCACGCGGTCGATGAATGATCTCGTCGATAATGCCGTACTCCACCGCCTGCGGAGAGGTCATGATGAAGTCGCGGTCCGTATCCTTTTCGATCTGTTCCAGCGTCTGGCCGGTGTGCTGGGCCTGAATGCGGTTCATATTTTCGCGGATACGCAGGATCTCGCGAGCCTGGATATCGATCTCGGTCGCCTGTCCGCTGATGCCACCACCCATGATGAGCGGCTGGTGAATCAGGATGCGTGAGTTCGGCAGGGCGAAACGCTTGCCCTTGGTGCCGGACATCAGCAGGAACGCGCCCATGGACGCCGCCTGACCAATGCAGAACGTCACCACATCATTCTTGATGTACTGCATCGTGTCGTAGATGGCCATGCCAGCTGTGATCGACCCGCCCGGCGAGTTGATGTAAAGCTGGATGTCCTTTTCTGGGTCTTCCCCAGACAGGAAAAGCATCTGCGCGATGATCAGGTTGGCGACGTTGTCATCAATCGGCGTGCCCAGAAAGATGATGTTGTCGCGTAGCAGACGGCTGTAAATGTCATACGAGCGCTCTCCTCGGCTCGTCTGCTCCAGCACCATCGGAATCAGTCCCATTTGCACTCTCTTTCTCGGCAGGTGTTGCGTTTGCGAAGTGGTTCTCTTCGTTGCTCTAGATGCTAAGGCCTCGCGTGGGATTCACGCGAGGCCTTAGCTGTGGAGAACTTGGGTTCATTGAACCGTTGTGCTTACTTGGCCAGCTTTTCGTAAAGCTGTTCGCCCGTACGCTCACGACGAATGCTCTCGCGAATGCGCTGCACGGTGCCGTCAGACTCCAGGCGCTTGCGCAGGGAATCGAGCGGTTCGCGCTGCTGGATGGAAAGCATCAGAAGCTCGCGCTCCAGCTCTTCATCGCTTACGGTCACGCCCATCTGGTCCGCAACCTTGTCCAGGATCAGCGAAGCCTTCACTTCGGCGATAGCCTGTTCGCGGTTCGCTTCGCGCAGACGCTCGAAGTCGAGCTGGCGCATCGCATCCGGCGTCATGCCCTGCTGTGCCAGTGCACGCAGACCACGCTCCAGGCGTGCATCCACCTGCTGGGCCACGAACGCTTCGGGGACAGGGAAGGTGAACTTGTTGATCAGCTCTTCGACCATCTCGTCGCGTGCACCCGCTTCTACAGCCGACTTCTTGCGGCCCTGAGCGCGCTCACGGAGCTTGGTTTCAAAGTCTGCCCAGTCTTCGTACGGTCCGAGCTGCTTAGCCAGCTCAGCGTCGCGCTCCGGATAGGTCTTCGACTTGATCGCCTTCACGGTCACGTCGTACTTCACGGTCTTGCCCGCGAGGCGAATGTCGCCGAAGTCTGCCGGGTAGACAACTTCGGTTTCGATCTCCTGGCCGACCTTGGTGCCGCGGATCGAGTCAGAGAACGCCGCGAGGGTGTTCTTGCCGCCGATCTCGATCATTACGTCGTCGCCGGTGATCGGCTGTTCTTCTGCCGCAGCCGACTCAACGCCATCTTCGCCAACGGTCTGTGCGAGCGCCTGCACCTGTCCGGTGAAGCCGATCTCTGCCCAGTCGCCATCGACGATCGTGCGCTCTTCCGTCACCGTCTCAACGGTAGCGTGGTGGTCGAGCACATTGGTGATCTCTGCCTGGAACTCATCTTCCGTCAGCTCGGACTCCGGGCGCTTCGCCGTCACGGCGTCATAGCCGGTTACGTCGAACTCGGGAAGGGTCTCGAAGGTCGCGGTGAACTTCAGCGGCTGGCCTTCTACGAGGAACAGCTCGCTCACCTGGGGCTGCGAGATGGGCTGCAGCTTCTCAGCTTCCAGCGCCGTGCGGAACTTCTCGGAGATCAGCGATTCGAGCACTTCCTGGCGGATTTCCTTCGCGAAGCGGCTCTTTACCAGAGTTGCAGGAACCTTACCCGCGCGGAAGCCCGGAATGCGGGCCAGCTTGGTGTAGCGCGAGGTGACGGACTTGAACGCCTTCGTCACGTCTTCAGCCGGAGCCTCAACGTGGATCGTGCGGGTCAGTTCCGGATTCAGCGCCGGTCCATGGTGATGGTGCCCCTCGTGCGAGTGGTCGTGGTTGTGCTCTTCGTTCTGCGCAGGAGTAGCGATCGCCGCGTCTTGAGTTTCAGTCGGAGTCAATGTCTTGGTGCCTTCCAGAGGGGATTTCTCTTATGCAATCGAATATTCCGCAGGCTTGCGGAACGTTTGCCGTAGCGCCGGTTCCTGTCCGGAGCCGTGATACTGCGCCAGCTTCTAAGGATACGAGGGTCGATAGCGATGGGTCAAACCGGGCATCTAAGGTGTGCTGGAGGCTTTCAGCCTAGATCGATTCCCGATGGGGAAAATCTCCAGCCGCAGCCGCAGCGTCTTGCTCGCTCCCGGAGCCAGCAAAGGGACGGATTCTCCTTCAGCCGTGCTCTCCGGCTCGAGAGAAATCCAGCTCATTTTGCGGTCTGACCGTATATGAACCGCCTGAAATCCATCGCCAGCCATCGTCAGCCGCAATCCTGTGCCGATCTGCGAATTGCGAACCTCGACAGCAGGCCCATCGTCCAGCAGCGCATGGCTAAGATTCACGTACGTCGAATCCAACGCCGTACCGGTCAAATTGGTTCCGGAGGCCTGCGAGAAGTCCTGCTCACCGCCCTTTACATCCTGAATCTTTCCACGGGAAAGAACAGAGGTAGAAGGGACGTAAAGTTGCATGTGTCCATGCGTGGAATCAGGCAGAGCCAGTATCGGACGCCACGCCAGCGCGAAGGGCACAGCTGTGCCCCCGGTATTCTTCACTACCCAGGTCACATCAATGGCCTGTCCCGTCAACCGTACGCTTCCGGTCATCTCCAACGTCGAGGGCCAATCTTTCTTCGTTCCCACCTCGAAGGTTGAGGTGACAGCCTGACCCTCGGCCAAGACCACCGTTTCCGTCTTTGTCGCTGCGGTGCCTGATAGCGAGCCCTCTACCGAGGTTGAGGCATTATCTGCAGAGGCAAAGATCTGAACCGGTTGCTGCACAACCGTAGTTGTCAGGAGCTCAGGATTCGTAGCCACCGGCTCTCCTGTGAGCTGCCCGATCCACGGCGCAAGAAACGCTCCCCCAAAGGTCGGGCTCATTCGCCCCCCGGCGTCGTTTCCTTTATTGGTAAGAACCGTAGAGAGGTTGTCACTCGGCAAGTCGACCAAAAGCGGTACGTCTCCCATGCCGGGAATAGACGCGTGAATCTGCTCCATCTGCATCCCACGCCCGGGGAACAAGGTCAGGGATGTAAACTCCGCCTGGCTGCCCAATGAACTCACGGTGCGCGTCAGTGTTACAGGAGGTTGTCCACCGGGGCCGGCATAATCATCAACTTCTTCATCACCCAGTTGTTGCTTCAGGCGATGGAAATTTCCATGGATATGGTTGTAAGCAATCGTCAGCAACCCAAGGCATAACAATCCCACAAGAAGCGGGGTAATCATTCCATTCCATTTACGGCGGCCCGATGCTACAAACGACTTCATCTTCTTAGAGACCTTCAAATAAATAAAACCCCATCAGCACAGAGCGCGTACTGCTGCCAGAAACGCTTCGCTGGCTATCTCTTGTACACGCTCAGTGACCACTTCGCATAGCTCTTTACGAAAAGAGGCCTAAGGACATAAAGATGCAATCCGTGTCGCAAAGGTGGCTTGACTTTGCGGACAGCTTGATCCCGCTCATCCAAGCATCCAACCGATCATCAGAAACTGTCATCCTATTGCTCAAGTGCGACTTGATCTGCACACGGAGGAAAGCAAATGCGTCACAAAGAATTCTGGATTGCTCTTGGCATCGGTGCTATTGCCGGCGGAGTTGCGGCCTTGATGTACGCTCCTCAATCTGGAGCCTCTACGCGGAAGAAGCTCAAACGGGGCATCGAAGATCTTGGTGATACCTTGCAGGACTCGGCGGAGTACCTGAAGAAGCAAGCGGATTCTCTTGGAAAAGAAGCTCAGAAGCTCATCGACTACACCAAGGACCATTTGGATGACGCCGTGGATGAAGCCCAGGGCTATATCAAGACCGCCAACAAGGCGATCTCTAAGCTCGTCTAACCAGCTATCGTGACAAACGCCCGCAGGAGCTCTCCTGCGGGCGTTTGTGCGTAGCAGCCACTTCGGCACAGGAAAAAGAGTGGCGCCTGCAAGCAGGCGCCACTCTTGGTTTTTCCAGCGTGAGTCTTTACACCGTCGACAACGCCAGGCCATCGCTCTTCTCGTCGCCCTCTGCACTCAGCGGGCGATAGAAAAGGTGGTTGTTCTCGAGATACACCTCGAGGAACGCTGGCCGGTCGGTGATTTGACCTGCGATCAGTGCCTCTGACAACGGGTCTTCGATGTGGCGCTGGAGAGCACGACGCAGCGGACGCGCACCGTACGAGCGGTCCGTCACGGTCTTGTCCAGAATCCACTTCTTGGCCTCGTCGGTCACAGAGAGCGTGATCGCTTTGTGGACCAGATGGCTGTTCAACTGCTGCACCAGCAACTCGAGAATCTGCATCAACTCCGAATCGCCCAGCGCCGTGAACACAATCGTCTCGTCGAGGCGGTTCAGGAACTCCGGCGTGAAAACCTTCTTCACCTCTGAGAGCACCATCTCCTGCATCTTCTCGATCGCCACCTCATCACGCTGAGACTGGAAGCCCAGGCTTTCGCGCTTCATCAGGTGCTTGGCGCCGATGTTCGACGTCATGATGATGATCGTGTTCTTGAAGTCAACCGTGTTGCCCAGACCATCGGTAAGCTGTCCGTCGTCGAAGACCTGCAGCAGCAGGTTGAAGACATCGGGATGCGCCTTTTCGACTTCGTCCAGTAGCACAACCGAGTACGGCGAACGCTTTACGCGCTCTGTGAGCTGGCCGCCCTCCTCGTAACCGACGTAGCCCGGAGGCGAACCGATCAGCTTCGAGACGCTGTGCTTCTCCATGTACTCCGACATATCGAAGCGGATCAGCGACTTCTCGCTGCCAAAGAGGAACTGAGCCAGCGTACGCGCCACTTCCGTCTTACCCACGCCCGTAGGCCCGAGGAAGAGGAACGATCCAATCGGTCGCGAAGGGTTCTTGAGGCCAGCACGCGAACGGCGAACGGCACGGGCCAGGGCACTGATCGCCTTGTCCTGCGCAATCACGCGCTTGTGCAGCTCTTCTTCCACGCGCAACAGCTTCTGCGTCTCTTCTTCCTTGATCGACGTAATCGGCACGCCGGTCCAGCGGCTGACGACGTCCTCAATGTCTTCGCGCGTCACAATGCCCGAGCTCGACTCATCAAGGTGATACTTGTCGCGCAGAGCACGCAGGTTCTCGCGCTCTTTACGCTCTTCGTCCGAGTAGAAGCGAGCCTTCTCGAACTCATGATTCGCAATCGCCGACTCCATGCGGTGCACGATGAACTTGATCCGCTTCTGAACCTCTGTCAACTCCTCAGGCAGCGTCGTCTGACGCAACTTCACACGCGCACCAGCTTCGTCGATCAAATCGATCGCCTTGTCCGGCAGGAAGCGGTCAGGGATGTAGCGGCTCGAGTGCGTGACCGAAAACTCGATCGCCTCATCCGTGTAGCTCACCGCGTGGAACTTCTCGTACTTCTCGCGGATGCCCATGATGATCTTGATGGCATCTTCTTCGTTCGGAGGAGGAACCTTCACCGCCTGGAAACGGCGTTCCAGTGAGCGGTCCTTCTCAATTGACTTGCGGAACTCTGCAGGAGTCGTTGCGCCGATGCACTGAATCTCGCCGCGGCTCAGCGCGGGCTTCAGAATGTTCGCTGCATCCAGTGAACCCTCTGCCGAACCCGCACCGACCAGAGTATGAATTTCGTCGATGAACACGATAGCGTTGCCGGCTTCCTGCAACTCCTTCATGATCGTTTTCAAACGCTCTTCGAACTGGCCGCGATACTTCGTCCCCGCAACCACCAGCGACAGATCAAGGGAAAGCACCTTTTTGTCCGCAAGGAAAGAGGGAACTTCGCCGTCCGCAATTTTCTGCGCCAGGCCTTCGACGATCGCTGTCTTGCCAACACCAGGCTCACCGATCAGCACCGGATTGTTCTTCGTACGACGGCACAGGATCTGGATCACGCGCTCGACTTCGAAGTCGCGGCCAACCAGCGGGTCAAGTTGCTGCTCGCCTGCAGCTATCGTCAGATCGCGTGAAAACTCGGCCAGCATCGACTGTTCTTGTTGCTGTCCGCGCTGCTTGGAACTGCCGGAGGCAGCCGGTGCAGGCTTCTCCTGCGTCGTACGCTGCAACTCTTCACGAATTGCCGAAAGGCGCAGCCCTCGCTCGGTCAGAATCTCTGCAGCAAAGCACTTCTCCTCCCGCAGCAGGCCGAGTAGCAAATGCTCCGTTCCAATATGTTTATGAGACAAGCGTTCAGCCTCTTCGGCTGCATAGGCCAGCACGCGCTTGCATTCATTCGATAGCGGAAGATCGACGGAGGTCGAAACCTTCTCGCGTACCGTAGTGTGCTGCTCAATCTGCTTGCGGATTGATTCCACTGACGCATGGGACCGCAGGAAGCGGTTCGTCAGGGCCTTATCTTCGCGCAGCAGTCCCAGCAGGAGATGTTCGGTTTCGATGTAAGGCGATCCGAACTGGCTCGCCTCGTAGCGCGCGAAAAAGATTACGCGTCGCGCCTTCTCTGTATAGCGTTCGAACATGCTCACCCTCAGCCTCAAACCGTCGCCCGCGCTGTGTAGAACCCAGTACTGCAAAGGGCGCGGTCTGTGTTGACGTCATTGCCGTGGTCGCCTCGGCAATCCTCCGCCGAGACACGAACTGTAAACCCATAACTCCGGGCCTTCCAGAAGGTTGGCCCTAGTGTATCCGCGTCGGGCGTTTCCGGCCACGGTCCGGAAACCTCTCCGTCACATTTCTTTAGACGCGAATGTGGAAAATCGGTCGCAAACCGCCTTCTCGCCGCCTTTTAGCGGCCAGGTTGTAGCGTTTTGCCCAACCTGGTCGAGTGCTTTCTTTCGAAACAGCTGGCCGCGCATCTGCTCTGCATTTGGTGCTAACCTAAAGCCGCCCATGATTTTCTCGAAAGACTACGTAGGTTACCTCGCTAAGCAGACGGTCAAGCACCTCGTCGCTGCCAAGATGATCAAGACCGAAAAGCCAGAGCTCGTTAACGAGCGCGTGGCCTACGCTTTGGTCGATGAACTCTCGCTCGAAGACCGCATCAACGAAGAAGTGCGCGTCATCCTTGAGGCATTCCAGGACGACATGCTCAAGACCGGCGCCAGCTACCCGGAGATGTTCAAGAAGGTAAAGAACGAACTGGCCCGCAAGTATAAGGCGGTGCTCTAGTGCGTATTTCCCGCGACAAGCTCAACAAACTTGCCCACACCGTTGCCGATGCCCTTGCTGAGATCGACGAAGTCGACTTTCTTGAAGATCGCAACACAATTCGCCAGGAAGCCCGTAAGGCACTCGAAAAGCTTCTGCTGGAAGAGACCCGCCTGGATCAGGCCGCTCGCCTGAAGATCAGCTCCCAGCGCAAGATCATCCTGGAAGGCTCGCAGGAGTGGGAGATCCTCTACCGCAAGTACTACAACGACGAAGTCAAGAAGCTCGGCCTGTAGAAATTTTGCACAGAAAAGGGAACTGCCCGGCCACAGCGCCGGGCAGTTCTTTTGCTATACTGAACAAGTCGCACCGGTACAGCCCTGTATCGTATGTGGCGTTATGGTGTAACTGGTTAACACGTCGCCCTCTCAAGGCGAAGAGTCCGGGTTCGAGCCCCGGTAACGCTACCAAAAACCTCAGTAAAATGAATAGTTTACGGCGATGGTTGAAATCGCACTGCAGGCCTGTTTGGAAAATCTGCCAGGTTTCTGCCAGATATTTTGTGGGAATCTGTGCTGGCATATGCGTCTCGGTGCAAAGCTGACCTCGGTTGTTCGCGGCTAGCTCAGGCAGGTGTGAGTCTCAAAGTGATTCAGGAGGCGGCAGGGCATAAGACTATTCAGATGAGCGCCAGATACGCACACATGGATCATTCTTCACTGGTCAATGCGATGTCGGTGCTGAACCGTCAAAAATCAGCCTAGCCACCACACAGGACTTTCGCCTATCATTCGCCTAGGGTGGATGAACCGAAACAGAACTCGATAGGTGCCCTCTGGTTGGATATGTCAGCGCGGTCACCCCTGCCAACGGCTCAAGACCGGGCAAGGATCGCCGCTTCCATCCGCAAGGGGCTCGCAGCTGTCCGATACAAGGTTACGATGCGGTTCGAAGAACAGGGCAGCAAGTGGCACGTCAGCTTCTGGATAGCTGGATCGCGGATATACGAATGCACGGCGAGAACCGATGAAGCTCTAACGGCCATCGCCAAACGTGGTCGTGCGCTTGGATAAGCAGGCATTGGAGTTCGGGATGTGGTCAGGAGGGGGATCATCGCCGTGGTGCTGGATGAGGGGCAGATGGCAAAATTGGAGGCTCTTAGGTGAAGGCGATTCCGTCTGGCTCCTATGGATCCCATCGCATACCATCACTACTCGAAGGTCGCTAGACGATAGTACCTAGCCTATCTTTCGATTCTTATTGAGTCGCCGTCCGATAGGCCTTATTCTTCGGATTAGCAACCAACTCAGGAGAACCCCCCTTGCGACTGTTGAGAGTCCTCGTCGTTTCGCTGTTCTGCGCCTTTTTTCTGCTCGTCAACCAAAACCTTTTGGCGCAAGTCGCAACAGGGCAATATGCGAACGGAGCATTCGATTCTCGTGCCGGTGGAGACGTAATCAATGTTGGCAATCTTAATGTCCATCTGAGCATCCCGATTCTGAATAAGCCGGGGCGCGGGATGCCATTCCAATACTCGCTCGCGTACGACAGCTCCATTTGGTACCCGGTTACATCCGGGACAACGAAGAAGTGGACACCCGTTAGCTTATGGGGATGGTCTGGCGATACCAACGCTATCACCGGGTTTCTTAACTACGAGACTGATACCTCGACTTCGCCTGAGGTCGGCGGCCCTCAGCCAGTTTCTGGTGGGAAGATAACCCAATGCACCATTGCGACATATGGCGGGTGGATTTATTACGATCAATTTGGCGTGGGACACCCTTTTACGGTCTCAACGTCTCGCCTTACCTCAGGCAGTGCTGATTACTGCCCCGCAACAACAGGTTTCCTTGCAGTCAGTGGTGCTGCTACGGATGGTTCTGGATACCAGATAAATGTGACTGCTTACACCCATGCCACTATTACGACTGCGAACGGTACGAAGATCGTTGCTCCGATTCTTTCCACCAGTGGTGCTGGCACGGTTACAGACACAAATGGTAATCAGATATCGGTTGATACGACCGGCCATTTTACAGACACTACCGGCAATATAGCTTTGACTGTGGCAGGAACAGCTCCAAGCCCACGAACATTCACCTACACCAACTATTCAGGGCAAGCAGTTTCCGTCACGGTTACTTACCTGAATCACACTGTGCAGACGGCCTTTGGATGCTCCGGTGTGAGCGAATATGCTGCTAGCACCTCTCCTCTTGTCGATAGAGTTACCTTTCCTGACGGCAGATATTATGCATTTACATATGAACCGACTCCTGGTAACGCTTCGGCTACGACAGGCAGGATTGTGTCAGTTCGGATACCTACCGGTGCCACCATATCCTATGCCTATACCGGGGGCAGCAATGGCATCAACTGCACAGATGGTAGCGCTGCGGGTCTGACACGCACTGCCACGGCGGATGCTGATTCTCTTGGAACTGAAGTTGATTATGTCCGCTCAACGGTCACGAACTCCACATCGCACACGGATGTTACTGTCGCTGGTCATGTAATAGCCTATGACTTTGTACAAGCGTCGAACGTGCCTTCGACGGTAACGTCACTCCTCTTGCCTTCAAGTGTCTCAGTGTACGCAACGTCCGCTACTGGAACCCCGCTTCGCAAGGACGCATTTTGCTATGCGAGCTTTGGTGGAGCTGGATCAAGCTGTACCTCGTCGTTCACATACCCTATTTATACCGCGGGACGTGGCTCAACATATGATGGGCTCGAAACGGAGAGTGACCTTCGATACTTTAGCGCGTTCACCGGAAATTTAAATAAAGAAGAAGTTTTGACAGCTAGCATAAGCACCTACGTATCAGACCTAGTCAACCACCGGATGGACGAGATTCAGCTCTTGAATGGGCTTTATGTGAAATATTCAGATACTTACTATGATGCGACTCAGATATTTCTAAATACTACCTACACTTACGATGGCTCAACTCCGCAAGCAACAAGTGGTGTCCCCATGCATGCCGCAGTCGCAGGTGATCGTGCTAATGTAACCTCCGTTAACACCTACTTTGCCAATGTTTCCGGGAGCTATATAACAACGAATATCACATACAACGACACCGGTGCCGTGCTCAACTCGACCGACCCCATGAACGGGACGACGACCTATAACTACGACAGCACGTTCACCTATGCGACTGGGGCTACACCCCCAACGCCCTCAAGCGGAGTGAACCTGTCAACCGGTGCAGGCTATGACACAGCGCATACCGGCCTACCCACGAGCAGCACAGATGTCAACGGTCAGACCACCACGATCACCGGCTATGACAGCTTGTTCCGGCCAACTGGCTATTCGTTCCCGACTGAAATCAACGGTGTTGTTGGAACGGGGAGTGCGACCATCGTGGCTTCGACAAACGAGACGATTCAGACTCGTTCAATGTCCGGTGGCACAGAGACGCGTGAGACGTTTGCTGATGCATACGGGCGGACGCGCAGAGTCGCTGTAGAAAAGGCGTCGGGCGATTGGTATTTGCAAGACACATGCTACGACGCGAATGGTCGGGTGTCTTTCACTTCCTATCCTTATGAAGCAGCAACCGATTCGGTCACGCAGGTATGCTCGGGGCGGGGCGATACGTACACCTACGACGCTCTTGGGCGGATACTGTCTGTGCAGCATGATGATGGCACTTCATTCGTTCATCAATATCTGGGACAGACGGAGTCTCGTACTAACGAGAATGGGCATAAGAAGCTAATCAAGACTGATGCCCTTGGTCGGACGGCAGCGGTATGCGAAATCACTTCGGTAACTTTGCCAAACTCAGGTGCTCCGGTGGATTGCGGCATGGACATCGCAGGGACTGGCTATCTGACAACCTACGCCTACGATCTTGCGAACCACACAACGACGGTTACGCAGGGAAGTCAGACTCGCACCTTCGTAACGGATTGGCTGGGTCGAACGACCAGCGTAACGGAGCCTGAGTCGGGAACGACCACGTATGCGTATAGCTCCAATTCGACTGGTTTGGTTGTGACTCGCGTGAAGCCAAAGGCGAACCAGACCGACCCGACTGTCAAGACCACGACGGTGACGCAGTACGATAATGCATCCCGCGTCGTTTCGATCACCTATGACGATGGCACTCCCACGAAGACCTTTAGCTACGATCAGGCAACGGCAAGTGTTGGAGGAACAAACCTCGGCTCCTCTAAGGGGCAGATGACCTCATTTGCAACGGGTTCGAGCATCGGGTTCCTTGGCTATGACGCAGGTGGTCGCGTGAAGCTGCTTATCAGTTGCACCACCGCAAACTGTGCAACTGGTTCAGCCACACAGCAGAACTATTCCTTCGATGCCATAGGGAACCTCTTGTCGGCTTCAGACGGTACTGGACACACGACCGGCTATACCTACGACGTTGCCTCTGAACCGTTGACCGCTTCCAGTCTCTATGGAAGCGTCTCTACCCCTATAGTTTCCGGCGCGAGCTATGGAGCGTACGGCTTGCTGAGCACGACGCTTGGCAATGGCCTGATCGCTCTTAATAGCTATGATGGGTTGGGACGTCCAAGTTCGAAGTATCTATGCTCCGGCTCAGCGAGTGCTGGGTGTGCTGGTGGGTCTACACTGTATGGCATGACGGCTACATGGTCAGGCAAGGAAATGACCTCCGCATCGGATACAGTGCTGAATCAGTCGATGAACTATGGGTATGACGAGTTCAATCGCCTGGCCTCGAAGACTGTGACCTCTGGGACGACGCAGAACTTGACGTTTACCTATGACCGATACGGCAACCGCCTCGGACAGGCATCCTCCAGCGGTGATCCGTCCGTGTCAGCAACCTTCAATGCCGCGAATCAGATTACATCTCTGGCAAGCAGCACACGTTCGGCGGCGGGGCTTCCATACTCCTACGATGCAGCCGGGAATATGACTTCGGACGGACTGTATACCTACACCTACGATGCGGAAGGGAATGTTATTGCCTCTTCGGGCGTCTCTTCGTCCTCGTACGTCTACGACGCAATGAACCGTCGTATCGGGGTAACGAACTCTGGCACGACGAATAACTTCGTCTTCAACTCAAGCGGAAGCCGAGTGGCTACCCTCGATTCGGCTGGCAATGTGGTGTCGGAGAACGTGTACTTTGGCGGCTCTTCGATAGCGTTGTTCAACGCCTCTGGTCTTCATTTCCAGCACCAAGATCATCTTGGTACGGCTAGAGTGCAGACCACATCGGCGGGAGCGGTTGAGGGTTCCTACTCGTCGCTACCGTTTGGTGATGGCTACACGGCGAGTGGTGTAGATCAAGACCCCGGACATTACACCGGTTTGGATAGCAACAATGACGGGACGGTACATGCTATGTTCCGCGACTATTCACCACTGTCGGGAACATGGACAAGCCCTGATCCATATTCGGGTAGCTACAACGCAGCTAACCCGCAGAGCTTGAACCGGTACTCTTATGTGCTGAATAGTCCTCTTTCGTACCGCGACCCAAGTGGTTTGTACTGTGAGTGGTTCACAGATGACAACCCCGATGTCGTCGAAGAAACGGATGAAGGTAATCCTGTAGATTCAGATACATGTATCTCATCCGGCGGTCAGTATACCGATAGTAGCTACGATAACGGATATACTGAAATTACAGTCAGCGCAGATGCTTTGCCCGGTTGGAGTGTGGATTGGGGCTATTACTTCGGATCGGATGGCTCTTTAGCCCCAAGTAACCCAGCTTGCTCTGCGAATGATTCACAAGTCGTCCGAAATGCCTCGGTAGCAGCGTTGTCCAACCTGAATCCTTCGCAGAATCAAGCCAACAACATAAGTCCTCTAAACGCAAACTTTGCTGCGGTAGGAAATCCTTCCGCGATCAATACCCAAGGCTGGACTTCGCAGGCGTCAGTACATGGAAGTGCTACTGAATCACCATTTATACCTAGTCAAAATACCTTTGTGGCCAAGATGTACAGCGATCCAAAGCTAGGAAACACAATTGCGGTGGTCTATCCAACAATGAGTTTTATGCATTTTGTGCAAGCCGCAGAATACGAGCTTGGGGTGCATGTTAACGCCGCAAATGCAAGGGCATATTTGGGATGCCGTTGATACATCGAGGCGAAGGATGAAGAAAGCAATTTTTACGATATTTTTTGGGATTTGGCCGCTGTTTCTTGGAGTATTTCTTCCATATGTTTCATTTTTTGGAGGTCTCAGGCTGCTGAACATTTTGTGGAGTATTGCGAACGGTCTCGGTCTTTGGGTGATCGATGCATCTGTCGGCCTCAGCGTGCAGTCCAAAGCGACTGTCATCGGAGCGTTCCTTTGGCCTATCGCAGTTTCGGCTGCTATGGCCTTTTGGGGATCTAGACTCTTCGATATGTCTTCCAAAACCCGCATTGTCGCAGTCTCCTTGTTGCTTGCATCGTCGCTATTCACGGTTAGCCTTGGCTCGGCTCAGCACGCTCCAGCGGTTAAATATCCGACATACTATCGGTTATTCTTTGCGGTTTGGTAATGGAGTCTAGCTCCTACTCCTATGATTACGATGCTGTCAACGCTTGTACATTTGGACTCGCCCCAAATAAAAATGGATGGGACTGGGATGAGAAACCCCACTGGCCAACGCCTCAACCACCACATCCTCGCCAGCAGTCCTTCGGCGATTGCTTCAACGGCGCTATGAAAGCGAACGCACTTCCCGGGGGAAGCAACACTCAAAACACTCTTACGGCTACGACAACAGCGGCGACGATATGGAATTTGATATCGCCGAATCCTGTTGCGAAAACGGTCGGAGCTGTGAACGCCTGGTACAACCTGAGCCGCATATTACCAGCGGCCTTAGTGTGTTCTGATCCTGACGCACATTTCTGACATCGATAGGGGACGAAGAACATGATTGACTTGTTGAGCTTATTAGCCTCTGTTGCATCTCTCGCATACTGGTATTTCGCAACACTAATTCGTCGTCGTCTTCAGGAAGTCGATGGAGGTTCCTCGAGTTCTCTTTTGATCTTCAATATGCCGAGTCTTCTAAGGCGCTACTGGCTGCTCGCGCTTGACCGACATTGGTCAAGGCTGCCTGTACTTGGTGCATGCGTTAGCTTCTGCGGCGGAGTGATTTTCTGCTTCGGGATCGTGATCCGATTGTTAGGCTTTGCAAAATGACGGGCCGCCTAAAAGCAGCAAGCCGTCCCTTCGGGACGACTTGCTTGCGTCTATCCTCCATCGGATGCTGGCGGAATAATTGAGGATCAAGCAGGGCAAGCGTTAAATAACGCAAGCCAGACTGCTATTGTGAATGCTTATATTTATTCGGCAACGCAAATAAAATCAAAGGGAGGAGTTGTCCTAATTATGCCATTTAAATCAACCACGTTTAGTTCGATGGTTGATGACTCGCTAGCATTATCGAGATATAGCATGTATCTAGTGGGTGTTAATTTTGCGGTTAATGAAGCTCCGCAGGCTATTGATGCTGCGGCTAATCCAACACCGTGTAGATTGTTCTAAAGGCGACGTCAGAAATGACAAATCGTTTTATATTTTTCCGATTATTCTTGCCATTTATGCTCATTGCAATTGTGATGTGCATCTTGGCGGGAATCCATTTATTCCCAACCCCACAATCGTAAAAACATTTAACGTTATATGTTTTTCGCTTGTCATTTTGGCTATTTTTTACTGGGAAAACGGGGGTTTATGGATTATAGCTAGATTCCGATGGATGCTTTTAATGTTTTCCGTCAGCTATTCGTTATTTGTATATTTTATTTTGGCTAAGTTAGGCTATATAGATAAATATGAATGGTTTCTTTTTGGGATGGTAGAAATGTTTGTCTGGTTGAGAATCACCAGGTTAACCATTCTTTCGGAGAAGCGCTCTCAATGAACAACCTATCTTCCCCTCCACTATATATAGTGGAGCTTCTTTACTTCACGAGATGTTCGACGCACCAGCCGATAACAGACACGCAAGCGGCTATCCCACTTGAGTAGCCGACCAACTTATACTTCCATCGATCTAGTTCATGGACGTTGTGCTCCAGCTTGGTGACTCGTCCCGGCTGTCCGTTGCCTCGAAGGTCGTACATGCCAGTTTCTAACGTCGCGAGTCGTCCTTCGCTTGAACGGGTGAATTGATTTAGTTCCTCACGCAGGTCGCGAAGTTCGGAGAGGATGAGAGATGTTGTTGATTCGGGCATGTATTTCCTTAATTGGTTGAATTGAATAGAGCAGCCTCAGCCGCTCGCCTGCTAACTAATCCCGGCAACACTTTGCCGCCCGCCTTTGTCCACTTTGAAAACTCCAGCGCAGCATCGGCAAACTTGCCCGCGTTGAGCAGCTCACGAAGAGTCGAATGCAAGAAGTTGCCGATACCGATGTTGTAAGCAAAATCGCACAGCGCGTCGTATTGGTTTTGGTCGAGTGGAACGCGGACGCCAATATCGACTGCGTGTTCGGCTGTTGCCATATCCGAGCGCAGGCGGTCATCAGCTTCTTCTTGCGTGATGACCATCCCCGCGCGAACGTTCGTGGTGCTTCCGTACCCGATTGTCCAAACGCCTGCTGAATCTCTATATGCTTTGAGGCGCAAGCCTTCGAAGGACTTGGTTAATGCCAAGCCCCGTTCACCGATTTGCATGGTGATTTATCCCGTAATGTAGATTTCGTACACCGACATCAACGTCGATGCAGGGTCATACGTTGAACTGGTAACAATCCCCGCACCACCGCCAGCACCGGGGCCAACAGGAGGCTCTGCTCCACTAGAGCCGGGATCGACCTCAACGGCTGGATACGCATAGATATGTACGCTTACCGAGTTGAGTGCGACGTTGGCAGGGATGGTGTAGGTGTAGGTCTGTTGTGCAAACGTAGCCGTTGCTTCGAAGACCGTCGCACTACCAGCCGTCGAGCCAGAGCCCCAGCTAATGGTGCAACCACATTGACCATCGCCGATCATCCTTGCGTAAGCGTTGATGCTTAAAGTGGATTCGCTTGCCAAGGCAATCGCAGGGAAGCCAGAGAAGGAACCTTCGCCCGTAGTCCAGGTTGTTGTGGTGGTAACGCCAGAACAAAGAGCGTAGGTTGCAAGGTCACCGTCATATGCTTGACCGGGGTTCGCCGTTGATCGAGTGCCGGTATCGCTGTACGTCGATGGATAGTACAGCGTCGTTGTCGATGTGCCACCGCCAGAGCTAGAGACATACGGTGTGATGATGCTATCGATGAGGAAGAATCCGAGCTTCCCAACGAAATCAGCCTTGTTGGTTGTAGCGATCGGCGTGACATTACCACCCGCATATGCTGTATCGACGTAGTAGACGTAATATTGCGTCTGCTGGAGCAGCGCAGCACCCGAGCCGCCTATCGTCCCATCGGTTGTAATCATCACTGCACCAGAAGGGAAGATAGGCAGGGATAGCGAGCCAACTTGAGCAGTGAAGGGCATACAGTCAATCGCTGCTGTGTTGTTGGGATACGCCTCGCCAACGAGTGAACCGATGCCGTATCCGTCCGCGCTCTGAGTGTTGAGCACAAGACCGGCGACGAAGCCATCCAACTCCACCCAAACGGATGTGCCGCCGTTGGAGCGCAATGAACGGATACGGATGTTATAGGTTTGACCGGCAACGGCGTTGATGTAAGCAAGGGTCGAAGGTGCGACGATGACCTGATCTTCAGCACCGTCTACAGCTTTCTCATCGGTGGCAATCTTCACGTAGGTCTTCAATGAGGCGTGTAATTCGCCAACTTCGAGAATGCCCTCGGGCTTGCCAGCTTCAATCGGGCAGAGGTCCTGCACCGCTTGAAGGATGACTTCACCAGTCGCCTTCAACGCTTTACGTTCGGCTGCTATTCGTTGCTCATTCGCTAGGCGTTGGAGTTTGGTTCGTAAGGCTGTGAAATCGTCGGGCATGATGCTTCCTTGCGTAGGCGGTCGGCCAACTCAAGAGCGAGTTGGTTGAAATCGCTGACCTGTTGCAGTTGCTTCTCGTTGAGTTTGCTTCCACCGCTACGCTTGAATTCACGGAAGTGTGGCGCGAACTCAGTCCACGACACTCCCTTCTCGGGAGGATTCATGGAGTGGTTGATCGTCGCTGCTGTCGTCAATGCGGCGACCATCTCTTCATGTGCAAGGCGGTCACGGTGACGATTCATCAGCAGGTGGAAGAGTGCTGGAGTTAATCGGAAGAACTCTTCATCGGATAGACCAAGATCGTATCGAGCGCGGGACCAGAGGTAGTGAATGCTCAGTTCGCTGGGGTCGCGTCCTGAGCTGAAGCTTCCCCCAGGTCGTCTTCATCCTCTGCTTCGAGGTCTTCAACAGAAGCAAACCAAGCGGTACGAATCGCGGTCTGTACACTGCTCATGTTGCGAATCGTGATCCATGAACCAACCTCTTCGAGGGTGAGGTCGGGATCATCGTGCAGCAATGATGCGTAAAGTAGTGCGCGAACGTTCTTCGCTTCCACTTCGGATACAACTGCACGAAGCAGGTTCAAGCCTGTGAGTTCATCTACGCGAATCACTGTGTTGAAGTCGAAGAGCAACTTGCGCTTCTTGCCTGCGATGTCCAGATAGACCGATGGCAGTAATGGATTGTGTGTTGCGTGGGACATATGACCTCAAAAAGGTTGAGGCTCCACGGTGGGAGCCTCTGGGGTGATCTGGATTAGCTGCCTGCGGTGTAGGTCGGCGCGTCTGTCTGCTGCACGGTGAAGTTAAACGTCACTGCATCGGTCATCGAGGCATCCATCGTCGGACGTGTTGACACATAACCAACGAAGGTCTGCAAAGCGCCGGTCGTCTGTCCTGCAACAGGAGCGAACTGTAGCTGCCAATAAAGGAGCGTCTGCACATCAAAAGCGGCAGTAACAAGCAACTGGCCGGGGTCGCCAGCAGGGATAAGGAATCCAGTAACGGTCACATCGCCGGGAGTGATTAGGCCAGGTGCGGACTGCTTGCGTGGCTGACCACCTGTCACTCCAGAGGGTGCATTGAGGTCTGTTACGTCGATGTAATCGACTTTGTCTGCACCGAAGGTGATCTTGGATAGCTTGTTTACGGGCGTAAATGTGCCGGTCGAGGTTGTGGAAACCGAGAGCGTGGCCTTGAGGCCGAGCTGGAATGTTTGAGTGGCTGTAGCCATGTGTAAGAGTCCTTAACGTGGAATACCTCGCTTGTGGGCGAGGTGTCGTGAAGCAATGAAGATGTGGGTGTGTGGGTGCTACTCGGTGTGGGTCAACTTGTAATCAACAGACACGCCATAGAGGCGAGCGTCAGCGTTGAACGCATCGACCGTCACGCCTGCACGTAGACAAGCGGATACTGTTGTGCCATCGTTCAGAATGCCGGTGAATAAATCGAGCACGTTACGTATCGCTGATGCGATGGTCTTGCACGTTGCGTAGTCGTTCGCCCAGGACGTGAACTCGATGCGCGTGACAACCATGCCTAACGCGCCTGTGAGTTCGTACGTAGGTACGGCGGATAGTGTGCGAAGGGTTATCGCTGGTAGCGTTGGCGGCTCAGGTAGCAGAACGGGATAGATTCGACCGGCGATGATTGATGTGAGCGTGGTGTCTGTGTTTAGCAGGTCAACGATGGAGGCTTCGATCATTGCGTCGGCTCCATCTCTAACGCGAGAACAACGATGACTCGATTGCGTTCCTGCACATTGTCGATTGCTTGAATGTCGTAGGTACCGGTGGCTGCAACGATTCGCATTCCAGCCTTCAACGGCACTGAGTTCTGATAACGCATCACGATTCGGTGAGTTACTTGTGACGAAAATCCTGCTGCCGTGGACTTTTCACTCAGCGATAAAGAGCGGATGGAAGCGCGGGTGGTCAGTACCGTCGTCCATGTCAATGCTTGGCCGAAGCCAGCAGAAGATGACGCCTGGATATCTATCGATGTGCGTAGCGAACCAGAATTGATCGTGAGAGGATCGCGCATTAGTACACCGTGTCGAATGTGTGTGGAGCCAGTAGGGAATCAACGCCGAGGGGAATGTTTGTCAGCGATGCTTCTGTGGTGGCCTCGCGGTGTGCGTAAAAGTGTGAGACCAGCAAGAGGATGGCGAGCTTAATATCAGTTGGGCAGTTGTCTGCATTCACGCCGTCGCCATACGTACCCATCGTGTAAGTGATCTGTACTTGGCCGGGGATGTAATTCTGCTGATACGGCCACACGCAGCCGGGGGCTGGCATGATGCGGCCCGGTTCGCTCACTGTGTCCACGACGTAGGTTGAAGCGGGGAGCGTTACAGGTGTGCCGTCGTTGCCGGTGTACTTAATGGACTGAACCGAGGCTAGTCCTGCCTTCGGAACGATGATTGAGAGTGATCGGATGTAGCTAGATACGTAGGCGTACTGGTCTGCACCTGAAACACACTCACTCAACAGTGGGAAGTAGTCGAGCGTCATCAACATAGAGCGTGTGAAGATGTAACGCTGCATCACGCGTTCGCAATACTGACGAGCCGCCACTATATATAGAGTGATGAGTGTATCGTCGGCGGTAAAGGTGTTATCGATCACAAGCTGTTGCTTCGCCATCGCGAGTGTCACTGGTTCGGCTGCTGGTTGTGTGAGTTCGCGATAGGACAGAGGCATGGATAGGTCTCAAGAGGTAACCCCAAGGCCATTGCTGACCTCGGGGCTTTAGGGTCGCGTTGAATTACTTGATCGTCAGGGACACAAGCGAAGGAGTGGTCGTCGATGCAATCGTCGGAGCACCACCAGCGCGAGCGAAGGCAACCACACCAAGGCGGTTCAGTTCAATCCAGCGGTCTGCGCTCTGCTTGATGACGATGCCTGGTTCGACCTCGCGTAGCGTGTAGGCTGCGCTATGGTCACCGAAGCGGATCGGCGTATTACCCGTTGCCACAGTCGATGCGTACTGGTCGATCTTCACGGGGAAACCGAAGATGGTTCCAACGAAGCCCGAGATGCCGCCATCGTTGAAGGGCAGGAACAGGGGACGACCGTTAGCGTCGGCCAGGTTCATCACCGCGCCGAGCGTCGAGGTTGAGAAAGACCAGACAGCGTTAGTCGTGTAGGCCGGATCGAGAGCAGTCATCAAGCCGACGAGGTCCGCGTACTTAACGGTCGCAGCCGTTCCGCTGGTAAGAGCCGAAGGTGCAGAGAGGGCTGTGAAGTTGCTACCGTTGCCCTGAACGATGGCCTGCGACACCGAGCGGATGTAACGCAGATTGATCGCCGCGTTTACGTCGGTGACGAGGTCATAGCTGACATCCTGGACTAGTTTGTTATCGAGCAGGATGGGATTCGAGCGGAGTCCATCAACCTTCAGCAGCGTGCCGGTGATCGACGGATCGGTCGTGGATACAGCCGTGCTATCGAGAACGAAGCCATTCGCGGTGTCGTCCCACAGCGGTTGGCGAACATCTTCGCCAGTCGTGGTACGCATACGTTTGACGATGTCCATGATCGAACCGGCGGACTTCTTTGCCTGGATCGGATCGACAGCAGCAACAGGGATCATCACACCGCCGTTAGCAGCTACAGTGAGGTCACGCTGTTCAAAACGTTCACCCTTCAGGAAGCTACGCAATGCAATGTTCGCAGCGGCATTGCGCTCTTCAAAGCTGCGCTCATCCTTTGCGGAGTGATTCTCTACAGCACCGCGAGGCGGGGTGTTGGTTGGCAGGGAACGCTGCTCTGATTCGGCCGAGGCTTCCATGCGTTCGATGTCACCCTTGAGGACGTTAGCATCCGCGAGCATGGCGTCTACGCTGGCGCGGGTTTCGGCGGTTACGTTGTCAGCCTGCATGGCGGTGCGGGCATCGATCAGGAGTTTGTTACGCTTTTCGGTTAGTTCGCGGTGAGTCATTGATTAGGTCCTTGGTGGCTTAAATGGGATCGCCGCGCCTGTGAGGGCACGGTGTGATGAAGCGGTTTGGGATTTGGTGAGGCTTAGGAGGCTTCGGCTAGGCGAAGCAGGAGGTCAGCGTTGGCTTTCCATTCGTCTTCGTGCTGCACGAGCGATTCAGGCTTGGTGACCTCTTCGCTGCGCTGCTCAAAGCGAGAGCGGAACTCGGCAGGACATGAATCCGGCAGGGAACGAACGTTAGCGTTTGCCGCACCATAGAAGGGATATGTGACAGGCGAGACATCAAGCAGTTGTTCGATTTCGAGAATCGTGCGGAGCACAGAGCCGTCTGGCTGGTCTGTCCATTGGTCACGTTTCGTGACGAAACCAAAGGATGAACCAGTCACGTCTTTGCGCCGCATCGAGACGATAAGGTCATTCGCGACCGTGGTATCAGGAGGGTCGATCACATAGCTGAGACCGCGTGCGTCCAAGGCCAACGTCAACGTGCCAGAGGTGGTGCGACCTAAAACGTGGTCAGGGTTGTGGTTCCAGAGACCGCGAACATCGGGATTAGTGGCGAGCACGTTATTAAAGCAGTGCGGGTCTAACGTCTCAGTCCATAGGCCGTTGCTTGCAGGGGATGAGAAGACCGCCGCATACCCGCTGATGGTCGTCTTGTTATCAGCTTCGGAGAGTCGAAACTCAGTCGTTATGTTGCGGCGTTCAATCTTCATCTTTGTTGTCCTGCGTGAGGTCTGTAATCGGGGTTGTGTCGCTTGTGTCGGTGGGGACGCCAAGCTGATCAAGGGGGATCATGTTTACTTGCGTGATGAGCTTCTTTGCTGCACCACCGCGAGGAGCATAGCCAAGAAGAGCGCGGCATTCGTCTGCATCGAGGACTGCCCATTGACGTGTCAGTGAGATGGCCGTCGCCATCGCCGCGAAATCGCCGCGTTGCCTTTCGGTTACGTCGAAGTCCACGAAGAATCGTGACGACTTGAGGAGCTTACGTTTCAGTTCCGCTTCGAGACGAACGAGGATGGGACGCAGCGTGTCTACGACGAACCCCATTTGCTGACCGGTGTAGTTATTGTTGGATAGCTTCTCAGTAGAACCAACCATGAACGCTGGAATCTTGTACATCGCTGCGATGTCAGAACGTTGATAGTTCCGTGCGACTAAGAATTGCGAATCTTCAGGTGATAGGCCAATCTGCTCAACGGACCAATCGCCCCAGAGGAATCCCTGCTTGTGCTGATTGATGCCCGAGTGGGCTGCTTGCCACGCCTCCACGAATTCTTTTTGAGCCTTAGCATCAGGCTTACCGTTAGTTTTGTTGATGAGCAGAGATGATGGTTGGGCACCATTAGCGAACCAACGAGCGCCAAACTTCTCCATTGCTCTCGCTGTTGCGAATGACTCGCGAGCAGCGGTGACAGGAGATACACCTTTGATCCCATCGAGGGAGAATAGGGGGAAATGTAGAACATCTACGGACGGAATGATGCGATATGCACCGTTATCCATACCGTCTGTGGTCTTGTATGCGAGTTGACCGGTTACGTTGCGAATCGGTTCGGTCTTTAAGGGATGCAAAGGCCAGATTGATTCCACTGCCCCGGTCGGGTCACGCACGATTTGAGCGTATCCATTACCTGTGAGAGCCGATGAGCCAACGATGGTGGACCAAAAGGTAAAGGCCGTCATCTCATCGTTCGGTGACTCGGTTAGAAGTGGCCAGAGTCGATGATCTATAGCGGGTGCGTCGCCTTCATCCGTCGAGCGCATGAGGCGGCATGGAAGAGAAGCCACAGCTTCAGCCAGGATCGTGACGCATGTGTAAACGGTGCTAATGCAGAGCGCGTTCTTCTCGGTTACAACCTCACCAGATGAGGACAGGCCACCACCCGTATCACCCCACGCAGCCATAGCTGTCAGTGGTGTGGAGGGGCTGTTGATGTTCCATCGTCTTTCGACGGTGGTGCCATCGCTCAGTCCGAGCGTCGTGATGCTGCGTTCAAATAAAGGCATGTCTTTTAGGCAAATAAAAAGCCGTAGTCGGCTGTTGGTTCAGGTTCTGCTAGTCGTGCCCTCGTCATTGCAATGAAGAGAGCGACAGCTACGTCAATCTTGTTTTCGGGGCGCGACTTGTCGGGCATTGTGTAATTGCCAGCAGCCGTTTCGCGGGTGAGCACATTGCTCATGCACCAAGTCAGAACTGGATTGCCGTCGTGGTGGAAACGTCCGTCGGCTACAGCAGCTTCGAGTTCTTTCATCGCTGGCGATAAGACCGCCGAGGATGGAGGTACATCGATGCGAGTGACGCCAGAGAGTTCGCTGACGCGCTGGCTCCACTGGTCGGCGTAGCGCGGATCATAGGGGATTTCACGCACTTGATTGATCGCGATGTCTGCGAGTGCGTCCGCTTCTAACATGGCGTAATCAAGGGAGGAGCCGGGTGTCGCACTGAGGTGTTGTTGTTCAACCCATGCTTGGTAATGCGTGTTCTCGGGCAGGTTTATGCGCTCTTCAGGAAGGTACGCGCGGCATAGAGCGTAGTAGTGAGGTCGGTCACCTTGTGTGTCGTCGCGATAGAGACGCACACACGCGGAGAGGTCTAGCTTGCTCGCGAGGTCAGAGCCTATCCAGCATGGGAGATGTTTAACGCTGTCTGCTGTGAGCGTTGGGTCGAAGCACTTTGACCACGCAGTCATATTCATCCAACTCGCCGCAGCGGTTGACCATATATTGAGGTGCATCGCTTTTACGTTGTTGGCGTGAGCGGGATTGCGGGTTGCATCTTTAATGGCGAGACGAATCTTCTCAGCGTCGTTGGAAATACCCAGGTTCGGGTTCGCCATCCGTAGGGCTGTTTCACTTGTCCATTCGACCGAACCATCGGCTGCATAGATCGCGGTGAAGAATCGTTCGTCGGGCATTGAGCCGTCGACTGCTTTGATTGCGCGGTCTTGGAGTTGATAACAGGGTGAAGCGGACGATGCCACGCCTGCTGTGGTGATCGTCAGCAGCAGTGAGTTGACCGTCTTATTGCATCCGGTTTTGAACGTTCCATACAGGTCGTCTGTGATCGCTTGGTGGTACTCATCGAGCACCGCAAGGAGTGGACGCGAGCCGTGACGACCGCGACCAATAACAGGTTGGAAACGGGAACCTGATAGCGAGAAGATGGACTTCTTCTGTGCAATGACGTTGATCGCGGCGAATGCGGGATTCGATTCAACGAAGTGACGAGCAACGCGGTGTACCTCGTCACTCTGCTGGAGTGACATCGCACCGCAATATGCCTCAGCTTTGGGAACGTTGAGGCCAAAGGTGAAGAGCAGAGACATAGCCGCTGCCCAAGGTGATTTACCGTTACCTTTGGCGACAACGATGTACGCCTCTATATATTTGCGAAGACCTTCGTTATCGACCCATCCCATGAGGGAGGCGGTGAGCCATATCTGCCAGTCAGAGAGAAGGAATCGTTGTCCTGATTCGAGTGTGAGGCTTTCGATGAATGCACATGCACGATTGACTTGTGTAGCGTCATAGTGCCAGCGGGAATCAACTTGTTGGAGGTCCTCGATATGACGCTGGCAAGCTAACTTGATCCATTTAGAGGAGACGATTCCACCTGAGACTACGCGCTTGCAATAGGCGGTTGCTTCATTGGCGTAGTCCTTGGTCATCGTGGTTCATATCGAAAAACGCATCAAGCGGGTCTGCCTTCTGCTTTGTGGGAGCCGTCACATTGAGGCGTGAGCGTGAGGACGGGGTGAAGCCAAACTCTGCGGCGAATTTATGCATCGCGCTCTTCGCTTGGAAGGCGATGAGCACGTATGGACTGGTGGTCACGTTGCCTGTGGGTGATGTAATCGTGTAACCGTTATCTGCAAGGTGCTGTTCTGCCATGCACCATGTAGCCCAGGACTGGCAATAGGCTGCTAATGCAGCGCGGTCAACTGATGTGAGGAGTCCTGAGGCCGTTAGGTCAGCGGAGAGACGATGCCATTCCTTCTTTGCTTCTTCAGAGAGGTGCGAAGGGCAATTGGCTCCAGATGCGAACGTGGGTTCGCTCTTGTTCAGCCGACGCTTACCGGGATTGCCCGATAGCTCTTTGATTAGGGTTGGTTTGGGCTTCCTTCCAGCCATATTCATTCTTCTTTCGGGCTGAATTCAGCTTTTTCAATTCGCGGTCGTGAAAGTGTTTCCACGTTGCGGTGACACAAGGCTCAATATCGAACAAATTGACGCCCCCTATCCCCTTAATGCCTCACGATGTTCCGGATTAGGTCATGGAGAGACGACTGTAAGGGTTGGATCATCGTGATTCAATAGCGGTCTTAATGTTGTGACAAGGTCTGCAAAGTGATTGCAAATTATCAATGTCAAGTCGGCGCGTTGGATCAACACTGATCGGGATGATGTGATCGACGTCAATCGCAGGAGTAACGAGTCCATCTCGTAGGCAATGCTGGCACAGGTAGCGGTCACGTCGTAGTGCAATCAATCTGATTCGTCGCCAGTCGTTGTCATAGCCGCGCGTTTGTGACTGCCCACGCCAGCGGTCGTAATCATTGGTGTGCTGTTTGTGATTGTTGCAGTAACCGTTATCGACCAGTTCTGAACAGTTCGGCTGCTTGCACGCGCGCTTTGCTCTGGACGGCATTCTTACTGAGCGTCGGACTTGAGTTCTGCGTAGATGGATTCGGCCTGTGGCAGGAACATGTTCTTGAAGTACGTAAAGAACTGCTCTGCGGCTGCTAGTGTTGCTACATCTGCTGTCAGAGAGATTCCTCTTGCTTCGGCGGCGATTGTGCCAGCGGTCAGAACGCTTGATGCGTTCTGTACCAGCGTAGTGATGAGGGTCTTCACTGCTGGTTCATCTTTGATTGCGTGGTCGAGTAGCGAGATGGTGTTTGGAATGGAGGTCGCTACCTTCTCTACTGCATGAGCTATGTCTATAGCTGCTGTTTTGATATCTGATATGGGATTCATTGTGATCTTCTCGTGCGCGGAGCAGTAGCCAGATGGAACTAGAGCCGAACAATTTGGATACTTGCAGGGTTTACTTGCTCTTGTTGCCATTGAGGAGATGAGTGAAGGCCAGTGCTGCTTCTTGTGGGACTACACCATTGCCGATCATTGCAATTCGTTTAGCGCGGTTCGTGCAGTGATCTTTATGGATCGTTCTGGACGGTTCGTAATCGTGCTGCTCATCGCCTTGGCCTTTAGGGAAGCCGGGGAATGCACAGGTGACGGGTACAGAAGCATTGGTCCAGCCGATAGGCCATCCCATGAGCGTTTCAGCCCATGCAGGATTCAATCTGTTCGTTGAAGATCCGTCGCTATGCCCTTGTACTTCGCTCACGATATTGGTGAACTTGCCAGTAGTCAGGCAGAACTTCGAGTCGGTCTTCAGTGGTGTGGACCAGTTGCGAACCTCACGTGTCACGGTATTGTGAGCCGTGGTGATTCGAGTGCTTTCACAGGAATCATGCTTCTGAGGTGTAGTCCAATTCTTGCCGTAAACCACTTGTTCACGCAGCGTAGGGCAAGATGTTCTGCCCGGTCGATTCCTCTGCTGATACGCAGTGAGTGATTCCTTCGATCTTGGTTCCAGTTTGTCCATCACATTCGGAGTCAGCCAGTTCTCTTCGCCAGGCGATGCAGAACCAACGTTCTCTTTTGTGGGGCGCGCCAGCTTCTTCGGCAGTGTGACACTGCCATGTCGCATCAAACCCTGCTTCGTCCAGGAGCCGCATAACGTCTGCGATGGGAGCTGTGGTGTCTGATTTGGCTGAGAGCAAACCTGGAACGTTTTCGAGGAAGAGCAGAGCTGCGCCTGCTTCATTGGTGATGCGTAGAACGTCGCCGAATAGGTATCTTTCATCTTCGATACCAGCTCGTTTACCGGCGACACTGAACGGCTGGCAAGGGAAGCCTGCAATGATGCAGTCAACGTGTCCTCTAAGCTGGCTGGCGTCGAGAGTTGTAACGTCTGACCAGATAGGTGCTTCGCAGAGGAGCTTGTCTTGCATCCTCGCTTTGAGGACTTCTTGCGCGTAGGTTTCACGTTCGCAGTAGAGGATGGTTCGGAGGTCATAATCTTGTGCCTTGAGAGCGGCCCCGACGCCACGGTCGAGCATTCCTGTTCCACTGAACAGGCTGATTGCGGTGAGTGTCTTCATGTATGGGGCTTAAACAACGAAGGACCAACTCTGACGGCCGGTCCTGATATCGCTGAAGGAGGGATTGCACCTGTTTGGAATGCGAGTGAGCAGTGCATTCGAGGTCGGTGCGAGACCTATAGGCCACGTGGTTACTGTGGGCTGGTTATTTGCCCTCTACTCTATCAGCGGAGATGAGGCCGAAAACAACACGCCGCTATGGGAAATAGTCGAATTATTGGTGGCCGGTCAGGGAACCTGATTGATGTGAGGTGCGGGAATAGCAAAAGCGACCAGCCACTCGTAAGGGATTCGCCCGTGGCTGGTCGCTGCTTTAGCTGGCTGCTAGGGATGAGGTGCTGCCAGCCAATCTCGATGTGTGGTCCGTGCCGGTCGGTCGGAGCCGCCGGGCACATGGTAGAGGGTAGATATCTCTACTTACTGAGTAGATGTAACTCATAGTAAAACTACCCGTCACGGCAACCCAGATACACTACTCGTATCATCCCCCTGTAAATAGGGATTCCAGTCAGGGGTAGCCGGTGGAAAGGTGGCGCCAAGGTGGTATCTCCTCGTGATGGACCGATGTCCACGCCTACGCAAGCAACTTAATGTTCGATTAGCCTTGCGGCTACGTCACGTATAACCCGTAAACATCCAGCTCTTCAGTCCATCGCAGGACATCAACGTGCTGGCCACGCTCCCTTTGCTATTACTAGTCCTATAAATATCAGCCAATTAGCTGGCCAATGCGGGTAACGGTTGACTAGTGGGTGTGCAGCGTATGAGCCTTGCGTTGCTCTGCGGGTTTTCTCTCCCGCTACGCCCGATCTGTCTGTTCAGATCGTAGGAACCCCATCCCTAACCGCCTGCGATTACTCGCAGGATTTGTTCTTTGATTCCGGCCAGCTGAGAAGCTAATTCCAGGGATGGCCTGCCATAACGACGCATTTTAGGTTGGCGACGGAAGGACTTTAGTAACTATATAGATATTACACGAACTTAGGTTTCGAGCCAAAGCGGCCTCTATATATAACAACGGAGTTAGACGCTAAAACAACAGTCATCAACTGAATATTCCTGCCGAAACCTGCGAAATCGTTCACGAAGGGCAGTCACGTTGACTTGCAATAGTTCTGCGGCTTCCTTAAAGGAGAAGCCCGCGAGTAATAGCTTCGCGGCTGGCTGGATCGAATCAGGCAAGAACGATGTGTCGAAGTAGTGGTGTTCTTCCTGTGGCTGCTCTAGAACGTCTACCTGGTTGAGCTTCGGTCTGTCCCACTGCTGACGGCGTTCATTTCGGATGATGACAGATACCCAACGTGCAAAGGAGCCTTCGTCCTGAGGTGTGAACGTCGGAAGCCGCTCCCACACGCGAAAAACAACATTCTGTGACATATCCTCCGAGGAATCACGGAACTCAAAACGGAAGGACTTGAGTGCAGCACTCCTTACTGAAGAAAGGAGCGCGTGCATAGTCACATCATTGGGATTCGCGGCCCACGCGGAGTAGAGGTTGTTAAGTGTCTTATCCATTCAGTAAGCGATTCCTTCGGTTCGCGCCGCCATTGCAGCGTGTTCTTCACTCGTGACGTAGACGATTCGAGTTCCCCGATTGGGTTGGAACCGCCACGCCTCGATGATCGCTTCGGCCTCAAGATCGCCATCAATGTAGGCGTCCATAGTGCCGACCGAGGGCTTGAGAGAGGGTGCTGCTTTCCAGAGTTGTCTAACCATTAGGCTGCCGCCTTCATCGTTGCGGCGATCTGACCTAGTTCGTTTGCTAGTCGGATAGCTTTGTGGAGTACGGCATGTTCGCGCTGCGTTACGAGCTGGATGTGAGTCTGGTTGATGCAACGCTTATTCTGGCAAACATGGTGGAGTTCCCAGCGGAAAGAGCCATCAGGACATGGCGTCGTCGGCATGGGGCCGTTTATAGACTCCCACGCTACGCGGTGAGCGTATAAAACCTTCTGGCCGTCACCAATGGTCGGATAACCAGCTTGCGATGAGAGGGAACCGGTCCAGTTGTAACAGCCGGTTTGATGATCGATAGTGTACTTGCCGTCGAGGCGGTTAAAGGGTGGGGTATAAGTTGCCATATATACCCACTGCTAGTATATGGAATTTGATTGAATCGCCAAATTATTCACAAAATACTTTTGATTAGCTCGGGGCACCTCAAATTAAAAGATAAAAGGGGATAGCCGAAGCCATCCCCATCCCGTCTACTGCAATATCGGCAATCGCGTCTTGACTTTCGTGACCTTGTAGTCGCGCCAATCGCTGAGGCTGAATCGTGCCTTCGCGCCAGGAGGACTGAACTCCATCAACTTCCCATCCGCTTCAGCAGGGTACTCACGAATCAATTCGCACCTCATCGGGTCGAGACGTTCCCCGTATTGCTCGGCCAGGTAGAGATTCAGTGCATTGATTCCTCTTTCGGTGAACTGATGGCTGGCTTGTTTGAACAGGAACCTGATTTCTTCCTGTTTGCAGCGGTCATATAGCTTCGCCGCGTTCGTTATATCCATCATTCGGTCTGCATAGTTCCACTCGCGTCCAGATTCACCACCGACTGCGACCCAATCAATACCTGTCAGGTCGATATCGGAGATATCGGTGAGCAATGGTTCCGCACTGATGAACCGAACGCGGCAGGGTATCGCCTGTAGAGCCGTTACACGGTCTATAGGCGTCATAATCATCCCCGTATGAAGGCACTTATAGGGTTTTTTAGAGCCGCAGGTCGTACCGAGCCAAACGTTCTCCCAGCCGTCTCCCCAATCCGCAGGGAGCCTATCAGCGATGAGGTGGGGCCTCTTCGTAAGGATCATCCAGTAAAGATTTGGTGTGTTCTTGATGGCGGCCCACGCAGCAGCGCGGTTCGCGTCTGCTGCTGGATCGAAGAAGTCGGATAGAGAGTTCGTGAAGACGATGGCTCGCTTTCCTGCTGCTTTGGCTTCGGCGTCGTAGCTGTAGGCTTCCTTCATTGCCGCTTCGATACGGTAATGTCTTTCCGCGAAAGACTTGCCCATGCGGTTCTCAATAAGAGATTCGGCATAGCAGTTCTTGCATTCAGCCGATACCTTGCCGCAACCAATCCACCAGTTCACCGTGTGGTGCGCCCAACTGATCTTCGTACCCTTAGCCATTACGCCACCACCTTGATTTCAACAGTGACGCTCATCCGGCGAAGAGCTGCGACGGATTCAATCACGCCGGTCAGGAATGAGATAGCCTCGACATCCCCAGCAGGTCCTTCTGAAATGGTTAGCTGCATTGCAAGACTGGCAAAATCTGCCACAGCTTCGGCATCGAGGGAATGATTGGATTCGAGACGGTTCGCCAACGAGCGAATCTCTCGCTGTTTCTGAAACTCTGGTTTGGCTGGCTTCTTTTGGGGATTCTCATCGCCATCCACCCAGCGAAGGATAGTGCGATCTGCATATCCTGTGACCTTAGCTAGTTCTTTCACTACTCGATACCAGCGTTTCGTTGCCTTTAATTCATCACGCATAGAGCGAAGATGCTCGCCTAACTTCAATCCTGTTGCCTTCGAGACGGTAGTGATCTCGCGTACGTCGGCGAGGAACTCTTCACGAACCGCTGTAGGAATATCGGCAAGTAGATTCGGGAGATTTCCTGTCAGCTCAGAATCTGACATTTTGTCAGGCGCCATTAGCGACCACCTGCAACCGGGCGAATGGGCTGATTATGATCTGCTTTCGCATAACGGTCGAGGTCGGCGACCATTACGAACACTTTGCCGCCATCGCGGACTGGCTTCAAGCGTTCCTGCTGGATTAGGTAATCGACAGAGCGGACCGAGAGAGACAGGTAAGCTGCTGAACCTTTGCGGTCCAGACGGACTGGCGAAATAGGAGCTTTCATGTGTGAAATAGACATAAATAGCCTCGAAACGGAAGTTTCGGAGCTATGCGGTCGAATCCGTCTGCAAGGTTCGCGCTACTCGGGGCGGAGTTCCCCTTCATCCGGCCAAGGATGACATTAGGCCTACAGGATGTCCGCTTCGATACGCCTACTCGTGTCCAGCGATGTTGCTGTGGATGCACTATTGACGGTCAGCAGTGTTCGACCGTGCGGTTTCCAGAAGCAGGGGAATCACCCTACGTCGTATCTGATGCAGAACTATGCAGTTCGATTCAGTGCCTTCATCGCCTCTGCTATGTGGCTCTGAGTGAGGTGAGTGTATCGGGCGCTCATTGCCATTGTGGAGTGTCCCAACACGCTCTGGATCACCTTCTGGTTCGCTCCGCTTGCTGCTAGGCGTGAACCAGCCGTGTGACGGCTGAGATCATGCCAACGAAGGTTCGTCTTGATGCCAGCTTCCTCTTTGGCCTTGGCGAACCATTCACGATTCTCTCGGATAGTGAATACACGTCCATCCAAGCGAAGACGCTCTGATTCATAGTTTTCGCCTCGGAGCCTATGAAGCTGGTCCTGAATGGCTTTTTGATCCTTTAGTGCCTCATGGACGCTTTCGGTCATCGGGATCACATGCGGTTTGCCGGTCTTTGTGTTCGGCAACAGAATCAAGCGGAGGTCAAAGTTGATGTCGATCTCCCACATAAGGGCGTACTGATTCCCTTTACGCATTCCGGTCTGAGAGGCAACGGTGATCTCATTAAGGTGTTCGCGGAATAGCAGCCGGGTGATTTCGTGATCTTCCGGTGTCTCGTCGATCCAGCATTGAACTACCTTACGCAGACGCGTCTCTTCGTCATCATCCATCCAGCGGGGGATTCCAAGCGGTACAGAATAGTGTTCGACATCGCTAGTAGGGTTCGACTTCAGCTTCTTACGCTCGATAGCGTATTCGTACACACCGCTTAAGGTCGTCTTGTAGCGGTTCATCGTGCCATTGGACCGTTGGAGCGATTCGAGGAAGTCTTTGACCTCATGCGGCTCAATAGAGTCCGCATAGCGGCCAGTGAAAGCCTTACGGATGGCCTTGAAGCGTGATTCCAGGTTGCCGATGCGAATCTGAGGATCGGCAACGTAGCCGACCTTCTTGCTGTTCTGGAGCTTCTCGCGTTCAGCCGTTTCCTTCTGCTTGGCCATGTACTCCGTTATGAGGTCTGTCAGCAGGAGATTAGAGACAGTGCCGCGCCTCTCTTGTTCAGAGCTGGTGAGCAGTGGGACTTTCGCTGTCGTCGGAAGACGCTCGCCAGTGAGGCGCATGAGCTGTACTTTATTGAGGTGTTCGATGGCCTGGGCCTGTGTTTTGAAAGTACGCCGTACGTCTTTGCCGGATGACCAGTAGCGGGCCGTCCATGTGACGCCGTTCTTGCCCTTCTGCTCGTACACTCCAGCGATATCGCCTTCGATAACCTTCGGCTTGCGTCCTCTTGGCATGAAATCTCCCTCGGACATTGTGGCACAAAAATCTGCCAGATTTCTGCCAGGTATATACCGTTAATTCGTGCAAGGGAGGTTCAGCTTGGTGCAATCTTAATCGTGTATAAGTGTAATAATATCAACAGATATACTGATTGCGGTGCAGGTCTGTGCGATGTCGTGCAAACCCATATGTTCGCCCTCTCAAGGCGAAGAGTCCGGGTTCGAGCCCCGGTAACGCTACCAAAAACCTCCTAAAATTAACTATTTGAGTGCTTACGTAGTTGGGTCTAGTCCGGCCATTTCTTTTGGCTGCACTTAATCTGCAGTAGGGCTTATTCCTACGACTAGCAGGGCGTAGAAAGCGCAAGCAACATACTTATCGATACACGATTGACTTGCATTCCCGTCAGCTGAACTTACCAGGCATTTAATGTGACACTATTGGCTCATGGATAGGGCATTACGGGACATGTGATCGAGACGATCGCAAGGGAAGTCAGCTTAACTCTGGATTGTCGGATTCCTAGCGTGCTCAGGCCTGCTCGGTTGGTGGTCATATACCTGCTTCATTCCTGGCTATGCCACCATGAAGCCCAATATAGCCTTTGTTTGGGACGTCCCTCGTTTGAAAGTACGGTCGCGGAACGTAGCCTCTACCGGTGCGCTGGTGCTCTAGTGTGCAGTTGCACGTGAGCATGGCACGCGTGATCGAGTAGCTGATGCATGCAAGGCTTTGCAATCCACGCTCGCGTTCGCATTCCTTGTCAGTCTCCTGATGGAAGTGCAGAGCTCCATTCTTCGGACAGGCAACCTTGCACTGATTCGGGTCGAAGAGCGGCTTCGAGATAATGACGTTGAATCGTCACGGATCCTTCAAAGGCATCGGTGATGCCGTGATCTTCGGTTCCGACACCTCGCGGGTGTCTTGTGCCGCAGAAATCTTCGCGAGGGAGAGAACGAGTGCGGTGGTGACGGAAAACAATGCGCGCATGTTTGTTCCTCCTTCGGTGGGTTGAGCTGCATTGGCTTGTTTTCTTAGCCGGGACTCCAAGGTGGTAGCTTGATCGGAAATGCCCAAGGTGCGACGCCGGAAACCTGGAGCTTCCTGCGATAGAGTTTCCCGCCGGCGGATACGAAGAGCACGTCGAACTGTGGTCCTCCGAAGGCGATTCCCGTTGCCACCGCATTTCCCGGAAGAGGGAGAATGGCTGCGACTCTTCCATTTCTGTCGAAGACTTGAATACCCAACGCAGTCGCAACGTATGCGCGGCCATCGCGATCCATTGCGATTTGTCCAGCTCCGCTCTGGTCGGCAGAAGGCGAAAGATCGAAAATGTAGAAGGGCTCACGGGCGTCCAAAGAGCCATCATCGCGCACACGGTAGTTCAGGCCGAAGCGTGAATCCTTCTGCGTGACGAAGAGCCAAAGTCCGTCGGGCGAAAATGCCAGGCCCGACGCATCATGCAGATCTGCGTCGAGCATTCGTGGTGTCCCATTCGTGGGCAGTATCCAGAGCTGATCGTGTCCATCCTGCGCCCGCACGAGGGCATAGATTTCGCCGCCACTTCTCACCGTCAGGTGCTGGATGTTCAACCGTTGCGTCCCCGTAGAAACGGTGGTCTCTACGCCGTTTGGAGAGATCCGTTGGATGTCGCCTAAGGCCTCGGCTACGAAGATTGTTCCCTCTGGCCCGATGGCATTCGGCCGATCCTCCGTCGCGGTGCAGGGGAGGCGTGGTGTATCGAGGGAAAGCCATCGTGGATCGTTCGCTTTTCCCCAGAGAATGCGGCCGACTTTGTCGGCATGGAGTTCCGTTGAAACAGAACAATCTGCGGAGATGACACGCCACCCCTCACCGCTCTTCAAGATCGTTTTCAGCACGCGATTTCCAGGAGGCTGCGCTACGATCGGTTGCGGCCAATCATGCCACAGCCAACGAACGGCTTCAGGAAAGATGGCTTTTGCATGGGCGCTGTTGTGCGTCCCTGCTCCCCACATGTGCCGTACGTCGTAGCCCGCGAACTCTAGTGCGCGGCTCATCGTGAGGTTGGACATCCACCAGTCGCCCATCTCGGCGCCTGCCCACTCATCATTCACGCCGTCTTCCATGAAGATACGGATCGGCTTGGGTTCAGTCTTTCGGACCTGCACATAATAGCTCTCGCCGCCGCGCATTCCGACGAACGTGCCGATAGATGTGAAGACTCGGTGGAAGGCCTCTGGATGTTGCCAAGCAACGGTGAAGGAGCCTATCCCACCAGTGCTACTTCCGGCGATGGCCCGTGCGTCAGGGTTGTCGATTAGGCGGATGGGCTTTCCATCGAGTGTGTGTTGCTGTTCGACGGCTGGGAGAATCTCATGGAGCAGAAAACGCGCCAGACGGTCGCTCATGGTGTCGAATTCCATGCTGCGATCAAACCGCGGGTTTTCTCCTGGCGTGCTCGACTCTACCTGCGCCGGTGAGACTCCGATCGCGATGGTGACAGGCATTGCGTGCTGCGCGATAAGGTTGTCGAAGACCGTCGGTGCGTTGAACCCAATTCCATCAAGAAAGATGAAAGTGCATGCTGGTTTGTCGGAATTGTATTCGGCAGGCACGTAGACCGTGATCGTTCGAGTGGTGCCCGGGAAAATCGTGGAGCTGCTCCATTCGAAACGAAAGGTCTTTCCGTGCGGCACGGTGGGCTGCGATTTTGAATCCGGACCGAGAGGGTAGTCGTTGAAAGGAGGAAGAGTGACTTCTTCTATGGGTGAAGGAGGTCGAGCTGATTCCGTACTTCTTGTTGGCGTGTTGCTTTCTTGGGAAATTGCAGAGGATTCGGTCAGAAGAAAGATTGCTACGAGGATCATCTGAGCTGAGCGTGCAGCGTATTGGAAGAACATGATGTTTCCATTCTGAGCGTGCAGCGTGAAATAACGCTCCTGCCGTTTGATGAATCTTTGGAATTCCTACTGAACGGTAATGATAACGGTCGTTTCATGGCTGATCGTGCCGCTGGTGGCGATCACTTTCACGGAGGTCGAGCCTGGTTGTGCATTCTGTTGCACAGCCAGCGGTTTGGTGCCACAGGCAGAGAGGCCGAAGGTGAACACGCAAGCCACGACTGTGAGTGCTAGTCCACGTAAGCCCCTCCGCCGAAAAAGACCGGCGAAGATAAGACCGCCCAGCGAGAGAGGTCCACAGAGATCGATGAATCCGATACGTGACTGCGTAGAAAGGCTTGCCGCGCTTTGGAGCCCCGTCTTGAATGTCAGTTTCGAATTGAGCACGGAGCTATTGGGCTGGAGTTGAAGCGAGACAGGGTCGAAGTTGCACGTCATCAGGGACGGTAGCCCCGAGCAGCTCAGAGACACGACACCGCTGAAGAGATCTAACGGGGCAAGCGAAACAAGCGTAGTTGTACTGCCGCTTCCAGAGGTGACAACCGAGGCGGGAGTCACTACAAGACTGTAGTCAGGAGCGACTACAGTCACGGTCACCGATCCGAAGGTGATCGCCGCGTAGTTGCTATCGCCCGGGTACTGTGCCGTATAGGTGTGAGATCCTGCCGACACTCCGCTGAGTGTGAGAGAGGCGATCGTTCCGTTGCCGCCGAGGTTCGCGGTGCCGACGATCGTGGATCCTTCCAGAATGTTGATGCCGGAAGTGGGTGCTGCACTATTCGCCACTGCTGGCTGCAGCATCACGTTCAGCGTGAACGTTGCAGGCGCAGTTTCCGTAAGAGTTCGTTGATTCGTCAGGGTGGTGTCGGACAGATAAAGCTCGCCTGCGAGATACACGAAAGCGCTGCTGCAATCGTATGGCGCTTCGCTGGAATCCGTGATGCCATTCGTCTCTGATATTCCCGTACCAGTCAGCGTTTGCAGGAGCGCTGGCGTCACCGGGCCTGGACCGAGTTGGACATTGATGAATTGCGGTGCGGGGTTCAGCATGGCCGCGGTCAGGGTGTTTGGAAACGTGACGTTGTCCAGAGTGAGCCCGGTTGGATAGGTCGCATTGAATCCCTGCAGCGCCACTTTTGTGTTGCTCGGGAGGTTCAACACATTCACGTTGTGGAGCGCCACGCTCTTGAAGTACGGATACTCCGTGCCTGTGCCGGAATCGTAAAAGGGATTTAGCTGAAGTGGATAGCGGAGGTTTTGCTCGCAGATGTTCTGGTAAACGATCCCTTCAATGGTGCCACCGCGATCTTCTGCTGATTTGATCCTCAAGCCTGTCGCGAAGTTGTCACCTACGGTCCCTGCAAAGTTCACATGCTCCACGAGAACGTTAGCGATCCCTCCGTTGGTGATACTTCCGATTGAGACACCGTGCCCGCCGTAGATGTGATCGTGCGAGACGGTGATGTTGTGTCCTGGATAGCTTGCGCTGCTAGAGCCGATCGCGACGTCGTCATCCCCATCGCTGATATAGGAGTTCGTGATCGTGATGTTATTGGATCCCGTTGGGTCGATGCCATCGGTATTGTCTGCGTCATGTGGCGTGACCACCTTGGCGTCCCACACGGTAAAGCCAGTCCCATCCTTATAAATCACGTGCATCTTGGGGGAGTTGCGCAGAGTGATCTTGTAGAGAATGAAACTATCGGCCTGTGTGGCTTGGATCATGACGGGATTACTCTGGTTTCCTCCGCCGTTAGCCGCGTTGTCCCACCAGCTATAAGTTTGCACGACTCCGCCGACGACGAGATGGTCGCCACCGCGCGCATCGATGATGCCGTAGCCCATGATGGCTGAACCTGCTGCACTGGTGCTGGTATTCTTCGCGATCGTGATGAGCGGTTTGCATCCTCCGCCGGATCCTGTCGTTGTGCCACAAGTGTCCGCAGCGCCGCTCACCTGATAGTCGGCGGGATTTCGTGATGCGAAGACGGTAACACCGCCATCTACCAGCAGAATTTTGCCTTGCGGAATCGTGATCGGCTGTATCAGGAACGCGTTATCGTTGCCGGCGGTGATCAGTTCGACGCACGCAGAGGTATTGAGTGCGCTTGTGATGCGGGAAGTGTCGAAGTTCGTCTCCGAGTTGGGCTCTCCGCTACTGATGTAGAGTGAGGCTGCCAGCGTCTGACAGCCCGAAGGAAAATCGGGTTCCGTGACGGTGCGGGCATCCTGTGCTGTGCATCTTGCTCCAAGAAGCAGCGCTAGTGCGGCTCCTGCTGTGACCATGACAATACGATGGAGCATGTGAAAGTAACCCGCAATTGAAATTTCTCGCATGATCCGAAAAAGCTGATCGTCAGACCAAAGGAGTCGGCATAACTGTAGTGCGCGTGACCGGATTACTGTCAAGGGATATCGTCGCTAGAGTCCGAGATTTGCGTAGCCTGGGAGTCGTGACGTTCGACCGGGAGCACTCAAAGTTCCACGGTGAAGGGAATGTTTTCGGGGCGTGACTTGTGATTTCCTCTTACGTGATCATGGTGCCGCAATCAGCAGTTTGTTATGGAAGTTGCCGCGCCAACAGTCCAAAATATTCCGCTTTCAGCCACTATCTACGGTCTTGACAATGGTCTGACCATCAGATTAGTGTGGCGGCGTCATGAAAAGCCTCCTGCATCCCACACCCGGCGCCGGCCCCGCCAATGACAGTCCTGGGCGCTCACGCGCTAAGGCGAGACTGTTGGGACTTTCTCTAATATTTGCTCTCTGGTGCGGCGGGATCCTCTCGCAGTCGATCGCCCAGAGTGCGCCATATCCATTGCCGTATCTGATTAATACAGTGGCGGGAGGAAGCGCGATTTGCTCGACGGCGGCAGACGCTATGGGAGATGGTTGCCCTGCGTTGCAAGCTAGCTTCAGCACTAACCTCACGGGCATCGCGGTGGATGCGCGAGGAAATCTCTACGTAGAGGACTCGAACAACAATTTGCTCCGTCGCGTCGATGCGAAGACCGGCATCATTACCGTGGCGGCGGGGACCACCTCGACGGGTGTGTGTGCAGCGACTCTGGACAAGTATGGTGACGGCTGTCCTGCATCCGATGGCCTGGCGAATGCGAGCGGAGGCTACACCGCGCTGGGGAAACCCTTTGCCATCGCGATTGCCGCGAATGGCGATATTTACATGACCGGCACAGCTTCCATCGTGCAGAAGGTCAGTGCAGCGACTGGTTTGATGAGTGTCGTTGCGGGCACTACCTCGCCAGCCGGAAAGTCGGGCTCGGCGGTTGCGGGATATACCGGGGATGGTGGCCCGGCAACGTCTGCCACCGTAAACGCGCCGCGCGGCGTTGCGGTGGATGCGGCCTACGACGTCTTCATCGCGGATTACGTGAACAACGTCGTCCGTGTGGTCTACAACGGGGGCGCTGCTGCCGCTGCGCAGATTACGGCTGCAAATCCGTCTGTGACAAACCCGGTCATCGGCTACATCTACACCATAGCTGGCAGCCAGTCCAAAACGGCTGGTACCACTGGAGATGGCGGTCCGGCTGGGGCTGCGCTACTCACGAATCCTTCGGATGTCGCAATCGACAGTTACGGTAATGTCTTCATCGTTGACCAGAGCAGTGTCGTTCGGATGATCTATGCGGGCGGCGGCGTGATGGGTATCTCTTCTCCGGTGGTTGGCAACATCTATACGGTGGCGGGAGGGGGCAGCGTCAAGGGCAACACGCTCAAGGCTATCCTCGGTACCACCGCGACGATGTCTGTGGTGCGGCGCATCGTGCTGGACCGCAAGGGTAATCTCTTCATCTCAGACAGTAAGCAGATTATCTGGTTTGAGGACTCGACTACGGGCTGGATGCGTCCGATTGCAGGTGTTTACGCGGGCAGTTCGCTTACGACAGGATGTGCACAGGAGACCGACTCCATCGGCAATAATTGTCCTGCGACCGTGGCGACGATTGCGCTCGGAAACGAAGGCTATGGACTGGCCGTTGATGCGAACGAGAACCTCTATATCTCCGATGCGTCTGCAGAGACGATCCGTAAGGTTTCGTCGGACCTGATCTTTTCGTCTACGACGGCGGGTGCTCCAAAGACGCAAACGGTTGAATTGCATTACGCAGTCGGCGACACTCCTTCCAGCAGCAACCCCCTGGTCTTCAGCGATAGCGATTACTCGGCGGCGACGCCTTCTTGTACGAAGAACGGCGACGGAACGACGGACTGCACAGTCGCGGTGAGCTTCACGCCTTCTATGGCGGGGACGGATCGCGCGACCTTGACCGCGACTGATTCGGCGGGCAATGTGCGCTCCATCGGATTTGAAGGAACTGGATCTGCCGCTGCGTTCGCGATCGATCCTGGAACCGCCAGCGTTTTGTCCGGAAGCTTGAGCCAGCCGAGTGGCGTTGCGAAGGACAATGCAGGGAACCTGTTCATCGCTGATACTGCGAACGACCGAGTGATGAAGTACAGCATCAGTTCCGCGACGATGACTGTTCTTGCTGGGACCGGGGTGGCGGGCTACAGCGGAGACGGACAGTCTGCGACGACTGCGACATTGTCTTCGCCCAGGGCCGTGACCGTTGCATCAGACGGCGCGGTATACATCGCAGACACGGGCAACAACGTGGTGCGGCGTGTCGATCCGGTGACAGGTACGATCTCGACTGTGGCTGGAGGCGCGTCGACGATTTGCTCTGCCGCGGCGAATATGGTCGGTGATGGTTGTCCTGGCACGCAGTCTATCTTCTCGTCTCCGGCGGGGTTGGTTGTGGACTCTAATGGTTTGCTTTATGTCGCTGATACGGGAAACAACCGTGTGCGCGCTGTGCCGCTGAACGGATCAGGTGTGGTCACGGTGGCCGGTGGCGGCAAGGCTTGTACCTCTGCGACGGACTTGATCGGCGACGGATGCAATGCGCTTCAGGCTGTTCTCTCTGGTCCAACACAGATACGCTTCGATCTCAGCGGCAATCTTTTGATCGCGGACACGGGCAATCACGAGATTCGTCGCGTGAATCTCACGGCGAGCGGGCAGGCGATCGTATCCCTCGCAGGCAATGGTCAGGCGGGCGGAGGCGGCGATGGAGGCCTGGCCATTTCCGCAGAGCTAAGTAGCCCTGTTGGGCTAGCGTTGGATGCAAGCGGCTCGATCTACGTGGGGGACACCGGCAATCAAGCGGTTCGTATGATCGACTCTGTCACCGGTGTGATTTCGACGATAGCGGGCTTCAATGGCGCCAGCGGTACGGGAATAGTACCTGGGCTTGCGACTGCGGTCGCTCTAGACCTTCCGCAGCAGATTGAGCTGGACAGCGCCGGGACGCTCTACATAGCCGACACGGGCAATAGCCGTGTGCTAGCTGTCAATCGCGATAGCGTCTCCATGGATTTCGGCAAGGTGAATCTCGGCCAGAGCAGTGCTATGCAGGCCTATATGATCACGAGTTCAGGCACGCTGACGGGCACCTTGGGTTCGCCGCTCACCACCTCCTCGGGAAGCACGTCGACCTTCAGTTTCGTGCCAGCGACGACAAGTGGCTGCAGTGCCTCACAGCAGCTTGCGTCCGGTGTGCAATGCGCAATGGCGGGACAATTCACACCGACGCAGAATGGCAATCAATCCGCCATCTATACATTTACTGGCAGCACGGGAATCAACGCACCGGTGCCATCCGTGACGCTGAAGGGAGGCGGTGTAACGCTCGTCTCTACAAGCGTTGCGGCTGCAATCACCACGCCTGCTTCGGGCACTCCGCAGTATGGATCGACTACAGTGCTGACAGTCACGGTGACGCCCGCTTCCCAAGGGACGACCAGCATCAGCGGAACCGTTACGTTGCAGATCGATGGCGTTTCACAAGCCGCTGTCGTGCTCTCTGCAAGTGGATCCAACGGAGTGGCCTCGGTGACGCTGCCATTGTTGAAGGTGGGGCCACACACGATCGGCGTGACTTATAGCGGCGACGATGTTTATGGTGGGAGCACCTCCAGCACGTTAACGCTGGCTGTTGCACAGGCGGCTACAAACGTTTTAGTCTCCGCCTCCCCCACGAGCGCAGTCCAGTTCCAAAGTGTGATCTTTACAGCCAAGGTCTCGACCTCAAGTAGCGCGGTCCCAACGGGTACGGTCACGTTCCTGAATGGGGCGACCACACTCTCTACCGCCACACTCACCGCCCAGGGGATCGCTACTTTCACGTCGGCTACACTCGACGTCGGCACTTACAGCATCGTTGCCCAATACAGCGGTGACGGTAACTTTGCCGCAAGTACAAGCACTCCTGCGCTGACGTTTGTGGTGGGTGCAGACCCGCAAGGCTTCACGCTTGCGGCGGCTTCGAGTGTCGTCTCGGTGGCCCAAGGGGGAGCAGTCCAAACGACCGTTGCGCTGACGCCCACGAATACGTTGAACGGCGTGGTGACGATGAGCTGCAGTGGACTTCCGGCAAACTCTTATTGCACTTTTCAGCCCCAGACGATGAGCTTCACTCCTGCGACCGACCAGGCGACGTCGGTAACGGTGACGCTGTGGACGAACGTTTCGCCCGGCACCGTTCCAACGCAGGCAAGTAATGTTCGCTTTGCCGGAGGAGTCTGGTATGCGCTTGCAGCGCCGCTCTTGACCTTGGCGTTTCGGCGTCGTCGGAGGATATGTTCTCAGGCGTTTCTGATGCTGTCCGCAGCTGCGCTTTTGTCCTTCGCCGGTTGCAGCACGAACACGCCGATCTCCGCAGTCACCCCAGCAGGGACGAGTTCTGTCGTCATCAAGGGCTCAGGTCCGAATGGCTTGCAGAGCTCCGTCTCCATCGCATTCACCGTCGTTCAGAAGTAAGACTTTGCCCATTTCAATCGAGCCGTTCCTCGAAGGAGCCAGCATGATGTACTCAATGATTCGCAGTGCTATTTCCCGCACCGCATGCGTAGCCGGTGCCATCTCTATCCTCGCTTTGTCAGGATGTGGCATGGGAGTGCTGCAAACACCCAGTGGTTCCACTGTCGGACAAAGCTATCAGGGAGCCGCGATGAAGGGCAGAGTCAACGGCGGACAGAACCCGGTGAGCGGCGCGAAGGTTTACCTGTACGCAGCAGGGAACTCTGCGGCAGCACATAACTACGGCACCGGAGCGACTTCGTTGTTGACCTCAGCCGTACTGACAAACAATACGTCGACGACAGACGCATCAAGCGCAACCGGCATCGGAGGCCAGGACGCTAATGGGCTTTACTACGTCGCCACAGACGCTCACGGCGCCTTCAATATTTCGAGCGACTATGCGTGCCCCGCAGCAATGGATGGATATCCCGCAGAGGTCTACCTGCTGGCAATCGGAGGAGACTCTGGCAGTGGCGCCAACAGCAGCATCGCGCTGATGGCGGCGCTGGGTCCATGCACTTCAGCCAGCGCACTGGCTGCTGCGGTGCCCTTTGTTCAGTTGAACGAGGTAACAACCGTTGCTGCGGTTTGGGCTTTGCAACAGTTCATGGCAGCCCCCTCCGGCACGGCAGGGTCAGTGAATATTGGCGCCCCCACCACGAACCTGGTTGGTATGCAAAATGCCTTCACGACTGCGACGAATCTCGCCGATGTGGCGACGGGTTTGGCTACACCGGTGAGCACAAACACCTGGGTATCGAACGAATCCGACCGTGAGTATACGCTGGCGGACATTCTTTCCTATTGCGTGAACGCGCCCTCGATCAGTTCGAGCTGCAGTGATCTTTTCGCGAGTGTCATTCCATCCTCCACCACGTTGAGCACCAAAGGTATCGCGCAAAGTACGCTCAACGCGCCAATGGATACGATTCAGGCAGCGTGGTACCTGGCGCAGTTTCCTACCAACATCGGCGGAACGGGATCGTGTGGATCAACCGGAGCCGCGTTTGCGTGCATCCAGGGGGTAGGCGCGCCTTTCATTGCAATGAGTTCCTCGCCGCCCGATTGGACGTTGGCGGTGGGCTACGCACCTGTATCTGGTAAGACGGCTTACGTAAATCAGGCGTACTCGGTTGCAGCCGACTTCTACGGCAACGTGTGGGTATCGAACTATAAGCTCGGCAGCGTGGTGGCGGTTGGGCCAAGCGGAAATGCGATGATGACCCCGATCACGAGCTACACCGTGGGCGCAGACAGCGGATTTGCCGCGACATTATCTTCCTATGGCATCACCAGCAGCACCGCGCCTGCATACACTCGCACCATTTCGTCGCCGCGCTCTATCGTCATCGATAGCTCGGGCAATGCCTGGTTGGCGGACTGGAACGGCAGTTACACCAATGAAGTGGCGATCTCGTCTTCGTCCTACTGCGGATCGTACACATCGACTTGCTACTTCGGTCAGGTTGCTGAGTTTCCTGCAGCGGCGGGGCCCGGAGCGACGTACAACGGGACGGCTACAGGCTATTACAGCGGCCTGTATCCTTTCGGAGCGGCTGCGGACGCAAGCGGTAACGTGTATTTCACCCAGGCCGGGGGCAGTACAAACCCGGGCTCGAAGGTGCTTGGAAAGTTCAACGCATCGGGCGCCTACACGGTGGGGGCCAGCATTGGCACACATCCTTACACCGTCATCGTGGACAATACATCGTCTTCGTCGGCCACGAACGCTCCGCTGATTTGGGTCAACGATCAATCGGGTTGTACGGCAACGGCTGGCGGTGACGCATCGGTCATTCTGCAAATCCTTTCGGGTTCGCTAGCAACCAACAGCAGTTACAACGGTCTTATCGGGGCCAACACTGGATGCAGCGGCAAGGACGCGATCGCGGCGAATACGGGCGCTGTGATGGGCATGGCCGTGGACTCGGCGAATAACCTTTGGCTCGCCAACGCGGCCACAGAATTTGGATCCACATCCAACCTCGGCACAACGGGAGCCACCAACACCGTCACCTATGGCGTGCGCACGATCATCGGCAGCAAGGCTCTCATCTCAACCACGGCGGGCTCCGGAAGCGTGAACTCGGCTTCCGGAGCAGGTGGCCTGAGCAACCCGCAGTTCTTGGCAATCGACGGTGCAAACAACGCGTGGGTGGCTAACTTAACCTCTTCGGCTATCAGCGAATTCAGCGTGTCGAACGTTGGAACGACATCGATGGCGATCAATGCGCTCTCCGGTTCCAGCGGATACACGCATGCGGAAACCGGTTCGGCGATTACGGGCGGCGAAGGAATTGCAATCGATCTTTCCGGCAATGTGTGGATCGCCAACTTCACCGGAGGCACCACATACCTGACTGTGTTGGTCGGTGCAGCAACTCCGGCGGCTCCGGTGATTCCGGGGATGCTTGGCGTAGCGCCGTAGCGCTGCGAACGCGATTATGTACAGCAACAGGAAGGACAAGAAGGATGCTACAGAGAGTTCGCTGGGGCTTTTGGTGCGCCATCGTTTGGGTATCGACCACAATCGCGTTTGCGCAGCAGGGTGGCAGCGTGTCCGGGCAGGTCTCCGACCCGACAGGGGCAACGGTAGCGGGTGCCAGCGTCACATTGACGTCCACGGATCGTGGCTCGGCGAGAGCCGTGAAGACAAACGAACGAGGCGAATATCTTTTCTCGAATGCCCAACCGGGTTTATACACCCTTACCGTGACGGCGCCATCGTTTCAGACCTACATCGATCAGGATCTGAAGCTTGAAACGGATCAGAATGTGCGCATGGATGCTCGGCTCATCCTGGGTTCCGTGCAAAGCGAGGTAATTGTCACATCTTCCGGCTCTGAAGTGGATACGCGTTCGGCGACCATCGGGGTGCTAATCGAGAAGAAGCTAGTAGAAGATCTACCAATTGATGCGGGCAATGTTGTGAACCTGGCGGCGCTGCTTCCTGGCGTCGCGAGTGTGAACGCGCCGGCTACCTTCACTGCGGAGAACAGTGGGCCAACGTATTCCGTTTCTGGTTCGCGCAGCAACCAGAATCTTTTCCTGCTCGACGGCGCCCTATGGAATAACCTCTACTACAACACCGGGCTCAATTATCCGCCGCGACAGGCGCTGCAGGAAGTCAGCGTGCAACTGAATAACTATAAGGCGCAGTTCGGCCGCAGCGTAGGCAGTGTCTTCAACGTCATCACAAAAGCTGGCACAGATACCCTGCACGGTTCGGTTTGGGAGTACGCGCAAAACAGCGCGTTCAACAGCTCAGACTACTTTACAAAGATCAATCCACACCTAGTTAGTAATCAGTTTGGCTTCACGCTGGGTGGGCCAATTCTGCGCGACAAACTTTTCTACCAACTCACCTATCAGGACCTTCGCATCTCGGGCACGAACATCGGCAACATTGAAACGCCTACGCTCGATGAGCGCGGTATGGCGGCTGACGGTGTAACGCCCAGACCCTGCTCTTCGGCCGGCTATTTTGCAGGTATGGGGCAGTGTGCTTACTTCGGCTCATCCACCGATGCGGGCACAAAGGCGCAGAATCGCATTCTGCTAAATCCCCTCTACGACACGGGTACAGGCTATGCCTCCTATGTGCGGAGCATGATCAATACCGCTTATACCGTTGCCGGAGGAACGCTGGCTTCAGGGCAAGACTCGCCTTGCGTCAACGTCTGGCTGAACCTGTTGGCGGCCCATACGGGCACGGCGGGCAAGTATCTTACGACGCCGGAGATTCCCAGCGTCTGCTTCAGCCCGGTTGTGCAGAACGTCATTCACCGCGGCTATCTTCCGTTGCCAACTCAGATCGGATACAACGATGTCCCGGTTGCGGTAACGCAAGCACGACTGCCGCGTAACGATCAGAATGCGCTGCTTCGCTTGGACTACCAGTACAAGCGACACAGCATCGATGCCCGCTACTACCAACAAAATGCCGATGACCACTCCGCCCCTGGAGTGGCCACAGGCAGTTCGTCTGGTGGATCCCTGGGCCCCAACGCAGGCAATGCGAACTACGAAATCACCTATAACACGGGAAAGAACCGTCTGGGCAGCATCGGAGATACATGGGTTATCACGCCGAACCTATTCAACGTGGCGCGTGCTGCATATAAACGTTACGTCAATGTGATCTACCCGCAGGACCAGACCTCCTTGCAGGATCTTGGCTCCGCGATCACCATTCCCGGTGTTCCATCGCTGCCGTACTTCGGGGTTACTGGGAGGTTTACGCTGGGCACGCTCTCTGATGGTTACCAGTACCGCGTCAACGGCAGTCTCCAGATTGATGACTCGGTGAGTTACCAGCACAGTCACCACAACATTATGTTTGGCGCGGAATGGCTGCGGCTCGAATATCTGAATCATACTCAGACTCCTGGAGAACTCTCCTATGCTTCCACATACAGCGATCTGCAGATCGCCGACTTTATGCAGGGGTTGGTGAAAGCAGAGACGCTCCAAAGTCCGCTAGAGCTCTCCGGTCGAGAGCGCGCACTCTATCTCTTCGTGCAGGACGATTGGCGAGCGCTTCCTCGTTTGACGATCAGTGTGGGTCTTCGTTATGAGCTTCCCTGGCAGTGGTATCAGCCGAAAGGACATAGCGAAACGTTTATCCCGGGCTACCAGTCGCAGGTATTCACGAACGCTCCAGGCGGCCTGGCGTTCTATGGCGACAAGAGTATAAGGAAATCACTGGTGCCAACGGACTACAACGAGTGGCAACCACGACTGGGAATCGCCTATGATCTTTTCGGAAATGGGAAGACGTCAATCCGCGGCGGTTTCGGCGTCTTCTTCGACGCGATCAATGCGAACGTGGTCGGAGCGGGGCAGCCCTACTATTACAACTTCCAGTTCAGTACACCACCTGGAGGCACCTCCGAGCCGCTGCTCAATTTAATTGCGGGTAATCCTCCGGGTATCCCGTCAGGCTATGCAGGTACAGGCACACCTTTGTTTCTCGGACCCTACAGCGTGTTCTATCCGGATCCGAATTTTCGCTCCTCCTACACGATGGCGGGCAACGTTGGCTTTCAGCAGCAGGCGGGAAAATTTGGTGTTCTAGAGATGAACTATGTGCTGAAGCTGGGTCGCAAACTGAGCCTGCCTGTTGACCGTAATCCTGCCATTTACGACTGTTCAGGCGCGTACTACAAGGCAGATCCAGTTACATACTGCACCGGCGCCAACGCTACGCTAGCCTCCTACAGCGCGCGCGCACGTTATCCCGGATACAACGCCAGCGGGAGCAGTATCGTCGACCTCGAAAGCGTGGGCACGGCGAACTACAACGGTCTGCAGATACAGTATCGGCGACGCACGGGCAAGAACCTCACACTCATCGGCAGTTATACGTATTCGCGTTCCCTGGATGAGGGGACCAATGGGCTTTCGCTGAGCAATGCGATTCCGAACGTCGACAACATTAGTACCCAATACGGCCCTTCGGATAGCAATGTGAAACACAATGGGACTATGGGGTGGGCACTTGTCATGCCCACCTTACACCGTGGCATTATGCCGTTACGTGCAGTGCTGAATGGGTGGGAGTATAGCGGCATTTACTCCGTACGGACGGGACTGCCGATCAATGTAGTGGCCGATGGCGACCCGAACTACAGTAACGAACCCAATCAACGCCCTAGTCTGATGCCCGGTGCCAATCCAAAACTGCCTTCCGGTCGACACCGTGCTGACAAGATCAATAATTGGTTCGACGGAACAGCCTGCAATGCTGCACAGATCGCGGCGGGAACAGCCTCCGGCTGCGTTTGGCTGATTCCAGGTCCTGGACAGTTCGGCAACGTTTCCCGCAACTTTCTTGTAGGGCCTGCATTTACACGAATCGATATGTCCGCGCAGAGATTTTTTCAGTTGAAGAAGATCCGCGATACAGCTCGGCTCACTTTTCGTGCTGACGCTTTCAACGTCTTCAACACAGTCAATCTCGCACAACCTAAGAGCACCGTCGCCCCGCTCAACAATGTGCAGGCCGGTTACATCTCCGCCAGTACCGGAAGCAATACCGTGGCTGGGCCAGTAGGCCGCAGACTCCAACTCTCCGCAACGTTTTATTTCTGAGAGCCAGCACCATCCTCTCATCGATTGCAAACGAACAAATAGAAAGAAGAGGTAATAACCCTATGAAATGGCGATTGTCCGTATTCTGCCTGATGGCCTCACTCTCATTGCTCAGCATCGCGCAGAAGAAGGGAACTCCGTCTCTCGTAGCGAAGGTGGATGACAAGGAAAAAGTAGCTTCAACGATCCGCATCGTTCTCGCTGGGGATTCCACCGTGAATCACTCGTCGGGTTGGGGCTCGGGCTTCTGCGACGATCTTGTGGGCCATGTAGAGTGCTTCAACATGAGCAAGAACGGACGCAGTACAAAAAGCTTTCGTGACGAAGGTTGGTGGCAGCGTGCTCTGGACCTGAAGCCGACTTACATCCTCATCAGCTTCGGGGGAAACGACGTACCGGGGAAAGGTCCGGAGCGAGAAACAGATCCAAAGACGACTTATCCCGAACTGCTGAAGAAAGATATTCGCGAAGCACGTGCGATCGGCGCGAAGCCTGTGCTTGTGACGCCGATGCAGATTCGCACCTACAAAGAGGGGAAGCTGCTGGAGCCGTGGGCTGCTTATGTTGAGGCTATGCGGCAAGTAGGTACAGAGACGGGAACTCCTCTGGTCGATCTCAATGCGCACTCGCTCGCATGTTTTGAATCCATGAACCAGGAACAGGCCGATGCCTACAACAAGTACTATGCGAGCAAACCGTCAACGATCGACCGTGCCCATATGAATGCGCGCGGCTCGCAAATGCTCGGCAGAATGGTTGCCGAAGATATGGTGAAAGTGGTGCCAGCACTCACAAAATACGTCACGATGCAGAACCCTCCGGCGGAGATCCCGCCTTGCAACTGACGTGCGGGGGGCCGCAAATGATCAGCGACCGTGCAGCCGCGCCATCCCCGCGCTCAGGATAGCTGGGCCTTCTCTTTGCGGTAGCGAGTAAGCGCCGCAAGCAGATGACCTTCCATCGCGCGCTTTGCTTCTTCCGGTTGCCGCTTCGCAATCGCGTTCAAAATTGCTCTATGTTCCTTCTGAGACAGAGGAACGGCCTTCGGCAACAGAAGAGCCTGATGTACCCCCTGGGAAAGCTGACCGCGAATGAGCGACACCATTTCGAACAGCAGAACGTTTGAAGACGCCTCCGCAATCTTGATGTGAAACTCCATATCAAGAGCTTCGTACTTCGCGGTGTTTCCGAGATTATTCTCCATACGTTCTAAGAGAGTCTTGAGCTCGGCAATATGCTCTTCGGTGGCGTTGCGAGCCGTATCTGCCACGGTAGCGCCTTCGAGCGCCAAGCGAACTGTCATGAGGTGCTCTAGATCATGATCGGTAGTGACAAGGCGCCATTCAAAGAGCTTCCCTAAAAAGCGACCCCCATTCGCAGCCACCGATGTTCCTTCTCCAACACGGGCATCCAGTACACCGATGATGGATAGGCAACGCAACGCTTCGCGGAGGGAAGATCTTCCAACTCCGAAGGTTGCGCATAGATCGCGCTCTGCGGGTAAACGTTGACCTGGCTTCAACTCTCCGCTTGCAATCAACTTCATGATCTGCTGTGCGATATCTTCACACACGGAAGTCTTCGGAACGGCTCTCAAGGGAATTCGCGGTGTTTTTGTTCTTCCAGTCATAGATAAATCAGCAAACCGTTTTCGAAATTGGACAAATTGTCAGACCGAGTATACCGCTTGCTACAAGCACTCTTGACCATTGACGATTCGAGACGCCTGTGAAGCCTTGACAAGGTCATCACGTGCCGCGCATACTTCTTCGAATCACATTGGTCTGACGATCAGCCTTAATTACATTCAGAAGGATTAATCGAATATGCGTCAACTCGCCCAATCCGCTATTAGATTGTCGTTGTCCGTGGCTCTTGCTCTTACTTGTTCGCTAGGTGCTACGGCGCAAAATTCATCTGATCCCGATGGGACGCCACACAACGCCCCGTTGGAGAAGGTAACCTGGCACAATCCAGACGCTAAAGTGAAACTAGTTCTTGTGGGAGATTCGACTGTGCAGGATTCGTCAGGTTGGGGCCCTGGTTTTGAAGCCTTGCTCAGACCCGATATTGAATGCCTGAACTTAGCAAAAGGTGGTCGAAGCTCGAAATCGTTCCGTGTGGAAGGCCGCTGGGCGCAAGCGCTTTCCCTGAAGCCCGATTACATCATTCTAGGCTTCAGTCACAACGACATTCATCGCGACAAGCCCGAGCGCTACACGACGGTCGACGAGTTTCGTGCCAACATCAAGCGCTTTGTAGACGAGGCCAAGGCCGCAGGTATCAAGCCGATACTTATGACATCTCTGGGCATTCGTCGTTGGGATAAAGAGGGTCACTTCGAGGACACGGCAGCTCTCATCCCGTATGAGCAGGCCACCCGCGATGTAGCCGCGGAGGAAAACATCCCATTGATCGACATCGTCAAACTGACGACAGCGTTTTATATCTCCAAGGGGAAAGCCGCCATCGACACAGACTCGCCGCTCCGGAATGGGAAGATCGACAATTCTCACCTGAATCATCAAGGTGCAATGGAGATCGGAGCATTGATTGCTCAAGAAACAAAAACTGACGTTCCCGCTCTAGCTCCTTATATCAAGTAACTTTTCGTCCTTAGGAATCCTATGCGCGATGTTTTCACCAGAATTGCTTTCCGGATCATGCCGTTTCTGATCTTGCTCTATGTTGTCGCCTTCCTGGACCGCGTCAACGTGGGTTTTGCTGCGTTAACGATGAACCGCGATCTACATCTAGCCGATAGCGCATTTGGTCTTGGGGCAGGCATTTTTTTCATCGGCTATTTCCTCTGTGAAGTGCCCAGTAATCTAATGCTCAAACGCTTCGGAGCAAGGGTCTGGATCGCACGGATCATGATTACCTGGGGTGCCTTATCGATAGCGATGGCTTTCGCAAGAGGCCCACTGTCTTACATAACGCTCAGAGCACTACTTGGCGCAGCGGAAGCCGGATTTTTCCCCGGGATCATCTTGTATCTCAGTGTCTGGTTGCCACCCTCTCGCCGTGCTGGACTTATTTCGCTTTTCATCGTGGGTATCCCGTTAGCGAATGTGATTGGCGCGCCCTTATCGACGACGCTTCTCCAGCATCAATGGGGAACATCATTGCACTCCTGGCAATGGCTTTTTATTCTTGAAGGTATTCCGGCAATTCTTCTCGGCGGTCTCACTCTGATTGTTCTCACGGAATCTCCGGATGACGCGGAGTGGCTTAGCCGAGAGGAGAAGAGGATCATTCTCCGTGCTCAGCTCGCTGAGGCGCCTGTGGAGAGCACTCAGCCCCTCAGCTGGCGATCTCTTGTCTCGAAAAGGTTTCTGGCGCTCACCGCCATCTACTTCTTCTTGATGATGGGGCTGTATGGTCTCGGGTTCTGGCTTCCAAAACTGGCACAGTCGCAAGGAATGGGACTCGCAAGCATCGGGTGGCTTTCCGCAGCCTCCTACGGCGTCGGTGGAGCGGCAGCAGTTGGGTGGTCGTTTCACTCAGACGCTACGGCCGAGCGAAAGTGGCATCTCTTGATTTCATTTCTCGCTGCAGCCTTGGGGCAGTTCGGGGCGTCCTACAGCCATTCCAAGCCTCTGCTCATCGGCGCGTTTGCCATTTCCGCATTTGGGATATTCTCGGCCATGCCCATGTTTTGGGCTGTCGTTACAAAAGATTTTGGCGGTCAGCTGGCAGCGGTTGCCATTGCGCTGATCAATTCGTTAGGAAACCTGGGTGGTTTCGCGGGACCGTCTTTGATCGGTTGGCTCACCGAACGAACGGGAGGTTTCACCGCGCCATTGTGCAGTATCGGCATTCTGCTCCTGGCCGCAGGCGGTATCGCGATGTTTTTCGTTGGGAAAGTCCGGCCGGTTGTCCAGGAAAGAGTGATGGAATGCTAAGTCAACACAGCTCATCGAGCAGAACCGCTGAAAACCATTCGGTAGTCCTGGCAAACCTGAGAGCGCAGCTTCTAAGTTTGTTCAATGAGTCGATGAGACGAATCGACATCACCAATGTCATGACACACGCCATGACCGTACTTGGAGGCGTCCTCCATATTGGCAAGCTTTCCTACTCGCTTGTCGAACGGCGCAAGGTTGTCATCATAGCTGTCGGCAAGGCCGCGATTCCTATGTGTCGAGTAGCCGCAATTATTATTCAAGCCGGTCTGCACGAAGGGCAGGAAATAGAAGGCATTGCTGTTGGTCCAGGTAACCCGGATGGCTTACCCGACTTCATTCAACATTTTGTCGGAGGACATCCGTTACCGAATGACGCCTCGCGCGAGGCCGCGGAGACAGCACTTAGCTTGCTGCAGCCTCTTCAAGAAGACGATCTTGTGCTCTTCTTGATCAGCGGTGGAGCATCATCGATGCTCGAAGCTCCCTTATCTCCTCAAATATCTAACAAGCAAGTGAATGAGTTCTATCGCGCTCTCGTTTACTCAGGTCTTCCGATCACGTCCATGAACACGCTTCGTAAGCACTTCTCGAAGGTAAAGGGCGGACGCCTCGCGTTCACTGCGTCACCGGCAACGCAATGCACCCTTGTGGTGAGTGACGTCCCTGACAGTGCGCTGGATATGGTCGGCTCCGGCCTTTCACTACCCGATCCTTCGACCGTCGCGGACTGCAGGAAAATTCTCTCTAAGCACTCCGTCGCCGATTCTCTCAGCCGTGAGGTTCAAAACTACTTCATGGACCAGAACCTTCACGAAACGCCGTTCAGTACGGATTCGGTATTCAAGAACTCCAAGCATCTTTGCTTGCTTTCGAATAAGACTCTCCTGGAACAGGTACAGAGTCTCGCCCGTCAAGCCGGTTTTCATTGTGAGATAGACAATACCTGCGATGATTGGCATTACCAAGACGCTGCGACCTACTTGCTTGAACGCCTCCGGACGCTGCGAAAGGCACACAAGAGGGTCTGTCTCATTTCTGGCGGAGAACTCTCCGTGAAGCTGACAGAACCAAGCGGTTTAGGCGGCAGGAACCAACACTTCGCCCTTCACTGCGCACTGAACCTTATGGAAACAGACACGCAAGTGGCTTTGCTCAGTGCCGGCTCAGACGGCGTCGACGGAAACAGTCCGGCGGCAGGAGCCCTCGTCGATTCGACCACACTCGATCGTGCGCGGAAACTCGAACTAGATCCATTTAAAGCACTGCGGGAGTTCGATAGCTATTCGTTCTTTGAGGCGCTCGGTGACTCGATCGTTACTGGCCCCACAGGCAATAACGTTCGCGATTTGCGTATGTTTCTGAGTTGCAAATAAGCAACTGAGCATTTTCTTAGCGGTTTAGTGGATGTCCGAGAGCGAAAGCGACCCGCAGGCCGTCTCTTCGGAGGCGGCCTTGCTACGTCTGAAGCTTCCATCGAGCGCTATGACGCGTCGAGCAAAGCCTACGCTGCTTCGCATCGGAAGTAATACCGCAGAATGAGAGTTGGAAAGCACGTAGGTAAACCAACATCTTGCGAAGTGGAATCAGCGAATCCCGACGAGCTTATGCGTCTGCAGACTCAACCGCCACTGCGGGTTCTCCATGCAGAAACGCACGGCCGCATCGCGATTCGCCGCAGCTTCCGGCCCATCCATCGGCTGGATGAAGAAGTTGCGAAAGCCCATGCCGGAGTACACGCGCGGGTCGGTCTCCTGCGGATAGACCAGCTTGATCTCATCTCCGCCCATCACTTTCAGCGTGGCATTCGCCTTCGGACTCACGCACACCCAATCCACACCTTCGGGGACATCGACCGTGCCATTGGTCTCGATCGCGATGGAGAAACCCTCTGCGTGCAGCGCCTCAATAGCTTCGCGATTGAGTTGTAGCAGCGGTTCGCCGCCCGTGCAGACCACCAGCTTCCGCCCCGGAACATTCTGCGGCCACTTCGCGGCAACTGCCGCAGCCAGCTCTGCGCCATTGGCAAATTTGCCGCCACCGTCACCATCCGTGCCGATAAAATCCGTGTCGCAAAACTGGCACGTTGCCGTCGCACGATCCTGCTCGCGTCCGCTCCACAGATTGCATCCGCTGAACCGGCAGAAGACTGCGGCCGATCCGGCCTGCGCGCCTTCACCCTGCAGCGTGTAAAACATCTCTTTGACTGCGTACGCCATCGTTATGCGCTCCGGTACCGCGTCGGATCAGCCACACCCGCCTCGACAAAGCCCTTGCGGCGCAGATGGCACGCATCGCACTCACCGCAGGCCTCGCCCGTTGGCGAAGGATCGTAGCAGGTGATCGTCATGGTGTAGTCCACGCCCAAAGCCATTCCGGCTTCGACAATATCCTTCTTCGTCATCGAGATTAGCGGCGCATGAATCTTGATCTGGCGGCCTTCTGTACCAATCTTCGTCGCCAGGTTCGCCATCCGCTCAAACGCCTCGATGTACTCCGGCCGGCAGTCAGGGTAGCCGCTGTAATCCAGAGCGTTTACGCCGACAAAAATATCGGTCGCCTGCAGCACCTCGACCCACGCCAGCGCCAGCGACAGAAACACCGTGTTCCGCGCGGGAACATACGTGTTTGGCACGCCATGCCCAATCGCTTCGTCCGAGCGATTCTTCGGCACCGCTTCTTCCGTCGTCAGCGACGATCCACCGAACGTCCGCAGGTCGACCTTCACGGTCTTATGTTCGGCGACCCCAAGCGTGGCTGCCACGCGCGCGGCAGATTCCAGCTCCACGCGATGGTTCTGCCCATAATCGAAGCTCAGCGCATACACCGTATAGCCCAGGTTCTTGGCAATCGCCACAACCGTTGTCGAGTCCAGCCCGCCGCTGAGCAGTACAACCGCTTTTTGTTCTGCGTTCAAACCCATAAATCCTCAACTATCAGTGTATCGCCGCCTCTCGTACACTGGAACAGATGCAGATCTTCAAGGAATTTACGTTTGAGGCCGCGCACCGCCTGCCCAACGTCCCGGCGGGGCACAAATGCGCCCGTCTTCACGGTCACTCGTTCCGCGTGGAACTCCACGTCAGCGGTCCGCTCGACCCGCACACCGGCTGGGTCATGGACTTTGCCGAAATCAAAACCCACTGGAAGCCGCTCCACGAGCAGCTTGACCACTTCTATCTCAACGACATCCCCGGGCTTGAAAATCCGACCAGCGAAGTCCTCAGCCGCTGGATATGGCAGCAGCTCAAGCCCACACTTCCGGGCCTGAGCCGCATTGTTGTCCGTGAAACCTGCACCGCTGGTTCTGTCTACGAAGGCGACTAGCGGGCCTGCTCCAGCGCCCACTTCGCCAGGTCTTTGGCTGCCGTAAAGTTCGGATACTCCGGCGGCAGCTTCTGCCCATCCGTGTACTCGTTGTAGAGCCACGGATCGACAACGGCATACACCGTGCCTTTGCCCACATGAGCTACGGCCATCAGCACATCACCCTTGTCCGTCAAAACAGCTTTTCCCGGGCCGGAAGGGGCAATCGTGCAGATTTCTTTCATGTACGCCTGAATCGCAGCAGGGAAGATGCCACCCGTTCCTGCCGGAATCTCCACGCGCCCCTGCTCGTAATGGTGGCCTTCCACGGTGTTGCGCAACACCGGGTTGAAGTGCACCCCAAAGCGATCAGCCAGCGTGTTGAACTTCTCGAACTCGGCGTTGGTCTTGTCGTTCTGCATCAGCAGCAGCACGCCACCGGCCTTCACCCAGGCCTCAATCGCGTCTCCGCTGGACTTGTCCATGTAATGTGGGTTCGGGTTCTTCGACGGGATGTCCGGCGAGGCGATCACATACACGCTCACACCCTTCAGATTTGCCGCCGTAGGCGCAGCCGCTATCGTCTCCAGCTTCGCACCCTCACGCTGAAAAGCTCGCCCGAAGAACGAAAAGCCTGAGTTCCGCTGATCGTCCCACTTGTAGTGGAAGAGCTCGGTCTTGCCGTCAAGCCCCGTTCGCGTCTGCGAGTTGAACCAGGCGTCGACTGCCACACGTTTGCCCCGTGCAGAGAGAGCGGTTTCGCTCTGCGCGATCTCCGTTGCTGCCAGCAGGCGTGCGCTCGCTGGTGCGCTCATTGGAACCTTCGCCCACAGCTTCACCGCACGAGCCTCATCGCTCGCGGGCAAAAAGCCAAGCCGCGCGCCCTTCGCCAGCGCGTACACGCGCAGAGCGTCGAGCGGGTCAGCCGTCTTCGCCAGATCGTTCAATTCTTTTCGCGCAGCCGCATCCTCGGGCGTGCGCTCAAGCAGGTCGACAAGGTGAGCCATGTGGGCATCCGCGCTCATCTTCACCATCGGCTTGGGCTGCTTCTGCAACTCGGCCAGGGCGTCGTTATACTTCTTCGTCGCCAGCACTTCGTCCACGACAACCGCAGCTTCTAACGGAGCCTGTCCGCGCTCGACTGCATCCTGTACGGCTTTGAAGTAGCGGCCATCTGCCGTCTCATGCCACGCGGCAAGCAGCGCAACCGCGTCATAGCCGCTCACCGGCTTCGACACCATACCCTCGGCCAGCATTCGAACCTCTGCCTGGGCCTGCTTGGCTGGCGTCTGCGCCTGCACGAAGCAGGGCATCGCCACCACCGACACGCACGCCAACGCCAGGGCCGCGCGCATTAGAGCAACTCCGCTGCAGCTACCGGATCCATGTCGTCGTAGCGTTGATTCTCGCCACCCATGCCCCAGCAGAAGCCGTACGCCTGCATGCCAACGCCCGAGTGAATCGACCAACCCGGCGAGATCGCAATCTCGCGGTTCTTCATCATCAGGTGACGCGTCTCCTGCGGCGGACCCATCAGGTGAACGATCTGGCCCTTCGGATCGACGTCGAAGTACAGATAAATCTCCGAGCGCCGCATGTGCGTATGCGACGGCATCGTGTTCCAGTTGGATCCGCTCTCGAGCAACGTAAAGCCCATCACAAGCTGGCAGCTTCGAATGCCTTCCAGATGAATCGCCTTGTAAATCGATCGCGCGTTACACGTCTCCGCAGAGCCCAGCTTCACCGGCGTCAGTTCGGCAAACTTCGCCAGCGTCGTCGGATACTCCTTGTGCGCCAGATAGCTCAGCAGGTAGAACGCCGCAGGCTCTGCCGCGTTCTCGCTCGCAAACACCACGCTCTTCGCGCCACGCGAAACATACAGCGTGTCCAGCTTGCTCAGCTCGTACACCGTGCCATCCACGGTCACGCTACCTGCGCCGCCCACGTTCAGCACGCCCAGCTCACGGCGTTCGCAGAAAAACTCGCTGCGCAGCTCAGGATAAGTCTCCAGCGTCAGCGGAGCACTTGTCGGCACAGCTCCACCCAGCACCGTGCGATCCAGGTCGACGTACGCCAGCGTAAGGGCTCCGGGCACAAACGCCTCTTCTACCAGAAACGTCTCGCGCAACTCTGCAGTCGTCATGCGCTGAAAGCGCACAGCATCGGCCATCTGAAAAAGCTTCATCTCTTGTCCCGTTCTCTCTGTTGTTACTGCTTGATCTTGATCACGTAGTACACCGAAAACTTGCCCGGAGCCACGATCGTCTGGTGTGGCGTTCCAGCAGCAACCTGCACGATGTCTCCCTTATGCACCACCACTGAGGTTCCACCAACAACGGCGGTGCCACGATGCTCGCCGTCGCCCTTCACCGTCTCATCGCTCAGGTGTCCACCCGTCACAACGGTTGCTTCGCCATCGAGCACCACGAAGATGTCTGCCCAATGCTCATGAAGCTCACCACCGCCCGACTTCGTGCGGGCATTGATCATCATGAAGTGCGTCGGATACTTCTCCAGCGTCACCGACACCGAACCCGAATCGCTCTTAGCCGCCTGCTCCAGCAGCTCCGTCGACTGTTTCTTCAACTCCGGCGGAGTCGACACATGGAAACCATCCGTACTCATCGGCTGTCCAGCCTGCGGAGCCTTTTGAGCTGCTGCTGCCACGGTTGCGGCCAGCAGAACCCCTGCTACGAGCATCTTCTTCATCGTGAACACCTCGACAGACACTATAGCTGTCTGACCACTACTCTGGCTCTAATGAGCGTGCTTCTTTGTCCCGACCATCCGGTCCACTTGCGATCCAGCCAGCAAAAACGCGCCCGTTCCGTACACATAGCTGGAGCTTGTCTCGAACTGTCCCGGAGCAAACCCTATGGGCTGCACACATCCCAGCCGACCGCTGGCATACACATGCTTCAGAAGTCCCGCCCAGCCTTTTTCAACAACAGGCTTGTACGTCTTCGCATCCAGAACCCCTGCATTCACGCCCCATGCCATCGCATAGACGAAAAACCCTGATGCCGAAGTCTCCGGCAGCGCATACGCCTCCTGGTCAAGCAACCCGGTGCGCCACAAACCATCGCTCATCTGCAGTCCTGCAATCCGTGCGGACATCTCGCGAAACAGCTTCTCGTACTTCGGTCGCAGGGGATCGTTCTTCGGTAAAGCCTGCAGCACGTTTGCTGTACCTGCCAACACCCAGCCATTCCCACGCGCCCAGTACACAGGCTTGCCATTCTTTTCCTTCGTACTCAACGTGCGTGCGTCGCGGGTGAACAGGTGATCGTCCGTGTTGTAGAAGTGGGCCTGCGTCAGCGCCCACTCGCGATCCATCGCCACCTTGTACTTGGGGTCATCGGTGATGCGGGACATCTCGGCCAACCCAGCTGGAGCCATGTAGAGCGAATCCGCCCACCACCAAAGCTCCTTCTCCGGCTTGTCCTGATACACCACGATCTGATCGAACCTTGAGCGGGCCTCTGCAATCCGCACGTCGTCGTGCTTCTCGTGCCATAGCAACTCGTATGCCTGCGCAATTGCCTCATCATCGGCGTGCAGAGGGCGATTGTTCCAGAGCTTCCACTGGAACTCTTCCGACTTGCTCAGCACGACATCGTGATAACGACTGTCCTTCGTCGTCTCACTCGCAGCCAGCAGCCCAAGATACAGCGGAGCATACGTCCAGTCCTGGTTCCACTTGCCTTCGCTCTGCTTCAACTGCCAGTCCGCGACCAGCTTCATCGCGCGCTGCACATCAGCGTGGTTCAGCTTTGAAGAAAGCTTCGCCGGGCCGCTCGCATCTGCATCCTGATCGCCCGCCGCTGCCGCAATAGCGAGCGCGGTCATCGGCTTCGCTGGAAGCGTCTCCTGCGCAAACACCGGCACACTCACCGTCGCCAGCAATACCGTACCCATCCATTTCATCGTCTTCATGCCGTACCTCCTGCAAGCAAAAGAAACGCAGGCGCCACGCCTGCCACCACGGCGCTAAACTGCGCCGCACCATCCAGCTTTACCGAAATCTGTGCGCGTCCATTCTGCAACTGCACGGCTCGCGATCCATCGGGCGTTCCCACGTTGTCAATCAACTTCGCTTCGCCTGCAACGGCAAAACGAATCTGCGCGCGCGAATCAAGACACAACACGCCATCCGCGTCGACTAACTCAGCCTTCACCGTAGCCGCATTCACGCGCGTCAGCATCACCTTTGCAGGCTTGCCCCAGGCACGCGTCTCATAGCGAAACGTAACGCTGTCCGTCAGCTCTCTGCCTGCAACACGCGTAACAGCCTTCACCGTATTCTCGCCTTCGCGGAACGCGATACTCCAACGCAGCCCGGCACAAGGGAAGTCCTTGCTGTCGCGTGTCCGCTTGCCTGCAGACACACCATTCACAAACAGCTCAACCTCGCTGCAGTTGGAGTACACCCGCACCATGCGCTCCTGCCCAACCTTGCCCCAGCGCACCGGCCAGTTGTGCCCAAACACCCGCAGCATCGGCTCCTTCGCCCAGTACGACTGGAAGACGTAATAGCCTTCCTTCGGCGTCATATCGCGCAGCAGCAAGCCCTTCTGGTTCACGCGCGGCACCGGATTCTCCGGCCGCAGTGGCGTTGAGAAATCTTTAAAGCACCACTGCAACGTACCCGCCAGCCAGTTCGTTTCCTCTGCAGTCTTCAGGTACCAGTCGAACAGGTCGCACGCATACGTTTCCGTCCACGTCCCATCGCGAGACACACGCGCGTCACCGCCGGTCAGCTTGTAGTCGAAGCCTTTCTCCGCTGTGCTCTTGCCCGTCAAAATATGCTTCAGCACCGGATCAGGATCTTCCGCGTTACGCCCTGCATGGTTGTCCGCGCCCCACTCCACATGCATCAGGTGCTTCACCGTTGGCCGAGCCTTCTCCAACGCCGCGGCATACTCCGGATAAATCCCGCTGTACCATCCCGCCCAGATCGACGGCGAGTACACATCAGGAATGTCCTTCGCAAAATCGCAGCGACGATAGCCCGTCATCCGCGTCGGATCAAGCTTGTGCGAAAGGTCTCGCAACTCCGTCATGTACTCGCGGATCGCGGCATGGTCGCTGCCATTCAACTCCGTCGGCCAGTCGTCCTCATTGCCCAGCCCCCAGATCAGCGCACTCGGATGATTCCGGTGTTGATCGATCATGTCGCGCAGCATCCCGCGCCCAAGCTCCTTGAAGCACTCATCGCCCACACCCGAGCGGCACCAGGGCACCTCTTCCCAGACAAAGATTCCCAGCTCATCGCAAAGCTCCAGCACCAGCCGTCGTTGCTGGTAATGCGCCAGCCGAACAATGTTCGCCCCCATGGCCTTCATCATCTGGAACTCGCGGCGAATCTCCTCTGCTGGCAAGGCTGCTGCATAGTTCGAGCCATCCTCGTGCCGCTGCGTGCCTTTCAGCAGTAGCCGCTCACCGTTTAGAAAGAATGGCCCGTGGTCTTCAAACCGTGTATGACGAACACCAAACTTATGCTCAACCTTTGTCTCATCGGCACCCCCACGAAGGACTAACTGGCAGCGATACAGCTTAGGCGACTGTGGCGTCCACAGCTCCGGCTTCGGTAGCGGAAAGCTCGCAATCGCTTCTTCGCCTTTCCATGCCGCGCGGCTCACGTTCTTCTCTGCTACCAGCCGTCCACCCGGACCAAGGATACGTGCCGTCAGCGACAGTTCACCCGCCACAGGATGCGCCGCATAAAGCCGAGCGGTCACCTCAACCGTCGCATCCTTACCCGGCTCCCACGTCACATTCGTATGCACCGCATCCAGCGAAACCGCAGGCACATACACCAGGTGCACCGGACGATACACGCCGCCATACAACGTAAAGTCGCTCAGGTCAGAAGGCATGCGCTGAACGTCGCGCCCATTCGAACACTTGATCGACAGCGGCAACGCCTCGCCGGCTTTGAGTCGCTTGCAGGACTCCGTCACATCCACAACCCACTCGGCATATCCACCAACATGCGTCGTGACATGCTCGCCGCCAACCCACACTTCGGCCGTCTGTCCTGCACCTTCAAAGTGCAGCAGAGTGCGTCCGTCCTGATACGGGTTCATCACCGCAACCTTGCTGCGATACCACCCATCGCCGCGATACGCAGGCACGTCCGGATCGCAAGCGTCGTAGGCGTTGAAGCAATGCGGCAACGAAACCTGCTCCCACGTCAGCAGCTCTTCGCTATGCCACGGCTGATAGCGACCATCGAGCGGCCCGCGATAAAACTCCCATCCCGTAGCAAGCTCGCGATGAGTCGCCTCACTGTTCAGACGCTCTTCCGCCAGCAGGGAAGCCCATCCCTTGGTGGCACAAACCGTACCTGCAAACACTCCACTCTTCAAGAACGCTCGACGATCCATTTCACTCCTCGCACTTCAAAATATCGCGTTGAAGCGCTTTTCATCAGTTGGCATCGTCTTTTTGTCATAAAAACGAACGCGGGCAAGCATACCGTACACTTCGTTTGTTTGTTTGATCGATAGCTGCTCGCTTTGAGGGGTTTCATGGACCGCCGCCACTTCTGTTTCGCTCTCGGCTCTACCGCCTGGCTTTGCTCTGTAGGAGCATCGGCCTCTCCGCGCCACGCAACTGTTGACGTTGCCTCTCTCGATCGCAAATGGGTCCTCGCTGCAGCGAACAAATACCTTCTCGAAGAACCCCGCACCGTCACGGCAGCCTCGTCGCCACGCTCCACCGGTGGCCCGCATGACTTCTTCTCCGAAGGCGACTACTGGTGGCCCGATCCCAGGAATCCCGACGGCCCCTACATCCGCCGCGACGGCTTCTCAAACCCGGACAACTTCACAGGCCACCGCGAACTCCTGCTCCGCTTCAGTGTGCAGATGCCCGCTCTCACCTCCGCCTGGCTGCTGACGAAGGACAAGCGCTACGCCGAAAAAGCAGCCGCACATCTTCGTGCATGGTTTGTTTCTCCCGCCACGCGCATGAACCCGAACCTGCAGTACGCCCAGGCGATTCGCGGCGTAACCCCCGGCCGCGGTATCGGCATTATTGACACCCTGCACCTCGTCGAAGTCGCTCGCGCCACGCAGTTCCTTACCAACTCTGGCGCGCTGTCGTCCGCAGACATCGCCAGCATTCACAGCTGGTTTGCTGACTACCTGACCTGGATGTCCACCTCAAAAAACGGACAGGACGAGCGCGATCAGAAAAACAACCACGGCTCCTGCTGGATCGCGCAGTATGCGGCCTTCTCGCAACTCATAGCCGACGAGCAACGCCTCGCCTGGTGCCGCGAGCGCTTCCGCAGCGTGCTCGTTCCAGACCAGATCGCCCCTGACGGCCGACTACCGCTCGAACTCGCCCGGACCAAGCCCTACAGCTACGCGCTCTTTGACCTCGACGTCCTCAGCACCATCTGCCAGCTCTGCTCCACACCCACCGATAATCTGTGGCGCTTTGAGACCCCCGACGGTCGCGGCATCGCCAAAGCGGTGGCGTTCATGGAGCCGTTTATTCGCGACAAATCCAGGTGGCCCTTCGCCAAAGACGTCGAGTTCTTTGACGATCTTCCCAACCGCCAACCTGCTCTGCTCTTCGCAGGCCTCGCCCTCCAGAAACGCGAGTACCTCCGCCTCTGGAAGACCCTCAACCCACAGCCGACCGTGCCGGAGATCGTCCGCAACTTTCCCATCCGCCAGCCTCTGCTTTGGGTGAACAAGCCCTCTCCCCAAAGCCTGTCCTCGCGGGTAAAATAAACCCCGTCATGGCATTCCCGAAACGTACCTGCACCGTCTGCGAAGAAGAGTTCGAGCTCCGCCCTAACCATCCCGGTTACGCCAACCGCTGCATCCAGTGCAACGAACCGGAGGACGACGATAAGGGCAGTGTTGCCGGTGCTTCGTCCTTCGAAGGCAAGCGCGAAGCCGACGCCGCCCGCCGTCAGGCCATCAAGGACATGCTTTATCCCGGCAAATAGCCTCGATCAAGCTCTCGCCTCAGCTAAAATCAAGGTTGGACTCTCGTCTGGAAACTGCCAGCGCAGACCGCTTTGAATTCCAGACTGAAACCCGCCGCGCTCTGAACATAGCGCAAACATGCGGGGAGGGGCAGAGACTCTCATGAAGACCTTCTACATCGAAACCTTTGGCTGCCAGATGAACGCGCACGACTCCGAAAAAGTCGTCGGCACACTCGAGCGCGAAGGCTATCAGCGTGTCACCGATGAGACCGACGCCGGTCTCATCCTCTACAACACCTGCTCGATCCGCGACAAAGCCGAGCAGAAGGTCTTTCATCGCCTGAACGAGTACAAGCGCATGCAGGGCGAAGGCAAGAAGTTCGCCGTCATCGGCTGCGTAGCCCAGCAGGAAGGCCACAAGATCTTCGAGCGCGCGCCCTACGTCTCGCTCGTTGCCGGCTCAGCCTCGTACCGCAATCTGCCCGACATGCTCGCCCGCCTGGAAGCAGGCGAGACCCGCATCACCGGCCTTGACGACCGTCAGACCGACGAGACCTTCGACACCGAGTTCACCGCTCGCTCGAACCCGCATCGCGGCTACATCACCATCATCGAAGGCTGCGACAAGTTCTGCGCCTACTGCGTCGTTCCGTACACGCGTGGCAAGGAGCGCTCGCGCACCTCGGCCTCTGTGCTCGCAGAAGCGCAACGCATCGCCGGTCTCGGCTACACGGAAATCCAGCTCCTCGGCCAGAACGTAAACAGCTACCAGGACCCCAGCAGCAAGCGCAGCTTCGCCGAGCTCCTCGTCGCAGTAGGCGAGATCAACGGCATCGAGCGCGTCCGCTTCACCACCTCGCACCCGCGGGACTTCACCAAAGACATCGTCGACGCCATCGACGCGACACCGTCGCTCTGCAACCACATCCATCTCCCTGTGCAATCGGGTTCGACGAACGTGCTGCGCGCCATGCAGCGCGAGTACACGCGCGACTGGTACCTCGAGCGCATCTCCTGGGCGCACAACGCGAAGCGCGATATGTCGCTCACCTCTGACATCATCGTCGGTTTCCCCGGCGAGACCGACGCAGACTTCGAAGACACCATCACCCTGCTCGAAGCCGTGAAGTACGACGGCATCTTCGGCTTCAAGTACTCGCCGCGCCCCAACACGCCTGCGATTCACATGCACGACTCCATCGCGGAGGAAGTCAAAATCCAGCGTCTCGCGATCCTGAACCAGCGCCAGCGCGAGATCCAGCGTGAGCACTACGCACGCCACATGGACACCATCGAGCGCGTCATGGTCGAACAAGGGCTCAACCCTCGAGGCCAGGTGACCGGTCGTTCCATGCAGAACAAGACCATCAACTTCACCTGCGACACCGTCCCGCCCATCGGAAGCTACATCGACGTTCGCATCACGCAGATCTTTCCCAGCTCGCTCGCTGGCGAAGCCGTCTCGCAGGCCGTTGCGCCCTCCTCGTCGCTGCTTGCCCAGCAGGCGCTCAATGCGCGCGTCACGGTCGTTCAATAGCCACACCGGATGGGCGTAAACTAAGCGCCATGCATCTTCCCGGCTTCAAACCCGAGTCTGAAAGCGTCGTCGCCGACGAACTGGAAGTGGAAGTTCGTATCCGTGGCCTCATGATGGATCCGTCTTCCAAAATGCCCATCGTGGTGCTGAACGACCTTGCGGGCGAGACGGTGCTGCCCATCTGGGTCGGCCTGCTCGAAGCAAACGCCATCGCGATCGAGATCGAGAAGGCCACCATGCCTCGACCAATGACGCATGATCTCCTGCGCAGCACCATCGCGGGGCTCAACGCCCGCGTCACGCGCGTCGTCGTGGCGGACCTTCGCGACGATACTTTCTATGCCACCGTGTGGATGGAGCAGGCAGGAGACCCTATCGCCGTAGACGCGAGGCCTTCAGACGCGATCGCTCTGGCCCTCCGCGCAGACTGCCCGATCTTCGTCAGCAAATCCGTAATGGACCATGCGCGACAGGCTGCAGACAACGCTCTCGGAGTGCAGTCTCCGGAAGACGTTCGCCGCTGGCTCGAAGACCTTAACGACGACGAGCTCGGCGATTACAAGATGTAATCGGACCGAGCTCGTGAATCGTTTCAGAGTTCGCGTTAGCGAACAGCAAGTTCATCCAAATAGGTAAAGAACTCGGGGAACGAAACCGCTGCGGCTTCAGCTCCGCGAATCTCCGTTTCACCCTCCGCACGCAGTGCCGCGATAGAAAACGCCATCGTGATGCGGTGGTCGAGGCCTGAATCGATCACTCCGCCGCGCAGCTTCTGGCCGCCGGGGATGTCCATCCCGTCCTCATGTTCCACCACTTCCGCGCCCATCGCACGCAGGTTTTTGACGACCAGCGCGATACGGTCAGACTCCTTCACACGCAGCTCCTTGGCATCGCGAATCTTCATGCCCGTGTCCGTGTAAGGTGCGATCGCTGCGAGCGCAGGAATCTCGTCGATCAGCGAAGCCGCAAGGCCGCCGCTGATGTCCGTTCCCTTGAGCGTACGGCCGCGGTTCACTTGAATCGTTCCAACCATCTCGCCAAGCTGCTCTTCCACTTCGAGCACCTTCACCGTCCCACCCATCGCCGCAATCACATCCAGCAGCGTCGCGCGCGTGGGATTCATCCCAACGGCATCGAGCACGAGATTGGAGTCCTCAAACAGCAGGGCTGCGCAGAGAAAGAACGCAGCGGAAGACATATCGCCCGGAACCTTTGCATCGACGGCCTTCAGCTTCTGTCCGCCGCGAATCCGCAGACGACCATCAACCCGCTCCAGCTCTGCGCCAAACGCCCGCAGAGCATGCTCGGAGTGGTCGCGTGTGCGAACCGCTTCGGCGATAGAGGTCACGCCCTCTGCCTGCAGTCCGGCAAACAACACCGCAGTTTTTACCTGGGCGCTCGCGATAGGCGATTCAAAGTCCAGGGCCTTCAGAGTTGCGCCGTGAATCGTCATCGGAGCGTGACCGTCGGTGAGGTCGATCTTCGCGCCCATCAACTCCAGCGGCTTGCGAATGCGCTCCATCGGGCGGATGGTCAGCGAATCATCGCCGATGAAGGTGTAATCGCCCGGTTGTGCCGCAACCAGTCCGGCGAGCATACGCATCGTCGATCCGGAGTTGCCGCAATCAAGCGGCTGCCGAGGCTGCAGGAACTTGCCCGCCACACCCGTCACTTCCACTTCGTTCTTCAGAACCGACACCGTCGCACCCAGCGCGGCCATGCAGTTCAGCGAGCTGTGGGGATCGGCGCCCGTGGAGAAGTTCGAGATCTTGGACGTACCCTCAGCAAAGCCCGCGAGCATCGCATAGCGGTGCGAAATGGACTTATCGCCGGGCAACAACAACGAGCCGCGCAAACTCCGCGCAGGCGCAATAACTTTGGTCAACGGTTCATTCGAGGAAGACATGTCTTTCTATCGTAACCCCGCTACCGGTTGAGACACTCTTTGCTGCTGAAACAGGGGAGAAGCTGTTGGCCCAAACGAAAAAAGCGTGCGACTCAAGGTGAGTCGCACGCTTCGTTCTACGGCAATTTAGTGTCCCGGAGGATTCTCCGGCATGATGCGGATATCTTCCACGCCACGGTAGCGTTCGGCAAAGTCCATGCCGTAGCCGATAACGAAGCGGTTAGGGATTGAGAAGCAAACAAAGTCGGCTTCGATCGGCACCAGGCGGCGTTCGGGCTTGTCCAGGCAGGTAGCGATCTTCAGCGAAGCAGGCTTGTGCTGAAGCATCATCTGGCGCAGGAAGCTGAGCGTGAGACCGGTGTCGAGAATGTCTTCGACGATGATGACGTGCTTTCCTTCGATCGGATTGTCGAGATCTTTGATCAGCTTGACGGCGCCGGACGAGACGCGCGCGCGGCCGTAGCTGGAGACAGCGACAAAATCGAAGGTGTTATCGACCTTGATGGAACGAGCAAGGTCGGCAAGGAAGATCGCTGCGCCTTTAAGGACGCCGATCAGGACAATGGATTGGCCAGCATACTCCTGCGAAATCTGGTCGCCGATCGCTTTGACGCGTGCGGCAATCTCTTCGCGGGAAAAGAGGATATCCATGGTTTCAGGGTTGACAAATTCGGGCACTGCAGAAGCCATGTGGAGAGGGTAGCTCAACCTGAGGCCCCATGCTGAGGAAAATGCAGCTCCGTTCGATCTCCGTTGCAGTGTTTCGCAACAGGAGCTGCCCCTATACTCAAAGACGATATGTATCCGTTCATCAATATCGGTTCCTTCCACCTGGGAACCTTCGGTCTTCTGCTGTGGCTGGCGGCTGTCTGCGCCACCTGGGTTCTCCATCGCAACTTCGTCCGCAATGGTATCGACGCCGATGCGTTGAACATCGTCGCATTTGCGGTCGTCGCCGGAATCATTGGCGCGAAGGCGTGGCACGAACTGCAGAATCCGTCGATGATCGGCCCTGCTTTGCATGCAGAGACTGTGCGCGCCGGCGGCAACGTTTTCCTGGGCTTCCTGCACTGGTTTCAAGCTGGATTCGCCTGGTTTGGCGGCCTTTTGGCTGCTATCGCCGTGCTGGTCTGGCAAGGTGTGGCTGTGCGCCCGAATGGTTTGCGCGGTGGCCGTGCTGCTCTGCGGATGCTTGATCTCGCTGCACCTGCTGCCGCCATCGGTTATGGCGTCGGCCGCATCGGCTGCCTGACCTCAGGCGATGGTGACTACGGGAAGCCAACGACGCTGCCGTGGGGTGTCCATATGCGTCCGGACGCGCTGGTCCCAACGGACAAGCTCGTTCAACCCACGCCGATCTATGAGTTCCTCTTCGCCGTTGTCCTGGGTCTGTGGCTTTGGAAGCGCGGCAGCAAGCCGGTTCCGCTCGGCTTCCTCACCGGAGAATACCTTCTGCTCACGGGCGTCGGCCGCTTCCTGGTGGAGTTCGAGCGCATCAACCCCCGCCTCTATCTCGGTATGTCCAATGCGCAGGTCGCAGCACTGGGCAGCGTGGTTGTCGGAGCTCTGCTGATGTTCGCAACGCGCAATGGCACCAAGGCAGAGGTTGTATCCGTGCCGGTCGACAACGCCGTTCGCAATTAATGGTTGCCTTATTCCTCTAGTACATCTACCGTTTCGCATGCCACATTTTGGGCATCGCAACTCGGACAAAGATGCACTATCGTCACTTAGGTACTGTTACCTGTAGTGGAAGAGGGCTAATCATGAAACGTTTCACATGCGGCGATGTTGTTCCTGGGTGTACGTCGGTATTTACAGCGGCGGATGAAAAAGGGATCTTCCAACAGGTAGCTGCTCATGCTGCTGCGGATCATGGAATAAACGAAGTACCTGCATCGCTCGTCGAGCAGGTGCGTGCCAAGATCTACGACATCAGCGAGGTTCAATAATGCTGACCGGTTCGAGTGCTTCTTCCTCGAACCAGGGATCGGTAGTTCCGCTTGCAACGATGATGGATTTGATCCTTTCCGGCGCCTGGCGCGTGGATACGGTTCTTCAACCCATCATCGATCTGCAACGCGGAACCACCACGGGGTACGAGGCTCTTGCTCGTTTCCCCAAGGAGACAGGCATGTCTCCAGACCGCGTGCTTCGTGCTGCGGAGCAACTCGGCTGCCGCGAAGCTTTGGAACTCTTGCTTGTTCGAGGCGCTTTGTCGCTACGTGAGCAACTGCCTGAGAACTGCTTTCTCTCGATCAATGTGAGCCCTACCTTCATGCTCTCTGAGGCCTGGGGAAAGGCTGTCTATGACACCGGTGGCCTTGACCGCGTCGTCATTGAAATCACCGAAGAGCATGTGATTGAGGACTATTCGGCTATCCGGCGCGAGATCCACAGTGTGCGCCAGATAGGTGGAACCATTGCGATCGACGATACGGGCGCTGGTTATGCGAGCCTCAAGCACATCATGGAACTGCGGCCGGACTTCATCAAACTTGATCGTCTCTTTGTGAACGGCTGTCATCTCGATCCCGCAAAGCGGCAGATGATCGAGTTGCTGGGAGACACGGCCGATCGTCTGGATTCCTGGGTGGTGGCCGAGGGGATTGAGACGGAAGGTGAGTTGCGCGAGATTGTGCGACTCGGCATTCCGCTGGGGCAGGGGTACTTCCTTGGACGCCCTTCGCCACAGATGAACGCCTTGACGCCCGAATGTGTGGCACTGCTGCGCTCTCAGAAGAAAGTCGCTCTTGCCGGAGCAAGCCTGGCGCAGTATGCAGAGGCTTGCGAAACAGCAACCTCGCTTACGTTGGCCCACGGTCTCCTGCTCAAGGAAGAAGCGTTTTCCGTCATCGTTGTGCTCGATAACTGGAGCCGACCGGTTGATATGGTGGAGCGTCATGCGTTGGTTGGACTGCGATCCCTGCAGGGTTTGACCCGGGTGCAAGCCAGCAGTACAGCGTCGGAAGTGCTGACACGGATGCTGAATCGCTCGGCGAGTGAGCGTTTTGATCCTGTTGCGGTTGTCGACGAGCGGGGCTTGTTTCAAGGGATTCTTCGTGTGGAACGGCTGGCTGAAGTCGTGATGCAGGAAGCTTCGCTGCACTCCTTGCCTAGCGCCAGCGTATCGGCGGCCTAAAGAATTTCCCAAAGAACTGAAAAGAAAGGCATACTCCTGAGGCAGTGAGTTGTCAGGAGAGCGTGCGCCGAATGTGAATTTCTGCACGGTTCGCGCAACTGATTCGGTTGAGCTGTGTTTTCACAGGCGAATCAGTGAAACGCTCTTACTCAGGAGATACCCGGCATGTTGACGACCTTTTCGAAACGTTCTCTCCTTCGCGAGGCGTCAAAAGCCGCTGTTTGCGCGCTTTTGACGGTCACCCTGACGGTGCCGGAGGCGATTGCTGCGGATCTCCCGAAGCCCGGGGCGGCCTCGAAAATCCCTACCGAAAACGCAACCGTTTTGCATACTTTGAATCGTTTCACGTTCGGTCCGCGACCCGGCGATGAGAAGGCTGCGATGGCCCTAGGCCTGAATGCGTGGTTTGAACGCCAACTGCACCCGGAGACGATCGACGACTCGGCCTTTGAGCAGCGACTGGCCGCTTATCCGGCTCTAAAGCTTTCCCAGACGGAGTTGATTGAACGGTTTCCTTCGCCGCTGCGCGTGCGGTTTTACCTGCGTAACAATGCCAAGCCGCCGAAGACGCATGATCCGGTATTGAATGCTGTTTATGCCGATTACTTTGCGCGGTACCGGTTTGGGTTGCGGGTAGCGGCCCAGGGAGGCAAGCAGGGGAATGTTTCGCCGGCGAAGATCGCCGAAGAGTATGACAAAGAGAACGCCGGCGCGGCCTCGATGGGGACGGCTGACACGGCAGACGGCATGAAGCCAGAGATGGCCAAGGGCAAGCGTGGTGGACGCAAGGCTGGGTTGGAAGTGGCGGCGAATGAACCTCTGCCGCCCTCGACGATGACGGCAGGTGAGGCGCAGTCGATCGTTGCACTGGCGCCGACAGAGCGTTTTGAGAGGATTGTTGCGCTATCGCCGGGCGACCATCTGCGGTTCGTTGGGTTCACGGCGAACCGGGTTCAGGAAGTGCTTGTGGGCTTTACGCCAGAGCAGCGAGAAGCGTTCGGGGCGATGGTGAACCCGATTCAGGTGGTCAGCAACGAGGTGATGGAATCGCGCGTGCTGCGGGATGTCTACTCCGAACGCCAGTTGCAGGCTGTGATGACGGATTTCTGGTTGAACCACTTCTCGGTCTATATCCGCAAGAACCAGAACGAGCCGTACCTGCTGAACAGCTATCAGCGCGATGTGATTCTGCCTAACTCGCTTGGAAGCTTTGAACGGTTGCTGATCGCGACGGCTGAAAGTCCGGCGATGCTGACGTATCTGGACAACTTTGTTTCGGTAGGGCCGAACTCGCGAGCGGCAGAGCGCGCGCGGCGGGCAAAAGAGATGCGTCCGGATGGACCGCTGGCGAAGCGTGCTCCGGAAGGTCTGAATGAGAACTACGCTCGTGAGTTGATGGAACTCCATACGGTTGGCGTAGATGGCGGCTATACGCAGAAGGATGTCATCGAGGTGGCCAAGTGCTTCTCTGGATGGACGCTGAGCCGCCCATATGGTGCGGGCGGAGAGGATGGGGACGGCATTCAGACGTTCAAGTTTGATCCTGCACGACATGAGGGTGGATCGAAGACGGTGATGGGTGTCACCATTCCCGAGGGTGGCATGCAGGAAGGTCTGACCGTGCTGCATATGCTGGCGACGAGTCCGAAGACGGCACACTTTATCTCGCAGAAGCTGGCGGTGCGCTTTGTGGCAGATAACCCTCCGGCGGCGCTGGTCGACCGGATGGCTGCGACGTTTACCCGGACGCATGGAAACATCTCTGCGGTGTTATCCACGATGTATCACTCGCCTGAGTTCTGGGCTCCGGAAGCTTATCGGGCGAAGGTGAAGACTCCGCTGGAGTTTATGGCTTCGGCGCTGCGGGCCTCGGACGCTCAGGTAAAGAACGCCGGGGTGCTGGTGCAGGCGGTGGCTCGGCTGGGAATGCCGGTGTACGGGATGCAAACCCCGCAGGGCTATTCGTGGAAGTCAGAGGACTGGGTTTCGTCGGGAGCACTGGTGAACCGGATGAACTTTGCGCTGGTTCTGGCTGGTGACCATATCCGAGGGATTACGACGGATTGGGGGCAACTGGCTGAAAATGAAAAGGATGAAGCGCCGACGCCTGTGACAGAGAAACGGCTGGAACAGATCGTGCTTGGCCGAGATGCACAGGCGCATACGCGGTCGACGGTGCTGGAGCAGTTCCAGAATCCGGAGGTTTCCACGGAGGCCCAGAAGGGCTTTGCGATGGCCGGGCGTTCGGCAGACGAGGACAGCCCTGATGAAGGGATGCAGGCGCAGATGGGAGCCCAGATGGGGCCCAAGATGCGTGCTCGACGCGTAGCCGGGGATGGCTCGAAAAAGGGCGGAGGAAACGGATTCTCGTTCCAGGCTGGGCCGCCTTCCACGCCGCTGGAGACGATGGCTGGTTTGCTGCTGGGTTCCCCGGATTTCCAGCGGCGCTAAATAAATTGCATCAAAAGAAACTAAGTATGCCGGTGGAAGCAACTTTTGATACGGCGTAGAGTTTGATCCAACAGGAATGCCTGCGCACTCAGGATGCGGGCATTTGAGAGCAGGGAGGCAACACCCATGTCGAAACTACTGTTCACGGATGCAAGCGATTGGGGCTGCGATATGCACGGCCGCGATACGAGCCGGCGAGCCAACGTGACACGTCGCGGGTTTATGCGAGGTGGAGCACTTGCCCTGGTTGGCACGTCGATCATTCCGGCGTTTCTGACGCGTTCGATCTACGCCGAGATGGACAAGGCTGCTGCAAGCCACAAGAAGCTGGTTGTGATCTTCCAGCGCGGGGCTTGCGATGGCCTGAACACAGTGATTCCGCACGCAGAGAAGAACTACTATGCGATGCGGCCGACGATTGCGGTGAAGCAGAACGAACTCGTTGACCTGGACGGCTTCTTTGGTCTGCATCCGGCGCTGGCCTCGTTCAAGCCTTTGTACGATCAGGGGCATCTTGCGATGGTTCATGCCGCAGGTTCTCCGGATACGACGCGCTCGCACTTTGACGCGCAGGACTACATGGAGTCAGGTACGCCGGGGTTGAAGGCGACGCCGGATGGATGGTTGAATCGTGCGCTGATCCACGCTGCGGAGACCGGCAACCCCTCACCGTTCCGCGCGGTTGCGTTGGGGACGCAGGTGCCGCGGACGCTTGAAGGCAAGGTCGATGCCGTAGCGATTTCGAACGTGGCAGACTTCTCCGTAGCTGGACGCGGGAAGGATACGTCGCCGATTTCGAATGCCTTTCAGGCGATGTACGACGAGTCCACGGATTCGATGCTGCATGGCACCGGGCAGGAGACGTTTGAAGCCGTACGGATGCTGAAGTCTGCTGACCCGGCGAAGTACAAGCCTGCGGCTGGAGTGAATTATCCGAATGCCGCGTTTGGTAATTCCATGAAGCAAATTGCGCAGTTGCTGAAGGCAAACCTTGGGGTAGAAGCCGCGTTTGCCGATATCGGCGGCTGGGATACGCACCAGAACCAAGGCTCGGCGAACGGGCAGTTGGCGAATCGGCTGAAGGAGTTTGGCGAGACGATCTCTGCGTTCTGGCAGGATATGGGCGATGACGCCGAGAACGTTACCGTTGTGACGATGAGTGAGTTTGGACGCACTGCTCGCCAGAACGGCACGGGCGGAACGGACCACGGCCATGCGAACGTGATGTTCGTGCTGGGCGGAAATGTGAAGGGCGGCAAGGTCTACGGCAAGTGGCCTGGGCTGGCCAATGATCAGCTGAATGAAGGGCGCGATCTTACGGTGACCACAGATTTCCGCCGGGTGCTGGGTGAGGCGGCGTACAAGACGCTTGGCTCACGGCATCTCGAACAGATCTTTCCAGGATCCACGGTCAACCCAAGCGAGTTCCTGAACTACACGGTTTGAGAGCAGGCAGGAGATTGAAAAGAGCCGGGCGATGATTCGCCCGGCTCTTTTTTGCTGACTTCCTGTGCGATCAAAGCGTGCTGCGATTTTTCTACCTACCAAGGATTTTTCAACACACCAAGAACGAAACATTTTGGTTGGTTCTGCGTCAGAACCAATGTACGAAAGTCGAGGCTACCTTCTACGGTCTCTTCCTCCCCCATCCGCACAAAACCTCCTACCCTTTACGGAAGGCCCTGTGACTCTACCGGGGCCTTCACGCCTTTTTCAGGGCTGAAGCGTGGCTGGAGGTAACGCAACGTACATGCCAAGGAATCGATGAATGCCGGTCTGAAGATCCTGCTCCGGCGCATTGGAAGGCAGCTCAAGCTGCATCTTCGGGGCGGAGGCCTGCTGGTAGACCGCAGGTGGTGCGCCTTCGGTGCTGGCGATCAGCAGCTTTGGTGTCTGGAGCTTGTGCAGAGGTGTCGCCAGGGGAAAGTCTTCGTGGAAGAGGGCCCGGAAGGGGACGATTCGTGAGCGCGGGTCGAGGCGTGCACGGGTGGCGAAGTCACCATCGACGGCTTCAAGGATCAGCGCAGGCAAGGTGGCGTGCTGCTGGCAGAGTTCTACGGCGAGCGAAGCACCTACGCCTTTGGCATAGACGAGTGTTTGCGCTTCACTGACGCCGCGAGAGTCGAGGAAGGCAAGCGCTGCAGCGGCGTCCTGGCGCATGGTGTGCTGCGAGGGATGATTGCCGAGGCTTTCTCCTGCTCCTCGGTAGTCGAAGAGGAGAACGTTCAGACGGAGGTCGTGGAAGAGTTTGGCGCGGGCGAGCAGGTCGCCTGCGGAGCCGTCGCCGGAGGGAAGCATGAGGACTGCCGGAGCGTTCCTGGCGTCGCTTGCAAACCACCAGCCGTGAAGCTGAGGCTGACCGGTGCTGTCAGAGCCGAAGCGTACGGCTTCCGGCTGCAGACCGTACTCGTCTGGCTGATGGCGCTCGGTGTGAAGCGGGTGCAGGACGATCTGCCACTGACCGCGATAGTACAGGCCACACATGGCGGCGTAACCGCAGACCATCGCAACGATGACAACCACGGCGGCGGCGGTGAGCAGCCACATGGGATCGACGGTTTCAGGTACGTTGTTGGTGGGCGGGGGCGTGTGTGCAGGTTGCTTGGGCATCAGGTTCCATGCCGCCAGTTGTTTCGGGTGCGGCTCTCTCAGCATCTCATGCGCTGGAGAGTGGATGCACGTTTCGCTGGTGGGGTCTGGCCAGGAAAGGGAGGGTTTGTATGTCGGAATGGGTACGTCTTTGCGCGGCTGCTGATGCGCCGGAAGAGGGCAAGGTTCTTGAAGGAGAAGCAAACGGTGTGACCGTTTGCCTGGCGAATATCAATGGCGAGCTTCGTGCACTGGACAACTGGTGCCCGCATCGCAGAGGGCCGCTGGGGCAGGGCTGGGTGGAAGGGAATTCAGTGGTTTGTCCGTGGCACTCGTGGAAGTTCGATACGGTGACGGGCATTGCGGAGCCACCGGACCGGGCGCGCGTGGACGTACTGCCGGTGAAGGTGGAGGGTGATGATCTGCTGGTGGATATAGCTTGAGTCGTCCACGGATATTTTTCTTGTCCGGGCAAACTTCTGAGCCTAATCTGCCTCTCATTGTCATGGTCGCTGGCGTAGTTCTTGCTGTATCGCACGGCCGCTACTTTTGATCAGGAGACCAACAGGATGATGAAGCGCGTTATTCTTTCAGCTATTGCCGTCGTTGCCTTTGCTGCTGCCGTGACTCCGGCAGAAGCTCAGTATCACCACCACCGTCATCGCGTGTGCTACTACAGCCACCACCACCGCGTCTGCCGCTGGCGCTAAAAGTTAGTGAAATGCAGGAAAAGCCCGCGAATCTCGCGGGCTTTTCCATTTCCTCCGTCTGCGCTGATAAAATCCATTGAATCCACTCCTTCGGCGGATTCACAGACAGGGAGAGGCAATGCAAGCAATTCTGGCCCTAGAAGATGGCCGCGTATTTCGCGGTCGCGCGTTTGGTGCGCCTGCAGAGCGCGTTGGCGAAGTTGTGTTCAACACTTCGCTGAGCGGCTATCAGGAAATTTTTACGGATCCGTCCTATGCGGGACAGATCGTCGTGCTGACCAATCCTCAGATTGGCAACTATGGCACATCGCCTTCAGACGCTGAGTCGAGCAAGCCCTACATCGAGGGTCTGGTGGTGCGTGAGTTCTCGCCGCTGAGTTCAAACTGGCGCTCGACGGAAGTGGCGGATGAGTACCTGGAACGCAATGGCGTTCCGGTGATTGCAGATATCGATACGCGTGCTGTGGTTCGCCATCTGCGTGCGCATGGCGTGATGCGCGGCATTCTTTCGACGATGTCGGATGATGTCGAGGCGCTGCTCGCTAAGGTGCGCGCTCATAAGCCGATGACGGGAACCGATCTCGCGTCGGTAGTGACGACCCCCAAGATCTACGAGTGGACGAACGCGGAGCCGCGCAACGAGACGGGTGATGCTCTTCTGCCGGCGGCGAATGCGGCGGCAGAAAAAGAGATGCACGTCGTGGCCTATGACTTCGGCATCAAGCAGAACATTTTGCGCATGCTGGCGCGTGAGAACTGCCGCATTACGGTGGTGCCTGCACGCACGCCCGCAAGCGAAGTGCTGGCGATGAACCCGGATGGAATCTTCTTCTCGAACGGCCCCGGTGATCCGGAACCGCTTGAGTATGCGCAGGAGAACATTCGCGCTCTGAAGGGCAAGAAGCCGCTCTTTGGCATATGCCTCGGACACCAGCTTTTCGGACTCGCTCTGGGTGGCAAGACGTACAAGCTGAAGTTTGGACATCACGGCGGCAATCATCCGATCAAGAACCTGGAGACAGGCAAGGTCGAGATTACGGCGCAGAACCACAACTTCAACGTTGATCCTGAGTCACTGCCAAACGACGTTGCAGTCACGCATGTGAATCTGAACGACAACACTCTGGCGGGTCTGAAGCATAAAACCGATTCGATGTTCAGCGTTCAGTATCATCCGGAAGCTTCGCCAGGACCGCATGATTCGCACTACCTGTTCCGCCAGTTCCGCACAATGATGGAAGAGTGGGGGCAGTCGCGATGATCGATGTGCCGGCTGCCGCGCCTCAGCGCAGCAAGCTGTATTACATCAACATGGTGCTGATCCTCCCGGCCCTCGCGAGTTTGCTCACAAGCATGTGGCACTCACGTACGCGCAGTGGTGACTTTCAGTGGTGGGGAGCCAGTCAAATGGCTCTCCATACTGACGCTTATCGCGTTGTTCTCAATGGTCATCTTGAACTGGTGGCGAAACAGCAGATGCCCAATTATCTGCATGAGCTCTATGTTTTGCTATGGCCGCTTGGCATCCTGAAAGAAGCACATGCTGAGGCTATCTGGGCAATGTGCAACTTGATGTTGGCTGCTGGTGCACTGCTCCTATTGCAGCGGATTTACAGGTTGAACCGTGAGCGCACCCTGCTGCTTGCCTGCGGCCTGATGCTGAGTGAGCCGTTTCGCATCTCCATGGGCAACGGTCAGCAGTCATTTCTTGAGCTGTTCTGTTTCTGTCTTGCTCTTGCCATACCCGCGCGAGCAGGTTGGCCTCTCGGTGTCTCGTATTTGAAGTACAGCTTTGCCCCCGTTACCGTCTTTTTTGCAGCGTTCGAACGTTGCTGGAAACAGTTGGTTATTTCCGCGATCTTCCCGGTAACAGGCTGGTTGATCTTCTCCTGGTTTGTGCACCGCTCCCCGTTGCAGACAGCGCTGGAGCCATTTCTTGTAAGCCGCCATCGTACGGATGCGGGGATGAGTGATCTGACCTCCATCGTGCATATCGTTCATCAGAGCTGGGATGGTCTGAGCGCGGTTTGTGCGCTGATTCTGAGTCTTGCGGTGGCGTTTCTCATTCACCGCTACGCGTCTTCGCTGGCCCAGGCCGGAGCCGCTCTTGCCACTGCGGCACTCTTTTTACTGCCGCACCTGCTGTACGACTTTGTGATTCTGGTAATTCCTGCGGCGTATCTTCTATCACCGCTTTCCGCTGCAATGCCACGATCGAAGCGAATCGTCGCATCAGCCATTGTGATTTTTTTTGCTGTAATGGCACTAATCCGACTGCCAAACACCGTTGCGGTAAAGATCGCTTCGATTGCCGTGTTTGGTCTTCTTCTGCTGGTACTGGAAGCCGTTTTGCTGCAGTCTTTTCGTTCGAGCGAACCGCCTGAGACTGCTTGAGCGAGCGACTAGAAGAAATTCTGTTTTGTCGAGGGTGTTTGGATCTTTTCCCTTGATGCAACTGGAGCTGTACGAGTTCGTTTGTTTTGAAGCAAAGCAATACACCAAGGCCTTGCGAGGCAATGGTTGGAAACTGAATCTGGAACGTTAGAACAGTCGCTGACAGGTCATGTATTGCGAGACCTGACGAAGCAGCGAGAGAAAGATAAGCTATGCCACGCAGAAACGACATTGCAAAAATCCTCGTAATCGGCTCCGGCCCTATCGTTATCGGCCAGTCTGCCGAGTTCGATTACTCCGGCACGCAGGCCTGCAAGGCCCTCAAGGCTGAGGGCTACGAAGTAGTTCTGGTGAACTCGAACCCGGCATCGATTATGACGGACCCGGATGTGGCGGATCGTACATACATCGAGCCGCTGACGATCGAGTATCTCGAAGAGATTCTGACCAAGGAAGCGGCTTCGCTCGATAAGAGCAAGGGCTCGTTTGCCGTGCTGCCCACGGTCGGGGGACAGACGGCGTTGAACCTCGCGGTCGATCTTGCCGATGCAAACGTGCTTGAGCGTCTTGGCATTGAGTTGATCGGCGCGAAGCTGGACGCGATCAAGAAGGCGGAAGATCGTCTGCTGTTCAAGGACGCGATGAACAAGATCGGCCTCGACATGCCGAAGTCGATGCTCGTGAACAACATTCGCGATGGTCTTGAGTTCGCGCAGAAGCTTGGCTTCCCGGTGGTGATTCGCCCCAGCTTTACGCTCGGCGGCTCCGGCGGCGGTATCGCGTTCAACCGCGAAGAGCTGATGGAGATTCTCTCGCGCGGTCTGGATCTTTCGCCCGTGCATGAGTGCCTGCTCGAAGAGTCTGTACTTGGCTGGAAGGAGTACGAACTCGAAGTCGTTCGCGATTTGAATGACAACGTGGTCATCATCTGCTCGATTGAAAACTTCGATCCGATGGGCGTGCACACGGGCGACTCGATCACGGTGGCTCCGGCACAGACGCTGACCGACCGTGAGTATCAGCGCATGCGCGATGCGGCGATTGCCGTGATCCGCGAGATTGGCGTTGAGACCGGCGGATCGAACGTGCAGTTCTCCGTGAACCCGGCGAACGGCCGCATGACGGTGATCGAGATGAACCCGCGCGTTTCGCGTTCTTCGGCGCTTGCGTCGAAGGCTACGGGCTTCCCGATTGCGAAGATTGCAGCACGTCTGGCGGTTGGTTACACGCTCGATGAGTTGCAGAACGACATTACCAAGGCGACGCCGGCTTGCTTTGAGCCGACGATTGACTACGTCGTGACGAAGATTCCGAAGTGGCAGTTTGAGAAGTTCCCAGGCGCCGATGAGACGCTTGGGCCGCAGATGAAGTCGGTCGGCGAAGTGATGGCGATTGGCCGCACGTTCAAAGAGTCGCTGATGAAGGCTGTGCGTTCGCTGGAGACGGGTAAGAAGGCTGGTGCAGAGGATATCGATCCGCGCCGCATTCGCCAGCGTCTTGTGACTCCGCACCCGGAGCGTCTTTCGTACCTGCGCTATGCGTTTGAGAACGGCATGAGCGTTCGTGAAGCGCATAACTATACGGGCATGGATCCCTGGTTCCTGCATAACATGAAGCAGATTGCAGATGAGCTGAAGGAACTGAGCACGAAGAACCTGGCAACGCTGGACGAGCATGAGTTGCGCTCGGCAAAGCGCAAGGGACTGTCGGACGACCGCATTGCTTCAGCACTCGGCCTGGAAGGCAAGCAGGCGACGGCGCAGGTTTCTGCGCTGCGCAAGAAGCTCGGCGTGAAGCCGGTGTACAAGCTTGTGGACACGTGCGCGGCAGAGTTCGAATCGTTCACGCCGTATCTGTACTCGTGCTTCGATGAAGAAGATGAAGCAGCGCCGACGGCGAACAAGAAGATCATCATCTTAGGTTCGGGGCCGAATCGTATCGGGCAGGGTATTGAGTTCGATTACTGCTGCTGCCACGCGGCTTTCGCGCTGCGCGACGATGGCTACGAAACCATCATGGTCAACTGCAATCCTGAGACTGTATCGACGGACTATGACACGTCGGACCGTCTCTACTTCGAGCCGTTGACGTTCGAAGACGTGCTTGCGGTGTATGAGCATGAGGCTTCAGGCGGCGCTGAGATCGGCATGATCGTGCAGTTTGGCGGACAGACTCCGCTGAACCTGTCGCTGCCGCTGAAGGCTGCTGGCGTGCCGATCATCGGTACGTCGCCGGAGTCGATTGATCTTGCGGAAGATCGCAAGCGCTTTGGCAAGCTGATTACAGACCTTGAGATTCCGCAGCCGCCGGGAGCGATGGCAACGTCGCTTGAAGAGGCTCTGGCTGGCGCCAAGCGTGTGGAGTATCCGGTGCTGGTGCGTCCGTCATATGTGCTGGGTGGGCGTGCGATGGTGATTGCGCATAACGATCAGGACATCGTTCGCTACATGAGCTCGGCGATTGAGTACTCGCAGGACCGCCCGGTGCTGATCGATCACTTCCTTGAGGATGCGATCGAAGTAGACGTGGATGCTCTCTGCGATGGCAAGGACGTGTTGATCGCGGGCATCATGCAGCATATTGAAGAAGCTGGCGTTCACTCGGGCGACTCGTCGTGCGTACTGCCTTCCGTGGAGCTTGCTCCGGAGGTACTTGAGACGCTGCGTACCTACACGCGGAAGCTTGCGTTGTCGTTGAACGTGATCGGTCTTGTGAATCTGCAGTTCGCTGTGCAGCGCGGCAAGGTCTTCGTGATCGAAGTGAACCCGCGTGCTTCGCGTACGGTGCCGTATGTTTCGAAGGCGACGGGGATCCAGCTGGCGAAGGTTGCGGCACGTTTGATGACGGGCCGTAAGCTGCAAGAGCTTCTGCCGGAAGAGTTGAAGGCTGGAGAGCTTTCCACGGGCGATCACTACTTCGTGAAGTCGCCGGTCTTCCCGTGGGGCAAGTTCCAGGGCGTTGACCCTGTGCTTGGACCGGAGATGCGTTCGACGGGCGAAGTGATGGGCGCGGCTAAGACCTTTGGCGAAGCGTTTGCCAAGGCCCAGATCGCTGCCGGACAGAAGCTGCCGACGAAGGGAACGGTCTTCATCTCGGTGAACGATCAGGACAAGTCAAAGGTAGCGGCGCTGGCGAAGCGGTTTGTCGAGCTTGGCTTTGAGATCGTGGCGACGCACGGCAGCGCGGACATCCTGGAAGAGGCTGGCATTGGTGCAGAGCGCGTTTACGCAGTTGGCGAAGGGCGCCCGAACGTGGTCGATCTTATCAAGGGCGATCGCATTCACCTGGTGATCAACACGCCGCGCGGCGGGCATGATCGTGTGTTCGACGAGCAGGCTGTTCGTCGCGCCGCGGTGGCTGCACGCATTCCGGCGATCACAACGATTGCAGCAGCTCGCGCAGCAGCGGATGGTATTGCCTTCCTGCAGAAGGGCGAGTTGAAGGTGGAGAGTCTGCAGGAGCTTCATGCTTCGCGCAAATAACCGCAGGCCAACGTAAATAAGTAAGGCCCGCCGATTTGGCGGGCCTTATTTATTTGCATGAAGCAAGTACTACTCTTCGAACTCCTCTTCGGGCTTGTCTAGGGCGAGGTTCGCACCGATAGCGTAGCCGAAGAGCGAGAGTGGAACCCATGTGCCGACGAGCAGGCCATCGCCGCCCATGAGGCCGGAGCCGTGAGCAATGTCGAAGAAGGTGCGGTAGAGCTTGTCGACTGCGCCGCAGTGCTCGCAGAGGCCGTTGCCCGTTGGCAGATCGAGGACCCATACACAGACGGCTGAAAAGATCAGCATGCCGGAGATCCAGACGTAACGGGCGATGTCGTTCTGCTGCTTTTTGGCGATGAGAAAGCCGACGGCAAGCGGAATGAGAAAAGCAAATAATGTCCCGATCAGCTTGGGAACGTTGGCTTCTGGGTCAGCGTGGAGCATGGTTCCGCCGACCAGAACGAGGCAAAGAGCGAGAATGGCGATGACGGTATGCGCGACAAACCAGAAGGCTTCCGCTCCCAATTCACTCAGGCTCTTGCTTTGAGTTACCTCGAATTCTTCCTGTGACACTGCCATGCCTCTGAGTGTACGAGGAAAAAGATAAAATGGAACCCGGCATGATGTTGATTGATGGAATCCACGTACCCTTGGCGACACCGTTCTATCGTGACGGCGCGCTCTACCTTCGTAAGCTTGAGCACAATGTTCGTCGCTACTCGCTGACACCCGCTGCTGGCCTGGTGCTTTTTGCTCCGGGTGCGGAGGGCACGAGCCTTTCGGACGCCGAGGTGGCTGAGTGCTTGTCTGCGGTTCGAGAGACGGCAGCGGCGGAGAAGGTGCTTGTTTGCGCCATCACGCGCGACTCCGTGGCGCAGGCTCTGTCCCTGGCGCAGCAGGCGTATGACGCGATGTTTGACGCCGTGCTGTTGGCTGCGCCGACGTCTTGGTCTGCGATCGTGCGCCGTACGGGCGAGCGTGAGCTCCTGAACTACTTCCGAACGGTGGCAGACAATTCTCCGCTGCCGGTGTTGCTCTGGTCGGATGCGGCTGCCCCCTCGCGGCAGCTTTCTGTAGAGGCTGTTGGGTTGCTGGCGCAGCATCCGAACATTCTGGGGCTGTATGACGGCGCGCTGGCTGTCGAGCGGCTGGGCGCTTTGCGCGCGGCGACGAGCGGTGTGGCGCATGATGCGACGGTCACGCACATCTTCCGGCCGGTGACGCGCCGCATGCTGGCTCCTGTGGCCGAGGTCGCGGGTGAGAGCACGTTTGTCTCCGCCGAGGCGCTGCTGGGTGGCGCAGGGACGTCCGTGGCGCTTGCGCCGGCTGCTCCTGCGATCAAGACACGTACGAAGAAGCTGGGCTTTGCCATCATGGCGTGCGGGGCCTCTTCGGAGATGCTTCCAATACTCGAGGCAGGCGCGAACGGCGCTATGCCTGCGCTGGCGGCACCGGCTCCGCAGGGAGTGCACGAGGCTTATGCGGCGTTCACGGATGGCAACCTGGCGCTGGCACGCGAGAAGGCGGCTCGGCTTGTGGCGGCGGATGCGGTGCTCGCTGAGCTTGGGCCTGCTGGCACGAAGTATGCCTGCGATCTGAACGGATACTTTGGTGGCTTCCCACGGCTGCCGCTGGCTCCGGCAGATGCGGCGGAGCAGAAGCGTGTGGAAGCGGCGTTCCGTGAGTTGAAGAACTAGTTCGTCTGAAATGACAAAGGCCCGGCAATCGCCGGGCCTTTGTTGTTGAAGGAGGCGTTAGCGCGAGCGCGCCAGCTTCTGCTTGGCCTGGGCCGCCTCAGGGGAGGCGGGGAAGCGAGCCACCAGCGCGTGCAGTTCACGAACCGAAGCCTCGCGCTGCCCCATCTGCGAAAGCGCTTCTGCTTTGTGCAGGTGCGCGGCGGGGATCTTGGCGTTGTTCGGATACTGCTCGAGCACCTTGTCGTAGCTCTTGATGGCGACGGAGGGCTTGTTGGTGCGGAAGCTCATCTCGCCGAGGTAGAAGTAGGCGTTGCCGGAGAGGTTGTCTTCGGGGTAAGCCTTGATGAGGTCCTGGAACTCGCTGGCCGCGAGATTGGACTTGCCGGACATGTAATCCGAGTAGGCCGTGCGGTACATCTGGCCAGAGGACGGACCAGCTGTCGGCACAACCTTTGCGGGCTGGCTGGGGGCTGAGGGCATGGGGAGAGGCTGACCGGCTGCAGGTTGGTCAGAGGGGCCGGGGCCCTGGTCTGCAGGCGCAGCGGAAGCGGTAGGTGTGCCGGTCGCGGTCGGCATCGACTGCAGGACGGCGTTCGACTGCTGCTGCTGACTCTGGATGTCGCCGAGAGTCTTCTCCATGCGCATCATGCGCGCCTTGAGCTCATCCACGGAGTCGTTCAGGGACTGGATCTGGCCGGCGAGAGCATCGCTTTTCGCTGCGCTGGCCGTGTTGTTATTCTCCATCTCCTGCTTCAGCCCGTTCATGGCCACCGTCATGCGGTTCACCGCGTCGGCCGTTTGTTGAACAAGGTCCTTCATGACGCCCATGCGCTCGTCGTTGGATTGCTGCAAGCGTGCGACGGCGTCCTGCAACTGCTGAACCTGAGTCTGCAACTGGATCATGTCCTTGTTTGCAGCGCGTGCTGGCAGGGCACAAAGGCTTACTGTCAGCGCCGTTCCCATCACCGCCCATCGCAGTGTCTGCTTCATCTCTTTCACCTCTCACAAAAGGAGACAGCGCGAGCCCAGATTTGCTGTGCTCGCGCTGTGTGTTTGTCGTTCCGTTGTGTTGCCTTTGGTTAGCGATCGACCGTGAACTGGGCACGGCGGTTCTGCTGCCAGCAGGAATCGTTCTCTTCGGTGCAGAACTGACGTTCCTTGCCGTAGGAGATAACGCGGATACGGTTGGGCGAGACACCGGCGCTAACCAAAGCGGTCTTCGCAGAGTTTGCGCGGTTTTCACCCAGCGTGATGTTGTACTCGGCCGAACCACGATCATCGCAGTAGCCGCCGATGAGGATCTTTACACCAGGGTGCTGCGTGAGATAGCGAGCCGCGGCAGAGATCGAGTTCTGTGCGTCGCCGCTGATCTCGAAGCTGTCATACCCGAAGAAGACGTCCGGCACGGCTGCGTGGAAGGCTGCATCCGAGATGTTAGACATATCGTTGGGGTCGCCACCGTTGGACTGGCCGGTGCTGGGCATCTCAGGAACACGAACGGTCACGCGAACGCTGGCTTCGGTAGTGCCGCCATCACCACGAGCGACCAGGTGGAAGTTGGTCGAGTTCGCCGGGCTGACGGTCTGGGTTCCGTTGACCGCAACCTGACCGATTCCGTCGATGGAGACGCTGGTCGCATCTGTCGTGCGCCAGTTGAGCACCACGGACTGGCCGAGGTCGATTGCCAATGGATCAGCCGTGATCGACGCCGTGGGAGGAGCCACAGTCGTTGTCGGAGCCGTCGTATCGGGAGGAGGAAGTTTCGGTTTCTTGTGGCAGCCAGTAGTTGCCAAGAGCAGTCCCGTACCAAGCATTGCGGCCTTAGCCGCTACACGCCAACGCATCATCACAGTAAACCTCACCGCCTAAGTCTAGTCGAAAAGCTGTGGAAGAGCAGACACTAGTGCCAGCTCCAGTTCGGCATATCAGAGCCCGCTCCCGTCAACACATGCTTTTCCGTGCCGTCGGCAAGCATGCTCATGATCCGCGTATGTTGCGCCCGTCCATCGGAAGAGTTGGCATACACAATGTGGCGCCCATCGGGGCTCCACGAAGGGAAGTCGCAGCGACCGCCGTCATGCGTGAGCTGAATCCAGCGCTTGGTGGCGATCTCCATCACATAAATGTCCTGCCCGCCGGGGGCGCCAGGGCCGTACTTGCGATCCCAGGCGAAGGCCACGAACTGTCCGTTCGGCGACCAGCTAGGAGAGGTGGCGTAACCGCCATCGGTCATGCGCTGAACGCCGGAGCCGTCGGAGTCCATGATGTAAAGCTGAGGCAGGCCGGTGCGGCCGCTGATCCATGCGATCTGCGCGCCGGTCTTAGGGTTCCAGGTTGGGGAGACGTCCGGGCCGCGGAAGCTGGTGATCTTGTGCGCCAGCGAGCCCTGCGGGTCGCTGACCCAGATTTCAGGATCGCCGGTGCGAGAGCTAGAGTAAGCAAGCTGTTGACCACCTGGTGCCCATGCCGGTGAGACGTTGGTTCCACCAACCGACGCAAAGTTGACGATGCGACCCAGCAGCAGGGAGAACATCTTGATCTGGAAGCCGTCGCGGCCGAGAGAGGTGAACGCTACGCGGGAGTTATCGGGCGAGACGCGCGGAGAGAGGCTGATGGCTCCAAGATGCGTGATCGCATGCTGGTTTGCGCCGTCATAGTCCATCTCCCAGATTTCCTTGGCTCCGCCAATCATCTTTACGTAGTAGATCTTGGTCTCTGCGATACCAGGGATGCCGCCGCCGAGACGGAAGATGATCTCGTCCGCAAAGCGATGCGCGATCTGGCGAGCCATGTCTTCGGTGGGGGCTTCGTGATACTGCTTGGCGAAGACCTGCGGGAATTGTGAGTTCTTGGCGTCAAAGAGGAAGCCGTTCACGGTCAGCTTGCCGCCGACAACGCTGAGGTTACCGAACGCCACCATGGCAGCGTTTGTAGGCGCTGCGGACCACTGCGCGAGGTTGATCTCTGCAGGAAGGCCGGGAGTCGATTGCGGATTCATTGTCTTCGAAACGATATCGAAGATGCCAGCATTGGCAAGGTCGGCTGAGAGCGTCGTATCGAAGGAAAGCTTCAGGGGATCGGCAGCACCCTTGAAGTCAGAAACAGCGATACGGATTGTCCCCGCACCGTTGTCCTGTTTGATCTTGAACCAGTCCTGGGCGCTCGCTGTGGAGACGCACACGGAACACACCAGCGCAGCCAGGGCTGCACCGCAAACACGCAAGGCACGAAGTCGTCGCAGGTCGAGAGCCATCGTCACTATCGTAGACGCACGTCGGTGTAAAACGTCGCCTTGCGAGCAGGGTTACCTGAGTTGATTCCTACTGTGTGCCGTAGATGAAGGTGTCTTCGACGGTGATGGAGTTGCGGCCGTCCGGCAGAGGGCCGAAGGTGTCGATGCGCTGCAGAGCGCGTTTGGCGGACATATCCAGCGTGGGGGAGCCGCTCGAAATTTCGACGCGAATGTTGGAGGGTGTGCCGTCGCGGTCGATATCAAAGACCATCGTTACCTGGCGGCCGGTGGAGGAGCGTGGGTCTGCTTCGCCCTTGTACCAGTTCTGGCCGATTTTTCGGCTCACGATGCCGACGTAATAGGCGTAGCGGGCTCCGAAGGTGCGGTCAAGAATGGTGGCCGTCGCGGACCCGCTGCCCACGGGAGTGGTTGAAGACGCGAGCTGCGTCGCGACCTGTCCGGTCGTGGCCTTCTTCGGAACGTCCGGAGTGGGCTGGGGATGCTTGGGCGGTGCGGGCGTGTCGACGGGACCGGTCTTGGTCGGCTTCTTCTGAGGCTCCTTGGCCTTCACGAGAACGTCGGTCGGCTTCGGCGGAGGCGCGGTGGCTTCCTTCGGCGGAGGCGTTGGCGCGGTGCTTGTTTCGTCCGGAGCAAGCACCTGGTCTTTTACCGGCTGGGCCTTTTCGGGCAAGGGAATCGCCGAAACCATGGAAGCCTGAATGGCTCCAACCTCGGCTTTGTCCGCACCCCAGGGATCGCGGTGCATGTGTCCCCAGATAGCGAAGCCGACGAGACCGGCGGCCAGGGCAATATGCAAGCCGACCGCAACAGCCATGCTCTGGCCGAAGCGATCCTCCTGTTTTTCGCTCATGAGTGAGTTCAAAGGCATCGTTACGAGGCTTACCGCTCCAGGGGACGAGTCACGATAGAGATGTTGCTGATGCCAGCCTGCTTGACCGCGTCCATCACAGAAGCAAAGGCTCCGAACGGCACCTTCTGATCGGCCCGGACGTACACCGTACGCTTGGCGTCGGCTTTGCCTTTGGCTTGAAGCAGGGTGGGCAGATCATGGATGTTCACCGGCTTGTCGTCGAGAAAGACGTTCTGGTCCTTGTCGATCGTGACTACCTGATGCTCTTCCGTGAGCTGGTTCACCGTACGCGTCTGTGGAACAGCTACGTCCACGCCTGACTGCAGCACGGGCGCGGTGACCATGAAGATCAGCAGAAGCACCAGCACCACGTCCACGAGCGGAGTGATGTTGATATCCGCCAGCGCCGTTTGTGTTCGTCCTTTGGCTCCGGTGAAGGCCATCGTTAGTACGGCCTCCGCTCATCGCGCTGCTCGTTCACGAGGGATTGAGGAGACGTCAGGGCGGCGTTCTCAATGGCGTTGAGAAGCTCGCGACCGAAGTCGTCCATGCGTGCGCCGAACTCGCGCAGACGCGCCGTGAGCTGGTTGTAGCCCATGACAGCGGGGATCGCGACGATAAGACCAGCGGCGGTGGTAATGAGGGCTTCCGAGATGCCCGGGGCCACAGCGCGCAGCGTGGCTGCGCCAGCGGTGCCGAGGCCGTGGAAGGCGTCAATGATGCCCATGACTGTGCCGAAGAGGCCGACAAAGGGCGCGATCTGAGCAATGGTGGCGAGCCAGGTCATGCGCGTCTCCATCGTGGTCAGCGACTCGCTGGACGCGGTTTGCGCGGCACGCTCGAGAGCCTGCGGATTCGGTGGCGTGCCACGGCCTCCGCTCTGGCGCTGGTACTCGTCGGTGATCTCATGGAAGACAGCCACGAGGGGGCTGGGGCGGAACTGGTCAGCAACTGCCGCAATCTCGCTCAGACGTCCGCTCTTGCGGAAGGCGCGGATGAAGCGCTTGTTCTGCGCGTCTGCTTCCTTGAAGGAACGCCACTTCGCGATCATGACGGCCCAGGAAAACACGCTCATCACGAGCAGAATCAGGAGCACGGTCAGCGCGACGGGGCCGCTGTTGTGGATCATGTCCAGCAGAGCGCTGGAGTGCGCTGCGGAAACCGGAGGAGCGACGGGCGCCGCTGTTGCCGGATCAACCGCATCCTGAAGCCATATCGTTGCCAACGAAATCACAGCTGTAGTCATCCTCCGCAGTCTATCGTGAGACGCGCCGAAGTGCAGCGAGGCGAGCATGAGGAAGCAACAGGGGAGCCGGCAAGTAACGCCTTTCCTTCGCCTGCTCTGCTATTCTCTCCGCAACATGCTGCTCGAACTGCGCGCAGAAAACTACGCTGTTATCGACCACGCGGTCGCCGAGTTCGGGCCGGGGCTAAACCTGTTGACCGGCGAAACCGGTGCGGGTAAGTCGATCCTAATTGACGCTCTGGCACTGCTGCTGGGAGGCAAAGCTTCTTCCGACCTGGTGCGTCATGGGGCTGAAAAAGCTGTTGTTGGCTGCGTTTTTGAAGCGACGCCCGGCGCAGAAGAGATTCTGGAAGCGAATGGGGTAGACCCCGAAGGCGGCGAGATTTTGCTGCGCCGCGAGATTGCCGCAAACGGTAAAGGGCGGGTGTTCATCAATAATCAGCCTGCTACGGTTGCGGTGCTGCGACAGCTTGCTCCGGAACTCGCGCTGGTTCATGCGCAATCAGAGACGTTGACGAGTTTTGATGCTGCGCAGCAGCGCCAGTTGCTGGATCGCTACGCCAGTATTTCGACGGAAGAGTGCGCTGCGGCCTACGTGCGCTGGCGCACGCTGCAGAACCAGATTGACGAACTGCGCTCTGCCGAGCAGGACCGTTTGCGTCTGCTCGACCTGTGGAGCTTCCAGGCGCGTGAAATTTATGCGGCCGCGATCACGGATGCGGAGGAAGACGCGCTGCTGGAGACAGAGAAGCGCGTGCTGGCGAACTCCGAACGTTTGTTTACTGGAGCGAACGCCGCGCAGGAATTGCTGTACGAAGCGGAGACTTCGGCGGAGTCGCTGCTGGGCGCTGCGTTGCGCCACGTTGATGATCTTTCTCGCTACGATCCGCGCTTCACGGAGATTTCTCAGCAACTCGCGGCGGCCAAGGCCTCTGTAGAAGACGCGGCTACGACTCTGCGTGATCTGGCTGGAAGCATCACGGCATCGCCTGATCGTCTGGCTGAGATTGAAGATCGGCTGGCCGCTCTGGATCGGTTGAAGCGAAAGTATGGAGCGACGCTGGCAGAAGTTATCGCTTTTTACGAAGATGTAGCGCAGAAGCTTTCTGATCTTGAGAACCGCGATGCTCGCCTGATTGAGCTCGAAAAAGAGTTGATGGCTGCGGCAGGCGCTTATCGCAAGCAGGCTGACGTTCTAACCGAAACGAGAAATGCAGCAGGGAAGAAGCTTGCTCGTCTGGCGGAAAAGCAGATCAACGATCTGGCAATGAGCGTGCGCTTTGCCGTCGAAATTCGATCGGATACGCAGGAGTCTGCCTGGGCCGCGACGGGCTGGGATACGATCTCCTGCCTGATTGCGACCAATACCGGCGAGCCTCTGAAGCCGCTTACGGAGATCGCTTCGGGTGGTGAAATGTCGCGCGTGATGCTGGCGCTGAAGGTTTCGGTGGAAGAGGGCGCGGCTTCGGCACGCCGGAGGCGCACACCGCTGCCGCGTACGCTGGTCTTTGACGAAATCGACATCGGTATCGGCGGTCGAGCGGCAGAAGCCGTTGGGCAGAAACTGAAGACGCTTGCGGCTGGGCAGCAAGTGCTCTGCATTACGCATCTGCCGCAGATCGCAGCCTTTGCCGATCAGCATTTCCTGATCGAAAAGGAGACACGCCGCGGCCGGACACATACGGGCGTTCGTCGTATCGAACGACCGGAACGTATTGAAGAGATTGCGCGAATGCTCTCTGGCGCAGAGCTGACGGAGACGTCACGAGCGCACGCGGAACAGATGCTGAACGCGTCAGCTTAGAAGGCTTCAGAAGCGGTGAAGCAACCCTTGACCGCCGCACTCCTCTCCTATTGCTTGAAGAAAGAGGAGAGTGTGACGATGTCAGATAGCCTGAAAAAATGTGCCCATCCTGCCTGCTCTTGTACGGTGACAGGCGAGTCCAAGTACTGCTCCCAGATGTGTGAAGACAGCAAGAGCGTGACCTCGCTCTCTTGCGATTGTCATCATGCAGGATGCTCCGGCGAAAAGATTTAGATTCATCTCTCACATTAGAAAGGCCGCCCAGGAGTCACCTGGGCGGCCTTTCTTTTGGGAAAAATCAATACCTAGCATGATTTCCATATACAGTACATTCCCAAACTGGTACGCTGGGGGAACTTTAAGCAAAACGATATCAAATCACCCTGTACCCCAGGAAGGTTCGTCTCCCTTATGCTCTTCTCCTTGCATAAACAGTCTGTTCGTGTGCTCTTGTGCGTCGTATCTGGCGCTACGGCACTTGCTCTCACCGGTTGTGGTCTTGGTACGTCGGCCGCACCGCCTGAGCTGTCTATGGCGTCGGTCCAGGGCGTCATTCACGGCGGCCCAAATCCGATTGTCGGTGGCCGTGTGCGACTTTGGCAGACGAATACAACCGCTTCCGGCGCAACCTACGGTTCGCAGGCGATTGAGCTTTCGGCAGGACAGACCGTAACGACCTCGGCGTCGGGTAGTTTCTCCTTTGACAACACGAACTACCCGTACACCTGCACAAGCGGTCAGTACGCGTACATCACGGTTACGGGCGGCAACACGGGTGCGACGGGAACGAATGTCAACTCGGTGCATATGGCTGTTCTTGGACCTTGCACCAGCCTGAGCACGGACGCCCAGAAGAGCGCGACACGCATCTTCATGAGTGAAGCCAGCACGGTCGCCACGGCGTATGCGCTTTCCAACTTCATCTCGGAAGATCCGTCCCACCTGGGTGATGGCGATCAGCGCGTCTGGGTTAACGCGCCGACGACGAACAATGATCCTACGGGAAGCTGCAGCCTTACTGCAGGTGTAACGACAAGCTGCACCGGCGCAGGCCTTGCCCATGCTTTCCAGAACGCCGTGAACCTAGTCGACATGATCAGCTTCACCGGTTCCATGCCGACTGGCGCAGCTCGAAGCACGCTGCCTGCAAACGCGTCCGCATCGGTTCCTGCGGCGCTGGTGAATACGCTTGCAAACGCTATCCAGTCCTGCGTAAACAGCACAGGCTTGAGCTCCACGGGCGACACCACCTCCTGCAGCCTGCTCTTCGGATACACGACCTTGCCGGACTCTTACCCGACGCCAACCGGGATCCCCGCCGCACCGACGGACACGTTGATGGCGATGGTGAATCTGGCGAAGCACCCGACAGGCTATGACACCAGTTCGGTCGCAAACATCTATTTGCTCACACCGTCAGTCGGTGCAGGGTTTGCCCCGGCACTCACCAAGAAACCCACGGATTTCTCGATGGGCATCCTGTATCCCGCTTCGACGGTTGGAAGCACGGCGTCAACCTTCAACGGCGTCTTCTCTGTTTCTCTGGATGCGGCTGGAACCGTTTACACGTCGGATACTCTCGGAACTTCAGGGACAGCGAATCGCGTATTTTCGCTCTCCGCAGGCGGCACCGGGAACTGGGTTTCTTCGACTGCTGCGACCTTCTACAACGCCAAGCACATTGCCACGGATACAGCGGGCCATGTATGGCTGGCAAACGATGGCAGCACCGTAGCGACAGCGCATATCAACTGCTTCAATACGGCAGATGGCAGCAGCTGCACGGACATCTCCAAGTCCTCAACTCCGTACCCGTATTACGCCTGGGCTCTGTCCGTCGACCGTTCGAACAATGTCTGGATAGGATCCGCGACCACCAACGCGAACTACTACCAGCTTTGGCAGACACCAGCGGGCTCCGCCACACCGGCAACCATGTCGGGAATACAGAAACAGAACGTCGAAGGCATGGCTTTCGATTCGAACCAGAATCTGTGGATCGGGTACTACTCAAGCACCTCAACCGCGAACTCGACTTCGGCTTATCTGCCTAAGGCTGCTACAGGCTATGGCACCTATACCGAATTCACCTTGCCTTCGCCTGCCAGCGGATCGACCTACTACGTGAAGGGAGTGGCCGTAGACGGCTCTAATCGCCCAGTATTTGCGGCGAAGTCTGCGGTTGCTACGCTGACACCTTCATTCGACAGCAATGGCTATGTCACGGGTATCGCCTCTTCGACGTCCCTGGCTACATCAGGTGCCTATCCGACGATGAATCAGGTGGATGGTCAAGGCGTGGAATGGAATGGTTACGATACGACCTCTGGCGTGACCATCTATGCCACGATGAACGGCACGGCAAACTTCCTCAGCCTTGCCCCCTGCCAGTTGGCTAGTGCAGCCGCCACTTGCGCTACAAGCATTTCCGATCCGGATGCTATCGCCATCGACGATGCCGGCACTCTTTGGGTTGGCTACGGAGCCAGCGGTGCAGCAGGGTTGATTCAGGTCATTGGAACGGCTGCTCCCACCTGGTCGCAGCTCTCCTACGGCCATCCCGGCACCATGCCGTAAACCTTGTGTCAGATACAACGAAAGTGGCGATCTTCGGATCGCCGCTTTCGTTTTGATGCCATTGAATTTCGAGGCAACTCGGAACCTTGAGGGGTTCGTCCTATATGTGCCACAAATTTGTGGCAGCGGCGGTATACTGGATGGGTGAGCCCCGTGACCCTGGAACCGACCGCCGCCACCCCCAATGACAACCTCGCCAACACCAAGCGTGTGCTGCTGCTAAAGCCCCGTGGATTTTGTGCAGGTGTCGTCCGTGCCGTCGATATTGTGAAGATTGCGCTGGAAACATTCGGCGCCCCTATCTACGTGCGTAAAGAGATCGTACATAACCGCTATGTCGTGGACGACCTGCGCGCCAAGGGCGCGATCTTCGTCAACGAACTGGACGAAGTGCCGGAAGGCAAGCGCGTGATTTACTCCGCACACGGCGTTTCGCCGGCCGTGCGCGAGCGCGCCAAGGAGCGCGGTCTTAAGGTGATCGATGCGACCTGCCCGCTGGTGACCAAGGTCCACATCGAAGCGATCAAGTTTGCCAAGCAGGGCTACTCGCTCGTGCTGGTAGGCCACCGCGACCACGAAGAGGTCGAGGGTACGCAGGGTGAGGCTCCGGACGTGACGCAGGTTGTGTCGACCCCGGAAGAGGTCGACGCTCTGGTTGTTCCCGATCCAAACCGGGTCGCCTACCTGACCCAGACGACGCTCTCGCTCGACGAAGCGGCGACGATGATCGACGCGCTGAAGAAGAAGTTCCCGAACATCGCCGGACCGCACGCGCAGGACATCTGCTACGCGACGGAAAATCGCCAGACAGCTGTAAAGAACGTCGCTCATGGCGCCGATCTGGTGCTGGTGGTTGGCTCACGTAACTCGTCGAACTCGAACCGCCTGGTTGAAGTTTCAGAGAATCTCGGAACGAAGAGCTTCCTGATCGACAAGGCAGAAGACATCCAGCCCGAGTGGCTGGACGGCAAGCAGACGGTGGCGATTACGGCAGGTGCTTCGGCTCCCGAAGTGCTTGTACAGGAAGTTGTCGGCTACCTGCAGGACAAGGGCTACAACTCCGTGGAAGAAGTAGAAGTGATGCCGGAGAACGTTCGCTTCGGACTTCCGCCGGAGATCGTTCAGGCGATCGCGGCGGCCCCGAAGGTTGAACCGCAGGCCGCTGTTTAGCGACGGTCGTTTTATTAGCTTCGAGACCCATGTCCGTTGCCGGGCATGGGTTTTACGCAATCAGACAGGAATTGGATGAGCACGAAACAGCCAAAATTCGGCCGCATGGACCTTGGTCTCGACAAAGTTGCGGAAGGAATTCGCCGCTCTGCGGAGTGGCTCCTGGGTCAGCAACATGAAGAAGGATACTGGGTCGGTGAACTCGAGGCAGATTCGATGCTCGAGGCCGATTACATCTACATGCACACGCTTCTTGGCACGGGTGACCCCGGCAAGATGGAGCGTTGCATCAACGAGATTCTTCGTCACCAGAATGATGATGGTGGATGGAGCCTGTATCCGGGCGGTCCGTCGAACGTCAACTACGGCGTAAAGTGCTACCTTGCCCTCAAGCTGATGGGATGGGCTGTCGATCATCCCGTGATGGAGAAGGCGCGTGAGAACGTGCTGTCGCTGGGTGGCGTGGTGGAGTGCAATACCTTCACCAAGATCTATCTGTGTGCGCTCGGACAGTACGACTATGACGCGGTTCCGGCGATTCCGCCAGAGATCATCCTGTTCCCGAACTGGTTTTATTTCAATATTTACGAGATGAGCTCCTGGTCGCGTGGCATTCTTGTGCCGCTGACCGTGCTCTACGCCAAGAAGCCGCTCAAGAAGATTCCGGACGAGCAGAGCATTGATGAGCTCTTCGTCGGTGGCCGCAAGAATGCCAATCTTCATCTCCGCTGGGACAAGAAGCTCTTTTCGTGGCGGAACTTCTTCCTGGCATGGGACCGCCTGGCACACTTTGCCGAGCGCTTCCACATTCGACCGCTGCGCAATCGTGCGCTGAAGAAGGTCGAAGAGTGGATGCTGGCCCGCTTCGAGATGTCTGATGGACTCGGCGCAATCTATCCAGCGATGCTGAATGCAATTGTCGCTCTGCGCTACCTCGGCTACTCGCCGGACGATCCGCAGGTCATTCGGGCGATGGATGAGTTTGAAAAGCTTGGGATTGACTGCCCGGAAGGACAACCGGATTACCCGACGCCGACGTTCCGTATGCAGCCGTGCCTTTCGCCAGTCTGGGATACAGCCCAGGTTCTGTCGACGCTTGGCGAGGCTGGGATTTCAAAGGACGATCCGCGCTTGCTGAAGGCTGCGGATTGGCTGCTGTCGAAAGAAGTCCGGCACAAGGGCGACTGGGCGGAGAAGGTCAAGAACGTCGAGCCGGGCGGCTGGTACTTCGAGTTCAACAATGAGTTTTACCCCGATGTGGATGATACTGGGGAAGTTTTGCTCGCGCTGAAGGCAGTCACGAACCCTCGTGAGCGTTATCAGCATGAGGTGGAACAGCGTGCGTTGAACTGGGTGCTGGCGATGCAGTGCAAGGAAGGCGGCTGGGCTGCTTTCGATCGCGATAACACCAAGACGATCTTCAACTACATCCCGTTTGCAGATCATAACGCGATGCTTGACCCACCAACGGTCGACATCACAGGGCGCATTCTTGAGATGCTGGCGGCGTATGGCTTCACGCGTCGGGATAAGCGTGTGGAACGCGCTATCCAGTTCATTCTCAAGGAGCAAACCTACGACGGTGCCTGGTATGGACGCTGGGGAGTCAACTACCTCTACGGCACGTTCCTTGTACTTCGCGGCTTGCAGGCGATGGAGTTCGACCAGTACGAACCCGCCGTACAGCAGGCTGCCGAATGGATTCGCATGGTGCAGAACACCGATGGCGGTTGGGGTGAAACGTGCGGAACGTACGATGCTCCTGATGAGCGCGGCGAAGGTCCTTCGACTCCGTCGCAGACTGCCTGGGCGCTGCTTGGCCTGCTCGCTGCCGGTGATACTCGATCCGATTCGGTTGCCAAGGGCATCCGCTGGTTGATTGATCGCCAGCAGACGGACGGTAGCTGGGAAGAGTTGGCTGCTGGCCGCAAGGGCGAGTCGTACTACACCGGAACGGGCTTCCCACGGGTGTTTTACCTCGGCTATCACCTCTATAAGCAGTACTTCCCGCTGCTGGCGCTGACGACGTATCAGAAGGCGCTGGAAAAGGAAGCTGCAGAAGCGTAACGATGGATTCGCGAACGGAGTTCCCATGCTAGACGTCCACCCGCCTGAGCACGCGGTTCACTCGTGGCGCGATTTTTTCATCCATATCGCCACGATCGTTGTGGGTTTGATCATCGCTGTGGGGCTTGAGCAGACGGTGGAGTGGTTTCACCACCGGCATCAGCGGCATGAACTTCTCGAAGGCATCAATGTCGATGCGAGAAAATCTATTGCTGACTCCGAGAATGTACACCGCTCTTGTGTAAGCAAGCTGGTCTGGCTGGATGCACGTATTGCCCAGGTTCAGCAGTCTTTGAAGACGAAGCAGCCGCTACCGGCGTCATCGCATCCGGCGACGCCTGATTGGGATGAGCCCATCAATCCGACGTGGAAGGCTGCTCTGAATAGCCAGCTTGTCCATGTGCTGTCGCAGGAAGAAATTCAGGCCTTCAGCGAAAGCAATGATGTGCTCGATACGCTGCAGAGTCTGCATTGGCCGATGAATAATGCGGATCAACGCATCGAGGTAGTCGAGGCCAAGTATGGCTTTCGCGGCACGGCTGCCGTCCAGGCCACGCCAGAGCAGCTTGAGCAGTATCTCGAGGCGCTGGTCGACGCTCGATTCAAGGTGGCGAACTTCGATGCCTGGGCTGAAGGTGCGCATGGGGCTGAGACGGCGATTCTCCAGGGCGAGCGCGATGTGGATATGGTTCAGAAGGCTGAACGCAACAAATGGTAGTGCCCTAGATACCCCTGCATCGTCGTGAAGGGGCTGCACATCTAGTAAACTGGTAAGAGGAGCAACCACCGCATGGCCGTACCCGTTTCCCAAGCGTTCACCGTAATGTCCTACGTCCTGAAGCAAAAGCTGAAGGGCCGCAAGCGTTACCCGTTGGTGATGATGCTGGAACCGCTGTTCCGCTGTAACCTCGCGTGTGCAGGCTGCGGCAAGATCCAGTACCCGGCACACATTCTGAAGGCTGAGCTGACGCCCGAACAGTGCTGGGCTGCTGCTGAAGAATGCGATACCCCGATGGTTTCCATCCCGGGTGGAGAACCGCTGCTGCATCCGCAGATGCCGGAGATCGTCGCTGGTCTGGTAGCGCGCAAGAAGTATGTGTACATGTGCACGAACGCGCTGCTGCTGAAGGAAAAGCTGCATCTCTTCAAGCCCTCGAAGTACCTGTCGTTCTCGGTACACGTCGATGGCGAACGCGAGCACCACGACTTCGGCGTTTGCCGCGAGGGTGGCTACGACATCGCAATGGGCGGCATTCGTGCAGCTGTGGATGCGGGCTTCCGCGTCACGACGAACACGACTCTCTTCGATGGCGCTGACCCAAACTCGGTTCGCCGCCACTTCGACCAGCTCATGGAAGCTGGCGTTGAGAGCATGATGGTTTCGCCTGGCTACACGTACGACAAGGCCCCCGACCAGCAGCACTTCCTGGGCAAGGCAAAGTCGCGTCGTATGTTCCGCGCTATCCTTTCGAACCGCAAGAAGAGCTGGGAGTTCAATACACATCCGCTCTTCTCCGAGTTCCTGATGGGCAAACAGAACTTTGAGTGCACACCGTGGGGCATGCCGACGTACTCGATTTTTGGCTGGCAGAAGCCTTGCTACCTGCTGCAGGACGGCTACGCGGACACCTTCCAGGAGTTGATGGAAGCGACCGAGTGGGAGAACTACGGCGCCAAGAGCGGTAACCCGCGTTGCGCGAACTGCATGGTGCACTCTGGTCATGAAGCCTCGGCGGTGGATTACAACTTCAGCTCGCTGAAGGGCTTTATCCAGACCGCAAAGCGCTACATGTTCAAGCCGACCTACGAAGATGCCGATGCGATGAAGCTGCTGAACGAGTGGCCCGCACAGACGCATGGTCCGCTGGTGCAGATCGCTAACGGCAACACCACGAACGTCGTGGTGAAGACGAGCATTCAGGAAACGTCGACCGTTTCGGGCGACTAAAGCACGTTAGTAGCAAAGAGTACTTCAGAGCGCGAGGCCGCCGGTTTCGCGCTCTTCATTTGAAGAAGAAGGCAAGGAAGACGATGGCGACCGACCAGCAGGAACACCTCAAGATCGAGCAGCTTCAGCACCAGTCGCAGGATGACATCGAAGTCATCGCCGGCCGCGAACGCGAGAACCTCGAAGGCTGGATCCCGTCACTGGCGTCAGAGTCGGAAGTGCGTGAAGTGCTTGAGAAGGCATTTGATTATCGCGGCGATGTGACAATCACGCGCAAGGACGGCACTGTTGTCGAGGGTTACCTCTACGACCGTCGCACGGGCACTACGCTCGAGACCTCCGTTGTGCGGATTATGCCGACACCTGCAAAGGGCACCACGACGACGGCTATTCAGCGTGTGATGATTCCGTACTCGGAGATCGCAGCGTTGAACTTCTCCGGGCGCGATACGGCTGCCGGCAGGACCTTCGAAGCCTGGGTAAAGAAGTACTGGGAGAAGAAGGCTGCGGGCGAGACGAACATTCAGATCGAGCCTGAGAAGCTGGACTAGGCTACTGCGATGAAGCTTTTCATCACCGGAGCTACAGGCTTCGTCGGCTCCCATGTGGCGCGGCTTGCGGCAGAGCAGGGCTTCGAGCTGCGGCTTCTCGTACGGCCAACGTCAATCCTGACCAATTTACCGAAGAGTGCAGAGCTTGTAACAGGCGACCTGCGGAATCCTTCGTCCTTTGCAGCCGCATTGCAGGGTGTGGATGCGGTGCTGCACGTTGCTGCGGATTACCGCCTGTGGGTTCCTGATCCGGCGGACATGTACAAAGCCAATGTAGACGGCACGCGTGAGTTGCTGCGTCTCTCACGCGAAGCTGGCGTGCGTCGCGTGGTGTACACGAGTTCGGTGGCGACGATGGGCTTCAAGACCGACGGCACCATTGTGGACGAGACGACGCCGGTCAGCGAAGCTGACATGATCGGGCATTACAAGCGGTCGAAGTGGCTGGGCGAGCAGGAAGCGCTGAAGGCTGCGGAGGCAGGGCAGGATGTCATGATCCTGAATCCGACGACCCCGATCGGGCCGATGGATGTGAAACCTACGCCTACCGGGCGCATCCTTGTCGACTTTCTGAATTGTAATTTTCCGGCTTATGTTGAGACGGGTTTGAACCTTGTCGACGTCGAAGAGATTGCTCGCATCCATCTTGCGGCTTTGAACGTGGGCCGCCCGGGCGAGCGCTACATCCTTGGCGGAGAGAACCTGACGCTGAAGCAGATTCTGGACAAGCTTGCTGCGATCAGCGGTCTGCCTTCGCCATCGCACAAGGTGCCGCATAGTGTAGCGATGGTGTACGCGTTCTTTGAAGAGATCTTCACGGGCAAGCTGCGCGGTAAAGAGCCGCGAGCAACGGTGGAAGCAGTGCGCATGGGCAAGAAGATGATGTTCGCGTCTGCGGCAAAGGCCGAGCGTGAACTCGGCCTTCGGGTGATGCCTGTGGATGATGCGCTGCAGGCCGCCTGCAAGTGGTTTGTAGCGAATGGCTATGCACCTGCTCCGCCGAAGTCGCTGGCCTAAGTAAGAACCTCGCGGACATAGCATCAGATATTGATGCGTACTTTGCGTTGAAGTCTGCTGCCTGTAAAGGCGAAGAACCCTAACGCAAAGTACGCAAAGTCTAAGACGCAAAGTGCACGAAGTTATTCGGGCCGGAAGCCTGCCTTGCTCATCGCGATCTTCACTTCCGGGTTCTTCATGAACGTGTCCCAGACAAAGCCGCTGCGAAGATTCTCAGCCATGACAACGCTAATGCCGAGGTCAATGCCAAGCACGTCGGCGTCGTACCAGTTTGCGTCCGGATGAAAAGCATCCCGGAAACCGTAACGGCCATAAACCTTGCTGCCGTACTTTGCCTTGAGCGACTTCTGCACACGCATACAAGCATCTGGCGTGAAGGGAAGCGAGCCCGCCGTGGCGTAGGGCACCACCGAACCATCAACGGTACCGAGCTTCGGCGGGCCACCCCAGGCTTGATATCCGTTGGCTGAGTCTGATGCCGAGATGCCCCAGTAGTCTTCCGAATACGGCTTGCCGAGCGAGAGGCACCAGGCCTCGTGCGCCTTGGTTGCGGTGATCGAGTTTTCGAAGTAGTTTGCGTACTTGTCACGCTTATTGCGGAAGTCGAAGTACGCATGGCTGTACTGATGAACGAAGAGAGGATCGTGCGAGGAGATGTAGCTGTAATCCTCAAACTTCATCACGGGGCGCGTGAAGGCGTCCCATGCGCTGGGCTCAACAGGATGCGTGGGTGAGCCGATGGCCAGCAGCACCATCATCATGAGCTCGCAGAAGTGGTCCCAGCGCGAGTCGATGAAGCGGTTGTTGCGATAGCCCATCGCGAAGGTCGTGCCACCGTTGAGCATCCAGGGCCACTCGATGCGTGAGTAGAGTTCGGTGGCCAGGCGGTGAATCTCTGCATCGCTTTTGAAGTGTTCGCGAGCCGTGAGCACACCGCAGAGAAGCAGCGTTGTATCGATCGGCGAAATTTCGCTGCCTTGATACGGATAGCCAAGCTCCACATCATTGAAGTGCGAGAAGAAGCCGTGCACGTTCTCCATCTTGTTTACATGGAAGCGAAGCGTATTGCGCACACGCTCGACGAGCTGTGCGCGGGGCATGTAGCCACGCTTATCGGCGATACAGAACGCGGTAAGCGCGAAGCCTGTGCAGGCGATGCTTGCCATGGGGCGCGAATCGATTTTGCCTGTGTTGTTATCCCAGCGAGCGCGGTCAAGCACTTGACCCGTCTTCGGGCTGGCCTGCTCCCAGAAGTAACGAAGGCCGCGGCGCTGCATATCGTCGAGGAAAGCATCGTCCTCTTTGCTGAGCGTGGAGGCTGGTGCCGCCCAGGCAAGAGAAGGGATGACAGGCGCAATCGCTGCGCCTGCCATAAGTCGGAGAAGATTTCTTCTTTGCACTTGTTTCGCCTTTTACTTGGTGAAGAGAAGAACAGCGAGTCCCTGAGCGGGAACAGTGACGTCGAGCTTGCCATGGTCGAGATGGACATGCTCAGGAGCTGCGAGTGCACCAGCCTTCTGCAGGCGCGTGATCTGCTCACGCGTCAGCGAGCCTTGCGGGCGTCCCATCGCGTCGTACTCTTTCAAGACGTTGCTGTGGTCCCAGTCAACGCGCCAGAGCTCCGCATCACGCGAAGGAGAGTTCTTCAGGTCAAGATGGAATACCTTATCTGGCCCAGCGGGACCTTTGGGCATGGTGTATTTCGCTCCCGTGCCGACCGGAGGCGCGTAGTTCCAGAGCGCAATCGAAAGCTCGTTCTTCGTTGTCGTCGCAAGCGCAGACTCCGAGTCCACCGCAATGCGGCGATCGCCGAGGCGATGGAGAATGCGGAAGTCATTCAGCGAAGCCTTAGGGATGCTATCTGCAGCGAGCAGACCAAAGCCGCCGTAGAAGGGCGTGCGAACGACACCGCCTTCTTCGAAGACATCCGAGAAGCACCAGTACGCCATGTTGTCGACAAGGCCGTCGACCTGGCGGATGGTGTTTGCAAGCCACGGCCCGATGTAAGGCGAGTCCGTGACGTTCGGCTCATTCGCATAACTGGCGTTGTACTCAGAGAAGATCAGCGGGAGCTTCGGATAAGGCGAAGCAAGAATCTGCTTGTGGACCATCTCGACGGCACGCCAGACCATCTTGTCGCGCGGGATATTTTCATTTGTTCCCAGAACGTTGTCTGCTGTGTCGTTTGCATAGACATGGGTCGAGACAAAGTCGATAGGAACATTCTCCGCCTTCACATGGGCAAGGAAGGGCGTGACCCATGCGGCTTGCGCCGTGGCAGGGCCGCCAATCACAAGACGCGGCGATACGGACTTGATGGCGCGTGCGGTGTGGTCGTAGAGCTCGAAGTAAGTTGCCTGCTTCGGATCACCACCCCAGAAGTCGAGGTTGGGTTCGTTCCAGACTTCGAACTTCCAGGTAGCAACTTCGTCGATGCCGTACCGGTCGACCAGATGCTGCGCCATCGCAGCAATCATCTTGTCCCAGGCTTTGTAGTCCTTCGGCGGGGAGACGTAGGGGTGATACCAGAAGGGATGCACCTTGCTCGTGTCAGCCGCGAGCTTGCGCGGCATGAAGCTCAACTCGACGAACGGACGAACGTTCTGCGCGAGGAGACCGTCGTAGATCTGGTCAAGATACGAGAAGTTATATTCGCCCGTACCGTCGGTGACGGCTTCGCTGTTTTTCATCTGCGCGAAGGCTACGGTGCGGCGGTCAGGGTCGTAGATGCCGACTTCATCCATGAGAATGCCGTGGAAGCGGACGGACTTGAAGTCGGTCGCGCTCTTCACGGTGCGAAGGTCCTGACGGTAGTCGTCACGCAAGGAGAGGATGGCGCGACCAGAGCCGAAGGTCTGCTCCCAGAAATGGGGAAAGGGAGTCGTTGCGGCTTTCGCGTCGATGGTGAGGGTTTCGGCTTGCTGAGCACGAAGTGGGGCGTTGGACAAAAGGAGTCCGGCAAGAGCGGCGGTCGAGAGAGCGAGGGTGCGGGCGCGCATGGGCTAAACCTCTGAAGTGTTCAACAGGAGCACAAAAGGAAAGAGCATGCCGGCAGTGAATTTGCCGGCATGCTCTCAGGGATGCAAGAACCGGACTCGCTTAGAAGCTGAAGCGAGCCTGGAAGGTAATTTGACGACCACTCAGAGCAACGACATCGCTTCCGAAACCAGATCCGATTGCGGTCGTAACACTGCTGGGGTTGAGGTTCAACAGATTGAAGAGGTTGAGCGCATCAGCACGAAGCTCGAGCTTAGCGTTGTCACCCAGCAGGCGAGTGTTAGGAACGCCGAATGCCTTGACGAGCGACATATCCACGTCACGATAGCTCGGACCGACGAACCCGTTGCGACGCATTCCTGCAGGGTTCGGCAGTGCCTGTGTCGGGGTTACGCCACCAGCAGCGTTCTGCCAGGTGATCGAGTTCGTGAAGTTTGCAATGTTGAAGTAGTTATCGTTGTAAGCAACAACGGTGTTCGCGTTGCCGTTAACGGTTGCAGTCTGCGTGGTGGCCGTGCCTGTGTTCTGGAAGTTCGTTCCATGAATGAACGCATTGTTACTGTGATCGTTGCCACCGCGGCCGTTGTAGTAAGGACGAAGCGAGGTGTAACCGCAGCTGTTGCAATACAGCGACTGGCTGATGCCATACGACGGCGAGAAGGGATAGCCTGTGTGCCAGTTGAAGATACCGCTAAGCGACCAGCCGCCAGCAATCTTTTCAATCCAACGCTTGTCGCCATGGAAGAAGACTGGCTGCCAGAGGCCATAGACCTTACCCATCTTGCCGACGTTGAAGTCCGAAGGACCATACGACGATCCAGCGTTAGCCGGGTAGTAAGCATCTTCCGAGTACGGGCCCGAGCCATTGACATCAAGGCTCTTTGCCCACTGGAACTGACCATCGATGGTGAAGTGATGCGCGAATGGGTGCTTCACTTCGACCAGCATCGAGTTGTTGTTTGCGCTGCCTGCGTTCAGGTAAACGCTGCCACCACCGTTCGGAACGAGGGGGTTGAGCGTGTAGCCACGAACGACTGCGTAGGCATTCGGTGTCTGCTGAGTGATGAGGTGGCGAGAAACGCTACCCTGATAGCCCAACGAGGCAACGATCTGGAACGGGAACTGGTACTCCACATCAGCCGAGTAATGCTGAACATAGATCGTGGGGTACTTGCCGTTTCCATCGCCGAGGATGGTCATGCTTGCATTGCCGGCAGTCGGCAAGCTGTTCGTGTTGTACGACGTAACCGCATTCGGATTCGCGGGGAAGCCGTTTGTCGAGTTCAGGTCGCTCGAAACAGCGTAGAGAATCTGGCTGCCGTTGGTACCTGAGTTCGACGGAGAGTTGAACTGGAAGGTAATGGAGTTTTGAACCGGCGGGTTATAGCCAGTGTTCGCAGTGATCGCAATTTCGCTCTGGTTGAACGAGAGGCCATAGCCAGCGCGAACGACCATCTTGTTGTTGAACATCTCCGGGCTCCAGTTGAAACCAAGCTGAGGACCGAAGTTGTACTTATCAGGATTCCAGAGATTGTGTCCCTGAACCGCGCGCATGTTTGTGAAGGCACTAGCTCCTGAGCCGAGCGTGATCGAAGGAAGCGCGTTTTGCTTGGAGTAGAGAGCGCCAAAGTAGGAGTAACGAAGACCTGCGTGCAGAGTCATGTTCGGCTTGATCTTCCAGTCGTCCTGGATGAATCCGCCCCACAGGTTCTCACGCTCGTCCTGACGCACACCACCGGGCTTGCCCGTCTGGTAGTTGAAGTTGCCAGACTCCTTGTAGGGAGCATCGTTGAGGAAGTCCCATACGTTGTAGAAGTCGTAGGTCGGCTGCGCTGTTGGATCGAGCAGGTAGTGCAGGCCGGTATACTCTGCGCCAAACTTGATCGTGTGGCTGCCGAGTGTCTTCGTGGCTACATCCTTGTAAGCGATCGTCCATTGGTCAAGATGCGAACCGATGGAGGTACCGAACTGGCTCATCGTTGAGGTGGAAGCCGTACCGAAGTTGACGTCAAACGCGGCTGGTGCAAGACCTACAAGCTGCTGCGGATTGGACGTGAATTCGTTCCAGCGCCAGCCTGAGACGTTTGCACGAGCTTCGTTGACGAAAGTCGGCGTAAACGTGTGATCCCAGATCGTCGACATGGCCTGGCTGACCTGATTGTGAACGAAGTAGTTGTAATCGCGAGTTCCACCGGTGTAGGTGCTATCGCCCTGCGGTACCCAGTAGATCGTGAAGGCAAGGTGATCCTTGTTCGTCACGTTCGCATCCAGACGACCGTTGAACTGGCGGTAGTAGGAAGACGTGGGATTGACCGTGTTGTAGTAAGCGATATCAGCAACGCCGTCGAGGCCGCCACCAACACCAGGGTTCTGGTTCGTGCCATCGGTCGTAAGATCCTGCGTTCCGAGAGCGCCGGTCAAACGAGAACCGATATCAAGACCCTGACCTGCGATGACTGCGCAGTTTGCTGTCGAACGGCCAGCGTCCGCGCAAGTCGGCTGGTTCGCAACGAGCGTTCCGTTGGGAACGCCACCAGTCTGTCCCAGATACGTTGATGCGATGCTGCCCGTCTGAGCAAGTGCGCGGAAGGCCGGCGTTTCGTACCAGGCGAGACCCGTTGTATTAGAGGTCTGCGGGCTTGACTCAAACGAGAAGAACGCAAAAACCTTGTCCTTCCAGATCGGACCGCCCAGCGTTCCGCCGTAGTAGTTGAAGCGCGCGTTATTGCGCTGGGGCGTTTGAGAAGCGATCGTCTGCTTGTTGTAAGCATTCAAGCCAGGGCGATGAATCGAAAGGAAGGCCGATCCATGCAGCTGGTTTGTACCAGACTTCGATGTGACAAGAGTCTGGGCGCCAGCGAAGCGACCGTCTTCAGCATCGTAGTTGTTCGTTACAACACGAACGTTGTCTACAGAGTCAGGGTTCGGGGTGATGATCGTCGTTCCGCCCCAGACCGCCGAAACGGTGCTGATACCGTCAAGCGAAATTCCGTTGTTGCTGTAGTTCTGACCGTTAGCGTTGGCCTGAACACCATTTTCCGTCGGACGTGCACCGCTGCTGGTCGAACCACCTGGGCCCTGGTTGCCAGGGTTCGTGAAGACGCCGCCACCAGCACTCTGTGCACCGTCGGCCACAACGCCGGGGGCCAGTTGGCTGAGCGTGAAGACGTCGTTGTTGAAGACCGGCATGTGCTGGATCTGGTTGGCGGAGATCGTCGCGCCGATATTCGAGGTCTGCGTATCGATCACTGGGACGGTCGAAGCGTCGACGTTGATCGTCGTATCCGCAGCCCCCAGGTCGAGCTGAACCTGCAGAGAGTTGGCCTGCTCAGGGATGAAGGTCAGGTCGCTATAAACCTTCTTCTTGAAGCCTGTGCTGGTGATGGTCAGGGTGAAGTGATCGGCGGGAAGCGCTTGGAAGGTGAAGACGCCGCTGGCATCGGAAACGATGCTGCGGACCTGGTTGGTCTGGTTATCCTTCAGATCCAGCTTGGCGTTGGGAATAACAGCGCCTGAGGGATCGGTAACGGTACCCTGGATCGAAGTACGGAACTGAGCGTGTGCCGTAGCAGAGCCAGCCGTGATTGCGACAGCAGCCAGCGCATAGAGCGCAGGACGCGTGCAGCGGCCGGATTTGAGGTGGAATTTCATGTACTGCCTCCAAAAGTTGTTGCAGAAGCGGCCTAACCCTAACTGGTTTAGGCAAACGTTTGAGCCACGGTGCAATATGCGCCTTTGGCTATACCAATGTCAAGGCGTACTGTGTACGCCAAGCTAGGATTTTGAAAACACAACTCGTAACCTGTTCTGTGATGCATTCTTCGCAGATGTGGTTTTCTGCTCTGCGTGGCAGGATAGAGAGATGGCCGCTGAAAACCCTGCCCCCTCGAAACAACCTGCGCGTGGCACCAAGCCGACATCGCTTTCCACGATTGCGGAGCATCTGGGCCTTTCTGTCGCAGCTATATCGCGGGTACTGAATCATTCCCCGGCGGCGAAGTCGATTCCAAAGGCGACACAAGATCGTATTTTTGCAGCGGCAAAGCTGCTGAATTACCGGCCCAATGTGCTGGCGCGGTCCCTGCGGCATGGGAAATCGCTGACGATCGGCGTTCTGGTTCCTGAGATCAGCGAGGGCTATGCCACGCTGGTTCTCGCGGGGCTGGAGCAGGGCTTGCAGCAGGCAGGCTACTTCTATCTATTGATCAGCCATCATCACCGCGAAGAGTTGATCGAACGCGCGCAGGCGCTGCTGATTGAGCGTGCGGTGGATGGGCTTGTGGTTATAGATACGATTCTGCAGCAGCATCCCCCTATCCCGACCGTAACGATCTCTTGCCCAGAGGAGCACGAGGGCATTACGAACATCGTGCTGAACCATCGCCGAGCGGCTGAACAGGCGATTGATCATCTTGCAGGGATGGGGCACAAGAGTATTGCGGTGATCAAGGGACAGGCCTTCAGTTCGGACACCGAGTCGCGCTGGGAGGCCATTGAGGCGGCAGCCGAGAGGGCGAATGTAAAGCTGGATGAGCGGCTGGTGGCTCGTCTTGAAGGCGATGCTCCGTCGCATGAGCCGGGGTACTTCGCGACGCAGCGTTTGCTTGCGAGCGATGTGCCGTTTACAGCGATCTTTGCGTTCAACGATGTCTCTGCGATCGGAGCCGTGCGTGCGCTGCGCGAGGCGGGACTGAGTGTGCCACAGGATGTCTCCGTGGTGGGATTCGATGATATTCAGTCGGCGGCGTTCCAGAACCCCGGCCTGACGACCGTGCGGCAACCGCTGCGGACGATGGGAATGCTGGCGGCAGAGACGGTGATTCGGCAAATTTCGGCAGATGCCGATCATTCCCACGCCAAGCAGTTGCTGGTGGATCCGGAGTTGGTGGTGCGCGACTCGACCTGTCCGCCGCAGGCTCGCGGCAGAAAGCGATAGAAGAGATGGCTCGAATAGGCATTGTGGCGGCGTTGCCGCGAGAGTTGGCAGGGCTGCTTGGGGATGCAAAGCCTGCTGCAACATTGTTGCAGCAGGGCGTTTTTCGCGTGCAGCGAGGGAACGCTGTTCTGGTTGCGGCAGGGATGGGAAGCGAACGGGCCACGCTAGCGGTAGAGGCTTGCGGCGAGGTGCAGCAGCTGCTCTCGGTAGGGCTGGCCGGGGCCTGCTCGCCGTTGCTTACGCCGGGCCAGATTGCGGAAGCTCGGGTGGTAATCGACACGCAGAGCGGCGAGCGTTACGGTGCGGCTTCGACCACAGAGCTTGTGCTGGCCACGACGGCGACGATCGCAAGCGTTGCGGAGAAGGCTCGCCTGGCAGCGGCCTACGGCGCGTCGATGGTGGACATGGAGGCCGCGACCGTTGCGCGGCTGGCAAGGGCACACAGCATTCCGTTCCGCGCGATCAAGGGCATCTCCGATGCGCACGATTTTGAGCTCGAAGGGATGTCTAAGTTTGCGGGCAAGCATGGCTCGTTCCGGACGGGTGCGTTCGCGCTCTACACCGCTGCTCGTCCGTGGCTGTGGGGCAAGGCTATGACGCTGGGCAAGGGCTCGACTGCGGCTCTCAAAGAGCTGACCGTGAAGCTTGAACAGGTGATTGCCGACGCATAGCGCGATATCCTAGACGGGATGGCTGATGCAGTGGCAATGACGATGAAGGCTGCCGTTTACCGCGGCGTGGATGACGTTCGAACCGAAGTGGTTCCTGTGCCGGAGATTGGTCCCGGCGAAGTGCTCGTGCGCATTGATTCCTGCGGGATCTGCGGGACGGACCTGAAGAAGATTCATACCGGGTCGCACTCGGCTCCGCGAGTCTTCGGGCATGAGATGGCGGGCACGATCACTCGCGTTGGTGAAGGGGTTAACGGCTTCGCCGTAGGTGATCGTGTGATGGCGTTCCATCACATCCCTTGCGGCGAGTGCTTCTACTGCCGCAAGAAGACGTTTGCGCAGTGCGAACGCTACAAGCTGGTTGGAACGACGGCTGGCGTAGGCGCACCGTCTGGTGGTGGCTTTGCGGAGTACATCCGCGTGATGGATTGGATTGTGGGCGACGGTGTAACGCCTGCCGGCCTGATTCGTATTCCTGACGATATTCCGTTCGAGCAGGCTGCGTGGATCGAGCCGGTGAACACCTGCTTCAAGGCGATCCGTCTGCTGGAACTGGAGTCCGATGACACCGTGCTGGTGATCGGGCAGGGGAGCATCGGGATTCTGCTGGCAGCGTTGGCTCGCCAGACAGGGGCTACCGTGCTGACGAGCGATATGTACGCCGAGCGTCATGCCGTGGCTGCGCAGTATGGTCTGGACCATCCGCTGGATGCACGGGGCGATGTGGTGGCTGCATGCAAGGACGTCACCGAAGGCCGCGGTGCGGATGTGGCGCTGGTTGCTGTTGGCTCGGACAAGATCATCGCGCAGGCGATGGAGGCGATTCGTCCTGGTGGCCGCGTGATGCTTTTTGCCTCCACACAGCATGGCGAAGCGCCGTTTGATCCGGCGGCAGTCTGCATGGATGAGAAGACGCTGATGGGCTCGTACTCGGCGTCAGTTGCGATTCAGCAGGAAGGCATCGACCTGGTCTTCGAAGGCTATCGCTCAGGCAAGCTCGATTTGACGAAGCTGATCTCGCACCGCTTCTCGCTGGAGGATGCGGCGAAGGCGATTGACCTGGCGTCGAACCCGCAGCCGGGATCGATGAAGATCTTCCTGAAGCCTTAGTCAGCGTTCGCGGCGAAAGAGAGCAAGGCCTGCGATGAAGATCGCAGCGCCTGCTCCGCCCATCAGCAGGATCGCGTGACGGTAGCCTGCCTGCACCGCTGGCGGCGTGGCCCGCGTGGAGTCCAGGCAGAGGGCGCAGCCCTGAGCAAGGCACTGCGCTGCGTGAGAGAGCAAAAGGAAACCGACGATCCAGAGATAGCGTGTTGACGCAGAGCGCAGTGAGCGGATCACTGGCCGAACTCCAGCAGCAGGAAGAGTCCTACCCAGAGCAACCCCATAGCGTGCCAGTACCAGACGGAGCAGTCGACCCAGACCTGCCGCGTCAGCAGGGAACGCCCCTTGCGAAGGATCATCATCGCCGTCAACAAAGCGCCGATGCCGATGGCAAGATGGATCGCGTGCGCGATGGTGATGAGGTAGAAGTAGTGGCTTGAGGGGTTGTCGCTCGCGTAGACGTGCTGCAGGCTTAGCTGCTGCCAGGCCGCAAACTGTCCCGCAAGAAAGAGCGCCCCGAAGAAGAGCGTGGCACCCAGCCAGAGGCCCGCGCGCTTCGAGATGGGGCGACCAAGGCCGATCCACTCTTCCAGCGCATCGTGCTCATGGAACATACCCTGGCGTGCGATTTCAGCCGTGACGGATGAGAGGAAGAGCATGGCCGTATTGATCCAGAGGATTGACGGCAGCGTGATCGGAAGCCATTCATTGATGTAACGGTTGTAGGCGTCGAAGTGGCCGGAGACGCGCTGCACGAAGAAGGCACCGACGAGTGCAATGAAGAACATCGCATCGGCCGCGACTGCCAGAAAGAGACCGATACGTGCCTGCTTCAGGCGCTCGCGAGGGCCACGGCGGCCTTGCGGTCGGGCGTCCCAGTTGTCCCCATCCCCGTTCCCACCGGTCTTCTTGTCGGTGGGCGGACGACGACCGTTTCCGTTGTCGTTTTCGCCAAGGTGATGCTCTTCCTCGGCGTGGCGGCGAATCTCCGGCGGTGTCAGTATGGTGGGCATAGGGTCAGCCTTTGAAAGTAGATTACTCTCGTTCGATGCTTTGAAGAGCATCTTCGCTCCATTGCGGGCGGAAGCTTTGCCCGTCGTCGCTGTACTCGCAGGGGCCTCGGAAGGTGCGGACTGGCGTTAAAGGCGGGGCCCACTCCATCGTGGTCGCGTTCCACGGATTCGTTCCTGCAGGGATGCGTCGTTTTAACGTCCAGATCAGGTTGAAAAGAAAGAGCAACTGCGCTGTTGCTAACGCGATGGCCGACGACGAGACGTGGCGCTGCAGCGGAAGTGTGGCGGCGAGTAACGTCGCTGCTGGGCCAGCCATTCCGTTCAGTTGCGCGTAATGGCGAGGTTCGCCGGCGATGCCGGTGAGGTGCATCGGAAGGAACGTCGAGTAGGCGAAGAGGATCGTCAGCCAGAAGTGCCACTTACCGAGCCCTTCGTTGAGCTTCGTACCGAAGAGCAGAGGGAACCAGTAGTACGTCGCGCAGAAGAGCCCGAAGACACCGGCAAGTGCCATGATGAGGTGGAAGTGTGCGACGACGAAGAAGGTGTTGTGCAGGAACTCGTCGAGAATCGGCTGCGCCAGGATTGGGCCAGTAAGTCCGCCCGCAATAAACAGCGAGACAAAGCCGAGGGCGAAGAGTGCGGGCGTGTCCAGACGCATCCGCGAACGCCAGGAGGTCGCGAGCCACGAGAGAACCTTGGCAGAGGACGGCAGCGCGATGGCGAGTGACGAAACCGAGAAGAGCGCGCCAGCAAACGGGTTCAGCCCGGCGACAAACATGTGGTGTCCCCAGACAAGGATGCCGAGCATGCCGATGAGCACCGTGGTCGCGATCATAATGCGGTAGCCGAAGACGCGGCGATGTGCGAAGTTTGCCAGCACCATGGAGGTAAGCCCCATGCCCGGAAGGATGGCGATGTAGACCTCCGGGTGGCCGAAGAACCAGAACAGATGCAGCCATAGCAGCGGCGATCCGGAGCCTCGATGTGCCCCCGGCGAAACGACCTGGACGCCATTGATGAGGTCGGTTGTCGGGATGAAGAACGTCGTGTCGAGGTGACGGTCACAGAAGAGCAGGACCAGCGCTGCCAGCAGCACACTGAACGCAATCACGGCCAGCATGTTCGCTGTAAGCCACGCCCACACGGTGAGCGGAAGACGCGTCCAGGACATGCCGGGGCAGCGGCGTTTGACGATGGTTGTCAGCGTATTCACCGCGCCTGCCGTTGAGGCAATGCCGAAGAGCGCGATGGAGGCAAGCCAAAGGTCCATGCCAAGGCCCTGGCCCGGGCCCGCTAGGGCAGAAACCGAGAGCGGCGGATAGGCTGTCCAGCCCCCGATAGGCGCGCCGCCGGGAACAACGAACGCCGCACAAAGCACGAGGAACGAGAAGCCGGTGAGCAGCATCGCGAAGAGGTTCAGCCGAGGAAAGCTCATACGCGTTGCGCCGATCTGGGCGGGCAGAATCAGGTTACTGAACGCCGAGAGCGGAGCCACGGTCATCACGAAGAAGAGCATCATCGTACCGTGCATTGTGACGAGTGCGAGGTACTCTTCCGGCTTGATGATTCCGTGAACAGGGAAGACGTACTCAGGCCATGCGAGATGGATACGCATGACAAGCGAAAGAAACGTGCCCACAACCACGGCAACCGCTGCGATGGCGAGATACCCGAAGCCGACGAAGCGATGATGCAGCCAACGGTTCATCGCTGCACCTCATGCGCGTGGAGCCATGCCGTGAACTCTTCCGGTGTGACCACTCGCAAGGTGGACGACATGCGGAAGTGCCCCAGCCCACAGACCTGAGTGCAGAGGATGGCATAGCGGCCAGGCTTTGTCGCGGTGAAGTGGACGTGCGCTCGCTGTCCGGGAACCGCGTTCTGCTTCAACCGAAGAGCAGGCACGCTGAAGCCGTGAATAACGTCCTGCGACTCGAGCGCGAGGTCGACTTCGCGGCCCGCAGGCAGCACGAGTTCAGAGCTGACGATGTCATCCTTGCTGGCTGGATCTACGGCATCCAGACCGAGAGGATTGCCTTCGCCGGGAGCGACGAGCGTCGGGCTGGTGCGCCCAAAGCGGGCATCATGGCCTGGGTAGCGGAAGTACCAGGCGAACTGCATCCCTGTGACTTCAACCTGTAGCGCATCGGGCGCAGCACCCACGAATCGTTGATGCGCCCACATCCGCTCAGCGTGCACCGCCACAGCGATGAGCAGACCCATGAAGAGCGCGAGCGGGATGTACTCCAGCGTGAGCTTGTGGACGGGACGCGACGTTCGTCGGCGTGCCAGCACTCCGAAAAAGAGCAGGATGTTTGCCAGGGCGAAGAGTGCGAGGATCGCGTCGAGACTAAGCCGCAGATAGGTGTCAAACGCAGCGTGATTGCCCGCGTCGACAGGCAACGGCCAACGCAGCAGCTCTATCATCGCGGCACAAGCGGGCATGGTGTGATTGTCTCACCGTGGCGCTGCGTCAGCGTGTGCTGGCGGTCACCATGTCGAGGAAGTATTGATGCACGCGTCGATCTTCGCTCAACTCAGGATGAAACGTTGCTGCCAGAATGTGCCCCTGCCGCACCAGTGTTGGCGAACCATCACGACTCGCCATCGTCTCAACCTCTGGCCCTGTGCGGGCGATACGCGGAGCACGGATATAGACGGTCTCCAGCGGTCCACCGGACAGCGAGGTCTCTCCGCTTAGAATCGCCGAATCATTCTGGCGGCCATACGCGTTGCGCTCCACCGTGACGTCGAGGACACCGAAAGATCGCTGAGCAGGGTTCAGAACTTCTTTGGCGAGAAGAATGCAGCCAGCGCAGGTGCCGAAGGTCGGCTTGGTGCGAACAAATTCCAGCAGCACATCGTAGAAGCCCGCAAGCTCCAGATGCCAAAGAAAGGTCGAGCTTTCCCCGCCGGGGATGACGATGCCATCGAGCGCCGCAAGCTGTTCCGGCTTGCGCACAAGGTGTGACTCCGCACCGAGCTCTGTGAGGCGCTTTGCGTGCACGTCAAAGGCGCCTTGCAGAGCAAGGACGCCAATGTGTGCCACGTTGTTCGTTACTGCTTCTGACAAGGTCATTCCTGAACTGCGGCTGAGTTACCAGCCGCGGGTCTGCATACGGTCTTTTTCTTCGATGGCAGCAGCAGCCAGGCCCTTCATGTGCCCCTTCACCTGCTCACTGGCATCGGCAACGATCTTCGCGTCGCTGAAGTGCGTAGCTGCGATGACGATGGCACGAGCACGCGAGATCGCTTCCTCGCGCTCCTTGCCGCCAGGCGTCAGGTCGAGCGGCGTTGCGCCGTCCTTCATGAAGATGCCTGATCCAACAAAGACCGTCTCTGCACCAAGCTGCATCATCAGGGCTGCGTCCGCCGGGGTCGCAATGCCGCCTGCGGAGAAGTTCGGTACCGGCAGCTTACCTTCCTTAGCGACCATGCGAACCAATTCGTACGGGGCCTGCAGGTTCTTGGCAGCGTGATAAAGCTCGGTATCGTCGAGTACGGTGAGAGCCTTCATCTCGCGCACGATAGTGCGCATGTGCGTAACCGCGTGAACGACGTCGCCCGTGCCGGGCTCGCCCTTGGTGCGGATCATCGCTGCGCCTTCCGCGATGCGACGGAGAGCTTCACCGAGGTTCTTCGCGCCGCAAACGAACGGCGTCTTGAAAGCATGCTTGTCGATGTGGAACTGCTCGTCAGCGGGCGTGAGGACCTCGCTCTCGTCGATGAAATCGACGCCGAGTTCCTGCAGAATCTGCGCTTCGACGAAGTGCCCGATGCGGGCTTTCGCCATTACCGGGATATTGACAACCTGCATGATCTGCTTGATCAGCCCGGGGTTTGCCATGCGAGCTACGCCGCCTTCGGCGCGGATCATTGCCGGTACACGCTCAAGCGCCATCACCGAGATAGCTCCGGCTTCTTCCGCGATACGCGCCTGCTCGACGTCCATGACGTCCATAATGACGCCGCCTTTGAGCATTTCAGCGAGGCCGGTCTTGAGTCGAAGCGAGGGGGAAGTGCCGTTGTTCTGCGACATGGTGTGTCTTTTCTCCAATTAGTGGCGCAAAGAAAACTGACGCCAAGGACTAGTTTAGCAAGTCCTTGGCGTCAGTTGTACTCCTGGCGAAACTACTCTTTTGGCGCACCGGGGATGGCGATGTCGAGCTTCGTCACCGGGCCGAGGTTGGTCAGGGGCGGGTCGATTTCAGCTGGATTGCCCACGACCACGGTCGCCAGCTTCTCCGGTTGAACGTACTTCTGCGCGACACGCTCGATATCCGCAACCGTTACCTTCTCCACACCGGTGCGGTAACGCTCCAGGAAGTCGGCAGGGTAGTCGTAGACGGCCAACGTGACCTGCTCGCCGAGGATCTTCTCCGTATCGTCGTAGCGGAAGACGAAGCTGTTCAGGAGATCGTCCTTGGCGCGGCGAAGTTCCGCTTCCGTAGGCGGCTCGGTGCGAAGTTTGCGGACCTCGTCCAGAATCGCCTGTGTGGCTGCAACCGTCTTGTTCGAGCGGGTTCCGGCATTGATGGCGAAGAGGCCGGGATGATCGTACGCCGCCCCAAAAGAGCCGCCTACGTCGTACGCCAGGCCAAGCCGCGTCCGGACGTTCTGAACGACGCGGGACGCGAAACCGCCTGAGAAGATCTCGTTCATCACCGTAAGCGCGTAGTAGTCGGGGTTCGACTGCTCCGTGCCAAGGCCGACGAGGTAGATGTTCGATTGATCGACATCGCTCTTCGCTGCGAAGTACACGCCCGGCTTTGGAGCACTGAAGGTCACCACCGGTGCAGGCAGCTTCTCTCCGCGCGGGATTGGCTCAAACGCGGCTTTCAGCTTCGCCTCTACCTCTTTGGAGTCGAAGTCGCCAACGAGGCCAACGATAAGGTTCGAGCCAACGACTGTGCGCTTGTGCCACGCATCGAGATCGTCCAGCGTGATGGACGACACCGTTGCCAACTGGGCTTCGCGGCCGTAAGGATTCGTCCGGCCGTACGCAATCTCGACCGCTTCACGCGCTGCAATGGAAGCGGCGTCATCGTTACGGCGGAGGATGGAGGTCATCATCGAACGCTTTGCCAGCTCAACTTTCTGCTCTTGGAACTTCGGATGTAGCAGCAGGTCGATGGCAGAGGCGAAGGTCGAGTCAAAGTCCTTCGTGAAGCTGTTCCAGGTCACATACGTCGAGGCCTGCCCGCCACCGGTTTCGATGGAGGCGGCCTTCAGCGCAAGCTGGTCGTCGAGTTGATCGCCGGGCGTGGAAGACGTGCCAGAGGTGCGCCATGCCTGACCGTAGAGTGAGACGAGCCCGAGCTTGTCCGCCGGTTCGTCTCGCGCTCCGCCACGCACACGGATGAAGCCCGAGATGAATGGCAGTTCATGGTCCTCTTCGAGGAATATCTGTACGCCGTTCGGTAGTTGAATGCGCGTCGGCTTTGCGGGGTGGAAGCCACGCAGGGGCGGCGTGGCGATGTGTGTCCACGGCTGCTGCGCGTGGGGATAATCCTGCGCAAAGACGGCGACGGTACTGGCAACAAGAACGAAAGAGGCCGCGAGCTTGGTGAAGTTCATCGTGCACCTCCTGCTACTGCCGGAGCAGATGGGGCCTGAAACTCGATGCGTGCCGTCGTGCGGTTGGAGGGCACAAACGTTTGCTGTGCGACGCGGCGAATGTCCGCCTTGGTCACAGCGTCAATCTCTGCAAGGTCTTCAAACATGTGTTTCCAATCGCCGAAGCGGGTCTGATAGTCGGCCAGCTGGGCCGCAAGCGTTGCATTGTCACCGAGAGAGCGAAGCAGCCCGGCGCGGGCGGAAGCCTTGAAGCGCTCGAGCTCAGCGTCGGAAACATCTTCCGTCTTCAGACGATCAAGCTCCTTCTGGATCGCCGGAGCCATCTCCTCTGCCGTGTGGCCTGAGAGGGGAATCGCATAGAACGCAAACATGCTGGGATACTTCTGACCGGGGAAGCCGGAGAAGCCTTCCGCAACCTGTGCGAGATGTTGGTCGCGCACCAGCGAACGGTAGAGACGCGAGGTGCGGCCGTTCGAGAAGATGTCCTGGATGGCAGAGAAGGTCGCATCGTCAGGAGAGTGGAAGTCCGGACGGTGGTAGCCCTCGAGGAACATGGGTTGCGTGCGCTCATGCAGCACTACGTCGCGCTCAGCGTTCTGCTTCGGCTCCACGGTGACGAGGGGCTTCGGCGCCGGGCCTGCAGGGATGCGGCCAAAGTACTTCTCCAGCATCGGCAGGGCGGTCTTTGGGTCGATGTCGCCCACCAGCGCCACAACGATGTTCGAAGGAACGTAGTACTTCTTATGGAACGCCGCGGCTTCGGTAGCGGTGACCTGCGTGATGTCTGACTCCCAGCCAACGCCGGGACGGCCGTAAGGATGCGCCATGTACGCCGCAGCGAGGAACTCTTCCACGAGGCGCCCCTGTGGGGACGAGTCGATCCGCATCCGGCGTTCTTCATTGACTACGTCGCGCTCCTTGTAGAACTCGCGGGCAACAGGCCAGCCGATGCGTGAGCTCTCCAGATAAGCCCACAGCTCAAGACGGTTCGACGGCATCGACCAGAAGTAGTCGGTGGAGTCCTCCGAGGTCTCGGCGTTCAACCCGACAGCGCCGTTGGACTCGGCAAGATCGGAGAATTGGTTCGGAACGACGTACTTCTGCGCGTCCGCCACCGCATCGTCGAACATCTTCTTGAGCATGGCCAGCCGCTGCGGGTTGGTGCCGAGCGGGTTATGCAACTCTGCCTCGTAGAGGTCGTTGGTCTTCTCCACATTGGCGAGCGCGACCTTCTCCTTTTCGAAGTCCTTCGTGCCGATCTCGGTCGTGCCCTTGAACGCGATGTGTTCAAACATGTGCGCCAGGCCGCTTTCACCCGAAGGATCGTTCGCCGAACCGGCGTTGATCGTCGTGTGGAAGCTGAAAACCGGCGCTTCGTGGCGCTCACTGATGATGATCGTCAGACCGTTCGGCAGTACCTTGACCGTTGTTCGAGTGGCCAGCGACTGCTCATACGAATCCTTGGGAGCGGTGGAGCCTGTTTGTGACCAAAGCGTGGTGGGCAGGCCGACAGCAAGAGCCAGTGCGGCAAGGCGGGCGATGGGGAAAGGGATGAGATATTTCATTCGGCAACAAAACGATAGACGAACGAGAACGGGAAATTGTTCGATCAAAGGAACGATTTGCGAGATGCGAACCTGTTTTCCACAGAAGAGTTGCTCGTGGCTCTCTTGATTCTTGCCTTTCCAGTCACCCGGACGCGACACTTATCAGGTCTGCCTATGATCTATCTCCCGCGTACTTGCCGGTCTTCTCGGTGGTTGGCGGCGGTTCTTGCCCTAGGACTGTCTGCGCCACTTTTTGCCCAGTCTCTCAGCCTGCCCGCAGGCTCGACGGACCTGGGCGTTTTGCCTGCAAGTACGCCGGTAAAGGCCGCGCTGTTTGTAAAACCCACGGCTGCACGTCAGGCCGCGCTCGATCAACTTCTGGCTGACCAGGGCACACCCGGCTCTGCGAGCTATCACCAATGGCTGACGCCAGCGCAGTTCACCAGCCAATATGGAGCGACCAGCGATCAGTTGGCCACGATCTCCGCTTATGCCGCGAAGAAAGGCCTGAAGGTCGAATCCTCGACAGGTCTGCACGTCGAGCTCTCAGCGACCAGGTCTAAGTTTTCGTCCTCCTTTGGCGGAGGATTGCATCAGGTCAGTCTCGCCGGACAGCTCTACACGGCCGAAACCGAAGAGATCACCACACCGACGGATTTAGAGACGTTGACGGAGTCCATAACCGGCGTACAAACCGTGCCGGAGGCGCATCCGTTCACGCTGCTTGCAGACGGTACCGCCGTTACAGCCAGCGGACGGGGTTCGCTCGAAGATCTGGCGACAGCGATCGAAGGAAATACCGCGCGGGTATTGACCATCCACTCTGCCGCGAGTGCCTCGCAGTTCACCGACGGCGAGCAGACGGCTCTTCACTATCTATTGAAAGAGGCCGCAGCACAGGGCATCACAGTTCTGGCAGAGGCTGGGGGGACGACCGCAGACACGGGCCTGCCGGCTGCTTTCTCTGAAGGCCTCGCCGCGATTGTGACACCGACCGGTGAACTAGGAACACTCGCAGACGAGCTTCGTCCCACATGGCAGACGGCTTCCGGTGTGCCCGATGACGGGCTGCGCCACATCCCGGACGTCACGGTTTCCAGCATCGATGCGTTGGCCGCAACGTTTGAGCAGATTCTCAGCGAAATGCCTGCGACGTCGGACGGATCCGCAGCAAGACTCGGCAACGTAGCTGCAACGATCTACGAACTCGCTCCATCGGCAGGGCTCTTTACGCAGCCAGACGACACCTCCACGACAACCCCAGGGCGCTGGGAGCCGGATACGGGACTGGGCACGTTGAACCTCGCGGAGCTGGCCAAGCTCTACCCGCGTGGGACATACAGCACCGACACCTCGGTCACTCTCGATAACCCGGGAGCCACCCACGGCCAGAGCATCACATTCACCTCCACGGTGAAGGACACCTCCGGGCAGGGAAATGGCGTAGTGCCGACCGGCACAGTCACCTACACGATGAGCACGGGAACGACGCTCGGTCCCGTGACGCTGAGCAACGGCACCGCCACGATCACCACGAAGACTCTGGCGGCAAACTGGAGCTACACCGTGTCGGCGGCGTACTCCGGCGACACCAATTACGCCGCCTCCAGCTCCTCGACCGGCTTCTCCATTGCTCCGGAGGCTGCGACGATCACGGCGACGCCAGCAGGAAGTGTGAAGCTTGGCGACCAGATGTCGGTAGCCATCTCCGTTAGCTCCGCATCGGGCGTCGGCACGCCAACAGGAACGGCAACATTAGCGCCGCAGGGAACAAGCGATACCAACACGTACACCGCACCGCTCTCAGGATCGAACGGCACGGCGACAGCAACGGTGTCGGCTCCCTCGCTGAAGGCTGGAAGCACGGTGGTACTTGCGGGTTGCACGCCAACCAGCACGGACTTCACCTGCTACACGCCGGTTCAGGCGAACGTAACCGTGACGCAGGGAACACCCACAGCGACGCTGTCCTCGGTAGTCAGTGGAACCTCGACGACGTTCACTGTCACGGTCGCAGGACTGGGCGCAAGCTACCCAACACCTGTAGGAAACATCTCCGTGGCCGACAGCGGAGTTACGCTCGGCTCGGCAACACTGTCAGGCACCGGCACATCAGCCTCCGCGACGCTGACCGTAACAACACCTTCTTCGACCAGCCATACTTACGTGGCCACTTATGATGGCGACTCGAACTATCTCAGTACGACCTCGAACGCACAGATCACCACCGGCACAACGACTTCAGCGACCACGCTCGCCGTAAGCCCGAATCCTCCGGTCAGCGGCTCGACGACGACCCTCACCGCGACCGTCGCTTCCGGAGCGACCAGCTCGACAACCACGCCCACGGGAACGGTAACGTTCTATCAGGATGGGGTTGCGCTTACGCCTACCGGAACGCTGGTGAACGGTGTTGCCACGTACACCTCCACCACGCTCAGCAGCACGACCGCGCATACCTACTACGCCGCGTACTCCGGTGATACGACGTATGCCACGAGTAACTCACCCTCCGTTGCGACAGCCGCCGTAACAACGGCCTCCACAACAACAACGATGACCGTCAGCCCCAATCCTCCGGTGAGCGGAAGCGTGACCACGCTCACGGCGACGATCGGCTACACAGCCAGCGGATCCACCACGCCGACAGGAAGCGTCACCTTCTATCAGGATGGAACGGCACTGGTACCGACAGCTACGGTAAGCAATGGCGTCGCGACCTATACCTCCTCAGGTCTCTCCTCGACCATTGCCCACACGTTCTACGCGAAGTACTCGGGCGATACGAATTACACCACCAGCACGAGCGCAACGGTTACAACGAACTCCAGCACCGCCGCCACGACAACGACAACGATGGCGATCACGCCGAATCCTCCCGTGAGCGGAAGCGTAACGACGCTCAAGGCCACCATTGGCTATACCGCCAGTGGAACAACCACGCCGAGCGGTACTGTGACCTTCTATCAGGACGGAGCAGCGCTTACTCCAACCGCAACCGTAACCAGCGGTGTTGCAACGTTCACCTCAACCGCGCTCTCAGGAACCACGGCTCACTCCTTCTATGCGGTGTACTCGGGCGATACGAACTTTTCGACGAGCACAAGCACTGCGGTAACGACGGCGGCCTCTACCTCCTCAACGACCACCACCGCGATGACCGTCAGCCCCAATCCTCCAGTCAGTGGCAAGCTCACGACCCTGATGGCGACGGTCGCCTTCACGGGAACATCCACCCCCACGGGCACGGTCACGTTCTATCAGGATGGCGCCGCACTGACTCCCGCAGCCAGCCTGTCGGTAAGTGGAACGACCGCCAGCGCGGCCTTTACCTCAACGGTTCTGAGCAGCACGACCGCCCACACCTACTACGCGGTGTACTCGGGCGACACCAATTACACGACCAGCACCAGCGCGGCTGTTGCGACGGCCGCGTCTTCAGGAACTGTGGCGTCCACGACAACCATCGCGTCGAGCGCCTCAACGGTAACAACCGGCGGCAGCGTGACGCTGACCGCAACTGTTGTGCCGACGGCGACGAACACGGTCATCCCAACCGGAACAGTCACGTTCACGTCCGCGACCCAGGGCGTACTGGGCACAGGAACATTGAACGCCGCAGGGGTAGCAACTCTCACCACTGCGTTGACGACAGCGGGCGTGCAGAGCATTACGGCAAGCTACGGTGGAGACACCACCTACGCAGCCAGTGTGTCTGCCGTTGCAGCTTCCGTAACGGTTTCTTCCTCGACCAGCCAATTCACGCTGACCGTCAGCCCGCAAAGCGTTACCTATGGTTCGACGGTGACGTTGACGACCACGCTAACGGCCACACCAACCAGTGGAACAACCGGCCCCGCCGGCACCGTGACCTGGACCTTGACGCCCAACTCTGGCGCAGCCGCCATCACCTACGTCGGCACACTCACGACGACAAGCACCACCACCGCGACAGCGACTACGAGTATTACCGCGCCGGCCGTGGGAATCTACACCGTCACAGCCACCTGCACAGGAACGAACTTCAGCTGCACAGGACTTAGCGCAACAGCAGCCCTGCAAGTGACCAAGGTCGCCACGGTCACAAGCCTGAATGTTTCCCCAACGACCATCGTCACAGGTGGTCTTGAGACCCTGACAGCCTATGTAGCCTTTGCGTCTGGAACGACAAACGCAACCTGCACAGGCGCCGTAACGTTCTACGTCAATGGGGCCTCCGCAGGCTCAGCGGCTCTCAGCTCCAACTCAGCCACCTACACGCTTACGCTTCCGTCGAGCACGAAGAACACCGTCTACGCGGTGTATGCGGGCGATACGAACTGCGGCAGCAGCACCTCCACGGTGGCAACGATTGCGGCAGCCACGGTAGATACGACGTCCACCCTCACCCCGAACTACACGACCGCGTTGCAGGGTGCGAACGAGATCTTCACCGTCGTGGTCAGCTCTGTAGCAACAACGACGAACACCAGCCCGGGCATTCCCACCGGAACCGTGAACTTCTACGACACCTTCGGCGGCATTCAAACGCTGCTTGGTTCTGCCGCTCTCACGCAGGGCGGAGTGTCCTCCGCCTTCACGTCCTTCCAGACCACGGGATTGAAGGCAGGCACGCATACGATTCTTGCGGTCTTCGCCGGTTCCACCTCCTTCACCACATCCACGGCCACGGCGGTCGCTGTGACGATCCAGGATTACAGCGTCGTGTTTTCGCCGTCGAGCGCCACGACAACCAAGGGCCAGACCGTAACCGCACTCGCTACCGTCGCTCCGCAATATGGCTTTACCGGCAGCGTTGTTCTTGCCTGCACACCGCCAGCAGGAACAGCAACAACCTGCAGCTTCTCGCCCAGCGTTCTGACAGGCGGAGGCGGCGTCGCCACTATGACGATTACGACGACAGCAGCAACCGCCGCGCTTCATAGCGGACGACGCGATATCGCGTTCGCAGGCGTGGCCGGGCTTGGCGCTCTGCTGCTGGGATTCATCCGACGCCGTCGCGTTCGCTGGCTTCAGCTCGCAGCATTGGCAATGGCTATCTTCGTTCTGGGAACAACCGGGGGATGCACCACCGTCCGCTCGGAGACGTCTACGGGCGGCGGCGGCTCTTCTTCCAGCGGAGGAACACCTTCCGGTGCGCAACAGTTCACGATCACCGCTGCGGGAACAGATGGCGTCACCACTAATAAACACACAGCCTACTTCCAGGTGACGATTCAGTAGGCAGCCCACACCACCGGACTGTAGATATAGTTGAATTCTTCACCAGACTCGTGGCAGCGTCACCCGATGGACCTTGTCCGTCGTCTAGACGTAGTAAGACTTCAAAATCATGGATTGCAGGAAGCATATGGCGATGCAGGGGCTTGTTCCGACGTGTAAACGGTGGGTGCTGTCGGCAATTGTCGTAACCGTTCTCTCTGCTTGCCCGTCGGCATTCACACAGGTTGGCCCAGCGGTCCGCGTCGGTGCTGTCGATAACAGTTCACGTTCCGTTGTAAGCGGAAGCGTATCGCCTCGTCTACGTTCAGCAACCGTCCTTGGAGCGGCTGCCTCTGAGGACATGCTGCCAAACATGAGCCTGCGTTTCAGCATGACGAATGCCCAAAGCCAGGCGCTTGTTCAACTGCTCGCCGACCAGCAAAACCCGCACTCTGCGCGTTATCACCAGTGGCTCACACCGGAAACCTTCCGCGCACAGTTCGGCGTAGCGGACGCGGACCTGGCCAAGGCCCAGGCGTGGTTGAAGGCACAGGGCTTCACCGTGAAGAGTATTGGCCGGGGTGGCCAGTATGTGCGTTTTTCGGGAACGGTAGCCACGGCGCAAGCCGCATTCCAAACGAAAATCCAACGCGTTAGCGTAGAAGGCAAAGAGCATATCGCCAACACTGCGGCGCTGACTTTGCCTGCAGCTCTATCGAACATCACCTCCGCCGTTACAGGGGTGGACGATCTGGCCTTGAGGCCGCGCACCGTAAGACGCATCGTGTCCCCCACGAGCAGCAGTTCGCTTTCACCGCAGTTCACATCATCATCCGCGACGCACTACCTCGCTCCAGGCGATCTGTACACGATTTATGACGCGCAAAACCTGATCTCTTCCGGCACGGACGGCACAGGCGTGACCATCGCCGTCGTTGGGCAGACGGATATTTACCCAGCCGACATCGCAGCCTTCCGCTCCGCCGCCGGACTCGCGGCCAACGCCCCCACAGTCTCGTTGTATGGCGTGGACCCGGGCTATCCCTCGACCGACGATCTCTATGAATCGGAGTTGGACCTTGAGTGGGCAGGAGCGATGGCTCCGAAGGCTTCGGTCCTCTTCGTAACCTCCACCGATGTACTGAACGGATCAATCACAGAAGCAATCGATAACAACGTTGCACCGATCATCTCCAACAGCTACGGAACTTGCGAAGCCGACCTCGGCGTAAGCGAGCTTGCCTATTACAACCAACTGCTGGAGCAGGGAGCTGCGCAGGGCATCACGATCGTCTCCCCCGCAGGAGACTCCGGTGCGGCTGATTGCGACTACAAAGCGACAAGCGCGACACAAGGTCTCGCCGTCGATTTTCCCGCGTCCTCACCTTACGTCACGGGCGTAGGTGGGACGACGTTTAGCGAAGGCACCGGAACCTACTGGAGTTCGACGAACGGAAGCACCGGCGGTTCCGCCACGCAGTACATTCCTGAGGTCGTGTGGAATGACTCGACCAGCGGCGTCAACCTGACGGCAGGCGGTGGCGGCTCCAGCAGCTACTTTGCTAAGCCCTCGTGGCAAACCGGCACGATCTTTGGCGTAGCCATAACCGATGATGGAACGCGCGATGTTCCGGATGTTTCCTTCAGCGCCTCAGCCAATCACGACCCTTATCTTTTGTGCACTCCGAACACCTGCACAAACGGCTTCTACGACAGCACTGGCTCGGTCGCAGTGATCGGCGGGACAAGCGTAGGAGTTCCGGTATTTTCCGGGCTCATGGCGATGGTCGTCCAAAAGAACGGACGCGTTGGCGTTGCCAACAACACGCTCTACACGCTGGCGGCCAGCAGCTATGCGTCCAGCGTCTTCCATGACGTAACGTCAGGCAGCAATGCCGTGACATGCACCACTGGCTCTACCGACTGCGCCAGCGGCGGAACGATCGGCTACACCGCGGCTACCGGATACGACCGTGCTTCAGGTCTCGGCTCGGTCGACGCCTACAACCTGGTAAACGACTGGCCGCTTGTTACGGCCACTGCAACGACGCCGGCAGGAGCCGCCAGCTCGCGCACAGACATCGCGGGCAACGTCTCTTCCGTCACGACTGGCTCCGCGGTCACATTCACTGCAACGGTGACCAGCGTCTTTACCTCCACGACCGCTACGCCAACGGGAACCGTCGAGTTCCTTCTCGATGGAACGGTGATGGGTTCTGCAACACTGAGCAGCAGCGGTGTGGCAACGTATAGCTTGAGCACGACCGGGCTTGCCGCAGGAACCCACAAAATGCAGGCATCCTATGCGGGCGATGGCACCTATGCTGGCTCCGTCGGCGCGTTTACCTTCACGGTAAGCACAGCCGTGACGCAGGGCTTTACCCTCACACCCACAACGACTACCGTGAACGTGGCCTCTGGGGATAGCTCTCAAGGGATCGTCCTTACCGTAACTCCAACCGGAGGCTTCACGGGGAATGTAGCTTTCACGCTGAGCTCCACATCCACCTTTGCAGGACAGCTCACACTCAGCGCAACGTCACTGAACTTCACAAGCACAACGGCTCAGTCGACAACGCTCACCGTGCTCGCCTTTACCGGTGGCTTGGACTCGCAACACAGCGCGACGGCCGCAACCGGATTGGTCGCAGGGGCCTTCGCGCTCCTTCTCTTGATCGCTGCACCACGCAGAAGAAAGCTGGCCACGCTTGCAATCGTCGCGATCGGCGCTGCCGTAACGGTAGGAAGCTCTGGCTGCTCGAACTCCGCTACAACGCCGACATCCATCGCCTCTGCCCGCACACCGACGCCTGTAGGAACGTACACGATTAACGTTGCTGCGACAGGGACAGTGAATGGAACGGCTGTGACGAAGAGTTCTACGGTGAAGGTAATCGTTCAGTAAGCTCTACTCTTTGCCAGCAGAGGCTTTCGTTCGCTTCTTCGTGGTTTTCGTTTCCGCACGCGCAGTGTCGTTGACTGCGGGGACTCCGAGCGCACGTTCCATGAACCAGGTTTGCGCGCTAAGACCGCTGCCGCTATGCTGTGGTCGAACGTAGCTTCCATCCGGCTGCATCAACCGGGCCTTGGCAGTATCGCGAAGGTACGTCTCAAGAATGTCGTTGCGCATCCGCTCTGCCAGCAGGGGATCAGAGATAGGGAAGACGGCTTCGCAACGCTCATAGAGGTTGCGCTGCATCCAATCCGCTGAGCCTGCAAAGACCTCAGGCTTGTCGTTGTTTTGAAACCAGAAGATGCGTGAGTGCTCCAGGAAACGGCCGACAATGGAGCGCACACGAATACGTTCGCTCAAGCCAGAGACACCCGGGCGCAGCGAACACATGCCACGAATAATCAGATCGATCTCAACGCCAGCCTGAGAGGCCTCGTAGAGCGCTTCGATAGTACGCTCGTCGAGCAGCGCATTCATCTTGGCGATGATGCGGGCAGGCTTGCCCTCACGGGCAAACGCTGACTCCCGCTGGATCAGTGCCACGATGTCGTCCGCGAGTGTGATCGGCGCCACCAGCAGCGGTCGATAAACATCTGTCGGCCCCTGCCAGTCAGCCGTCAAATAGCGGAAGACATGCCGCACCGCTTCAGTAATTTCGGGCCGCGAAGTGATGAGGCTGATGTCGGTATAAAAACGGGCCGTGATGGGGTTGTAATTTCCCGTACCCAGATGAGCGTAGGAACGGATCACACCGTCAGGATCGCGGCGAACCAGCAGCGCCAGCTTGCAGTGAGTCTTCAATCCGAAGATGCCGTGAAAGACCTGCACACCGGCGTCTTCGAGCTCTCTTGCCCAGCGAATGTTCGAAGCCTCGTCAAAGCGAGCCATCAGCTCGACCACAACGGTGACATCGATTTCGCGGTTCTGCGCTGCTTCAAGCAAAGCCCGGAAAATAGGTGAATCTGCGCTGGTGCGATAGAGCGTCTGCTTGATCGAAATAACGTTCGGGTCAGCGATCGCCGACTGGATAAAGTTCTCGACCGTCGAAAAGCTATCAAAGGGATGATGCAGCAGCATGTCTCCCTTACGCAGTTCGGTAAAGAGAGCTTCAGACCCGGCTGGCAGCTGCGGCCGACGTCCGTGGAACTCCGGAAACTTCAACTCTGGCAGCTTGACCTTGGAGTACATCTCCATAAAGCGGGAGAGGTTCACGGGAACGTTCGTACGAAAGACCTGCCACTCTTCCAGGTCGAAGTTACTGCGCAGTGCCTCGCAAACTTCATCGTCGGCTGACTTTGCAATCTCCAGCCTAACGACATCTCCCTTGCGGCGGTTATGTAGCTCCTCGCGAACGCTTTCGAGAACTGAGCGGCTCTCTTCCTCTTCCATATAGAGGTTCGAGTTGCGGGTGACGCGAAAGGTCGAGCGGTTCAAAATCCGATAGCCCCGAAACATCGGCTCCAGATGCGCCATGATCAGGTCATCGAGCAATAGGAAATGGCTGCGTCCCGCACGCTCTGGCAGAGCAATAATGCTGGGTAGGGAACGCGGAATCGTCACGACCCCAAGAGTATTGCTCGGGATCCGGGTGCTGGTCTTCCGCTTATGCCGCAGCAGCAGCGCGATGCAAAGCGCTTTGTTCAGCACGCGCGGGAAGGGGTGTGAGGGGTCCAGCGTCACAGGAGTCAGCAGGGGATCAACCTGCTCCTGAAAGTAGCGCGTAGCAAAGGCTCGGTCTGCGGCTCGAAGATTCTTCCAGCGAAGCAGCCGAATCCCCCTATCGGCCATGGCAGGGAAAAGCCGATCATGCAGGCAGTCAGCCTGGTCATGCGCAAACGAGTGAAGCTCTTTGGAGAGTCGCTGCAGGCGCTCCGAGGCCGTAAAGCCACCGAGGTCACGTTTTTCAACCTGCCCGGCATCTTCTTCCAGTTGCTGAAGAGTACCGGCCACGCGAATCTCGATGAACTCATCCAGATTCGAAGAGGTGATGGCCAGAAACTTCAGCCGCTCGAGCAGGGGATTGGTGGTGTCGTCCACTTCCTCCAGCACGCGGCGATTGAAGCGCAGCCAGCTCTCATCACGATTCAGAAATCGCGATGGGGGGACGGCGACAGGGGCTTTGGAAGCAGGGCCGGCGGCGGGTTTGATCTTCTTGGACACGATCTTATGGATGACAGGCTATCGCAAGGACACGCTCCGTTGCATGACAGTCATGCAACGGATGTTGGTTCTTTTGATGCGAAAAGTTTTCAACCGATCGGGATTTGGTTCGCCGCAAAATCTCTGATAGACTAAGTCTCGTTGCAGCAGTTCGAAACACACTGCAACGGGCAAGGTTGAGCGCAGGAATGCAGATCGCCTTGTGTGACAGTTGTACTACGGTTTGTCTTCTCAAAGACATCGTGGGGACGTAGCTCAGTTGGTTAGAGCGCTGCCCTGTCACGGCAGAGGTCGCGGGTTCGAGCCCCGTCGTCCCCGCCACTCAAACATTCGGTTTGAGTGGCAACAGAGTTCAAATATCCCCTCACATTATTCCTCACTGCACTCAAGCCGTCCACGGCGATAACAGCACACGTTTTTGTCAGATGGCTGTTGCGGGTGTTCCAATAGAAATATTGCGTAAGCTCATCGCCATCGCGTTGCTGGCTATCTTTAGCCTGCCGTTTGCCACATCTCTCCTGGCCATGACGCCAAAGAGTGAGGCGAACCTGCCTGCCTGCTGCCGACGCAGCGGCGCGCATCACTGCATGATGAGCATGGCGGAGCGCAGCCAGATGCTGAGCAATAAGCCTCAGTTCTCGGCGCTGCAAGGGAAGTGCCCGTACTGCCCGGCGAACATCGTAATCGGCCACCAGCCGAGCGTGCTCGCAACGCTTTCGGCGCAACCTGTCTTCCTCCGTTTCATCAGCCGCGACGAAGTCATCGCGCACGCCGAATCCAACCGCCGCATCTCTCGCGAGCGGTCACGCTACAAACGCGGCCCACCGTCCTCTCTTCTCTCCAATATTTCCTAGTTTCCAGAAATATTTAGCCCCGTCCCGCTCTCGTAGAGAGCGTGCCTTTGAGCACCTGCCTTGCAGGCGTTCCAGCGAAGGCTCCCAGGGCTGCGGCTAACGGTTTGATTGTGAGGATCTTGTGTTTCGTTTCCGTACTTTGCCAGGCGCATTGCTTGTTGCAGCCTTTTTTGCCGTGCCCATGTGGGCGCAGAACTCCACCAGCGCAATCCGCGGACAGGTCGTCGACCCTGACGGCTCGGCCATCGTTGGTGCCACGATTGATGCCGTTGCGCGTCCACCATTCACCTCGCCGCAGCTACATGCAACCTCCGATGCCGCGGGCCGCTTCCTTCTGGAACCAGCCGCAGCTTCTTCGTATGTCGTCTCCATCTCGCACTCCGGCTTCGCCACAACGCAGCAGACCATCAACGCAGAGTCGAACAACGCTCTACCTGTCCTGGTCCGCCTGAACGTCTCCTCCGCGCAGTCGGTCGTCACAGTCAACGGACGATCTGCCGTCGTCACCGAAGCACCCATCGGGCAAATGCAGGCAACGGTCAGCCGGGAAGACTTCAAGTCGACCCCAGCCAGCAATATCGGCGACGTCCTCGCGCTCGTTCCCGGCGTCACATTCGTGCAGGGAAACGGCCCGCGCGATGTGCGCATCTCCATCCGTGGCTCAAGCGATCGGCAGTCCTACGGGCTGCGTAACGCACAGATCTTCGAAGACGGTTTCCCCGTAACGCAACCCGACGGGCAGGGACGCGCCGACCTCACCGACCCTCACGCGTACAGCAGCGTCGACGTTGTCGAAGGGCCATCCTCGGCGCTGTATGGCAACTACGCCACCGGCGGCGCCATCAACTTCCACACTCGTACCGGCAGCGAGATTCAAGGCCTTGAGGTCGGCGCAGACTTCGGTAGCTTCGGCTACTTCAACGACTACGTGACCTACGGCAAAGGCGGCAGCAACTACCAGGTCTCAGGATTCCTAAGCAACGTACGCGCGACGCAGGCCACGTCGAACAGCCAGTACAACACCATAACCGCCAACCTGCTCGCCACCGTTGCCATCACGCCTACAGATCGCCTGACGTTCAAGTTCATCAACAACGACCTTGATACCAACCTCTCCCTGCGACTCTCGCTGGCCCAGTACAAGCTGAACCCCTACCAGCGCAGCTGCCAGACATACTCGTCTGCAGCAGCGGCTGCAGGGTGCGGATCGGCCACGATGTACGTCAACGGCTTCAACGGAACCACCGTCTCGCAGACCGCCGTACAGGCTGGCTTCGGTCGGCACGACCGCCGCACCATCGTCGGCGCCCGCTGGGAGCATGACTTCTCGCCAGAAACAACCTGGCTCACGCAGTTCGTCTTCGATGATCGCGACATCAACCAACCCACCAGCGCTTACAGCTACCGTGGACCGTATCCGTCATTCAACCTCATGAGCAACGTGGTGCATCACGGCTCGCGCTGGAACACGTTTGGCGGCGGCTTCTTCAACTACGAAAACATCAACTCGTACACCTTCAACGTCATGCCCGGTGGAGCCGCAGCCCTCGGCGGCCAGACGCAAACCGTCTTTGGCAAGCAGTGGAACACTGGCTTCCACGGCCGCGCAGAGTACACCTGGAATCCAAAATGGACGCTCGTCGCCGGTCTTGGCGGTGAGTACACCGACCTGCAGGCATTGGCAACGAACTACGCCTACCCCACCACCGGAACGCCAACGAACACGAAGATCTCAGGCAACCGCACCTACTTCAACGTTGCCCCTGAACTCTCCGTGCAATACCAGCCCACCTCCGCATGGCGTTTGCACGCACGCTTCGGCACCGGCTACGGAACCCCGCAGGCCACGCAGCTTTTCGTCACTCCCCAGGGCGTCAGCGGCAACAACACGCAACTCAAAACCCAGAAGAACTACGGCATCGACGTCGGAGCCGCCGTTCAGTTGAGTCGGACGCTGGAAGCAACCGTGTCGGGCTTTTACGAGTGGTTCCACAACGAGCAGGTCACGCAATCCGCAGGAGTCAGCCTGCAGAGCTACACCTTCAACGCTCCCGCCTCGCAGCATCGCGGCATCGACGCAGGCTTCGACTGGCATCCGCTGCCCGTATCGTTGTCCGGCATCAGAACGCGCGTCTCCTACCAATACGACAACCAGGTCTACGTCGATTACTCCGAACAACTCACCAGTGGCACGTTCTCCTCCAGCTTCAATCGCAACGGCAACCGCATTCCGGGTGTTCAACCCAGCTTCCTGAACGCGCGCGTGCTGTATGACCAGCCCAGCGGCAAGCTTCGCGGTCTGGGAGGCTTTGTCGAAACGAACTGGCGGGACAACTACCAACTTGATAACGCCAACCTCCTCAAGGCTCCCGGCTACACCCTCTGGAACCTCGATCTCCACTACGATCCTCCGGCAAACCATGGACGGTTGTCCCAGCTCAGCTTCTACTTCGACGTGCAGAACCTGACGAACAAAACCTATGTCGCTTCGGCCAGCAATCTCAGCGACAGCTTGAACTCCTCCACGGGCGTTCAAAACGGAGCCGCCACGCTGATGACCTCCACCGGGTCCGTCTACGCCGGCACACCTCGAGCGTCCTACGGCGGCGTTCGGATGCGGTTCTAACGAAACGACGTGTGGCCGTGGAGGATGGCTTTGCCCATCCTCCACGGAGCAACAGATAGAGGAGAAGCAGCATGGAGCAACGAACACAGGAAGAGCAGGGACGTCGCCTGTACCGCATGATCTGGCGATGGCATTTTTATGCGGGCGTTTTCTGTATCCCACTGGTGATCTGGCTGGCCTGCACAGGTTCGATTTACCTCTTCAAGCCACAGATCGAGCACTGGCTCGATCGCCCGTACGACCATCTTCACCTGCACGCCACACGCTCCACGCCGGAGCAGATTGCAATCGCCGCGGTACAGGCCGTCCCCAACTCGAGCCTGCATTATTACGAGCTTCCACCTAGTGCGGATGCCGCAGTGCGAGTCATCGTCGGCGTCGGCAAGCAGGAGTTCCGGGTGTACGTGAATCCGGAGTCGCGCGCGATCCTCAAAGTCATCAACGAAGACAAACGCCCCATGCGCATCGTCTTCTACCTTCACGGCGAGTTGATGGCTGGCAAGTGGGGATCGTACCTGGTGGAGTTGGCCGCGTCTTGGGCCATCGTCCTGATCCTCACAGGACTTTACCTTTGGTGGCCCCGGCAGACGGAAAAGCTCGCTGGAGTGCTTTGGATACGGCTGGGCAAAGGACAGCGAATCTTCTGGCGTGATCTGCACGCCGTCACAGGAGTCTGGGTCTCGGCCTTTGCGCTCTTTCTGATCCTCACCGGGCTCCCTTGGGCTACCGGCTGGGGCACCTACTTCAAGAAAGTTCGCGACCTGACAGGCACTGCCGTCGCTCGACAGGATTGGACGACCAGCAGGGCTTCCGAACTCGCGGCGCGTGCCGCCATGAACAACAGCAGCCTGAATACGATGGATGGGATGCCGGGCATGGATCACTCCGGCCACATGGGCCACAGTATGCATCGCATGACGGCCCCGGACGCCTATGCGCCGTTCAATCGCCTGATTCCGGTCGCAGCCTCGCTGCATCTAACCGCTCCGGTACAGATCATGCCAGCGATGGCTCCTGGCGGCGCCTGGACGATCAAATCGGACGCGCAGCAGCGCACCTTGCGCGACATCGTCCACGCCGATCCAGCAACCGGTGCCATTGTCAGCAGACAAAACTTCAACCAGCGCCTTCTGCTCGACCGAATTGTGGGAGTCGGCGTCGCCGCGCACGAAGGACAGCTCTTCGGCCTGGCCAATCAGCTTCTGGGACTCGCAACGGCGATGGGGCTGGTGCTGCTTTGTGCCAGCGCAGCCGTACTGTGGTGGCGCAGAAGGAGCGTCGGCGTACTCGGCGCTCCGATGCCCATGGCACGGCCTCGCTGGAGCTTCGCGCTGGTGACCGCTGTATTGGCTCTGGCAGCCTATCTGCCGGCCATGATGATCTCGCTGGTGCTGGTCATCGTCACCGAGTGGGCAATCTTCTCCCGCGTCCCGTCGCTGCGGCACTGGCTGGGACTTGCAGAACCGGCGTAGAGCAAACTGGCAACAGAGGTCTTCGGCGGCAAAACGGCAGGGAACTCACGTCCCCTTTTCGCCGCTCTGCCAGCCGAGGACCTTCTTTCTTACCGAACTTGTACTCACAGCCGCTCAAGCCAAAAGATTCAGACGCGCCTGTGGTACTCTTTTCAAGTTGCAGCCTTGCATTCGCCTGGCGTAAACGTTTGGACAGATGGCCGAGTGGCTGAAGGCGCACGCTTGGAAAGCGTGTATACCGCAAGGTATCCAGGGTTCGAATCCCTGTCTGTCCGCCACCCACCCCCACATCTTCAGCTGCTGACTCCGGCAATATTAGCGCTCTCTATACAGGTGCTAAAGCATTGCATTCAAAGAGCTCAGGCCATCCCAGCGCATAGCTTATGTCCGATAACGGATATTCTGTCATCTAGACGCGCGTAGAGTTTGCCCTCCTGGCCCGTACCGACTTGCAGAGGCCTCGACGGTATACTCCGAGCAGTCCTATGCAGATTGCCCAAGCCGTATTCGGAGTCTTCCACCATTTTGAGCTTGCTCGTGAACTGGAGAAACGTGGTCACCTGCAGCGGGTCTACTCCACCTGGCCGTGGCGTCGGTTACAGCGTGAAGGCATCGCTCAGGACAAAGTCGCGACGTTCCCCTGGCTGCACACCGCGCAGTATCTTGCAGGACGCGCTCCCGTTGATCTCCGCTGGTTGACCAAACCGATCGACCAGCAAATCGCTCCAACCTTCGATCACTGGCAGCTTCGCCAGTTCCGTTCGCAACTATCCCGCAAGCAGCCATTACCCGATGCGCTCATCTCGATCTCCGGAGCCAGCCACCACTCCGGCATCTGGCTGCAGGAGCATGGCGGCCGTTTTATCTGTGACCGCGGTTCGAGTCATCACCGCTACCAGATGGAGATCGTCTCCGAAGAGTTTGCCCGCTGGAAGGTTCCGGGCGAACCCGTCGACATCCGAAATGTAGTCCGCGAAGAAGAAATATATCGTGTCGCCGACGCCATTACGGTGCCTTCAAGCTTCGCGGCGCGCTCCTTTATCGAGATGGGTGTACCCGCCGAAAAGGTCCATCGCATCCCGTATGGTGTACGTCTTGAACGCTTTCAATCTGGCCCAATTCAGTCAGAAGGCGAGTTTAATGTGCTCTTCGCAGGACAGGTCGGAATCCGTAAAGGAGTTCCCTATCTTCTGCAAGCCTTTAAGAATCTTCCATTTAAGAAAAAAACGCTTCGAATCGTCGGAGCCGTTCAACCCGAGATCAAAAACCTTTTAGGTTCGTTTCAAACCGAGAATGTGGAGTTCCTGGGTTCCTTACCGCAGGATGAGCTCATTGGCTTGATGCAGCGCAGCCACCTCCTCGTTTTACCCAGTATTGAAGAGGGTTTGGCGCTGGTTCAGGCCCAGGCGTTGGCCTGCGGATGCCCTATTCTTTGCTCGACCAATACCGGCGGCGAAGACCTGATTACGGATGGCGTAGAGGGTTACGTCGTTCCGGTACGCGATGTACAGGCCATGACAGAGCGCATGGAGAGGCTCGCCGGTGATCGGGAGCTATGGCTGAAGATGCGCGAAGCCGCCCTGCTACGTGTGCAGCATCTCGGCGGATGGTCATCCTACGGCGATCAGTGGGAGACGCTGCTGAGGACGCTTACCGGCAAGCAGTAAGGCTTGAGGTATAAGCGATATCCATTGATTCTAAGATGCTTAAAGGATTCCGCCGCCCACGAAGTGGACGACTTCCAGGCGGTCATTGGAGGCGATCGGCGTTGCGTGCCAGAGAGAACGTGGGACGATTTCGCCGTTGTGTTCGATAGCGACCCGGTCTGGGCGGAGCTCCAGCAGCACAACAACCTGGTCGAGCGAGCACGGGTTCGTTGCGGCAAACTCGCGATTTTTCCCGTTCACAGTAAGGCAGAGGGTTTCGTCTGGCATAAATCAGCTTTCGAGGCCCTTCGTCGTGGCACCTCTATGTAGCTAAGGCTATCAGCCGAGGTGGTGGAAGCAATAAGCGTTGCGTCATCTAGGCGGACGATCCTTGACGAAGGGGCCAAAGAAGGTCGAGTGGTCCCCTGCCATGGCCAATTCTGGGTGCGCAGCGAATAGCTTCGGTGACGAAAGCTTTTGCGTTAGACGCCGCTGTGAAGGGCTCTTGCCCGAGCACAAGGTTCGCGAGTAGCGAAGAAGAAAAAGCGCAGCCTGTTCCGTGTGTGCTGGTTGAGTCGATGTGCTCGCCTTCCAACCATTGCTTTTCCCCATCAAAGAGGCGGACAAGATCCGCCGGATGCTTCTGATCTCCACCTGTTGCTACGATGTTGAGCTTCGGGAAAAGAGCGGCAAGTTCATCAGCGGCCAACTCTGCTTCTTCCCGGTTCCCGACCGGCCTGCCGGAGAGCAAAGCCAGCTCTGCCCAGTTGGGTGTGATCCAACTCACGCGGTTCAGCAAACCGCTTTTCAGGGCAGGAATGTCTTCCAGGGCAAAGAGTGGTTTTCCGGAGGATGAGAGTAAAACCGGGTCGAAAACGACAGGAATCGAGGGAAATGCCCCAAGCAAGAAAAATACTTTTTCGGCCAGTTTTTGACTACCGAGCGCCCCGATCTTAATTCCGTCCGGTGGAAGATCTTCCGTGAGGTGGGCTAAAGTCCGCCCCAAAAGATCGGGACACGATTCTTCAACCCCGGCAACTCCACGGGTAGATTGCACCGTCATCACCGAAATCGCGCTGGTTCCGAAGCAGTGGTGTGCTCCGAAGACCGCTAAATCCGCAGTGATTCCTGCCCCCGACGACGGATCGAATCCGGCGATGGAGAGCAAAACAGGGGGAGAAGCCGCTTTGGATGCAGTTGGCATCAGCGCAAAAACGCGGGAAAACGGCCTCCGTATGTCAAGAACTTTCTTGAGAATGGTGTACCACATCGAGCGGTGAATTACAAGAGGAGAACCTCGCTAAGTCCATGAGGTTGTTTGACTTAGCAAATTCACGCAAGGACAATATAGGTATGAGCGAACAAAGACGGACTCGAACCCGGACTGTGCTCTCTCGCTCGCGAGCTTTGGCTCGACTTGCGGTAGGCACGGCTGGAACCAGAAGTCATCACGCTCGGGCGACCATGCTTGGTTTGGCGCTCGGTGTGACGGCATCAGTCTCGGCAGCTCCGACGACCTCGAAGGTTACGGCATCGGCAGTGCAAACTGTCACCGCTAAGCCTGCGAAGCGTCATTGGTTCGAAGTTGGAAAAGCTACCTGGTACGGCGGGGATTTTAACGGCCGTAAAACGGCGAATGGGGATACGTTCAACGAGAACGAACTCACCGCAGCCCACCGGACCCTTCCTTTGGGAAGTTGGATCCGGGTAACCAATCTGAAGAACAAGCGGTCCACCATGGTTCGAGTTACGGATCGTGGCCCGTGGGTGAACAATGCAGTTCTTGATCTTTCGCACGCCGCTGCCGAAAAGCTCGGCTTCAGCGGAACCGCGAAGGTCAAGATTGAGCCGGTCGACAAGTTCGGCCATCCGCTCACTGAAGTTGCCCAGCTGACTCAGAACAAATCCGACCAGACAGCGACGCAGTAATTCGACGTCTGGTCAAAAGGGAAAGGCCCCATCCTAGGATGGGGCCTTTCCCTCTTGGGGATCAGTTTCAGGCTTGCAACTTGCTGTGTGTCACCGGCAGATCGCTGAGGCGAAGCGCCAGCGACTTAGCGCCGCCGCCTCCCTTGATGAACTCGGAGAGCTCCAGTTGGACGACGTCGAAGCCTGCGTCAAAGAGGCGCATAGCAAGTTCCTTCGACACTTCGCCTGTGAAGACGGTGCGACCGATATTGAGCGCACAGCAGGCCATGCGGGTGGCGTCGCGCTCACTCACGATAATCCGCTTCTCTTCCGGGTAGTAGCGCTCGATAGCGGCGCGTGATGCCGTGTCGAAAGCAGCCGGGTAGTACAGCACGAAGTTATCGCTGAGGGGCATGAAGCAGGTATCGAGGTGGTAGAAACGTGGGTCTACCAGGTGCAGAGAGTGCACCGGAACGTGCCAGGCGTCCGCCACATGCGCATGCGCTGCCGGGCAGGTGCGCACGCCGTGCGCAGCCCACAGGACGTCGCCGCTGGTGCTGAAGGCTACGTCACCTTCGCCTTCGAACGCGGTCTGCGCAGGCGTGTTCCAGAGCAGGAAGCCATGCTCGCCAAGCCACTTGCGAAGAAACTTCGATTCAACCTGGCGCTGGGAGTGGCTAAAGCTGGAGACGGCCGCAATACCGCTATGAATCAGGGCGCCGTGGCCCAGGAAGACCATGTCCGGGCAGCCGGGTTCGGGGTGCAGCAGACGAACGTCTGCCACGCTGCGAAGAACGTTATGGATTCCCTTCCATTGAGCGAAGGCCAGATCGCGACTGGATCGGTTCACATTCCCCGCCATCCAGGGATTGATGGCGTACTCAACGCTGTACCACTCAGGGGGACACATGAGGAATGTTGGGCGGGTGAAGTGAGGGGTGGCGGCGAAAACTTCTGAGACGGGTGAAACAATGCTGCTGGTCGACATCTGGTTCTGCTCTCCTACTACCGCATGGGAGTTTGCCTTCTGAACGGGACGGTCGTCAAGCGCGACAACCGATTTATGTACCCGCGGCGGAACCCCTGGTACGGCGACTTCTGTAGGACGCTTCCAGACGCGAAAAAGCCCACCTGGTGGTGGGCTTTTTACGATCTTTTCTTGGCTATCTTCTGGTTACAGCTTCTCGAAAAATTCGCAAGCTGAGCACGAAATGTAAACGCCGCCTGGGGTACCGCGCTCGCGGTCCTTTACACGCTTAACGATGCGGGTGGGCTTTGCGCACTTCGGGCAATCGGTGCTCTTCTGCGTATCCATGACCTTCTTGCGGTCACCGGTCTTGGCAATCTTGGCCATTGGAACTTCTCCGTAATCTTAATGTGGTCTGCTTTGCACTGTCAGGCCTTGGCCGTTCAGGCATCTCCGCGGCGTAAAGCCGGGCGGAAGCACAGGTTCTAGTCTACCATCGTTTCGGCTTTGGGAGGGATCAGCTTAGAGCCCTCTTTCCTACCGTTGACTGGAATTATTCGACAGGAGGTTCGGAGTTTCCTGTACGCAAATGCTTGTCGATGGCTGCGACCGTGGATGAGGTCTGCGAGGTGGCGGCCTGGATCTGGATGAGAGAGGCCGGAGCCGCTGGCGAAGAGAACGATGCAGAACGCTCCAGAGCGAGGTGCTCCGCTGGTGGTGGCGGGTCTACCGCGTAGCCACCGGCCACGATCGGCGTATGGGTGTACTGCCAGGAGAACTCACGGGTCATCTGGTACAGAACGGCCATGCCACCCAGAGCCGCAGCGATGGCCAGCGTCGAGCCATCCGGGCCGAAGACGCCACCGTTCAGCCAGGCAGGTCCGGAAAGATCACTGGAGACAACGCTCGAGTAGACGCCGGAACTCATGATCGGGAGGCCGAAGAAGACGCCCATCATGACGGTCCAGCCGAAGTGGATTCCCCAGCCTGTCCAGAGTGCGTGGGTACGCAGATAGGCGATGGAATAAAGGAAGCCAAAGATGAACACGACTGTGACGCTGAGGCTTCCCGAGTTCGGAGAAAAAGACGAGACTAAGGCATAGATCATCGCCATGAGAACCATGGCGGCGACTTCGCCGACGGCGTTGATCAGTTCGCGGAAGAGGAAGCCGCGGAAGGCGATCTCTGCGACGAGAGTGGAGAGCGCCAACGTAAGGATTTCGATGGCTGCGATCATCCAGGCGCGCCCGGCGAACCAAAAGAGCGAGTGAAGCTGTCCGAAGACGACGATGAGCAGAGCTACAGCGACGAGCATCGCCCAACCCAACGCAAAGCCGAGTCGGAACTCTCGCCCGGTGGTGGCGCGCCAAGGCAACGCATTTGTCTGGCTCAGGCTTCCCTGCCGGGTCGCGATCCACTCCAACGCGGTGAAGCCAGCGAGGAGCAGTAGCAGTTCAAACACTGCACGCAGGAGATGATCCAGCAGCGGCAGCGACAGGAGCGTGGAGAAGCCGCGAGCGGCATGTGCTGCGGCTGTATGAGCGGCAAAAAGCCATAGCAGGCCGGTCGCAAACAGCGCGAGGTGCAACATACGCGGTGTGGCGAGCTTGACTGGGGTGTTCGACAAAGGTCTTCTTAACTCCGAAAGATAGCTGACGCGTGCGTTGCTATCTAGATATTCAGACGCAGCGAAGAACGCTGCGTTACCGATCAGGCCTGTGTGTAGAACTGCGCCAGGTTGCGGAACTTCTCGTAGCGGGCCGTTAGAAGGTCGTCGAGCGATAAACTCTGCAGTTGTGCAAAGTGCCGTTGCAGACGTTCGTCCATCAACTGCATCATGAGCGCGGGGTCGGTGTGTGCGCCGCCTGCGGGCTCAGGAATCACGTCGTCAACACAGCCAAACTTCTGCACGTCGACGGCGGTGTAACGTAGCGCTTCGGCTGCCTTCTGGCGCTTGGCTGCGTCCTTCCACATGATCGAGGCGCACCCCTCGGGGGAGATCACCGAGTAGATTGCATTCTCCAGCATCAGGACGCGATCGGTCACGGCCAGGGCAAGAGCACCGCCGGAGCCGCCTTCGCCGGTGATGGTGGCGATGGTGGGAACACGGAGACGGGACATCTCCAGCAGGTTGCGTGCGATCGCTTCGCCCTGCCCGCGTTCTTCGGCACCGAGTCCGGGGTTCGCTCCGGCGAGGTCGATGAAAGTGAAGATGGGGTGGCCGTACTTTTCGGCGATCTTCATGGTGCGAAGAGCCTTCCGGTAGCCTTCCGGGTCGGGAGAGCCAAACTTGCGCTCAACGCGCTCTTTGAGCGAGCGCCCCTTCAGGTTGCCGATGACCATGACGGGCGTTCCGTGGAAATGCGCCATGCCAGCGGTCATCGCGGCATCGTCCGCAAACCGGCGGTCGCCGTGGATCTCGCTGAAGTCGGTAAAGAGCGCTTCGATGTAATCCATCGGGTAAGGTCGCTGCGGGTGCCGCGCGACTTCCGTGCGAAGCCAGGCTTCGGGCACGACATCAGGCGCTACGGGGGCCGTTTTCTGATCTGCTGCCATCGCGCTTCATTGTATCGAAGCCAGCGGTGCATCGGCGGCGATTATGCCTTGTGGCGAAAAAGAGAGGGCCAGGAGAGGTCGTAGTGCTCGCGGCCGAAGAGGAGGATGGCGAGGACGAGCCCGTAGAGGAGTTGCTGGCTGGCAGCAGCCCAATCCTGCTTCATGGTCACGCCAAACATCAACACAAACATGAGGCCGAAGGCGAGCGTGAGCGTCCAGCGAGTGAAAAGACCCAGCAGCAAGAGCACGCCAAGCGTGACTTCAACGATCGGGATGATATATCCGACGATGTGGACGACGTTGGGGTCAAGCGGCGCTGTAGTCATGGATTTGACCATGGAGTCCGCAAAGCCGGAGAGGTACGTGCCGGTGAAGATGCGGGCGTAGCCATGTCCGAAGAAGTCCAGACCGACGAAGAGACGCAGCAGCGTATATGCCACTCGCTGCTCTTGCGGTGCCTTGAACCCAATTGCCGATGAACCCTCTTGGTGCATTTCCATCCTTGATTCCCTCACACGGAACAAGTGTCACCGCAGCGCGGAGTATTGGCAAGAGACTTCCTGTTTTCGCTATTGGATGATCTGGACGGCACCCTTGCCGATCAAGGCTTCGATACTCTCCACGAATGCGACGTCGGCGGCGACCATGACGCCCTGCGGCTCCATATCGACGGCGAACTGGTCGGGCTCTTCTAGCCGAAGCATAAGTTTTCCCGTACCGGGTGCGCCAGCGAAGAGCGCTTGCAGCTTCTGCAGGAGTTCGGCGTCGGGGCTATGGAGCGGTACCTTGATGCGGAGCGCGTCGGGCAACTTGATTTTGATATCTTCGAGCGCCGTGATGCCGCTAATGGCGAGCTTGGGGGCAGAGTCCTCTTCGCCGCGAAGTGATCCGCGAACGACTACGGGCACTTCCATCTTTAGCTTTTCAGCCAGTTTCTCGTAGCTTGCCGGGAAGACGATCAGGTCGATCTTGCCGACGGTATCTTCGAGGATCGCCGAGGCGTACAGCTCGCCGGAGCGTTTGGACTTCGCGACCTTCAGCCCTGTGATCACGCCAGCAATCGAGATCTCGTTCTGAGGTTCTGCTTTGCCACGTGAGAAGACGACAGGCTCAGGCTTCATCTCGCAGGCCGTAGCGGTGTCGAGCACCTTCATGTTCCGCAACTTCTCGCGGTACTTATCCATGGGGTGACCGGAGACGAAGAAGCCGAGCACGTCCTTCTCATTTTGGAGGCGTGTGTGCTCGTCCCAGTCAGGGGCGAGAGGCAGTGCTTCTGCGTCTGTCTTCGCTCCTGCCGCAGGTTCATCGCTAAACATACCGAAGAGGCCGGATTGTCCACTAAGAGCGTCGCGCTGAGCCTTCTGGGCACGTTCGATCGCTTTGTCGAGCGCCGAAAAGACCTGCGAACGATTACCAAGTGCGTCCATCGCGCCGGCTTTGCAAAGCGATTCCAAAACGCGCTTGTTCATTAGGCGCAGATCGACCTTCTCGCAGAACTCCCAGAGCGTGGTGAAGCCTGGCTTCCCTTCTACCTTCAGCGCGTCGCGCGCTTCGATGATCGACAGAATCGCGTTCTGACCAACGTTCTTGATCGCCGCCATGCCAAAGACAATCATGTCGCCCGCGGGGGTGAAACTCGCGTCGGATCGCTGTACGTCCGGCGGCATGACCGCGATGCCGAGCTCGCGGCACTCCTGGATGTACTTCACGACGTTCTGCGGGTTCGACGTTTCCGAAGTCAGCAGCGCGGCCATGAACTCGACCGGGTAGTGCGTCTTCAGCCAGGCCGTTTGATAGGCCAGCAACGCATATGCCGCCGAGTGCGACTTGTTGAAGCCATACCCTGCGAACTGTTCCATCAGATCGAAGAGCGCACCGGCCTTCGACTTATCGAACTTCAGCTTCGCCGCGCCTTCCATGAAGGTAACGCGCTGCTTGGCCATCTCCTCAGCAATTTTCTTACCCATTGCACGACGCAGCAAATCGGCGCCGCCCAGCGAGTACCCGCCGATCGCCGACGAGATCTGCATGACCTGCTCCTGGTAGACGATGACGCCCAACGTCTCTCGCAGGATCGGTTCAACTTCCGGGAACGGAAACTCCACCGCGCGGCGTCCCCACTTGCGCTCGATGAAGTCGTCGATCATGCCGCCCTGAATAGGGCCTGGGCGATAAAGCGCGTTCAACGCGGTGAGATCTTCGATGGAAGTCGGCTTGTAACGACGGAGCACGTCACGCATGCCGCCGGATTCAAACTGGAAGACGCCCGAGGTGAGTGCGCGATGAAAGACGCGCTCATAGGTGATTTGATCCTCGAGATCGATCTTGGCGAGGTCAATCTCAACGCCACGGTTTTTTTTGATCAGATTGAGGCATTCGTAGATGACCGTCAGCGTCGTCAGGCCAAGGAAGTCCATCTTCAGCAGGCCCATCTTTTCGACGGCCTTCATGTCATAGCTGGTGACGATGGCTTCGTCCTTGGTACGCGTCACGGGAACCAGCTCTGTGAGCGGCTGCGGCGCGATCACGACACCCGCAGCGTGCACACCGGCGCCTCGCACGAGACCTTCAAGACGCAGCGCCGTGTCGATGATCTCCTTCACCTTTGGGTCGCTGTCATAAGCCTGCGCGAGCTGATCGCTCTCCTTCAACGCCTGCTCGATCGTGATGCCGATCGTGGGCGGAATGAGCTTCGCGATGCGGTCCACTTCTCCGTACGGCGTGTCAAGCGCGCGACCAACATCCTTGATCGCAGCCTTCGCAGCCATCGTGTTGAAGGTAATGATCTGCGCGACCTGGTCGATGCCGTACTTCTCTTTTACATAGTCGATGACTTCGCCGCGGCGCATGGGTTCGAAGTCGATATCGATATCAGGCATGGACACACGCTCGGGGTTCAGGAAGCGCTCGAAGAGGAGATTGTTCTGGATCGGATCGACGTCCGTGATCTCCATCACATACGCGACGAGAGAGCCTGCAGCCGATCCACGGCCTGGGCCGACGGGGATGTTCTGCTCCTTCGCGTAACGGATGAAGTCCCACACGATCATGAAGTAGCCAGGGAACTTCATGCTCTTGATGCACTCAATTTCGCGCGTCAGCCGCTCTTCGTACTCCGCGATGGTGTGGCGAATTTTTCCGGTTTCTTCGAGGTGGCGCACCGCGGTGTTTCGACGCATCGCCCAACCCTTGCGGCAGACGTCTTCGAAGTGCGTATCGAGGTCCATGCCGTCCGGGCAATCGAAGTGCGGGAACGGATTATCTACGGGCTTCAGCTTGAGGTTGCAACGTTCCGGGAACTGCATGGTGCGAGTGCAGACTTCAGGCCGCTCGGCGAAGAGACGATGCATCTCTTCCGCCGTCTTGATGTAGAACTCCTGCGTGTCGAACTTGAAGCGCTTCGGGTCGTTCATGCTGCCCGCGGTCTGCACGCAGAGCAGGATTTCATGCGCACGCGAGTCCGCGTCTTCGATGTAATGCGCATCGTTGGTCGCGATCAGCGGGATGTCGAGGTCCTTCTCAAGCTGGAACATCTGCTTGACGACATTCGCGTCCACATCGAGGTTGTGATCCTGTGTTTCGAGGAAGAAGTTGCCGCGCCCGAACATCGTTTCGTACTCGCCGGCAACACGCTTGGCGCCTTCGTAATCCCCTGCCATCAGGTTCTGCTGAAGCTCACCGGCGAGACAACCGGAAAGACAAATCAGGCCCTCGGTATGCTTGGCGAGAAAGTTCTTCGACACACGCGGCTTCTTGTAGAAACCATGCAGCGCAGCCTCAGACGTAAGGCGCACAAGGTTGCGGTAGCCGACTTCGTTTTCGGCAAGCAGCAACAGGTGGTTGTACTTGGATTGCGGGTCCGCGAATTCGCGGCGATGGTCTTCTTCCTTACAGATGTAGAGCTCAGTGCCGAGGATTGGCTTGAGGTCCTTCTTCTTCATCGCGTCGAAGAAGTGCACGGCTCCAAAGATGTTGCCGTGGTCGGTCATGGCGGCCGAGGTCTGGCCGATTTTCTTTAGATGTTTGGCGAGCTTGTCGACGTCGCAGGCTCCATCGAGGAGCGAATAATCGGTGTGGAGATGGAGATGCGTAAACTCGGCGGCCATAGGCCTAGTTTACTGCTCGGTTACTAAGGTGAGCGATGAGGAAAAACGAGGTCACAACCTGAAACGACTCAAGCCGACAGCAACTGCTTGGCCAGCTTGACGTACAACTCCACGCAGTCCAGGATGTCCTGCTTCAGGATCATCTCGTCCGGCGTATGAGCGACGTGAATCGTGCCGGGGCCAAGCAGGAACGGCTCGCCCCAGTTCGTGAGGGACGGGATGTCCGTGGTGTACTTCGCCACCATCGTGTTGAAGCCATCCAGCGCACGCATCTGCACGAACGGAAGCTCAAGCGAGAACTCCACCTCGCAAAGCCCTTTGCAGGCGGCAAGAATTGCCTTGCGAATCGGCTCGCTGGGGCCAACCAGACGCACCAGCAGATGAGCTTCGGCCTTGTCGGCGATGACGTTGGGGGCGCGGCCACCGGCGAGAAGGCCAACGTTGAGCGTTGTGTCTCCGATGCCTTCCACCACCGGCAGTTCAAGCGCCTGAATCTTTGCAAGAGCCTCGACCAGTTTGTCGATAGCAGAGTCACCCAACTCCGGGTAGGCCGAGTGCGCCGCCTTGCCGTGCGCGTAGAGCTCGACGCGGAGGCACCCCTTCGAAGCCAGAGCCAGCTTGTTCTCCGTCGGCTCGCCATTAATGAGGAAGCGAGAAGAACGCACTGGCTGCTCGTTCGCCACCTTGGCTCCGGCAGAGTCGCGCTCTTCCCCAACAACAAACAGCATCGCTACCGGAAGTCCTTCGGCAGAGAGCCGTTCGGCAGCCGCTACCTGTGCGGCCAGAATGCCCTTGGCATCGCAAACGCCACGGCCGAAGAGGTGGGTTGCGTCTTCGCGGCAGGGGCCGAGGAACGGAGGCACTGTATCGAAGTGTGTCGAGAAGAAAAGCTGTGGTTCGATGCCCGGCTTCGTCGCGATGACGTTGAAGCGATGCCCCTCACACGCGCCGGGAGTTCCAGCCCGCTCTGGCTGCGAGACGGGTTGCCGCGCGACACTCCAGCCGCGACCTGCGAGGTACTCGGCGAGGAACTCTCCGCAAGCACCTTCGTTGTAGGTAGTGGATTCGATATCGACAAGCTGCTTCGTCAGAGCGATGGGGTTGAGGTCTGTCATGCGGCTTCAGGATACCCGAGGCACAACGTATTCTTGTGTGGAATGAGTGGTCAAGTACGAACTATCGAAGATCTGCGTGGACCAGCGGGCAGGCTGGAAGCTCTGCTGAACACTGGTGCGGCCGATGCTCCCTACGTTGCGCTGGTAGCGCATCCGCACCCGCTGGGTGGCGGAACGATGCACAACAAGGTCGTTTATCACGCGGCGAAGGTCTTCAGCGGCTTCGGCTTGCCGGTGCTGCGCTTCAACTACCGCGGGGTGGGGTTGAGCGAAGGTGTCCATGACGGGCGCGCAGAGATGGACGACATCCGTGCGGCTCTCGATTGGTTGGAACACGAGTTCCAGAAACCGATCCTCTTCGCAGGTTTTTCCTTTGGAGCCAATCTTGGCCTGCGTGTCTGCTGCGGAGATGCCCGGGTCAAAGGGATTGTCGGCCTGGGGCTTCCTGTCGAAGCAGACGGGAGGAAGTATGAGTACAGCTTTCTACCGGGTTGCGGCAACGTGCCGAAGCTCTTCGTCATCGGCGCGGACGATCCGTTTGCTCCGCAGGCTGCGCTCACCAGCGCGCTGGAAGTTTCGCCGCCTCCCACGCGAACAGTATGGGTAAAGGGCGCGGACCACTTCTTTGCAGGAACGACTCAGTCGCCGACGTCGAAGCTGGGCGTCATGAGCGAAACGATGCGGCTGTGGCTGGCAGGGACGTTCGGGCTGTAGTCGAGGTCCAGAGTCGGTAGACGGTCAAGGAACGCAGACAGGTGCTGGGCGATGCTCTCCGGGCACTCCTCTGCGGGACGGTGGCCGATACCGGGCAGAATCCGGAGTTGCGATGAAGCAAAGTGCTTGCGCAACGGAGCTGCCGAAGTGTGCGGAACGGCACGGTCGCTGTCTCCCCAGAGGATGAGGGTCGGCTGCCGGACACCGCCGCTCAGCGAACGCTGCAGGCCCTTCATGTCCTGATGCCAGGAGCGCAAGAGCCTTAGAAGGTGACGAATCGTGCCCGGTGTGCGGAGATTGTCGCGATAGGGGCGCAGGCGTTCGCTGGTATCGATGTTGCGAGGGCCCGCCATGCGGCGCAGCCCGATCATCTGCATCCACTTTGGAAACCACGGCAGAGAGTAGGCAAAGAGCCGTCCCGGCAAGGTCAGGTAGAAGCGAATCAGCGGATCGCCTTCATTGAAGTACGGGTGTGCGGGAGCGAGCAGGACCAGCGAACCGACTCTCCCGGGCGCGGCCTGTGCCAGTGTCAGGGCGACCGTGCCGCCGTGTGAGTGACCGATCACGCAGGCCTGCTGGATGTTGAGCTCTGCCAGAACGTTGCGGACGGTTTGCGAGGTGGCCCGGAGCGTCGCGTCAAGGCCTTCGCGGCGCTCCGACTCCCCGGCCCCCGGAAAATCCAACGCCACAATGTGCTGATCCGGCGGAAGCTCCGCAAGCAGAGGGCGAAAGGTGTCCGCACACCCCATCAGGCCATGTAGCAGGACGTACGTCGGCTTGCCCGGAGCTGCAGTTCCCTGTTCGAGGAACGACAGACTCAGGCCGTCGACGACGATTTGGCGGCGGATAGGCTGCATGAAAGATGGAGGCGCGCGTGGCGTGCTTCTTCCATTTTAGCGGCGGATAAATTCATCGAATGTTAATTTATCCGGTGAATTGGTCCAAGAACTCCTGTACCAATCTGGCGGCTTGCCTGGGGGCCTCTTCGTTTGTGACATGGCTCACGCCCGGAAGCACGACAAGTCTTGCGTTCTGGAAGCATTCAAGAAGAGGCTTTGCGCTGCGGACAGGAACGACAAAATCTCTAGCTCCCCAAAGAAGAAGCACCGGTGTGTCGTGCCCGCCCTTCAGCAAGTCGTTCCGCAAAGCCTGCATACTTTCCTTCCAGCTCTTCAACATATGCAAGACGTCTTCTATGGTTCCAGAAGTTCTGAGCGAATCGAGATAAGGACGAAGTCGCGCAGCGTCGAACCCCTTCCTGTTGCCGGGTGCCGCTTTCCATGCAAGCAGGCAAAGCCTGGAGGGAATTCGTGGAAGGACGCCAGCCACGGCACGGCCGAGTGGACTGAGAAAGAAACGGACAACGAGCCGTTCCCTGCCAGAAAACGGATTGGCCGCATTCATCAGAACAGCGGCACGCATGATTGCGGGTTCATCTATCAACGCACGCAGCGTCAATGCGCCCCCGTAGGAGTGCCCCAGCCAGATTGCCTTCGTGAGCCCCTGCTCCCGTGCAAACTCACGGAGCAGAAGAGCATTGCCATGAAAACCATCATGCGCACGGCCAAATCGGGAAGAGGAGCCATTGCCTGGCAGATCTATCGCAACAACATGCTGGTCCGGCTCCAACTCCTTCACAAAGCTGGTAAATGCTTCGCTGGCAGCAAGCACTCCATGAATGATGAAGAGAGACGCTTGGCGGGCATCAGGTTTCCCCCACTCGCAGAAAGACAAACGAACGCCGCGGACAAGGGTCTCGCGGCGTTCGAATTGGGGTGATTCGGGCAAAACGTTAGGAGGAGGCGTGGGCAAGCTCTTGCTCGTAGAGTGTTGTCCGCGATGTTCCTGTGTTGAGCAGATCGTGCAACATGTCGACGGCAAAGTCGACGTGTTCGCACTCCAGCAAGTACGACGGCAAGAAGCGCAGGACGTTGCCCTGCACCACATTCAGCATCAGACCGCGGCTTAGAGCTTCCTCGGCGATCGGACGAGCGGGCTGCGTGAGCTGAAGTCCGAGCAGAAGACCTCGACCACGAGCTTCGACGCCGAAAGGAGAAGCTGTAGCAAGCTGCTTGAGGTTCTCCAGCAGATATGCCCCGGTCTCCTGAACCTTGGCCAGCAAGCCTTCGTCCTCAATGATGTGGCAGAACTCCAGGCCGAGTCGGCAAGCCAACGGGCTGCCTCCGAGGGTCGAGCCGTGCTTCGCCATTCCGAAAGAGTGGAACAACTTCTCGTTCACGAGGATCGCTGAGAGAGGCAAGCCACCGCCGAGCGGCTTCCCGAGGATGAGAATGTCGGGCTTTACGCCGGACTCTGCGGAAGCAAACCAGGCTCCGCAACGGCCAAGACCACACTGAATCTCATCGAGGATGAGCAGAGCGTCGTTCTCATCAGCCAGCTTGCGGGCTTCTGCGATGAACTCCCCGGAGATTTCAAAGACGCCACCTTCGCCGAGTATTGGCTCCATCAGGATGGCCGCGGTGTTTTCATCGACGGCTGCACGCAGAGCAGCCATGTCTTCACGCTCGACGAACGTGACATGCGGCAGGCCCGGGCCAAAGTCGATGCGGTATTTGTCCTGCCCGGTGACGGAGAGCGAGCCGTAGGTGCGGCCGTGGTAGCTGTTCTTCAACGCCACGATGCCATGCTTGGCGGCTCCGCCCGAGAGCTGTCGGGCGTGAGTGCGGGCAAGCTTCAGCGCGCCTTCCACGGCTTCAGAACCGCCGGTGGAGTAAAAAACGCCCTTCATCCCCGCTCGCGAGCAGAGTTCTTCTGCCAACTCACCGGCGTAGGGGGTCGCATACTGCGGGGAAAGGTGGACGATCTTAGCCGCCTGATCGGCGGTAGCGGCGACCATACGCGGATGGGCGTGTCCTAGAGCGTTTACTCCCAGGCCAGCCATCATGTCGAGGTAACGGTTCCCCGACGTGTCGTACAAATACACACCCTCGCCGCGGTCCATGACCACGGGATAACGCGCATATACGGGGAGCGTTCTCTCCGCATCGCGCGCCAGAATACTCTGCGCCTCGGCGTCCTGCCGGAAATCGAACATAATTCTTTCAGGATGGCCGTTCCATGCGCACGGGTCAAGAGCTATAGGCGATTAGAATGAAGCTAGAAGCAGTGATGAATCAAGATGGAAACAGGTGGGATAATCCGCGCCTGATTCAGTTTTCCATAAGGCACTTCGGTTTTCTGTATACCTAAGTTACTGAAGACGTTGAATTTCCTCACTGTAACCATGTCGAAACTTTGGCATTCAAGTTGCACCGTAATTTGGTGAGAACGTTTGAGGCGGCGCTTCCGATCTATTGTGAAAAGCGGATCGCAAACCCGGTTGCTGGCAATTCTGCTCGCAGTGCTTACACTCGCTGCGATGGCTCTCGGTGTCGCAAACCTGATGCAGGAGGCGGCATTTAACCCGCCCACCGACGGCATCCGCTGGTCCGAGGTGAACGGCGGGCTGAAAGCCTATATCGTTCCCGCGGACACTCCGGGAGCTCGCGCAGGTATCAAGCAGGGCGACATTCTCACGGCCGTTACCGGGGCCAATCTCCAGACGAACGATGGCATCCATTGGTCTGAGGCAGACAACAATCTGAAGGGTTTCACCCCTTCAACCGACCCATCCACACCCCACAACGGCATCAAGCAGGGGCCACTTCCCGCAGTAAGCAGTGTCAGGGTGAAGCGAATTGCTTCGCTGGAACGCCAGATGGAAGCCATCGGCACCTGGCAGCATGCGACCTACACGATTGAGCGTGAGACCTCGTCGCACCGCATGGCGAGCCTCGACATTGGGCTGATTCTGGAGCCAGCAGACCGGACGGATTATCAGGTAATGCGCCTGATCGCTCTGGTCTACCTGGCGATCGGCTTGTATGTGCTGTTCCGGCGCTGGGGAGCGCCAAAATCGACCCACTTCTTCATCTTCTGCCTGACGTCGTTCGTCCTTTATGCTTTCCGCTACACCAGCGTGCTGGATGGACTCGATCAGACGATTTTCTGGTTGAATGTTGCGGCGTTTGCTCTGCAACCAGCCCTGTTTCTGCACTTCGCCGTAACGTTTGAAGGCGAAGCTACGCGCCGGGAGCTTCGAGGAATCGGTGCTCTGCTGTATCTGCCCGGAGCTATCCTTATTGTGCTTCGCGCGCTTTCGCTACGGGTTTGGTCGCCCACGGAGCGGTTGCAGCATCGTCTTGATCAGATTGATTATGCGTATCTCGCGGGCTATTACGTTCTTGCCGCAGTTATTTTCTACGTGCGGTATCGCCGGGAAAACAAGCCGCTGGAACGGCAGCAACTGAAGTGGTTGACCCGTGGAACACTGCTTACAGTGGGGCCATTTACGGCGTTCTATGTGATTCCCTTCCTCGCGGACTGGAATACACCTGCCACTCTGACGAAGATCGCCATCCTCAGCCTGATCCTGCTACCACTGACCTTCTCGTGGGCTATTGTGCGCTATCGCCTGATGGATGTGGACCTGATCTTCAAGCGGGGCGTTACCTATACCCTGGCTACGGCCGCGCTTGTCGGGCTTTACTTTGCCGTCATCGCCGTGACGGCAGAGGTCGTTCATACGAGCCTGCCGAGCCTTCGCGCATGGGGCCTGGTGGCTGCGGTCATCATTGCCGGGCTGCTCTTCGATCCGCTGAAGCGAATGATTCAGGGGCGTGTCGACAGACTCTTCGATCAGAAGCAGTTCGACTACCGAGAGACACTGATCGACTTCGGCAAAGAGTTGAACGCGCAGACGGATCTGCGACCGCTGGTTGAAGCGATCGTCGAGCGACTGCCGCAGACGATGCTTCTGACACGCGTTGCGGTCTTTCTGGCGAACGAAACGACGCACGGATACAGTCTGGTTGCGTCGCATGGTCTGGCGGAGTCCGTGCGTGCAGGAAAGCTCGACCTAGGCTTTCTCGACTTCCATCGCAACGGCGAAGACTCCCATATTTACTTCGAAAGTCCGCACGCCCTGCTGCGTTTGCCTGATGCGCAGCGTGAGACGGCGGCGGCACTCGATCTGAACTACTACGTTCCTTGTCGCGCAGCCAGGCATGAAGGCGGCGGCAAATCGACCGTTGCGGTACTGGGGCTCGGACGTACCGGACAAGGTGACTTCCTAAGCTCGGAAGACATGGTGCTGCTGGAATCGCTGGCTGGATACATCGGCATAGCTATTCAGAATGCGCTGCTGTACGAACGTCTATCCCGCAAGGCGCTGGAGTTCGAGCGACTGCGCGACTTCAACGAAAACATCGTCGAGTCGATCAATATCGGCGTCTTCGCACTCGATCTGGAAGACCGTGTCGAAAGCTGGAACGCTCAGATGGAGGTCATGTACGCCACTCCGCGCGCGGATGCTCTCCGCAAAACGCTGGGTGAAGTCTTCCCCGCCGAGTTTGTTCAAGAGTTCGATCGTGTTCGTTCGGAACAGGGAGTTGTAACACTCTACAAGTTCCGTCTTCCAACTCCCGCAGGCGATGCTCGCACGGCCAACATTACCGTCGCACCGTTGCTGAACAAAGATTTTGATGCGGTGGGTCGCATTATTCTCGTGGACGACATTACCGACCGCGTGAACATGGAAGCTCAGCTTTCGCAGTCTGAAAAGCTTTCCTCGATCGGTCTGCTCGCTGCGGGTGTGGCACATGAAGTGAATACCCCGCTGGCAGTCATCAGCTCGTACGCGCAGATGCTCGGCAAGCAGTTGCGTGCAGACGAAGCCAGCCAGGCTCGCCTGCAACCGGTGCTCGACAAGATCATTCAGCAGACGTTCCGTGCCAGTGAGATCGCCAATGGCCTATTGAACTTCTCGCGAATGGGCTCGGTTGATTTCTCTCGCACCGACGTCAATGCTGTTGTGCGAGACACGGTGTTGCTGCTTGAGCACCAGATGCGTTCCGGCGGCGTCGCGCTCACGACCGAACTTGCCGATGACCTGCCACCCATCATGGGCAATCGTGGCAAGCTGCAGCAGGTGCTTGTGAATCTCGTGCTGAATGCGAAGGACGCGTTGCAGGACAAAGGCTCCGGGCAGGTGAAAATTCTGACTCGGCGCAATGACGTTGGAGCGGAGATCTACGTCGAAGACAATGGGGGCGGAATGCCGCCTGAGGTCATCGCCCGTATCTATGACCCGTTCTTCACGACGAAGGCAAACCCCAAGGAAGGCCAGCGCAAAGGAACTGGCCTCGGACTCTCTGTTACCTACGGCATTGTGCAAGAGCACGCCGGGGTGATTGAAGTGAACAGCACCGTGGGAGAAGGCACCATCTTCCGATTGGAATTTCCGGCCGAATCGGCCGATGGACGCGGGCGCAAATCGGCGCTTGCCAAGCAGGAAGGATCCGAAGTAAATGTATAGCAGCGCAACGCCTACAGCGCGTGAAACTGGCCGCTCCTCTGGTTCCAGCAATAAGCAGCAACGCATTCTGATCATCGACGACGAAGCCGGTATCCGCGACTCTTTGGACACACTGCTGGGCCTGGAAGGCTTCTCGGTGGAGATGGCAGCCGATGGCCCCAGCGGCCTCGATCTGCTCACCCGTCATGCTTTTGATCTGCTTCTGCTTGACCTGTCCTTGCCAGGAGAAAGCGGCATCGACTTGCTGCCGCGCATCAAGTCCCTTGTCCCGGAGCTGCCAATCATCATGATCACGGCGTACGGCACGGTGGGCAACGTCGTCGATGCAATGAACGCTGGCGCGGCAAACTTCATCCAGAAGCCGTGGGACAACGAGAAGCTGCTCGCCGACATTCGCACAGCGATTGGCCGCCATCAGGCAGAGCAGGAGGTTGTGCAGCTCAAACGCACGCTCCGCCAGCGGTCGAGCTTTGACAACATCGTCGGCAAGAGCGAGGTGATGCAGCAGCTCTTCGATACGGTTTCTCAGGTCGCTCCCTCCCGCTCCACGGTGCTGATTCAAGGAGAAAGCGGTACGGGCAAGGAGTTGATCGCACGCGCGATTCACTCGAACTCGCCGCGTCGCGACAAGCCGTTCATCCCCGTCAATACAGGTGCTGTTCCCAGCGATCTGCTCGAATCCACCCTCTTTGGACACGAACGCGGAGCCTTTACTTCGGCCGTAGCTTCGAAGAAGGGGCTCTTCGAAGTAGCCGATCAGGGGACGCTATTCCTGGATGAAATCGGCACCATGACAATGGATATGCAGGCGAAGATCCTCCGTGTTCTACAGGACCGCCGCTTTATGCGTCTGGGTGGAACGCAGGAGATGCAGGTCGACGTGCGCATCCTTGCAGCGACAAACGTACCGCTAATGCAAGCGGTGAAGGAAGGCCGCTTCCGCGAAGATTTGTTCTATCGATTGAACGTGATTTCGCTGGAGCTTCCACCGCTGCGCAGCCGTAAGGTCGATATCCCGCTGCTGGCGAACCACTATCTGAAGTTTTATGCGAACGAAAATGGCTTCGATACACCGGACCTGACCGCGGATGCGCTGCGTGTGATGATGGACTATGACTGGCCGGGCAACGTGCGCGAGTTGGAGAACGCCATGGAGCGTAGCGTTGTTCTTGCAACGGGCCCGTCGATTGGAGCGGACCTGCTGCCAGGCCAGTTGCGAGGCACGACTTACTCCACAGCGATGCTCGAGCAGCGTACGGATGCTTCCCTCTTCGATGTGATGGAAGATATCGAACGTCGCATCATTGCAGACCGCCTGGAACGCTGCAACTGGAACCAGACGGAGGCCGCGGAGTACTTCCGGATTCCTCTCTCCACGTTGAACCAGAAGATCAAGCGGCTCAGCATCGAAGTGAAGAAGCGCGGGCGCGATTAGTTTTCCGGACCACAAACAGAAATGGCGACCACCGAAGTGGTCGCCATTTCTTTGTTTATCGAGTCACTAACGCTTCTTGGCGACTTTCTTTGCTGCCTTTACGGGAGCCTTCTTCGCCACCGGCTTTGCAGGGGCCGCCTTCTTGGCTACGGGCTTCGCCGCAGCTTTGACGACTGTTGCCGGAGCTTTCTTGGCTGGAGCTGCCACCTTCTTCGCGACAGGCTTCTTTGCCGCAGGAACCGCAGCTTTTTTCGTAGGAACAACGGGCTGCTTGGCGGCAGGTTTGGCTGGAGCCACTACCTTGGCCGGAGCCGCAACCTTCTTGGCAACGGCAGCAACCTTTGCTGGAGCCTTCTCCGGCTTAGCAGCAGCCTTGGTCGGCTTAGAAGTTTCTGAAGCAGCCGCTTCAGGAGCCAAGGACTCTTCCGTTGCATCCTGATCAGACTCTGCAACCGCGACTACAACCCGACTGGCCTTCTTCTTGGAGGGCTTCGTCTCGCGCTTTACAGGGCGGCGGCGAAGGTTGACCGGAGGAGGCGCGGGCGGCGAGTACGGCTCAAGGAACGCCTTGATAGCTTCAGGGGTCTCAAGCTGAGCGTCCATGATGGCAAAGAAGAGCTTGTCCATGAGCTCCGCGTAAGCGGGAAGGTCAGGCGTGATGCGCATCTCCTGCATGGTTGCGTAGGGGATGCGACTCTTTGCGGCTGGCCAGTCGCTGAAGAAGGCCTTGAAACGGGCTTGAACAGGGGCAGACTTTGAGCCGTAGGCCAGAGCCAGAAGGTGTTCTGGAACTGCGGCATAGAGCATCTTCCAGGCTGCGGACGGAACCGCTGCGGCCTTACCGGAGAACTCCACACCGAACGCCTTGGCTTCATTTTCCAACGCGTCAATCTGGTCGGCAAAACCGGTGCGGGCAAACGACTTCTTGATCGCGTCTGCTTCCTTCGCGGTGAGTTTCGCCGTCAGCAGTGGGAAGTATGCGGCAGACGGGTCAGGGAAAATGCCTGCAACCTGCAGCTGGCCAAGGATGTCGCGGAGCTTGTTGAGCTCTACTTCGTTCACCTTGGCGGCGGTCCAGTTCAGAGCCAAAACCTTCATCCAACCATCTGCCTCAAGGCGGCGCAGAATGCGGACAGGATCTTCCTCGTGGACGATCTCTTCGGTTTCGTAGCCAGCCAGCCAGGGCGACAGAGCTGCGATGTAGTTCTCTTCCTTGCCGGTTTCGTAGCGCTGCTGGGTCTTCTCTTCCAGGTGCCAGCCAAGGCGGCCCGAAAGACGAGCGGCGCGGATCATGCGAACGGGATCTTCGATGAAGCCGTAGTTCGAAACAAGGCGGAGCTCCATGTTTTCGATGTCTGCAACGCCGTTGAGCGGATCCATCAGGAGCCCGTAAGAGCCCTCGTTCAGCGAGATCGCCATGGCGTTCGCCGTAAAGTCGCGACGACGGAGGTCATCGAGGATGGCTGCCGGCTTGTAGACCGGCTTGCCGGGTTTGGGGTAGCTCACGGAGAGCGTGGAACCCACTTCCAGACGTACTCCGCCCGGAGCCGAAAAGAAAAGACTCTGGGTGAGTTCATGCTCGCCGGTCAGGGTGAAACCGGCTTTCTGGAAGTCCTTCTTCAGCTTGAGCGCATTGCCCTGGACAGCGAAGTCCAGATCGCGAATGGAGAAGCCTGCGGTCAGATCGCGGACGGTGCCCCCGACAAGAAAAACAGTGTTTGCACGCGTCCGCGCAACCTCGCGAACGACGTTCAAGGCAGCGAATTGTGCAGGAGTCAGGCGGTTTGCCAGCAGGTAGATGTAATCGGCCATATCTTTCGGATCAGGACTCTTTCCGTTGCGGCTGATGGTTCTGAGGGCCGTGCTAAGTCGCTAAAAAGAAACGACTTAAAAAGTGATACTATACGGCACGCACCTAGAGACTATACGCGATTTGCACTATTTTGGCTACATATTTAGCGGTTTCGTCGCAGGGCATGACAAAATTCGTCCGTGGCCTCCAGACAGAAAAAAGCGATTGTGCGCTCACTAAACGGCGAGTTGTGGTGGGGATACCTGCCAGCCAGCGGCTTTGTCAGCGATGGAATCGTTCAGCTGATGGAGGTGGACGGGCGAGTTAGATCGCTTGCTGTCAGCACGATAGGGTCGATTGCTTATGTGAAGGATTTCAATCTTGACGATCCCGTTGAACCGGAGCGAATGGGACGACGGAGTTTTCAGACCCGGCCACGGACGAGCGGTCTGTGGATCCGATTAGGTCTGAAAAATGCGGATCCGCTTGAAGGTTTGACAGAGTTTGATCTTGGCTCGCTGGATTCGATTGTGGCCGATGGTGGGGTCACGATTACGCCTCCAGAACTCCGAGGGAATGTGGTGAGGTATTTTGTGCCTCGCCATCAATTGCTCGCGATGGATGTGCTCGGGTGGGTGTCTGCCGGGGTCAAACTCGCCAAACCGACGTCTCGCAAGCTGCCACCGGAGGAGCAGCCGGGGCTTTTCGAGGAGTAAGGCGATAAAATCGCCTCCATGAAACTGGTGGAACTGGCAGAAGCGTTAGGAGCGGAACTTGTCCCGGCCGAGGCGGGCGAGCGGGAGATTTCCGGTGTGGCAGGTATTGAGGCCGCCGGGGTGGCGGAACTGACGTTTGTCGCCAACCCCAAGTACGCCGCGCTGGCCCGCACGACTGCCGCAGGCGCGATTGTGGTGGAGCCTGGATTCCCTTCCACCGAAGCACCTACGCTAAGGATTGCCAACCCATACCTCGCCTTTGCACGAGCCATTGAGCTTTTTGCACCAGCGCCGATGTACGCCGAGAGCGTGCACCCGACGGCCGTGGTTCACCCCACAGCTACGGTCGGTGCTCGAGCGCATCTGGGGGCGTATGTGGTGATTGGGGAACATTGCGTGGTGGGTGACGATGCGGTGATTTTGCCTCACGTCGTTCTCTACCCAGGCGTCCGAGTGGGAGACAGGTTCTTTGCCCATGCTCATGCTGTCGTGCGTGAGAGTTGCACGCTGGGCGACGATGTCGTTCTGCAGAACGGAGCTATCATCGGGGCCGACGGCTTTGGCTTTGCCAAGACCACCGAAGGCTGGAGAAAGATTTTGCAAAGCGGCCCTGCGGTGCTCGAAGACCGAGTTGAGGTTCAGGCGAACGCCTGCATCGATCGAGCAAGTATTGGTGAAACGCGCATCAAATCCGGAGCGAAGATCGACAACCTCGTGCAGGTCGGACATGGCTCGACAGTGGGCGAAAATACCTTGCTCTGTGCTCAGGTCGGACTTGCCGGGTCGACAACCGTAGGGAAAAACGTGATTCTTGCTGGCCAGGTGGGCGTGGCAGGACATCTCACCGTTGGCGATGGAGCCATTGCCACGGCGCAAACGGGAATCCCCGGGGATGTTGCGCCAGGCGCGGTTGTCAGCGGATATCCCGCGATGGACAACCGCGCCTGGCTGCGAACCGTTGCAGCCGTCAACCGGCTTCCAGAGTTGTTGCGAAAGCTGAAATCGAAAGCGGAGCCGACGAAGTCCAGCTAACGAATCATGTTGGCGGGTTCTCCGTTGTGCCCTGTTGGCGGCGTGTTCGGAGTTCCCTTCATCCCGGCGCGGCGGCGGTTATTGGCGGTATAGGCCACGATGGCAAAACCGATTGCCAGAACAAAAAAGAAACCAAGCAGTAAGAACGTAATCATTGTTTCCTCCCTTTGGCTGGACCGTTGCGATCGTTCTTGCGGCGGAGCGCCTCACGTCAGTTTGTAGGATGCTGATTGCTCGCGTGAAGTAGACTCGGTGCGATGCCCAAGGGATTTTTTGTCACATTTGAAGGCCTGGATGGTTCCGGCAAAACGACGCAACTTCGCCGTTTGCAGGCTGCGCTAGAGGCCGCTGGCCGTCATGTTGTCACGACTCGCCAGCCGGGCGGTACGCCGCTGGGAGACCGTATTCGCGAGGTGCTGGTCAGCACCCGCAGTGATGCCGAGTTCGGCGGCATTGCTCCGCTTGCCGAGATGGCATTAATGTTTGCCGACCGTGCGCAAAGCCTGCAGCAGGTGATTTTGCCTGCGTTGGCGGAAGGATCGGTGATCCTTTGCGATCGGTATACGGACTCTTCGGAGGCTTACCAGGGAGCAGGGCGCGAGCTTGGCGCAGAAAAGGTGCTGGCGATGCACGCGGCCGTTTGCGGAGACGTCTGGCCGTCGTTGACGATCCTTTTGCTGCCACCTCTGGATGCGTCCCTGGCGCGGGCACGACGCCGGAACGAACGCAACTCTCGCCTGAAGGGCGAAGATGAAGGCCGCTTCGAACGCGAAGGCGAGCCGTTCTATCGCCGCGTTTACGGTCAGTATGAAACGATTGCGGCACGCGAACCACAGCGAGTGTTTGCCGTACGCGATGAAGCTTCGATTGAGTTTATTGCGGCGAAAATCCTTGCAGAGACGCAGCAGAGGCTAGCCGCATCGAAGTAACAACGCTATGGCAAACAAGAGCGATTACGTAGAGGCGCGACAGGAGGGCGAGTACTTTCTTCCGCCTGGGCTTCGGCAATCTTTGTACCTGTACGCGCGGCGCGCGTGGGTGCGCTTTGGAAAGCCCATTCCTCTCTTTGAGCATCTGCATAAGACCTTTGGCCCAATCGCGCAGTATCGCTTTTTCGGCAACCTGATCGTCTTCGTCAACGAACCGGAGTGGATCCAACAGATTCTTGTGGATCAGGCTCCCTCGTTCATTAAAGAGCGGACGCTGAAGCGGATGAAGATTCTGCTGGGCGAGGGTTTAATCACTAGCGATGACCCGATCCATATGCGGCAACGTCGCATTGCGGCTCCGGCGTTCCATCGCCAGCGCATTGTCGGATACGCTGACGAGATTGTTGCGAACGCGCGTGAGACGCGTGAGGGCTGGCAGCCGGGGGCAGAGATCGACGCTAACGCTGAGATGATGCGGCTGAGTCTGAAGATCATTGCTCGGACACTGTTCGATACGGAAGTAACTCCTGAAGTACTCAGCGTGGCCGATGAGGTGAACTCCATCATGGAGATTTACAACCTGTTGGTTGCGCTGCCGAAGCTGGAGAGCTATCTGCACTGGCCGCTGCCGTACCTGTCTCGTTTTCGCCGCTCGCGGCAGCGTTTGAATCGCATTGTGGAGTCTATGATCGCCAGCCGCAGGAGCCTGAGCCGCGAAGAGCTGGAGCAGCGGCACGACCTGCTTTCGATGCTGGTGGCTTCGCGCGATGAAGGCGATGGAACGGGCATGAGCGATGAGCAGTTGCGCGATGAGACGCTCACGATCTTCCTTGCCGGCTATGAGACGGTGGCGAATGCCCTGACCTGGACGCTCTATCTGCTGAGCGAGAATCCTGAGGCACGGACGCGCATGGAAGCGGAGATTGACGGCGCTCTGGGAGATCGGAACGCAACATTGTCAGACTACGAGCGACTCCCGTACACGGAGCAGGTCTTTGCAGAGTCGATGCGGCTTTATCCGCCTGCCTGGGCAATGGGGCGACGTTCGACGAAGCCGGTGCAGCTTGGGCCGTATCGGATTCCGGCAGGAGCGCACTTCTTCTTCAGCCAGTACGTGATGCACCGCTCGGAAGAGTTCTGGGAGGCCCCGCTGGAGTTTCGTCCGGAGCGTCATACGGCCGAAGCGAAGGCAAGCCGACCAAGGTTTGTGTACTTCCCTTTTGGCGGCGGCAGGCGGCAGTGCATCGGCGAGAACTTTGCGTGGATGGAAGGCGTCTTGTCGCTGGCAACGCTGCTTCAGCGGCGGCGGCTGGAGTTCGTGCCGCGCTTCCCCGTCGAGGCGCAGGCGAAGATTACGCTGAGGCCACGCTTTCCGATGATGATGCGGGTTGAGGAGCGAGGCTAAGCCACGCATCAACAGGCACGGTTACGATAGCCTCACTGTATGGCATTTCCGGCGACATTTGCGGAGTTTCTTGGCAACACGAGTACGGTGGAGAGTCTGCGCGCGTCAATCGCGGCGGGGCGCTTTCCTCATTCGCTGATCCTGGCGGGCCCACGCGGTGCTGGCAAGTACACGTTGGCTCTCATGCTGACGATGGCGCTGGAGTGCCAGAAGAAGCCCCGTGAGGTTGCAGCGGATGGCCGCGAGTTAGCCGCATTCTGTGGGGTTTGCGCGAACTGTACGCGGATCGCAGCCAGCGCGTCGCTGGAAGAGAAAGTCGCCGAGGCTGTTGCTGCTCGCGAAGACATGCGCGAGACGGACAAGAAAGAGACGCGCGTGCTGGTGCAGACGCATCCGGATGTGCTGGTGATTCCGCCCGATCCGCCACAGTTGCTGGTCAAGCTAGGGCAGATTCGCACGATGATTCAGCGTGCGGCGTATCTCCCCGTGGAAGCGCCTGCTAAAGTCTTCCTGATTACGTCGTCGGCGTTCATGAAAGAAGCGGCGAACTCGCTGCTGAAGCTGCTCGAAGAGCCACCTGCTTACGCCCACCTGATTCTTCTGGCGGAGAACCTCGGCGAGTTGCTGCCGACGATCCGCTCGCGCTGCGGGGTGGCGCGCCTGGGCTCATTGCCCGCTGAAGAAATCTCTGCCCTGCTGCAACAACAGGCAGCGGGTTCGGCCAAGGAGCGTGAGCTGATCGCCCGGCTGAGCGAAGGAGCCGTGGGGCGTGCGCTCTCGTTCAATCTGCCGGCGTATGTTGCGGCTCGCAACGATGCTTTGCTGCTGCTGCGTACGGTGGAGCGTTCCGGCGAGCATACGGCGTTGTTCAAATCGACGGAGACGTACCGTGCCGGTGCGGAGGGACAGGAGAAGACGGTTGCCCTGCTCCGAGCACTGGCGAGCGTGCTTGAGGACATTTTGCTCACACAGGCTGGAGCAGCCGAGCGAGTTCGAAATGTGGACGTTCGAGCCGACCTGGAACGCATGGCCTCCACTTTTTCCTTCGCCTGGCTGGAGCGCGCGGTTCGGGGACTGGATGCAGTGCAAAGCGGCATGAGACGTAACTTGTTGCGTGGATTGAGCTTGGACGCATTTACGATGGAGATGGAAGAGTCGTCCGTTTAGGTGGTTTTAGGCAGAAACCTTCTGCCCTGTGATAGCGTCATTGCATCTAACAAACAACTTGTTCCGCAGCGGTTTGTTTTCCATGCGCGTGTTTTCGACGCGCGTGCTGTTCTCTTGAGGTGATTGCGTGGCTACACAGAAGTCAGATTCGGACGCGTTCAACGGAACGCGCAAACTCGTTCGACCATCCCTTGCAGGGCTGAACCGTCGTCGCGATCCGCAGCAGGGCGAAGACCCACTGTCACACGCGATGCTCTCGGAGCAGCACGGCGTGCCCGAAAGCTCCCATGCGGAAGTTTTCTACTTCCAAAAGCAGATTCAGCAGCAAACGGAGATGACCGTTGTGCTGGAAGATGGCGAAGAGATCCACGGCGTGATCCAGTGGTTCGACAAGTGCGCGATCAAGCTGCGCGTCGGTCGCCAGCGCGTGATGATCTACAAGAGCTGCATCAAGTACCTCTACAAGGGCTCTGAGGCCCAGCAGCAGACGGTGATGAAGTAGCCGCAGCTATTTCTCCCTTCTTGGCTACTTCTCTTTTGCTGCCTTCAGCAGACGATCACGCAGCGCATCACGAACGCCTCCCGGTGGCGGGATCGGAACGACGATCTCTTCCACATTCAGGGCGTCCAACTCACGCAGACCAGCGAAGAGCCTTTGCGCCAGCGTTTCAGGCTCATCCCATGGCCCCCACGCAAAGATAGTGGCTTCAGCAGAAGCCTGCCAGCCCTCGGGTAGCAGGACGCCTCCGCCGGTGGCGATGATCTGCCCTTGTGCAGCGTTTTCAAGCAACCTGACGCGAGCGTTCGGTGCGTAGTGACGAATCCCTACGCCGGGCGAAGGTAGCGATTCCGGCGTTGACGCGTTGACTGGCGGCTCAAACACAACGACGGGCACACCACTAACCTCTTCAATCTGCTGGGCGGTGATGGCTCCGGGGCGATAGAGCACCATGGGGGTCTGGGTGGGGTCAAGAACAGTTGATTCCACGCCGACACTGGTCGGACCACCGTCCAGCACCGCATCGATGCGGCCGTCGAGGTCGGCGAGCACGTGCGCCGCAGTGGTGGGGCTGGTGTGGCCGAAGGTGTTTGCGCTGGGTGCGGCAATCGGCACCCCCGCGTGCTCGATCAGGAAGCGAATATTGTTCAACGCAGGCACGCGGACGCCAACGAGCGGGCGTCCGGCGGTGACTGCGTCAGGGATAGCGGCTTTGCGCGGTAGAAGCAGCGTCAGCGGGCCGGGCCAGAAACGCAGCACCAGGCGGGCGATTCGACGCTTGAACTCCTCGGGGACTTCTGCGACCTGCTTCAACTGCGCCACCGTTCCGAGGTGGACGATGAGCGGATCCCAGGCCGGGCGCTGCTTGGCTTCGAAAATACTTTGTACAGCCTCGGTATTCAGAGCGTTTGCGCCCAATCCGTAGACGGTTTCCGTCGGAAACGCTACCAGCAGGCCCCGGCGCAGCATCTCAGCGGCACGAAGCAGGTCGGCAGGGTTGTTTGCATCGAGTTTCAGTGTGGTCGTAGACATCTTCGATTCCATCGTAGCGGACGGCGGCCTAGGCATATACTCGGCGCATGCAGGCTGCAGAAATTGAGCTGAAGTTTACGGTCGCTGACGTTACGGGGTTCGCCGCTAAAGCCGAATCTGCTGGATTCACCTTAGTTACGCCGCGCTTGTTCGAAAGCAATACGCTGTACGACACGCCCGACCGGACACTGCGGCACCGCACGGAGTTACTCCGCATACGACAGTATGGAGAACGTTGTACGCTGACGCACAAACGTGTGCCGGACCACGTCGATCCTGCTTCCCGCTTCAAAACCCGCGTTGAGACAGAGACGATTGTGAGCGATGGAGAGGCCCTGGCCGAGGTGTTTACGCGTCTCGGGTACGGCCCTGTCTTCCGCTACGAAAAGTACCGTACCGAGTGGGACGCCGAGGATGGGCACCTTGTGCTGGATGAGACGCCGATCGGCGTCTGGGCCGAGCTTGAGGGGCGTCCCGAGTGGATTGAGGCGATGCTGGAACGGCTGCACGTGGACAACGATGCCTGCTCTACGTCCAGCTATGGATCGCTCTTTCTTGCCTGGAAGAAAGAGACAGGAAGCCCCGCAGAAAATCTCACCTTCGATGAGATTGGTATGGCAACCGTCGGCAGCTAGGAAAAGTTTCTCAAGTACAGGAAGCGAACGCCGATAAGGGGAGCATGTCCGCTTCCAATGTCATTCCGTTCCCTTCGTTTCGCGCTGGAGTCGTTTGCACACGGATGGAACGTGGTGGCAACGTCGTTCTTTTTCCGGGGAATTCCGGGCTTCATGAACGCCGCAGGTGGTGGCAGGTTTGGCTCTTGCGCCGGATCAGCAGGAAGAAGTAAGCACCTATGGAGAAAGCCCGCCGATGACGGCGGGCTCTTTTTTACGGAATTCCTGATTCTGCTAGAAAATCTGGAAGTTCACTTCGATCGACAGTTGAACTTTGACAGGCTTTCCGTCCTTGGTTGCCGGGCGAAATTTGTACTGCTTCACAGCTTCGACAGCTTTTGCGCCAAGGCCCATGCCGACATCACGAATAACGTGGACGTTCTGCGGGTGTCCCTGTTCGTCGATGATGAGGCCGACGAGGACGTTCCCCGAGAACTTAGCCTTGCGGGCTTCTTCCGAGAATTCGGGATCGACCTGGAAGGTAAGCACTGGGGCACGAACGGAGCCACCGATACGGTAAACGCCGCCTCCCATGTTGCCGCCCGAACCGGGACCGATGCCGGAGCCATTGCCTGAACCGATACCGGTTCCCGAACCGTTGCCGAGCGAGAAGCCCTTCAGGTTCGAGTTCGGTGCGCCGAGGTCAGGCAGCTTGCTGTCTGCCAGCTTCAGATTTGGCTGAACCACCACGGTAGGCTCAACGGCGAGCTTGGGAGCTTCCGTCGGAGGAGCCTTCGGCGGCATGATCTGCTTGGTATCCAGCTTCGGCAGATGGCCCTGAGTGACCGGAGTGGGGCCCTTCTGGCCGCCGCCGCCGCCCATCTGTGTGGCCTTGGGAGGCGCCGGAGGTGGTGGTGGAGGCGGAGCAATCAACTGCGTAACCTGCGGAGGAATCGGCGCGGCCAGCTGTACATGCTTGCGGACAAGAATGATGAACAGCAGGATAAGCAGCGCGTAGAACGTAATCGAAGCCGCGAGCGACTGCTTGCTCATCTTCGTGCGCATGCGGTCCGGAACCGCGATGGGCTTGGACTCCAGCACGAGCGGCGGAAGCTTTTCCGGGAAGAATGCGTCGCGGAGGTTCGAAATGAGCGAGGCAAACGGGCCACTCTCCTTTACCTCAGAAAGCGTAGGAGCTTGGCTGACAGCGTGCGTGGGAGGCGCCGGTTGGCTCGGATTCAGTTCGGGCGGGAGTAGATCTTGAGGCATCTGGAGTTTGGGAGAACTCTTTCCTATCTCGTCTGCGGCTGGCTACCCGAAGGCAACTCGCGGTTGTGGGAACAATTCTACAAACTATCGGAGTCTTTCGCTGCGACTCGCCTACATGAGGAGATTAGACGCTAATACCCATGTGGATGTTTCGTCTCGGTGGAGAACCCCTGCAGATACCGCCTGCTCACCCTTACAATAAGGGTTTGGCTGCCTTCTCCGGCGCATAAGCTCCGGAGTATCCCGCTCAACGGCAGCCAGTTTGAGGATGAGGAATGGCTGCAACAGACGCACCGAAGAAGCTGAAAGACACCCTGAACCTGCCGAAGACGGATTTTGCCATGAAGGCAAACCTTCCGCAGAATGAACCGGCCCGACTGGCCGGATGGGACGAATCCGGTCTCTATGAGCAGATTCGCGCCGCCCGCGCGGGCTCGCCGAAGTACATCCTCCACGATGGCCCGCCGTACGCCAACGGCGCGATTCACCTTGGCCATGCGCTGAACAAGTGCATCAAGGACTTCGTGGTAAAGACTAAGACGATGGGTGGCTTTGACGCACCGTACGTCCCCGGCTGGGACTGCCACGGCCTGCCGATTGAGATCAAGGTGGACGAAAAGCTCGGCGGCAAAAAGCTTGAGATGGACCCCGTCGAGGTTCGCCAGGCGTGCCGCGAGTATGCCGGAAAGTTTGTCGATCTACAGCGCACGCAGTTCAAGCGCCTTGGCGTCTTTGGTCGCTGGAACGATCCGTACAAGACGATGAACTTTGGCTACGAAGCCAAGATTCTCGAGACGTTCTACGGCTTCTACGAAAAAGGTTTCGTCTACAAGGGTCTGAAGCCGGTCTACTGGTGCTCGCATGACCGTACGGCACTGGCGGAAGCCGAGGTTGAGTACGAACAGCACATCTCGCCCAGTGTGTATGTGCGCTATCAGTTGACGTCTCCGGCAGAAAACATTGCAGTGGAGCTTCGCGGCAAGCGCGTCTGGACGATCATCTGGACGACGACGCCGTGGACGTTGCCTGCGTCGCTTGCCATCGCGTTCAATCCTGAAGTGACGTATGTCGCGCTGGAAGATGGCGAAGACGTGTACATTGTCGCAGAGGCTCTGGTTGAGCAGGTTCGTGCAGCTTGCGGGCTGATCGGCGCCCTCAAGACGGCATCCTCCATTGCATCGTTCCTCGGCTCACAGCTTGACCGCGTGACCTTCCAGCATCCTTTCCTCGAACGCGAAGTGCTTGGTGTGAACGCCGATTATGTGACGACCGAGCAAGGTACAGGCGCTGTCCACACGGCTCCGGCGCATGGCCCGGACGATTTTGCGACAGGTGTTCGCTATGACCTGCGGCTTACCTGCGATGTCGATCCGCAAGGCAAGCTACGCAACGGCCTGCCTGAGTACGATGGCCTCTTCGTTCATAAGGCCAACACACCGATCATCGAGTTGCTGAAGACGCGCGAAGCCCTGATGGGCGAGCAGAAGATCGAGCACTCCTACCCGCATTGCTGGCGTTGCCACAAGCCACTGATCTTCCGTGCTACTGAGCAGTGGTTCATCCGCATGGAGACCCCGATACTTTCGCCGAAGGGCAACGGTACGTTCCGAGAGCGCGCACTGGCTGAGATTCAGCGTGTAGCGTGGGACCCGAGCTGGGGCGAAGAACGCATCTCCAATATGATTGCGACGCGCCCGGACTGGTGCATCTCGCGCCAGCGTATCTGGGGCGTGCCCATCGCAGTCTTCCTTTGCGAGAAGTGCCACGAGCCACTGAACAATGAGGCCATCAACAAGAGCGTTGTCGACATCTTTGCTGTAGAGGGTGCGGACGCCTGGTATAAGCGAGACGTCTCCATGCTGCTACCTGCGGGTTCGGCTTGCGCGAACTGCGGCGGCGAGCACTTCCGCAAAGAGATGGACATCCTCGACGTCTGGTTTGAGTCTGGTGCAAGCTGGCATGCGGTGCTGGAAGTTGAACCGGAGCTGAGCTTCCCTGCCGATCTGTACACCGAAGGCGGCGATCAGCATCGCGGATGGTTCCATTCGTCCCTGCTTGCCTCCGTTGGACTCAAGGACCAGGCGCCGTATCGCATGGTGGCTACGAGCGGATGGACGCTCGATGAGCAAGGCCGCGCGTTCTCGAAGTCGCTGGGCAACGGCGTTGATCCTGTCGATGTAGCGAACCGTCTTGGTGCTGAAATTGTTCGTCTGTGGGTCGCTTCTGTCGACTTCCGCGAAGACGTTGCAGCCAGCGAAAACCTGATGGCACGCGTGAGCGAGAATTATCGCAAGCTGCGCAACACACTGCGCTTCCTGCTCTCGAACCTCGACGGCTTTGTGCCTGCCGAGCACGCTGTGCCGTGGAGCATGATGCAGCCGCTCGACCAATACATTCTTGCTCGTACGGCTGAGCTGGACGTCACGATTCGCAAGGCTTACGACGAGTTCGAGTTCCATCGTGCATATCAGGCGTTGAATGCGTTTACGAATACAGATCTCTCCGCGCTCTACGCTGACGTGGTGAAAGACCGTTTGTACACGCTTGCGCCGAATGATCCTGCGCGTCGTTCTGCCCAGACCGCGATGTGGCGCATTGCGGAAGCGGTCACGCGTTTGATTGCGCCGATCCTCAGCTTCACTGCCGATGAAGTGTGGCAGTTCCTGCCGCCTGTTGCGGGGCGCGAGAAGAGTGTTCATCTTGCACTCTTCCCTGATCTTGCCGACATCGTTCCGGGAGATATTTCACGGATCGAAGCGGATTGGGAGAAGCTCTTCACGGTCCGCACGCTGGTCAACATCGAACTGGAGGCGCTGCGTAATTCGAAGACGATTGGCAAGGCTCTGGAAGCGAGCATTCGCGTGATAGCCAGCGAAGGTTCCGATGAGGCGATCGTGCTCGCGCGATACGAGAGCTCACTTGCGGAGTTCTTCAACGTCTCACAGGCAAGCGTTCAGGTGGTTGGTGCAAGCAAGGATGCCGCTGCGGTGCTAATCGAAGCGACACTGGCAGAAGGCTCCAAGTGCGGGCGCTGCTGGCGCGTTGTGCCGGACGTTGGTCTAGACGCACGCTGGCCTGAAGTTTGTTCGCGGTGCTCAGAAGCACTTGACTCTATCGGTTTCACGTTCAGCAACGGAGAGGCAGCATAATGACGCTTCGTGGATCTCTGCGCGATGCGCGTTGGGCTTGTTTTTTAATTGCCGCACTGACCATTCTGGCTGATCGCTGGTCGAAGCTTTGGGTGGTTCACCACCTCAAGCCCGGCTCAGCGATTCCGGTCATTCCGCATGTCTTCCGCATCACGCACGTGCTGAACTTCGGCGCAGCCTTCAGCATGTTTGCCGAGTCAGCATCGCCCACCATGGTTCGCAACATGCTGGTAGCGTTCTCTGCGATCGCCTGTGTTGTCGTGTTCGTGCTGATCTGGATGTGGGGCAAGCGGCTTACGCTTACCTCCTTCTCGCTGGCGCTGATTCTCGGCGGAGCGGTTGGAAATCTCTACGACCGCATTCGCTTGTCCTATGTTGTGGACTTTCTTGAGGTCCACATCGGGACGTATCACTGGCCGGACTTCAACATTGCAGACTCTGCAATCGTGATTGGTGCCTGCCTGCTTCTGCTTGAAACATTGCTTCCACAAAAGGGCTCACGCTCTTAACCTGCTCGACCTCTCGGGACCATGAACGACCAGATCACAATCCGCGGTGCGCGTACGCATAACCTCAAAGGGATCGATGTCGATATCCCTCATGGCAAACTGACGGTCGTCAGCGGTGTCTCCGGTTCCGGCAAGAGTTCGCTTGCTTTCGATACTGTCTACGCCGAGGGACAGCGACGTTACGTTGAGTCGCTGTCAGCCTATGCGCGGCAGTTTCTCGAACGCATCGAAAAGCCGGATGTCGATCACATGGATGGACTCGCACCGGCGATTGCGATCAAGCAGAAGAACCAGACACGCAATCCTCGCTCGACAGTTGCGACGGCGACTGAGATCTACGACTACCTGCGGCTTCTCTATGCTCGTTGCGGAAAGGTCACCTGCCTGCACTGCGGTGGAACTGTGCGGCATGACACCGTCGATGAGATCGTCACACGTGTGCTCAACCAGCCCGAAGGAGCACGCGTCTATGCGCTCTTCCCTGCGATGCGGCGTGAGATCAAGCTGGAGTCGATGAGCGCGGCGAGCACAGCGGAAGAAGTTCCAGCAACGGCGAAGAAAGCTACGGCCAAGAAGGTCTCAGCAAAGGCCGCAAAGGCAGAGGCAAACGCAGCCGACGAAGCGTTAAAAGAGCGACTGGGTGAACTTCGGCGCCGAGGCTATAACCGTCTATGGCAAGACGATGGAGCCGCTGGAAAGATCGTTGAATTTTCGACGCCGGAGTCGCTGCTGGAGTTGGACTTTTCGGAGCCGATCTTTGTACTCGCAGATCGTCTCGCACTCTCTGCAGAAATTCGCTCGCGCCTGGTCGATGCTATTGAGACGGGCTATCGAGAGGCTGGCGAAGTGGTCTTCCGCAGCGTGCCGCGAGAGGGCGAAGGCGAGGCCACGGAGCAGCGCTTCTCTGCGGCTTTTGAGTGCGACACCTGCCATCGCGCCTATCGAGAACCTGAGCCCCGCCTCTTTAGCTTCAACAATCCGTTTGGTGCGTGCCCTCGTTGCCAGGGCTTCGGCAACACGATTGACTTTGATCCGGACCTGATCGTTCCCGACCGCTCGAAGACGCTTGATGAAGGTGCCATTGATCCATGGACGAAGCCGAAGTATCGCTCGCCGTGGCACGCCGAGATGCGCCGCGCGGCCAAGGCTGTCGATATCCCCACGGATGTTCCCTGGTTTGATTTAACCGAGGCTCAGCGTGAGTTTCTATGGGAAGGCCGTGGCGAATGGGCTGGTATTCGCGGCTTCTTCAATGATCTTGAACGCAAGAAGTACAAGCTGCACGTTCGCGTTTTTCTATCGAAGTATCGCGGTTATGCGACGTGCCCGGATTGTCGCGGGCAGCGGCTTCGTGCTGAAGCACGTGCCGTGCTCATCAACGATAAGAACATCTGCGAGGCGTGCGCACTCACGATCACCGAAGCACAGACATTCTTAAACAACCTGACTCTTTCTGCAGCACAAGCAGAGGTCGCGGGCAAGGTACTCGAAGAGGTGCGGCAGCGTGTCGGCTTCCTGCTTGAAGTTGGGCTGGAGTATCTGACGCTTGATCGTCTTAGCTCAACACTCAGCGGCGGCGAGTCGCAGCGCATTCAACTGGCGACCTCGCTTGGCTCACGTCTGGTTGGTGCGCTCTATGTGCTCGACGAACCTTCGATCGGCCTGCATACACGCGACACAGCCAAGCTCATTCGCATCATGGAGGAGTTGCGCGACCTCGGCAACACGATTCTCGTCGTTGAGCACGATCCGGATGTCATCCGCGCCGCCGATCGCCTGCTCGATCTTGGTCCCGGTGCTGGAGAGCTTGGCGGCAAACTGCTCGCAGCAGGAACCGTCGAAGAGGTCAAAGAAAATCCGAACTCGTTGACGGGTCGCTATCTCAGCGGACGCTCTTCTATCGCCGTTCCTCGGCATCGTCGTGAGCCTGGCCGGGAGAAGCTGTCCCTGAAGGGTGCACGCATTCACAACCTGCGCGGCGTGGATGTTGAGATACCTCTTGGGATGCTCTGCTGCGTGACAGGAGTCAGTGGCTCGGGTAAATCCACCATGGTGCATCAGGTGCTTTACAAGGCGCTGATGCAGGCTCTGGGACAAAGTGAAGGTGGTGATCCTGCACACCTCTACCGCGAGCTTTCCGGCGCACAGTATCTGAACGATGTGATTCTCGTTGACCAGTCGCCGATTGGCCGCACACCTCGCTCGAACCCGATCACGTACATCAAAGCGTTTGACGCTATTCGGGAACTTTTTTCGTCGCAACCAGAGTCCAAGCGGCGCGGGCTTACAGCTGGTTCTTTCAGCTTCAATGTACCCGGTGGGCGCTGCGATGTGTGCGAAGGCGATGGCACGGTTACGGTCGAGATGCAGTTCCTTGCCGACGTGGAGCTTCCCTGCGAAGAGTGCAACGGCACGCGTTATAAGACGAAGGTTCTTGAGGTGAAGTACAAGGGCCGCAGCATTCACGAAGTGCTGGGGATGACTGTTCGTGAAGCCATCGTTTACTTCGCAGGACACCCCAAGATAGTTGACCGGCTCGCGGTGCTCGATGAAGTCGGTCTTGGCTACGTTCGTCTTGGGCAAAGCGCAACGACGCTTTCAGGTGGAGAGGCCCAGCGCGTGAAGCTCGCAATGCATCTTGCACAGGCCAGGAGTGGATCTTCTGGTGGAGCTGGTAGCGTTCGCGGAGAGGCCAAGCGTGCAGCTAGCCGTGTGCTCTATGTTCTTGATGAGCCGACAACGGGTCTTCACTTTGAAGATGTGGCGAAGCTACTCGGTGCGTTCAATAAGCTCATTGATGGCGGAGGTTCGCTGCTGGTCATCGAGCACAATCTTGACGTCATCAAGTGCGCTGACTGGGTGATCGACATGGGCCCCGAAGGTGGTTCAGGTGGTGGGCAGATTGTGGCTGTTGGCACGCCAGAAGAGATCGCCGCAACTGTCTCCTCCCACACAGGACATTGGCTGGCTCCTGTGCTTGCAGGCAAGGTGTAATCGTTATGAAACTGGCACTGCTTCCTCTCGTCACCTTGTTCCTTTCCTTGCCCCTGGCAGCGCCAGCGCAACAGCCAGCTCAAGGAGACCCCCAACAGGCTGCGCAGCAGGCGATGGAAAAGGGTGACTACGCCACAGCGGAAACATTGCTGGCGAAGCTTGCTGCAGAGCATCCAAACAATGCCCATGTGCTTTACGACCTAGGGTTTGCGCAAGAGCACAACGGAAAGGAAGACACCGCCGCAACGACCTATCGGTCAGCCATAGAAGCTGATCCGAAGATGATCGAGCCACAGCTTGCGCTGGGCCTTCTGGATGCTCGAGCCGGTCGTTTGCAGCGTGCACACAAAGAGCTGGAGTCTGCTTCAGAGATCGTGGCAACGTCATCCTCCTTGCGTGCGCGGGCGTTTCGCGCCATGGCGCAGATGGATGCGAATGGCAACACGGCTGTGGCCAGCGACGAGTTGCTGCATGCGATCCAGCTTGACGGAGAAACGCCCGCCGATACCCTGCTCAGCGCCGAACTCGCTGAACGTAGCAATGCCTTACCGCAAGCAGAGCAGGCTTACCTGAAAGTCCTCAGCAGTGATCCTGACAACGTTGAGGCACGTGTTGGCCTGGGTCATGTCTTCAAAGCGGAAAACAAGCTTGCGGATGCCGAAGCCGTCCTGCAGAAAGGGCTCGACAAGCATCCCGAGGACCTTCAGCTAACGATGCAGCTCGCGACGGTGCTGGTCGCAGAGCAGAAGACCGAACAGGCAATTCCTTTGCTTGAAAAGCTTCGCGCGGCGGCGCCCCAGGGCGTCGACCTGGCAGCGCTTACGGACATGCTTGCCCACATATACTCCGCAAATGGAAACATGGAGGCCGCGGAGAAACTTTACCGGCAAGCTCTGCTTAAGACGCCAGATGATCCTCGCGAACTCGATGCACTCGGGTCGCTTCTGATCCGTGAAGCTAAATTTGCCGAAGCCGAAGATTTGCTTCGACGTGCTGCGAACCAACGCGCGGCCTTCAACGACGATAGCGCCTGGGGCGATTCAGCAGGCCATCTTGCCTTTGCCGCCTCCCGCAATGGACATCCGCAAATGGTCTTGCAAGCGCTTGCAGCGCGCGCATCGGTTTTGGCGGAGACGCCAGGAACGCTCTTTCTCTCAGCCACGGCATACGATTCGCTTCATCAGTACAAGGATGCCGTCAAGCAGTACAAGGCCTTTTTAGCCATCGCTGCAGACAAGTTTCCGACAGAAGAGTTTCAGGCACGCCATCGACTGATTGCGCTGGAACGACAGAAGTAAGCTCTCTCCAATAGCAATTCCATGCACAGAACGGCACAGTACACTAGTTCCATTGTGGCTGTAGTCCCCTTGCCAGCAGCATCTTCGGAACTATTCGCGATCTTCGAAAGAGAGTATCGCGAGTTGCGCCCTCGAGCGCCTATGCCTGACCTCGAGATAAAGTTCCGCCGCTTCACAAGTCTGAACACAACGATTCGTCTTCGTGATGGGCATCTGCATGTGCGGCTGTCGGACCTCTTGATCGATGCGCCGGAAACGGTGCTGACCGCTATTGCACACATCCTGCTGGCGAAGCTCTACCGCAAGCCGATCTCAGCCACCGCCTCAGACAGATATAGACGCTACACGCAGTCGGAAGCCGTTTCCCGGCAGTCAGAGCACATTCGGCAGACGCGCGGACGCAAGCGCATCTCGACGCCCAAGGGACACCTCTGGGACCTCGAAGAAGTCTTTGAAGCAGTCAACCGCCGCTTCTTCCACGGCCTTCTGGGGCGTCCGACACTGACCTGGAGTGCTCACGTGGCGCGCCGCATGCTCGGCCACTATGACGCAGCACACAACACAATCGTCGTGAGCCGCGTTTTCGACCGCCCGGGAACACCGCGATACGCCATAGAGTACCTGCTGTATCACGAGATGCTTCACCTCAAGCATCCGGTACGAGTACGTGCCGGGCGAAGGTGTGTCCACTCCCGAGAGTTCCAGGCCGAGGAACGCCTGTTCCCCGAATTGGAGCTCGCCAGAAATTTCTTAAAACAGCTTTAGCCGTGTCACTCTATCGTGCCTAAACTCGTTTCCTTCGAGTGCAGTCGCGATAGGATGAATACAGCGCCCGGATGGTGAAATCGGCAGACACAGCGGACTTAAAATCCGCAGACCTTAACGGTCGTGGGGGTTCAAGTCCCCCTCCGGGCACCAAATTTAGCGCGGCGAATAGATGGCGCGATACAACTCACGATTACGAATAATTGCCTGAACGTACTCCCGTGTTTCGGTGTACGGAATAGACTCTACCCACTCAGGAATATCTTTGTAATCACCGCCAGCTATCCAGCGGCGTATCGGCGTATCACCCGCGTTGTAACTGGCTAACGCATACTCAACCTGACCGCCATACTTTGCGATCGAGTTACGCAAATCCAGAGTTCCCAACGACAAGTTCACCGAAGGATCGAGCAACTGTGACGTCTGAAAATGGCGCATGCCTTTTCGTTTTGCCAGCGATTTGGCAGTGGACGGAATAAGTTGCATCAACCCATAAGCGTTTGCACGGCTAACAGCTCCGGGATTGAACTCTGACTCCTGACGAATCAGCGCTGCGACCAGAAATGGGTCGAGACCATTTTCCTGCGCGTCTTCCGAGAGCTGAGGCCAATATGGCCGGGGGAAGACGATCTTCCAATACTCCATTGGAACGGCGCTGACCGGTAGCGAGAAGAATGGAATCTTCGCGCGCTTCATGGCCTGGAGAGCTCGGGTATTCTCGCCAAAGCTTTGGTAGATTTGAGCCTCGGCCAGAGCCGACCACTCATTCTCCGGATCCCCTAATTGCAATTCAGGGCGAATGTACTCGTTGAGCGCCGCGTTTGCCAGCAGGCGTGCCTTGATCAGGTGTGGATCGTTCTCCGGCAGGTCTGCGGTCAGGTGAAGGTTCGCCACCGGGCGGAGATTGCTTAGGACCGGCGAAGCGGCCGTCTCCCCGGCCCGTGCCGAGATGACATTCAATCGCTGCCGGCCAAGCATCGCATAGTAGCTGTTGACGTACGAAGCATCCAAAGCACGGTAGAAGTTCGCGGCCTGCCCGAAGTTATGCTCCACGTCTTCATAGAGACGAGCTCGCCAGTAGAGTGCTCCGGGAATCTCACTGCCCGCCGGATAACGTGCGATCTGCTCTTCCATCAACCTTGCGGCTTCCGGATAACGATGCAAACGATAGCTCAGCCAGGCAGCATGCCAGTGCGAGTTCGGCGCATAGGTGGAGTGGGGGAAACGATCGACCAGGCGCTCGTAATTTGCCGAGGCGTTGGCCATGTCTCCCTTCACCAGGTACATGTTGCCGCCCGAGTACAACGCTTCCTCAAACCAGCGACTGTGCGGGTACTGGGCCTCCAACTGCGCCACGATCGTATCGTGCCCGACAAAGTCATTTTCGTTGCGAGCGAGCTCCGACTGCAGGTAGAGCTTAAGAGCCGCAGAGTCGTCGCCTGTCACAGGCAGGTTGGCAACGTCTCCACGAGAAAGCCGGTGAAGCTTTAGATCGCAGACGGCGGCATAGATCTCCAGCGCGTCGCGATCGGCCTGCGAGAGGCTATTGTCGTTCTTCTTCAACGCACGGTACTCCGTGGCTGCAGCCGTGTACTGCTTAGCGTTGAACATGGCATCGGCGTGCTGTTTGCGTTCCGCAGACGATAGCGGAGCGTTCATGGCGTCAAGCTGCGTCTTGGCGTTTGCCGCCTCGGGCGATAGAGGATCCCCCAGATAGATTCCGCGAAAGAGTTTTGCCGCCTCCGTCTGATTCCCGCTCGCCTGATACGCCCGGGCCAGCATCGCTCGATAATCCACCTTGTTCGCTGCGAAGGTGCCCTGCAGACCCTGCAACACGCGAATGGCGTTGCCCGCATCCCCACCCGCCAGATAGGCACTGGCAAGCAGCACAGGGGAGTTTGGCACGAAGAGGCTGGCGGGATGCCGCTGAGCAAAGTTCGTCAGCAGCTTTATGGCGTCAGGAGCATGGCCCGCCTGGATTGCAGCCTGCGCACCGAGGTAGTCGGCGTAATCGTCCAGCGACTTACCTGACGCGGCAGCGCGAGCATATTCACTCTGTGCTTCTGCGTAGTTGTGGTCCAGTTGGGCAGCGTGGCCAAGCGCGAGTTCCGCTGCGGCCGCAGCTTCGCCAGAGTGCGAGGCCGCGTAGGACCTGACGCCGCCGTAGGCTGCGGCAGAACGCGTCAGGGTAAGTTGCTGCGCCATGGGCCGCAGTTGAGCGCTGGCCACAAAAGCTGAGGTGAGCTGGCGGCTCTCTACCGTCTCTCGGACGTGAGGAATACGGCCAGGAACGCGCTTCCCATGCTTCGACCTTGAAGATTCCTCGTGCGCAACAGCTTTCCTGGAGCCTCTCTTTGTAGAGCTCTTCGACGCGTGAGTCGTAGCGTGGTGTGTGGCTGAAGAGTGATGGGTAGAGCTCGCTGCGTGCGTCGTAGAATGCTTCTTCTTCGTCTGCGCCACGCCGGCAGGACTGCACGCCAAAGCCGACACCAGCGCCATACCGCTGACTGTGAGCCACCATCCGCTAACCAACTGTTTCTGCTTCCCTTGCGTCAAGAGCCCAACTCCTCTGCTTTGACTCTATGACGCGAAGTTGGGGAAGAATACTCTTCCCCAAGTTTCAACGAACCACAGGAGATAACCTTGGCCGCAGGTGTCGTACACTGGCAAGTGACTGTTATGGCCGCACACCCTACTGCACTGCCGGATGATTTGCCAGAAATTCCACTCGACGCAGCTCCTTCTGCGCCGACAGGTGGCCCTTTGTCCCCGGATAAAGACATTGAGCTCGTAGAACGAGCCAAAGCCGGTGACACCGAAGCGTTTGAGGTTCTTGTGCGTCAGTATGAGCGCCAGATCTTCCGCACGGCTCAGCACATTACCCAGAACCGCGAAGATGCTGAAGACATCACTCAGGACGTCTTTTTCAAAGCGTTTCAGAAGATCGACCAGTTCCAGGGAAATTCCAAGTTTTCGACGTGGCTGGTCAGGATTGCGGTCAACGAGAGCCTGATGCGCCTTCGCAAGCGCAAGACCTCCAAGACGGTCTCGATGGACCAGGAGGTCGAAACCGACGAGGGCTCAATCCCTCGCGATTTCGCGGAATGGCGCCCAAATCCGGAACAAAACTTCTCGCAATCCGAGATGGCGGAGATCCTCCGCAAAACAATTGCAGGTTTGCCCCCAGGATTTCGAACCGTTTTCACGTTACGGGACATCGAAAACTTGTCGACCGAGGAAACCGCCGAGGCGTTAGGATTGAGCGTCCCCGCGGTGAAGTCCCGACTGTTGCGCGCGCGTCTGCAGTTACGCGAACGCCTCAGCCGTTACTTCCGGCAGACTAAAGAGGGCTCCAAGTGAACTGCACTGAATTTTTAGCGAAACTAACCGACTTCTTTGACGACACCATTGACCCGTCCCTCATGGCTGAAGTGAAGGAGCACCTCTGTACGTGCCATCATTGCGAAGTGGTCGTCGACACTACGCGCCACACCATCGACTTCTACCGCTCACACGAGCAGTATGAACTGCCGAACCCTGTTGCTGACAAGCTGCGCAGCGCCATTATGGATCGCTGCAAAGCGATCGGCAAGCCAAAGCCAGAGCTGAATTTCAATGCAGGCCTTGCTGAGCCGGTGGCAAAGAGCACGAAGAGCTAGTTTCAATCCTAAGCAACGAAGAGAGGCGGCCAATTGGCCGCCTCTCTTCGTTGCTTAGAGCGCTTTTACTTGACTACCTGCTGAAAGAGCGGCGAACCAAGCAGGCTGGCGAAGTTCTGATCCGACGAGGAATAAGAGACAGTCAGAGTGCCACCACCGGAATCTACCGTGGTTCCCTGCATCGCCTGCTTCTCCATGTTGGAACCAGAGGTCTGCTTCAGGATCATGACGCCCTTCATCAGAGCCGCAGCGGTCGCAGCTGTGACGGTGTCAGACATGACAACGGCCATATCGAACTTCACGCCGTTGGAAAAGTCCATGGTGTAGTTCGCGGACTTCATGCGCTGCTTTACCGTGTCATAGTCGGCCAGCGACGAAGCTTCACCCAGAACCGACTTCATCATGGTCTGCGTACCCTTCTGGTCCAGAAGGCTCCAGACGGGACGGGAGTCAACCGCAGCCATCTCGTTCATCATGTCGCCGTTCTGCAGGAAGTTCGCAATGATGCCATCACGAGCGTCCAAAGCCGACTTTACGGCCTCACGGTCGCCAAAGATCATCGTCGTCTGGTTAAGGAACGCGACGCTCATGCCAGCCGAACCCATCGGCCAGATGTCCGTGTGGCGAAGGACCACCGGCTTCGTCTTCTGCTTGGTGAAGTTGGCGATAATCTGAGCGCTGTGGAACTGCCCCTGGGCTACGCCCAGAATGCGAGTTCCATCCGAACCGGGAGCGCGGAAAGCAGCGAAAGCCAGTGTGTCGGCATCCTGGTCAACCTTCAAACCGGAGGTTTTCAGTGCTGTTTCGAGGCGCTTGAGCTCCGGCGGAAGCACGCGATCCTTCAACTGCATGGCGGCCGGTGAGTTCTGCATCGCCTTGTAGTCAACAACGATAATCTGCTGAACGTTCTTCGGAATCGAAGAGCGTGCATCAACGCTGAGCTGTGCGGCATGGGCTACGCTTACGGCCATCATCGCCATGCCGGCAAAAGCGGCTCCGAACTTCATGAACTTGCTGGTTGTCACGGTTGCTCCCCAAAGTGAACGTCTTGAGACGTTGCACTATTTTCGCTGAAATGCAGATGTGCTGACAACAACTTGGACGCACAGTCCGCAATTTCGTTTCGTTCCGACATCACGGCCAGTCGAGCGGATGCTCCAGCCGTCGCTCGAGCACCTTTTCAGAAGGGTCGAACTGAGGTATTTGACGAACCCACTCGGCATCCGTTTCAAAGGCTTCTTCCGGCAACAGGCCAATCAATTCCCCGTCGCCGATGGTTGCGCCATGCTGTTCGGCAATCTCCTTGACCGCCGCGTGGACCTTGCTAACCGGCGTGCGCTGGAAGTCGGTGATATTCATGCTCACCTGGGCGCGTGAGTTCACCACCACCCCCATAGCCTTGATACCGAATGGTCCGCCAGACGACATCCGAACCTCTTTGGCGATGGCTCGGGCCAGCCCTACGTCAGCCGCCTCCCCTTCACGATCGAGGTAAATATTGTAAGCAATCAAGAATTTACGAGCTCCAAGAGCAGAGGCTCCTGCCGTTGCATGAAGCTCAGGACCGCCGACGTCAGGACGGCGAGTCGTATCGCGATGAACATCTGCGGCAAGACCTTCGAACTGTCCACGGCGAACATCTTCGAGGTTTACCCGGTCAGGACGTGACGCGGCGGCCTCGTAAAAGTAGACGGGAACGCCGAAGCGTCGCCAGATCCCCATGCCCGCCTGCCGTGCCAGCATCGCGCACTGAACCAGCGAAAGGCCGGAGACAGGTACAAACGGAATGACATCGGCTGCGCCAATGCGTGGATGCACGCCGGTTTGCGTCGTCAAATCAATAAGTTCAGCGGCTTTCCCAGCACCGCGAATAGCAGCCTCCACGACCGCCTCCGGGGCACCAGCAATCGTTACCACCGAGCGGTTGTGATCCTCATCCATGGACCAGTCGAGCAGGTGCACGCCATCTATGCGCATGGAACGCACGATGGCGATGACCTTGTCGCGGTCTACCCCTTCGGAAAAGTTCGGAACACACTCAACAATCTGATTCTGGCCATCGGTCATGCTTACTTCCACCATGTATAGCCGAGCGTGAACTGGACACCTGTGTTTACGCCGGGGTTCTTGTCTCCAAGTGACGACGAAGAAATGTGTACCGCATTTGCACTGACATCCAGTGAACGACGCGGCTTCAGGAAGTAGTGAGCACCGATGCCGAACTGCGGATCAAAGTTCCATACGCTTGTGTTTGCGTTTGGCGCGGTCTGCGAGGTGTTCTGGTAGTCCAGCGAGCCCAGGCCAGGGTACTTGCGAGTCGTGTAGATTACGCCGCCAGCTCCCTGAATCCAGGGTTGCAAACGTGCTCCGTGGCGCATGTTGATGCGGAGCTTGATCGGCACGATGCTGAAGCCGCGGTACGTTCCACCGCTGGTCGTCGGACCATAGCACTGGCTGGCAGAGGATGCTCCGTATGGGCAGCTAAGCTTTTGAAACTTCGGCGTATAGCTCTGCCAGAGAGGAAGAATCTCGACGCCGTACTCAAAGTTAGCGCGCAACGAGGTGTAGTCGTTTGTCAGGATGCGGCCCGCTTGAACACCTGCGGAAAAAAACTTGTAGTCCGTACGGTCTTCCAGACCATTACCACCCTGGATAAAGACGCCGTACTCCCACTTCGGGGATGACTCTTTGACTGCTCCAGAAACGGTTTGGCCGGACTGGGCGTACGCAAGAGGCAGAAAAGCAAAGGCAATCAAGCTAAGAACAATCTTTTTCACGGAAACTCCTCGTTACAGGCAAACGCCGCCATTGGTATGGCGGCGTTCACGGCTACCGATAGATCGGATGACGCTAGGCCGGAACCGATGCCTCGTCCATGTCGAAATTCGTATACACGTTCTGTGTATCGTCGAGATCTTCAAGGACGTCGAGCATGCGGAGCATGGCTGCCGCCTGCGCACCTTCCAGCTTGGTGTAGGTCGAAGGCACCATCGTGACTTCAGCCGACTCGGGCGTAATGCCCGCTGCGGTGATGGCATCCTTTACGGCGCTGAAATCAGCAGGAGCAGTCGTTACTTCCCAGTACTCGCCCTCGCCGCCGATGTCTTCGCCACCTGCTTCGAGAACGATTTCCGTGATCTTGTCTTCGCTGGCCGCATCCTTCGCCACCAGGATCATGCCCTTCTTCGAGAACATGAAGCTGACCGAACCAGACTCGCCCATGTTGCCGCCATGCTTGGAGAAGGCGTGACGCACTTCTGAAACGGCACGGTTGCGGTTATCCGTCAGCACTTCGACGATGATCGCAGCGCCACCCGGACCGTAGCCCTCGTAGGTGATGTCTTCGTACTGTGCGCCTTCGATTTCGCCGGTACCGCGCTTGACCGCGCGGGCGATGTTGTCGTTCGGCATGTTTTCAGCCTTCGCTGCGGCGATGGCTGTACGCAGACGGGGGTTGCCGTCGGGATCTCCGCCGCCAGCCTTGGCCGCGACCATGATTTCCTTGATCAGGCGGGTAAAAATCTTGCCACGCTTGGCGTCGAGTGCGCCCTTCTTGTGCTTAATCGTTGCCCATTTTGAATGGCCGGACATGCGGTAAACCTCGGATATATCGATTGCTGTAGCTGCACACGAAACAGCCGCCCACAGGGCGGCCACCGGTGCCACAGACGTCGCCTCAAGTCTAACATCGGAGCGGAGCCGCTGAAAACGTTCTAAGAGGCGCAACCGACGGTTTTCAACAGCAATCTTCTGTTGACCGCCCTGTAACCGACCGAACGTTAAAGCGCGGCAACAATCCTGACCCAAAACGTGAGACCATAAGGTACGTACCACAGCCTATGCGAACGCGATTTACTCGCGCTTGCGCAACGTCACTCACTCGACTCACTGTGAGGGTTCATGTGCGGCATTGTGGGCGTCTTCGGACATCGCCCTGTAAGTCAGGTTCTTTACGATTCGTTGACCATGCTTCAGCATCGCGGTCAGGATGCAGCAGGCATTGCAACCTCCTTCCTCAATCGTTTTTATCTTCACAAGGGCAACGGCCTCGTTAATGAGGTCTTTGATGTCGCGTCGATGGCAAAGCTACTCGGCGACATGGGCATCGGCCACGTCCGCTACCCGACCGCTGGTTGCGGTTCCGTTGCTGAAGCACAGCCGTTCTATGTGAACTCTCCGCACGGAATCGTCTTTGCCCACAACGGCAACCTGACGAACGTCGACGAGATCATTCATCGCGTGTTTGAAAAGGACCTTCGCCATCTGAACACTCGTTCCGATAGCGAGGTGATGCTGAACGTCTTCGCGCATGCCCTGGCGGAACGGAACGTCATCAGCCCTACACCTGAAGACATCTTCACGGCGGTGGAAGAAACCCACGAGATCTGCAAGGGCGGCTATGCCGTCATCGCCATGATTGCGGCGGTGGGTATCGTCGGCTTCCGTGATCTCAACGGCATTCGCCCGCTCGTCTACGGCAAGCGCGTTACACACGGACAGACTGAGTACATGATCGCCAGCGAAAGCGTGGCACTTCAGGTGGACGGCTTCGAACTCGTACGTGATCTTGAGCCCGGCGAGACTGTATTCATCGACATCCACGGCAAGCTGCACACGCACCAGACAGCACTGCCGCACCGCAAAGCACCGTGCCTCTTTGAGTTCGTCTACCTTGCTCGTCCTGACTCCGTACTTGATGGCGCCAGCGTCTACCAGTGCCGCATCAATATGGGCGACAAACTGGCCGACAAGATCAAGAGCGATTGGCTCAACGTTCCCATCGACGTCGTTATTCCCATCCCGTCGACAAGCCGAACCTCTGCGCTCGCGATCGCAAACCGTCTCGATATTCCCTATCGTGAAGGCTTCGTGCGCAATCGCTACGTTGGCCGCACGTTCATCATGCCAGGGAACGAACAGCGCAAGGCTTCGATTCGCCGCAAGCTGAACCCGATTCCGCAGGAGTTCCGCGACAAGAACGTGCTGCTCGTGGATGACTCTATCGTTCGTGGCAACACGATCAAAGAGATCATCGCAATGACGCGTGAACTTGGCGCAAAGGCTGTCTACGTCTGCTCGGCGTCGCCAATGGTGCTGTATCCGAACGTCTACGGCATCGACATGCCGTCACGCAACGAACTGGTCGCCTGCGGTAAGACTCTGGATCAACTCGCCGCAGACATCGGCGCCGACAAGGTGATCTTCCAGGACCTGAAGGACCTGAAGGATTCCATCACGGAGTGCGCTCCTGAACTCAATGAGTTCGAAACCTCAATCTTCGACGGAAGCTACGTCACCGGCGATATTACGGAAGAGTATCTCCGCTCGCTGGAAGCCCAACGAAACGATGCCGCAAAGATCACTGAAGATGTCGCCAATCACATTACGCGAAACCTTGTTCAGCACATCTAGCTCCTCTGTCAAAGCCGTCCTGCTGCCCGGGACGGCCGCCCTTTCGTCGTTTGAAGCGGAGCGCCTGCGCAGCCGCCTTGCCGTTCTCGATAGCGGCGTTCACACCGTTGAAGCCCACTGGATGTACGTCGCCGTTCTCGCGGAAGGCTTTGATTCCATTCCTGCAGAAGAAGCCGCAAGGCTGAACGATCTGCTGGAGCGGGATGAGAGCCAGCACACGGCAAACCTCTGGGTAGGACCCCGCGTGGGCACGCAAAGCCCGTGGTCCAGCAAAGCCACCGACATCCTTCGCAACACCGGCTTCCAGTCGATCGTTCGCCTGGAACGCGCGCGTGCACTTCAGATCCACGGAGCCAAAAGCCTTGAGGCCCTGAGCGAAGCTCTGCACGACCGCATGACCGAAAGCATTTACTTCGGCGGTGCAGAAAACTTACTCGCAATTCTTGAGACACACCAGACGCGCCCACTGCAGCATATTGACGTGCTCGGCCAAGGTGCTGCCGCCATTGAGCAAGCTGACCGCGAACTGGGTCTGTCGCTTTCGCCGGATGAGATCGCTTACCTCGTAGCCGAGTTCGTCAAACTCGATCGCAATCCCACGGACGTTGAGCTGTATATGTTCGCGCAGGCCAACAGCGAGCACTGCCGCCACAAGATCTTCAACGCTTCGTGGACGATCGACGGCGAGCAACAGCCGCGCTCACTCTTCGGCATGATCCGCAACACCTACGAGCAGTCGAGCGAAGATGTGCTCTCGGCGTACCGCGATAACGCGGCGGTGATTCGCGGATCTCAGGGCGGACGCTTCTTCCCTGACCCGCAAACCGGCATCTACAGCGCGCACGACGAAGAGATTCACATCCTCTGCAAGGTGGAGACGCACAATCATCCCACTGCGATCTCGCCATTCCCCGGCGCTGCCACAGGCTCCGGCGGAGAGATTCGCGATGAAGGCGCAACGGGTATCGGCGGTAAGCCGAAGGCAGGACTCAGCGGCTTTACGACTTCGAACCTTCGCTTGCCGAACGCTCTCCAGCCGTGGGAGCAGACCGAGTCAAAGCCAACCAATATCGCCAGCCCGCTCGACATCATGATCGAAGCTCCGCTGGGCGCTGCTGCGTACAACAACGAGTTCGGTCGCCCGAACCTCTGCGGCTACTTCCGCACCTTCGAGCAGCACGATGGCGAGCGTCAGTGGGGATACCACAAGCCGATCATGCTCGCCGGCGGACTCGGCAACATCCGTGCCGAGCACGTGGAGAAGCGCGAAATGCTTGCGGGCTACGAGCTCGTCGCGCTCGGTGGCCCCGCGATGCTTGTCGGCCTTGGTGGCGGTGCAGCATCGAGCGGCAACGGCACCTCCAACGAGCAGCTCGACTTTGCCAGCGTGCAGCGCGAGAATCCTGAGCTCGAACGTCGAGCCCAGGAAGTGATTGACCGCTGCTGGCAGCTTGGCGCAGATAATCCCATCGCGTTCATTCACGACGTTGGCGCAGGCGGATTGTCGAATGCCTTCCCTGAACTGGTCAAGGACGGCGGCCTCGGCGGTACGTTCTCGCTCAACGCTATTCCTCGTGCAGAAGCAGGCATGAGCCCGCTCGAGCTCTGGTGCAACGAGTCGCAGGAGCGTTACGTGCTCGCTCTGCGTCCCGAGGATCTTCCCCGCTTCACTGCGCTTTGCGAGCGCGAGCGTTGCCCTTTCGCCGTCATCGGCACGGCAACGGACGAGAAGCAGCTCATCCTCAGCGACACCAACAGCGACAGCGCTCCCATCGATTTGCCCATGCAGGTGCTCTTCGGTAAAGCGCCGAAGATGGAGCGCAGCTTCACGCGCGAGGCGTTAGTGAGCAGTGAGTCGGAACTCAACGACATCGCGCTCGCAGATGCCATCGAACGTGTGCTGCGTATGCCTGCGGTCGCGTCCAAGAGCTTCCTCATCACTATCGGCGACCGTACGGTTGGTGGCTATACCGTGCAGGACCAGATGGTCGGCCCGTGGCAGGTTCCGGTCGCAGACTGTGCTGTCACCATGACGGCCTACGGCGCGACAACGGGCGAAGCTATGGCTATTGGCGAGCGAACACCACTCGCGACGCTGGACGCTGCAGCCTCTGCACGCATGGCTGTTGGAGAGGTGATCACCAACCTCGCGGGCGCAGCCATCGAGAAGCTCTCTGACATCAAGCTCTCCGCCAACTGGATGGCAGCAGCGAGCGAGCCTGGTCAGGACCAGGCACTCTACGACGCCGTTTATGCGGTCGGGATGGAGCTTTGTCCGGCGCTCGGCATTACGATTCCCGTGGGCAAGGACTCAATGTCCATGCGCACGAAGTGGCAGCACGAAGGCGTAACGCACAACGTCACGTCGCCACTCTCGCTGATTGCTTCAGGCTTTGCGCCTGTGACGAATGTGCGCAAAACGCTCACGCCTGAACTGAAGCCGGTGGACTCGCGTCTGATCCTGATCGATCTTGGCGAAGGACGCAACCGCCTCGGTGGCAGTGTGCTCTCCGAAGCCTTCATGCAAAGCGGCGGAAGTGTTGCAGACGCACCGTCTCCGCAACAGCTGGCAGGCTTCTTCTCGCTTGTGCAAACGCTGAATGCCGAAGGCAAGCTACTGGCGTATCACGACCGCGGCGATGGAGGTCTGTTCGTCACGCTGCTCGAAATGGCTCTTGCAGGGAGCTGCGGCCTTCACATCGAGCTTCCTGCTGGTGACTTGCTGGCTCAACTCTTCTCCGAAGAGTTGGGCGCTGTGATTCAAATCAGCGCAGAACATGAGAAGGCTGTGGTCGAGGCTTTGAAGCATTCGGGCTTGCACTGGCTTTCGGTAGGCTCTGCCGCTGCTGGCAACGACTTGCTCCTCGTTCACGATGACATCCCCGTGTATCGGGCACAACGCTCCGTGTTGCTAAAGGTATGGAGCGAAGTCAGCCACAGCATTGCGTCTCTGCGGGACAACCCCGTCTGCACCGCGCAAGAGTTTTCTCTACTTAGCGACGCGAGCCGTCCGGGACTTTTCATCAAAGCGGGCTTCGATCCTGCAGAACGCGTAGCCGCTCCTTTCGTTCATACCTCGAAGCCACGTATTGCCATCCTGCGCGAGCAAGGTGTCAACGGCCAGGTGGAAATGGCCGCAGCGTTTGACCGTGCCAACTTCGAAGCCGTCGATGTCCACATGAGCGACCTGCTCGCTGGGCGTATCGACCTCGCCGGGTTCACAGGGCTTGCTGCCTGCGGAGGCTTCAGCTACGGCGACGTGCTCGGTGCGGGTAGCGGATGGGCGAAGACAGTTCTCTTCAACAACAGGCTGCGCGAGATGTTTGCTACTTTCTTCGGACGCACCGACACACTCTCGCTCGGCGTCTGCAATGGCTGCCAGATGATGGCGCAACTCGCCCCAATCATCCCCGGTGCGCAGGAGTGGCCGCGCTTCCGCCGCAACCTCTCCGCACGCTTTGAAGCGCGCCAATGCATGGTTGAAATCGCACCTTCTACTTCGATTTTCTTCACCGGCATGGAAGGCTCACAGATGCCGATTGCCGTCGCACATGGCGAAGGCCGCGTCGAGTCCAGCGCAGCTTCCGCAAACGTGGCAATGCGTTATATCGATACCTACGGCAAGCCGACGCAGCACTATCCTCTCAACCCCAACGGCTCGGTCGACGCCATCGCGGGCTTTGCCTCGCAGGACGGCCGCGCTCTGATCGTTATGCCCCATCCCGAGCGCTCGGCGCTTGGTCTGCAGCACAGCTGGACGCGTACCCTTGCGGACAGCCCGTGGCAACGCATGTTTGATAACGCCCGCAAGTGGGTGAGCTAAGAGACACGATGACAGACACAAACCGCACTATCGACTACAAGTCCGCCGGCGTCGACATCGAAGCCGGTAACGAAGCCGTGCGCCGTATGAAGCAGCACGTCGCCCGCACCCACTCGCCAGCCGTCCTCACTGGACTCGGCAGCTTCGGCTCCCTCTTCTCACTGCGCGAAGCTACCGAAGGTCTCGCGAATCCGGTCATGGTGCAAAGCACCGACGGCGTGGGCACAAAGACCAAGGTTGCCGTGATGGCTGGGCGCTATGAGGACCTTGGCCGCGATCTTGTTGCCGCCGTTGCAGGCGATATCGCCGTGCTCGGCGCAAAGCCACTCACCTTCCTCGACTACCTCGGCGTGCACAAGGTTGAGCCGCACATCATCGAAGAGCTTGTGCGTGGCATGAGCGACGCCTGTGCCGAAGCAGGTATCGCGCTTGTCGGTGGAGAGACCGCTGAGATGCCTGCCGTGTACGCTCCCGGCGAACTCGACGTCGTTGGCTTCATTACCGGCGTCGTCGATCGGACCAAGCTACTCGACGGCAGCACCACGCAGGCTGGCGATGTTGTCTATGGCGTCCAGTCGACGGGCTTGCATACCAACGGCTGGTCGCTTGCTCGCAAGCTTCTTTTCGACGTTGCCGGTCACGGCATTCACGACACACCTGCGGAGCTCGGCGGAAAGTCTCTTGCAGACGTTCTGCTTGCTCCACATGCAAACTACGTGCAGCCCATTCGTCGCGCACTCGATACAGGCCTGCCCATCCGCGGCATGGCTCACATCACCGGTGGCGGCCTCGTGGAAAACACACCACGCGTTCTCCCCGAAGGACTCGGCGCAGACATCAACATCAACGCCTGGGACGGGCAGCCGATCTTCGCGATGATGCAGGGTCTCGGAAACATTGACCGCGAAGAGATGCACCGCGTCTTCAACATGGGCATCGGCCTGGCGGTCATCGCTCCGGCTGGTCTGCTCTCTGAGCTCTCTGCGGCATTCGCTCCGTTCAAGGTCTGGGAGATTGGCAGCATCACCGACGCACACACCGGCGTCCAGCTTTCGGAGGGCGTGTGATCGACCAGAAGACGTTGATGGAGGCTATTCCCAACTGCCTCACCGCAACCGGCCTTCCCCTGCCGTCGAAGTATCCCGGCAAGGTGCGCGACACGTACGACCTTGGCGACGGACGTCTGCTGCTCATTACCTCTGACCGACAGAGCGGCTTCGACCGCATGCTTGGAGCGATTCCGTACAAGGGCCAGGTGCTCAACCGCACCTCGCTCTCATGGTTTCAGAAGACCGCGCACATCGTCCCAAACCACGTCCTCTCCAGCCCACACGCGAACGCTCTGCTCGGCCGCAAATGCACCGTTCTGCCGATTGAGTTCGTTGTCCGCGGCTACCTTACGGGCTCGACCGATACGTCTATCTGGACAAAGTATCAAAACGGCGAGCGCAGCTTCGCGGGTCTTGAGTTAGCAGAGGGCATGAGCAAGAATCAGCCGCTGCCGCGCAACGTCGTCACCCCAACCACGAAGGAAGCCACGCACGATCGCCCCATCACCGGTGAAGAGATTGTCCGTGACGGCTGGCTCACGGCAGACCAATGGGCGTACTGCGAGGCGAAGACGCTTGAGCTCTTCGCCTTCGGTCAGGCAGAAGCAGCGAAGCACGGCCTTATCCTCGTGGACACCAAGTACGAGTTCGGTGTCGATAGCGAAGGCACGATCCGTCTTATCGACGAAGTGCATACTCCCGACTCTAGCCGCTACTGGCTCGCGCCAACGTATGAAGAGCGCGTTGCCAAAGGACAAGAGCCAGACATGATCGATAAGGAGTTCTTTCGTCTCTGGTTCCGCGAACGCTGCGATCCGTACAAAGACGAAGTGCTGCCAACGGCTCCGCCAGAGCTGATTGCAGAGCTCTCCTCGCGCTACATTCAGCTCTTTGAAACCATCACCGGCGAAACCTTTACGCCCGATCTTCGTCCTCTCGAAACAACCGTGATGGAGTCTCTGCAGGCATGACAGAACGCATTCTTATCGTTGGCTCCGGCGCTCGTGAGCATGCCATCGCTGAAGCTTTGGCTCGCTCCACGCAGGCCCCTGAGTTGCTCTGCTTTGGCAGCGCACGCAACCCCGGCATCGCGAAGCGCTCCATTGCTTACACCACAGGCAATACCTCCGACGCGCTCGCCGTCGCTCGCTTCGCGGTAGAACAACACGCAACGCTTGCGATCGTTGGCCCTGAAGATCCTCTCGCAGCTGGTGTCTCAGATGCGTTGTGGAGCGCAGGCATCCCTGCTGTCGGGCCCACCAAAGCTCTTGCCCAGCTTGAGTCGAGCAAAGCCTTCACGCGTTCGCTTGTAGACGCTGCAGGCATCGATGCCAACCCGGCCTTTGCACGCTTCACCTCCATGGAGGGCGTTGAAGCATGGCTGGCTCAGTTTCCCGATCGCCATGTCGTGAAAGATGACGGCCTCGCTGGTGGCAAGGGAGTGAAGGTCTTCGGCGATCATCTTCACTCCGTCGCCGAGAGCGTCGCGTACTGCAAAGAACTCACCGCAGCCGGACGTCCCTTCGTGTTGGAAGAAAAGCTCATTGGCCAGGAGTTCTCCCTGCTCAGTTTCACCGATGGAACGACCGTGCGCCACATGCCCGCCGTACAGGACCACAAGCGCGCGTATGAAGGCGACCGCGGGCCTAACACTGGCGGCATGGGAACTTATACCGACGCAGACGGCTCGCTTCCCTTCCTCGAGCCCTCCGACATCGCCGCCGCCCGAGACATTAACGAGCGCGTGATCGCAGCCGTTCGTGCAAAGTGCGGTGAGCCGTATCGCGGCATTCTTTATGGCGGATTCATCGCCACGGCGGATGGCGTTCGTCTCATCGAATACAACGTTCGTTTCGGCGATCCCGAATCGCTCAATCTGCTTACGTTGCTCCAAACAGACTTCGTAACTCTCTGCCGCGCCATCGTCAGCGAACGGCTCGACTCGCTCGATGTTGAGTTCGCGACTAAAGCCAGCGTCTGCAAGTACATCGTGCCAGAAGGCTACCCCGAAGCTCCACGCAAGGGGGATGCGATTGCGATCCCGGCACAGCTTCCTGCAGGTGTTACAGCCTACCTTGGTGCAGTCGATGAGCGCGATGGAGTCATCGTCGCTACCGGCTCACGCACCGTTGGCTTCGTCGGCACAGGCGCAACCATCGCTGAAGCGGAAGCTCGCTGTCAGCAGGCATGCGAGCTCATCAGCGGACCGTTCTTCTTCCGCTCAGACATAGGAACACCCGCCGCGCTCGACACGCGCATCGCGCACATGAACGAGGTGCGTGGCCGATGAGTGCAGCACTGAAGGTTGCCGTCATCGGCTCCACACGTGGTACTGCGATGCAAGGCATTCTCGATGCTATTCGCGCAGGTGACCTCAACGTCGAGATCGTTCTGGTAGCCTCCGACCGCGAACAAGCCGGAATTTTAGAGCGTGCGCGAACACACAATCTCTCCGCGCTTTTTATCCCAGGCAAAGGTCGCGCACGGGAAGAGTTTGAAGCTGATCTGACGAACGCTCTTCGTGCCGCAGGCGCAGAACTTGTGCTGATGATTGGCTTCATGCGCATCGTCACGCCGCAGTTCGTCAACGACTGGCGCGGCCATCTGCTCAACGTGCATCCATCACTGCTCCCACTCTTTGCGGGCGGCATGAACATGGACGTCCACTCTGCGGTTCTAGCGAGTGGCACAGATGAAACGGGCTGCACGATTCATCACGTCACAGAAGACGTCGACGCAGGCCCGATCGTGTTGCAACTGCGCTGCCCCGTCTTACCTGATGACACGGTGGAGTCGCTGCAGGCACGTGTGCAAGCGCTCGAACAACAGGCATTCGTGCAGGTCCTTAGAGACTGGAGGAAGCGATGAAGAAGAAGCAACCGCTAGCAGGCATCATCATGGGTTCGAAGTCCGACTGGCCCACGCTGGAAGTCGCCGCCAAAACGCTCGAAGAGTTCGGTATCCCGTACGAGGTTGAGGTTGTCTCGGCCCACCGCACTCCCGACAAGATGATGCGTTACGCAGAGTCCGCGAACGAGCGCGGCCTCCGCGCCATCATCGCCGGAGCAGGCGGAGCCGCACATCTTCCCGGCATGGTCGCCTCCAAGACGACCGTCCCCGTGCTCGGCGTTCCTGTGAAGAGCCGTGCGCTCAACGGACTCGACTCGCTGCTCTCCATTGCACAGATGCCCGCAGGCATACCGGTCGCAACCTTCGCTATCGGCGAAGCGGGTGCACGCAACGCCGCACTCTTCCTCGTCTCCATGCTCGCAGCGCACGATGAAACGCTTGCTCGCAAGATCTCACTCTTCCGCAGCAAGCAAACGAAGACCGTACTGAAGGGACCGGATCCGCGCAAATGAGCACACCCTCAAAACCGCGCGTTGGAGTTCTGGGCGCAGGGCAGCTTGCTCTGATGCTTGCTGAAGCAGGTGCACGTATCGGCGTCGATGTGATCTGCGCTGGCTCCCCTGCAGATTGCGCATCGCAGGTCGCCACGGTTCTTCCCGTGGACCTCGAAAGCGCCGAAGAGGTGCAGAAGTTTGCGCGTGGTGTCGATGTGCTGACGCTTGAAAGCGAGAACGTCGACGCCTCCGTGCTCGCTGATCTACCGACCCTCGCGCCCAACGCGCGCGCGGTAAAGATCGCGCAGGACAGGCTCTTCGAAAAAGACTTCCTGCGTTTTCAGGGAGTTCGTACCGCGCCCTATGCCGAGGTCAGCAGCCTGCGCGACCTTCGTGCTGCGCTCGAAGAGATCGGCGCCCCAAGCATTCTCAAGACACGCCGTCTCGGCTACGACGGTCGCGGCCAGGTTCGCATCGCACATATCGACGAGGCTGGCTCCGCATGGGCCCACACGGGCGGAGCCCCCTGCATACTCGAAGGTATGGTGAACTTCCGCTGTGAGGTCTCACTGATCGCCGCGCGTAGTGCTACCGGTGAAACGGCTTTTTATCCTCTTATCGAAAACAAGCATCGCGCTGGCATTCTGCGCGTGTCTACCGCTCCCTACCTTGATGCAACCTTGCAGGCAGAAGCAGAAAAAGCGCTTAGCTCACTTCTAGACGCACTGGAGTACGTCGGTGTACTCACCGTTGAGTTCTTCGTCACTCCCAGCGGCCTGGTCGCCAACGAAATGGCGCCGCGCGTCCACAACTCCGGTCACTGGACGATCGAAGGTGCGGTCACATCGCAGTTTGAAAACCACCTGCGTGCCGTGCTTGGCTGGCCACTCGGTCCCACCACGAGCGAGCCCACGGTGATGCTCAACTGCATTGGTAAAATGCCTTCGCTCGAAGCCACGAATGCGTATCCTGCGCTGCACCGCCATGACTATGGCAAGGCTGCACGCATCGGCCGCAAGGTAGGCCATCTAACGACAGCGGCCTCCGAAGAGGCCACTATCGAGCATTGGCGTAAGGTTCTCGAAGACTAGTAAAGCTCGGCGGCGAAGAGGTCGTCGAGCGTCTCTCGCCGACGAATCAGCACGATTTCGCCGTTCTCGATCAGTACTTCTGCCGGATGCACACGCGTGTTGTAGTGCGACGCCAGCGACATCCCGTAAGCACCAGCATCGAGCAGAGCAATCAGGTCTCCGCCGCGCAACTCCGGAGTCTCGCGGTCCTGCGCGAAGAAGTCTCCGCTCTCGCAAACCGGACCTACGATGTCGGCGCGACTCGCCGGACGCGAAGCATCCAGCACGACCGGCACGATCTCATGATGCGCCTTGTACAGCGCCGGACGAATGAGATCATTCATCGCCGCATCGGCAATCACAAAACGCTTCGTACCATTTTGCTTCGTGTAGAGCACGCGCGTAATCAACGTACCAGCCTGCGCGATGATGAAGCGCCCCGGTTCCAACAGCAAGTGAGCATCGAAGCCTTCGAGAACGCCGCGCAAGGCCTGCGCATACGCTATCACGCTCGCCTTGGGATCAAACGCCGCCTGCCCGTACTCGATGCCAAGTCCACCACCTGCATCGACGTTGCGAATGTTCAGACCTGCCGCGCGAAGGTCCAGCACCAGGTCCTTTACACGCTGCAGCGCTGCGGCGAAAGGCTCTACCGAACGAATCTGCGAACCGATATGTACGCTTACACCGGTGGGGTCGATGCCCTGCAACTCTGCGGCCCGCTGATACACCGCACGAGCTCGTGCGATCGCAATACCGAACTTGTGTTCGCTCATGCCGGTCGAAATGTAAGGGTGCGTTTCGGCAAAGACGTCGGGGTTTACACGCAACGCCACGCGAGCGACCTTGCCCAAAGCCTGCGCACGCTCTGAGAGCAACTCGAGCTCGGCTTCGCTCTCTACGTTGAACTGCAGAATGCCAGCGTCGAGCGCAGCATCCATCTCCCACGGCAGCTTGCCAACGCCCGAGAAAACAACGCGCCCCAAAGCCTCAGGAGCAGCGCGACGAACGCGCTCCAACTCGCCGCCCGAAACGATGTCAAAGCCGCAGCCCTCAGCCGCCAGCCGCTTCAGCAGCGCCAGTGCCGAGTTCGCCTTCACGGCATAACAAACCGTGTGGCTGACACCGGCAAAGCCTGCCTGAATCATCGCTACGCGCTCACGCACAGCGTCAGCGGAGTAGACATAAAGCGGCGTACCGAACTGGTCGGCAAGCACGGACAAACTTACGCCGGAGCACTCGAGGTGATCTCCGGCGTAAACAAACGGCCTGGGCGAAGCAGAAGAACTCACGACACCATGTTACCCGGCTGCGGCGTCATCACATAATCCGCGTTCGGCATCACCACCCACGCCACGATGTACGCAATGATCGGTACACCAGCAAACAGAATGCTGAGCGCCACAATCAAGCGAACGATCGCAACGTCGATGCCATAGTGCATCGCAAGCCCTGCACACACGCCAGCCACCATACGACCTTCGCGAGGACGAACAAAGCGCGAGGGCCGCGGGCCATACTCATAGGCAGCCGAGCTAACAGCCGCTCCACACCCGCTGCAAAAGCGAGCTCCAGGTTCAATTGCCTTTCCACAATTCGTGCAGTTCATAGCGTTTGCCTCCAAACTCCTTGCACAATGGGTTACGCAAATGTCGCTGCCACAGTTCCCTTTTATTTATTGATGAACGGCTGCTTCAGATACTTTCTCGCCGCATCTGCCTGCGATTGATCACCGCTCGGCGCGGCCGCCATCTGGTAGAGGCGTACAGCCTGCTGGCGATCATGCAGCAGATCGAACATATTGCCTGCGTTCAACTGCGCGCGCTTACGCAACCAGTCGCTGCAGTTGGGCTGTTCTGCGGCACGCAGAAAGCTGTTCGCCGCACCCTGAATGTCGTTATACCCTCGCTGCGTCTCACCTAATCCGAAGTACGCAAGCTGCAAGCGCGGTTCGACAAAGTAACCTGGCCGTCCAGCATCCTCCAGCACTTTCTTGTACTCGGCAATCGCCTGCAGGCCCTGGCCTTCGTCCTTCAGCAGATTGGCAACTTCAAGCCGGAAAAGAAAGTCATGCGGATACTGCTGTGCCAGTGAGTGTTCCACATCAAGCGCTTCCTTGTAGCGCCCGTCATGACGCAGAAACAGGCTCAGAGCTGTTCGCGACTCAACGCTTGTCACTGCGCCATGTGCAGCCGACAGGCGGAGCATCTCGAGCCCCTTCTGCTTGTTTCCGCCAACGCCCACGATTCCGACGATAAGCCGAAGGAAGCGAGGCAGACTCGCCACTGCATACTGCTGAATCCCTACCGCCATGTTGGCGTCCGCATACTGCGGATCAATCTTCAGTGCGTCTTCTGAGTCGTTGCGTGCGGAGTATCCCTGCCTCGCCGCCGCAGACCATGCATGGTCTGCCAGCGTGATAAACGCGGCGTGCATCCCCTTGGCATACGAACGAGCAAACAAGGCATTGCGATCATTGGAGTCCTTCTTCAACGCCTCATCGCACATTCCGATGACTCGGTTCGTCAGGTCTTCAATCTGCTGGCGAACCTGTGGAGAGACGTTCACCTGCCGCTTGTTCAGCAGAAATGAATCATGCGCGTAATAGGTGGTGTCGAGCAGGTCCTGAAGGTATAGTTCGCGAAAGATCGTTCCGAGCAGCAGGTAGTTCCACGCCATCGGGTCGTTCGCATGTTGCTGCGCGATCACATGCCACTGCGAAAGTGCTGCATCGAAGTCAAGATTGTAAAATTTATCGAAAGCCTGCCGGACCTGCGGGTCGACGTTGAGTGGAGCGGTATGCGGCGGCATGGCAACCTGGCCTAACATCTTTGGCCCCAAGAGCATACCTGCCAGCAAGAGCCCCGCTTGTACCATCCGCTTCACATCTACCCCCAACCTCTTGACCACGCGGCGTCCGCCTTCTCCGCTACGAATTCGTTACTAATAACGGCCAATCTGCGAATTTAGACTATACCTTCAACGCCAAGTGAGCGTATAAAAGTCCCAAATGGAATCAATGGTCGCTATTCTTGCACCGCTATTCGTCGCAGCGGCCTGTATTGCCTACGTCTTCTGGACCCAGAGCAAATTAACACCCCCTGCAAAGCACTCTCGTCTGAACTACATCCAAGAACGTAAAGCTGTTGTCTATGAGAACCTGCGCGATCTGAACTTCGAATATCGTGCTGGCAAGTACCCTGCCGCAGACTACGAAGAGCAGCGTACGGCTCTCGAGAATGAAGCCTCGACCTTGATTGCTGAAGCCACACGGATCGAGTCCGCACCGGTAAACTCCAGCATGACTGCACGCTAAACGCCCATTCCCGGGCGTTGCAGGTTGTATCCTTAGCGTGTGCCTCAGCATTTTTATCGACTCGCCGCGCTCTCCGTTCTCGCTCTCCCGCTTTCGGCTCTTGCCGCATCGCCCATTACTGGCGTTGTAACGAACAAGACCACGGGGAAACCCGCCGCGGGCGATACGGTTGTTCTCATCCGTCTCGCTCAGGGAATGCAGGAATCCACTCGCACCCAGACGGACAGCAAGGGTCATTTCACCCTTCAGGTGCCTGATGACGGCCTGCACCTCGTGCGAGTCACGCACGACAAGGCAAACTACTTCCGCCCAGCACCTCCGGGCACGCAGTCCGTCGAGTTGGACGTTTATAGCGCCGCTGCGCACGTTAAGGGTGTCACCACCGAAGCCGTCGTGATGCGTCTTCAGACAGACCCTTCCGGCACGTCGCTCAAGATCGTCGAGAACTTCTTCATCAAGAACGAGTCGACTCCTCCGACCACCCAGTTCTCCAACGCACCCTTCGATTTCTACCTGCCCGATGGCGCCGTCATCGAAGGCTCTGCAGCGCTCGCCCCCGGTGGCATGCCCGTGCAGGCTGCTCCAGTACCGCTTACGGACAAGGGACACTTCACCTTCCTCTTCCCCATCCGTCCCGGCGAGACCCGCTTCCAGGTGACCTATCACCTGCCATACAGCGGCAAGATCGACTTCGATCCAAAGATCTCCAGCACGACCGGCACTATTGCCCTCATGATGCCGAAGAGCATGAAGTTCACCCCGGTCCCCGGTAGCCCCTACAGCCCCGTGGATGACGATGTAAATGCTCAAACAGTTGTTGCGCGTAACGTCTCGACCAGCGCACCGATCAGCTTTACGCTCACGGGCACCGGCCAGCTTCCGCGCGACTCGCAGAACCCCGATCAGGGCTCGCAAGGCGCGCCGGCAGCTTCTGCAGGTGCCGCTGGTGCTGGAACAGTCCCTGCTACCGAGAACACCACTCCGGGCAAGGGCCTCGACAATCCGCTCGACCCCGAAGGCAGCCGCACCCCGCTCGACAAGTACAAGTACTGGATCCTTGCCGGTCTGCTCCTTGCCTTTGCTGTAGCTGCAGGTGTTCTTCTTCGCAAGCCTTCGAGCACGCAGACAGCATCTGCTCCTCAGCTTCCCCCGCAGGCTCCAGGCACGCACGACGATCGCCTGCTGGCCACGCTCAAGGAAGAGCTCTTCTCCCTCGAGACGGAACGTCTACAGGGCAAGCTGACCGAAGAGCAATACGCCGAGCAGAAAGCGGCACTTGAAGCTGTTCTTCGACGCTCCCTGGCTCGCCAGGACTCCACAAAGGCATAACCTAACGGTATGGCGCTTCTTTTTCGCAGCATCCGGTTAATCGCACTGGCCCTCTGGGTCGGTGCGATTGTCTTTTTTATCGCAGTCACGGCCGTGGCATTCCGGGCGATGCCCATCCATGAGGCCGGGATCATCGTGCGCGGATCACTGCTCTCCCTGCATCGCATCGGCCTGATCGCCGGAACGTTCTACATCTTCTTTACGTTGGCTCTGCTCTCCACCCAGCGCGACACACACCCGGCACGCGCAGCAGAACTGGCGCTCGTCGTCTCCATGATGGCGCTCACCGCGTACTCGCAGATGTCCGTGATCCCACGCATGGAAAACGATCGCCTGACGCTTGGCGGCGATGTGAGCAAGGCAAACCAGGACAACCCCGCCTACAAACACTTCAGCCGCCTGCACGGCCTGAGCGTGAAACTTGAGGGGGTTGTTCTATTTGAAGGGCTTGCCCTGCTGGTGCTCGCAGCGGTCCACGGCCGCGACGACTTCGACCGCTTCGCCTAACCGCTTGCGCTGCAGCCGTTAGCTTCGGGGAGAAACGCCTTCCAACGGCGAGCTCGCCGAAGCATATAGCTTCTTCGGCATTCGTTGTGCCAGAAACGCTTCGCGCCCCGCTTCCGTAGCCTTCTTAAAAGCAGAGGCCATCTTCAGCGGATCCTTTGCGCCTGCAATGGCGGTGTTCAGCAGCACGGCATCGAAGCCCATCTCCATCGCCAGCGCAGCATCCGAAGCCGTTCCCAGGCCGGCGTCCACGATAAGGGGCACCTCGGTAATGAGCTCGCGCATCATGCGCAGCGTGTAGGTATTCGCGATGCCCAGCCCAGTACCAATTGGCGCCCCCAGAGGCATAACGGCAGCTGCGCCAGCATCAATCAAGCGTTTCGCAAAGACAATATCATCAGTGGTATACGGAAGAACCGTAAAGCCTTCCTTCACCAAAACCTTCGTTGCCTCGAGTGTTGCCTGAACGTCGGGGTAGAGCGTAGCCTGGTCGCCGATCACTTCGATCTTCACCCAATCCGAGAGCCCCACTTCACGCGCCAGACGAGCCGCGCGGATCGCTTCGTCCGCCGTATAGCAACCCGCCGTATTCGGGATCAGGAAGTAACGCTTCGGGTCAATGTAATCGAGCAGCGACTCCTTTGAGCGGTCGAGGTTGACCCGACGCACCGCAACGGTCACCAGCTCCGTGCCAGACACTTCCATGCACGCCGCCGTCTCCGGCCCGTCCTTGTACTTGCCTGTGCCGACGATCAGGCGTGACCGAAAGGTCTTGCCGGCAAGTACGAGCTCATCCGAGGCGGTAACGTGGGGTTCCAGAACAGCAGTTTCCATGCTGCTTATGCTACTCCGGCTTGCTGAGGGAGTTCCAGAAGCTGCAGTGGTGCGCATCGTATACCGCCCCACTCGGGGTGATGGATTCGCCGTGCTCACCGAGTACCAGCACGGTCTTCTTGGCGTCGAACGCAGGAAACGCCGAAGGCTTCTGCCGTCCGAAGCCTACCCAGAACTGCATCAGCTTGTCGGCAAACCGCTTCTGCTCTGCACTCAGGGGTCCTTCCGCGGACTGATACGCGTAGAGATACTGCAACTCCGCTGTATGAAACGCGCCGGGATGGTAGCCTTCCGGACGCTTGATCTCCGAGCCAAGTGAGCGGAACGGCGGCACCGTACGATCGGCAAACTCGTATACGCTGACAGGCGTCCACTTCTCAGCTTCTGCCGCCTCTTTCAGCGAACTACACGCCATGAACTGATCCCCCACGGCGGCTCCGAGCGCATACTCCCGATGCGGGTACTCCGCTTCCGGATACAGCTTCGAAACCTCAGTCGCATGTGTGCCAAACTTCAGCTCAAACTGCTTCTGCAGCCCCTCACTTGAAAGCGGATAGAGCCCGTGCTGGAAAGGCCACATCTCGTCGCGCGTGAAACCGATGAGAAGCGGCACATGCGTGAAGTGTCCATCAGCAATCGCAACGTCTGCAGGCTCGGGCAAAAGCTTCGTGCCATACACCGAGATCCCCAGCTTACCGAAGCGGCCCCCGCTCCAGCCATCGAGAATCGCCCTGACCGGCTTCGCACGAAGACATGACAGCGCCTCTGTAGAAGTGCATCCCAGCTTCGTTGCAAACGCTTTGCCATCCTCCATGGCCTCTGCCTGCGAAACTCCGTGCTGGCATGCTCCACTTTGCAATATCGCCTGCCGCTGCAAGCCCTTTGAAGCCGGCGACGCAAGCTCTGTGCACATGTCCATCGAGCCCGCGCTCTGGCCCGAGATCGTCACATCCGCAGGATTGCCTCCAAACGCAGCGACGTTCTCCTTCACCCAGCGCAGCGCCGCAACCTGGTCTTCGAGCATGAAGTCACCCGCATCAGCATCCATCCCAGGAGCAGCCAGCAGCCCGAACACACCGAGCCGATACGCAGGCATCACTACAATCGCGTGGGTCACTTCAGCCATGCGCATACCGTCGTAAATTGCCGTTGATCCCCAAAGATTCGCTCCGCCGTGGAAGAAGACCATGACGGGCAGCTTTGTGCCCTTTCGCGCTATCTTCGGCGCGTAGACGTTCAGGTACAGACAGTCTTCCGTTTCGCTGCGCAGCCCATCGCCGCTGATCAGTGCCGGGCAAGCTGGCCCAGATTTTTCTGCCGCGCGAACTCCCCTCCAGGTCTTCACTGGCATCGGTTCATGCCAGCGCAGTTCGCCGACCGGAGCGGCGGCAAACGGAATCCCCAGAAAACTATTTGAGCCAAATCCACTTATTCCGCGAACCTCGCCCGAGACAAGATTCACAACTGGCCCCTGTGCGTAAGCCACAGGAGCAACAAGGCACAGCATCAGCAGAAGACGTTTCATCATGGACTTCAAGATCCTGTTCGCAGAGCAGATTTTCATCAGGGTACAGAAACACAATCGGCCTGCCCCGAAGGACAGGCCGATATGCGGTGGACTGTTGAGATTAACCTGAGGACACCCGTTCCCGGAGTGGGCCTCGGCAGAGGAAGAACTACGAAAAACCTGCCAGGTCTAAGGCAAACAGGCGCCTTAAGCCTCAGTCACCTCACGTGCGATGTTGCAACTGTTACTGTCAATTTTCATAGGCTGGACCATCCTCCTTTCCCGTGTACCTCGAGAAATACGCCCACTCTTTTTGCGTGTCAAGCCGCTACCTTTAAAAAGTGCATCACAACAGCTAAGGAGACAGGCATGAAGGCTGCTACTGCAATTGGCATCGTATTGATCCTGCTTGGCATAGTGGGATTTGCTGTTGGAGGATTTTCATTTACACACGAAAAGAAAGATGTCGACATGGGTCCGTTACAGATTTCGCACCAGAAGAAGGAATCTGTACCGATACCGCCCATCCTTTCCGGCATCGCCTTGATCGGTGGTCTTGCTCTGGTTGTCGTTGGAGCGCGCAATAAGTAGTCGTACCAAGAACAACTTGGTCTTACAGAAGCTTCATGCAACTCCCGTAGACTGGGTGCGCATGAAGTTTTTTCTCCTTGGCACGCTCCTCGCCACCAGCGCCCTTTGCGCAGCGCAATCTCCACCTCCCGCAGAGGTGCCGACGGACGTGCCAGTAACGATATTTCCGCACGCCGACCGCTGGCCTATTTTTGTTGCTGGTCAAGCGAACATCGTCTTCCAGGCGCACCCGGGCTTTCACTCCCCGTACGAAGGTCAGAACTCTCTGCTGGCTCGCGGCGAGTACAAGACGTCGCTCGTCGGCACGCTTTACACGGGTCTGCAGGTGGTTCGTCAGCCGCGCTTTGCTACCGATGTTCTCTTCGATCTGGAAAGCGCGGGCGGCCGCGGCATTTCGCAGGCACTCGGCCTCGCTGGCTTCACGAATATGGATGTCGTCCGCAACCCCAGCCTGGGGCCGGTTCCCTACGTTGCCCGAGCGGAACTCCGCACCACGCTCGGCCTCAGCCATGACACAACAAGCTCGCAACGCACGCCCTTTAGTCTGCCCGTTACTCTACCCTCGCGACGCCTTGAACTGCGCTTCGGCAAGATGAGTATGCCCGATCAGTTTGAGACCAACGCTGTTGGATCCGACGATCATCTGCAGTTCCTCAACTGGACCGCCAACAATAACGGCGCGTGGGATTATGCTGCCGATACGCGTGGGTATACCGTCGCGGCGATCGCTGAGTACACGGATCACGCTCTGCAATTGCGCTATGGCCTTGCTCTGATGCCAACTGTAGCCAACGGTCTCGATCTCGAGTGGAACCTTCGCCGCGCTCACGCAGACAACTTCGAAGCGGATTGGAATCAAGGGCCGCTTGCCCATTGGCTCAGCGAACGGAAGGGCGCTATCCGGCTCCTGGGCTTCGTCAATCACGCCAATATGGGGCTCTACCGCAACGCCGACCGCGATGCGTTACAGGAGCGCGCTGCTGGCTTCACCGGCGCAACACCCGACATCACGGCACATCCCGCCGGCACAACCGTGAAGTATGGCCTCGGTCTCAACTTCGATCAGGAGTTGACCTCAACCTTGCGCGTTTACGGACGGTTCGGATGGAACGAAGGCCAACACGAAAGTTACGCCTACACCGAAGTGGATCAGATCTTCTCCGGCGGCATGGACCTCACCGGCGATCGCTGGCACCGGGCGCATGACAAGTTTGGCGTTACGGCCATCTCCAACGCCATTAAACGCGACCACCAGGAGTACCTTGCACTTGGTGGTGAAGGCTTTCTACTCGGCGATGGCAGCCTTCGATACGCACGCGAAGACATCCTCGAGGCCTACTACACAGCGCATAACTGGCGTGGACTCTTCACCGCATTCGACTTGCAAGTCGTAGCGCATCCCGGATACAACGCCGACCGTGGCCCGGTCGCAGTCTTCTCCGTACGCTCGCACATCGACTTCTAATCAAAGTCGCCCAGCGAAGGCGTTTCAGCGGCGAATCGTGCCGTTACGCCGCAGCTCAAACAGTCTGCATTTGATCCAGAACACGCATCCAATATCGAAGAGAACAAAGCCTGTAGCCGCGATCTCGATGGCTGTACCGTAGAGCGCAACTTTCGTTGCCAGCCGAACGTTCTGCGGCTCTCCGTGCGGAAATTCGACAGCGAACTGGCGAGCCTCTTTGTACTTGTCCTGATTCGTGCCGGTCGGCACCGTCCACCAGTGCACCACGCCGTCTTCCGCACGGTAGCGAAATACCGCAGAGTAAGTCAGTTCCCCGGCCGCGTCTGTTCCCGTGACGATCTTCTCCACTACAGCGGTGGTATGGGCCATTCGCTGATCGTGGATCATGACCCATCCAGCCAGCAACACACCGACACTCGCCAGCACGAGGCCGATCCATATCCCTGCAGACTTCGCCGCTACCATCCAGCGCGCAGGCTCTTGCATTTGCTTCACAACGCTCGCAGTCAATCCGTTCCCCAGACGCGCCCGAAGAACAGACGCCAGAACTCATTATCGCCCCGCGCAAAACAAGATGCGACCGTCCCAAAGGATCAGCCGCATCTTTACCTCTTCAACTGCGCTTATTTTCGCAGCGAAGCGAGTGTTAGCGATGTCCACCACCGCCGCCATGACCACCGCCACCGCCGTGCGACCCGCCGCCACCACCACCGTGATAGCCGCCTCCACCGCCACCGCCGTGGTAACCACCGCCGCCGCCACCATGGTAGCCACCACCACCGCGATAGGCATTACCGCCATAACCGCCGCCGTGATAACCGCCACCACCGTAGTAGCCACGGCCACCGCCGTAATAGCCGCCACGGCCGTAGTAACCGCTGCCGCGATAGTAGCCACCACGACCGTAATAGCCGTAGCCGCCGCCGTAATAACCGCGGTGATACCAGGGACCAGCGCCGATAAACGCACCGTTGTAGAACCAATCAGAGTTGTAATAGCCATACGGAGCGCACGCATAGGGCGCATAGCCGTAGTAACCGTACTCGCAGGCAGGCGGCCCGCCAACACCTACACCAATGGAAACCTGTGCCTCCGCGCGCGAAGTCATGAAAGCCAGCGGCGCTAAAAGCAAGCTGAGAAAAGCGATCTTACGAAGAAAACCCATCTGGAACCTCCTCCATCCGGCCCAACGGTCCTGAGATATCCGCCGAACCCCGAAGACGCTAACTTCTGCGCTCCGTTGTTAGTTAGAACCCGATGAGTTCGCAGATGTTGCTCTCTTTCTTCATGAGTGTTTGTTGACCCCGCGCAAAACCTATACTGGACTTATGATCTCTCTGCCCGCTGTCGAGCTAGCCACCTTCTTCTTCGGCCTGTTACTTGGCAGCTTCTTGAACGTCTGCATCGCCCGCCTCCCGGCCCAGAAGAGCATCATCAAGCCCGGCTCGCACTGTCCGCACTGCCTCACTCCCATCCGCTGGTACGACAACATTCCCGTCCTCAGCTTTCTTTTTCTCCGAGGCCGTTGCCGCAGTTGTTCCACAAAAATCTCTGCGCAGTACCCTCTCGTTGAACTGGCCGTCGGCCTCTGGTTTGTCTTCGCCACGCATCACACCGCCGTCGCGCTCGCCAACCCGGAACTCCTCGGCAGCACAGCCGTTCTCGAAGGCGTAGCTCTCGCCGCCACAGGCTTTCTGCTGATAGGCGTCCTCGTTACCGACTGGCAAACGCAAATCATTCCCGACGGCTTCACCTTCTCGGGTATGGCACTGGGCTTCTTCCTCGTTTGCGTCGAAACCGTCTTCCTGCCGCCCGGCGACGACGACATCCATATGAAGCACCAACTGCGGCTCTCCAGCCCCGGCTCCATGGTCGAACGCGGCGATGTCTTCCTTACCGGCACCGAGCACCTCGTCTTCGGCCGCCTCGGTGCGATTCTTGCTGCCGCAGGCATTCTGCTCGCCGTCCGAATGATCTATAAAGCGCTTCGTAAGCGCGAAGGCCTCGGCCTGGGCGATGTAAAGCTCCTCGCGATGATCTCCGCCCTCCTCGGCTTGTACCCTGCCTTGCTCGCGCTCTTTCTGGGTGTCATCCTCTGCTCGTTGTACGCCGTCGCCATGCTATTGCGTGGAAAAGCTTCGGGAGCGACACGCCTTCCTCTCGGCAGCTTTCTGGCCATCGGCGGACTGCTCGCTGCATCGGTTGGTCCGATCATCCTCAACTGGTACACCGGATTGTTACGCTAAAACACTAAAACGGACTCATTCAGGCCGAATTCGGACGTGTGCGCTTATCCACCGCCGAAGCTTGACCCTTGACGATCACACTCCTAAACTCAAAAATGCCTATGCAAGCCAATCCATACATCTGGCAATACTTCCCGCTCGCGATTCAGATCGTTGTCGCGCTCGGAATGGCGGGAGGAATGATTGCTGCTTCCTTCCTGCTCGGCAAGCACAAACGGAACAAGACCAAGCTCAGCGCCTATGAGTGCGGCATGGATCCGGTCGGCGATGCTCGCGGCCGTTTCTCCGTGCGCTTCTACATGGTGGCCATGCTTTTCATCCTGTTCGATGTGGAAGCCGTCTTCACGCTGCCCTGGGCCGTAATCTACAAGCAGCTCCCGGCTATCACCGGAAACCGCTTCTTCGGTTTCTGGGAAATGTTTGTTTATATGGGCTTCGTCGGCGTTGGCCTCTTCTATGTCTGGAAGAAGGGCGTACTCAACTGGGCCAACGACAAGGCTGACCTCTAACTTTTTTGATTTGCTGACAGCGAAGTCAGCCGCGCAACGAGTAGGAGACTGGATGTCTGATCCCGCAACCACCCCCGCCACACCGGAAGCCGTATTCGGCAAGGAAGCCGTGGCGGCAGCGTTTGCCAACCACGCCGCTATCACCGGTCTCGAAGCCTTCATCGTCGATGCCAAGTGGGACCGCCAGGAGCTGACTCTCACCGTCGCTCCGGAAAATATCGTCGCCGCCTGCAAGGCCGCTCAGGCCTCCGGTTACAACTTCTTCGAAGATTGCACTGCGGTTGACTGGTACCCCTCGGAGCCGCGCTTTCAGGTGACCTATCACCTGCTCTCGCACCGCCTCAAGGAGCGCATCCGCCTTATCGCACGCGTGCATGGCGATGACCCCGTCATCGAGTCCATCACCTCCGTCTGGCCTGCTGCGAACTTCTACGAACGCGAGGTCTTCGACCTCTTCGGTGTGCGCTTCACCGGCCATCCCCGCCTCACCCGCATCATGATGCCCGACAACTGGAACGGCCATCCGCTCCGCAAGGACTACCCCGTGGAGGGTTACCGCTAATGAGCCCGACCGACCTGCTCGAAAAGCCCGAAGGCGCCGTCGAACCGAACCGCGAGCCCATGCACGGCCGCAACACCCAGATTTCGGGTGCCACGCTTACCGGCTTTATCCCTGCCGAAGACCTCATCATCCCCGACGTCAAGGATGTGGTGGAAGAGTCTGCCTCCGGCCGCGCTCCTGAAGGCTCTGATCCCGTCTCCGACAAAACGATGGTCCTCAACATGGGCCCACAGCACCCGTCCACGCACGGTGTGCTGCGTCTTGTCATTGAAATCGACGGCGAAACCGTCGTCTCGCTTGCACCAGACATCGGCTACCTGCACACGGGTATCGAGAAGACCTGCGAAGCCAAGTTCTACAACCAGGTCACGCCGCTAACGGATCGCATCGACTACCTCTGTCCGATGACGAACAACACGGCCTACGCCCTGGCAGTCGAGAAGCTGCTGCAGCTCGAGATTCCTGAAAAGGCGCAGTGGATGCGTGTGCTCTTCAACGAGCTCACCCGCATCCAGTCGCACCTCGTCTGGCTCGGCACGCACGCCATGGATATCGGCGCGCTTACCGTCTTCCTCTACTGCTTCCGCGAGCGCGAAGAGCTTCTCCGTATCTTTGAGGCTGTCTCCGGCCAACGCATGATGACCAGCTACGTCCGCATCGGCGGCGTTGCGCTGGAGCCGCCCGTCGGCCTCTTCAAGAAGATTCGCGCGTTCCTCGAAGACTTTCCCTCCAAGATTGAGCAGTACGAAGGCTTGCTCCAGAACAACCCCATCTGGATCGGCCGCCTCAAAGGCATCGGCTACCTCACCGCAGAACAGGCCGTCGCTCTCGGCGTTACCGGCCCGCCGTTGCGCGCTTCCGGCGTTGACTTCGATCTTCGTCGCGACATGCCGTACTCCAGCTACGAGAAGTTCCAGTTCAACGTTCCGGTTGCGACAGAAGGTGACGTCTGGGCTCGCTACATCGTTCGTATGCAGGAAATGCGTGAGAGCGTGAAAATCTGCCTGCAGGCGCTCGACGGTATGCCCGAAGGCCGCATCGTCGCTCACGCCCCGAAGATTCTGGTTCCGGATCGCGAGCAGATGAAGACGCAGATGGAATCCCTAATCCATCACTTCAAGATTGTGACCGAAGGCTTCCAGGTTCCAGCTGGCGAGGCGATGAGCGCAGTTGAAGCTCCGCACGGCCAGATGAACTACTACGTCGTCTCAGATGGTACGGCTAAGCCGCAACGCGTCCACGTTCGCAATGCCGACTTCTGCACTCTGCAGGCGCTCGAAACCATGTGCAAGGGGCAGTTGATTGCCGACGTGGTTGCCGTGATTGGTTCTATCGACATCGTGCTTGGAGCGATTGACCGTTAAATGACTCTCTCCGCCATCCACGGGAAGCTCGACAGCTCTATCAACGATGATGAATCACGTTGGTGGCGTATGAATGTTCTCTGCTGCGCCACAAGCTTTCTTCTTGTCGCAACAGCATTCTCTTCGATCAAGAGCGGACATACGTACTGGTGCGCGGCGGCTCCTGTTTTGTACCTAATCGCGTGGAACAGCCTTAGCAAGAGTAAAAACATCTTCGTAGCTTCGTTCTCTGCAGTTGATGTGACCGTTCGGTCTAAGTTCATGGCCGAACTGGCATCAGCTGTCACGGGATTAAACCTTGTTCTATTGATTCTCGTTATCTTCTTCATTCGGCGACCATGAACGGATCGCTCCAAACCGAACTCTGGACTTCGTGGGCGGCAGTCCTCCGCAGTTACGCCGCAGCCCACGGCTTGAACGCCCCGCAGCACGCCGTAGTTGAGGTAAGCGCGGAAAGAATTACCCTTCGGGTCGGCAGCCGCTGGCTGGCCTTTACCCCCGAAGCGATGGAAACCAGCGAAGGCATTGAAAAGGCCTTTGCGCTGAACGAAGACGGGAGCGTTTCCATCGGAGACGATGCCCCGGAAGAGATGGACTTCGCCGCCGAGCACTTTGCGCGTGAAGTGATGTTTGAGGAGTAGAGGCCAACGATGGCAGCCGTAACCAACTCGATCTTTACCCCGGCCTACGCCGAGCGGTTCGATAAACTCGCGACCATCTATCCGATGAAGCGCTCGGCACTCGTTCCTATGCTGCTTTACGCGCAGGACGATCTCGGCTACGTCAGCGATGAAGCTATTGCTGAGATCTCCGTTCGTCTCGACCTGCTCGAGCTGGACGTTCGCGGCGTGCTTTCGTACTACTCGATGCTCCGCACCAAGCCTGCAGGCAAGTACAACGTGCAGGTCTGCACGAACATCTCCTGCATGTTGCGCGGCGGCTTCGAGCTGCTTGACCACTGCAAGAAGGAACTCGGGATCGGTCACAAGGAAGTCACCGAAGACGGTCTTTTCTCGCTGGAAGAAGTCGAGTGCATTGGTGCCTGCTGCTGGGCGCCCGCCGTGCAGGTGAACTACGACTTCCACGACAATTTGACGCCCACCAAGATGACCCAGATCCTCACGGACTACCGCGAAGGCCGTGGAAAGGACGTGAAGTAAATGCCCACTCTCGTCTCCCATCCTGACGAAGTCAAAGTCATCAGCCGCCGCTTCGGCGCTGGCGCTGCCGATATTGACAAGTATGTTGAGCTTGACGGCTATAAGGCTGTTCAGAACGCCATCGAAAACGGCCCCGAGTGGATCATCAATGAGATGAAGGCCTCCGGCCTCCGTGGTCGTGGCGGCGCAGGCTTCCCCACCGGCATGAAGTGGTCGTTCGTGCCCAAGGTCTCCGAGAAGCCCAAGTACGTCCTCGTCAACGGCGATGAATCCGAGCCCGGAACCTGCAAGGATCACGTCATCTTCCTGCATGACCCGCACTCTGTCATCGAAGGCACCATGATCGCGGGTCTCGCCATCGGCGCGAAGACGGGTTTCATCTACCTGCGCGGCGAGTATCGCTACCTGCTCAAGATCGTTGAGAAGGCCGTCGCGGATGCCTACGCGAAGGGCTACCTCGGAAAGAACATCTTCGGCAAGGAAGGCGTGGACTTCGACATCATCACGCAGTCCGGCGCGGGAGCTTACGAAGTAGGCGAAGAGTCGGCCCTGATGGAGTCACTCGAAGGCAAGCGCGGCGTTCCGCGCATCAAGCCTCCGTTCCCTGCTGTCGTCGGCCTTTATGGCGGCCCGACGGTCATCAATAACGCCGAAACCATCGCTTCCGCCCCGCACATCCTGCTGATGGGTGGCGAGAAGTACGCCAAGCTCGGCTCTGAGCGCAATGGCGGTACGCGTCTCTTCGGCATCAGCGGACACGTCGAACGCCCTGGCGTCTACGAACTCCCGATGGGTTACAACCTGCACGATGCGATCTACAAGGTCGCTGGCGGCGTGAAGGACGGCAAGCAGCTCAAGGCTGTCGTCCCCGGTGGTTCCTCCTGCCCGGTTCTCCGGCCCGACGAGCTCAACGTCGGCCTCGACTTTGACCAGATGGGCAAGGCCGGCACGATGCTTGGCTCCGGCGGCATCGTCGTCCTCGACGAGAGCGTTTCCATCGTCGAATTTGCGCTCCGTACGATCCGCTTCTACCAGCATGAATCCTGCGGTTGGTGCATCCCCTGCCGCGAAGGCACGGACTGGCTGAAGAAGACGATGACCCGCTTCCATGCCGGTGGCGGCACGAAGAAGGACATCGACAACATGCAGTACCTCGCCGAGAACATGATGGGCCGCACCTTCTGCCCGCTTGGTGATGCTGCAGCGATGCCTATGCTGGGCTTTTACAAGAAGTTCCGCGCAGAGTTTGAAGAGTACCTCGAAGGCAAGCGCGTCGAGAATCCTCTCATCCAGATCACCCCCGTAGGTCAACCAGCCCTCGCAGGAGCCCACTAGCCGCTATGCGTAAATTAATCGCCATTACCGCACTGTTCGCCGCCGCAGCACTTCCGCTCGGCGCACAGACCCACCCCACCCACCATGCCGGTGACTGGTGGCGGAATCATAATGACGATTACCACTTCGCATACCTCAGCGGCTACAAATCAGCTCTGCACCATCAGATCGGTCACGACACACCGCTGACACCGTTCTCTGCCTATGCCGTTCGCGCTGGCGTGAATAAGTTCTATAACGACTTCCGCAACCGCAATATCGTGATTGACGACGCGATCATTTATGTCGGCAAACAGTTGAGCGGAGCTTCCAAGCACGACCTCGACCAGGAACTTTTGGGAATGCGCGCCAACGCCGCAAAGCTTGCTCCTGAAGGGGATGGAAGCGATGACTAACTTCCCTCTCAAAGCGACCGCACTCACCGCAGCGATTCTTGCTGCGGCTTCGGTCGTGTCGGGCTGCAAAGCCCGTGAGATGGGCATCACCTTCTCCAACACGCAAGCCACCAGCGTAGACGACAGCTGGCTGCTCGCAGCCTACGCCTGCTGGCCCGACATGGCTCACGTCGGCTACTCGAAGGCTGACATCAAGCGGTACCTTTCTGACCCGCTCCACTTCCGTGCGGCGTTTGCGGCTTACTCTCCGCTTTCGGACGCTTCGCTGATTAAAATTGTGGCCCAACCGGTGCTCGATGCTCCGGTTCCTGACACCTCTGTTCTCGAACACTCCCTCAATCCCGTCATCACACGCCGACAGGCATTGGCGGGAGGCAGCATTCGCGGAACCTTGACTTCTGACAACAATAGCCTTGCCCCGGCGGACACCTTGTGCGCCATCCAGGCTGGAACCCCGGTAGGATTCAAATAGGACACCAACGTTTATGGCTGATGTGAACTTCACAGTCGATGGAAAGAAGCTGACCGCTGCCGCGGGCACGCTGCTCATTGACGCCTGCAAGTCTGCTGGCATCGAGATCCCCGCCTTTTGCTACTATCCTGGGCTCTCGCTGCAGGCTGCCTGCCGCATGTGCGTCGTGCGCATCGAAAAGATGCCCAAGCTGCAGACCGCGTGCACCACTCCGGTCGCTGAAGGCATGAATGTGACGACCGAGTCACCCGAGATTGCGCAAGCCCGCAAGGCGACGCTGCAACTCCTGCTCGGCAACCATCCGCTCGACTGCCCAGTTTGCGACGCTGGCGGCGAGTGCGAACTGCAGGACATGACGTTCAAATATGGCGCAGCGGAATCCTTCTACGCTGAACCGAAGAACCATCGCGAAGAGCAGCAGTGGTCGCCGGTTGTTTACTTCGATCGCCCACGCTGCATCCTTTGCTACCGCTGCGTACGTATGTGCGGCGAAGGCATGGACGTCTTCGCTCTCGGTATCCAGAACCGCGGCTCTTCCGCAGTCATCGCGCCGAACGTTCCCGCAGAACTTTCACCCGAGCACCTCGCCCAGGTTGATTGCGAGCAGTGCGGCATGTGCATCGACGCCTGCCCCGTAGGCGCACTCACCTCTGGCACCTATCGCTACAAGACCCGCCCGTGGGAGATGAACCACGTGGCCACAGTCTGCACGCACTGCGGCGATGGTTGCAAGACGACGCTCGGCGTCCGCTCCGTAAACGAAGGTTCAGAGATCGTTCGCGGCGACAACCGCGACAAGAGCGGCATCAACGGCGACTTCCTCTGCAACAAGGGCCGTTATGCGTTCGACTTTGCCAACAACGAAACCCGCCTTACCCAGCCGCTCGTCCGTAAGAACGGCAAGCTGGTGGAAGTGGGCTGGGAAGAAGCCCTCACCGTTGCCGCTGACAAGCTCCGCGCAGCCCGTGATGGCAAGGGCGTTGGCGTCATCGGCTCCAACCGTACAACGAACGAAGAGAACTACCTGCTTCAGAAGTTTGCCCGCACGGTACTCGGTACCAACAACATCGACCATCACCGCACGGCCGACTACGTCACGCTCGCCGCAGCACTTCAGGGTGCAGAAGGCCGCTTCGCCTCGCAGCATGACGTTGAGAAAGCACCTGCAGTCCTTCTGATCGGTGGCGACCCGACGAATCAGGCTCCTCTTACCGCATGGAACCTGCGCACAAACGTCCGCCTCAACAAGGCAAAGGTCTTCATCGCGAACCATGAAGAGATTAAGCTCCGCCGTCAGGCACGCCGCTTCGTCCGTGTCGCCGAGTTCGGCTATGGGGCCTTTGCGAGCTACCTCGCTGGCGATGATACCCAGGCCAACGCCGCCTCCACGCTGTCCCAGGCAGATGAGCTTTCATCGTTCCGTGAGGCCATCAAGGCCGAGGAGCAGCTCGTCGTCGTGATCGGCAACGAAGTACGAGGTGGTGAGCTCGCGAAGCTTATCGCGACACTGCCGAATGCAAAGTTCGCTCTCACGGCGGATTACGCAAACTCGCGCGGCGCAGCGGACATGGGCCTGCTGCCCGACATGCTGCCCGGCTATCAGCCGCTCGCAGGCTCTTCGCTGGCGGCAACCTACAACGCTCCCGCAGAGCCCGGCCTTGATCTACTGGCGATGATGGACGCAGCAGCCAACGGCTCGCTTGATGCTCTTTACGTCGTCGGAGCAAACCCTGTGAAGCGCTTTGGTGTAGACGCGGCCTCACTCGCAGGCGCCACGCTCATCGTGCAGGACATGTTCCTCACCGAGACCGCAGCGCTTGCCGAGGTTGTCTTCCCTGCAACGAACCTCTACGAGAAGGCCGGCTCCGTCACCAACAGCTACGGCGATGTCCAACTCGTCTCAAAGGCAGCAGATAAGGCGGGCACTCGTTCGGACTTCGAACTCATCGTGCGCCTCGCCGATAAACTCGGCCACGACGTCAAGTCGCTCGTTCCCTTCGGCAAGGGTCTCCGCGCTGATCTCGGCCAGACCCGTGGCGCACAGTCCGGCGAAGCCGATCGTCATGCTGTGTGGCTTGCAGCCAACAATCTTGAGCCCAAGCTTTCGCCGTTCGATCCATTTGCGATCCTCGACGAGATCCAGCGCCTCGTGCCCGGCTACGACAAGCTTCTTCGCCTCCAGCTCCTTTCCGGCAACGATCAGCACATCGCCCCCGCAGCTTCGGGACTCGTGCAGATCCAGACCGCGACGGCCCGCAAGGACCTCGTGCTTCCCTCTTCCGACACGCTCTTCACCTCGGGCACGCTCACGGCTTACTCGCCGATGCTCAACGATGTGCAGCGCCACCAGGCCCGCGAAGTGGCCGACCACCTGGCGTCGGCCGATTAACCGCAAAGAGATCTGATGAGTCATCTTTCCCCACTTTTGACCTTCCTGCTGCTGACGATCCTGAAGATCGTGATCGTACTCGTGATCACGCTCACAGCGGTCGCCTACACTGTGCTGCTCGAGCGCAAACTGCTCGGGCGCATGCAGAACCGCTGGGGACCGTCACGCGTCGGTCCGTTCGGTTTACTGCAGCCCCTCGCCGACGGCATCAAGCTCTTCCTCAAGGAAGACCTTATGCCTCTCTCCGTTGAGCGTCCGCTCTTCGTGCTGGCTCCACTGATCGCTCTCGGTTGCGCGCTGATCTCCATCAGTGTCGTCCCCTTCGGCGCAGCGACACCGGTCACGGTGAACGGTGTCACGGTAGACTTCGGCGTCATCTCCGATCTCAACATCGGCCTGCTTGTCGTCCTCGGCATCACCTCGATCGGCGTTTACGGGATCGCGCTCTCCGGTTGGAGCTCGAACAACAAATACTCGCTCTTCGGCTCGCTTCGTGCTTCGGCGCAGCTCATCAGCTATGAGCTTGCGCTCGGCCTTTCACTCGTCGGCGTCGTGATGCGCGCTGGCTCGCTTCGTCTCCGCGACATCGTCGGCTCGCAGTCAGCACATGGTGCACTGAGCTGGAACGTCTTCGGTGGTTTCCAGACGATCGCCTTCTTCATCTATCTGATGGCGGCGTACGCGGAAACCAACCGCGCTCCGTTCGATCTGCCGGAAGCAGAATCAGAGCTCGTCGCGGGCTATCACACCGAGTACTCCTCGATGAAGTTCGCGATGTTCTTCATGGCCGAGTACGCCAACATGATCACGGTCGCCTGCGTGGCCTCGCTGCTCTTCCTCGGCGGCGCAACTTCGCCCTTCGGCCACATCTTCGATCACGTCCTGAATAACGCGGTCGTCAACTTCCTGATGCCATGCCTGTGGTTCGTGGCGAAGGTAATTTCCTTCATTGTCCTTTACATCTGGGTGCGCGCCACCGTTCCGCGCTTCCGTTACGACCAACTGATGAGCTTCGGCTGGAAGTTCCTACTTCCCGTCGCCATGCTCAATATCCTTGCAACGGCTCTGGTAATGGCATTCCGTAGCGCGGTTTAGAATCAGCTTCAACAGATCAAGAAAAGAGCAGCAACAGACAATGCAACTTGCACTGTTCATCATCTTCGGACTGCTGGCCGTCGCGGGCGCTATCAACCTGCTGGCCCAGAAACACCCGATCAACTCGGCGCTCTCGTTGATCGTCGTGATGATGTCGCTCGCGGTCCTCTACTTTTCGCTCGGCGCGGAGTTTCTGGCTGCGGCACAGGTCATCGTGTACTCCGGCGCCATCATGGTGCTCTTCGTTTTCGTCATCATGCTTCTGAATGCTGGCGAAGAAGAGCGAACCAAGGGCTCGCGCATCGCGTCGATCGCCGGATTCCCTGGCGCAGCAGCTATCTTTTGCCTGCTGACGTTCGTCTTCCTTCGCGAGAAGAACAACCTCGGTACAGCTCATGCGAGCTCGGGGATGTCCAGCGTCGTGACCAACATCGTCGAGATCTCGCATCAGCTCTTTACTAACCTGCTGCTGCCGTTTGAGGTCACCTCGATCCTCGTCCTCGTAGCTATCCTCGGCGCGGTTGTACTCGCGCGAAAGGAGCTCTAAGCCCCATGGTTCCTATTGCGTACTACCTCATTCTGGCCGCAATTCTTTTCACCGTTGGTGTGGCTGCGTTTCTTATCAAGCGCAACGTCATCACCATCTTCATGTCCATTGAGCTCATGCTCAACGCCGTCAACCTGACCTTCGTTGCCTTCAGCCACATGTGGCACCAGGTTTCCGGCCAGATTTTCGTCTTCTTCGTGATGGTCGTTGCAGCAGCGGAAGCCGCTGTTGGTCTGGCCATCATCATCGCGCTCTTCCGGGCGCGCCAAACGCTCAGCATCGACCAGGTCGACCTGATGAAGAACTAAAGGCTGCCACCGATACCGATGAATCCGAATCTGCTCTGGTACATTCCGCTTTTGCCGTTCGTGGGCTTCCTGCTCAACGGAACGCTCGGTCGCAAGCTGCCCCGCGCTGCCGTTACGGCGATCGCGCTGCTCTTTACAGCCGCGCCCGCAGCCATCGTTGCGAACATCTGGATCTACATGAAGTCTGCTGGTGCGCCGCTCACGCTTAGCGTCATCAGCAAGCCTTGGATCGCCGTCTCCGGCTTCCAGGTCAACTTCGCCTTCACGGTCGACCACCTGACGATGATCATGCTGGCGATCATCACCGGCGTGGGCTTCCTGATCCACCTTTACTCTGCTGGCTACATGGCGCATGAGGACGGCTTCTGGCGCTTCTTCGCCTACTTGAACCTTTTCATGTTCTTCATGCTGGTTCTGGTGCTCAGCGCAAACTTCCTGCTGCTCTTCGTCGGCTGGGAGGGTGTGGGCCTCGCGTCCTACCTGCTGATCGGCTTCTACTTCACCAAGGATTCTGCTGCCAACGCCGGCAAGAAGGCTTTCGTCGTCAACCGTATCGGTGACTTCGGCTTCCTGATCGCGATGTTCCTGATCATCGCGCACTTCGGAACGCTGAACTTCGACAGCGTCTTCCGTCAGCTCTCCTCGCACACGGAGGTCAGCACCTGCGTGCTCACGACGATCGGCTTCATGCTGCTGCTCGGAGCAACCGGCAAGTCTGCGCAAATTCCGCTGTACGTCTGGCTTCCGGACGCGATGGAAGGTCCGACACCTGTCTCGGCCCTCATCCACGCGGCAACGATGGTTACAGCAGGCATCTACATGATCGCCCGCTGCCACGTCCTTTTTGCTCTGACGCCTGCGGTCATGACGACCATCGCGATCATCGGCGCAGCCACCGCTTTGATGGCAGCCACGATCGGTATGGTGCAGCATGACATCAAGCGCGTCCTGGCCTACTCGACCGTTTCGCAGCTTGGCTACATGGTGCTCGCTCTCGGCGTAGGCGCGTACTCTGCGGGTATCTTCCACCTGATGACGCATGCTTTCTTCAAGGCGCTCCTCTTCCTCTCCGCTGGCTCTGTGATCCACGCTATGGGCGGCGAGCAGGACATGCGCAAGATGGGCGGCCTCTGGAAGAAAATTCCGATCACCTTCTGGACGATGACCTTCGGCGTTCTCGCCATCGCAGGTCTTCCACCCTTCGCGGGCTTCTTCTCGAAGGACGAAATCCTCTACTCCGCCTTTGCGGCTGGTACGACGGTCGGCAAGGTGACCTGGTTCATCGGGCTCATAACAGCCGGTCTTACCAGCTTCTACATGTTCCGCCTCTGGTTCAAGACCTTCTTCGGCGCTCCTCGCTTTGAAGAAGCTACCGAAGCACATCATGGGCATCATGACTCACATGCAGGACACGGCATTCACGTGCATGAGTCTCCGCTGGTCATGACGATACCCTTGATGGTGTTGGCTCTGCTTTCACTCATCGGTGGCTGGGTGGGTGTTCCTGAAGCTCTTCACGGTCACGCTGAGTTCTCGCACTTCCTCGCTCCTGTTTTCTCGAGCGCGGCTGAAGCGGCTCCCGAGGTCGCGAACCACTCTGTTGAACTTGGTCTTGCAGCTATCTCGGTGCTGACCGCACTGCTCGGCTTCTTCGTGGCTTACGTCATGTACTACCGCAAGCCCGGTACCGGTGCAGCCCTTGCCGCAAAGATGAAGCCCGTTTACAACCTGATCGATCACAAGTACTGGGTCGATGAGATCTACGGCACGGTCCTCGTTGCTCCTCTGCAGATGTTCTCGCGCTTCGTCCTCGGCGGAGTAGTTGAATCGGGTGTTGTCCAGGGTGTTCCGGCTGCTGGCGCAGGCATTACACGCGGCCTCAGCTCGATCACGCGCCGGATGCAGTCCGGTAACATCCGCTCTTACGCTGGCTGGCTCGCCTTTGGCGCTGCCGTCATCCTTCTCATTGCCATCTTTACGCAGGTGCCGGTCCGCTGATGAACTTCGATCACACCATCCTTTCGCTGATTGTCTTTACGCCGCTGGCCGGCGCGATTCTTCTCGCGCTGCTGCCAGAACGTGAAGGCAGCAAGCTGCATGCGGCGGCCGCTCTCGTTGTGACGCTGCTTACGTTCCTCTTCACGCTGCACCTCCCCTCCCACTTTCACTACGGTGTGTCGGGCTTCCAGTTCGAGCAAAATACGGAGTGGATCGCCTCGCCGGCCATCCGCTACCATCTCGGCGTCGATGGCCTCTCCATGTGGCTGGTCGTGTTGGCTGGGCTGTTGGCTCCGCTCGGCGTCCTAGCTTCCTGGAACAGCATCAAGAGCCGCACCAAGCTTTTCTACACGCTCTTCCTGCTGCAGCAGGTAGCGATGCTTGGCATTTTCGTTTCGCTTGACCTCTTCCTCTATTACGGCTTCTGGGAGCTCTCGCTCGTCCCGATGGCGCTGATGATCGCCGTCTTCGGTCGCACCGAGAACCGACGCAAAGCGGGCATGAAGTTCTTCATCTACGCCTTCATTCCCTCAGCTCTGCTGCTTGTTGCCATGCTTTGGCTCTACTCGCATACCGGCACGTTCGACTTCCCGGTACTGGTAGCTCTGGCTGCGAAGCACGCGATCAGCCCCAGTGCGAAGGCCCTGTGGTGGTGCTCGCTGGCGTTCCTGCTGGCGTTTGGTGTCAAGGTGCCAATCTTCCCGCTGAACGGCTGGCTCTCTGACGCAGTTCAGGAAGCTCCCACCGGCGCAGTGATGGTGCTTGCCGGAAAGCTGGGACTCTACTCGATCCTGCGCTTCTCCTTTGGCATCTTCCCTGACCAGTCACATGCGATTGCCCCGCTCCTAATGGCGCTTGGCGCAATCGGCATCGTCTACGGCGCGTTGCTGGCGCTGGTTCAGAACGACCTGAAGAAGCTTGCAGCGTTCTCGACACTTTCGCATGCCAGCTTCATCGTGCTCGGTGCATTCAGCTTCACCGCAATGGGTGTCAACGGCGCGGTCTTCCAGCTGTTGAACGAGTCGCTCATTGGCGCGGCGCTCTTTATCCTGCTAGGTCTTCTCTATGAACGCTACGGCACCTATGACATGCGCGACTACGGTGGGCTGGCGACCAAGCACCCGTGGATGGTCACGATGTTTATGATCACGGCTCTTGCTGCGGTTGGCCTGCCGATGATGAACGGTTTCGTTGGCGAGTTCCTGATCCTTGCAGGTGCGATGCAGTCCTTCGCCGCACACCACGCAGTGTGGTCCGTGCTTGGAACGACAGGCGTCGTCTTCAGCGCAGCGTACATGCTCACGCTCATCCAGAAGGTCTTCTACGGCAAGCTGGGTGTGCGCTCGGCAGAGGTTCAGGGCTTCGACCTGACCATCCGCGAGCACATCGAACTGTGGCCGCTTGCGATTCTCTTCCTGGTAATGGGTCTTGCGTCACCGTACTGGATGAAGTCCATCGACAGCTACGCCACGGCAACAGCCAGTCAGCCAGCACAGCTCGCTCCTGGCTCCATCCAGCACATCGAATCCGAAAGCTACGTGCCTGCTTCTACTGAAGCGGTGGTTCCAGCTTCGTCCGGGGAGGCCCGCTAAATGTCCACCAACCTCCTTGCAATTCTGCCTGAAGTCATCCTGACCATCACCGGTGTCATCGTGATGATGGCTGAACCGATGATCCCTGTGGGCACTTCGCGTAAAGCCCTCGGCTGGCTCACCGCTTTGGGAACGGCCCTGGCCGGTGGTTCGGCGATCCTGCAGCACCGCGTGGTCGACTCCAACGGTGCAGGTCTCCTCTCCGCCTTCTATGGAACGGTTCAGGTCGATAACTTCTCAGTCTTCTTCCACCTGCTTATCGCGGCCATCGTAATCGCTGTTGTCCTGGCGTCACTCGACTACTTCGACGGCCCGGTCACGCACGCTGGCGAGTACTTCGCGCTGGTCTGCTTCGGCGCAACGGGCATGATGCTGATGACCTGCTCGGTCGAGCTGCTGCTCGTCTTCATCGGTCTGGAGATCTCCTCGATCGCAACGTACATCCTCGCAGGCTTCCGCAAGGGACAGGCCACGGCTTCTGAATCGGCTCTGAAGTACTTCCTGCTTGGTTCGTTCGCGACCGCCTTCACGCTGTACGGTATCGCGCTCGCGTTTGGCGCTACCGGCTCGACGTCACTCGCAGTGCTGGCGCTCACACTTCATTCGTCGATGACTCCGACGCTGGCGGTTCTCTCTATCGCGATGATGATGATCGGCTTCGGCTTCAAGGTCTCGGCGGCGCCATTCCATGTGTGGACACCCGATGTCTACCAGGGCGCTCCTGCTCCAGTGGTTGCGTTGATGTCAACGGCTCCGAAGGCTGCGGTTTTCGCTGTTCTGCTGCGCGTGCTCTTCAATGGCGCTCCGGAGCTTCGCGGTGAGTGGCTGCTGATTATCCTCGTCTTCGCAGTGGCTTCGATGTGTATCGGCAACTTCGGTGCACTGATGCAGAAGGACGTGAAGCGGCTTCTGGCGTACTCCTCGATCGCCCATGCAGGTTACCTGCTGGTCGGCTTCGTCGGAATTCATCAGGAAGCGGTTTCAACCGCCTGCTTCTACACCGCGGCTTATGCAGCGATGAACGTTGGCGCATTGCTGGTAATCACGCAACTCGGCGGCTACGAAGAAAAGGCACGCACGATCGACGATTTCACGGGCATGGGACTCAAGCGGCCGGTACTGGCATCGCTACTTGGCTTCTTTCTGATCTCGATGATCGGCATCCCATTCACGGGCGGCTTCTTCGGCAAGTTCTACGTTTTCTCGACGGCCGTACACTCGGGGATGACCTGGTTGGCAATTGTTGGTCTCGCAAACTCGGGTATAGCCTGCTTCTACTACCTGCGCTTGCTCATCGCTCTCTTCTCACGTCCGGTCGGACAGACGGGAGCCGAACCCGCAGCGAAGGTCTCGCCAATTGCTGTCGTGGCTGTTGCGGCCTGCGCTCTTGGAACGCTCGCTCTCGGTATCGTTCCGGGACGCGTGCTCAATCTGTTGCAGCGTTCAACACCGACACTGGTGGTTGGTCCGGTGTTGACGCCTGACGCAGCTCCTGGGCCGGTGGCGGAGACTCCGGTTTCGGCGGTTCGCTAAGCTCTTTAGCCTTAGGAACAAGAACGGCCCGGCGATCCGCCGGGCCGTTTCCTTTGCCCCTCACCCTATTGCCTGGTTGGTTGCCAACCCACATGCTGATGCTGCATGGGTTGTTGGAGCACCTGTGTGCGTCGGACAATCTAGCTAGTTAGGCATTCAAGAGCTCTCTATTCAGAATAGCGAATTGAGTGGTAATTTCGCGCAAACTATATTCGTCATGGAATCAGATAGTTCGGCGTGACAAGGGCTTGACAGCGTTCTGTTCTGATTGGGGCTACTACGATGTCATCGGATGGGTACCTAAATGCATGAGGCTCAGAGCAGCGGTGAGAAGAGGGCGAGGCTCGTGGAAGTTGAAGCGACGCCCCGCGATGTCCCCTCGGGGGAGGAGAGGCGACAAACACCCTTTAGCTATGCTCAGGTGTCCTCGAAAGTCGATAGCAAATGGTCCATGCCCACGCTCTAAGACCCGCGACATGCTCATCTAACAAGAGAAAGCCCCCGCCGAAGCGGGGGCTTTTCTTAGCTCGATTGATTCGGCAGACCGAACCTGACGGGCTTACTTGACCTTCAGGAAGATGATAACGAAGGTGAAGAGAGCCAGTGACTCGATGAAAGCCAGACCGAGAATCAGGAAGATGAAGATGCCAGGGCGAGCACCCGGGTTGCGGGCGAGCGCTTCCGAAGCCGAAGCGGTTGCCTTACCCTGCGCAAGACCGCAGAGACCAGCAGCGAGGGCCATCGAGAGACCAGCAGCGAGAGGAACCCACTGGTTGGTGGCGGCAGCTTCCTGAGCGAAAGCCGGGGTGGCGAGCAGCATGGCTGCGAGCGCCGTGAAGATGTACTGAAGAGTCTTCATGAACGTACTCCGTGCTCCCATAGATCTCGCCGCCAGTGGGTGGTTGAGACTCACCGTACTGGTCCCCTCACGCTTGCGGCGGAAACCTTCTGCAGCCAGGGAGCGCCCAAACTGCAGAATTCTTGTGCGCCGGGACCGTTGCCAGTCCCGGCTGAATCTTAGTGGTCGTGCGAGACGGCGAGCGACAGGTAGATCGCCGCGAGCAGCATGAATACGTACGCCTGAACGATGGCCACGCCGAGGTGGAGTCCCATGAAAACGAGTGGGATACCGACTGGAACCAGCGAGAAGAACGCCAGGGTCAGCAGGTCGCCGGCGAACATGTTGGCGTAAAGACGAACCGTAAGCGAAAGAATACGCGCGAAGTGCGAGATGATTTCGATCGGCAGCATCAGCCAGGAGATCGCCCACACGGGGCCGAGGAACTGCTTGATGTACGCAAAGCCGTTCACGCGGATGCCATGGTAGTGGTAGTACACAAACGTGACGAGAGCCAGACCAAGCGGCACGACGACGTCAGCGGTCGGCGATTCGAGCCCCGGGACGAGACCCATGAGGTTCGCCAGCAGGATGAACAACGCGATCGTCGTGAGGAAACCGACGAAGCGTTCGTAGCCGTGGCCGATGATCTGCGAAGCCTGATCAGCCACAAACTCCTGGCTCATTTCGGCGAGATGCTGCACACCGTTAGGCTTTTCAACGTTCATGGAGACACGGACGATGACGAAGTACACCAGCAATGCGGCGAAGACAAGCAGCTCCATCGCGAACGAGTTCGTGATGGGCGCACTGGCGTACTTCGGCGTGACGTGCACGGCGGCCAGGAGCTTGTCCACCGGAGCGGCGAACAAATGATTCAGAAATCGAGTGAGCAGAAGTTGTGTCGGCATAGCTATTTTGTGTGGAGGCGCAGGTTTACGGCTAGACCGTCCATGCCTTGACTGTACGAATCGCTTCGATTGTCAGGGCTACGATCCCCATTCCGAGCCCAGCAAAGAGCGCGTAAACAGAACCATCCAAGAGCTTAAGACTACCATAGAGCACCACAAGCATCAGCCCGAGGGTGAGGAAGAAACCGAGGAGGACTCTGCCTAGAGGCCGGGGCGTGCGAGTATCGCTCGAAGTGTCCATGCGGGCGATGACGGCGGTCATCAGCCGGAGCCACTTCCAGAGGCCTGCGGCGGAGATAGCCGCACCCGCGACCAGGAGTAAAGCACTCTGCCAGCCGAGCTTCCAGGCGACGATGGGCGCGGTGATGACGGCCAGCAGAGCCACCCAGCGCAAGGCGCGGACGATGATGGCCGACGCTTCAGCGTCGGTGAAATTGGAAAGGTCGAACGTACTGCTCACTAGCTGCCCCGCTTCATATACCGCTGTGCCATGCGGAAGATCTGGATGAAGCCGCCGATGGCGCCGAGCACGATGCCGACGACGCCGATCCACTCCGTGTGGAAGTGCTTGTCCAGCGCGGAACCGAGCAGCCAGCCGAGTACGCAACCGATGGGCAGTACCAGCGCAAGCTGAATCATGGACTCGGCTTTTACCAGGTCGCTGAGTGCTCCGCTCTTTTTCTGTGGGTCGTTGTCTGTCATGGCTCTCAGTAGCTCCAAGGCCAAACTATACTGAACTCTGAGATTTCCAAGCAAAGCGAGCCTACGAAGTGCCCCAGTTTGAAACCGAATACGAGAAGAAGCTTTACGACGACCGTCTTGCCAGCCTGAAGAAGATTGAAGAGCTGGGCACCGGCAAGTTCGGCCTGAATGCGGGCGAAGCCACCTACCCGAACAGCTTCCGCTTCTCCCCCGAAGGCACCACGGTGCCGAAGATTCGTGCCGAGTTCGCCAATGTCAGCGGCGAAGAGCTTGAAGCCACGCCGCCTCCCTTTGCCATCGCCGGACGCCTTATGGCCATCCGTGCGCAGGGCAAAGCCGGCTTTGCGCAGCTTCAGCAGGGCGGCGAGCGCATTCAGCTTTACGTCCGCAAGGACGACGTCGGCGAAGACGCCTTCGAGCTCTACAAGAACCTCCACCTTGGCGACCATATCGGCGTTCGCGGCCACCTGATGCGGACCCGCACCGGCGAACTGACGCTGAAGGCTGCGCCGATCGACGGCCAGCAGCCGATCGTCTTCCTGTCGAAGGCCACGCTGACCCTGCCCGACAAGTACCACGGCCTCGAAGACGTCGAACTGCGCTACCGCCAGCGGTACGTCGACCTCATCATGAACTCGACGAAGCCCGAGCCGCAAAAAACGGAGGGAGAAGCGGGCTTTAGCCCTCTATCCAGCCAGGCGAAAGAAGGGGCTTCAGCCCCGGACTCTCCTGTCCCCGTGGAGCAACCCATCGAAGAGTACCGCAACGTCCGCGAAGTCTTCGTCAAACGCGCCGCCGTGCTCCGCGCCATCCGCAAGTTCTTCGACGACCGCGAGTACATCGAGGTCGAAACCCCGATGCTCCACTCCGTCGCCGGAGGCGCAACGGCCCGCCCGTTCACCACGCATCACAACGCGCTGGACATGCCGCTCTACCTCCGCATCGCGCCCGAACTCTTCCTCAAGCGCCTCGTGGTCGGCGGCTTCGATCGCGTCTACGAGATCAACCGCAACTTCCGCAACGAAGGCGTCTCCACGCGCCACAACCCCGAGTTCACGATGCTTGAGTTCTATCAGGCCTACGCCAACTTTCACGACCTGATGGACCTGACGGAAGAGCTCATCAAGTTTGTGGCGATGGAAGTGAATGCAACGACGGTTACTCACTTCAATGGCAATGAGATTGATTTGAGTAAGTGGACGAAGCTGTCGATGCGCGAAGCGATCGTGAAGTGGTGGCCGTCATCTCTTGTAGTAAAGCCTAGTCCGGCAGATTTTACAGATCTCTCGGCGTACACAGAACTCCTCCAATCCGTCATCAACGAGTTGCAGCCACAAGTCGAGGACTCAAGCTCGGATGAGACCAAATGGAAGCACGTCTCGGTGGTCTGGGGACAATTCATGCTTTTGAATGCCGGGCTGTTACGTACTGGGTCGTTGGGTAAATCGATCTCAGAGCTTTTTGAACTGCTCGCAGAAGAACATCTCATCCAGCCGCACATCATCTACGACTTCCCCCTCGCCGTCTCGCCCCTCTCGAAGATCAACCCCGCCGACCCCGAATGGACCGAGCGTTTCGAGTTCTACATCGGCGGTTTTGAAGTCGGCAACGCCTTCTCCGAGCTCAACGACGCGGCCGATCAGGAGCAACGCTTCGAGGCACAGGTGAACGAAAAGGCTCGCGGCGACGACGAAGCCATGGAGATGGACGCCGACTACGTCCGCGCCCTCGGTTACGGCCTCCCGCCCACGGCTGGCGAAGGCATCGGCATCGACCGCCTGACCATGCTGCTGACCGGGTCGCGTTCGATTCGTGATGTCATCCTCTTCCCTCTGATGCGCCACCAGGGCGGGCAGGCGAAGGATGAGAGCGAAGCTCATGGAGAGTCGGCAGAGTAAGCTCGCTGGTTCTACCGAAAGCTGCAAAAAGAAAACGCTAAGGCCGCCAGGTTTCGCCACGAGAGTCGTGGCGGGTTGGCGGCCTTCGTCGTCTTTGCGGGTTGGGTTTAGAGGATCTTTAGTTCTTTCGCGATGGTCTCAATTCCCTGCATCATCCGCTCGCGCTGGGGTTCGCCGCCGAGGGCGATGCGGAAGCCGTTGGGGGCGCCTGCTGCCACGGCGAACCAGTTTCCGCCGGTGAGGAGGATGCCTCGCTCGCGCATCCGGGCTTCGAAGCTCTGGGGAGAGATGCCGTCAGGCAGCCGCACCCAGAGGTGCCAGGCGGCTTTTACGCCGGGGTGGCATCGGTCGCCGAGGAGTGCTCGCGCAGCGGCGTTGCGGGTTGCGCCTTCTGCATTTTTTGCGGCGATCGTGGCAGCAAGAGTTCCATCTTCGATAAGCGAAGCAGAGGCGCGAGCATGGACGATGGAGCCGCCGGTAGCGGTGTTTTTGATGGCGCCGTGCATGGCGTGTTTCCAGCGTTCCGGCACGGTGATGAAGCCGGTGCGGGTGGCCGGGGCGTAGCACTTGCTGAGGCCGTCGACGAAGAAGGTGCGCTCTGGCGCGAGTGTGGCGATGGCTGCGGGGGCAGCTGGGTCCATGAAGCCGTAGGCGTTGTCTTCAAGGATGCAGAGGTCGAAGTCACGAGCGACGGCAACGAGCGCCTCACGACGGGCCAGCGAGGCGGTTGTGCCGAGCGGATTGTGCACGTTTGGCGTGAGGTAGACGCCGCGGACGGGCTTCTCCGTTTTGGCTGCGGCCGCGCAGACGGCCTGCAGGCTTTCGGGGGTCATGGCTTCTTCGTCCACACGGCAGGCGACGAGCGGTGAGCCAAGCGCGCGGGCCTGGTCGAGAGCACCGGTGTAAGCGAGTTCGTCCACCGCGATGGTTTGGCCGGCGAGACCCGCGGCCAGCATGGCGATGAGGGTGCCGTGGTGCACGCCTTCGATCAGGTAGGTGCGTTCGGCAGGCATCCCCATCCACTTTGCGCCAGTAGCAATGACGGCCGACATGTCCGTGCGAAAGCTGGGACGGAGCTCTTCAAAGTTTTCGTCTTCGAGCTGGTCGACGGCGTGGCGGAGACGTTCCCGCCATTGTGCGGCCATTCCCGGAAGCAGCGGGAAGTTGTACTGCATCTCGATCATGGGTATTAGGATAGTCCTCCCACACGCGCCGCTAGTACACTCAGACGCGTGAATATTCTCTTTGTCGGTGATGTTTTCGGTTCGGCCGGGCGTCACATCGTTCGCGAACATCTACCCCATGTCGTTGAGACCAATGCTGTCGATCTGCTGATCATCAACGGCGAGAACGCTGCCGGTGGTTTCGGCATTACGCCGTCGATCGCAGAAGAGCTGTACGACCTTGGCGCGCACGTCATCACGACCGGAAACCACATCTGGGACAAAAAGGAAATCTTTGAGTACATGTCGGTCCCGGAGGACTCGCACGACCGCAATCGCCGCATTATTCGGCCTGCGAACTATAACGACAAGGCGCCAGGCTATGGCGTCTACCAGGGTGCGTTGCCAAACGGGCAGGAGTTCGCAGTTTTCAACATGCAGGGGCGTGTCTTTATGAGCTCCTGCGATGACCCGTTCCGCAAAGCGGACGAGATTCTGTCGCAGCTTACGGCGAAGGTCATTCTGTTGGACTTCCATGCAGAAGCGACGAGCGAAAAGGTAGCGATGGGTTGGTACCTCGACGGCCGCGTGACCGCGGTGCTGGGGACACATACGCATATTCCGACGGCGGATGAACGCGTGTTGCCGGGTGGCACCGCGTTCCAGACGGACGTAGGCATGAGCGGACCTTATGACTCGGTCATTGGTGTGGAGACGGAGCTTGTGCTGAAGCGTTTCCTGACCGGAATGCCGGGCAAGTTTGAAGCCGCGAAGGGCAACCCCAAAATGTGCGCGACCCTGATTGAGTGCGACGGCGCCACCGGCCGCGCGTACCGCGTACAACGCATCATGCTGGGCGAGTAAGAGCAGGTCATCATGCAAAGTTCCGCAAGCGATCCCGTAGAGATTCCGCCGGTCATGCTTGCGGAGCTTTCGCGTGTGCTTGGTTCAGGGCTGATTCTGAACAAGGCAGAGCTACAAACCTATGAGTGCGATGGCCTGACAAACTTCCGAGCGGTGCCGGGAGCAGTTGTGTTGCCGCGAACCTCAGCCGAGGTACAGGCTGTCGTCCGGCTTTGCCATCAGCACAAAATTCCGTTTGTGGCGCGTGGAGCGGGCACGGGGCTGAGCGGAGGCGCGCTGCCGCTTGAAGGTTGCGTGGTAATCGGGCTTGCCCGCATGAACCGCATTCTTGCGGTGGACTTCGACAACGAGCGTGTAGTGGCAGAGCCAGGCGTGACGAATGCGCAGGTGACAGAACGCGTTCGTTCACAGGGCTACTTCTTTGCACCCGATCCTTCGTCGCAAACGGTATGCACGCTGGGTGGGAACATTGCGGAGAACGCTGGTGGAGCGCACTGCCTGAAGTATGGCTTTACGACGACGCATGTGGTGGGCTGCGAGGTCGTGCTGTCGGACGGCACGCTGACATGGCTTGGAAGCGAGCACGGCGTGGCCGAGACTCCTGGGTACGATCTGCTGGGCGTGTTTGTGGGCAGTGAAGGCACGCTGGGCGTTGTAACCAAGGTGGTCCTGCGGATCGTACGCCGCCCGGAGACAGTTCAGACGCTGCTCGCCGCGTTCGATGCTATTGGAGCCGCGGCGCAGACGGTGAGCGATGTCATTGCGAGCGGCACGCTGGCGTCGGCGATGGAAATTATGGACCGTACAGCCATCATCGCCAGCGAGGCGGCTGTTCATGCCGGTTATCCGGAGTGTGAGGCGCTGTTGCTAGTGGAGTTGGACGGGCCGACGAGCGAGGTGCTAGCGCAGATGAAGACGGTTCGCGAGCTGGCAGAACGCAATGGAGCCACGGAACAACGGCTGGCGCAGAGTGATGCTGAACGGGCCGTGGTGTGGAAGGGGCGCAAGGCTGCGTTTGCTGCGATGGGGCGAGTGTCGCCGAACTACATCGTGCAGGACGGCGTGATTCCCCGTACCGCGTTGCCACGCGTGCTGGCGCAGTTCGAGGAGTTGAGCCGTGAAACAGGCCTGCGAATTGCGAACGTCTTCCATGCAGGGGATGGCAATCTGCATCCGATGGTCCTTTACGATGGGTCGATTGCAGGTGAAGAAGCTCGTGCTCTCGAGGTCTCCTATCAACTGCTGCGGCTGTGCGTCGATGCGGGCGGGTCGATCACCGGCGAGCATGGCGTGGGCCGCGAGAAGCAGTGCGAGATGAGCTACATGTACGCCCTGCCGGACCTGGCCGTCATGCAACGAGTACGACGCGCGTTCGATCCGCAGAACCTTGCGAACCCTGACAAACTTTTCCCCACGCCGCGTTTGTGCGGTGAACAACATAACGGACCGTATCGCGAGCATCCGCTGGTAACGGCCGGTGTCGCGGAGATCTTTTAATATGCGTGAACTCTCTCCTGCTCTGCTCCACGAACTTGAAGAAGCTGCCGGTGCGTCATTGGAGACGACCGATGCGATGCGTGTGCTCGCTCCGGTGTCTACCGAACATGTAGCCGTAGTGATGAAGATTGCTTCGCGCGAGAAACTGGTGGTGACTCCTGCTGGCGCCGGAACAAAAAGCGGCTGGGGCAACGATGTCGCGGCGGACCTGATGCTGAGCACGCGTGAGTTGGCGGGTGTGCGTGAGCACGTGTGGCAGGACCTGACGGCGACAGTTGGAGCGGGAACGACGTGGGCAGCGATGCAGGAGAGCCTTGCGCAACATGGGCAGCGTGTGGCGCTCGATGCGTTCGCCGCAGAGGCTGCAACTGTTGGTGGAGTGCTGGCGACGAACGACAGTGGATTGCTGCGGCTGCGCTATGGCTCGCTGCGAGACCTGGTGCTGGGCGTGACCGTGGTGCTGGCCGATGGAACTATTGCACGCTCTGGCGGCAAGGTCGTGAAGAACGTCGCGGGGTACGATCTGCCGAAGCTCTTCCTGGGATCGTTTGGAACGCTGGGCATCGTGACAGAGATGACCTTTCGCCTGCATCCCATACCTGCCGTCGCGAAGAGCTTTACGGCACGGTCGACGGATGCGTTGGAGCTGGCAGAGTTTATGAAGCGGGCGCTTGCGGCATCACTCGCGATTGAGCGTCTGCAGATGCGGAACGAGAGCACAGCGTTCGCACTGGATGTGGAGTTGGCGTCGGATGCTTCCGTCGTAAACGAACATGCGATCCGGCTGGAAGAACTGGCTGGAGCGTTAGTGTTGACGACGGCAGATGCGGGCGTATGGCAGGTGCGGGATGAAGTGTTGAAGGCAAACGCCGAAGCCACCGTGCTGAAGATTACCGCGCTGCCTGCGAAGCTCGCACCGCTGCTGGCAGGCTTTGCGCAGCTTTCGCAGCAGCCGGATCATCACTTCCGTGCGGTGGTCGATCCTGTTGGCGTGGTAACCGTTTCATGTGAAGCTCCGCCAGAAACAGTCGTCGCTACCGTTGAGGATTTGCGTGCCCGACTGCGTTCGAGCGGAGGCAACGTGGTGGTGCTGCAGCGTGGATGGCTGCCTTCGTTGATCGACGCCTGGGGAATTCCGCCACAAGCAATCGACATGATGCGTGCTGTGAAAGAAGAGTTTGACCCTGCCGCGACGCTGAACACCGGCAAGTTCGTCGGAGGCCTCTAAATGGCGGCGAACGAAAGTACGGGCGTGGCTCCACAAAGCCTTGTCAGCATTGGCGCAGGGGTGAAGCCGTCTGCATTCGACGCTCACCATGCTCCCGAAAAACACGTAATGGATACGTGCGTCCACTGTGGCTTTTGCCTTCCAGCCTGCCCGACGTACACGCTTTGGGGCAATGAGATGGACTCGCCGCGTGGACGCATCTGGATGATGCGCAAGGCAAGCGTGGGCGAAGCCCCGCTGGATACGACGTTCCAGCAGCATATCGACCACTGCCTCGGCTGCATGAGCTGCGTAACCGCATGTCCTTCGGGCGTGGAGTACAACAAGCTGATCGAAGACACACGTGCTCAGGTGGAGCGCAACGTGCCGCGAACGCTGGCGGACCGGGCGTTTCGTCGGATGCTGTTTGCGACCTTCCCTCACCCCAAACGGCTTCGCCTGCTGGGCGTTCCACTCGCGGTGTACCAGCGGAGTGGTCTGCAGAAGCTTGTGCGTTCCTCGGGTTTGTTGCAGCTTCTTCCTCGGCGACTTGCAGCCATGGATGCTCTGCTACCAAAGGTTCCGCTGAACCCGTTTCACTCTCTTGCGAAGCACCATACCGCGCAGGCAACAGCACGGGGACGCGTGGCGATCCTCGCGGGTTGCGTGCAGGATGCGTTCTTTGACCCGGTGAACCAGGCGACGGCGCGGGTGCTGACGGCATACGGCTATGAGGTGGCTGCTCCCCAAGATGCTGGCTGCTGTGGAGCTCTGCTGGTGCATAGCGGACTTGAAGCACAGGCCATGGTCTATGCCAGGCGAGCGATTGCGGCGTTCGAACGGACGGGCGCAGAGTACGTGGTGTTGAACGCCGCAGGTTGCGGATCAACGATGAAGGAGTACGGCCATCTGCTGCGCGACGATGTGGAGTGGGCGGCGCGGGCGCAGTCATTTTCCGCGAAGTGCCGAGACATTACAGAGTTGCTGACTGGCGTAGACGATGGTCCCGTTTTTCATCCGTTGACGATGACGATTGCCTATCACGATGCCTGTCATCTACGTCATGCGCAAGGCATCCATGCGGCTCCTCGATCATTGCTCGGCCGCATACCCGGCGTCGAGTTGAGGGAGATTGCGGAAGCGAATCTCTGCTGTGGATCAGCGGGCGTGTACAACCTGCTCTACCCGGAAACGGCTGAAGAGCTTGGCGACCGTAAAGCAGCCAACGTGCTGGCGACCGAGGCGCAGGCGTTGGTGAGCGCGAATCCGGGTTGCCTGCTACAGCTGGCAGCGTCCCTGCGTCGTCAGGGGCATGGCGAAGTGCCTGCCTTTCATACCGTCGAAGTTCTGGATGCGTCGATTCAGGGTAGGACGATCGAAGAGCTGCTGGGAGTTCGACGGAGCGAGGCAAAGTGAGGCACACTAATAGCCTGAAAGGATTCACCCCAATGACCGGAACCCGCGAGGCTGTTCTTCTTCAAACCACCGATATTCTTCTTGATGCACGCCGCAGCGGACGTGTGATTACCGATCTGCCTGCGGATATGGTGCCTGAGTCCATGGAAGAAGCGTATGCCGTGCAGGATCGCATCGCCGAGGCGTTTGGCATGGTGGGCGGCTGGAAGATCGGCGCTCCGAACGCAGAAGCAACGCCGTTGTTTGGGCCGATGCCTGCTGCGTGGATTTCGGCTGGTGGATCGATTCTCGATGGCGAACGCTGGCGGTATCGCGGGCTGGAGGCAGAGATTGCCTTCCTCGTTGGCCAGGACCTTCCGCCGCGCGAGACGCCTTACACACGCGAAGAAGTTATGGCTGCCATGGCCTCGTGCCATCCGGCAATTGAAGTGCTCGAAGCAGCGTTCGCCGACCCAACGCAAGCGACTCGGCTTGCAGCCTTTGCCGACTTGCAGATGCATGGCGGCTTTGTATATGGCCCGGCTGTTGAGAACTGGCAGTCCATTGACTGGAATGCAGAAGACGTTGTGCTGACGGTCGATGGTGTTGTTCGCGTGGAGCGTACGGGCTCGAACACCTCGGGCGATCTGGTGAAGCTGCTTCCGTGGCTGGCAAACGAAGGTGCGTACCGCACAGGCGGACTGCGCAAAGGCCAGTGGATTACGACGGGCTCATGGACGGGCAACACGCCTGCAGCAGCAGGGTCGGTTGTCGAAGCCAGCTTTGCCCACGCAGGAAAAGTCGAACTCCGTTTCGCTTAGCCCTCAGACCGAAAGGACACGACGATGAGTTTGCCGACAGGCGTTGAAGTTCACGCCACGACTGCCGAGAAGTACGAAAAGATTCTGTCCCCAGAGGCGCTTGCGTTTGCAGTTGCCCTGCACCGCGAGTTCAACCCGACCCGTAAAGAGCTGCTCGCGAAGCGAGTGGAGCGTCAGGCTCGCCTTGATGCCGGAGAGAAGCTCGCCTTTCTGCCCGAGACAGCGAACGTTCGTAACAGCGAGTGGACGGTTGCTCCCATCCCTGCCGACATTCAGGACCGTCGTGTAGAAATTACCGGGCCCGTTGATCGCAAGATGATCATCAACGCGTTGAACTCTGGCTCGAAGGTCTTCATGGCAGACTTTGAGGATTCGAGCACGCCGACTTGGGAGAACCTGCTCGACGGACAGCTCAACCTCTTCGACGCAGTTCGCCGTACGATCACCTACAAAGACCCGAACACCGGCAAAGATTACGCGCTAAAGGAGAAGACCGCTGTTCTCTTCGTCCGGGCGCGCGGATGGCACATGGAAGAGCGTCATGTACTCGTAGACGGCGAGTACATGAGTGCGTCAATCTTCGACTTTGCCCTGTACTTCTTCCATAACGCGAAGGAAGCACTTTCGCGCGGAACAGGACCGTACTACTACCTGCCAAAGATGGAGTCGCATCTCGAGGCGCGGTTGTGGAACTCGATCTTCGTGCGTGCGCAGGAGATGCACGGTGTGCCGCAAGGCTCGATCAAGGCAACCTGCCTGATTGAAACGATTCTTGCGACGTTCGAGATGGATGAGTTTCTGTATGAGTTGCGCGAGCACTCGGCCGGCTTGAATTGCGGCCGCTGGGACTACATCTTCTCTTTCATCAAAAAGCTTGCCGCAGACGAAACCATGCTGCTACCGGACCGCTCGCAGGTCACGATGGCCGTGCCGTTCATGAGCAAGTACTCCAAGCTCTGCATCAAGACCTGCCATCGCCGCAACGTTCACGCGATGGGCGGCATGAGTGCTCTGATTCCGATCAAGAATGATCCCGAAGCGAACGAAAAAGCCATTGCCGGCGTGCGCGCGGACAAGGAGCGCGAAGCCACCAACGGGCACGACGGCACATGGGTAGCGCATCCCGCGCTCGTAGCCGTAGCGCTGGAAGTCTTCGACCGCATTATGCCGACACCGAACCAGATCACCAAGCAACTGCCTGACTTCCATGTGACGGCAGCAGAGCTAGTGGAAGTGCCGGAAGGAACGATCTCAGAGGCAGGGCTCAAGCAGAACGTTGCTGTTGGGCTTGGCTATCTCGAGGCATGGCTTCGCGGCATTGGCTGTGTCCCTCTCTTCAACCTGATGGAAGATGCGGCGACAGCCGAGATCTCGCGGGCGCAGCTCTGGCAGTGGGTTCATCATCATGCAACGCTTGAAGACGGACGCCCCGTAACCGCTGAACTTTGCGATCGACACATCGATGCAGAGCTCGAGCGAGCGAAGGACGCCTATCCGCCCGCACGCTTCGAGGCCTACACCCATGCAGCGTTTCTGATGCGCGAGTTCATCAAGGCACCGAAGTTCCAGGACTTCCTGACGACCGCAGCGTATGCGCGTGTGCTCGACACCGAAATCTACTCCGCATAGCAGCGTCTTCAGCAGCAATCAAAGCAGAACGGCCACTGAGAACTCAGTGGCCGTTCTGCTTTCTACCTATTCGAGAAGAAATCTATTCGAAGCCTTCGAGCTGCTTGCACTTCTTCGTAGCCTGAAAGCTGACGACGCTGTATTCAGCGAGCTGCTCGCGCCAGAACGGGTCACGCTCAAGAGTCTTCATAAGAACGTCCCGGTCGATACTGCCGTTCGCGATCAACACGCCACCGGTACGCGGCACCTGAGGGCCGGAAGCCAACAGCGTTCCGTCAGAGTACAAAGCATCCAGAAACTGATGGTGCTCGGCACGGAACCTGTCGACGACGTCCAGTGGTTGCCGATAAATCAGCGTGATGACGTACATAGTCCCTGCTCTCTGGGCAGCTAGAACGCAGCGAGGGCGACCATAGCCTGGAAGATCTTCTCCGGCTGCGGCAGAATGACGTCTTCCAGCAGCGGCTGGTAGGCAACGAACGTATCCAAACCAGCGACGCGGCGAACCGGTGCATCAAGATCATGGAAGAGCTCGTCGCCGATGCGTGCTGCGATCTCGGCACCATAGCCCCAGCTCAACATGTCTTCGTGCGCGACGAGCACCTTGTTCGTCTTCTTTACGCTCTCTGCAATGGCTTCCCAGTCATACGGGCTGAGCGAGCGAAGATCGATGACTTCAACGTCAATCCCCTTCTCGCGCTCGATGCGCTGTGCGGCTTGCAACGCTCGCGGAACGACAGCGCCGTAGGTGATCACGGTGAGGTCCTTGCCAGGGCGAACGATCTTGGCCTTGCCAAACGGAATTGCATACTCAGGGCCCGGATACGGCGCGCGGCCAAAGGCCTCGCGGTACAAACGCTTGTGCTCAAGGAAGAGCACGGGGTCATCGCAACGGATCGCTGTGCGCAACAGACCGGCAGCATCCAGAGCGTTCGAGGGCATAACGATGCGAATGCCCGGGGTGTGCGTGAAGATGCTCTCGCCCGACTGCGAATGATAGATCGAGCCGCCGGTGAGGTAGCCACCGATGGGAACACGCATAACAAGCGGCGAGGTGAACTGCCCGTTCGAGCGCCAGCGCATCACGCTCAGTTCGTTGCGCATCTGGTGGACGGCAGGCCAGATGTAATCGAAGAACTGAATCTCGACAACGGGCTTCATGCCACGCACAGCCATGCCGATAGCGCGACCCGTGATGTTGGCTTCCGCAAGCGGAGAGTTCCAAACGCGGTCGTTGCCAAACTCTTTCTGCAGCCCAGAGGTCAGCTTGAAGACGCCGCCCTTACCCTTTAGCTTTCCAGCGCGAAGAGGTTCATCACGCGTAGCGTCGGCAACGTCTTCGCCGAAGATGACAATGCGCTCATCGCGAGCCATTTCGTCACGCAGTGTCGCGTTGATCAGGTCGGCCATCGTGCGATCGTCGCCGTCAAACTGTGGCGTCGTGGCATAACGCGGATCGTTGGGCTTCAGGTCTTCCGAGTACTGGTGGACGAAGATCGACTCCGGCTGCGCAGGCAGCGCGGCGAGTGCAGCGTCTGCGGCTTGCTGCACCTCCAAATCGACTTCCTTCTCCAGCTGCTTGATCGCGTCTGCATCAAGAACGCCTTCGCGAATCAGCCACACCTGCATCTTCGCAATGGGATCACGCAGAGCATCGGCTTCAAGCTCTTCAGCAGAACGGTAGTTCCGCTCGTCGTCCGAAAGCGAGTGCGAGTAGGGGCGGATGACATGCCCGTGGACCAGCGCCGGGCCCTTGCCCGCGCGGCAGTAGGCCACAGCTTCCACCATCGCCTGGTAGCTCGCAATAGCGTCCGTGCCGTCGACTTCCGCGAAGTGAAAGTTCGGAAAGTTGGCGATGAGCTTCGAGATGTTGCCGCCCGGGGTATTCGCCTCTACCGGCGTGGAGATGGCGTAGCCATTGTCTTCAACAACGTAGACAACAGGCAGCTTTCCGTTTGACGCCGTATTCAACGACTCCCAGAACTCCCCCTGCGAGGTAGAGCCCTCGCCGATCGAGACGTAGGTCACCTCGTCGCCGTGGAAGGTGACATCTTTGAACTCGCGGTAGTCGCCATCATGCTTTGGCACCGCGTCGGGATGATGCGTAAAGAAACGCCCTGCTTCTGCGCAGCCGATGGCGTGCAGGCACTGCGTTGCCGTTGAAGAGCTTGGCGAAACGATGTTCAGCCGCTTGGACGTCCAGTGCGAGGGCATCTGACGACCGCCGCTGGCAGGGTCGCTGGCTGCGCCAACAGCCTGCAGCAACTGCTCTTCGGGGGTGTTGCCAAGTGCGAGGCAGATGGCACGATCACGGTAGTAGGGGAAGAACCAGTCATAACCCGGCTTCATCGCCATACCAGCCGCAACGAGAAGCGCTTCATGCCCGGCGCACGAGATCTGGAAGAAGATCTTCTGCTGACGCTTTAGAAGAATCTCGCGATCATCTACGCGGCGAGAGGTGTACATCAGCCGGTAGAAACGAATCAGCTCTTCTTTCGATAGTCCACTGTAGGAGGATTCGCCTGCCGCGCGCTTCTTGCTACCCGTCGATGTCTTCTGCGCCAAAACTTCATCCTCCTGCTCCGTTCACAATTTTACCCGCCCCACAGACATCCCGCTCGGCCGCGCCGGTGGAAACTTGAAGGCTGTTCAAAAGACACACGGAACAACGGCGACGTAGCTGCTGAGGTCGATACAGGCATTGTTCGCGACCTCTCGCCCAAGGTGTCTTTCATGCTGAGTTCCTTCTGCCGTGTCTTGTTTCTCTCCACTATCTTTACGACCACAGCGTTGTCACAACAGGTCTCTCGTCTCGTAGTGCTGTATCGCGCTCCGCAGGTTCCTGCAATTGCCGACATCGCTCTTGCAGAGGCTGGAGCACGCACGCACAGGCATCTCGGACGTCTGGGTGCCAGCGTTTTCACGGTCGACGAAGCGAACGAGCCATGGGCAGTCTTCCGCCTTAGCCTGCAACCGGAGGTTCTTGCCGTTGTTCACGACCGCATCGTGACAGGCCACGCGATGACCGTGAGCGCGGCGAAGGCAACTCCGCACTCCACCCAGGACGTAACCTCGCTGCCAGTGAAGGTGATTAGCGCAAACCCGCCACATCAACTGGCATGGATGCCCGCACCAGTGACCGACGCTACCTACAACTCACCCGCAGGATGGGCCGTGCAGGCTGCCGGTGGATACGGCGACAACGTTCCGGGAGGAAACCCTGTAGGTCCGTGGAACACCACGAAGGGCGCAGGCATGCGCATTGCCATTCTCGACAGCGGCGTCGATGCCAACCACCCGGACCTCGTTTCTAACCTTGCCCTCAACATGACAGAAGTCGACAAAACGGCGCTCCCGAGCGCCTGCGATGACGGCTCCCCGCAGGATCAAACCGGCCACGGCACATGGGCGGCATCCCTCGCGGCTGGTGCGTTGGGCGGAGGTGAAACCGTAGGCGTCGCCCCGCAGGCGACGTTGCTCAACATCAAGGTGCTGGAGCGTATGCCCGCAGCAGCAGGAAGCACGGCTACGGCGCAGTGCGAGGCAGGACAAACTGGAGGCCTGCTGAGCTGGGTACTGGCAGGCATCAACGACGCACTGGCGCAACGTGCGGACGTCATCTCGCTTTCTCTGGGGACGATCGTCGACCTGACCACCGGAGACGGTGCTGGATGGAAGGCGAGCTTTGACCGTGTAACCTACGCCGCACAGCAAGCTGGCGTGGTGATCGTCGCCGCAGCAGGCAACGATGGGCTCGACCTTTCAGGAGGCCGCTATATCGAGCTTCCGGCACAGGCGCGTGGAGTGCTTGCCGTAGTTGCGAGCACGAACCCTGCCTGCGTAGAAGATCTGAGCCCCACTGCAATTTGCGTGAAGGGGCCGGTAACAAGGCCGTATTACTCCAACTACGGGGCGACGTTGAATGCGATCGCCGCTCCCGGCGGATCGTACCCGGAGGGCCCCGACAACGCCGTCAGCGGGTGGATTCGCGGGGCATGCTCGACGGGTGTGACGAATACGCAGGACGGTCTGCCCTCTGTTGGAAAAAGCTTCGGCTGTTTCAACCTTGGCCATGCGCAGTACGTGCAGGCGATGGGAACGAGTGCTTCCGCTCCGCTGGTGGCAGGGGCCGCAGCATTGGTAAAGGCCGCGCACCCAAACTGGACCGCGACGCAGATCGTCAACGCGCTGCAAGCGACGGCGACACCATCGGTCTCGATGCAGCAGTCCGCCATCAATCTGCCTGCCGCGCTGGCGTTTACACCACAATAAAACCAGATGTAACAAGTATCCTGTGAGTAAGAACGGCCTACCGGGCCGAGAGAGTCACAGCATGATGCTTCCAGCACTTTCGAAACTACCTACCCTTCCCCAGGACCAACACACGCTGCACTCTGTCGTAACGGAATGGCATAACGCTCTGGTCGATTTCGTGGAAACCGGGCTGCCCAAAATTATCGTCTCACTGATCCTTGCGTTCATCGCCTGGTCACTTGTCCGGCTCTTCGTTTCGCGCATACGGAAGCGCGCCGACGCACAGGTGGGCAATGCCCAGCGCTCCGCACAGCTGCGTACGATCGCCGGCATCATCCGAGCCACGTCCTACGGGCTCATCTGCGCTTACGTCTTCATCCAGAGTCTGGGAGCGATTGGCGTTCCACTGGGACCGTTCATCGCTTCGGCAGGCGTGATTGGCCTGGGCATCTCCTTTGGCGCCCAGTCCATCTTCAAAGACGTGCTGAACGGCATCTTTGTGCTCGTCGAAGACCAGTACAGCGTTGGCGATTCCGTGAAGCTCTCCAGCCTATCCGGCACGGTCGAAGATTTCACGCTGCGCATCACCAAACTGCGCGACGGTGATGGCACGCTGTACATCATTCCCAACTCACAGATCACAACAGTCTCAAACCTCTCTCGCGACTTCTCCGTAGCGACTCTGAACATCTCAGTCGACACCAAGGAAAATCCCGACCATGTGATGTCTGTACTGAAGCAACTGACGTCGGACATTCGCGAAGATGAGAAGCTCAAGGACATTGTGATCGCCGATCCGACCGTGGTGGGCGTCGACAAGATCATTGGGCACGAAGTCGTCTATCCGATCAGCATTCGGGTTCGCGCCAATCAGCGCGACGGCGTGCTCCGAGAGCTACGCCGCCGCATCCTGCTTGCTTTCTCGAAAGAACAGATCTCCTTCAGCACCACCACGAGCACGCTGCTCGTGCAGACCGATCCGACCGCTCCTCCAGCCATGAACCGCGAGCTAGGCAGCTAGCGGTCGAGCTCGTCCAGCAACGCCTCAGGCGAGGTGATGGGCGGCGCGCAGGAGCCACCGCGGCACACGAGAGCTACGGCCTCACCTGTCTCCGGCAGATGAGGCAACGTCTCGGCTAATGCCGCAGGAAGCTTTGCCATCTGCTCTCGCGTAAAACGCAGGACGCTCTTATTCGCGCCATAACGCATCGTTGCAGCAAGAGCCAGTGCGGCAGCCGCTTCCCCGCTGCCAACGATAGCGATCTGCAACGGCCCTTCAAGCATTCGACGCAACGCGAGTGCGTAGCTGGAGGCGTAAAGCCCGAAGTGTTCGACGACACCGGCGAAGGTCTCCAGCGTTTCTCGCGCAGACTGCTCATAGGCCGTTTCTCCGCTTAGCTCTGCGAGACGCAGCATGACGTTCGCTGCGGTGGAGTTGCCTGCGGGCGTGGGTGAGTCCTGCAACGGCTTACGGCGTGTGCTCAATGCACCGATGGCGTCAGGCAGAAGCTCGCTATCGAAAAACGCACCGCCCTCGGTGTCGTAAAACTTCGCCAGCATGGCATCGGCGAGAGACTTCGCCGCTTCGTAGTAACGGAACTCGCCGGTGGCTTCGTAAGCATCAAGCGCAGCCTGAGCGACGAACGCGTAATCCTCCAGCACCGCCGCGATTGGTTGCGGGCTACCACCCTGCTCACCATAGGCAATCACGCGTACGAGCGTAGTGCCGTTCCAGGCAGTCTCGAGCACGCGGTCGAGCGACTTCAGCGCAAAGGCTTTAACCGTGGGTTCGTTCAGAGCCGAGGCCGCTGCCAGATAGGCAGAGATGCACATGCCGTTCCAGCCGCTGTAAATCGTCTTGTCCACGTACGGAGTCTTGCGCTGAAGCCGTGCTGCGTACATCTTCTGGATAGCGCGTTCCAGCACTTCGGGGCTGGCCTTCGAGGGCACAACGTGAAGAACGTTCTTCAGCGGGTTGTGATGCATATCCCCGACAGGGCGAAGGTTGAAGTGCGCCGCGGCAGCGACAAACTCTTCGTCGGACAACACGGCTTTCGCCTCATCGCGAGTCCAGGTGAAGTAGTCGCCATCGTCATCGAGCGAGTCATCTGCGTCCTGCGAAGCATAGAAACCACCCAGTTCGCGATCGGAGAGCCACTCGTCCATCCAGCGCACAATGTCGCGGGCCACGCGAGCGTACTCCGGATCGGCGAAGGTAACGAAGGCGTGGGCGTAGTTCTTCAATAGCTCCGAGTTGTCGTACGCCATCTTCTCGAAGTGCGGCACGATCCAGCGTTCGTCGACCGAGTAACGATGGAAGCCACCAGCAAGCTGGTCATAGATGCCACCGGCAGCCATCTTGCGCAGCGTTGCCTCGGCCACCATGCCGGCGTTGTCGGCGATGACTCCACCACGAGCGGCCGCGTCAATCAACAGATCGATGGCACCAGAGTGCGGAAACTTCGGCTGCGAGCCAAACCCGCCGTTGCGGCCGTCAAACTGCTGCAGCGGAGCGTTGAGAAGCTTGACGAGGATCTCGCGGCCAAGCTCGCCGTTCACGCCACTGGCGCGGCCGGAAAAGCTCTCGTTGTGCTCCAGCGCAGCCATCACGCTGCCTGCGGTCTCCAGCACCTCATCGCGCTTATCGTCGAAGGCATCGAACATGGTGCTGAGCACGCGCTGGAAGCTGGGCCGACCGTAGCGGTCCTCGGGAGGAAAGTACGTTCCGCCAAAGTAAGGACGACCATCCGGCGTCAGGAAGGCGGTGAGGGGCCAGCCGCCCTGGCCACTAATGGCCGAGACAGCCGCCTGATAGCGTGCGTCAACGTCGGGGCGTTCGTCGCGGTCCACTTTCACAGCGACAAAGTACTCGTTGATCATCTCGGCGGTCTTTGCGTCTTCGTAGCTTTCACGGTCCATGACGTGGCACCAGTGGCACCAAACGGCGCCGATATCGAGCAGCACAGGCTTGTCTTCCGCTGCGGCGCGAGCAAAGGCCTCCGGGCCCCACTCCATCCAGTTCACCGGCTGATGCCGTGCCGACCGCAGATACGCGCTGGCGGCCTTCGCCAGTGCATTTTCCTTACCCTGATGCTCGCTCATTCTTTGAAACCCTTCTTTCCATGCAAGCGAAAGACCGCAGCATGGCTGCGGCCTTTCGAAACTGTCGTCTTTTAGCTTACGTTGTCTGCGCGATTAAGGCTGCACAGGCTCCGGAGTTGCGGTCAGTGACTTCGGCGGAGCCGGCGGCTTGGGAGCCGTCAGCCCAGGAACGACGGGCTTCTGCGTGATTGCGCCCTTCGCAGCGTCGTCCAGCGTGATGCCGTAACGATCAAGCGTATTCGCGAGCAGTTCGTTCAACAGCAGACGATCGTTAGCGTAGGCCGCGTCGGAGGAAATCAGCGTATTCTCTGCCGTTGCCAAGCTGCGTTCCTGCGCCAGAACAAGCGCCGTAGTCGAAGCGCCGAGGCGGTACTTCTTCTGCTCTGCCTCAAGCGCCTGCGCCTGATAGTCACGCGCGGTCTGCGAGGCCTGCACCGAAGCACGATCGTTGTTCAACGCATACATCGCGTTGACGATTTGAATGCGAAGCTGCGTATAGAGCTGCTGCAAACGCATCTGCGACTGGCGATACTCCATCTGCGAACGAACCTGATCAGCCTGTGCCGCGCGGTTACGCAGCGGAATGCTCACGTTCACGCCAACGGTCCAGTCCGGCGAGTTGTTCGAGAACGAATTCGACAGCGCCGAACCGTATCCACCCAACGGAACGCCTTGCTGCTGGGCGTAGTTCGACGGGCAAGCAACGAAGTCTGTGCTTGCGTAGCTTGTGGAGCAATTCAGCGAGGGGTTCTGTGCGCCGGTCAATCCGCTACCGGCAAAAGAACCATACGCATCCACCGTGGGCAGAAGAGCATTTTTCTCTGCGCGGATGGTGATCTTGTTGTTCTTCATGTTCAACACCGCCTGCTCAATCTGCGGGTTGTTGGCATAGGCCTGACGAACCAGGTCTTCGACCTGCATATCCTCTTCGGGCAGACGTTCGAGGCTGACGCGGTCCATAGGAACGACCGGTGCGTTCAATAACTCCGGCTCGTTCAGGTTGCGCGCAATGGCCTGCTTCATCAGAAGCTGCTGGTACTCGAGGTTGGACTTCGAACTGATGAGAGACTGCTTGTCCGTCGCCACCGTGGAATCAGAGTTCACAATGTCGAGCGGTGCCAGCGTGCCGATCTGCAACTGCTTGCGGTTGTCCTTGGCAAGCTGCGTGGACTGCTGCAGAGCACGTTCCTTGGCCTGAACATCTTCATAGGCCGAAACGAGCGCCCAGTAGATGCTCTCAACCTGTGCCACCGTGTAGATCACCTGCTGGCGGAACGCCGAATCCGTGATGCGGCGGTTGTTCTTCGCCTGCACGATAAAGCGCGAGTTCAACCAGAGACCAAAGCCCTGTAGCAGGTGCTGCGTCACTGTGGCCTTGAAGTTGGTGGCGTAGGACGGGCTGTAGATCGAGCGTTGGCTATCTGTAGTGACGCGCGAATTGTCGAACGTCACGTCCAGAGAGGTACCAGTCCGGAAGCCCTGCGCATAATCCGCATTCCAGGTGAAGGTTTTCTGGGTCAGCGAGTTTGTACCCGTGAGCACGGTCGTGCTCTGCGGGGTGTTCGCGCTTTCGTAGCTGACGGTTCCACTGAGCGTTGGATCCAGTGTTTCAGGCGTCGGTCCACCACCGTTGGTTGTCAGGACGAGTCCTGAAGCACCCGAGCCTGAGCCGCCTGAAGAGGTGGTCGTACCGCCGGGGCCGCCGCCGCCGGTGATCGTGGAGGTGGTGCCGCCGAGCGTGTTCGTGATCAAGCCGGTCGAGACGCCACGCAGCGTCGCGCCTGCGCGGGCGCGCAGAATATCCGTGTCTGCGATGTCGAGGTTGATACGCGCGATGGCGATGTCGTAGTTATTCTCAAGCGCGAGCGTTACAGCGTCCGAAAGACTCAGGTAAATCTTGCCGTCACGCAGCAGATCGTGCAGGTCGGCAGTATTTGCCAGGCGCGGCGCGGGGTAGTTGATCGGCGTGTAGTCCCGCACGGGATTCGGCAGAAAGTGGTAACCCTCGGTATAGTCCGAGTTCGTAGGCCGCAGATACAAAGGCTCCGTGAGCTTCGGATCGGGAGCCTGCGGCAGATTGGGATCGCCGGTCGTATCGTTCTGCACGGCAGCAGCCTGCGCTGGCGCAGTCGCGCTGATCTTACCGCCGGCCTGTGCCGTCGTTGGGGTTCCCTGCGGCTGTTGCGCCACACTCGGCGCCACGGTGCTCGCCAGGGTTAGAGCGACACATGCCGCCGCCTGCAAATGCTTCAACATCACGTCTACCATCTCCGGAAGCTGCCAAATGGGGAGCTGTCTTTCTACATACGGACAAGCCCCGTATGAAGTTCCAACATGTGGCTGCAAAACGTTTCAAAGTCCCACTGAGTATATCTTTGCACCGGTCTGCAGCCAGTACCATCAAACGTGAAGCTTTGCGCCCGACGATATCACTAATGCCGAACTGGAAACTCACTCTTAGCTACGATGGCAGTCATTTTCATGGCTGGCAGGTCCAGCCCGGCGGCTTGCCGACGGTGCAGGCCACGCTGTCGCAGGCAATCAAGCACGTTACGGGCGAAAACGTGCGTCCGCAGGGTTCAGGCAGGACGGATGCGGGCGTCCACGCACTGGCGCAGGTGGTGAACTTCCCGCTGAACGTCTCCTTACCTGCGGAGAATCTGCAACGAGCATTGAACCGCGCCCTGCCTCCGAGCATCCGCGTAATCCGGGCCGAGGTGGCGCTTGAAAGCTTTCATGCCAGGCATTCGGCCCGGGGCAAGACATACGAGTACCGCATATTTGAGCGTCGAAACGGCATCGAATCGAAGAATCCTACCGCCGAGCAAGCCTGCTCCCCGTTTGTCGCACCCTACGCCTGGGATTGCCACTGGCCGCTTGCGCTGGAGCAAATGCAGGAGGCCGCCGCGCAGGTGCTCGGCAGGCACGATTTCACCTCGTTCGCCGCCAGCGATCCTGACAAATCCCTACGTAGGGAGGATGGCGAAGGCTCCGGACCGAACCCCGTAAAGACAATCGACCGCTCGGAGTGGACGCGCGAAGACGGCCTGCTGGTCTATCGCGTTCACGGCTCGGGATTCCTGCACCACATGGTGCGGAACCTTGTTGGGACGTTTGTCGATGTGGGCAGAGGCGCTATTCCGGCTGCGGAGATGCCAAAGATTCTGGCTGCGCGTGACCGTACCGCTGCCGGGCCAACGGCTCCGGCACGCGGGCTGTTTCTGGTGCAGGTGGATTATGACGAGGTGGCATCTTGAGCCCCGCAAACGCCGCCGCAAACCGCCGCATCACCCTGCTTGCCGGGCAGCGGGCGGTCCATGCTGCGTTCGGCTGGCTGCATCTGCACGAACAACAGATTCGGCGCTGGCAGCGCGAGGCGATCTGCATCCCGGCACCAACTTTTGAGGAAGGTCTGCGAGCGCAGTGGTTTCTTGAGCGTTTCCGCGACCTCGGCCTGACGAACGTGCATCTCGACAATGCAGGCAACGCTCTGGCGGAGTTGCCAGGAAAAACCGCGCAGATCGTGCTGCTTTCGGCTCATCTCGATACGGTTTTTGCAGCGGATACCGAGATTTCCCTCGAAGAAGATGAAGACGGAACGCTTCGAGCGCCCGGCGCGACCGACAATGCAGCGGGGCTTACGGCCCTGCTCGCTCTGGCTGCCGCTCTGCGCCATGCCCAGATCACCCCGGAGGCGACGATTCTGTTTGCCGCCAACGTGGGGGAAGAAGGAGAAGGAGACCTGCGCGGCATGCGCGAACTCTTCGGACCATCGCCCTATGCAAAGCGGATTCGAGCGGCGATCGCTCTGGAGGGCGCGGGGACGGCTACGGTGATCGACCGTGCGCTCGGCGGGCGAAGGCTACGGATTACGATCTCGGGGCCTGGCGGACACTCCTGGGCCGATGCTGACCGCCCCAGCCCGATTGTCGCGCTGGCGGAAGCGATCGTACAGTTGCAGAAGCTCAAGCTGCCCGCGAATCCTCGGACAACGCTCAACGTCGGTACGATCTCCGGTGGAACGACGGTCAACTCGATTCCCTCTTCGGCGAGCGCGGATCTTGACCTGCGCTCCGCCGCAGCGATGGAGCTGGACCGGCTGGAGCTTTCGGTACTGAAGACACTGACAGGCGTGATGGCTCGCTGGGAGGATCTGCATCTGAGCGCGGAACGCATCGGCAACCGCCCTGCCGGGGTGCTTTCGGCACAAAGCGAACTGGCGTTGAGCCTGCGTGCGGTGGATCGCCACCTTCAGCTCGTGACGGACTCGCGGTTGGGTTCAACGGATGCCAATCTGCCACTTTCCGTGGGCGTGCCGGCATTGGCGATCGGTGCCGGAGGCATTGGCGGCGGCATTCATACGCTGAACGAGTGGTACACGCCGTTTGAGCGGACGCTGGCGCTACGCCGCGTTCTGCTTCTGCTGCTGGATACCTGCGACACGGTGAACGCAGAGTGAGCCTGCTGCGACGGCATCCCTCCGGCATGGCGCACGGCCTGCTGATTCTTGTGACGCTGGTGTGGGGCACAACGTTTGCGCTGGTGAAGCTGGCGCTGCGGGACAGCACGCCCCTGGCGTTCAACCTCGTCCGCATGACTCTCGCGTCCGCCGTGCTGGCGGTCGTGAATTACCGGAGTCTGGGTGGGATCAACCGCCGGGATATGAGGGCTGGGGCTGCAGCGGGCTTCTTCCTCGGTCTCGGGTATCAGCTTCAGACCTCAGGACTGGCACATACAACGGCCTCAGTTTCGGCGTTTCTGACCGGGCTGGTCGTCGTGTTTGTGCCACTTTTCTCTGCGATTCCGGGAGTGCTGCCTACCGGACAGCGCAAGCCTGGATGGCCCGCATTTGCCGGGGCGGCGATTGCCTTTCTCGGCTTGGTGCTGCTGACGACGCCACCGGGTTCGGGCATGGCACTGCTCTCGGGAATCCACCTTGGCGAGGCGTTGACGCTCGCGTGCGCGGCGGCATTTGCGTTGCATCTGCTGACGCTGTCCCGTACCGCGTCCCAGGTGTCGGCGCAGCGGCTTGGTACGTTGCAGATCGGCTTCTGCGCGCTGACGATGGTGTTGACTCTGCCTCTGGGAGGCCACGCGCATATCGCGCTGACTCCAACTGTGCTGGTGGCTCTGGCGGTAACGGCACTGCTCGCAACCGCGGCGGCTTTCACCATTCAGAGCTGGGCACAGCAGCATCTTTCGGCGACGCATACGGCGCTCATTCTTACGCTGGAACCGGTGTTTGCGTGGCTTTTTTCGATGCTGTTTCTGGGGGAGCATCTCAGCCATAGGACGATTGCAGGGGCGACGCTGATTCTTGCCGGCATTCTCGTTTCGGAGCTTGTGGCCGCCACCTCCACGCCAAACGGCGGTATCCTACCCACGGCTGAACGTTGAGGGAGAGACAGGCTCTTCTGCAGCGATCCACAGGGCAACTTTCGGGCCAAAGATACCTTTTGCTCTGAACAGCGTCTATTCGAGTGGCAAACAATCGGCTGGCGGAAGCATCCGCCAGGGACGGTTTCGATCTCCAACGAGAACGAGGAAAAACATACTGATGTCATCACCGAAGCATTACGCTCAAGGTTTGTGGACCAACATCCGGTCCGGGCGACTCACCACCACGTTTACCGTGCTGGGAGCCCTTTCCGTCGGCATTCTTGCCGGCTCAGTTTTGACAGGCCGCGTTCACGGCATGGAAAAACAGAAGGTCGACAGCACGGATGCTCGTCCGCTGACGATTCCCTCTCCCGTTTCGCTTTCGAACGGCTTCTCCCAGATCGTGAAGCAGGTTGGACCTGCGGTGGTCAACATCAACACCGAGTCTCTGCCCAAGGCAAACGTGAAGCGCAACCGTCGCGGTGGTGACGATGGCGACAACTCCGACCAGCAAGGCGACATGCAGGACTTCTTCAATAAGTTCTTCGGTGGCGGCGGTGGCATGGGCGGAGATGACAACGCAAACAACGTTGCCCGTCGCGCCCTCGGCTCAGGCTTTATCGTTGACCCGCGTGGCTACATCCTGACCAACAACCACGTTGTCGACAAGGCTGACCACATCTATGTGAAGCTCTCGACCGATCCTGACAACCCTCTTGATCCGGGCCGTCCGGCGACCGTTGTTGGAACCGACAAGGACACCGATATTGCGGTCATCAAGATCGACCCCAAGGGTCTGACGTTGCCGACCGTGAAGCTCGGCAACTCGGAAGGCACGCAGGTTGGCGATTGGGTACTCGCAATCGGTAGCCCGTTCGGCCTGTCCCACACGGTTTCTGCCGGTATCGTTTCGGCGAAGAACCGCAGCATCGACGAAGCCAGCGCAAGCGGCGTTGCAACCAACCAGTTCCAGCGCTTTATCCAGACAGACGCAGCGATCAACCCCGGCAACTCGGGTGGCCCGCTGGTCGATATGGCTGGCGAAGTGATTGGCATGAACACCGCTATCTACACCCAGTCGATGGGCTCTGAGGGCGTCGGTTTTGCCATGCCGTCGAACATCCTGATCAGCACGTACAACATGCTGATTGGACCGGAACACAAGGTGACCCGTGGCTCTATCGGCATCCAGTTCCAGGCAGCGCAGTCCTCGGCTGTAGGCCGTATGTATGGCTTTGCCAACGGCGGCGTCATGGTCTCCATGGTGACCCCGAACGGCCCAGCCTCGAAGGCTGGCCTGCAGGCTGGTGACGTCATCGTTTCGGTAGACGGACAGCCGGTGAAGGATGGCGACGACCTCGTCAACATCATCTCGGCGCGGCACCCCGGAACGACGGTGAAGCTTGGCTACCTGCGGAACGGCAAGAAGGACACCGCTGAAGTCGGCATCGCCGACCGTGCGAAGCTCTTTGCCGACCTGGGCAAGAGCGATGACAGCAGCTCTGCCTCTCCCGACAGCGATGCCGGTCAGAGCAAGCTGGGCATTACCGTGCAGGAAGTTCCCGCAAACCTGGCTTCGAAGCTGAAGGTGGGCGGCGGCGTGGTAGTGACCTCGGTTCGCCCGGGCAGCTTTGCGGACGAGATCGGCCTCACCAAGGGATCGGTGATCACCGAGATCAACCGCCATGCGGTGACGGACTCCGGCTCGTATCGCGGAGTTGTCAGCGGCCTCAAGTCCGGTGACGACGTCGTCTTCGTCATCCACAACGTACAGATCCAGGGCGGAGGAGCCACCTACATCGGTGGAACGCTTCCGTAAATTACTGAGCCGTATATGTATAGAGAAAGCCCGGCAAATTCCTGCCGGGCTTTTTCATTCCATGGAAAACTTATCCACAGCCTTTCAAAGATTCGCTCGTCTACACATATGTACCCTGTAAGACAACCACTGGGTTTGGTTCGATAGCATCCCTCGAACTAGGATTAAGTTCTTGGGAGCTTGCCGTTCCCTGACATCGCGAGAGGAACCTGCCAACGATGCGTTTTGCGTCCGCCTTCGTCCCCGCTGCTGCCCTGCTTGTAGCTACCTGTCTGCCTGCGAGTGCTGCTCTCCATCCGCACCGCTCCAGAGCCTCCGCGAACATTCGCCATGCCAGCTCGCATAGCCACAAGTCTTCGGCCAGCGTGCACCATGTGGCAACGCCTTCGATGGATGGCGACCGTGCTTCGGAGATCCAGACCGCGCTGATCAAGAAGGGCTACCTCTCAGGCGCCCCTAGCGGACAGTGGGACGCAACCTCGATCGCTGCGATGCAGAAGCTGCAGTCCGACAATGGCTGGCAGACGAAGTACACGCCTGACGCGCGTGCGCTGAACGCACTCGGCCTAAACCAGGCCAGCAACTCCATTCCCTCGGCCGGCAGTGCCAGCGCCGAAGAGACCGCACAGAACTAATTCGATTTCGCAGCAACAGAAAGCCCCGGCTATTTGCCGGGGCTTTCTGTTGTTGCCACCGTTTCGGCGTTACTTGATCACCGGAAACGGAACGAACTTGTCGTTGCACTCGGCAAGCTTGCCTTTGCCACCGGCGCCACGAGCGGTTGAGTCTTCCCCTGCTGGCATGAAGTTCACCGGCCCCGGGCCAAAGGTAAGGTCGGCGTGGCGAACGTCAAACTTATACTTCGCCGGATCATCCAGGACCACACCATCGAGCGTGATGCCGATGCGATGCTCGTGGTCGAAGCCGTTGAACTGAATCTTGCCGCCGCCGTAGACACGCACGTTCCGCAGCGTGATGTCGTCGAAGACAGGAATCAGGCCTTTGCCCGGCTTGGGGTTTGCGGAGTAGTTTGTGTCGAGTTGAATCGGGTTCTTCGAGTTGCGGATGCAGACATCTTCGTACACGACATCGTGAACGTGACCGCCGTAAGCCTGCTGGCTCTTGATGCGGATGCCTGCCGTTGTGCCGTCGAGCGAGAGGTCGGTAACGCGGATCTTGCTGACACCACCGTTGGTCTCGGAACCTATCGACATACCGTGGCCAGAGTAAAAGTGGTTGTGAGAGACGGTCATGTTCGTGATCTCACTGCCGCCCTTGATCGCGATGTTGTCATCGCCGGTGCGGATATACGACTGCGTAACCGTGATGTTCTTCGAGCCGCCGGGATCGATGCCGTCGGTATTCGGCGCATCGGAGGGAGTGTCGATCTTTACGCCCCAGGCGGTGAAGCCGTCGCCGTTGGAGTAGGTGACGTGGAAGAAGGGAGAGTTGCGGAGCGTGATGCGGTAGAGCGTGAAGTTGTCAGCGTGGTCGGCGATGATGAGGCGCGGCACCTGCTGGTGTGCTGTCGTCTTGGCGAGGTGGCCGAGGTCCCACCAACTCTTGTCCGCTTCCTTGCCGTCGAGGATCATCTTCGCCGCGCCGCGGCCGTCGATGATGCCGTCCCCCATAATGCCAGCGTTGCTCGCACCCTTGAGGGAGATCAGCGGAAGACAGCCCGTCTTTGGAGCGTTGATGCCACACATTCCTGGCTGAATGTCGTAGTCACGCGGGTTGCGCGAGGCAAAGAGGGTTACCCCTTTGTCCACCAGAAGCGTGACGCTGCTCTTGAGCCTGATCGGCCCACTAACGAACGCCTTGCTGCTTCCTTCCGCAGCAAGCTCGACAGCTCCGCCTTTGCAGCCGTCGATCGCCTTCTGCAAGCGCTCGGTGTCCAGCTTGGCCTCGTCCTCCAGCTTCAACGGAGACGTGTGCGCAGCCTTCAGGGTCACGCAGGCCGCAGGAATTTGCGGCTCGGTGACGGTGCGTGTGTCCTGTGCAGCGGCCACTGAGGCCACCGCAGTTATTGCCAGAGCTATCGCGCTTGCTCGATGCATCACTTCACCGCCTCAGCGTCCCATCCGGGCAGCCAGTTTTTTACTGTGAGCTTCTTTACTTCGTCCTTGGTCAACTGCCGCGACGGCGCCAGCCGCTTCGATACATCATCGCCGGGGCCGGTGTTGTACTCGGCATAGTCAGCCGTTGCCAGCTTGCCGCTCCACTCGCGCCAACCTTCAGGGGTGATGACCGCTGGCTTCACAACCTTCGTATTCACGAAGTAGACCCGAGCATAGGCGCGCCACGGACGTCCGAGCGAGATATGCCCGACGCCGGGATCGGAGGTTACGGTGGTGTTGAGAAACAGGTAGCCGGAGTCTTCCAGCGGGTAGACTTTGCTCTGCGCGGTCAGCATGACTTCGAAGTGCTGCATCGCGTGGAGTTCGCAGTCCTTGAAAACCGCTTTGGAGTCGCCAAAGATGAAGTCGACGTGCCCGGCGATGTAGCAATCTTCAAAGAGTTGCCGAGAGGCCTGGCAAGCCTGATCCGTGGGGTCTGTCGAGTTATGGCAAGTCTTGCTCTGTGCGTAAAGCGTGTCCTGATAGCCAAGCAGGCGGACATGGCGGAAGAGTTCGCGGTCGCCGCTGACCATCAGAGCGACGGCCTGTGAGCCTTGCTCGGTCCGACCATGAAGTTTCTCGAAGTTGTTCTCAATAGTGAGGTCGGTGGCGATGAAATCATTGCCCGTAACACCGAGCGTGTAGCTCTTGTTTGTGCCGCCAGCACGGCCGGCCGAATCATCCCAGGTGATGAGCGTGTCTTCGGGCTTTTTGCCCTGTCCGCGGAACTCAATACCGTTTTTTGCGACGAAGACCTTCTCTCGATAGGTCCCCGGCTGGATACGGATCACCTCGCCGCCGTCCTCTGGAGCCGCGTCCACGGCCGCTTGCACAGTGCGGTACTGCGCGGAACCATCCGACGCCACCGTCACCACAGGTTTAGACGCCCAGGCTGCCGCCGGGCTCAACAGGACTGACACAAGGAGCAACCACTCTGACCGATTCATCGCGCAGCCTGTATATCGCAATCAGCATACAGTCGTCCAATCGGCAGATTCAGTATGCTGAATTCATGAAGCTGCGCCCTGTCTTCTTTGCGCTCCTGCTGTTGCTCACTACCGCTGCCCGCGCCCATGCGATCGAAATCAAGATTTCGGCGCAGGCGCTGGAACGCACGCTCCACCAGCAACTCTTCAACGGCCCGGACGGCAAGTACTTCATCAAGGGCAAGGACGGTGAGCCCTGCTACGTCTACGCCAAAGATCCGAAGGTCAGCTTCAAGGATGATCGCATCGTCATCCACATCAGCACAAAGTCGCGACTCGGTACGGGAATGTTCGGCTCATGCCTTGGAGTCGGCCTGACGACAGATGCGGACGTCTCCGTGATCCCACAGGCGGAGGGCGAGTCCATTGGCTTTCGCGACGCACGTGTGGACAGCCTCAGCGCCTCGCATGAGCTTAGTTTTCTGTTGATTCCATTCCTCACGCACAAGCTGCCGCAGCAGATGAAGATCAACGCCGCAGACCTCGTCCGCCAACTGCTCAAGAAATCAGCCGAGGCGACAGGCTATGACGTTCGGCTGGACAACCTGAAGATCCACTCGATGCAGGTGGTCCAGGGAGCGCTGGTGGTGGATTTTGACGGCGACCTTTCGGTGAACTAACGCCAGCTTACGGCGAGGTGCCAACGGTATCCGCGCTCGGAGGTCTTGCGTAGTACCGTCTGATACTCCCGCAGCTCTCCCAGCACCATCGCGCTCTCGCTGCCGAGTTGGTAGGGATCTTCTTCGAGCGAGACGATCAGGGCGTCCACTGTGCCAAGTCCATCTTCGCCTCGATACCACTGTGTCGGTGGCAGGCGTTTGAGCAGCTCGGGGTTCCCGGCCCCCTCTTCAATCAGCAGCGCCATCGAATGTTCGTCCGCAGAGAAGAACTCGAGCAACGGTCTGACGCCAAGCTCCAGCGCGAGTCGCTCGACAGCCGACTCATGCCGAGCCAGAGCCCTCCCGTTCACGAAGATATCGAACCCCGGATCTTCGCCTTCGACAACGATGTACATCGACGCAGCCATTGCCCAGAGTGTAACGCCACCTGACAAGAGGAACGCAAGATTCCTCTCCGGGATATTCAGCGAGGCACGTCCAACTCGATGGGCTCTTCCAGCCTCGGAGGCAACAGCAAAAAGACGCTGGCGATGCCCAGTAGAACGATTCCGCACATAGAGCGAGGGTCAAGGTGTGGGCGGATGACGAGCAGACTCTCCAGGATGACAAGTAACGGTACCAGCTCAAAATGAGCTGACCAGCGTGTGCCGCCGACGCGGAAGAGTGTCAGCACGGAAAGGCCGCCCAGAGCGCCGTCAAACGCGGCAGCAAGCCATGTTGTGCGCGTCCAGGAAGCATGATGGGCCAGCGCGAGCGCCGCTGCGATGGCAGCGGGGACAAGTAACGCCATGACGGCTCGCCATGTCGCAGAACCATGACGTGTCCGCAGCCAGACGGCACCGACCCCGGTAATGATGGGGGCGGCTACCAGCAGCGCTATCCGGTAGCCGCCGTCGAGCGTAGGTTCCGGCAGCAGGAGCAGCAAAGCCGCCACCGCAGCGATGCCCGGCCACATTCGTCCAGCCATCTCTGCGCCTTCGCCACGGTGAAACGCAGGGCGAGCGACCGCGATGACCACCGGCACCAGAGCGAGAGATATGGTCAGAGCGCCGCCGCCAAGCATATGCGGCCCAGCGAGCAGGCCGAGCGCGGGGCCGCAGAGCATCATGCCCCCAGCGAGCGCAGAGCCCGTGGCCTCATCGCGAGAGAGCATAGGCTCTCCACGCAAAGTGGCCAGCGTGAGCGCCACGAGGCAGGCGCTGCCCAACCCTACTGCCATCGACAGCGCAGTGGGCACGGACGCAGGGATGCCGTCTGCGGCCGTCCAGCGCAAAGCAGCCGCAGCACAAAGGCAAACGAAGGGCCACCAGCGGCTCCAGGGCGATCTGCGTACACGTTCCGGCATCTATTTCCCGTTAGACGCAGAAACACGAAAGGCCGCGCAAAGTAGCGCGGCCTTTCGTGTTCTTTTTTTCAGGCAGTTAGCTGGCTGCGCCGGCGTTACCAGCACCGTTGCCACCACGGCGTCCACCCGGACGACGGCGACGACGACGTGCACGGTCACCTGCAGGCTGCTGACCTTCGACTGCCGACTGCTCGCCAGCGTTCTCGGTCGTCTCGCCCTCTTCCTCATCGCCTTCGAAATCATCGTCATCTTCGAAGTCGTCTCCGCCTTCGACCACAACGGTGTTCTCATGCTGAGGACGCGGTGCTGCGGTTGTGCCTTCCTCTTCCGAGAGGCCGAGCTTGGCGCGCTGCTCCTTGAGCACCGCCTTGCGGCTCAACTTGACGCGGTTGCCTTCGATGGCGAGGACCTTTACCAGGACCTGATCGCCTTCGCGAAGCTCATCCTTCACTTCCTTCACGCGATGCTCTGCGATTTCGGAGACGTGCAGGAGGCCGTCCGTGCCCGGGAAGATTTCGACGAATGCGCCGAACTCTGCGAGACGAACAACCTTACCCAGGGTAGGTCTTGCCGACTTCGGGCACTGCCGTAATGTCGGAGACCATCTGGATCGCCTTTGCGAGGCCGTCGGGATCGGAGGACGCGATGTTTACGCGGCCAGTATCTTCGACGTCGATCTTGGCGCCCGTAGCTTCCACGATGCCGCGGATGACCTTGCCGCCAGGTCCGATGAGGTCCCGGATCTTGTCGGTCGGGATCTGAATGGTGTGGATGCGAGGAGCGTACTTCGAGGTCTGCTCGCTGGGTGCAGCGATCGCAGCATCCATCTTGTCGAGGATGTGGAAGCGACCACGCTTGGCCTGCTCGAGCGCCTCGCGCATGATCTGGGCGGTGATGCCCATGATCTTGATGTCCATCTGCAGCGCCGTGATGCCGTTACGCGTACCAGCGACCTTGAAGTCCATATCGCCGTAGTGATCTTCTGCGCCTGCGATGTCGGTCAGGATGGCGTACTTGTCGCCTTCCATCACGAGACCCATCGCCACGCCAGCCACTGCGCCCTTGAGCGAGATGCCAGCCTGCATGAGCGAGAGCGATGCACCGCAAACAGTCGCCATCGACGACGATCCGTTTGACTCGAGGATGTCCGAGACGACGCGGAGAACATAAGGCGACTCAGCCGGAAGAACGGCTTCAATCGCGCGCCATGCCAGCGCACCGTGGCCGATTTCGCGACGACCAACACCGGTCATACGGCCGACTTCGCCAACCGAGAACGGCGGGAAGTTGTAGTGCAGCATGAACGCGCGCTTCTGCTCGCCTTCATACGACTCCATGCGCTGCGAGTCGTCGCTGGTGCCGAGCGTTGCCGACACAAGCGCCTGCGTTTCGCCACGGGTGAAGATCGCTGAACCATGAACGCGGGGCAGCACGCCGAGTTCGATGGAGATCGCACGGATCTCGTCGAACTGACGGTGATCCGGGCGGATACGCTCGTCGAGAACCTGGTCGCGGAAGATCTTCTCGCGAAGGCCTTCGTAGTACGTGCCAAGCTTCTTCGCTGCGTCCTTATCGTCTGCTGCGAGGTCCTTCTTGAGCTCGTCCTTGATCTCCTTGACCTTGGCGTAGCTCTCAAACTTCGGATGCTTCTTGGTGTTCAGCGCGTCCTTGAGACGATCGCCAATCTTGGCCTCGAGTGCCTTCGCGTATGCCTCATCCATTTCAGGAGCGACAACTGCGCGCTTGGTCTTGCCAGCCTTCGCGGCGAGCTCTTCTATACCAGCAACAATCTTCTTGATCTGCTCGTGAGCGAACTCAATCGCGTCGACGACGCGGTCTTCCGAGATTTCCTTCGCACCGGACTCGATCATCGTGATGCCAGCCTTGGTGCCGGCAACCATGATGTTCAGGGTCGACACAAGGCGCTCAGCGTAGGTCGGGTTCACGATGAACTCATCGTTCACGATGCCGATACGCACAGCACCAATCGGGCCCTGGAAAGGGATGTCCGAAAGCGTGAGAGCGCAGCTTGCACCGTTGAGGCCAAGCACGTCGGGATCGTTTTCCTTGTCAGCCGAGTAAACGAATGCGACGACCTGCGTCTCGTTCCGGAAACCTGCCGGGAACAAAGGACGGATCGGGCGATCGATCTGGCGCGAGGTCAGGATCTCCTTCTCGCTCGGACGGCCTTCACGCTTGATGAAACCACCGGGGATGCGTCCGCCAGCGTAGGTGAACTCACGGTATTCGACCGTAAGCGGGAAGAAGTCGATGCCTTCCTTGGGGTCGGCTGCAGCTACAGCTGTTGCCAACACGGCGTTATCGCCGCTCGTGGTGTACACGGCACCGCTTGCCTGCTTGGCAATGCGTCCGGTCTCGAAAGTAATGCTCTTGCCACCGGCAAGCTGTACTGTCACTTCCTGCTTCATGCGTTTTCCTTTTCGTTCTTCTCTTTGGTTGTCTCTAAGCTTTGCACGTTTCAGCTGCGAAAACTTCAACAGCTAAAAACGAAGACCCCGCCGAAAGATTCGGTCGGGGTCTTGTTAGGTTAGGGCTGACAAAGGAATACAAGTCCGCTGCGACGAGCGCGTAGGCTGCTCGCCGTGCGCGAGGCAAACAGGCTCAGTCGAAACCAACCCTGCTGCTCGATCATCGCAACGAAATTCAAACGATCCTGCACTCCTGGGGCGATGCTTTCGCACCGTGCCGGCGAATGAAAGTTACTTGCGGATACCCAGCTTGCCGATGACTTCGCGGTAGCGGTCCGAGTCCGTCGTCTTCAGGTAATCCAGAAGGCGGCGGCGCTTGTGGACGAGCATGAGCATGCCACGGCGCGAACCATGGTCCTTCTTGTGCTGCTTGAAGTGCTCGTTCAGCTCGCCGATGCGCTCCGAAAGGATCGCGATCTGGACTTCCGGGCTTCCGGTGTCCGAATCGTGCGTGCGGAATTTATTGATGATGTCGTTCTTCTTTGAAGTTGCCAACACGGCGGTGTTACTCCTAGATGTCTATATCAAGTCCACTACACTCAGTGACTCACGTTAGGATACCACGCAACCCGTGCTTTTTCGCGGTTTAGCCCCACCAAATGCACCGCTTTTGATGCGGCCGGGAGGGCAGAAAAGCCTTTCCCGGCCACTTTCCGTGCTAGCCGATTTTTTCACGCAAAAACGCGATCGAACGCTCGTCCGCCAGCTTTGCCGCAGCCGCCACATAGCTCGGGCGCTTCGGATTGGCAAACGCATGTCCAGCGCCTTCGTACTCAAAGAGAATGACATCGGGATGAGCCGTGCGAACGGCATCCAACTGGTCTTTGCCGATGTGATCGTCGTCCGCGCCAAAGTGCAGAAGCACCGGGCAATGCGTCTCTTCCGCAGCCACTTTGCCGACGCCGCCGGCGTAATAACCAACCGTGCAGGTGGGGGTGAAGCCGTTGGCCGGGCCGCGCGTCGCCGAAAGCCAGGCAATGAGGCCGCCGTAGCAGAAGCCGAGAACGGCAGTTCCCTTGCCTTCCGCCTTAACGAACTCAAACGCAGACGCAATGTCCTTCAACGTCACATTCGGGTCGAGTTGCGGGTAGATGGAGAACGCCTTCTTCATGCTCTCTTCGTCGTAGCCCAGTTCCAGTCCGCGCTCGTAGCGGTCGAAGATTGCCGGAGCGATCGCCACGTAGCCTTCGCTTGCCAGCCAGTCGGCGGCCCCGCGAATCGACGAATTCACGCCGAAAATCTCCTGCACGACGACCACTCCACCCCGCACTTCGCCTTCCGGACGCGCTACATACGCCGCCAGCTCATGCCCGTCGACTGCCTTCAGCTTTACCCAATCACCCATGCTTTGCAAAAACTCCTTATGCCGCATGAGACGGCCAGGAGCGGAGGAAAGCTGCAAAAACTATTGCATGTAATCGAATAATGAGGTTTTGCCAACGATCGTCGCGGCACTCAGCAACGCCTGCCGCTGCGTTTCCACGTTGCTCAGACTGGTCGCAACCTGTGCAGAGTCGGCAGCGACTAACGTCGACTGGCTAGCCTGCAGGTTCGTCTGCTCCGTGGAGGTGTAGGTCGTCGTCAGAGACAGAGAGTTAAGCGAAGCGTCCAGCACACTGCGCTGCGAGGTCACGTTGTCCAAACTGCTGCGAAGTTCATTCAGATCATCCACCGAGGTGGACGATGCTGTGCCGGAGGCAAAGTCCGCAATCAGGCGGTTCAGGCTTCCCAGCACGTCCGCACCACTTGCCGAAAAGACAGCAGAACCAGCCAGCGACGTCACCATCGTCTGACCACCCGGCGCCATGGTGTACTGCTGGTTCGCATCACCGGCGTACGTCGAAACCGCAGGTGAGGTGCTCGTTTCCGTTGAGTAAGGCTGGGTATTGCTCGTTCCAGAAAAGAGGTAGTTGCCCGCGTAACTTGTGTTCGCCAAAGAGACAACTTCATCACGAATCCCCGCAAGCTGTTGCGAAATGGCCTGCAGATTCGCGCTATTCAGCGTCCCGTTCGTCCCCTGCACAGCGAGAGCCACCGCCGAGGTAATCTGCGTCACAACGGAGCTCAACGCTGAGTCCGCCACTTGCAGCTTGCTCTGAATTCCTGTCGAAGCTTGCACGTAGGCGTCATCGCGAGCAATCGTGCTGCCGAGCCGAATGCTGGTCGATGCAGCAGTGGGATCGTCCGAGGCCTTTGCCACGCGCAGGCCGCTGGCAAGCTGCGAGGTCAGCGTCGTCTCCTGGCCAGAGAGTTGGCCGAGCTGGCTGGCCGTGTTCAGGTGGTACAGCGGATCAACACGCATCGCTTTCTCCTTTAGCTCACGCTGGTTTGCGTGCCGAGATTGATCGCCGAAGCCAGCATTTGGTTCACGATCGAAAACAACTTTGCAGCTGCTTCATACGAACGCTGATACTGCGTCAGAGCGGTCGCTTCCTCATCGAGCGATACGGCGGACAAGCTGTCGCGCTGTGTCTGCGCTTGTGTCAAGGCGGCACTCGATGATGACTCCTGTGTCGTAGCCGATGAAACGACTGTGCCCAACTGGCCGATAAAGCTGGAATAGAAGTCCGTGGCCGTACCGCCGCTCACCATCGCCGCAGAACCAAGCTTGCCCAGCGCCAGAGCATTCGTGGTTCCCTGTGCGCCTTCGCCACTACCCGCAGTCGCAATGCCATCCACCGTGGTCAACGCCACGGAGATGCCGCGAGCCGATCCGCTTACCGACGACGGCAACGAGAAGATCGCGGCCCCGGCGGATCCGCCTGCGGTCACACCCGCTGCGTTCTGTGTGTTTACGGCGGTGCCGACAGCGTTCGCGAGCTCGTCGAGCTGCTGCAACATGCCAGGAAGATCGCTGTCACGCGCCTGCAGCATCCCGCCGATCGAGCCGCCGGTGATGTTGCTCTGTATCGTCGGCGGCTGCCCGGCGACGAGTTGCGCGTTGCCATCGACCGTCGTCGTCGAAACGCTGTAGGACGTCTTGCCGCTGACCAGCGTTGTGCCGTTCGCAAGCGTGACGGTAAGTCCGTTGCTCTCGGTCGTCGTCGTGCTCACGCCGACCAACTGGGAAAGCTGTTGAAGCGCCTGCTGTCGCTGATCTTCCAGCGCGCCCGCATCGCTATCAGGGTTCTGCGAGGTGATCTCACCATTGAGCGTAGCGATTTGGCTTGTCAGGGCGTCGATCTGGTTGGCTGCAGTCTTGATCCCGCTATTCAGCGTTGCAGTCTCGTCGGTAATCGAGTCCGCGGCATCGTTAAAAGCCGTTGCCAGCGTGGAGGCGGCGCTAAGCACCGCGCTGCGTGTTGCAGTATCGCTGGGATTTGCGGACAGCGCCGTTAGCGAGGAGAAGAAGCCATCGAGAGCAGAGCCCAGTTCGGTGGAACTCGCATTGGAGCCCGTGGCGGACATATCAAAGCTGGCTTCGACCGACTGCAGCGCGGCCAAACGCGATGTCGCAGCCGACGACGTGGACGTCGCCTGCTGCAATCGTTGCTCCAGCACGCGCGAACGTTGCGAGGTAGCCGACTCCGACACCCAAGTTCCGGTCGCGCTTCCGCCGCTGAGGCTTACCGTATCGGTGGCCGTAAAGCTAACCACCTGCCTCGTGTAGCCAGCCGTGTTCTGGTTCGCGATGTTGTTTGCCGTGGCATTGATGGCAGACTGATCGGCCTGAAGCGCGTTACGTGAGAGCCCGAGCAGTCCAATCAGCGAACCCATTGGGGACCTCCGTTCGGGGCGTCATCGCTCGCCACTCCCTGCACGCGCATACCGCGAAGTTCACGCAACAGACGCAGGTTTTCGTCCGTCGTGCGCAACAGTTCAAAAAGCGTCCGTTTCAACGCTCGGGCCTCGACAGCGCCCTGCAAACTTTCTTCGCGATGTTCTGCGACAAGCGTCTCTGCCTCGGAGCAAAGCTCTTCGAGCTTCTCCGCATCCAGGCGGCTTAACGCGTCGATCGAAGACTGCAACAACGGTGTCAACATCTCCGTTTACCTTCCGTTCAATATGCTCTGCATCATCTTGTCGGCTACATCCGAGGACGAGACGTTGTAGGTTCCAGCAGCAATCGCAGCCTGTAGCTGAGCCACCTTCGCCGTATTTACGTCGTCCTCCTTGCCCACTTGCGACAATGCATTTCCTGCGCTGCTCAACGCCACCGTCTGGTCTGTCGAAGCCTGCTCCGACAGTGCGTTGCCGGCAACCGCGGTTGTGCTCTGTGCCGTCGCCACGCTTCTCGTCGCCGTCGTATCGACCAGCGCAGTGGACGACGATTGCGTCGCGCCAAACAAGCTCTGCAAGTTGTTGATTCCCGTCATGCGAATCTCCTTACAAGCTCTATCGTCCTAATCCTGAACAAACTTTAGTGTCGTCTGAAGATTTTTCGCAGCCTCATGTTTTGACTGCTCCCCTTCGACAGAGTCCACGATATGCCGTGCAATTCCAAGACCACCCGCTGCAGCAATCGCCTTGGACACAGCTTCCGTCCCCAGACTCTTCATCGTTCCATTCGGCCCCGAGCTTTCCTCGCTGTCCGAACCTTCGCCATTGAAGCTGCTCTTCAGCATTTCATTCAGAAATACCGCTTCGAACTGCTGCGCCGCGTCCACCAGTTTGTGATGCTTAGCGCCAGCAGCCGACGAAGCAGCGGTATGTGCTGCGCCTTGCGACCCACCAGTACCATTCGTCGACGCTTGCTCCGCTATCGAAAGACCATCCATTACAGCACCTGAATCTCGGCTTCCAGAGCACCCGCAGCCCGCATCGCCTGCAGGATCGAGATCACGTCGCGTGCCGTCGCGCCGATCATCTGCAGGTTTCGCACCAACTCTTCCACCGTCGCGCCCTGCTTCAATTCAATCCGATTGACAGGCTTGTCGCGAGCTTCAATCGTCGACTGCGGAACAACCTTCGTCTCTCCACCACTGCTGAACGGAGACGGTTGCGAGACATGGAAATCGGTGACCACATTCACGCTCAATCCGCCGTGCAGAATCGACACAGGCTGCAGCGCAACCGTGCCGCCAATCACGACCGTGCCAGTCCGCTCATTCACCACAACACGGGCCTTCGGATAGAACGGCACTTCAACCGACTCCACCTTTGCTAGCGCTGCTGGCACATCGACTCCGGGTGCGATATGAAGCTCAATCCGACGACTATCCACAGCGTGCGCGCCCAGCCCAGGGACCTGCGAGTTGATCGCTTCAGCCATCGCTTCGGCAGAACGAAAGTCCGCTTCATGCAGCGCAAGAATAAAGTCTCTCCGCGTCCCCAGCGCCGTGGGGGCCGCACGTTCCACCATCGCTCCCAATGGAATTCTGCCTGTCGTCGCGTGATTCACGGTTTTCGTCGAGCCGTTCGCCTGCACGCTGTATCCGCCTAACACCAGCGGCCCCTGTGCCTGGGCATAGATCTTGCCATCAGCGCCATACAACGCGGTCATCAACAGCATTCCGCCTTCCAGGCTTCTGGCATCCCCCGCAGAAGAGACCGTCACATCTACCTTTGCGCCCGAATCGGCAAACTCCGGAAGCTCTGCTGCAATAAAGACAGCGGCCATATTCTGCACGCGGATCGCCGCAGGAGGAACGCTCACGCCCATGCGCAACAATGTTGCCGCCAGCGTCTGGACCGGAAACGTCGTCTGCTGCGAGTCCCCTGTTCCCTGCAGACCGACAACGATGCCGTAGCCCACAAGCTGGTTGCCGCGCACACCATCAACAGAGGCGATGTCCTTCACGCGTGCCAGTGTAGGCTTTGGCGTGGAAACGTCGCTCGCATGAGCCACAGCAAGCCAACCCAATCCCAGCGCTAGCAGCACCGCATACTCCCAGACTCTGAATACCCGAACGTTGCTCATGGCTCTCCTAAAACACCAGCAGCTTTTCAATAAAGCGCACCAGAGCGTTCTGCCTGTGCGTGTAGTCGTTGATGATGCCCTTGCCCTTCACCTCAAGCTCCAGGCTCGAGATCGCCGTGGACAGCACCTGATTGCTTTGCGAAATATCTTCTGGGCGAACAAGCCCCCGCAGCAGAATCGTCTGTGTCTGCTGGTTGAACTCGACCTGCCGCGCGGCTTCTATCACCAGCATTCCGTTCGGCAACACCTCGACAACCTCACCACCAAGCGTCGTATTCAAACTCGAACTTGTCTCACTGTCGCCTGCTGCGTTCAACGCCGCAGAGGAGTTTTGCGTCACGAGGTTTTGCAGGGCGTTCCCGGCGTGAAGCTTGCCTATTAACCCGCTTATGCCCGAGTTTGCACTCGAAGAGCGTGAGTTCTTCACCGTGCCGTCCGTCGTCGCCGATAGATTTTCGTTGACGACGACTGAAATCAGGTCATGCGGGCGACTGGCTCTTGGGTCCGCGCTCATGCGTGTCAACCGACCACTATCCGACCAAATCGATCCTGACGCGGGGCGCTCACTCGCACTCTCCGCTCGCACCCGCAGCAGATACTCCTGCAACGTGTTGCTGGCAAGGTTCGAGCTCTTCGATGGCGACTTCTTTACCTCCGCACGCAAAGCCATCGCACCCAGCAAGAGCAATAGCAACGCACTCCAGGCATGGAACTTCACGGCCACACGACTCATCGCAACACCTCTACTACACCTGCGCTCACAACCCGGCAACGCAGCCGTGCTCCAACTCCCGAATCGCCCATCAATGAGCCACTAAGTCGCACAACAATCTCTTGGCCCGCAACACCTGCGCTCTCAGCGCGTCCCTGCAAACGAACCTGCGAATCGCTTCCACCAGCGGATAGCTCAACTACATCGCCTGCATGAACCAGCGGCGTCTTCTGCTCGCGCATTCGGGAAAACGTTCTGCCCGGCAGTAACACCGCCACCATCGGCTTTGCTCGTTCCGCGCAGCTCGACACCATGGCGTACGCCTTCTCACGAAGAGGGTCTACACGGACCGCCTCGACCCGAAACCCTTCGCGTTGTAAAGAATCGGTGACAACGCCAGAGTCCAGCAACCGCGCCACAGCAGCTTCTGCCGTCGGCGCGCATCCCACGCCGGGCAAAGGCAGCGCCAGCATCGGCATCGCAACACTAAAGGAAGCAAGCAATACGAAGCGTCGCATTAGCGCACCAGACCGTTGATCTGCTGGTACATATCGTCCGCGACATGAATCACCTTGCTGTTCGACTCATACGCGCGCTGCGCCACAATCATCTGCACAAACTCTTCCGTCACATCGACGTTCGAGTTCTCCAGATATCCCTGCTGCAACGTTCCAAGCCCAGTCGATCCACCGGGCACATCCGTAATCGCATTGCCGGAAGCCGACGTCTGCTGAAACAGATTGCTTCCCAACGCGCTCAACCCACCAGAGTTGGTAAAGGTCGCCAGCGTAATCTGGCCAAGCTGCGTCGACGACGTCTGCCCAGGCAGCACGGCGGAGACCATGCCATATTGTGAGATCGACACGCTCGTCGCGTTCGAAGGAACGGTGATCGACGGCGTCACAGGGTTGCCATCCGCCGTGACAATGGTGCCCTGGTTGTTCAAATGAAAGCTGCCTGCACGCGTGTACGCCGTCGTTCCATCAGGCATCGTTACTTGAAAAAAACCAGCGCCCTGGATCGCTACATCCAGCGTATTGTCCGTCTGCGTCAGGCTGCCTTGCGTCTGAATCACCTCGGAAGCAGCCGTCCGTGTTCCGAGACCGATCTGCAAGCCGGCCGAAGCCGTAGACGTGCTGGAGGCTGCGCCAGGAGTGACAAGATTCTGGTAGATCATGTCCTGAAACTCCATGCGCCGTTTACGAAAACCAGCAGTCGCAGAGTTCGCCAGATTGTTGGCAACGGTATCCAGGTTCTGTTGTTGCGCGTTCATGCCGCTTGCCGCAGTGTAAAGTGCCCTGATCATTCCTGCTCCTTGTCTCGCGTGGCGTTACACACGTGCCAGCTCTTCACTGGCCGTCTTATCGAAGTCGTTGTAGAACACGCTCAACGAGCGCTGCATCATCTCTGCCTGCCGTTGAATCGTGAGCAGTTGAACCGTCCCCTGCACGGCATTCTGGTTCGCACCTTCCACCGCGCCCTGTTGCAACGTGGTATCCACGGCAACTTTGGGAGTGACCCCATCCGCCGCGCGATACATCCCAGCACTCTCGGCTTCCACCGCTCCGCCGGAGCCAAGATCCATCACTCCGATCTGGCCCACAACCGCACTGCCATCCTGCGTCGCGACGGATACAGCCCCATCCGCAGCGATGCGCACATCTCCCGACGGCACAGTAATTACGGAACCCTGTGCGTTCAGAACAGCGTCACCCTGCTTGGTGGTCAGCACACCCTTGCCATCGATCTGAAACTGACCATCGCGCGTGTAGCGTGTTCCCTGCGCCGTCTTTACCGTGAAGTACCCCGTGCCCTTGATCGCCACATCCAGAGGATTGCCCGTTGGAGCAATCACACCCTGCACCTCGCTCACATGGTGCCCCATCAGCAGCGTCTGGCTATTCACCGCCGTACCGACCTGCGATCCCATAGCGTCTGAGGCTTCCGCCAACACACCTTGAAACGACGCACGCCCGGCATGAAAGCCTGCAGTGCTCGTATTCGCCAGATTGTTCGCCGCAAGATCCAGCGCTTCCGTGCGAGTTCTCAAAGCCGTATACGCCGAATAGAGTCCGCTATCCATGTCCTGTTTTTATGCAAGACTCAAGCCAAACCTCAAAGCCTCAGCTAAGAACGCCTTAAGCGGAAAAAGGAGAAGCCATAAGAACTTCCTTATGACTTCTCCTCTCACGCACCTCTTCAGCTAGGTAGAACGAAACACAACATCCAGCACATCTTCAGGGCTCTTCGGCATCGGCCCTCGCGCTCCCCACGCCTGGCGCTCAAGCCACATCCGCAGCCACCACTTGCCATGCACTGGAACCAACTTCGATGCGACAGGCTGAGTCTGAAATAGAACCTTTACAACTCGCTCGACCAGATCAGTGGAGTCTTCAAACGTCAGCTCTCGGCACTCCACAGAATCTGCAGCATCCAGCCTCACCTCAGTCTGTGAAAACTCTATCTGCGACAGCAAGCCACACTCAACTCGAACTCCGTTCATGCGCTCCAATGCGACAGATGCCGCGTAGTCCACCGCACCAGCGAAGGCCGCATACAGAATCTTTCCACCAGCCAGTCGCAACGGAGCCATTCGAGCTTCCTGCCGCAATACCGCAGGCATAGTCAGCGCCATGCTCTCTGCCGTGAGGCTAACGTTCGACAGGACGGGCCGGTTCCACTGAGCCGCTACCGCCTTCGTAATCTTCTCCGGCGAGACCCCGCATATATCCATCAACCAGTCGCCGATCAAACCGCGTCCAGCCGCACGCTGTGCCTCCAACGCACACTGCAACTGCAGCGGCGTCACTAGCTGTAGATCCACCAGCAGCAGCCCCAGAGGAATCCGATGCCTGTGCGTGCCCGTCTCCTCAAGAGCCTTGGCAGTTCGATTCTGCCTGCGCACAATCTCTCCAACAAGATGTTTCGCGCAGCTACTGCTACAAACCCAGCGGCCATCAAACACAGGCCTGCCGCTCTTCTTCCAGAACGAACTTCGAGAAGCGCATCCCTCTTGGCCGCAGACGACGCGAGCACTTTCGGCAAGCAATCCAGCTGCCACCACAGGTTCTACCGTTAGAGCTGCTGAAGAAGGCGACCAGGAGGCCTTCCACACATCCTCAGCAAACAACTCGTCCGCAAACTGAGGAACCATTGCCTTCTCTGCATTCGCGGCCCCCAAACGCATCCCCGGCATCCTCACTGCGCACGCTCCAGCCGAAGCTGTGGCGCAAGCACTTCGGTGACACGCAAGGCAAAGTTCCCCTTCACCACCACAACCTCGCCACGAGCCACAATACGTTCGCTAATGACCAGATCCACCGGCGCAGCAACATGGCGATCCAGCTCCACTACATCTCCCGGGCCCAAGGCCAACACCTCACGCAAACTCATCTCTGAAGACCCAAACTGCAACGATGCCTCAACATCCATGTCGAGCATCACATCTAGCGATTCGTCCAATTCATCCTTCATGCTGCGCCCCCTTCTTGCACACTTGCCGGCAGTTCCTGCACCACTTCGATCTCACTCTCTGCTTCTTGCTTCGTCATCGCTGTCGCGGTCTGTAGAAACGCCCCACGATGCTCGCCACGTCCGACAGGAACGGCGTTCGACAGCTTCAATCCTCCAAGCACAAACTCTGCCGCCGTAAACCGTGGGAGGTCGAAGCGCAGCACATACCCAGGCTTCAGGTTGCGCAACTCCGAAGAAGCTATCTTCGTTGGAGGCAACTGCAACACAGCTCGAAGCTGTGCCTTGCCCAGTAACTCCGTGACGCGAGCTCCGCTTGCCTCAAAGTTTCTGCGTGGCTGCTCCCGAACAGCCATCAAGCGGCGGTGAATCGTATTCAGCACCACGGTCGGCAGACAAAGCTTTAGCCGCGCCGTAGTCTCCTGCAACTGGACGTCAAAGGAGATCAGCAACATCCGCTCACTAGCCTGCATCAAGCGCGAGATATGAGCCGCAGACTCTCTTTTCTCTGAAGCAAAACGTAATCCAACCGTTTCCCAGGCACCGTTCAACTCCCGCATCACCACCGAAAGTACCGAGCCAAGTATGGCCTCTTCAATATCCGTGACATCTCTCGCTTGCTCCGTCGACCCTTTGCCCCCCATCAGGACATCAATCATCGACAACGCCAGCGGCAACTCCAGCTCCAACAGCCCAACGCCACCCAGCGGTTCAAGTCGAAGCAAGCAAATGTACGATGGCTCAGGCAATGACTCCAGGTACTCCGCATATGTCATCTGCTCTGTTGCCGCGAGAGCCACTTGCACCTGCGATCGCAACCAGGCTCCAAGCGTATGCGTAAGGTTGCGCGCAATGCCATCGTTGACCATCGCAATGGCCCGCATCTGATCGTTCGAAATCTGCCCGGAACGCGCAAAGTTATAAGGAGCGGCTTGCACCACCTCCGCGCTCACCTCTTCCGGCCTGGCACGCCCGTCCATACTCTCCATACGTTCCTCTTATCGCTTCTTTGCAACGACCAGCTTGCTCGTAGACGCAGCTCCCAGAGCGGTTCGCAGCCGCACCACCGCCGAAGAGTGAATCTGCGAGATGCGTGACTCGACGACACCCAGCGTCAGGCCAATCTCCTTCATCGTCAGCTCCTCAAAGTAATAGAGCGTCAGAACCATGCGCTCCTTCTCCGGCAGGTCATCGATCGCGTCCGCAAGACGCTGGCGCATCTCACTCTTCATGCAACGGAAGAGAGGATCCTCTTCCGGATCACCGGGGATGTAAGCCAGCTCTTCATCGCCAGAATCTTCCGTTCGCTCAACATGCAAACTGCCGATCTCCAGCCCTTTCAGGTCGCCAAGAAGCTGCTGATAGACCTCAAGCGTCACGCTCATCTGCGCAGCAACCTCTTCTTCCTTCGGCGCGCGCCCCAGCCGTTGCGTCGCTGTACGGATAGCCTCTTCCACGGCACGGCCCTTACGCCGCAACTCGCGCGGGCTCCAATCCAACATCCGCAACGAATCAAGGATGGCCCCGCGGATACGAAACTGAGCGTAACTCTTGAACTGCACCTTCTTTGTGTGATCGAACTTGCCAAACGCGTCGATCAACCCGACGACCCCTGCAGACACCAGATCATCGAGCTCCACATGCTGCGGCAAACGCTCATGAATACGGCGCGCGATATAGCGGACTGTAGGCAAATGCTCCAGCAGCAGCCGATCACGCTCCGCACTCTCAGCCTCCAGCGAAGCAGCAGGCTGCTGGTTCAGCACGACTGGCACTGTCGCCGCATAGCCATAGTTGGCAATGTCTATCGGCAGACCTGCGAACCCGTTCCCCTGGCCATCCCGTATGCTCTCTCTCATCCCCATCTCCTTCATCTCCATCTGCGGCAAGCACTTCTCTTAACGACCTCTAACCCAACGCTCCGAGGCTTCGCACCTTTATGTCTGGTGGAATTTCCTGCGAGGACAGCACGGTCACCTTCGGCAAGACAGGCTCCAGCCACCGACGCAGGTGGTAACGTGCCGGTGATGGACACAAGAGCACGGGAAGTGCCGAACTCTCACCCGAAGCGGTTAGTGATTTCACAGATTCAACCAGCCGCTTCAACCCATCCCCCGCGCCACCGTTCTGTGCGCCTAACATTCGCTGTGCCGCGGCAGGATCAAACGTGCCCACGATCTCCTGCTCCAACTGCGGTTGCATCACCATCACGCGAAGTCCACCATCGCCATCCAGCAGCTTGCGAACAAGCCCACGTCCGAGCGCCTGACGACAGCCCTCCACCAGGTGCACCACGCTCTTCGACACATGCGCGGCTTCCACCAACGTCTCGAGAATCGTTCCAAGATCGCGGATCGAAACACCTTCACGCAGCAGTTGCTGCAGCACTTTTTGCACTTCACCCATCGTCATCAGCTTGGGAACAAGTTCTTCCACCAGCTTCGGATGCGAATCATTCATGCTGTCCAGCAAACGTTTCGTTTCATTCCGGCCCAGCAGTTCATGCGAATGCCGTTTGATCAGCTCTCCAAGATGCGTTGCAATCACGGTCACCTGGTCCACGACCGAGTAGCCCGACGCCAAAGCCTGATCCTCCAGCCCCGGTTGAATCCATCGAGCTTTCACACCAAAGGCAGGCTCTACCGTCTCGACCCCAGGCAACGCACGAGCGTTCGGATTAGCGTTCACGGCGAGCAGACAGGCTCCCTCCGTGCTCCAGCGAGCAATCTCTGTCCCACGTAGAGAGATCACATACTCACGCGGCTTTAGCCGCAGGTTGTCTGTGATGTGCACAGCGGGCACAATGAATCCCAGTTCCGTAGCCAGATGTCGGCGAAGAGCACGCACACGATTCAACATCTGGCCGCCCATCTTCTCGTCAACCAACGGAATCAGTTGAAAGCCAATCTCCAGCGTCAGCTCATCCATGCGCAACAGTGAACCCAGCTCATCAGGTCCCGCTTTCGCTGTGGCCTCTGCTTCCTGCTTGCCTTTCGTCACCGTCACTTCTTCCACGGCCTCGGTGGCAGACTCTGCAGGTAACGTCCGCGCGAACATTGCCAACGCCGCGGCCATGATGAGGAACGCAAGCTTTGGTAGTCCAGGAACTAACGCCAGGGCGCACATCACACCACAGGCGATCCAAATGGTTGTACGTCTGCGAAAAAGCTGTGCGCCAAGGTCGCTGTCCAACTTGCCGCTTGATGCGGCACGAGTCAGGATCAGCCCACCGGCAATCGATACCAGCAGGCTCGGCACCATCGTGACAAGTCCATCGCCAACCGTAAGGATCGTGTACGTTTTGACCGCAGTCATCAAATCCACGCCCTGCTGGAAGACGCCGATCAGCAAGCCTGCGATGATGTTGATCGCCGTGATCAGGATGGTTGCCATCGCATCACGTTGCGAGAAGCGGGCGGCTCCATCCATTGCACCGTAGAACTCCGCCTCGCGAGCGATGGCTTCACGCCGCTTTCTTGCGCCCTGCTCATCAATCAGCCCGGCGTTCATGTCGGCATCAATCGCCATCTGTTTGCCCGGCAAAGCATCGAGCGTGAAGCGCGCCGTTACTTCGGCCGTACGCACAGCGCCATGGCTGATCACAAGAAACTGAATCGCCGTAAGCGCCAGAAAGAGAACAAAGCCAACGACGTAGTTGCCGCCAACAACAAACTGTCCGAAGGCTTCAATGACAGAACCAGCCGCACCCGTCCCTTCGTGGCCGTGCAGCAAAATTCTTCGGCTCGAAGCCAGGTTCAACGCCAGACGGAAAAGCGTAAGCAGCAACAACAACGTAGGAAACACGCTAAGATCAACGGCTTTACGAATCCGTATCGCTGTCAGAAACACCAGTACCGAGGCAGAGATCGAAACAGCCAGCAGCATATCCAGCACCATCGCTGGAATAGGGATCAGCATCACAAACACGATGCTGATCGTGATGACTGGTAGCAATAACGCGCTCCAGTTCTTCTTCTCTATACCACCCTGAGCCACTACATCCCTCCTTCAAAACGCATCGGGGAAGACCCCAGTTGCTGCTCACGCTGCCGTTCTGCACGGGCCTGCTGCGCATGTCTCTCGTCTCGCATCTTCTGTTCCTGCTGCTCGCGAAACAGGAACGCAAGAATGCCTGCCACGGCCGAGTACAAGTCATATGGGATCGACTGCCCCGGCTCCACCGCTCGATACAAGGACCGAGCCAGTGGAGGGTTTTCGACGATTGGCACACCAGCAGCCTTTGCCTCAGCACGAATGTCCAACGCAATCAGATCGCGGCCCTTCGTCAACACCTTCGGTGCCGACATCTCTTCAAACGAAAACTCAAGGGCTACGGCATAATGCGTCGGGTTTGTGATCACAACGCTTGCTAGACGCATATCAACTTTGGCTTTCCGGCGGGCCATCGTGCGTTGCATCGCGCGAATCTTCCCCTTTATCTGCGGGTTGCCCATCGCGTCTTTTACTTCTTCACGCATCTCCTGCTTCGACATCTTCAGCCGCTGGTTCCACGCTCTCCACTCCACCGCGTAGTCCACCCCGGCCCACGCCACCATCACCCAAGCGGCCTTCAGTCCCAGTCCATACGCCGCACCAAACGTCTCAGGAAGCCGCGCCAGACTGAGCACCGGCATTGTGGTCATCATGCGTCCAAGCACGGCCCACCCCATCCACGCCACGACCAAAGCAGGCAGCAATGACTTTGCCAGGCGCACAAGCGCGCGCACACTGAACAACTGCTTGATATGCGAGGCCGGGCTCAACCTCTCCAGCTTTGGCACAAGCGCACTGGAGTTCAGCGCAAGCCCGCCGCTCTGCGCGAACCCCACAGCCAGAACCGTCAGAAGAGACGCCCCCATTACCATCGCAATCGGTACGGCTGCGGGCAGCAACGCAGTGCGAACTACCGTCATCAACTCGCGCAGACCAAAGCTGCCACTCACCGCCAGCCGTACACAGCGTCCGTAGCACTGCCGCCATGCATTCGTGAATGCGGAACTTGCCGCCGCTAACGCCAGCAAACCCACCAGAAGACCTGCGCTCGAAAGCAGTTCGCGGCTACGCACCACGTCACCTTGCTCGCGTGCCTTCTTCTTTCGTTGTGGCGTTGCTTTTTCTGTGCGTTGCTCGCTCATCTGTCTCGCTTCAGGACACTGCTTACCCTTGTCCGAGCAATCCAGCAGCCGCGCTCAGCAGCGAATCAAAATGGCGTTCTAAGAATCCAGGCCAGATCGCAAGCGATCCCATGAGAACTCCGTAAGATACGATCGTCTTCACCGGAACGCTCAGAATCGTCGTCGGCAACTGCGGTGAGATCCTCCCCATCAACGCGATGGTTATCTCTACCAGCAAGGCCGCCGCCATCACCGGCGAAGCTAACTGCACGCCCGCAAGAAAAGTTCCAGAGGCCATGTGCGCCAGCTTCGCACCACTCGCGGCAGACATAGCAAAGGTCCCCACCGGGATAACGTCAAAGCTTCGCAGAACAGCAGCAATTAACGTGCGGTGTAAGCCTGCGCCAAGCAAGATGAGTGTCGTCATCCAACTCAACATCTGCCCCAGCACCGGCGTTTCCACCTTGCTCACCGGGTCAATCAGGTTCACCAGTGAGAAGGAAAACTGCATTCCCAGCAGTGTTCCCGCAAACATGACAGCTTCGGTCAGCATCATCAGGCTTACGCCGAAGAGCAGACCAACAGCAAGCTCGCCGAGTATATTGCTCACTCCAAGCTCCGCAACAGCACCGCTCGCAACAGCAATCCCCGGAGCAACCAGGATCGCCATCGCAAACGCAAATCCAACCTTGATGCGCGAAGCGATCGCAGGCGAAGAAAAGATTGGTGCAAACACAAACAGCCCACTCAACCGAAACAGCACGAGCACGCCCGCGCTAAGAATGTGCTCCCACTCGCTCATCCGAGATACCGGTGCAGGTCTGTCCATAGCTGCTGCGTGTACACCACGGTTCTATGGGCCAACCACGGCAGCAGCGCAAGCGTAACAGCGAACACAACAACAAGCCTTGGAACAGCGGTCAACGTCTGCTCCTGTACACCGGTCAACGTCTGAACAAGACTCATCACAAGACTTACAACGCAGGCTGCGATCAGCATGGGAGCGCATAGCAGCAGCGACTCCATCAACAGATGCCGCGCCAGCACCACAGCCATATCCGTTCCCATCGTCCTTGCTCCTAAAAGCTCTTGAGTAATTGGTCAGCCAGCAACGTCCAGCCATCCACCATCACAAAAAGCAGAATCTTTACCGGCGTTGAGATCACTGTTGGTGAGAGCTGCAACATACCAATCGACGTTGTAATGCTGGCCACAAGAAAGTCCACCAGCAAGAACGGTAGAAACAGAACCGCGCCAATCTGAAAACCAGCCTTCAACTCGCTCAGCATGTACGCTGGAACCACCACCGGCATGCCAAGGTCAGCAGGCTTTGCAGGCCTGGGGGTGTGCGATGCCGAGACAAACAACGCCAGGTCCTTCTCTCGCGCATAATGCAGCATGTACTGCTTCACTGGCTGCGCGCCGCGGTCAATCGCTTCCATCGCTGTAATCTGGCTCGCGCGATACGGAGTCAATGCCTGCTGATCAACCTGCAGCATTACCGGCTGCATCAAGAACCAGGTCATCATCAGCGCCAGCCCCATCAATACCTGGTTGGAAGGTGCGGTCTGTGTACCCAATGCTTGGCGCAGAAAGTGAAATACCACCAGCAGCCGCACCATCGGAGTCATCGCCAGCAAAATTGCTGGCAGCAACGTCAACAGCGTAAGGCCAATCACAATAGCCCATGGGGTTGAAGCTTCATTCGCTTTCCCCATGGCGCCTAGCAGAGTGTCCGTCGTCGCCTTTGATCCTTTTCCAGTTTGCAAATTACTCTTCGTAGGCTCCGTAGCAGCAGCCATTCCAACATTTGCCGTGCGCACTTGAACGCGGTTTTGCGATACTGCACTCTTTCCCGCGACGCTGGTGGACGTATGACGTACAGCCCGTTTGGCCTCGGCTTCATGCTTCACCCAGAACGCCTGCTGTAACGGCTCTGCAGACACCTCAGCGCAAGCTGTTCGCCCCACCCCAATCATCCCCAGCAGACAAACGACCAAGGCAACTCTTACCCGCAGCGAACTCAAAACCCAGCCTCCCACCGAGGCTTCCGTACCATGTCAAAGCCTGCAGCATTGACCTCCGGCACAACAGCAATCGAGTCCACCGAATCATTTCCCATGCCCACGAGAAATTGCTGATCACCAACAACGATCAGTGCAAGCTTCTTTTGCCCGCCAAGCGACAGCGTCTCCAGCAAGCGCAGTCGCCGCTCGTCGACATGCGTCTTGCCGCCCAGCCCCTTCACAAGGCGCATCGCTACTCCGGCGAAGCCTCCAACCTGAACGCTCTTCATCTCATTACCCCAGGCGCGTTAGGCGCGCAGCCATCACACCGTCTATCACCGCAAACTCACACCAACTCAGCGCTACATCTGCAGCAAAGAGCGGCACCTCTTCTGCAGCGGGCCACTCACTCGTCAGCACACAACCAGCAGCTAATTTGCGCACCTCACGCAGCGTAATGCGCTCCAGGGGTATCCGCACGGCCATGGGAATAGCCAGCCGTTGCAGCACCGGCCACTTATCGTTCGCTTCAAACGCCCCGCCGGTAAGCTCTTCCACTCCAAGTTCAGCAACCGCCGCCACAAGCTTCTGTGCCGTCTTCATCGCTGCACCAGAAAATCCGTGAAGTACACCGCTCGAACCTTTGCCGTTGGTACCCGTGCTTCAAGCGCCTCACGCACCTCTTTTTTCAGGGCGTCCTTCCCTTCCGGTTCCAATAGCTCAGCAGCATGCTTCTTCCCCAACACTCCAAGCACGGCGTCACGAACCGCAGCATCTCCACCCGGCGCGGGCTTGTCTTCCTTCGGCTTTGCGTCCTTCTCCAACTCTTCTGCCAGCACCACTCCTAAACGCAGATAAGAGTGCCCATCAGCATCCGCCAGATTTACGAGGATCGGTTCCAACATCACGTTGTGTGTCGGTGTAGCTTCTTTCGCTGTCTCGGGAACCGCAGGTTGAAGCTGCACAGTCGACACGAGCTTGCCATGCTTCGACAGATACAACAGCACGCCTGCCGATCCCCCGACAGCCAGCACCACTGCGACCACGCACACCACCAGCAAAGAGCCAAGCGGCACCTTCACCACCGAAGACGGTTGAACATCCGATACTGCCGCTGAACTTGCCATGCCTTCTTCAAATGCAACTCATATGCCAACTCCTGCCGCATTTTCTTAGCAATCGCTAAACAGCAAAGCGCGGACAGCCATAAGGCCGTCCGCGCTTTTGCTATCCGCACCGTTTTAGCGAATCAGATTGATCGTCTCCTGCGTCACCGTATCGAAGGTCGTCACCGTCTTGGAGTTCGCTTCGAACGCGCGCTGCGCAACGATCAGGTTCGCAAACTCCGTAGAGATATCCACATTAGAGCCTTCCAACGCATCGTCCTCCAGGCTTCCGCGTCCACCCGTTCCGGCAGCGCCAATCGCCGCCTGTCCCGAAGATGCCGTCGTCACATACGCGTTACCGCCTACACGAGTCAGACCCTGCTCATTCGACACCGTAGCCAGAGCTATCGTACCCACCGCCGCACTCTGTCCATTGGAGTACTGCGCCGAGATACTTCCATCTGCACCGATGGAGAAGCCCGTATAACTACCGCTCGCATACCCATCCTGCGTCGTAGCCGACACCGACGAACTAGCTGCGGTCTGCGAGATCAAACCCTTGTTCTGAGAGTCCGTAAGGTTCCAGTTCAACGACATGTCTGACGCTCCATCCGACAGCCCGGAGAACTGTATTCCTGAGATGCTTCCTGCTGGCGAAGTCAGGTTGCCAGACGAATCGAACGTTAGCGTCCCTGTCGTGTTCGCAGAACCCGTCGCATCTCCCGCAGGCAATGCCATCGAGTAGCTCCATTCATTCGCACCCGTCTTCGTAAACGTAACGCTCGCCGAATGCGAAGTCCCCAGCGAATCATACAAAGTAATCGACGAAGAAAAGGATGTCCCTGTAGCCGCAGAGGCATCCAGGTTCATGCTCATCGACATGCTCTTTGACGACGAAGCAACCTGTGTCGATCCGACAGGCAGCGTCAAGGGAATGAGACCGCCTGTTGCGCCAGTGCTTCCACCTACCGGGGCATAGCCCATCACGCCGTAGCCTTCGCTCGTCTCCAACTCTCCCTTTGAGCTCAACTGAAAATTACCAGCGCGCGTAAGCAGCTGCTGACCGTTATTGTTCACCACAAAATAGCCGTCACCTTCGATCGCGAGATCTTCAGCGTTGCCCGTCGTCTGGATCGAACCCTGACTCAGGTCGCTCTCAGTCCCGGACACCTTCACACCAAGCCCCTGCTGCAGAGGATTGCCTGCCCCTGAGCTCCCAACCTGCTGATAGAAGAGGTCCGAAAACGTCGTCGACAAATGTTTGTACGCCGTCGTGTTCATGTTGGCCAGGTTATTGCCAATCGTGTTCAACGCTGCACTCTGCGCACGCAGGCCCGTCAATGCAATCGAAAATGATCCCATCTTGCTTCCTTCTCTCCGCGCAGTTGCGCATTCGTTAGAGCTTCTCGTTAATGTCAATCAGCTGTTCGAGGCTATTCACGCCTACCATCTGCTGAACGTACGTTTCCGGATCCGTGGGCTGGGTTGGGTCTTGGTTCTTCAACTCGCTCACAAGCAATGTCAGAAAGTCCGCCCCCGTAATATCCGTAGACAGATCCGTGCTTCCCGACGATGAGCTTGATGCCATCGTCCCTACCTGCTTCGTTGCCGTCGTCCCCATGGCATCGTTCCATGTTGCCGGAGCACTGCTGCCAAACATCTGTATGCCTGTCATCGTTTCCCTTTCGTAGCTTGCCTACACACGCACGCTCAACCAACCACCTGTGTCTGCAACTAATCTGCCAGTGAGCGCCGTATTTCCTAATGCATCGCTAACAATCTGCGTGGACTCTTCATCACTTTCATTGGAGAACATAGAGAGATCCGAGACACGACGCACCTGCTCTCGACGAGTCTGCCTTTGATCAGCCTGCTCTCCCCCCGCCCCACTACCTGTTGCGGCGTCATGCTGGTTTCCGGAAGCCGTCGCGGCAGCCACCCGAGTCGCTTCAATATGAAGTTGAGTCACAGGCGAATGCTGTTCGCTCAGAAAGCTCCGCAGCTCTGAGCTCTGTGCATGGAGCTGCGCCGTCGCTTCCACAGAGCTACGCAACACCGCATGAACATCACCGTCTTTCAGTTCCGCTCGAACGCTCACCCAACCAAGCGTGCCACCACTGATACCCACCTCAAGTTGATTCGGTGTGGAGCTTTCGAAACCATGCAGCCGAAGCGGCTTGCTATCTATGTCTGATGCAACAGGAAACGTTCGATCACTTGCCATAGTTGCCCCGCTCTGCAGCCGCAAGCTGCTTCCGTTCACAGCAAAGGGGGCCACATCAAAAGGAACGTGGCTCCCTCTCTCCGCAGTGTTGGATACGACAGCCGAATCTTCGTGATGAGCGCTTGGATCTGACCCTGCACTAACGCTCGTTTTCTGCTCGGCAGGCATACTAGCCGAAGGCAGAGCATCCGGCGCAGCTGTCTTCAAGCCTTTCACCACTTGCGGAGGATCAAACACCAAGCTCTTGACTCCAACTAATGGCTCAGAAGTAACCGAGGGAGCAGCAATAGGAGCGCCTTCCAGCTTCAAAGGTCCAATGTTATCTATCGCGGCAAGGTTAGGGGTCGCGACAGACGCCGGCGTCGCATCCGTAGCAGGCGAAGCAATCGAGACATCTCCCGCAGACGTCGAGGCCTTAGAATCCGGCGTCAAGTTATGCCCACCTGGGCGATGCTTTACGCCCGCTGCGGGAACGTCTTTCTTTCCGCTTACGCCCTCTTTCTTACGCAGAGGAACGGCCTGAGAACCCGTTTCAATCCTGTCAGAAACGTCTTCTGTATCCCGCGAAGCATCTACAGATACATCCAACGGAATCTCTTCTACTTCTTCATTCGCCACTACGTTTTTCGTGGCATTCTCTGCGGTGACATCTCCATCTTGTTTCAAATCCTTCGGCTCAACATCAGCACGATCAAGAGGATCCACTTCAGGCGAAGCCAGCTTATCCACAGGCTCCGTCTTGGGCACAGAAACAGCTATCTGCTTATTGTCCGTACTAGGTTTCGAATCCGGCAAGGTTTTCTGAGCGTTAGAAGCCGCATCTTTCTCATGGACAAGACCCGCTGCGACCGCAACATCAGAGAACGACTTACCTGCTCCGTTGCCCCTATCGTCTGTAGCTGTTGAGCCAGCCGTTGCCACTGCATCCATGGTGCTGGACACCTTACTGCTTCCACCCCGCATTGAGCTTGTGATCTGCACCTCGATCCCTCCGCACAGACCACATGCACATTCCATGCCATGTCACCTGGTAAAGAATTAACGCAGCTTCAGAACTCTACAACTCTGCTACCCGTTCACGATGATCGGCCCAGAACGTCCTCGCCGCAAAGCGATCATCGCTGACATTCTGCTCTCTGCGCTCGCCCTCTTTCTTCAGGGCCTCGCGCATTTTTTCGTCAATCATTACAACTTGCTCCGTAGCAACTTTACGCAGCAACAGCACCTCAAGCGCGCTTGCTTCTTGCGCCTTTCGGTCCTGCAATATTTGCTGCAGTACGGCGTCCTGCATCTCTGTCAGCACACTAGATCCTTCGGCGACTCTCCACTCCTCGCATCGCCCTTCCTGCAATTCGCTTCGCCCCTCGCGTTGCCACGAATCTCTCTTCAGACGCAGAGCAAGCAGCCGCTCTTCGGCTGCAGTAACCTCTCGCCGGGCTACAGCTAACGCTGCTTCCTGCATACGTTCCTGTGCTTGCCGCAGACGCTTCAACCGTTCCATCTGCTGCAACGTAAAGCTCATAACGCCAGCCGCTCCAGTCGTGCCATCGTCTCCTCCACCAGCGGAGACTCACCCAAATCCTGCGATAGAAACGCTTTGATCAGAGGCAACGCAGCAATCGCGCGATCAAGCTCTCGGTCTGCACCGGCAGCATAAGCGCCCATTCGAACAAGGTCCGCTGATCGTTCATGAGCGGCCATCAGTCTCCTAACCTCGCTCACCTTGGCACGATGCTCTTTGGTCGTCACAGCAGGCATCGTGCGGCTCAGCGAATCAAGCACCTGAATCGGCGGATACCACCCCTGCGAAGCCAGTTCACGCGACAGAACAACATGGCCATCCACATACGAACGCACGCTATCGACGATCGGATCCTGCTGATCGTCTCCTTCCATCAGCACCGTATAGAAAGCCGTAATGCTACCGTGCTCAAACCTGCCAGCACGCTCCACCAACTTCGCCAGACGCGAAAACACACTCGGCGTATACCCCTTACTCGTTGGAGGCTCGCCTGCCGCCAACCCCACCTCACGAGCAGCCATCGCATAGCGCGTCAGGGAGTCCAACACCAACAACACGTTCATCCCTTGCGATGCATAGAACTCCGCCGCCGCCGTCGCCGCCTGCGCCGCCCTCATGCGCAAGAGTGCTGACTGGTCCGATGTCGAAACGAAGACCACCGAACGTTTAAGACCCTCTTCACCAAGTGAATCTTCCAGGAACTCCCTCACCTCGCGCCCGCGCTCCCCTACCAATCCCACCACGGTCACATCTGCAGAGGTATTGCGTGTCATCATTCCGATCAACGTGCTTTTTCCTACACCCGACCCACCGAAGAGTCCCACACGTTGACCACGCCCAACCGTCAACATCGCGTCAATCGCACGAACACCAGTACGTAGCGGCTCGCTGATCGGAACCCGGTCCATAGCATCCGGCACATTCCCATCCAGCAGTGCGGACTTCGTTATCGCCAACGGCCCACGCCCATCCATAGGACGTCCGACAGCGTCCATCACTCGCCCCAGCATGGACGCGCCCATACCAATCTCCGCAGCCCGTCCTAGCGCACGAACCGCATCGCCATGGCGAACACCATTGCATGTCATCAGCGGCATCATGACAACTCGATCACCACGAAACCCGATCACCTCAGCTTCGTACCGAATACCATCCGATCCCACCAGTTCACACACCTCCCCCAACGAACACGGCGGCCCAAGACTCTCTACCGTCTGGGCGCTGGCAGACACGATCCTGCCTTGCCAAAACCAGGAAGGAGAGTTCTTCAACCGTGATTCAAACAAACCGAGATGTGGTTCAAAGGCCATTGCCTAGGCATGCCTCTTCGAAAGCAGATCGAAAAACCCGCGTTCAATCTCCGCCAACTGCGGCTTCAATCCAAGCTCAGCAACGCCAGCGGTCGTCTGCAAGCGAACATCGCCACGACGAAGCAAATCATCACCCTGAACCTGAAGTTCAGTCAGCTTCATTGCCTTGCGCCACTCCTCAGCATCATCAGCAGGAACAAATAGCACCACACCATCCGCACTACTCAACTTCGCCAGCGCGACTCGAACGACACCCGCAAGCAGCGTCGCATCCATCATCACCTCACGGTGCAGCACCCGTTCCGCAATAGATAGCGACAGCTTGACCACTTCCAATTCAATCTCATTGAAGTAACGCTCGCGGGCTTTCGCAAACCCGGCGCAAGCCATAGCAACAGCCGTTCGCTCAATTTCAATCGCATCGTGAATACGCTGCTCGCCCGCCTCATGAGCCTCGTGCCTTGCAGCTTCGCGAGCTTCTTCCACTCGCACAGCAAGCTCCTGCTGGAACTCAGACGTCAATACGTCACGTTCGGCGGCTGCGTTCGCAAGTTCTTGCGCGTCCACGAAGGAAGGCCCAACACTCTCACTCCACTCTTCGAACTGCAGCGCTATCACTTCGCTCTCAGAAGGCGAATCAAACGGCGTAGTCATTTTCACTCTCCATGCGGAGTACGATCTTGCCTTCCGTCTCCAGGTTTCGCGCAACAGCCAGTAACTCCTGCTGCGCGGCGGTAACGTCCTTTGCCCTTACCGGTCCCATCGCTTCCATATCTTCTTCCAGCATCTCCACCGCACGAGAACTCATCGCCGCGCAAAGATGAACGCGAACATTTTCCTTCGACCCCTTCAGCGCTGTCGCAAGAATCCGCTTATCCACTGCGGAAAGAATCTCTCGAATCCCCGTCTGCGGCACGGTCAACAGGTCATCGAACGTAAACATCAGGTCGCGAATTCCGATAGCCAGCTTTGGTTCTGTCTGCTCGATGCCCTCCAGAATTGAACGGCTTGCATTCTGGTCCATGCGATTCAGCAACTCAGCAACAGACTTGAACCCCGAGTACGAGCGGCGTCCACTCGATCCGAGAGCATCCATACGCTTGGCGAGAATCAAAGCAACCTTCGAAGCCATCTCCGGAGAAAACTGTCGCATCTCCGCTAGCCGTCGCACCGTATCCACTCTCAGCTGTGGCTTCAGTGACATCAACAGCATGGAACCTTTCTGCGGCTCAAGATGAGCAAGCACCAGCGCAATCGTCTGCGGATGTTCATTCTCCAGAAACTTGCTTAGCTGTTGCGGATCCATCTCACGCAATACCGCAATATCGCCCGTCGAACGTTCCTGCAACTCTCGCACTTCGTTCAACAGGTCCTTGGCGCGCTTCTCGCCAAACGCATCCGTCAACACTCGCTCAGCATACAAACGGCCTCCGCGAACCATGTACTGCTGCGTCTCCAACAAGCCATAGAACTCAGTGACAACCTGCGTCAGCAAAGGAGCAGGCACGTCCTGCAGCTTAGTAATCTCTTCGGTCACACGCTGAACATCACGCTCGCTTAGTTGCTGCAGCATCTCTTTCGCAATATCGTTGCCGACGGCCAACAGCAAGATTGCGGCCTTCTTTACTCCCGGCAAATCAGACGGTGTAAACCCTGCATCCACTGGCAGCAATAAAGGTTGAAACACCTGCTGCGACTGCGTCATTGTTCCTGTCATCTTCTACGACCGTTCCTTTCCACCAATCCAGGCCTCCAACAGACGTGTCGTCTGCTGAGGATCACGCTTCACATGCGCCGTGACGTACTCAAGTACGCCTTCGGCATCGATCGCCGCCTGAGATTTGCGAATCTCCACTCCCGGCAAAGCATGCGCCGCAGATCGAGACGCCTCAAGCTCCGGCAACTCGTCCTGCAACTCCACTCGTGACGACGCATCCACACGAGTGCCGACCGCACCAGGTAAAGCCTTCGCCTCACTCAGCATCGTCATCGTTGACTTTGCCACTGGACGTACGACCAGCAGAATCATCAACACAGCCAGCAACGCACCACCGACATTCTTCAGCAGCTCAGGTTGTGAGCGAAGCACCTCCTTCAACTCGCCGCTCGTCTTCTCCCAACCCGTCACCACAGGCTCTGGAGCATTTCCAGTGAACGCAATATTTTGCAGCACCACAGAATCGCCACGCTTTTCCTCGAAGCCCACCGCCGCTCGTGCTAACTCCTCCAACCGCTTCATCTCATCAATCGTGCGAGGCCGCCATACTCTATGCGAGCCCTTGCCCGCACCTTCCGTCAAAGCACGATCGTTGATCAGCACCGCAGCCGTAACCCTTGCCACCCGCCCCGGTCCGACAGCTTCGTGCGTCGTATGCTTCGTCACCGCGAACGTAGAACTCTCTTCGCTTGCATTCTGCTGCTGTGCTGCGGAAGCCGGATACACCGGCAGCTGGGCCTTGCCATCCTTATCCGCAGTAATGGGTGTATTGCTCGCCGTCCCCGGAACACCTTGCGGATGTCCCGCTCCTGCACCGGCCTGCTGCACGCTCTTCTGCGTCTGCACCGCCACCACCTGAGTCGGGTCCACAACCTCATCCGTGCGCTCCTGCGAGCTCTGGTCATAGGCAATATTCACCGTCGCGCGCACATTCTCTCTACCCGCCAATGGCTCGAGCATCGCCACCAGCTTGTCAGAAAGCGCTTGCTCTTCATCACTCGACTGCGCATTCGCCGCAACAGAGTTCAGGTTGACCCGCCCATCCGCGTCGATCAGCGTAACCTGATCCGGCTGCAGCCCATCCACCGCACTTGCCACGAAACTCCGTATCGACTCAATCTCTTCCTTCTGCAGAGTCGACCTCTTTAGCTTCAGCACGACGGAAGCCTTCGCAGGCTTCTGTCCATCGCTGAACAACGAATCTTTCGGCATCACAAGATGTACGCGCGCAGAGCGAACCGCGCTGATCGTCGCAATCGTATGCTCCAACTCGCCCTCAAGAGCGCGCTGATAATTCACCTTCTCATCGAACTCTGAACCAACCCAGTTCGGTTTATCGAAGAGCTCAAAGCCCATTCGCCCCGACTGCGGTGTTCCCTTCGCGGCCACTTCCATCCGAGCCTTGTCAAGCAATGCCACCGGAACCTCAACGCCGCTTCCATCCTGCGTCGTCTCATACGTGATGCCCGCCGCTGCCAGCTCAGACTCAACCTGCTGCAGGTCACGAACCTCAAGCCCTGAGTACAGCGTCTTCCACTCCGTGCGAGTTCCCCACCAGCTCACCAGCGCACACGCTGCAACCATCACAGCTCCAGCCAGAATCAACTTCGTGCGCTTCGACTGCGGCATCCCCGCCCATATGGCACGCGCACGGTTCATCAGATGAACAGCCTGAGCCACACCACCGCCTACTCCCGGCTGCGTCATCAACTCCGCACTTTGTTGTCCCTGCTGCTCTGCCACTGATCTATATCCCTTTGGTGAAATGCGTCACTAATACGATCTGCTGCTAGAACTGCATATTCATCATTTGCTGATACGCCGCAACGGCTTTGTTCCTTACCTGTAACGCCAACTCGAAACTCATATCCGCCTTCTGTGTCGCGATCATTGCGTCATGCACTTCAACACCCGAGCCATTCATCAAGCCCGTAACAGCCTCATTCGCCTTCGTCTCCAGGCTCGACGTCTCCTGCACCATCGAATGAAAAACACCAGCAAACGGAGTCGCCGCGGCAGTCTGCTCTGTCTGCGCTTGTGTCGCTGCCTGTTGTATCGCGCTCGTAATCGCGCTCGAAACCGGATGAATCATCGTCTATCCCCTAGGTCTTACTTCAAAATATCCAGCGAAGCGTTCATCATGTTCTTCTCCGCCTGCAACGCACTCGCATTCGCTCCGTAAGCGCGTGTCGCTCCCATCAGATCCACCATCTCGGTGAGCGGATTAATATTCGGATACGCCACATACCCATTCGCGTCCGCATCCGGATGCCCCGGCTCATACCGCATCAGCGGAGCCGAAGTATCGTCCACCACACCGCTCACCGCCACACCACCCGGAATCGCTCCCGCAGCCGAAGGTGTACCCATCGACGCAAAGTGCACTCCTGGCTGCCCGCGCAACACATCACCAAACGCAGTCGTTGCACCCGAGCTTTCAAAGACAACCTGCTGCCGTTTATAAGGCGTTCCGTCCGCCGTGCGAGTCGTCTCGGCATTGGCCATATTCGCGGCAACAACTTCCGCGCGCACCCGTTCTGCCTTCAACGCCGAGCCACTCACATCCATCACACCGAACAGGTTCATCCGCTCTCTCCCTTACTTCGAATCCGCATGAATTGCCGACATGGTTCGCGAGTACTCACGCTTCAGCAACTCCACGCCTGTACGAAACTGCAACTGCTCCTTCGCCAGATCAAGACTCTCCCGATCCATCGACACATTGTTGCCATCCGGCCTCGACACCAACCCGTCAACGTTGAAGACATGCTCACCAGCGTTCGCCGCAGCGCCAGAGTCAATGCCGTGCATAGCATCCTGAAATGCCTGGGCAAAGTTCATCCCCTGCGTCTTATAACCGGGCGTATCGACATTCGCCAGGTTGGAAGCAGTCAGCTTCATCTGGTCGTTCGTCAGGTCAAGGAAGCGCCCCAACGCTTCACTCAAATGCGATCCAATTTGCATGGCTTGGCAACGTCCCCTTTCGCTACACACTTCATGCATGTCTTCGGCCAAAGAAGAAGGCGCTCCTCTGAGCGCCTTCTTAGCGGAACATCTCCGCAAACCTTAAATTCTTAGAATGCTTTTACCGTCCGGCACGCCTCAAGCGAATATCTTCGGCCAGCAACTCCATACGGCCAGCCGCCATAATCGTCGCCCGATGCAGCACATGCCCCAACTCACGAACATTTCCGGGCCACTCATACTCTTGCAGCAGCACCAGGGCTTCCGGCGACAACCTCTTCCTCGGCGCGCCTTCCCCCAGCTTCGTCAAGAAGAACTCGCTAAGCGCGGGAATATCTTCTTTCCGCGTCCGCAGCGCAGGAACCTCTAGCGGAAACACCGCAAGCCGGTGATACAGATCGAGCCGAAACGTTCCCTGCTCCGCTCGGCGTTCAATGTCCTGGTGCGTCGCAGCGATCACGCGTACGTCCACCCGCACCACTTCGTTGTCCCCCACCCGCTGCAACTCACCACACTCCAGAAATCGCAGCATCTTGGCCTGCAGCGCCAGCGGCATCTCTCCAATCTCATCCAGGAACAGCGTGCCGCCATGCGCAGCCTCAATACGCCCGGTTCGAGAGGTTACCGCTCCCGTAAAAGCGCCACGCGTATGTCCAAACAACTCCGCTTCCAGCAACGACTCTGGGATCGCCGCGCAGTTCAGCACGGCAAACGGCTTGTTCGCCCTCAGGCTCAACGCGTGAAGGGCCTGCGCAACCACTTCCTTACCGGTTCCGGTCTCGCCCTCGATCAACACCGTGGCAGACGTCGGAGCGACCAGGCGAATCAATCGCGCAAGCGTATGCATCCCGGCACTTGCACCCACCATTCCGGGAATATCCACCGGAAACGTCACGACAGGCTCGACCACCCTCGCCGCAGCAGCACCCGAGGCCTCATCCACAAGGCTTGCTCCTGCCCTAACCGCCAACTCCTCCAGCGTAGGCTCCGGAGTGACCGGCTCTGCCATCAAAGACTCGAAGAACCCAGCTCCCGGCGCGGCGGCAATCTTCCCCGGCGCCACCAAAGGGGCCGAAGCCCAGGCAGCTCCGTCGCTCTTTTCTGGCAACGCTTGCGCCGGCAACGACACAGGCAAATCTTCCAGCGCCTCGCGCAACGCATGCAATAACTCATGCCTCCGCGGCGATCGCTGCGAACCCTCCACGGGATCGCCATCCACGCGCAGCACATCCACGCCGGGGTACATCAGCCTCACCTGCCCGGCAAACTCCGCAGCCTCCAGGTCCGGCAGCCAGTGGTCCATTACCAGAGCTTCGGCATGCGTATCTTCCATCTGAGCAATCGCATCCGCACCGCCAACAGCCTCTCGCACTGTCCAGCGCATTCCCACCAGGCTCTGCCGAAGTCGTTGACGCAGCGCCGCATCGGCGCTTGCCAGCACCACGATCTTCCCCGCCGAACTATCGCTCATCGCCATCGTTTCTGCTCCACTTACTCTGGCTTCATCACCAGCATCAACTGCGCTCGCATCCGGGAAACAGCCGTAAAGATCCGGGCCACATCTTCCAGAGCACCCTCCGCAGCCTCGGCCAGCGCCGCTTCGCCGCCCATCATCTTTCCCAACTCCAAACGGCACTGCAGCGACGTTACCGGCTGGCAAAGGTCGTGCAACTCGCGTTCCATCTGCTGCAACAACTCCTGAACCCCGATCTCGGGACTACCCTTGCCATCTCGCAACGTTGCTTCAGCAGCCATGGACCTATGCTCCTCTCGCCAAACCTTGCTCCATCGAAACCGCGCGAGCAGAGTCCTTCTTCAAAGGCTCCGCAAGCTTGTAACCAACTCCACGTACCGTCTCAATCACCGTCACGCTTGACTGCCTATCCGGATGCACCATCGCCAGCTTCCGCCGAAGATAGTTCACATAAACATCCACGACATTCGTCGAGGAATCTTCCGCCATCTGCCAGACTTCACGCAGCAGCTCACCCCGGCTGCAGGACTGTCCACGCCGCAGCAGCAAAAACTCCAGCAGCGCGAACTCCTTGGCCGTCAACTCCACATACTTGCCGTCCCGCTTCACCGTGCGATCCACACGGTTCATCTCCACCGAACCATGCCGCAGCACAGCATCCGCATTCTGCACACGACGGCGCAGAATCGCCCGGCAGCGCGCCGTCAGTTCATGAAAGCTGAACGGCTTCAACAAACAGTCATCTGCGCCGCTATTCAGGCAACGCACACGTTCGTCCAGCTGGCTGCGACCAGTCAGCACCAGCACCGAAGTCTCTGGCCAACGCTCGGCCACCTCTGCCAGCACTTCCGTCCCATCACGTCGCGGCAGACTCAGATCCAACACCATCAAATCCGCGGGCGAAGCCTCAGCATGCTGTAGTGCGCTCTCTCCATCACCGCACCACTCCACCACATGCCCTTCCATCTGCAGGCCCTTTTGTAAAAACTGTCCCAACGCACGATCATCTTCCACTACCAGTACTCGCATCCAGTTCGCCTCTCCAGATATTGCTCGACATCTGAATTCCCTTCGCATAGCGACCCACCCACCCAGGGGAGAATCAGCGAAGGAACATTCAGGAGGTTGAACTCCACCATCTCCCGCCAACACGAGTCAGGACTAGCCCTGGATTAGAAAAAAATGCTTTGTAAAACCATTTAGGGAAGTGTCTTGAAACGAATCCCAAACTGGCGTCGCCCTCTTGACCAATCTGGTTCCGCTAAAATTTCGCTTGCACTTCGCCTTTTATTCTCTACAATTCTGTGACATGGCCATTACGCGCAGGCAAAAAGAGGTTCTTGACTTCCTCTCGGGATTTACGACAAACCACGGATACTCGCCATCCTACGAGGAAATCGCTGCAGGGCTTGGACTTAACAGCCTCGCGACGGTCCACAAACACGTCACAAACCTGCAGAATAAGGGCCTTTTGCAGCGCGCGCATAATCGCTCGCGCTCCATAGACGTCATTCCGCAGCGAACCGCAAAGAAGGGTAATTTCGAGCGTCTGCCGCTGCTCGGGCGCATCGCCGCTGGTCAGCCTGTAGAGGCCATCGAGAACGCAGAGTCCATCTCTCTTGGCGACATCATCGGCAACCGCGAAGTTTTTGCCCTCGAAGTTCGCGGCGACTCCATGCGCGACGAGCATATCGTTTCCGGCGACTTTGTCCTCGTCGAACGCACCCGGACCGCTCGCGAAGGCGAGATCGTCGTGGCACTCGTCGACAACACCGACGCAACGCTCAAGCGCTACTACCGCGAAGGAAACCTCATCCGCCTGCAGCCTTCCAACACAGAGATGGCGCCAATTTACGCTCCAGCCGCCAGCGTCAGCATTCAGGGCAAGGTTCTCGGCGTTCTGCGCAAATACGCCTGACCCTTTACGGAACCACCGGCACCCCGCCAACGTATAAGCCTCCAGAACGCCGGAGGCTTTTGCTTTTCGTGCGGCATCTCATCGACCAGAACCGCGGCCCGGCCGCGCTCCCCGGAAGGACCTCCTCATGAAGCTACGCCTCGTCGCCCTTGCTCTCGCCGCCTTCAGCACCGTCGCCGCCGCGCACGCCGACGACACCTTCCGTCGCACACTCGACACCTCGGCACAGCCCGACGTCTACCTATCCAACGGCGCCGGATCCCTCCGCATCATGCAGAGCAACGACAGCTCCGTCGAGGTCGTCGGCCACGTCCACGCAGGTTGGAAGAGCTTCAGCGACATCGAAGCCCGCGTCCACCGCATCGTAGCCAACCCGCCGATCAAGCAGTCCGGCAACAGCATCCGTATCGGCGAAGTCACCGAGCGCAGCCTGCTCAACAACATCACCATCGACTACGAAATCCGCGTACCGCACGACACCGCGCTCAACCTCCATACCGGCTCAGGAGATATCGAGATCAACAGCGTTGGCCGCTTCGTCGCCGCCAGCGCAGGTTCCGGCTCCATCCGCGCCCGCGAGATTCACGGCCCCGCCGAACTCCAGTCAGGCTCAGGCGATATTGAGATCAACGAAACAGTCGCCGCCCCCATCAAGGCCCGCTCCGGCTCAGGTTCCATTCGCATCACCGGTCTGAATGGCAGCCTCAACGCACGCACTGGCTCAGGAGACATTGAAGCTAGCGGGCACCTCGATGGCCCGTCCGAAGCCAGCACCGGTTCAGGGTCTGTCCGCCTGCATACGGGCGACTCCTCCCACTTCAACCTCGAAGCCGCCACCGGTTCAGGAACCATCCGCGTTCACTTCCCGGGCTTTGAAGGCCACGATAACGAAAACCGCCACCACGTCACCGCGCCGGTCAACGGCGGCGGAGCGCCTCTTGCCATCCGCACCGGCTCCGGCGACGTAGAAATCACACGCTAACGCCACCAGTAGCCACACAGCGAGGCGCATACTGTTCACGTATGCGCCTCACTGCTTTTCTCTTTACCGCTCTCTTGACCACTCTCCCAGCCACGCCGCTTACAGCACAGGAACAATCGAACGTGCTGGTGCCCCCGCAACTCCGCGTACAGTTGGTGGCCGATCTCGAACACCAACAGCTTGACGACGTCATGAGTCTCTTCACCACCGATGCCACATGGGTCGACTCGAACGCCCACAGCTTCAGCGGAGGCCCCGCCATCCGCTCCATGCTCGCAGATCTCTTCGCGCACAAGAGCCTGCACGTTCAACTCACTCTTACCAACCAGCGTCTCAACGGCGAACCCTACACCCCCTCGGCGCTCCAAGAGTTCGGCACCTACCTCGACGCCATTCAGGCAAAGAACAAAGCCTCCATCAGCCGTGAGTGCGGCCTCTTCCACTTCACCTACACGAGAAACCCCGAAGGTGGCTGGCTGATCTCCCGCGCCGAATGGACCACCAGGCCCTGCCCTGCCGTCCCGGTTGCAGCTTCCCGCTAAGCCGTCTCAAACCAGCTAAGCTGGAGAGATGGCTGCACACCTTCGCCTTCTCGTTTTCGACCTCGACGGCACGCTCATCGACTCTTCGCTCGACCTCTGCAACTCCATCAATGCCACGCTCGCGTCCGTCGGCAAGCCCGCGCTGCCCAACGCCACCATCGCCAGCTACATCGGCGACGGCGCAGCCATGCTCGTCCGCCGAGCCCTCGGAGATCCCGGCGACGCCGACTCCTCCGACCCCGCAGCCGACAAGTACTTCCGCGACGCCTTCAGCTTCTTTCTCCGCTACTACCGCCAGCACAAGCTCGACAACACCTACGTCTACCCCGGCGTTCTGGACTCCCTGCAGGCGATCCGCTCCAACCACCCCGAAATCCTGATGGCCGTGCTCACCAACAAGCCCGTAGGCCCCTCACGCGCCATCTGCGATGCGCTCGGTCTTTCTCCGTTCTTCTTTCAGAACTACGGTGGCGACAGCTTCCCCACCAAGAAGCCCGACCCCACCGGCCTGCTCGCCATCCTGAACGAAGCCTCGCAACTCACCGGTCAGCCCATCCCCGCCACAGACCTCGTCATGGTCGGCGACTCGGACGTCGATGTCCTCACCGCCAGAAACATCGGCGCTCGCAGCCTTGGCTGTAGCTACGGACTCGCACCCCACGCGCTTGCCGCTGCGGAACCCGACCTCACCGTCGACTCTGCCACCGATTGGCCGCTCATTCTCGGGCTGTAAATAACTTCCCGTAAACGAAGAATGCCCCGGCAGACTCTCATCCGCCGGGGCATTTGCTTCACCAGACACGTTAGCCCTTCCAGGCCCCCATCAATCGACGCAGCATCACCAACTCGCCCACATGATAGGCGTTGTGGTCAGCAATCAGAAACGCTTCTCGCAACAGGTTCTGCCCATCGCCCCAGGGAAACGCTGCGATCAACTCTTCATCGCTGGCTTCACGCAACAACTGTTCGAACGCTTTTCGGTCTTCGCGAATCTGCACAACCGTCTTGTTCCATGCGGCTGCAGAAGCGGGCTCCCGATCCTTCGGCCAATAATCATCCGGCCACTTCATCGGCTTGTAGCTGCCATCCTGGTTGCGGCTGAAGTCCAGAATGTCGCGCTGCGCAATCCTCAGATGCTCCAGCAACTGCCAGCCCGAGTACGGCAACCCGTCCGGCACTTCGCCCTGAAGCTTTGGCGGAAAGCCTTTTACCGCATCGTCAAACGTCGCATGGGCCTGCCCGCCGTCTAACAGCGCCAGCAGCTGCTTCCTCAGCTCAATCCCCATCCGGGACTTCAGCTCAGGCGACGGCTTTCCCGTCGATAGAGCCTCTTTCGCTACTGCAGCCTTTGCGGGCTTCTTTGCCGTCGCCATTCTTTCTCCTTGCTCACCGTGTCAGATGCGCCACACAGCACTTCGGTCACTTCACCATCGGCCATAACCAGGCCGCGCCGCGCACGCCACTCGAATCCCCATGGAGGTTCCGCAAAATCGGAGCCTCACATCCCTTGCCAAACGTATACTCTCCAACCCGCTGCTGCAGGTTCCCTGTGTACAGAAAATCCAGCTTCGACAAGCCACCGCCCAGCACAATGGCGTCCGGGTCGAGAATATTCACCAGCATCGCCAGCGAGCGCGCCAACCTGTCTTCCAGCCGATCCAGCGCAGCCACCGACTCCGCATCGCCTGCCTGCGCTGCGGTAACAATCTCAGAGCCGCGCCAGTCCTTGCCGGTTACACGCTTGAAGTCTTCTTCAAATCCCGTTCCCGAGATCCACTTCTCCGTGCAGCCCTTTCGGCCGCAGTAGCAATCCGGCCCCGGAAACTCCTCGGCCGTCTGCCACGGCAGCGGAGCATGTCCCCACTCCCCACGCAGCCCGTTCGGCCCTGCCGCAATTTCTCCGTTGATCGCCACACCGCCGCCGCATCCTGTGCCGATGATCACGCCAAATACAACGTCATATCCGGCCGCAGCCCCGTCCGTAGCCTCACTGATGGCAAAGCAGTTCGCATCATTGGCGCAACGCACCTCGCGGCCCAAAGCCTCGCTCAGGTCCTTCTCCAGTGGCTTACCGATGAGCCACGTCGAGTTGGCATTCTTCACCAGGCCCGTTGACCGCACCACGGTCCCCGGAATCCCCACGCCCACCGTTGCCTGTACGCCCTGTGCGGCTTCGATCTGGCGCACCAGACCGGCTATCGCATCCACCGTCCCCTGGTAATCGCCCTTCGGTGTCCCCACCCGAATCCGCTGCAACTCCAGCCCGGCATCATCCATCGCCAGAGCTTCAATCTTTGTCCCGCCCAGATCAACACCGATACGCATACGCCGTTTTTACGCTCCTGGTAGTCGCGTCAATCCTATCCCGAGAGCAGCCCCTATGACGATCCAAAAGACCTGCCACAACGCCGCGCTCAGCCTGCGCTCGCCAAGTAACTCCGGAAGCAGATCGACCAGCGAGATATACAGGAAGCTTCCCGCGCTCACTGGCAGCAGCCAGGCCACGGTTCCAGGAGCAGCAGCACCAACCCCTGCCACCAGAAGCCATCCCAGCAACCCCGAACCACCTGCCATCACCGCCAGCCAGCCAGCCTTCTTCCGCTCCACATCCATGTGCAGCAGCAAGGCAAAATCTCCCAGTCGGTGCGGAATCTCATGCAAGCCAACAGCGATCGCCGTCACCCAACCCAGCCGACGGTCGACGGCAAATGCAGCCGCAATGCTCGCTCCATCCACCAGACTGTGCGTGAACGCGCCAAGCAGCAGCGTTGCCGGCCGCGAAGCTCCATGAGCATGGTGGTGAATCTCATCGCAATGCTGCTCGCCCAGGTCCGGCGAAGGCTCCGGGCTCACACCGCTGATCAGATGGACCACACGCTCAAAGCCAAACAACACAGCCATCGTCGCCAGCAGCACCACCCACACCGCTCGCCGATGTCCAAGCTGCTCCAGAGCTTCCGGCAGCAGATGCGCCAACCCTGTCGCGAGCAAAACGCCTACCGCTGCACTCACCACATAAGGAAGCCAACGACGCAGCCGTGCCTCCTGCCGTCCAGCGGAAAGCACCGCCACGCCTGCCAGCAACTGCACGGCAACTATCGCGATTCCGCCCTCTAACCACACGTTCTGCACTGCGACCCCCAACCACCAATCCTACGCAACGCGGCCGCGCTGGCAAGCCTTACCCGTCGCTGCCAGCGAAATTCTCACATTCAGGATGTCGATTACGGAGGAGGAGGAGCGACTGGTGCGGTATCCGCAGCCTTCGGCGGCAACGTATAAATCACCTCGCCCGCGCGAGTGTAGTGCAGTTCTTCGCGTGCCTGATGCTCAATGGCTCCGGGGTCGCTCTGCAAGCGATCAACATGCTCCCGCAGCCGTTCATTCTCTTCCTGCAGATGGTCTGTCTGGCCTTGGAGATAGCGAGCTTCCGCACGCTTGTGAGCAAACACCGTCAGGCCATTGTGGCCAAAGATCACGCCATAGGCCATCGCAACAGCCAGAACGCCTACGCCAAAAGTTGCTGCCTTGCGACGCCAGGTGTAGACGCGATCGCGAGCTACGTCGGCTAATGCCGGCAGTCGTAACCCCTCTCGCACACTTGTGCTCAGCTTTTTCAACTCTTTGACGGCTCTCTCCGTGCGCCCGACGACAAATTCAGTATTCCACCTGTGATGCGCGGAATCGATATCACAAAGAAAGCAGGAATCAAGCTCGTCACATATTTCTTTCGTCCACCCGAACTCTCTGGCTTTAGCGGGAATCACACCCCCTGCTGGTATCCTGTTCTGCAGGCGTATGCCCTACTTGTTTGCCATTACGGTGGTCGCATTCGTGGCCGTGCTGTGGGCGTCGATCTCGACCGCACAGCATATTCGCCGCACGCGTCGCCGAAAGCGCCTCGCAGATGCCGCGGCCGCACGCGATCGCTCTCCGCTCTCCTCACAACGCCACGCCGCAGCGCCTCCTGCACGGCAGCCACACGAAGCTCCCGCTCCACAGAACGCACGCCCTGGCTACGAGGCCCTCGCGCCCACACTCTCCGGCCGTAGCCAGACGCCTGCCGTCGTACCGCCGCCACCTGCTCCCGCGCCGCAAGCATATGTTGAACCTGCTCCCGCTGAGCCTGAAATCCGTTTTCCGCTCTCCTCGCAGCGCGTTCGTATCGCGTCTTCGACACAAATCCCTGTAGCGTCCGCTCCTCTTCAGGAGACCGCCTCCCAGGACCCTTTCCGCCCCGAACCTTCACGCTTCCCCGAACTTCATCGTCCGTCCGCCGCAAATGCCGACTGGAATCGCTTCGATGAAGCCAACGGGGGTGACCTTTCCGATCCGGAACCCAAACGTTTTCGCGACGCCAGCCGCCGCTGAACCTCTCTTCAGGAGCCGAAACCATGCACACCAACGCATCGACCGCCCCCATTACCAGCACCGCATCCCTCCGTGCCTTCTCACAGAGCCTGCCCGGCCGTATTACCCTGGGCATCGCCGCCACGCTCGTCGTAGCCTTCGCAGCACATGTCTCTGTGCCCCTGCCCTTCACCCCCGTGCCGCTCATCATGACGCCGCTCGCCGTTCTCGGTGTTGGCCTGGCTCTCGGCCCTGTGGCAGGCTTCGCCGCCATGGTCGCCTACCTGCTTGAAGGCGCAGCCGGTCTCCCGGTCTTCAGCCCCACCGGCCCGGGAGGACTCCTGCAGCTCCTCGGACCCACCGGCGGCTACCTCCTCAGCTACCCGCTTGTTGCCGCCATCGCAGGCGGAGCCGCCAAGGCCCTTTCCACCCGCCTCCCGCGCTTCGCCGCTGCCGCCATCGCCTGCACCGTAGCGATCGCCGTTCTTTTCACCGCCGGAGCATTCTGGTTCGCACACCTCGTGCCCTCGATCTCCGCTCATGCCGTCTGGATTGGCTCTATCGCGCCCTTCCTCCCCGGCGAAGTTGTCAAAGTGCTGGCCGCTGCCGGCATCTACTCCACCCTCACCAACCGCGCCTCGCGCGCCTAAGCAACTCAGCAATAGAAGGCCCCAATGACTCAAGCAGCATCTGATATTCGTGACATCTCCATCGCCCATAGCCCGGACTCGGACGACGCATTCATGTTTTACGGACTCGCGACCAACAAGGTTCGCGTCCCCGGCTATCGCTTCAACCACACCCTCACCGACATCGAAACGCTGAACCGCAAGGCACTCGACGAGCAGTTCTACGACGTCACCGCCATCAGCTTTCACGCCTACCCCTACCTTCAGGACAACTACACCCTGATGGCCTGCGGCGGCTCCGTCGGCGATAACTACGGCCCCATGATCGTGGCCCCGAAGGCTTACACCCAGGATGAAGTCAAGAAGCTGAAGATCGCTGTCCCGGGAACCCTCACCACCGCATACCTCGCGCTCAAGATCTTCGGACCGGAGATCGAAACCGAGACCGTTCCCTTTGACCAGATCATCCCTGCCGTCCTCGCCGGCAAGTATGACGCAGGCCTCATCATCCACGAAGGCCAGCTCACCTACGCCCGCGATGGCCTGAAGAAGATCGTCGACCTCGGCGTGTGGTGGCGCGAACAGACCGGCCTCGTCCTTCCGCTCGGTGGCAACGTCATTCGCCGCTCCCTCCCGGACGACGTCAAGCTCACCACGACCATCGCCGTGCGCGACTCCATCCAACACGCTCTCGACAACCGCGAAGCGGCCCTCGAGTACGCCATGCAGTTCGCCCGCGACCTTGACACGACGCTGGCAAACCGCTTCGTCGGCATGTACGTCAACGACCGCACGATCAACTACGGCGAGGACGGCCGCAAAGCCATCCACAAGCTCCTCGACATGGGCTACGACCGTGGCATCATCCCGATGAAGGCGAACGTCGACTTCGTCGGCTAAACCTGATTCGCACGCAAACAGAACGGCCCAGCGAATTCGCTGGGCCGTTCTGTTTGCGTCTTAACCTTCACGGATTGCTCTGCCACCGGTTAACTCAGAGAGCAAAAGCAAACGGCTCGCCGAAGCGAGCCGTTTCAATCGTTTGGTGGACGCGGTAGGAATCGAACCTACAACCTGTCGATTAAGAGTCGAATGCTCTGCCAGTTGAGCTACGCGTCCATTTCCTTGCCCCTTATCTGGCTGATAAGGACGCAAACTTCAACCTTGAAGTCCGCTTGGACTGTGTGGGAGAACCTCACCGCACGAAGATTAGTATAGCACTAAATCCCGAAAGATTTCCTCAGCTTCTCTTTCATCCCGAAAGCTAGAAGTTGAAAGCGACTCCACCCTGAATCGCCCGCGGAACCTGCGCCAGAAAGAGCGTATGGCCGTCTGGAGCGATCACCGGCTGATAGCCCTGCTCCAGAAGATTTGTCGCCTCCAGCACCGCGTCCATACCGTGCGGCAGGAAGCGTCCGCCCCAGATGCGCTGCCGCACCGAGAAACCCAGGTACGCTTCCGTCAGCCCGGCGTTGTAGGCATCCACCTGCGTCAGCGTGCTCACCGGCTGCCAGCGATACTCTGCGTTCACCGTTGTGCCGGTACGCGCAATCTTGCCCCGCAAACCAGCCGCCGCTGCCGAAGACGTATGTCCTCGCGTCGTCAGCCCCTGCGTCTGGCTGCCCAGCGACGTCGCGCGCAACGCCGTTCCCACCTCATACTCCACAAACGCCTTCATCGAAGGAGATAGCTTATGCGTCAACGTCACGCTGGCTCCACGTCCCGTGTAGCCCGACGTGGCCAGACGGAAGGTCTGGGTCGTCGGGTCCGCCACCACCGGCAGAACGCCCATCATCTCCGCGTCTACGTTACCCGAACCCATCAGCGCGCCCGTGGTGAACGAGTCGCGATAGACCGCAATCGTCACCACATCTTCGTCGCCCAGCCTCTGGTTCACGGAAAACTCGTGGTGGCTTCCCTTGTTCGACAACGGTCGGCCATTGACATCCGTCAGCACCGTCGCCTGAGGCTTCAGCCGATCGAGATCAGCGGAACTCTGCAACTGCCGCCCTGTCGCATAGCGGTACTCTATCGCCGTGCTGTCCGACACATGGAACGCAACCCGCACAAACGGCTCGGTCGTAATTCTTGTCGCCGCCAGCTTTTCCGCCTCGATCAACGTGCCTGCGTCGATCATCACAGCATCGCCCAGCGTCAGCTCCTCCGCGCTCGCCATTCGCATCGTCTGGAAGCCCGGAACACCATTCGCGACCAACTCAGGATGCGATGCAAAACTCGTGACCAGCCGCGTCCGTCCATTGAACATCTGCCGCTGGAAGCCGGCCAGAACATCCACACTGGGAGCCACCGTCAAAGGTATCTGGGGATCGCCAAGGTCCGCGCGAAAGATCGTACCGGAGCCATCTTCTACAACCCGGTCCATCATCAGCACCTGGTGCTGACCACCATAACCAAACGCGCCATCGCCGTTCACCACAGTGACTCGCCCCTGCGTATCCGCCTTGGGAGACTCTCCTGCAGAGGTCGAAATCGCCTCGCCCGTTTCCGGATCGACCAAACGCAACAGCGGACGATTTGCCGAGGACCGCAACGTCCACTTCCAGTCGTCATTCAGCTCTTCCGGCCCACGACGCTGCGCCGGAAGCCAGTTCCCCGCCTCAAACAGCGTGCTCATCGTCAGATTGACGATCGCCTGCGCCCCCGCATGAAGGCTGAGGTTTGAACGAACCACCGGCACAAAGAACGCCGCCGTCGCTCGTAGTTGATACTTTCCGGGATGAACGCTGGGCAGCAGATAACGCCCGTGGTCGTCGGTAAAAGCCGTTGCAACAGAACTCGCATCGACGCGGAGCAGCTCCACCAGCGCTCCCATCTGAGGGGTTCCGTGAATGTCACGCACTACACCGGAGACGGCAGCCGACGTCGGCAGAGCATAGCTCTGCGTCGCCCACATTAGAAGGACGAATACTACGATCAGACTTGGTCGTACTCGCTTCACCGCGCCTCTTCAACTCTAAGCGTAAAGCGCCAACGGCTCTCTGAAAGGTACAGCGAATGGCTGGCATCACCAGCCACCCATGGATCCGGCAGGGCCCTTACAATCCGGCCCGCCTGTTATCCGAAATTCTACAACTTTTGTTCCAATCAGTCCTGAACATTAAATGGAGCGCTCTCGGCAATCTGCTGCTTCGAAACTCCATCGTTGACCTTGATCGTCACCTGGTAGCGGCCCGGTTGCAGGCTCGCCAGCGGCATCGTCTTTTCCAGCGTCAACTGGTCTGCGTTCGGATTCAGCTTCGCCGCCGACTCCTCACTGTTCAGAACCTGCTTGTTCGTTGCCAGGTCCATAATCTGGTACTCGATCGTCGCATCGTTGCGCTTGTTCTCCCCGATGCCCAGGTTGTACACCTGCATCCAGAAGTTCAGGTTCTGCGAGCGCTTGAACGTGACCGGGGCTGCAATCGCCGCCGGAACACGAGGACGAATCTTCGTGTTGCCGATAACGAAGTTGCCCGTTCCGACATCCTTGGACGGCACACGCTCCATCTGGTCAGCCAGAATCAGCGAGCTCGAAGACAAGCGATCTTCCTCATAGCGAGGAACATCCACCGAACGGCGCCACGTTCCCAGATGATCAGGATTGTTCACATCCTTGATCGCGATCTCCACCTTGTACTTACCCGGCGAGAGCGGAAGGGCCTTCCAGTACACCGACTGGTTGTTCTTGGTGCGGCCCAGCAGTTCGCTCGGCACTTCCACCTTCACGGTGTCTTCAAACGTCTGCACCACGCGGTGGTTGATGTTCGAAACACGTCCCAGAATGTTGACGACGCCGGTCGAAATACCGTCCTTTGTCTGGTAGGTGATGTCTCCATTGCGAATCTGCAACGTCAGCGGCACCATCACGGTCTCATTCGTCAGCTTCACATAATCCGTGCGAACGTCGAAGAGGAACGGCGGTCCGGTCAGGATCTTGCTCGACGAAAGAAACTTGTCGAGGTCAGCAAACTTCACTTCCGGCGGAGCCATCAGCTTGGCAAACGTCTCCAGGCGATCAAACTGCTTGGACTGCTGCGACTGCGACATCGGGCCGGCGCCCAGGCTCTCCAGACCACCGCCCGAGAAACGGTCAGCCTTCTTCGCCTGTCCCATCTCTTCGAACATCGTCAGGCCAGCGCCCGGCGTATGCAGCAGCGCGTCCTTCTCTGAACGATCGATCGTTGCGTGGTAGTCGCCGCACATGCAGGTATCCACGAATTCGATGTCGATGTTGTCGCCCACGCCCGCAAGGTAGCGGTAGTGCCACGTCTCGAACGGGAACGTCGAGGTCGAGCCGCCGCCTTCTTCAATCGGGCGCTGATAATTACCACCCGACGGGTGCGAGTCAATCGAATCCGGCTTGCCGAACGCAATGTAGATGTGTCCGCGGTCAGTCATCCAACCCGGCTTACCAGCGGCGAAGTGCTCGTTGGCATAGGCGATACGAGCGTAGTGCTCGTCACGATAGATATTGTCTACAGACTCGGGGTTCGGGTTGCGGCGCTGCCAGAACTCTTCGATGAACGCATCGCGTTCTTCATCGTTTGCCAGTGACTTGAACGCCTTTGTTTCCTCGTCCGTAATGATCCAGCGAACATCCTCATCGAGCCACTTCTTGTACTCACCCTTGAGTTCGACCTTGGTCGCCTTACGGCGCTCATACTCCTGGTGGTCGCTCAAGCGACGCTTCAGCGGATCGGGGTGCTCTTCTGTCGGTTGAACCTTTACAACACCGCCGTTATCACGCTGCGGAGTCTTGGTGGGAGTCTGGTCGGAGGCGGGTTCCTGCGCGCCTGCCGCGAGTAGAAACCCGCCAAGCAAAACTGCGCTGACACCGGAAAACAAAAATCGTGCGGAACGATGCATCGAAGGGCCGTACTCCTGGTCCACGGACTACCCGGGAAACGCTTCAAGTTTACTCGGTTGCAACCATTCGCGACAAGCAAGCATCTCCGGCTCATCAAAACGTTTTGTCGCGAACCGACAGGCCTCTGACCAGCCTGCACCACTGCTATTATCGGAGACGCCAATTCTCCGCATTCGTTAGCAACGCTGCATCTTGTTCCCATCGCGGAACTTTCTCTCCGCACACTGCGTACGACCACAGAGAAATCTATCTACCGGCGTCGTCTGCCGATCGTTGAAAGAGCTTATGAGCCCCAAAAAGATCATTGCCCTTATTGCCGGACTGCTTGTCCTCGTCGCCATCATCTTCGGCACGATTAAGTACAACGCGGCCAACGTAACCGCCGTCGCCACGGGCAAGGCCACGCGCCAGGACCTCGTCGCAGCCATCTCCGGCACAGGACAAATCAAGCCCAAGACCTACGTCAACGTCGGCGCAACGGCCTTTGGCCGCATCACGCATCTCTATGTAAAAGAAGGCGATCACGTCAAAGCCGGCCAACTCGTCGCGACGGTCGAAAGCGACCAGCCCGCCTCCGCCGTCGCTTCGCAGAAGGCTCTCATCGCCTCCAACAAGACCAATGTCGAGAGCTACATCGCGGCGGAAAGGACCGCTTCAGCCAATACGGCAGAGGCCAAAGCCGACCTCCAGCAGAAAAAGCTCGATTACGACCGCGCCAAGCTCCTCTACAACGCCAAGCTGATTTCCAAGCAGGATTACGACTCCAAGGAAGCCCTCTACGGCGTCTCGGCAGCCACCCTGCAGCAGCGTCAGGCTGCAGAGGCCCAGGCCGTGGCCCAGACCGCCTCGGCGCGTTCTACGGTTACGCAGTCTGTCGCCACGCTGCGCGGCAACGACTACTCCCTCGGCCTCACGCAGTCGCGCGCTCCCTTTGACGCCCTCGTTACGAACGTCCCCGTCCGCGAAGGCGAAACCGTCGTCGTCGGCATCCAGAACGCCGAAGGCTCCACGCTCATGACGCTCGCGGACATGAGCGTCATCACCGCCGAGGTCAAGGTCGACGAGACCGACATCGTCAACGTACAGCTCGGCCAACCCGCCGACGTCTCCGTCGATGCCCTCCCCGGCCGCGTCTTCAAGGGCCACGTTACCGAGGTCGGCGATCAGGCTCTGCTCCGCACCACCGGTCTGGCAACGTCGCAGTCCACCACCGGCACCGAAGAGGCCAAAGATTTCAAGGTCGTCGTCACGCTCGACCCCACTCCTGCCCTCTCTGAGCTTCGTCCCGGCCTCTCCACCACCGCCAAGATCACCACAGCCAACAAGCCGGACACCCTCGTCATCCCCATTCAGGCACTCGTCCAGCGCGACGCCAAGGCCGAGGAGCTCCTTTGGAAGAGCCACGGCAAGGCCACCGCCGGGGCCGAAACCACAACCGCCAAGCCCACGCTCGTGCAAGGTGTTTACCTGCTCGTAGACGACCGCAAGAAGCTACGCGCCCACTTCGTTCCTGTCAGCACCGGCGTCACCGGCACAACGGACATCGAAGTCCTCTCCGGCCTGAAGGCTGGCGACGAGATCGTAACCGGCCGCTACAAGACGCTACGCACGCTCAAGAGCGGAACCATCGTCAAACGCGACAACTCACTGGCCAAGGCGGACGACACCGCCAACTAAAGGCGCATCGTCCGCCCTCTCGACGGCATCCACCAGACAGCGGAGAATAAGACTCAAGATGACGCTAGAAGCAGCTGCCCAAACCACGCTGAACCCCGCCGATCGAACCGGCGCCAACCCCGACGGGCCAAAACCCGGCGAGGTCATCGTCACCGACAACATCTGGAAGACCTATGTCATGGGCGACCAGCAGGTGAACGCGCTGCGCGGCGTCGACGTCCGCATCCGTCGCAACGAGTACGTCGCCATCATGGGCCCCTCAGGCTCTGGCAAGTCGACCTTGATGAACCTCATCGGCTGCCTCGATTCCCCGAGCTACGGAAAGTACTGGCTCAACGGCCATGACGTCTCTGAGTTGAACGACGACGAACTCGCCCGCATCCGCAACAAGGAGATCGGCTTCGTCTTCCAGACCTTCAACCTTCTGGCCCGCGCCAGCTCCCTGCACAACGTCGAGCTACCGCTGATCTACAACGGCACCCCCGCCCGCGAACGCATCGAACGCGCAAAGGAGGTCCTCACACAGGTCGGCCTCGGCACCCGTATGGACCACAAGCCGAACGAACTTTCCGGCGGGCAGCGCCAGCGCGTCGCCATCGCCCGCGCGCTCGTCAACCGTCCGTCGATCATCCTCGCCGACGAACCCACGGGCAACCTGGACTCCAAGACCTCGGTCGAGATCATGGCGCTCTTCGACGATCTGCACGCCAAGGGCAACACCATCGTGCTCGTCACGCATGAGCCCGACATCGCCGAGTTTGCCCACCGCGTCATTTCGATCCGCGACGGTGCCGTCGCCAGCGATCAACCCAGCGCCCGCGCTCGCGGCTAAACGCTCTTCGCCACAACTCCGGTGTACTGTACAAAGCGCTTCAGCTTCAGGAAGCGCTTTTCGTACAGCTCATACGAAGCGACCGCCACTGCAATCGAAAACGCGGCCATCGCCACAGCCTCAAGACAAGCTCCCGGCGTTCCTCGCAACCCATGCCCAGCTAGCCATGCGCGCCAGGCCTCCGACCAAAGCCCGTGGAAGATGTAATGCAGCACGTAGATGCCGTAGCTGTAGCGTCCCAGCCAGCGAAGCCACTTCATCTCGAAGAAGCGCTCGCTCACCCCACCACCACGCCGCAGGGCAAAGAGTAAAAGGCCTGCCGACGCAATGGCATAGCCCGTGTAGGACAGCGAAAACACAGCGCCCTGCAGCCACATCGGCGCGACGTGCCAGCGCGAAACGCCGTAGCAGCCCCACGTCAGCCCCAACCCTCCGGGCAGCAGCCAGCACGCGGAACGCAACGTGTGATCATGCCAGCGCGTACGCACCAGCATCGCCAGCAACGCACCCAGCAGCAGCGTGTCTAACCGGCACATCGTCATGCAGTGCACCGCCTCATCGCTGGCTCCGCGCCCCATCACCATCCAGTAACGCAACACAATACTGAGCAGCGATCCGCCGACCGCAGCCCACGCAATAGCTCGCCGGTCACGCAGCAGAAACAGCAACACAGGCCACAGCAGGTAAAACTGCTCCTCCACCGCCAGAGTCCAGAAGTGCAGCATCGGCAGCTTCGAAACGCCGTTGTACTCCCATATCGGTGGAGCCACGACCGACGTATTTTGCAGATACAACGCCAGAGAAAGTGGTTGATGTCCATACTGCTTGCCTGCAAACAGCACCGTGCCCACCAGCACGAGAATCACAAGGTAATAAATCGGCGCGATGCGCAGAATGCGGCGCACATAAAACTTGCGGAAAAAGCCTTCCTCTTCCAGCGACTCATACAGGATGCCTGTGATCAGAAATCCTGAGAGAACAAAGAAGACCACGACCCCCATACCGCAGAAGCGAACGAACGCCTGCGCCACGCCTCCGGCCCGCGTTACTGCTGGCATAACAAGCAGATGCGCCACCAGCACACCCAGCACAGACAGCCCGCGCAAACCGTCTAAACCAGGCAGGTGCCGTCGATACGGGCTGCCTTCGGCGCTGACCTGTTGCTCTGTGTGTGCCATAACTTCGCCGAGACTACCACGAGAAGACAACTAACCTTGCAGGCCGTTCCGCATCTAAACTCGCAGCATGGCACTTCTGCCTTTTCGCAAATCCGTTTTGCCCGCCGTCCTCGCCGTTGCCGCTCTGTTCCCCACGGCGTCAGCAGCCGCCGATGGTCGTTTCGACCTCGTCGGCCCCCGTATTGATGTCCGCGTCACACGCGGATCGCAAACTCTTGACATTGCGCAGGTTCCAAACCTGCAGCCGGGCGATAAGCTCTGGATCCATCCAGACCTGCCCACCTCTCAGTCCGTTCATTACCTGCTGATCTGCGTCTTCCTGCGCGGCACCACCAACCCCCCTCCCGAGAGCTGGTTCAACCGCATCGAGACGTGGAACAAGAAGGTGCAGCAGGAAGGCGCGTTCATCACCGTGCCCGACGAAGCCCAGCAGGTCGTACTCCTGATGGCCCCTGAGACCGGTGGCGACTTCTCCACCTTAAAGTCCGCCGTCCGCGGCCGGCCCGGCGTCTTCGTCCGTGCGCAGCAGGATCTCGTCGAGGCAGGCTTTGAACAGGCACGCATCGAGAAGTACCTAGCCAGCATTCGCCGAGTTCCCCCTTCAGACGCGAAAGACCTGCAGAAGCACTCCGACCTGCTGGCGCGAACCCTGAACCTCAAGCCGAATGAAGACTGCTTCAAGCGTCCCATCGACACGCAGTTCACCTGCCTGACGCAAACCGGCACACAGACGCTGCTCGACGACGGTCATGGACAGACCATCGCGCAGCAACTCTCGAACGGCGCAAGCTCGGACTTTATCAATCAGGCAAGCTATACGCAGGCTGCAGGAGCGGGTCTTTACTCCGCCTATGTCGGTGCCATCGTGGACCTTGTGCGCCTGATGAGCAACCTGCACAGTGCGCAGTACCAGTACATTCCAGCGATCGCCTTCCCCCAGGGATCGGCACTGAATCTGCGACTCAATACGCCGCCGTCGTTCCACAATCCGAAATCGGTACTGGTGATCGGTCTTCCTGCGGTGACGAAGTCCGTGACGCCGCCGCTACGTTTGGCTGAGGCCGACCACGTAACGTGCCTGCTGCAGCCCAACGTGGCTGTGCCCATTGAAGGCGCTCCGCTCGTCTTCTCCACGAACCTCGCACACAACATCGTGCTGCATCTGAATACGCCTCCCGGCGCGCCGAAGGAAGCAGACATCCCGCTCACCGCTGATCCGTACCAAGGCGGCCTGGTCCTGCAGACGGGTGAGCATCCGTTCCAGCGCCACGAGTTGCCGATGCCTAAGAGCCTGGTGCAGCCCTCGCTGGGCACGCCAGGCGCCCCGGGAAGCAAGCCTGCGCAGCCAGAGCCTCCTGCCAAGCCGCAACCGGCACCGGTGTATTTGACGGGAACAATTAAGGGTTTTTGGGGATTTGATCCGTTTGATGGTCCCACCGTACCGCTGCAGCAGCTTCCGGGCGGTGAGTGGCATATCGTTGCCAGCTCCAACCTGATCACGGGAACAACCGCGAAAATGCTGCTGATTTCTTCGGGAACGGCTTGCGTTCATCACATTACGGCGCAACCTGCGGGAATGAACTCGCCGCTGCATCTGGAGTTCAAGCCTGATCCGCAACCGGATGTTCCAACAGGCACGCCAGCACCCCTGGCCGTGACTCTGCCGCTGAACGATGCCAGCACTCCGGGCGACTTAAACGTTGAGATTCAACAGTTTGGCCAGCCGAAGGCGGACACGCTTTCTGCTCGAACCTATCTGGCTCCCGCCAAGGTTACCGAGATCGAGCTTCATGCCGGGGACCGGAATATTGCTGTCCGTGGAACCGGTCTTGAAACGATTTCACACATCAATGTTGGCGACCTGGTCTTCAAACCACAGGGCCAACCGCAGGGTGGCGTGCTGCACCTTTCCCTGCCCGAGAACGCGTCCGTTCCGCCGACGAAGGTCGACGATCACCTCTCCGCGCAGATCTCGCTGAGCGATGGCCGCAGCTTTAACCAGCCGGTAAATGTTACAGTTGCGCGGCCTTCGGTCATGCTGCTATCGAAGTCCCCTGACCCGGCCAGCGATCCGATTATCACGCTGACCAGCGCCGATGACCTTCCGCTGACTTCGCGCCTGACCTTCACGTTGAAGAGCAAAACCAACTTCCCGCGGAGCGGTTTCGTCGAAATTGAAACGATTGACGGAACGTTGCATGCAACGCTCTCGCTGGCCCCCTCCGGCGGACTTCTGCTACAGGATCCACACACGATTGTCGCCACACTCGACCCGTCGCGATCGTTCGGCCCGTCGGCTTTCGGAGCTCTCCACGTGCGCGCTCTCTTCCCGGCCAAGGGAACGGATGCGAACGAGGACGGCTCGACGGCCAGCGACTGGATTCCGCTGGTAACGCTGGTTCGCCTGCCGACGTTCACGGGGCTGCAGTGCCCGGCGGAGATGAGCCAGCCCTGCACGCTTACCGGGAACTCGTTCTTCCTGGTGCAGGCTATCTCCAACGATCCGGCGTTTGCGAACCCGACGCCTGTACCGGATGGCTACACGGGTCTGACGCTGCAGGTGCCGCATCCTGTGAGCGGAAGCACGCTCTTCTTCAAGCTGCGCGACAACCCGACGCCGATCGACTCGGCCAACGTGCCGATGACCAGTCCGGCGCCGACGCACAAGAGCTCCAGCAGCCATTCAAGCAAGCCGTCGGCCGCAGGCTCAGGCAAGGCATCGACCACCGCAAGCGCCAGCAAGCCTGCGGTGGCGGTTCCGGCTGCGGGCGGTGTTCCTATCCCTACTCCAGCCCCCTGAGTCTCGTGAGCCTCGTATTCAGCGGACGTGAAAAGGCCCGGCAATTGCCGGGCCTTTTCTTTTGCTTGCACCACCGTCTCTAGTGAGGAGGCTCGGGCGGAAGCGAGTTCTGTACGCGGCTATGTTTGCGGCTGTAGGAGAAGTAGATCACCAGGCCGATTGCCAGCCAGACGAAGAGGCGCAGCCAGGTTTCCCACGGAAGGCCTGCCATCAGGGCGAGCGAGATCAGGATGCCGAGGATCGGAGTAACGGGCATCCACGGAGCGCGGAAGGGGCGAGGAAGCTCAGGCGAACGCTTACGCAGCACCCAGACGCCAGCGCAGACGATGATGAACGCGAGCAGCGTACCGATCGAGCACATCTCACCGAGCTTTGCCAGCGGAATCAGCGAGGAGAAGGTCGCAACGACGAGGCCGACGGTGATCGACGAGATCCACGGGGTGCGGAACTTCGGGTGGATGGTGGAGAAGAACTTCGGCAGCAGACCGTCCTTCGACATGGAGAAGAAGACGCGGCTCTGACCGAGCAGCATCACGACCATCGTCGAAGAGAGACCGCCGAGTGCGCCGATCTTGACCAGCAGAGCGCCCCAGCGAACGCCGGTAGCGTCGATGCCGACTGCGAGCGCGTCGGGCAGGTTCAGGTACTTGTAGTTGATCAGCGCGGTGAGCACGAGCGCGACCAGGATGTACAGGATGGTGCAGATGACCAGCGAACCAAGGATGCCGCGGGGCATGTCCTTCTTTGGGTTCTTGGCTTCCTGTGCTGCGGTAGAGACAGCGTCAAAGCCGATATAGGCGAAGAAGATGACGCCTGCGCCTCGAAGCACGCCCGACCAGCCGTAGTCACCGAACTTGCCGGTGTTGGGCGGAAGGAACGGATGCCAGTTGACCTTCATCAGTTCGGGGTGGTGGAAGAGCGTGTTGCCACCGACGATGAGGAAGACGACCAGCACGAAGAGCTTGACGGCAACGATGACGGTGTTGAAGTTCGCCGACTCCTTGACGCCGATTACTAGGATCGTGGTGACGAGCATGATGCCAACGAACGCCACGAGATTGAAGATGCCGTGACGCTGCGGCAGGGTGTGCCAGTCGACGCCGCTGTTGAGCAGCTTCTGCTGAACACGGCCGAGGAACTCCCAGTGGCCCTCATAGAGGACGAAGACAGAGCCAGGTGTTCCGGCGAGTTCAGGCGGGAGACGAAGTCCGAAGTCCTGGCCGAGCGAAAGCACGTAGCCGGACCAGCCGGAGCAGACGGTGGCTGCGCCGAAGGCGTACTCGAGCACGAGATCCCAGCCGATGATCCAGGCAAAGAGCTCACCGAGCGTGGCGTAGCCGTAGGTGTAGGCCGAACCGGCGACCGGAATCATCGCGGAGAACTCGGCGTAGCAGAGGCCAGCGAAGACGCAACCGATGGCGGCAGCAATGAACGACCAGACCACACCCGGGCCAGCGTACTGCGCGGCGACCGTACCTGTCAGCACGAAGATTCCCGTACCGATAATGGCGCCGATACCCAGCGCGATCAGGCTTCCTGAACCGAGCGACCGTTTCAGCGTGTGCTCGCCCGTCTCTGTCGCTTCTCCCATAATGGCGGATAGCGGCTTCACCTTCAGCAAATTCGACATGCGTTTCCTTACGTCTCTGGAAGTACCCGGCAGCGTTAGGCTGCCGATTTACGTTGCCACAGAAAGTAGACCGGCAGACCAAGCAGCACGATCCCTAACCCCGGCCAAGTGTATTGCGGCTTATACCGTAAAAGTACACCACAAATGAACGTGGCAATCACAATGTAGCAACCTGGCAGAAGCGGATAACCGAACGCTTTGTACGGTCGAGGCGCTTCGGGACGGGTCTGACGAAGGCGGAAGAGGGCCACAATCGTCAGGATGTAGAAGAGCAAGACCGCGAAAATGACGTAATCGAGCAGGTTTCCGTACTGTCCGCTGAGGCAGAGCAGGCAGGCCCAAACACATTGCAACCAAAGGGCGTTGCGCGGTACGCCCGTCTTCGGATCAAGCTTTCCAGTTGCCGCGAAGAAGAGCCGGTCGCCGCTCATGGCGTAGTAGACGCGGGCCCCGGCGAGCACCATTCCATTGGCGCAGCCGAAGGTGCTGACCAGAATGGCTGCGGACATCAGCTTGGCGCCGACTGCGCCAAATGCGACCTGCATGACGGCTGTGGCGACACGGTCCTGCGGGGCCATGGCGATGCCAACCATCGGCAAAACACTTAGATAAACGAAATTGCAGGCGATATAGAGCGCGAGAACGATGCCTGTGCCCAGAACCAGCGAGAGCGGCAGGTTGCGCTTGGGATTGGTGATCTCCCCGGCGGTGAAGGTGACGTTGTTCCAGGCGTCTGAGCTGAAGAGCGAGCCGACCTGCACGACCGCGACGAGGGTGAAGACGCCGACCAGAGCGAAGTGGCCGTTTGCTCCGACGTCCAGCAACTGCTGGCTGTGCCAGTTGGAGTTGACCCAGAAGTTTTTGCCGAAGTTGGAGGCGATGGCCCCGGCGTTGCGCGCGATGAGCCCGACGGCGATGACACCGAGCAGAGCCAGCACCTTGGCGCTGGTGAAGATGTTCTGTACGGCCGCACCGAGCTTGACGCCGCGCGTGTTCAGCCAGGTGAGCAGAACCAGCACGACCATGGCGGAGAGGTTGGCGGTGTTGAGGCCGACGTTGCCCTGCCCCATGTGCCAGATCCAGCGCGACTGGCTGACCGAGGGGAAGAAGACGCCGAGGAATTTGGCAAACGCCACCGCTACAGCAGCTATGGTTCCTGTCTGGATGACGAGAAAGAGCGTCCAGCCGTAGAGGAAGCCCCAGACCGGGCCTAGGCCTTCGCGGAGGTAGACATACTGGCCGCCAGCCCTGGGCATCATGGCGGCGAGCTCCCCATAGCTGAGCGCGCCGACGATGGTCATGAACGCGGTGACCAGCCAGGCTGCGATGAGCAAGGCGGGCGAGGCCAGAGTACGGCTCATCTCGGCGGGAACGATGAAGATGCCCGAGCCGATCATAGAGCCCATCACGATGGCCGTGGCCGAAAAGAGGCCAAGGCTTTTGACGAGGTGAGTGTCGCCACTCTGCTGTTCAGAAGTCACAGCCTCACCCTAGCATTGCGGCGGCGATGCGCGAAGCGAAAAGCTTGGCTGGCTTGTGGCGTTCTTAGCCGAGCAGTTCAAGGAAGTCGGAGGCGACCTTGCCGGGACGCTCTCCGGGGATGAAGAGGCCGCCGATGACGGCGACGCAGTCCGCACCTGCGTCGAGGACGCTCTGCGCGTTCTGGCGCGTGATGCCGCCGATGGCCACGATGGGCTTGCGGGTGAGAGCGCGGGCGCGGCGGAGACCTTCGAGGCCGACGACCGGGTCGGCGTCGAGCTTGGTCCCGGTGGCGAAGATGGGGCCGATGGCGACGTAGTCGGCGCAGCCTGCGTCTGCGGCCAGCACCTGCTGGTCGTTGTGCGTGGAGACGCCGACAAAGGCGTCGGTCAGCAGAAGCTCGCGGACCTCGGCGGGAGGCATGTCGGTATGGCCGACGTGTACGCCGCTCCAGCCTGCGAGCCTGGCGAGATCGGCACGGTCGTTCAGCACGAGCTGGCAGTGAGTGCCGTCGAAGGCGTGCTTGATGGCGCTGGCCGAACGCAGGACCTCCTGCGGTTCGCCGCGCTTGTCGCGAAGCTGGAGGAGTTTGACCCCGGCGCGGGCGAGTTCCCCGGCGAAGCAGCTGACGCGGATGCCGCGGCGGTCGAGGGTTTCTTTGTCGAGGATGGGGTAGAACTTCGGCAGCATCGTCATGGCTGGAACGCCTCTATGGGACCGGATAGCCCGGCAAGGTGGTTAGTGTGCTCCCGAATGAGGGAGAACGGCAAGTACTCTGCGTAACCGTTTCGTAATTGTTTCCGCCTGTGCGAGAAGAAAGGCCCGGCTTGCGCCGGACCTTTTCTTTGAGTCATTTACGGAGAGTTCTTCAACTAGCAAGCGAGCTTACTTGGTGAGGAAGCGCTCCATGAACTTCGTGTCGAAGTCTCCCTTGCGGAAGTCTTCGTCCTCGAAGATGCGCTGGTGCAGCGGGATCGTGGTGAAGATGCCTTCGACGACGAACTGGCTGAGCGCACGCTGGGTCTTGGCGATGGCCTCTTCGCGGTCCTTGCCGTGGCAGATGAGCTTGCCGATCATGGAGTCGTAGAACTGCGGAACGACGCCTTCCTGATACTGGGCGGTGTCGATGCGCACACCGTTGCCGCCGGGGACGTTGAAGACCGTGATCTTGCCGGGGCTGGGGGTGAACTTCTCGGGGTGCTCGGCGTTGATGCGGCACTCGATGGCGTGGCCGCGAATCTCCGGGTACTCGGGGACGATGTCGGAGAGCTTTTCGCCGGCCGCGATGCGGAGCTGGGCCTTCACGAGATCGACGCCGGTGACCATTTCGGTGACGCAGTGCTCGACCTGGATGCGGGTGTTCATCTCGATGAAGTAGATCTCGCCGTCTTCGTCCATGAGGAACTCGATGGTGCCGGCGTTCCAGTAGCCGATGTCCTTGAGGGACTGCTCGATGACGTTGCCAAGCTTCTTGCGGAGCTCGGGCGAGACCTGAAGCGAGGGCGCTTCTTCGATGAGCTTCTGATGGCGGCGCTGGATGGAGCACTCGCGCTCGCCGAGGCTCATGACGTTGCCGTGCTCGTCGGCCAGCACCTGGAATTCGATATGGCGCGGGCGCTCGATGAACTTCTCCATGTAGAGGTCGCCGTTGGAGAAGGCGTTGAGAGCTTCGGTGGACGCCGAGTTGTAGAGGTCAGCGAGCTCTTCGGGGGCGCGGACGATACGCATGCCGCGTCCGCCGCCGCCTGCGACAGCCTTGAGGATGACTGGGTACTTGATCTTCTTTGCGGTGGCGAGCGCTTCGTCGACGTCCTTGAGGATGCCGTCAGAACCCGGAAGAATGGGCACCTTGGCGTTCTTCATGGTGGTGCGCGCGGTGGCCTTTTCGCCCATCATACGCATGGTGTCGGGCGGGGGCCCGATGAACTTGATGTTCGAAGCACGGCAGACTTCGGCGAAGTTCGCGTTTTCGCTGAGCAGGCCATAGCCGGGGTGGATGGCATCGGCACCGGTGATTTCGGCAGCAGCGATGATCGACGCTACGTTGAGGTAGCTGTCGGAGGACTTCGGAGGGCCGATGCAGACGGCCTCGTCGGCGAAACGCACGTGAAGGCTGTTGCGATCAGCCTCGGAGTACACCGCTACCGTGCGGATGCCCATTTCCTTGCACGCCGAGATGACGCGCAGGGCGATCTCTCCACGGTTTGCGATCAAAACTTTACGAAACATCAAATCCGTCCTTAGTTAGGAAGAACTGCTGGAAAGTCTCTGCGACTTAAGCAAACGCAGTTCCCTCCGAAACACGCTACTTGATTGCGAACAGCGGCTGGCCGTACTCGACCGGGCTGCCGGTTTCGACGAAGATCTTTACGATCTCGCCTGAGGCGTCGGATTCGATCTCGTTCATCAGCTTCATCGCTTCGACGATGCAGATGACCTTACCCTTGGAGACGTTGTCTCCGAGCTTCACAAAGGCGTCTGCGTCCGGCGAAGGAGCGGCGTAGAAAGTGCCGACGATCGGCGACTTTACGATATGCGCACCTGCGGTTTCGTCCACGGGAGCAGATGCTGCTGCCGGGGCGGTCGCGGGAGCTGCAGCGAGTGCAGCAGCCGGAGCCGAAGCTGCCGGAGCGCCTGCGGGGGCCGCATAGGTGATCTGTGCAGCAGGCTGAACGATCGCGTTCGAGAACTTCAGCGCTACCTTCACGTCGTCGCGCTCGAGCTCAAACTCGGCGATGTCGTTGGCCTTCAAAAATTCGACCAGTTCGCGCAGCTCTTTCAAATCCTGTCCTGAAGCCATTCTTGTCTTCCTTTTCCCTTCTTTACTTCTGAATCCAAACTTTGGGGCTTGCCGCGGTGATGACCTCGCAACCGTCTGCGGTGACCACTACCGTATCTTCGATGCGAATTCCCCACTCGCCGGGTAGATAGACTCCCGGCTCAATCGTTATCACCATGCCCGCTTCCAACCGTTGCGCTTGCTTGGCGGCTACTCGCGGACCTTCATGAATCTCCAACCCGACCCCGTGGCCGGTGGAGTGCGTAAACCATTTGTCCAACCGGGCCCGACGAAGCACGCTGCGCGCGGCTTCGTCCACCTCGCCGCAGGTCACTCCGGAGCGCACTGCGGCCACTGCCGCGTTCTGCGCTTCCAGCACCGAATGATACACGTCCCGCTCGCGCTTGCTGGCCTTGCCGCGATAGATTGTGCGGGTCATGTCCGAGCAGTAGCCGTTGAGCACGACTCCAAAGTCCACAGTGACGAAGCCTTTTCGCGGCAGCTTTGCGGCGCTGGCCTTGCCGTGCGGCAACGCGGAGCGTGTGGCCCCGGCGATGATCGTCTCAAAGCTCATGCCGTCGGCACCGGCGCGGCGGGCACCACTTTCGAGACGGAGAGCAAACTCCGCCTCGGTTTCGGTGCCGGTCAAAAGGGTGTCCAGATTGTCGTTGAAAAGCCTGCAGCCAAGTGCGGCGGCGGCGCGCATCTTTGCGATTTCGCCAACGTCCTTCAGCTCGCGGAGGCTGCTGACGAGGCCGGGCTTTGCGACAAGGAATCCGCGGCGAACGGCAGACGGGATGGCTTTGCGCATGGCTTCGAAGGCGGAGACGGTGGTTTCGGCTGGTTCAAAGCCGCAACGTTTTGCCCCACGCGCTGCCAGCCATGCTGCAGCAAGCGTGCCGGGAGCGCCTTTGCCGATCTTTACGCTCAAGCCTGCGGCCTGGGCTTTGGCCTGCGTAGTGTAGCGGCCATCCGTAAACAGAACCGCTGGCGAACCCTTCCGGATCGCCACGGCACCACTGGAACCGGTAAAGCCGCTCAACCAGCGGACGTCCGGGCCATGGGTTACGATCAACCCGTCGAGACCTGAATCCAGTGCGCTGCGCAGAGCTTTTTTGCGTCTTTCACCAAACTGCATCGTCTTCATTTTACGTCTTAAGAAGGGTACTTGTGAGAACCCTCTGAGGCACCTTCACGGAGCAACTTCGATCACTGCACGAGACGTTATGACATCAAGCCCGGTATCATGAAGCATGCCCAGGAGCTCCACCCAACCCAACTCCTCGGGGCCCTTCGACACGCGTCGCATTCACCTGGCCTCCGTTCGCACGCCTCGCGCGCCTATGACGCGCCGTGCCTTTCTGGCCGCTGCCGGTCTGACGGCCGCGGGCATCGGGACGTACTCTGCCACGCACGCGCGCCACGAGTTCTTCATCAATCAGCTGGAACTACCGATCCGGAACCTGCCTGACGCGTTTGTCGGCTTCCACATCGTGCAGATTTCCGACATTCATCTGCAAGGGTTTACCGAGCCATGGTTCCTGGAACGCATCCTTGCCAGCGTGAACAATCTGAACCCGGACCTTGTGCTGATTACGGGCGACTACATCAGCCGTGGGCCGCATCCTGAAAAGCATGCGTGGCGCTCCGCGGGGCTGTGTTCGGAGATTCTTTCCACGCTCAAGGCGCCGCAGCGCTTTGGAATTCTGGGCAACCATGATGTCGCGGTCGGGGCTGGCCATGTGATCGAGGCCATTGAGGCCCACGGTACGCCGATTCTCGTCGATAGCTACTTTGCGCTGGAGCGCGGCTCCGACAGGCTTTGGCTGGCGGGCTCAGACGACGCGAGCACGCGAATTCCCGATCTCGATCTGGCGATTCCGCAGGACCCTCGCGCGCCGGTGATTCTGATGGCGCATGAGCCGGACTTTGTGGACCACATCGTGAAGCATCCGACGTTCAAGAAGATCGACGTCGTACTCTCCGGCCATACGCACGGCGGACAGGTGCGCCTGCCGTTCGTGGGACCACTGATCCTGCCGCCGCTCGGCAAGAACTATGTCGAAGGCATGTTCCACTTCGACCACATGAAGCTTTATGTCAACCGTGGCATTGGGACGGTCGGGTTGCCGTTCCGGCTGAACTGCCCGGCAGAGATCACCAGCTTCATCCTGAGCCGCGCGTAACGCCGACTGAGTTCCAGGAAAAACAAAAGGCGCAGTCTGATCGCTTTCCGCGATTCGCTGCGCCTCATCTCTTAGCTTGCGGCTCTTTTCTTAGCGGGCTCGCCCCATGGGCTTCTTCGCTGCCGGGTCTACGTCGGCCGTCGAAGCGGGGTTAACGCCGCTCTTCTCGTCCATCCAGGAGTCGAGCAGGCTCTTGCGAAAGCGCCAGCGGTTGCCGAGCTTGAACGCAGGCACGAAACCTTCGCTGGCGTAACGGTAGAGCGTGTCGCCGCTAATGCCGAGATACTCCGCAGCCTGCCGAATGTCCATCACTTCGCGAACCGCAATCTGTCCCTGCGTACCTGCAGCCATGTCACTCGTCTCCTGTACGGCGAACTCCTGTTTTTTCCTGCGAGAATCCTTTTGTACCCGCTTTTCCACAGGGTTACAAGTGAAATCTCAGGCTGGCCTCACCTTTTCCATCACTCTTGGCGTTTCGGTAAACATAGCCTGTTGTTCAACTTGCTACGACTCACTCGTGCAACCCCTCAATCGAGCCAAGGTTGAAGTATCCGCAATAAAGCGAAGATTTTAAAAGCGTTTCCACCACGAAGACCGTGACGGGCTTCCAGCGACAACCTCCGTCGGCTGCCCGGGTTCGGGTAACCAGAGCGGAAGGTTTTGCTCATCGGCAATCTCGCACATACGGTCGATCGGCTGCTTCCAGCCGTGGAGCGCGAGGTTGAACAGTCCCCAGTGAATGGGAAAGAGAGGACCGCATTTCTCCGGGCCTCCCATGGCCAGGTAGGCCTTGGTGGCGTTATCGGGACCAAGGTGAATGTTCGACCAGAGAGGATGCGAGGCGCCGATTTCAAGCATGATCAGGTCGAAGCGATCGTATTGGGCGCCGATTTCGGCAAAGCCGTCCCAGAGGCCTGAGTCTGCGCCGTAGTAGACGCGATGCTGCGGGCTTTCGATCACGTAGGACGCCCATAGTGTTGAGTTTCTATCCCACGGGGTGCGGCCGGAGAAGTGACGCGAGGGCCAGGCGGTGATGCGCAGGCCACCGGCGAGCTCGCGACCGGGAACCTCTATGGTCTGCGTCCAGTCGAGGGCGGAGATTCGAGAGGTGGGGACGCCGAGCTTTTCGAGGCGCTTGCCGACGCCCGCGGCGGTAATCCAGGTAGCACGCTGGGTGGATTTAAGCGTGGCCAGATGCTTGAGGGTGTTTGCGCCAAAGTGGTCGTAGTGGTCGTGCGAGACGAGGATGACGTCCAGCTCCGGCATCTCTTCCAGCGTGAGTGTTGGAGCGAAGAAACGCTTTGGGCCGAAGAACTCCACGGGGCTGGCGCGCTGCTCCCAGACGGGATCGATGAGAACGCGGAGGCCGTCGATCTCCAACAGCATGGCGGAGTGCCCGAACCAGGTGACGCGCAGGCCGCTTGCGGGCGGCGTGGCGTAGAGGCGGGTGTCGGTATGGAAGGGGCCGAGCGGCTGCTTTGGTTCGCTCTCTTCTTTATTGGTGAAGTAGAGAGGCAGAACCTTCAACATAGTTCCGAAGTCACCAACAGTTGTGGGGACGGGGTTGAGGTACTTCCCGTTTTCTTTACGCGCGCGGCCAAGCAGACTCATCCGCCGTTGGATGCTCCGCTAAGGCCGCTCGATTCGTTATGGCAGAAAGTAGAACGGGTTTGGCAGCTTGACGCTGGTTTCGGCACGCGGTTCGCCGAGCAGGTCGCTCCACTGGTCGCCGACGCTCATGACGATACGGTAGCCCCTACCGGCGATCTTTGCCCGCTCGCGTGACTTGTAGGCGATGGTGGAGAGGCCGTTTTCGTCGCCGTTGCGCAGAGCCAGCCCGGTGTAGCCGCCGAAGCCTGCGGCTTTCAGATTGCGGATTGTGGCGGCGGTCTGGTTTTCGCGGCTGCTGGGCTTGCCGGGTTCCTGCTCGCCGGAGCGGCCGGTTATAAAGAAGACGGCGACGCCGAGTTTCTTCGCCTGATCGAAGAAGCGTTTGGCTCCCGGGATGGTGACGGCGGACTCGGGGCTGACGATCCAGGCCTCGTAGCTGGCACCAATGTAACCGAAGTCCTCGCGCTTGATCTCGCAGTAGCCGGAGAGCGTGGTCTCGTCAATATCCATGACGACGGCGAGCTTTTCGCCGGGGTGCGCGGTCTTTGCAGCCACGCTGAGGGCGTCCTGCGCGCGGCGGTACTGCTCGTCGAGCTCTGACCAGTAGCATCCGCTGTCGCCGACGCAGTCAGCGTAGTCCGCTACACGCATCCGCGAGATGGCGATGTTTTCTACCGGTTCATGGGAGGGCAGGGTGCGCGTGAGGCCGAGCCAGGATTGCGACTCCCCTTCGCGCTGCTCGGCTTCTGCGGCAGAGGCCGAGCGGCGATGAGCGGAGGTATGGACGCCGACACAGTCGGTTGGCGGGCCGAAGTGATCTGTAGGAACTGTGGGCACCTGCGCCCACAGGACACCACTGAACGAAACTGCGGCCGCCAGGGCCAGCGTCAACCTACTCCGCATATATCTCCTCGATCTTGTTCTTGTACTTCTCGTTGATGACGCGGCGCTTGAGTTTCATGCTGGGGGTTAGCTCGCCGGAGTCAACGGTCCACTCTTCGGGTACGATAACGACTTTTTTAATCGATTCAAAGTGCGCGAGAGAGCCGTTCACCTTTTCGATGATTGCTTCATAGGCCTTTTTGACCTTGGGATCGTTCACCATAGCCTGCTCGTCGGCGGTGCTGACGCCGTTCTTCTCGGCCCATGCCTTGAGGGGCTGTATGTTGGGCGAGATGATGACGCTGACGAACTTGCGGTTGTCGCCGATGAGCGCGGCCTGGCCGACGAGAGCGTCGACCTTCAGCTTGCTTTCGATGGGCTGCGGCGCGACGTACTTGCCGCCGGAGGTCTTCATCAGCTCTTTCTTGCGATCAGTGATGGAGAGGAAGCCGTCTTCGAGCTTGCCGATATCACCGGTCTTGAACCAGCCGTCCTCGGTGAACTCCTTCTTCGTGGCTTCTTCCTTCTGCCAGTAGCCTGCAAAGACAGACTCGCCGCGGACTTCGATCTCGCCGTCGGAGGCGACGCGTGCTTCCATGTTGGGGATCATGGGGCCGACGGTTCCCTGACGATACTGGGCGAAGGTGTTGCGCGAGAGCACGGGCGAGGTTTCGGTAAGGCCGTAGCCTTCGAAGACGCGAACGCCGACGTCGAGGAACCACTCGGTGGTTTCCTTGCCGAGAGGCGCGCCACCGGAGATGAAGACGCGGGCGCAGGTGCCGAAGGCTTCACGAATTTTGACGAAGACGAGTTTGTCCGCGATGGAGTACAGAAGGCCGCCGGGCTTCTTGCCTGCGGCCACTTCGGCGCGGTGCTTTGCGCCGACGCCGAGCGCCCAGGTGAGGATCGACTTCTTGAGGCCGTGGCTCTTGCCTTCCACAGCTTGACGGACCTTCTCAAAGACGCGCGGAACCGCGAGGAAGATCGTCGGATGAACTGTCTTCATGGCCTTGGGCAGGTCTTCGAACTTGGGCAGGTAGGCGAGCGTGGCTCCGTTGACGTAGAGCGCGTAGTCAAGATGCCGGGCCAGCGCATGGCTGAGCGGAAGGAACGAGATGCAGGTGCCGGTCTTGTCGATGTAGAGATCGTCGGTGGAGTAGCGCAGGTTCGAGGCCAGGTTGTTGTGCGTGAGCATCACGCCCTTGGGGTCGCCCGTTGTGCCGCTCGTGTAGATGATCGAGGCGAGTTCTTCGGGCTGCGTTTCGGCGAGTTTCGCTCGCAGGGCGTCGTCGAAGGATTCGAGCGAAGGAGCGTCCTTGAGGATGTCGGAGAACTTCTCTGCTCCTTCGAAGTCGCCTTCATCGAAGACTGCGACGTGGTTCAGATCAGGCAGATCACCCGCGGCAAGGAGCTTGTCATATTGCTCGCGGCTGTCGAGGAAGATTGCCTTGGCGCCAGCGTCACGCAGGATGAAGCCCATCTGCTCGGGCGTAAGGGTCTGGTAGAGCGGAACGTCTGCGGCGCCGGAGGCGAGCACGGCGAAGTCGACGATGGGCCACTCGGGGCGGTTGTTGCTGACGAGGGCGACGCGATCGCCGCGCTGAATGCCCCAACGCTCGAGCGCCTGCATGACGGCACGGACGCGGCCGACCATCTGGTTGGCGGTGATGGGTTGCCAGCTATCGCCTGCCTGTTTCAGCGCGACCGTTTCGTCGCCACGCTCTGCCACCTTCACAAACACATCGTTGATCGTCTTCAGATCGAGCATCTTTGGGTCTCCATCGGCCCACAGTAGAACCCATTCAAGCTAACAGAACGAAGGCCCCGCGTGAGCATCCTTACTGAGATGCTCACGCGAAGCCTGAAGCCGCTTGAATTGACTCAACTGATTGAAGAAACGCTACTTCTTATTTGCCCCCGCGACTTTGGGGAAGTATCCGCTGCGGGTGCGAACCTGCAGGCCACGATAGCCCTTTTCCTTGGCTTCCACGTGAATCTGGCGATAGCCGCCGTTTTGTGGCGGGTTGGTGGACCGATAGCCGATGGTGTACTGGGTACGGATGTCGGCGGCAACCTCACGTGTGATGCCGTCCACCTCCTTCAACGAGCGCGGGAAGTAGGCTGCGCCGCCGGTCTGCGTGGCGAGTTCGGTGAGGACTTCGCGCGAGTGACGGGCTTCCGAGCGGCTGACGTCTTCGCCAAAGAGCAGGCCGATGCAGTAAATCACCGGGCCATCGAGGTTCTGGACGCGACGAATGGCTGCTTCGAGCGAAGCGCTGGAGGCGTTGTCGTCGCCGTCTGTGACGATGAGCAGGACCTGCTTGGGACGCTTGGCGTTCTTGGACAGATAATCAGCGGAAGCGACAACGGCGTCGTAGAGCGCGGTGCCGCCGCTGGACTTGATGTAGCTGAGGCCCTTCTGCAGCTTGGTGATGTCGCTGGTGAAGTCCTGATCGATGTAGGCCTCGGAGCTGAAGTCGACGAGGAAGGCTTCGTCCTGTGGGTTCGAGAGCCGGACAAGGTCGATGGAGGCGGCGTCGACGGAGGTCCGCTTGTCGTACATCGAGCCGGAGCTGTCGATGAGGATGCCGAGCGAGACGGGGAGATCTTCGTGGCGGAAGCCGATGATGTTCTGCAGGACACCATCTTCGTAGACGCGGAAGGCGGATTGCGGGAGCGAGTCCACGGACTGGCCGCTGCTGTCGATGACGGAGGCGTTCAGGCGAACCTCGTAGGCGTTCGTCTGCAAGGTGAACTGGCCGTTCTGCTCGACGACCTGACCAACTCCGCCGATGGCCTGTGGGGCCTGGTCGGCGGGGGCCGAGGGGACGACCTGCTTGTCGGGATCGGGCGAAGGAACGGGGTCGCTGTCACGCGTGAGCGCATCGGGGGTACGCTGGGTCGTCGTCGGCTGCTGTGCCGAGGCGGAGAAAGTCACGCCGAGCAGACCTGCACTCAGCAGGCCGGTGTACAGCAGGCACGCTTTTCGCGAACCGGGAGCTAACAAGGTGCGGCTCCAAATCTTCCAGTTACTGCAACCGTGCATAACCCCCCTCACGACCCTCTACAAACACGTTTTAACCGCTGACCGAGGCTTTCGTCGCCTATTCAATGTACGACACGGTCTTATCGGCTTTCTATTGGACGCTGATTCTCTTCAACAAGTTCACTTGGCGTCTTTGAGTCACTGGAATCATCCGTTGAGGTCTGATTGCTCTTTATGATGGCAGGAGATGTTTTTGCGCCGTACCTTCGTCTGGCTGACTGCCGCTGCCGTGGCTATGGCCGCCCTGCTTGCGTTTCTGCCAGCCGCAGGGCATGACCAACTTTGGCTGCTGTATGTGGCCGAGCATATGCGGCAGGGCGAGACGCTCTATGGGCCGACGCTCTTTGAGTCCAACCCGCCGCTGATTGTGTGGATTTCCCTGCTGCCCGCGATGGTGGCTCACCTGCTGCATCTTGAGTCTGCGACGGTGGGCAAAGCCCTGCTGCTGCTGCTGGAAGCTGCGGTGGCGATGCTGGGGATGCGGCTGCTGACACGGCTTTCGCCGACGCAGAAAGCGATGCTCGCATTTGCGGCTGTGGTTGTCTACAACGTGCTGCCGGCGCGTGATATTGGACAGCGCGACCATATTCTGGCGCTGCTGGTGCTGCCGTATCTTCTGCTCGTCAGCCGCGAGTTGCGCGGGGAGCGGACGCCGCTGAGCATGGGCGTTCCGGTCGCACTGCTGGCGATGGTGGGGTTCGCTCTGAAGCCGCAGGAGGCAGTGGTTGCGGTCGTGCTGGAGGCGGCGTTACTGCTGCGACGCAGGAGCCTGCGTTCCCTGCTGCGGCCTGCGCCGATTTGTTTTTTGCTGGGAGCCGCGCTGTACTTCGAGCTGATTCGAACGCTGGCTCCGCTGTATCTTTCGAGCATTCTGCCGCTTCTGCGCGAGACGTACTGGGCGTTCGGGCATCGCACGGTTCCGCAACTGGCCTTCGATGCGATTGAACTGCATATTCTGCTTGCGATTACGGCTGTGTTTTACTTCGTTCGCAAGCCCGCGAGCACGTTGCCGGAAACTCTGCTGCTGGCGGGTGCGGCGGCGACCGGAGCCTACTACCTGCAAGGTACAGGGTGGTACTACCAACAGCTTCCGGGGCTGGCGTTTACAAGCTTTGCGCTGGTGGCTTTAGTGCTGCCGGAAATGGATGCTATCGACGTGCGCACGCCCCGCTGGGTTGCCACAGCGGCTGCTGCGCTGAGCGTGCTGGCGGTGGCGCTGACGACGCACTTCATGGGCTATCCGTTTACGCGGGATCGCTCCTTCCCTATCGACCAGCCGGACGCGAGTTTCTTTGCCGGGCTGAAGCCTGGTGACGCTGTCGCGACGCTAACCACAACGGTCGACGACACGGTGATGCCTGCAGCGAAGTTCCACCTGACGATCGCGCAGCGGTATCCGCACCTCTGGATGCTGCCCGCGATTCTTCGCAATGAAAGCGGCACCGCACCCGCTGCTCACAAGATGACGCCGGAGCAGTTGACGAAGATGGAAGACGCGCAGCATCGCTTCTTTCGCGAAGATATTCAACGCTGGCAGCCAAAGTTGATCCTTGTGAACCGCTGCTACGACCCCGCCGTTCACTGCCAGGTGCTGGAGGATCGCCACGACGATCTGCTGGCCTGGTTTGCTCGAGATTCCGCTACCCGCGCGCTTCTGGCGCATTACTACCCCGTAGATTCACGGGGAAACTACGACGCTTTCGAGCGCCGCTAACCGCACAACCCACGGCTCGATAGAATAGAGACACTCATGGCACGCTTGTATCCGTTCCGCGCACTCCGTTACGACACCACTCGCGTCAACATGGCTGACGTTGTTACGCAGCCCTATGACAAGATCTCTCCTGCGATGCAGGAGGCTTACTATGCGGCCAGCCCGTATAACCTGATTCGCGTCATCCTCGGCAAGAAGAACTCGACCGATGATGAGCTGGAGAACGTCTACACGCGCGCGGCGGCTACGCTGAAGCAGTGGCGTGAAGAAGAGATTCTGAAGCCCGAAGCCGAGCCCGCTCTCTATGGCTACTCGCAGACGTACACCGTGCCCGGCACGGAGGAAGTACGCGAGCGTCGCGGTTTTATCGGCCTCGGTCATCTGTATGACTATGCCGATAAGATCGTCTACCGCCACGAACAGACGTTTCCGAAGCATAAATCGGACCGCCTGTCGCTGTTCAAAGCGACGCGTGCTTACTGCGAGCAGATTTACATGCTCTACTCCGACCCGACGTTCACGGCGGAAGAGCTGATCTTCGGCTCCAAGGCGGGCGAAGCGACGAAGCCTGCGGACCTCGAAATCACGGACGAGTATGCCGTTGTGCATCGCGTCTGGAAGCTGGCGGATCCGACGCTGATCAAGCAGGTGCTGACGGCGATGGACGACAAGTGGCTGCTGATCGCCGATGGTCACCACCGCTACGAGACGTCGACGGCGTACATGCAGGAGCGCGCTGCGGAGCTTGGTATCGACGAGAAGACGGCACAACCGAAGCTCGACGAGAACGGCCTGCCCGTGCCGGCGTTCCCGGAAGCGGCGATGATGATGACCTTCGTCAACGCAGATGCGCCGGGAATTACGATTCTGCCGACGCACCGTGTGGTCTTTGGGCTGATCGGCTTCAATGGCCGCGAGTTCACCCAGAAGGCGGAAGAGTTCTTTACGGTCGAAGAGATTCCGACGACGGTGAGCGGCCACTATCCTGGCGCGACGGCCCTGCTGGACAAGCTGAACTCCACGCCTGGCGTTGCGTTTGTCGCAGCGACGCGTGATGGCGACTTTCTGCTGACGCCGAAGCCTGAGGCTGTGGCTCCGCTGGTAGCAGAGCTTTCAGCACGCAAGGCAGCACTCGACGTGACGCAGCTGCACAAGGTGGTGCTGGAGAAGCTGCTCGATCTGAGCGAAGAGACTGTTCGTGCAGGTTCGAACGTTCGCTATCTGCGCGAGGCCCCTGAGGCGCTGGCGCAGGTGGGCAGCGGAAACGCGGATGTCGCGTTCCTGATCAAGCCGGTAACGCTGGAGCAGATGAAGGACATATCCCTGAACCTGGAAGTGATGCCGCAGAAGTCGACGGACTTCTATCCGAAGCTGCTTTCGGGATTGGCGATGTATACGCTGGATGAAGCGTAAGAAATAATCTCAACGAAAAGCGAGTGGCCCGTAGTAAATCACTACGGGCCACTCGCTTTTTCGTGATTAACGAGAGCTGTTACTCCACCGGCAGCTTTGCTCGATACCCGTCGCGGGCGATCACGGAGTACTTGAGCGGCCGGCCCTTCTCATCCTGCATCTTTAACGGCTTGCCTTCGCGGTCGACCAGGTAGACCTTGATCTTGCGGTAGGTGCCGTCGTTCTTCGAGTTAGTCGGGCGGTAGGTCAGCACGTACTGGTTGCGGATCGACTCGTTGATCTGCGAGAAGATGTCGGGTAATGCTCCCTGGAACATGGGCTGGAAGCTGAGGCCGCCGGTCATGTTCGCAATCGCTTTCATCTGATTGTCGGCCTGCAGGTACGTCATACGCGTGATCGGCCCCATACCGCCGTAGCCATCAGCAAGCGTGCGCACTAACTGACCGGTGCTGACGGTGAAGATGGTGACGTTGGGGGTCGCCTTCACCTTGGCCAACATCTCGTCGAGCGTCAGCTTCGACAACGAGTCCACACCCGAACCGATGAGGATGATGTACTTGCGACCATCGATGCGCGTGAGGCGGTCGAGCGTTTCGTAGAGCGCGTCGAACATGTTCGTTTCGCGGAAGCCTGGAATGACAAGACTGCTCAGGGCGGCGTCGACGGTTTCCTTGTTGTTCGTAAAGTCGGTGAGGATGCGCGGGCGAATGTCGTAGGTCTCGACGGCGATGTAATCGTCGGGCTGCATGGTGCGGAAAAACGCGTCGGAGGCGTTCTGCATGTCGCGCACGAAGGGGTAGGAGGTGGAGGCGAACTCCAACAGCATGACGGCTGTGATGGGGGTCTTGGTGAGGCGCAACGAGGTGACGTTCTGCTCGACACCGTCCTCGACGACGAGGAAGTTTTCGGGCTTGAGGCCGGGAACGAACTGGTGCGTTTTATCGAGGATGACGTTGACGTCGAGGTTCACCATGGGGACGTCGACACGCAGGGAGAAGGTCTGATTGTCGGGGTTCTGCACCTTCTCTTCGGCGGGCGCGGGTGGGGCCTGGTCTTTCTGCTTCTGCTCGTCGGTCTTCTTTGGCAGCACGATGCCGTCGTTGCTGGTCGCGGGGCCGTCGTCGCTGGAGGTGGGTGGAGGTATTTTCTGCTGCGGCGACGCGGGTTCCTGCGTCTGCGCGCGCAGAGTGCCCGCCAGAGATAATCCAGCGGCCAGCACTGTGGCAGCCAACCAAACATTGCTTCGCCCGCACAAACGCATCGTCAAACGCATCCCCAGCAATCACCTCGCGATACCAGCTTAGACGGAGGCAGGCTCTGTGGGTGGTACATGGAGCGAAAAGTGCAAAAGCCCTCGCCGGAGCGAGGGCTTTTGCGGAAAAGTTTAGCGCCTCCTATCAAGGGAACAACCGGTGGGGGATCGTCCCGACCAGAGGCGCACTCAGAAGTATGACACAAACAGCCGGGGAGGACTACGGCCAAAGTCGTTGCACGGGCTGACCCGTTAGACTGAGACTCTACGTGCGCTTCGAGCTTTTCATTGCCGCCCGCTACCTCCGAGCCCGACGCCGTCAGCGCGTCGTGGGACTCGTGACCGGACTTTCCGTTCTGGGCATTGCGGCAGGAGTAGCTTCGCTGATTATTGCGCTGGCGATTACGAACGGAATGCGCCGCGATATGCAGGACCGCCTGGTGGGCGCTTCGGCGCATATCCAACTGATGCGTACAGCAGGCGACGGCATCCGCGATTGGCGTCCCCTGCTGGATCGGCTGGCGAAGGTGCCGCATGTGACCGCAGTTGCTCCGGGGCTTTATGGACAGGTGCTCGTCAGCCGTGGAGCGCGCTCCGGGGGCGCGTTGATCGAAGGCATTGTGCCTGCGGATGAACGCCGCATCGGCAATCTGCTGGCATCCATTACTTCTGGCTCTGCGGCGGAGCTCGAGCCTCTGGCGACCGATAGCGTTCCTGCGGTGGTGATGGCTCCGCCGATTGTGCTGGGGCATGATCTGGCCGACACGCTGGGCGCACAGGTGAACGATACGGTGCTGGTAACCAGTCCGCAGGGCGAGTTAACGCCGCTGGGGTTGGTCCCCCGGTACCAGAAGTTTCGCGTCGCGGGAATCTTTACCTCGGGCTTCTACCAGTACGACTCGGCGTATGCGCTGATGCGGCTTTCGGACTCGCAACGGCTGTTTTCAGAGCCCGACCTTATCAGCGTGATGAATGTGAAGCTGGACGATCTGTACCGCGCGCCGGAAGTTGCGCGAGTGCTGGAGAAGACGGCCGGTGCGGGCTTTGCGGCGACGACGTGGATTGACCAGAACCGCGAACTCTTCCGTGCGCTGAAGCTGGAGCAGGTGGTGACATTCATCGTGCTGGCGCTGATTGTGGTGGTGGCGGCGCTGAATATTCTGATCGCGCTGACGATGATGGTGATGGAGAAGACCCGCGACATCGCCGTAATGATGAGCTTTGGCGTTTCGCCCGGGCAGGTGCGAAGGATTTTCCTGTGGCAGGGATTGCTGATTTCTGCGACCGGGACCGTGATCGGGACGGTGATTGGGTACGTCGCGAGCCTTCTTGGGGCGCATTTCCGGTTCATTGCGCTGGATGCCAGTGTGTACTCGATCAGCTATCTGCCGTTTGCTCCGCGATGGACGGATGCGCTGATTGTGGGCAGCGTTTCGTTGCTGATCTCGCTGCTGGCGACGCTTTATCCGTCGCGCAATGCGGCAAATATTCTGCCTGCTGAGGCGTTGCGGTACGAGTAGTCGCGGGTTCGGTTCGGCTATTGCAGCATAAGGCTATAGCGGGCTGGGATTGTGGTGTCGAGCGCTGACGATGTGTGTCAGCAGCGTCGGGGTTCGCTACACTCGTTGCATGTCTTCGAATCAGCGAGTCGCGGTGCTGGGCACCGGAAAAATGGGCGGCATTTTGCTGCAGGCGTTTCTGAACAAAGGCCTGTTCAAGCCGGAACAGATTTATGCCACGGTGGCGCATGCCGAACGCGCTACGACGCTGGCGGCGCAGCTTGGGGTGAGCGTTGGCACCGACAACGTGGAAGCCGCGCGTGGAGCTTCGATTGTGCTGCTCGGCGTGAAGCCGCTGCAGATTGCCGACCTGGCAAAACAGATTGCGCCGGTGCTTGCGCCGGGGGCGATGGTGCTTTCGATTGCGGCATCGACGAAACTGGGGACGATTGAAGAAGCGATGGGCGGTGAGCCTGCGGTGATTCGGGCAATGCCGAATACTCCGGCCAAGATTGGTGCGGGAGCTACGGCGCTTTGCCGCGGACGGTGGGTTTCCGATGAGCAGCTTGCGCTGGCGGAGAAGATCTTCCAGACCGTGGGCCGCACGGTGATTGTGGACGAGAAGCATATGGATGCGGTGACAGGGCTTTCGGGCTCGGGTCCGGCGTTTATTTACATCATCCTGGAGGCGCTGGCGGAGGCTGGGGTGAACGTCGGTCTGCCGCGGGATATTGCGACGCAGTTGGCGGCACAGACGGTGTATGGGTCGGCGAAGATGGTGCTGGAGACGGGGGCGCATCCTGCGCTGCTGAAGGATGAAGTAACGACTCCGGCGGGCTGCACGGTGGATGGGATTCTGGAGCTGGAGGCTGGAGGGCTGCGGATTACGCTGCTGAAGGCGGTGAAGAAGGCTGCGGAGCGTGCGAAGGAGCTGGCTGGGTAGGTTTTGTGACTCCGGGAGTGAAAGCTTCGACGCAGAGGGCTCTACGGGCGCAAAGGTTACGCGAAGGGTTCTTTCAGCGGGTGGAGAAGGCTGAAGCGCAGAGCTAAACGCAGAGGATTATCCGCTGGGTCGATTAGCGTGCCAAGGTGATGCGGGTGTGACCGGGGGCACAACGGCAGAGGACGGCGCGCTCGTACAATCGACGTATGGGCCGTTCTTTTTCGCTCCGCGATGGACGCGGGCTTCCCGCGTTTTCTCTGCTTACGCTTGGCTGGATGGTGTTAGTCATCCTGGAAGGCGCGGTGGTTCGCGCGACGAGCTCCGGTGGGGGCTGTGGTAATCACTGGCCGTTGTGCAATGGGGACTTTGTGCCGCATCATCCGCGGCTGGCCACGATCATTGAGTACACGCACAGGTCGATGACGGGCATCTGCGTGATGCTGACCGTGGCGATGATTGCGTGGGTGTTTCAGGCAAAGCCGAAGCTGCATCCGGCACGTCGCGCGGCGGTTTGGTCAGGCGTTCTGTTGATTACGGAAGGCGCGCTGGGCGCGGTGCTGGTGAAGGGTGGGTATGTCGAAGGCAACACGTCGACTGCGCGCGTGATTGTCCAGTGCATCCACTTTACGAACACGATGCTGCTGGTGGCGGCGATGGCGTTGACGTGGTGGTGGGCTCGGCAGGCGAGCGAGTCGCCGCTGCCTTCTGCTAACGATATTTCACTGCGCGGTGTGAGTTGGACGGCGCTGGTTGCCACGATGGTGACGGGAGCAACGGGGTCGGTGGCTGCTCTGGCCGATACACTCTTCCCTTCACCGAGTCTGCGCGCAGGGCTGGCTGCGGACTTTGATCCGAACTCTCCGCTGCTGATCCACATGCGATGGATGCATCCTGCGGTCGCGCTGGTGAGCGTGGTGTGCGTTGTGTGGCTGGCAGTGAGGCTGCGGAGCACGGCTACGCGCTGGTTGATCTCTTTGGCTGTACTGCAGATGGTGCTAGGTGTGGTGGACGTACTGACACTAGCTCCGATCACGATGCAGGTTCTACATTTGCTGGGAGCGGATTTCTACTGGATTGCGCTGGTAGTAGCAAGCGGTGATGCCCTGCAGAGGGCGCGGAGCAGAGTGTTTGCTCAGGCAGCCTCGACAGGGCATCAGGGCGCGTACTAGCTGGCGTAACACCAGCCGGTGCGGCTAAGGGTTGTTCGGTACGGGCTCCTTGCCCTCGATGCGGCGGCCAACGTTGCGCGTGCCGGTAGCAGTCTTCTTGGCAACCTTCTTTGTGCCGTCAGCCGTTTTCACAGCCGCCGTTTTGGTGCCGGACTTGGTCTTGTCGTAAGCCTTCACGGTGCCAGACTTGGTCTTCTCCGCGCCGGTCTTCGTGCCGTCTTTGGTCTTGTCGTAGGCTTTGACGGTGCCGTTCTTGGTCTTGTGGGCAGCGGTCTTGCTAGCGTCCGCCGTGTCGTGTGCGGCGTTCTTGGTGTCCTGCTTCACCTGTGCGTACATAGGCGTCGAGAGCGCAAGAACTGCGGCTGCGGCGACGGTGCCCATCATCAAGCGTTTCATCATCGTGCTTTCCTCCATAAAACTCTTTCGGTGTGAACCTTCTAACTTTGATGCGCGATCCACATCTCCGGTCGCCTGCGAACGGCTGGCATGACGTACAATTAGAAATGTCCGAGAGATCGGGCGGTTAGCTCAGTTGGTTAGAGCGCCTGCCTTACAAGCAGGATGTCGGGGGTTCGAGTCCCTCACTGCCCACCATTCCCTTCTCCATGACTTTGCCCCGGCTAATCATCAACGCTGACGATTTCGGGCTGACTCCGGGCATCAATCGCGCAATTGAAGAGTTACACCAGGCAGGGGCTTTGTCCTCTGCGACGCTGATGGCCAATGGGCCTGCATTTAACGATGCCGTAGCGATCGCCAAGCGCAATCCCGGGCTGGGGATTGGCTGCCATGTAGTGCTGACTGATGGCATGCCCGTGTCGCATCCGCATGACGTACCAACGCTGCTGGGGCCGGATGGAAAGACCTTTCGCAGCTCTCTGGTGGACTTCTTTCTGGCAGTGTTGCGTGGGCGTGTGAGCGAAGCCGATGTGGCACGCGAAGCACAGGCGCAGATCAGCAAGTTACAACGGGCAGGGCTGGATGTAACGCATGTAGACACGCACAAGCACACGCACATGCTGCCGAAGGTGGCACGGCCGTTGCTGTTTGTCGCAGAGCGTTGCCGCGTAGGGGCGATCCGCAGCCCGTTTGAAGATCACTGGTCGCTGGCGGTGTCGCACTCGGATGCGATGCGGAAGCTACAGGTGCGGGTGCTGTGGCATCTGCGGAAGAAGTTTGTGGCGCTGCCGCAGATACGGTCTGGCGCGGTGGCAACGACGGACGGAACGCTGGGAATCTCTGCCACAGGGCGGCTGGATGGAGCGACGCTGGAGCAGTTGCTGCGGGTGATGCCCGAAGGGGCTTGGGAGCTGGTGTGCCATCCGGGCTATAACGATCGCGATCTGGATGCCGTGACGACTCGGCTGCGGTCTTCGCGTGAGGTGGAGCGCGATGCCCTACTGGCGGCGTTTGCCGATGGTCGAAGTTCGGAGCGGGTGGAGCTTTTGCACTATGGAGCGTTGGGGCCGTTTGCGCGGCTGCGCGAAGTAGGCCAGTTTGAGCCGAATACCGGCGAGGAAACACGGCTGTAGAGCGCAGAGGATAGAGGATAGAGTGTAGAACGTAGAGCGGCTTCGCTTCTACGCATCCGCATGATGGGAAGTTGTATCTAACTCTGTGACTATGCGCATTGGAATCACTTGCTATCCCACGTACGGCGGCTCTGGAGTTGTGGCAACGGAGCTTGGCATCGAGCTCGCAGCGCGGGGGCATGAGGTTCACTTCATCACGTCATCGCAACCGTTTCGGCTGACGGGGCGCGACCAGAATATCCACTTCCACGAAGTGTCGATGATGAACTATCCGCTCTTCGAGCATCCTCCGTACGACCTGGCGCTGGCGACACGCATGGCGGAGGTGGCGGAGTTTTACTCGCTCGATCTGCTGCATGTTCACTATGCGATTCCGCACTCGGTGTCGGCGCATCTGGCCAAGGAGATGCTGCGGGCGAAGGGTATCCATCTGCCGTTTATTACGACGCTGCATGGAACGGACATCACGCTGGTGGGGATGGACCCGTCATATCTCCCAATTACTCGGTTTGGCATCGAGCAGTCGGATGGAGTGACTGCGATCTCGCAGCATCTCGCGGACCGCACACATGAGGCGTTTGGGACAACGAAGCCGATTGAAGTGATTCGGAACTTCGTGAACTGCGATCTTTACTGCCGCAATGCAGAGCGAGTGGCAGAGCTTCGGCCTAAGTTTGCGCGTGAGGACGAGAAGCTGCTGGTGCACCTTTCGAACTTCCGTCCGGTAAAGCGCGTGACGGATGTGGTGGAGGTCTTTGCACGGGTGGCGAAGGCGATGCCGGCGCGGTTGATGATGATCGGCGATGGACCTGATCGCTTCTCTGCGGAGTTCCTGGCAAAGCGGCTGGGTGTGTTCGACCGAATTCACTTTCTGGGCAAGCAGGACAATGTGAACGATCTGCTGGCGGTGGCCGACCTAATGGTGATGCCGTCGGAGATGGAGAGCTTTGGTCTGGCGGCGCTGGAGGCGATGGCCTGCCGTGTGCCCGCTGTGGCAACGCGCGTGGGCGGCGTGCCGGAGCTGATTGAGCACGAGAAGAACGGGCTGCTCTACAGCGTAGGCGATGTGGAGAGCATGGCGGCGGGAGCCGTGGCGCTGCTGAGCGATCCGGCCAGGCTGGAAGCGATGACATCGGCCGCCAGGAAGACGGCACAGGATGGCTTTTGCGCGTCGGGAATTATTCGCAAGTATGAGGAGTTTTACGCACGGGTCGTGGCGGAGTCCAAGCGGTCGTAGAGGTGCGTTTACCGCGAAGATTACCTCGCGGCGAAAGCTTCCCCGAGGCGATGGAGAGCGGCCTATGCTCAGAAACGGAGCGCTTCTGCGCCCGAGGATCGACTCGATGAAGTTCAAGGTTACGAGCCTGGCGGCTGCTTCTCTGTTTACCGTTGCGGTTGCTCATGCGCAGACCACCGGAGTGTCACACCCGGAGAGTCTCGACGACAACATTACGACGAGCGTTGCGCCTGCGCCGAAGCCGGTGAAACCTTCGCCGATGGTGACGGCAGCTCCTGAGGCGACTCCTGCTCCTGTGCTGCGGACGCATACCGATGCGGAGATGGCGACGACTGCGCCGGTGACGTATACCGCTGGCACAACCGTGCCTCCTATGGCGCGTGAGCCGCGAGATCCTTCCAACGAGATCACAGAAGCCGACAGCGGGATCGTGATGAGCGTCCCTGCCGGGCCGAACGAGTTGCCCGAGGGAACGGTGTTGCGGGCTTCGCTGGACAATACGATTTCAACGATGGATGCGAAGGTGGGCAGCCACTTCACGGCACATCTGACTAGCGACGTGCAGCGCAATGGCCGGGTGTTGATCCCCAACGGAGCTCTGGTGCGGGGACGCATCACGGAAGTCCGTGTGGGACATGGGCTGGGGTCGAATGCGATGCTTCGTCTGCAGCCGGACACGGTGACGATGCCGGACGGGATTCCCTACCCGCTGGACGCGCAGGTGATTGACCTTGCACCGAGCGATAAGGAAGTGAGCCCGAGTGAGTCGCATGTTTCGCGCGAAGGCGAGATTGTGGCCGACCGGCATGTGAAGGCCAAGGTTGCGGCGGTCTCTCTGACGACAGGCAGCGGTGCGGTCGCTGGAGCGTTGCTGGGCGGTGGTGTTGGAGCGCTGGTCGGAGCGACGATTGGCGCCGGGGCCGGGCTGGTTGTGCTGGCGAAGCAGGACCATCAGCAGACGCTGCCGGAAGGCACGGTGCTTGTGCTCAATCTGGATCATTCGCTGCAGCTGAATGGAAGGTAAGTTTAGAGCGTAGACAGTAGAACGCGGGGTACGGCTTCGGCCGTGCCTCTTTTGCTTTGCGGAAATGAACGCTCTCATGCAGAAGACGCGAAGTTACATGAGGGATTGCGCTAGTTGGCGAGCAGGCGCTTCCAGTTTTTCTGGTTCTTCTTGAAGACCTTCTTCAGGTCGTCGAGGATGCGCTGCAGGTCCGAGTTGCCGGACATGCTCTTCCAGGCCGGATTGATCGAGAACCAGGGGTAGTTTTCGTTGCCTAGGTAGATGGCGCGGCGCAACCAGTGAAGAGCTTCCGTCTCGTCACCTTCTACAGCGAAGTAGGTGGCGAGGCGATAGGCCATTTCGCTGTCGGCTTCGGCAGCGGCGAGCGTGTCTTCGGTGATGAACTCTTCTGCGCGGGCGCGATCGCCTAACTGGACGTAGCACATGGCGATCGTCGGGAAGACGATGCGGAGTGAGACGTCGTCGCGGGTGACGCTTTCGAGGGTTTCGATGGCGCGTGAGAGGCGGCCGAGACGCATCTGCTGGTAACCCTGCGAGATGCGGAGCAATGGCTGGCGCGGTTCGAGCGTGAGGCCCTTCTGGATCTCTTCGTCGGCGAGTTCGAGCTGGTTCTGGTACTGGTAGACGCGGGCGCGATGGTTGTAGATCATCGCGGCGTTTGCGGGATTGAGGCGCAGGGAGATGTTGAACTGCTCGAGCGCTTCTTCATACATACCGTCGATGCGGAGCGTGAGGCCCGCGACAAGGTGTACGTTCCAGTCGTTGCCCGCGGTCTGCAACAGGTTTTCAATTCCGTGACGGGCGCTTTCCTTTTCACCACGGCTCAAGAGCATGTAGACGCGATAGAGGTTGGCTTCGACGGAGTTCGGTTCGCGTTCGAGGGCGCGGTCAAACGAGCGGCGCGCTTCGAGAACGTGCATCTGCCCGCCGAGACCGTGGCGAGCATACTGCAGATGCGTGATGCCAAGGCCAGACCAGCCGGGAGCGTAGTTGGGGTCGCGCTGCACGACGCCTTCAAAGAGTTCGCGGGCGCGGTCGAGGTCTTCACGAGCGCCGGTGCGTTGCATGAAGGAGCTGATGAGAGCGCGCGCCTGAAGGTACTCTTCGCTGACGTTATCGCCAAGGGCGCGAACGCGTGAGTCACCCATGTTTGAAGTCTTCAAGCCGCCTCCGTGGAGTTCGGCGAAGACTTCATCGCAGACCTCAGTCTGCACGGCGATGAGGTCGAAGGACGGAACGCTGACGGCACCACCGGTGCGGAGACTCTGGCGTTTGACGTCGAGCAGCTGCCAGTTGAGATCGAAACCTGCATCCGAGCGGAGGAAGTTGCCGGCGAGCACGAAGTCCACCATCAGCTTGCGGCCCACGTTCAAGGGATCAAGCTGCCAGGTGGGTACGTTCATCAATACGCTCGATGGGCGGACGACGAGCGAAGGCATACGGGCGAGGCGAGCACCGACGGCGTCGGCGAGCGCCGAGCCGTAGAATGGCGAGGCCTCCGAGGAGCCGAGGTTCATAAACGGAAGCACGACAATACTGGTGGCGGTAGCTTCGTGAGTTTCCTTCGGCGTGGTCTCGCGGAAACGCTCGGCGAGCATGGAGAGAATGCCTGTGGTGCGCTTCTCTTCCTCGGGTGATTCGAGGTCGAGACGCTGCTGCATGCTCATGCCAATAGCACCTTCGCCGGGCATAACCATGGCGTCGAGGTGCATGGTCTTGAGGATGGTTCTGAGGCCTTCGCGCACTTCGGCGGCGGACTGATAACGCTCAGAGGGCTGCTTGGCCAGGCAGCGGAGGATGACGCTTTCAAGCTCCTGCGGAATGCCGGGGACGAGTTCACGAAGGCTGGGCGGTTCAGCGTATTGAATGGCGCGGATGGACTGAACGTCCTGCGCGTCTGGTCGGTGGAAGGGGTGGCGACCACTGACCATTTCAAAGAGAATGAGGCCAAGAGCGAAGATGTCGGACTGCACGCTGGACTGGCCGGTGACGAACTGCTCGGGAGCCATGTAGGCGATGGTGCCGCCGCGTGCGGTGTAGGTGGCCCCTGCGGGAAAGGGCTCCATCGGCTGCTCGGGCTCAAACTCGCCGGGGTCGAACTCGATGCGTTCGCGCTTCAACTGGCGGGCAAGGCCGAAGTCGAGGATCTTGATGAGGCCGCCGTCGGTGAGGATGACGTTGGCGGGCTTGAGGTCGCGATGGAAGATACCGAGCGAGTGCGCAGCGGCAAGGCCGTCGGCGATCTGCATTCCGCTGGAGAGAACAAGCTGCAGATTTGCGGGGCCTTCGGCGATGACCTTGTCCAGGCTTTTGCCCGGAATGTACTGCATAACGATGTAGGCTTCGTCGTCAGCCTCGCCTACTTCATAGATAGAGCAGACGTTAGGGTGATCGATGGCGGAGGCGAGGCGGGCTTCTCGGAGCTGCGTGGTTCGCACCTGCTCGACGGTCTGCGCGGCAGCTCGCTTGAGCAGCTTAAGAACAACGGGGCGCTGGAGAAGCGTGTCGTGTGCGAGAAAAACGACACCGCTGCCACCCGCACCAATCTTGCGAACAAACTCGTACTGCCGGATGACACGACGCGCCATGCATTGATTATCTCAGGCAAAGGAAGCGACGTGGCTGTTGAAAGCTTGAGGAGCCGGAGAGGCAACGCAGCGAGTCAGATCTGCAACAAAGATGGAAGAGCGCCTGCTGCAAGCAAACCTTTGAGATTTGGCCTGCATCGCAGTAAGCTAGTCCTCGCGATAGGCGCGCGGATTCCAGACGGAAGCTGTCACCCAATCGACCGGGCCACGATTCCACCCAAGAAGCAAGGTACTGATGGCCGCCACCCTACTGCTGATCGACGATAACGCTGTGCAGGCAGCGACTCGTCAAACTATTTTGAAGAGAGCCGGATACTTTGTGATCGCGGTTCTCTCGCCCGAACGTGCGCTGGAACAGTTTCGCAACAACGAGTACCCGGCAGAGATCGATCTGATCATCACCGACCACATTATGCCGGGACTGAACGGCAATGAGTTCGTGAAAGAACTGCGTACATTCGCGCCGGATGTTCCGGTGCTGGTGATCAGCGGTTTGGCCGAGGCCGAAGATGAGTATGAAGGGTTGAATATCCACTTCAGGCTCAAGCCTTTGCTGCCGGACAATTTGCTGGCGAGCGTTCATCGTCTGGTGACGGAAAACAGCTAAGAATTTTCGAATTAAAGGCGTGGCTTCGGCCACGCCTTTTTTGCGTGCGTCCGGCAATCGACCGGCCTGGGCTCGCGGCGGTGATAATTCTGCGAAAATAAGCATGGAAGGAACCGCCCATGCCCCATCCAATGCCTAGCCTCGGCAGCTTCTGCCTGATGCTGGCTCTTGCACTTGCCGTCTATTCCCTGCTCGCAGGCTCACTTGCCCTCTGGGCACAGTCCTCGGGCCGCCAGATGGCGGTGTCTCCGCTGGCTCTGGGAGAAACAAGCCGACGCGCAGGTGTGGCGGTGTTCTGGTGCGTCAGCCTCGCGGCGTTTGCGCTGGTGTGGGCGGCGTTTACCAACGACTACTCGGTCGATTACGTTTTGCACCATACGAACCGCGATCTCGTGGCGGCGTACAAGTTCTCGGCCCTGTGGTCAGGGCAGGAAGGCTCGCTGCTGCTGTGGGCCTGGCTGCTGGCGACGTACGGCTTTGTGCTGCGGTTGCGGCACAAGGTGGATGTGGAGTTGAGTGCGTATGCCTCGACGATTCTGGCAGGCATCCAGGTGTTCTTTCTGCTGCTATTGGTGTTTGCCGCGCCACCGTTTGCGATCGTTCCGGGTGGCATTGCGCCGAAGGATGGCTTTGGCCTGAACCCGCTGCTGCAGTATCCGGAGATGGTGATCCATCCGCCGATGCTGTATCTCGGCTACGTAGGCTTCTCGGTGCCGTTTGCGTTTGCGCTGGGTGCGCTGATCATGCGCTACCCCGGTGAGAAGTGGATCCACATTACGCGCCGCTGGACCATGGTGACGTGGCTGTTTCTGACCTGCGGCATCTGCCTCGGTATGCACTGGGCGTACGCTGTGCTGGGTTGGGGCGGCTACTGGGGATGGGACCCGGTCGAGAACGCTTCCCTGATGCCGTGGCTGGCGGCGACAGCGTTTCTGCACTCCGTGATGATGCAGGAGAAGCGCGGAATGATGAAGGGCTGGAACGTGTGGCTGATCTTTGTCACCTTCATGCTCTCCATTCTGGGTACGCTGCTGACGCGAGCAGGACTGGTGTCTTCTGTTCATGCGTTTGCGCAGAGTTCGATCGGCAACTGGTTTGTTGGCTTCCTGCTGCTGGTGGCTATCGTCTGCCTGTTTGTCTTCTTCCGCAACCGCGACCATCTGGTGGCAGAGAACAAGCTGGAGTCGCTAGTTTCACGCGAGTCGAGCTTCCTGTTCAACAACCTGATTTTGCTGGCTGCCTGCTTTACGGTTCTGTGGGGAACGCTGTTCCCGGTGCTGAGCGAATACGTGCAGGGCTCCAAGGTCACGATGGGAGCGCCGTTCTATAACAAGGTGGCCGTGCCGATTGGCCTGGCGCTGCTGTTCCTGACCGGTGTGGGCCCGCTGCTGGCGTGGCGTGCGACGTCGCTGCGGTCCATCCGCCGCAACTTCGTGCTGCCGTGCGTTGCGGTGATCGCGACGTCGATCGTGTGCATGGCTTGCGGTCTGCGTCCGTGGCGCGATGACGATGCGACGGCGAGCATTTATGCGCTGGTGTGTTTCTCGCTTTCGGCTGGCGTCATTACGGCGATCGCGGCAGAGTTTCTGCGCGGTGCTGGGGTTGTGCGCACGCAGACGGGCAAGAACCTGCTGTCATCGATGATTCTGCTGACACGGCGCAATACGCGCCGCTATGGCGGCTATGCGATCCACTTCGGTATTGTGATCATGTTCATTGGACTGGCGGGCGCGGCGTTCAACCAGTCCAAGGAACTGGAAATGAGCTTTGGCGACCAGTTGCAGATCGGCTCCTGGCACCTGGTGTGCAACTCGTACTCGCAGGACTCGAAGCCGAACTACGATACGGATTACGCGCTGATTGACGTCTTCCATAACGGCAAGAAGATTACGCAACTGACACCAGAGCGCCGCTTCTATACAGCGTCGCAGCAGACCTCGACGGTGGTGGCGATTCATTCAACGCTGGCGCGCGATCTGTACGTGGTGTTTGAAGGCCGCAATCCGCAGACAGACCGCCCGATCATCAAGGTGTATCTGAATCCGCTGGTGAACTGGATCTGGATCGGCGTTCTGATCGTGATTCTGGGAACGATCGTTGCTCTGTTCCCGCCACTGCTGCCAGCACGCGTGGCAACGGAGCCGAAGTCGCCCGGGAAGGACGATGCCCTGCCGGGCTCGAACCAGTGGGCAAGCCCCAATGCAAGTTCTGCGGAGGCCAACCGTGCGTAAGATTCGCTTCAAGCTTTGTGTGCAGGTGTTTGTGCTGCTGCTGGCAGGCTTCACGATGCTGGGAGCAGGCGCACCGATTTCAACGTCGCGCTTCAACATGCTGGGCCATAAGCTGATGTGCCCGTGCGGTTGCGGCGAGATTCTGTTGGAGTGCAACCACGTCGGCTGCCCGGACTCCGATCGCATGATCGGCGAGCTGAAGACGCAGATGAAAACGGGGCTGGGCGATACCGGCGTGCTGAACTTCTTCTCGACGAAGTACGGCCCGACGGTGCTGGCTGCGCCGATTCGTGGAGGCTTTGATCTTGTGGCCTGGATTGTGCCGTTCGCGGTGCTGTTCCTGGGCATTGGATCGGTGGTGATCGTGCTGCGGATGTGGAAGAAGCGGCAGCAGCCGTTGGCTGCGCTGCCAGGCGCAGGGACACTTACACCGGAAGAGCTGGCGGTGCGGGAACGCATTCGCCGCGAAACCGAGTACGGAGAATAGAGCGGCGATTCAAGGGTTTGCGGCCTGTTACGAGGGCTGCCCCTTGAATTGACGGGGCTAGCTGCCCTACACTCGTGCTCTCATGACACGTTTGGAGCTGCTGAAGATCGTTGTCGGTCGCGCTCGCACCAATGGCTTTGAGTTTCGCCGCTGGTATACGACACGTATGAGCCTGCCGTGGATCTCGGCGGAGGCGTCGCTAACGCTGCTGGAGAGCCAGCGACGGTACTACGCGTTGCTGTTCTCGCATGAGTTTGCAGAGAGCTTCTGGAAACCCGGCACAGAGATCACCTTCCAAGTGGGCGATACGTCGTTTGAACGGCGCATGGCCGATGGGACGATTGCGACGGTGACCCGAAAGCCCTTCGTACGGCGCTCAGCGCGGCGGGATGCGTGGCGATTCCACCTGAAAGAGATGGCTCTGGCCGAAGAGCCTTTGCGGTACATCCGGCGCTATCTGGCGGTCGACGAGGAGTTGGACGAGGATCTTGCCGCCGCAACGGTTGCCGTGGTGAAACCGAAGAAGCCACGGAAAGTCGCGAGCAATGCGCGGACGAGGGCAACGCCGATCGCACGGCCGTTGCCGGAAGGCTTGCCGGAGTTTTTGAAGAAGCCTTATGCCTAGTTACCGCCGGTCATTTCGCTGAGGGCGCGTTCGGCGTCTTTGCGAACTTTTGGGATAGGGTCGAGTTGAAGGGCGCGGCGGAAGTTCTTCTCCGCCTCGTCGAGCTTGCCCATCTTGCGCGCGGCCTGGGCGAGGAGAAGATGCGCTTCGGCATCATCGTCATAGAGCGAGATGGCGTGCTTGGCGCGATCGTAGGCCCCGACGTAGTTACCATCGTTCATGTAGAACTTGCCGACCTGCACATCTTCGGCTTCCGCATCGCTGGCAGACTTAGGAGGCGGAGCAGGCTTGTGATGCAGGTTGCGCTTGGGAGCGGGTGGCGTGTCGGAGTTCACGTCGTCGGGTGATGAGCTGGAGTTGGAGCCTGATGATGAACTTGAAGAAGAGCTGCTGGAAGAGGAGCTCGACGAGGAACTGGAGGAGCCGTCGCCCGCAGGTGCTGCCGGTGCATCGGGTTCTTCGCCGGGGAATGGAAAGCGCTTGGAGGCGGGGACGTCGTTAGGATCGGTTGCCTTCTGCGGCGGAGTTGCTGGAGCGGCGTCCTGCTGCTCGCCTGGGAACGGGAAACGCTTCGACGCGGGAGCAAGGTTGGGGTCCTGCGGTGTGGGGGCCGTCGTGGTGGGCTGCGGCGTTTGCATGCCGAGAGGATCGGAGACGGGGGCACCCTTGTCGTCCGTCACCGGGCAGTTGGTGGAGCCAACCATTTTGCCGTCCTTCTCGGTCATCGAGTAGGTGCATTCCTTCTGCGGGCCTTCCGGCTTGGTGTCGATAGGGTTCTTCGTTGCCGGGGCCTGCTGCCCCATGGCACAGACCGATGCTGCTGCCAACACCGCCGCCGACACTGTTCCACGCTTCCACATACAAGCTATTAGACGACAACTAAAGCAATGTGGCTCACTCACTGCTACACTCAGCGCAAGATGCCTCGCCGCCAAGCCTCCGTACCCGCCTCGCCTCGTCTGCTTATCCGCTCGTCTGACATTCATGCAGCGGGCTGCATCACGCTTGATCCGATCAAGCGTGGACACAAAATTCTTGAGTACCACGGCGAGCGCATCGCGAAGGATGTTGCCGATCTGCGCTATGAAAACCGCGTGGTGACGTATCTATTCGGCTTTGGAAAAGATGGCGACGTGATCGACGGCTTCGGCACGGCCATGTTCCTGAACCACTCCTGCAACCCGAACTGCCAGACCGAGGAGATCGACGGCCGCGTATTTGTGCGGGCGCTCCGCGACATCGCTGCGGGTGAGGAACTGGTCTACGAGTACAACCTGTACGACTCGGACGTGGATGACAATGCGGACTGCTACTGCGGGGCGAAGCCATGCCGCGGGACGATGTACTCGGATGATGAGGTGAAGCGCCGGAACAAGGCGCTGGCGAAGCGTGCGGCGAAGGCGCAGAAGCTGGATGAGCATACTGTGATTGGTTGAGATGGCGGTAGGCTCTCTCTGAGCGCAAAGAGAACGCCAAAGCGTGAAGTTCACCAAGTTACGCCAAGCAGGTCATGGGCGGCAGCGCACGCCGAGGGTGACGCTCCCACAAGCTACGGCGATACAATCAGGATCGACCGATGGCGTATCAAGTTCTAGCCCGCAAATACCGTCCTCTCAACTTCTCCGACGTTGTCGGGCAGGACCATGTCACGCGCACGTTGCTCAATGCCCTGCTGCAGGATCGCATTGCGCACGGCTACATCTTCTCCGGCCATCGCGGCATTGGAAAGACGACGATTGCGCGTATTGTCGCGTCTGCGTTGAACTGCCGCACGGAAGTGGGAACGCCGCAGCGGCCCACGCCGGAGCCTTGTAACGCCTGCGAAAGTTGTCTGGAGATTCGGCAAGGGTCTTCGGTCGACGTGATCGAGATTGACGCCGCGACCAATCGCGGCATTGATGAGATTCGCGAGTTGCGCGACGCGGCACGGTATCGCCCGGCACGTGACCGCTTCAAGATCTACATCCTGGACGAAGCACACCAGATCACCGATGCCGCGTTCAATGCCCTTTTGAAAACGCTCGAGGAGCCGCCAGATCACATCGTCTTCATGATGGCGACGACCGAGCCTGAGAACATTCCCCAGACGATCCGCTCGCGCTGCCAGCACTTCAGCTTTCATGCCGTGAAGCTGGACGACATCGTGGGGCAGCTTCGTAAGATTTCGACCGATGAGCAGCTTGATGTGGATGATGCCACGTTGTCGCTGCTGGCTGAGGCCGGTGATGGATCGATGCGCGATGCGCTGTCGATCATGGACCAGGCGATCGCTTCTGCTCCGCTCGTAGACGGCAAGCCGCATCTTGAGTTGGAACAGGTGCGCGAGTTGATGGGCTCGGTATCGAACGTGATCTATGAGAACGTTCTCGAGGCCGTCCACCGCAATAACTCGGCGGATGTGATTGCCATTGTGGCCAAGCTGCTGGATGCGGGGAATGGCCCGACGCAGATTGCGCGGCAGTTTGTACGCTTCCTGCGTAACTGCGTGGTGGCGAAGATTACGGCGCTGACGCCGGGAGTGGAAGCCACCGGAGTTGCAGCGGACCTGCTGCAGATTTCTCCGGAAGAGCGGTCGCGCGCGGCTCGTTGTGCAGGGCTGTTTACCGAGGAAGACCTCTCGCGCTTCCTGGCGATCATGCTGCGCACCTTCGATGAGCTGGGGTATCGACAGGAGCAGCGTTTCCATCTTGAGCTTGGCTTGCTGAAGCTCGTGCATGTGCAGCGGCTGGTGCCGGTGGAAGAGATTCTGGCTCAGCTTGGCGTAAGCCACGGAACACCGTCGACACCAGTGACGAAGCCTACTGCAGCGGCGAGCGCTCCCCTGCCTGCGCGTGCTGCGACACCTGCTCCCACGCCTCGACCGTCGACTCCTGTAGCACCTGCTCCTGTGGCACCGACTTCGTCTGCTCCTTCGATCAGCAGCGCGTTTGGCAACGCTCCAAAGGCCGCGACGTCCAGTCCGCCGTTTGATAGCGCGCGCAAGACGCCGCAGGGCTCAGCTGCGCCGGTAATGTCGATTCGTCCAGAGGGACAGACGAACGGCGCGCTGGCGATGGCACCGACGCCAGCCCCCTCTGCTCCTCCGCAGGCTGAGCCGGAGAGACCGCAGTTGGTGGCAGCCCCTGAGCCAATTGCGCCGATCAGCTTTGCCGCTACACCGAAGCCCGTGGCTGCTGCGGCGGTAGTGATTCCCCAGATGGCTGCTGCGGCTGAGGTAGAGCCGGAAGCGACTGCTGCCGAAGAGCCTGCTGTTGCTGCGGCGTCGAATGGTGGCTTTGATCTGGATGCGATTCAGGGAGCGATGAGTGGACGGTTGGCCGAGAGCAAGGGCCAGGAGTCGGCTTCACACCAGATTGAGGACGCGACCTTCAGCGTGAAGGATGATCTGCTCGAAGTGCAGACGACGGTGTCGAAGGCGATGCTGCCGATGATCATCAACGCAGACGCCAACAAGATTCTGACAGCGGTGCTGCGTGAGATGGCGCCAAGCCTCAAGCTGACGTTGCTGCCGGGAACACCAGCAGCCGCGGGAGCGAAGAAGGCATCTTCGCGGCCTGCGAAAGCGGGGTCCGTTGCAGAGCTGGCGGAGAAGCATCCAATGGTGCAGGAAGCCAGGCGGTTGTTTTCTGCTGAAATTTCCAACGTGATCGATCTACGCAAGGATTAGGGGCCAAACGATGGATTTTTCAAAGATTGGGGAGATGCTCTCCGCGGCGAAGGACATGAAGGAGCAGATGGACGCGCGTCTTGCTGAGACGGTGGTCGAGGCTGACTCTGGCGGTGGTGCCGTGCAGGTGCGGATGAGCGGCAAGAAAGAGTTGCTGAAGCTGACAATTGCACCGGCAGCGGCGCAGGCTGCGGCAGGCGACATTTCGATGCTCGAAGACCTGATTGTGGCGGCAGTAAACTCTGCGGCCCGCAAGGCTGATGCTGCGGAGCAATCTGCGGCGAGCGGCATGCTCGGCGGCATGGGCCTGCCGGGACTCTGAGGCCGCGATGGCGACGCGTTTTGCCGCGCCGATGGCGCAACTGATTGACGAGCTTCGCAAACTGCCCGGCGTGGGCACCAAGACCGCACAGCGTTATGCGTTTCACATTCTACGTTCGTCAAACGAGGATGCAGAGTCGCTGGCGAATGGTATTCGTGCGCTGAAGCAGGCTCTGCGACTATGCTCAGTCTGCAACAACATTACGGACGTCGACCCATGTGCGTACTGCACAGCCTCGACACGCAATGGCCGCGAGATCTGCGTGGTGGAAGAGCCGACGAACATTGCGTCGATTGAGAAGACGCGGACGTACAACGGGATGTATCACGTTCTGCACGGCACGATCTCTCCGGTGAACGGCGTGGGGCCGGAGCAGCTTCGGCTGGAGAACCTGTGGACGCGCCTGGCGGAGGTGGACGAGATTATTCTCGCGACATCGCCAACGACAGAAGGCGAAGCTACGGCACGGTATCTTGCCGATGAGTTGCGGAAGCTGCACGCGAATCTGCGCGTGACGCGGATTGCTACAGGTGTACCGGCAGGCTCGGATATTGAGTATGCCGATGAAGTGACGATGACGCGGGCGCTGGAGAATCGGCGAGTGGTTTAGGCGTTTCGTGGCGATGCAATTCTAAAGACATAGAACGGCCGAAGCGTAGTTTGCGCTTCGGCCGCTTCCGTAAAGCTAAGGTGTCGGTTATGCGTCGAGCTTGACGCGCATGTCGCCACCGGTCATCTCTGCGGGCAACTCGATGTCGAGGGCACCAAGGATGGTTGGCGAGATGTCACGCAGCGAACCGTTGTCACGCAACGAGACGCGGCCAGCGTCTTCGCCAACGTAGATGAACGGCACAGGGTTGGTCGTGTGCGCGGTGTGGGGGCCGCCGCTGACGGGGTCGATGAGCATCTCGGCGTTACCATGGTCGGCGGTGATGATCCACCGGGCGTTGGCGGCGCGGACGGCTTTGTAGATGCGCTCGAGTTGCGCGTCGACAGCCTCGACAGCTTTCACGGTCGGCTCAATCTTGCCGGAGTGGCCGACCATGTCGGCGTTGGCAAAGTTGACGATAACGACGTCAAAGGCGGTGTCGTTGAGCGAGCGTACGACGATGTCGCCGATGCCTTCGCAAGACATCTCTGGAGCGAGGTCGTAGGTGATGACTTTCTTGGAGGCGACGAGTTCGCGGTCTTCTCCGCTGAAAGGCGTTTCGATGCCACCGTTGAAAAAGTAGGTGACGTGCGCATACTTTTCGGTCTCGGCGACGCGGAGGTTACGGAGTTCGTACTTCGCCATGACGTTGGCTAGCAGGTTGTCCATGCTCTCAGGTTCGATGACGCGAGGGATCGTGTACTTGGGGTCGTAACGCGTCATGGAGACGTAGAGCAGGTTCTGCGGCGCGCTCTCCATGGGGATTTCGGCTTCGAGTTCATCGGCCTTGGGCAGATCGATGCCGGCATTCTTTGTGAGGCCGGAACGACGCGCAAGGACGCGGGTAATCTGGCGGACACGGTCGGCGCGGTAGTTGAAGCAGAGCACGGCGTCTTCGTCGCTGATGCGGCCGATGGGCTGCCCGGCTTCGTCGATGCAGAGGAAGGGTTCGATGAACTCGTCGGTGATGCCGTTGTTGTAGCACTCACGGACGCGGGCGATGGGGTCGGCGTAGGCTCCGCCTTCGGCAGAGTCCTTGCACATGGCGCGGAAAGCCTTGGCTTCCTTCTCCCAGCGCAGGTCGCGATCCATGGCGAAGTAACGTCCGCTGACGCTGGCGAGTTGGCCGACGCCGTACTCTTCAAACTTCTGCTGCAGTACTTCGAGGTAGCCGACGCCTGAGGTGGGCAGCGTGTCGCGGCCGTCCATGAAGGCGTGGACGTATACGCGCTCAAGCTTGTGCATGGCAGCAAGCTTGAGGAGCGAGTGCAGATGGCGTTGATGCGAGTGGACGCCGCCGTCGCTCAGCAGGCCGATGAGATGCAGGGCGCGGCCGTTCTGCTGCGCGTGCTTCACCAGGCGGAGGAGCGTGGGGTCTTCAAAGAACTCGCCAGAGGTCACAGCCGAGTCGATACGCACGATATCCATACGCACGACACGGCCAGCGCCGAGGTTCAGATGGCCGACTTCGGAGTTGCCCATCTGGCCGTCGGGCAGGCCGACGAAGTGCTCGCTGGCACGCACGAGGGTGTTGGGATACTCGCGCACCAGCTTGTCATACGTAGGTTTGCGAGCGAGCGCAATGGCGTTGCCGTTCGTTTCAACACGATGGCCCCAGCCATCAAGAATGGTAAGAAGTACCGGGCCGTTCTTGCGCACGCTCGCTCCCCTTGCTATTGCTGGCAGTTGATCGACTTGCGGCCGAGGAACTGAGCGGTCTGTCCGAGCTCTTCTTCGATGCGCAGAAGCTGGTTGTACTTGGCAATGCGATCCGTACGCGAAGCCGAACCGGTCTTGATCTGGCCAGCACCCGTGCCTACCGCGAGGTCTGCGATGAAGGTGTCTTCGGTTTCACCCGAACGGTGCGAGATGATCGACGTGTAGCCGTTGCGGCGGCCGAGTTCGATCGCAGCCAGCGTCTCGGAGATCGTACCGATCTGGTTGACCTTGACGAGGATCGAGTTTGCGACCTTCTCATCGATGCCCTGCTGCAGTCGCTTGGAGTTGGTCACGAAGAGATCGTCGCCAACGAGCTGCGTGGTGCGGCCGATTGCGTCGGTGAGAATCTTCCAGCCCTTCCAGTCGTCCTCGGCAAGACCGTCTTCGATGGAGATGATGGGGTACTGACGTACCCACGACTCCCAGTAAGCAGCCATCTGCTCGGGGCTCTTCTCGCTCTTGTCGGACTTCTTGAAGACGTACTTTGCCTTGGCCTTGTCGTAGAACTCGCTGGCCGCAGGATCGAGGGCGATAGCAATGTCTTCGCCTGGCTTGTAGCCAGCGAGAGTGATAGCTTCGAGGATGACTTCGAGGGCTTCCACGTTGGACTTGAGCGAGGGAGCAAAGCCGCCTTCGTCGCCTACCGCAGTGTTGTAACCACGCTTCTTGAGCACGCCCTTGAGAGTGTGGAAGACTTCGGTGCCCCAACGCAGAGCGTCGGAAAAGCTCTCCGCACCGACCGGCATCACCATGAACTCCTGGAAGTCCACGTTGTTGTCAGCGTGTGCGCCGCCGTTGAGGATGTTCATCATCGGGGTAGGCAGCAGCGAGGCGTTGACGCCGCCGAGGTAGCGATAAAGCGGGAGGCCGAAGGCTTCTGCCGCAGCGCGAGCGGTCGCCATGGAGACGGCGAGGATCGCGTTGGCACCGAGGCGGCCCTTGTTCTCCGTACCGTCGAGCGCGAGCATCGTCGCGTCGATGAGCTTCTGGTTGGAAGCGTCCATGCCCTTCAGTTCAGGGGCGAGGATGCTCTCAACGTTCTCCACGGCCTGCAGAACGCCCTTGCCGAGGTAGTGCTCCTTGTCGCCATCCCGAAGCTCTACGGCTTCGTGTTCGCCGGTGGACGCTCCCGAGGGAACCGCTGCACGGCCGCGAACGCCGTCTTCCAGGATGACATCCGCTTCTACCGTTGGGTTTCCGCGGCTATCCAGAATCTCTCGCGCAACAATCGACACAATCTCAGTCATAGCTTCTCTTTTCTTTCCTTCTAAACGTCCGCGGCCCTTGCCCGGAAGGGCGATCCGATGTTGCATACGATCGTTCAACGCAGCTCGTCGGTCCACCGCAATCGGTTTGCCCGTCGAACCCGCAATCATGCTCACTAACTCTGCCATCAGTAGTCCACCGCGAGTGAACAGTTTACCAAAGCGATTTACTCAGCCGGTAAGAGCGCTGCCGACGACCGCCGTGCTGGTCCCGGTGAGGGGCATGAGGAGCGAAACTTTGGTGCCTCGGCCGGGGCGGCTGACCATCTCCACCTGGGCATCATCGCCGTAAAGAACGTGGATTCGCTCGCGAACATTGCTCATTCCGATGCCGAAGCCTTCGCGGACGAGGCCACTGGTGGGCGCGGTGATGTCGCGGCCGGGTTCGACTCCGACGCCATCGTCCTCGACCTCGAGCAAAAGCTTTTCGCCGATGATTCTGGAGCGGATGGTGACGGTGCCCCCGCCGATTCGGGGCTCAAGCCCATGCTTGATCGAGTTTTCGATCAGTGGCTGCAGCAACATGGAGGGCACGACGAGTTCGAGGGTTTCGGGAGCGATCTCTTTCACGACGCGGAGCTTGTCACCAAAGCGGACGACCTCGATGTCAAGATAATCGTCGGTAAAAGCGAGTTCTTCTTCAAGAGCGATGAAGGCCTCGCGGTCGCGGAGAAGGGCGCGCAGGATGTTGCCGAGCTTCACGATCATCTGGCGGGCAAGGTCGGGCCGCGAGCGGATGAGCGAGGAGATGGAGTTCAGCGTGTTGAAGAGGAAGTGCGGGTTGATCTGACGCTGCAGGGCGTCGAGGCGGGCCTCCAGAAGGAGTCTGCCCTGCTCTTCGAGCTTCTGCTCGATGCCGACGGCGTTCCAGATCTTGAGTGGAATGCCCACGACGACCGGTGCGCAGGCGCAGATGGCGAGCTCAATAGCCCAGGAGCCGGAGTGCAGCGAAAAATAGCTGTGAGGGTAGAAATGCGAAAGCAGGCTGAGCCCGAACTGCACGGCCATGATGAGCGCCAGCAACGAAATCTGGCGGTCGAGGTTGGGACGGCGGACGGCCCGGCGAACCCAGCGGTAGATGCTGAGGTCGATGAGCGGGGTGAAAGCCCAGATCGTTTCGCGGTCGACAAGGCGTCCAAAGACTCCGAAAACGGTGGCAACGGCGACGTTGACGAAGGGGGCGAGCCATTCGTGGTGCAGAAGCGCCGGGAACGCAAGGGCGAGGCCGCTGATGACGCCTGCTCCTGGTCCGAGAAGCAGCGAGACGATGACCGTGCACTGGAAGGAGAGGTCGGCGGCCAGAAAATTGGGGACACGAGCCCGGACGAGCACGCCAAGCATGAGCGGGACTGTCATCCAGGCGAGCAGGCGGAGCGTGTCGGCCAGGCCCCGGTGTTCACGGAGGAGAAGACGCTTGAAGCGCCAGGAGCGGGCCAGCGAGCTGGCAACCGCCGCCGCTACGCCGAGTTCCACCAGCAGCGAAATGAGGATCAGCTTGGAGTCAATCGCATGCACGCCTTTACTGTACCTGTGGAGAGGATGAATCCAAGCGAGAGGCGGGCGAATCTATAATGGAGTTATGTCGTTTCTCAGTGTGAGCAAGGTCGCCGATGCTAACTTCCCTACTCGCTGGGGACAGTTCCGCATCCTCGGTTTCGAGGGCCTGACTGCTCCTGGCGACCCACGTCGCAAGCCCGTCGAAACGGGTGTTGCGCTGGTGATGGGTGATATTCACAGCCAGCCGCCAGTTGTCCGCATTCACTCGCAGTGTCTGACTGGCGATGTATTTCACTCGCTGCGTTGCGACTGCCATGACCAGTTGCATAAAGCACTGGGCATGATTGCGGCGGAGGGCTCCGGCATCCTGCTGTACGAAAATCAGGAAGGCCGCGGGATTGGGCTGATGGCCAAGCTGAAGGCCTACGAGCTACAGGATCAGGGCATGGACACGATCGAGGCGAATGAGTATCTGGGCTACCAGGCTGATTGCCGCCAGTTCGACCTGCCAGCCGAGATGCTGAAGGCACTCGGTGTGCCCGCCGTACGGTTGATCACGAACAATCCGGAGAAGGTAGCGGCGCTTGAGTCTGCAGGGATTCGCGTGAAGGAGCGGTTGTCCGCAACGATCCCGATGGAGCCAACGTTTGAGCGCTATATCGAGACGAAGCGCGAGAAGATGGGGCATCTGGTCGGGTAGATTGGCTGAAAGTTGTCGTGGCGATTCGAGAACAAAATCAGCCGAGTGCGGTGTTTGCTGCATCTTAGAAGCCTATGGCTATCGATCTCGAAACCCTGAAGCACGCACCGGCGGAAGCCGGACTCCATGAACTGCTCGCCAGCCGGTGGAGCCCGCGCAGTTTTTCTGACAAGAAGATCTCTGACGCTGATCTGAAGAAGATCTTCACGGCGGCAAGTTATGCGGCGTCCTCGACCAATGAGCAGCCGTGGCGCTTCTTCGTCGGGCGACATGGCGAAACGACGTATGACAAGATCTTCGACGCGTTGGTTCCGGGCAACCAGGGATGGGCGAAGTCTGCGCCGGTGCTGATTCTAAGCGTGGCGAAGAAGACGTTTGCCAGCAACGGCAACCCGAACGATTACGCTCTGCACGATACCGGCGCGGCGTCCGCGAATATGGCACTGCAGGCGATTGCATTGGGCATCCATACGCATGGCATGGGTGGGTTCAGCAAAGAGCAAGCGCGTGCGAACTTCCACGTGCCGGACGATTATGAGATTGGCGCAGTGTGGGCGATGGGATATCTCGGCGATCCCGAGGCCCTGCCGGAGCCGCTGAAGGCCCGAGAGCTTGCGCCACGACAGCGCAAAGGGCTTGGAGAGTTTGTGTTTGAAAGCTGGGAGACGCCGGCGAAGCTGTAACAAGGAGCACACGATTTCCAGTGAAAGGCCTGCCAAATGGCGGGCCTTTGCTGTGTTTGCAACGTGGCTGCAACAAACGCGATTCATACTGGGGCAATGTCGCGAATCTTCAGTTCCCGTTCCATCAGCCTTCTGGGCTGCGTTCTTGCTGCCACATCGGTTGTCCATGCGCAGGCTCCTGCCACACCGGCTGCCAAGCCGCGTGCGCACCACAACGTCATCATCTTTGTGGCCGATGGCTTGCGCCGGGGATCGGTGACGCCGACCGCGATGCCAACGTTCTACAAGGTGCGCACCGAAGGCACAGACTTCGAAAACAGTCATTCGGTCTTTCCGACGTTCACCACGGCGAATGCTTCGACGATTGCGACAGGACATGGGCTGGGCGATACGGGCGACTTTTCCAACACGCTCTATCCCGGCGCCTATCTTTCGCCGATGGCGCTACCCAGCGGGGCGACAGGAACGGTAACACCGTTTCTGGAGAGCGACGAAGTCCTCGCCGACATGAACGGCCTCTTCGACGGCAACTACCTCGGCGAGCAAACACTACTATCGTATGCGCGTGCCCATGGGTTCAACGTGGCGTCAGTGGGCAAACTTGGGCCGACGGCGATTCAACAGGCCGATGTTCTGCGGTGGGAGCAGGACTCCTATGCGTTGACTGATGCGATCGTGATCGACGACCAAACAGGCTCGTCGCGCGGCGTTCCCCTGCCGCTTGGCTTGCCGGAAGCAATCGCCGCGGCCGATCTTGCACCGGTGGCGCCGTCGCGTTCAAACGGCTATGCCGAGAACTCGGTGTACAGCAACGGCAACGCAGGCGATGTGGACACCCCCGGCACGAAGCTTGCCAACGTGACGCAGCAAGAGTGGTTCACGAATGTAGCCACTCAGGTGCTGCTGCCACGCTTTGCGGATTCGGACAAGCCGTTCGTCATACTTTTCTGGTCGCGCGACCCGGACGGAACCCAGCATAACGAGGGCGACAACTACAACTCGTATGACCAGAAGCAGCACCGCGGGCCGGGCATTAACGGTGAGACGCCGATGAAGGCCCTGCACAACGCGGACAACGATCTGAAGCGGATTCTCGACTGGCTGGACGCGCACCCGGAGATCAAGGCGACGACCGATGTGCTGCTGACCTCGGACCACGGCTTTGCGACGATCAGCCGCCGGGAACTCGATGCTGAGGGCAAGCTTTCGGAGTCGCCGTCGAAGACTCCGGCTGGCGAACCGCTGGGCAAGGAGAAGCCGATGCCGGTGGGTGAGCTTCCTCCGGGGTTCCTGGCGATGGACCTTGCGCTCTACACGCAGGGCCGCCTCTTCGATCCTTCGGTGGCAGGACAAACTGGCGATTCGGTGTTCAAGGAAGTGCTCTTCCGCGACCAAAGCCCGCGTCCGCATCCTTCGTCCGGCAGCGCTGTGATCGGAATGCCGGGCAACAAGCCTGTACACAAGATGGACGCCAGTGACGCGCAGTTAGTAGTGGCCGCGAATGGCGGGTCAGACCTGATCTATGTGCCGAGCGAAGATCCGGCCATTGTGCATCACGTCCTCGAACTGCTGACGACGTTTGACTACGTCAACGGCCTGTTTGTGGACGACCGCTTCTGCCCCACGCCGGATGCCTGCCCCGGCGCTCTGCCGCTGAGCAGCATCGACCTGAAGGGTTCGACGAAGGTACCGACGCCCGCGATTGTCGTCAACTTCAAGGTCTTCTATCCGGTTCCTGATCTGCAGTACGCGGTGCAGGTCTCTGACACCAGCCTGCAGGACGGCCAGGGCATGCACGGCGGCTTTGGCCGTGAGAGCACGTGGAACAACATGGCCGCGATTGGCCCGGACTTCCGTACACACTTCGTGGACAAGGACCCTGTCGGCAACATCGACATCGCCCCCACGCTGGCGCACCTCCTTGGGCTCGACATCCCGGCCAACGGCAAACTGCGTGGACGCGCGGCGGTGGAGGCGTTTACCGCAACGCCAAGCGCCCCCACGGAGCCGCGTCCGCAGGAGGCTATCGTTTCAGCGCCAGCCAAGAACGGTCGTCGTACGGTGCTCGAACACCAGCAGTACAAGGGAGTCCATTACTTCGACCGTGGCTGCATGATCGACGCCAAGGCGAAGGAGAGCTGCAAGCCTTTCTAAGGCAGCCCCGCAAAACCAAGTCGCCCGCTGAGCCTGTGCTCGGCGGGCGGTTTTGTTTTGCCTGAGCGCTGGTGAGCTAGAGGCTCTTCAGCTTCGCGATGGCGTTGTTGAGGGTGCTCTCCAGAAGCTCGAGTGCTTGCGGGCTGATGCCGCTCCAGAGTTCGGAGTCCATGCGTTCTGCGATGTCTTTGCCGCGGCGCAGAATCCGTTTACCCTCTGCGGTTAGCTGGGCGACCAGCACGCGGTCAGTGAGCGCGGAGGGGTGACGCGAGATCCAGCCTTCAGCCTCAAGGCGGGTGATAAACCCCTGCCCGGTCTGCGGCGTTACGCCACAGAGCCGCGAGATCTCGGCGCCGCTAACCGCCGGATTCTCCTCGATGGCCCACAAGACTCGTAACTGCGCGGTCGTTACGCCGAGCGGTTGCAGCTTTTCATCGAGCCTCGCCTTGCATTCGCTCAGCACCTCTTTGAGAAGGGCGATTCGATAGAGGCTCGGCTTGTCTTGCTTAGTGAACATGTATCAGCTTCCTGATATGACTATACGACTCGTAGACAGCTCGCTGCAGAAGGGTGTGGAGCGTGTGCGGTTGTCGTCGGAGACGGCGGTCTAGGTTGCTTCGACGACTTTGGCCGTGGTGATGGCCTGGCCGATGTGCCGTTGCGTGTGTTCGGCGCAGTGGATGAGCAAGCTGCCAACCGTTGTGGGGAGGCGCTGGCGGCCGATGCCGCGAGGGAGCTCATACTGTGCGGGCGAGAAGCTGCGGACGCGTTCCTTTGCGCTGGCGAGGCCTTTGCGCGCTTCTTCAAGAACATCCAGCGCGTCGCCGGGTTCGTGCTCCGTGGCGAGCGCCTGCAGTTGCTGCTCGTCCAATATGCGGCTCTCCGCATAGGTAAGCAAGCGGTCCAGCGAGCGGACCATGTGCCGCAGATGAAACGCGACCGACGGCAAGCCAGCAGGGCGAGCAAAGATCTGCTCCTCGCTGAGCGGAGCAGCCCATTTTTCAGTGTCTTCTTCTGCCTGCTCCAGAGCATGAACGACGGCACGCCGCAGCGTGTCCAGCTCTCCATGCGTTCCACGCATCCACGGCTCGCTCATCGCCGATCACAGTCCCTTCCGCGCGCGAAGGGCACGCACAACGTCTCCTACATCTTGATGCTGCGACTCGACCGCAAGGTTCATCGCTCGCATATCGTCTGCGCTGATTTTGCCTGCGAGCTTGCGTTCGGCGAGTGCGATAGCTGGCCACTTCTGCAGCGAGTCCTCGCGCACGAGCGGTACGGCATCGTAAGGCGGGAAGTAATGACGATCATCCGCGAGGGCGACGAAGCCGAGCGAGCGGATGGCGCCGTCGGTCGAGTTCCCAGCGACGACGTCTACCTGCTTTGACTGCAGCGCGCGATAGAGCAGGCCGAGTTCCATGGTGCGCGGTGAGCCTGCGAAGTGCAGGCCGTAGGCGGCGGTGAGGCCGGGGAGGCCGTCGGGGCGTTCGGCAAACTCATAGCCCACGCCAAGCGTGGGATGGCCGGGCCAGTGAGCGAGGTCGGAGATGCTTTGGAGATGGAAGCGGGCTGCGGCGTCTGCGCGAACGACGAGCGCGAAGGTGTCTTCAAAGCCCAACGAGGGGCCAACCTGCACGGCAAATCGCTTCTGATAGCCGTTAGAAATCTTTGCAAGAACACTCTCGCGATCGCGGTCCACGGGCATCTTCAGCACGGCCATCAAGGCTGTACCGGAGTACTCCACGTAGGCGTCGATGCGGCCGGAGATCAACGCCTGTTGGCAGAGGTAGCTTCCGGCGAGCCAGAAACGACGCTCGACGGTGCCGCCACCGCTGGCTTCGATCTCCTGCGCGAGAAGCTCGCCGAGGACGACCTGTTCGGTGAAGTTTTTGGCCCCGATGACGACGTGTGACGGGCGAGGCGGAGCACAGCTCACCAGCGTCAGCAGCCACACGCTGCAGAGCAGACACGACGCACGGAGCTTCATCGCCGGACCACCAGCTTCTTTTCCGCGAATCCGAGCAAACCATCGGCGGCGAGGGCGAGCAAGGCCGCGGGGATGGCTCCGGCAAGAACGAGTGTGTTGTCCACGCTGGCAACGCCGCGAAAGATGAGTTCGCCCAGACCGCCAGCGCCAACCGCTGCCGCAATGGTGGCAACGCCAATGCAGGTCACCGTCGCCGTACGGATGCCCGCGAGGATGAGGCTGGCGGCGAGTGGAAGCTCGAGCTTACGAAGGCGCTGCATGTTTGTCATGCCGAGCGCTTCGGCAACGTCGAGCAACGTGGGATCGACATTGCGGATGCCGCTGTAGGTGTTGCGCAGGATCGGCAGCAAGGTGTACGCGAGCAGGGCCAGAATCGCCAGCCGCACCGCTCGTTCGCCAAGCCACGGGACGGGCAGCAGCAAGCCGAAGAGTGCGAGGCTAGGTACCGTTTGCAGGATGTTGGCGACGGCGAGCACTGGACGCGCGAGGCGTTCGCTGCGAGTTAACGCTACGCCCAAGGGCACGCCAATTATCACGGCCAAAAGCATGGCGCTGCCGGTAAGCCAGAGATGTTCGAAGGTGAGGCGAAGAACCTCAGCGCCGTATCTGTGCCAGAAGACGTTCATCGCGTGCCACCGGGTGTCGCAGCCTCAACGTAGGCCTGCAGCGCGGCGTTGGCACTGGTGCGGACCGCTGCGGAACGAACGTCGGCAACGATGCTTCCCTGCTCCAACAGCACGACGCGATCAGCGAGGAAGAGGGCCTCTTCGAGGTCATGCGTGACGATCAGCGTGGTGGTACCTGCGCGGTGCAGCAGGTCGCGGAGCATGGTCTGCATCTCGGCGCGAGTGAGCGGATCGAGCGCGCCAAAGGGTTCGTCCATAAGCAGAACATCGGGCTGCGTGATCAGGGCTCGCGCCACGCCGGCACGCTGGCGCTGGCCTCCGCTCAACTGCCACGGGTAGCGCTCAGCAAACTCTGCAGCTAGGCCAACAGAGTGAAGCGAGGCGGTGACGCGGGGCTGTGCTTCGACGGCGGAAATGCCGGAGAGCTCCAGCGCTATGCCCACGTTGCGCGCGATGGTCATGTGCGGGAAGAGGCCGCTCTCCTGAATGACGTAGCCGATGCCGCGACGGAGCGTGATCAGCTCTTCGCTGGCGACGTCGTGGCCGCCAACCAGCACTCGGCCGCCGTCCGCCCGCACCAGAGCATTCACGGTGCGCAGCAGAGTCGTTTTGCCAGAACCGCTGCGACCGAGCAGAGCCACGGTTTCGCCGGGAGCGATCTGCAGGGAGATGTCGTGCAAAATGCGATGGCCGCCCGGGGCGGCGAAGCTCACGTTTGCGAACTCCACTGCCCGGGCGGCCATCGCCTGTCTCCTGGTGGTTTAGCCTTCGACGGCGGCTTCCGGCGCGTTTTCTGCGCCATGCTCCGGACCGTTTTCAGCGGCGTCTGCAGCGGGTACAGCCGAGGTCGGCTGTGCGCCCTTGACGCGAACCACGGTGATTTTGTCAAAACCTTCCTTGAAGGCAGGGGGCCGCAGGCGTTCCGCCATTTTGTGCATGACCTCATCGGTCACCTGGCGGTCGCGCTTCGAGTTGCGCTCGAGGCACACGGCCAGCGGCACGTCGAAGAAGACGGCCTGCACTTCATAGCCGAAGCTCTTCGCCATCTTGATCCACTGGCGACGCTCATGCGGGCTAAGGTTGGTAGCGTCCACGTAGTTCCATGGCATCTTGGCGATCAGGCGCGCACGCAGCAGACTGCGGAGCGTCGAGAACACAAGGCCCTGGTAACGCTGTTCGGTGATGTCATCGAACAGGATGGAACGCAGCATGTCGCTCGAAAGGGGCTGTACACCGCGGCGCTTGTACCAGGTCGTCTTGCCGGAACCCGGCAGACCGATGGTGAGCACCACGTACCCGCGCGGCGAACGCGCAGGTACAGCTACCGGCTCGGCAGGAGGCGTCGCCAGCGACTCGGGCTGCGTCTCATGGACCAGCTCCGGAGTTGCCTGTGGAGCGTCTTCCACGGGGGCAACTTCTGCCACCGCAGCTTCGGCTACAGCTTCGCCGGGCTCAACACCCTGCACGTCTTCGGCAACCTCGGCGGCGTCCTCTACAGGGCCCGCTTCGACCGGCAACGGAGCGTCCAGATAGCTGGGTCGCAGCGGTGCCAGTTGGTTGGTGGGCAGCTCCTGCCCGATTTTTCCTGTGGACTCTGATTCGTTCGGTCCACGCTTACCACGTCGTCTCATTAGCTTTTCGCGCATCCAGTCGCGCATAGGTGGTTTGTAACACACGGGTTCCCGATGTCGCAAAAGAGGTGCACGGGAGGGCACCCCATAAAGCCTTATCGCCCCATTACTTTCACTGCATTTCAAAGCACGTCACGGACAGCTCTGCTAGCCTTGGAGATGGCGCGAGACTTGATGCTCGCAGAATCAAAATCTTCACAAGAGGTTTCAAAGCACATGGCAGTCAAGGTTGGCATCAATGGCTTCGGCCGCATCGGCCGTAACGTCTTCCGCACCGCACTCGGGAACCCGGATATCGAGTTCGTCGCGGTCAACGACCTCACCACGCCCGCAACGCTTGCTCATTTGCTGAAGTATGACTCGATCCTCGGCAACCTGAAGAACGAAATCGTTGCTGTGGAAGACGGCATCCTGGTGGACGGCAAGAAGATCAAGGTCTTCGCAGAGCGCGATCCGAGCAAGCTGGACTGGGCTTCGGTAGGCGCAGAAATTGTGGTGGAGTCGACCGGGTTCTTTACCGACGCGACTAAGGCGAAGGCCCACCTCGGCTCGACTGTGAAGAAGGTCATCATCTCGGCCCCGGCGTCGAACGAAGACATCACCGTTGTGCTGGGCGTGAACCACGACAAGTACGACGCGGCCAATCATCACGTGATCTCGAACGCAAGCTGCACGACGAACTGCCTTGCCCCCGTGGTGAAGGTACTGAACGACGAGTTCGGTATCGTGAGCGGTCTGATGAACACGATCCACTCGTACACGAACGACCAGGTTGTGCTGGATGCTCCGCACAAGGACCTGCGCCGTGCACGCGCTGCGGCCCTCAGCATGATCCCAACCTCGACCGGTGCGGCGAAGGCCCTGAAGCTCGTCATCCCCGAAATGGCAGGCAAGTTGGACGGATTCTCGATCCGCGTCCCGACCCCGACGGTTTCGGTCGTCGATCTGACGTTCACAGCAGAAAAGCCGATCAGCGTGGAAGCAATCAACGCGGCGATCAAGGCTGCTGCAGAAGGCAAGATGAAGGGCTTCCTCGGCTACACCGAAGAGGAACTCGTCTCGAGCGACTTCCGTGGCAACCCGCTGTCGTCGATCTTCGACTCGAAGCTGACGAAGGTGCTCGGCAACACGGCGAAGGTGATCTCCTGGTACGACAACGAGTGGGGCTATAGCTCGCGCGTGAAGGATTTGATCCTCTTCCTCGTGGAAAAAGGTTTGTAAGAGCGAACATTGATTTGCCACAAAGGGCGGGCCTCTGGCCTGCCCGTTGTGTTTGTGCTCAGATAACTTCTGCATGGAAAACTTCCGCCTTCGTGTCTTCCGTACTGTCGCCCGGCGTTTGAACTTTCGAGCCGCTGCGGAAGAACTGCGGCTTACGCAGCCTGCCGTTACCCAGCAGATCAAGGCTCTGGAGCAGCAGGTGGACTCTGCTCTTTTTCATCGGACGGCAGGCAAGATTACGCTGACGCCTGCGGGAGCCGCTCTGCTTCCCTTTGCGGATCAGCTTGCCGCTCTTGCCGATGAAGCGCTGGAGGCGATTGCACGGGCTAACGGCGAGTCCGCCGGGCGCTTGTCGATTGCAGCGTCGCAGACGATTGCCCAGTACCTGCTGCCACACCTGATTGCGGGCTTCAGCAAGCTGCACCCGAAGGTGGAAATTGCCACGCACTCCGGCAATACGCTGCAGGTTCTGGAAGAGCTTGTGGCGCGTCGGGCGTACGTGGCGCTAATCGAAGGCCCCGCGCTGCGGCAGGATGTTCACGTTGAGCCGTTCATGCGCGATCGGATGGTGTTGCTTGCTCCTGCGACGCACCCGTGGGCAGGCAAGACGATCAAGCCAGCACAGCTGCATGAGGCTTCGCTGCTGCTGCGTGAGCAGGGCTCCGGCTCTCGACGCGTGGTGGAGCAGGCGTTGGAGGCAGCAGGCCTGCAGGCGCGAGATCTGAAGCCGCGCATGACGTTCAACTCCACGCAGGCGCTGCTGACTGCGGTGGAAGCAGGGCTGGGTGTGGCGTTCGTGTCACAGTGGGCCGTACAAGCGCAACTCGCGCTCGGAACACTGGCCGTGGTGAAGCTGCAGGGCCTTGCGCTCGAACGCGAGTTTTCGCTGGCCTGGGTTAGCGGGCCGATGCCTTCGGGCATCGCCGGGGAGTTCTGCACGTACGTCTGCGAGCAAGGTGCAGCGTTTGATAAGCGAGTGCGGGCTAGATCGAAATCACGCCAAACTTCACCGCCAGCAGCGAAGCCGTTGCGATAACGAACCACAGCGCAATTCCCTGCAGCAGCGGGCGGACGCCGACCTCGCGCAGTGTTCGTTGGGACAGGCTGGAGCCGATCAGGAAGAGTGTTGCCGCGAGCCCGGTCTTGCCAAGGGAGTCCAACGTGCCGAAGAGGTGCGTCCAGCGTGGCAGCAGTGCGTGAAGCCCAGCCGCCGCGCAGAAGAGCGCAATGAACCACGGGATGGTCACCTTGGCTCCAGCCTTGTCCGTGCGACCGCGACGAACGACCATGGCCGTGATCAGCGAAACCGGTACGATCCACAGTGCGCGGGCGAGCTTTACGGTTGTGCCAACGGCGAGAGCCTGCGCACCGTACGCAGCTCCCGCGCCAACCACCGAGCTGGTGTCATGAATAGCCAGTGCCGCCCACAGGCCGAAGCCGTTCTGCGAAAGGTGCAACGCGTGGCCGAGCAGAGGAAACAGGATCAGCGCCGCGGAGTTCAGCACAAATACCGTGCCCATCGCCACGCTGACCTCCTCTTCCTTCGCTTCCAAGACCGGAGCCACCGCAGCGATGGCGCTTCCGCCACAGATCGCCGTTCCGACCGTAATGAGGAACGAAGCGCGCTTCTGCACGCTTAGCAAGCGACCGAAGAGCACTCCGAGCAACAGCACCAGCGAGATGCTCACCGCCGTGTAGGCAAAACCCGAACGGCCAGCATGCACGACTTCCCGCACGTTCATGCCGAAGCCCAGAAGCACCACAGAGGCCTGCAGCAGCACCTTCGAAAGCCGCGCGCTTTCTTTGCGCATGGGGTGTTCCTGCACCACCAGGCCGAAGACGAGGCCGCCCAGCAGCGCAACCGGCGGCGAAACCATGCCCGTGCCTGCAAGCATCAGCAGCAAAAGAAATACCGTTCTTACATCCAGCACTCGCGGCCTTGCCTGGCTCGTCTCTGCAATTGTCTGCGTCATTCTTGAATCTCCTCTCCAACAGCATCCTGTGGCGTGACAGGCTGCGTCCAAGTGGAAGTTCTTATTGCCGATAAGGCCTTCTACAATCGCTGCATGGAACGCGTAAACATCCCCGGCACCTCTCCGTTTGAACCCATCATTGGCTTCTCGCGAGCCGTCCGCATCGGCAACACCGTGCACGTCTCCGGCACAGGCCCTGTTGGCGCAGAAGAACTCACGCCCGCAGAGCAAACCCGAGTCGCACTCAAACTGATCGAAGCGGCTCTAACACAGGCTGGCGCTACGTTTGAGAACGTCTATCGCACCCGCATGTTCCTGGCTCGCGCAGAGGACTGGGAAGAGATCGGCCGGGCGCATGGCGAGGTCTTCGGCACCATCCGCCCGGCGTCCACCATGGTCGTCGCGGCTCTGCTCAACCCCAAGTGGCGCGTCGAAATCGAAGCCGAAGCCATCCTCCCGTAATTTGCGGCGGAGGCACATCCTCCGCCAACTCATTTATCCTTTCCCTCGTATGGCTAAGCTTTCGATCCGCGACCTCGAACTCACCGGCAAACGCGTCTTCATCCGCGTCGACTTCAACGTTCCCCTTTCCAAGGACGGTGAGATTACCGACGACACGCGTATCCGCGAAACCGTCCCCACCATCGAGTACGCGCTTCGCCGCAAGGCGAAGGTGATTCTCGCGGCGCATCTTGGCCGTCCCAAGGGCAAGCATGTGGACACGATGAGCCTGCGCCCGGTCGTCGACCGCTTGCGCTCGCTGCTCGACCACGTACTGGATGAAGACGAGAATGTAGCCTTCGCGCCCGACTGTGTCGGCGAAGTAGCCACCGAGCTTGCCAACCAGCTTGAGCCTGGCCAGACGCTGCTGCTCGAGAACCTGCGCTTCCATGCTGAAGAAGAAGCCAACGATCCGGCGTTCGCCAAGAAGCTTGCGAGCCTCTGCGACGTCTATGTGAACGACGCTTTCGGAGCTGCGCATCGCGCCCATGCTTCCACCGAAGGCATCACGCACTTCGTCAAGGAATCGGCCGCGGGCCTGCTGATGGAGAAGGAGCTGAACTACCTTGGCAAGGCCGTTGGCGAGCCCAACCGCCCGTTTGTCGCCATCATCGGCGGAGCAAAGGTTTCGGACAAGATCCAGGTCATCAACTCCATGCTGGACAAGGTGGACTCGCTGCTGATCGGCGGGGCGATGGCGTACACGTTCCTGAATGCCCAGGGCCAGACGACCGGCAAGTCGCTGGTAGAAGCCGACAAGTTCGAGATCGCTCTGGCGGCTCTGAAGAAGGCCGAAGAACGCGGCGTGAAGTTTCTGCTGCCGGTCGACCACATGCTGGCCGACAAGTTCGGCGCCGATGCGAAGACCGAAGTTTTCTCCGGCACAGCTCCCTTCCCCGCCGAAATGATGGCGCTCGACATCGGACCGGAGACGATCAAGCTCTTCGCAGCGGAAGTTGCGGACGCGGCGACCGTCGTCTGGAACGGCCCCATGGGCGTTGCGGAGTTGGCTCCGTTTGCCAAGGGAACCAACGCAATGGCGAAGGCATTGGCGAAGAACGAAGACGCAATCACCATCGTCGGCGGTGGTGACTCCGTTGCAGCCATCCACAACTCAGGCATGGCGGAGAAAATTTCGCACATCTCGACCGGCGGCGGTGCAAGCCTCGAGTTCCTCGAAGGCAAAACACTGCCCGGAGTAGCAGCCCTTTCGGACAAGTAAAAACTGTTATCGATCACACAATCGGTCCCATCAGGAACGATTACCGGCACATTGCTCTTGTCAGCCATGGCCTCCGCACCGTAATCTCCTCAAACCATTGAGGCCAACCAGGAGATCTTGAACGACATGCGCAAGCCCATCATTGCCGGCAACTGGAAGATGTACAAAACGCCGAAGGAATCGTTGGCTTTCCTCGACGCTTTTCTTCCGCTGGTCGAAGGACACACGCGCGACGAGATTCTTCTCTGCCCCACGATGAGTTCGCTCGCGTTCGTGATCGAAGCCGCAGAAGGCACAAACGTTCGTGCTGGTGCGCAAAACATGCACTGGCTGAACGAAGGCCCGTACACCGGACAGACCTCGCCGACAATGCTGGTTTCGATCGGCTGCCGTCATGTGCTGCTGGGACACTCCGAGCAGCGCCTGTATTTCAACGAGACGTACGAACGCGTCAACCTGAAGCTAAAGGCCGCGATCAACCACGGCATTACGCCGATCGTCTGCGTGGGGGAGCTGCTGGCTGAGCGCGAAGACGGCAAGACGGAAGAGACGCTGCGGACGCAGGTTCGTGCGGCGTTGCGAAACATTTCGTCGTCGGAAGCGCGTCGCCTTGTGATTGCTTACGAGCCGATCTGGGCGATTGGAACAGGCTCGACGGCATCGCCGGAGATCGCAGCTGCAGCCCACACCATCATTCGCCACGAGCTTTCGCATTGCTGCGGTGAGCAGACGGCACAGAATACGCGCATCCTCTACGGCGGTTCGGTAAAGCCGGAGAACATCGGCGATCTGATGCGGCAGGATGGCATCGACGGCGCACTGGTCGGCGGCGCTTCGCTGGTTCCGACGACCTTCGCCAATATCGTGCAGTACTAGAGGGTAGAACTTGCGCGACGCAGCGCAACCCTTTCATCAGAAAGAAGACGGCCGCCTGATCAGGCGGCCGTCTTCTTTGCGTCTCTACACTCTACGGTCTACGCCTCTACGACCTGCTTTACCGAACGACACCTGCCTGATCGACTGGCCAGTAGACGAATGCCGCGCGACCGTAGATGAGATCGTTGGGGACTGGACCGAAGTCGCGGCTGTCGCTGGAGATGGAACGGTGGTCGCCCATGACGAAGTACGTTCCAGCAGGAATGGTCATCTCAGGCTGCGAGCGGTCATCCTCAAAACGCACAGGGACATAAGGCTCCTTCAGAGCCTTGCCGTTCACAATGACCTGTCCATGGTCGATCAGCAACTGGTCGCCAGGCAGTGCGATCACACGCTTGATGTAGCTCTTCGTCTGATCGTTGGGGTAGCGGAAGACGACGACATCGCCGCGGACGATGTGATCGCCGATCATGCCGCCGAGGCGCGTGTAAGCGAACTTGTTGATGAAGAGCCGGTCCTGGTCCTGGAGCATGGGCAGCATGCTCGTGCCCTCTACCCGTACGGGCTGATACAGCACCAGAATCACGAAGACAGCGATGCAGACGGCCAACACGTCCCACATCCACGAACGCACTTTCGGTTCGGGCTTCCGGGAATGACACTCGCAGGACTTAGCCTCAGGTGTCATCAGATCGGGCGCTTCCGTCGATTCGTTTTTGGGTTCTATTTCCAGGCTCATTGCCACTCACGTTGCGATGGTCAGCGTGTGGATTTCACGCCCCATCTTTAGGTTAGACGAAAGAAGATGGCTTTGGAGTACCAGCCAGTAAACGTTTGAGCACAAAGGCGCATCTTCAAACAGAGACGCTGTGAGCCAAAGTGAAAGTCTTTGCGCTAGAATGGTGCAACCCCGAAAGCTTATGGCAACTTCGCCCATGTCATCACCGTCCCCCGCCGAAAAGTCGAACGTCACACCTCAGACTGACCTGCAGGGTCTAACGACGGAAAAACTCAACGACGCCTCCGCCGGACTCGATATGAAGTCTGCGATCGATATCGCCCGGATTATCAACGCCGAAGATGCCAAGATCGCCGCCGCGGTGAAAAAGGCGCTGCCTGAGATTGCCATGGTGATCGACACGGTTGCGCGCTCGCTGCGCGATGGTGGACGCCTGATCTATGTTGGTGCAGGCTCTTCGGGACGAATCTCCGCTCTCGACGCCTCCGAATGCCCGCCGACGTTCTCTACCGTGCCACAGCAGGTGCAATATATTATGGCCGGTGGCCCCAAGGCGCTTGCATCGGCCTCCGATGTGAACGAGGATTCGCCGGAGCTGGGTCAGCGCGACATCGCTCGCCGTCGCCCCACGCGCAAGGACATCGTCATCGGAGTTTCGGCTTCGGGACGTACGCCCTACGTCGTTGGCGCAACCGAGTACGCTCGCGCACGCGGAGCAAAAACAGCAGCCATTACCTGCAATCCGAACAGCGATCTCTCGCAGGTGGCGGACATCACGATCTGCGCCGAGGTCGGCCCAGAGGTTATCTCGGGATCGACACGCATGAAGGCATCTTCCGCGCAGAAGATGATCCTAAACATGATTACGACCGGCGCGATGACGCGGCTGGGCTATGTGTACGACAACCTGATGGTGAACGTACACATGAAGAACGCCAAGCTGGTCGAGCGTGGGATCGGCGTTCTGATGCGTCTGTGTGGCATCGATCGCGACACGGCCATCCGCACTATCAAGAGCGCAGGCAAGTCAATTCCGATTGCTGTCGTCATGCTGAAGGCCAACGTCGACAAGATGGAAGCCGTGCGACGCCTGCAGAAGTCCGACGGCAACGTGCGTCTCGCCATCGAAGACTCCCGCCTCGAACTCTAAGCCGTGGATCACGCTCACAATCTGCGCATCATTCGCCGCTGGATTGCAATTTTCATTACAGGGCTTGTTCTCAGTGGAGTGACCGCTTTTCCGCTTGTGCATGAGTCTGCGCTGCTAATTCGCATGGCAGTTTTTTTGCATTTCCCCGCAATGCTGCCGCAGGTCTACGCGTGGCTCAATCGAATCGCAGAGGCTCTCGCGGATACGAGTGCGCGATATCCGTTTCTGGCCTATGGCACCGACTGGCTTGCGTTTGGGCATCTAGTGATCGCCGTGGCTTTCGTCGGGCCGTACCGAGATCCAGTGCGTAATCGCTGGATCATCGACATGGGGCTGATCGCTTGCGTGGGGGTCTTCGCACTTGCTCTCCTTGCTGGTCCGGTTCGAGAGATTCCGCTCTACTGGCGACTGGTCGACTGCAGCTTCGGCTTCTTCGGAGCCATCCCGCTGTTGCTTGTTCGGCGACGTATTGATCGACTTGAGCAGGCCACAACCAGCACCTCCGTCGTAAGCTAATCCCATGCCCCCCGCGCCGCGAGCAACCTCAGCAGGTAAAGCCGTCTGGCTGGTTTACGTCTTTGCCTTTGCGACGTGCGTGCTCTGGATTCTTCCGCTCCTCAGCCCTCATAGCGTGCTCTTCCCCGGCGGGCCAAACTTTGAAGATATCGTCGTTTATAAGGGACGCTTCACACTCTTCCATACGGCAAAGTTCTTCAAGTCGCATGCCTACTCGGCGTTTGCGTATCCGGCGGGCTGCGCACCAATTTACGAGCTCTTCTACAAAACCTCGCACCCTATAGCGGCCTATCTTTTCGCCAGCACAGTCATCACGGCAGGAGCCGTTGCCGTGCTGTGGTGGATGCTGCGCCGAGCTAATCTCACGCAGCTCTTTTTATGGCTGATTCCCTTCTGTTTTCCGCTTGTCTTCCTCATCCAGCGCGCAAACATTGAGCTGATTCTGTGGATGACCACCGCGCTTGGCCTGCTTGCTTATGCTCGTGGCTGGCGCTACGCCGCCGCGATCCTGATCGGTATCACGGCAGCGATGAAGCTCTACCCGGTCTTCCTGCTCGGCCTCTTTCTGCGCCGCAAGGAGGACCTGCCGCCGTTTTTCACCGGCCTCGTCGCCGCGATCGCCACCATGTGCGGAGCCATCTACTGGGCCGGCCCGGACTTCTTTACCGCAGCACGAGGTTTTACCGCCGGGGTAAGTCAATTCCAGGGACATTATGCCCAGACGGTGCGATCGGCAGAGATCAACTTCGATCACTGTCTTTTTTCTCCAGTCAAATACCTCAGCATCGAACACCACTTCTCGCTCCATGCCTGGATGCTCGTCTACTACGTGGTGACCGGGACGCTGGCCCTGCTGCTTTTCCTGCGCGTTCGGACGATGCCGTTCTTGAATCGCGCTGTTTTCCTCACGGTTGCGATGGTCTCGCTGCCACCGGTCAGCTACAACTACACGCTTGTACACCTTTATCTGCCTGCAGCATTTCTGATCTGCGCGATTGTGCCACATACGCGACCGCCAGCCAGCGCATTGCTTGCGCTAGCCTGCCTGCTGTTCCTATTTCTTCCGCTGGTTGCGATCTCTGCCGTACAACCAATCGCAGCAGGGCCCATGCAAAGCTTCGCCCTGCTTCTTCTGCTTCCGCTCTGCGCAGTTTCATCATGGGAACCACGATCTGCATCCTACCGCTAGACAGGTGTAACCTGCGACGATATTCCCGTAGTCTAAGAAAGTAGAAGAAACCGGCCCCGGCCCCTGACCAGATGCATTGCGCATCAAGGAAACCCTTTCGATTCAATGCTCAACGGACAGCGCATTACTGTAGTACTTCCGGCCTATAACGCTGCTTTGACCCTCGAACGAACGGTCTCTGAGATCCCCACGGGTATCGTCGACGATGTCATTCTTACTGACGACGCTAGCCGGGACACGACCGCAGAGGTTGCACGCCGACTAGGTATCCACACCGTCGTGCATGAAAAGAACCTCGGTTACGGTGGCAATCAAAAGACTTGCTACCGCTCTGCACTGGAGAGAGGGGCAGATGTAGTGGTGATGGTTCACCCAGACTACCAATACACGCCGAAGCTGATCCCCGCGCTGGCATCGATGATTGCGTATGGAGAGTTCGACTGCGCGATCGCGTCGAGAATTCTCGGCAAAGGCGCACTGGTGGGCGGCATGCCCCTGTACAAGTACATATCCAACCGGGCACTTACGTTCAGCGAAAATATTTTGCTCGGCCAGAAGCTTTCGGAGTACCACACGGGCTATCGTGCATGGAGCCGCCGGGTGCTGGAGAAGCTCCCGCTGGATCGCTGCTCGAATGACTTTGTCTTCGACAACCAGATGATTGCCCAGGCAGTCTGGTACGGCTTCAGCATCGGCGAGGTATCCTGCCCGACGAAGTACTTTCCTGAAGCTTCGTCAATCAACTTTCGACGCAGCGTCACCTATGGTCTGGGCGTGATGCGCACGGGCCTTCAATACAGGATGAAGAAAATGGGGCTTGCAAAGCCTGAGATCTTCGAACCTTCGAGCAGGCAGTAAAACGGCACCAGCCATGGAGCTTTCACGCTGATCTCCCTCCAAACACAATCTGTACAGCGCGAACGTCGTATTCGGCTGTGGCTGGTGCTTCCGTTTTACCTAGTCTTTCTCGCCAGCCTGATTCATCACGAGGTTTGGCGCGATGAGATTAACGCCTGGGCGATTTCTTATATCAGTCAAAGCCTTCCAGAGGTGCTGCACCGCGTCCATTACGAGGCACACCCAGCGTTCTGGTACGTGCTTCTGTGGCTGGCCTCGCGGCTCTCTATCTCTCTGGCGATGTTCAAGTTTGTCGTCGCAATCATCGGTACGGGAATCTACTTTTTGCTGGCGTGGGCAGCACTCCCGCTGCGCCGCTTGGAACTTTTGCTCGTTCTCTGCAGCTTCTACCTTACCTTTGAATTCACGGTCATGTGCCGCATGTATAACCTCGAACTGCTCTTCGCGCTGGCTTATGCGTGGGGTAGAACTCGTCGTCCGCAGGCCATGCTTTGGAACACCCTGTGGCTGGGGTTGATGGCGAACGTCGACATTACTGGTGCAATCCTGGCAGCAGGCCTGCTGATCGAATATGGGCTAACGCTGCTTTTCCCAACTGATCCACGGGAGCCCCGCTTCAGCCGTGCAGCCGTGGTAAAAACGCTTGGAGCACTCGGCGTCTTCGTCCTGTTTTTTGCAACGTCTGTGCTGAGTCTGTGGCCAGCGAAAGACATCGGTTGGAGCACAACAGGCAAGATGTTCAGCGGTTTTACCGACCCGAGCCACATCCTGCAGGCTTGCTTGAAATGGGCCTCTATGCCGTGGATGCCGCTGCCTATCAACTGCATTTCATCCTGGGACTTCACGAGCTGGCCGTACTTGTTCCTGCTGCCTGTCTGCGTGTTGCTGCTATACCTGTCACTCCGCGACCACTGGCAGCAAGGTATCGCAATGCTGTCGATTCTGCTGACCGGGATTCTCTTCAGCAACATTGTGAGTGTAGCTGGAGTGCGTCACGTGGGCGTGGTCTACCTGGGCTATATCGTGCTGCTCTGGATTCTGCGCAGCGCGAAAGTACGCGTCTCGTTCGCATCATACCTTCTGCTCACAGTCCCCGTGGTACCGGGCCTCATTGCCTATATCGACCAGTGGTCCTGGCCATACACAGACACACAGGCCGCGGCAGCGTGGATCATGCAGAACCATTTAGAAAACGTCCCACTGTTTGGCACTCCTGACTCCAACGTAGTGGGAGTTCCGGAGCGGTTGCATCGCAGCTTTTACCAACTGGAGTGCCAATGCAGAGAGCGGATTATGGTCTTCCGAGCAAGCCGCGATAGCTTCATCCCAGAACGAGACATGGTGCCACGTCTGGCTGCAGGATTCCAGAAAGCCCATATTCCGCAGGGTCTCTTCCTGATCACGCACCGGCTCATGCCCTACGATCTGCAGGATTTGGGCGCCCGAGGGGTTCATGCGGACAGCATCGCCCACTTTGACTCCGGCTTCATTAACGACGAGTACATCTATATTTACCTTCTGAAACCGCAGACGCCCGTCCCAGAGGGACAACCAGACCGTCACTAAAGTACATGAAAATCTGCACCAACTTGAGCATCCCTTTCCTCGTTACTCTTCCGTAAACTCTGGAGTATGGACAAGTTCGTCATCCGCGGCGGCAACCCGCTTCTCGGCACCATCAAAGTCTCCGGCGCAAAGAACTCCGCGCTACCCTGCATGGCTGCGGCCATCCTTACTGAAGACGAAGTCGTCCTCGAAAACATCCCGCAGGTCCGCGACATCGAGACCGAGCGCAAGCTCCTCGAAAGCATGGGTGCGGAGGTTGAACTCGGTTACGGGCGCGCGCAGCATCGCACCACCATCAAGTGCGCCGTGCTCTCTGACCCTGTCGCCAAGTACGAGATCGTAAAAACCATGCGCGCCTCGTCGCTGGTGCTCGGGCCACTGGTCGCTCGAACCGGCATGGCTCGCGTAGCAATGCCCGGCGGATGCGCTATCGGTGGCCGCCCCATCGACCTGCACATCAAGGGACTGGAAGCGATGGGCGCGAAGATCACGCAGGAACACGGCTACCTCGAAGCCCGTACCGACCGCCTGAAGGGCGCGCACATTGTCTTCGACAAGATCACAGTGACGGGCACCGAAGATTTGCTGATGGCGGCTGTGCTCGCTGACGGCGAGTCGCTCTTCGAGAACTGCGCACGCGAGCCCGAAGTAACCGATCTGGCTGCAATGCTGAACGGCATGGGCGCGCAGATCGAAGGCGCTGGCACGTCCACCATGCGCATCAAGGGCGTGAGCAAGCTGCATGGTGTTCGTCATCGCATCAACCCGGACCGCATCGAGGCAGGCACGTTCCTGATCGCAGGCGCGATCACGGGTGGCGATCTGAACGTTGATTGCTGCAACCCGGAGCATCTTGGCTCCCTGCTGAGCAAGCTGGAGCAGTGCGGCGTGAAGCTGGAAGTCGGCGTAGACAATGTACGCGTTCACTCCGGCGGCAGGCTGACCGCAACCGACATTACAACGGAAGAGTATCCCGGCTTCCCGACCGATATGCAGGCGCAGTTCATGGCCCTGCTGACCCAGTGCGAAGGCACGTCGATCGTGACGGAGAATATCTTCGAGAACCGCTTCATGCATGTCTCGGAACTGAACCGCATGGGTGCGAATATCTCCGTGAGCGGACGTACGGCAACGGTTCGCGGTGGAACGAAGCTCCAGTCCGCAGCCGTCATGTGCTCGGACCTGCGAGCCTCTGCCGCGCTAGTACTGGGCGCTCTGGTGGCGGAAGGTGAGTCGATCCTCGACCGCGTGTACCACATGGATCGTGGCTATGAGCGCATGGAAGAAAAGCTCCGCGGCGTAGGCGCACAGGTTCGTCGCATGGGTGAAGTCTTCGGGAAGAAGTAGCTTTGGCCGTTGCAAAGTGGCTTAGCGCCAAACCACTTTGCAACGCATCCCGCGCTACGATAGAAGGCAATGAACACCTCGCTGCTATTCCAGGACCCCACTGAGTTTTCCTCGCCTCTCCTCGCTGTTTTTGCGGTCGATATCGCGACGGCAAAAGGTGAAGCGCCATCTCCAGCACTGCTTACGACCTCCGACGCGTTGGCCAAGGCCGCCTCACGCTGGTTGATGGAAGGCGAGTTCAAAGCCGGTTTGGGCGAGACGCTTCTGCTCCATGCACCGGATGATGTCAAAGCGGAGCGTCTTCTTGTCGTTGGTCTGGGCAAGGCCAAGTCGTTGACGATCCATGAGCTTCGCAAAGCTGCCGGCACTGCTGTACGATTTGTCAGACCACGCGGTGTTCGTAGTCTGGCGATTGCGTTTCCGGAAGACCGGGCACTTGCCGACGAACCATCCAATTCTCTTGCGCCAGAACTCGCAGCGCGAGCGATCGCCGAAGGCGCTCTGGTCGCAGACTTCGAGATCGACAGCTATCGCTCGGACCGCAAAGACCAGAGCCTCGAGAGTTTGACGCTTCTGAGCCATAGCGCGGAGAAACGTGATCGTGGCGCTATCCAGTTAGGCTTTGATACAGGCCTGGTCGTAGGGGAATCGCAAAACTTTGCGCGCGCACTGATCAATGAGCCCGGCAACGTACTGACTCCGACAGAATTGGGCAAGCGCGCTGCGGGTATGGCTGCGGAAACGGGACTTTCCTGCGAAGTCTACTCCACCGACAAGCTGCTGGAGCTGGGCATGGGAGCCTTTCATGCTGTCGCCAAGGGCTCGTATGAGGCGCCGGCTTTGATTGTGCTGCGTTATGAGCCGAAAGCCGCCCTTCCTGCCGATGCGCCGACGATCGGACTCGTCGGCAAAGGCATCACCTTCGACACCGGCGGTATCTCCATCAAGCCTGCCGATGGCATGGACAAGATGAAGTACGACATGGCCGGTGCGGCTGCGATGCTTGGAGCCATGCGCGCCATCGCGCTGCTGAAGCCTGCGGTACGCGTGCTCTCGGTAATCTGCTCCTGCGAGAACATGCCCTCAGGCCGTGCGTACAGGCCCGGCGATGTGTTGACCGCAATGAGCGGAACAACCATCGAAGTATTGAACACCGATGCCGAAGGCCGCCTTGTGCTCGCCGATGGCCTGCACTATGCGAAGACGCTAGGCGCGACGCACCTGATCAACGCCGCGACCCTTACCGGAGCCATTGGCGTCGCGCTTGGCCAGCTCAACGGCGGCCTCTTCACCAATGACGAAGAGGCGACCGCTCACTTCTTCTCCGGTTTCAATATCGCTGGTGAGAAGTTCTGGCAGATGCCCTGCACCGACGACTACCGCGACCAGATCAAGAGCTCGATTGCCGACATTATGAACACCGGCGGCTCACGCTACGGCGGCTCCATCTCGGCGGCAATGTTCCTGAAAGAGTTCGTCGGCGAGACGCCGTGGATTCATCTCGATATCGCCAATATGGCATGGATAGACAACGACAAGCCGTGGCAGTCCAAGGGGCCAAGCGGCATCGGTGTTCGTTCGATTCTTGAGTGGGTTCGCAGCTACGAGAGCTAAGCGTTACGGAAATACGGGGCGCTCTGGCTCAGTGGCAGGGCGCTCTACCGGACCGGAGCGGAAGTCCGTTACAAGCGGCTGGCGGTTGCCACCGTCGCCGAAGACTGCAAGGCAGTAACGCTGCAACTTTTCACGGGTATTGCGATCGAGCGGAACGTTGAGGCCGGAGTCCAGCGAGCGACCGTACGAGGCCCGCACATCAATGCCTGCGGTGCGGTACATCCCGCGCGGCACGTCCGGCACCGAGAAGCGGAAGTGGTAAAGCTTCGGATCAGCCGCATCGCGAACGCCTACGCCACCACCGCCGAAGCTCGTACGGTCGAGTCCAGGCATGCTGGCGAAGCTGTAGTGCGGATGCTTCCCCATGCCCATACGCAGGTTTGTGAAGATCACCCTGGCGTCCTGCACGTTATCGATTCGAAGCGTGAAGTGAACGATGTCGCCGTAGTGCACACTCTGGCAAGTGCCTTCGCGAGCCGTATCCATATCGCGGAGCACTGCCTGCTGAGGCCAGCCGGGCATGTTGACCGGGCGATTGGCTGCAGGCATGTTATTCAGCGGCGGCGGAGCAGCCTGCTGCGCGCCCGCCACAACGGGGCACAACGCAAACAACAACAGCGCGGCGCGTTCGAAGCTGGTCACGGCTCAGGGTTCTCCCAACGAGAAAGGCTCAGGGTCAACTACAACCTGAGCCTAGACTTCCCGTCTGGCTGTGCATAGAACCAGCCTGATTCGTAACCTTTTTGATGCCTCTACATCGCACTGGGGACACGGATGCCCAGCCATGCCAGCAACTGCACCAGTGTGCGTCGTGCAACGGCTGCCGTTGCCAGCAACACGGTGCGCTTGGTGGCATCCGTTTCATTCAGGATGTGGTGGCGATGGTAGAAGTTGCTGAAGCCCTGCGCCAGCACAAATGCAAAGCGAGCCAGCACTGCGGGTTCAGCCTGCGCGATACCCTGCTCCAGCACCTGCGAGAGCCGCGAGCACAGCAGCCACATCTCCCAAACGCTGTCCTCCGCCATCACGGCAGAGACATCGAGCGTAGCGAACTCAGCGAGCACCGCATCTTCCGTCACACCCGCCTTGCGGAAGATGTTGGCCGCGCGCACCGCAGCGTACTGCGCGTACGGTCCGGTCTCGCCTTCGAAGCTAAGCGCCTCGCGGAAGTCGAACGCGATCAGCGTATTTCGCGTGAAGCGCAGCATGAAGAAGCGCAAAGCTCCTACGCCGATAGCGTCAGCAATCTCTGCACGCTCCTCTTCGCTCAACTCAGGATGCCGTGCATCCACCTCCGCACGAGCTGCTGCAATCATGCGGTCGATAAGATCGTCAGCCTTTACGCCGAAGCCCTTACGTCCGCTGACTTCGAGGTACTGCTTCGCCTTGTCCTCATCGCTCAGGGTGTAGCCAAGCTCTTCAGCCGTGCGCGGAGTTAACGCCACGAACGCGTAGTTCAAATGCGTGTAACGCTCTGCTTCCGAGGTGTAGCCCAGCGCACGCAAAGCTTCCTTCACCTGTGCCTGCGGATCGTCCTGGCGCGAGTCGATCACGTTGTAGATCGCGTCCGCGTGGCCAAAACTTGGGTGCGGATCTTCCCCCTGCGTCGTCGAAACCCAGCAGGTATGCGTGGCGTACTCACGGAACTTCGCATAGCCAAAGTCCAGGCCGAGCAAGCCAAACTTCCAGAGGTGGTACGCGATGTCCTTGCCAACGTAGGTTACCGTTCCGTTGGAGCGAATGAGGATCTTCGCATCTTCATCCACTTCCCCTGCGGCGAGCGGCGCAGCGCCTGCGCGACGCATCACCCATGCCCCGGCGTTCTTGCCCACGGTCTCAAGATAGAGCACGCCCTTCTCGACCATCAGCTTGCGGGCGTACTCCCAGAAGTGCAGATGGAGAATCTCGCTTTCGCGCGGCAGAAAGTCATACTCGATACCCAGCCGCTCCATCGTTTCAAGATGACGGCGCAGCACGCCAGTCGCGATGATCTCTGCGATGGTGGCGATATCGTTGCCGCCCGCTTCGATCGCGTGCAGCGTGTCCAAACGCAGCTTCTTACGCGCCGGAGCCAGCTCAGGGTCGGAGTCATACCACTGCGAAACGTGCGCATAGAGATCCCAGCACGCGTAGTCGAGACGAACGTTCGTCTCCAGCAGTTCTGTCATCCACTCGCGAACACCATCGAGCGTCTTGCCTTCGAGGTGCGTTACAGCAACGACGATATCGGCAACCTGCACGCCGGTGTTGTCGATGTAGTTCTGCACGCCTGTAGCAAAGCCCGGCTTCCATCCATCTGGCTTCACCATGCGCGCAAACGTGTCGCCAAGGATCGCGTTCCGTAGATGCCCGACGTGCGCCGCCTTGTTCGGGTTAATGCTGGTGTGCTCGATCAGGCGGAAGCCCGCGCCGCCAACGCTCGCATGTTCGCCCGCAGCCATGCGCTGCGCCGTCGCGGCGCGGTCAAGCTTCACGTTCAGGTAACCGGCGCCAGCAATCTCTACGCTCGCCACACCGGGAATACCAGCAAGCAGCGGCTGCAACTCCTGCGCGATCATGCGCGGAGCCTTCTTCAAACGCTTGGCGAGTTCAAAGGCGATAGGCAGAGCCATCTCACCGAACTCCAGTTTCGGCGGCAGCTCCACTACGAGCGGTGGCAGCTCAATGTCATACTGCTCCGCCAACAGTGCCTGAATCTTCGCTTGAATTCCCTGCTGCAAAATCCGATACATAACTCTTACGTCCTCGAATACTTCTTATCGCACGAACATCTGCACTTTCGCAGCGCTGTACTCCGCGTTCGTTGCTGCGCTACAGCTCTGTCGCTGTCGGCAACGCTTCTACTTCTTCCAGCAACGGCTTGCGCAGCGCCCGATGAGCGCGGTGTGCGAAGAATATCGCGCCACCCACCCCTGTAAGCGCCAGCAGCAGCCAAACGTGAATCAGTAGGCCATACGTCGCGGCCCACTCCTTGCTTGCGCCGTGCCGAACCAGGGCATCCTGGCAAGCCAGTTCGAACGGGCCAATACCGCCCGGCGAGCTTGGGATAAGGAACGACAGATTCGCTTCCGCCACAGCCTGCCACGGGCCAACCCAATCCGTAACCAGCCCAATCATCTTCGCGGCCGAAGCGTACATCACGCCTTCGCAACCCCATGCGATAAAGCTGTAAACGATCAGCATCAGCGTGCCAAGGATGCCAATCTTTTCAATGCATTCAATCGCAAGGCCAAGATAGTGTTCAATCTTTGCCACGATTCCATTCTGCGTCTTTGCAGAAAGCTTTTGTATAGGCCCCTGCAGCTGCTTGGCGCCAAAAATCAGCACAAACAAGCCAGCCGTCGAGATCGCAACGCACAACTCAGCCACCAGTTTCGCGTGCGGCGAGACCCCCTTGCCGAAATGCATGGTGAACATCACCAGCACGGCCAGCGTAAAGACGTCGAGCAGCTTTTCGAGAATGACTGTCGACAGCACCGAGGTAGGCGGCACACCAAGGTCCCCGGCGTAAGTAAACACGCGCATGATGTCGCCGATACGCAGCGGAAGAATATTATTCGCTGCCAACGAAGTCATCAATACACGAGCGCACGTGGAGAACTTCGCGCCCATCGGACGCAGCATCATCCACCAGCGGAAGCAGCGCATCGTGTAGCCCGCCGCGGTAAAAAACAGCACCGCTACAACCCATACCCAGGACGTTACGTGGATGGAGCGAAAGACCTGCGGATTAAAGCCGCGTGTGCCATCCGGGTGTATCCGGATATAGGTCCACCAGATGAAAAACGCACTCACTGCAAACCCGGGAACGACTTTCAGCAAGCTCTTTGCGCGATCAGGCATCATGCGCAGCCCCCGGTCATGGCAACACTCTGGATCAACAAAACAGGCATCTTCATCTGTGCTTCCATTGTACCCGCGAGCCTCTTGTGGGGAACGCGCTCAGGCCTCCCCTGCGATACTCACGAGAGGAGTTCCGCCCTGAGCACCAGTCGAAAAATCGCCATACTGACGCCTCTCGTACTCTTTGTCCACGGCTTTCATCCGCTCGCGGAAGACGGCGGCCTGTACGTTGCTGGCATCAAGTGGCTGCTGCACCCGGGCCTCTTCCCGCATGACTCCGCCTTCGTCACCGAGCACCTGCGCTTTTCGCTCTTCGCGCCGTTCGTGGCAGGCATCGTTCGTACCCTGCACATCCCACTGTTGTGGGCGCTCTTCGGCCTCTATCTGCTGACCACCGCGCTGACGCTCTACGCCACACATGAGATTCTTCGCCGCTGCGGGTTCACTCCCATCGCACAGCTATATGGCACGGCTATGCTGGCAGCCTGGTGGGCGATCCCCGTCGCGGGAACGTCGCTCATGCTCATGGATCCGTACCTTACAGGACGCAGCTTCTCCACACCGCTAGGGCTGCTGGCTGTCGGCTGGTCGCTAGAACGAACACACCGAGCTTGGATACTCTCCCTTGCCGCCATCTTGCTCGCGGCAGCCTTCCATCCCCTTATGGCCGTGTACGCGCTGGGTCTGGTACTCAGTATCCGCATCGTGCAAACCGGGCGACCGTGGTGGGGTTGGGCCGCTCTGCTGGGTAGCAGCGCTATAGCCGCGTTGCTGCTGCAACTCCACGCACAGCCAGCAACGCCCGCGCTACGACTGGCAGTCTACTCCCGCTACTACTGGTTCCTCTCTCAGTGGCAGTGGTTTGAGCTGCTCGGCCTTCTGGGGCCCCTTGTGGTTCTCGGCCTGTTGCTACGCAAGCAAAGCGAGCCCGTAAGTGAACTTCTTCGCGGCACGATTGCGCTTGACCTCATCGCGATCCTCATCACCGTGTGCTTCGCGCATGAGCGCTACAGCAGCTTTCCTGTAGCGATGTTCCAGCCGCTGCGGGTCTTCCTGCTCACCTATGCGTTGATGCTCGCACTCCTCGGCTCACGACTCGCGAATATAGCCGAGAGGCAGCAGCGGTTGTGGCCTGTGGTCTTCCTGCTCTGCTGCATGGCTGGCGCGCACCAGATCGCACGCGCGACCTTTCCCTCGTCCAGCCAGGTAGAGTGGCCGTGGCATGAAGCAGCTACCCCGAACCCATGGGTACAGGCCTTTCTCTGGGCCCGCCATAACACCGCACCAGACACACTCTTCGCACTCGACGCCAAGTACGTGAATACCGACGGCGAAGATGCGCAGACCTTCCGCGCCATCGCCGAGCGCAGCACCCTCGCAGACTTCTCCAAGGACGGCGGAGAGGCCGCGATCACCCCCGCACTTGCCGACCGCTGGCTGCGTGAATCTGCAGCGCAGAAGAACCTCAGCAAGCTCGACGAGGCGACCCGCACCGCACGGCTCGCCCCGTTTCCTGTCACCTGGATGGTGCTTCACGCCGAAGCCGCGACCGACGAGCCATGCCCTTACCGCAACCTCGTCGTCAAGGTGTGCCGCCTGCACCGCTAGTCGGGCTACAGCAGCAAACGCACGAGTTCAGATCTCCGGTAAATCCACAAAAGCAAAAGGCCGGAGGGATCTCCGGCCCTTCATGATCAGCACAATGTCATCCTACGGAATGCGAAGCGGACGGAAGCCTTCGACCGGGAACAGCCCCGTCGGATACTCCACCGTCTGCACCTGCGGCTTGAACGTAAACCGCGCAAACGCACCGCCAGAAACGTAGTTGTAGTTGTTCGTATTGTTCGCGCTCATGAAGCCGCCGATGTACCAGTGTTCGTTCACATGGTACGAAACCTGGGCATCCAGCCCGTAGTTCGCACCCGTGTTCGAGTTCACCGTCAGGCCACTACCAGCCACCGTCGGCACCTGCGACTGTGCGGCCGCGTCCAACGGGAAGTAGAGCTGGCTATCTTCCTGGAACGTCTGCAGGCCGATCGCACCATTGATCGTGTAATGCAGATTTTCCTTCCAATGCCCACTCCAGGTGATCGGTACTGCAGCAAGGAAGTAAGCATTCGGGCTGAAGTAGCCGCCAAGCCCGTACGTGTAGCCGCGCTCGTTATAGTCGAAGTGCTCGCCAAAGATCGTCCCGCCAATGTTCAGTGAACCGTACTCCGCCCAGTTTGCCACGCGGAAGTAAGCACCCATTGTGCCGTCATACTTGCGGTTGGTCAGCACATGGTAGCCCGTCAACTGAGCCCCCTCACCTTGCACGTAGAGGCCAGACTTCGCATCCCCGGCGTCGAAGCGAATACCGCCGCCTGTTCCGACCACACCACCCCAGATATCGCCATTGGAGTTTGGGTTCGGATCGCGCATGCCGGCATAGGAGAGCATCGTCTCCTTGATCGAATCGCGTCCACCATAGAACGTGAAGTGCCAGTTGCCCGGCTTCCAGCTCGCCCGGCCAATCATGTTCGAAACCGGGAAGCCATACGGAGAGTAGCCCAGCGCGGCATTGAAGGTCGCCGTTGAGAACTGCACCTCTCCACCAACGCCCGAAGCAAACTGCTGCACCGTCGAAGGCGTCTGGCTGTCATAAAGTGTTCCCAGAATCGGCTTGCCGACCGGGTCCGCAGACTGTACGAGTACGCCAGTGTTAAGGAAAACGGCCTTCGGTACGAACGAGAGCCGAGCCGCTTTACCCAACGCAAAAGAAACTTCAAAGGGTGCTGCAAGCCCTGTGAGGCGATCAATACCAGCGGTGCCGGAGCGATACCAGGCGTACGCGCTTCCACCCATCCAGCTTGAGTAGCTGGCTTCAATCAACGCAAGATCCAACTGCGTCTGCTGACGCTCCGTCAGCGGCTGTTTCGGGTTAGCCGAAACACGAGGATCGAAGTAGCCACGCAGCGGCGGAACGTTCTGCTGACGCAGGTCGTCGTCCGTAGGAGCCTGCGGCAGAGGATAGGTCGACTGCGTCTCTGGCGTTCCTTCGTTCTGCAATGGCTGCGGGTAGACCGGATACGCCATGGGGGATGTTTGCTGAACCGGGGGCAAGGTCTGAGGCGTAGTCGCCGTGCGCGAAGAGCGCGTGGAGCGGCGGCGTGTGCCACTGCTCGTTGTTCCCCGAGTACGCGGCTGCGGGTACTGCTGCCCGGGCGTTGGCTGCTGCGAGTAGCCTACCCCTTGCTGACCGTCTATGGAGCTCGACGACCCCTGAGAGGAGAAGTTGCTGAAGGTATTCCTGTCAGAAGACTGGCCAGCCTGAGGCTTCGGTTGTGAAATCTGGTTGCCCTGCGGCGCTGCAGCATTGAACTGCGCGTTCTTGATCAGTCCCGTGGAGGAATCATTATCTGTCGTGTAGTTTTCGCTCGGCGGATGGCTCACACCTTGTAGCAGCAGAGGCGATTGAGCCTGATTCGCACGAATCGCAGCCGCGCGCTGCCGAGCTGCTGCCGATGTCATCCGCGAAGTACGCGGTGTAGTTGCAGACTGCGCCGTAATAGGCGGGGCCAGACGGATCGTTCGGTCCGGCGAGTGCGACACATAACTCGACGGCGAGTCTGAAGGAACGTAAACCGGCGGTGGAACATAATGCGGCTGCGACGATGCGCCTGTTCCCTCGTTGCGACGCGCCGTCCCGGTCCAGTTGTGCGACCGAAGACGAATCGGGTGAGTCGCAGGCTTAGACTGCTGCGGAACGCCAAGGTTCGCAAAAGGGTTTGTGTACGTGGAGCTCTTCTGGCTGTTGTCCTGCTGTCCGCTGCTCTCCACCACCGAAACCGGTACGTACTGCACGAGAGGTGTGCCGTCTGCTGCTGTCACCTGTTGCATGATCGCGCTGGCCGTGACCATCGTGGGCGTTGAGCTTGCAGCCATACCGTCGGTAAACCGAACAGTACTGTCTTCTTGTCGGCCGCCTGTGGGCTTAACGACAGCAAGCGTTTGCGGGCGGTCCTGAAACACTGTGGCGACCAACTCGGCTTCGCCCTTCGCATCAGGGAGCGGCTCGCCTGGGATAAAGAGAGGATAAGAGCGTCCCGCAGAAGGCTTTAGATGAAGCACCGAAACCTGAGCTTCCTGCCTTACCTGTCCAGGAAGTGCACGCTCAACAAGGCTTGACTGAGGAACGTAGTCGCCCAGCGTTGAGCGGCGCTTCAACGGCTTCACAGGAGCCGGGACAGACACTCCACCTGAGCCGTCATACGACGAACCACCATAGTAGGTCGGCGAAGAGGCGGGCGCGCTCTGCGTTGACGGGACATAAGACTCAGCTGCTGGTGATGCCGGGGTGGTGTAGCTATAACCACCGGTCTGGCTCTGATAGCTCGGCTGAACAATCGTCGTCGTTGAGGGGTAGCTGTATCCGCTGGCTGCGGAGTTGGGAACCGCAGTCTCGTAGCGCTTGGAAGGACGCGATGCGCCCGACGTATACGAACGCGACGGAACCTGATTCACAATGACCGGGGCCTGTGCACCCATGTTGCCGTAGCCTGGCAGATAAGGACGGTCCTCAACCACGGTGGCTCGACTGCTCACAGGAGCATCCGGCTGCGAAAGCAAAGCGGCCAGATCCTGCGGAGCCTCCTGACTTGGCAGTCGTGTCGGTGCCGGAGCATGCGACAGCGCTTCAGCAAGCTGCTCCCCTGGATCGGGGCCCGGCATGGCCGTCAGCGATGCGCGATAGTAATCCGCAGCGCGGCCCGCGTTGCCGCGGGCCGTTTCAAACTTTGCAGCCAACCCCAGTAGTTGCGCGTCTCTCGGGTACTGGTCCAGGCCAAATCTAAGCCAAAGCTCCGCGTCCTTCAAATCGTTGCCAGAGAGTGCTGCTCCAACTGCGGCGCGGTAATCCGCGGCATCTCCGGTGGAAAGATCCTGTGCCCTAAAGATTTGAATGGCCTCCTTGGGGAGGCCGGCGGCTGCGTAACCCGAACCAAGTGCTTTTAGCACCCCGGGATTATTGGGAAAGGCTCTGGCCGCCGCATTCAGCAAAGCAATTGCACGTTTTGGGTTTCTCGCAGCGAGCGCCTGTTGCGAACGCCTGACCGCCCAACTCGCCCAAAGCGTCTGCACCTGACGGCGCTGCGCATCCGTGAGATCACGGCGACCACCAAGCATCATCAACTGTTTGAAGAGCGCTGGGTCGTTGCCAATATTGAACAACAACCAGGACGCCTGGATATCCATCGCCGAGGGTGTGGTCATCCCCATCTGCTTGTAATGAGCCTGCGCACGATTCAGGAAACGCATCGCATCCTGCGGATGGCCGAGCGCCGCGTAGATATTGCCCACCGTCTGCAGATAGTCGGGGTCAGCTTCTAGCTGGCGGCGCATCTCCGGCGACATCTGCTGAATCTCAGCCAATGCTTCCTGATCGTGCCCCGTTGCATGCAGCGAATTCAGCAAACCCTTCCACGCATCTGGTCGGTCTGGATTGTTGGTCAGAATCTGCTCAAAGAGCGGGAACGCTTTTTCCGTATTGTTGTGCTTGAGGTACAGGTTGGCGAGCGTAACCTGAGCTGCAACGAAAGGCTTCTGGCCATTCTGCTGCTGCGCTGTCAGGAACTGCTCCAGCACGTTTTGCGCAAGATCGTCATGTCCCTGGCTGATGTAGATAGAAGCCACGGACGTCGCAAAGCCAGGCTCCTGCATCGCAGCCTGGTAGTTCGTCGGCGGCATCTGCTGCAGTTGCGCGTACGCATCGACGTCATTGCCCATTCCATGATCAGCTTGCACCAGGCCGACCCAGGCGGTCGTATTATTCGAGTCTGCGGCAAGCACTTCACGGTAAAGCGCCGAAGCCTGCTCCTGCCGACCTGCAGCGGAAAGCAATGCGGCATACTGCATCTGCACGTCAGCCCGAAGGCCGCGAGCATCCGTTGGGAACGGGAGCGAGAGAGCTGTCTGCAAAATGCGCTGCGCTTCAAGATCGTGATTCGTCGCCGAGTAAACGGAAGCCAGCGTGCGCAGATAATCCGGATCGCGCATCAGACGTGCGTGAATGCCGCTTGGCATCCGGCGATCAACTCCCAGCGCCAGATCAAACTGGTTTGCCGAGGAGTACGCCATGAAGAGGCCCTTCCAACCCTGAGGATCGGAACCATGAAGACGTGTATACGTCTGGTAGATCGAAATCGCGGGTTCCGGTTGCTCGGCCTTGAGCAGGGTTCCGCCCAGCCCCTGCAGCGCGGACGCATCGTTCGGACGCATCGCCAGCGCAGATTGAAACTGAGACACGGCCGTCGGAAGATCATCTTCGGCAAGTGCACCGGAAGCCTCGCGTAGCGTGTAGTAGAAGCGCGAATCCGCAAGCGCCTTCTCGAGCCCGGCGCTGTGGTCCCCTGCCGACTCCGCCTGCGTGAAGTACGAGATGGCACCACCGAAGTTGGCCTGGTTCATACGAATGTAGCCAAGCCCGGCCAGTGCCTTCTCGTTGTTCGGATCGCGTTCGAGCACGGCCTGGAAGCGCTGCTCTGCTTCCGAGTATCGCTTCGAGTTCAGCGCAGCGTAAGCGCCCTGCATCTCGCGCCCCTGCTCCGCCTGTGCCGCAAGAGCAGCCTTCTGCTCCGGCGTCATCGCCCTGACAGATGCCTGCTGGCGACGGCGAGCGGCCATAGCCTGATCGTCCTGTGCCAGTGCGTTCGAAAGCGAAGCATCAGGATGCTGCTGAACAAAACGACGAATCTCTGTAGCGTTTGCTGGATTGGACTGGTCCCACGAAAGAGCCTGACGCAACGACTCGGACGCATCTGCATCGTTCGGATAGCGCGAGAGCAGCTTGCGGCCTTCGGCACGCGTGCGCGGGTTGTACGTAAGAATTTTGCCCAGCGCGATCGCGTAACGTGGGTCGTCCGGATACTTGTCGACCAGGGCACGAAGCCCAGCGACGGCCTGAGGGCGCGTATCTTCAGTGGCAGCTTCTGTCTGGTAATAACTAAGGGCTGCATCACCCGGGGGCGGCTGATTGCCATACACCTGCTTGAGGATCGCCATCGCGCGGGAGTACTGTCCCTGCTGCGAAAGCTCACCAGCCTGCTTCAGCAGAACATTCGTATCCCTGGCGGTGCCCATGTTCTCGACACGAGCAATATTCGGATCGCTGGGATTGATGGAGCGCAGTTGCGCAAGATACTGATTCGCTTCATCGATCTTGCCCTGCGACTTTGCCGCGCGCGCCATACCGGCTAAGGCCTCGGTGTTGTTCGGATCAGCAAGCAGGACCTGAGCCCACGTCTGCTTGGCCATATCCATACGTCCGCGGAGTTCCAGAGCATGGGCTTTGCTGAGAAGCTGCGTCGTCGGTGACTCCTGCGCAAAAGCAAGAGGGCTCACTGACGCTACCGTCAGCGCACATAGCAAAAGCCCCGTAGCTCTCCAATGCATCCGCAAACCTGTTCTCATTGCCTCTCGTCTAACGCCGGCGTTGTTGTAATCCTGGTGCAAACAGTACTGTCTGGTCGAATCCCTAATCAGCGAGTTTCTGTGAGATTACCTTGTTTCTCATGCTTTCGTCCCGTTTTTTTCTCAACCGTGCAGGAATCAGCTTCGCTACACCGCTTTGCGCCTCTATTCAGGCCGTATTTCCACAATAAGACTATGATTTCCACTTCACGCGCAACTCCCCGTTCGCCTCAAAACGGAACCGGCCTTCTACCGATCCTAGAGCAAACAGAGCAAGGTTTTGGTCGTAATACATGCCGTCATGACCATACAATCCACTGCCCGCATCAAGCGTCGCGGCCAGTCGTGTCATTTGTGCCTTTTCGGCATCTTTTCGGTTCAGAGCGTGAAGATAGGGTATCACCGCGGCGGAGAAGCCCGGGGGCGCTGCAGGGTTCAGAATCTGCCCCTCCGGCCCGACCTGCAACGGCGGCGTGACCGCTCCGTTCGACAGATACGTCGCCATCCCACGCAGGCTCGCCATCAGCTGCGCAACATGCGGGGTGTGCGGATCCGCAAGCCCGGCCCAGAGGTACACACGGATCGCATCATAACTTCCGACCGGTACGGGAGCCTGCTGCCCTGCCTGTAGAGCGGCCACCACGTTAGGTGGTGCCGAGGGAGCAACCCCGATGTCCTGTCCCACCAGCATCCAGTCCATCGCAAAGCCGCCCGACGTACGAACGACATCCGGCATGGAAGCCAGCACCTGTCCCCACGGCCCCATCGGGTCGCGGTGCGAGAAGTAAATCAGCAGTGAAGGAGGTAGGTAGCTAGGGTTGACGTACCAGTTCGTCGGCGCAGGATGGAAGCCCTGCCCACCCGGAATCATAAAAGAGCCGGTCGAGGCCGTCGTCACGATCTCTTCGTGGGCCACCCGGCTGGCCAGTGTAGCGCCCAGCTTGGAGTAACGATCCACATGCCAAAGCCGCCCCGCCTCGCAAAGCGTGTATGCCATCCAAAGATCAGCGTCCGAAGCGGAGTTGCTATCCAGCACATGCCAGCTTCCATCGCTGGCTTTGCCCCAACTCCATGCCGGTAGATGCTGCGTCAGGTCTCCACTCGCGAGATTACTCTCCGTCCACACCAGGAGCTTATCGAAGCGATTGCGGTCATTCGCCACCAGCGCAAAAAACATGGCATAGGCTTCGCCTTCCGAAGTCGTCCGGTCGACAGCGCTGTGGTCAATCACGCGGCCCTGAGCATCCAGAAATTTGCTGGAGTAGCTATCCCACAACGGCCAGGGCTTCTGCGCACGGCAGCCTGTAGCCAGAAGGGTCGACGCCATGACCAATGTAGACGTCAGTCGTGCAGCCAACGTACGAGGAGAGAAACGCAACAGCCCCATGAGAAATCCGCCCCACGCGTCGGAAGAGAGTCCGAAGCGATGTTGGAAACGCGCCGGCTACCAGCCGACGCGTTTCGGATATTTGTTCACCCGGGAAATGCTACTCCGAGGCCTGCAAACGACGACGTGCATGGCGACGAAGCATCGCACGGAGCAGAGCCGCCATCAGGAAGCAAAGCACAGCCGCGCCGAGGATCAAGAGCCATGGGAATTCGGAGAACAGCAGGGAGATGCGCACGAACGGGCTAAGGTAGCCAACGTGGTAGATCTCATTGCCGATGCGGTAGCTGGTGAAGCGGTTCCCGGTCAGCACACTGACCGACTGCGAGATGTCCGACGACTGCGAGGTCTTTAGGAAGACCTGCAGGAAGTTCGGCACAACTCCTTTTTCACGCAGCGCGATCAGAACGACCGAGTGACCAGAACGACGCGGCCACTCCGTGCCTTCGACCAGCGCGTCGGGCAGAGTACCCTGAGTCGAAAGCTGTCCGCTCTCGATATGATCAGAGCTCTTCACCTTCCACCAGGCATGCTGCAAGGGATCGAAAGCTCCCTGCGTGTCCTGCACGCGAAGGCCACCGTTTTCGATACGCACAGGCAGATTGTCGTTCAGCTTCGCCAGAGCGGGCTGATCGTCCATCGTGCCCAGCACAAGGTAATCCTTGCCGGAGCGCATGCCGTCCGCGTCCGTAACCGAGACGTTGACGACAGGGTATCCGGTCTGTGCGCCGAAGTGGCCCATCAAGGTGAGGTAGAGTTCGATCTCTTCCGCACCTGGATTGCTGGGCATGACCACGGCCGAGTCCGACAGATCAGCACGACGTGTGAACGGATAACCGGCGTTCGCAAAGATCTGCAGATCGGGCAAAGGAGCCCAGTGCGGGATGTTGCGGATATCCAGGAAGGAGCTCTTCAGGATGGCGCCCTGCAGGTTCATGGGCGCGGTGTCCTGGCACTTCCCTTTCACCGCCAGCTGGAAGATGAACTTTGCCATCAGCGAGTTAGAGAACGGCCGCATATTCACCACAGGGACCGGCACGATCGTCTGCAGGTTCTTCGAAGCCGTGTCCGCATGCGGCATTGGGGTTGAAGAGACATACGCCCCGTTCATATACATCTGCAGTGTGGACTCGTTTGCCAGCGGAACACCGTTGTAGCGGTAGTCCATTTGGAAAGCGAGGTCTGACTTCGAACCGTAGTAAAGATCAGGCGGAAGACGCATGAAGATGTTGACCGGCACACTGCCATCACCTTGCAGATCATTGCCCTGCGTCAGATCGCCGAGCGGCGTCAGCTTATCCGTGCTCAACCAGCGCGGAGCAGCATCCGGCTCACTCTTCTTCGGAGGATCGGAAAGGGTTACGCGCTGCATGTCGCTGGTAAGCGTTCCCGGAGGGCTGAGCGCGAGTACACGTGCCGCATTCACCAGATCGTCTGCATTATCGCCCGTCAGAACCAGCACCTTGCCGTAAGGATCGCCGGGATTGGTACGCATGGCGACGGTGGGCCCGGAAGATCCAGCCACCGAAATACCGGCCGGAAGCTCAGACGAGTTGGTACTAAGAACGATGGCATTACCCGTAGGGATCGAGCCCATGCTGACCGGGAAGTGGGCAGGGCGATAGTCCGTAAGAACACCAAACCACGAAGCCACAATGCCCGCGGCTTCAAGCATTCGAGGTGTGGGCTGCGACAGGAAAACGATCGGCACAGAAGGATGCAGATTCACCGAAGCGTCATAGAAAGGCAGCGGCAAGATCTTCAGATCGTTCTGAAGCGGCAGCAGGCTTCCAGCCAACTCAATCGTTGAGGTGGTGTCGACATGCGACCAGAGCGTCGAGTGCGAAGGATCTTCGCACTGCAGCGTGTAATGGCCAATAAATTCGAAGGCTAGCTCGTTGTTGTGTACGAGCATCTCTGCGGGCATCGTAATGCTGACGCTCAACATCGCGTTATTTTCGATGCGGGCAGAGTTGATCTTCTGATCAGAGGTCAAATCATTGGCGTCTGTACCTATGACAGAAGGCTGCTGCGAGACAGGAATCGTCGCAAAAAGCGTGCCGTTCAGGCTCACCTTCAGGTGCGAGATCATGGGCAGCAGACCGGGCGAGAAGTGGTAGTTCAACTTCATCGTCGCAGTCTTCACCACCTGCGTCTGCGGCACGGAGAAGTAGACCGAATGGAACGCATCGACACCACGAAGAACGATCGTGTCGGGAACCCCGATATCGGCCAGTGAAAAGACGTTATCGAACTGTCCCGGAGGTGCCGTGCGAGCTTGAAGCCCGGAATCGATCGGCCCCTGCGACGTACCTCTCTGCGCCATTGGCAGGCCTTGGCCTCGGGCCGAAGTGGTTCCGAGCAGGTTTGGCCCTGCGGCCGCACCAGACAAGGCCGAGTTGCTCGGCTGCATCATCTGTGCAGCATGCATCGAATGCCAACCTGGCAAAAGCATCATTGCCAGCAGAAGCATGGGCACGATGCTGGTAGCAAGCTTGCCCTTCGGCTGCTTTTTGCTACGGGAGAGACCTTCAACCGTGCGGCGCAAGCCGACGATCGACAACTGAATAATGCGCCAGAGACTGTGCAACGGGCGGTCCGCTTCGCGGGCTTCGCCCCATCCCAGCCACGTATCTGCGCGTGAATACAGCACCATCGTCAGAGCTTCCTCTTCCTGAATCGTCAACGGATCAAACTGGGCACGCAGAACGTGGCCATCATCAACCCCAATTACTGTTGCGGGGAGAACGGCATCGCCGTCGAGTACCGGGAATACCACGCGAATCGCATCGCCGGCCTTCGCCGTCAGTTGGGCGTCGCACTCCAGCATGCATCCACCGCTTGAAAGATCAGCCGTAACGCCCTGCACCGCCGTGCCGTCCGCCAGTACAACACCCGCCGGAACCGCCATCGACACACGAACAGTCGTACGACGCTGTTGATTTTCCCAGGCCACGGCAGTCGCCACGCCAAGAATCATGATGTTGAAGAACGTCCACAAGACGTTCATCACGATGGTTCCGGGGTGCGTGCCGTCGTACATGTTGTGCAGCAGGTTCAGGGCGCTGCTAAGAGGCCACGGCAACCCTGTGCCCCACGCCGGAAACATGATGTAGCGGGGAATCGCACACAGCAACCCCACTGCGTTCAAGAAGAGCATTACAAGGAACGGCTGCGCGATGCGCGAATCGAAGAACGAACGATTCACCACGCCACCCTTTGCCGTCACGTTGAAGCTGCCCAGCTTAGGGTTGACCATCGCCAGCATCGTTGGCAAAAAGATGTATGGCGCAAGAACGGTCTCGTAAATTTCATTCCAAAACGAGTGCCGATGCTGACCCTGAATACGAGAGTTTGTCATGTTCGACAACACAAGATGCGGGAATGCGTACGCGAAGATAGCAGCCCAGTATCCAGGGACGTTTGTGTGGCCGAGGATCAGATAAATCAGCGGAGCCGTAAGGAAAATCAGGCGCGGCAACGCGTAAAGGAAGTGCGTCATCGCGTTGAAGTAGCAAAGCCGCTGCGCCCACTTCAACCCCGGAGCAAACAGTGGATTGTCTGTGCGCAGAATCTGAATCATGCCGCGAGCCCAGCGAATTCGCTGCTTCACATGCCCGCTAAGGCGCTCGGTCGCAAGGCCTGCAGCTTGCGGAATGTTGATGTACGCGGTATTCCATCCTCGGATCTGCATACGCAGTGAGGTGTGTGCGTCTTCCGTAACGGTTTCGACAGCGATGCCACCCACTTCATCAAGAGCCGTACGGCGCATGACCGCACAAGAGCCGCAAAAAAAGGTTGCGTTCCAGAAGTCATTACCGTCCTGCACTACGCCATAGAACAGTTCGCCCTCATTCGGAATCGTTCGGAACTGGTTCAAATTGCGCTCAAATGGATCAGGAGAATAGAAGTGATGCGGCGTCTGCAGCATACCCAGCTTCTTATCGCGACCAAACCATCCCATCGTCAACTGCAGGAACGAGCGCGTCGGCACATGGTCGCAATCGAAGATCGCGACAAACGGAGCATCCAGACGCTTCAGCGCGCGATTGATATTGCCCGCCTTCGCGTGCTTGTTATCATCGCGGGTCATGTAGCCAATGCCGGCTTCTTCCGCAAACGCGCGGAACTCTTCCCGCTTGCCATCGTCCAGGATGTAGACGTTGAGCTTATCGGCGGGCCAGTCGATGTTCATCGATGCCAGCGCCGTGTAACGAACCACGTTCAGCGGCTCGTTATAGGTCGGGATCAGCAAATCAATCATCGGCCAGAGTTCAGGGTCTTCGGGCAACGGAACAGGTGTGCGGCGAAGAGGCCAGATGGTCTGCAGGTAACCAAGGAACAGGATAGAAAACGCGTAAGCTTCCGCACCAACCAGCAGCCAAATGAAGAAAGCATCCAGACCGGTCCAGGTTTGCGACGTGGCGGGGTCAAAGAAGAACTTAAGAACAGTCGAGATGCGCCAGAATCCATAGCGGAACGTGGCGTAGCAGCTCAACAGCATCAGCGTCAGCGTGATGAGGTAAGAGTTCGAGCTGCGGTCTAGCCAGATGGCAACCAGAACCAACAGAAGGCCAAGTACAGCCTGCTGCGGCCATGTTAACGGGAGATATCCGGCAAAGATCAAAAACGCAACACCGCCGCCAAGGATCAGGATCCTTAGCAGCTTCAGAACAAAACCTTCTCCGGATTCAAACTCCCGCCAAAGGGGAGACCTGGTCATCGTTCACTCCATCGCGCAGTCTTCTGCTCCGAAACAGCGGGGGCCTTCTGCGTCTTCAACCACACTGCAAGATTGCGGTAATCTTCCGCCACGGACGACTCCGAAGCATAATCCATTACCGTCATACCTTCCGCCAGAGACTCCGGCACCGATGGGGCGTTGCGAATGACAAACGGCAGCAGTCGATCGCCCAACTGTTGGCGCATCACCTCGCGAACATCCAGATGAAGCGCCTGTGAGGCGTCAAACTGATTCAACACATACACCGGTTCGACCTTTTTACCCGACGAATCAGTGATTTCTGTAAAGAACTTCTCAATGGCACCAAGAGAGATGACCGAATTCATGTCTGGAGCGAGCGGCACGAGGATCGTGGCATCCATTCTGCCCAGACGGCGAGCCACCCAAGGGGCCGCAGCTGTGAGGTCAAGAACGACACGGGATACCCCTGTCGATTTCGCCAGAATCTCTTTCGAAAACCACTCCTGCGACACAATATCACCCGTTTTCTGCAAGACGTCATAGCTGACGAGGCAGATAGGAGCGTCGGTCGAACCCGACGGCGGCGAAAAGGTCCGCATCACTTCGGGACGAAGCTCGCTGGCGCCAAAGTAAAACGGCAGCAGTCCGTGCGAGGTCGTGTCTGTAAGTAATACGGTCTCGCCGGTTGCCGAGAGAGCACGGCCAAGAGTCGCCACGAGGCTTGTTTTGCCAACTCCACCTGCCAGGGAGAAGACGGCAACCATCGGCACGTTGCGATCACGCGGCTCAACCTCAGCCTTTTCGACGATCTGTTCCTGGACGCCGTAATCGAAGATGCCTTTAAGGGCGTACCAACGCGCAGCGACACGTTCCCGTGAGCGCTGGAGCGTATCCCCTGGAGGAGGTACAGTCGAGTTGCCAACACGCTTTCGTGCGATCTGCGGGTCAATGCCGGCTGCCTCGAGAACTTCCGAAGACTCATGAAGCCACGCAGGTACGGCGGCAGGGATGTCTATGCCAGAAGGAGGAGCGGCGACGGCACGCTCGCGAGCGCTGCCATAGGCCGCGAAGAAGCCGCTGGCCTCATCCGGCTGATAGCCACGAACCCGACGCGACTGCTGCATAGCAGCCTCTGCTTTAGCCGCAGCCTCGGCGCGGGCTTGCTGATACGCCCGCTGTCCAGGAGAAATCGGCTCAGGAGATGCCTCCGCCACTGGAGCCGGAGGCTCCGGGATCGCGAAGCTACGAGGAGATGCGACCACAGGAGCAACAGGCTCAGGATCATGCTCCACGGGGGAAAGATCTAGGCCGAGGATCGCACTGGTGCGTGCAGACTTGGCCTCTGCGAAGGAAGACGGCTCCAGACGAGCCGGAGCTACCGGCACAAAGCCGGAAGCACGGGCTTCAGGAGGAACGAATCCGCTACCAGAGAAGCTGGCCTGCGGCTGCGCTACCGGAACAGCCCCTGAAGACAACGAGGCCAGAGCAGGAGGAAACTGCCGCGAAGCAATGGGGACAACCGAGGTCGAGCCTTCATTGATGGCGCGTATGCGTGAAGGGCGGTCTATACTGCGGACCGTACCTGAAGCGGCAGGATGATACGGATGCTTCTCGGCCTCCCGCTCAATGGCGGTGGCTCCACGTGCAGCCAGTGCAGCAGCTTCGGCCATAGAACCGGTTGCAAGCACTTCATGGTTCAGCGTGCGTGCACTGGGATGGACAGGATCTACCGGTGGAATGATGACTCGATCCCTGCTCTGCGAGAGCCGGGAAGGCATCATGTCGTCGGTGGGCACGACCGGCTGATGGAAAATTCGACCAGGTACGGCCTGCTGAGCGCCGCTGTAAGGATCTGAAATCTCACCGCCAACAAGTCTTGGCTGGGGCCCGGCCAGCTCTTTGCGGCGAACCTCGGACTCGGCATACCGTGCGGCCTGGCGACCGGCGGAGACACGCGCCTCTTCCATCTCGCGAACTTCACGACGAGCTGCGGCGTCTGCTGCAGCTACGGCCTCGGCTCTGCGCGCCGCTTCAATTCTTTCTGCAGCCGCAATGCGGCTCATCTCTTCGGCATGACGCAGAGCGCGCTCTTTTGCGGCTTCCTGCGTATCCGTTTCGCGCCGCTGCTGGGCGACCGCAGCCTTACGCGCGGCGGTCTCATACAAACGGGCGGCTTCTTCGGCTTCGCGTGCAGCTTTTTCGGCCTCAAAGGCGGCCGCTTCCGCCTCGGACTGGGCAAGAGCCTCTGCCTGGCGCTGCTCTTCTACGGCGCGCAGACGCATCTGCGCTCGATACTCACGCCGCGAGGCGGAGAAATCGCGATACTTCGCGCCTTGAAGATTTGCCCACGAATAAAGAACAGCAACGTCTTCCGGCGTGTCGCCGGCGAGCAATTCCTCTACGAGTTCAGGCGATTCGTTGTCCATCCCATTGCCTCGAGTGAATCGGAGTCTGCACTGACGCCGGTAATCCAAGTGTTAACACGGTAGTACAGAGTCTTACCCAGAGGCTATCGGTAGACAGAGAGCGAGTCAATGCAACCGGAGCGGCAGACCATTCTCTGGCATTGGCGATGCAGATTCCTTTTCCACCGCCCAATCCTGTTACCCTATTTGAGGTCGAGCGGGTAGCTCAGTTGGTAGAGCATCGCCCTTTTAAGGCGTTGGTCCTGGGTTCGAGCCCCAGCCCGCTCACCATATCGACCCTGCCTCAAAGACAGTGCAGTTTTAGCACTGCGGCATCTTCCCTGACAACTTGCGAACAATGTTCGTCGTCGAAAACCCTTCGACGATCGGAACAATCTCCACGCGGCCACCTCGTGCGTGCACGACTTCGTGCCCCACAACGGTCTCCACGGAGTAATCCCCGCCCTTGACGAGCACATCTGGCTGCAACTCCTGAATCAGCTCCAGCGGAGTGTCCTCTTCAAACAGCACAACCGCATCCACAGCGGCCAGCGCAGCCATTACACGTGCCCGCTCGTTCTCCCCCACCACCGGGCGGGACGGGCCCTTCAGCCGTGAGATCGACGAGTCCGTATTCAAGCCCAGCACCAGCTTGGAACCAAAGCGGCGGCAGTCTTCCAGCAGCGTCACATGCCCTACATGCAGCAGATCGAAGCAGCCGTTCGTAAAGACCACGGAGTCTCCCGAAGCACGCCACTCGGCCACACGCTGCGCCATACGCTGACGATCCAACACCTTATCCGCACCGGAGATCCCTGTGGAAGGCGTTAGTTCGCTCACCAGTTCATGGCCGGCAATCGGCACCGTACCCACCTTGCCGACCACAATTCCGGCAGCAAGATTTGCCAGTTCCACCGAACGAGGCACACTAAGGCCACCAGCGATGCCTGCGGCCAACGTCGCGATCACCGTATCCCCTGCCCCCGAAACGTCAAAGACCTCACGCGCACGAGCGGGCGAATGAAACGGTTCAGACTCACTGAGAACACGGATGCCGCGCTCGCTCATCGTCACCACGAGGTGTTGAATCTCGTGCTCCACCCGTTGCGAGGCTCCCGCCTCCAGCAACGCGTCCAACTCATGCTGAGGAACACCGGTCGCAATCGAAAGCTCATTCAAATTTGGGCAGACGCAGTTTGCTCCGCTGTACTTGGAAAAATCGGGTGTCTTGGGGTCCGCCAAAACAGGAATTCCCCGGCTACGAGCCGCACGAATCACCGCCTCGCAAAGCTCCGGCGAAAGCGCACCCTTGGCGTAGTCAGACAGCACAACGGCGTGGACCTTCTCTACCAGGGCAACGGCCGCGCTCTGCAACTGCGCCAGATCACCTGCAGTCGGGCGCTCGCGGCTCTCGATATCGAGTCGGAGCAACTGCTGATTGCGACCAATGATGCGCGTTTTGGAGATCGTCGGCTGGCTTGTGGTGATCATCCCCACCGCCTCAATACCTGCCTTCGTCAACGCGGCTTCCAGCTCCCTACGCTCCGCGTCATCGCCCCAGAAGCCTGCCAGAACGGCCTTGCAGCCAAGCCCAGCGAGGTTCATCGCAACGTTCGCGGCGCCGCCCGGACGCTCATAGCGCTGCGCGTGGCGCAAAACCGGAACCGGGGCCTCAGGCGAGACGCGCTCCACCTCGCCCATGATGTAGCGGTCGAGCATCAGGTCGCCGACCACCAGAATCGTCAGGTTAGAGAAACCGCCTTCGAGGAGCTGCAGGATTGCGTGCGCGTCTTGAATCATCACCGTACCGCCAGAATAGCTGTTTTGTTTAGATGCTCGCGAGTCGCGTTCAGAACCTCGCTCACAGTAATCGACAGAATGCACTTCTTGCCTTCGACCGTGCAGACTTCCAGCCCGCAGCCGCCGCAATTCACCCAATGTTGCACAATGCGTACGTGTTCGCCGTACGGATACCACTGGCCGGGCACGTTACGCGAACTGAAGACGCTCAGCACCGGCGTCGCTACCGAAGCCGCCAGATGCCCCGGCCCGCTATCATGGCCGAAGAACATCCGCGCCCGCTCCATGACCGCAGCCGAGCCACGCGGCGAAGAGGCTCCGCAGAGGTTCAGCGCCATGCCGCCAGCGCCCGAACGCCAGGCCTCGGCGATCTGCTCGCTCTCCTCCGCCTCGTTCGGCGCGCCCAGCACGACCAGCGCGTGGTCTGTCTGCTCTGCAGCCAATGCGCGGAAGAACGCAGCCCAGTTGTCATGGCCCCAGTGGTTTGCCTGGTTCTTCGTCCCAATACTGAAGGCAAAAAATGCCCGACCCGTCAGCGGCTCCAACAATCGCTCGGCATCGGCCCGCTCGGCGGTCGTAAGCCCCGGTGCAAAGTTCGCCGGATTTTTCGTCTCCGGATCACCAAGCTCCGGCGTCACACAACGAGCCAAACGGTCGGCCTCGGCTTCCACCATCGGGCGGCCATCCGGGGTCACGCCCTGCGGCAGATTCCGCTGCAGATCTTCGGTCAGCGGCAGTCCAATCACGCGCTTGATACCGCAAAGGCGAAAGAACGTGCGGTCACGCTGGGCTGCCTTGATGCCGCGCGGCCCTGCAAGGTAAACCATCGTGTCTGCGCCGAAACGGCGAATCTGCAGGATCAGCTTCAACAGCGCAAGAGGGTTGCGCTCGCCCACAACATAGGTTTCGAAGCCATCCACCAGACCCGAGCCACCCAGCACCGCTTCTGCCGCGGCGGCCTTCGAAGCCACAGGAATATTGGTCAGCAGCCTCTTCTCCGCACCGGGAAACGCTCGCCCCACCTGGCGATAGCACGGCACGGCGATCAGGTGGTCGCCCAGCGACCCTAAACGATAGACAAGAATGCGTTGCGCAGCACGGACAGGCATCAGCACGAGTGTACCCCGGTGACTCGCGGTATGCTGAGGTCTCACCCATGCTCAACGCCGCCGAGATCGTCCGCCTTCACGACGCTGCCAACGCTCACTGGCACGACGCCAGGCTGCCCTATGCCGAACCCGCTCCGGGCAGCTTTCTCTGCGTCGTGCATGACCAGCATCGGGCGAACTTTGATCTCTGGCACCGCGAAGACGCAGCCCGCGACCCCATGGCCGCCGACACCGTCATCGCCGGGGTGAAGCGCAACATCGATAAGCTGAACCAGCGCCGCAACGACCTCGCTGAACGGCTGGACGTTGCCCTGCTGGACGCAGCAGGCGAGCAGCCAGCCACAGCCGCGCTGCATTCGGAGACACCCGGCATGATGATCGACCGGCTCTCCATTCTGTCGTTGAAGATCTTCCACACCGCCGAAGAAGCCCACCGTGCCGACGCCGACCCGGCGCACCGTGAGCGCAACCTCGGCCGCCTCGCCGTCCTCCAGGAGCAACGCAGCGACCTGGCAGCCTGCCTCGACGAGCTCTGGGGAGAGATTCGTTCCGGTCACCGCCGCTTCAAGCTCTATCGTCAGATGAAGATGTACAACGATCCGACCCTGAATCCCGTCCTATATGGTCGAGGCGAGACCCCAACAACCGGCTCCCCTGACGAAATTCCCGGTCGTCATGCTTCCGATTAGGCCCCCGCAACCTCCGCCCATTTCTCCGCCGAGTTGACCGCGAGTCCGCTACCCTCGTATAAAACCCAGACAGTCGTTTCCTTCGATTCTCTTTCACTTAGCAAGACCACGAGTTTCTCTTTCATGGCCACAAAGTCCAGCACTGCCTCCAAGTCCGTCGTTTCTCCCAAAGTCGATGCTTCCACCAAGCCCAAGCGCACGGCCAAAACACTGGCTGGCACGCTGCCGGAGGACGCTGCCCGCAAGAGCGTGCTTGCTCTCTACGAGAGCGCCCTCAAGCTGATGCAGTCCGGGAAGTACGACAAGGCGCAAGCAGCCTTCACCGAGATGCTCACCGAAGCTCCGAACGACCTCGCCGATCGCATCCGCATGTACATCGCGGCCTGCGTCGCGCAGATCACCAAGGGCACGACCGAGTTCAAGAGCCATGAAGAGCGGTACGACTACGCCATCTCACTGCTGAACGAAGGCCACTACGAGGACGCCCGCGAGCACTTCAACGAAATTCTGCTCAAGGACAAGGAAGCCGACTACGCCTTCTACGGCCTGGCGCTGCTCTCGTCGATGACCGGCGACAGCTCTAAATGCATCGAGCATCTCACCGAGGCGATCCGCCTGAACGCGCAGAACCGCTTCCAGGCCCGTTCGGACTCGGACTTCGACTCCGTTGCCGACGATCCTCGCTTCACCGAGTTGCTCTACCCGGAAGCGTAGCCTCAACCAGGCTCACGACCTCCGACACCCTCGCCTTGTGGCGAGGGTGTCGCCTTTGCGCTCTACACTTTACGCTCGGCACGACACCTCACAGCGCCCCGTTGCCTTACACTGGAGCACGATGCAGGCATCCTCCCAGCAAGCTCTCCGCGTAGTCGCCATCGGCGGAGGAACCGGACTTTCGACACTGCTGCGTGGCCTCAAACGCTTCGTCCCCCCTCCTCCCGGATCGCCGTTCCCGGCTGACTCCCGTTGCAAGGAATCCGCCTGCGCCATCCACGACCTCTCCGCGATCGTCACTGTCACTGACGACGGTGGTTCTTCCGGCCGCCTCCGTGAAGAGCTCAAGATGCTGCCACCCGGCGACGTCCGCAACTGCCTCGTCGCCCTCAGCGAAGACGAGCACCTGCTCTCGCGGCTCTTCCAGCATCGCTTCTCGCATGGAGACCTGCAGGGACACAGCTTCGGGAACCTCTTCCTCGCCGCCCTCACCGAAATTTCCGGCGACTTCGCTCAGGCCGTACAGACCAGCTCCCAGATCCTCGCCACCCGCGGCCGCATTTACCCGTCCACGACCGTGAATGCAACGCTCAGCGCAGAGATGGACGACGGCTCCATCGTCCGCGGCGAGACGAACATCACAAAGTCGAAGCGTTCGATCGTCGAGTTGAAGCTCGATCCGATCGACGCCGCCCCGATGCCCGAGGCACTGGAAGCCATCGCCGCCGCCGACCTCATCACCATCGGCCCGGGCTCGCTCTATACCTCGCTCATCACCAATCTGCTCGTGCAGGGCATCCCGGAAGCGCTCAGCAGCGCTTCCGCCACCCGCGTCTACATCTGCAACCTCATGACGCAGGCCAACGAGTCGCTCGGCCTCTCCGCCGCCGAACACATCGAGAAGATCTTCAACCACGCACACGCGCGGATCTTCGACTACGCCCTCATCAACACCGCGCCCATCCTGCCAGCAACCCGCGAGCAGTACGCCCGCGAAGGCCAGACTCCGATCGAAGCCGACCTCGAACGCGTCCGCGCGCTCGGTGTAGAGCCCATCGTCGGCAGCTTCGTCCACGAGGCCGAGGTTCTTCGCCACAACTACGACAACGTTGCGGAGCGCGTTCTGGCGCTCGCACAATCGCGCAGCTCCTTGCGCTAAGCTGTAGGTCAGTATGTCGACACCCGAGACACCCATCCTGGAAGGCCAGCACGTTCGCCTCGAGCCTTTGCGGCCTCACCATCTCGACCAGCTTGAGCGCATCGCGCTCGACGAGCAGACGTGGAAGTTCATGGTCGCGCCACTGCTCACACGCGCCGATCTCGAGCACTGGGCCGAGCACGGCTGGGAGCAGGAGAGGCTGGGCAAGATGATGGTCTGGGTAACCTACGCGAAGAACGCCGACGGCAGCGAGACCCTCGCAGGCGGCACACGCTTCATGGACGTCAACCTCAAGGACCGCAACGTCGAGATCGGCAATAGCTGGATCATTCCCGAACTGCGCGGAACGAAGGTGAACGCCGAGGCCAAATACCTGCAACTCCGCTACGGCTTCGAGACGCTCGGCCTCGAGCGCATCGCCCTGAAGGCCCACGCCGCGAACCTGCGCTCGCAGGCTGCGATCAAGGGGCTCGGCGCAAAGTATGAAGGCACCTTCCGCCGCCACATGATCATGCCCGACGGGAGCTACCGTGACTCTGCGTGGTTCTCGATCATCCGCGAAGAGTGGCCCGAGACGAAGGACACGCTGGAACGCCGTCTCCGCGCTCCTTTGCCGTAACCCTGCCCGGCTCCCCCCTTTTAGAAGAGCTGCTTTAGCCCAGGGCCGTAAGACAACCAGCGGGGCTACGGCAGCGCCACCATCGCATCCACGAACACCTTGCCGTTCGGCGAGCCAAGGCCTGTCAGGTAGTCATAGCCAGGACCAGCCTTGCACTCGTCACCACAATCGCCGTTCGTGCCTTCGGTGATGTCGAGGAACGCCTCCGGGTGCTGCTTGCCAACGGTATAGATCGCGGCGAGCGTTCCTGTGCCGAACGAGCCTCCGTCGAACTGCGAGAGCGGCTTCTTCCCTGCCTGCAGGCGCATGGAGTTGATCGTCGCAAGCAGGCCAGCCCACATCGGCGCTCCTGCGCTCGTACCTCCGCTCTGGTGCCACAGCGGAGCTTCATGAGACTCGGGGTTGGTATTGGAGTTGTAGACCGCAATCCCGATCTTGCCCGTAGCGTAGAGGCTTACGTCCGGCGTTCCACGCATGTGCTGCGCGTTGCCCGGCAGGCCAAACGCGATTTGCGCCTGCGGTTCGGGCACGGCAATGGACGTTCCGCCGCCTGTCCCCGTCGCGTGCTCCTTGTCGGACTTCTTCGTCCACGCGATCTCTCCCAGACGCTCGCCCGCGGCGTTAGTGGTGATCGTCGTTCCGCCAATGCCGACAACGTCTGGCGAAGAAGCAGGCCAGCGGGCCGTGTGCGCGTGATCGCCTCCCGAGGCCACGTAGACCGCACGGCGGTCGGTGAAGTACTTGTTATTGCTCAGGTAAGCGCCCTTGTGGTCTTCGCGCTCGGGTTCGGCCAGCGAGAGTGAGACGACAGTGGCTCCATGCTCGACGGCAGCCTGCACGCAGCGCACGTAGTCCGGCCACGAGCCGCTGGGGCCTTCTACCAGCATCAGGTGAGCGGCAGGAGCCATGGCATGCGCCCACTCCATGTCCATCTCCTCTTCGCCGTAGCCGTGCGGCTTGCCATCGTCGTTGACAGGACGGCCAAGCGTAGGCGTCCAACCTGACGGACCAGCGCCGGAGACGGCAACCTGTTCCAGGCACTTGTTCTTGAAGGTGCACGGCAGCAGACCGAAGCGCGACGAAAAGACCTGCAGGTCGTGCTCGATAACCGGGTTGTGGTGCGCCCCGATGATCGCGATCGTCTGCCCTTCGCCCTGATTGTGTATACCTTCGAGGGCGTAGAAGTGCCGCATCTGCCACGGCCCCAGCAGAATCTTGTCCGGGTGCTGCTTCGGGTGAACAGCGTCGGTGACGCGTGCAGTCGGCTGCGCCTCATCGGTAGTGATGACGGAGGGAATCTCACGCTGTGCATACAGCGGCACAGCACTGAAGAGAGCGAGAGCAAACACGAGCTTCATGATTTGCTCTCGAGTCTATGCGAACGCTTTAGCTGGCCGCGCTGATTTCTACAAGCTGTGGGCGATCTTCGGAGAGCGTCCGCTTGAGCTGTCCACAAGCAGCGTAAATATCGCGCCCGCGCGGACGGCGAATATACGTCGCGATGCCGCCGTCGATGAGCATCTTCTGGAAGATGGCCACGTCGGCAGGCTTGGGCTGCGTGTACGCGATGCCAGGACCGGGGTTCCATACGATCAGGTTCACCTTCGAACGAATCCCTTCAAGCAGCGCCAGCACTTCGCGCGCGTGATCTGGCTGATCATTGATGCCGCCGAGTAAGACGTACTCGAAGGTGACCCACTCGCGGGTCTTGAGCGGAATCTTCTGCACGGCCTCGAGAAGCTGCGCGATGTTCCACTTGCGTGTGATCGGCATGACTTCTTCGCGAACCTTGTCGTTCGAGGCATTGAGCGAGAGTGCAAGCTTGGGCCGCGTAGGCTCCTGGGCGAAGCGTTCGATGCCCGGCAGAATGCCGGAGGTCGAGACAGTCATACGCGACTCCGGGATACCGATGCCACCGGCCAGCAACTGCACGCTGCGGATGAAGTGGTCGTAGTTCAGGAAGGGCTCGCCCATCCCCATGAAAACGAGGTTGATGCGGTCCTTCCCCATCTGGATCTGGTGGCGGTTGAGCACGGCAGCAACCTGCCCGGCGATCTCGCCCGCAGTCAGGTTGCGCTTGATGCCAAGCTTGGCCGTCAGGCAGAACTGGCAGTTCACCGCGCAGCCAACTTGCGACGAGATGCAGATCGTCGCGCGGCGGAAGCCATTGGCCGCGAGCGTCCCAAAGCTCGAAATAGGACGACCGCCCGTCGCGCGCTTATCCCAGAAGCCCTTGGGAGCGTCGGCAGCAACGGCCTCTTCGGCGGAGACAAGCTCGCCCTGCTCTTCGTCGGCGGCCTCGGAGCCGTCACCGCGTTCGCCGCCGTCACCGTCCGGCATCCAGACGGTCTCGACGGTTTCTCCGTCGGCCATGCGCACCAGGTAACGCTCGGTGCCGTCAACAGACTTGGCTGTCTGGACGATCTCGGGCAGGCCGATGCTGCAGTCGTCGTGGATCAGACGGTCGCGCAGAGACTGCGAGAGCGTGGTGATGTCTTCCACGGAAGCGACGCGCTGCTTGTAGAGGGCCTCAAACGTCTGTTTGGCGCGATAAGGCTTTTCGCCCATCGCGGAAAAGAGCTCTGTGAGCTCGTTGAGGTTCATACCGAAGAGTGCGCGCGATTCCATCCTTTCTAGGATATCGTCTCGGCTGCTAACCTCGACAAGAATGTCTTTGAGCAAGCAAGCACCGCGCATCTTTATTTCCGCCGGAGAGGCCTCGGGCGACGCCTATGGCGCTGCGATACTCCGTGAACTGGCACAGCGGATGCCTGCAGTGTCGTTCAGCGGGCTGGGCGGCGCGCAGATGGAAGCCGCGGGCCAGCAGCGCATCGTCCGCGCGGAAGACGTCGCCGTGATGGGCGTGACGGAGATTCTGCGGCATATTCCGCACATCTACGCGAGCTATCGGAAGCTGGTGCGGCATATCCGCGAGCAGAAACCGGACGTCGCCGTGCTGATCGACTTCCCGGACGTAAACTTCCGGCTGGCGAAGCACCTGCACCGCGTGGGCGTTCCGGTGATCTGGTTCGTCAGCCCCCAGCTCTGGGCCTGGAAGCGCGGACGGCTGCGCTGGGTGCAGGAACGCGTCTCGCGGATGATGGTGATCTTTCCCTTTGAGGAGACGTTCTATCGCGCGCGAGGCGTAGAAGCGGAGTTCGTAGGGCATCCGCTCACGGAGCTGCCACCTGTGACCAGCACGCGCGAGGAGTACGCCGAGCGGTTCGGGCTGGATCCCGAAAAGATGTGGATTGCGCTTCTGCCAGGGTCGCGGTGGAAAGAGATTCGTGCCAATCTGCCTGCGCTGCATGAGCTGGCCATGAGCGACTTCATCGCCGCGGCGGCTTCCGGTACGACGTTTACGGGCAACGATCTGCACACGCCGTCGCAACCTGCAGCGGCGACGCAGTTCGAGTTCCTGCTACCCGTAGCTTCGACGATCAGGCCCGATGACCTGCGCGCGTACATCACCGAGTTGAACCGCGAGCACCTGCGGTACTTCGGGCCGGAGGCTGCGGCCGTACGACTGACGCTGGTTCCGGATGCTCGCGAAGCGATGACCCATGCGCGGGCCTCCGTCGTCGCCAGCGGCACGGCGACAGTTTTGGCAGCTCTGGTTGGCAACCCGTTCGTGGTGGTCTACAAGGTGTCGTCGCTAACGTTTGCCCTGGCGAAGCAGTTGGTGGAGTACCCCGCCGAGATGCGGACGCCGCTGGACGAAGTGGGTAACCTGCCAGTCGCAATGGCGAACCTGATCGCGGGTTACCGACTGGTACCCGAGCTATTGCAGAAGCGGTTTACGGCGCAACGCGTGGCACAGGAGCTGGCTCCTCTGCTGGTTGAAGGCGCACCCCGCGAACGTCAGCTCCACGGGCTGGCGGGAGTGCGGCAGAGCCTGACCACGACCGGCCGCAGCGCCACCGAGCGCGTCGCCGATGCAGTGGTCCGGGCACTTGGACTGGCCAGCGGGTAAGCCGTGGCCGTAACATCTGCGTCTAAGCTAGAAATCGGCTGTTGGCTCAGGAACATGCTCCGAGGATTCATGATCAAGCGTTTTGCCATGCTGTTGACCTTCGCGTTTGCCGGGACGAGCGGCGTCTTTGCGGCTGTGCCCTCTCGCGCACAGATTGATGTGACCGGGTACGTGATTCATGCCGACCTGGACCCCGCCAACGGCCGTCTGACCGCAACCGCCGCCGTCACGTTCACGACGCTGGACGACCTGAACTCCGTTGTCTTTGGGCTGAACAACGGTCTGCAGGTAACGAGCGTGACAGATAGCTCCAACGCGGTCTTGACACCACAGCGCAACGCGGCGGACTCAACCGTGAGCATCGCTCTGGCGACCCCGCTGGCGAAGGGCTCCACGGTGACGTGGACGTTCACCTATGCAGGCGCACCGAACGCGACGACCAGCCCGGTGGCGGGCATCAAGTTTGTGGAAGTGAAAGACCCTATCAGCGTACTGCTCTATCCGGGGCGCTGGTTCCCTATCGCCCTGCCGGGCCTCTATACCGACCGCTTTACCGCAGAAACGCACATTACGGTGCCAAAGGATGAGCGCGTGGTGGGCTCGGGCTTCGTTTCGCGGAAACCCGCAGACGCGCCTGATCGCATGGAGTACACCTTCAACTGGACGAAGCCGGGCTTTCCGGGAACGCTGGTGGCAGGTAAGTTTCTGGCTCCGGTAACACCTCCCGGTGTGCCGAACGTGAAGGTCTACACGACGGAAGCAAACAAGGAGAAGGCGCAGAACCTTGGCAGCAATACACTGAAGGCGTTTGAGTTCCTAAGCAACGCGTTCGGTCCTGCAGAGTCAGGCAAGCTGGAGGTCGTGGAACTCCCCGCAGACTCGGTTTCGTCGAACTGGGGACCGGAGGTAGTGGCGCTTCGTCCCGCCGCCAGCCAGAGGCTGACCACGAACATGGTCGCGCACCAGTGGTGGGGCTCGATGGTGTCGCCGCAGACGCTGGGCGATGCGTGGATCACGAACGGGATGTGCCGTTACTCAGAGCTGCTTTATCTGGAAGACCAGAACGGCAAGTCGGCGCTGCAGGCGGCCGTGCAGGACTCTTCCGCCGCCGCGCTGGCGTACGACACCGATCCGCTGACGACGCTGGGACGCAGCGACCCGTTCTCGCCGCAGTTTCAGGACGCGACCTATGACAAGGGCGCGATGGTCTTCCACATGCTGCGTTGGGAAATGGGCGATGACGTCTTCCTGAAGTTTCTACGCAACACGCTGACACAGTTCACCGATAAGCCTGTACGTACATCGCAAGTACAGCGCGTGGCGGAGGACAGCTCCAACCTGCAGCTAACGGCGTTCTTCTCGCAGTGGCTGGATGGCACGGGAGCGCCGGAGTTTACGAACAACTACTCGGTCTTTCGGCTGGGCAAGAACAAGGGCTTCCGTACAGTTGGAAGCGTGACGCAGGACCTCGACCTGTTTTCGATGCCGGTGCAGTTGCGCGTGGAGACCGAGGGCAAGACGGAGGACCGTCGCGTTGATCTGGCAGGCACAGACGCGAAGTACTCGATTGAGACCTTCGGCAGGCCGCGGCGAATCATCATTGACCCGGAGAACTGGCTGTTGAAGAGCTCGCCGGACCTGAGTGTGAAGATTGCCGTGCTGCGCGGGCAGCAAGATGTGGCACAGGGCGACCTGAGCGGCGCCATTGCCGAGTACCAAAAGGCGCTGAAGGACAATCGCGGCTCGTCGCTGGCGAATTACCGGCTGGCGGAGATCTTCCTGATGCAGCGCAACTACCAGTCGGCGGCGAACAGCTTCCGCGATGCTCTACGTGGGGATGGCGATCCCAAGTGGACGGAGGTTTGGTGCCACGTGAACCTCGGCAAGATCTTCGACATTACCGGCCAGCGCGAGCGCGCGGTGAACGAGTATCGCCAGGCGATTCAGACCAACGACAATACCCAGGGCGCGATCAACGAAGCACGAGCGTACTCGCAGAAGCCGTACAAGCCAGCCGCAGAGAACGACTAGCTACATCAGGCATAAGCCTAAGCTGATGTGCCGACAAAGGTCTAAAGCTCCGGCCGAAGCACATTCTTCATGAGTTGCGGCTGTTCTATATCTGCGGAGAGTTCTGCATTGAGGCCAAGCTGGATCGCAAATGCGAGCACATCCTGCAACACCTCAACCTCTGCAAAGCGCGAGCGCAAAATGAGTACGGGCGAGCCCAGCAGATCGCCATTTTCGGCACGGAGGCCTACGCAGTTCCCTGCACGGTAGGTGCAGCTTGCAAGGTCGGTGATGCTGAGCTGTGCGGTCGGCGTGAGCAGTATCGTGCGCGGCGGCGCCATGCGATCGAGTAGCGAGAAAATTTCCAACTTCGATTCGAGGTCATCAGGGACGAAGTCAATGGCAAGATCAGCGTTCTGAACCGCGTCTTCGACCGTGAGGGCGAAGCGGATGCTGCTGATGCCCACTTCGGCGTACTCGTCCTGCGCACGGCGAAGTTTCGCGGGCATGACGTCTTCGAGAACAACGGAAAAGCCGGCCTGCGCACATCGCAAAGCGAAGGCGCGGCCAGCTGTTCCAGCGCCGATGACGGCGACTTTAGTGATTGCCATAATGCGAAGCCCCGAACTACTTGAGCGCTTCGAGGATGGAGTTAATGCCGGGTTCAGAGTTCTTGATGTACTCGCTGACGCGAACCTTCTCCTCTGGCGTCAGAACCGGGACGGTTGCCAGGATGCGACGCAGGGTGACCGAAATGTCGTCAACGTAGTTCATGGTACGGATTGCTTCACCGGAAAGAGGCACTTCGAGGATCTCCCTGTAACGAGTTTCGGCTAGTGTACGCCTCGACGCTGTGAGTTGCATGTCGAGGAAAAGGTTAGAGCTGCGGGCTTTCGACAAGCCGCAAGGAAGCCTTGTCGGTCGGTTTGCCTGCAGCCTCGCCTTCAATAGGCTCCTGATAGCCGTCGCGGTCTGTCATCTCCGTAATGGCGGCGAGTTGAGCGGAGAAATCGGGGTGCAACGCATCGCGGCGATACCGCCAGGCCCAGTTCCCTGTCGGCGCGGAGGGCACGTTCATGCGGCCTTCAGAGCCGAGGTGGAGAACGTCCTGCAGCGGGAAGATACAGGTGCTGGCGACGGAGGACGACGCAGCTTTGATCATCGCCCAGACAATCTGCCCATCATGCTCGATCGGATGAAGGTACGTCTGGACATTGGCACGCTCTGTAGGTGTGGCATCGTCGCGCCACCACCCAAGCGTGGTGTTGTTGTCGTGTGTGCCGGTATAGACAACGGTATTCGGCACCATGCGGTGCGGCAGATATAAATGACCGCCGCGGTCAGCGAAGCCAAACTGCAGGATGCGCATGCCCGGCATGCCAAAGTACTCGCGAAGTTCGTCGACCTCAGGTGTGATGAGGCCAAGGTCTTCGGCGATGAACGGCAGGTCCCCGAAGATCTCTTTGAGGCGATGGAAGAGCGCGTGGCCAGGGGCTTTGACCCAGTGGCCGTTGATCGCAGTTTCCTCTTCGGCGGATATTGACCAGAAGGCCTCAAAGCCGCGGAAGTGATCGAGACGAATGGAGTCATAAAGCGCAAGCGAGCGACGGATGCGCGCGACCCACCAGTCGAAGCCCCGCTCTTCGAGCAGGCTCCACTTGTAGAGTGGATTGCCCCAGCGCTGGCCGGTGGCAGAGAAGTAGTCAGGCGGAACGCCGGAGACGCGGGTCGGGTTGCGCTTCTCGTCGAGTTCGAAGATCTCGGGGTGTGTCCAGACGTCAGCGGAGTCGTAGGAAACAAAGATAGCGACGTCGCCGAGGATGCGAACGTCTTTCTGTGCGCAGTATCGACGGAGCGCGCTCCACTGCTCGTCAAAGAAGTACTGAATGACCTGTTCGACAGCCAGTTCGCGGCTGGAGTCGTTCATCAACTGCGTCAGACTGTCGGCTTTGCGCAGGCAGAACTCATCGGGCCACTCGTTCCAGCTCTTGTAGCCAAAACGGCGGCGCAGGACGCTGAACATCGCATAGTCGGTCAGCCAGGAGATGTTGTCCTGCGTGAAACGTTGGAAACAGTGGCGGGCCTCCTCGCTGGCATGGTCGAGGAAGTTACTTGCGGCTTCTTCGATAAGAGGCAGCTTGCGCTCGAAGGCTGCGCCAAAGTCACAGTCGCCATCGTGGCCAGGCAGGCCTTCGATGCGGTCGAATGTCAGGTAGCCATCGCGTACGAGGTGCTCCAGCGAGATGAGTTGGTAGTTCCCCGCAAAGGCTGAGAGCGCCGAGTACGGGGAGGAGCCGTAGCCCGTGGGTGAGAGTGGAAGCACCTGCCAAAGGCGCTGCTTGGAGGTTGCAAGAAAGTCGACAAACTCATAGGCTGCCGGACCGAAGTCGCCAACGCCGCCATAGGACGGCAAGCTGGTGATGTGGCAAAGGACACCTGAAACGCGCTCTGGGGTCAACGAGCATCTCCCTGGACTGCGCTGGTTCGACGCTGTCCGCTTTCAGCATAGGACGTCTCTGCGCGCGAACGGGATGGTTGGTGTTGTCAGTAGATATTCCTCACAGCAAAAAGCGAGGGCGACGCCGAAGCGTCGCCCTCGCTGGTGAGAGGTAAAACTAGTTGCCGAACGGGCTGCTGGGAGCCTGCTTCTTCGAGTAAATGATGGCTCCAGCCTTTTCGTAGCGCTGCATAGCCGTTCCTGCAAAGATGCCGAAAGCTTCCTGCTGTTTCTCGCTCAGAACCTTGTCCTTGGTGGCCTGGAAGTTCTTTGCGATGTCCGCATCAGTGGGCTGCTGCTTGTCGGTGAGCTGAAGAACAGCGCCGTCAGAACCGTTGTTGATCGGTCCGGAGATAGCGCCCTTCGTCAGATCGAAGGCAACCGCAGCGGCGCCGCCCATGGAACCAACGCCCTGCACCTGGCCATCGCGGCCGACGAGGTCGGAGCTCTTGACGTCAAGGTGCATCTCAGCAGCGGCCTTCTTCAGATCGCCGAGCGCCTTTGCGCGGTCGGAGAGCTTGATGAGCTGCTGGTTGAGAAGCTCAGGTGTCTTCTGGTCCTTGTAATCGTCGAGGATGTGCAACTTCCAGTCGGCAAAGTCAGGAGCATGCGCTGCCTTGACGTCAAGCACCTGGAAAACAGCATAGCCTTCACCGGTCGAAGCAACCTGCGGGGCTGCGCCCTTGGTCGCGCCAAACGCTGCCTTCAGCACGCTGGTCGAATCCGCCAGCGTTCCGATCACACCATCCTGGCCGATATAGTCGGTCGAGACGAGGTGCAGGTTGTGCGCCGTAGCAGTCTCTGCCAGCCCCTTGGACTTGGCTTCAGCCGAGAGCTGAGCCGCGTACGTCTGGGCAGCCGCTGCAGCCTTCTGGTTGGTCAGCTGCTCGGCGATCTGGTCATGGACTTCGCTAAGGGGCTTGTCGTGCGCCGTATCCTTCGCGATCGTCTGGATGATGTGGTAACCGAACTGCGAGCGGACGAGATCAGACGTCTGGCCGGGGTTCAGGGCCATCGCTGCCTTGGCGTACGCCGGATCGAGCGAGCTGGTCGGGATCATGGGCAGTTCGCCGCCCTTGTCCTTCGAGCCCGGATCTTCCGAGTACTTCTTGGCAAGCTCAGCGAAGTTCCCGCCAGCCTTCAACTGCTTCAGCACATCCTCAGCCTTCGCCTTGGCGGCGGCATCGGTCTTGCTGTCAGCGGTCTTGGGGGACGAGATGAGGATGTGGCGCGTCTGCACCTGCTCCTGCACCTTGTACTGGTCCTTGTGAGCGTTGTAGTAGCCCTGAATCTCGCCTTCCGTGGGCGCCTGCTTCGAGTTCGGAGCATCGGCGGTCGAGAAGGAGATGAGTTGCAGCTTGCGCTGCTCAGGAACCGCGGTCGCATAACGCGTAGCGTTCTGCTTGAAGAACGCCTGCAGATCCGAGTCAGACGGGTTGATCGTCTTCTTGATGTCGTCTGCCGAGAGCGAAGCGTAGTCGAACTGGATCTTCGTTCCCTGCTTCAGGTACGCGGTGCGAACGGCTGCGTCGGAGACAGTGATGCCGCCGGTGACGAGAGCCTGAAGACGCTGGATTTCAAGATCCTGCTTCACTTCAGTCTCAAAGTCAGCGACCGAGATGTTGAAGTAGGTCTGGACGAAGTCCATGTACTTCTGCTGGCCGATGAACTGGCCGTTCGGGAAGAGATACTGCGCGAAAACGCCCTTGCGAAGCTCGCGGGCGAGATCGTCGTCGGAGACCTGGAGGCCGAGATGGTTGGCTTCGCGAACGAGTACGGCACGCTCCACCTGCTGTTGGCCTACACGCGAAGCGAGGAATTGCGCGTAGAAACTGGGCAGGTTCTGGCGACGCATCTGCTGCTGCACTTCACGATCGATGTCCGCGTTGCGGATCGGCGTGGAGTCCCCGGTGAGGCGGGACAAAAAGCCCGGAGAGCGAACCGTCGCAAATACCGTAGTGTCATTGGCTTCGCTGTTGTCGAAAATGCCGGGTACCAGCGTGATGACCATGGTGACGATGGCTGCGCCAATAATGAACCACCAAATTGCTTTGATGATGCCGTTGTCTTTCTGCAGTGTGCGGATCATGCTGAGTTAACGACCTTCGAATTGGCTGCAGAACCGCCCTTTGCAGGAACGGAGCGCGCCGGCCCCTTGTGATTTATAGGCAGACACATGAATGCAACGGACCACGGAGCAGCCATTGCGTCTGCGAGAGGCTCACCGCCGAGTATAAATCAGGCGTTTACGGGAATCGCAGTCCCCTGTCCGGTAAAACACATGAAAAAGCCGCACCAGAAGCGGTGCGGCTCGTTTCTTAAGAACCAAACCCCGTTTAGTAGGGGTAGGGAGAGTAGTATCCCCGGCGGTAGTAGCCCGGAGGAGGGCCCTGACGACGCATGGGGCCTGCGGCATACGAAAGGCGCTGCATCTCAGCCTGCGAGACAGTGCGTACCTCCGCGGGGGCATCCGTGTGGAAGGTAAGAATAGCCTCGGGAGCGACAAGCACCCGACCACCACCTGAGGCAGCCGAAGCAGCCACACCGGCCGTCGCACCGACGCCTGCGCCGATGGCGGCACCGGCCCCGCCGCCGATGGCGGCACCAAAGAGAGCGCCGACAGCGCCCAGACCGATCGCGTGCCCGACCGTGCTGCCGGTTTTGTCGCGGCCGATGCGATACCAGACTGTGGTTTGCAGGGGATAAACCTGCCCACCAAGAACAACACTATTCACCTGCAATGCGAGTTGCCCCTTGCCGGAGAGTTCCTTGGTCTTTTTGGCGTCGATAACGACGCCATTCACCTGGGCTCCACGCGGGATAGCGACAGCGTTCGAACCGATCACGTCGTTGAGCACCATACCGCTGAATGGCGTGCCCGGGGCGATGTGGTTCGAGTCGATGCCACGATCGATGCGCACCTGAAGCAGGGCTCCAGGAGGAACGGTGACCGGTCGACCAGCGACCTGCCCCGCTTGCGGCCCTTGGGGGGCACCGTTGTAGTAGCCGTTGGGGCCTCCGTTGTCGAGAGGACGGCGAACGGGAGGAGCGCCTGCAGGCTGCTCGGGGTATCCACTGGAGTACGCCGGATCCGTCGACGGAGTGGTAGCGTAGCCAGCGTCCGCATCCTGCTGCGGAGGCTCAGGCGCGTAGCTGCCATCGGCCTGAGACTGCAGCGGCTGTCCCTGTGCATCAACCGGCACGGACGGCGCGTTCGCAGCAGCGGCTGTATCGCCATTAGCCGCTGGCGTGTCGCCAAGCGCCATTTCGTCCACAACTTTTTTTACGCCTTCGACGCGAGCGACAAGGTTTTCCGCCTTGCTGCGCATGGCTTCGTCATGAACGTTGCCTGAAAGCGTTACGACGCCATAAGTTGTCGACGTTTGAATGTTTTGCGAAGAAAGCTCCGGCGCTCCAGCCAGTGCTTTCAATACGCTGGCCTCGACCTGCGCGTCCGGCACATTGGTCTTGGTCTGTGCCCCTGAAGCTGCAACAGCCGAAACCAGAATGGCTCCCGCGAGAACGTTTGCCCGAATCGTCATCGTCCTGCTCCTTGAAGTCGGTACGTCGAAATTGCTCGACGCACCTTTACCCTACGCATACAGACGCAGTTCCGAAACAAAAGTTCCGGTGGAATGCGAAGTGAAATAAGCGGCAAGACGCTACTGCTCTGAAGCTGGGTAAATTACGCTTTCCGAGAATGCTCGCAAATAGATCAGCCCCGAAAAGCTTGAAAGCTCCGGGGCGTTGTCGTCTTCTATATTTTTGGTTGCGGGGGTAGGATTTGAACCTACGACCTTTGGGTTATGAGCCCAACGAGCTACCGGGCTGCTCCACCCCGCATTTCCAAGACTAGTCAGCATTTACAGTTTTGTCAAAGATGAGGGTGTGCAAATCAGGTCAACATCTCGCGGATTGCGGCAACCAAGAAGCTGCAGCGAACTTGTCCTCGCAATGGAACAAGTGCAGATCGCCAACGGGCATAGATCAAACGCTTCCTTACATATGCGTAGGAAGTAAGGGATTACCCCCTCTCTATAGGGCATTCGCCCGTTAGCGGGCTCTATGACCTCCTGCCGAGGCAGTCTTCCCTGCCGACGGCTATTGCCGTCAAGCCCAACCGCGCGATAGACGCGGAGGGAGGCAGAATAATGCTCTCGAAATGCCCCAACACCTAAATCATCTTCATCGAGTAGACAATCTATCCGTCCAGAAACTCATCCGCTTGATCCCGCACTTGAAACGCTCATATATAGACATGCACATCCGGTGTCGTAAGCTGCCAGCCAAAGGGCCGGGTTCCGGCGCCCCATCGTCGATATTGCACCTGCCAGCTCCTCGAGCAACGTCAAACTCGCCAGCCGCACTCACGGCAGTACACATGGAACAGAGATTTGGCGTCACATTCTGTGCCTCGACCGTCTCCAGCCCCAAGTCTTCTCTAAACGGGGTCCTCAGACCTAAACGCGGCAAAACTCAATGCACTCACAAACCAATTCACCTTCCCGTCCTCAACCCCAGACATTTTCAACAATCCCCCTCGGGTTGTAGCCCGTACTACTTCGCAGCAGTTGCAGACTCGCTTGGCAGCTGGCTGGCATCCCAGCCACCGCCCAGAGCAGCTATGAGCTGTACCGCCGATGTCATTTGCTGGGTCTGAAGCTGTACTAGCGCCTGCTTGCTGTTCAGCAGGCTAGTTTCAGCGGTAATAACGTCCAGATACGGATCTATCCCTTTGCTGTAGCGCACATTGGCAAGATTGGCGTAACGGGACGATGCCTCCACAGCCCTTTGTTCCTTCGAGCTTTGATCAGCTAACTGTCTGTTTGCTACGAGATAGTCCTCGACTTCTTTAAAAGCGGTAAGGACCGTTTCCCGGTAAGAAGCGACGTTCGAACGATACAACGCCTCATAGCGCTGTACGTTAGCTTTACGCGCGCCAAAGTCCATAAGGGTTTCCGTAGCGCTGGCACCTAACGACCAGAAGAGCGCGCTTACATTTAATAACTCAGACACGCTAGACGACTGAGTGCCACCGCTCCCTGTAAGAGATACGGTCGGATAGTATGCCGCTTTATAGACTCCAATCAAAGCGTTGTACTCCGCAACGGTTCTCTCTGCAGAGGCAATATCCGGTCGGCGTTCAAGCAACTGCGACGGCACTCCTGTAGGAACATAGGGAACTTTCACTACTAGGGGCGAGGGCTTGAGACTGAAGGTGGAAGCAGATTCTCCCAGTAAAAGCGCTATAGCGTGCTCGTACTGAGCGCGTGTCGTGGAAATGGCTACAGCACTGGCCTCAGCCGCTCGTAATGTTGCTTCAGCCTGCGCAACATCCTGTTCAGAATCAATACCCGTTCTGGACAGCGATTGAGTAATACGAAGCGATTCTTTGTACTGTGCCACGGTCTCGCTATAGAGACTTTGCAGAGAGTCCTCTCCACGAAGTTCAAAGTAGTACTGTGCAAGCGATGATTGCTCGCTAAGCGTTTCATCAGCGAGTTCGGCCGCGGACACCTGGGCTGCGTTCTTATCCGCAAGCACTGTATTTCTAATAGAGCCGAAGAGATCAGGCTCCCAAGACACGGAGCCACTGAGCTCATAGCTCTCACTAGAAGTACTGGTAGAGAGACGAGCGGTCGACGAAGATCCTGTCCCTTGCGCATTGACGCTTGGACCAACGGTCACGGTGGGAAACAGCGATGCTCTCGCATTTCGGACTAAGGCACGTGCAGCCATGTAATTTTCAAAATAGATTTTTATATTCTGATCATTAACATTTAAGCGCTCTTCAAGGGCGTTGAGTTGCGGATCCTGAAATACTTCCCACCACTTCCCGCGAAGCATGGCATCCGATGGATTAGCCTGCTTCCAGCCATTATGCTGAGCATCTACAGTGCCCGCACTATTTTCTTTGTAACTCTCTGCAGGAGGCGCAGGCATGTTTGGGCGTACGTATTTGGCCCCCACACGGCAACCTGCAAGCAGCGCGCTGGCTGCAAAGATGGATAGGATGCGAGCATTCCGCAATTTACTACTTTTTTTGATGATCTTCATGATGCCTCCTGCGGCCGATGAGGGGTAAACGAACCAGTAGGCGCGACTTCTTTGCGCGTAAAGCGTTTACGCAGACGGTCGAGAAACAGATAAATTACCGGAGTGGTATATAAGGTCAAAACCTGGCTAACAAGAAGACCACCAAGGATTGTGAGTCCAAGGGGTCGACGAAGCTCAGAGCCGATACCCGAACCGAACGCAAGAGGGACTGCACCAAAGAATGCCGCGGCAGTCGTCATAAGAATGGGCCGAAAGCGCAACACACAAGCCTGCGTGATGGAGTCTTCCGTTGAGAGATTATGTTCTCGCTCCAGTTGCAAGGCAAAATCGATCATCATAATGGCGTTTTTCTTCACGATCCCTATAAGAAGGATAATGCCAATAAGAGAAATAATGTCCAACTCAGAGTTGAAGAGGACCAGCGTGATGACAGCACCCAATGAGGCCGATGGCAACGTTGTGAGTATCGTGATCGGATGCATGAAGCTTTCGTATAGCATTCCAAGAACAATATAGATAGCAAATATTGCTGTTCCAATTAGGAGCGGTTCCGTTTTCAGTGAAGTCTGGTACTGCTGAGCCGTTCCCGAAAACGTTCCATGCACACTAGTGGGGATGTGCAACGAGCTTTCAAGCGTATGGATCTGCCCAGCAGCCTGCTCCAGCGATGCTCCAGGAGCCAGGTTGAAAGACAGTGTGGATGAAGGATATAAGCCATTATGGTTCACCGAAAGCGGGCCAGTCAGAGGCTTGTAGCTAGTGATAGCCGATATTGGTACCGAACCACTATCGGTTTGCACATAAGCATTTTCCAGAGCATCCGGACTTTTACTGTAGCGTGGATCAGCCTCAAGAATGACGTGATACTGATTCAAAGCCTTATAAATTGTTGAAGCGTCAGCCTGCGAATACGAATAGTTCAGGACATTGTCAATATCTGAAGGCGTTATAGCCAGACGTGCCGCTGTCGAACGGTCATAGGTCAGATATGCTTCCAACCCTCCCGTTTGAAGATCTGTATCTACATCCGTAATCGATGAGAGGCTTTTCATTGCCGCATATAGCTTAGGAACATAGGTTTTCAGGTCAGCCGTGGTGTCAGCCTGTAAGGTGTACTGATACTGTGCGTTTGATTGACGACCGCCGATATGAAGATCCTGAGCTGCCATCAAGAAGGTCTGCGCCTCTTTAATCTTTGCCAACTTTGGACGAAGGCGATTGACAACATCAGCAGCGCTGATTTTTCGCTCATCAAGAGGCTTCAAGGCAATAAACATAAATGCACCATTGGTTGTACCTTGCCCACCGGTAAACCCAACAACGTTTTCAACCGCAGGATCTGAGCGCACAATTGCTACTCCGCGCTTTAGAGCTTTATCCATTTTCTCGAATGAGGCGTCCTGCGTCCCACGCATACCTCCCATCACCTGACCTGTGTCCTGGGTGGGGAAAAATCCTTTTGCTACACGGGTAAGATAGGTGATGTTCAAAGCGGCCGTAACGATGAAGAGGATCAGCACAAGTACAGCATGATCGCGAATTATCCACTGCAAACTACGTTCATAGCCACGAAGAAGAACGTTAAATCCATCTTCGACTATACGGTACATCCGCCCGTGTTCCTCTGGCTTCTCTCGCTTCAGCAAAAGAGCGCACAGCATTGGAGTCGTTGTGAGCGAAAGCAACATGGAAATAACAATGGCCATGGATAGCGTGACCGCAAATTCACGGAATAGGCGACCAACAATTCCACCCATCATCAGAATCGGAATAAATACCGCGATCAACGAGATAGTAATGGAAAGGACGGTGAATCCGATTTCCTTTGCCCCCGTAAAAGAGGCCTGTACGGGGTCCATCCCCTCCTCGATGTAACGAGCTATGTTTTCCATAACGACAATCGCATCATCAATAACGAAACCAGTAGAAATGGTCATCGCCATGAGAGAAAGATTGTCTAATGAGTATCCCAGCATGTACATTGCAGCGAACGTACCCAACAAAGAGACTGGAACAGCAATTCCGGGGATAAGAGTGGCGCGTCCATTGCGAAGAAAAATGAATACAACAAGAATGACGAGCGCGATCGAAAGAAGCATCGTCCACTCGACATCGTGAAGCGAAGCACGAATAGTCGTGGTGGAGTCGAGTACCAGCTTCAAATGCTGAGATGCGGGGATAGCAAGCTGCATCGCAGGCATCTGTGCCTTAATGCGATCTACAGTATCAATAATGTTCGAACCAGGCTGCTTGAAAACAATGATGTCAATTGATTCTTTACCGTTGACGTATCCCCCTGAAAGGATGCTCTCCGTTGAATCCACAACATCAGCAATGTCTTCCAGGCGAACGGCAGCACCGTTTTTTGTACTAACGATCAGAGGCTTATACTGAGCGGCCTTCGATAATTGGTCATCTACAGAGATGTAGCTGGTTGTTTGGCCGTCAGCAATACTTCCTGTCGGGGTGTGAGCATTTTGATTTTGTAGGAAAGTTGCCACATCCGTAAGCTTCAGCCCATAGTGTTGCAACTGCATCGGGTTGATCTCGACACGAACGGCAGGAAGTGTCGATCCGCCGATCGTAACCTGTCCCACACCTTGAATTTGCGAGATTTTTTGTTCGAGTATGGTCGATGCAGAGTCATACATATCACCTTTCGAAGCCGCTGCAGATGTGAGGCTAAGAATGGCGATGGGACGGTCAGCCGAATTTACTTTGCGATATGTAGGGTCAGAAGGAAGGTTGGTCGGAAGATAGGAACGAGCAGCACTGATTGCAGCCTGCACGTCACGAGCGGCAGAGTTGATGTTGCGGTCGAGATCAAACTGTAGCGAGATAGCAGCAGTTCCAGTAGAACTCTGGCTTGTCATCTCCGTTACGCCAGCGATATGTCCAAACTGCCGTTCGAGAGGAGTAGCAACGGCTGCAGCCATCACCTCGGGAGATGCTCCGGGCAAGCTGGCGCTGACAGAGATCGTTGGAGAGTCCACCTGTGGAAGCGGCGATACAGGCAGAAATTGAAATGCGATGATACCTGCCAGCGCGACTGCGCCCGTCAACAAGATCGTTGCAATTGGCCTTCGAATTGCCAGAGCCGATAAGTTCATGAACCACTCTCCGTGGAGAGGTCAAGCGACTCCTGTATAGTGCGACGGCTAAAACGCTGCGCGAGCCTATCGAACCATAGATAGATAACAGGTGTGGTGTAAAGCGTTAGCAGCTGACTGACCAGAAGGCCTCCCACCATTGCGATTCCCAGGGTCCGGCGTAGCTCCGCACCGATTCCCTGTCCTAACGCAAGTGGGATGCCACCAAAAAGAGCTGCGAGCGTTGTCATGAGAATCGGACGAAAGCGAAGCATTGAAGCTGTATAGATAGCTTCGAGCGAATCCTTCCCTTCTTCACGCTCTGCCTGGATAGCGAAGTCCACGATCATAATTCCGTTTTTCTTCACAATGCCGATGAGGAGAACTATGCCGATGATGCCGACAATGCCGAGGTCCTGTTTGCACAGCATGAGTGCCAGCAAAGCGCCAACGCCAGCAGAGGGCAACGTGGAAAGGATAGTCAACGGGTGAATAAAGCTCTCGTACAACACACCGAGAACGATATAAACAGTGAGCAAAGCCGCCAAGACTAGAATGCCTTCATTCGCAAGCGAGCTTTCGTAGGAAGCAGCAGTTCCCTGAAAGGCCATCTGCAAATTAGCAGGAGTCTTCAACCCGGATTCAACTTTATGAATAGCACCTACAGCCTGACTAAGATGTACTCCAGGTGCAAGATTGAAGCTGATTGTGACCACAGGAAACTGCTCCTGATGATTGATGGTCAGTGGCGTCAGGGTCTTTTGCACCGAGGTGAATGCTGACAACGGTATGGGGTACGAGCTTCTGGTGGCAGTGGTGCTTGAGCCACTACCTCCCGATGAGCTACTGCTGCTAGACGTTTCCGAAGAGGAACTGCTCGAGGACAACGCCGAGGCAGAGGTGCTGCTGGAGGCGGTTTGCAGAACCGTGCTGCCTGCCCCGCTGGCAGCAGAAGATGTTGTGCTTGTGAGCAGCGAAGACGCAGAGGTTGTGCCAAGTGTAGAACTGCTGGATGCAACGGCACTAACGCCCGAGGTGCTGGAGGCTGTTAGCTGCGAACTTGCACTGGTTGTTGAACTTGATCCAGAGGACGATGACGAACCGGTGCTACTCGATGAGCTTACGCCTTGAAGATATATTCCATTCAGGCCTCGTGGAGAGGTTTGGAACTGAGGCTGAGCTTCCAGGATGACATGGTACTGGTTGGTCTGCGTATAAAGCGTCGTAACCTGGTGCTGACCGAAGGCGTCATACAACGTATCGTCCAGAACTTGCGGAGTTACTCCAAGACGGGATGCTGTGACGCGATCAATGGAAATCGAGAGCGCATTTCCATTGGGCGCTTGATCCGTAACTACATCTTGCAATTCGGGAAGTTTACGGAATTCGGTCAGCAGCTTCTGGGTCCACTTATTCAACTCAGCAGAATCTGGGTCTTCTACCGTGTACTGATACTGCGTGCGGCTTACCCGGTCTTCAACAGTCAAGTCCTGCACTGGCTGCATGTATGTCTGGATACCGGTGACTGCGTTCATTCTTGTGCGCAGTCGTTGAATGACCTCAGAAGCTGAGATCTTGCGCTCAGCGAGCGGCTTCAGATTGATCTGCAGACGACCACTATTGAGCGTCGCGTTTGTACCGTCAATTCCGACAAAGGATGCCAGCGACTGCACCGCTGGATCAGCCAACGCGACGCGTGCCACTTCTTTCTGTCGCTGAGTCATAGCATCGAAGCTTGTCGCCTCAGGAGTCTGCGTAATGGCTTGAATGACACCCGTATCTTGCGTCGGGAAGAATCCTTTTGGGATGAAGTAGTACAAAAGTCCAGCCGCCACAATCGTCATTGCAGCTACAAACAATGTTCCAACCTGATGCTTGAGAACCCATTTCAGGGTGCGTCCATAGAACGCGATGATGTTTTCGAAGATGTGCTCAGACCAGCGGTAGAAACGTCCCTGCTGATCTTCGGGCGTATGGCGCAGCAGTCTGCTGCTCATCATCGGCGTAAGCGTCAGCGAAACCACTGCCGAAATAATGATGGTTACCGCGAGCGTCACAGCAAATTCGCGGAAGAGTCTACCTGTAATGTCTCCCATGAAGAGCAGCGGGATGAGGACTGCGATGAGAGAAACAGTCAGAGAAAGAATCGTAAAGCCGATCTCGGATGACCCTTTCAGCGCAGCCTCAAGCGGTTCCATCCCCTCTTCCATATAGCGGCTGATGTTCTCAATCATGACGATCGCATCATCTACAACAAATCCAGTGGAGATCGTCAACGCCATCAGGGTGAGATTGTTCAGGCTGTATCCGAGTGCATACATGACCGCAAATGAGCCAATGAGCGAAAGGGGAACTGCTACAGCGGGGATGATCGTGGCTCGCCAGGACCGAAGGAAGACAAAGATTACGGCAACAACGAGACCAATCGTAAGCAGCAGTTCAAACTGCACATCTTCCACCGATGCACGAACAGTAGTCGTTCGATCGGTCAATGTTGCTACAGAAATTGACGCTGGCAGACTAGCTTCAAGCTGTGGAAGCAGTTGCTGAATAGAATCGACGACCTTGATCGTGTTGGCATTGGATTGACGCTGGATACTAACGATGACAGCCGGTGTCTCACCGGACCACGCCGCTAACTTTGTGTTCTCAACGCCATTCGTGACATTCGCCACATCCTTCATCAGCACAGCATTGCCGTTTTTATAAGCAACAACTAGCTGACCATATTGATCCGCAGAGGTAATCTGATCATTCGCATCAATGGTGTATGACTGTTGAGCGCCGTTAAACGTTCCCTTCGCACCATTGACGCTGTTATTGGAAATTGTCGTGCGAAGGTCTTCAAGGCTTATCCCATAAGAAGCTAGCTGAGCTGGGTTTGCCTGTATGCGTACCGCAGGCTTCTGCCCACCCTGAATTGTTACGAGACCAACGCCAGAAAGCTGAGAAATCTTGGGTGCTAGACGAGTGTCCGCGAGATCCTCCACCTGAGAAAGAGTCAGACTCTTCGAAGTCAGAGCCAGTGTCAGTACAGGGGCATCCGCAGGGTTCGTCTTGCTATAAGTAGGTGGAATAGGAAGATCAGTAGGAAGATAGCTGTTTGCTGCATTGATAGCAGCCTGCACCTCCTGCTCTGCAACATCAATGTCTTCTGCAAGTGTGAACTGAAGAACAATGATTGATGCGCCACCAGAGGACGTAGAAGTCATCTGGCTAAGTCCCTGAATTTGCCCAAATTGTTTCTCGAGTGGACCCGTCACGGTAGACGACATCACCTCAGGACTAGCTCCTGGGTAGAAGGTCTGCACCTCAATCGTCGGGTAGTTCACCTCAGGAAGTGCTGAGATGGGCAACTGCATGTACGCAACGACTCCGACAAGGAGGATCGCGACCATGAACAAAATGGTGGCAACCGGACGAAGGATGAATGGGCGTGAAAGATTCATCGCGTCTTCCCTGCTGTTCCAGGCTTGGCCTCACCAGAGACGGCGACTGTCGAACCATCCTGAATGCGATCGAAGTTACTCGTAATGACGCGATCGCCTACGTTCAACCCGTCAATTGCTGATTTAGCATTTTCGCTATTGATGACCGTGATGTTCTGAATGTGTGCCTTACTCGCGCTATCGAGCGTATAGACGAAGGCTTGTTGACCGTTGTACTGAATCGCAACTGTGCTGATAATCTTTGCATCGCTTAGGCGGTTGACTTCCACGCGAGCATTGACGAACTGATTCGGAAAGAGTGCCGAATCCGCGTTGTCGAATTGAGCGCGCAAGCGGACCGTACCCGTGGAGGTGTCCACCTGATTGTCAAACGTCAACAGCTTTCCAGTAGCGAGTTTTACGCTCTGGGAACGGTCGTATAGCTCCACAACGAGCGGTGTCTTTTGTGCGACGATCTGCTTCTGCACCGTCGGGATGTGGTCCTCGGCAATCGAGAAGACCGCAGTAATCGGGTTCAACTGAGCGATCGTCGCAATGGTCGTACCGGAACCGGAGAAGATTGTGTTGCCTGGATCAACGAGACGAAGACCGATGCGGCCGGAGATGGGCGCTGTGATGTGGCAGTAAGAAAGCTGAACCTTGTAGTAGTTAATCTGGCCTTCATCGTTCTGCAGCGTACCCTCTGCCTGCTGCACCGCTGCCTGCTGGTCAAAGACTGTCTGCTGCGCGATTGCTTTTTCTGCAAACGCATCCTGATAACGCTTCAGGTTTATTTTGTCCTGCTGCAGCGCCGACCGATCATGCGCGAGGGTGCCCTCTGCTTCCTGCAACTGGGCCTGCAAGGGCCGCGGGTCAATCTCAACCAGGGTTTGCCCCTTCTTGACCATCTGCCCTTCTCGATAGTTGACCGAGAGAACAATACCGCTGGCCTGGCTATACACATTGATCGTGTTGACAGGTGTTACAGTTCCGAGAGCGTCGAGAAAGACATCCATCTCTCCTTGCGTGACCTGCTCAACATTGACGGAAGTGCCGCCCATCGGAGGGCCTCCAGCCTGCTGCGAGGACTTATGCAGCAAAGGAAGAAGCAACAAGCCGATCACCACGAGCACGATCAGAAACGCGAGCCAACGACGTTTATGGTGGGGTTGCTCTACAGAGGTGTTGCTTGTCGCCAATTCGGGCATGTCGGTCATCCTTATTGAGCCTTCTAGAGAAGGCTCGCTCATATACAAGGAGACGCGACCAGGCCACACCGGACCGTCACAATTTGTCACAGATTGTCACGGAACCGCCCGCAGGCCGAAACTGTACGGCAGAATGGTGTACATGCCACAAGGGAGGCATAACGGGTGACCGAACACGCAGTCACAACAGATTCCGTTCTGCTGATAGATGATGATGTGAAGCTATGTGAAATGCTTCGCAGCTATCTTGGCAGCCATAGCTGGCAGGTAGAAGCCGCCCATACCGGTAACGACGGCATCAGGCTGGCAACAGAACAAGACCCAGATTTGATTGTGCTGGACGTGATGCTGCCTGATATGGACGGCTTTGAGGTTCTGCGTGCTCTGCATCGCAAAAAGCCCTACAAGGTTCTAATGCTGACAGCCCGCGGGCAAGAGGTTGATCGCATCGTAGGCCTTGAGATGGGGGCAGACGATTACCTTGGAAAGCCCTTCAACCCTCGCGAGCTCGTAGCCAGAATGAAGGCTATTCTTCGTCGTAGCCAGAAGGCCGAACCAGCAAGTCAGGCCGTCGGCGCATTTCAAGTTGACTCCGATCGCCGGCAGATTGCATATCACGCGAAGGTGATACCGCTAAGCGATGTGGAGTTCATCCTGCTGGAACGGTTTCTCGCAGATGGTCACGCCATCCTCACCCGCGATGATCTATCGATCACGCTTTTCGAGCGGCGAGCACGCCCGTTCGAGCGCACCGTGGATATGCATGTGTCTCGACTACGAAAGAAGCTCGAAAGCCTTCCTGGCTTTAGCGGCGGGATACGTGCGATCCGAAACAGCGGTTACATGTTCTTTATGGAAAAGGAGTTCAACGGCTAATGCGAACTTTCTTCTTCCAAATGTTTCTAGCCTTCTGGGTATCGACAGCCGTTATCTTCTTCGTCGCGACCACGCTCTACCCCGACGGCCGAAATGGCTCACTGGAAAATGTCCGCAGTTTCGCTGCACAAGATGCAACAGAGCTAGGAATCTACATTGCCAGGGAGTATCAGCGAGCAGGATGCGGAGCCATACAGGATGCGGCTTCCAGCTACTTCGTTGTCGACAGCGCTGGCAAGCCAGCATGTAGCGCAACACTTTCCTCGCGGGTTTCCGCACTGGTTCAGGACGTACGAAGTCATCACACGGCCAAAGGTGTCCATGATGGCAAGCTGTGGGTAACGGCGACCCCAGTAAAGCTACAAGAAGGAACGTATGTGGTTGTGCATAGCGGCTTTTACCAGCCAAAGCCTCACTTCCCTCCGCTTCCTCCCATAGCTCTGCCGGTCTCTCTTCTGGTCACCTTCATCTTTGCCTATGCGTTAAGCCGCCCAGTACGCTCGCTCTCCAAAGCATTCAAACAATTTGCAGGAGGCGATCTTTCCGCACGCCTACCCGTAGGACGACGATCGCAAAACATTCTTGGCGGTGCGGACGTGCGCAGCCTGATGCTTGACTTCAACCATATGGCAGGACGCATCAGCTCCTTGATCGCAGCACAGAAGATGCTGGTTCGTGACCTCAGCCACGAACTTCGCTCACCGCTTGCCCGCCTGCGACTAGCGCTGGAGATGGCGCGTGAAGAAGCCGCGCAACCGTCGATTTACTCTGACAAAATGGAAGCCGAAGCAGAACGAGTCAACGATCTCATCGGGCAGATGCTCACGCTCTCGCTGATGGAGAGCACGGCAGGAATCACAGATAAAGAAATGGTCGATGTAACGGACCTGACGGAGTCTCTGCTTCCAGATTTGGAGTTTGAGGCAACCGTACGCGGTTGTACTGTAAGCCTGATAAAGAGCCCCGAAGATCACTTCGTCGAAGGAAACACCGAGTTGCTTCGCAGAGCCATTGAAAACGTTGCACGGAATGCGATTCGATATACCGCGCCCGCCAGTCAGATCACTGTCAAGATCTTCAAAAGCGGTCTTGCCGGCAAAGAAGCCTTCATCCACATTGAAATCTCTGATGAAGGGCCTGGGATTCCCGAAGAGAGCTTGCCGCTGATCTTCGGAGCGTTCTACCGCACCGATGCAGCCAGAGGAGACTCAACCGGAGGATTTGGTGTTGGACTGTCCATCGCGGAACGCGCGGTTCATCTACACGGCGGAGCCATCACTGCAAAAAATCGGCAGGGTAGAGGCTTGAGTGTCTCGATTCAACTGCCCGCTGCTCAATATATTGAGCAGCACGACATATTCTACGCCGATTAGTTAGCAACTCGGCATGAGAGGATCTCTCAAGACCATTCATGCCGAGAGGCTTTTGCGCTGCTTCTATTTGGCCGGAGCGCTTACGGGCGTTGCAGCAGCCGCAGACTCTTCCGTGAATCGCAGCGGGACGGTGACCAGATTCGTCTGGATAAAGGAGCTGAGCGGCTTGACGACCGTTTTCTTCTTACCGTCCACGGCCCACAACTCGTAATCATCTGACAGAGAAAGCGGCCCAAAACGATAGGTGCCCCGCTCATCGACCTTCAACGTCAGGATCGAGGAATCTCGCATGTTCTTCAGATAGACCATTGCATTCGTATCGAGCTTATCGTTGGCGTCATACACGGTGCCCACAATCGTGCGATGCGGCTTTTCCCGCGAGCCGCCATAGCCGCCCCAGGTAATTCCTGCAGAGGGTTGTCCCTGCTGCGCTGGACCTTGCCGACCCTGCGCATGGGACTGCGGACAAAACGCCGACAACGCAAGCAACGCGACACAAACACCTAGGCAATTCCAACGTAAACCGTACGACATGCGGACCTCATAAAAGGCATGCTGGCACGACAGGGGGCGCACCAGCATGCTTAGCGCGTACTAAAAATAGTAAAGACCATCAAAAAGCTAGCGACTGTAACAGTTTGTAACGCTTCGTCACGGTAGCTGCAGATGGAAGTCTTCCCTACAATCATCGCAGATTACAGCTTTCCAGGCGCAATAGAGTCCGCAGACTTCGGTGCAATATGGCAAATCTTTCGATATCTGCAACTTGCTCAGCAGCCGCTCTGCCAGGGTTGCAGTAGCTGTGGGACACTAGTCGCATGAAAAGCATCCTCGACAGCTTTCGTCTCGACGGCCAGGTGGCCCTGATTACCGGAGCAGCCAGCGGCCTCGGCGCAGCTATAGCTGTAGCTCTTGCGCAGGCGGGCGCTACCGTAGCCGTTCACGGCAACCGCCGCCCCGCGGACGAAACAGCCGCAGCCATTGGCGGCAACGCAGCCGCGTTCGCCGCTGATCTCAGCTCCACAGACGGAGCCAAACAGCTCTTCGATGCCGTCCATGCCCGCTTTGGCCGCGTCGACATCCTCGTCAACAACGCCGGCACCATCCACCGCAATGAGGCTGAGAACGTCGAGCTGGAAGACTGGGCTCGCGTGCTGCAGGTGAACCTCACCAGCGTCTTTCAGCTCTCACAGTTCATGGCCCGCGACGTGATCGCGCGCAACGTCGGCGGCAAGATCATCAATATCGCCTCACTGCTGAGCTTCCAGGGCGGCATTCGTGTTCCGGCGTACGCATCCTCGAAGGGCGGCGTGGCTCAACTGACGAAGGCCCTGGCCAACGAGTGGGCTTCGAAAAATATTCAGGTGAATGCGATCGCTCCGGGCTACTTTGCCACGACGAATACCGAAGCTCTGCAAGCCGATGAGACTCGCAATCGTCAGATTCTTGAGCGCATCCCGGCCGCGCGCTGGGGGCAGCCGGAAGATCTGGTCGGAGCCGCGGTCTTCCTCGCCTCCCCCGCAAGCAACTACGTCACGGGAGCCATCCTCAATGTGGACGGTGGCTGGCTAGCGCGCTAGTGGAGAAGCTTTCAACGCTAAGCCCAACCAGCAGCAGAGCCGCACACACGGCAAGCGCCGCGAAGCCAAAACGCAAGGTATGACAGGCCACGGCGACGCGGCCTGTCACCCACGGCAGCAGTGCGCTGCCGATACCCGCCATCACAAAGACGATGCCCTTGCCCCGCATGGGCATCGCCTCTGCGAGCAACGCAGGATAGACGGGAGCAACGCCAACGGCGGCCAGCAGCGTCCCGAGATAGAACACCATCGAGCTCTTCCCTGTGGCCAACAGAACCACACCAACAAGGGAGAGCGCCACTACCGTTGGCATCGTCCATCGTGCAGGTGTCTGCCCTTCAAAGGTCTTTGCTGCAAGAAGGCGACCCCCAAGAATCCCAAGCCAGAACGCGCTGCTCAGCGGAACCAGCAAGTCGGCGTACCCATGCTGGTAATGCACCGCAAAGCTCGGCAGCCAGTTCGCAATACCGGTTTCTACACCGACAACCAGCAAAGCCAAGAACGCAAGCATAGCCAGACGCGGCCAGTCGAAGGCGTCAGCCACCCCTTCGTCAACCAGCTTTGCGCCTTCGCTTGACGGGCGAAGCAACGCCCACAGCGCGGCAATCGCACAAGCGATACTTATCGTCCACTGCGGCCACACCTGCAGATGCGGCAGCGAAAAACGCCCTAGCCACCACCCGCAAAACGCTGCGCCAAGCGGCCAGAAGATGTTCAGCAACTCAAGCCTGGACACACGATCTTCCGCAGAGCTTTCCAGCCCGACGAGCACATTTGCCATCGTCATCGCGATACCTAGCCCGAAGCCGTAGGCGGCTAACGTCACGAAGTACATCGGGCCAGCGACAAGCGGCAGCAACGCCGCGGCGATAGAGACGACCACACAGCCCACACCAAGCCCAAACTGTGGTTTCTTCCAGGCAATCATCGGTCCTACAAGCTGGCCACCAAACTGCGTTGCAAGCGCAAGCGCAATGTCTCCATCCCGGAACCCACCGTCTCGGGCAAGCAAAGGAAGAATGTTGCCTGCCAGCACGGTCGCCGTGCCGGTGACAAAGAACACCGCGTATAGCCACGCGACACTGCGCGCGCTCGTCGTCTTCATGATGCGCTAATGCAACTCCCCGCCCTGCCGATACATGCGTTGTGACTCAAAACAAGGATGCTGGCATGGCTGCCGAACTGGACGACGAAGTACGAGAATTCATCATCGAGTGCAACGAGAACCTGACCAACCTCGATCAGGAAATCGTACGCCTTGAGCAGACACCTGAGGACGCCAAACTGCTGGCCAGCGTCTTCCGAACCTTTCACACCATCAAGGGAACCTGCGGTTTCTTTGGCTTTTCGTCGCTAGGCTCACTCACACATGTTGCCGAAAATATTCTCGACCAGATCCGCAGCAGCAACCGCAAGCTGACTTCGGAGCTCACGGCCCTGCTGTTGGAGTGCGTCGATGCAACCAAAGCGATCCTCAGCGAAATCGAAAACACTGGAGCCGAAGGCGAACAGCAATACGAAAGCCTTCGCACACGACTCACCGCCGCCTACAGCGACACGTCGAGCTCCATCGCAACACCAACGATCGACCCTACCCCTCAAGTTGCTCCCACGCTCGAACTCACTGTTGAACCGGAGCAGTCAATGGCCGTAGTCTCCGCCACTGGCGAGATAGAAGCAGCCAAAGCCAGCGCCTTCACAGACTCCACCATTCGTGTCGACGTTGGCCTGCTCGACAAGCTGATGAATCTCGTCGGCGAACTCGTGCTGGCGCGCAATCAGCTTCTGCAGGGAGCAGCAAGCGGCCACGACCTCGCGTTGGTTCGCACCGTACAGCGCCTCAACGTCATCACCAGCGAGTTGCAGGAAGGCGTACTGAAGACGCGGATGCAACCCATCGGCGTCGTGTGGAACAAGATGCCGCGCGTCGTGCGCGACCTCTCGACAGAGTGTGGAAAGAAGATCCGCATTGAGATGGAAGGCGCGGACACGGAACTCGACAAAACCATCATCGAGGCCATCAAGGACCCGCTCACGCACATTGTGCGGAACGCCTGCGACCACGGCGTGGAAACGCCCGAGGCTCGCACTGCAGCAGGCAAGCCAGCCGAAGGCCTCGTCACTCTGCGGGCCTATCACGAAGGCGGACATGTGAACATCGAGATCGCCGACGATGGCCGTGGTCTCGACCCTCTGCGGCTGAAACAACGAGCCATGGAGAAAGGTCTCATCACCGCCGCGCAGGTTAGCACGATGAGCGAGCGTGAGGCCATCCACCTCGTCTTTGCTCCGGGTTTTTCCACTGCGCAAACCATCACCAACATCTCTGGCCGCGGTGTTGGCATGGACGTCGTCAAAACAAATATTGGTAAGATCGGCGGCATCGTTGATATCGCCAACCGTGCCGGTTGCGCTGGCTCTGTGGTGAAGATCACCATTCCGCTCACGCTTGCGATCATCCCTGGGCTCGTCATTCGTGCGTACAGTCGCGCGCACGAAGAACATCGCTTCATCATCCCACAAGCCAACCTGCTTGAACTCGTTCGCCTCGACCTGGCTGAAACCCGCGACTCCTCTCAGCCGCATATCGAGTACGTCAACGGAACGCCCGTCTATCGGCGTCGCGGCGAACTGCTGCCGCTCACCTACATGAACCGCATCCTCGGGCTCGATGACGCGGTCCTTCCCTCTTCTTCAGTCATCAATATCGTCGTTCTGCAATCCGAAAGCCAGCCGTTCGGGCTCATCGTCGACGGTATTTATGACACGCAGGAGATCGTGGTGAAGCCCATGAGCAAGCGGCTCAAAAACCTGAGCGCGTATCTCGGGGCCACCATCATGGGCGACGGCCGCGTTGCACTTATCCTCGACATCCCCGGTCTCGCCAAGCTGAGCGGCATGGAGCAACGTGCACGCGACGTCCGCCGCGAAGACGTTCGCAAGGAGCACATCGAACAGCGCGAAGGCTTCCTTATCTTCCGTGCAGGGGGCTTCTCCCGCATCGCAGTTCCACTCGGCATGGTCTCGCGACTCGAACAGCTCGTCGGGGCTCAAATCGAAAGCGCCGCCGGCCAGCCGGTTCTCCTCTATCGCGGAGAGATTCTGCCACTGCTGCAGCTTTCCTCTCTGCTCCACGAAGAACCGCACGACCTCGACAACTTCCACGGCGATGTTCAGATCGTCGTCATCACCGACGGCCCTCGACGTATCGGACTCATCGTCGACAAGATCGTCGACATCGTCGAGGAGTCCGTAACCTTCCGCAGCGCAACGGCACATCGTTACCTGAGCGGAACGGCCATACTCGGCAACACCGTCATCGACATACTCGATTGCAACTCCATGCTGAGCTTTGCAGCGGTTACCGACCCTGGCTATGCAGGAAAGGCGGCGTAAGAACATGCACCACTTCAAAGAGAAACGTAATCAGCGCGCAGACTCGGAGCAGTTCGCAACCTTTCACGTCGGAGACCTCTTCTTCGGCATCCCTGCGGTTCACGTTCAGGAAGTGATTCGCCAACAGGAAATGACACCCATCCCGCTCAGCTCAAGCGCGGTCAAAGGCTTCATCAATCTGCGCGGGCAGATCGTGACAGCGATCGACGCGCGCACCGCACTCGATTTACAACCCGGCCCCGAGGCCCCGCCCATGAACATCATCATCGGTTCAGAGGACGGTGCCGTTAGCCTTCTGGTCGATGGCATTGGAGACGTGCTCGAAGTCCAGCAAACCTCCTTCGCTCCAATCCCTGAAAACGTTCCTGAAGCGCAGCGGCGCATGATCACCGGTGTCTTCAAACTTCGCGATCGGCTGATGCTTTGGCTCGACACCGAAAGACTTCTTGAGGCTGCGTTCCAGTAGTTTCCCACCACTTCGTATTCATTCAATCCACCCGAACGGAGAAACATCCATGGCTTCTGCAACTCGCATCCCCAACCTCACCGGAACGACTCCTGTGAAGGTGCGCACCAAAGTGACAACCATGCCGCCAGCTTCGAGCAAACACTCTGACAGCGACGCAGCTCTCGCCGCCATCGGCCGTTCGCAGGGCATCGTCGAGTTCAACCTCGACGGAACGATTCTCACCGCCAATACTCTCTTCCTCAACCTCGTGGGCTACAGCCAGGACGAAGTGTCCGGCCGCCATCACTCGATGTTCGTTGATCCCACCGAAGCCAGCGGAGCAGAGTATCGCAACTTCTGGGAGTCCATCCGTCGTGGAGAAACGCGCACCGGCATCTTCCGTCGACTGGGCAAGAACGGCAAAGAGATCTGGCTCCAGGGCTGCTACATGCCTGTGCTCGACGCAGCCGGTCAGCCTTACAAAGCAGTGAAGATTGCGCTGGATATCACCACCGACATGCAGCGCAACGTCGCCTATCGCGGACAGGTTGACGCCGTCAGCCGCACGCAGGCTGTTATTGAGTTCAAGCTCGACGGAACCATCGTGAACGCCAACGAAAACTTCCTCGCCGCAATGGGCTACTCCATGGACGAGATCAAGGGCAATCACCACCGCATCTTCATGGATAAATCCGAAGCATCCACCAGTGACTACCGTGCGTTCTGGGACGCTCTCGCTCGCGGCGAGTACCAGCACGGCGAGTACAAGCGGATCGGCAAAGGTGGTCGCGAGGTGTGGATCTATGGCTCCTACAACCCCATTTTCGGAGCCAGCGGCAAGCCGGAGCGTGTCGTGAAGTTTGCGACCGAGATCACAGAGACCGTCCGCACACGACAGGAGCATCAAGCGGCACAGGAAGCAACACGCCAGCGTGCTCTCGAGCTTGAGGCAAAGGTCAACGCCATCCTCAGCGTCGTGAAGCGTGCCAGCGAAGGTGACCTCACCGGCAGGATCGATGTGCACGGCAGCGACTCCATCGGCCAGATGGGCGAAGCTCTCGCGTCGTTCTTCAACGATCTGCGGCAGCGCGTCACAGCGATTGCTTCATCGGCAACGGACCTTAGCTCCGCCAGCCAGGAACTCTCTGTCATCAGCGAGCAGATGGCCTCAAACGCAGAAGAAACAGCGACGCAGGCATCCGTTGTCTCCAGCGCCAGTGACGAAGTTTCAAAGAACGTCACCGTCGTTGCCGCCGGCTCGGAGGAGATGCAGGCGTCCATTCGCGAGATCTCAAAGTCCGCCAATGAAAGCGCTCGTGTAGCTCACAGCGCAGTGACAGCAGCGACGGCAACCAACCAGACCATCGCAAAGCTCGGGCAGTCGTCGCTGGAGATCGGCAAGGTCGTCAAGGTCATCACCTCCATCGCGCAGCAAACCAACTTGCTCGCGTTGAACGCCACCATCGAAGCCGCTCGCGCAGGCGAAGCAGGCAAAGGCTTCGCGGTAGTCGCCAACGAGGTAAAAGAACTGGCCAAGGAAACGGCTAAGGCCACCGAAGAGATTGGTCAGAAGATCGAAGCGATCCAGACCGACACGACCAGCGCCGTGCAGGCGATCGAAGAGATCACGCAGATCATCAACCAGATCAACGACGTCTCCAACACGATCGCTTCGGCGGTGGAAGAACAGACGGCAACCACCAACGAGATCGGGCGCAGCGTCTCCGATGCTTCGCGGGGAGTCAGTGAAATCGCGGTAAACATCGCAGGCGTTGCCACCGCTGCTCAAGGAACCACCAACGGAGCCGCAGGGACGCAGACCTCTGCCCGCACCCTGTACAGCATGGCCAGCGAACTCCAGAACCTGGTCTCGCGCTTCACGGTGTAGCTATGTGGCGCGCTTCCGCAGAGCTGAATCATCTTCTGTAGAAGCGCGCCGATTTATTCCCTGACTCCACTACTTTGCTGAGGCCCCGTGTCCACATTCGCACCTGCTCTCTCCACATCTCGAACGTCAACACGATCGTCCCGGATCCGAATTTTCATCGTGGACGACTCTGTGGTTGTCCGCAGACTGCTGACGAATGCGCTCTCCGCTGAACCGGATTTCGAGATCGTCGGCTCTGCCTCAAGCGCAGAGATCGCGCTCACCAAGCTGCCAACCCTCAAGCCGGATGTAATGACGCTCGACATCATGCTGCCTGGCATGAGCGGGCTGGAGCTGCTGCCCATCGTGCGCCAGCAGTTTCCCCAGATGCATACGCTCATCTTTTCAAGCGCAACAGAAGCACAAGCAGAGACCGCACTCGACGCGCTCATGCATGGGGCTACCGCCTTCCTGCTCAAGCCGAACTCTGATGTCTCGCTCGGCTCGTCCATGGAGTATCTGCAGCGTGAGCTACGCGACAAGATCAAACAGCTTTGCTATCGCCACACAGCTCAACCAGCGTTCGCCCCCATGAAGCCAGCTCCCGCCTTCAGCGCAACAGCAAAGCGCGCAGAGGTCCTCGCCATCGGCGTTTCCACAGGGGGCCCCACTGCTCTGGCAGCGTTGATGGCGAAGCTGCCTCACGCCTTCCCTCTTCCCATCGTGATCGTGCAGCACATGCCACCGGTGTTTACGGAGCTTCTGGCCAAGCGCATCCGTACTGTAACAGGCTTCAATATCGTCGAAGCAACGGAAGGCATGGTTCTCGAACCTGGCAAAGCCATCCTTGCTCCAGGCGACTATCACATGCGGGTTGCGCGGTCGGACACGGACACGGTCATACGCCTCGACCAATCACCGCAGGAGTGCTCCTGCCGTCCGGCTGTCGATGTTCTCTTCCGCTCTGTAGCCGACATTTACGGCGGCGCTGCGATTGCTACCATCCTCACCGGCATGGGACAGGATGGCTTGCGAGGCTCCGAAGTTCTCGTTCGCGCCGGAGCCCATCTCATCGCTCAGGATGAAGCCTCCAGCGTCGTGTGGGGCATGCCCGGAGCCGTCACCAATGCAGGGCTCGCTCACCAGATATTGCCGCTCGATCAAATTGCCGACGCGCTCATGCAACAGGCGCGCAGCGCCATCCACGGAGGTTTCAACCGCTAATGCCAGGCGCCTTTTTCTCCACCGCCACTCATACCGTCTCTGCCGAGAGCTACAGTTTTCTGCAGACATGGATCCAACGTGCTTCGGGCATCGTGATCGACGCGAACAAAAGCTATCTTCTCGAGTCTCGCCTGGGCCCCATCGTCGAACGTGAACACCTCGGCTCCATCGATACCCTCTGCCACAGCCTCCGCGCAGGCAAACCCGGGCTCGCACAAAAGGTCATCGAGGCCATGACCACGCATGAGACCTTGTTTTTCCGCGACCATGCACCCTTTGAAGCCCTGCGTACAAGCATCCTCCCGGCGCTGCTTCGTGAACGTCCTCGCGGACACAAGCTAACGCTCTGGTCCGCAGCAGCCTCCTCTGGGCAAGAGGCTTACTCACTCGCCATGATGCTGCTCGAAATGGGACTCACTCCCGGTGAGGTTTCCATCCTCGCAACAGACCTCTCCGAGAAGGTTCTGGAACGCGCCCGCGCAGGCATCTATGGCAACTTCGAAGTCTCGCGCGGCTTGCCTTCCACCTTGCAGACGCGTTACTTCGAGCGCCATGGCGAAGAGTGGCAACTCCGTCCCAACGTCCGTTCCATGGTTCGTTTCGACACACTCGACCTCCGCAACTCGCTCAGTGGGCGCGGGCCATTCGACGTCATCTTCTGCCGCAACGTGCTCATCTACTTTGACGCAGAGACCAAGCGCGGCATCCTCCGCGAACTTCGTAGCACACTCGCGCGTGGAGGACACCTCTTCCTCGGAACAGCCGAGGCCGTCTCCCTCAGCGATGGATTTCGCCGTGTACAAACCGCTGATGCCATCTCGTACATTGCCGATGAACCCCATAGGCCCTAACGCTCCAAGGGAGAACGAATCAATCATGGAAGTACTTCTCGTCGACGACAGCAAGACCATGCGCATGCTCGTGCAGCGCGCCATTCGCCAGGCTGGTTTCACTGGCCTGACCTTTATCGAAGCTGAAAATGGCATGGATGCCCTGCAAAAGCTCAGCACCCACACGCCGCAACTCATCCTCTCGGATTGGAACATGCCGGAGATGACCGGCATTGATTTCCTGCGGCAGGTCCGCGCCTGCGCAAACGCAACGCCCTTCGGCTTCATCACGTCAGAGGGATCGAAAGAGATCTACGAGACAGCCATGACAGCTGGCGCTCAGTTCCTCATCACGAAGCCGTTCACCCCCGAAGACGTGCAGGAACGTCTTCGTCCTGTGCTCGGAGCAAGAGCATGAACGCTGCAAATCCTTTCGTCTTCAGCAAGCTCTTCACCGACCTCACCGGTCGCAAGGTCAACGTAGTCGCAGCCGATGACATGTGCCAGACGCATTGCCCGAAGGCCTATGGCCTCTTCGATATTGCAGGCTCTGAAGACACCATTCTCATCAAGATGGACCTTGCGCTTCTTGGCTCGCTCGGCGGTGTTCTGGTCGGCATTCCGGAAGCCCTCGTCAAGCAACAGGTCGCACAGCAATCACTCGACGAGATGCTGCGTGACGCCATGCACGAAGTGCTGAACATCACGTCTTCCGTACTGCTTCGCAGCAGACGCGCCGTACTTCGCCGGATGCTCACCGACGCCAACACCGGTGAAGCTCTCTGCTCTGACTTCCTGAACGAACCCCATAGCCAGCGCCGTTTTCATGCGACGATGGCAGGCTATCCGTCCGGCGAACTCTGCGTCTTTACTAAGCTCTGAGCCCCCACAGCGATGTCGCGCAAAGAGAAACGGTGACCATCGCGGTCACCTTTTCTCTTGCTTAGGACAAAGCCCGCACAGCCTTACGCCGAGGCTGTTTCAGCCTGAAACGTACGTACGATATCCATATACTTCCGGGCCTGCTTAGTAATCACTTCGGGCTGTCCGGCGCGAATGGCCTTGACGCTCACCAGGTCCGCACCGATGCCCAGCGCATACGCTCCGGCATCGAGGAACTCTCGCGCAGTAGTCAACGAAACGCCACCCGTTGGGATCAGCTCAATCTGCGGCAGCGGAGCCTTCAGGCTGCGCAGATACGGCGCTCCACCCATGGCGCTTGCAGGGAAAACTTTGATCACATCCGCGCCCGCATTCCAGGCTCTCAACACCTCGGTCGGCGTCAACGCACCTGGCAGTACACCAATGCCGCTCTTGGCGCAGAACTCCACCGTAGCCGCATCGAACGCCGGGCTCACGATGAACTGAGCGCCTTCGCCAACACAAGCCTTCGCTTGCTCAGCGGTCAGCACGGTTCCTGCACCGATCAAAATATCGGGCCGCTCCTTCACCAGTCGCGTGATCAACGCCACCGCTCCGGGAACCGTCATCGTCACTTCGAGCACATCGCAGCCACCGGCTGCAATCGCTTCCGCCAGCGCGTATCCCTGCTCCACCGACTCGGCACGCAGCACCGGCACCAGACCGGTCTTCCGCACATGTGCCAGAACTTCTGCTTTCTTCGCCATCACCTTCTCCTGTTTCTCTACCGAACTGTTCCTGTGGAAACGCCGCTCATCAAGCTCTCCACCTCTGCAAGGCTCGCCATCGAGGCATCACCTGGCGTCGTCATCGACAGCGCACCGTGCGCGACACCGCAATCAAGCGACCACTGAAACTCTTTCCCCTCCATCAGGCCATAGATCAGCCCCGAGGCAAACGAGTCACCACCACCAACGCGGTCCAGAATCTCAAGATCGTCAAAACGCAAGCCTTCATGCGCCTTGCCTTCCGCAAAGCCAAACGCACTCCACGAGTTGTGCGTCGCGGTCCTTGGCTTGCGGATCGTGCTGGCGATCACACGCAGTTCAGTCCACTCTTCGGTGACGCGTGCAGCCATCTCGCCAAAGCTCTCCAGCGTATGCCACACCGGCCCTAGCGACGACTTGCCCATCGCCTTCGCAATATCGCCCTCATGGCCAAACAAAACATCCACCATCGGCATCAGCGAGCGGTTCACGTCAATCGATCCCTGACGGCCCCCACGGCTCTTCCACAACGACGGACGATAGTTGCAATCGAAGCTGACTACCGTCCCATGCTTGCGCGCGGACACCATCGCTTCGCGCACCACCTCCGTGGCGCTCTCACTCAACGAGGCCATCACGCCGCCGGTATGAAACCAGCGAACGCCTTCCCCGCCGAAGATCGCATCCCAATCAATCATGCCGGGCTGCAACTGCGACACAGCAGTGTTCCCGCGATCCATCATGCCCATGCCATGACGCACGCCAAAGCCGCGCTCAAGGAAGTACACCCCGTTACGAGCTTCGCGACCAACACCGTCGAACGGAACCCAGCGCACATGCGAAACATCGACACCGCCCTGCAGCATCAGGTCCTCGACCAGTCGGCCGACAGGATTATCGACAAAGGCAGTTGCGATCGCGGTCTGTTTGCCAAAGCAGCGACGCAGCCCTCGAGCGACGTTGTACTCGCCGCCGCCTTCCCATACGCGGAACGAACGCGCGCCTGCGATCCGTCCTTCGCCAGGATCAAAGCGCAGCATCACTTCGCCCAGCGACAGCAAATCCCAGCGGCACGCAGATGCCGACTTCAAAACAACTCCGGCAGAGTTTCTGTTATCGATCACTTACCGTCTCCATGTCGATTCTTGCACGGCACAATCCTACGCTCAAGAGAGCACATCAGGCAGGGAGGAACTCCCGCACCTGCCTGACATTGGCAAGCAGGCAGGCGCTGCGTGCTAAACTTGGGAGCAAGTGATCAAATAATTTTGGCCTTTTTGCTAAGTTTCTAGAAAAAAAGACCTTATGCCACGGCACCCTTCGCGGTGCCAATTTCTATTTATCGGTACAGGAATCTAATGACCCGTTCGAGCTTTGCGTCCTTGCTTCTCGCTCTTCCTCTTTCCCTTCTCGTCGGTTGCGGCGGAGGCGGTTCAGGCTCAAGCGGAAACAGCACTTCGTCCGGAGAACCACAGATCCTGCTGTCCAGCTCCTCGCTGACCTTTACCGGCGTAGCGATCAACTCCATCAGCGCGGCACAAACGGTGACGGTCAAGAACAGCGGTGACAGCTCCCTCACACTCACCAGCATCGTCCTGAATGACACGACGAACTATGCGCTGACCAATAGCTGCGGCACCACTCTGGCTGCTGGCGCCACCTGCAATCTCTCCGTTGTCTTCCAGCCGAAGTCCACCGCCACGCTGAACTCGACGATCCGCATTACGGACAACTCGCAGAACGTCTCCGGCAACTTCCAGGACATCACGCTCAGCAGCACGAGCACGGCAGCCACAACTCCTGTAGCAACGCTTTCAGCCAGTTCGCTGAGCTTCTCTACGACTGTCGTGAACAACTCTTCTTCGCTGAATCTGACGCTGAGCAATACGGGCACGAGCACCACCCCTCTCACCGTCTCCAGCGTGGCTCTGTCCGGCACCAATAGCAACATGTTCTCCACCACCAACACCTGCACCGCCGGTCTTGCGGCTGCGGGAACCTGCACGATCACAGTCAAATTCACACCAACTGCAGCAGCGACCTACACGGGCACGCTGACGGTCACCGACAACTCCAACGGCGTCAGCGGATCCACACAGACCGTTTCATTGACCGGCACCGGAACCACGACCGCTCCCACCGTGGTTTACAAGCTCTATGAACTTCCAGATCCAGGTGCAGGTCTGCCCGGCGGCGGCATGACAACGGCTCTCTACGCACTCGTAGATAACGCCACATCCACGATCGACATGAGCATGTATGCGCTGCAGGACTCGACGATGCTTTCGAAGATGGTCGCAGCCTGCGGTCGTGGTGTCATCGTCCGCGCCGCGCTCGATGGAAGAAATGAGAAGTCGAATAACGCGAGCGCGTTCTCCACGCTGAATTCGACGACAAACTGTTCTGCCGTCTATGCCAACACGGCTTTTCAGGCCTTCCACGAGAAGTCAATGATCGTCGACAAGTCGACGCTGGTGTTGATGAGCGGCAACTTGCAGTCCCAGTACTACTCCACGACTCGCGACTATTTCATGGTCTTCAACGATGCAGTCGACATTACAGCTGCTGAAGCGACGTTCAACATGGACTTCGCCGCAGGAACTACGGCTTCAGGAACGACGGGCACGAGCGACTTAAGCTATCAGCCTTCCGCGGGCACAGATCTCATCTGGAGCCCCACCACCGCGAAGCAGGCGATGGAAGACATCATTAACAACGCAACCACCACCCTGGTCGTCGAAAACGAAGAGCTGACCTCTACGCCGACATACATCATGAGCGATCTGGAAAGTGCCTGTAATCGTGGCGTAGACGTCAAAATTCTCATTGAGAACGAAGATGGAACCTACACCAAGAACCTCAACATCGTGAAGGCAGGCGGTTGCACCAACAACATTCATGTCTACACAGACTCCAACGGCTTCTACATTCATGCGAAGGCCGTCGTAGCCGACTACGGGTTATCGACGCAAAAGGTCTACATGGGCTCGATCAACTACTCAGACGCCTCGATGACACAGAATCGCGAACTCGGCATGTACGTTACCGATCAGGCAAGCGTGAGCCTGATCTATACAAACTTTATCGCAGACTATAACGGCGCAGCTCAGTTCTAAACGCTGATATCCTTGATTCGTTTGCAATAAAGGAGTTACAGGAACCATGATCCATCTCGAAGGCAAAGTCGCAGTTGTGTTCGGCGTCGCCAACAAGCGCTCCATCGCCTACTCCGTCGCCGAAAAGCTGGCAGCGGCAGGGGCAACACTAGTGCTCAGCTATCAGTCCGAGCGCCTGAAGAAGGAGTCGGAAGAGTTGCTGGCTTCGCTCGGACAGAGCGAAAAGGGGCTGGCCGTGCAGTGTGACGTCTCCGACGACGCACAGATCGACGCAGCCTTTGCCGAGATCGCAGCACGCTTCCCTGTCCTCCACACGCTCGTCCACTCGGTGGCGTTTGCTCCGGCGGACGCCATCAAAAACGACTTCCTGCTCACCAAGCGCGAAGACTTCCGCATCGCCCACGACATCAGCGCCTATTCGCTGATCGCCGTGTCCCGTGCGGCAGCTCCGTTGATGACAGAGGGCGGCTCCATCCTGACGCTCACGTACTACGGTGCGGAAAAGGTCTTCCCGAACTACAACGTGATGGGCGTGGCCAAAGCTGCACTCGAAGCCACCGTTCGCTACCTCGCCGCATCGCTTGGCCCGCAGAACATCCGCGTCAACGCGATCTCGGCTGGCCCCATCAAGACCCTGGCCGCGCGCGGCATCGGCGACTTCTCGACCATCCTCGACGCCGTAACCCAGCGCGCTCCTCTTCACCGCAACGTGGAGCAGGCAGAAGTCGGCAACACAGCCCTCTTCCTCACCAGCGACCTTGCCAGCGGCATTACTGGCGAAGTGACCTTCGTCGACTGCGGCTTCAACATCACGGGAATCTAACCAGATTCCAGCACAAGAAACGGCCACCACAGCAATCTGTGGTGGCCGTTTTCTCGTTCAGCGTAAGCCTAACGCCCTTCGCTATGTAGCTGCTGTTCACGAGCTTCAATGCGTTTACAGGCCGCTTCGTCGAGCTGTTTCAGCAGCTCCAGCAACTTTGCCGGCTCGAAGCTCACAAGCTGATGATCGGCGGCCTCGCACACTCGATCGTGGCCGGTAATAGCGATGACCGTCAATGTGGGCTTGATCGCCTTGAGCTTCTGCACCAGTTCATCGCAGTGAATGTCATCAACGGCAGCGTCGATAACGGCGCCAGCGCAGCCCGGAAAGCATGCAAGGGTCTCGACCGCTTCCGCAGCGCTATAGGCGGTAATGACGTTGAACTTGGCCGTTTCAATAACGAGTTTGCGCGTTGAGATACTTCCGGAGTACTCGCGGTCCACGACGAGATAGCAGGGGCGAATCATGCGTTCATCCTTTCACATCCGCTCATCTGGCGTATTCTGCCCTCACGATGAAACGATTTGCCGCTGCCCTCCTCGCTGCCGCTCTTCCTCTTGCTGCACAGCAGCCTTCCACCATCCTGCACGCAGCCCATCTGCTCGACGTAGCCAGCGGCAAGCTCGTTTCTCCCGGCGAAATCCTCATCACCGGCGAACGCATCACTGAGGTCGGCTCGCACGTCACTCACCCGGCAACCGCTCGAGTCCTCGACCTGGGCAACGTCACACTTATGCCCGGCCTCATCGACGCCCACACCCACCTCTTCCTGCATCCCGGCAATGAAGGCCTGCAGACAGTCGAGGAATCCATCCCGCAGCGCACTCTGACGGCTGCAGCCGCCGCGAAAGCCGACCTGCTCGCAGGCTTCACCGCCGAGCGAGACATGGGAACGGAAGGCGCCAAGTGCGCCGACGTCGCCGTCCGTAACGCGATCAACAAGGGCGAGATTCCCGGCCCACGCATGCGCGTCTCCTGCAACGCTATCGACATCCTCGGCGGCCACGAAGACGCCATCGGCTTCAACCCCGAGCAGCACGTCCTGTCCAACGCCGACATCGTCAACAACACGGCAGAGCTCATCGCCACCATGCGCGAGCAGCACAAGGAAGGCTCCGACTTCTTCAAAATCTACGAAACCGGCCACGATCACGTAGACGGCAACAAGATCACCTCCGCGTTCCAGTTCACCGAACCCGAACTCGCCGCTGCCGTCGCGGAGGCCCATCGCCTCGGCACGGTGGTCGCCGTCCACTGCACCACCGACCCCGGTGCCGAGTTCGCCGTCGCAGCCGGCGTTGCCTCAGTCGACCACGCCTACCAGATCAGCGAAGCCACCATGAAGGAGATGCGCGCCCGCAACATCTACGCCGTCCCGACCTTCACCATCGCAGAGTACTTCGCCGATCACGCGGAAACCCCGGAACTCGCTGCCCGCCGTAAGCAATCTCTCGCCATCCACGTCGCCGAGTTCAAGAAGCAAATGGTCCTCGGAGTTCCCTTTGCCGTAGGCTCAGACGTCGGCCCTTTCCCCCACGGAACCCAGGCACGCGAGTACGAGTTGATGGTGCAGTACGGCATGAAACCTGCCGACGTCCTCCGGGCAGGCCTGATCAACGGAGCAAAGCTGCTCAACTGGGCCGACGCCATCGGCCAGCTCAAGCCGGGCTTCTTCGCCGACATTATCGCCGTACCGGGCGACCCGCTGGCGGATATCAGCGTCCTTACAAAACCAGAATTTGTGATGAAAAACGGAAAGATTTTCCTGGACGCACCCGCTCATCGGCGACAAACCATGAACTAACCGAGATGAAAAGGCCGGCTAAGCGCCGGCCTTTTCACTGAGTTCTGCCCATCGTTCATACACCGCGTCGTGCTCGGTCTGCGCAGCTTCCAACTCCGCCAACGCAGCCGTCAACTTTGTCGCGTCCGTGGCTACGACGGGATCTTCCATCGTCTCGCGTGCTGCGTCCAGTCGAGCATCCGCAGCCTCAACCTTCGCTTCAATACCGTCAAACTCGCGCTGCTCCATGTACGAAAGCTTCTTCTTCGACGACGAGTTCGACGACTTGCCCGCAGCTTCCTTCGGCAGATCTCCGCTCTGCGTGCCGGTCAGCAGGCCACTGCGTTCCTTCCACTCTTCCCACTGCATGTAGTCCGCGAAGACCTGCGCCTTGCCCTTGCCATCCAGCCCTAACACGGTGTTCGCCACGCGATCGAGCAGGTAGCGATCATGCGTCACCAGCACCAGCGCGCCCTTGAACTCCAGCAACGACTCTTCCAGAATCTCCAGGGTTGGGATATCCAGATCGTTCGTCGGTTCGTCCAGTACCAGAACATCAGCCGGAACGAGCATCAATCTCGCCAGCAGCACACGCGCGCGCTCACCACCGCTCAACCGTGCCACGGGCTGGTTCAACTGCTCGCCGGTAAAGAGGAACTTTGCCGCATAGCTTGCCACATGAACCACCGCGCCCTGGTACACCACACCATCAGAGTCCGGAGCCAGCGCCCGGCGCAGCGTCAGCGACTCATCGATCTCGCGACGCTGTGAGAAGTAAACGACGCGCAGATTCGCCGCACGCTTTACCGTGCCAGCATTCACCTCAAGTTCGCCGGTCATCGCACGCAGAATCGTCGTCTTGCCCGATCCGTTCGGTCCGACGAGTCCCAGCTTCATGCCGTTCGACAAGCCAAAGGAAAGCCCTTCGACGATCTTCTTGTTCCCCAGCGTGATCGCCACGCCCTCGAACTCCACCAGACGCTTCGTCTGGCGGTCTGTAGCGTCGAACGCGATGCCTGCGCTGGACGTACGCGTGCGCGAGTCCACCTCAGCCAGCTTGCCGATCAGCTCATGCGCGTTGTCGATGCGGGCCTTGGCCTTCGTCGCACGAGCCTTCGGCCCACGCCGCAGCCACTCAATCTCGGTCTTCACGCGGTTGCGCAGACCTTCCTGCATCTTCGACTGAGCTTCCATGTACTGCTCGCGGCCTTCAAGAAACTTCGAGTAACCGCCACGCACCCGCAGCAGGCCTTCGGCATACACGCGGCTCAGTTCGATGATGTCCTTCGCGACGTTCTCCAGAAAGTAACGATCATGCGAGATAACGACCACAGCCATATTGGTCGACTTCAGCACACCTTCCAGCCACTCAATGCCTTCCAGGTCGAGATGGTTTGTCGGCTCATCGAGCAGCATCACATCCGGCCCCACGGCCATCGCTTCCACAATCGCAAGCCGCTTGCGCCAGCCGCCGCTCAGCGTCGACGCATCTGCGCTGAACTCGTCAAAGCCCGCGCGGCCCAGGGTCTCGCGCAGCCGCTGCTCGCGCTCTTCAGAGGGCACATCAGCCTCAGCCAGTGCGCGCTCCACCACCTGACGAACGCTCTTCCCCGCCGGATACTCCGAGATCTGGCGCACATAGGCCACGCGCGCACGCTTGCGGCGCGAAACATCGCCCTTGTCCGGCTCCATCTCTCCACCGAGAACGGCCAGCAACGTGGACTTGCCCGCACCATTCGGTCCGATCAAGCCAATGCGGTCCCCGTCCGAGACGGTAAACGACACATCGGAAAACAGGGGCGTGGCCCCAAACTTCTTACTTACACTCTGAGCGCTCAAAATCGGTGGCATACCACTCCAGTGTACCGGCCAAATTTTCTACAATCAGAAACATGCCAACGCCGAAGACACGTTGCCGCTGGGCTGAATCCAGCGACCTGATGCGCGAGTACCACGACGAAGAGTGGGGAGTACCCATGCGCGACGCCCGCGACCTATGGGAATTGCTCATGCTCGAAGGCTTTCAGGCCGGACTTTCCTGGAGCGTTGTGCTCAACAAACGCGAGGCTTTCCAAGCCGCATTTCATCAATTTTCCCCGCAAAAGGTCGCTCGCATGGGCGAGCCCGACATCCTGCGCCTGCTCGACGATCCACGCATTATTCGCTCACGAGCCAAGATCGTCGCCACCATCAGCGCGGCAAAAATCTTCCTCGAAATGCAGAACTCTGGAGAAGATTTTTCCGCCTGGCTCTGGAGCTTCGTTGCAGGCAAACCTATCCAGAATCAGGTCGGGCAAACCATCTCTCCCGAGTCCGAGGCGATGTCCAAGGCCCTGAAAAAACGTGGCTTCAAGTTCGTCGGCCCAACCATTGTGTACGCCTTCATGCAGGCCGCCGGCATGGTCAACGACCACACCGAAGCCTGCTTCCGGCGCACAGCCTGTGCGAAACTTGCCAGCCGGAAAGCGTCAAAATAGCGAACGTGGCTTCTGATCTTCGCGTCGGCATCGACTTCGGCACAACCAACAGCGCCATCGCTTACACCCAGGGCGATGGCAGCGTCGCGCTCGTTCCTTTCGGCAATGGCGAGCTGACCTCGCGCTCCGTTTTGCTTGCCTTGCAGCAGCGCAGCCTTCCCGGCCGTCCGGTCAGCATCTTCACCGGCAATGAAGCGATCGAGCAGTACCTCGCCACCGGCAGCGACCCCGACCTTGAAGACGCTCGCCGCTTTATCCAGTCGCTGAAGTCGCATCTCTCCGCGCGCAGCCTCACGGGAACCGAAATCTTCGGCCGCCAGTACCGCTTCGAAGACCTTATTGCCAAAATCCTCAGCGACCTCCGTCAACAGGCCAGCGATTCGCTCGGCGCCGAGATCACCAGCGCCGTCGTCGGACGCCCGGTAGAGTTCGTCGGGGCCAACAGCGACTCCGACAACAGCTTTGCCGAAGAGCGCCTCCGCGCAGCCCTGCTGCTCGCGGGCTTTCAGAACGTCGACTTCGCCATGGAACCCGTCGCTGCGGCCTTTGCCGCAGAACAAAACGCCCCGCAGGATGGCCTGCTACTCATCGGCGACTTCGGCGGCGGCACCACTGACTTTTCCCTGCTCCGCATCCGCGAAGGCCAGCCCGAAGTACTCGGCTCCACCGGCCTTGGCCTCGCCGGCGACGCCTTCGACGCCCGCATCGTCCGCTACCTCATCGCTCCAGCGCTGGGCTCAGAGTCACTCACCCGCGAGCTCGGCAAAGAGCTTCCTGCTCTTCCCGCCTGGGTCTACGCAAACCTCGAACGCTGGCATACGCTCTCCTTCCTGAAGACGCATGCCGTCACGAACCTGCTACGCAACACCCAGCGCCGCGCGCTGGAGCCCGAAAAGATCGCTGCGCTATCCGCGGTCATCGGCCACGACCTCGGCTTCCAACTCCATCGCTCCGTGCGCCGTTTGAAGGTCGCGCTCACGACCCAAGCCGAAGCAGAGTTTGTGCTCGACACCGATGCCGTGCAGCTTCGCGAACCAGTCGCCAGAGCCACCTTCGAAGGCTGGATCGCCCCGGAGTTGGAGCGCATGGCCGCTACGCTCGACGAGCTCTTCACCAAAACGACCATCGCCCCAGAGTCTGTGGACCGCGTCTTCCTCACCGGCGGAACCTCGCTCGTTCCCGCCGTCCGCCGCATTTTCACCTCACGCTTCGGCGAATCGCGCGTACAGTCCGGCGGCGAGTTGACCTCCGTGGCTCAGGGACTTGCGCTGCTCGCAGCCAGGTAAGCGTTTACGCATTCTGCAAACGCGTAAACGCCGCCAGATCGTGCATCAGCATCGGTTTTGCGAAGATCCAGCCTTGCGCGTACTGCACCCCGGCTTCGCGCAGAATGTCGCGCTGCTCCTTCGTTTCCACGCCTTCCGCGACGATCTTCAAACCCAGTGAATGCGCCAGTCCAATAATGTGGAACGCGACCTGACTGGTCGGTTCATTCTTGCCCAGCGCGTCCACAAACATCTTGTCGATCTTCAAGAAATCCAGATCGTATGTCCCCAGGTACGAAAGACTGGAGTTGCCCGTACCGAAGTCATCGATGCCAACCCGGAAGCCTTTAGCCCTCACCGAAACCAGCGTCTCCGTCACCTTCTCTGGAAACAGCAAGCCGCGCTCCGTGGCTTCAATCACGATGTTGTTGGACGCCCCAACATCGTGGATCAGCCTTTGCAGGCGGTCCTCAATCTCCTTCGAATGAAGATCATCCGGGGAGAAGTTGATCGCAATGTGCATCTCCGGATGATCACGAATAAGCTGCGCAGCATCGGTCGCCACCATCTCCATCACCTGCGCCGTCACCTGTTCGATCAGTCCATGCTGCTCCGCAACCGGGATGAAGACCAAAGGGCTCACCATGCTGCCATCACGGCGCTTCCAACGAATCAGAGCCTCCGCCCCCACACATCTGCCCGCACTCAAATCCATCACCGGTTGGTACTGCAGGAAGAATTCGCGGTCACGCAGAGCTGCCTTGATCTGAAACCGCAAGGAGAGCAACTCTCGTGCAACCGTCCAGATCATCACGAGCAGCAGTGCGGCCACTGCCAAAGCGACAGGCAGATAACGCCAGAACGCCTGCCAGGCAAAGCGATGAACTTCGTTCACAGACATAGCCGCAAACATCACCAGACCAGACGACTTTTCAAAACGCGCTACGACCAGCTTCCCGCTGTCAACAAACGATTCCTGCCCTGCTAACGTTCTCGTCAGCCATGTCTCGCTATATGGCCCCCGTGCGCGCTTCAACCTGCCGTCCGCAGTCATCTGCACCAGGGACATACCCTTCACAGCTAAGGGGACATCCACAATCAACTCCGGCACCGTAATCGCAACATTCTCCTGCCCGGGTTCTCCAATCAAGTTGAACTTCTGCCTCGGAATACCTGGCAAAGCTTTCTGGTCCCAGCTACGGAAGCCAGACGGGCGAACCTCAGACGGAAGCCCCAGAGGAACCGGCACCCCGCCTCCCGTGAGGGACGAACACAGCATCGTGTCCCCCTTCACATATCCCAGACCACCGAGATAATCCTTCACCGCAGCGACAAGCCGCATTCGCTCCAGGTTCCCCGCCGAGCAGGGTGCACCACCCGGATTACTCTGCAGGTCTTCCAGCGCCGAGGCAATCTGTTCCCTCGTCTCTGCGGATCGCCGGGCCATTTCATCCGTGACGCCGTTTAACGTCGCAACGGCATCAAGCTTCCCCCGCTGAACGGCCCGATAGACACAAAGAGCCAACGGTAGAACAAGAGCAAGGACAGACAGCAAGATCGAATTACGAAAGATAGCTTTATTACGCATCGTGTACCGTCCGCCCCAAATTGGGAATCGGAGTATAGCCTTCAGGCGACACATTGAGCACGGCAAAATTTAGGCGAAAACGGCAGGTATCTCTCCGCACACGAGCGGAGTACGCATCGGGAGCTCTCACACCTTGGCAAACTGGTAAACTTACAGGTGCTATGCCTCCCACCTTTCGCCGTAAATCCGTGACCGTCAACATTGGCGGAGTCCGCGTCGGTTCCGACGCCCCCGTCGTCGTGCAGTCGATGACCAATACCGACACCGCCGACATCGAAAGCACCGTACAACAGGTTGCAGCTCTGGCCCGTGCCGGTTCTGAGATCGTCCGCATCACGGTGAACAACGAGGAGGCCGCACAGGCCGTCCCGCACATCGTGGAAGGCCTCCGTGCCAAGGGTTGGGAAACGCCCATCGTCGGCGACTTCCACTACAACGGCCACATCCTGCTCCGCAAGTTCCCCGACTGCGCCCGCGCGCTCTCAAAGTACCGCATCAACCCCGGCAACGTCTCGATTGGCCGCAAGGACGATGACAACTTCCGCACCATGGTGGAGTGCGCCGTCGAGTACCAGAAGCCTGTACGTATCGGCGTCAACTGGGGCTCGCTCGACCAGGCTCTGCTCACCAAGATGATGGATGCGAACTCGAAGTCCGCAACTCCGCGCGACACCCGCGACGTCATGATGGAAGCCATGGTCGTCTCCGCACTCGACAACGCAGCCGCGGCAGAACGCTACGGCCTCCGTCGCGATCAGATCATCCTCTCGGCGAAGGTCTCCAACGTCCGCGATCTGATCGACGTCAACACTGAGCTCGCCAGCCGTACAGACCACGCCATCCACCTCGGCCTTACCGAAGCAGGCATGGGCATGAAGGGCATCGTCACCTCGACCGCCGGTCTTTCGCCCCTGCTGCTCGCAGGCATCGGCGACACCATCCGCGTCTCGCTGACGCCGGAACCCGGCGCTCCCCGCACCGAGGAAGTCCGCTGCGCACAGCAGATTCTGCAATCGCTTGCGATCCGCAGCTTCATGCCGCAGGTCACAAGCTGCCCCGGTTGCGGCCGCACCACCTCGACCTACTTCCAGGAACTCGCGCTTCGCATTCAGAACTACCTGACCGAATCGATGCCCGAATGGAAGAAGCTCTACCCCGGCGTCGAAGAGATGAAGCTCGCAGTCATGGGTTGCATCGTCAACGGCCCCGGCGAGTCGAAGCACGCCAACATCGGCATCTCACTGCCCGGCACCTTCGAAGAGCCCAAGGCCCCGGTCTACATCGACGGCAAGCTCGCGATGACGCTCAAGGGCGACCACATCGTCGAAGAGTTCCAGGTCATCCTCGATGAGTACGTCCAGAAGCGCTACGGCAACCAGCTTGTCGAAGTCTAAGCAAGCCTATGTAAAGCGAAGGGGCCTCCAACCGGAGGCCCCTTCGCTTTGCTCGCATCACAAATCCTTCGGCATTGAGGCGTAGCTCCTACCGTCGCGGCTTCTTCATCCCATCCACCCATCGCCGTAAACCCGAAGGCTTCTCCCGCCGCACACGATCGTGCATCTCCGCAGCCTCCCTTGCCCAGCGAAACGGGCTGTTCTGCGCGCGCAGATCGCTCAACGGATAGAACGTACCGCGCCACACCACGCCACTACGCACAACCGTTACAGCCATCGAGCGCAACATCGCCCACATCATAGCCAACGCACCCAGCGGATAGCTCCACCCATACTTCGCATCGATGCGGCTCAGCGGCGCGAGTACCTGGTACGTCGAAGCTATCGCTGCCATAACGAGCAGACTCGGCAGCAGCGTAGGCCACCAGAAAAGCCCCGCAATCGGCGCCAGGAAGAAGAGCCCGATCCACGCGCAGCCAAATAGCAGCAGGGTCGGCCGAAAGTTCACGCCGGAGAAGAGGTTTTTCGTCATCACCTTCACCACGCCGCTCATGCCACTAGCCCAATGCACCAGCACTAGCGTCGGCGCAAACGCCATTCGCTGCCGCATTCCCGCCGCTTTGAAACGTCGTCCAACCGTAATATCTTCCAGCACCACCATGCGCTGTGGCAGCCATCCGCCCAGCTCTTCAAACGACGTTCGCCGCATCAGGTTGAACGCGCCAACGCCTGCTACATCGCGGCTCGATCGTGGATCAGCCACCATCCACGGCCGCACGGCCCACATGCCCAGCACCTGGAACAACCCCAGCACAACACCCTCGCCCCAGCCCTTCAGCATGGGCGTAGGAAGCACTACCAGGTGGTCGGCCTGCGAAGCCTCCGCATATGCGAGCGCACGCCACAGAATCGACGGCGAAAAGAGGATGTCGGCGTCCGTACACAGCACGTACTCCACGTCCCGGCAGTACTGCATTCCGACCTCGAGCGCCCATGTCTTGCCAAGCCACCCCTCGGGCAACTCCGTAATGTGGACAGCGACGAAACGCTGCGGCCAGCGCTCTGCAAACTCATCGGCAATCGCGCCGGTGGCGTCAGTCGAGCGATCATCCACCACCACCACGCGCAGATACGGGTACTCCTGCATCCGCAGCGACTCCAGCGTCGCTCGCAGATTTTCGCCCTCATCCTTGGCGGGAACAATCACAGCAAGGCTCGGCTGCAGCGCCGGTCCAATCTCCCAGTCAGGAGTCGTCAGATCCGCGACCTCACCGATATGCCAGATAATATTGGCCGCACGATGCACCCAGGCCGCAGCAATAACACCGTCCACCGCAAGCAGCACATTACGCGTCGTATCTGACAGGTGAAACCAGTTCAAGCCGTAGCCTCAACCGTGTGGCTGAGCTTCGGAGCATACCGTGCACCCAGTCCGAAGATCACCGCTCCTACCACCATCGATATCAGCGTTATACCCAGCCCCAGCCGCAGGTTCGAACGCTGGCTCACCGCGCCGATCACCCACGACGACGGCATATCGCCAAACACATGCAGCACAAACAACTGTCCTGCCATCGCCGCGGAACGCAGGTTTGCCGGCACAGCATTCAACGTCGCCGCGTTGATCGGCCCTGTGCCCAGTGAGATGAAGAACAACGAGACGCCCAACATCGGCAGCGTCCAGCCCTTCGGCCCGAAGAAGCACAGGAGAGCGAACGGAACAGTCAGAATCGCGCTCAGAGCCGGAACCCAGTAAAGAGCCTTGCCCGTCTTCTTCGACCACCATCCGGCCACCGCTCCGCCAGCCAGAGTTCCGCTCAGGCCGCACACAACAGTAATCGTGCCCATAATCGTGCCTGCAGCCCCAATATCGCGGCCATCAAAACGCTGCAGGAAGCTCGGCATCCAGAACGAGATGCCGCCGATCGCAAACGTCACCGCCGCGTAGCCAAGAATCGCGCAAAGGTACGCTGGATTCTTCACCAGCGACAACGCACTTCCCTTGTCTACCGAGTGCGACTCAGCGACCGCCACACGCTTCGGTTCCCGCAGGAAGAACAGGATCAGCAGCGCCATAATGACGCCCGGAACGGCGCTGGCAATGAACGCCATGCGCCAGCCATGCGTCTCTGCAATATTGCCGCCCGCCAGAAACCCGAGCGCCGACCCTGCAAAAATTGCCACATTGAAAATTGTCAGCGCACCGTTGCGACGATCTTCCGCAAAGTAGTCCGCAATCAGCGCAGGCGCGAAGATGCCAAAGCAGGCCTCCCCCACGCCCAGCGCCATGTGCCGAACGTTCAGCTCCCAGAAACCGTGCACGTGTGCGGTCAAAAAGTTCATGCCCGCAATCGCCAGCGCGCACACCACAATCATCGGCTTACGCGGGAATCGGTCCCCCAGCCAACCTGTGATCGGCGAAGCGCAGACATAGGCCACGAAGAAGAAGAACGTCAGTGAGCCGATGCGCTCATCCGTCAGGTGAAACTCGTTCTTCACCTGTTCCTGCACCGCCGGCAGAATGTAGCGGTCGAGGTAGTTGACGAAGTTCATGGCGGTCAACAGCGCGAGAGCAACCACCGCACCTTTGGCCGTACCTGTTTTGGGCTTCTCCGTAGTCATCGCGTCGAGCATACCAGCTTGGATGCTGAACGCTCATCAAACTACAGGGGACATCGCCCATTCACGAAAGCAGAGCGTAGCAAAAAGCTAAGCGATCACGTCCGGCAGATACAGAGCAACAACCTTGTCTGCAGAGACCAACCGAAGACCTTCCACCTGTGCCTGCGCGACGATCAAGCGATCGAAAGGGTCGCGATGGTGCCAGGGCATCTGCTCCACCACAGTCAGATGTGAAGGAAGAACCGGCAGAATCGTGGTTTCAGCCTGTTCGAGAAACTGCGTCAGATCAGAGATGCTCTTCCCTGAGAGATTAAGCTTTCCGAGAGAAATCTTGATCGCAATCTCCCACAAAGAAGCAATACTGATAAATATTTCATTTTCCCGGTCAGCCAGCAGGGCTCGAATTCTGGCGGGCAACTCAGGACTATCTTCCATCGACCACAGAAGATAATGCGTATCGAGGATGAGCCTCATGCTTTCGGGAGGCGCTCGTGCTGCGAGACGGCCCCATAGAACATCTCTTCAAGCAATGTTGCTGTAGCCTCAGAGTTCCAGTCCGCCGCGAAGTGAATCTTCCCTTTCATGCCACCAAGCAGTGAAACTTTTTCAGGCCGACCTGCTTCAGGACGCAGGAGCATCAGCTTCGCGGACGGCTTATCGCCTCGCTCAATCTCGACATCGTCGCCACGATCCATCGCATCCAGCAACTCGGTCAGATGCTTCTCCGCAAACTGTGCGCTTACTCGCATGGCCACATCCTACCCCAACGGCGAACTCCAGACGACGCTAAAATCAGCTTCCATCTGCGCTGGAAAACGAAAGGCCCCCAGTAGAACGCTAGACGGCCTTAACGATTCACACCTACCGCTTCGCGTCTGTCTCAGTGCGCGGGTAGTACGCCGTCACAATTGTCGAAATACCACCACGCGGGCGGAAGTCGCCAACGATCTCGCACCACACCGGATCAGTAGCCTTCACCACGTCGTTCAGCACCTGGTTCGCAATGTTCTCCTGGAAGATGCCCAGGTTGCGATACACGAACAAATACTCCTTCAGCGACTTCAACTCCATGCACTTCTCGCGCGGCATGTAACGGATCGTCAGACGGCCAAAGTCAGGCAGGCTCGTCTTCGGGCACACGCTCGTGAACTCGGGGTCATCGATCAAAATCTCGTAAGAAGGAAACTGGTTGCGCCACGTCTCAATGGGCGGAAAGTTGACGTCAAGGCCAGCCTTGGCATGGTCATCGGTGTAGCCGGTCGTGTAGGTGCTCTGTTCGTCTGCCATCGTTCTATTCTCTCAAAAAATGCGAAGAGCGCAGCCGAAGCCGCGCCCGGTTCGCTTCGAAAACACGTTAGTCGCGACGGCCAAGCGTCGGACGATCGTCGCCGCTGCTGCTCTGGGTCGTCGAGTTCGGATCATTGTTGCTTCCGCCCACACGACGCAGCGTCGGTTTACCGGGCTTGTCCTTCGAACCCAGCCCACGCTTGTTCTGGATACGCGCCAACCGCGCCTTCACCACATCAAACTCGCTGGTCGTCACCAGATAATCCGGTCGAGCCGGAAGCAGAGTGGCAATCTCATCCTCAACGTTGTCGATACGGTCCGGCGTCGCCGGATGATCGCTGAACGCCTTCGAAAGCGCGCCCGGCTTGTGCTTTTCCAGCGCATCGAGCTTCTCGAAGATCGTCACCATGCCCTGCGGATCGTAACCCGCCTTATACGCGTACTGCACGCCAAGGAAGTCCGCCTCCGCTTCGTACTCACGCGAAAACTTCAGAAACGTCAGCGGAATCGCAAGCTGCGAGGCCTCGTAGATGCCGTAGCCCGTCCACGTTCCCTGCGTAAAGATCATCAGCGGAATCGAGCCGATCTGCATGTAGTTGGCCTTCGTCATCTGCCGTGCCGCGTGGTGCGCAGCCACGTGCGCGATTTCATGCGCCATCACGCCAGCAAGCTCATCTTCCGAATCACACGCCAGAATCAGGCCGCTGTTCACATAAAAGAATCCGCCCGGCAACGCCATCGCGTTGATCTCGTCGGTGTCCAGCACCTTGATCGTGAACGGCACCTTCGAGTCGGAGTTCTTCACAATATTCTGGCCAACGCGATTGATGTACTCCACGATTACCGGATCCGTAATCAGGTGCGAGCTCTTCTCAATCTCCATCGAGTACTGCTTGCCGACGCCAATCTCCCAGTTCGTCGAGTACCAGTTGCCCATACCGCGGCCGCCGATATTACGGCGGCCAACAGCGTCAACGTCTTCCTCGCTGCCCTTCTTGATGTTCGGATCGAGCGCCTCACCCGGCGAAGCAATCTCCTCCGGCTTGCGCGGAGCCGTAACCTTCGCCTCGTCCTTCTTCTTGCTGTCCTTGGTGTCGGTTTTCTTGGCGTCCGTTTTTTTATCGTCCGCAGGCTTCTTGCTGTCCGGCGTCTGCGATGCAGTCGCCACGGGTTCCGTCGACGTCTGTGCAGGAGTAGACGACGCAGGCGTCGCTGTCGGGGTCTGCGCCATGGCGGCGCCAGTACCAAGCAAAAGAATGGAAGCCAGAGAAAGTGCGCGCATGGTGGGGTCCCTGTAGGCGTTAGCCGCTTCAGCATTGCGGGCGCGGCTCGCCTTACTATCTTAGACGGCTCGCTCGATCTTTCGGGTTCAGCGCGCATCCAATCCCTGTCATGAACTCCCCTGCAGCCATCGCCGCCATGCTCGGACATCCGCCAGCCGATCCCCGCACCATCGTTGTGATCGGCCTCTCCGACAACCCGGCCAAGGCGTCTCACTCCGTCTCCGCCTACATGCAGGCGCACGGATACCGCATCTTCCCCGTCAACCCGGCGCTTCTGGACATAAACCCCGCAGCTACCGTACTTGGCGAACAAGTCTACGCCTCGCTGACGGATCTCCCGCTGAAACCGGATGTCGTCAACGTCTTCCGTCTACCGAAGTTTATTCCCGCCATCGTGGACGAAATGATAGCCCTCAACCTGCCCAGCCTCTGGGTACAACTGGGCCTCCTGCACACCGAATCTGCCGAACGCGCTGAAGCGGCCGGCATCCAGGTCGTCATGGATCGCTGCATCCTGATCGAACACCGCCGCCTCAGCCTCTGAAATCCGCTCGCCCGACCATACAATGTCCAAGATGACCTCCCGCGCCCGCCGCCTGCTGCTCAGCTCGTTCGTACTGTTTGCCGCGCTCTTTGCGAGCACCGCAGCCACCGCTCGCGGCCAGATTCAGGAGGTCGGCGACGGTACCGCCGGACCGTTCAAAGCCGAGCATCTCACCGCCGAAATCGTCACACTCAGCCCGCAGGTCGCTGCCGGAGGCCACGTTACCGTCGGTCTGCTGCTGACGCTCGAAGAGCACTGGCACGTCTACTGGATCAACGCAGGCGACTCCGGCGAACCGCCAAAGATTACGTGGACGCTTCCCAAAGGCATCGTCGCCGGGCCCATGCAGTTTCCGCCGCCGCAGCGCCTTCCGCTCGGGCCGTTCATGGACTACGGCTACGAAGACCAGGTCGCCTTCCCCATCGAGATCACAGCAGCCAAGAGCCTGAAGCCGGGCAAACTCCACCTCGACGCCAAGGTGACGTGGATCGTCTGCTCGGACCGCTGCATCCCCGGCAAAGCACACCTCGGGCTCGACCTGAACGTCGTCAAGGGTCCACTACCCGCATCGCCTGTCGTCGGAGCCCTCGGCCAGGCCATCGGTTGGCTGCCCAAGCCCCTTCCCGCAGAGCAAAAGCTCGTCGCCATCGCCGACGGAAAGACCATTGCCCTCACCCTTACCGGGGCCGAGAAGCAGGCCGACGCCGAGTTCTACCCCTTTGACAAAGACGTCATCGCCAACGCTGCCGACCAGATCGTCGAGCCACTCAACGACGGCGTGCGCCTGCGCCTCGAACGCGCACAGGACCCCGACCACGCCGATCAGTCTGCGGCTCTTCCCAAATCGCTCCACGGCCTGCTGAAGCTCGGCAAAGACGACGATGCCGTCGCCTACGAAGTCGACCTGCCTGTGCCGACCGGAGTCGTGCCGCCACTCTCGCCCACAGGCAAAAAAGCATTGCCCGCCAACGTGAAGCCCGCCACGGCAGAGATCACCGTCTTCTCCGCCCTGGCTCTCGCCTTCCTCGGCGGCATCATCCTCAACCTGATGCCCTGCGTCTTCCCTGTGCTCTTCCTCAAGGGGCTCGCACTGGTGAACTCCGGCAACGAAGAACGCTCGCGCCAGCGGATGCACGGCCTCGTCTACACCGGCGGCATCCTCATCTCGTTCTGGATCATCGTCGGCTCGCTGCTCGCACTGCGCGCCGGTGGGCAGCAACTCGGCTGGGGCTTCCAACTGCAATCGCCGGGCTTCGTCGCCATCCTCGCACTCATCATGTTCTTCCTCGCGCTTTCGCTGGCAGGACAGTTCGAGCTGGGCCTCTCTCTCACCTCCGCAGGCAACGACCTCACCCGCAAACAGGGCTTCGCAGGCAGCTTCTTCACCGGCATGCTCGCCGTCGTGGCCGCCACCCCTTGCATGGGTCCGCTGATGGGCGCAGCCGTCGGCTTCGCGCTCGCACAGCCCTCGTGGGTCACCTTCCTGGTCTTCACCTCGCTGGCCCTGGGACTGGCGCTGCCCTACCTCATCCTCAGCCTCAACCCACAGTGGACCAGCATCCTGCCCCGCCCGGGCGCGTGGATGGAGCTCCTCAAGCAGCTCACCGCCGTGCCTCTCTTCGCGACCGCCATCTGGCTGACGTGGGTCTACGGCAAGCTCTACTCCGCGGGCAACAACGGCATCGACCGTATCGCAGTGCTGCTGGGAGCGTTTCTCCTGCTTGCCATCGCAGGCTGGGCGCTCGGTCGCTGGCCTGCAAAGTGGGGATCAGCTATCACCGCGCTGATCTTCATCGCGCTGGCCATCATCCTGCCACTGCGCAAGCCCAAAGCCGAAGCTCTTACCTGGAAGCCCTGGTCGCCTGAAGCTCTCGCCGCCGCCCGCGCCACCGGCCACCCGGTCTTCGTGGACTACACCGCCGCCTGGTGCCTGAGCTGCCAGGTGAACGAACGCGTCGTGCTGCAGAACAAAGAGATCGTCTCCAAACTCGGCGACGCACACGTTGAATTGCTGAAGGCCGACTGGACAAACTACGATCCTGCGATCACGCAGTCACTCGCCGACGTCAACCGCTCCGGCGTGCCGACCTACGTCATCTTCCCTCCCGGCCAGAAGTCCAACGCCGACGTTCTGCCGGAGATTTTGACCAAGGACATCGTCTCCCAGGCTCTCGAACGCGACGTAACCAAGCCCTAAGAAAGATAGTGGGAGGGGTTAGGGTTGCAGGCTCTCCCTAGACCCTGGCCCCTTCACCCTATACCCTCGTACTTGATGAAGCTCACGCCTAAATTCCTACTCTCCGCCATGGCCGCGGAACACTTCCCCGGCGAGGCGAAGACCAATAACGCCCCCGAGATCGCCTTCCTCGGTCGCTCGAATGTCGGCAAAAGCTCGCTGCTCAACAAACTCGTCGGCGCAGCCACCGCCAAGGTCTCCTCCACCCCCGGCCGCACCCGCGCAATCAACTTCTTCGCTCTTCACGAAGGGGCGAAAGCTGTTCCGTCCCTCGTCTTTGCCGATCTTCCCGGCTACGGCTACGCCAAGATCTCAAAGTCCATCTCGGCCGAGTGGCCCAAGTTCATCGAGCCGTACATCAATGAGCGCGAACAACTGGCTCTCTGCCTCTGCCTCGTCGACACGAATATCCCTCCGCAGGAGTCGGACACGATGCTCATCGAAGCGCTTCGCAACATGCAGCGCCCCCATCTCATCGTCGGCACGAAGGCCGATAAGCTCAGTAATAACCAGCTCGCCAAATCCGTCGCTGCGTTGAAGCAGGCCCACGGCGAAGACCGCATCCTGCCCGTCTCCAGCAAGAACGACGCTGGCATCAAGCAGCTCTGGACAGAGATCTACGGCGTCCTCGAAGCGTAGAAAAACCATCAGATCACCGTCTGCTCCGGTGATCTGATGGCTCCCATACGACCTTCAGCGTTTACGACTCGCTTTGTGCGTCTTGCAGTTCCTCAACGAGGTAGCGTCCCCGCCCCGACATTTTGCACTTATATAAAGCGACATCGGCGACCTTGAGCAGCAATGAAAGGTCCGCCTTCCGGGAAGAAACGACAGAACCTCCGATGCTGAACTGAAGTGGGATCTGCTCTCCCCGATACAGAAACCCACCCTGAACAGCGGTCATGCAGCGAGCTGCGACCTCCTTCATATCAAGCGAACCGTGCGTAGAACTCTTGATGAGCGCGAACTCATCGCCACCCAGGCGAGCAAGAAACTCCCCCTCGAGCAACTTACTTTTCAACAGTTTGGCGAGGTGCTTGATCGTCGCATCACCGACATGGTGCCCCATCGAGTCGTTGATGAACTTGAATCGATCAACATCGAGCAAAAGGACACCAATGCTTCCATCTCGCTTTGCTCCGGCCCGAATAATCGCTTCGGCATGCCGCACGAAATAACGCCGATTCGGTATCTCCGAAAGTGCGTCAAAGTCTGAGGCCACGCGAAGCTTCCGCTCCGCCACTCTCTGTCGCGTGATGTTCCTGGAAACACAAAGAACGGCGATAACACTCCCATCCTCGCCCTTGAGCGGAGTCAGAACGTTGTCCCAGTAAACAGGGTCATCCCCCGGTAGCTGACTTTTTCCCGCAAAGGAGGCCCGCTTGCCCATGGCAATACACGCCTTGAGTGCTTTTCGCCCGCCGGAACGTACTTCCGGAGGAAGTAACGGAAGCCATTTCATTCCCATCGAACCGTGCTGCTGAACTCCAAGAGCTTCGCAACCGGCCCGATTCATCTTCAACAACCGCCCCTCGCAGTCGATGAGCTTGATGCAATCAACGCTTGCATCAAGCATCAGATTCAGAGTGGAGAGCTGTGTCAGCTGCTCAAATTGTTCCCCGGTAACCATGTACGACCTCGCCCACCTGCAACAGGTTTTTAATATGAGGTCAGACATTACTACATCAGCTACCGAGTAACGGCCCTCTTATACGGACCAGGGGCACAGCAATGAAGGAATACTGTTTATTCATTAGGAATTTCGCGAAAACTCCATAAAAAATCGCGCATAAAGAGTGTTGCTTCATCAAAAATCTTTCACCACCACGATAAGAGGCTGATTATCGCCCAGAAGGGCGATCGAAACAGGAAGCTAAGCAGCGGAATTCTTAGGCTATTTCATCTCAACATCCCAGCTAGCTAGTTACTCGAGTGCTCTGGATAAGTTACTAAGCTCGGCCTCTGAAAGCCATACCGCACGCGACTCACGCGACGCCGACCGCTGATAGCGGGCAATCCCCCGCACCCAGCGCCAGCGCGGATCATCTTCAGCAAACACCCACCCCGCATCCCTCGGCACCAGCGCCTCCTGCCAGCCACGCGCGGCGAGCCACACACTCAACTCCTCAGAGCCCTCAACCGGCAGGCTCGCATAGGCCTTCGCAGGAAACGACGCAGCCTCCACCGCAAGCTCCGCCAGCACACCGCGCTCGCGAAACTCCACAAGCACCGCCTCGACATCCGCCGTCAACGCGACGCCAAGCGGTCTGCCCTGCCGCACCTCGTTCTTCAGCACACGCAGCGCCTCGTCCAGCGTATTCACCACGAAGTCCACGCCGCCTTCACGAAAGATCGACCGCACAGCCTTCGCATCAGGATCAATCGCAAGACACGTTCCACCAGCTATCGCCACTGCGGCACAAAGGCCAGTCGCCGAGCAGCCCTCGCCTGCCGTCACCACCAGCTTGCCGGCCCAGGACGACTCACGCGCCAGCAACTCCCCGTAAAGCCGCAACGTGCGGCGCTGCAAATCCATCTCTGCCATCGTGTCCCATGCTAACGCGCCCAGATGCAGCAAGCCCCGGCAAAGAGCCGGGGCTTGCGTACTGCTTCCACAGCGCGATTAGTCGCCGTAGTAGTCGAGGCCGAGATGCGTGATCAGACCTTCGCCCATTACGTGACGCAGCGTGTTCTTCAGCTTCATGTTCTGGATGAACAGATCATGCTCGGGGTAAACACCCGGAGCCGAATCCGGATCCTTGAAGTAGAAGCTCAGCCACTCCTGGATGCCCAGGTGCTTCAGAGCAGGAGTGCGCTGTGCGAGATCCATGTACAGGCAGAGATCGAGCGCCAGCGGAGCCGCCAGGATCGAGTCACGGCAAAGGAAGTCGACCTTGATCTGCATCGGGTAACCGAGCCAACCAAAGATGTCGATGTTGTCCCAGCCTTCCTTGTTGTCTCCACGCGGCGGGTAGTAGTTGATACGCACCTTGTGGTACATGTCGCCGTACAGGTCCGGGTTCTTCTCCGGCTCGAAGATGTGCTCGAGCACGCCCAGCTTCGAGACTTCCTTCGTCTTGAAGTTATCGGGATCGTCCAGCACTTCACCGTCGCGGTTGCCCAGGATGTTCGTCGAGTACCAGCCCGAAACACCGAGCTGACGCACCTTGAAGCCCGGAGCGAGAACGGTCTTGATGAACGTCTGGCCGGTCTTGAAGTCCTTACCGCAGATCGGAGCGCCCATCTTCTTGGAGAGCTCCTGCAGCGCAGGAATGTCGACCGTCAGGTTCGGCGCACCGTTTGCGAAGGGAATGCCTTCCTTCAGCGCAGCCCAGGCATACAGCATCGACGGAGCGATATCAGGATGGTCCTCAACGAGGCCCTTCTCGAACGCCTCGAGCGTCATATGAACGTCCGAGAGCTCCTTGTAAATTTCGGTCGAACCGCACCAGATCATCACCTGACGATCGGTGCCCGACGTAGCACGGAACTCCGCGATGTCGTTGCGAATCTGGTTGGCCAGATCGCACTTGTTCTTGCCGACCTTCTGCACCTTGGGGTCAAGGCGCTTCACCCACGACTGGTCAAACGCAGCCGGAAGCGGCTCGATCGACGAAAGGAAATCCTTCATCTGCTCAAGCTGATCGCGGTCCAGCACGCCAGCGGTCTTTGCCGCGTCGTACAGGTTGCCGCCGAAAATATCCCAGCCCGTGAAGACGATGTCTTCAAGCGGAGCAAGGGGAACGAAATCTTTGATGAGCGGCGAACGGTCATCCGTGCGCTTGCCCAGGCGGATCGTGCCCATTTGCGACATGGAGCCGAACGGCTTCGCGAAGCCACGACGTACGGCTTCTACGCCTGCGATGAGCGTGGTCGCAACAGCGCCCATACCCGGAATCATGATGCCAAGCTTGCCCTTATGGGGGGTGATGCTCGCAGCGCCAGTCTGTGCTGCGTCAGGAGTCGACATTGCTAAAACTACCCTTCTACCTGCATTGTTCCGTAGCGAATTGCGGACGCTACAGTATCTCAAACTAAGAAAGAGAGTGGCAACCGCAACGCCACAGGAGAAAACTCATTCTCCCCTCGAAATATCGAGGCCCTGCAACCAACCGTGAAACCTGCTCTAGGCCTCGGAGCTCTCGCCCTCGTGAACGCGATTCTTCCAATGCGTCCACACAAACCAGACAAACGCTACGATAATCACCACTTCGACACCCACCTGGAAGTGATGAAACACCGCTTTGAACTTCGGATTCGAGTCCCAGCTCGCGCCCAGTTTCATGCCGATATACGCCAGCACAAAGCACCACGGCCACGATCCGATAAACGTATAAATGTGGAAACGCACCTGATTCATGCGCGCAATTCCCGCCGGGAACGCGATAAACGTACGCACAATCGGCAACATACGGCCGATCAGCACGGCCATCGAGCCAAACTTATTGAAAAACTTGTCGGCCAGGTCCAGATCATGGCGATTCAGCAAAATATAGCGGCCGTACTTTTCGATCATCGGCCGGCCGCCTCGGGCACCCAGGTAATACGCCGGAAGCGAGCCGAGGTTCGAAGCCAGCGACGCCACCGTCGCCAGAATCACCAGGTCAAGCGTGGAGTGCCCCAGCTTGTAGCCCGCAAACGGCATGATGACTTCGCTGGGGATAGGGATGCACGCTGATTGAAGGGCCATCAGCAGAAATGTGACAGCATAGGCGCTACCAGCCGAAAGGCTCAGCAGCATTGCACTCAGTTTGGCGATCATTCCGCTCAGTATATCGTCGTCCATCGCGGCTGCGGTGGAGATCGCACGAGCAGAAGCGAAAGAGATCAGGTCACAACGCTATGTCCCATCAAAACGAACGATGGCCGCGCCGCAGCTCTAGAACACCAGCCACCGCACGGCCACGCAAGCCCCGTTCGTTATACGAGAGCTCCCTCAAACCACTGCGATGCGCCCGCTGCCGGAACGCGTACAGACAGGAAGAACTGTCCGAACGACGCATACACCGCGCTCACCTTATCGAAACGCATCTCGTAGATCAGCTTCTTGAAGACGACCGGGTCATCCGCAAACAGGTCCACGCCCCACTCCCAATCGTCCAGGCCGATAGAGCCCGTGATGATCTGGCGCACAGAATCGGCGTAGCGTCGTCCGATCAGACCGTGCTCATGCATCATCGCGCGACGATCCGCCATCGGCTCCGCATACCAGTTCACCTGTTCGCCGCGCTTGCGGTCCATCGGATAGAAGCAGAGGTACTTCGCCGGCGGAATGCTCGGGAACAGTCGCGAAGCCAGCGAAGCAAAGGTCCTCGCCGTTCCATCCTCAATACCCGCCTTCCACTCTGGCGTACCCGGCTCAAGACCGCTCTCAGCCAACTGCGTGTAAATCTTCTCCGAAGACTCGTAGAGACCCAGCTCCACCACCGAAAGGTAGGAGCTCGTCATCTGCAGGTAGGGATACATCCCACTCTGCGCCAGCTCCAACTCCACACGGTTCAGCTCTTCGAGGGAGTCGCGGAAGTGAATCAGTGTGAGGTCGCCCTTATGGCCGATCAGCGAAAACATGGCGGACTGGTTCGGATGCTCACCGCCAGTGCCACCCTCCCAACGTCCCAGGATCTCACTGAATTCGCTCGCATGCGCAGCGCGTTCTGTTGCAGATAGCTTCTTCCACGCAGCCCAGTCAAAGCGAAACATCTGGTGCAATACGCTGGAACCTTCAAGAGTGATGGGTACTTGTGGCAATTCTGGCACGACGATATCTCCGTTCAAGGAACATTATCAACCGTACGTGCCAAGGCGTGGCGAATCAACAGAGTGCCGCCCGGTTATCGTGTTTGCCTGCAGCCCTCCACACAAAGAAAGAAGCCTCGCCATCCACACCGGCGAGGCTTTTCTCTTCAGCAAACCTACTGTTGCGGATAGGGATACACCGGCACCGCCTGCGGGAAATCAAGCATCCGCGAGAAGTTCGCGATCTTGATCCAGTACATGATCCACAGCACGAAATAAGCGAGGAACGCCAGAGCACCAAGAAACGGAACCACCATGCAGCACGCCGCAACGCACATGCCAATGCCCAGCGTCTGCCCCATCTCCGGCTCCGGCGGGTAAACGCCCCGCCGCCCAAACTCATTCCGCAACGACTGCGACATCGCCATCACGATGAAGAAGTGAAAGACCATATCTACCAGAGGGATAAGGAAGAGCCAGAGCAAGGCTGGCTCCATCGTGCGCGTTTCAGGAGCGCACTTCTTCAACGCTTTTTGCAGTGTGAGAATGTAAAAAATCTTGGGCAACAGGAAGACTCCCATCACCACGAAAACGAACAAAAGAATCATGGATGCAGCAAGGCCGTGCGAAAACGCCATCTTGTCTCTCCTGAGATCCTGCTTTTGTAGCTTTGTTCGCGATTGTCCCTCAGACCTGCCACAAACGCAAAGTCAATATTTGCAAGGAAGAAATATGGCTTCGCGACACGAACAGCTAAGCGACTGCGCTACTCTTGCATCGTGCCGACGACGAAGAAGACCGCCGCAAAATCCAAGCCGCTCCCCCCACCGCAAAAGCTAACGCCCACCGCGCGAAAGCTCGCCATTGAGGGCGTTCCTGCAGCCAGGGCAAAGAAGATCGCAGCCAGCGAACCCATCGCGGCAAAGCTGAAGAACGGCAAGACCGCCAAGCCGCTCGCTCCGGAGCGCATCGCCGCCATCCTCGACGCGCTCGGCAAGACCTACCCCAACGTCGTCTGCGCGCTCACACATCGCAACGCCTTCGAGCTCACCATCGCCACCGCTCTCTCCGCCCAGACCACCGACGTCACGGTCAACAAGGTCACCCCCGAACTCTTCCGCCTCTTCCCCACCCCGAAGAAGCTCTCCGAAGCCTCGCTCACGGCCATTGAAGAGATCATCCACCCCACCGGCTTCTACCGCGCCAAGGCCAAGAACATCAAGGGAGCCGCGCAGGTTCTCGTCGACCGCTTCAAATCGGAAGTCCCGCAAACCATCGCAGAGCTCATCGAGCTTCCCGGCGTCGCACGCAAAACCGCAAACGTCGTCCTCGGCTCCTGGTTCGGCATCGCCTCCGGCGTCGTCGTCGACACACACGTCCAGCGCATCTCACGCCGCCTCGAGCTCACAAAGAACGAGGAGCCCGTAAAGATCGAGCAGGACCTCATCAAAGTCATCCCCCGCGACCGCTGGATTCAGTACTCCCACGAGATCATCCACCACGGCCGACAGGTCTGCATCGCCCGCAAACCACGCTGCGCCGACTGCTCGCTCGAGCACCTCTGCAACTCCTCCGACAAGACCTGGAGTTCGCACTAAGCCATCTGCAAACAAGCCTCAGCCAACGCTTTCACATTGGCCTCCCGCGCCTCGGCATGCGCAGCCACCCCTGCAGCTCGCAACGTCTCCGACGTCACCGGCCCAATGGAAATCCGCTTCACCCCTTCCGGCAAAGCCACTCCCGCCTCGGCCAGCAACGCCAGCAGGTTCGTCACAGACGACGAACTTGTAAACGTCACTGCATCCGGCGGATGGTTGCGAAAAAGCTCCCACACCTGCACCACCGAAGCCTGCGGCACCACCGTCCGATACACCGGCACAACACTCACCTCTGCTCCCTGCGCCTGCAGCGCCTCGGGCAGGTGGTCGCGCGCCTGCTCTGCACGAGCCAGCAGAAAGCTCACACCCTCCGCAGCATAGGGCAGCAACGCCTCGGCAAAGGACTCCGCAACAGCCTGCGGAGGAATCAGATCAACACGTATCCCCGCCTGCTCGGCTGCTCGCGCCGTAGCCGCTCCAATCGCCCCCACCCGGCCTCTGAATGAGGCCACCTTCTCTCCGCAGCGTGCCGCAAACGCATTCACCGCATTCGCACTGGTAAACAGCAGCCAGTCATAGCGACCCAGCACCTCCAGCGTTCGATCCGCGGGCTCCCACGTCGTGGGCTCCGTCAGCTCCATCGTCGGAATCAGAATCGGCTCAGCGCCCAGCCTGCGCAACTCTTCCGCAAGCGCAGACGCCTGGTGCGGAGCCCGCGTTACCAGCACACGAAGGCTCATACGCTCATCCCCAATCTTCCCGCCATCACGCGACTGCCCAGACATCCCATCTGCGACCCACTCCTCTATACCGACAACCCCGTGAACAGCACACAGCATCTTCAAGCCAAAGTTACTTGCGCGGATACTCCGCCTCTACCGTCAAAATCTCGTACGGCTTGATCGCTACCGTCACCACGCCATCCTTCATCGGCAACGACTCCAACGGAGCCTCCATCAGGTTCACCTCGCGAGCTCCCGCCGCTCCCTCCGGCACATGCAGCGTCACCGTCGTAGCCTTCCCCTCCGCCTCATACATACGGAAGACGAGTGCATCGCGATCTTCAGCCTTCTTCACCGCCGTCAGAATCACGTTCGGCTCGTCGACACTCACAAAGCTATGCTCTGCGGGCAACACACCCGTATGAGCAAACGTCTGTGTCGCCATCAACGGCTGGTTCAGCTCATACGCCCGGCGAACCGTATCCACCCGATGCCACTCCCCCGTATGCGGATAAATCGCGTAGCGGAAGTGCTGCAGGCCCTGGTCCGCATCCGGGTCCGGCCACGTCGGAGCACGCAGCAGCGTCAGCCGCAATACATTGCCCACAGCGTCGTAGCCATACTTCGAGTCATTCAGAATCGACACGCCCTGCTTTGCGTCACCAAGGTCTGCCCAACGCAACGCAGGCACTTCAAACTGCGCCTTCTGGTAGCTGTTGTCCCGCGTCGTCGGCCGCTGAATCGAACCGAACGGAATCTCATACGTCGCCTTCGGCGCAGTCGCCGCCAACGGGAACGCGGCCTTCAGCAACACATGCTTCTCGTGCCAGTCGATCGTGGTGTCAATGACAACCGTGTCAGCGCCTGCATCGAGCGAGATGTCCTGCGTAATGTGGCTCTTGTTGAACGTCCGCTCCACACGCACAGTCTTTCTCAGCGGGCCATCAACGACGAGCTTGACCGAATCCGCCTTGTCGAGGATCGTCGGAGCCTTGTCGAGCGTGCCGGGATCAATATTCCAGGCGTCGTAGTTCCTGGGTTTGTCCGTAAACGCTTCAAGCTGGTTGCCACATGCATTTTTCGAAAGCCACTCAGCCTTCCCCGCATGTGAACTCAGGACATGTTCTTTGATCGTCGTGATGCAGCCTGTTGCCTTATTCACGGCGAACGAAACATGATCATTTTGAAGTGAGAAGCTATCCGAACTCTCATGCACCGAAGGATCACTGCTGCTCGCGCCACCGATGCATATCCCCGTTCCGCGACTGCCGTTCTTCGTCGTGACACACGCAGGGGAAGCGGAAAGGACGGAATAACCGAGCGCAGGCACCGACACTCTCGCGATTACGGATTTGCCCGCATCCTGAGTGGCAACAAACTGCCCTGCACGATCATGAAGTGCAACCTTCTCGTTAGGCTTAGGAAGCTCGACAGCTACATCGACAAGCTCCGTGCGCGGCCAGGGGAGCGGGTTAAACACAAGCACCGGCTTATCCGCACCCACCAGAGTATTCACTCTCGAAGCAATATCATCGAGGCTCTTGCCGCTCACAATTTCGTCCTCGTTCAACACCTCGCCATAATCCTTCGCCGCATCGCGATAGATCGTCGCAATCCCCGACCCTGCTGCCAGATCATGAAACTGGTTGAACGTAATCTTCTTCCAGTTCTCCGTCAGCTCCTCCGCAGGGTACGACTGGCCATACAGCCACGCAAAGCTCGCCAGTTTCTCCGCGTCCAGCGTCTCTTCTTCGCTGCGACGCATAAACGCCTTATGCTTGGCCTGCGTCGTATACACCCCGCGGTGATACTCGAAGTAAAGCTCGTCATCCCACGTCGGAATCGTCAGCCGTCCCTCTGCATCGGGCGCCTCGGGCTTATAGCTCAGGATGTTGTCATAGCTCAGCACCGGCGACTTCGCCGCAAGCTTCGCCTGCACACCGTCGAAGTACTCCTGCGCCGTCGTGAAGTGGAACGTCGGCAGCGCCGTCGGCTGCTTACTCAAAGCCATCCAGTGCTCGGCCGAATCCAGCATGTCGCGCGTCGGCCCGCCACCGTGATCGCCCACGCCATACAGGTCCAAATGCTCCGCCGTCCCCGGGTTCCTCTGCGAGGACTCCGCATAATCCGCCGACAACCGCGTCGGATTCACGTTCGTCCACGCATAATCCGTCGGGAAGTACGTCAGCACCTTCGACCCATCCGGCGACTCCCACCAGAACAACCGCAGCGGCAACTGGTTCGTGTCATTCCAGTGCATCTTCTGCGTCACGAAGTAGTCGATTCCCGACCGCTTATAAATCTGCGGCAACTGCCAGTTGTAGCCAAACGAATCCGGGTTCCAGCCAATCTTCGCCGTCACGCCGTAAAGGTCTTTGAACACCCGCTGCCCTACCAGCAACTGCCGCACCAGCGACTCGCCACCCGGCAGATTCAGGTCCGGCTCCACCCACATGCCGCCCACAATCTCCCAGCGGCCTTCCTTCACGCGCTCCTGAATCTGCTTGTGGATGTCCGGATACTTGTCCGCCATCCAGGCCGAGTACGCCGCCGCCGACTGCGTGAACTTGTAGTCGGGATACTCATTCATCAACTGCAGCGCCGTCGAGAACGTCCGCTTCACCACATCCACCGTCTCGCTCACCGGCCACAGCCACGCCGCGTCGATATGCGCATTGCCATCCAGATCAACCATTGCCGTGTGCATCGCCGGAGCCAGCGTCGCCAGCACCGCCTGCGACCTCACCAGCGAAGCATCGAAGGCCTTCTGGTCTGCGTGCGACAGCGCCGCAAAATCAATCGCCTCAATCGCCTTATGCACCTCCGGGACAAGATCAGGACGCGGCTTCGGCAACGCCGGCAGCAGGTTCGCCGCCGTAATAATCTGCGTCCGCACATCGTTCGGGCTTGGCCGCTTGGAATCCTCTGCAGGCTCAATCCGAAGCTGCACCCCGCGGAACGTCTTCTCGTCCACCGTGCGCAACAGCTTCACAGCCACCAGAATCCTGTCGCCCGGCTTCGCGCTTTCGGTCAACACAATCGGCTCCAGATCATCGCCAATCGCCACACGCCGCCCGTTGAAGTAGACGATCTCCGGCATCGGACCGTTCGCATCCGCTTCAAACTGAAACCAGATGCGGGAGCCCGTAATGTCGTAGCCCTCCACTGTCTTCGGAACCTCGATCCACCGCCGATACCAGACCGCATCGGTCGGAGCCTTCACCGCCTTGCGCGCCGCAGGCGTCGGCACAACCGTCCACGCGCTATCGTCCAGCGCCGGAGCTTCGCCATGCGTCATATCGCCAGCATGGAAGCGCCAGTCACCACCCGGCAGCAGCGACAGCTCTTCCAGCGTATGCAGCTTGCCTACGTCGGCGGCAGACAGGTTCTTAAGCTCACGCACAGGCGTAAACGACTGTGCCGAGGCAAGCGTGGCAACGAGGGCAAGTGGGGCAAGCAGACGGCAGCGCATACGCCGAGGGTATCGCAGCACAGCAAACCGTTATAGACTGAGGTGCGAGAAAGACTACTGTGGCCTGCCCTCATCGGCGGGCCGAATTGTTTTGATTGGGAAGTGAGGGTCAACCAATGGCCGCAAACGCAGAGACGATTGCCCCCGGCACACATACGCCGACCACCGAGGTTCCAGTGACGCTGCACGGGCGCGATCTGGTGCCGAACAAGCAGATTCCGCTGAACCTCGATTGGGTGGAAGAGATTCAGGTGAACACCTCGGCCGTCGAGCGCCGCGCCTCCACCATCGGCGCTCGCCGCTCGGTGAAGAAAGACTGGCAGGCCGCCTGGCTGCTCCGCGCCATCGCTTGCATGGATCTCACCACGCTCGCGGGTGACGACTCCGCCGAACGCGTCAAGCGTCTCTGCGCCAAGGCCCGCCGTCCGCTCGAAGAAAAGATCGTCAAAGCGCTCGGCATCGAAGAGCTCAAGCTCACCACCGGCGCCGTCTGCGTGTATCACACGTTCGTAGAAACCGCCGTAAAGGCGCTCGAAGGCTCCGGCGTCCCCGTGGCAGCCGTTTCCACGGGCTTCCCAGCTGGCCTCGCCCCGCTGGAGACGCGCGTTGAAGAGATCCGCCGCTCCGTAGAAGCAGGCGCCAGCGAGATCGACATCGTCATCACCCGCGCCCACGTCTTCAACGGCGAGTGGAACGCCCTCTACGACGAAGTCGCCGCCTTCAAGGAAGCCTGCGGCCCCGCCCACATGAAGTCGATCCTCGGCACCGGCGACCTGCTCACCCTGCGCAACGTAGCCCGCGCATCCTGGGTGGCGATGATGGCCGGCAGCGACTTCATCAAGACCTCCACCGGCAAGGAAGCCGTCAACGCCACACTGCCCGTCTCGCTGGTCATGGTCCGCGCCATCCGCGACTACGCCGAGCGCACCGGTATGAGCGTCGGATACAAGCCCGCAGGCGGCATCAAGACGGCCAAGCAGTCCCTCGACTGGCTCTCGCTGATGAAGGACGAACTCGGCCGCCCCTGGCTCGAACCGACTCTCTTCCGCTTCGGCGCAAGCTCCATGCTCGCCGACATCGAACGCCAGCTCGAGCACTACATCACGGGAAGGTACTCGGCAACGTATCGTCACCCAATCGCATAAGCGTCTTGGAACAAACGATGACTAGCAAAGCAACGCAGCTTGAGAATGATGAAGATGTCCTGGATTACCGAATAGCTATTGACGATGCGTCTAAGCAGGTCACCAAACAGGCCCGCTTAGCACTTATAGCAACGAGTTCACTCCTGGCCGCCTGCTTCCTGACATATTTGTTCCTCGAAGGCAGTCCGCTCCATCGATACTGGCATCCTTTAGGGCAAATCGTATTGGCAGTGAACCTCGCCACAATGAATGCCGCACTTTATTACGACTTACTCGCCTGGGGCTCATGGAGCATTCGCCGTTCCCTTAAGAAAGAATTCAACGAGTTTCGAGAAGATCGATTCGGAGACATCAAGTAGATGAGCAACAGCATTGTGGAGAAGTATCACAGCATGGAATACGGTCCCGCACCCGAAGACGCGAGCGAAGTCATCAAGTGGCTAGACGCCCACAAGCGCACCTTCGGCCACTACATCGACGGCGAATGGACGAAGCCCGGCAAAGCGACCTTCGCCACCAAGAACCCTGCCACCGGCGAGACGCTTGCGACCATCGCCAGCGCCGATGCGGCTGAGGTGGATCGTGCCGTGAAGGCGGCTCGTGCGGCCCTGCCCGCTTGGCAGGCGCTGACCGGGCACCAGCGTGCGCGCTATCTCTATGCGCTGGCGCGGCAGGTGCAGAAGCACGCCCGCAAGCTCGCCGTGCTCGAAACGCTCGACAACGGCAAGTCCATCCGCGAGTCCCGCGACATCGACATCCCGCTCGTCGCTCGGCACTTCTACCACCACGCCGGATGGGCGCAGCTCATCGACGAAGAGTTCCCCAGCTACGAGCCCTGCGGCGTCGTCGGCCAGATCATTCCGTGGAACTTCCCGCTGCTGATGTTCGCCTGGAAGGTCGCGCCCGCGCTCGCCGTCGGCAACACCGTCGTCATCAAGCCAGCCGAGTACACCCCGCTCACCGCCATCGCACTCGCTGAAATCGCCGACGAGATCGGCCTGCCCAAGGGCGTGCTCAACATCGTCCACGGCGACGGCAAGACCGGCGCCGCCATCGCCGAACACCCCGGCATCGACAAGGTCGCCTTCACCGGCTCGACCGAGGTCGGCCGCATCATCCGCAAGGCCACCGCAAACACCACCAAGAAGCTCAGCCTCGAGCTTGGCGGCAAGAGCCCGTTCATCGTCTTCGACGACGCTGACCTCGACTCCGCCGTCGAAGGCCTCGTGGACGGCATCTGGTTCAACCAGGGCCAGGTCTGCTGCGCCGGTTCGCGTCTGCTCGTGCAGGAGCGCGTCGCCGAAAAGCTCTACGACAAGATCCGCGCGCGCATGGCGACGCTCCGCGTTGGCTCTCCGCTGGATAAGGCTGTCGATATCGGCGCGATCGTCGATCAGGTGCAGTACGACCGCATCCAGTCGCTGATCAAGAAGGGTTGCGACGAAGGAGCGACCTGCTGGCAGCCCGACATCACGCTGCCCGAAAAGGGCCTGTTCCTCAAGCCGACGCTGCTCACCGGCGTCTCCCCTGCCTCCACCGTCGCGCAGGAAGAGATCTTTGGCCCCGTCCTTTCGGCCATGACCTTCCGCACACCTGCTGAAGCCGTTGAGATCGCCAACAACACCGTCTACGGCCTCGCCGCCAGCATCTGGAGCGAGAATATCAACGTCGCACTGGACCTCGCCGCACAGGTCAAGGCTGGTGTCGTCTGGATCAACGCCACCAACGTCTTCGACGCCGCCGCAGGCTTTGGCGGCTATCGCGAGTCCGGCTACGGACGCGAAGGCGGCAAGGAAGGCATGTACGAGTACCTCGTGCCCAAGTGGTTCCACGACGAGGTCAAGTCCAAGCCCGTCGAGTCGCTGCCCGAGCCCGAAACGGAGAACGGTCAACCGACAACGGACAACTCGTTCGCCATCGACCGCACCGTGAAGCTCTACATCGGCGGCAAGCAGGCGCGTCCTGACTCTGGCTACAGCTACCCGGTCTACGGTCGCGACGGCAAGCAGGTCGGCGAAGCTCCTCTCGGCAGCCGCAAAGACATCCGCAACGCCGTGGAAGCGGCCCGCGCCGCGACCAAGTGGGGCAAGAACACCGCCCACGGTCGCGCCCAGGTTCTCTACTTCCTCGCAGAAAACCTCATCCAGCGCCGCGAAGAGATCATCTCGAAGCTCGCCGCGTTCGTCGGCCCCGAACAGGCAGCCATCGAGCTCGACTACACCGTCGAGCGCACCTTCGCCTACGCAGGCTGGGCAGACAAGTACGAAGGAACGGTCCATAACCCGCCCTTCCGCATGGTCACGCTGGCCATGAAGGAAGCCATCGGCACCATCGGCATCCTCGCTCCGGACGACGCTCCGCTGCTCGGTCTCATGTCGCTCGTGCTCCCGGCCATAGCCATGGGCAATACCGTCATCGCCGTCCCCAGCGAGCGCACCGCCACGCTGATGGGCGAGCTCTACCAGGTCTTCGACACCTCGGACATCCCCGGCGGCGTCGTCAACTTCGTCTCCGGCAAAGCCAGCGAACTCGGCAAGACGCTCGCCGACCACGATGACGTCGACGCTGTCTGGAGCTTCCGCGACACCGCAGCCTCCACCCTCGTCAAGGCTGCCTCCATCGGCAACCTCAAGCAGGTGTGGACCAACGAAGGCCGTCAGATCGACTGGTTCAACCCCGCCGAAGCCGAAGGCCGCTGGTTCCTTCGCCACGCCACCCAGGTCAAGAACGTCTGGGTTCCCTACGGCGAATAACTCACACCCTGCGAACAAGAAAGGAGCGCCATCCCCGATGGCGCTCCTTTCTCACGCAAGAACCCAAAGGTAACCACTCAGAGCCACCAGAGCAGGATTCCGCCTCGCAAGGCGATGCAACTTCGCCCTTCCGAGTATCCTGCAAAGAGCAAAGCAGCCAACACTCGCAAGGAAGATGATGTCAGCAGCTCCAGAGATCAGCGTGGTGATGATCACCTGTGATCGCGTCGGCCAACTCGCGAACGCACTCGATACACTGGAGCGGCAGCAGCTTCGTGACGGCTGGGGCTACGAAATCATCGTGATCGACGACGGCTCGAAAGACGCCACGTCAGCCCTGCTGGCAAAACACGCCCTCACCTCGCCTGTCCCACTGCGCTACTTCTCCTCAGAAGGCCTCGGCGTTCCTGCCGCGCGCAACCTCGCCGCCAAACACGCACAGGGCCGCTGGCTGGCCAGCTTCGACGACGACCAGCTCGCCTCCCTCGGCTGGCTCGAAGCTCTCCGCTCCGCCGCAGACCAAACCGGCGCAAGCTGCTTCGGTGGAGCGCTCTCGCTCCTTCTGCCCGCACCCACCAAGCTTGCCGACATCGGCCCGCGCGCCCGCATCCTGCTTGGCGAACACCTCCTCAGCGACAAACTCAGCCCTTACCCCGCTGGAGAAACCCCGGCGACCAACAACGCTCTCATCACCCGCGAGCTCTTCGAACGCGTCGGCGGCTTCGACCCCAACTTTCGGCAGGGCGGCTCCGACACCGACTTCTTCGAGCGCGTCAAAGCCCTCGGCGAGCCCATCTGGTTCGTCCCCCAGGCCGCGGCCCTGCACGTCATCCCGGCCGCGCGTATCTCTTCGGGTTACTACCGGTGGGTCGCCCGTAAGGTCGCCGCCAGCCGTGTACGCATCCTGCGCAAGCGCTCCGACACCACCACGCTCGTCAGGCTGCTCGCCTTGCGCTCATTTGCTATTCTGCTTCGAGACCTCCCGCAGCTCGCCCTCGCAAAACTTCGCCGAAACAACCGCGAAGCCGTCGATGCGCGCTGCTCCATCTGGTTCAGCAGCAGTCTTTTTCGCGCTCTCTGGGCGCAGCGCTCCGCGAGCGCAGAGAGCAACGCGGCCTTCCTTCGGTCACTCGATTTTCGGCGCCATGGTGGCGAAAGAGATTCCCCGCACACCTGATTTGCGCCTCGTATGACGCATAAGTGTCATCCTCTATACCTCTCGTGGGATGAACTCTAAGTACCGATGTCACCTCTAATGGTTACCAGGGCGCTTTTGCAGGGTCCGGTTGAGTTTTTGGGGTGACCATGCAGATAGCGCTAGAAATTCGTACTCTTTCCAACGCGCTTGCCGTTGTGCAACTCTCGCTCCACTCCAGCCTTCTCGCGGTCATCAAATCCCAGAAGACGGCGAACTTCCTGTCGCTCCTCAGCGGAGCGACCTCCGGCCTTGCCTGCGCAATCCTTTGCCTACTGCTCGGCCGTGTGGCCTGGAAGCTGCGCGCACGCTTCCCCTTCAGCCTGAGCGGCAGCGTCCTCTTCCTCATCTTTGCTGTTTTTACCACCAAGAAGGCGCTTGAGCTCCTTGCGCTCCCGCCCACGACAGCGCAGCCCGCCGATCCCATTCAGATCTTTCACGTAACCATCTCGCTGCTGCTCTCTTGCGGCATCCTGTTGCTCACGCCCTTCCTTCGTAAACTCATCGAGTTCGGCCTCATCGCCGACGAAGAGCACCAGCGCTTCCTCACCGCTGCGGAGACCAACAACCACGCCTTCGCTCTTTTCAAGCCTGTACGCAACTCGCTGCTCTCCATCACGGACTTCGAGCTGCTCTTCGCCAACGCCGCCGCGCAGCAGCAGCTTGCGCTCGACCGCGACAGACTGCCCGGTATGTTGCTCTCGCAGATCCTGCCGGACATGCGCTCCACCGGCGTCTTCCGCCGCCTCAAGCAGGTTGCCAGCAGCGGCATCCCCTTTCAGGGACGCGTGCAGGAACGTAACCTCCGCGATGAGCCCCTGAACGCAAACCTCCGCGCCATCAAGACCGACGGCGGCATCGCCGTCGTGCTCCACGACCTCAGCGAGCAGCAGCAGCAGAAACGCCGCCTTGCCGAGATGAACCGCTTCGCGCAGTCCATCATCGAAGACGCGCCCTTCAGCATCATTGCCGTCAACGCCACCGGCATCATCACCGCCGTCAACGGTGCCACGCAGTCGCTCACGCAGTATCGCCGCGACGAACTCGTTGGCAAGCACTCCCTCGTCATCCTCCACGACCCCGCCGAACTCAGCGCCCGTTCTGTAGAGATGTCGCGCGACAGCGGAAAGCCCGTCGACGCAGGCTTTGACACGCTCCGCGCCACACTCGGCCGCCGCTCCAGCAACGAAAGCGAGTGGAGCTACGTCCGCAAGAACGGCGAAAAGATCGCCATCCATCTAGCCATGACCGCTCTCCGCGATAACGACGACTCCGTCACCGGCTATCTCGCCATCGCCTTCGATATCTCCGAGCGCAAAGCCCTCACCGACTCCATCAGCTTCATGGCACACCATGACGCTCTCACGCGCCTCCCCAATCGCACCATGCTCACCCAGCGCCTGCAGGAGTTCATCGAGCAGTCCACCATTCTGGATACTCGCCTCGCGCTCTTCATGATCGATCTCGATCACTTCAAGCGCATCAACGACTCGCTCGGCCACTCCGCCGGGGACGAACTACTCGTCGCCATCAGCGAACGACTCTGCTCGGCAGTTCGCACCTCTGACTTTATCGCTCGCTGCGGCGGGGATGAGTTCATGGTGCTGATGCCCAACGCCGGTCACCTCGACGACATCGTCCGCTCCGGCCAGCGGCTCTTTAACGCCCTGCAGGGTCCCGTCCTCATCGGTGGTCGCGAGATCAACATCACCGCCAGCATCGGCCTCTGCACCTTCCCAGACTTTGCAGGTGACTCCTCCACCTTGATCCGCAACGCGGACGCCGCCATGTATGCGGCCAAGAATAAAGGACGCAACGCACTCCATGCTTTCAACGAAAGCATGCGTGCAGCCAGTGCCGACCGCTTCGAGCTTGAAGCCGACCTTCGTCGTGCCGTAGAGCGTGGCGAACTGATCCTCCATTACCAGCCGCAGGTCAGCACCCGCACGCGCAGGATCACCGGCATCGAAGCTCTTCTTCGCTGGAACCACCCGGTCCGCGGCATGGTGCCGCCGCTTGATTTCATTCAGACCGCGGAAGAGGGTGGCATGATCATCCCCATCGGCGAATGGGTGCTCAAACAGGCCTGCCTGGAAACCCGCCGGATGCAGAAAGAGATCGGCCACCGTTTCACCGTCGCCGTCAATCTGTCGCCCCGCCAGGTTATCCAGGACAACCTCTTCGAAGTCGTTCAACAGGCGCTGGAACAAAGCGGACTCGCCGCCGAAGACCTCGAACTCGAGATCACCGAAAACACCCTCATGGTCAGCTCACCGGAAACCCTCACCATGCTTGCTCGCTTGCGGGACCTTGGTGTGCGTCTTGCCGTCGATGACTTCGGCACCGGCTTCTCCAGCTTCCAGTACATCCTCGAGTACAAGGTCGACCGCCTCAAGATCGATCGCAGCTTCACTGCTCGCTGCGCCGTCGACCCCAGCGCCGCCGCCGTTGTTCGTGCCGTCATCGCCATGGCCCACGGCCTCAACATGACCATCGTCGCCGAGGGAGTAGAAACCGAAGACCAGCTTGCCTTCCTTCTTCGTCGCCGTTGCGATGAGGCGCAGGGCTACCTCTTCGGACGCCCGCAACCAATGGCTAACCTGCGCGATCAACTGATTGCTTCCGTCGCGCCGGAACAGCACTTCCTGCGCAGCACCAGCTCCCGCGAATCCAGTTGCCGTCCTTCAGGCGCAAACATCCCTGCAGCCGTCATGATGAAGGCATAGTCAACGACTACACAAGAGAAAGGGGCTGCCATCGCTTGATGGCAGCCCCTTTTGTTTCCGAACCCAACTACGCGCGGCTTGAGAACTCGCGCAGCTCCGTGTTGACGATGATCTTCTCGCCTTCCTTCACAAACAGCGGCACGCGGATCTCCGCACCCGTCTCCAGACGCGCAACCTTCGTCACCGAACCCGACGACGTATCGCCGCGCACGGCAGGCTCGGTGTACTCCACCGTCAGCGTGACCTGGATCGGCAGATCAAGACCGATCGGATTGCCGTTGAACTTGTTCACCTGCACGATCATGCCTTCCAGCAGCAGGTCCAGCGAATCGCCCATCATGTCTTCCGTCAGCGTCAGCGTCTCGAAGCTCTCCTGGTCCAGGAAGTAAGAGCCATCCGTATCCGAGTACAGATACGATGCCGGCACGCTCTCCAGATCAGGCTCCTTGAACTTCTCTTCGGCCTTGAACGTCTTGTCCATCACCGCGCCGGTCAGCATGTTGCGCATCTTCACGCGCACCAGGGTCTGCCCGCCACGCGCCGTAGGCGTGGAAATGTCCTTGTCGAGGCAACGATACGGTATGCCTTCCAACTCAAAATAGCTCTTGCGCTTCAGTTCAATAGCATCAAGCAATGCGGCCATGGTGCGTCTTCCCTTCCGCCAGGTTTGGCGTCCTCTAAGAGTGTAGCGGAGCTACCGCCTTTGCTCCGCACACCACGCTCGCCATGCCTGCCGAATCCCCTCCACCAGCGCCTCCGTCACAACCTCCGGCCTCCCCAGCGCCGTACCCAGAAAACGTTCCCGCAGCGTCGGTCGCAGCTCCTGCAAACGCTGCGGAGCACCCGCCACCTCTACGGCCCGACGCACATAATCGTCCTCATCCTCCGCGAGAAACTCCTCCAGCCCCATCTGCAGATTCAACGCCGTCCCCATGCGCCCCACCGGGCTCGCCCCCGCCAGCGTCAACGTAGGAACCCCCATCCACAGCGCATGGTTATTACTAGTGGAGCCGTTATACGGCATCGTATCCAGCGCCAGATCGATCTCCGCATGCAGCGCCAGCATCTGCTCCACGCGACTCACATGCACAAACCACAACCGCTCCGCAGCAATCCCCTCTTCCGCAAACCACTGCAGCAACGTCTGCGGAGGCTTTCCATCGCCCATCGTCGCCAGCATCAACCGGCTCTGCTGAGCTTCTCGCAGAATCCTCGCCCACAGCCGCACTCCACGCCGGTTCAGCTTATTCATCCTCGCCAGGCAGGCGTACGTGAACACACCGCTCGCAAGGCAAGGAAGCGGCGCAATCTCCGGCGCCTCCTCACACGGAGCGAAGCTCGTCGTCGATGGCAGCATCAGCAGCCGCTCACAGAACTGCCCACGCATATCCTCCGGCACCAGCAACGGGTCGGCTATGAAGTAATCCATCGCCCGTAGCCCAGTCGTCCCCACATAGCCCATCCAGCTCATCTGCACCGGCGCAGGCTTGCGTGCAAACGCCAGCAGCCTGTTGTGCCCGGTATGCCCGGACAGATCGAGCAACACATCCACGCCATCCTCACGCACCTGCTCGGCAAACGCTTCGTCGCTCAGATGCGCCACGTCTCGCCAGACATCGAACAGTTCGCGATAGCGTTCGGTCTCTTCATCCTGCAGCGCATTGTTGTTGTACGCCACCAGCGTGAAACGTTTCACACCTTGCTGCAAGGCCAGCAACGTCGGCCGCAGATACCGCACCACCGGATGATCGCGCAGGTCCGCCGAAACAAACCCCACGCGCAGCACTCGCTCAGCATCCGGCACATTCTTGTGCGGACGCCAACTCGCCAGCAGAGGCTCCTCAAACTGCCGGGCAAACGCGCGATGCGCTTCCAGCGTCTGCTCGAGTGAGACGCTGTCCACATGCCCCATCGTGAAGAGCAGATTGCTATGCGCCTCAGCGTGCGTCGGATCAGCCTCTACGGCCAGACGCAGCAAGGCTACCGCCTCCTCCATCAGGCCGTGCATCGTCAGAAACTCGGCATAGTTCGACAACGCTGTCGGGTACTCCGGATCGAGTTGCAGCGCGCGGCGAAAGTGCGCCTCAGCCTCTGCATACCGGTGCTGCCGCCGCAGGCAAAGCGCAAAGTTGTTCTGCAGACGCGCATCGTCCGCACGCGAAAGCAACGCCGCCCTGTAGTGCAACTCCGCCTCGCGCAACCGCCCCTGCACGTTGTACACATTGCCCAGATTCATATGCCCCATACCGTGCAGCACATCGAGCCGCAACACCTGCAGTAACGCCTGCTCCGCCTCCTCCAGGCGCCCCAGATCCACCAGAGCGAGCCCCATGTTGTACTGCGGTTCCAGCGTCTTCAGGGGGGCCAGAGCAAGCGAGCGGCGATACACTTCCACCGCCTCGGCCAGCCTCCCCGTCATCTTCAGGGCATTGGCGTAGTTGTTCAGAAACTGCCAATCGTTACTGCAAGCCGCTGCGGCCTGCTCGTACAACGCCAGCGCCTCGCTCCAGCGGTCCTGCCCGGCCATCACTGCAGCGAGCGCCTTTGGCCCAAAGCTGTGCGCGGGATACGCGCATAGCAACGACCGCGCGGCTTGCTCCGCTGCGTCAAACCTGCGTTCACGCAGCAGATCAATCACAGCATCCTGCGCTTCTATCGAAGGCCCGGCTGCCAGCCGGGGCCGTTTTTCACCCTGCGAAATCAAAGCCGCTGTCTGCACAAAGACTCTCCCAGATACCGTCTTTGCACGTCTGGAGCCGCTCTTTTTCGGTGAAAATGGGCACGCTCTAATGCATTATGAAACGTTTCATCGCACCTCAAAAAATAAGACGGCGCAGGCTCGTCGAGCCTGCGCCGTCGACCTCAAGGTTTTTACTCTGCCGGAGCGTCCCCGCTAAGCATCTGCAGAGCTCCCCGCTCCTTCAGCATCTCGGCAGCGCGCTCGCCAAGACCTTTCGCCGAGCTTCCGACGGCCGCCTTCACGATCAGGTGCACGGACTGCTCGCCATCCAGGGCGGCTACCTGCGCGTGGAGGTGCCACTGCTCGTCCACGCGATGTGCGTACGCTCCCAGCGGCAACTGGCAACCGCCACCTAGAGCCTGCAGCACGAACCGCTCGGCCTGCGTGGCAAACTCGGTGTCCGCGCAGTTCAAGGCACGAACCGCAGTGATCACTTCGTCATCGCCTGCGCGAGTCTCCAGCCCGAGAGCGCCCTGTCCCGGTGCGGGTGTCAGTTCGTCCACGGCGAAGCGCTGGTGCACACTCTCCGTGCGGCCGATGCGGTCAAGCCCGGCACAGGCCAGCACCAGCGCGTCTGTCGCGCCTTCCTGCCACTTGCGGAGGCGAGTGTCGATGTTGCCGCGCAGTTCCACAAACTGCACGTCTGGACGCAGCGCCAGGATCATCGCCTTGCGGCGCGGCGAAGTTGTTCCGATGCGTGAGTGCATGGGCAGCATGTGCAGGCCCCAGTAGTCCTCGCAGACAAACGCGTCGCGAGCGTCTGCACGCGGCGGAACGGCCGCCAGCGTGAAACGCACGTCCAGCGTCGTCGGCAGATCCTTTAGCGAATGCACGGCCAGATCCACACGCCCTGCCAGCAGAGCGTCTTCGATCTCCTTGATGAAGATGCCTTTGGCGTCCAGCGGTGTACCGTCTTCAAACGTCTTCGGTGCGACGAACGCGGGGTCCTGCATTCGGTCGCCGACCGTGCGAATGACCTCGACCTCAACCGCATGGCCCAAAGCCCGCAGAGCGTCCGCGATGTGGTGTGACTGCCAGAGCGCAAGCTGCGAGCCGCGCGATCCGATGCGAATGGTCTTCTTACTCATCATGAAGAGGATACGCCCGATGCCTGTGTAGCCCGCGTACCGCTGCAACAGCCGAATCATGCGCTGCAGCAAGGAGGAGTAGCATAAAGCTATGAGTCGCCTTACGACAATCGCCGCCCTTTTCGCACTTACTCTTTCTACAGGGGCCGTTGTCGCGCAAGGCATGTCTGGCAGCCAATCCATGGGAACGCGCGCAGGGCAGACGCCGAGCTACCTCGCCCACGCTGGTCTCGAGCAAAGACTCGGACACGTTCTGCCCATGGACAGCCAGTGGACCGACGAAACCGGCAAATCCGGCGCCCTCTCCCAGTGGTTCGATAAGAAGCCCGTCGTGATGGCGGAGATGTACTTCCGCTGCGCCATTCTGTGCCCGCAGGTACTGCATGGCATGGCCATCGCGCTGCCGAAGACGAAGATGAGCCCGGGCAAAGACTTCGACGTCCTCGTCTTCTCCATCGACCCCATGGACAAGCCCTCCGACGCCATTGGCGAGAAGCGTGAGTTCCTTCACCAGGCAGGCTGGGACAACGACCCCGAAGCCGCAGCCTCGGTCCACTTTCTCACCGGTCCCGAAGACTCCATCACCGCAGTTACGGCAGGCACAGGCTTCCACTACGTCCGCGTGCAGGGGCCGGACGGCAAGATGGACCAGTTTGCCCACTCCAGCGTCATCCTCTTCGCTACGCCCGAGGGCAAGGTCTCAAAGTATCTGGCCGGCATCAACTACCCGGACCGCGATGTGCGCCTGGCGCTGCTCGAAGCCTCGCAGCACAAGATCAGCAACCCGGTGGACCTGTTGATCCTCTACTGCTGCAACTATGTTCCGTCCACCGGACGTTACACCGTGAGCGTGGAACGCGTGCTTGGACTGGCCGGAATGGCCTCCATCGGCGTGCTGGTGATGATGATGTACCTGCTGGGCAAGAAGCCGAAGTCGCTCCGTACCTAGCCTTCGCTTCATTCGCCACCGCCGGGGTTCGGTACTGCTCAGCAAGTGAAACCCCGGTAACGATGGCGCGATCTGCGTGCGGCCGAGGTCAGGGTCCGGTGGAACTCAACGAGTGAGACCCCAACTCAACGGTGTAGCGAACAATAGAAGCTCCCGATGAAGGAAGCACTACTACTTTTGTGCTATTACCTCAACGGAAGCCCTTTATTCGCAGTTAGATAAGACGTGCGGCTGCACGAGACGACCTACTTCTTTCGTGCACTGGTTTCGTAAACCGATTAGGCAAACGATTTACTCGGCGAGATTGCTCAAGCTCTCGCGCAACGCCGTAATCTGCCCATGCAGCAGCTTCGCCGTCAATTGCCGCGTCAGTTGCTCAATCGCCTGACGATGTTCGTCCGAGACCGGCTGCGGCATCCTAGCCAGCGCCTTCACGACTTCCGCTTCGCGGGTCACCTCGGCCTGTGCCAGCAGTTCGCGAATCGCTCCTGCGCTGCCTGCCTGCTGCACGCGCTGGTTGTAACGCTCCACCTCCAGCGACACGATCGACTCCGCTGCTTCGGCTTCCCGGGTACGTGTCGCCTGATTCTGCTGCGCCGCCTGCTGCAGATCGTCGATGTCGTAGACAAAGCAGCCTTCAACATCGTTCACCGCCGGAGCCACATCCCGCGGCACCGCGATGTCGATGAAGAAGACCGGGCTGTTCTTGCGCCGCGACAGCATCGCCTTCGCGTGCTCCCGCTGGAAGACCTGCCCTGCGCCCGTCGAGGTGATGATGATGTCCGCGCGGTGCGCTCGTTCGTACAGCTCCGCAAACGGAATCACGCCGGTGGTGATGTTGGGCGTGCGTAGCTCTGCTGCCATCTTCTCTGCGCGAGCTTCCGTGCGGTTCGAGACCAGCAACGTCGTCGCGCCTTGTTGAATCAGGTGCCGTGCCGCCAGATCCGACATCTTGCCCGCACCGACCAGCAGCACCGTCTTCCCTGCCAGCGAGCCAAAAATCTTGCGGGCGAGTTCCGCTGCCACCGAGGCCACAGAGACCTGCGCCGAACCGATATGCGTCTCCGTGCGGACTCTCTTTGCAACGGAGAAGGCACGCTGCAGCAGCGGGTCGAGCGTCGAGCTGACAGCGCCCACTTCGCGGGCGACGGTCCAGGACTGCTTGACCTGCCCCAGAATCTGGGGCTCGCCGACGACCATCGAGTCCAGCGACGAGGCAACGCGGAAGAGATGCCGCACCGCCTCGTTCTCGCGATACTCGTACAGGTGCGGCTGTAGCTCGGTGGGGCGAATGTTGAGAAAGTCGCGGAGGAAGCTCAAGGTCCGCGAGGCCGAAGCCTCGTCCTCATGCACCGTCAGGAGCTCCACGCGGTTGCAGGTGGAAAGAATCAGCGCCTCGCGAATGCCCGGCTGATGCGCCAACACCTTTGTGGCCTCGGCCAGACGCGACTGCTCAATCGCCAGCCTTTCGCGCACGGCGAGAGGCGCGGTCGTGTGGTTGACACCGACCAGCAGCAACGACGTTTTGTTCGTCACCGGATCACTCATGGCGCACGGAACCTGTGGACACCCGAAAGCGCGTTTGCGGCCCACACCGCGAGCACAAACAGGAAGGCGAAGCTGGACATATATACCGCGCGACGACCGCGCAGGCCAGAGTGCTGTCGAATCCAGATCATCAGCATGTAGGCCAGCCACATGGCCAGCGAAAGCAAGACCTTCGGGTCAGCAAAGAAGCTTGGGCCGATGCTCTCCAGCGCCACGACGGAGCCGATGAGCAGGCCTGCCGTCATGCAGGGCAACCCAAAGAGCAGGCTCTTCACGGCAATCTGGTCAGTGACCGCCAGCGGCGGCAGCCAGGACCGCGCCTGGGGGGCGCGCTTCTGCTTCAGCTTGCGCTCCTGCACGAGGTACAGCACGCTCGCCATCAGCGAAAGGAACAGCGCGGCATAAGCGGTCAGCAGCAAGGCGACGTGCAGAAACAGCCAGCCATTGCGAATGAACGGGTAGTCGATGATTTCGCGGCCCGGGCGAAACGCCGGAACCATCGTGAAGAGAACGCACAGGGGAAGCAGAAAGATGCCGAAGGATACGGTTCGATAGCGCTGAGCCAGGAGGAGAAATCCGACCCCCAGCAACAGCCCCAGCATGGACAAGGTCTCATGTGTTCCCACCGGCAGCGCGTGGTGCGCCGTGACGAGCATCTCCACCATCGCGACGAAGTGGAAGAACGTTCCAGCCGCCGCAGCGGGCATAGCCACATGACGCCAGCGTGGGCGGCTGTACAGCGCCGCCGGCAGCACCGCAAACGCGGCGATGGCGTACAGAGTGACCGCGAATCTTAGCCAAAGTAGAGACATGAGAGTGCAAGCGTCCAGCAGCTAAAGGCGTGACACCTCAGTATATCGTCCGCTCAGGACTCTCTTGCGCGCTTATGCCCTGCTTGCGCGATCATCAGACGGCAGATGGGCCGTTGCCTGCGGCGAGCGACTGTTCCAGGTACGCCGTCAGCTTCTGCTCAATCATTGACAGCGGAAGAAAGAACGGACGATCGGTGACGTCGATGGAGAGCTTTTCGCCGTCGAAGGTATACGTTGCCGTGATGCCGTCCTTGGTCAACTGGCCTTCGCGGCCGGTCAGCTCAATGCCATTGGAGGCCAGCCTGCGCGAGGCGGCGGCGAACTGTTCTTCGGTCATTGGAACCTGAATCATTCGCTGAGTTTACGCGGCTTCTGCGAGCTTTGCACAGCCGCACTTGCACTCGCTCCCAAGACGCGATATTCTTACTGAGTTGCAAGTGCAATGTGCGGCCGTAGCTCAGTGGATAGAGCAACTGGCTACGAACCAGTAGGTCGGAGGTTCGACTCCTTCCGGCCGCACCATTCCTTTATTTCTGCCCACTCTATTCTTCTTATATTTTCTGCCCACTTTATTCGGTGGGCTTTGTTGTTTCTGACCGCTTTCCTGCATCCACGCACTGCGACGTTTCGTCTATGATGAATAGGGACTGGAGCGGTCGCAGATTCTCTGCTGCCAGACTGTCCGGGAAGCGGTGGGATCACATGCTGTTGAGCGAAGTTCAGGTCGGCCTGTCAGGAACGTTGCATCGCATCGACCTGAATGAAGAGATCTCCGACCATCTCGCGCATCTCGGCTTCCTTCCCGGCGCAGAGTTCAAGGTTCTCCGACGCGCTCCTGCCGGAGACCCCACGGTGTACCGCATCGACGGCGTCGAAGTGGGGCTACGGTCAGAGACCGCCTGCCACATCGTCATCGAACTAGACGCCCCTGCGGAGACCCTCTAGCCCATGAGCTGTCACGTCACCGCAGCCCCCGAAGCGCCGACAGAGCAGATTGATTACAGCAAGCCGCGCCGTCTGAAAACGGTCGCGCTCGTCGGTCCGCCGAACTGCGGCAAGTCGACGCTGTTCAACCGCTTGACCGGCCTGCGCCAGAAGACAGCGAACTACCCCGGCGTCACGGTGGACCATCACTCGGGCAAGATGCGCGGCATCGGCCGCGGCGACCTCACGCTCATCGACCTGCCCGGCATCTATTCGCTGGCGACTTACTCCGAAGACGCACGCGTTGCGGTCGACGTGCTTACGGGCCGCATGCCCGGAGTTCCCGCGCCTGACGTCGTGCTGCTGGTGCTGGATGCCGTTCACATGAACCGCCAGCTCATGCTCGCGCAGACGGTCTTTTCGCTCGGCCTGCCAACGATGGTTCTGCTCAACATGAGCGACCTGCTCGAGCAGCGCGGCGGCAAGGTTGATCCGCTGGCGCTGAGCGCCGAACTTGGCCACCCCGTCGCTCTGATCTCCAGCGCCAAGGGCCGGGGGATGGACCTGATCTCCGCGTTTCTGGAGCAAACGACCAGTGCCCCCGAGGTTCGCCAATCGCTGCGCCTGCCCGTGCTGCAACCGGCTGCCGCCAGCCGCAAGTGGGCTGCGCAGGTTTCGCAGCGCACCAAGTATCGGTCACCGGAAGCTCCGCTCTGGACGAGACGCCTCGACTCGGTGCTGCTGCACCGCATCTGGGGCCCGCTGATCTTTCTCGCTGTCGTTATCGCGGTCTTCCAGGTGGTCTTCTCCCTCGGCCAGCCGCTGAGCGATGGCCTTGGCGACCTGCTGACGAAGGCCGGTGCGGTTGTCGCAAATGCTCTGCCCGACAACTGGGTGCGGGCGCTGCTGCGTGACGGCATATGGAACGGCGTGCAAAGCGTTCTTGTTTTCCTGCCGCAGATCCTTCTGCTCTTCCTCTTCATCGGCATCCTCGAAGACTCGGGCTATCTGGCTCGCGCTGCGCTGATCGCTGACCGTGTGATGCGCTTCTTCGGCCTCAACGGCAAGGCGTTCATTCCCCTGCTGTCGGCGTATGCCTGCGCTGTTCCAGCGATCATGGCTACGCGCACCATCGAGAACAAGCGCGAGCGCCTTGCCACGATCCTCGTCGCACCGTTCATGACCTGCTCTGCGCGACTGCCGATCTACACACTGATCATCGCGGCCTTCGTGCCGGACCATCGCTTCCTGGGCTCACTGGTCGGCCTGCGCGCTGCCGTAATGCTTGGGCTGTACGCGCTTGGCTTCCTTGCGGCACTCGTTACGGCTCGCGCGCTGAACTCAAGCGTTATGAAGGCGCAGCCTGCACCCTTTGTCCTCGAGCTGCCGCAGTATCGCTGGCCGACGCCGCGGGGTCTTTCGTTGCGGCTGTACGACCGTGCGGGGCTCTTCCTCAAGAAGGCCGGCACCGTCATTCTTGCGTGCACATTCCTCGTGTGGCTGCTCAGCGTGCTGCCTATCCACGGCGGCCAGTTCTCTGAGATTACGAGCTCCATCATCGGGCACATCGGCCACTGGATTGAGCCGGTTCTCCGCCCGCTTGGCTTCAACTGGAAGATCGGCATCGGTCTGCTCAGCTCGATCGTCGCGCGCGAAGTCATCGTGGGCACGCTTGGCACGCTTTACGGAGCCGACCCGGCAACGCACGCACAGAACCTGCAGATGGCTCTGCGTCACGACATGACCGCCGCCGGTGCGATCGCGCTGGTGGTCTTCTTCGCCTTCGCGATGCAGTGCACCTCGACGCTTGCCGTGGTGCGCCGCGAAACGAATAGCTGGAAGTTCCCGCTGCTGCAGTTCTGCTACATGACCGGTGTTGCCTACCTTGCGGCCCTGCTCACCAATCAGCTTCTGCTGCGCATTCTCTAAAGCACCCGGCCTCGCAGGCTAAGCCCCGACAAGCGCGGCCTTGCGCTCCGCGTAGCGTGCTCTCTGACGCATCACCTGCGGCAGATTCGCCTCAATCCAGAGGGCCAGTTCCCTTACATGCTCCGCAATGCTGCTGCCCAGCGGCGTCAGGCTGTACGACACCTTCGGCGGCACGGACGGTACGACCTCGCGCGCGACAAAACCGTCAGCCTCCAGTTGCTGCAGCGTCTGCGCAAGCATCTTCTCGCTTACACCGCCGATCTCCCTGGCCAGTGCGCTGAAGCGGCGCTCGCCTTCCAGCAACTGCACCAGCACCAGCACGCCCCAACGCGACGTAACATGGTCCAGCACCGTCCGCGAAGGACACTCCGATGCGAGCAGGTTCCCGCGCCGCCCTCTCACCCTGCTTACCAGTCCAGTCTTCATATCAGGAGCTTACTTAAAAGTACGTACTTACGCAAAGTAAGCTACTGCGCTACGCTGGTTCTCGTAGCCGAAACCTTCGGCAAGCAAAAGGAGTCGCACTATGATCGCAGTCACCGGAGCCACAGGCCACCTCGGCCGCCTCGCCGTCGAAGCTCTTCTCACACGCATTCCTGCCAGCGAGATTGTCGCTATTGTCCGCACCCCGACCAAGGCCGCAGACCTCGCGGCCAAGGGCGTCACCGTCCGCACAGGCGACTACAACCAGCCGGAGCCCCTTGCGTCTGCACTGTCCGGCGTCAGCAAGCTTCTGCTCGTCTCTTCCAGTGAAGTCGGCCAGCGCTTTGCGCAGCACAAGGCCACGATTGACGCCGCCAAGGCTGCAGGCGTCACCTTCATCGCCTACACCAGCATTCTGAACGCGGACACTACGCCAGCACTGCTCGCCGAAGAGCACAAAGCTACCGAAGAGTACCTCCGTTCGGCTGGTGTAGATTTCGCTCTGCTCCGCAACGGCTGGTACACCGAGAACCATACGGCAAGTCTGCCTGCCTCGGTCGCGCATGGAGCCGTTATCGGAGTCGCAGGCGATGGCCGCTTTGCCACCGCTACGCGCGCTGACTACGCCGAGGCCGCAGCCGTCGTCCTGAGCACGGAAGGCCACAACGGCAAGGCCTACGAACTTGCGGGAGACACCAGCTACAACTACACGGAGTTCGCCGCCGAAGCCGCCAAGGTCTCAGGCAAGCCCGTTGTTTACGCTCGCCTCTCCGAGGCCGACTACGAGGCAGCGCTCACCGGCTTTGGCCTGCCCGCGCCTCTCGCGCACATCCTCGCTGACGCCGATGCCGCAGCAGGCAAGGGTATGCTCGACACCACCTCGCGCGACCTCAGCCAGCTTATCGGCCGCCCCACCACGCCGTGGCAGGAGACCGTCGCCGCGACGCTGAAGAGCTAACTGCGGCCACAAACGACAAGGGCCCGCGAGCAATCGCGGGCCCTACTTCTTTCTATGCCAGGAAAACTACCGTTCTCCCCAGCTGAGCTTCGAACGCAGCACGTTGAACAAGCCGTTCTCATGCAGTCTGAGCAGACGAATCGAGCTCTCCGAGCGGCAACAGTCGATGCGGTCTCCTAGAAGAAGCTCCACCGCCTCCTGTCCGTCGACGGTCAGATAGGTCTCGTGCGGCACAACGTCCACGGTGACTGAAATCTTCGAGTGCCCCGGCACGACGATTGGGCGAATGGTCAGCAGGTGCGGACAGATGGCCGTCATCACCATCGCATCGACCGTCGGCATCAGGATCGGACCGTTTGCCGCAAGCGTGTACGCGGTGGAGCCTGTCGGCGTCGCGATGATCACACCATCTGCCTTGAAGCGAGCCACAGCCTGCGAGTCGAGCTCAATCGCAAACTCCCCCATACGCGCGATGGCTCCCTTGGCGAGCACCACATCGTTCAGCGCTTCAAACCTGCGGAAGACCTCGCCGTCGCGAATCAGTTCCGTCTGCATGAGCCAGCGGGAGTCGAGCACCGCCGTCCCGTTCAGCCAGGCCTCCAGCGTTATGTACATCTCGGAGACAGGGACCTCGGTGAGAAAGCCCAGCGAGCCTAGATTGATGCCCAGAATCGGCGTGCCCGTATGCGCAAACGCGCGGGCTGCGGAGAGCAGCGTGCCGTCTCCACCAAGGGTGATGACGATCTGGTGCCGCTTGCTCGCGATCTGCTCACGGCCCACTCCTAGCTCGGGCTTGCCGAGGTACTCGGCCGTCTGCAGATCGAGCGTACACTCGAAGCCGTGCGCGGCCAGCCATGCCGTCAACTCCGGCAATAGCTCTTCGAGCTCAGGCTTCTGCGGCTTGGAAATGATGGCGGCGCGTGGCATGGGTTTCCCTAGTGTAAACGTGTCTTGCGCCATAGACGATCAACATCATGCGAAGCGTGCGTGGAGCAGGAACTCTTTGTTGCCTTCGGTGCCTAGAATCGGCGAATCAATCAACGCGACAGCCTCGCCGCCAAGCTCCAGCACGCACTCGCGGATGCGCTCAATCGCCAGTTGGTGCGCTGCCGGATCACGCACGATGCCGCCCTTGCCTACATGCTCGCGGCCTGCTTCGAACTGCGGTTTCACCAGCAGCACCGCCTCGCCCTGCCAACGCTCCCCTGCCGGAGCCAGCGCCCGCACCACGGCAGGAATTACCAGTGTTCCTGAGATAAAGCTGACGTCCATGGCGAAGAACTGCACACGTGGCTCGGTGACCAACGCACCTGCGGGCAGCAGACGGGCGTTCGTCTTCTCATGCAGCGTGACGCGCGTATCCACACGAAGCTTGTGTGCAATCTGGCCGTAGCCGGTGTCCACGGCGACCACGGTGGGGGCTCCGTGCTGCAACATGCAGTCCGTAAAGCCGCCGGTAGACGCTCCGATGTCCGCGCACGGACGGCCTTCCACCGAAATGCCAAAGGATTTCAACGCGCCTTCGAGCTTCAGTCCGCCACGCGAGACGTAGCGCATGTCGTCTCCCAGCAAACGAACGACGGCGTCGTCAGCCACGGGAGCCCCTGGCTTATCCACCTTCTGCTCGTTGACCATGACACGACCGGCAAGAATCATCGCCTGGGCGCGTTCGCGGCTCGAAAAAAGCTGGCGTTCTACCAGTAGTTTGTCTAATCGAAGTTTTGCTTGCGGAGCAGGCATCCTACACATCCCCAAATGGGCACGCCATGCGCCGCCCGAAAGTATCCCTCTCAGGATACGGGACGGTCGAGTACACTGGGGCTCACATCTACAACCGCTTTCCTCCGTGGCTCTGCGTGCATCTAACAAACGAGATACAACGACGCAGAACCAATCACGAAGCAGCCTCAAAGCCCTCTACAGAGCAATCCAAAGTACGCGGTAACTCGTTCTATGAACAGAGAGTTTGAAACGACAAACCCGGCGGCAGATCCTTCGCCTAACGACGACGCCCAGCTTCTGGCGCGCGTGCAGCGAGGTGATGAGGCTGCAATGACGGCTCTCTACGATCGCTACTCGCGCATCGTCTACTCCGTTTCGTTACGCGTCCTTCGCGACGCCTCTGCGGCGGAAGACGTGTTGCAGGAGATTTTCATGCAGGTATGGCGCACACCCGACAGCTTCACCTCCGCCCGCGGTAGTCTCGTGGGCTGGTTGGCTGTGGTCGCGCGCAACCGCTCCATTGATACTCTGCGGCGCAAACGGCCCACCGAACAGGTGGAGGACGTCGTGCTCGCAAGCCCCGGCAATCTTGCCGAAGAGAGCGAACGCTCACTGATGACGGAACGCGCTCGCGTTGTGATCGCTCAACTGCCAATAGAACAGCGCAAAACCCTTGAGATGGCGTTCTTCGATGGTCTGACCCACACCGAAATCGCGGAGATGACCGGCGACCCGCTGGGAACCGTCAAGACCCGCATCCGCAGCGCCTTGATCGTGCTGAGAAAGGCGTTTGCGGCATGAACACGATGACTCATTTATCTCAGGATGATCTTGCCCTTTTCGCCTTGCAGCTTCTGGAAGGTGAAGAGCTCGAAAACGCGATTCAGCACCTCGAGCGTTGCGAGCAGTGCCGCCAGGAGGTGGCACGCTTTCAGGGTGATCTCGTAGGCTACGCGCTGGCGCAAAGCGAGTTGCATACTCCGCCTGCGGCTGCGCGTGAACGGCTGATGCGTCGCGTGGCCAAGGAAAAGAAGATTGCTCTGCCCGTAGCTGTCCCACGCCCTGCCGAGCCAGCGCGCGCGGCGGTTGCGTCTCTGCCAGCTTACGAACACTCTTCGGCGTCTGTTCCTGTGGCGCAGCCCATTCCTCTTCCCCAGGAACGCCCTGCCACTGATACCGGAGAGCTATTCCTCGCTTCTCGCGGCCGCCGCATCTTTGAAAGCGAGCCCGAGGAAGTGGAAGAGACTCGCCATGGCCGCAACCCCGTTGTTTCGATTCTCGGCTGGACAGGCTGGGCGATTGCGGCAGGTATGGCGGTCGTCGCAGGCTTGCAGTTCCGTGAACGCCAGTCAGCACTGGGCGATCTTGCGGCGCAGCAAGTCAAGACGCAAAGCGTCGAAAGCTCGCTCACCGAGGCGCAGACGACGCTGGATACGCTGACGGACGCTGGCGCGATGCAGGTTTCGCTCCACATGCTGGTGAATGGCCAACCGGAGCCACCGAAGCCCGAGGGCCACGCGGCTTACATCGCAGGCAAGGGTTCTCTGGTCTTCATCGCAAGCCATCTACAGCCCATCGACCCCAACAAGACGTACCAGTTGTGGCTGCTTCCCGCTGATGGGCAGAATCCGGTTCCAGCAGGCACGTTCCGGCCAGACTCCCGTGGCATTGCCACTGTCGTTATGCCAGAGATTCCGAAAGGCATTGCGGCGAAGGGCTTCGGCGTAACGGTCGAGGAACAAGGTGGCTCCAAGACGCCAACTCCGCCGATCATCCTCGCAGGCATGTAATTCCGCGTCACACGCACAACAAGAAGGCCGCCTTTGCAGGCGGCCTTCTTGTTTTGCTGAGAAGCTTTGTTAGGGTGCTGTCACGACGACGCGAACGCCAGTGCCGTAGATAGGTGCGTGCGTGAACACCGTATCGTCATCGGTCTCGATGATCGTAAGGTAGCGGCTGTCCGTCGAGGTCACGTATACCTTGCCCGTCGGTGAGCCGGTGGTTACCGCCAGCGTCGAGGGATGTACACCGAAGATCGAAGGCGTCGACAGGGTGGTGGAGTCTGCGACCGTAGGGATCGTGGCCGAAACCACGCCGGTATTCAGGTTCACCACGCTCACCGAGCCATTGGTCGAACCGTTGCCCGAATTCGCCACGTAAGCACGCGGTGTCGTCGAATCACGCAGTACCTGAAGCTGAGTCGGATTCACGCCAACGGGAACCGTCGACACCAGCGTACCGAAGTTCGTTCCGTCAACAGGATTATCCGCGTTACAAGTCGGGTTCGACGCCTGCGCCGCAGCCGAGCAGAGCGGGATGTTGAAGACCGAAACCATGCCACCGTGCGTTCCGTCACCGGCAGAGAGCACAACCAGTTCATTGGTCAACGGGTTGATGTCCGCCCAGACGGGGTTCGTGGAGATGTTATTGCCGCCGCTATCGGTCACGGTCGGAATGGTGATCGTCGGCGTGGTGCTGTCCAACGCGTTGTTCACGACATTGATCACGCTGACCGTCTGCGAGCCCTTGTTCACCACGAACGCGCGACGCAGGTCGCTCGTCATGATGCCGTACACCGGGTTCGTGCCGACGGTGATGTTCGACGTCAAGGTCAGGCCGGTCGTTGCGTTTGCTTCGATCGAGCTCGCGGTGTTGTTTGCGTTCAGAACGTAGATGCGCGGCGTGCTGTTCATGCCGACGATATACTGCGGGCGAGCAGGCGTGGCGATCTCCTGAACGAGCTGTCCCGTGGTGGTCAGCGAAGCCAGCAGATTCGCGCCGACCTCCGGAACAAACACCGTTCCGGTCGAGTTCAGCAGCGAAATCGAGGCAATGTTGGTGGGCGTCGCCGTCGTCGGCAGCGTTGAGGTAAGAATTTGGCTCGTCAGCAGGGTGTTCGGGCTGGAAACACCAAACTCCGAAAGCGTGCCCGCAGCGTTGATCGTGTAGCCATACGATGCGGTCGTTTCTGCGCTGCCGTTCAGCACGATGTAGTTCGGCGCAGTCTGTACCGCAGGCTGGGTGATCACCGTATCGCCGGAGAAGTCCACAAAGGTCACAAGCCCCGACTGCGAGGAACCAGGGTCAGACACAGCCACAGCGTACTTTACGGGCTGGGACGCCGGGCCAACGGGGCTGGTACCTGTCACGACAGGGCGATAGTTATTGCCGCAACCGGCCAGCAGCAAAGCTGCCAGCATCGAGCCACATGCCGCTGAAGAGATCTTCGCGCGCGAACGAGTCGCGCCATGGGTGGAAGTTTCAAACACCTGAGACAAACCTGCTCCAAAGGGACGGCCGGAATAGTTGGACCGTCATCCGTTTCATTGTAAATGCAACCGCTGTCGATTCTGTTACCAGGTGTTATAACTCGTGCCGTCGGAGGCCAATCCCTGCGAGCCGGAGTGCACATCGTCGATGCCACCCTGCGTCTCCGAGATGCTCGTCAGCGTGTCCGACTGGCTGGTAATCCATGTATCTGTGCGGTTTGTGATCGGATCGATGGGCATGGACTTCAGATAGCCACCCTGCACGAGGTCGTCCAGCGACTGTGGAGCTTTTTCTTTGTCCACGGTGTAGCTGTCGATCGCCTGCCGCATGGTGTGCAGATCTTCCCGCAAAACAGCTTCCTTGGCGCGGCGCACGTTGTTCAGGTACGCGGGTACGGCGATCGCCGCCAGCAACCCGATGATCGTCATGACGATCATCAGTTCCATGAGCGTAAAGCCCGCTTCACTGCCCTGCTTGCGAATTGGCGTTGCTTTTACCATGTGCTGTACTTCGTCCCGTCCAGCCCTGTGCCATCGGACTTCGTGTACACGTCGAAGACGTTCTGCCCGCCCCAGCTTGATGAATCGGCATCATCCTGGTTTGAGCGCATTCCCCAGTCCGTCGACTTCGTCATCGGGTCGATCGGAATTTCGCGGAGAAACCGCACCTTGTGGTCCTGAATATCGACGCCGTTGACCAGCGTCTCCAGGTCAGGTGGGTAGTTGTTCGAATCTGCCTTGGTCTGGATGCCACCTTTGTCGGCTGCATCCTTGTAGGCGTCAATGGCGGCGCGCATCGTCCAGAGGTCGCGCCGCAGTTCGCGCTCCTTGGAGCGCTTGATCTGCAGCTTGACCAGCGGCAGTGCTGCCCCGGCCAGAATGCTGATCATCGCAACAACAATAATCAGCTCCAGCAGAGTCACACCTGCTTCGGACGAGCCGACGCGTCCCGCCAGCTTCGCGGTCCGCGCCTTCGCATTGTGATGATGACTCATCCTCATCCTTTTGCCTGCTCTAGCCTTGCCTGCCTTAGCGAACGTGTACCAGACCCTGCGTGCCTACCGTCGGGACGTTGGCTCCAGCCGAGTTCTTTGCACCGATCCGCACCAGGCTGATCGTGGCGTCGCCCTTGCCGATAGCGCGGAAGGTCATCGTGGCAATCGAGCCCTGACCGTCCACACCGCGCACGCCCGGAGGACGTGACGCCGAGATCGTTACAGCGCCGTTGCCTTCATCACGATGCACCAGGGCCGCAGCCTGTCCGTCGCGTCCCAGCAGGTCGCCGAGGTCGACGTTGACCAGCTGCAAGACTTTCGGATCAAACTGAAGCTGTACCGGAACGCTGTACAGATCCTTCGCGTTCGCAGCCAGCAGCGCTACCTGGAAGGTCGAGCCAACCGTCTGGTTCGCGACAGCCGGAACAACCGTCAGGGATACCGGAGGAGCGATTGCTCCAGGAGTAGCGGCGATCTGAGCGGCGGCAGTCGCTGCAGCCGAAGGAGCGACTGCGCCGGGGCTCAACGGATGAGCCTGTGCAGCCAGCTGCCCCATCATGGCGGACGCGGCGTTCGCCGAAGAGGTGTTCGACGCAGCGGCCTGAGCCGCCGAGCGTGCGTTCTGAGCTGCAGCCATCGCAGCCAGCACTTCCGAAGGATCGCGGCGGATCAGTTCCACCGAGTTCGCCGTTCCCGTATAGATCGGGCGGGTGTTCTCGTACGTCAGGACCGACTCACGAACGATGTGCGGAATCAGCAGGAAGACAATTTCGTCTTCCTGGCGAACCTTGTCGTTCGAGGAGAAGAAGTACTTGAGGATGGGGAGCTCACCCAGACCGGGCGTACCCGAGATCGAGTTCGTGTCCTGCTGCTGGAAGAGTCCGGCAAGCAGAGAGGGCTCACCGTCCTTCAACTGAATCACCTGCTCAGACACGCGCTGCGCAATGATCGGTTCCGTCACACCCGAGATGGTGGACGAACCGTTCTGCGAGCTGATTTCCACCTTGAGCTTCAGGGAAATCTCGCGGTCATAGTGAACCGTCGGCGTGATGTCGATATTGACACCGACGTCGAGGTAGGTGAACTGCGTCTGTACGCCCAGCGAGGTTGTGGTGGAGAGCGTCGAACTGTAACTGCCTGTCGCAACCGGAATCTTCGAGCCGATCTTCAGCGTCGAACGCTGTCCATCGGTGGCGCGAATACGCGGATTCTGCAGAATGCGGGTGTCCGCATCCGAGAGCAGCGCGTTGACCGTGCCTCCGCTCAAGGTGACGGCAAAGTTCGTCGCATTCAGGTTGGCCAGCGTGTTCAGGGTGAAGCCTGCGGTCGTCGACGTCGTTGTGGTGGTGGAGGTGGAGGTCGAAACGTTGGCGTTCGAGTACTGCGGTGTCAGACCGATGCTTGTCGGCAGCGTGATGCCGAGGTTTCGTTCCTTCTGGCGACTGACTTCCAGCACGGCCACGTCGATCACAACTTCAGCGCGGGCGCGATCAAGATCGTTGATCAGCTTTTCCGCCAGCACAAGCTGGTCGGGAGAAGCGCGCATCACGATCGCATTCTGGCTTGCCACAAGGTAGATCTTGATCGACGGATCGAGCAGGTTACGCAGGGCCACCAGCACTTCGTTCGCGTCGTTCTGCTGCGATACGTTCGTCAGATAAAACGTCTGTACAGCGAGGTCGTCGAGGTCCGTGCGCTTGGTGCGGTTGTTCTGCGCCACGAAGATGGTGTTCGAGGTGACCGGCTTCCAGAACGTACCGGCGAGCGTACCCACGATGCGCAACGCGTCCGCGAGCGACACCCCGGTCAAGTCCACGGGAATGCGCTTGGAGGTGTAGTCGGGGTCAAAGATAACGTTCAGGCCAGCGGCTTTGCCGATGGCCTGGTAGATGATCTTGGTGTCTTCCACCATGTGGAGCGTAATCGGATCATCGGACACGGCCTTCAGAGCGATCGGCGACGACATGGACGCGATGTCGCGCTGCACCTGAACCTGGTGAGGGATCTGCTCATTATCCAGTGGCTCGAGCGCAGCTCCGGGCGTGCCCAGCACGGCGCCGGAGGCGGTCAAAGGCGCTCCGTTCGCAGAGGGCGCTACGCCTGCTCCACCTGTCGGAATCGCAGGCTTCGCCACCATATTCAGTTCCTGGGCGGCGGCTTCATTGCTCGGGTCAATCTGCAGCGCGCGCTGGAATTCGACCATCGCGGCAGCGTTGTCGCCCGACTGCCGCAGGACGCGACCGCGGTCAAGATGCTGGTTGGCGGCTTCGAAACGAAGACGCTCGAAGCGGGCCTTGTAGCGAAGATCGCCGGGCTTTTTCAGGTGCGCCTGACGGAAATCTTCAAACGCCTCGTCATAGTTGTCACGAGCTTCGGCCGCCTGGCCACGCTTGTTCCACTTCGAGGCCGACTGCGCGTGCGCTGAGGGCGCAGCCGCTATCATCGCCAACGCCAGCCCGAATCCTGCTGCTGCGTAGCGCATTTTCAACTTGTTCATGGGTCGACGACCGTTCCCCGGTTGCTGCTGCTGCATGCATTCCGTCCGCTCAAGATGGCCCTGGACGCTGGGGCCGTTCGCGCCATAACAACCTTCTCCACCGCCAGAGATCTTGCGGGGATTTGAGGGTTGCCGTGTGGCTACAAACGGGGTGCCGGGCTCTGTCGATAGTACCATCCGCTCCACTGACTGCTCCGAAGGAAGTAACTGACCCAAACAGTCCACGGAGGCTTCCTGAGCATCCTCTCGCAGTCGGGGGTTGTGCCTGTTGGACGCACCACTCGGCAGGAGGTTTGGTGTTCTTTTGCAAATCCTTGCAGCCGCTCGTCTTCTGCTAGCATCCAAAGAGCCCTTGCTGTATGCCACGCCAAGCCTCCATCCCGGTAAAGCCCCTCCAAAGCGCAAAGCCTGTGACCAAGGCCAAGGATCGCGACCCCGTCGCGGCCGGCCAGCGGGACGCAGCCTTTAACCGCTCGGCAAGCTTTAATTACTTCCTCGAAGACCGCTTCGAGGCGGGCGTCGCCCTGCGTGGCACGGAGGTCAAGAGCATCCGTGAAGGCAAGGCGAACCTGAAGGACGCTTACGGCCTAGTGAAAGATGGCGAAGCCTTTCTGCTCAACGCCCACATCGGCCACTTCTCGCACGGCAATATCTATAACCACGAAGAAACCCGTACCCGGAAGCTGCTGCTGCACAAGCGTGAGATCGAAAAGCTGAAAGCCGCACTGCAGGGCAAGGGCTACACGCTGGTCCCCGTCCGCTTCTACTTCAGGAACGGTCGCGTGAAGTGCGAAGTCGCGCTGGCCAAGGGCAAGCAGGACTGGGACAAACGCGAAACCGAGCGCAAGCGCGAAGCCGACAAGGAAGCCCGAGCCGCCATGGCCCGTGGCCAGCGCGGCTAACACCTCTTTCGCGGCTCTTCAGTCATTCTCTTGCTCCGCAAGCCAGCCCGGCCCCTGAAGCCGCACCCGGAACTCTCCGTCGATTCTTCCAAAATCAAGGGCTTGCGGACAGGCAATCAGCCAGTCAACAGGGGAAGGCGTGAGGGTGCACACCCTCGGGAGCTACACTAGCCGGGATGGTTCGTCGACTTTTTCTCGCCGCTCTGGCCTCCGCCAGCTTTGTTGTTCCCGCCGCCGCGCAAACTATGCCCAGCGGTCGAGTCGTCCTCGTTCTTCCCTTCGAGAACCGCTCCGGCAATCCGTCGCTCAACTGGATCGGTGACAGCTTCCCCGATACGCTGGACCGGCGCCTGAACTCGGTCGGCTTCCTTACGATCTCGCAGGACGACCGGCGCTTCGCGCTCGACCACCTCGGCCTGCCGACAGACTTTCGCCCCTCGCGCGCTACAACCATCCGGATCGCGCAGCAGCTTGACTGCAACTACGTTGTGATCGGCAGCTTCAACGTCGTGAACGGCCACATTCGCATCCAGTCTCAGGTGCTCGCGGTCAGCGAGTTCAAGCTCTCCGCTCCGGTGGAAGATGCTGCCGAACTCAATCGCCTGTACGACGCGGAGAACGCCATCGCCTGGAAGGTCGCACGCAGCATCGACCCGAAGCTGAACATCGCCGAGCAGACCTTTCTGGCCACGGCAGGCGCGGTTCCGCTCTCAGCGTTTGAGGACTACATTCGCGGTACCAACACGGCGAACCCCACCGAGCGACTTACGCGCCTGACCGAAGCGGTAAAGATCGTTCCCGACTACAGCTCTGCCCTGCTCGCGCTCGGCAAGGAGCAGTATGCGGCCAAGGACTATCCCGCTGCGTCGGCGACGCTGGCGAAGGTGCCGCAGGACAGTCCGCTGGCGCTCGAAGCCGGCTTCTACCTTGGGCTCTCCCGCTTCAACGCCAACAACTACGCCGCTGCCGCAGCCGCCTTCGACTTTGTGGGCTCGCGCCTTCCGCTGCCCGAAGTGCTGAACAACCACGGCGTCGCGCTGGCCCGTCAGGGCAAGGACGGCATCGAGTACTTTCTGAAGGCCTCGAAGTCTGACCCCAACGACTCGGACTTCCACTACAACCTCGCCGTTTCGCTCTATCGTCGCGGCGAAACCACCGAAGCGTTCAAGGAAGCGAATGCGGCGCTCAAGTTGAAGCCGACTGATGGCGATATCGCGACGCTGCGCTCCCGTCTCGCGGCAGCCGCGCCCGGCAGCAAGCTCAACCCGAACGACACGACCTTCGCCCCGGCCGAACGCATTCGCCGCACGTACTCCGAAGCCAGCTTCCGGCAGGCCGCCTTCCAGCTCGACCAGATCCGCGATGCCCGTTTGGCGATGCTGCCACCAGCAAAACGCGCGGCCGAGTACAACAACATCGGACACGACTATATGACGCAAGGCCTGCTGCCGCAGGCCGAAGAGCAGTTCAACTCTGCGATTGAGGCTGATTCTTCGAACGCCGACGCGCACGCGGGACTCGCAGAGGTTCGAGAGAAGAGCGGCCAGAAGGCTGAGGCTCGCACCGAAGCCCAGAACTCGCTGCGACTGAAGCCGAACGTGGCAGCGTACCTCGTGCTGGCGCGACTCGACCTGGCGGACAAGAACGTGCCCGCTGCGGTGGAAGACGTCAACCACGCCACCACGCTCGATCCGCATAACCCGCAAGCCATCGCCCTGCGCATGAGCCTGCAGCAGCACCAGTAACGCGACGTGCTTGCCCTGCCCTTTTCACCCTCCCTCACGCTGCTGCTGCTGACCGCAGGAGCCTTGCTGATGGCCTGGGAAGCCAACCGTCCCGGCTCGTTGCTGCCCGGGGCGGCGGGGCTGACCGCTACTCTGGTCGCGCTGGCCTCGGTGGCCCACAGCCCTCACGCCGCGCGTAGCCTGGTACTGCTCGTGGCAGCGTTCCTGCTGATGCTGGCCAGCTTTCGACGACCGCACGCAGTTTTGCAGGGGATAGCCGCCATTTTGTGGTTCGCAGCCTGTCTTTCCGTCGCCAAAGCAGCGGTGGCCCTGCCTTGCGCGGCTGTGATCGCCGGCTCCACGACATGGTTTGCCCGGGTGGCCTTCCTCGCCCGCCGCAACAAAGGCCACCGATAAGGCGCTTTCGCGAGCGTTCCACGCACCAAACACGGTAGACTAAAGACTGCGCGCATCCCGCGCTGGAGCTACGATCCGTTGAACCGCACTGCCCGTCTCCTACTTGCCGCCGGCCTTGTTGCAGGCACAGCCGTCACCGCCTCCGCGCACGCTCAGGACCAGAGCGCTCCCCAGAGCAAGCTTTATGAGCGGCTTTCGCATCTGGACTTCGGCCTCTATGGCATCGGTCAGTTCAATTCGTCTGTGACCGGCGTCGTGACTCCGTCCGGAGCCTCGACCGCAGGCACGACGCTCACGGAAAAGGCCGGTAATACGGTTGGTCTGTTGGCGAACTTCCGCTATACCAAGAAGCCGTACGTTGGTATCGAGTTCAACTACACCTACGCGCGTTATACGGAAACCCTGACCGACCAGACAGGCGCGAGCGTTGCACCGGGACAGATTCAGACCGGCGTGGACGAAGCCAGCTTTGGCTATGTGATTACGCCGCCGCACCAGTTTTTCGGTCTGCAGCCGTTCGTCAGCGTAGGCGCTGGTTCCACTCGCTTCCGCCCGACCCGTGGCGGTGGACAGAGCGCACCGACCCAGTGGCGCGCGACCTACTACTACAACCTTGGCGTTCAGAAAGAGTTCGGCGACAGCCACTTTGGCGTTCGCGCTGCATGGCGTCAAGCCTTCTTCAAGGCCCCCGATTTCCTGCTGAACTATCTGACGATCAACAAGCACACGACGACCTACGAGCCGACTGCAGGCTTCTACGTCCGCTTCTAGTCAACGACCGCCATGGAAACCCGCCGCCACCACCTGCTCGATGACGATGACGACCTGATCCCGGGCCGGGACGAGCGTGAATACACGCTCTCCACCGGCACGATTCTTGCCATCTTTTTTGGCTTGATCCTGGTCTGTGGCCTCTTCTTTGCCTTTGGGTACAACCTTGGCAAGAAGGCCACCGTCGTCCCGACAGCAACGACGGGCGACGGCAGCGGGTCCAATGACGCGCAGTTCAATCACTTCAACAAACCTTCTGCAGGATCGCCCACGGGCAGCAATTCCGTCCCGCCTGCCCCGAGCGCGGCTCCCGCGCAGGTGACGCCGGCTCCGACAGCAAGCCCTTCGGTGACAGCAAGAGACAACAGCGATGCGACCGCCGCCCCGGTGTCGACTCCCGTCGCGGCGCCTCGTCCGACTCCTGTACGCGTCTCCACACCTGCTGCACAGCCAGCCGCTCCGATGCCTGCAACCTCGGCAAGCGGAGCGTATGTGGTGCAGGTCGCGGCGGTCTCGCATCGCGAAGATGCTGACCTGCTTGTCGGCGCGCTGCATAGCAAAGGCTACTCGGTCTCTGCGCGCAACGTTCCGCAGGACAGCCTGCTGCATATCCAGGTAGGTCCCTTTGCGAACAAGAAAGACGCTGACGCGATGCGCCAACGTCTCCTGGGCGATGGCTACAACGCCATCGTCAAGTAGCCAAGACCTCACTTAGAGCTTCAACGCCGCTTCCATCCGCTCACGTACCTCTTGCATCAGAGCTTCACGACTTTCATAAGCCGTGGGATCGATTGCGGGCAAAAACTCCATGATCACCTCACCGGACTTCAGCCATGTCTGCCCTTTAGGCCAAAGAGCGTGCGTGCCGCGCATGATGATTGGCACCAGTGGCGCGCCGGTTGATTCCGCGAGATAGAAGGCGCCTTTTTTGAACGGCAGTAACTGGCCGTCGCGGGAACGCGTGCCTTCGGGGTAGATCGTAATGTGATGACCGCAGCGCAGTGCTTCTGCAGCTAGTTCCGTGCTGCGGCGCGCCTCTTCCACGGACTTCGCACGAGCCACAGGGATGAACTTCCCCATCTTCATCGCTGTGCCGAGCAGAGGAATATTCATCAGCGACTTCTTGAGAAAGAAGGCGGTCTCTCCGGGCACATTGGCGATGTTGACGGGTGGGTCCAGATTCGAGACATGGTTGGAGAGGTAGATCACTCCGCGTCCCTGCGGGACGTTCTCTGCGCCGAGAATACGCACACGAATGCCGGCAGCCTTCATGCCAAGCCGGATGATCGACGTGCCCCAGCGATACATGACATGCGTATTGCCGACGAGCAGCGAGTAAGGAATTCCAACGATCGCCGCGGGAACACCCAGCGCGACGAAGACCATGACCATAAGCAACGTGCGAAACATAACCTGCTTAGGATACTTTGGTCTTCGCCCGAAGTGCAGCCGGAAGCTTCTCATAAATGCCGCCGAAGCCACCGTTGGATAGAATCGCCACGACATCTCCGCTGCGCAGGGTCTGCGACAAAGCCGCCACAATCTCCTCGGCGTCTGCGTGCAATGCCGTAGGAATGCCGCGCTGAATCAATGCTTCCACGACGTGCGCGGGGTCGAGACGCTCTGCGGCTGGAATCGCCGTAAGGTTGAAAACTGCGGCGACAACCACCTCGTCTGCTGCCGCGAGGCTTTCGATGAGTTCCTGCTCAAAGACGTTGCGGCGAAGGGTGTTTGAGCGCGGCTCCAGGACGGCGACCAGCCTGCGGCCGGCGTAGCTTGCGCGCAAGGCGCGCAGCGTCTCGCGGATAGCGGTCGGGTGGTGCGCGAAGTCGTCGATGATCGTGATGCCGTCGATTTCGGCACGGACTTCTAGGCGGCGCTTTACGCTCTTGAAGCTGCCCAGAGCTTCGATGATGCTCTCTGCCGGAACGCCCTGCCCTGCGGCCAGCGCGGCCGCAGCCGTTGCGTTCAGCGCGTTGTGCTCGCCTGCCATCGGCAGTGTGAGTCGGGCAAACTCTGCGCCGGAACGCAGCAGCGTCCATGAGCTACCGCCGCCAATGTGCTGCAGGTCGACCATGCGCCAGGTGGAGTGCTCGTTGAAGCCATAACGCTCGACTGCGCAGAACGCCTTTGCCGCGCACTCGGTGACGTTCTCGCTGCCGTCGTAGGCGATCAATCGTCCGCGCTGAGGCAGCAGGTTCACCATGCGCTTGAACGCTGTTTTTACGGCGGTCAGATCGGCGTAAATGTCAGCGTGGTCGAACTCCACATGTGTCAGGATTGCGACGTCCGGGAAGTAGTGAAGAAACTTCGGGCCTTTATCGAAGAAGGCTGTGTCGTACTCATCGCCTTCGAGCACAAACGGGCGCGTCTCTTTGTGAACGCGATAGCTTGTGCCGAAGTTTTCTGCGACGCCGCCGATGAGGAACGAAGGAGCGAAGCTTGGGTCTTTCTTCGCAGCGACTTCAAAGATCCACGAGAGCATCGACGTGGTCGTCGTCTTGCCGTGCGTTCCGCAGACGACGTAGCGGTCGCGTCCAAGCAGGAACTCGTCGTGGATGAGCGCGGCCATCGAGATCATGGGGATGCGCTGGTCGAGCACAGCCTCAAGCTCCGGGTTGCCGCGAGAGATGGCGTTGCCGACGACGACGAGGTCCGGCTTCGGTTGCAGATTGGCCGCGGCGTACGGCTCCATGATCGGGATGCCCATGGCGCGGAGCTGGTCGCTCATCGGCGGATACGCGGCTGTATCCGACCCCGTGACGCGGTGCCCCTGCTCCCGCAACATACCGGCCAGCGACGCCATCGCCGTGCCACAAACTCCGATCAGATGCACATGCTTCGACTGCATTACGACAGACTCCTCAGTCTATTATTCTCAAGCGCGACGAACTCGCCCAGGGGCACGCTGCGATTGCCTCCTCGGACGTGCCCGCTGCGCAGACCGATTGCGATCGGCCCTTCAAACTCTGACAAGGCGTGCAACAATGCACCTTCGAGCAGCGGCAGCTCGTCAGGTTCGACGTTTGCGCCCATGTCTCCGAAGACGATGCCGCGCACGTTCTTCAACAAGCCCGCGTATCGCAGATGCAGGAGCATCCTGTCCCACTGGTAGGGCTTGACGTTGATGTCTTCCAGAAACAGGATGGTCGGCTCGTCCAGATGCAACGCATACGGCGTGCCCAATCCCGCTTCGAGGATTGCCAGGCAGCCTCCAAGAAGACGGCCTTCGGCGTGGCCTTCGCGCAGCACACGCATGCCATCCGCCTCGCCGACCTGCCATGTCGAGGAACGCTCCACGGCTGCGCGCCAGGTGGGCGCATCCGCACCTTGCTCCAGCGCCCAGTCTGCGGCGCACATGGGGCCGTAGATTGTCGGCAGCTTGAGCGCAGACCACAGGTACGCCTGCAGCGCGGTGTGGTCGCTGTAACCGATGAACGCCTTGGGGTTCGCACGGATCAGGTCGAGGTCGAGGTGCGGCAGCAGTTCTGCTGAACCCCAACCGCCGCGCGTGCAAAGGACAGCGTCGTACTCATCGCTTGAGAACGCGGCGTGCAGGTCCTGCAGACGATCGCCCAGGCTGCCCGCGTAGTACAGCGGTCCGCGGGCCTTTGCGTGCGGCATCAGCACGGGCTCGTATCCCCACTGCTGCAGCGCGCGCATGCCCTTGTCGATCAGTTCGCCGTTCGCCGCAGACGCAGGCGAGACCACTGCGATGCGGCTTCCCTGTCGCAGCGGAGCGATCATTCGAACTCAACCTCACCGGTGCAGATGATTTCGGCAGGGCCGGTCAACATCATCTCCGCAGAGGGCTCTGGCCACACGACGGTTTGCGGGCCGCCCTGCGCGACAGCGGTCAAGGAACGCGCGACGTCGTGCAGCGTGATAGCGGCGGACGAGGAGGCACAGGTTCCTGTGCCAGAGCTTGTGGTCGGGCCGCAGCCGCGTTCGAAGATGCGGAACTCGATCTCCGAGGGGCCGAGAACGCGAACGAACTCCACGTTAGTGCCGAAGCGGAAGAGTGGGTCGACGGCGATCTTTGCACCGAGTTCCTGCCAGCTCATGCCGTTCGAGCCAAAGTCCTCGCGCTCGGGAAAGAGGACGAAGTGCGGGTTACCGACGTTGACCATGGCGCCGGCGATGGGGCCTTCCACGCCTTCGATTTCGATGGTGCGCGGCATGACGCGCGGCACGCCCATCGCGGACTCGATCCACCACTCGGAGTTCTTGTGCTCGATGAGCTTGCAGCGGCGGTCGCCGCCGTGTGTGCCGAAGGTGATCTCGCGGATGTTCTCGCTGGCGGCGAGCCAGGCAGCAACGCAACGCGTTCCGTTACCGCTCAACTCGGCCTCGCTGCCGTCGGCGTTGATGAGGCGCAGGAAGTTTGTGCCGTCGGCACGGCGGTCAAGGAACTCGATGCCATCGGCACCTATGCCGGTGTTGCGCGAGCAAAGCTTGCGCGCCATGGCGGCGTGCTGCCCCTGGGCGTACACCTCGTCGATCACCAGGAAGTCATTGCCACGCGCGTGCGCCTTTACAAACGGAATACGTCTCACTCTTACTCATCCTCCAAATCTCGGAATACCAGGACCTGATCGGTCGCGTCACTTGCGCGCAGATCGGCCAGTAACTTTTCGTGCACCTTACGCGTTGCCAGCACGGGAAACGTCAGACGTTCAAGCCCGGCAAAGTTCTCTACGGCGTCCGGCGCGAAGCGAATGCCAGCGCGGTCCATCACGCGCAGTACGGCAGTAATCATCCGGTGCTTTGCGTCTTCGCTGGCCTCGGCCAGCGCCGTGGCCCGAGCTGCGCCAACGGCTTCTTGCGGCAGGGTCTCGCCTAGTTCAGCGCGTACCTCGTAGACCATGGTGTATCGCTGCCAGCCGATTCGGTACTCGAGCGTTCCAACCAGTTGCAGCGCAAGCAACACAAGCACGGTTGCGATGCAGGCCTCGACATACATGCCGGTGCCGCAGGCGATGCCGATGGCCGCGATGACAAAGACGGTGGCTGCGCTTGTGAGGCCGTGGATGCGGGTTTTGTTGTGCAGGATCAAGCCTGCGCCGAGGAAGCCGACGCCCTGCACGATGTTGGAGGCGATGCGGCTCTTGTCAGACGTCATCGTGCCAGCGAGCACCTGGCTGGTGATGGTGAAGAGCGCCGAGGCCATGCAGATCAGCAGGTTCGTGCGCAGGCCGGACATCTTGCGGCGTAGTTCGCGCTCGACGCCGATAGCTCCGCCCAGCGCACAGGCGAGCAGCAGGCGACGAGCGGTTTCGCCCGCCAACAGTATGTGTTGCGCTTCCGGAATCTGGATTGTCTCGGCCTGCATCCTCGGTTGAGGATACTACCGGGAGGTGTGCGTTGGGGCTTCGGGTGGCTGTCTGTTGCGGCGGTTTTCCTGCTCCGGTTACTTCGTGGGCGAGGTGTAGAGCTCGCTCTGGTAGACCTTGGCGCAGGGCTGCCCGGTGGAGCAAAGCACTTCCAGCTCCTTCAGGCCTTCGGGATGCGCAGCAACTGCAGCATCTACCGGGTCACCCTTCAGCGCGATGACAAACTGCGCGTTATGCGCGGGGTCGGCGAGAGCTTTCTCCCAGGAGACTTCGTCGTTTTCGCTCACCATCGAGGTGAGCTTGCGGCCTGCCGTTTGTACGGCTCCGATGTGTGCCGAGGTCGACATCATGACCGGAGCGTCCGGGCCGAAGGTGTTCAGCACGTTTGCCAGCGAACGCTCAAAGGGAACGCGCGTGCTCGCGTTCACGATGCCTTCTTTGAGCACCGACGGGATCTTATACATCATCCAGATGCAGTTGCCCACGCAGAGCACGAGCGCAAGAGGCTGCGCGAAGCGGGCCAGGAGCGCACGAGACGTGGTGCCAGGGGCGCGGAGCCAAAGCTCAAAGTGCTCGCCCGCGAGAGCGGCGTAGACAGCCAGGGCCGGGAGCATCTCCATGCCGTAGCGTGCGTTGTAGTACGAGTGCGGCCAGAGTTGCGGGATGAAGATGGGCACGGAGCCGTAAGCGATGGAGTAGACGTAGAACGGCAGCGGTACCCAGAGGAGTGCTGCGCCGATTTCGCCACGGAGGTTCACCGCCTGCTCAGTGCGACGCTTTGCGGAGAGCCACAGACCGTAGATTGCGGCGAGCATGAGGCCGAAGCCTGTCTCCCATGCGGCGGCGTCTACCTGCGCGGTGCGCGTGTAAAAGAGCAGCGCCCAGGCGGGGTTGTGCCAGCCGCGGTAGTGCTGGCCGGGAGGCGCGGTCTTCCGCTCGATAGACTTGGCCGAGTAGGGACCACGCATGAAGTCGAGCCAGTCATGCTCAAAGTGCGCGTTGTACCAGAACCAGACGAGCGGACCGGCAACGCAGAGGAGCGTGAAAATGAGGAACGCCGTCTGCATCTTCGCGCGATGCGGCGAACGCCACCATGCGATCGCGAGGCAGAGCCAGACGACGGCACCGATGATCCAGCCGTCGTAGCGTGTGAAGACCTGACCGACGATGAGCAGGCCAGCCACAATCATGCGGGCGTTTGCGGTCGAGGTCTTCCCTGCGCGGATGGCAGCGATCGCTTCCATCGCCATGACGACCGTCCAGATGAAGAGCGCGAGGAAGAGCGCCTCGGTCATGGCGGTGGTGGAGAGAAAGAGCAGGTTGGGGTTGAGCGCGTAGAACGCCGTAGCGACGAAGGCCCAGCGCGGGCGCATCAGTCGGCGGGCAAGGCGCCAGATGCCGGCGACAGAGAGCGCAAACGAGGCCATCGACATGGGCACGGCGGCAAAGCCGGTCTGCCACATCGCCATCTTGCCGATGAACGGCAGCATGAGCAGATGCGGGAGCGGAAGCCAGACGCCACCAAGCTGTGCGAGGCCAGGGTAATGCGCGTCCACGATGCGGCGTGCGATGCCGAGATGTGCCACGGCGTCGCCGTAGAGGAGCAGATACTCCTTGCGGTAGCAGACGATCAGCGCCACAAAGCCGAGGATGACGCCAAGCGCAAAGAACGGGTACACCTCCCGCTTGTCGGCGGGGGTGACCGCTTCGCGGTCCCAGGTGAAGCGATCCTGCGCGTTGGGCGAGGGGCGACCGGGGCGGAGTGTGCGCTGGCGGCGTGGCATCGTGGGTGTTCGTCCCTTCCTATGGTCGTGCTGGCAACGCCAACGCCGATCCTGTGCAGGACCGGCGTTTTTGCGCTAAAGGTGCGAGAGCTCGCGGAGCTGCTGGAAGCGGGCGTCGATGTCTGCCTTCGTCGTGTTCTCGAGGCGCTCGGTGCCGAAGCGCTCGACCGCGAAGGAACCCATGACCGAGCCGTAGAACATGGCGGTCTTGAAGACCTCGGGCGTGAGCTTGCCCTGCGAGGCGATGTAGCCGTAGAAGCCGCCTGCGAAGCTGTCGCCTGCGCCGGTGGGGTCGACGACTTCGTCGAGCAGCAGCGTGTGCACGCGGAACGGGGCGCGCTTGATGCCGTCACCGAAGCTGCGCTCGGAGAAGAACGCGGCCGAGCCGTACTCGCCGAACTTGATGATGACGGTCTTGGGGCCGAGTTCGAGGACCTTCTCAGCGGCGCGGAGGGTGTTCGCTTCGCCGGTGAGGAGGCGGGCTTCGCCGTCGTTGATGAGCAGCACGTCGAGTTCAGCGAGGACGGGCAGGAGCTTCTCGCGGTGCGCGGCGATCCAGTAGTTCATGGTGTCGCCGGCGACCATCTTGACGCCGGGCATCTTCTTGCGCACGTCGAGCTGGAGGACGGGGTCGATGTTGGCGAGGAAGAGGAACTCGGAGTCGTTGTACTCGGTGGGGATCTTCGGCTCGAAGCTGGCGAAGACGTTGAGGTCGGTCGCGAGGGTGTCGGCGGCGTTGAGATCGGTGAGGTAGGAGCCGGTCCAGTGGAAGCTCTTGCCTTCGGCGCGCTCGATGCCGCGGGTGTCGATGCCCTTGTCGAGCATGACCTTCTCATTGGCTTCGGAGAAGTCTTCGCCGACGACGCCAACGACGCGGACGTCGGTGAAGAAGCTGGCAGCGAGCGAGAAGTGAGTGGCAGCGCCGCCGAGCACGCGCTCGCGCTTACCGCTGGGGGTTTCGAGTGAGTCGAACGCGACGGAACCTACAACGAGAATGGACATGCGAATCCTTAGGTGAGATTGATCAGGCGTACCTCAGGGGCTGAAGCCCCGAGTTCTCGCCGAGCGTTACAGCACGACTGAAGTCGTGCCCTTCCGATCCTTGCCTCGCTGAAAAGCAGCCGAGGCAAGGACTGGGCGCGTTGCTTAGAAGTATTTGCCGAAGAGGACGTCGAGCTTCTTCTTCGTCTCTGCTGGGATGGTGCTCTTGTCGGTCATGATGGAGAACTTCGCTGCGGTCTGTGCGGGCGAGGCGCTGAGGTCGGCAGGCATCAGTCGGACGGCAGCCTTCACAACGTTCTGTGCGTTCGCAGCGTTCTGATGAGCGACGGCGATGACCTGCTCGACGGTGACGTCGTCATGGCCTTCGTACCAGCAGTCGTAGTCGGTGACCATGGCGAGCGTCGCGTAGCTGATTTCTGCTTCGCGAGCGAGCTTGGCTTCCTGCAGGTTGGTCATGCCGATGACGTCTGCGCCCCACGAGCGATAGAGGTTCGACTCGGCGCGCGTGGAGAACTGCGGGCCTTCCATGCAGACGTAGGTGCCGCCGCGCTTGACGACGAGGCCAACCTCTTCGCAGGCCTTCACGAAGGTGTCGACGACGATGTGGCAGACGGGGTCGCCGAAGGCAACGTGGCCGACGACGCCTTCACCGAAGAAGGTGGCGTTGCGCGCGAAGGTACGGTCGATGAACTGGTCGGGCACGACGAAGTCTGTGGGCTTGTGCTCTTCCTTGAGCGAGCCGACGGCCGAGATGGAGAGGATCGACTTCACGCCAGCGGCCTTCATCGCGTAGATGTTCGCGCGGAAGTTGAGCTCGCTGGGGAGGATGCGGTGGCCCTTGCCGTGGCGCGCGAGGAAGACGACCTTGCGGCCTTCGAGGGTGCCGAAGACGAGAGGGTCAGAGGGGTCGCCGAAGGGGGTGCTGATCTTTTCTTCGTGGACGTCGGTGAGTCCTGCCATGCCGTAGAGGCCGCTGCCGCCGATGATGCCAATTTCTGCCTGTGCCAACTGCAAATCTCCTGCGCTGATGCGCCTCTGTAAGTATACGGCGTTGTGTCAGGTGGAGTTGCAGTTGGGTGGGAGAAAGGCAATGGCCTGAACGCAGAGGGCGCGAAGACTTTCGCAGAGAGCGCGGGAGAGCGCGGTGGCTCGCTTGCATCTTCGCAACTGCTCTCGACAAGCAGATCCTTCGCGTTGCTCAGGATGACAGTCCAAATGGAGATGGCGTCCTTGATGAGGACGCCATCTGCGTGTGAGCTTGTGTTGTAGCTAGATACCTAAGTCGTCGCAGATTTTCGCTACGCGCTGTTTGACGGCTTCGGGCATGGCTACCATTTGGGGCCAGCGGCGGGTGAAGCCTTCGGCGGGCCACTTGCGCGTGGCGTCGATGCCCATCTTGCTCCCGAAGTTCGGTAGGCGCGAGGCGTGGTCTAGTGTGTCGACGGGGCCTAGCGTGAACTGGATGTCGCGCTCGGGGTCGATGTTGTTGGCTACGCGGAGCACGACCTCGGGGACGTCCTGCACGTCGCAGTCTTCGTCCACGACGACGATGCATTTCGTGAACATTGCCTGCCCCATCGCCCAGATGCCGTTCATCACCTTGCGTGCCTGGCCAGCATAGCTCTTCTTGATGGAGACGAGCATGAGGTTGTGCGCGACGCCTTCGAAGGGGAGGTTCACGTCGACGATTTCGGGGAGCGTGAGCTTCATGAGCGGGAGGAAGATGCGCTCGATTGCCTTGGCCATCCAGGCGTCTTCCATGGGCGGTTTGCCGACGATGGTGGCGGCGTAGATGGGGTCTTTGCGGTGCGTGATGCAGGTGATGTGGAAGACGGGGTACTCGTCTTCCATGGTGTAGAAGCCGGTGTGGTCGCCGAAGGGGCCTTCGGTGCGGAGTTCGCCGAGTTCGACGTAGCCTTCGAGGATGATTTCGGCGTGGGCGGGGACTTCGAGGTCCACGGTTTCGCACTTCACGAGTTCGACGGGCTTGCCGCGGAGGAAGCCGGCGATGAGGTACTCCTCGACCTCGGGCGGTGCCGGGACGACTGCCGCGAAGGTGAGCGTGGGGTCAGTGCCGATGGCGACGGCGACCTCCATGCGGGAGCCGCGGATCTTGCTGACGACGTGCTGCGGCGTGGCTGCGGGGTCGAGCGCAGCGGTGGTGCCGCCGGCGGTCTGCGCCATCAGGTCGATGGAGCCGAGGACGTTGTCGGTAGCGGCGCGGAGATGATCGCGGAAGTGTTCGGCTGCGACCTTCTGGCGCTGCCAGTGCATGCCGGTGGTCTTGCCGTCGTAGACGTGCATGCGGTACATGCCAACGTTGCGCTTGCCGGTCTTGGGGTCCTTGGTGTGGACGCAGGGCAGCGTGATGAACGGGCCGCCATCGTGTGGCCAGGTGGTGAGGATCGGGAACTTGAGGAGGTCGATCTGGTCACCGGTCAGCACGACTTGCTTGCACGGTGCGTTCTTCGCGCTGACGACCTTGGGGAAGAACGAGCCGATCTCGGCGAGCTTCGGAAGCATCTTCAGCTTGTCGACGAGCGAGGTGGGCGGCACGGGGTGCAGCAGCGTCTCGATGCGCTCGGCGATGGCGTCGAAGGAGTGGGTATCGAGCGCGAGCTTCATGCGGCGTTCGGAGCCGTACTGGTTCATGAGGACGCGTGCGCCCTTGTAACCCTTCACGTTTTCAAAAAGTAGCGCAGGACCGCCGGGGCGCGCGGTTCCCTTACCCGATTTTGCGGCGCGGTCGGCGATCTCGCCCATCTCGAGCACAGGCGAAACTTCGGCCTTCACGCGCTTCAACTCGCCCGCACGATCCAGAGCGTCTATCCATTCACGAAGCGATTCAAACGCCACGGCAGTTCCCTCAAATCTTCACAAAAATTTTCTTGTGCCACAGCGCCCAACAAGGCAGGAAGCAGAAGCACACATAGCAAAACGCAAACGCCAGCGAAGTCCACTCCGTGGATTGCTGGCGTGCGAAGACGCCTTCATAGATTCTCGTCCACAACGTGTGCAGATCGCCATCGGCATCGGCGATACGAACGAAAATCATTGCTTTTACGAACGCCTCCGAGAAGACGTAGGCCACGATGGCGTTGGAGCCGAAGACAAACCAGGGCCACGTCGTCCAACGCAACCAGTTGGGCCACCGACCGGCGTGGCCGTCAACCAGTAGCGAACATACACCGAGTGCCAGCATGCAGAAACCTGCGCTGAGAAGAGCGTACGTGCCTGTCCAGAGCGACTTATTGATCGGGTACCAGATAGACCAAACCTCTCCCGCAGCAACGAGCGCGGCCCCCGCAACCAGCAGGCCGAGACGCATCTGCTTTACGGTGCTTCGCCGCATCCAGACACCGCACATCGCCCCGATCAGCGTGGTCGCCAACGCGCCCAGGGTGCTGACCACACCTTCGGGGTCGCTGGTGTGGTCAAAGAGGACGCCGGTGTGCAGCCAATGCTGCGTGAAGCCCACCACGATGCGGTCGACGTGTGCGGCGAGGTTATCGACGGGGTCAAGAAACGGCATCCATGTGCCCGGCTGGCCATGGTGCGGAAGCGCCGTAAAGCGCAACAGGGCCCAGTAGCCTACGAGCAACACAGCGACGATCGCGGCAAGAGCGCGCATTCTTCGCGTGAAGAGCAGGATCAGCCCCGCGAGCAGAAAACAGGCTGCGATGCGTGGCAGTACGCCGAAGTAGCGCAAGCTGTGCCAGTCCATGCGTGGGAAGAACGAGAGCACAAGCGCCAGCAGCATCAGACGCCCTGCGCGGCTGAAGATATGCCGGGCCATACTGCCGCGGCTCTTCGTCGCACGCGAGGCCAGCGAGAAGACCATCGCGACGCCCATGAGCAGCAGAAACGAGGGGAAGATGAGGTCGGTGAGCGTCCATCCGTTCCACGTGGCATGATCCAGTTGGGGAAAGACGTGGCCCCAGTCCCCGGGGTTATTGGCCAGGATCATCAGCGCCATGGTGAGGCCTCGCAGCATGTCGACGGAAAGCACGCGCGGCTTCTTGCGGTGAACTTCCCCTAGCTGCTGCTCCGGTTGCACTTCGACCATCTCTTGATGATCTACGATCTCGGCCACGGGAACAACGCAACTCTCTTCGGTGTCTATCGCTTCAGCACGCATCTCTCGCTAAGATGCGCCTTTTCATTCGATGTGGAGGTGTGTCGTGTTTGAGAACTCATTAATGGAGTCCGCTGCCGTTTCGGCCCCGCAATCCCGGTGGCCCGCCGTCTTTTCTGTAACCCTGCAGCTTGCGTTTGCCGCTGCCCTTCTTTCCATTCCACTGCTGCACCCGGCCACGCTGACGATGCTTCCCCGAGCCGTGACGCTGGCGGTTCCGCCGCTGCCGAGGCCGCCGATTGTGATTCCGCAGGTGATGCCCGTGGTGCAGGCTGCGATGGTTTCAGCAGCGAGTGCGCTCGCTGCGCCAGGTATTGAACGGCTCAATCAGCCGCTCATTCACGCGCAACCGGCTGCAGCTCTCAGCGATGCGCCGCCGGTGCTAAACCCGTCGCTCCCCTTCGGTGAGGCGAGTGGGTCTTCTGACGCGCTGCGCAATGTGATGCCTGGCGGAGGTGGAGCAGTCACAAGCGCGATCGCTACGACGGGCACGGGCAACGGTACGCGAGGCACAGCGAGCAAACCTGCTGCGATCTCCAGCGGCGTTTCGGCGGGGTTGCTGCTTGAGGCGATACGGCCTGAGTATCCTGCGATTGCCCGTGCGGCGAGGCAGAGCGGAGTGGTTCGTGTGACAGCGACCATCACCGCAGCAGGGCGTGTCGAAAACGTACGAGCGGTCAGCGGGCCAGCGATGCTGCAATTGGCGGCGACGCAGGCTGTCCGCGCGGCACGCTATCGCCCGTACATGCTGAACGGGCAGCCCACGGCCGTGGAGGCGACGTTCGATATCAACTTCAGATTGAACGAGTAAATCGTTTCAAATTCCATCGACCGGATAGCCCGCATCGCGCCACCCCTGCAGGCCGCCGCGAAGCGGGCGAACCCTTCGAACGCCCATCTTGCGTAGTTTCAATGCGATCCGGGCACTGGTCTCCTCGCTTGGGCAGGTGCAGTAAAGAACGATGTCACGCCCGCCAGGGATAAGCGCTTTTGAGTTCACCAGATCGTCCGGCGAGATGCGAAGCGCGCCGGGCAGTGTTTCGGGGTCTTCTCGAACGTCGATGGGATGGCGCAGATCGACGATGAATGGCGGCAGATTGCCTTCACGGTCTGCATCGCCCATCATCGCCATGAGCTGCCCTGGCTCCAACCGCAGACCACGTAGTTCGTTCAGGAAGAGGCGACGGCGCACATAACGATAAACCAGCACAGCCAGCGTAACCACGACGGTGATAGCCACGATGTGATGCACCATGAGCCCGAAGATCTCATGCGAGCGGCGAACGAGGTCGCCAAAGAAGCGACCCGCAAAGAGCCAGCCAGCGGCCCAGCCCAGCGAGCCGAGCATGTCGTACAGAACAAATGTCCGGTAGGAGATTCCCGCCTGCCCGACGATCGGAGCGGCCACTGTGTTGATGCCCGGCACCCATTTGGAGAAGAGCAACGTCAGAGCGCCACGCTTGCCCACCGTTCCCTGAGTTTTCGTTACGCAGGTTGCGGCTTCCAGCGAGAACTTGCAGAGCAGCTCCAGAACGCGTGCCCCGTAACGTTTTCCGAGGAAAAACCAGAGAGAGTCCGAGATAAAGCACGCCAGCAGGATGATCAGAATCGAGTACGACACGTGCAGTTTGTGCGCCGCGCTCATCGTGCCGACCGCGATGAGGATCGGGAAGGAAGGCACAGGCACACCCGCTTGCTCGACCAGAACCCAGCCGAACAGTACCGCGTATGCGTGATGCGCAAACAACCGCATCGTCCAGATCATCGTGGAAGCCTCTCGTGTTCTAGATGTATAGCCAGTGCAACACGATGCAGCAACAAATATTCCACAGGCTGAGAACAAACGCAGGAAGGCCGCCCGGAAGCGGGCGGCCTTTTGCTCCTAACTTGCAGGAATAAGCGGGTGAATGTGCTTATTCGGCGTGGGTGAGCGGCATATCAACCAGATGCTGACCGATAAACCAGCTCTGCAGCTCGTTTGGACGAAGAACGTCGGAGACGACCATGTCGTTCGTACCGTCATCGCCAGCTTCGTCGGCCGCTTCTGCGATGTCGTGGCAGTCCTGCATGATCAGCTTGTGAGCTTCGAGCAGACGCGAAATCTGCACCGGAAGCTCTTCGCGACCGCGCGGAGGAGCCGGAATCTTGGTCAACTCGGCGACATCCCCGCCCATGGCGATGGAGACACCACCTAGAAGCTGGATGCGCTCTGCAATGGTGTCGACGATCTCAACCTGCTCTTCGAAGTGCTTGTCGAACAGCAGATGCAGTGAGTAAAACGTTGGGCCAGCCACCTGCCAGTGATGTTTTTTGTACATATCACGGAGCGAGATGGAGTCTGCCAGCAGCTGGTTCATCTTTGCGCACATGGCCGAGCGAACCTTCGCGTTCAGGCGATGCGGCAGGTCTGCCGAGACTTCGCCAAACTTCTGAATTTCGCGAGCTTTCTGGTGCCAGTTCTGCGTTACAAAATCGTTTTTGTCTTCAACCTTCTTCAGCGCGACTGCCATGATTCACCTCTTGGTACTGAGATGCGGAAGACGTACGTTGGAGTTGACCGCAAAAAAATGACGCGAGCCCGAAGGCCCGCGTCATTTTCATTTTTCTTTACGGCTATTTCACACGAACGTCCGGGGTAACACTCATACCTGGGCGAAGAGCATGGTCCTTGTTCTCTTCATCGAGGTTGGTGAAGTCGATGCGAACGGGAATACGCTGCACAACCTTCACGTAGTTACCGGTTGCGTTCTCCGGCGGGAAGAGGCTGAGACGCGAACCAGTTGCGCCGCCAATCTGCGTCAACTTGCCACGGAAGTGACGGCCGCCGAGGGCATCGACGTCGAGATCCACTTCCTGACCGGTGTGCATCTTGGCCAGCTGCGTTTCCTTGAAGTTCGCCGTGACCCACAGACCGTTCAGCGGAACAACCGTCAGCAGATCCTGGCCGACAGCGAGGTTCTCGCCAACGTCCACGTTCTTCTTGGAGACGATGCCATCAATCGGAGCAACGATCTTGGCGTAGCCGAGGTTCAGCTTGGCCTGATCGACGCGGGCCTGGGCCTGCTGCACGGAAGCCAGAGCCGCCTGGGCCTTAGCCTGCTGCACCTTGACCTGTCCGGGCGCGTTCTGCTGGGACTGGGAAGCCTGCGAGCGGGCCTGAGACAGACGAGCCTGAGCGGCGCGAACTTCTTCCTGAGAAGCCGCTGCCGAACGCTCTGCTTCGTCAAGCTGAGCCTGCGTTGCGGTCGCGGTCGCCACAGCCTGATCGTACTGCTGCTTGGAGATCACGTCCTTGGCGACGAGCGGCGTGTAACGATCCACGTCGATCTTCGCCTTCAGCGCGTTGGCCTTGTTCTGTGCGATGCGCGAGCGAGCTGCCTGCGCATTGGCCTCTGCCTGCTGCACCGCAGCGAGGCTGTTGGCCACGCCCGAACCGCTGGTCAGGATGTCCGTATGCACGTTGGTGCTGGTGATCGGCACGTTCGTCGAATCCTGCACGTACTCGGCCTGAGCCGAAGCAAGGTTGGCTTCCGCCTGCTCGAGTGCAACCTGAAGATCCTTCGGGTCGAGCTCTGCGATCGGGTCGCCAGCATGAACAAGCTGCTGATCCTGCACGTCGACGTGGATCACCTGACCGGCAACACGTGCGCTCACCTGATACAGATCGCCATCTACCTGCGCGTCATCCGTATCTTCTGTGAACGTTGAGCGCCAGTAGAAGAACAAGGCACCGAGAACAAGAAGGATTACCACGCCAATGATGATGACCTTACGCCGCGAGCTCTTCTCAGGGTTCTCTTCCTTCGGCTGGTCGTTCTTGTCATCCTTAGGCTGTCCCTGCGACTGGTCGCCATGTCCGCCCTGCGGCTGGATCTGGACAGTGCCTGAGATCTGCGCGGTTTGCGTGCCTTCCGGCTGCTTTTGCTGCTCGTTATTATCCGCCACGCTTACTTTCCTCCGAGATAGTTCTTCGAATTCGTTGCCGCTACACCCAACGCCCGCGCCAGCGCGAGCTTTGCAATATTGTGCTGGTATAGCGCACTGATGTACTGATCGTTTGCCTGTTCGTACTGCGTCTGCGCCTGCGATACCGGCAGAGAATCAGCCACGCCCACCTTGTAACGTTGTTGCGCTTCCGACAAAGCTTCCTTTGCCAGATCGACGTTGCTCTTCGTCACATCCACCAGCTTTGCAGCCGTCTGGATATCGAGGATCGAGTTGCGAACGTCGGCGTTCACCTGCTGAACCTGATCCGAAAGTTTAGCCTGCGCCTGATCGTACTGTGCGCTTGCCACTTCACGGTCACCCTTCATCTGGGCGAACTTCAAAACGTCGGTTGAAACCGTTCCAGTAGCCGAAAACGTTCCGTGCGAGTGCGCGGGGGTCGTTCCCTGATCACCATAGTCGCCTGAGACAGCCAGAGTCGGAAGCTGCTCATAGGTTGCAGCTTTCTTCGCCGATGCCGCACCCTTCAACTGCTCTGCAGCCGCTGCAAGGTCCTTGCGCTGGCTCAGTGCAGACTGGAACGCAGCGTTCGGGTCCGGAGTATCGAGGGACTGGAACGGAGCGGTATCGGTCAGCGTGTACTTCTGATCCAGCGGAAGACCGATGGCCCGTGCGAGCGCCAGCTTGTCTTTCTCCAGCGAGTTCGTCGTCTGGATCAACTGCTGCTGCTCGTTCTGAAGGTCAACCTGTGCGCGCAGCACGTCGAGCCGCGGCGCGGTGCCGGCCTCATGGTTGTCCTGCGCCTGGTTCAGCGAAACCTGTGCGGTCTGAAGTTGGGCCTTGACCGCGTCGATGCGCGACTGGTCTGCAATGCAGAGCAGATAGGCGTTGCCGACAGAAAGCACCACCAGATCGCGAGCATCCTGTGCGGTCAGCTTGGCGGCTTCGAAGTTGTGCTTCGAAGAGATGAAGTTCTCCAGCGCCTGCATGTTCACAAGATTCTGCGTCAGATAAGCGCGAAAGTCGAAGACTTGAAACGGTCCAACGATCGAGTTGATCCCTGGAAAGGAGAGGCCGTATGCAGCCAGATTGATCTGCTGCAGCTCATAGCTTGCCCCGGCGGATACTGTCGGCAACAGATGCTGCAGGTCCTGTAGACGCTGGCCGTTGGCCTGCCTCATGTTCGCGCTTTGCAGCACGACTCCGAGGTTATTCCGCATACCGCGCTGAATCGCATCGTCCAGCGTCAAATCCAGCACGCCAGCCGTCGCCTTATCGCGCACGATCGAGCCGCGATACGACGGGTCGTTTGTGCCAGCACTCGGGGTCACCGAGGGGCCCTGCTGATTTAGCTGCGCCTGTACACCCTGCACCGCCTGGATGGAGCTGGTCGAGTTGCTCTGCGAAGAGGAGCTCTGCCCAGGCATCTGCGCCGCTGCGGGCAACGCCGAAACAGCAGCGGCAGCGAGCGCCAATGCACTTAGCCGCAAACCGCGCCTGCTGGTTGCTCGAGAAGTTCTTTCAGACATAACACCCATCGTAAATGGTCATTCCGAAACCCTCCCGGAGCACAGCTTCCCCACTACCGGAGATTCACCTGCTGAAAAAGGGCTTCGTCTTTCTAAGAAGATGCGAGAGAACGCCCAAGGTATGCAAAAGTTGAGCTCCAGAAGCAAAGTTTTCTCGTTCCTGACGCTTTGCGGGCTTCGTCGGATGACATTTTGGCCTACACTAGCGGCCAGATGAGTCAGTCCAAACGCACGCTTCGCGCAGCAGTCATCGGTTACGGTCTCGGCGGGCGAGTTTTCCACTGCCCCTTTCTCCAGGCCGTCCCCGGGCTTGAACTCGCAGCGATCGTGCAACGGCATGGCGATACGGCAGCTGCCGCCTGGCCAGAGGCCACCATCTTCCGCTCTGTCGAAGAGATGCTCGCGGACCCGACGATTGACCTTGTCGCTGTGACGACGCCCAATGAGAGCCACTTTCCGCTGGCAAAAGCTGCGCTGGAGGCCGGAAAACACGTGGTTGTCGACAAGCCGATGGCAACGACCTCCGCTCAGATCCGGGAGTTGATTGAGCTGGCCAATGCCCGCGGGCTGGTGCTCGCCCCGTTTCAAAACCGCCGCTTCGATGGCGACTTTCTCACCGTCCAGAAGCTGGTTCGCGAGAGCACTTTGGGGCGGATCGTCCAGATCACTTCGCGTTTTGACCGCTTCCGCCCGGAACAGCGGCCTGGGACCTGGAAGGAAACCGGCGGTCTGACCAACGGATTGCTCTTCGACCTGGGCCCACATGTTGTCGATCAGGCGGTCGCGCTCTTTGGCACGCCGCAACGCCTGACGGCTTCCGTTCGCGAAGACCGCGACCAGACCAACATCGACGATGCCTTTACGCTCACGCTGGAGTACGACCTGCCGAGCGGCCACACGCTGCGCTACCTGTGCGAGGCGACACTGCTCTCCGCGCAGGCCCAGCCGCGTTTTGTCGTGCAGGGGACGCGCGGCAGCTATACCAAATTCGGCGTCGACCCGCAGGAGCCAGCCCTGATTGGCGGGGCGACGGTACCGTCGCAGGACTCTTCCACCCAGTGGCTGCCGGATATCGAGTCCGCGTGGGGGCTGCTGTCCGTGGCGACGCAGACCGCAGAGCCGGTCCAGCTCGACACACGCAAGCTGCCGACCGAGACCGGTGATTACCGGCGGTTCTACGCCAGCGTTCGGGACGCCATCCTGGGGACAGCGCCGCTGGCGATCCCGGCGGAGGACGCGTTCCGCTCAACCCGGCTGCTTGAGCTGGCCGTGGAGTCCAGCCGCGAGCGTCGCACGCTGGATGTCAGCCTCTAAACCATGATTCAGGAGTTTCAGGCCGGGAATCCACACCGGCGCGAGCGGTATTCTTGGGGTCAGACCTCATGAGCTCGATCGCCGCCCAACCCATCGAGAGCCTCTCCCCTGCCATGCGGCAGTACCGCGCCGCCAAGGACGCTCACCCCGACGCGCTCCTTTTCTTCCGCATGGGCGACTTCTACGAGCTCTTCTATGAAGATGCCGTGGTCGCTGCACGAGAGCTCCAACTCACGCTGACCGCCCGCGACAAGGCCCGCTCCGTACCGATGTGCGGTGTGCCGTACCACGCGGCGGGTGGCTACATGCAGCGGTTGCTGCGGCTCGGGTATCGCGTCGCCATCTGCGAGCAGATGGAAGATCCGAAGTTCGCCAAGGGCGTCGTGAAACGCGAGGTCACACGGGTACTCACCCCCGGCACCGCGCTGGACTCGACGCTGGCCGCCAGCGAGTCGCAGTGGCTGGCGGCGCTTGCCACCGCTGGCTCCGGCTCAAATGTTTCTGTAGGCGTGGCCTCTATCGACCTTTCTACCGGCGACTTCCGCGCCACCGAGTTCACGGGCAGCGATGCGTGGGCGATGGCGCTGGATGAACTCTCGCGCATGTCACCTGCCGAAGTGCTTTCGGCAAAGGGGCTTTCGCCTGACGCTCAGCAGGCGAGCCTGCGAGCAGAGTTTGGGGAGTCCAAGCAGGAAGAGGGCTCCGCCGGAACGATGCTGATCTCCGGCTCGAAGTCCGAGCTGGATGAGTGGGTCTTCCACGCCGATTATGCGGTTTCGCTGCTGCAGCAACAGCTTCGCGTTCACTCGCTGGAGGGCATGGGGCTGGGCCAGCATGCGGCGGCCGCAACCGCTGGCGGCGCAATTGTTCACTACCTGCGAGCGACCAAGCAGGGCGCGCTACAGCACCTGGATACGATCCGCTATTACGAGCAGCGCGACTGCCTTGAGCTGGATGCGGTGAGCGTTCGCAACCTCGAACTCGTCGATCCGCTGTTCTCTTCCGAAGGCCCGCAGACGACGCTTTTCTACACGCTGGACGCTTGCGGAACGCCGATGGGCAAACGCCTGCTGCGCTCGCAACTGCTGCGGCCGATGCAGTCGCTGGAAGCGATCAAGGCCCGGCTGGATGCGGTTGGACTTGGCGTGGCGGATCTTCGCCGACGGGAGGCGCTTCGGCGCTCGCTGGAAGGCGTGCTGGATATGGAGCGGCTGCTCGGCCGTGTGGCGCTGGACTCTGCCGGGCCGCGCGATCTTGTAGCGCTGGGAGCGACGCTGGCACGATTGCCCGGTGTTCGTTTGGCCGCTGCCGACTTTGGCTCTGCGGGGAATCGCTGGGCGGTGCTCGCCGGGTCGCTTGACCCGCTGGCGGACCTGCACGAACTGATTACGCGCACGCTGGTGGAAGAGCCGCCAGTGACGCTAGCAGATGGCAACTATATTTGCGCGGGCGTTGATGCGGAGCTTGACGATCTGCGCGGGCTTTCGACTTCGGGCCGCGAACGCATCGCTGCCATTGAAGAGCGCGAGCGCGAACGCACAGGCATCAGTTCGCTGAAGGTTCGTTTCAACTCGGTTTTTGGGTATTACCTCGAAGTCACGAAGGCGAATGCGAAGGCGGTTCCTGCGGATTACGAACGCAAGCAGACGCTGGTGAACGCGGAACGGTTCACGACGCCTGAGCTGAAGGAGCTGGAGACAAAGATCCTCACGGCGCAGGAGCGTTCGCAGGAGATCGAGCGCCGCATCTTTGGCGAGCTTCGCCGAGAGGTGCTCGAGTCCGCAGCGCGTGTGCGCGAGTCGGCACGTCATACCGCAGAGGTTGATCTGCTGGCCAGCTTTGCGCATACCGCTGCCCTACGTGGATGGGTGAAGCCGGAGGTCAACACGAGTGGCCTGCTTGAGCTGGTTGCCGCACGGCATCCGGTGATTGAGCGTCGTATGGAAGAGTCCGGTTCAGGTCGCTTCATTCCAAACTCGCTGCACCTTTGCGCTGCGGACGACGATGCGGCTGAAGCTTCGCTGCTGCTGATTACCGGTCCGAATATGGGCGGTAAGTCGACGTATCTTCGCACGGCCGCGCTGCTGACGATCATGGCGCAGTGTGGCTCGTTCGTTCCTGCGGACCGCATGGTGCTCGGCCTGGTCGACCGCGTTTACACACGTATCGGCGCGAGTGACAACGTTGCTCGCGGCCGGTCGACGTTCATGGTCGAGATGACGGAAACAGCCGCGATTCTGAACACCGCGACGTCACGTTCGCTGGTGCTGCTGGATGAGATGGGCCGTGGCACGGCGACGTATGACGGCCTTTCGCTGGCGTGGGCGGCTGTGGAGCATCTGCATGATCGCATCGGCGCGCGAACGCTCTTTGCAACGCATTATCACGAGCTCACGCTGCTGGCAGAACGGCTGCAGCACCTGCGCAATGTGCGCGTGACGGTGCGCGAATCGGCTGGGGGCATCGTCTTCCTGCATACGGTGGAAGCAGGGGCGGCGAACAAGAGTTACGGTATCGAAGTGGCACGACTTGCGGGCCTGCCCTCTGCGGTCGTCAGCCGCGCGCGAGAGGTGCTGAAGCTGCACGAACGCGCGGAGTCGCAGCAGGTGCGCGATGCCCTGCCCGTGCGTGACGCGGCACCGCAGATGCAGATGACGATGTTTACACCGCTCTCGCAGCGCATCGTGGACCGCATCGACGCACTCGATCTTGACGACCTGACACCACGCGAGGCGCTGACCTTGCTGGCGGAGTTGCAGCATGAGTTGAAGGGCAGCGCATGAAGCGCGAGTACCCAAAGCCGAAGGGCCTCGTCGTCGCAGGCATCATGAGCGGGACGAGCGCGGACGGCATGGACGTCGCTCTGTGCCGTATCACTCCTTCGCGTCTGGGCTCGACGGCCGAGCCACCGAAGCTGAAGCTGTTGGCGCATCGCTCCTTCCCTTACACCACGAAGGTTCGTGCCGCAGTGCTGGCGGCGATGGACGCAAAGGACATCTCGGTCGCGGAGCTTTCGCAGTTGAACTGGCGGCTCGGGGCGCTTTACGCCGAGGCTGTACGGAAGACGCTCGAAGCGACGAAGATGCGTGCGGATCTGGTTGCGATGCACGGACAGACGCTGTATCACCAACCGACGGCAACCACGTTTCTCGGTGCGGCAACGCGCTCGACGTGGCAACTAGGCGAAGCGTCGGTGCTGGCGGAAGCGCTGGGCGTTCCGGTGATTTCAGACTTTCGACCGGCCGATCTTGCAGCCGGTGGCCAGGGTGCGCCGCTGGTGCCGATGCTCGACTACGCGCTCTTTCGCCACGCGACGCGCAATCGCATTCTGCTCAATCTTGGAGGCATTGCGAACCTTACGGCGATCCCCGCAGGGGGCGACATCGACAGCGTGCTCGCCTTCGACACCGGCCCGGCGAACATGATTGTTGACGCGCTGATGCAGCACTTCACGGGCAAAGCATTCGACCGCAATGGTGCGCTTGCGGCGAAGGGCAGCGTTGTTGATTCGGCTCTGGAGCCGCTGCTCGCACTGCCCTACTTCTCCGCAGACCCGCCGAAGTCCTGCGGGCGCGAGCAGTTCGGCAAAGCGTTTGTGGAGAAGTTCCTGAAGACGCCGCGACTCGCGGACAGCAACGCAGCGGATGCGGTCGCAACGGCTACGGCGTTCACGTCGCGCACCGTGCTTGATGCCTACGCGCGTTTTGTGTGGCCACATCTCGGCCAACGCGCTCCGCAGGCGCTCGCGACCGAGCTTCTGGTTGCAGGCGGAGGCGCTCACAACCGCACCTTGATGCGCCAGCTGAGCGAAGGCTTTGCGCAGTCCGGCGTCAAGGTTACGACGACCGAAGCCTTGGGGCTGCCTATCGAAGCGAAGGAAGCCGCTGCGTTCGCGCTGCTCGGCTGGCTGACGTGGCATGGCCTGCCGGCGAATGTTCCTTCGGCCACAGGGGCCAAACGTTCCGCGATTCTCGGCAAGGTAAGCTATGCGGGTTGAACGCAGGGTGCGCACGTTCCAATGTTTAGCCAAAGGTCTTCTTGCGGCGTGCGTCCTCACAGCATTCGCATTCAGCACAACGGCCTGCGAACGCGTGCAGCGTGAGCCGACAACACTGCGTTTCCTCATCGAGTCTTCGCCGAACAATCTCGACCTGCGGCAGGGTACGGATGCGCAGTCTGAGCGCATCGGCGCACTGATCTATGATCCGCTGGTGCATCGCGATGCCAGCTTCAAGCTCCAGCCGTGGCTGGCCACAAGCTGGGAGCATCCTGATGCGCTGACCTGGCGCTTTCATCTTCGTCGTGGCGTACGCTTTCACGACGGCTCTCCGCTTACCTCTGCCGATGTGGCCTGGACGATTCGTTCGCTGATCAATGGCACACTTATCAGCTCCAAGGCGAGTGCGTTTGCCAACATCGCGAGCATCGAAACGCCGGATGCGTTGACGCTCGTTCTCCATACCAGCCAGCCCGATGCAAGCTTGCTCTTCAATCTTTCGGATGGGCTCTTTGGTGTGGTGAGGCAAGGTGCAGGCAAGGATGAAGGGCTGCATCCTGATGGCACGGGGCCGTTTCGTTTTGTCTCGCAGACGCAAGACAAAGATGTGGTGCTCGAACGAAATAAGGCCTACTGGAACGGTGCGCCGAAGATCCCGCGCGTACGTTTCGAGGTCACTCCTGATAGCATCACCACTGCGCTTGAGCTGAAGAAAGGCTCAGGCGATGTCGAGTCCAATGCCATCACGCTGGACGAGGTCCACGCGTTGCACGGAACGCCTGGCGTCCATATTGAAACCTCACCTTCGACCACAGTTCTCTACGCGCAGTTCAACGTTGCCGACCCTGCGCTGCGTGATCCGCGTGTGCGCCAGGCGATTGCCTTTGCCATAGATCGGCCTGCGCTGATCGCGGCCCTGTGGCGTGGGCAAGCGCACGAAGCCAGCTCGCTGCTGCCGCCCGGGCATTGGGCTAGAGCAACCGATGCGGAGCTGGCGCAGTATCCGCACTCCGTCACGGAGGCCATCGCGTTGCTCGATGCAGCAGGGCTCAAGCCTGATGCGGATGGAATCCGTCTGCGCTTTACGCTGAAGACTTCTACCGACGAGACTACGAGGCTGCTCGCGCAGGCTGTGCAGCAGCAACTCCGAGCGGCAGGGATCGAGCTTGCGATTCGCCCCGCAGAGTTCGGAACCTTCTACGCCGACATCACGCACGGTGCGTTTCAGATGTACATCCTGCGCTGGACCGGCGCTTCGAACCTCGATCCGGATATCTTCCGCTATGCGTACTCGTCGGCAAGTTTCCCACCGAAGGGTGGCAATCGTGGACACTACCGCAATCCGCGTATCGATGCCCTACTGGCACAGGCTGCAGCGACCAGCGATGAGGCCGAACGTCGCGCGGCGTATGTGGAGATTCAGAAGATTCTGGCGGTCGATCTGCCCTCGATCCCGCTTTGGTATCCGAACAACGAAGTGCTGCATACTTCGCGGGTCACAGGCATTGCGCCTGACGCTACCGGCAGCTTCAGCTTCCTTCGTTCTGCACAGATTCGATAGACGCCAGCCGAAGTAGCCCCTGCGGCTTTCTGAGATCAACGAAAACATCTGCTGTTCCCCTCGGCTGTTTCTGAGCTTCTGGGCAGCCACGATCTTCATGATTGCCTTCATGCCCTTTGTCAGCGAGTTGGTTCCGTGGTCCTTTCCGCGACCTGGAAGCCAACATACAACCCGAGGTTCTAAACGATTCGCTGACCTCTGCCGTCAATATTTACGAGCAGCAAGAATTGAGCGGGTTCCACACAACGTTGCAAACGCTCCCGCTTGCAGCGCTGGAAGGGGGCAAAATGCACGCCGAGACCTTTGCGCCAGTCTCGATCAAAGTCCTGTGCGAAAGCATCATTGAGGATGCAAATTTCGAGGCCTCCGGTGCTGGTAGCAGCATCGTCGGAGAACGGCAGGACCTCACCCTGTTCGCTTATCCCGACGTGCCTCGCCGCGCTATTGAGATTGTGTTGCGTAACGCGATTCGTTATGCTCCTATGGGCTCTACCATCCAGGTGGAGTGCATGGTGGACCTGAGCGCTCGAAAGGTGATTCGGGACATCCTCGACCATGGTCCGGGTGTTCCGGAAGCGATGCTACCGACATTTTCTTAATCATCGAAGCGCACAATCGCCCACAGGATGGATTGCAGGTTAGGCTCCGTATTCCACTAAGGATTAGCGTCGCTCATGGCGCTTCCGCTACAGACAGTAGCCATAGCGATTCAGCCTTTGCGTTAGCCAGCCGCGGTACCGCTTTTGCTGTCGCCTATCTCGTCGAAGCGGAGCCAGCGGTAGAAGACCGCAGAAAAGATCCAGCTGAGCACGAACAAGGCGATGATGCAGTAGCCCAGTTTGCCGAGATTCTCGTTGAGCTTTCTTGCCACGTCCCAGAAGTTGCCACGGAGTTGGAACTGGTCGGCGAGCAGGCCGGCGCCTTCGATGCCACCGACCACAAGCGCAACCACGACGGAGACGAGAGTGATCGTCATGTTGTAGTAAAGCTTTCGCACCGGCTTCACGAAGGCCCAGCCATAAGCCCCGATCATCAGGATGTTGTCAGTGGTATCGATGAGGGACATGCCCGCAGCAAAGAGCGCGGGAAAGATAAGCGCAGAGGAAAGAGGAAGCCCCTTGGCGACCTCGGCTGCAGAGATGCTGAGTAAGCCGATCTCGGTCGCTGTATCAAAGCCAAGACCGAAGAGCAGGCCGAGCGGATACATGTGCCAGCTTTGCTGGATCATGCCAAAGACAGGGCGCAGCAGGCGTGCAAAGAAGCCTCCACCGGCAAGCAGTGTGCCCATATCTTCTTCGACGTATGGAGCGCCGTTGTGTACCTGGACGAAGGCCTTGTAGACCGAGCGGAAGACGCCCAGGTTGATGAAGGCGATGCCGAAAAGGAAGAGCATGGAAACGGCCGTTCCGACAATGCCGCCGATATTGCGAAATGATGCAAGCCTGCCCTGCAGCATGAGCGTACTCGACGCGATAAGAACAGAGCCGATCACGACGATGGTCGAATGGCCGAGCGAGAACATGAAGCCTACAGCAACGGGTCGCTTGCCCTCCTGCATAAGCTTGCGGGTCACATTGTCTATCGCAGCAATATGGTCTGCATCCACCGCGTGGCGCAGACCGAAGCTATACGCGAGGAACGCGGTGCCAAGCAAAACGGGATGATGTCGAAAGGCCAGAACCGCCCAGAGCCATGCCGCAACGTTGAAGAGAATCAGCACGCCATAAATGGCGATGATTCTCGCGCGAAGGTTGCTGGACATTTCCCGGAATAATTTGTTCATGCGGCTCCCTGCAGCAACGTTCCAGACATGCTTCTTATTTTCAACGAACACCACCGTAGAGGTGGCATGCTTTCTCTCTCAACGAAAAGCATTGCTATGCTCGATAGAACGGATTCACGCGAACAGTCAGGACTGCCGCCATGTATCGACGCATTTTGTTCAAGGCCTCTGCGGCCCTTTTGTTTCTCTTGCTTCTTGTCCTCTGGGTCCACGTCAGGACGCACCGCAAACACCCCACGAGCGGCCCGTCCAATGCAGACACGTTGGTGATCGCGCAGTCGTCTGACATGGAGTCGATGGAGCCCGACAACCTGAACTCTGCTTCGTCCGTGAATATTGCCAACCTGCTCTGGGGAAGGCTGCTCACGATTACCGCCGATGGCTCCGTCGTGCCTTCGATGGCTTCTAGCTATACGTGGAACACCGCGGGCAATGAGATTACGTTTCACCTGCGGCCAGATCTGCGCTGCGACGATGGTTCTCCCTTCACTGCGCAGGACGTGGTGTACACGCTGAACCGAGCGGCTAATCAACAGAACGGTTTTTACGGCAACCTGCCAGCGTTTGTCTACTCGGCGATTGGCTTTGAGAAGGCCTGGGCGAACGATGATTCGGACGCCACCGTTCGCGTGCAAGCCTACTCCTCGCAGGTGCCCGGTATGCTGTCGCAGGCGTACATGCTGTGCCGTAGGAGTTACGAGCATCTGGCGCCTGCCGCAGCAGCGGCACACGCTTTCTCCACCGGCCCGTACAGGCTTGCTGACTGGGCGCATGACGACCGCATTGTTCTGGAGAGAAACCCGGAGTACACGCTGACCAAAGCGCCCTTCTCGCGAGTTATCTTCCGCATTATTCCAGAGGCCAGCACGCGTGTCGCAGAGTTGCTGGCGGGCAATGTGGATGTAATTTCTAACGTTCCGCCGGACCAGGTTGCGGCGATCGACACGTCCGGTGCCGCGCATGTTCAAGCAGTGAATGGGACGCGTCGCATCTTCGTTGGCTTCAACCTTTCGCCAAAGTTTGCGCACACTGATGGCGGTGCGGCGATTCAGCACAAGGCCGTCAGGCAAGCTCTTGAGTACGCCATCGATGTGCCGACCATCTGCTCGCAGTTGCTCCAACACCCGTGCCAACGCATGACGAGTCCGGTGCAGCAAGAGCACTCGCACGTCGCACCATATCCCTATAATCCGGACCAGGCGGAGCGTCTGCTGGATGCTGCAGGGTATCCACGCAAGGCGGACGGAGTTCGCTTTCATCTGACGCTGCAAGGGCCTCGCTCGCGGTACCTCGAAGATGTCAACGTAGCGCAAGCCGTCGCGCAGTACCTGGGGGACATCGGTGTTGCGACTACCGTGGAGGCGATGGACTTCAACAGTGTTTTTTCTCCGCGCGCACGACAGCATGAGGTAGGTGAACTCTTTCTCTCCGGCAACGGTGGGGCGTTGTGGAGTTCCCTCTTCGACCTTTCGCTCTTCCCGACGAAGCTTGCCAACACCAATACCGGCGAGTGGGACAGCCAGGCATGGCGCAACGATCTGCACGATCTGCAAGGCGTCCGCGATGCGGCGCAGGAGACAGCCATCATCAACAACATGCTGGAGGTTTTCCGCAACGAGGCCCCGTGGATCTTCCTCTACTTCCAGCCGGACTTCTACGCTTCGGGACCGCGCGTTGAGTTCCACGCACGGCGCGACGAACTGGTGGACGCTATGTCTATCCAGCCAAAGCAGTAGCACGGCTACGTCTTCTTCACGTCCTCCGCCTGTGGGCGCGAGACGCTGCCGTAGTGCAGAGTATGACCGTGCGTTAGGCCACCCGTGTGTGTGTGCATCCTGCCCCACTCATCCAACTCCCCCTGTGAGTGGCTGTGACCTCCCAGGGTGAGGCCTCCGGGCATTTCGATAGTGCCAAGCTCGCGGCGTGAGGGGCTGGCAAGCTGTTCTTTGATCCACGCAATAACGTTGCTGAGTCCGTTGCCACTTTTGAGATCAGTGAATAGAAACGGTCTGTCGCCACGCATCTTCTTTGAGTCGCGATCCATGACTTCGAGCGAGGAACCGACCATCTCTGCCAGGTCAATCTTGTTGATGACCAGCAAAGAAGAACGCGTGACTCCAGGACCACCTTTGCGGGGAATTTTGTCGCCGCCCGCGACATCGATCACATAGATCCACTCATCGACAAGCTCTGGACTGAAGGCAGCGGAGAGGTTGTCCCCGCCACTCTCCACGAGAATCAGCTCAAGGCCTTCATGCTCCCGCTCAAGGTCTTCAATCGCCTCAAGGTTCATGGAAGCGTCTTCGCGGATGGCGGCGTGCGGACATCCGCCCGTCTCCACACCGCGAATGCGAGAGACATCAAGCGTGCCCTGCCGCATCAGAAACTGTGCGTCTTCCATCGTGTAAATATCGTTGGTCACGACGGCAAGGTTGATCTCGTCGCGAAGCTTCCGGCTCAACGCGTCAACGAGTGCTGTCTTGCCGGAACCGACCGGTCCGGCGATGCCAATTCGAAATGCTCTTTGCTTCAACATACTCATATCGATCTCCGTTGCTAGAGGGGCTAGAAGAGGAAGTAACGCTGCGCCATAGGCAGCACCGCGAGTGGCTCACAGGTGAGAAGTTCGCCGTCGGCACGGACCTCGTAGGTCTCGGGGTTCACCTCAATGTGAGGCGTTGCGAAGTTGTGAATGAGATCCGCCTTGGTAACAGACCGGCATCCCTTCACCGCAACCTGTCGCTTGCGGAGCCCTAACGAGTCAAACGTGCCTGCCTGAATGGCAGCGGAGGAAGTGAAGAGAAGACTCGACGACGCAGGGACGTTACCGAAGGAGCCAAACATCGGTCGATAGATCACCGGTTGTGGAGTCGGGATGGAGGCGTTTGCATCGCCCATCACGCTCCATGCGATGGAGCCACCTTTGAGAATGATCTCCGGCTTGACGCCGAAGAAGGCAGGCTTCCAGAGGACGAGATCGGCCATCTTACCGGGCTCAATTGAACCCACGACATCAGCGATGCCGTGGGCTAACGCCGGGTTGATCGTGTACTTGGCCACATAGCGCTTGATTCGTGCGTTGTCGTTTCGTGAGCTATCGCCGGTCAGAGCGCCGCGCTGCAGCTTCATCTTGTGAGCGGTCTGCCACGTACGCAGCACCACCTCCCCCACGCGGCCCATCGCCTGCGAGTCACTGGAGATCATCGAAAAAACGCCGAGGTCGTGCAGGATGTCCTCGGCTGCAATCGTCTCCGGACGAATGCGGCTTTCCGCAAAGGCAACATCTTCAGGCACCAGAGGGTTGAGGTGATGGCAGACCATCAGCATGTCGAGATGCTCGGCGATGGTGTTCTTCGTAAACGGCCGCGTGGGATTGGTAGACGAGGGCAGAACGTTCTTGAGGGCAGCGATGCGGATAATGTCCGGGGCATGCCCACCGCCCGCGCCTTCGGTGTGATACGTGTGGATCGTACGACCGTTGATCGCGGCGATCGTATCTTCCACGAAGCCAGCTTCGTTGATCGTGTCGGTGTGAATCGCCACCTGAACGTCAAACTCATCGGCGACACGCAGGCAGGCGTCGATCGCGGCGGGTGTTGATCCCCAGTCTTCATGCAGCTTCAGACCACAGGCTCCGGCGATAATCTGCTCTTCCAGCGGCCCGGTTCTGCCTGCGTTTCCTTTGCCCAGGAAGCCGAGGTTCATGGGCCACGCTTCTGCCGCTTCAAACATGCGAGCGAGGTTCCACTCACCCGGTGTGCAGGTCGTGGCGCAGGTTCCGGTCGCCGGGCCGGTGCCTCCGCCAAGCATCGTTGTGACGCCGTTGGAGAGCGCTTCATAGATCTGCTGAGGAGCGATGAAGTGAATGTGGCTATCAATGGCACCAGCGGTCAGGATGTGATTCTCGCCGGCGATCACCTCTGTTGACGCGCCGATCACAAGCTCGGGGTCAACGCCATCCATCGTGTCTGGATTCCCGGCCTTGCCCACCTTTACGATCCTCCCATCGCGAATGCCAATGTCGCCCTTCACGATGCCCCAGTGGTCCACGATGAGCGCGTTGGTGATCACCAGATCGAGAACACCGTGGTTACCTTTGCGTGTGGCGTCGGAGCTCTGCCCCATGCCATCGCGGATCGTCTTGCCACCGCCGAAGACGACTTCATCGCCATAGACGGTGAAGTCCTTCTCCACTTCGAGGATGAGTTCGGTGTCGGCCAATCGAACGCGGTCGCCGGTTGTTGGACCATACAGGTCGGCGTACATCTGCCTTGAGATTCTCTGGCTCATGCGTTCCCCTTTGCGTTGCGCTGATCAAGCTCTCCATCCACCATGCCGCGATGCCCGTAGACACGGCGTCGGCCACCAAGCTCTACGAGCTGCACCTGCTTCACATCTCCGGGCTCAAATCTCACGGAGAGTCCGGAGGGCGTATCGAGGCGCATTCCGTAAGCCAACTCGCGCTCAAACAACAACGCCGCGTTGACCTCGTAGAAGTGGAAGTGGCTACCGACCTGAATTGGCCGGTCCCCTGTATTGCTTACCTCTATCGTGGCCGTCTTTCGCCCCTCGTTGAGGAGAACCTCGTCGTCGTTCAAGAGGTACTCTCCGGGGATGATGCCGATAGCGGCATCGGGCAGCACGCGAATAGGATCATGCAGCGTGACGAGCTTGGTGCCGTCGGGGAAGGTGGCTTCCATCTGCAGCTCATGCAGCATGGATGCGACGCCTTCCATCACGTCATCGCTGGTGAGCAAGGTTGTGCCGTGCACCATCAGTTCGGCAACGCTCATGCCATCTCTCGCCGACTCCATCACCGCTGCGGAGAGAAGAGCCACGGCCTCGGGGTAGTTCAGCTTCAAGCCTCGATCTTTTCTGCGATGCGCAACGTCTGCGGCCGTGTGAAGAATCAGCCGCTCCTGCTCTCGTGGGGTAAGGTGCATAACGTCCTTTCCGTACCTAATAAATCTTGCGTGGAGGAAGAGCGGGCCTGCCCATCAACTGCTGTTTGCAGTGCGCCCATACCGCGTGCAGGACCGATGAAATCTCAAGCGAAGACGAGACGACGCCTCGCACCATCAAGCCGTGAGCAGGCAAGACCGATGCCCCCCACAAGCTCTCGCTATTGGGTTGTGAGTATCGCGCGAGCATCTCCATCAAGCTTGCTTCCAACTCCCGCAAGGCCAGACTGTTTGCTCCTGCCTGAACGGCGAGAAACGTTACAAGATAGCCAGCGTTTGTGCCGAGGCGCCCGGGAGAGTTCACGGTCCAGCGTCGCGGCTCAAGCAGCAGGCGGTCGCAGAGAACAGGCTTGCCTTCCACCTGCACTTCCGTGATCAGCTTGAGGCGTTCATAGCGAAACATCTCCCCAGAAGCCTTGCGCCCCGGAGCCACGACGTCCCAGGCAAAGAGCGTGGCGCCGCGATCGAGATGGAACGTCGTCTGCTGCATTGCCCGTGCGTTCTCGAACGGAATCAGCGCATCTGGCAGATACTCCAGCAGGCTGCCCTGCCCGAGGTGGAACGTCGATCGCAACTCGGCTTCGCTGGCCTCCGCACGAGGGAAATATAAGCGCGTTGCACCGGTGGTCGTGAGCTGCACCTCCGCGCCGGGAAGCAGAGTGCCATGCAGGTGCAGCGAATCCCCGCCAAAAATGCCGCCGGAGACGTTGTTCAGATGCACGAGGCATTCAGCCTCTTTTCGCTGAAAGCCACGAATCACTTTCCATGGTGGGTCCTGACGGGCTGCGCGGTATCGCGTCGCTCCACGTTGTCCTTCGAACAGAAAATGCAGCTCCGCAGACATTCCGCTCAACTGATGAATAACCTCGTGTGCAGTTGCGGATGGCGCATTGAAGCAATTTCAAGCATCGGCTGCAGATTCCACAGGCTCTCCCACTCTGGGCACGCGCTTGCAGCGTCGATCACCGAGGCCATGTGCGACTTCATGCTCCAGAGCAACTGCATGGCCGCCGACTGCCCGAGCGGCAGGAGCCTTTGGCAGGCAGAGACAGCCCCAAACAATGTCTGGTGCAGGTAGGCTCCAGCCACCTGCTCCACATCCAGTTTCAACACCGATCCAACCAGCCCGAAAGTGGCAGCCAGGTGCGCGTCTCCGTAAAAGCGCAGACGATCATCGTTTTCGAGTGCAGCAGACAGCCCCAGAAAGCGACGTCCCAGGCGAAGGCTCGCCTCCCGGCTTTCCCTGGCGGGACGCATCGCGGACGCGGTTGCATTCAACTGCTGCCACTCTTCCTGCGACGATGCTCCGTAGCCGCGAACACAAAGCACAGCATCGCTGTGGCCCGCACCGGCCAGCCACTCGGCGAAGAAACGCTGCAAACCGGCGGCATCCAGCCCGCCCTCGGCCACCAGAGACTCAATACCGAAGCTGTGGGAGAGGGCTCCAATCGGCAACGCACTATCGGACAACTGCAACATTTGCAGCCACGCAATCATCGACTGATTCGCTTGATTCGTTCTCAAAGCCAGCCCCGTAGTGACTTCGAAAGCACAGTGACGGCTTCCGCAAAGGAAAACTGAAGAAATTTGCCCGAACAAAACAAAAGGGCGACGTATTCTAAGCAGAACCGATCTGTTAGCCCCGCTGAATGTATAAAATTATACATTCACACCTTTTGAAAGAGGCCCATTTTGTCGATCGACGCACCGCTGAGCGCCAGCAGTACTGACCTCCTGAGGAAACCGCTCTGGACGTCGCTGGCCGACAACATCGCAAACCTCATTGCCAACTCGATTGCGACCCGGCGGCTCGTGCCGGGCGAGCGCATCGTGGAAACGACCCTGGCAGAAAAACTTGGCGTAAGCCGTGTTCCTATCCGTGAAGCGCTGAAAGTATTGCATGCGCAAGGCATCCTGACCGGCGGGGGACATCGTGGATATCACGTTGCGACCTTCGACGCAGAAACGACGCAGCAGATCCTCGAAGTACGCCTGATGCTCGAAACGTTTCTACTGCGCGATGCCCTGAATAACTGGCGCAGCGGTGTGGAAGATCCCAACGAACTCAATATCGCGATTGCAGAGATGGAACGCGCGGCGAAGTCCGAAGATGTACCTGCCTCACTACTCGCAGATCTGGAGTTCCATCGCACGATTCGCAATGCAGCGCGCAATCCGATCGCTGGCACGCTGTGGGACACAATCGCTCGCCATGTCACGATTGTCTTCAACTTTGAACGCTACCGCGACAAAAATCTGATGGCGATTCCCCGTCAGCACGAGCTATTCCGTGACTTCATCTTCGAGCAGATCAAGAAGCCCGGGGCACCGGAAGAGGTGAGCGAAGCGCTCGAAAGCCACATTCTTCTCATCGACCGCCGCCGCCGGAAGTTCCTCTAACGCTGAAACGGGCGAAGCAGCTAGAGCTGCTCCGCCCGTTCTCTTTTATCCTTTGCGGTTACTGCGGAACCGCTACCCACTGCCTCTGGGCTTCCGAGTCGCGGATGGCATCAAGCACGCGCTGGTTCTGCAGGCCATCGCGGAAGGTAGCTCCTTCGCGCAGGGCCCGCTTCTCGCTGATCGCCGCGCAGAGTTCCTGCACAGCACCCACCACAGACTGGTTCCAGATCCCGGCGTTGACGCCTTCGAGGCCATCGTAAGGATTCGCGACTTCGATCTCCTGAAGTGGCTCGCCAACAGCGCCCATCATCAGCTTCTCGGTATCGTTCGAGAGGGTGATCGTCCCTTCGCTGCCGTAGAACGTCGTCTCGTTCGCAGCTCCATGACGAGCGATGGTGCTGATGAGCACATTCGCCAACGTACCCGAAGCAAACTCCGCCGAGAACTGAACAAGATCGTCCGCCGTCGCGGTCCAAGACGCGCCCGTGCGCGGATCAATGCGGTCAGGAACCATCGTTTTCACGGTGCCGGAGACAGCGGTAATTTCACCAAGCCACCAACGCAGCAGGTCGACCTGATGCGAGCCATTCGCTCCCAGACGACCGCCGCCCATCTTCGCCAAAGACCACCAGTCGCCAGCAGGGCGCGACTTCGGATCAGCCCAACTGCCGCCCACGTTGTGCACCACGACATGACGGACCGTGCCGATGGCGCCGGCCTGCAGAAGCTCGCGCAGCTTCTTTCGCTTGGCGTTAAAGCGCAGTTCGTGGTCGATCATGTGCACGCGCCCGAGCTTTTCCGCCATCTGCAACATGGCGGCAGCTTCCTGCGCGTCCATCGCCGTCGGCTTTTCGCTCAACACATGCGCACCCGCTTCCAGCGCAGCGAAGACCATCGGGGCGTGCATCACCGTCGGGGTGGCGATGCAGACCAGGTCGAGCGACTGCTCCTGCAGCATCAACTGCCAATCCGCATAAACATGCTTGACGCCGAACGGCTTCGCTGCGGCCTCCGCGCTCTCCAGCCTGGAACTCGCCAACGCCACCACTTCGGCACCTGCTACATGCCGAAAGGCGGGCAGGAAGGCGGCTTTTGCAAAACTGGCTCCAATAATTCCAACTCGCATCGCTTCTGCTCCTGAATCTCTAATTAACCGTAAACGCCGTATCAAACGCGGATTCCAGCTGCCATACGCTGACAAAGCCCGAAAGTGCTGGACAAGGCGTCGCTTGACTTGTTATACAATCATACATACGAACAGTGGCTTCCACCGTCCAATGTCATCATCCAGCCGTTCCCGTTTCATGATTTTGTGTGCGGAGACGACAGTGCAGGATTCCATGCGGCTTAGCAATAAAGTAGCGATTATTACCGGCGGCGCCAGCGGCATGGGCCGCTCCACGGCCTCCCTTTTTGCCCGCGAAGGTGCTTCCGTTGTCCTTGGCGATGTGGATGTTGTCGCGGGAGAAGCGGCAGCAGCAGAGATTCGGGCCCAGAGTGGCCGAATTCTCTTCCAGCCCTGCGATATGCGGGTCGAGTCCCAGGTTTCGGCGCTGGTACAGACCGCGGAGACGCACTTCGGCAAGCTCGACATCCTCTTCAACAACGCAGGCATTGAGCAGCCCCTGACGGCCTCCTCAGAGCTCGACACCGCGATCTTCGAGCGCGTGATCGATGTCAACCTTAAAGGTACGTTCCTCGGCTGCAAGTATGCGATCCAGTCGTTTCTCCGTACCGGCGGCGGCGTCATCGTGAACAACAGTTCGGTGAGCGCGTATGCAAACGTTGGCGGGAACGTCTCGTATGCCGCGTCCAAGGGCGCCATTATGTCGCTGACGCGCGTGCTCGCGATTGAGTATTCGCGGAAGAACATCCGCGTCAATGCGATCTGCCCGGGCGTGATCGACACGGGCATGAACCGCCGCAACCTTGATCTTGCAGCCGATCCTGATGCTTTGGCCGAAAAATGGATGTCTGCGACACCCATGGGACGTATGGGCACAGGCGAAGAGATCGCTGAAACCGTTCTTTATCTAGCTTCGGAGCAGTCCTCCTTCACTACGGGAATCGGACTGCTTATCGACGGCGGCCGCGTCGCCACCTAAATCAGACACCCTTGAAGAGACCGCCGATGCGGTCTCTTCTCCCTTTTTCTCCCCCTACGAAAGGACTCGAAGACATTGAGCGAAAACGTGAAATCCATCAAGCACATGGCGTTTGCCGTACGTAACGCAGAGGCAGCGCTGGACACCTATGTCCGCTTCCTCGGCGTTCCTGCCGACACGGCGGTGACGGAGTACCCGAAGTCACGCAATCGCGTGGCCCTGTTCCTGCTCGGTGGCATCGAGTACCAGCTTTCGCAGTCGATGGATGCCGACGGACGCTTCGCTTCGTGGATCGCTCAGCGTGGAGCAGAAGGCCTTCACCACATCTGCTACGAAGTAGCGGACATCGAAAAGGCCCTCTCCGAAGCACAGCAAAAGGGCGCAGCCCTGCGTGAATGCAAGGCCTGCAAGATTACGGGCAGCCACCCGCACCCGGAAGGTTACGTTGCGTTTCTCGACAGCGATGCCGGTGGCATTGAGATTGAATTTATGCAGGTCTACAACGCTGCAGAGCTTGATAAATACAACGCTGTAAAGGGGATCTAGTCGACATGGCCCAGCAGGTAAAAACGATCACAGTAGGTACCGCCGTTGCCGCACCCGGCACGATCGTACGCGGTCATATCCCCGTGACAAAGACCGGAACCGGAGCCGATATCTCCATCCCGGTCATCGTCATCAACGGCTCGCAGTCCGGCCCATGCGTTTGGATTGATGCGTGCATTCATGGCGATGAGCCGGAAGGCACGCTGACCTGCCACGCCCTTGCCGCAGAGATCAAGCCAGAGGCGCTTTCCGGAACGCTGGTTCTGGTTCCTGCCATGAACGCCCCGGCGTTCGAGGCCGGACAGCGCGGCAACCCGCTCGACACCTTCTCGTACGACATGAACCGCATCTACCCGGGCCGCGCACAGGGATACCTGACCGAGCGCATCGCCTGGGCTCATGCAGAGTTCTTGAAGACGGTTGCGGATTACGAACTGTCCATCCACTCCGGTGGCGCTCATTCGTATCTCTCCGAGACGATCTTCGTCAACGAAGATGAGAAGTCGATCGAGCTGGCGAAGGCCATGGGCCGCGGCTGGGAGCTTGTGCTCTCTGCGATCAGCCCGAAGGGCAACCCGATGGCAACGATGCTCGAAGCGGGCAAGAGCGGCATCACGGTAGAGCTGGGCGGACGACCGGCCACCTCCCCCGAGGAGATGCGCCGTGTTGTCGGCATCCTGACGGAAGCGATGCGCAATGTGCTGCGTCACTACGGCATGATCGCCGGCGAAGCGCACTATCCGGAGAAGCGGTGGAAGGGTGTGCAGGAAGCCCTGCTCGCTCCGGCCAGCGGTGTCTATGTTCCGGCAGAAGGCGTTGCCTGCAAGAAGCCGATGAAGAAGGGCGATCCAATCGCCAACATCGTCGATGTGTGGGGTGATGTGGTCGGAACGCTTGTTGCTCCGGCAGATGGCATGATCTTTGGGCTGCGCGCTCTGCCCAACGTGATGACCGGGGAATGGTGCTGCTTCTACGGCAAGACAGATGGGTTCCGCGACTGATGACACCTCCTGTACCAAGCCCAGATTCTCACCCGCGCGATTTTTGCGGCTACGGACAGAACCCGCCGAACCCACAGTGGCCCGGCAACGCTTCTGTAGCTTTGAACTTCGTGATGAACTTCGAGGAAGGTTCGGAGTACTCCATCCCCGATGGGGATGAGCACTCCGAGCGTGCCTTACTCGAAGTGGCAACGTCCCGCGTGGCGCAGGGCAATCGTGACCTTGCCGCCGAGTCCATGTATGAGTACGGAACACGCGTTGGGTTCTGGCGGCTGCTTCGCCTCTTCGAACAACGCAAACTTCCGGTCACGGTCTTTGCCTGCGCGCAGGCTATTGAACGCAACCCAGAAGCTGCAGCGGCCATTCGCCGACTCGACTGGGACATCTGCTCGCACGGTCTGCGCTGGAACGAACAGTTCACGCTGACAGAAGACGAGCAGCGTCGCGAGATCACAGAAGCTGTGGCCTCGTTTCAACGCACACTCGGTAAGCGCCCCCTCGGCTGGTACTGCCGGTATGCGCCTGCTGTGTTCACGCGCAAACTGCTGATCGAAGAAGGCGGCTTTCTCTACGATAGCGATGCCTATAACGACGATCTGCCGTATTGGGACAACACCGGTGCGCGTCCTCACCTGGTCGTTCCTTACTCGCTCACGGTCAACGATGCGCGGCTGCTTCGTGGAGGCATCACAACGGGTGAAACGTACTTCGCGTTCCTCCGCGACTCGCTCGATATGCTGCGCGCAGAAGGCAAACAACAGCCACGCATGATGAACGTCGGCATGCATCTCCGCATTCTTGGTCATCCAGGGCGCGCCGCCGGGCTTGCACGTTTTCTTGACTACGTGAAGACCCTCGACGACGTCTACGTATGCCGTCGCGAGGATATCGCGCGGCACTGGATTGGCCGCTTCCCTGCCGAGGCGTCCTAACTATGCGGCTGCATCCCAAGCCCGTCCACGCAGACGAGTTCGCTCCCTTCGGGTGCCTGGTGTCTCCACCAGCGGCCCCGGGGGAGCGCGCTTTTTTGACAGAGTGGCTAGGCAGCGAGTTGAAGGACGCGACACCTCGCCTGCATGTGAACTTTGTCGTTCCCACGGCTCTGCCACACAGCGTCACACTGCTGGAGCGTCATCCCCACGCCGCGCAGATCTTCGTTCCGCTTGAGGCTTCGCAGTATCTGATCGTTGTTGCCCCCAGCCTGGCCGATGGCTCGCCCGATCTGGCAGGAGCACAATGTTTCGTCGCACCGGGCAACGTCGGCGTTGTCTATCGTGCGAACACCTGGCACGCAGGCGCGACAGCACTCGATAGCAAGGCACACTTTGCGGTGTACATGTGGCGCAACGACCGTAGCGATGACGAGTTCATTACACTCTCGGAACCGCTTGAGATCATTGCGCCGGACAAACAGCAGGCCTAAACGGCCTGCTGTTTGATGCGATACGTTCCACCCTTTTCTGAACGAGCCGTCACCTCAATCGATCCACCGGCAGCGACACGAACGAGCCACTCAACCGGCTTGCCAACGGCGGTCCACTGCTGTCCCCAGGGCGACCACGGAGCGAAGCGCTCATTGCGGCCAGCGAGATGACCGACCTGCACCGATGCCGGATTCATCACAACTTCTCCACCCTCTACGTTGATGGAGATCTCGACAGGCTTTGCGATGTTCTTCTCGATCGCAACGTCTGAGAGGTTCGTCGGTAGATAGCCGTGGTTGCTAACGACAGCTCGCACCTTGTAAAGATCAGCGCCTAGCGAGTCAACCGTAACGCTGTCGATGAGGACGCGTGGAGACGCCGCGGCGTGACGCAGATTGAAGAGCGCGTTCTCGCGGCAGACCTTCTCGAGCATTGGTTCGGGCGGGTTGCGGTAAGCCCAGATGTTCACCATACCGCCAACCTCGATCGTGCCCAGTTGCGGGTGTTCGAAACTCTTCCACGGCCGCCAGCCGCGGTCGCCCAGGTTCTTGCGAACAAACTCGTAGATCTTGCGCTGCGCCTCATCTCCTGCTGGATGCAGGTTGTAGAAGCTGGCCTTCTCAACACCTGCAGCCGCTTCCAGATCCCACAGCTCCGTGCCGATGCTGATGATGCCCATCTCTTCATAGGTCCAGTCCATCAGACCGCCGCGACGCGGCTTCGACTTGTCCGGGGTGAAGCCCTCATAGATGCTGATCGTCGGGTAGCCGGTAATCTCCGTGCCCACCTTGCCGATCGCGTCATACAAGGCAAGATCGCGCGGGCTCATGGAGCTGTCGGGACGCGTCATACTGGGCCGCAGGATCACGCCTCCGTGCGTGTGATACGCGCACATGCCGCAAATGTTCGGATGCTCAAGGATGAAGCGGGCCATGCCTGCGGCCTCGGGCTCAGACAACGGATACTCACCCGCACCGTACTCCTCGCGCGACCAGTTGGCCGGGAAGTTGCGGTTCATGTTGCCGTCGAAAGGCTTCTCTACCTTTACATCCACGCCATCGAAGTTGCGGATTGAACCTTCGGGATAGAGTCTGTAGTACTCGCCACCCTCTTCTCCGGGAGAACGTTGCACCATCACATCGTCACTGTAGGAACTCTTCTTCCACTCGCCCTTCGTATCCGGCACACGCATCCATGCGAGATAGCCATCGCCATCGACGTCTTCTGCGATCAGACCTTCGTGACGCGCGGTCTCAGGCGTGTAACGACCGTTGCCACACCAGTTCTGATACGGCGGCACAAGCGACATCTCGGCGCCGTCGGGGTTGATGCGCGGCAGCACATAGAAGACCTGTGTGTCGACAAGTCGAGTGGCCTCTTCGTCCTTGCCGTACTGCGTCAACAGATGCCAGATGGCGTAGAGCGCGGTTGCGCTGGTCGCGTGCTCTTCTGCATGGATCTGCGCGTCGATGTAGTAGCCGGGCTTTTCCAGCGCCGGGCCGGTGCGGTGGTTCGTAATCTCAACCAGCCACACCTCACGACCTGCAAACGTCTTCGCCAACGAGCGCATCTTGGCCAGCTCCGGATACGCTGCTACCAGGTTCTGGAGCTGCTCCGTCATCTCGTCGTAGGTGTAGTACCGATCGAACTTCGTATTGATTGCCGTTGCCATCTTCTTCTCCACGTTCAATTTGCTTCTGCATGACAGGCCTGCACAACTGGCTGGCTGCCGGTTTCCCTTAACAAACGCTCGATGCCCTCCCGTATTCCTACGGAGGGAGTAAAGCCTGTGTCCGAGCAAAGACGCTCGATCACCATCGCTTTGCGCCCGTGCGCGGCTTTCAGAATGATGTTCGCCTGTTCTGGCGACTCAGTCTGCTGCACACGCAAGCCAACGCCGCGAAAAGCGTCGAGGACATCACGCGCTTCAACGGCTACGCCGGAGCTGACGTTGTACATCCGATGCTGCAGACCCAACGACGTGAGCAGCCCTTTGATCGCAACAGACAGATCGTCAACGTGCATCCAGTCACGGCTGCAGCTCTCACCGTGAACCCGTGCGACTTCTCCGCTGCGCAGCAAGGTAAGGAGGCAGCCAATCAGGCTTTGCTGCGGGCGAAAGGCGGAGACCCGTTCCTGCGGGCCGTAGCATGGCCCCACGCGGGCCACCACCATCGTGATGCCGCTCCGCGCCTCTGCCTGCAGCAGGCACTGCTCCGCTTCGCGCTTGCTCGCGGCGTAACTGCTGCTCAGGTCGAGTGGGTACTCCTCGTCACAGCTCTGCGGAAGCTGCGCCGAGCCGTAGACGCCGCTGCTACTGAGCAGCAGTATTCTCTGCACCGAACCAACCTGCATCGCGGCTTGCACCATGTTGCTCGTGCCGGTGGCGTTCACGGCGTGCATCTCTGCATCGCTGACGCCCGCCGTGACAGCGGCGGCGTGGAGCACGTGCGTCGGCCGGAAGCGCTGGAGGACACGCTGACACGCGTTTTCGTCGCGAACGTCCAACTCTGTATACGCGCCAACCCCTGCAAGTTCAGGTTTGCGGGCATCGCAGCCCATCAGTGCCTCAACGTCGTACCGCCCGGCAAACGCCCTCATCAGGGAGCTTCCCAGAAAGCCAGTCGAGCCTGTGATCAGCAAGCGGATGATTCAATCCTCACGACAATAGAATCTTGTAATATTGTTATACACTCAGAAGAAGAACAACGGTGCGCTTCCCCTCTTCGAAACGACTCGAAAGCAGGGCGTGACGCGACCTTTTTGAGGAGATCAGCAGCAATGGCTTTGACCCCGTTTCATATCGCCTTTCCCGTCACCGACCTTGAGGCCTCGCGCCACTTCTACGGAATTATTCTGGGCTGCGAAGAAGGCCGCAGTTCTGCAAACTGGATCGACTTCAACCTCTTCGGACACCAGGTCGTGGCTCACCTTCGTCCGGCTGGCAACGAAGCTTCCGGCGCAAACCACAGCCATGTGGATGGACACAATGTGCCGGTGCCGCACTTTGGCGTCGTGCTGACGATGGACGTATTCGACACCTTTGCCGAGCGCCTGAAGGCTGCCAAGGTGAAGTTCGAACTCGAGCCCCAGATTCGCTTCAAGGGACAGGTTGGCGAGCAGGCCACGATGTTCCTGCTCGACCCCTCAGGCAATGCGCTGGAGTTCAAGGCGTTTGCCGATATGAGCCAGGTTTTCGCTAAGTAACTCTTCGCTCCTTGAGTTACGAAGGGCGACGGCATGATGCCGTCGCCCTTTTCTTTTGCCCGCTTGCCTTTCGGAATCACTTGCCCCTAAGGCCTTCCCCACTGAAAGAAAAAGGCTGCAGTCCGTGAGGACTGCAGCCAAGGAGAGCAAGAGAGAGTGGTTGGTTAGAAGATGATCTTTCCACCAAGCTGCATGCTGAACGGTTCGCCAGGACCGATGCCAGGAGCACCAGCGTAGTCACCGATCGTGTCGGAGAGAACACCGAAGCCATCTGCACCGAAGGTGGTTGCCGGCGGAGCGAAGTTCTTGCGGTTGAAGACGTTGAACATCTCAGCACGAAGCTGTACGCCTATCTTCTCGGTAATCTTGGTCATCTTGAAGACCGAGATGTCGACGTCACTGAAGCCCGGGCCGTAGAGCGCGTTACGAGGCATCGTGCCGTAGGTGCCGTTTGCCGGAGCAGCGAACGCTGCGGTGTTCAACCAGGTCTCACTCTTTGCAGTCGAGTCAAACTTGTGATTCACCCCTGCATACGGATTACCGATGATGTTCACACGCTGAGCACCTTCATCCGTGCCGCTGGTGTCAGCGCTGTTGTAAATCGTGAACGGAGCGCCCGAGTGGAAGTTCATCATGGAGTTGAACTGCCAGCCGTTGAGCACCGGAGCAAACGAGCCACTGCGCTTGGGGGTGGAGTAAGAAATCAGGCCGACGAAGGTGTTGCGCGTGTCGGTTGCTGCGTTTCCATACTCGCCCTTGATGTTGTTGCTGTCCTGCGGAAGCTGCGAACGCGAGACCGAACCTTCATCGAAAGCGTGTGCCCAGGTATAAGCAGCCTGCGCGGTGAAGCCGTGGTATCCCTGTAGCTTCAACGTAGCCTGCAGCGAGTTATAGTTACCCGTTTCAAATGTTCCCACCTGGTTGATGTTGCCGAAGGTCGGGTACAGGTTGTAGAACGGACGGCTTTGCTGCTGCTGGAGTGCTTCATCCGTTGTCGAAGGTGAGCCTGTTGACTGCAGCTTTGCCTGGTTGATGTCGCGGATAGCGAGCAGCTTGCGGGACTCGTTACCTACATAACCGATCTGTGCCAGCATCTTCGGTCCAAGCTGCTGCTCAATGTTCAGGTTGTAGTTCCAGACATACGGTGTGCGCATGTTCTGGTCGATCGAGAAACCCCCGCAGGGTGAGGTGGAGGAGCATCCCTGAGTAGTTGTACCGAAGACAGGAACGCCGCTCTGGAGCGTACCAGCAGTTGAGGTAGTCGAGTAGTACGGGAAGCTCGTTCCGGGGTTAGCCTGCACACCCAGCGGCGAGCTGTTGCTCGTCGAGTTGTTCAGGAACGCCGCCATGATCGGCTGATCGTAGTACATGCCGATGCCACCGCGGATCACTGTCGTGCCACCCTCAAAGGGCTGGTACGAGAAGCCGAGGCGAGGCGCGAAGTTATTCTTGTCCGACGGATAGAGCGAACCCACACCGGCGCCCTGCACCTGCACACCCTTGCCGGGAATGAAGACGCTGAGGTCCTTCGAGTTGTCGTACAGCGGGCCTTCGTAGTCATAACGAATGCCGTAATTCACGGTCAAACGCTGACCAAGACGCCATGAATCCTGTGCGAAGCCGTCAAATGCATTGGCGTAGACCCAACGCTGCGGGCTGCCGATCGCGATGGTAGCGGTCGAATAGTTACCTGCCAACAAATCAGCTAGAGCATTCACGCTAGAACCGTATGTGGTGTCGTCTTTCCAGGCTCCCTGAGTGCCAGTGAAGTTGAACTGGCCCGTCGAGTTGCCGGAGTTGAAGACGTTCACATAGCCGCGACGGAACTCGCCACCGAAGCGGAAGGCATGCGAGCCGACCGTGTACGACACGGTATCGTTCAGATGGCCCGTGATGTCATTGCGCCCCGAAGGAGCAATAACGCCAGCGTAATCGAAGCCCGTGATGCGGATCTTCGGAGCTTCCATCGGATAGGAGCTGCCCGTCACAAGGCCTGTGCCCGCAACGTTGAAGTTCTGCTGCGAGTTGTTGAAGAGCTGATTGAAGTAGTTCACACCCAGCAGGAGCTGGTTGCTCAGTCTCGGCGTAAGCGTCGTGTCCAGCACGGTCGCGTAGTTCCAGACGTGAATCGGGCCAACCTCGTAATAAGGAGCCAGCTTCGAACCGTTCGGAGCAACCTGATTGCCTTCGCCACCAAACGCGCGCACCGAAAGATTGTTCTTCTGGTTGATCGCGTAATCGAGCTTCAGGACACCGTTCCAGCTATGGCCATACTCCGGGATGCTGCTCGAGTAGTTGTTCGCCGCTGCCGCTCCACCCAATGCATACGCCGGGTAGAAGGTGTCGAGAATGTTCTGACCTACCGGGTTCACCGCTACGCCGTACTTCGTCAACAGCGCCTTCGCCTGTGTCTGGTAAGCGTACGAAGGTTCGGTCGCCAGACCACTCTGACCGATGCTGAAGGTCTGCGTTTCAAGCGACGAGAAGAAGAAGAGCTTGTCCTTGATGATCGGACCGCCGAACGAGAAGCCAGCGTTGTAGTTGCGATTACGCTTCTTGGTCGCACCGTCCGCGAGGAAGGGCGAGCCTGCAGCGTAGGCCTCGTTACGGTTGAAGTAGTAGGCCGAACCGTGGAACTGGTTGCCACCGGACTTGAGGCCAAGATTGACCACACCACCGGGGTTACGGCCCGCCTCCGCGTTGCCCTGCGTCTGCACCGAGAACTGATCGACAGCGTCGATCGGCATCACGACACCGGGGATACCCAGAATGCCGCCCTGGTTCACAGCCGGAACGTTTGCGTAGAAGTCGTTGTTATCAACGCCGTCGATCTGCCAGTTCATCTGGTCAAAGCGCGTTCCGTTCAACGACCCCATGCCCGTACCGCCGCCACCAATTGCGTATCCGGCAAAGCCCGGAGTCACGGCAACCATCTGCGTAAAGTCGCGACCGTTCAGCGGCATCGCATCGACAGCCTTGTTGCTAACAACCGTCGTCTGCGTCGACGAGGTCGTGTCCAGAGCAAGCTGATTGGCTGAAACAGAGATCTCCTGCCCGGAGCTTGCCAGAGACAGATGCACCTGTGCGGTGTAAATGCTTCCCTGCGAGACTTGAACATGCTGCAGCTTCTGAATGGCAAAGCCATCGGCCGTCACAGTCACCGTATACGGGTCGAGCGGCAGATCGGAGAAGACAAAGTCTCCTGAGCCCGTAGCCTTCATCGTGTGGGTCAAACCGGTGTGCTCATCAGTTACCGTAACCACCGCACCAGGCACCACTGCGCCCGACGGATCAATCACTGTACCGTTGATGCCACCACGAAACGTCTGAGCACCCGCACCCAGAGCCGTCATAAACAAGAGAGAGGAACTAAGCACTGGCCGGACAAACCGCCTTGAAGCAAAACGCATGCAAGGAACTCCTGGAAAGTCTAATTGCAGAGATATCGTTCAGACCGCTCGACGGTATGACACTTGCCGAACGTATGACCTGGCCGATGGCTGGTTCACCATTGAGCCAATAATGCTGTGCTGCTTTTGCTAGATTGTATAACAAACTAGCAACCATGCAACCTAAAATTAAACAAAAGAGGTAGACGATTCGCTGCCGTCGTGCCTATGTCGCTTCTTTCGTGCGGTCTAGCCTTCGTTTGCCATTCGCGGATCGAGGTAATCGCGCAGCCAATCGCCTAATAGGTTGAACGAGAGAACGGTCAGCATGATGGCGACGCCGGGAAACAGCGCAAGCCACCAGCGTCCTGCGAGCAGCTGATCGCGGCTCTCTGCCAGCATGCCGCCCCACGTCGGCGTGGTCGTTGGGACACCGAGTCCGAGGAAGGAAAGTGCGGCCTCTGCCAGAATGACGCTGGCAATATTGAAAGAGCCGATGATGATGAGCGGCGACAGAATGTTCGGGAGAATGCCCGTGAACAGGATGCCCGGAGTCTTCTGCCCAAGGGCTCTTGCCGCTTCGATGTACTCGCGCTCGCGCTGCAACATGGTTTGCCCGCGGGCGATACGCGCATAGGTGACCCACTGACCGATGCCGAGCACCAGAATCAGGTTCGCCATGCCCGGACCGAGCACCAGCATAAAGATGATGGCCAGCAGGATGAACGGGAAGGCAAGTTGAATGTCGGCCAGGCGCATCAGCACGTCGTCAATCCAGCCGCCGAAGTACCCGGCAATCGTGCCGAGGAAGGTGCCCAGAACACCGCCGACCAGAACAGAGATCAGCGCCACGATCAACGAAATGCGCGCGCCGTACAGCAGTCGTGAAAGAACATCGCGACCAAGGCCATCCGTTCCGAGAAGGAAGAAGAGACGACCACGGTGAGCGTACGACAGCGGTGGTTTCAGGCGAGCGATGATGTCCTGGCGGTTTGGATCATGCGTTGCCAGCATGGGGCCAAAGACTGCCGCGAGAACAATGAGACCAAGAATGATCATGGCCAGCAACGGCCACTTCGCGCGGCAGAGGCTTCGCCAGACGCGGCGCGTGACACTGCGGCGAACCGGGGTAGAGACAGCGAGCGTGTTCGAATTCGTCATCGTTCTTATCCGTTCAGCCGAATACGAGGATCAAGTTGCGCGTAGAGAAGATCGACAGCAAGGTTCAGCGCGAGGAAGGTGACCGCGAAGAGAATGACTGCGGCCTGCACCAGCGGAATGTCTCGATGGTTGATGGCGTTATAGACGAGTCTGCCGACTCCGGGCCAGGAGAAGATCGTCTCCACCACGACCACGCCGCTGAGTAGAAAGCCCATCTCCAGCCCGAGCATGGTGATGACGGGAAGCATGGCGTTCCGCATCGCGTGGTAGCCGACGACGCGGAGTTCATTGAGTCCCTTGGAGCGAGCCGTACGCACGTAGTCGAGCGAAAGCACTTCCAGCATGGAGGCGCGAACCAGACGTGTTGTTCTCGCCAGCGTGAAGAAGGCGATCGTCATGCCCGGCATGATGAGATACGGAATCGCTCGTGGAATATTGGCTAAACCTTCCGCAATATTTCCGGCAAAGATCTCATCCAGCACGGGCACACGACCAGAGATAGGGAGCCAGCGCAGGCCGAGCCCTACGGCAAGGATCATCATGATGCCAAGCCAGAAGCTGGGGATGGACTGGCCAAACATGGCAAAGATCATGATGCCGCCATCAAGCGGCGTTCCTCGCTTCATCGCCGCCAACACACCGAGCGGAATAGCGAAGACGAGCGCGACGATGAGAGCGAACATCGCCAGTTCCAGCGTGGCAGGAAAGTGACGCAGCACCACGTCCAGCGCAGGCGTGCGATAGGTCAGCGATGTGCCCATGTCTCCATGCAGCAGACGAACGGCGTAATGCAGATACTGCACGGGCAGCGGCTTATCGAAGCCAAGCGCCGCGCGCGTGGCGGCGATCTGCGCATCGCTGGCATGCTCGTTCACGTACAGATAGGTTGGGTCGCCGCCCATGTGCATGGAAAGGAAGGTGACCAGGGTGACTCCGAAGATCACCAGGAGGCTCTGCCAAAGTCGTCGCACCACGAAGCCGATCATCGTTCGTGCCGCCTTTCTGCGCGTCGTGCTGCCTTAGTAGACCGTGATGTTTTCATCTGCCCTCGGCGTCCAGTGGATTCGATTGCTGACGCCGTAGACATCGGGCTGGAAGTAAAGCATCAGCCAGGGCGCTCCTGCATGAAACTCCTGCAGCATGTTGTTCATGATGCTCTGCTGCTCCATCGCATCTCGCGTCTGCTCCAGCTTGGACCAGCCTGCGAAGAACGCAGGATCGTGCCACCCGGTGTAGTTCGTCCCTGCATCGGGAGCCGAAAGATCGCTCATGTCGTAGAGCGCACTCCACGTCGAACCACCCGTGCCCAAGAGGAAGAGCGGACCTGCTTCATGCGCGCGAGTGAGCAGCACATACACAGACAAATCAAGCAGGCTCACTTGTGTATCGACTCCGATATCGCTCAAATACTGTCCGATGGCCTGCGCGACGTTGCCATCGCCGTACAAGGTACGCGGGGCCTGAAGTCGCAGATGAAAGCGCACTCCATCCTTGCCTCGCGGATAGCCCGCAGCATCCAGCAGCTTCTCTGCTTTATCAGGATCAAACGGCGTGGAGGCAATGCCAGACTTGTCGTTGCGCGGTACGACAAGCGTCGAAGCCCGCTGACAAGGCGTACGCAGCAGAGCTTCACAGATTGTTGGCACATCGATGGCGTACTGCAACGCCTGTCGAACACGAGGGTCCTGAATGGCGCGCCCGCCATCCGTATCTTGAAACTTCTTACGCAGGTTGAAGCCCACATAGACTCTTCGCGTACTTGTGACGGTTTCCACCTTGGCCGTCTCGCTGTTGCGAATAGCGTCGATCTGGTCGGGAGGAACACCCGTGATGAGGTCGATGTTGCCTGCAAGCAGTTCGGCTGTACGTGTGGAGCCTTCCGGGATCACACGCCAGACAACGCGGTCGTAGCGAGGGCGACGCAAGGTGAAGTGCGGGTTGCGCTCAAGCACAATGCGATCGTCGTGAATCCACTCTGCAAGACGATATGGGCCTGTCGAGCTGGGATGCGTAGACGCTTCGCTCAGCGACATCTTCTCGTAGGGTTTGCGACACATCACCATCATCTCGCTGATCAGCCCGATAGCAATCGGGTTGTACTTCGAGGTGTGGATCGTCACACTCAGCGGGCTGTCTACATGGACGCCGGTGTATTCGATAGAGGGAATGAGAAAGCCTGAAGCGTTGCCGGTGAAGTGATTGCGCGGATCCGCTGCACGTTGAAACGAGTAAGCCACATCGCTTGCGGTCAACGGAGATCCGTCTTCGCACTCAAGTCCCGGACGAAGCTTGAAGGTGATCGAGCGGCCGTCTTCAGAGTAGGCGTAGGACTCTGCCAGGAACGGCTGCAGATTTCCATCCGGCGAGACATCGTAGAGCGTTCCAAAGAGCATTCGTGCGACGTTCAACGTATCCGCGGAACCAACGTCAGAGGGATCAAGCGTGTCAGCGTCATTCGCCTGCGCGATCACGATCGTGTTTGCGCCCACGGAGCCTGAATCACTCATGGAGTGATCGTTCTTATGCCGATGGTGAGACGCCGTCCAGACAAGAAGCGCCAACGCGGCGAGCACCACACCTGCAGTGGTGAAACGTCTCCTCCTTCTTTGCTCGATGTATGACAAGTCTTGAGAACTCTTTCCTGTAGTGATCTGCGAAGCTCGTTAGCGGTGGTGACAGGCTTTGAAGTGTGCCGGAGCGATCTCAACCAGAGGAGGAATCTCTTTGGTACAGACCTCTGTGGCGATCGGGCAGCGTGTGCGGAAGACGCATCCTGAAGGAGGATTCAACGGACTCGGAATATCGCCTTCCAGAAAAACGCGTTTACGTTGCACCGTAGGATCCGGTACAGGAACGGCCGAGAGAAGAGCCTCCGTATAAGGATGGCGAGGGTTCACGTAAAGATCACGTCCACGGGCTACTTCCATAATGCGCCCCAGATACAGAACGATCACTCGGTCGCTGATGTACTCCACCACGCTGAGATCATGTGCGACGAAAAGCATCGACAGATTCATCTCACGTTGCAGGTCCTGCAACAGGTTGACCACCTGCGCCTGCACGGAAACGTCGAGTGCCGAAACGGGCTCGTCTGCAACCAGGAAGCGGGGACGAAGCGATATTGCCCGGGCAATGCCGATGCGTTGACGCTGGCCGCCGGAGAACTCATGCGGATAGCGCTCCAGATGAGCTGACGATAAGCCGACACGCTCCAGCAGCGACACGATCGTTTCGCGCATGTTGCCACTGTCCTGCCCATGAATCCGCAATGCCTGCGTCAGAATCTTCTCCGCAGTCATGCGAGGATTCAGGCTCGCAAACGGGTCCTGAAAGACGATCTGCATGTCCTTGCGCAGTGAACGCATCTCTTCAGGAGGTAACGTGGTGATCTCTCTGCCATCGAAAACGACTGATCCTGAGGTGGGCTCGACCAGGCGCAAAACGCTGCGCCCAATGGTCGTCTTGCCCGATCCGGATTCGCCGACGAGACCAACGATCTCTCCAGCGTTGACGTGGAAGCTCACATCATCGACAGCCTTAACAACCGGGGCGTTCCGCGCAAACCAGCCCTTGCCCGTAGGAAAGTGCTTGCGAAGCGAATTCACCTGCAAGATGGGTGCTGCAGCGGGATCCGGGGTCATGAGGTCGCCTCAAGTTGAACAAGTTCTTCCCAGCGTGCGCAGCGAACCAGATGGTCTTCGGCAATCGGTTCAAGCATGGGCACAGTTGCCTTGCAGCTGTCGGTAAGAAAATCGCAGCGCGGATGAAACGTGCATCCGCTGGGAAGATGCAGTGGGCTCGGCACGTTACCGCGGATAGCTTCCAGCTTTTGCTGATGCTGGCTTGCACGATCCACTCTCGGCATAGACCGCAGCAGGCCACGCGTGTATGGCATCCGCGGACGAGCGAAAATATCGTGAACGGGTGCGGCCTCGACCGCCCTTCCCGCATACATCACCACAACCCTGTCCGCCATCTCGGCAACCACACCGAGATCATGCGTGATGAAGAGAATCGCCATCTCCATCTCCTGTTGCAGCGTTCTCATCAGCTCCAGAATTTGAGCCTGAATCGTGACGTCGAGCGCCGTGGTGGGCTCGTCTGCAATCAGAAGCTTGGGCTTGCATGCCAGTGCCATCGCAATCATCACACGCTGCCGCATGCCACCGGACATCTGGTGTGGATACGCGACAGCGCGCTTGGCGGGATCAGGAATCCGCACCATGGAGAGGATCTCCACAGCGCGGTCCCAGGCCGCACGAGGCGATAACTTCTGGTGTACCTCGAGGCGTTCGGCAATCTGCTCCCCGACGCGCAACACCGGGTTCAGACTGGTCATCGGCTCTTGAAAGATCATGCCGATGCCGGTACCGCGCAGGCGCAGCATCTCACTCTCGCTCGTCTTCAAGAGGTCGCGACCTTCGAAGAGAACTTGACCGCTTACCTCGCGGTGCTTCGACTTTGGCAGCAGACCCATGATGGCGAGCGAGGTAACAGACTTCCCTGACCCCGACTCACCAACAACGGCAAGCGTTTGTCCGCGCTTCACCTTGAAGCTCACATCGTCGACAGCCGTCACCAGGCCGGCTTCCGTGCGAAAGCGGACGCGGAGGTTCCGAACATCAAGCAAAGGTGCAGCGCCAGGCGCCTGCTCCGGTTGTACAGCCATTGTGGATGCCATGCGGAACTCCTTTCTCTTAGACGAGCCAGAGGCTGTCTTCAGATTGCTATCCCAGTTCGTATAGCTCGGTATACTTCGCGGTCAGATACTCGATGTACGGCTCCGGATCGAGCGTGCGGCCGGTAGCCATGGTCAGCAGTTCGTCCCGCGAGTAACGTCGCCCATGTTGATGGATCGTATCCCGCAGATAGTGGCGCAGAGGAGCATAGTTGCCTTCGTCCAGCGCCGGCTGAATAGTCTTATCGGTCGTAAGCGCGGTCTTGTAAAGCTGAGCAGCCATCACGTTACCGATCGTGTAGTTGCAGAACGTTCCAATCTGCCCGGTAGACCAGTGCGTGTCCTGCAGAACGCCGAGGCGATTGTTGGGAACATCCAACCCGAGGTCGCTCTTCATCGCTGCATTCCAACGCTCCGGCAGGTCTTTGACCTCCAATGTTCCGGCAATCAGGTCGCGCTCGATCTCCGTGCGCAGCATGATGTGGAAGTCATAGGTCAACTCATCGGCTTCGACGCGGATCAAGCCCGGCTGTACGCGGTTGACCGCACGATGGAACGCGGCAGTATCGACGTCCGCAAGTTGGCTCGGGAAGAGCGCGCTGAGTGACGGATAGTGCAGGTTCCAAAACTCCTTGCTGCGACCAACGTGGTTCTCCCACAGGCGCGACTGGCTCTCATGTGCGCCAAAGCTTACACCGCCTACGGCATACATACCGGGCAGATCGGTAGCCAGCGGTGTACGCGTATAAGCAGGATCGACGCCCTGCTCGTATAGCGCGTGACCGGTCTCATGCAGCGTGCCGAAGAGCGAAGCCGGAAGATAGTTGCGGGTGTAGCGCGTCGTGATGCGTACGTCTTCGCGAGTGAACGAAATCTCAAACGGATGCACGGTGTTGTCGAGACGGCCACGGCGAAGATCATAGCCAAAAGCCTCAGCCATCTTTATCCCAAACTCACGCTGCTCGTTCTCAGGAAACTCGCGCTCGAGGAAGTCCCAACGCACCTGCTGCTTGCTCTGCACCGCACGAAGCAACGGAATCAGCGATTCACGCAAACGCGAAAAAAGCTTGTCAAGCGAGACGACGGTCTCACCCGGCTCAAACAAAGACAGAAGAGCGTCGTAGGGATGTTGCTCGTAGCCGATCGCATCCGCCGCACGACGTGCTAGAGCGACAACCTTCTCCAGATAAGGGGCAAAGTCTTCGAAGCGATCTTCAGCACGAGCCTTGACCCATGCAGCACGCGAAACCTCGCGCAAGGCAACGCGCTCTGCCTGCAACTCATCCGGAATGCGCTTGTGCATGGCGATGGCATACTGCGTCTGCGCAATCGAACGACGCTCGGCCGAATCTTCGGCGAGATCCCGCGTGCTGCGCTCGGCAAGTTCCAGGCGGCGCATCGTTTCGTCAGAGAGCAGCGTGGTGCGAGCCAGCGTCATGAGCGTGGCGATCTGCTGGCCACGTACTTCAACCGCACCGGACGGCATCATCGTGCGAGCGTCCCAGCTCAGCATCGATGCCGAGCAAAGAAGATCGTTGACGGTGGCCATCTGTTCCAGAAACTGCGTGTAGCTCATGATTCCCCTTCTTATCCTTTGTCCTAATGCTTCTTGGTAAGCGGCTCGATGTTCAAATCAGCCGCGAGCGCCTGCAACTCAGCAAACACATTCTCGGCAAGCGGAACGCCGTTTGCGCGCTTCTCCACTTCACGTCGGTGCTCCAACTCGCCAGGCAGAAGAACTTCGCTAAAGCCGGGTCGCAGATGGCTTGCGCGGATCATCTCGCCGAAGCGATGCATGCGCGTGCGGAACTCTGCCATTGGCATGAACCACTCGATATCGAACGCCAGGAAAGTGTGCGATACATCGGTCTTCGCCGGATCGCTGTATGGATCCACGCCGAATCCACCGCCAGAGAGCACGCCTGTCATCACGTCTGTCATCAACGAAAGCCCGTAGCCCTTGTACTGACCGATACCCAGCAACGCTCCTGCCATGGCCAGCGTTGGATCAGTAGTCTCTTCGCCTTCCGGCGTCAACGCCCAATCCACCGGCATAGGCTTGCCTTCCCGCTCCAGCCAGCGCATCATGCCTTTGCCTGCAGTGGTCAACGCAATGTCGAGCACTACCGGAAAGCCATCACCACCCGGCGAAGCAATCGACCAGGGGTTGGTGCCGACGACAGGAGTCGCCCCCCCCCACGCGGCCATTTCAGGCCCGGCGTTGGTAAACGCTATGCCGACGCAGCCCTCGCGCTCCGCCTCGGCCGCGTGTACCGCAGACGAGCCGTAGTGCGTGCCATTGCGAACAATCACAGCGCCTATGCCGCAGACCTTCGCCTTCGCAATCGCAAGTCGCATCGCACGCTGGCCGACGAGACTGCCAAGACCGTTATGCGCATCCACTAACGCAAGCGCAGGGCTTTCCTTCAGCACTTCGAACGAGCCACCCACGTTCAGGTAGCCCTTCTGAATTCGCTGACGGTACGCCGACAAGCGACGCACCCCCTGCCCTTGCCCCGGATGAAAGCGCAACTCGCTATAGATCAGGGCACTGCTTGTGGCCTCAGCCTCTTCAGTCGTGCATCCCATCGCCTGCAGGGCTTTGAGAGCAAAACGGCGAAGATCATCAAGATCTACCGCGACCATCTTCACATCCGACGAAGCTACCGTTTCAGAAGCCACGCTTACGCCTCAATCCCGAGCAGGCTGACCAGGTTCGTCCCCGGCTCGATCACCGGTTCGATCTTGCCCTTCGTCGCCGTCATCAACAACGTCATGCCAGGGCCGTAACCTGCGCGCGGACCATCGGTCTGTCCAACAACGGCAATGCCGATCGCCTCACGCAGATAGCCATGCTGGTAGCGGCTGTCGTAATCCTCCAACGCGACAACGTCGCCGAGGCGAAGTTTATCCAGCCCCAGAGCCGCGATCTCTGCACGATCCGTCGTCTGCAGATGAATGCTGCCACCTTCGCTGGTGAGTCCCGCGCCTGCGCCGATGAGGTGAGCAGGAATCTTTGCAACGACCGGGACCTGCACACGGCCGTCTTCTTCGGTGAGTTCGAGCGCCTTCAAAAGCTGCGGAGAGAGGCTCTTGAGATAAACCTCAGGATGACCTTCGAGGCTCATGCCAACGCCGCAAGAACGAATGACGATCTTGTCGTTCACCGCGAACTTCTTGCGCGCTTCCTTCGGGAAGTGCACGATCACCTGCTCCGAGAAACGTCCGCTCTTGCCTGTCACCACGCCGCGCGTTCCCTTGCCGTCGCCGGTCATCACCATCGCGTCGTTGCCAACGCAGGCAAAGGTGTTAAGTCCACGGTTCGAGGTATCTGCAGGCAGTGAGATACTGACGCCGGGGTGGATGCAATCGGCCACCCAGCCAAACGCGTCGTCGCCTACCGAGACGTTATAGACAATGCCACCGTAGGTCGGCAGCAGAAAAGCGCTGCCGTCAGCCGCGAAGCGATACGGCTCTGCAGGAAGCCCCGGGAAGGACGGATGCACGATCTGTCCCATCACCGAAACCATTACCAATCTGTCTTCATTGAATGCGACGCTCATGCCGTTTCCTTTCCAAGGCCGAAGTACGTTCCCAGGTTTGCTCCCTTGTCGATAACCCACTCGATGCAAGACTCAGGGCACGTCATGATCGTCATGATGCCCGGGCCATGGCCCGTCATCACCGAGTCGCCATGGATGCACAGCGCGATGCTGACCGCACCCGAACGGAAGCTGCGACCAAAGCGATGGTCGGCGTGGTTGATCACCACCACGTCACCCAGGCGTAGCTTGTCGATACCAAGCTGCTTCATCAGGCAACGGTCGCCAGACATCAGATCCTGGTCAACAAACTCGCTGTTCAACTCTGCTCCCGAACCCATGATGCGGATCGGCAACTCCATCGCAACGCGGACTCGAATGCGGCGCTCGTCCACGGCCTCAACGCCCATCGCTTCCAGCATCGCCGGGCTCGTCTTCTTGAGCTCGATGTGCGGATAGTCGAGCAGCTTCAAACCGCGACCATAAGCAGAGATCTGCACGCTGTCACCGACTGCCAGCCCGTCGTACACCTCGGACTCGAAGTCCACCAGCATACGCGCGTGCTCACCGGTCACAATACCGCGTGCTCCTGCCGACAGCCCCGAGGTCACCAACGCCTCGTTGCCCATGCAGGTGAGATAGTGCAGAGCAAAGTCATGGCCTTCGTTCGCTGCGGCGATCGACACGCCAGGCTCGACATGGTCTGCCGCCCAGCCAAACGCAGGATCGCCCGTGCGTACGTTGTACGTAATTCCCGACATACCCGGAAGCAAAACGCTCTTGCCCTCGTTGTCGGGGATGTAGCCTGGATGACGCACTGTCGGCTGACTCACCGTTCCAGCAACCGCCATCATGACCAGCTGATCAGCATTGGTTCGTAGCACTTTCGTCCTTTCCCGCGCATTGGATATAGAAACGGCGGATTAGCGATGATTGTAATACAATCTAACAACTAACCGCTTGAGATACAAGCGTGATTCTCTTCTGGAGGTTTTACCTTGTCCGCTATGCGAGCCATCCTTGAACAGCATGTCGTCATCACCGGAGCAGCCAAGGGGCTCGGAAAGGCTATTGCCGTGGCGTTTCATCAGGCAGGAGCCCATTTGGCGCTTGTCGACTACGACCAGAAGGCGCTGCTCGAGCTGCAGAAGGAGCTGCCCGGCAGCACGGTATACGCCGTCGATCTTTCCAGCGCCGAGGCCACACGTGCAGCCATCGCACAGATCGCCGTCGACCACCCGAGCGTTCACACGCTCGTTCATAACGCCGGGTTCCTCGTGCCACAGGCGTTCTCTGAGATGACCGAGGAGCGCTGGGAGCTGACCTTCAACGTCGGCATCCAGGCGGGATATCTCTTCACCCGGGCGTACTGGAATCAGTGGCTCGCCGCTGGGTCGGGCTGCGCGATCTACGTCTCCTCCAACTCCGGCATACGAGCTGACTGGGGCGAGGCACCGTACGCCGCCACGAAACATGCGCTGGAAGGCTTCTCCTCTGCCCTGGGATTGGAAGGCACAGACCAAGGCGTCTTCACGCACAGCGTGACGCCGGGCATGCCGATGCGAACACCAATGTCTGAGCAGAACTATCCAGACGAGCTGAAGCAGCGTTGGGTGGATCCGATAGAGCTTGCGCCAGCGTTTGTGTTTCTCGCAACACAACCCGACGCCAGCCTCTCCGGCAAGCGACTGAGCGCTTGGGAGCTTGCACAACGCGCTCAGTAGTAAACGTCTTTAGAAAACATCTTTCGCACACAAGCAATGGGCGCGCTCTATTGGAGCGCGCCCATTGTTCTTTGCTTATCGTTATTTAGCGCGTGACGCCGCTCTGCTGACGTACGCGCTCCATCACCGGGTTCATGCGCTCCACCGCCTCTGCCAGCACGGAGGTAGGCTGCAAGGTGGTGATACGCAGGTAGTCGCTCCACGCCTGGCCAAACGCCGTGCCCGGGAAGATGAGGACACGAGCGTGCTTGAGCATCAGGTAGCAAAGCTCCAAAGCACGCATACCGGTAGAGGAGCTGTCCGCCCAGAAGAAGAAGCCTCCGCGCGGCTCGCCAAAGGAAAGCCCCATCTGCTTGAGGCCTGCACCGAGCAGATCACGCCGCTCGATGTAGACCTCGCGGAAGTCGCGAACGCATTGGTCATCGGAAAGAGCTGCAGCCAGTGCTGCTCGCTGGCTGAGTGCGGCCACGGGCCCCGTCGTGTGCGACTTGATGCGACCCATCGCTTCGATCGCTTCCTTCGCCGCGAGGATGTAGCCCACGCGCCAGCCGGTCATCGCATAGGCCTTGGAGAAGCCCGAGATCGTGATGACACGATCCGCGAGTCCCGGTTCCCCGGCGATGCTGGTGTGCCGGAACGGGCTCCAGACAAACTTGCCGTAGATCTCATCCGAGACGATGACGAAGTTGTGCTTGCGCGCCAACTCAGCCAGTCCTTGTGCGCTCTCCGGTGTCAGAATGCCGCCGGTCGGGTTGCTGGGCGTGACCAGAAGCAACGCCTTGGTGCGCGGCGTGATGCGCTTCTCCACTTCAGCCGGATCGAGATCGAAGCCGTCCTTGGCAAACGTCGGAACGCTGACGCTCGTTGCCCCCGTATGCTCAATCGCCTGATCGTACGAGGTGTAGCGTGGGTCCGGGACAAGGATCTCGTCGCCGGGGTTGAGCAGCAGCGTCATCACCAGGAAGAGAGCTTCCTGGCCACCCGTTGTGATGAGTACGTTCTCCGGCCCAATCGAGCTCGCATGGTCGCGCACCGCGTTGCGCGCAACCGCTTCACGCAACGCAGGAAGACCGAGGACCGGAGCCACAGGCAGAGGACCTTCGCCGAGTGCTTTCCGCGCGGCTTCCACGATGAACTGTGGCGTGTCCATGTCCGGGTCCCCACGGCCCAGGGCGATGGCGTCGGGAATCGACTTCGACAGCTCCATCAGCGCGTAGCGCAGCTTGGTTCCATCAAGAGACTGGATTTCGGCTAGTTCGTTCATTGGGCCTCCATGGCAGCGAGCATCGCCCACTGCGAAAGGTTGGTCGAGCAGATGGTGAGCGCCTGCTTGAAGTCACGCAGGCCTGCAGAGAAACCACCCGCAGCAACCAGATACCCCATCTGCCAGGCGGGGTCGCCCAACTGGCCGATGGTGATCGTTCGCTCGGAGAAGCCTCCGACCTGCGACGGGTGGAAGGACGCACCCTCTTCATCGACTTCGAAGAGCACGATGGCGTCCGGCGCAACCTTTGCCAGCGTTGCACGCAAAACGTTTTCCTTCAGACTGCTGGCGAGGTACACCAGCTTCGCCTCTTCAGGAGAGGATGTCAGCGTGGCGCGGCGCATACAGGCCGCACCGGCAATGAGTTCCTGCAGCGACTCCGAAGCCCAGACCCCGGCGCCTGCTTCAAGAAGCTGCTGCAGCGCCACAAAACGCGCCTCCACAGCACCGCAGGTGACGACAACAGAAGCTTTCGCATCGACCGTCAGCGAGAACCGCTTCTGCAGCAACGCGCTGACCTTCTGACGCAAGGGCAGAATGCCCGGGCGATCCGTGTAGTGCGTCTCACCGCGCGACAACGCCTCCGAGGCGGCCTGCGCCATAATCTTCCACTGATTTGCCACAACGTCGTCGTTGGGCAAAACCGCCTGCAATGCGCCTAGTTCTTCGACGCACTTCGAAAATTCCACGACAAATGCCATTTCCCGCGTCCTTTCTATCCGGTTCACCAAGCCTTGGCTGAGGATAGACATACAGCTACTTTTGTATAATTGTTATACAACATGCGACGCCTCTTTATCTTCGGGAACCAGGCAAGTCAGTCGGCTGGGGCTGGTTTCCGCCAGATAAAGGCAGCCGCTGGCGGGGTCTCCAGCGAGCCCGTGGGCTCCATTCAAAACAGGACGGCAGCGCGAAATTCGTTCCCCGGTAAGGCTCAAAAGGCTCAGCGAAGGAACCGCATCCGTGACGAAAAGCTGCCTGCCATCGCTCCAGACCGACTGTGGACGGAAGAACCCGCCCCACACGTCGACCAGCTTTCCTTCGAGACTGAAGACCTGCAGGCGGTGATTTTCGCGATCGACAACGACCACGTGCTGCTGATCGAGCGGGCAGACGGAGTGCGGCGTCAGAAACTTCCCAGGCTGCGTGCCGAGTTTGCCGAAGGAGCGCAGACGTTCGCCATCCGGCGCAAAGATGTGAACAGTGGCGTTGCCATAGCCGTCGGCAACCACCATCTCCCCGCCAGGCATGAAGGCGATGTCCGTGGGATGGCTGAACGGTTCGCCCGGCCTGTGGCGTGTGCCGAGCGAGCTTTTGTATTGGCCTTCAGCACTATAACGACGCACCTCATGCGCGTCACGGTCCACGACAAAGACGTCATCGTTTGCCGGATGGCACACCAGCATGTGCGCATCGGCAATCTCTTCTCCCCACGCGCGAACACGGCTGCCATCCAGTGCCAGTTCGACCACAGCCGCAGCCTGGGGAGTCAGCAAAGGGTCGCGCCGCAGCAGCACAAAGATGTGCCCACGCGAGTTCACCGCAACGTCCGAAACGCTGCCCTGCTCCACTCCCGGCACATCGCCAAACGGACGCTCCACCCGGTAACGCTTCTCACCCAGCCGAACCCACAACTCTTCCATAACACCCTCTTCCTTTCTACGAACAAGCCCCCTAGGAGCCACAATGTTTGACCTTACGATTCGACGCGGAACCGTGGTAACGCCCGATGCCATCGTGACCTGCGACCTCGGTATTCGCGATGGACAGATTGCCGCCATCGAAGCCTCTCTCCCAGCCGGTCAACAGGACGTTGATGCTTCGGGTCTGCTGGTGCTTCCCGGCGGCGTTGACTCGCATGTACATGTCGACCAGGCGTTCTCCTCTGGCGCACAGATCGCCGATGACTTCGCCAGCGGAAGCGCTTCGGCACTGGCAGGCGGCACGACGACGTTTCTGTCGTTCATCATGCAGCCGCGCGGAGGCTCGCTGAAGAACGCTGCCGCACACTCGCATGAGCTTTCGCAGCGTTCGCGCTGCGACCACAGCTTCCACCTCACCATCACCGATCCCACGCCCGAAGTGCTCGAACGAGAACTGCCCGAACTGATCGCCGCAGGCCATCGCTCCATCAAGATCTTCATGGCGAACGCCAGCACGCGCATGACCGACGCACAGATTCTGCCCGTGCTGGACGCCGCACGTAAATACGGGGCGCTGGTCTGCGTACACGCCGAGCATCATGAGTTGATCGACTGGCTGACCCAACGACTGCTCGCCCAGGGCATTACCGCGCCACACGCTCTCACGCTCGCCAAGCCGATGATCGTGGAGCGCGAAGCCACGCACCGCGTCATCGCGCTGGCCGAGGCTTTGGATACGCCACTGCAGATCTTCCACGTCTCTGGACAGGGCTCTGCGGAAGAAGTAGCGCGCGCTCAGGGCCGCGGTGTCAAAGTCTGGGCCGAAACCTGCTCGCAGTATCTCGTGCTGACCGCCGACGACCTCAACCGTCCCGGTATGGAAGGCGCCAAGTTCATGTTCGCGCCGCCGGCACGCACGGCGGAGGATCAGCAAGACCTCTGGCAGCGCATTCAGGATGGAACGATCACCGTCGTCTCCTCCGACCACTCGCCACTCAACTTCCACGGGACCGAAGGCAAGATGTTCGCTGGCCCCGACGCGCCGTTCTCCAAAATCCCCAACGGCATCCCCGGCCTCGCAGCCAGGCTGCCGATCGTCTACACGCGCGGTGTCCACGAGGGCCGCATCCAGCTTCGAAAGTTTGTCGACCTGGTCAGCAGCAACCCCGCCAAGCTCTTTGGTCTGTACCCCCAGAAAGGTGCTATTGCCGTCGGCAGTGACGCCGATCTCGTACTGTGGGACGCCACCGCAAAGCGCACGCTGGCCAACGCCCACATGCACCACGGTCCCGACCACACACCCTACGAAGGCCTCGAAACTGTTGGCATTCCGAAGAGCGTTTACCTGCGAGGTCAACTCGCCTTTCAGGACGATCTCGTGCTCAGCCAGCCGGGCACAGGGCGCTTCATCGCTCGCCAACCGTACGAGTACATCGAGCCGACGGGCCACTTCCCCGCAGGCTTCAATCCGTATGCGTGAGCGGCTGAACGACAACGTCGATTGACAATCAGTCGCGATCATTATTAGTTTGTTATACAGTTATACCTTTCTCACGCCAACCGCATACAAGAGGGTTCCGTCACTGATGTCTACTCAATCCCCCGTCACCGATCCGATGATCGGTATGCAGATTTCCCCTATCAGCTTCATCGATGAAGGCGTGGACGCGTGCCTGAACACGTTGCAGAACCGGGTAGGCGCGAATGCGCTGATGATCGGAACGATCTCCTGGCTGGGGCTGAAGGTCGGACGCCGCATCTCGGCCGAGCTCGAAGGTTGGCCTGACCACGGAGTTGCCGCGCCGTACACGATGCAGGGCGGTTCGTACATCAAACCACGTCCCGAGTACTACACGAACACGCTGATCAAGCAGTTCGCTTCGAGCGACCCGGAACTCGCAGGCCAGGACATCCTCGACCTCGTGATCCCCGAGGCGAAGAAGCGCGGGATGAAGGTCATCCCCGAGTTCATGGAACCGCTCTTCAAGTACGCGGGCCACGGCTCGGCGGCTGCGGTGCTCATCCCGAACATGCCGCAGTGCATGGAGATCGATCTCTTTGGCCGCATCGCGGGCGAGCCTTGCACCTCGAACCCCGACTATCGTCGCTGGTGGCACGGCATCATCGAAGAGCACTGCCGCAACTACGATATCGACGGCATCATGTGGTGCAACGAGCGCAACTCTCCGCTCGATCGCATGATGCAGGGGCAGGCTCCGGGCTGCTTCTGCTCGCAGTGCCGCAAGGAAGCCGCAGAGCGCAACATCGATGTCGAGCGCACGAAGCTCGCCTTCATGCCCGTCTACGAGTTCTTCCAAAAGGTCTGCGCAGGCGAGACCTTCGTCGACGGTGCGTTCATCGAGTTCCTCCGCGTTCTGCTCGCGAATCCCGAAGTGCTCGTCTGGGAGAAGTTCTGGCTTGAGCGCAGCAAGGACCTCGACCGCGAACTCTACGGCATCGTGAAGTGGTGCAACCCCGCCCTCATCTTTGGTCTGAACGTCTGGAACCGCAATCACTTCAACCCCATCCGCAAGGCGCAGTGGCCGTGGCTTGAGCAGACGACCTATTGCGACTGGGTCAAGCCGATCACCTACCAACATCAGGCAGGCGAGGTCTTCATCCGCGAAATGAACTACTTCGGCAGCACGCTGTTGCGCGACTTCACGCGCGAAGAGTTCGTGCCCACGATGTACGCTCTGCTCGGCATGAACGAAGCGCCTGCGAACGAAGTGATCGCGGCAGGGATGGATCCCGACACCTACGTCTTCGGCCAGTGCGCCGATGCCGTGCGTGGCGTGCAAGGCAAGGTGCCGGTCTACATGGGCATCGGCGTCGACGCTCCGCGCATTCTCGCCGAGCAAGCGATCTGCACACCGGACACGGTCTATCGCAGCGTGCACGCGACCTTTCGCGCTGGCGGCAAGGGTCTCGTCTACTCGCCGAACTACGCAGGCATGAACCTCAGCAATCTCGATGGCGGCGCACGCGCGCTGGAAGAACTCGGCTACAAGCCCAAGAACTAAAGGAGAATCAACATGCCCGAAGCAGCAGCCTGGCGCTTTCAAAAGATCACCGCGCCGATCATGGATATCCCCGTGGAGCACAAGGTCCTCGTCGGCCGCGTCCTCACCGCCGTCGGCGACGAAGTCATCGAAAACGGCGTCGTCGAAATCAAGGACGGCGTAATCGTTGCTGTCGGCAAAGCCTCCGACCGCGCCGATCTCGATGCTGCCTACGTCGTGAAGACGAACGGCACGATGATCCCCGGCATGTTCAACAGCCACGCGCACCTCGCGTGGGACGGTGTGCACGACCTCGCTCGTCAAGCGCTCGATGATACGCCCGAGATCAGTGCCTACAAGTCTGCAACGAACATGCTGAAGAGCCTTCGTGCAGGCATCACCACCGTGCGCGACCTCGGCATGAACCAATCGAACTTCGCAGCCAAGCAAGCCGTCGCACAAGGCATCTTCCCCGGCCCTCGCCTACTCATCTGCGGCGAAGCGATCGTGCAAACAGGCGGCCACACCTACTGGTGCTGCCGTGAAGCCTCCGGCGCTGACGAGATGCGTCGCGCTGTGCGCGAACAGGTTCGCGGCGGTGCCGACCTCATCAAGATCATGGCCTCGCACGATCTGCATGAGTTCACCGATGAAGAGCTCGAAGCAGTGATCGACGAGACGCATCGCAACGGTCTTCCCATCACCGCACACGCGACCTTTGACTCCATCATCAACCGCGTCGTGAAGTTCGGCATCGATGTCGTCGAGCACGGTGGGTCGCTCTCGGACGAGACGATCGCTCTGCTGCTTGAGCGCAAAGTCCCCATCGTCACGACCTTCGCACCCATTGTGCAGCAGAGCGTTCCCGAGATCGCACGCAAGTTCAACGTGCCCGACTGGAAATTAGCAGAACGCCAGAAGGCCGTGGCCGACAAATCTCGCTATGAAGGTCTGAAGAAGGCTGCTGAAGCTGGCGTGCCCATCGTCTTCGGCACTGACGCAGGCAGCCCCGCCGTTGGCCACGAAGTCGTCTCGCCCGAGATGCAGTTCATGGTGAAGGTCGGCGTCATGAAGGACAACTACGCCGCCATTCGCAGCGCCACCATCGTGGCCGCGAAGATGAACAAGCTCGACAGCAAGCTCGGCACGCTCGAAGCAGGCAAGCTCGCTGACGTTGTCGTCGTCGACGGCAACCCGCTCGAAGATCTGAAAGCACTCGATAAGGTCACGATGACCTTCCTGGAAGGAAAGCGCCTGGTATGAGCACGAACCCCGCACAGAATCCCCTCATGAAGGCGCTCGCAGCGCGCATCAACGAAGAAGACACCTCCTACCGCACCAAGATGGTGGAGATCGCCGCGAAGCTGCAGGACGTCATCGCGATGGGTCGCGGAGATCCAGACTTCCGCACGCCCGAGCACATCGCCGAAGCCGCACGCCAGGCCATCACCGACGACCGCACGCACTACACGCATCCCGCTGGCATCCCTGAGCTGCGCGAAGCCGTGTCGTCGATGCTCAAGGCCGAGTACAAGCTCGACTACTCAACCGAAGAGATCATCGTCACCGCAGGCGTGCAGGAAGCCATGATGCTCTGCATGCTCGCGCTCATCAACGAAGGCGATGAAGTCCTCATCCCCTCGCCGCGCTTCACCTCGTACGACACAGCTGTGCACATGCTCGGCGGCAAGATCGTACCGGTGCCCACGCGCGAAGAGCACAACTTCGCGCTGATGCCCGCTGACGTAGAAGCACGCATCACGTCGCGCTCCAAGGTGCTCGTGCTCGTCACGCCCAACAACCCGACCGGCGCTGTCACCGAGCCCGAGCAGGTGCGCGAACTCGCAGAGATCGCGAAGAAGCATAACCTCATCGTCATCTCCGACGAGATCTACGCGAAGATCATCTTCGACGGCAGCGAACATCTCTCCATCGGCTCACTGCCCGGCATGAAGGAACGCACCATCACGCTCAATGGCTTCTCGAAGAGCTATGCGATGACCGGCTTCCGCGTCGGCTACCTCGCTGCTCCTGCGGATTTCGTGCAGATGCTCATCGAGCCGCGCCACACGCTCAGCATCAACGCAACGACGCCGTCGCAGTGGGCCGCGCTCGCCGCACTCACCGGCCCGCAGGATGACTCCGTCGCCATGTTCGAAGCCTACCGCGATCGCCGCGATTTCATGATGAAGGCGCTCGACGAAATCGGCTTCACCTACGGTCATCCCGGCGGCGCGTTCTACATCTACGCGAATGTCGAGAACTCCGGCCTCGCCGCACCGGAGTTCTGCGAACTGCTGCTGCGCGAGTGCCGCGTACTGCTCTTCCCCGGCACGCTCTTCGGTGACGACGACAACCGCTACGTCCGCATGAGTCTGCTGCAACCCATCGAACGCATGAAGGAAGCCATGGAGCGCATCAGCGCAGCGAAGGAGCGTCTCTTTGTCAACGCAAAGTAACGCTTCACACCAGCTGCTGCTGATCGGGCTAGGCACGCGCGGCCGCATGTGGACACGCGTCATCGACGCATCACCGAACGCCCGTATCGCCGCCGCCGTGGACCCTCACGCACCGACACGTGAGGAGTTCGCTGCAGCGCATCCCGACGTGCCCGTCTTCGCCACACATCAGGAAGCACTCGGCGCAGGCATCACCTTCACCGCGGCCGTGCTCGTCACGCCGCCAGACGGCCACCTGCAGCAATGCACCGACCTCTTCGACGCAGGTCTTCCCATCCTCGCCGAGAAGCCGCTCACGCTCGATCTCGCAGAGTCCGCACGCATCCTCGAACTCGCTGAAGAGCACAAGCTCGCGCTCTCCGTCGGCTTGAACTTCCGCTACCTGCCGGTGCATCAGAAGTATCGCGAGTTGCTGACCAGCGAGTTCCTCGGCACCGTTGGCTTTGGTGAGTTTATCTATCGTCGTCATCGCGACGGCCGTCGTCCGGGCATCAACAAATATCCGCTCACGATGGAGCAGCCGATGATGCTCGAGCAGAGCATCCACCACCTCGACCTCATTCGCTTCTGCTATGGCCGCGAAGTCGAAAGCATCATGTGCCGCACGTGGAACCCCGCGTGGAGCATGTACGCTGACGACGCTAACGTCCACGCTCTGCTGACGCTTGAGGGCGGTATCGCCATCAACTACTTCGGCACCTGGTCCGGTGGCTGGAACGTCCCAGGCTTCGAGTGGCGCACCGACTGTGAAGGCGGCGTCTTCGTGCAACGCGAGCTCTTCTCTGACCTCGCTTATGCCAAGACCACTGACACCGAACTCACACCGGTAGAGATCGCGGACGCTGAAGCCTTCTATGATGACAGCGCTGCCTTACTCATCGACTTCCTCAACGCACTCGACAACAACCTGCCCGCACCGTGTGATGGGCGTGATCATCTTCGCACCCTTGCACTCTGCTTTGCAGGTATCGAAAGCTCAAGGACCGGCAACGCCGTGGTGATGCAGGAGTACTTCCAACGTAACGGTCTACAGGCTCTTCTTCGCTAACTCTTTTGCACGAACTCGCTCTACGTTTGTGCTGGCATGATCGAATAAGCGAGAGCAACGCAGGAGAGCCCATGGAAGAACAAAGGAACGAGTACCAACTCTTTGAAAACCGCCTCAAAACGCTTCTACCGGAAGAGTACCGGGAGCGTTATGAGGCGGTGCAGCCAACTTCCATGGGCTCTGCCGGTCTGAAGTATGGCACCGATGGGCGTGTCGCATGGAATGACATTTGGGGTTCCTTCTGTGATCTCGCTATGGCTGGCGGCCCTCCACACCGAGGCAAGCTACTTGAGCCCGCAACCAAACCTGAGATCGATCTCGAGCCCGCGCTCTACCGCGAGGTAGTGAAGGAACTCTGTCGCGGTATCTCGATGGTGACGAGATTGATTGCCGAACCGTCGACCGTGCCGGGATGGATCCACGTGGACTGTCCGGGGGTGACGATGGCTGCGTGGCTTGCTCGCGCGATCAACATGGAAAATGTTTCCGCCCACTGCCAAGGGATGGTTCTTCACCTCCCAGCAGGCCCACACTTCCGGCTGGAAAAGGAAGTCAAGAACGTCATTACGTCCATCGCGAAGACCACGCATTACTGGTCACAGCACACATCGTCGGCTCAGCACCGGGCGGTCGCGAATCTTCTGGCGATGATGGACGAAGAGTCGCCGTTCATCCAGGCACCTTTCTCCCTGCAAGAGATCGATGCTCCTGATGCTGAAACGCTGCGCGCCACAATTGCCGCTGAACTTCAGTCACAGACCGGCCTTGTCTGCCAGGGAATGGAGTACCGCGGCTGGCTGGGCATCGACTGCCAAAGCGCTGGCTCTGCGATATGGATGATGCGGTTGGTCGTGGCCAACAACGTGATTTGCCGCCGAGAAGGCGACTCGATTTATGTCCCCGTCAACCCAGTCGCGGACCCCGCAGGAGCAAGGGTGCTCAGCGTGGTTAAGGGCATGTACTCGCTCGCCAAAGCTGAAGAATTGCTTTCGTAAGCGCATCGCCTAACCCCATCTCGACCAAGAAGAATGCACTCCCCTGCTCGTTACATGTAGCTACGGAAGCGCAGCAGGCTTCAGTTACAGGATTTCGGACGACCGCTTCTGCGCAGCTTCCGGTGTGAGATGCGTCTCGCTAAGACCGTTCCCATCAAAACGCCTGCACTGCGAGCGTCCCTCTTCGCCCACCGCAACAAACTCTCCAGTCACAGAAGCTTCAGGGATACGTCCGCCAAACCAGTGGGGATCCTCTCGCTGTGCTCAGGTAACAAGAGCAATCACGGAGTCAACGCCATAGTTCGCAACTTGCGCGACAGAACCGCGAGGGTGAGGTCGCGGTTGTGGATTCTATCCATTGATAGGTGTGCAGCTTCTGCTCCTTCATCGCGGTCGCACCAGGCTCCTCATGATCTAGAACACTTCGTTGGAGCAAAAGATTCTCGAAGCGCCCGCAGCTAGACACATCACGACAAATGGAAAGGACATGCGGACAAACGCGAAGGCTGCCTTTAGGCATCCTTCGCGTTTGTAAGTAGCTATTCGTTTGTCATCCGCCAATAAGCCAACCTCATTGGCTTATTACTAGTGAATCGTGATCGGCAATGCCAGAGTCGCCACATTGCCGGACGAATCGAGTACCTGCACTCCCAGCGAGGTCGCAAGGCTGACACTCACCGTATTTGCGGATGAGGCTGAGGGCATAAACGTCGAGTCGCCACTGTAGCTTCCGGTCAGTGTGTGCGTTCCGATCGAAAGAGTTGACACAGTCAGCGATGCCTTTCCGCCAACCACTGGAGCAGAGCCAAGAGGTGTTGCTCCGTCGTAAAACAGAACCGTTCCACTCGGCGCTCCAGAGTTGGAAACCGGGACAAGCGTTGCAGTCATCGTCAGGCTGCTACCAAAGCCAATTTTTGTTGCAGAGACCGACAACTGATTGGTTACAGCAGGCGAAGTGCTCGCCGCCTGAGAGCCAGCGCATCCGCTCAACGTTGCGATGCCAAGCAGAAGCACCGCCATGCTTGCGAGAGAACGAGTGCGGGCCCACCGCTTACGCCGCCCCAGAAAGAGAGCCATACCTGTCAGGAGTGCCATGGAAATTTCCTTCCCTGGTCCGTGCTGATCTTGCAACGGCAGAGTGTTTTTGACGACTGCGCTGTGAAGGTTGTTAGCAGTCAACGTCAAGGTGTAGGACATCGATCCGTCAGCGTTCTGCACCGGATTTGTAAACTGGCAGCTTATGCCACCGATGGTGATTGCCGGGCAGGAGAGCGAAAGAACGGCAGGATTGACCGCCGCGCCCGTGCTTGACGCAACCGTGATCGTGACCGAACCGTGAGAGGTATCGCTGAGTGCGATATCAATCGACGGCGCGCTCGTCGTGACTACGTAGAAAGGCACGAACGCCACGTTCACCGTCTGGCTGCTCGCAGACAGATAGTTGGAGTCGCCCACATACGAAGCCACGATCACGTTGTTCCCACCCGCCAGCATCGAATCCTGCACAAGGAACGAAGCCTGAGCCCAGGAGTTGCCGCTGCTGGTGTCCAACAGCGCCGACAAGGCAGTGGAACCAAGTAGTTTGCCTGTGGTCTGGTTTGTGAACACAATCGCTCCAGTCGGGTTGAGCGCCAGGCTGCTTGCCTGTACCTTCACCACTATGGTGGAGCTGTGCTGAGCTTGCACCGTTACTGCGCTTGCGATTGCGGTCATCGTTGTAGCAGCCTTTGCGACAACGAACGACGTTGGTTGTGAGGAGCTAGCTCCGAAGGAAGCATCGCCACCATAAGACGCATAGAGTTGGTGCGATCCAGGCGTCAATGTGTCGAAGCTTACCTGTGCCGTGCCATTGCTGAGCACGCCAGAAGCAATCGCCAGCGTGGAGCCATCGCTTTCCGTAGAGAGCATGGCAACTGTTCCACTCGGCGTACTCGTTCCGGTTGAAGCCTTCACCGTAATCGAAGAGGGCGTGGCTGTTCCGTAGACGATGCTGGTTGGTCCAGAGATCGTATGCGATGTCAGCGTAGCTCCATCGTTCGATGTAACGGAGGCCCAATTAGAAGCGAGCAGGCCAGCGTTGAGCGAACCAAGCCCGGTAGCCATATCGTAACCAGCGGTTGCAGCGTACCCCGGTGTCGCACCGACATAGTTGTAAGAATCGATCGTGATGCAGAGCGCACCTGTGCTCGGATCAACGATGATGCCCACGGCACAGGGTTCGCTGATTGTTCCATCCACAACGTCATGGAAGATGCAGCCGCTTGTATCCGCTCCTGCACCTGACTGACAGTTTGCAGCCAGAGTCGGATTAGCAAACTGCTTGGCAGCCAAAGCATAGAGGTACTTGTTGATGTTGCCCTGTCGAGCCCCTTGCTGCTGATTCAAGAGAGCAACAATACCTGCGAACGCTGGCGAGGCAAAACTGGTTCCACCTGCGCTCAGTGTAGTCATGGTGCCACTATTGTTGACACACATGTCCGAGGTTGCCTCATCTGCCTCACAGAATGCGTAGGCAGAACCCCATAGACCTGCACCAGCAAAGAAAGAAACGTCTGGAAGGTGACGCTTGCCGGTGGCCCCAATGCTACTTACGCTTTGCTGCCATACCGGCGCGGGATGGCCACCAGTGCATGATCCCTGGGTTGACTGGTCCGAACTCGTGCACTGGCTAACACCTCCTCCACCACCCGTTGTATCCAGGAATGCGTATTCGTTGTCGCAGATCGCTCCTGAGGTAGTTTCGGTCAAACCGAAGTCAGCAGCGTGCGCCAGGAGAAGGGGGCTCACGCAGCTATCGTTCCATGCGGATTCAGGAACATAGGACTTCGCCGACTGCAACGTAGTGGGATCATTCGCAAGCGTCCAGTAACTGTTTGCGCCATCGGCATTGCCATAGAAGTCGGTTCCGCCAACAGCGGTGTTGTATTGCGTCGAAGCCATACCATTTACCTGCTGGCCATAGTCCGAGTAATACTCATTCTGATCGCAACCCACCGAGCCGGCATCACCGCTGGCAACCATGACGCTGATTCCCTGCGCTGCAGCCTGCGACCACAGGTCGTCGAAGTACTGATTGCCGGAGGCCCCCAGACCCAACTCACAAGCGCCCCAGCTTACGTCCATCACCGGACTTAAATTGTGATCGATGGCATACTCTGCAGCGACAAGGATTCCCGTCTGCGTCGCATTGGATTCAGCAATGAGAAGGTTGACCGTTGCAGCCGGTGCCATAGCACCCGCCCACTCTACGTCGAGTACCGCCTCACCTTCTGCGCCGCTGGATGCGTCCAGACCAGGGTCGGCCCCAAGGACGATCTGGCTCACCGTTGTTGCTGGCAGACCAAAAGCCTTACGGAACGCATCGACGTCGCTCTGGGCAACGTCACTCTCCGCGACGATTGCAATTGACTGCCCTGTCCCGGTAACGCCACTATTCCAGAGTGTGTTGACCCCATAGATCAAGCCAAAATCCGCGGGCCCAACGAGCGGGTAGTTTGCGCCCGAAATATTGCTGGTGAACTGCGGTGTTGTGCCCTGCACATCCTGTGCAGAACTCTTCACCGCGCCACTCTTCGCCCATCCACTGTTTGCAGTGAACTTCGCCAGGGTCGGCTTCGTGTGCAAAGGACGGAACGTCGCATTGCCAAGCGTTGCGATCCCTACAATTGCGGGAGACAACGCCGACGGCACCGACGGAACGGCACTGTTAGCAACTCGTGCTTCGCCGTGCAAGTCATAGTGGTGCATCTGCGCGCCAAACGTGTGCTCGAACTGCGCTTCTGTCGACGAGAAGGTAATTACCGTGCGGCTCTTCGAGATGGAGGAAATTGAAATTCCATTTCCCTCCAGCCACTGCGAGACGGCGGCGATATCTGCATCGCTGGCGCCAAAGCGCTCTCCAAACTGCTCCGGTGTAAGCCACTTGTGAAAGTTTGGCGACGCAGCGTTTTGCACATCGTCGAGATAGCTATTTAATGCAGCCTGGGCGTCTGACGATCGACGCAGCACGAGCTTCATATCATTCAACGGTTCTGATGCAGCCAGGCTTCCCTTGTCGACAGCCTGTCGCGCCAGTAGAGGAGTTGCTCCGTTCAAAGGTCTACGGAGCTTCGAATCTACGACGTTGCCTGACAGTCGCGGATGCGCGGTGGAAGAAGCTTGAGCCCGAAGAAAGGGCGTACCCAGGGTGGCTGCGGACAGGGCCGCAAGCGTTGCCGAGTGGCGCAACAATTTCGACATTGCAGATTTCATTCTCATATCTCTTTCTTTTCGATCCTTGGCTGAAGGTGCCTCAGCGAGCTTGCGAACAAGCCTCGCTGAGCCGGATGAAATGAAGCGAAACCCCGCATCAGTCCACATGAACTGTCACGTTGAAGGCCTTGGTCGTCGCTCCGGTGACCGCTGGGGTCGCCGTTACAACCACCGTGTAATCGCCACGGTCCGTCGTCGTGCTGTCAGACGCGCAACCGGCGAGCCCAAAGACCGTCGTCAGCGTTCCGAGAAGAAACACAGCGTGCAGCATCCGAAACGATCGACGCCGCCGAGAGAAGCAGAAAAGGAGGCAGAAGCACGAACCCGCAAGGAAGAAGTTCTTGTCGGATTTGATCGCTGCTGTCTTTGCGTTTGTGTTGATGGTGGCCGTTACCGTCGACGTTGCGTTCGGCGAGAGCATAACGCTCGTCGACGAGAAGCTGATGGTCATGTCTTTAGGCAAATTGGCCGCAGAGAGATTGACCAGGCCACTGTACGTAGAGTTTGCGGTAAGGCTGAAGGTGGTGCTCGACGTTCCTCCAGAGGAGAGCGTGACAGCACCAGAAGGAACAGTTACCGAAAAGTCCGGCGTCGTCACGGGTGCGCTTGTAACGGTCACTACCGTAGACGCGCCGATCTGGTTCGCACTGTAGTTTGTATCTCCTGAGTAAGTGGCCGTGATCTTATCCGACCCAACTGGAAGACCGCTGACATAGAGCGATGCGGTGCCTCCCTGCAGCGTTCCAGTCCCCAGCGTGTTGCCTGCCAGAGAGAACGTTACCGTTCCCAATGGTGTAGGACGATGGTCCACCGATGCCGTAATCGTAGCCGTCAGGTTGACGCCTTGCGTCGTGTTGACGGTGCTCTGATCCGCGGTCAACTGAAGGCCCGAGCCGGAGATGTTTCGCAGTACCGCGATGCTGCCAACGTAGTAGGAGAAGCTCATCAGGTCTCGTGAGCCGTCACCATCCACATCACCCGAAGCCAGGAAGCTTACGCTCGGCGGCAGGGTCAGGTTGCTCGGCGTACCGAAGGTGCCATCACCGTTGCCGAGGAGCAACTGTGTGCCCGCATTGCTGGCAGTATCACGGTCCCAGGGATAATCGACAGCAAAGACCAGATCAAGCTTGCCGTCGCCGTTGAAGTCAGCCAGATGTCCGGTGCCTCCAATGGCTCCAGCTTCGTACGTCGTAGTGCTACGTGTGAAAGTACCGTCTCCATTGTTCAGATAAACAATGACGTTGCGGTCAGTCGTCGTGATGGTATAGCCACTTACCTGACCGCCAGAAAGCAGCACTAGATCGGGCTTTCCATCGCCGTTGAGATCACCGACGAGGGCCTTGCGAATCATCAAGCCACTGACGACAGGAACGGCCTTGGTTGTGTCGAAGGTGCCACTGTTATCACCGAAGATGATCGAGGCCTGCGGAAGCACAGAGCCAAGGGTGCCGTCGTCAGAGATGAAGAGGTCGAGCTTACCATCGCCATTAAAGTCAGCGAGAGTAATACCTGCATAGGCGTAGGAGTGGCCGTAGGTTTGGTACATAGCCGGCTGGAAGGTGCCGTCGCTTTTCCCAAGGAAAGTCAGCATCGCGGCAGTTGCGTAATAGCCGCCCGGCGTTACAGCAACAATGTCCGGAATACCGTCTCCATTGATATCTCCAACAGCCACGGAACTAAGCGCAGAGGTCAGAGTTACGCCATTTGTATCGAGAAATACTGGCTCGCTGAAGGTCCCGTCGCCCTTCGAAAGACTCACCGCCAGCGTGAAGTTATAGGTGTATGCGGCGGGCGTGGTGTAGGCCTCGAGCACAAGGTCCTCAAGACCGTCGCCATTGAAATCGTGAGAGGCCATGACACTCGCTACCGTGTAACTGCCATGCGTCGCGGCAAGTGCTGTTATCAGATTGAATCCGCCCTTGCCATTGCTGAGTGCCGTACGGAGGTAATACGGTCCAAGGCCATAGGTATCCAGCGTGATCAGATCCGCACGACCATCGCCATTGGTATCGAACATGGCTTCGCCGTACAGATGGCCAGGGTCGTACCCCAGTTGATTGTCAGCAGGCAGCCCGACGGGCCCTTGAAACTCGCCGCCACCCTGACCTGCCATTAGCACAGCACGGTTATAACCGTTCGAACCTGTGTCCATGTAGAGAAGGTCTGGAACTCCGTCACCGGTGAAGTCGTCGTAGACCATATTGAAGCCGGGCGAATTGGAGGTGCCGCCGGAGTTCGAATTCGAGACGGTGTAGTACGTGGACGCTTTACCAAAGCTGCCGTTCCCCAAGCCTGGCAGTACTTCGAGCGTATCGATATCCTTCACAATAAGGTCTGGGTAGCCATCGCCGTTTATATCCGACTCAACGACCGTTTCAGGCAGGATGGAGAAGGCCGGGCTTGCCGTCACGACTGCAGGAAAGCTTCCATCCGATGCGCCCAGAGCGGTATAGATGTAGCCATCTCCGAAATACACCGTGAGATCAGGAACGCCATCATTATTCAGATCGGCAACGCTAAGACCACCGTTGTTGGTATTGGCATAAATACTGGCAGAGATAAAATCCTGCTGGGTATAGGGAGTTCCCTGAAACGTGCCATCGCCATTCAACCCCAGGGCAAATACGGTCGCTCCGTTAACACCCTGACCGTTCAGCGAGAGAGCCTCAATGTAAAGCGCCTTGTGCCCTGCATTGGTACCGATCAGAGCACCGCGGTTCGGGATAACAATCTCAGCGCCTTCGAACGTATACGTCGTGACGATAGGTGTGGTGTTGAAGTCACCGCTGCTATTGCCCGCATACACCTGGACCTGGGTCGTCGTATTGCCGGTCGAGTAGCTATAGGTGTCGATAAACGTGATGAGATCGTCAACACCATCGCCCGTCGCATCTCCAAGCAGGAGCGCAGCCGTACTGTAGTCGCTAGGCAGCGTAATGTACTTTGCCAGCGTGAACGTGCCGTCGTGATTGTTGTGGAAGAACGTCAGACGATAGTCCGAGTTATCGCGCGCGATTACATCCGGATAACCGTCGTTGTCGTAATCGTGAACAACCGCATCGATATATCCGGTGTAGTAAGAACCGGTTACGGATCCGCTGCTATTGACCGGAGCCGCAAACGTACCGTCCCCATTGTTCGAAAGCAGATGCAGTTGGGCCTTGCTGTCGATCGTCAACAGGTCCTTGCTGCCGTGCTTCATGAAATCTGCCGACAGCGTGACCATCGTGTCGATTCCACTTGTCACCGTCGGCTGTGTCGGGAACGAAGCTGCATCCAGAAAGCCCGAAAAGCCTCCCGCAGTGTTCCCAGGAGGAGGCGCATTCGGCGAAGGATCAATCTTCTGCCCTTGAGCCAGAGGAGCGACGCTCTTGCTCACAACCGTCGACAGCTTTGACTGGGGGGCAGCAGGATGACATAGAACAACCGGAGCGCCGTTCGCCAACTCACCCGTTGCATGTTGATGAGCAATCTGAGACATCGAAAGGCAGTGATCCGCCGAGGAGGAGGAGGTCGCTGCCGTAGCCAGTGCCGGGACTGTTTTGAGAGCGCGCAGCTTCGCGCCCGAAGCGGTTACCTGCGCGTCCGCGACACCATAACGGCCATAGGCCAGCAAGCACATGGTTGTCAGTAGGCATGGTTTCGCCCACCGTCCAAATTGAAGTTGCAATTTCATCGTCTCCTCCAGGGAGGTACGGGAAGACCTCCTCCCAAAAGGAGAGGCCCCATTCCATACCCACGGGTCTGCTTTTTCGTGAAAGCGGTGCGCTGCTCAGGACTTGCAACTCGTTACAAATCCATCAATTGCTCTATGAAGATGACGCAACCATATCCCGCCACGAGAAGATTCCCAAGGCGCAAACTCTTGCCTTATTCTTCTTTTTTCATACTGGAGCAACACTCCTGCAATGAGACAGATACAGGCTTCATCTAGAGCCAGGCTGCCTCAAAAGAAAGAGTCCTGACTCACTCCCACACGCTGTGCCAGGCATGTCGGCCGAGCGGAGATGGCACAGTCAGCCCCATCCTCTTCACCAGCATCTGGTAGCGGGGGTCATGGTGAAGAACAGCGTAGGCGGGGTCCACTGCAATCTGCAGGGCCGCCCGATCATGACGTTCGATCTGCGAGTTAAGAGCTGCGATGGCACTGTCGTTCTGACCTGCGTACACGAACCACTCCGAAGGAACCAGATCGTTGTGTCCGGTCCGCCACTGCTTGCCCGATTCGATGACTTTGAGGCGCAGCTCCGCATAGGCTTTCATGCCGCCGCTTTGGAGAGCACGCATTCCCATATCTTCCTGCTCCAACCGGTCGGAGTCCTTGTCGAGTTCGGCCATCGTGCGCCACTCCTCCACAGCCTGCGTATATTGGCCGTTGTACCAGTAGCTCCAGCCGATCTGCAGATGGGTAAGGCTTGCCCTGGGGTCACGTTCAAGAAGCTGGGTGCCCACAGCAAGGCTCCTCTCAGGCTGTCCTGCCGTGGAGTAGATGAACATGGCCGCAAGATAAGGGGACTTCCAGACCGGATCCAGCGCATGTGCCAGATTCACCTCTTGAATGCTCTCCTCATAGTGACCTTCAACGCAAAGCAGGTCAGCAAGCCAGACATGGTATTGGCTATGGGCGGGGTCCAGTTCAATAGCTCGGCGGTACTGCTCCTCCGCGTGGGCAAAATCCCAATCGTGGTGGTAAGCGATGCTCCCAAGTTCGGCGTAGCCTTCGGCAATCTGTGGGTCGAGGTCGAGGGCCTTCTGCGCCATCTTTCGAGCCTGCTGGTAGTTCTGGTCCACGCCTACTGAGTTATGCTCTGCCATCGCGATCAACGTAGCAGCCAGCCCGGAGTACGCCCTGGCAAAGTGCGGATCAATCTCAAGGGTGTGGCGAAACTCAGAGGCAGCCAACGTCCAGGAATCGTTGTTCCACTGCCGCAGATGCTCTCGCGCCTGCAGAAAGGTCGTGTAGGCCTCGGCGTTGTCCGTGCTGCCAAGCGCAGGCCCCTCCCCTGCATTCGAGTACTTGAGCGCATCCAGCAAATCCTTCTGCGCCTGCTCGCGCAACATCAGAATCTGCTTCTGGTCCACCTCATACTTGAAGGTCGCCAGGTGGGTGGCATCTTTGCCGCGAGCCAGCTCCAACTCCAGCGTGACATGCCCCTGATGCACGCTCAGTTTGCCAAACAGCAGGACATCCGCCTGTAGCGCCAGCATCGCCTTGCGATCGTCAGCGTCCACATGCGTGCCATGTGCTGCATTGACGCGAAGGTGCGGCATCTGCGCCAAGGCATCTGTCAAATCCAGCCGAAAGCTTTCTGCCAGGCCCTCCGCGTTGTCCCCTTCCGCCTCAAACGGAGCAATGCCTATGCGTAGATTCTTGGCGCTATCACTTTGCGGCCCTGCTCCACCGTGGAAGTGCCACCATCCCACACCCGCCGCGCAGAGGAAAAGGAGGCAAACCAACGCCAGCCACAGGAGTGAAATACGCGGCAAACTCCGCCCGGAGACAGGCACACCCTCCGGCCTTACAGGCATGAGCACTGGCGTAACCAAAGCGGATACCGCAACTGAAGCAGCCGTCGGCAGTTCCAGAGGAGAACTCTGCTGCGTAGAGAGCACTTCCGCAGGAGCGATCTCCGGCCCCTGCGTCAGAGGAGCCACAAAACGGTATCCCCGCTTTGGTAGCGTCTCAATGTACTTTGGCGAACGAGAGTTGTCCCGCAGAACATCCCTCAGATAGCTGACCGCTTTGTTGATCGCATCATCGGATCCAAGCGCCACATTCTCAGGCCACAGCTCCGCACGCAACTGCTCCCGGGTAACAACCTCTCCTGCATGGCGAAGCAGAAGACTAAGGGTCCGCGCTGACTGAACCGGGCAGCGGATGACACGCCCACGAATGTGGAGCTCCCCCGAAAGGGGGTAGAAGAGGAACGGGTGAAAGGCATAGGCCTCTCGCGACCCCGACCTGGTGTCTTCTATTCCATTGGCCATATCAATCTTCTCAAAATACACCATCGCCTAAGCGCAGTGGTGGCACACGAAGAGGCTCGGTGCTTTGCAGCAAAGAGATCTGCACACAAAACTTGAGCAGACGTGGAAGGAAGAACAAGATGCCGGGAAATGAAGCAACGTAAAACACAAAACCCGCGCAGAGCGCGGGTTTCAGTAAAGCTTTTGGTTGCCCCCTAGGGATTCGAACCCCAATTAAGCGAGTCAGAGTCGCTGGTCCTACCATTGAACGAGAGGGCAACACAGGTTGGACGTCAGCTGCAGGCCCTTGCAGGCACACGATCAACTGCCGTGAGCTAAGTGTACTACGGCTCTACTCTTCGCGCAAAACCTCCAACGGCTTTTGTCCCAATACGCGGAAGCTTGCCGCCCAGCCTGCGATCACAGCAAGCGCAGCCGTCGCCATCCAGAAACCCAGACTCATCCAGGGCTGGAACGAATACTCGAAATGCAGCGCACGATGCAGCAGTAAACGTGCCAACGCATTCGCAAACACCAGCCCCACAAAGCCCGCGACCAGCCCCAGCACCGCAAACTCCACCGAGAAGATTGCGGCGATCCGCCGCCGCGTTCCGCCCAGAGTTTTCAACACCACAACCTCTCGCGTACGACGATAGCGCGTGCCTGCAATCGCGCTGGCGAGGATGATCAGGCCCGCAAGAATCGAGAATCCGGCAAGGAACTGAATCACGTACGTGATCTGCAGAATCACCTGCCGCACCATCTCCACCGTCGCCGCCACATCGATCACCGTCACGGTCGGGTAGTGCTCGTACAGCACCCGTCGCAGCAGCGCCGTCTGGTCGGGCTTTGAGTGCACGCCGCCGTACCAGATCACGGGTAGGCCATCGAGCGAAGCCTTCGGCATCACAAACGCGGCGCGACCGTATGCATGACGGCCATCGCTTTCAAACAGAGCAGCCACCGTCGCCGTCATATCTTCATCCTGTGCCGCGAAGGTGATCGACTGGCCAACATGCAGGTGCATTCTGTGCGCCTGCAAAAGCTCAATTGCTACCAGCGGCTTGTCCATCGCCTGTGCCGCGTCACCGGCTGACCACCACTTCCCTTCAACAATCTTGTCCCCCGGCGGCGGAGAGTTCTCGTCTGGAGCCCACGTCAGATTCAGCGACTGCATCGCGCGCTTCGGCATGTGCTCGAAGTGCAAATCCTTCGCCGCAACGCCATCTACCGCGAGCAACCGCGACCCCACCACCGGCAGCAGTTCCGGCTCACCCTGCACGGTCGGCTGGGTCTTCAACAACGCTCGCAGACCGTCCACTTCCTTCGGGCTGATGTCGATCAGGAAGAGGTTCGGCAGGTTTTCCGCCGTGGACACCTGCATCTCCTGCACGATCGCGTGCTGCACGATGTATACCGTCGACATCACCATGATGCCCAGCCCCAGCGCAGCCAGCAGCGCCGCACTGGGATTGCCCGGCCGATACAGATTCGCCAGTCCATGTCGAATACTCGAAGGCAGCGACATCTTCGTTCCGCGCAGGAAGACGCGCACCAGCCATAGCGTCGCCGCACTCATCGCCAGCAGAACGACCAGCACGACAGCAAGCCCCCCGGCGAAGATCCATCCAATCTTCCTGGAGTCCGAGACGGTTGCTGCCAGCAGTGCTAGCCCCGCAAGCAGCAGCACAGAGGCCAGCACCTGCGCCCCAGAGCCCATCAGCTTTGCGCGCATCCGCTGCACAAACGGATCATCTCCCGCCTCCACATTGCGACGCAGGATCAGAATCGGCCGCACGCCACGGATGTCCAACAGTGGCGGCAACGTGAAGAGCAACGTCGTCAACAAACCTGCCGCGACGCCAAGCGCCATCGACCGTCCATCCAATGCAAAGTGTGGCGTCAGGTGCAGCAACTTCGCAAGAAACAGTGGCAACGCAGCCTGCACCCCAAGACCAAGCAACGCGCCGATCAACGCGCCCGCAAGCCCCAGCAGCAGCGTCTGCAGCACATAAATCTTCATCACCTGGCCGCTCTGCGCGCCCATCGACTTCATGATCGCGATGGACTCCATCCGCTGCTGAAGGTGCGCGCGCATCGTCATCGCGACGCCGACCGCGCCGAGCACCATCGACACCAAACTCATCAGCGAAAGCAGGCCCGTCGCTCCATCAAGCGCCTTCGTCACCGCGGGACTGGCCTCGCGGTAATCCTGCACCTGAGCTTCCGGCAGAGCTTGTTCCGCCTCCGCCTTCAACGTCGCCACAGCCGCATCGCTGGCCGCCTGACCACCCGACGCGTGGGCCATCTTGAAGAGGTATCGCCTGGTCGCATGCGAGCCCGGAGCCAGCAGCTCCGTCATCTCCAGCGCATGTTGCGAGAGCAGCACACGCGGCCCCGCAGCAAACATTCCGCTCAACCGGTCCGGCTCTTCCAGCACGACCGCCGCGATGCGCAAGGTACGATCGCCCAACCGCACAGAATCGCCCACATGCAGATGAAGACGTAGAAGAAGATCGTCAGCCACAGCGACAGAATCATCCGTCAACGCCTGCCGCAAAGGCATAGCGGGCGCAAACGTAACGCTGCCATAGAACGGATACTTCGCCGGGTCCACGGCCTTGAGCGATACCAGCAGCGGATCGAACGACGAGGGGTTCGACGCCATCGACAACAATTCGGTAACTTCAGTCTCGTCCGCACTGTGGTTCTTCAGCTTCGTCAGCCCGGCAGCCTCTTCCGCCGTCAAAGGCTGCGTCGCGCGGGCAGACAAGTCTGCCGCCATAATCGAGCGGGCCTGCAACAGAAGCTCCTTACGAAAGCTCGCAGAGAAACCACGCACGCCCGTGAGCGCGGCAACACCGATCGCCACACTCAGCACCACGAACGCAAACTTGCCACGCGACGAACGCATCTCGCGCGTAGCGATCCGACATGCCGTGCTCCAACGCAGCGCCGCCATCGCCTAGGCCACCTCGTTGCGTTCGTCAGCCACAACCACACCGTCGCGCAACACGATGCGTCGAGAAGCTTGCGCCGCCAATGCCGGATCGTGCGTCACCAGCACCAGCGTCGTGCCTTCGGCTCGGTTCAACTCCAACAGCAACTGGAGTACGTGCTCCCCGTTCGCAGAATCAAGATTGCCCGTCGGCTCATCCGCCAGCACGATCGGCGGCCGCAGCATGAACGCTCGAGCCAGCGCCACGCGCTGCTGCTCTCCGCCAGAGAGTTGAATTGGATAGTGATCCACGCGTGAGCCAAGCCCCACCGAGCCAAGCAACACGCGAGCGCGCTCCAACCCGGCCTTGCGCGAGCCGGAGTCTTCGTTCAGTTCAAACGGCAGCAACACGTTTTCAAGCGCCGTCAGCGTGGGAATAAGTTGATAGCTCTGAAAAACGAAGCCCAGCGTGCGCCCGCGCAACTGCGCCAGCTCATCTTCCGGCATCGACGAAATCACCTTGCCGTTCAGCGCCACCGTACCCGAGGTCGGATTATCCAATCCAGCCAGCAGCCCCAGCAGCGTGGACTTACCCGAGCCAGACGCGCCCATGATCGCGACAAACTCGCCGCGTTCCACCGTGAACTCGATGCCCTTCAGAATCTCCAGCGCCGACGCGCCGCTCCGCAAACTCTTGCGCAGACCACGCACTGCAATCATCGCTTCGCCCACCGTCCAGCCTCCTCGCGCCACACACCTCAATCAGTAAGACGCAACCGACGCCTCGATATTGCATCCGACATACTGTGAAGATGAAGCGTGCGCTCCCCGTTATCTTATCGGCACTCGTTCTACTCGTCGGCTGCAAGACTGACAACGACAAAGCCGACTCCGGCGTCGGTGCCTCCGCGACCAGCGTCGCGCACGATACCGCACACTCCGCAGCCGCCGATACGCGTCCGCTGCTGATCTGCTTTGGAGACTCCATCACCGCGGGCTACGGCATCGAAAGCGGGCTCACCTACCCGCAGCAGCTCCAGCAAAAGCTCGACCATGACGGCTTCTCCTACCGCGTCGCCAACGCTGGCGTCAGCGGCAACACGACCAAGGACGGCGTTGACCGCGTCGCCCGCATCATCGCGCGTCACCCCCAAGTAGTGGTCGTAGAGTTTGGCGGCAACGACGCCCTGCGCGGCCTTCCGCTCGAGCAGACGCAGACCAACTTGGCCTCCATCGTCGGCCAATTGCAGGCTGCCCACATCGATGTCGCCATCGCAGGCATCACCATCCCGCCCGACTACGGCAAGCAATACGTCTCGCGCTTCGACGCCATCTTTCCAGCCGTGGCAAAGCGGTACAACGTACCGCTGCTTCCCTTCGTCCTGCAAGGCGTCTACGGCGTACCGGGCTCTATCCAGCAGGACGGGATCCACCCAACGGCGCAAGGCGCCGTGCAGGTCGCCGCGAACGTTGAAGCCCTCATCAAACCGCTGCTGAAGCGTTAGCCCATCACCACGTTCGGCTGCATCAACGTGCCCGCCACGCGCCGTGCAATGCACAGCAGATCGCGCGGGCTGGTGAATACCTTCACCAGCGGGGCCGTTGAAAACTCTGCCAGGTTCGTCTGCATTCCGTTGCGCAGACGAGTCGCCGTGCTGTCATCCACCGTCACGCTCGGCATCTCCGGCAACAGCGTGCGAGGATGCGGTAACCGGGCGGCAATCTCCTCCGGAGTCAGCGCCTTCAACTCCTCGATGGTGATCGAGTGAGATAGGTCAAAGGCTCCTGCACGCGTTCTGCGCAGCGACGAAAGATGCGCTCCGCAGCCAGCCATCTGCCCCAGCTCATGCGCGACTGAACGCACATAGCCACCGGCCGAAACCATCATCTCGAAGCTCGCGGTCTCGCCTTCCATACCAGTCAGTGCAAAACGATGGATGGTGATCCGCGCCGGCTTCACGGCAACTTCTTTGCCTTGCCGGGCAAGCTTATGGGCAGGCACACCGTTGATCTTCTTGGCAGAAAACACCGGCGGCATCTGGTCCATCTCGCCCGCGAAGTGCTTGGATAACTCCCGCAACTCTTCGTAGGAACGCTCCAACGTCTGCGGTTCCCCCGCTGCGACGCCATCGGCGTCAAAGCTGTCGGTTGCCCATCCAAAACGGATGTGGCCCGTGTAGCTCTTCTCGGCCTGCCCAAAGAACTGCGCCAGGCGCGTGTACTTGCCCAGCAGCAATGGCAGAACGCCTGTCGCCATGGGATCCAGCGTTCCCAGATGTCCCACAGACCGCTCGCCTGTAGCCCGTCGCACAATCGAAACCACATCATGCGACGTCATGCCCGCAGGCTTATCCAACACAATCAAACCATTCATCAGCGAGGCGGCCTTACCAGCGAAAGAAACTCATTTCGCGTTTGCAACTGGGTTTTGAAGACGCCGAGCATCGAGCTCGTCACCGTCGAAGAGTGCTGCTTCTCAACACCGCGCATCATCATGCACAGGTGCGAAGCTTCCATCACCACGCCAACACCCTGCGGGTTGATCGCTTCCTGCACGGCCTCCGCAACCTGCTGCGTCAGGCGCTCCTGCACCTGCAGCCTGCGTGCAAACACGTCCACAATGCGCGGCAGCTTGCTCAGCCCCAATACCTTGCCATTCGGCACGTAAGCAATGTGCGCTTTGCCGAAGAACGGCAGCAGATGATGCTCACACAGCGAGTAAAACTCGATGTCCTTCACGATCACCATCTCGTCGTAGTCCACATCAAACAGTGCGCCGTGCAGCACTTCTTCCACCGTCTGGTTGTAGCCGCGCGTCAGAAACGCCATCGACTTTTCCATACGTTCCGGCGTACGCAGCAAGCCGTCGCGCGCGGGGTCTTCCCCCACGCGGGCCAACAGCTCGGCGTAAATCTGTTGCATTGAAGCATCACCCAGCGCGACCTGCGCACTCTCGGCAGCAATCTGCGCCGGAACTTCACCAGGACGCTCTGTCGTAGGCTTCTCTACTGGTTCTTTCGTGCTCATCGTTCTTTGTCCTTACTCGCCTTCGCCAAAGTAGTCGAAAGCGTTATTCCCTGTCTCTTCCACGCGAATCCGCTTGAGCTTCGCATGAGGGTATTCCTTAAAAATTCGCCAGATTTCGATGGCCAGGTTCTCCGTCGTCGACACCTGGTCGCGAAAGATCTCCAGCATATTCAGATTCTGATGATCGAAATGGTCCAGAAGCTCCACTCTTGCGAAAGCATCCAGATCACCGAGGTTCGTGACCATACCCGTCGCCGGGTCGATCGGCCCGGAAAACGTCGCCTGCACGATGTAGTTATGCCCGTGACCAAACGGGTTGTTGCACTTGCCAAAAACCTCGCGATTGGCCTCCGCAGACAGTGCATCCACGTGCAAACGGTGCGCAGCCACAAACGTCCATCGCCGCGAAAGATGGGCTCGGGGGGCAGCCATTACAAGCCCTCCCCGTAGAAGTCAGCGAAGAGCTCGGGCATCTCATACACGCGCACACGATGCAGCTTTGCGTTCGGAATCTTCCCCTCAAGCCGCCGCCAGATCGCGACAGCGATGTTTTCTGTCGTCGGCACAGCCGTCGCAAACTCGGGAACCTCGTAGTTCAGGTGGCGATGGTCATATACGCTCACCACCTCCTGCTCAAGAATCTCCTTCAGCAGCTTCAGATCGACGACAAAGCCGCTGACCGGGTTCACCTCGCCCGCAACCGTCACCTCGAGCGTGTAGTTGTGCCCGTGTCCCTGGCGATTGGAGCACTTGCCAAAGACGCGCAGGTTCTCGGCCTCGCTCCAGGCATCGTTCCAGTAGAAGTGCGCGGCGGAAAAATCGGCTTTTCGTGTGAGCAGAATCATCGTTCAGACCAGCCTCTCACTGTATCGGATGCACGCCCGGAACGCGAGATGCCACTTCCATCAGGCGCGATACTCCCGGCCCTTCCAGCTCACGCGATGAAACAGGTTATGGTCCGCCCAGCTTCTCAACAGCAACACGACATAAAGCGGCAATCCGAGCGGCGAAATCGCGACATCGGCCCAGCTGAAGTTCGACCGCGCCACGCGCCCGTAGTAACGGAACAGAGTTCGCCCCCACACCAGCAGAATCGCCAGTTGCTGCCAGCGGACGAGGTTCGGAAACAGCACCAGCGACAACGGCAACAGCAGCAGAACGATGTCCAGCATTCGCCAGAAGACCAGCGCAAGCGCCTGCGGAAACAGCACGGCGAGGTTCTTCGTCCAGCCTTCGACCATGTCGCCGAAGCCTTCGTACATGCGCGTTGACACCGCATCCGAGGCGTAACGAAAGCGCAATGCGCGCTTCGAGGCCTTCACATTCCAGGCCAGCTCCACGTCCTCCAACACCTTGTTGCCCACCGCGCGATGACCGCCCACGGCAAAGTACGCAGCACGCTCCATCATCAGAAACTGCCCGTTGGCCGCAGCCGCACGCTTCTCGGGGTCGTTCACGTCCTTCATCTTGTACGTGCTCGCAAGCTCGGAGAAGATGAGCGGCATCAACACGCGCTGCGCCATACCCGTTACGATCTGCTTCGGCGAGTATGACAGCAACTCCGCATGGTGCTTCTTCGCCTCATACAGTGCGTGGAGCACGCTGCGCGGCTCGTGAATCGTGTCCGCATCCGTAAACAGCAGGTAGCGTCCCTGCGCCTTCGTCGCCCCAAACCAGCACGCCCCAGACTTGCCCGTAAACACCTTCGGATCAAGCGGTGGCGCTTCCAACACAACCACAGCCTCTCGACCCGTGGCCGCTTCGCGCATCGCCTCCCGCGTGCGGTCGGTCGAAGCGTCGTCGACGAGCAGAATCTCCCAGTCGCGTCCCAGCTTGAACTGTTCGTCGTCCTGCGCGAGCAGCGATAACAGCAGCGCTGGCAGCCTGCGCTCTTCATTGCGCGCAGGAATAATCACCGAAACATCCAGCGTCGGCTCAGGGCCTTCGGGCAGTTTCGCGGACTCCACGCGCACCGGCACGTCGTCCTCATCAATTGGCAAACCCAGCAACGGACTGAACTTCTCGCTCACGCTCCGTATTATAGGAAGTGTGAAGCGTTTTTCCTCTGCACTCGCCGCTGTTGCCCTCCTCGCCGCCTCCGCAGGATGCGATCGCGACGTCCATCCCGAGCAGCTTGGCCAGCCCGCGCCCATGTTCGCGATCAAAGACGCGCACAACTCCGTGGACCTCAACAAGCTGCGCGGCCAGGTGATTTTGCTGAACTTCTGGGCCTCCTGGTGCGCTCCCTGCCTGGAAGAGCTGCCCACCCTCGAAGCCCTGCACCACAACATTCCCTCGCTGCAGATCGTCGGCATCTCCATCGACTCCGACTCCTCGGCCTACGAAGAGTTCCTCTCCGCGCAGCACGTCGACTTCCTCACCGTCATCGACCCCGAGCAGCGTACGAACGCTCTTTACAGCACCTTCCGCCCCCCCGAAAGCTACATCATCGACAAGCACGGCCTGATCCGCCGCAAGTTCATCGGCCCACAAACCTGGACCAGCCCCGAGATCGTCCGCTACATCGAGAAGCTGCAGCAGGGCTCGTGACGGTTATCACACAGGGCAGCCACGCCGCGCTGCTAAAATAGACCTATGACGCAGCTCGACGTCCTCTATCGCTACGAAGCCGCCCCCTCTGAGGCGGCGATGATGGCCATCTCGCGCATCCGCGAGGTCTACGGTATCCGCAAGCTCGAATTCAAGCCTGCCGACAAGACCGTGCGTGTCGAATACGATGCCACGCGCCTTACCGAAGCCATCGTGCACGGTTTGCTCCGTCGCTCAGGCCTCGACATCCAGGAGCGTGTCTCCCTTATCCCGCCGCAACCCGAGCCCACGCCCGAAGCGGCCCCCGCCGCTTAACCGGACCAAAGGCTCATCATGCAGAAGCGCAAGCAAAGCTCTCCCGTAAAGTTCATCATCGCCGGCTTGATCGTCGTCGCCACCATCTCGTGGCTTGCGGTCTCGGGCGCAAAAGACTCCAAGAGCTACTACGTGACCATCGCGGAGCTGCAGAAGATGGGTACGAAGGCGTACACCAGGAATCTGCGCGTCGCCGGAAACGTCAAGCCGGGAACGATTGAACGCATGGGTACGAACGTGACGTTCACGCTGGTCGAACTGAACAAGACCGTACGCGTGAACTACATGGGTGCAGAGCCGCCACCGGACAGCTTCAAGGACGACGCGCAGGCCCTCGCCATCGGCACCTACGGCCGCGACGGCGTCTTCCACGCCACCCAGCTTCAGGCCAAGTGCGCCAGCAAATACGCTCCAGCCAAGCCCGGACAGGCCCCCACGGGCAACACTGCCCCGATGGCTTCGAGCGCGGCAGCAGCCAAGCTCTAAAACCCACTACGAGTAAGAAAAGCGGCATGGCTTATAAGCCATGCCGCTTTTTCAGTCTGCTTTTGTTACCTGCGTCCACCATCAGGTTTGTCATTCTGAGCGGGGTGAGCAAACTTTCAAAAACTCTTGATTTTATTTGACCTAAGACAGCCAAATTCGACTGTGCAGGAATTGTGCAGACGATTTGTGCCGCCTCTTCAAGTTGATAGTGCAGAATGACAGTTTTTACTATCGCACGGGCGGGCTTCGGATCAGCCCGATTCCCCTCCTGAGTCTCTGTGGAGTCAAGGGGCAGGTCCCGGAGGAGGAACTTGAGTCCGGGCGCGCAGTCGGCGAGCGGAGGCCGAAGTCGGGCGGATGAGGGGTTCGGGGAGAAACCGGTAAGGGTTCTCCCCGCGCGATTTTCAGCGCATAGAAAAGAGGCGGCAAGTTCGCCGCCTCTTGGTTGAGTTGTTTCCGTGAAGCTGCTTCGTCTATGCCGCTACCGCTTCGAGTTCATGGCGGATGCAGTCCTCCGCTATAGGCTGCTCCAGTGCGGCGAGGATGATGCTGGCCGTCTGCTGGATGACTTCCAAGCTCTCGGCCAACAATGAAGCGTTGCCGTGGTAAAGCTGGATGTAGGAAGCGCTGGCCTCTTCGTTGACCAGCCCAACGGCTTTGCCGACAACAAAGGCCACAGCCTCGGCCTCTGTTTCTCGTACCGTTTTGGTGGTGGCGGTACGGCGTTCTGCTCGATGTAACATCTCGTGCGCCGTTTCATGGACAAGCGTGGCGAAGGTTTCCGCCTTCGATTGACCGTTGAGGATGGCGATGCGTCCGCCATAACTTGCGCCTAACGCGCCGTGCAGGTCGTCGCTGTACGCTAGCTGGATGCCACGGCCATGCAGAAACGCGGCCAGACGTTCCAAGTTCCGACCGGGGTTGCCAGTAACGTGCTGCAAGGCTGGAAGGTCGACGCCGTCGGTCTGCGAGATATCGAAGACATAAGCGTTACGGAATCCCAATAGAACCCGTTCATTCTGCTTGGTGATGTCCCTCTGTGCTTCCTCGTCTTTCTTGCGGCGGACGCCGACGATAGGGGCAAGGATGTGGATGCCTTTTTGTCCGGCTTTCACGGAGCGACCTAAGTTCTTCCATGTCCAGAACCCGGCTACTCTGGTGGCCGAAGGCATTTGCCTCGCGATTTCGAGGACGTTGCCAAAAGAATACGTCCGAAAACGGCTCATGGCGGTGAGGTAGTTGGTGAGGGCTTCGGAGCGTCCTGCCTTCAACTGCGCAATCAGTAGTTTGATGTTGGCGGCGATGAGTTCCTGCTTGGTGGAAGGCTTCTTGCTGTTGATGGCGACGTTATTGGTGTTGTCGATGGTGTTCATGGTGTTTGCTCCTTTGGGTTTGGGTTTGGCTTTTGCACGTCCGCGTTGACACGCGGCATGTACATGCCGAACGCCTCCTGGCGAAGGCGGGGGTAGCAAACGGAAAGGTCTTCGAGCGGAGCTTTTTGGGGGGACCGCGCGTAGCGTGGGGGAGCCAAAACCGGAACGGCGAATGGCCTTGGAGAGCGAGAGGGGAGACCCCTTAGCAAAGGCTTGTCAACCGCATTCGTGCGCATTAGCGCACAGGATTTATAAGGAGGGCGTTGCGGGAGGAAGCCTCCCGCAGAGATTCTCTCTGGCTTTGCAAGCCTTTTTTCTCTTCAGGGGTGTCCAGAGGGGAACTTCTCTTTTTACCCAGGCTGAGGGAGAACTGTCTTCAAGGTGCTGTACTGAGGGTGACGAGCAGAGGGATATCTATTGCTAATAGCAATTCTGTACTCTGAAGAGAGCGACGGTCATGGAGCCATCGATTGCTTGGCGCTGCTGCTTCTAAATTGCCCGCCACACAAGCGATGCAAGATTAAAATGTGTTAACGCACTCGCCGGCGCAAGTCTTTGGAGCACACTGAGATGAATTGATAAGCGTCTATACGTAATCTTCGTCGTTACGACTCGCCACCAGCTACAAGGCTGTTGATTCTAGTGATGAGGTCTTCCTTGCGATAGGGCTTCGCAATAAAGCGATCTGCTACAACGGCTTTGCCGGTAGCGCGCAAGGCCGCTTCAGAAAATCCAGACGCAAATAGTATCTTGATATCTGGCTTCAGCTTGAGCGCTTCCTGTGCAAGCTCAATTCCGTTCTCACCACGAGTGAGAATAATGTCGGTGAAAAGAACATCGAAGGTCGTGCTGCGAAGCAGATCCAAGGCTTCATCTGCACCAGTTGCCAATGTCGTTTCATATCCCGCGTCTTTAAGCACCCGGTAAGCTGTCTTCGCCAGGGACATATTGTCTTCGACGATAAGAATGCTTGCGCCCTTGGATTTGGCCGCCTTCAGAACCTCTCTTCGGGAAGACGCGGCCGCCAGTTTCGCGTTCGCGCGAGGAAGATAAAGGCGTACTGTCGTGCCATAGCCGATTTCACTGTATATCCGCACATGGCCTCCGGTCTGTTTCACGAAACCAAAGACCATACTGAGACCCAACCCGGTGCCCTCACCGACAGGCTTGGTCGTAAAGAAGGGATCGAATGCCCGCTCCACCGTCTCAGGCGCCATGCCTCCACCACTATCCGTTACGGAGATCATCACATAGTCTCCCGCTGTGAGTTCGGAGAACTGTTGTACGTAGGCTTCATCCAAGGATGCGTTTCCCGTTTGTATGACCAACTTGCCGCCACCGGGCATTGCATCTCTGGCATTGGTCGCCAGATTGACCAATGCTGTTTGCAACTGCACAGGATCCGCGACTGCCCGCCAAAGTTCGGGCGCTATCTCAAGAACAATCTCGACCTGCTCTCCTAGTGACCTTGAGAGCAGATTGATCATGGTTCGAACTAGTTCATTCACTTCAATCGTCTGTGGATCGAGATTTTGCTTCCGCGAAAAAGCGAGAATCTGTTTGATGAGATCAGCACCATGAAGACTGGCATCAAGCGCGATATCGCTCAACTCAAGATCTTCCGATTGTGCGGGAAGATTTTCTCGCAAGAGTTCCAGATTACATATGATGATACCGAGCAAATTATTGAAATCGTGGGCAATGCCGCCAGTTAGCTGGCCGATGGCTTCCATCTTCTGCGACTGGTGCAACTGCTGCTCAATCGCTCGTCTTTCTGTAATGTCATCTACCAGAAAGACAAAACCGGAGTTGCCTCCGTTAGTGTCATGAAACTGGGCGGAGCTAAGACTGATGTCGATGCTTTTGCCGTCTTTTGTGCGTTGCCGGACCTGGAAGTTCTTAAGCTCCCTGCCACGGCTTACCTCCGCGAAGATCTCGTCTGTATGAGAATCCTTTTTCGCCTCCATGGCCTTATTGATGTCCCAGATACTTGCCCCTATAGCTTCATTAGCTGAATATCCATAGATTCTTTCAGCGGCACGGTTCCAACGATCGATTATGCCGTCCTGGGTGGCTGTAATCATTCCCAGCGGAGAGGCCTCGAAGATCGCACGCAAAGCTTCGTTCCTATTGGCGAGTATTTGCGCTACGCGCACGCTCTCTTCTGCGACTTCCTTTTGTCTCTGACTCTCTCTACGAGCCTCTTCCAGATGCTTGCGATCGGTGATATCACGAATTGCCGCCAATGCCATGACGGCATCCGTTGCCCGGTAAGGGCTGAGACTTATCTCCACGGGGAATTCCGATTCATCGGCCCGGCGGGCCGCAAGCTCCATGCCCGTCCCCATGGCTCTAACGGACGGGGCGCGAAAGTAGCTATCGAGGTGCCGTCCATGCGTTGCGCGATAACGCTCTGGCAGCAGACATGCGACTGACACGCCGGTAAGTTCATCTGGCGTGTATCCGAAGAGGCTGTAGGTGTGCGCGTTTGCAAGCGCAATAATGCCTTCTGAATCAACCAGAATCATCGAATCGGGTACGACGGAGAAGAACTTCGCTATGGTTTCCAAACTTGGCATATCCGGTTCCTGAGAAGATGTAGGAAAGAAATCCATCTCCGAATTCATTTCATGCACTGCGGCCAGAGTCGTACTGCTGAAGCCAGGGCAACACATCCCGTGGAAGCATCGGTCGACTGATGAAATAACCCTGCGCAATGTCACAACCCCATTCGCGCAGTTGCTGCATTGTCTCCCTGTTCTCCACGCCTTCGGCCACCACTCTCTTCTTCATCTTGTGGGCAAGATCGATCATAGCCTGCACCAGAACGCTGCTTTGGGGATTGGAAACGCAATCCAGAACAAATGATTTATCGATCTTCACCTCCGAAAACGGAAGCTGGTGCAGTTTCACAAGCGAAGAATACCCCGTACCAAAATCATCGATCGATAACTGTATCCCAAGCCTATGCAAACGTTCCAGACAAGCACTGACGTGACAGGCCTCGGCCATTGCCGCGGTCTCCGTAACTTCAATGGTGATACGTTGGCAAGCGATGTCTTTACTGGCACATTGAGCCTGCACAATATCTGGCATCACCATGGAACCACAGTTGACCGCAGATACATTGATTGCAACATTAAAAGCATCTGCGCCCTCCCAGAGGCACATATCGGCCAATGCCATCTTCACGATCTGGGTCGTGAAGTCATTGACGATCTCGTCAACCTCCATCATGGGAATGAACGTATCGGGGGGGATAGAACCTCGCTGAGGATGGTTCCACCGAGCCAATGCCTCAAAACCGACAACGGCTCCACTTCTCAACTCAACCTGCGGCTGATACATCAGTAGGATTTCCTGATTAGTTAGCGCCTTGGAGATATCCAGGATCGAGAGCAGGCCGGCAGCATCATAAATTTCGCTGAAGACAGCACGAAGCGTCTCCAAACGAAGTGGCTTCGGCAAGCTCCCTGTCATGTTCAGACCAAGTGTGCGACCGCTTGCCTCCGCTTGCTGCAGCATCTCTGGCCCTTTGCCACTTACGATTAGAATCTGAGCCTGACATTCATGCTTCGCAAGCCACTCCATGAGTTGGATACCATCCATCTCGGGCATGGCAAGATCGAGCACAATGACGGTAGGCTTCCAGGACATGATCCTGGAGCGGCAGTCATCCACGTCGGTCGTAATAATGACGTCGTAACCACACCCGCGCGCAATACGACCAATGGTCGCAGAGTTCGCGGGCTCATCGTCAATAACCAGAAGCCGGTTTGAGGTCATTTGTACTCCCCGAAACTCTGCATAAAACGGGTTTCCAGCTATTCGCGTTGATCCTGGAACTAACTACCTGACAACCAGATAGAACAAAAGGCATTATCAACCCCCGCTCAACAGCCGGAGTTTGAGGGATTTCTCGAATAGCAGGTTGCCGCTCGGAGCAATTATAGATCAGTCGGAAGACGTCTCGGCGAGGTATTTCGATAAATAACAAGGAGAGGCTTGATGTCGGGCACGCATCTCGAATTGCAAGATGTCAGTCATGTTCGTACCGAGAGCCATGCTTTTGATGAGGGCGGAGATCGTGTCAGGACAAAGTGATCCGTGGAAACAGCTTTGCACCCTCATACTTCAGGCCGCTTCGAAATATCCCGTATATGGCGTGGAGCAACTTCCTCGCAACAGCAATGAGTGCCTGTAGACGGGCTTTGTTTCGAGCCAGGAGGCTTTCAAAAAAAGTTTTTACGTGAGGATCACACCGGGATGCGACGAGCGCTGGCATGTAAAGCGCTCGTCTCAAGTGACGATTTCCCGCGCGGCTGATGCGGGACGCCTTCCTCACTGAGCTTCCTGATATTTCATGAGCAGGATCAAGGCCGCTATGTGCAACCCATTCTCGCACCGTAAGGTCTGACGGCAGGGTGGAAAGTTCCGCGAGCAATTGCATCGCACTCACCTGTGCGATGCCCGGAATACTGACCAACAGCTCATATCGCATGTGCAGCAAATCGTCCTGTCGGATGAGCGTCATCGCTTCGCGCCGAAGTTTGTGGATGCGATGCTCCAGAGACGCCACGGAGCGCTTCAAATCTTGAAGAATGCAGCCAGGAGTGGAGGTGGAGCCTTGTGCCGCGTGAAGACGGTTTTGATTCTGAGCGCTCTCAACAGAGAGGCTCTCAACGTGGCGAACAATCGAGCGCACTCGCATTGAACTGGAACTAGGGGCGATCCAAGGTGTGAACGGCATCCGATGAGTGTATTCAGCTAACACCTCGGCGTCTGCGGCATCGGTTTTCGACCGCCGAAGAGTTTGAGCAAATCGATTAGCAACTTTGGGATTCAAGACTGCGACTTCAATCCCTTTCGCCGCATCAAGTGCAAACGCGAGATCCAACGAGTAATTTCCAGTCGCTTCCAACGACACTCGAACCGGTGTCCTGCCTTTCCGTAGCCAAGCGATAAGAGCCCTGTGTCCATTCGGAGTGTTAGCGAAGCTCCCTTGCTCTACCGGTTGATCCACGCCTTGAATCGCCACCACGAGACTCTTGGCACTGACATCAATTCCACAATTCAGCGTTTTCTGGATATGGATGGATCGCTTGCTCATAGACAGCCTCCGGCGCTAATATTTCGCTTCGGCTCCATCCCGGTCCGCGGTCACGGACTCGCTCTTGTCGCCAACCTTGAACATGCAGGCTTTCTGCCTTCGATTCTCCACGGCGTAATAAGAGAGGGACAGTGGCCGTTCTCTGCGACAGGCTCAGGATCGATCCCGGCCTCAGGTGGGTACGGCCTTTCCGCCGAAGCGCAACTTCATAGTTACGCCTCAATTCGCAACATACAAGGTGGGAGCGGAGAACGCGAAGCGGTTGAAGCGCGGAGGAAACTTCCTCCGCAAAAAACCGCTCTTTAATGTGGGATTGAATTGATTCAGAAGGGCGACGATCTATCGACCGATGGAGAAACCCTGCGAGAGTTCTTGCTGCGGCACAGACTGCGGCTCTATCTTCTGGCCTACGTCCTGTTGCGGAGAGACAGCTTTCTCAACATTCATCTTTGGTGCGTGAGCACTCTGCTGCGAAACTTCGTGTCCAAGGGCAATCGGCAACTTCTCGCGGTCATTGGTAAATATCTGCGCATCGTTCGCACCGCGCGAGATGGAGACATAGGCCATGCGATTGTTGAGCAGGTCTTTTGCGCCGAGTTCGGTATCGACATGCACCAGCACCCGCTCTGCGGTCTGTCCCTGGCTGGAGTGGCTGGTCACGGCATAACCGTGATCGAGATGCGGATTTTGTACAGGATCGATCTCAACCGAACGGCCACCATCCATCCGCAGATTGAATTTGCCGTCGCTGATTCGTTCAACAGTTGCCAGCTCACGGTTAGCGATCTTGAGTTCATTGTCCGGCGCGCTGAACTGAATGCGGTCGCCCACGGAAAACGCACGTTGCTCCTCACGGTAAACCGACACACCCTGCTGGCGGCGTGGATCGTAGCTCTGCTGCCGTCCGTCAAGTAAAGCAACCGTGATTTGATTGTGCGCCGCATCGACACCAACCACGCGGGCGTACTCACCCTTCTGAATGCCGGTCTCTTTTGAACCTCGGCTGTAACGCAACACATCGCCGACTTCGTACTTTTCCGCCCATGTGCGTGCCGCGCCGGTAAGCTCCTGACGCTGTACTAACGTCTGCACAGGATATTCTTCCTTGCCGACGACTCCACGCTGCTGCAATTCAGTGTGGATACGACTGTTGATCTCCCTACGTGAGCGGTTGTCAGGCGAGACGACAAGCGTCTTCTCTGGAGCCTTCGTATACTCTTTTGCTATCGCGTCGATGCGTTCCTCGCGGCCTGGGAGCTGATGCACGCGCCCTTGCTCGTCCAAGCTCTTTACTGCTGCGCCTACCTCGCCACGCGCAAGCTGCTCGACTACGTTCCGCAACTCCGGGTCTTTCTGACGGACGATCTGGTCCAGAGAAACGGTCTTCATACCCGCCTGCTGCAACTGAGCAAATGGTCTGCCCGCTTCCACAGCCTCATGCTGGCGCTTGTCACCTACCAGCAACACACGGTCATTCGGGTGCAGGCGCGTCAGGAACTCGTGCATCTGTTTCGTGGAAGCAAGCGAAGACTCATCCAGAACGTACAGTCGCTTTTCTCCGGTGTCCGGTTTTTCTCCACGCGCAAGGTGCATCTGGAACGTGGATGTTTCAATCCCGGCTTCACCCAGCTTTTGCGCTGCGCGGGATGTCGGCGCAAAACCCTCCACCGCGTAGCCGTCTCGTTCCGCTACCTCACGGATGACTGACAATGTGGTCGTCTTGCCAGCACCGGCTACGCCGTCGATTCCCACGATCTTCTCGAACGAAGCGGACACTTCCTCCACAGCACGGTGCTGGGAAGCATTTAGCTCGGGATGACGACTCAGCGTATCAACGCGGTTCTGGCTGTTGAGCAACATCGGACGCGGTTGCTCGTTGCTCTTTAGAAGAATGCCAATAGTCTCCCGCTCTGTGCGCAGCATCGCGGCAGTTGTCATCTGCGACCCACGAACTGACGTAGCAGCCTGACGGAACTCGCCCGACTCAAAGCGTCTATCGACCTCCTGCCGCACCTGGCTGTACGTCACTTCACCCATGCCCCGTTGCAAAGCAGTCTCATAAAGAGCGCGGTGATCCTGCACAGCCGACTTCTCGAAGAGATGGTCACGCGCATACGTGACAGCCTGACGCGCAACGATCTCCGGACTGCGCTCCTGGTGGTGTTGCTGGCTGCGCTCCCGCGCTGTCGCCACAACATGATCGGCCTGATAGCCGAAAGAGGCTGCCAGTTCCCGATGCTGCCGCTGCACTTCCTCTGGAGACAGCAATTCCTTCCGGTCGCGCGTATGGTGCGCTGCGACCTGCGCAGCTCCGGCTCCATCCAACCCCTGTTCGCGCAGATGGTCTTTAATTTGCTCCCGACGCGGGCTGGATGCTTCCAGATATTCGCGGGAGTAGCCCTTGATCTCGGGCTGGCCGTACTTGCCCCGCTCAATCTCATAGCCCAACTGCTGCAACCGGGTCGCCAACTCAGCGCGATAGATGGCCGTGGCATAATGCTGCGAAGCGTACAGCTCACGCGGCTGTAGAGAACGTGTCTGCCCGTTCTCTCGTTCGGTTACGTTGAAGATCACCGAATGCGTATGCAACTGCGGAGCGGCATAGCCTTCAACGGGACGCGCCGTGTCATGCTCGAACGTCGCTACGGCGAACTTACCAGTGGTCTCAGGCGCGTGGACATTACCGATGCGGGCTTGTGTGTAATGCTCCAACTCACTCAGGGCCACCCGGACACTTTCGCGGTGCGCCATGCGCACGCGTTCATCCCCTCCCACCAAGGCTGTCAGCGATACGGACTTCGGCGCGGAGAATGTCGCATCCCACCCCGCGCGGTGTTCCATGCTCGTGACTTCTTTACCGTCTTTACCTTCATAGGTGCGTGAGACCTGATGCTGCACCATCTGCTGCTGAGTAAAAGGATGCTTGCCTTCGGTCAGCCGAGCAAACTGTTCGTCACCCACAGCGCCGGAGATACCCCACTCTTTCGCAAGCTGGCCTTGCCACTCGCTATGCCCCTGCTGGTCGCGGCTCCAATAGTTCTGCCGCTCCGACGCAAACTCCCGCTCGTGGTACGAACGTACCTGACCCGCTGACAACGGTTTGGAAAGCGTCAACATAGGGCATCTTCCTTCGCTCTGGATTTCTGGCGTGGCATCATTCCAGACCTTTAGCTTCATCCCAGATGACTTCTTGCACCTTTGGCTCGGAGACTTTCGGAACAGGTGAAACCACCACAGCGGATGGCTCAACCGGGCTGGCTTTGAAAGCAGATTTCGGGTCTGAGGTGGCCTCAATGACACGCGCCGAAGCCGCCAGAGGGAGCGCCAGCGGCCTCGTTTTAGAGGCCAGGGTTAGCCTCAATCCAACCCTGAAGTCGATCAGCTTCTGTCCAGCTTTCCGCCACAGCGGGACGGGCGGCTCCCACCGGTTACGCTCTCGGCCTACGTCCCGCCACCGCTGGAGCATCCACAAAAGCACGCAGCCAAGGCCAAGCAAAATAATTGGTTGCACGAAGAACCGCCACGCCGGTTCTCCCTCAAAGAAGCCATCGCGAAGCAACGCCGCAAGTTTGGACGAATTCATCTCCGTGGAGAGTCCCTGTTCGACTCCGGCCCAGCCGTCCAGTTCTGCTTTACGGGTCATCCAGAACGGGAGCACGTCGCCCTTCCACAGCAACTCACGGGCCGGAATAGGCAACACATCACCATCGTGAGCCAACTCGTACTGGAACTTCGGGCCGGACTTCTTCCCCGGCCTCTTCTCGTCTGACTCTGCCGCAGGCTTGAACTTCCAAATCCACTGAATGCCGGTGGTAGCCTTGGGATCGCTCGCGTGCCAGGAGCTGGCCAGATACACTCCCAAGTAATGCCTCTGAAGAGGTGTCAGGGTGTACAGCAATGGCCGCAGAAAGACTCCGAACCCAGCGGCCAGGAAAAAGAAGAAGGCGACCGTGGCAAAGAGGAGTTTCTTCATCGCCCGTCTCCAGACGGCGTGACGGAAGCACGGAACTCCTCCAGCAGCTTCCGAGCGGTGGCCCGCTTGCGGCTGTCGGCTGCCTCACGGATGCGGAGTACGACTTCCGGCGGCAGGCTCTCACTGTTCTGGGCTGCGCGGGCGGTCGCGTCTGAGAGGTTCAGGACGATGTACCGGAGTGCCGCCAGCTCTTCCAGAAGTAGCTCACCCGTGTCCGCAGGAGGCCCAGCCGCAGCCTTCAAAATCGCCTCCCGAATCCACTCGGCGAACTTCTTCCCGTCGCGTTCGGCAGCAGCCTCAATCAGCCGCAACTCCTCCGGTGTAACTCTGGTGCCGATGGATTTAGTGCGGAAGCCGGGCTTCTCCTGTACGCTCTCGGGAGCGTCTGGCATGGCCGGAATAGGGCTGCGGGGAGTGTCCATAGGGGAACCCGCCTTGCCCAAAGGCTAGACCTGGCGGCGGCCACGGGTCAAACGCCAGCACGCGGCTTTTGCGACAAATCCCAGCGAGTCAACATGTTCACGCACAGCGGCCAATATGGATCACGCACGGGAACCGCGTTCACAGACGTGAACGCTAATGGAGCAAGTGATTCATTTCAAACATGTTCACATCCGTGAACACGGCACCGCTCCACAGTTTCCATTTGGGGGTGACGTGTCACTATCCTCCCGCTGCGTAGCAGCGTACACGCCTCCACCGGGTTACAGGGTGCGTGCCGGAGTCAGGTGACATGGAGCGGGTTCACGCACTACGCCGTCTCAGCTCAGAGGAGACTACGCAATTTCCACTCAACGCAGGAGCCGAAGAAACCGGTGATCACATCGCAGGCAACGGAAAGCGCGAACGCCGAAAAGCAAACGCTCCCAACTGCGCCGACGCGTTCGCTCTGACTCGTTCGCCTTGCATCTGGGGCATGAGAACTTCTTGGGCATCGTCGCGCCTGAAATCAGTGTGCCATTACATGAAAGTGCTGCCTCGTTTGCCAAGATCGTTCGCCGATCATCGTTTACAGAGTGACGGCATCCGACCCTTGCCATTACGAAACAGACTGCACCAAAGGGCATAGTCGAATGCGCATGACAATCCTTCTGTAGAGAGAACACAAACTGATGATTCTCAAGATTGAGCTTTGGGTTTACGAAGAGCGTGAAATAAGGAACAGACCGAGTGCTGCGCCGTCATCTCTCCGCTGCCTGTATCTTGTCCAGATTGCGCTCTCCATGCGAGATCGCTGTCTCTGCTCCTCGAATTTGATGGGCCCACGAGCCCCACCAGAGATATGCATTTTTCTCCTCTTCGAGCAGACGTATGTATTCCTGGAGTTGAGCTTCAGTGGCGCGTCCGAAGTCATGACGGTTGGATTCCTCATCTGTGGCAAACTGCTTCTCAAAGGCCAGCCGCTTGCTCACGGTGTCGGAACTTCTTACGTAGGCGGCATCGTCCTGGACGATCAAATCGTCCACCTCCGAGTACGCCTGAATGTCCTGCTGGCTGACTATCTGCAATAATCCCCCAGCCTTGGCGGCTCTCCAGGACGGGGCTCCTGGCAGATCGATTTCCACGTGCTGGTGCGGCGGCAAATCGATAATGGATTTCTTCCGCGTAATCGTGGCTCGTACTTCAGCCTCCTGCTGATCCAGCCACTCTACAGACACCTGTACTCGCGTCTCGATGTGCTGCGAATCTCGGATGGCCTTTTCTGTATCCTCTTGCAGACCCTCATGGAGTTCGTGCAACTGATGCCGATGATGGGACCACTCTACCGACTGCTCAAGCCCGATAGCGATCAGAAGACCGAGCGTGATCGTACCCATATGCACGAGGAAGTCATGAAGACTGTGAATGCCGTGTTCCGGTGGGTGAACTTCCATACTTTATCTGCCCTCATTGAACTGAAACTGGTAAGAGCCGTGGCAGCGGATACGTCCGCGCCAACGTGGCATAGCGTCCCTGGTCAATGGGTGCGGTCGCCAGGATGTTCTTTCAGCCATTGCCAGTATTCCTCCCCCGTTTCGACTCCATCGGCAACGCCCTGCGAAAAGGTACCCAGGTCGCGTAGCACATAGACGAAGAACTCTTCATGGCTCTGCACCTTCGCAAGGTCTTTCAGCATCTCTTGCCGCTGTTCCTGGGTCAGGGTCATGACATCGGCTTGTGGCAACAGGATGCGTGGTGCGCGACCCGTAACTGAGCGTAGCAAAGCCGTATAGTCTGCATCCGCATTCTCAAGTGGACTCTCTGTGCTTTCGACCAAACCCATTTCGTAATTGAGGTTGTCATAGAACCTCGCTGTCTTCGGAGGCAGAAGCGGCACTAACCCGCTCTGCTTTGCGATCGTCCATACCGACAGTACTGGAAGCTGGCCAGTATCTTCCTGAAGGTCCTTCTCCTTGTCCCGGAGCGTCTGCGGAACGGTCACTGTAACTATGCCGTGTTGTGCCGGTGCGCTCCAGATGACCTGCTGCCATTCGTCTCTCAGCCTTACCTGAGGGCCCATGCTTTCCTTGACGTAGTGCTCGCAGCGCTTGGCGTTCACGGCGGCTTCTTCACGAATGTCCTCGATGAGTTGCCGCCGCTGCTCGCGGTGATGAACCCATTCGACCGACTGCTCCAAACCGATTGCTATCAGCAATCCAAGCGTAATGGTACCCATGTGGACAAGAAAATCTCGCCAGCTATGGATTCCGTGCTCGGGTGGGTGAACTTCCATTGGCTTTTACCCCTTTTGCTGACCACTGCCTCTTAGTACCTGTGATCTTCACAGTTTTGAAGAGTCGCCGGAAGCAAATCACTTGTTGGAATGCACTTGAGAAACCGCGGTGATGCCAGTGTCGGGATGGTGATTGAGCCGATCCTTATACCCTTCCATGGTCATCGTTCCGGCCTGAATGCTCTCGGAAATGCTCTGAAAGGCAACGGTTTCCGCTATGAGCCCTTCATTATGGACCTGAAAATTTGCAAGCATCTCTACTATGCGCTGACGCTGTTCAACCGTCATATGCAATGTGTCTGCGAGGGGTAGAACTTTTGCAACAGGACGACCGCTAATGCTCCGGACGAGGGCATCGTACTCTGAAGACAACTCGACTTCAGAGTGTGCCATGGTGTCTATCCAACCCAGCGTGTGGTCGAGAGAGTCGTAGAACTGTGTCGTCTCCCCTGGCAGAAGCGGGACCAGTTCGCTTTGTTTGGCAGTCGTCCAAACGGGAATCGTAGGAAGGAGTGCGTTTTCATCAATCTGGCTGTCCAGAGTGCGGAGGACTTCGGGAACGCGGACCACTACCTGATTATTCTTGTCAGGAGTGGCTCTTAGCACCTCTCCCCATTTTCCGAGTATCTGCGATTCGGGTCTTAAACGTAGATCGATGACATGTCGGCAAATCAGAACATTCGTATCGGCTTCTACCCTCATTTGCTCTATGAGGCGGTTTCTCTGTTCACGATGGTGGAACCACTCGGCGGACTGCTCCAGCCCAATGGCGATCAGCAGCCCAAGCGTGATCGTGCCCATGTGTACGAGAAAATCTCGCCAGCTATGAATACCGTGTTCTGGTGGATGAACTTCCATATCGGTCCTTGTCTGTGAGATTCTCAGTGAGTCTGAGCGTCGAAGTCGGTTCGGTAATTTCCGGCAAGCGATGCCTCTATCTCCTTCGCATAGACATCAAGCATGATTCGCAACAAGAGTGCCTGTTCCCGCGCAAGCGCGGTTGCGGAAAGCGTCGCATCGACTTCCGCAGGGGAAAGCTCGGACACGGAACGGCCCCGCATGGCGGCGCGAGCGGTGTTCAAACCGTAAACTAGATCCGTAATCTCCTTTGAAGTAATGTCCACTCCTGAGTAGGTGTCGGCATACATCGCGGATTCGTCGTAAGGCAAGAACGCAAGAGCCGACGTTTCCGCCGCTCGTTCATATCCAGCCTTGTAAAGCAACTGAAGGTCCCACGCGTAAGTAAGAGAAGGAAGTTGCTGATGAGGCTTGCCCTCCAGCAGCCGCAGCTCCTGCATGTTGCGGTCAAGATTCGCGATCATGGCAACCATGCGCTGCTGATTCCTCTGGACGATCTGGTGGTTCACCCGCAGTTCGTCGTGGATACGTTCACGAGCCTGATGCATCTGGTGAAGGTGGTGCAGACGCTCGACCGTTTGTTCCAAACCGATTGCAATGAGCAGACCGACGACGATCGTGCCGATGTGTATGAAGAAATCCCGCCAGGTGTGAATTGCGTGTTCTGGTGGATGAACTTCCATATAGACCTCCTCGGGCGTCTCTATCAATCCTAGTCATCGCAACGCGTATGTCGATCCTTATCGATGAGGCTTGGCAGTTTGCTGTCAACAGATCCTGTTTTTCAGCGCAATTCGCGTCGGACGCATCAATCAGGACTCGATGGATTGCAGCATGGGCTGACGTTTCCAGTAAGTCAGGGAACGCCAAAGCCACTCGACCGGACCAAACCGGAAGTGGCGAAGCCAGAGGGTGCTCCAGATCAGGTTCACCGCCCACATGCAGGCGACGACGATGTAGAGCTTCCAATATTCCATGTATCCGTACCAGTGCAGCGGACTCCAGACAAACAGAAGTTTCATGCTGCTGCTGGTGAGGAGGTAGTTCGACAGCGCCATCTGTCCGACCTTCGCGACCTTATCGAGCAGCCAGCGAAATGCTCCAAGTTTGACGAATACCAGCACCGCCGCTGCGTTCCCCAGAGCACCTCCGATTCTTCCCAGATCGTATGTGAAGTAGAGGGCCTTCATGCTCTCCATCTGGTCGAAGTGGCTGCTCCATGCATGCCATGCTCCCGCAAAGACAACCGGCCATGTAATGCCAAGGCTGACGATCGCCGTAAGCGCATAGGTCCGTAGGCTCAAGCGGGCGGACAGGAAGCCATTCCGCAGCAGGCCCATGCCGATCAGCATCATTCCCAGCACGTCGCCGAAGCCAAAGTAGACGTTGAAGGTCTCCATGAAGTAGCTAACCGGCGCTGAATGAACAACCGAAGACCAGTAACCCTGCTGCATGGCAGCAATGTCTTCATACATGATCTTATTGCTCGGCCGCCAGTCCTCCTGGGTCTTTTTCCACTCACGGAGTGCCGTCACCTGTTTTTCGTCTATCCGTCTGTGTGACGCGAGAGCGGCGTTCACTTTCTCCGCTTCGGCCTTCTGGGACAACGCTTGAAGATAACGTCCTCCGTTAAACACGACGCTGTTCAACAGAAGCACCAGCACGCCTGCCCAGAGCAGCTTTTTGGGCCGGAGATTTCTGCAGGGAAAGAGAAACAGGAGTGCAATCAGACCGTAGAAGAAGAGGATGTCTCCATTCCAGATGAGATAGCAGTGGAGAATGCCGAAGAGAGTCAGCCACATGTTGCGGCGGGTGAAGATGTCAGCAGTCTTGATACCGGCGCCACGCTCCTCCGCACGCGACGTCATCAAGATGACCCCGGCGCCGAATAGCATGGAAAATAGAGCGCGCATCTTGCCTTCCGCCAAAACCCAGCGCAGGAACCACATGACCGTATTTACCTTCCAGTAAGGTCCGCTGAACACCGGCTTCACGGTCGTGAGTGGAATATAGTAATCCCACTCCGGCAATGCAAAACTGGTGATGTTCATGAGTAGAATGCCCATCAGCGAGAAGCCCCGAAGCACGTCAAGGCTGCTGATGCGTTCCGATGCCTGGACAGGACGCGTCACCTGATACGCAGGCCCCGCCACCTCTTCATTCGCTCCGAATGGAATCTCCTGCAGATCGCTGCGAGCACTACCGGAAACAAAACTCATGCATCTCCTCTTCGTCCCAAAAATGAACTACGACTGGTTATCTACGATTTGCAACGTAGCCATATTCCAGGTTCGCGACTCAGCCGGGACGCATCTTCCCGTCACACACCGAACCAGAACTCATGTGCGGCTTGTCACCAACGAATAACGCGTGAGAACAAAATGAAAAACTCACATTGGACTTACTGTCTGCGATAAGCCCAATGTGCTGTCACCAATGCAGAGTTTCGCCGGATTCAGAAGATGTCGCACGTGCGGCCTTGCTGGCGGTAGACGGTGATCTACTGCTTCTCCCAGACATCTATTTCCTTTTCCGCTGGCTTGACAGTCAACCAACTCACATCCTTCAGCATCTTTCCGTCGGTTGATACCGTCTCTGTGCCCTCAGCATAGGGCACTCCTTTCTCGAATATCGTGTATTTGAGCTCCGTGTCCGAGACTTTCGTGTAGGCATAGGTCTCGTCGGCAATTGCGCGAGGGCCGGATTCCGATGCCGGTGTGCCGTCAAGCGAAAACACTATAACTGAGTGCGACGAAGGCGTCTCCACTTTCCATTTGCCACCGTCCGTCTCGGAATAGACCATCAAAAGTCTGGCAGAGAACGCCGCCTTTGTCTGTTTCCATGTGCCAGCCAAGTCGGGTCTCGAATCTGCCCGTTCCAGAGTTACATGCTGGCTGTAGGTCGATCCATCCGCGTCCGTTCCGGTGATGTCTTCCGTTAGCTTCGTGCCGTCTTCACTCAGGCGCAGAGTTGCGCGGCCCACTTCTTTGCCGTCCACCTTGTAGACCCTCAGCCACTCATGTTTGCCCGTAGATTTCAGGCTCTCGGTCCGATTGCCGACAGTCGAATGATCCTGTCCATCCTCGAAGACGTCGTATTTCACAGCGCCTAAGTCGAAGTGGTAGCCATTCGGAATCTTGCCGACTGTCACCGTGTTGCCGGTGAGCGTGCTCTTGTTAAAGTTAAGCTTCCACGTTCCGAACCATGGATTGTCGGCAGCGAAGATCGGATGCGCAGAGACAAGCATCGCCGCACAAAGGCAAATCAGTTTCATCAGTTTCATGAGTGTCCTCTTCTTTCAAAATCGTGATGTTAGGTAATGCTTTTGTCTGAGGCGAAATTGCTGTAGGTGACGAGACTATGTTGGACAAGGCGAAAAATCCTGATAATTAGCGGATCATTTACTGATATTGCTGCTCTCTTGTTGTTGATCTGCGAGCGGGGTGACAGCACACTTGCCCAGAGAAGCCTTTTGGGTGGAAATTCTTCGAGGATGGAGAGCGGATGTCATAGGTAGGACATCCACCAAGATCTGTTGCGCGCCTTCATGTCGCTCCAGTACCGACAGAGCGGATACAGCAGCAGAACGATGCCGAGCCACACGGCATAGACAACCGGCAGCGGAAAGCCTGAACCCGCAAGCTGCTCCGGGGCGAAGAACGATTTGCGATTCTGGCCGAGACTCGCCGCGACTGATCTCCCTGTTACAAATAGGGCCATGACATCTGCAGCGTGAAGGAGATAGAGATGCAGTACATAGGCGAAGAGTGGCACCCTCCCAAATTCGCGGAAAAATTGAGTGATGCGCGCCTGCCAGCTATCGAAGAGCGCCGCCAGCAGGAACGTGAATCCCAGGGTCAAACAGAGGTACATCAGAGAAGGCGGATACTTCTGCACGAAAAAGAAGTGCATGAGGGTCACTTTCAGGCTCGGTCCGGCGACCCACGGGTTCGGATCGCCATAGTCGTTATGCCAGCGCAGGAGAACAAAAGACATCAACAGTACCGGGCCCGCAATAAGAAAAAAGCGGCGACGCCACGCCGAAACGAAAACCGGGCCGAGGCCATATCCCAGCGCAATGACTCCGGTCCACGCCAGCACCGGGTACGTCATGATCAGGACAGGTGACTTGCCGGCTGGCCATTGGCCTCCAACGTGGACGATGGACCAGAAGACACCGAGGCGCGAGCCGGCGGCAACCGGTACGTGATCCAGAAGATTGTGCCCCGCCACGATAGCCACACCGATTCCACAGACAAGAGGCTGAGGAAGCCAGACCAGCCCTGAAAGAACGATCATTGCCACGCCAATGCCCCAGATGACCTGGAAGAGGATCAGGTAGGGCATGGAGAAGTCCCAACCGAAGCTGACGATGGTAGCTTCAAGGACGATCATCCACACCCCGCGCTGGAGAAGAAAGGCAGACAGGTCGCGGGTCGATTTCCCCCGGCCCCTCTGTAACCATGACGACACGCCGGCGAGCAGGACGAACGTAGGCGCACACAGGTGCGTCGCCAGGCGGGTCAGATACACCGCAATCGACGTGTGAGACGCGTCGAGCGGGTCATAAGCGTATCCGGAATCGTGAAACATGTCGCGCGCATGATCCAGCGCCATGAGCACGATCACAAACCCTCGGAGGACGTCGATGTATGGAAGGCGCGGGGGCCTGGAAGAGGTGGGCTGCATCTTTTGTTTTGTCCAGACTCTCGCTCGTGGTCAATTCGGCACGATGTCCCGGATCGGAAGATCAAGGACGTCTGAGCTTGAGACATTTCGGTATCGCCAGATTATGGGAACCTATGCTCAAGATTCCTGATGAACACCTGATTTCTTGCCGATGAACTCCGGTTTGCACAAATCCGGGCACCTGACACGCCCTAGAATGCAGAGCAACAACTTGACTTTCGAGGTGTTTGCCTTGCGTTGGAAGCTCTTCCTTCTGATTGTGCTGACGCTTTCCCTCCCATCCCTTTCCTCGCCGACACGGGCTCGATATCGGACATTGGCGTCGATATCCCGTGGGACAACTGGGGTGTTCCCCACATCTCCGCCAAGTCGGCTAAGGGAAATCTTCTAGGGTCAGGATGGGCGCAGGCGGAAGGTCATGGAGATCTGCTTCTGAATAGCGTTGCCTGCTCACGCGGACGCTCGGCGGAGTATTTCGGCCCGGGTGCGGGTGGCAGCAACATCAAGAACGACCGTTGGGCCAGACCTTGAGAAACGCGAAAGCTGCTAAGTTCTTGCTTGACTCTCTCTGCTATGAAAACAGGAGGTTGCGATCATGATTAGAAAACTGCTTGGTACCGCTCTTCTCACCGGGGCACTAGCGATGACTGGTTCAGAGCCCTCTGCTTCGATCGGCAAGAATATCGCCGCGCAGAACCAACTCTTTGAACAGTACTACGAACAGATGCTCAAAGATTCTCCGGAACTCGCGACGACGTTCGGCGATCTGCGCTACAACGATCTGCTGGACGACCGGTCCTTGGCCGCGATCGAACGGCAACACATTCAGCGCGACGCTTTTCTCGCCCGCTTGCACGCCATCCCAACGCAAGGAATGCCGGAAGTTGATCGTCTTTCCCATGCGATCCTGGAACGCAATCTCACGAACGAAGACACAGATTACGATCTGAAGAGTTACGAACTTCCCCTCCGTACGCTATTCGGGATAGACACCACTCTCGCGGATCTCCCTCAATCGGTGCCCTTTGATTCTCTGAAGGAATACGAGGACTATATACATCGGCTGCACCAGATTCCCAGAGCCTTTGATCAGACCATCGGCATTTTACGGGCCGGCATACGGGAAGGTGTGACCCAGCCGAAAATAGTTGTCAGCAGAATTCAAGTTCGCTGCGAGGGGATCGCGGCTGCGAGCCCATTCCTATCCCCCACAACGAGGTACCCTTCAGCGATCTCTGCCGCAGATCGCAAGAAGCTGACCGAAGAAATCACGAAAGCTGCAAACGATGAGGTGCTTCCTGCCTATCGCAGGTTCGCCACGTTTCTTAAGGTCGAATACATCCCACACGCGCAAGAGTCAATTTCCATCGAGTCTCTTCCTCGCGGAAAGGAGCGTTATGCGTTCGCGGTTAGAAAGTTGACCAGCTTGAATTTGTCTCCTGAACAGGTCCATGAGCTTGGCCTGCGCGAAGTCGAGCGAATCAACGGAGAGATAGAAGATCTTGCTCATAAGGCCGGGTATCCGTCCTCTGAGAAATTCGGCGCTTCGATCGATCCCGCACCGTGGCAAGCCACTTCAGCAGATCAGGTCCTCAACGACTTCCGCAAACACATCGCCCAGATGCAATCGAAGTTGCCGGAACTGTTCACCGTTTTCCCCACCATTCCAGTGACGGTGGAGGCTGCTCCGTCGTACGACAAAAGTTCTCAGACGCACTATCTTCCTGGAACTCCCGACGGCAAGGTGCCCGGACGCGTCATCGTCCAAATGCTTGATCCCGCCCGTGGCTCACTTCTTGGCGATGAAGCTGTTGCCTACCATGAGGGCATTCCCGGCCACCATCTACAATTTTCGATCCAAGAGCAGATCCACGGCATTCCCAAATTTCGCCTCCGGCCCAGTGAGGATGAGTTCGCTTTCGTGGAAGGCTGGGGTCTTTACGCAGAACAACTCGGGAAGGAGGTTGGCTTCTACCGGGATGCTCCCTCGGACCTGTCGCGGCTGGAGTCGGAATTGTTTCGGGCCGTCCGCCTCGTCGTCGATACGGGCATCCACCACAGTGGCTGGACCCGCGAGCAGGCGATCGCGTATATGAACAAGACACTTGGCGGAGATGATCCAAACGACCCCTTTGTGACACTTGAAGTCGACCGCTATATCTCATGGCCCGGGCAGGCACTGGCGTACAAGACGGGGGAACTAGAAATTCTGAAACTTCGAGAAGACGCAAAGGCCCGGCTTGGTCCAAACTTCGATCTACGGGCCTTCCATGACGAAATCCTGGCTGCCGGTTCGCTACCCTTAGACCTTCTAGATTCCCGGATACATACATGGATACAGACGCAACAAACGCCGCTTACAAACCATAAGCCGACCAATTGAAGCACTAGCCGCGATTGATCGACCCTCAGTAGGTTGGAATATCATGAATTGCCCTATAGGGAAGATGAACCGAGTATCTTCTCAATTCGATATTGCAAAGATGACGGCAGCACAGGCACGACATCACGCCCGTCCGGCAACGTACCTGCCATCTGTCTGGCTTCGACAGCCACTCGCCGGCGCTCGATGGCGTCCGCAAGACGCGTTTCGCGAGTCCACAGTGATTCGTATCTGGGATCGCTGCGCATCTGTGCGGGAAATGGTGTCGATCCGTAGGGTAGGCAAGCCGGCCAGTAGAGCGACCGTGCGGCTAATGCCTTATCGAGCATGGTAATTGCCTGATCGAACCGGCCAGCCCAGGCATATTCCATGGCGAAGATGTACGGAAGATCGTCGCGTGCACGGCCATGCAGAGTAGCGGCTGCTGCGCCGCCCGCATTGAAGGCTACGAGATCGGCATCTAGCTGCGTAATCAATCCCTGGGGTTGCCCATTGAGGGCGGCGACAGCCGCAGGAATACGTTTCAGGAGTGCGCAGATCCCGTCAGGCATCGTCTTCCCAGACCACAAGCCTGCCAGTCGGAAAGCATACCTCTGCAATGCAGAGCTATCACCCTTAGTGAAAAGCGTGAAATAGACTTCGTAGAGCAGGAAGACGTTATTGGGGGCAGCCGAAATTTCAATATCATATCGCTTCATGGCTCCTTCATACTGCCCGCATAGGTAAAGAAGCCGCGGCAGAGCCACACTATGCCACGGATTCTTGGGATCCAGTTGGAATAGTGTCAATGCGTGATCAAGCCCTTCCAAAGCATTGCCGAGAACTCCCAGTTGATATCCGTACGACCAATGAGCTTCGATCATGCTCTGATTGATTGCAAGGGCCCGTTTGAAGAGCGCTTCGGCATCGTCCCACCGCCACTCGAACCTGCGATAGTAATCACCCAGGGACACAAGCGCAGCCGGGTTAGCCGCATCGGAACGCAAGGCTTTGCGAATATATTCCAGCGATGCGGTGGCTCTCTGCATCGTGGTCAAGGGTTGTGCCGCGAGCGTTCGCGTCCAGCCGTTCCGCGTGAGCTGCGCCAGGACGAGAAGACTTTCGGGATCGTTTCCGTCTATTTTCAACGACTGCCGGACAAGTTTGTCGGCCTCATCCGCAGCATCGAATGCCGGCTCGGCCTGATCAGTCATTCGAAGCGCGCGGACATTTTCCAGGAGCTCCTGAGCCTGTAGGGTGAGACGGTAAACCTCGGGGTCACGATGGTAAGTTGGCCCTATTGTCGTGGGCTGGTTGGAATGGATCTTACTCGCTATCTGCTGGATAACTTGCGCCGTCACATCGTTCTGAAGCTGCAATAAATTATCGGCTGAGCCTGAGAGGAACGTCGACCATACTTGCTGGTCTGTATGTGTATCGGTAAGACTCAGCGACACATTTACTCGTTCATTCGCGGTGGCGATACTGCCATCCACAAGCAGGTCTGCCCCCGTGCGTTGTCGAATGAGCCCTGCGGAAAGTTGTTGTTGCGCAATGGCCTGGCTCGACATGGCCGCAATCACCTGAATTCCGCTGACTCGTCCAAGTTCGCCACGTAAAGCCTCGGTGACGCTGCGCGCAAACAGCGGCGTGACAGCGTCGTTACTGAGAGTGCTGAATGGCAGGACAAGCAAGACAAGCACTGACGGCACTGTCTCTTGTCTGCGTGTATGACGAAGTGCCGCATATCCGGCTCCGAGCGCCAGAGCGACGGTGCCAGATCCGATTCCAAACAGAAGGGCGCGGCGGCTGATGCGCGCCGGTTCGCTAGGAATGGCTTCGGCTAAAGGAGTCTCAAACGGCGTTTTCTCTACTGAAACATTTTGCGGTGCTGCAAGCAGGCGGTAACCCACCTTGCTAAGCGTCTCGATTTGGAAACAGCCTTCTCCGATGTCGAGGCTCAAGGCGCGAAGCCGGGAGATGACACGATTGATGGCATCGTCGCTTACCGCACGATTCTCCCAGCAGGCGCGAAGAAGATCCTCGCGCGTGACGACCTGCTCCTGCGCTTCAACCAAGGTCAAAAGAACCATCATCATCTTCGGTTCAATGACCTGAATGCGCCCGTCCTCACGAACAAGGCGACGAAGAGGTGGTTCTACAAGTAGTACACCGAGTCGAAATGGCCTTGCGTTACCGAGAGAAGGGATCGTCGAGTTCATAAGCTTTGCACGCCATGGCAATGCCCATTGGACCGTCTTGAGCGGACTCCAATGCTCGTGCAAACGGAAATTGCCAATCCATTGAAGTTTACCGTCAATCTTTCCCGATAATCCACACGCACGATGTACAGCCGCTGGCGGCGGCACGTGCAAGGGGGATTTGCCGCAAGAACGCCCCGGCGGGGCAGCGGCAAATCAGAACCCATTTCCGAAGATTTTCATTTGATATCGAACTCTCCTTCGCCAGCCTCCGCCACGGCTCCGGCTAAAAACGGCTTCGGGAGTCAGTGTCAACGTGGCTTGTTGCGCTGACCTCGTTTGGATTTATCGTGGGTCTCTGCTGCCTTCGACGCCCTGGCCTGGGCGTCGTCCAGATGGGACACTTCCCAACCCGTCATGCCCTGCAACACGCGGTCTGCATGTTTGATCGTGTTCACGTGGCCGTAGTGCGTCTCGATCATGTGAACGGACGTTCCCATCTGCTCGGCAAGGAAGTACACGTCCACACCTTCCTGCAGACGCAACGTGGCGTAGGTATGACGGAAGCAATAGGTGGAGCGAGGCACGCCCTGCGTGCCTTCGCGCAAGTTTGCCCTGTCGAGAAGATCGGCGATGAGAGAGGTGTAGAGAGTCTTCGCGGGCTTGCCCGCGATGTTGGTGAAGACTCGATCCTCTTGCTCGGTAGATTTGGAGATCACGCGGATGCGCTCCAGATACTCTCCGACGCTCTTCGGAGCAACCAGCTTGCGGGATTTGCCCTTGCCCTGCACGAATAAGACTACGATCTCGCGGCCTTCACGGTCCTTTGCAGGCATGATGTCACGCCAGCGTAGATTCTTCATCTCCGATGGCCTCATGCCTGTATTGCAGGCTATGAGAATGAGGTTGTAGGTGACGGTGCGATACCAGATGCTGGCAGGCTTATCGGCCTCGACAATCCACTTCCTTCCGACAGTATGGAGCTTGCGGTACTCCTCCAGCGTGAATTCATCCCGGCGCATGGACTTGAGCTTGGGGCGTTCATCGAAACGCTGGCTGGCAGGGACGTAGCGCTTCTTGATCGCGAAGTTCATCACCGCGCCGAAGATGGACATCTCAAAGCGGATGGTGGAATCACTGATGAAAGGAACCGTTCGCTCCTCGGACGGTTTGACTTCAATTGGTTTCAAAACCCGGATGCCAAGGGAGTGCTGCGTCTTGGCGCGGCGCTCGGCTTCCTGATCGGCAAAAGCCCGGGCCATCTCTTCGCTGACCTCGCGGACTCCGTTGCGACGGTTGCGTCCCGCACCGTTCTCACGCCGCCATGCCGGGTAGCCGCCCCAGAGCTCATCCCCAATCAAATGAACTTGAGTAGAGCCGGCATATTTGTCCAAAGCACCTTCGATGATGGCGCGAATCTTCTTAGGACGCGCCGCGCTGATCTCTCCGCGGTTCGCCCGGGCTTCCTGCGTCAGCAGGTATTCTCGGCCCACCTCGCGAAAGGGATGATTGAACACCGGGACGTCATGCTTCAGGCGGAAGCGGATGTCTGCGTCCTGATCGAAGGCGCGTTCCCGCGCCACGTCGATGTCGGTCGTCTTGAGGGAGACTGTCTTATAGCGGTCGGCCTTGGGGATCTTCATCCGGCAATACCACATCCGGTGGTCTACGTCGCCTCGCCGGAAGAGGACCAATCCCGGCTTGAGTTCCGATTTATCCGTGACGAATGGCATGTTCGCCTCTGCTTGTTTAGACTCGTTCTGTGCAGATTCTGTGTAGGATTTTTTCGTAACATGTTGATCCTGCATATCTGTGCAGGCTTTGTACAGATGATATCAAAACATTAAGATGCTTATTTACAATTATTTACGATATATTTGTCATCCTGAGCGGATGAAGGCCTGCTTTTGTTTGCATAGCAGGAAATCCAAAGGACCCAGACGTTGAGGCACTAGCTACCGGTCCCCAAGCGCCTTCACGAACCGCCGCGTAAACTCCACGCCGTCGTAGTAACCCTTCACCGGGATTCGTTCATCGCGACCATGCGCGCGATCATCTCCCGCTTCGATTCCGATCGGTGAGAAGCCGTAGCTCGGAATCCCCTCGGCCATCGTGTAGATCGAGTCCGACGCTCCAGCCTCCATCTTCGGCACGATCGGCAGCCCCGGCCACATGCTGTCCACCGTGGCTCGCAACGGCTGCATCACATCCGCACGCGGCGCCGGAGGCGACATCAGCGGCTTAGACGGCGCGGCGATCGTCTCGCTGTCATTATCGCCACGGAAGAGCACCTTCACCCGCGCGTCATTCACGACCTCGGCCAGATGCTTCCGCACCTCTTCCACCGAGTGCCCCGGCAAAATACGGCAGTTCACGTTCGCCTCCGCGCTTCCCGGCAAGGCGTTCGGCGCATGGCCCCCCTTGATCATCGTCGCCACGCACGTCGTATGCAGCATGGCGTTATCTCCGGGGAACTTCGCTGAAATCTCGGTCGCTGCAGCCTCGTCCATCGGCGTCTTCAACACACGCGCAATCAATGCGGCGCGGGCTCGGGGAGCAAGCTTCTGCTCTTCCTCGTAGTACGCCCGCGTCACGGCGTTCAACTCCACCGGAAACGGCGAATGCTCAATCCGGCTCAGGCCATCGGTGATCGCATAGATCGCGTTATCGGCAACCGGCAGCGAACTGTGTCCGCCTGGATTTGTCGCCCGCAACGTGAAGTCCGCATACGTCTTCTCGGTCGCCTCAAGCTCCAGCTCAGAGGGTTTGCCGCCACGCAGCACCAGACCACCGGCATCAGGATTCACCACGACATCAGCGTTTACCAGGTCGCGGCGATTCTTCAACAGCCAGTCCACGCCGTTGTTCGCGCCGCCCTCTTCATCCGCAGTCAGCGCCAGAATGATGTCCCGCCTCGGTTGCCAGCCACCCTTCTTCAACTGCGCAAACGCCACCACAAACGCTGCATCGCCGCTCTTCACGTCCTGCGTACCGCGGCCATAGAAGTAGCCGTCCCGCTCCGTCAGCACAAACGGATCCATCGTCCAGTCGGCACGCTTCGCCTCCACCACGTCCAGGTGAATGATGACCATCAGCGGCTTCTGCTCCGCCTTCGGGGCGCGATAGCGGACCACCAGGTTCATGCGATTTGGCTTCGGCCCAACAATTTCCATATCAGCCGGCGAAAAACCAGCCTTCAGCAGCAAGTCGCGCATCTTCTCTGCCGCCGCAGTTGTGGAGCCGGTAGAGTGCGTCGTATTCGTCTCAATCAACGTTTTCAACACGTCGCGAGCAAACGCATCCTGCCCTGCCGGAGCCTTCGTTTGCGCCAAAACACTGGTCGTCGCACACACCATCAGCGCCGCTGCTGCAATCTGCTTTCGCTGCATCCTCTGCCTCCACATTCGTTGTCGCTCTATACTCGCATGGAGCGCACTCGTTGACTTCTGCAAGCCCAGCCACGCCTACCACCGCCGTCGAACTGCACCGATGCTCGCTGCTCTACGGCCGTTTTGCAGCCCTGCGAGACGTCACGCTCAGCATTCAGGCGGGCTCCTCCGTCGTTCTGCTCGGCGAAAACGGTGCCGGGAAATCGACGCTGCTGCGCGTCATCGCAGGCCTTGCGTCGCCAACCCACGGCACGATTCACATCTTCGGCGAAACCCCGGGCGACATCCGCGAACGTTTGGCCTACATGAGCCACTCGACGATGCTCTACGACGAGCTCACCGGAGTAGAAAACCTCGCGTACTTCGCCTCTCTCTACAGCGGATACACCGTTCTCCTTTCTCCTGAAGACGCACTCCGCTCCGTTGGCCTCGACCCCGCCAACCCGCGCCGCGTCGGCGAGTACTCGCAAGGCATGAGGCAGCGCGCGGCGCTTGCGCGCGTGCTCATGACCTCGCCCGATCTCCTCCTGCTCGACGAGCCGTTCTCGAACCTCGATATCGGCTCCGCACGCGCCATGGTCGAAAGCCTGCAGACATGGCTGCTCCAGCCCGGCGTGAGCAACACCCCGCGAACTCTGATCCTCACCACGCATCAGTACGAACTCGCGCGTCCGCTGGCCTCGCTCACCCTGACGATGAACGCCGGGCGCCTGATCTCTGCGGGGGAAGCCACCGCATGAGCGCGAAGAAGCCCACCAAGACCAACGCCGCACGCGCTCTCGACGCCCTCGGCATCTCCTACGAGCTGCGCGCTTACGAGATCGACCTCGAAGACCTTTCGGCCCCCAACGTCGCGCGCAAGATCGGCATGCCCCCCGAGCAGGTCTTCAAAACGCTCCTCACCCTGACCTCCGACAAGGAGTACGTCTTTGCCGTCGTGCCTGGGGACGCGGAACTTGACCTGAAGAAGCTTGCCGCCGTTGCAGGAGCTCGAAACGCCCAGCTTGCCGCGCTCAAGGACGTCGAACCGCTCACCGGATACATCCGTGGCGGCGTTACCGTGCTAGCCGCGAAAAAGCCCTTCCGCGCCTTCGCCGACGAAACCCTCGAACTCTTCGACACCATCAGCCTCTCGGCCGGACAGCGCGGCCTGCAACTCATTGTCGCCCCAGCCGACTACCTGCGCGCCACCTCAGCCGAACTCGCCGACCTGACCAAGCTGCCCGTCCCAGAGGAGGCCGCGCGATGAACTACGCCAGCCACGTCCTCACCCACCTGCGCAAAGACCTTCGCATCGAGTGGCGCACCAAAGACTCGCTGAACGGCATGATCTTCTTCGCTCTGCTGGTTACGGTCGTCTTCTCCCTGGCCTTCGACCCCACGGCGTACCCCACAGTCGCTCGGCAAATCTCCGGAGGCCTGCTCTGGGTCGGCCTGCTCTTCGCCGCCATGACCGCGCTCAACCAGTCATGGGCCCGCGAAGTCCGCAACGGCGCGCTTGAGGCGCAAAGGCTCGTCCCCGCACCAGCTTCCGCCCTCTTCATCGGTAAAGCCATCGCGAACTTCCTCTTCGTCTCCGTCGTCGAACTCGTGCTCGCCCCTGTTTTCACGCTCTTCTATAACCTGCATCCGCTCGGCCAGACATGGCTGCTGCTTTTCATCCTTCCGCTCGGCACCTGGACGCTCGTCTGCAACGGAACCTTCTTCGCCGCGCTGAGCCTCCGCGCCCGCAACCGCGAACTCCTGCTGCCGCTGCTGCTCTTCCCCATCACCATGCCCGCACTGCTCGCAGTCGTGCAGGCCACCACGGCGGTCCTCACCGGCGAGTTCCTCCCGAACCTCTGGCTCAAGGTGCTGATCGCCTACGCGATCATCTTCACCACAGTCTGCGTCCTTACCTTCGACCTCATCCTGCAGGCCGACTAAGGCTTCCTCGCGCGACCGCAGCCGCCCACAAGAACCACCCGCAGACCGATTAGCAGCCGCCCCACCCGCCACGAACCCGATAAAATAGTGGCAGCGTGAAAAAAGCCTCCAAACTCGCACCCTTTTGCCTCGTGGTGTGCCTTGCTGTCATGGCCTTCGGCTTCTACAAAGCCATGTCTGCCCCGACGGAAGCAACCATGGGCAATCTCTACCGGGTCTTCTTCTATCACTTCCCCCACACCATCCTCAGCTTCGTCTTCCCTTACCTGAACTGCGCGGCTTCGCTGCTCTATCTGGCCTGGCGCAAGAACAACCCCGAACGCGCAGCCAAGGCCGACGCCTTCGCCATCGCCTCCTGCGAGATCACCGTGCTCTACACCAGCATCGGGCTCGCCACGGGTATGCTCTGGGGACGCGCCGCATGGGGCATCTGGTGGACGTGGGACGCACGCCTGACCACCTACCTGCTTCTCTGGCTGCTTTACGTCAGCTACCTCTTGCTGCGCCGCCTCTCGAACACAAACTCCACCGCGATGCTCGCCGCCGTGCTTGGCATCTTCGCCGCCGTCGACATCCCGATCTGCTTTGAGTCCATCCGCTGGTGGCGCACCCAGCATCCCGCGCCGGTCTTCGGTGGAGGCGCAGACTCCGGCATCGATCCCTCGATGTACGGCGCCGTTCTCTGGAACCTGGCCGCCTTTGCTCTCTGGGGAGCCTTCATCCTCGGCTGCCGCTACGCTCTCGAGCGCCGCCGTCAGCTCGAAAATAAAGCGGCCGACTACGAACTGCTGACCGCCGAGGAGGCCCGGTAATGTCCATCCCCTTCAGCACCCTCTCGCAGAAACATACGGTCTACGCCTACGTCGTCGTCTGGGTTCTGCAATTCGGTTATGCGCTCTGGCTGTATGCCGCCTGGCGCCGTACCCGCCCGCCGCAATAGCGCCCTCCACAAACAAAAAAGCAACGAAGCCGGGGTCGCAATCCGGCCTCGTTGTCCGAGGAGTCAAACCGACACGCCGTCCTCAAAGGGTTGAGGCGTCCATCGTGTCACTGGCATAAACCTCGTCCAGCGAACAAAGTTGCGGCGCTATCTGAAAAACTTTTCCACGCCAGGTTCCCACTCAGGAATTGCGCCCCAGCCAGCCTCTCCATAGACTTACCCAAAGTGCCGTTCCCTTCTCAGCTCCGGTCTGCCTGCACCTTCGTTGCGCTCTCTGCCACGCTGCTCTCCACAGCCGCGTGCCGTCGCAACCGTTTTCCCAGCTATCCGGACAACTACCGCGAGTTCGCCTACGTGGCCGACGGCGGCAGCAATACGGTCACCGTGCTCGACCTCGTCTACCTGCGGCGCGACCGCACGCTCGAAGTCGGCAAGAACCCCAGCGGCCTGGTGCTCAACCCCACGCGCCCCGAGGTCTACGCGGTGAACGCTGGCTCTGACACGGTAACCGTCATCAACACAGACCTGAACCGCGTCGAAGCCACCATCGGCGTCCATCACAAACCGTACTCCATTGAGGTTTCTCCCGACGGCAAGCGCGCCTACGTGCCGAACTCCGGCTCGAACTCCGTCTCAGTCATCGACCTCGACACGCGCCGTGAAATCGCGACGGTTGCCACCGGCGAAGCTCCCGGCCTCGCCCGCGTCTCACCGGACAACCGCACGCTCGTCGTCACGAACCGCGCAGCCGGTTCGATCTCCGTCTACACCATCAACCCTGATGACTCGCACCACCCGCTGGTCTTCCGCGCCAGCTTCGACGGCTGCCCCGGCGCGACCGACGCCGTCATCGAGGCCGACTCACCCGACTACCCGACCTTCGGCTCCAAGGTCTTCGTCGCCTGTTCCTCCGGCCACCAGGTTATGGACGTCTGGCTCGCCGCACAGGCTGACTCCTACCGCGGCAAACAGGACCCTTCGCTGACCCGCGACTTCAAGCTCGCGATGCTCGACGTTGGCAAATCGCCCGTCCACCTTGCACTAAAGCCCGGCAACGGAGAGATCTTCTCCTCGAACTTCGACTCCGACTCCATCTCCGAGATCTCCACCTGGACGAACGAAGTCGAAGGCACGTACCTGATCGGCGCAAAGCCCTCACGTTCCGTCACCACCGGCTGGTCCAAGAGCTCCGTTATTCCCAACGACGACACGCTCTGGGTCTCGAACTTCGGAGCCGACTCTGTCAGCGTTTACTCGATCGGCGATGGCCGCATGATGGCCGCAGCCCGCGTCGGCTCCCGTCCTGATGCGCTCGCCTTCTCGGCCGACGAGCACCTGCTCCTCGTCGCCGACTCCGGCTCCGCAGACGTCGCGGTCATCCGCACCCAGCCCGTGGGCCAGCCCACCCTGGTCACCCTGCTTCCCGCCGGTCTTCAGCCAAACGACATCGTCATCAAAGCCTCAACCACCAAAAACAAGAAGTAGCCTGCAGGATCTGCTGGCTACTCCCAGCCGCACAGCTCTCGTCGCGTAGCATTGCGGCCATCGCGCCTTTTGCGTCGAGGCTTTCCTCACCAGCGCAAGCTCTACGACAACTCCGCTTCCCGAGCCTCGCGCAGGGCCTGCCGCGTCGCGGAGACGTACGCACCTGCCAGCAGCAGCAGCCCCGAAATAAACGCCCACATCATCAGCCCCACCGAGACCTCAAACGGCCCATACACCGACCGGAAATCCAGGTGCGGCAGCGCCAGGATATAGAGATACTTCGCCACTTCCCACAGAATGCCCATCACAATCGCCGTAGGCAGCACCGCTCGGGCAGGCACCTTGCGGTTCGGCAACCCCCAATAGATCAGGAAGAACAATCCAACGCTCGCCACCAGCGCGCAGATCGTCAGGAAGCCCTTCGTCACCAGTTGAAAGACAATGTTCTGCGTATGCCCGAAGAAGATCAGATCCAGTACCGAACGCTGCGCTGCGCTCATCGCCACTGACCCCATCGCCAGCAGCGCCACACCCACCGCCAACCCGATCGAGACGAGCTGATTCTTCAGATACGAGCGGTTCTCCTTCACTCCCCAAACACTGTTCAGCGCCACTTCCAGCGGTAGAAATACACCCGTCGCGGTAATGAACAACATCACCACCGAGAAGACCTTCACGTTCGCGTGCGAGTACGCCAGCACCCGCATATTGCGCATCACGAAGTCCTGGTTGTTGGGCAGAAAGTGGTTCATCATATCGCCCACCACCTGCACCATGCGCTCGGAGTGGAACACCTTCCTCGCCAGCGTCAGCAACAATACGATGAACGGAAAGAGGCTCAGGATCACCTGCGCCGCCACGCTGAACGCATAGGTATGCACCTCGGTGCGAGTCATGTACTTGCCCAGCGCCTTCACCTGCCCCCACGTTCCGCTCTCCTCCACCGGAGCGGCCGTCGCAGCCTCCATCTTTGGCGTCAGCTTCTCGCTGCCCGCCGCAGGAGCCTCCTGCTTACTCACCAACTCGCGAACCGTCGTTCCCACCGTCTCGTCTGCCATCGCCCCGCTCTCCCCACCTCTCCTAGCCTAAGACGCATCCCCGCGTGAAACAGCAGGCGTCCCTAAAAATTCGACTGCCACCTCGCACGCTCATGAATCTCTTCCCATTGCATTGCGACCTTCGCAAACTCTGCGTCAAGGATTTCTCTCTCCAAGCGCCAACTGCCCCAACGCCCACCGCGAAGCCTCTGCCAGCACCTCATCCTCGCCCGCAGCCCACTCCTCCAGCCGCGGAACATACTCCTGAAGTCCACTATTCCCCATCGCAATGGCCACGTTCCGCAGCACTCGCTTCCTCCTCGTCCGCTCCAGCGGCGACCCACGAAACCACCGGTTGAACGTCGGCCCATCCATCGACGCCAGCCACTCCAGCTCCGGGTTCACCAGCCCACGCCGCACCGGCAGACTCTCCACAACCGGCGCACGCCGGTTCCACGGACAAACATCCTGGCAGATGTCGCACCCAAAGACCTGCCTGCCCATCTTCGACCGAAGCTCCTCGTCAATCACGCCCTTCTTCTCAATCGTCAGGTACGCAATGCAGCGCGTCGCATCCATCTGTCGCGTCGGATTTTCGGGCGTTGGCAGCAGCAACGCATCTGTCGGGCACGCATCAATGCAGCGCGTGCAGCTCCCACAGCGATCCATCGCCGGCAGAACCGCGGCTTCCTTCGCGACCTCCAGCGACGTCACCACGACTCCCAACAGCAGCCACGAGCCAAGCTGCTGATTCAGCACACACGCGTTCTTGCCAATCCACCCCACACCCGCCCGCGCTGCCAGATCACGCTCCAGCATCGGGCCCGTGTCGACATAGCAACGAGTCTCGGCCGCCGGCCAACGCTCGCGAATCGACGCCTCCACACTCCGCAACTTTGCCAGCAACGTATCGTGATAATCCGTCCCACGCCCCGGCTCCCCCATCACCGACGACGCCTCGCCGCTCCACGCATAGCGTGCGATCCAGCCCTGCGTTTCGCTTGCCGTATCCATCGAACGCGGTGCTTCCGCGTTGTAGTTCGCCGCACACATCACCACGCTGCGCGCCCACGGCATCGACCGCCGCAGATCACCGCGCACCAGCCTGCCTGCGTCATCCACACGCTTCAGCCACTCCATCTCGCCCGCGTGGCCCGCGCTCACCCATTCGGCAAATCGAAGATCGCTGGCCGCATCCAACTCCAGCCCCGCGACACCCGCAGTGGCGAAGCCAGCAGTGCGCGCACTGCTTTCCACCCACTCGCGCCCTTCCCGGTCGATCGTCGCTGCCCTCATGCCTTCCACGTCACCTCCCAACGATCATTTCACGCAGCTCTTCGTTAAGTTGTTGCAACCATTTCATCAGCCAACTTCCTCTTGAACGCACTTGTACAGTAGGGGCATGAAGATGTCGTTTGCTCTGCTCCTCGCCATGCCTTGGATGTTCCTGCCTGCCGCCGCGCAGACTACATCCTCTGACCCGCATCAGTGGAAGATGAGAGTCACGGACACGCCCATTCATATCTCCGAGCATGTCTGGATGATCAAAGGCAATCCGAACATCGCCATCGTGGTCGGCGCGCGCTCCGTGCTCGTCGTCGACACAGGCCTCGGTCCGAAGATGGGCGCAATGGCCGCCGGGTTTGCCGAGAAGCTTGCACCCGGCAAGAAGCTCTTCCTCACAACGACCCACTTCCACCCCGAACATGCCGCCGGGGACAAAGACTTCCCTGCCAGTACGACGCTGATTCGCAATGACATCCAGCAAATGGAGGTCGAGCGCTACGGTATGGACATGGTAAAACTCTTCGCCAGCCGGTCTGCCGACAACCGTGAACTCCTCCAGGGCACAACGTTTCGCACGCCCGATGTCACCTTTCACAACGAAGCAAAGCTCGATCTGGGCGGTGGCGTAATCGTCAGCCTGCTGTGGCTCGGCCCCGCACACACAGAAGGCGATGAACTCACATTCGTCGAGCCAGATGCAACCCTGATCTCCGGCGACGTGGTGCAGAACGACACCATGCCGACGATCTACACCGCCCTCGGCAAAGGCGGCACACCAACCACATGGCTGCACGTCGTCGACAAAATTGCAGAACGGCACCCGACCCACGTCGTCCCTGATCACAGCGAACCCGGTGACGGAACTCTCGTCGCCTCAGAACACAAACTCATCGCAGAGATACGCACCCGAGCTCTCGCGCTCAAAGCCCACGGCGTCAGCGCAGACGAGGCAGGCAAGCAAGTCAGCGCGACACTCAAGCAGGAGCATCCCGACTGGCACAGCACCGATGCTTCCGGCGTTGTACGCAGCGTCTACCAGGATCCCGACACCAGCGCACAGTAAATCGCCCCTTCCTGCAAACACGATGGCCCCACGAATCAAGTCGTGGGCCATCGTGTTTGCAGCAGAACGAGCGATCTCAGCGCAGACGGTTATTCACTCCCGGCTGATCGAATCCCGCGCAGGATCAGATCGATCCCGGCAAGATAATCCTCGCGGTCATCATGATCACGCATTCGCCCCGCAGCGCTGCGCGCAAATGGGTACTCCACAGCATCAAGCTGCGACCATGCCATCGAGACAGAGTGCAGAAACTCTGCACGGTCCAACCCCTTCGCGCGTCCAAGCTCGCCATTCGCCGCATTCTGCCTGCTGACGCCAAGGATGTACGCCATCAGCGTTCCAGCCGCCGCCCACTGCTCCTCCTCCGGCACGCCAAGCGCACGAACCTGCTGTCCAATGCGTTCGAGAACACGCACAATAGGCGCCATCCCAGGAGTGCTCGTAAGCGCCGAACCTACCCACGGGTGATCGTCGATCACATCGAAAACCCCCGCCGCCACAGAGCGTATCGTCGCCTCCGGCGTCGTCACAACAGCCGCGCTCATCATTCGCGAGATCATGGCATCGCACGCAGCTGTTAAAAGATCGTTCTTATTGGCAACGTGCCAGTAGATCGCTCCCGCCCCAGTCGCCAGATGCTCTGACAGCGCACGGAAGGTCAGACCGCCCTCCCCGCTGCGGTCCAGCAACTCGATCGAAGCCTCCACGATACGTTCCCGCGAGAGCGCGTCTCCACGCCGCGCGCCGCTCTGTGTCTTTTGAGCCATACCTCATCTTGACACAAATGGAACAATGTTCCAATCTAAATGGAATGACGTTCCACGCGAGCAGATACCTATGCAAACACCATCCAACCCGGTCTACGACGTTGTCATCGCGGGCTCCGGCCCCGTCGGCCTCTTCCTCGCCTGCGAACTCGCGCTCGCCAACTGCTCCGTTCTCGTTTTAGAAAAGATGAGCCACCCGGACTCGCCCCTGAAACAACGTCCTTTCGGTCTGCGAGGTCTCTCCGCTCCCACCATCGAAGCACTCGACCGCCGTGGGCTGTTGCAAGAGCTTGAGCTGCACAAACGCATCAAAAACCCTCACGCCAACGCCGTAGAAGGAGCACGCCGACAGGTAGGTCACTTCGCCGGCATCCCCATTCACTCTGGCAATATCGACACCACGGAGTGGAAGTATCGGCTCCCCGGCTCCACCAGCCCCAGCCTGCTCACCGAGATGCAGGAGATGGAAACGGTGCTCGCCCGCCGCGCGCAGCAGCTTGGCGTAGAGATTCGGCGCGGCCTTCCCATCACCGGTCTCCACCAGACGGAAAACGCCGTCAGCGTGAACTCCGAACAGCACACGTTCCAGGCAAGATGGTTCGTTGGTTGCGACGGCAGCCGGAGCGTTGTCCGCAAGCTCGGCGGCTTTGAGTTCGCAGGCACCGAACCGGAGTTTACCGGCTACTCGGTTCACGCGGACCTCATCGACCCCGAGAAGCTCAACCCTGGTCGAAACGTGACCGAACGAGGCATGTATCTGCAATCCCAGCCGGACTTTCTGGTGATCCAGGACTTTGACGGCGGGGCCTTCCACAGCTCGGGCGAGCCGATCACACTGGAGCATATTCAGATGGTGCTGCGTCGCATCTCGAACACCAACGTCACGCTCAGTGCCCTGCACATCGCAACCGCCTGGACAGATCGCGCGCGTCAGGCCACAACCTATCGCAACGGTCGCGTGCTACTGGCCGGGGACGCCGCGCACATCCACGCTCCCCTCGGAGGTCAGGGGCTGAACCTCGGCATCGGTGATGCCATGAACCTCGGCTGGAAGCTCGCCGCGACCATTCGCGGCAACGCGCCGGAAGGCCTGCTCGACACCTACTACACCGAACGCTATCCACTTGGCGCAAACGTGCTGGACTGGTCACGCGCACAGGTCGCCGTCATGCGCCCTGATCCAGCGGCACGTGCGCTGAACGCGATACTCCGTGATCTGCTGAACACAAGCGATGGCGCCACCTACATTGCAGGGCGAGTGTGGGGCATCACCGCTCATTACGACCTCGGCGACAACCATCCCTTAGCCGGTCACAGCGTCCCCAACTTTGAGCTGGAAGACGGAAGCAAGGTCAGCGACCTCCTGCGCGACGGTCGCAGCCTGCTGCTCGACTTCGGCTCCAACCCATCCTTGCAATCGCTGGTAACTGAGTACGGCGAAGCCCTGCAATACGTCGCTGGTCACGCGAAAGAAGCCTTCGGGATGAGCGCATTGCTCATACGCCCGGACGGCTTTATCGCATGGGCTTCCGATCGCGAACCCAACGAGTCCTCTCTCCGACAGGCAGCAGACCGCTGGTTGACTCGATCCACGAAGGAGGCAGCATGAACACTCCAGTTACCATCATCGGTGCCGGCCTTGGCGGCCTGACGCTTGCACGCGTCCTCCACACTCGTGGCATCCCCGCCGTAGTCTACGAAGCAGAAGCCTCGGCCACAGCGCGCGCGCAAGGCGGCATGCTCGACATCCACACAAACAATGGGCAACTCGCCCTCAAGGCCGCAGGCCTCTATGACGAGCTCCTCGCAATCGTCCATCCCGGCGGTCAGGCTTCGCGGGTGCTCGACAAACAAGGCCGTGTCCTGCTCGAAGACTCCGACGACGGCTCAGGCGGCCGCCCGGAAGCGCCTCGAGGCGAGCTTCGCCGCATCCTCCTCGAATCTCTTCCCCACAACACTGTTCGCTGGGGACACAAAGTCGCAACAGTCTCTTCCCTCGGCGAGGGACGACACTTCGTGACCTTCACGAACGGCACAACTGTGACGGCTGACCTGCTCATAGGTGCGGACGGAGCTTGGTCAAAGGTCCGTCCCCTACTCTCTCCCGCAAAGCCAACCTACGTAGGCATCACCTACATAGAGACGTACCTGCACGACTGCGACCACCGTCATCAGGCAAGCGCAAAGGCCGTCGGCGGAGGAGCGCTTATGGCCGTAGCTCCCGGGAAAGGCATCCTCGCCCACCGCGAGCCGAACGGCGTCCTCCACACCTATGTCGCGTTACGCAAGCCAGAAGATTGGCTTGTAAGCCTCGACATCTCCACCCCAGAGGCGACCCTGTCCCGTGTTGCCGAAGAGTTCCTTGACTGGGCCCCAGAGCTGACAGCGCTCATCACCGACGGCGAGACTGCTCCCGCCGTTCGCCCAATTTACTCCCTACCCACCGAACACAGGTGGGAACGCATCCCCGGTGTTACCCTGCTGGGCGATGCCGCACATCTGATGGCTCCATCTGGCGAAGGCGCGAACCTCGCCATGTACGACGGCGCCGAGCTTGCCAGAGTCCTCGCTTCCACCCCTGATGACATAGAAGCGGCGCTACTTGCGTACGAACGGGAACTATTCCCACGCAGTTCTGCCGAAGCGGTCGAAGCCAACCGCCTGCAAGAAGTGCTCTTCGGCGACAACGCCCCGCAAAGCCTGCTCGACTTCTTCAAAAACAGCCAGCAAAGTCAGTAACGAACAGCCATCCAGACAAAACGAGAGACCCGCATTTGCGGGCCTCAATCGTTATAACTGCTTGAAAGTAATGGCGGACAGGGAGGGATTCGAACCCCCGGTAGCCTTACGACTACGTCTGATTTCGAGTCAGGTGCATTCAACCGGGCTCTGCCACCTGTCCGTCTACAGCTATTTTACCGCAACTTGCCTGTGCAGAAAAGTTAGCGGACTATCCTTTGCGGCCACGGACCACGGCTTCTGCCTGGGCAGCGCCTTCTGCCGGGGCTTCAGGCATATCCGCAACGTTCGCAGGCTTGATCCCAAGCTTCTTCCGAAGCTCTGCATCGATGCGTGCAAACGTGTCAGTATTCTCCTTCAGGAAGTTGCGAACGTTCTCGCGGCCCTGCCCAATGCGCTCACCCTGGTAGGAGTACCACGCACCCGACTTGTCCACAATATTGTTCACCACTGCAAGATCCAGCGTATCGCCTTCACGCGAAATGCCTTCGCCGTACATGATGTCGAACTCGGCATCGCGGAACGGAGCCGCCACCTTGTTCTTCACAATCTTCACCTTCGTACGCGAACCGACGACAACGTCGCCTTCCTTCACCGCGCCAATACGGCGGATGTCGATACGCACCGATGAATAGAACTTCAGCGCACGGCCACCGGTCGTCGTTTCAGGATTGCCAAACATCACGCCAATCTTCTCGCGAATCTGGTTGATGAAGATCAGACAGGTACGCGACTTCGAGACAGTTCCGGTCAGCTTACGCAGGGCCTGCGACATCAGTCGTGCTTGCAGACCAACGTGCGAATCGCCCATCTCGCCATCAAGTTCAGCCTTCGGTACCAGCGCAGCGACCGAATCCACTACCAGCACATCGACCGCGCCCGAACGAACCAGGGCTTCCGTAATCTCCAGCGCCTGCTCGCCGTAATCCGGCTGGCTGACCAGTAGATTGTCCACGTCCACGCCAAGCTTCTTCGCATAAACCGGATCGAGAGCATGCTCGGCATCCACAAACGCCGCCAGACCACCGGCCTTCTGCGCCTCAGCAATGATCTGCAGCGTGATCGTCGTCTTACCGGACGACTCCGGCCCAAAGACCTCAATCACGCGTCCACGCGGCACGCCACCCACGCCCAGGGCTGCATCGAACGAGATCGAACCCGTTGAAATCACTGAAATCGGCACGACGGCATCCTTCGCGCCAAGCCGCATCACGGAACCCTTACCAAACTGCTTTTCCAGCGCCGAAAGTGCGGTTTCAATTGCTTTGCTGCGGTCGTCTGCCACGGGTATTTCTCCTTTTATTGCCACGTAAAAGCTCAGGGTGGGGTCAGCAAGATGGAGTCTAGCATCGAATCCGAGCAGTAGCAAATAAAAAGCGAAAGTCTTCCAAGGAAATTCCCACCGGCCACCTCCCGCGATACTCTAAATCCACTCAAACCATGCAGACCCGCTTCCGCTATCTCGACGCGCTCACGACCTCCTTCGTCGTCATTCTTCTTGTCGCGAACCTCGTCGCGCAGAAGCTTGTCCGCATCGGCCCGTTCGGGCCCATCCCGGCGTTCACCACCTCGGGCGCGATGGTCCTCTTCCCCATTACCTACATCTTCGGCGACATCTTCACGGAGATTTACGGTTACGCGGCCAGCCGCCGCGCCATCTGGCTGGGCTTCTGCGGCACAGCGCTCATGTACGGCGTCTCCGCGCTGGTCATCGCGCTGCCAGCCGACCCTGAGTTCCACCACCAGCAGGCATTCGTTACAGTCTTCGGCATCCTGCCGCGCCTGCTCATCGCCAGCCTCGCCGCGTTCTGGGCGGGCGAGTTCGCCAACAGCTTCACCATGGCCAAGCTAAAGGTCCTCACAAACGGCCGCTGGCTCTGGACGCGTACGGTCGGCTCCACAGTCGTCGGACAGGCTGTCGACACGACCCTTGTCATCCTGATCGCGTTCGGCGGCAGCGTCTCCTGGCACAAGCTCGCAAACATCATCATCACGGGCTACCTGCTGAAGGTCGCCTACGAGGTGCTTGCCACACCGTTCACCTATCTCGTAATCAATGGGCTGAAGCGGGCGGAGGGCATCGATACCTTCGACACTCGGACGAACTTCAATCCGTTTCGATTTGGCGGCTCCGCAAGCGGAAAGCCTTGACGCTAAGTTCGCTAAGGAGCGCCAAGCTACGCCAAGATTCCGTCGCGTATCCTTCGCGCTCTTGGCGCTCGTTGCGTCGAGGCTTTCATTCCACCTCACCACAACGACCCCATGGCCTGAGACCGTCACTCAGAATCCATTTACCCGACGATAGATTCCATCCCGCAACCGTTCAACGTTGAAGTTGATCAGCAGCCCAAGCCGCCTCTCCGAAAGCTTCAAATAAGACACCAGCTGTGAAAGGTGGACGGGGGCAATGGCTTCCACGGACTTGATCTCAAGAACCAGTTCCTCTTCGACAAGGATGTCAATCTTGAAACCAACATCCGAAAGCTTTACGCCTTCATAGATCACGGGCACAGGCACTTCTGTCCTAAAAGCCAACCCGGCCTTCGCCAACTCAAAAATCAGGCAAGCCACATAAGCACTCTCAAGCATCCCAGGACCAAACGCTGTGTGGACACGAAAGGCCGCATCCAGCACATTTTTTGCAATCTCGTTTAGTCGCTCGCTTGTCATTATCGCTTCAGCAAATCCACCGGCTCCGTCACATCCTGAATCCGAAACAGCTCACCCAGAGCCGGGTGCCTGCGAGCCACCGCCCGATACATCTCCCACGCTACGCGCCGGTAGCTATAGTGCCCCGCCACCCCCGACCGCAGTTCCGAGATATACAGCGCCTCGGCAAAGTCCATCTTGAACATCGCCCGACAGCGCGTACCCATCGGCAGCAGATACGCTGCATTCGCCTCGGCGTCGGCCGAATCACTCGTCAACGCCTCGCGGTACGCCAGGTGCGCAGCCTGCATCGCTCCGTGATACGCCTCAGCAAGCCCGGCTTCTTCCAGCGTCGGCTGCCCCGGACACGTCGGCTCCTCATATCCGTGCAGATCGCTGAAGTCCTGGATCAACTGCACACACCGGCGATGCCGGTGCATATCGCGGAAGCCGCCAATATCCATCAAGATGTCGAAACGGAAGCCATCACCCGACTGGAAGCCACGCAACAGCTCATCGTGCTGGCCGCGATGCCGTGCCGCTAGCTTGATAATCTCGTTCCGCCGCAACTCACCCATCGCGCCCACCGTTCCGCGAATCTGGCGGTACGAGTAGTGGCAGTACGGGTACAGCAGCGAGGTCGCAATCTCGACTTCCATCGCCTCATCGTCGTCCAGCAGATCCACCAGCGGCGCGCCGTAGATCGGCTGATCGCCCATCAACTCCTTCGCCGCCTGCCGCAACTCACGCCGCGACTCCATCTGGTACTGGTTCGGCTCCGCATACTTCACCAGCGTCGGAGCAACCCGCACCGACGGCATCAGGTCCTGCAGAATTTCGCGCGTCGCTTCCTGCGGCACAACGCCCTCGCCCGCCATCTGCTCCAGCTTGTCGCGCTGCACGTTCCAGGCAGGCTCGCTGGCCGCCGAACGCAGCTTCTCCCCCAACTCGCGAACCTCCGTCAAACGGCTCGAAAGCAGTCGGGAAACCTGCGTCTCCAGCGTGCGCGCGTTCACAATCTGCCCCAGCGACGTGTTCGTCGCCAGCGGCAGCAGATACCGCGCCACGTCAAACGCCCGCGCCTTCAACGTACGCACGTACGCCTCCTCGCGCATCTCCTCCGGCCGCGGAACCACGCGCTTCAGCGCCTCCAGCATCCCCAGGCTGAGGTCGTCATAGCTCTTGAACAACGAGCCCATCGCCGCCGTATACGCCGTGCGGTGCTCGCCCTCGAGCGGAGGCGTGTACCAACCCGAGCGCCGGAAGTCCTGGTACCGCGTCGACCGCTCCTGACCATCCCAGCGCGACTCATCCACCAGCGCAATCGCCGCCAGCATCGACAACCGCTCAATCGCAAACGGCAGGTGCGCCAGATCAGCAATCGAGCGATGGCCGTACTGAAAGTAGAAGGTGTTCAGAAACTGCTCTGCACGTTGCGAGCTTATCTCCGCCAGCGACTCGCGCATCGTCAGCGCCGAGCGCGAATACTTCGCCATGGCGTACGCAAGCACTTCGGGTTCAGCACCATAAATGGCGTAAACATCGGTGGAGTTTTCAGAGGCAGGGGCGGCAGGGGCGACGAGTTCTGGGTCGGGCATAACTGGAAGCAGAATATAGCCTTTGGCAGCGCGGCTTCTCGCCTATTTGGGCGATTGTTGAAAACAGGCCGAAAAGTCGTACAGCACCACACACAAAACACCGCAGCAACCGCATCTCCGTGCCCCTCCGTGGTTCTCTGTGACCTCCGTGTTCGCTTCTGCCTCCTTATTCCCTTCTGCTCCGCCTGTTTCGCTCGTGCTCCCAACATCCTCCCCACCTGCGGTGATCTAATACCGGAGTACATTACTTCAGGAGCACACATGAGCACCCTCACCGGCAAAATCGCCCTCGTCACCGGAGCCTCACAGGGCATTGGCCGCGCCATCGCGCTCGAACTCGCCGCCCAGGGAGCCACCGTCGCCCTCGCCGCCCGTTCCGCAGAAAAACTGGAAGCCGTCGCCGCAGAGATCGCCGCCGCTGGTGGAACCGCGCGCGCCTACTCGCTCGACGTCGCCAGCGAAGACTCCATCAAGACCACCGCCAAGCAGATCATCGCCGACCTCGGCACCGTCCACATCCTCGTCAACAACGCGGGCATCACCAAGGACGGCCTCGCCCTCCGCATGAAGCTCGCTGACTTCAACGACGTGCTCAACACCAACCTCACCGGCGCCTTCCTGCTCACCCAGGCCGTCATTTCCAGCATGATGAAGAACCGCTGGGGCCGCATCATCAACATCACCTCGGTCGTCGGCGAAACCGGCGCCGCAGGCCAGGTCAACTACTCAGCCTCGAAGGCTGGCATGATCGGCATGACGAAGTCCTTCGCCCGCGAGTTCGCCTCGCGCGGCATCACGGTGAACGCGGTCGCCCCCGGCTTCATCGAAACCCCGATGACCCACGTCCTCACCGACGACCAGAAGTCCGGCATCCTCTCGCAGATCCCGCTCGCCCGCTACGGCGCCGACTCCGACATCGCCGCCGCGGTCACTTTCCTCGCCAGCGACAACGCGGGCTACATCACCGGCCACACCCTCGACGTCAACGGCGGCATGTACATGGGCTAATCGCCCATGTACATGCTCGATCAGAAATGGGCTCTCGTATGCCAACCTGTCTCACAGTAGTGCTTGACATCAATTTCGGGCCTAAACTCTCTGCTCTCACAGCAAGAGGACCGGTCTGGATTGTGGAGTCTGCTGCAAACCGAACAGCAACTGAAACACATTGGGCCAAGCACAGAGGACAAAACCATCTCAAGGGCGTCACAATCTTCAACTCTTACGAAGGTTTTTCGCCCGAAGATCTATTGATCGCTCAAATGGATTCGATTGACCTGCACCATGGCGAGTACTCATCGCACTCACCCTACGACACATTAGAAGTAGTAGGTGCGAAATTCACTGCGGAAATAGAGGAAGCCTTAAGCAATTATGGCTTTGATCAGTTCTCTTCCTCTCCAACGGGTTTCAGCGTGACCATGTCAGCTAGAGCATGAAAAAATCAACGCTAGGCTGATGCTTTAAACCGCGAAAATATCCGTGGACTTCAATTTGGGTAATTCGCAGCTAAGCAAGAATCTCTAGCTATCGCAAGCCGTTTTCTATACCCTGATCTCACCATGTTTTTCTTCAAGAGCTAATCCGGTTCCAGAACCAGCCAAACGACGGGCACACGCTCCGTCGCGTTTGGCTTTGACGTCAGCGCCCTCGCGGCGCGGCTCAACACCGGCTTAGACAAACTCTGGAGAACATCATGCTTTGGCCTGAACGCCCCGTTCAGGATCACAAACTGCGCACCGATCGCGCGATCCATCGCGCCTACGCACAACTCGCCTGTGATCCCTCTGCATCTGCAACCTTCCGCGAGCTTCTTCACCACGCTCGCACCCGCGCGCCCCGACTCTTCGAAGCGCCCATCGTCGACTCGCGCCACATAGGCGTCGAAGCCCTCGTCAACCTATCCCTGACGCGATCACCGCACGTCCGCTCTCCCGCCGACTGGAGCGGCACTGCATCTTCGTGGCGCGTTGCCGTCGCATCACTCGCGCGCCATCTGTTCGGCCAGTATCCCGTCCCCCAATTTCTCGCCTCGGCTTGGTACTCCACTGCGGCGAATGCCCCCGACCTCCGCCGCTGGTTCCTCGAACACTCTTGCGGCGTCAGCTTCCGCTCGCTCAATCTGCCAATCGCCATGACGCGCATGATGGAGCACATCTTCCTCGCCTCACAACATCACCTCACCATCGAGCATGCGCTTCGCCGCGCCGAACTCCTCGGCCTCGGCGCATCTCCAGCACTCACGCAAGCAGTCATGGCAACGCACCTCGCTCACGATCTGCGCAACGGCGATTTCTGGCGCACCGTTCTCGTCTTCTTCGTCAACCACTCCAACGAACTCGATCTACAACAAGTCGGCCCCATCATTGACTACATTCAAGCCGTGCGCTTCCCACCCGACACGCCCGGCTTAGTCAACTTTGGCGCCATTCAACCAGCCTTCTCCATCAAAGGCCGTTCCGTGCCATCACTACTGCGCCTCGTGAACGAGTGGCATAAAAACCTAGGTCACAGCACAGGCTCGTTCTCGTGGACACCAGCCCCCTTCAAGCCAATGCTTGTCATAGAGCCACCACGCGACGAATCAGAACAGCCACGCCGCTGGCAACTTTCTGAACTCACGAGTCAGGAACAACTACGCCGCGAAGGAAGCGCCATGCGTCACTGCGTTGCCAGCTACGCATACGCCTGCCTGCGCGGCGGTTCCAGCATTTGGGCACTTCGCCTCTGGCGCGAAGAACACGTGCAACACGTCATCACCATCGAGGTAGACCCGAAACGCCGCAAAATCATCCAAGCCCGCGGCAAGGCTAACGCTCGCCCCACAGCCAAACCCATGCAGCTTCTCCACGAATGGGCACAGCGCGAAAGATTGGAGGTGGCAATCTAATATCGAAACGCCAGTTGCCGAGGAGCAAGACCAAGCATCTGTAATGGAATAAGTTAATTCCTACAGCAAAAGCCCTGAGTGACGCTAAGTTGAGTCACTCAGGGAATAGGCAAATGAGCAGTCACCCAAGCGCAGACGGCCATCCGCATCACTATCGATGATGGCGGACAAATTCCGTAATCAGCTGAAGCAAAGCAGTTAAGAAAGGCAATAAAGGGCTTTTGATTACTTGAGAAAAACACAGATTGGATTGTTGACGCTTAGAACGAGCCACGGCACATCTCCGCACAACAAACACGACTTGAGAAGTCATGTTTAAAGCTGGAGGGCCTCACGAGTTCCCGTTTGTCATGAGAGATCAACATCGCATCAGTTAGGCGGCACTGAAGAAGCCGTGTATCTGCTTCAAAAATTATAAATCAATAACTGCTCATGATAATCATCAGCCGGCAACACTCTCTATGCCGATTGCAGACTCCCCGCAATCCCCTCCCCTCACATCCCTGCAATCAATCCGCGATAAGATAACGTTTTGTGCGCTCCGCTCCCGGAGGCGCACACAGCAGTCCTTGCAAGGCGGGTAGAAGTACATGAGCGACAAGCGTTGGGTGTTGTTGATTGCCAGTGAAGTCGGCCGAACCGACTCGGTCTCCGACCGGGCCATGGAGCGTCTCGTCGACGCCATCGGCGACGAAGGCTACGAGGTCGTCCGTACCACCTCGCCCGAAGACGGCATCTCGCTCGTCAACTCCGACCCCAGCTACTCGGCCATCCTCCTCGACTGGGACCTCGAGACCAACTCGCAGTTCGAAGAACGCGCCGCGCTCGACATCATCCGCGGCGTGCGTCACCGCAACAAGAAGGTGCCGATCTTCCTCATCGCCGACCGCACCCTCGTCTCCGAACTCCCGCTCGAAGTCGTCAAGCAGGTCCACGAGTACATCCACCTCTTCGGCGACACCCCGGCCTTCATCGCCTCGCGTCTCGACACCGCCATCGAGCGCTACCACGAGCAGCTTCTGCCGCCGTACTTCCGCGAGCTCGTCAAGTACAACGACCAGTCCGCCTACTCCTGGGACGCGCCCGGACACATGGGAGGCGTCGCCTTCCTCAAGCACCCCGTCGGGCAGGAGTTCCATCGCTTCTTCGGCGAAAACCTCCTCCGCTCCGACCTCGGCATCTCCTCTGCCCCGCTCGGCTCGTGGCTCGATCACATCGGGCCTCCGGGCGACTCCGAGCGCAACGCCGCGCGCATTTTCGGCGCCGACTGGACCTTCTACGTCCTCGGCGGCTCCAGCACCTCGAACCAGATCGTCGGCCACGGCGTCATCGCGCAGGACGACATCGTGCTCGCCGACGCGAACTGCCACAAGAGCATCTGTCACTCGCTGACCGTCACCGGCGCGCGCCCCGTGTACTTCAAGCCGACGCGTAATGGCTACGGCATGATCGGCCTCGTGCCGCTCAAGCGCTTCACGCCGGAGTCCGTGCAGGAGCTCATCCAGCGCAGCCCGTCCTCCGCTGGCGCGCACTCGCAGCAGCCCACCTACGCGGTCATCACGAACTCCACCTACGACGGCCTTTGCTACAACGTCGATCAGGTCGTCGAGCAGCTCCGCGACTCCGTCGCCCGCGTGCACTTCGACGAAGCCTGGTACGCCTACGCGAAGTTCCACCCCATCTATCGTTCGCGCTACGCGATGGGCGTGCCCGAAGAGATGGAGAACCGCCCCACCATCTTCTCCGTGCAGTCCACGCACAAGATGCTCGCGGCCTTTTCGATGGGTTCGATGGTCCACGTCAAGCTCTCCGACACTGACCCGCTCGACTTCCACCAGTTCAACGAAGCCTTCATGATGCACGGCACCACCTCGCCGTTCTATCCGCTCATCGCTTCCCTCGACGTCGCCGCCGCCATGATGGACGAGCCCGCCGGCCCCACGCTCATGGACGAAACCCTCGCCGACGCCATCAGCTTCCGCCAGGCCATGAGCTCCGTTGCGCGCCGCCTGCTGCTCGAAACCGACAACGGCCCAACGTGGTTCTTCGACGTCTACCAGCCCGAGCACGTCACCGACCCGGCCACCGGCGAAAACATCCTCTTCGAGGACGCAGAGGACGAGCTCCTCGCCACCGAGCCCTCCTGCTGGCTCGTCAAGGGCAACGACGAGTGGCACGGATTCTCCGGCCTCGACTCGCCCGACGACTACTGCATGCTCGACCCGGCGAAGGTCACCATCCTCACCCCCGGCGTCAACGCGCAGGGCATCATGAGCGACTGGGGTATACCCGGTGCCATCCTCACCGAGTTCCTCGACTCTCGCCACGTAGAAATCGCCCGTACCGGCGACTACACCGTGCTCGTGCTCTTCTCCGTCGGCACCTCGAAGGGCAAGTGGGGCTCGCTGCTCGAAAACCTCTTCGAGTTCAAGCGCCTCTACGACACCGACGCTCCACTCCTCGAAGCTCTGCCCGAGCTGGTGCAGAAGTTCCCCGCCCGCTACCGCAATCTCTCCCTGCGGGAACTCTCCGAAGAGATGCACGAGGCGATGATCGAACTCAACCTCCCCGGCCTGGTCAACGCTGCCTGCGACGAAGACTTCGACCCCGTCCTGACGCCTGCGCAGACCTACCAGAAGCTCGTCCGTCAGGAAACCGAGCGCATCCCCTTCCGCGAAATGGCTGGCCGCATCGCCGCCGTGATGCTCGTGCCCTACCCGCCGGGAATCCCAATGTCGATGCCCGGCGAACGCTTCGGCGGCCCGAAGTCGCCGGTCATCAAGCTAATCCTCGCGATGGAAGAGTTCTCCAAGCGCTTCCCCGGCTTCGAACGCGAGGTTCATGGCATCGAGGTCGACGAAGACGGTAGCTACTGGATGCGCGCCGTAATCGAAGACGGCAAACCCGCCCCGAAGACCAGGCGCAAGCCCACCGAAACGAAGGATCCGGTAGAAGCCAACCGCCTCCCCAGCCGCCCGGTACGCCGCTCGACCGAATAGATCCTCCTAACGACAAAGAAGCCGTCGAATGCTCGAGCGTTCGACGGCTTCTTCGTTGTCCGTTTAGCGTGTTCGTCCCGCAGGCATTCTGCGTTTCAACGCGCCCGCTGAACCCTTCTCCGCTAACGCTTCCAGAACCCCGCCAGACGCACAATCTTGCCGCGCTCCTCATCGAGCCGGGCATAACTATTGCCGAGGAGCAGTGGGGCGTCTTGCGCGTCGAACAACGTCCAGGCAATCAGCAACTGCCCATGCTGATGCCGCAGCATGTTCGTCCGGAAGTAATAACCGACGTACTCCGCCTGAAACGCCACCATCGTCGCTTCTAGTTGATCGACGCCGCGATCATCCACGTCCGGACTGGTGAACGCCACATCCTGCGCGAGACTTGCCGCCAACATTTGCCCACGCTTCTCGGCGGACTTCTCAGACCACGCATCCGAATACGTGTTCCAAAGCTGCATCAACGCTTCTTCCGTCATTTCACTCTCCTTTGTCGCGGCTGAAAGGCACCGCACTTCTCCAAGCTAGGCGTTCGCGACGAAACAAACGATAATGAATCGACCACAAATCTTTACGAAACGTCCAAATCACGTATGGACCCTTTTCTCGACCTCATCCAGCTTCTGCGCCCCGCCGCCACGCTCTTCACGCGTGTCGAGGCCACCGGGAGCTGGGGGCTTGCCTTTCATCAGCGCGACGACCTCCTCTTCTGCTGGGTCGAGCGCGGCGAGTGCTTGCTCACGCGTCCCGGCGAGGAAACACTGTCGCTTCGCACCGACGACTTCGTCCTTATCCGCACCTCAACGCCGTTTGCTCTCGTCTCCGACCTTCACGCAAACCCCACGGACAGTGAAACCGTGCTCGCCAGGGCTGCCGCCATCGCGACGCTCGGCAACAAGCCTTCGCCCGAGGTCATTCTCCGCGGCGGCAAATTCCTCTTCGACTCCGCCAATGAAGCGCTGCTCACCGGCCTGCTGCCGCAGGTGCTGCATCTCAGCGCGGACACGCTCGCCTCCGAACGCGTCCGCACCCTGCTTCGAATGAACGAAGCGGAGTCCACCGTTCCCGGCCCAGGCAGCGATTTCGTGATCACACGTCTGATGGAACTGCTGCTCGTCGAACTCCTGCGCGGTCGAGCGACACCAGCGGAATCCATGCAACCAGGCCTCGTCGCGGGCCTAGCCGATGCCGTCATTGCGCAGGCTCTCATCGCGATGCACAGTGCTGTCGCGCGTTCGTGGACCACGGCGAAACTTGCGCGCCTCTGCGGCATCTCACGTTCTGCCCTCGCCGCGCGCTTTTCCCGCGTCGTAGGACTCGGTCCGATTGCCTATCTACAACGCTGGCGCATCGCTCTCGCCAAAGATGAATTACGCCAAGGCCAACGCAACATCGACGAGATCGCTCGACTCATCGGCTTCCAATCTGCGAGCGCGTTCAGTACCGCTTTTAAACGAGCCGAAGGCTGCTCACCCCGCGTCTTTACTCAAATCCATCTGCGGCGATGAGCGCGACGCCAGGCCCCAAGCGCCGCGCCTCCCGTTACTTCTTCAGGCCGTACCGCTCGGCCGCGCTGCTTTGCTGCGAAGCCACGAGCAGCTGCATCGAAGCCTCTTCAAACGCGCTCACCAGCGCCGCATCATGCACACTCGGCGCGGTCAAAAACTCGCCCGCATCCAACCCTGCGAGCGCCGCATCCACGCACTCTTCGGTGCCCATCAGCGGAGGCAGCTCTCCCAACGCTTCCTTCGGCACACCCATGCCATCCCAAATTTCCGACTCCGTACCCGACGGTGCCACATACTGCAGTCGCACAGCGCTCTCGGCGATCTGCTGTTTCAGCGCCTGCGTGAAGTTCATCACGTAAGCCTTCGTGCCGCCGTACACCGGCACCCACGCATACCCTGCAAAGCTCACCACCGAACCGATGTTGATGATCGTGCCCGCATTGCGCGCCAAGAAGCCCGGCAACACAGCCTGCGTCAGCAACGTCAGCGAAGTCACATTCAGGGTGATCATCTTCGCCAGCGTTGCAGCGTCCGCTTGAGCCAACGGCAGAACATTCGACGTGCCTGCGTTATTCACCAGCATCGTGATCGACGCATCAACAGCAAGCTTCGCCACAGCCGCATCAATCCCTGCGGTATCGCTCAAATCCGCCACAAGCGTCTCTACACTCACAGCGAACTTCGCTTCCAGCTCAGTAGCAATCGCCCGCAAACGGTCGCCGCGACGCGCGACCAACAGCAGATCATATCCGCGCGAAGCCAATCGGTCCGCATACACTTTGCCCAATCCTGACGACGCTCCCGTCACTACCGCCGTACCCAACGCACTACGCTTCTTCTCGCTCATGCAACATCCTTCAGCTTGAATGGCGGCAGATGAATTTCCTACCGCTCGGTAAAGGATGTTCCACCACCGCCCCGGATGCACTTTGTTTTACGATTCGGTAGGAAATTCATCCGCATGCCATCATCGAGCATCTGATTCTTATGCGATCTAACGCTCCAGCATCGGCAGAAGAAAAGCGAGGCCCCGGCCGTCCTCGCGGCTTCGATCGCGAAATCGCCCTGCGCGCCGTGCTTCTGCTCTTCTGGAAGCACGGCTTCGACGGCACCTCTTACACCGACCTCACCACGGCCACCGGCATGAGCAAACCTACGCTCTACGCAACTTTTGGCGACAAAATTGAGCTCTTCCGCCAGGCCATGGTGATGTACGCTGAGCAATCCATCGCCGTCTACGAAACGGCACTCGCACAGCCCACCGCCCGCGAAGCCGTCGAGGCCTGCCTCAAACTCGCACGCGGCCTTCAGCCCAAAGGCGAGGAACCGCAAGTCTGCTTCCTCGTCCAGGGCGCACTCACCGGCAGCGCCGACACCATCGAACTCCGCGACGAACTCTACAGACTGCAGCGCGAGGCCACGCGCATGCTCAAGCAGCGCCTCGACCGCGGCAAGCGCAAGGGCGAACTCCCCGCCGACACCAACACCGCGGCGCTCGCCGAATACTTCACCTCGGTCGTCACCGGACTTTCCATCCAGGCCGCCAACGGCGCCTCCCCCAAAGACCTCAACCGGGTCATTCAATTCGCCATGGCTGCATGGCCCGGCAACCACTCGTAACCTGCGCAAAGGCGTATCCTGTAAGCAGCGTCTTTTCCCGCGCGTGGCTCATCCAACGTTGAGAGCCAACGACGCTCGACGCAAGGCTTTCACAGGAGTCACGCAGTGCCTTCAGTCCCCGAAACGATCCACCTGATTCAAATTGGTGAACAGGCAGGAGCCGGCAGTACCTGTTCCGCAGCTCTCGACGATAGCCCCTGGTTGCACGACGCCGACCAGACCTACGGCCCCGGCGCATCCATCGCCGACCCCCTGCCCTCCGACGCACCCAAACAGGGCGTGCTTCCGCTCGAGTACCGCAACGCCTCCCGCGAAGAACTCGACCTCCGCATCCGCGCCGCGAAAGCCGCGCTCGGCGAACGCCTCGTCGTACTCGGCCACTTCTATCAGCGCGACGAAGTCGTGAAGTACGCCGACTTCGTGGGCGACAGCTTCCAGCTCGCACAAGCCGCCCGAACCCGGCCCAACGCCGAAGCCATCGTCTTCTGCGGCGTCCACTTCATGGCCGAAACCGCCGACATGCTCTCCCGCCGCGACCAGGCCGTCATCCTGCCGAACCTCGCAGCAGGCTGCTCGATGGCGGACATGGCAGACCTCGACTCAGTCGAAGATTGCTGGGAAGAGCTGACAGCGCTCTTCGGCGATCAGCCCGACGCCAACGGCCTCCAGCCCGTCATCCCCGTCACATACATGAACTCCTCCGCCGCGCTGAAGGCCTTCTGCGGTCGCCACGGAGGCGTAGTCTGCACCTCGTCGAATGCGCGCTCGGTGCTCGAGTGGGCCTTCGCTCGCGGCCAGCGCGTGCTCTTTTTCCCCGACCAGCACCTCGGCCGCAACACCGCCAAGGCCATGGGCGTACCGCTTGAGCAGATGCCGCTCTGGAAGCCCGAAGTCACGCTCGGCGGCAGCACCGCCCAGCAGCTTCGTGACTCCCGGGTCATCCTCTGGCACGGCTTCTGCTCCGTGCACAAACGCTTCACCGTCGAGCAGATCAGCATGGCTCGCCAGCGCCACCCCGACGTCCGCGTCATCGTGCACCCCGAGTGCCCGATGGAGGTCGTCGACGACGCCGACGAGTACGGCTCCACCGACTACATTCGCAAGGCCATCGAGGCCGCTCCGGCTGGTTCCACCTTCGCCATCGGCACGGAGATCAACCTCGTCCAGCGCCTCGCTAACGACCACCCCGAGCACACCATCTTCTGCCTCGACTCCATCGTCTGCCCCTGTTCGACGATGTACCGCATCCACCCCAGCTACATCGCCTGGGTGCTCGAAAGCTTCGAGCGCGGCGAACTCGTCAACCAGATCACCGTCGACGAAGCCACCGCCAGCGACGCCCGTATCGCCCTTGAGCGCATGCTGGCTCTCGCTCCCGGCAAGCCTGTGAGCGCAGCATGAGCACACCTCGCCAGCACGTCGCCGTCGTCGGCAGCGGTATCGCCGGACTCATTGCCACGCTTCGACTCGCGAAGTCTCACGACGTCACGCTCGTCACCAAGCTGGAGCTGGCCGAGTCCAACACGCGCTGGGCGCAGGGCGGCATCGCTGCCGCGTACTTTGCAGACGACTCCACCGAAGCCCACATCGTCGACACACTGAACGCTGGCGCAGGCCTTTGCGACCCCGCCGCTGTTCGTGTTCTCTGCGAAGAAGGCCCCGCGCGCATTCACGACCTCATTCGCCTCGGCGTCGAGTTCGACAAGCGCAACGGTGAACTCGCCAAGGGCCTCGAAGCTGCGCATTCCTACCCGCGCGTACTCCACGCTGGCGGCGACTCCACCGGCCTCTCCATCGAGATGGCGCTCGTCCACGCCGTGCGCGCGACAAAGAACATCACCGTCCTCGAACACACCTTCGTCGCCGACATCCTCACACGCAACGGCGTCGCCGCGGGCCTGCACATCATCGACAAGGCCGGCCGCTCACGCATGATCTCCACGGACGCTGTGATCCTCGCGTCCGGCGGCGCTGGCCAGCTTTATCTCCACACCACCAACCCCGCCGGAGCCACCGGCGACGGCACCGCAGCCGCCTTCCGCGCCGGAGCCGAACTCGCCGACGTCGAGTTCTACCAATTCCACCCAACCGCGCTCGCGCACCCCGAAACCTTCCTCATCTCCGAGGCCGTTCGCGGCGAAGGCGCCGTGCTGCTCGACGCTCACGGTCACCGCTTCATGCAGACCCTGCATCCGCAGGCGGAACTCGCTCCGCGCGACGTCGTCGCTCGCGGCATCGCCATGCAGATGACCGCGCAGCACGGCTCACCCGTCATGCTCGACGCCACGCAACTCGGCGGCGAAGAGTTCCTCCGCACGCGCTTCCCTTCCATCGACGCCGCCGTTCGCCGTCGTGGCATGGACTGGTCCCGCGATCCCATCCCCGTCACCCCCGCAGCGCACTACTGGATGGGCGGTGTCCGCACCGATCTCTACGGCCGCACCTCCGTGCCGCGCCTCTTCGCCGTCGGCGAAACCGCCTGCACCGGCGTCCACGGAGCCAACCGCCTCGCCTCGAACTCGCTGCTCGAAAGCCTCGTCTACGCCTGGCGCTGCGCGGGTCTCTTCCTCGGCGAACACCACATGCCGTCGGCCTCTCTCGATGCACCCGCCGAGTTTGACGCCAACGAAGTCCGCGCCCTCGCGCCCGTCTTCCCCGAAACCAAGGCCATCGACCGCCAGAGCATCCAGTCGCTCATGTGGACAGCCGTCGGCATCGAACGCGACGGCCAGGACCTCGCCTCTGCGCTCGCCGAGTTGAAGTCCACCCACATCGTCGGCGACTCCATCGCCGCTCGCGAAACCGCGAACCTGCACCTGATCGCCCGGCTCGTCACCACCGCCGCGCTCGCCCGCACCGAAAGCCGCGGCGCACACTACCGCACCGACTACCTGAACCCCTCGCCCGCATGGGCGCGCTCGCTTCTCTACGCCGACCGCACAACCATCGTCAGCGTTCCAGAGAACCCACTCATCGCCTCCCGCTAGGCCTCTCCTACGCTCTGCCCTCTGAAATCTCCGCTCTAATCATGAAGCCCTCCGCCGCACTCATCGACTCCCTCGTCCGCGCCGCACTCACTGAAGACGCTCCCTGGGGCGATCTCAGCGTACAGACCTTCCTGCCCGCTTCTGCCCGCGTCACCGCGCAGCTTGTCGCCCGTGAACCCGGCGTCCTCTGCGGCGAAGACATCTTCACCGCAGCCATGAACCTCACCGGCGCCATCACCACAACCTTCCGCGTACACGACGGCGAGCGCTTCGAAGCAGGCACTGTCCTCGCCAAGTCAGAAGGCCCTGCCCGCGCCGTGCTGCAGGCAGAGCGCGTCGGCCTCAACTTCATCCAGCGCCTCAGCGGCATCGCGACGGCCACCTCGCGCTACGTCGCCGCCACGAAAGGCACCTCCACGCGCATCACCGACACCCGCAAGACCACCCCCGGCCTGCGCCAGTTCGAGCGATACGCCGTGCGCTGCGGCGGCGGCCACAACCACCGCTTCTCGCTCTCCGACGCCGTCATGCTCAAGGACAACCACCTCGCAGTCCTCACGCAAAACGGCCAGCGACCGCTGACAGAAGCCCTCCGCGAAGCCGCGCAAAGCCTCCCCCACACCACGCACATCGAGGTGGAGGTTGATCGCCTCGACCAGATCGAGCCCGTTCTCTCCTCCGGCGTCGTCAACACGCTCATGCTCGACAACTTCACCCTCGAGCAACTCGCCGAAGGCATCGCCCTCGCCCGCAGCCTGCAACCGCACATCCTTATCGAAGCCTCCGGCGGCATCACCCTCGAGCGCATCCCGGCCATAGCCTCCACCGGTGTAGACATCATCTCCGTCGGCGCGCTCACGCACTCCACCCGCGCCCTCGACCTCGGCCTCGACATCGCCTAGAGCACTCGACAGCCAGTAATTGACTATTCGCCGTCGAACCTGGCGTCACCCTCGCCACCAGCCTCGGCTAGCGCGACACCACGCCACTCGCTCGCCTGCTCGTCAAGACCGTCGTGCCCGTCCTCGTTCCGCTACTCCTGCCATTCATGAGGTTCCTCAGCACGCCGAAACGCGCCGCACGCGTCATCACGAAAGTTGCCCTCAACCAATCCGGAGAGACCGGCACGTACTACGACGAGCACGGCGACCCGATGCAGGGCTCGGAGTTCATCCGCACCCCCGGAGTAGCCGAACAAATCGTCGCCGAAACACGCTCTTTTCTGGCGGCCAGCTCCGCATAACCAGTGCTCACAATGCCTGCTTCAAGCACCCGCGAACCCCGATCAACACGAGTGCACCGCTCGCCACGAATCTCCGAAGGTACGAAACATCGTGTCTTCGGAACACTTTCCTCTTGCTTCCGATTTCACCGCTAGTTACTTTGTGGTCAATGGCACATATGCACACAGCGCTGCCGGCAGAGCCTGCAGCTTCGGTAGAAACCGTCGCAGCCGCTCCGGCCCCGATCAACATCGGCATCACCATCCGCGGTTTCCGTCTCCAGAAGGGCATGTCCCAGGGAGACATCGAAAAGCGCACCGGTCTGCTGCGTTGCTATCTCTCGCGCGTAGAGAACGGCCACACCGTGCCCTCGCTCGAAACCCTGCAGAAGATCGCCTCTGCGCTTGATCTGCCGCTCAGCCAGTTCTTCGCCGAAGACCCCATCAAGGACGTCCCCGGCATCAACCTATCGGCCGACGAGATCCGCTTCCTCACCCAGATTCAGCGTTACTCCGCCAATCTGACCGAAAGCGACCGTCGCCTTCTCCTCGCCATGGTGCGCAAGTTTGCCGCCACCGCGACCACCTCCGTCTTCTAAAAGACAGCAGGCTCACGAAAAAGAAATGGCACGGCCCACAGGCCGTGCCATTTCTTTGCTCAAACCTCGCATCGGCCCTTAGACAAACCGGGCGAGCGCATACCCCATCAACCCCAACACCAGCACTGCCGAGGCGAACACGGCCTTCTGCCTCGCTCTGTAAGCCTTCTTCCCCAGCGTCATCTGGCTGAACAACGGCCACCCCAGCAACAGCCCACACACAAAGCCACCGATGTGGGCTGAGTTGTCGATATGTGGCATCGTAGCCGGGTTCACGTGCAGCATCCGCATCGTGCCGGTAGAAAGCATCGGAGCAAAGTTCGGCGCGGCTCCCAGCACCAGGTTCGCCGCCGCAAACAAAACCACCTGCGTGCGCAGCCCTCGAATGTCGTCCCAGCTCAGCCCATCTTTGGCCAGCCCTCGGTTCGACAGCAGAACGATCAGCACGCCCGTTATGCCAAAGATCGCGCCCGAAGCCCCCACCACCAGCGAATCCATCCGGGTAATGATCGACCAGGTCAGCGACATCAGGTTCCCCGCAACGCCAGTCAGCACATAGACCGCGAGCATCCCATAGCGCCCCAGCAACCTCTCGCCAAACAGCCCCAGGTTCCACAGACACCACATATTCAACGCAATGTGCAGCACCGTCCCGTGAACAAAGCAGGCCGTCAGCAACCGCCACCACTGCCCGTCGAGCACCATCTGCGTGTCGCAGCCACCAAACAGCGCCAGCGTCTCGCCGCTAAACTGCGACGTAAACACCGCCGTCCAGTCATGGTGATGCAACGCCGTCATCATCGGCCCGTAGCGGAACATCACCACAAACACGACCACGTTCACGGCCAGCAGGCCGTACGTCGCCGGATACGTCCACCACGACGCAGCCTGCGCCGCAGCCGGATCAACCTCGGCAGGAAGCGCTTGCGCCTCATACTCGGCGCGTTCGAACTCTAATTCCTGGGATCTTTGCTTCACGCGGTGCGCGAGCCCTTCTTCAGCTCACAGCCAGTTTACGCTGCGTGCTCAACGTCATCGTCGTTGCCGTTTTCGCTGCGCATACGCTGCCGCAAAGCCGCACTCACCATGCCGCCCATCGGAGTCGTCATCGCGACCAGTCCCCACAGCAAAAGCGACAGCACCACACCCGCAATCGCCACAGCTTCCAGACCGATCGTCACCGTCGACGGTAACCGTGCAAACAGCCCGGCCGTCTCAGGATGCAGCTTCACATGCAGCGACGCCAGATGGCGAACAGCCTCCACCCGCCGCAGTACCAGCGCGGCCAGCAGAAACGCCACAAACGACAACGTCGTCGCCGAAAGCAGCAGAGCATCCACCGTCCGGTTCAGGCGCTGCTTGCTGCGGCAGAACGAGCACTCCGCCAAATGCGCTTCATAATCCACCCGAAGGTCCGCGGGAATCTGCGAAATGTCGTAGCGCCATCCCGTCAGGATGGCTCCGATCACAGGATCAGTGCACGTTTGCAGTCGGCGCGAGTTTGAGGAGTTTGTAGGCATCGATGACGTTACAGCTAGTTTACTAGATTCCAAACACCAGCGAAAGCCTCAAAAAACATCGTCTCACGCCGGAAATCGCCCAGCCTCTACAGGCAGATCGGCTCAATCGGCTCGCTCTGCGAGGCCAGAACCACACGATTCCCCAGCAGACTTCCACGCTCCGCCAGCGCCTGATCCGCCGCCAGCTTCGCCAGCTCCGGCAGGTTATTCGATCCGCTCAGATGCCCCAGCACGATCGTATGGGCACCTCCGTCGTAATCCCGCATCAGGAACTCCGCCGCCGCGGCGTTCGACAAATGCCCCACCCGCGACAACACCCGCTGCTTCACGCTCCATGGGTACGGCCCGTCCTTCAACATCTCCAGATCGTGGTTGGACTCCAGCAGCAACACGTCCACGCCCTTCAGCGCCAGTTTCACGTTCGGCGGCACATATCCCAGGTCCGTCGCCACCGCCATCCGGATCGACTCCGCCGCCGCATGGAAGACAAAACCGCAGGGATCAGCCGCGTCGTGAGGGATCGTAAAAGGATTTATCGTTAAATTCCCAATTTGGAACTGCTGTCCCGCACGGAAATATTCCACCACCGGCAGAAATGCAGGGTCTGGTTTTCCGCTCTCCGCAGTCGGTTCGCACTCCGCCTCGTTCGCCGCCGAAACAAGCATCTCCAGAGCCTCGGAATCCTCTGCCGCAATCGACTCTTCTGACATGCTTGCTTCGCCTTCAGCAAGCATCGTCTGAGTAGCTGCGAGCCCCCCTCCGGCAAACGTGGCATCCGCGACAACCTGCGCACGGGCTTCCTTCTCGGCCTGCATCTTTCGCAACCATGCGGCATAGGTCATCGTGCTCCGAGGCCGCGTCATTCTTTGCCATGCGCGATGTGTGGCCTCCGTAAAGAAGACCGGAATCTTCAATCGGCGAGCCATGACAGAGAGCCCGGCAATGTGGTCGAGATGCTCATGCGTGATCAGAATCGCATCGAGCTTGGAGGGGTCTTCCCCCACCTGCTGCATACGCTTCAGAATCTCTCGGCAGCTCAGTCCGCAGTCCACCAGGATCGAGGTTCCCGCTGCACTGACAACGGTGCAGTTGCCCTTCGATCCCGACGCTAAAACGGACATCTTCATGCTTCCAGAATAGCTGCCGATCTTGAGGAAAGGGAAAGCCCAACCACAGCTGGTAACCAGCAGGTTACCCAAAGGTGTCATATCGTAACCAACCCCATGGGTACCAAATGGTAAGGCAAGTGAATACTCCCGCTGAGTAGTTTCGGAGACGCTTCATGAAAAAGATATTGTTGCTCGCTGCGCTCTGCGCAAGCTCTCTTCTGGCTGGTTGCGGTGTTTCCGCCACGGACCTCCAGGACAACACTGTTACCCAGGGTCAGGCGCTCAAAGGCACCGTCTTCGGCGGCCAGCAGCCTATCGTGGGAGCCCACATCTACCTCTACACGGTCGGCACCACGGGCTACGCCTCGGCAGCAACCTCCATCATGACCTCTGGTGCAGGTTCCGACGCGCTCGGGTACTACGTGCTCACCACGACCGGTGGCAACTTCAGCGTTACGAGCACCTACAGTTGCACGGCAAACTCGCTCGTCTACATCATCGCCCAGGGTGGCGATCCCGGCATCGGCACAGGAACCAACAGCACCATCATGCAGGTCGCCGTTCTTGGCGTTTGCCCGTCCAACGGTACGTTCTATGGCGCGATCCCCTCCATCATGATCAATGAAGGAACGACCGTCGCCGCCGCCTACGCCCTTGCCCCCTTTGCCACCGACGCTACGCACATTGGCTCGACCAACACAACGCAGGCGAAGGCAGGAATTGCCGCCGCGTTTCAGAACGCCCAGCTTTTGGTGAACTCATTCAACGGCTATACGCTCTCCACCACGCCAGCCTCCACCACCTATGCCTCCGCAAGCGGGCTCAGCGCCAACGGCACCGTGCCGACCTCAAAGATCAACTCCATCGCCAACATCATCGCGGCCTGCGTCAACTCCACTGGAGTCGGCGGCAGTTGCAGCCAGCTCTTTGGCTATACGCCGAACGCCTCCGGGGTTCTTCCCACCGATGAGTTCACTGCAGTACTCAACATGGCCAAGCTTCCCGCACAGAACGTGTCTTCGCTCTTTCTAACCATTCCGGCAAATAGTCCCTTCTATCCTGGCCTTTCGGCCGTACCAAATGACTGGACGCTCTCCATCGCCTTCACGGCTCCCAACACGTCCACCCCCAAACGCTCCGCCTTGGACACCAGCGGAAACCTCTGGATTCCGAACTCAGGAAACAACACCCTCACAGAGCTCAATAGCGTTGGTAACGTGGTTTCCGGTACAACCGGCTTCTCCGGCGGATCAACCGCCGCGCTCACCAGCCCTCAGGGACTCGCCATCCAGCCATCTTCCGGCAACGTAGTGGTGGCGAACGGAGGCAGTAAGTACATTTCCGTCTTCACCTCATCAGGAACCGCCAGCACGCTCTACGGTCCAGCCGCTCTCAACTTCGGAACGTATACCTATAACGCTGTCGCCTTTGACTCCTCGAGCACACCCTACTTCGCCAGCTCCTCCGGCATCGCCTATTACAACGGCTCGAGTCTCGCGTGGCCTCTCAGCATTGGAGCCACCACCGGTTACGGCGCGGCCGTAACCGCAACAAAAGCGTTTGCCTCGTCCTACTCCGGCAACAGTGTCACGTCGCTCGCACTCCTCAACTTGCTGGGCACCAGCTACAGCGGCACGCTAAGCTCCCCCACAGGACTTGCGACAGACCCCAGCAGCAATCTCTGGATCGCCAACTACGGGAGTAACTCTATCTCGTTCTTCCCCTCAGCCAGCACCACCATCACCACCAACTACACCGGTGCTGGAATGAACACGCCCTGGGGCGTCGCCGTCGATGGCCTCGGCAACGCACTGGTCAGCAATGGCAATGGAACCATCTCCATGCTCACCAGCACGGGAGCAGCCCTCTCGCCCGCCACCGGATTCACCACCGGCTCCACGGCAGCAATCTACAGCGTTGCCGTCGACAACTCAGGCAGCGTCTGGGCTCCCTGCTCCGACGGCAAGGTCTACAAGTTCATCGGTCTGGCCGCACCGGTCAGCCTTCCGCTGAACCCCGGCACGCTCGGACGGCCGTAGCCTTCGCTACGCCGTCGGCGCATTCTTCAGCGGCGCGAGGAAGTTCACAATCGAACGCATCACGACTTCCTCGCGCTGATTGAACACCGTCGTCCGCGAACGCACCACACCATACGTCGGCCGCGACTGCGAATGGCGCGTCGACAGAATCTCCGCCTCCGTCCGCAACGTATCGCCAGGACGCACCGGAGACATCCACCGCATCTCTTCCACACCCGCACCGATCATGCCGCCAGCAATCTTGATCGACTCCACCCGCAGACGCATCACGATCGCCGCCGTCAGCCATCCCGAAGCCGCCAGCCCCTTGAAGAAAGAGCTCTCTCCCGCCGCCTCATCCAGGTGGAAAGGTTGCGGATCGTAACGCTCGGCAAACTCCTTAATCTCCTCTGCCGTCACCTTGTACGTGCGCGTCGAATTAAAGGTCATGCCAGGATACAAATCTTCAAAGTAGAGTTCGGTCGCCATAATCATTTCCCTCCTGCGGGTGGCAGTCAGTCTACTCGCACCCGTGGGCGAATGTCGTCACAACCGGGCGATCATCGAACACACACAAACGCACCGCCTAAACTTTCAAGAAGCCTGGCACTCTCTGCTCACCTTGCGCCAAAGCTTTTCCTGCCTCTGCCACGTTCCGTCTCCATCCCGGCTACACTCAACGTCAGACCCTGCCGTGAATAAGATCGTCAAAAGCGAAAACCTGCGCGCCCTGCGCAAACTCCCCAGCGACTCCGTCGAACTCATCTATATCGACCCACCCTTCAACACCGGCAGCATCCAGAAGCGGCATCGCGTCACCATCACTCGCGACGACACCAGCGAACGCATCGGCTTCGGCGGCAAGCGTTACCGCATCGAGCGCAAAGCCCCGCACCCGCGCTACGAAGACAGCTTCGACGACTACCTCGGCTTCCTCCGCCCGCGCCTCGAAGAAGCCCGTCGCATCCTCACCGAGCACGGCTCTCTCTTCCTCCACGTCGACCCCCATGAGAGCCACTATTGCAAAGTCATGCTCGACCAGATCATGGGCCGCGACTGCTTCCAGAACGAAATCATCTGGGCCTACGACTACGGCGCACGCCCGCGCCGCCGCTGGCCCTCCAAGCACGACACCCTCTTCTGGTACACCAGGCACCCGACCCAGTACACCTTCCACCTCGACGCCGCAGACCGCATCCCATACATGGCGCCAAAACTCGTCGGCAAAGAGAAGGCCGCGCGCGGCAAGACACCCACCGACGTCTGGTGGCACACCATCGTCTCGCCCACCGGCAAGGAAAAAACCGGCTACCCCACACAGAAGCCTCTCGGCATCCTCGAGCGCATCATCCGCGTCCATTCAAGCCCCGGCGACACCGTACTGGACTTCTTCGCTGGCTCTGGCACAACGGGAGAAGCAGCCGCCAAACACGACCGCCAGTTCCTGTTGATCGACCAAAACCCCGAAGCCGTAAAGCTCATGCGCCAACGCTTGAAAAACCTTCTCGCCCCGCGATCTTCTTCATTGCCTTCATAGGGGCTCTTTCGTAAACTTCTCCTACCCTCATGAGACCCCTTACCCTTGCTGCGCTGTCGGCCTCGCTGTTTCTGTTTACCGTTGGAATAAACGTTTCCAGAGCTCAAACCTCTTCCGGCCCTCACTCCTGCCCTATCGTTCAGACTCCCCCTACTGCTGGGGAAGACCTCATCGCTCAGAAGAACTACAAAGATGCGGAAACGCTCTACCGTGCCGCGATCGCAAAGAACCCTCAAGACCCTGAAACCCACTTCGGCCTGACTCGTGCGCTCATTGGCCTTGACCAGGTCACGGCTGCAATCGCCGAAGCTGACGAGATGCAGACAAAGTTTCCGGGCACAGCACTCGCGCTCACCGCTCAGTCCGAAGCCGCCTACCGGGCAGGCCGACCGGATGACGCGCAACAGTTTGCCTTGAAGGCAGCGCGGGCCAACGGTTGCGAAGGACGTGCGCTGCTTGCGTTTACGAACGTAGCCGAACTTTGGGGCTTCTACGCACGTTCCTGGAACTACATCCAGCACGCCCATGCGGTGCGCCCCAATGACGAACTCATCCGCCGCGAGTGGATCTGGCTCATGCCGCGCTCGCAGCGCGCTGCAGCCCTCGAGCAATACATCCAGGGCTCAAACCACATCGCAGACGACGACCGCAAAGGCTACAACAACGCCCTCGACCACCTGAAAGCCCACCGCGCAGGCGAGTGTCACATCTCGTCCACGACACCCTCTGTCACCGTGCCCATGCAACCCATCTACGGCGACCACACCTCTCCGGAAGCGTTTGGCCTCGACGTCACCTACAACGGCAAGCGACGCCGTATGCAGATCGACACCGGCGCCTCCGGCATCACGCTCACCGCAAGCGCCGCACACTCCCTCGGTCTGGTGCCTGAAATCCATCGCAAGGTCGGCGGCGTTGGGGACGAAGGCGACGCGTCAAGCTATCTCACCCACGTCAAGAGCATCAAGATCGGTGACGTTGAGTTCTCCGACTGCATGGTCGAAGTGCTCGAAAAGCATGGACGTCTCGACGACATCGACGGCCTGATCGGCATGGATGTCTTCAACCAGTGGCTCGTCACTCTCGACTATCAGAACATCCAACTCCACCTTGATCGCCTCCCTCCACGCCCCGGCCAAAAGCCCAACGACGAGGACGACGATACTCCGCACGATCCCTACACGACCGCACCGGAGTTGAAGGACTTCTCCAACACCATCCGCATCGGCCATCAGATCATGCTTCCGGCCGAATTCGAAAAGAAGCAGACGCACTTTCTCATCATGGACACAGGTGCCAGCATTACGGATGTATCCCCGGAGATGGCTCGCGAGGTTGGCAAACTCAGCGGATCAGATATCGAGGTCTACGGCATCTCCGGCAAGGCCAAAAAAGTCTGGGAGTCCAAACAAGCGAAGCTACACGTAGCCAACCTCATGCTTCCCCCAGATGAGTACTATGTACTCGACACAACCTCGCTCTCTCACAGCAACGGCTTCGAAACCTCCGGGCTCTTCGGTCTGCCAACTCTCCAGCGACTCAGCATCTCCATCGACTACCGGGACAACCTCGTGCGTCTCAAATACGACCCCAAACGCGATCGCCAGTTCTTTACCCGATAGTCGCCCAATAGAAACGGCGGAGCCAGTGGCTCCGCCGTTTTCTATTGCCTTCTCTACGTGTTCTTCGGGTCCACACTCTGAAAGCCATACGTTTCATATCGCGTCTGCATCCGGCCATCTTTCACAGACACCATCGTGTAGCCTTCTGCCGCTCCCAGCCGCGTTCCATGCCACCAGTTACCGCTTACCGCGCCGCTCGTCACAAACGGCACACCATGCCACGTCACCACTTCGTTAATGTGCGTATGCCCTTGCAGCACACCGATCACGTTGCGGCCCGTAAACAGGCTCAGCACCTCATCGGAATTCGCCACAGACTCGCCATGGTGCTTCTCCGGCTTCTCTGGCCGAGGCACGTAGCAATCCATCGCCGTCACCAGCGGAATATGTGACGTCACAATCACCGGCGTCTTCGCCTCCAGCGCGCCCAGGTCTTTGCCCAACCACACAAGCTGCTCCGCATCCACGCGACCTTCATAGCGACGATCCTCCGTGAAGCCGATCGAATCCAGCACCACAAAATGAACGCCCTTGTGGTCGAAGCTGTAGTATGTCTTCCCCACATGCTCTTCGTAGTACCGCTTGCCGAACGCGGGGTCCTCCATGCTAACGCCGCTCTTGGCATACACGCCCACGCAGTCATGGTTGCCGATCGTGTGATACGTCTTCATCCCCAGGTCCTGCTCGGTCTTCTTGTACAGATCGAACAGACTCACCGCGCGTTCCTTCGGCACACCCAGTGAATCGAACACATGGTCCCCACCCTGAATCGCAAAATCTGCCTTCTCGCGGCTCATCTTCTTGAACGCCATCGAGCAGCCATGCGTCGCATCCAGCTCCGGCTGAATATGCGTATCCGTCAAGAACACAAAGTCAAAATCCTGTCCATGCCCCTTCATCGGAGCGGCCACAGAGTTCGGCTCCAGCGCAACAGCAGCAGCGGCAGCACCTGCACCCATCAGAAAACGGCGGCGGGAAAGCGATTGAAAGAGACTCATACCGCCGAGTCTAGCCACGAAGTATGAACCTCCGTTGAATCAAAGGCAGAGACGAGGAAGCAGGAAGCAGGAAGCAGGAAGCAGGAAGCAGGAAGCAGGAAGCAGGAAGCAGGGCAAAGCAACATCACCGCCTGCGACAAATCAACACCTCGCAAGCGCTCATGCCTTATTCCTTATCCCTTATTCCTACTCCCTACACCCTCCCCCTTACACCCTCGCCTCCCCGCCACTGGCGCAATGTACCTTCCGTCCTGTATCGTGAACCGCGATAAAAGGAGCCACCTCTTTCATGTCTTTAGGCAAACGTTTGCTCTCAACCGCAGCCCTGCTCTGCGCCTCTGTTGCCCTGGCTCAGTCCCCTGCCGCGCCCGAACGCATTACCATCGACGCTGCCGCTCCCACCACCCCTTTCCCCCACTTCTGGGAGTCAGTCTTCGGCTCGGGACGCGCTCATCTCGCCACCCGCGAAAGCTACCGCAACGACCTCACCGCCGTGCACAGCATCACCGGCTTTGAGTACGTCCGCTTTCACGGCATCTTCCACGACGAGAACGGTGTCTACGACGAAGACATGAACGGCAAGCCGATCTACAACTGGTCCACCGTCGACGACATCTACGACGGCCTGCTCAAACGCGGCGTCCGTCCTCTGGTTGAGGTCAGCTTCATGCCCCGCAAGCTCGCCTACAACCCCGACGCGCTCCACGCCTTCTGGTATCGCCAGAACGTCTCCGGCCCGAAGAGCATGGACCGCTGGAACGACTTCATCCACGCCTTCGCCGAGCACATCGTCGCGCGTTACGGCATCAACGAAGTCGCCCAGTGGTACTTCGAAGTCTGGAACGAACCGAACCTCGACTTCTGGATCGGCGTGCCGCAACAAGGCACTTACTTCCAGCTTTACGAGAACACCGCACGCACGCTGAAAGCCGTCAGCCCGCGCCTCCGCGTCGGCGGCCCGGCGACCTCCTCCGCGCACTGGATCCCCGAGTTCCTCAAGTACATGGCCGACCACCACGCTCCGGTTGATTTCGTCAGCACCCATGGCTACGACGACGACTCCACCGAAGACCTCTTCGGCAACAGCGACCCCGTCCCGCAGGACGAGCGCGTCTGCAAGGCCGCCGCCAAGGTCCGCTCGCAGATCGACGCCTCCCCCACGCCCCACCTGCCTCTCTTCTGGACCGAGTGGAACGTCGAGGGAGCCAACAACTCGCGCGACACCATCTTCCTCGGCCCCGGCCTCGCCAACACGATCCGCCAGTGCGACGGCCTCGTCGACAAGCTCAGTCTCTGGACATTCTCGGACGTCTTCGAAGAAGGTGGCCCACCGCTCCACACCATGTACGGCGGCTTCGGTCTGCGCGCCAAGGGCGGCATCAACAAGCCAAGCTTCTATGACTCGGCACTGCTGCACAAGCTCGGAGACAAGCGCTACGCGAACCCCTCGCCCGACGTGCTCGTCACCCGCCGCGACAACGGCGAACTCGCCATCGCGGTCTGGAACATCTCCGACCCCAACCCCGCCAACCGCGCGAAAGAGGTCTCCAAACAAGACACCACACTCGCCAACGCGGGCACCATCGGACCCAACCGTACCTTTGAACTCGACCTCAAGGACGTGAAGCCCAACGCCGAGATCACCATCGAACGCGTCGACGCCACTCACGGCAACGTGCTGCCGGCGTTCTGGAAGATCGGAGCGCCCGACTATCCCACCGAAGCTCAGGCCAACGAGCTAAACGCCGCCTCCAACCCCGGAGCCCCGGAGCACGCGCACCTCGTCGGCGGCAAACTCAAACTGAACCTGACCGCCAACGCGCTGGTGCTCGTCACCGTAAAGCCCTAACCCTCAACACCTGCACAAACAGCAAACGCCGGGCATCGTCCCGGCGTTTCTGCGTCTGCCAGAAACAGACCTGCTCCGCCAACGGACCGCTCTTCCCTCGCCACACCACTTCCCGTAGGATCATTGGTACCCACCCCATCGCTTCGGCGATCCCTAAGGTACTGTCCTCTTGGCCCAGCTGAGCGTCTCCCCTGTTTCACTTCTACGCGCTGCCACACTGGCATTTGCCATCTTCATCCCCGTGGCAACTGGTTCTCTCCACGCACAGACCGCCTGCACCGTGGAACCAGCCGTCTCCACCAGTGCCGTGCAGCATCTTCTCAACGACAAGAAGTACGACGACGCCTACACGCTGGCGAAGCAGACCGCGGAAGCGGCAGGAAAAGACGGCACGCCCGAAGCCGACTTCGTCACGGCGCAAGCGGAGCTGGTCAAGACGCAGCTCTCACTGCGCCGCACACACGAAGCACTCGCCGGGGCAGAGTCCGCCTTGAAGCGTTACCCCGAAAACCCCAGGCTGCATGACATTCTCGGTGAAGTTCACTTCAAGCGCGGTGAAATCCCTCTCGCAGCCCTGTCCTTTGAAGCCTCGCTCAAACTCGACCCCTGCTCCGCGCAAACGCACTACGACGTCGCACGCTACAACCACCTCAACTCGCAGTTCCTGAGCGAGCAGAAGCAACTCAACGTCGCGCACAAGCTCGCCCCGCACAACGAGCGCATTACCCATGCCTGGGAAGCCTCCGAATCAGCAGCCCGGCCTCTCAGCGAAAGGCTGCGCAGCCTCGACCAACAACTCACGCGCACAGACCTCTCCCCAGCCGAGCGAGCGTCACTCGAACGCCATCTGGCCATCCTGCAAAGCGTCAGTAAAGGTTCCTGCAGCATCACCCACCCCACAGACAAAGCCGTCCTCCCTCTCACCGACGTGGGGCTTGCGAGCAGCTACTCAGGCACCTCCATCGGCTTGAAGATGAGCTTCAACGACAAGCCTGCAACGCTGCAACTCGACACCGGTGCCTCCGGCATCTCCATCAGTCAATCAGTCGCAAAAGCCGCGGGCCTTATCACCGAGGCGCAGGTCTCGGCCTACGGCATCGGCTCCGCAAAAGACATGCCGGAAGACCTCGCACACGTTGACAAACTCCTCATCGGCGGCCTCGAGTTCCATAACTGCCTCGTCAGCATCATGCGCCAGGATCGCCTCCATCAGGACGGCCTCATCGGCTCCGACGTCTTCTCCTCCTGGATCGTCACCATCGACACCAGCCGCCACCAACTGCGCCTCTCGCCTCTCCCGGCTCTTCCCGGCGAGAAGGTCGAAAGCGCAGCCCTCGAGGCCACCGGCAACGACGCGCACACCACCCCGAGAAATCGCTACACTCCACCCGAACTGAAAGACTGGACGCCTGTATTTCGTCAGGGCCACAATCTGCTCTTTTCCACCGCCATCAACGACGGCGCACCGCGCCTTTTCATCATGGATACCGGCGCGTCCGCCCAAGGCCTCATCTCAATCGCCGCTGCCCGCGAGGCCACGCACCTTGGCGACGGAGTCATTACCGTCAGAGGCATCAGCGGAGCCGCAGAAGAAACCATGGACGCCGAGGACTACACCCTCACCTTCGCCCACGTTCGAGATCAGTACCAGCACGTCCCCGCTCTCAACCTCTATCGCCTCTCCACCGAAGGCGGCGCCGAGGTATCCGGCCTCATCGGCTTCAGCACCCTTCAGAAGCTGGTGATCTCCATCGATTACCGGGACTCCCTCGTCCACGCGCTTCCGATCGCAAAATCCAGCCCCAACACTCCCTGAAGCGACCAAGCCACGCCCTCGCATCACGGCAAACGCAAAAGAGCCTCAGCACAAGGCTGAGGCTCTTCATCTTCTCGTTCTGCAGAGGGTTAGTGCGCGCCGCCGCCGTGTCCCGCGCTAGCGATCTTCTCTTCCGCCACACGCGCAACCGCATTCGCTTCGTCGTACTTGACCTGGTCGTCACCGGCCTGGTTCCAAAGCTCCTGCGAGTGAGCCAGCTCACCCTTCGCCTCGTTCAGATCGATCTCTTCCGGGTGCAGAGCCGTCTCTGCCAGGATCGTCACACGCTCCGGCAGCACTTCCACAAAGCCCCACGCCACAAAGAACGTCTGCTCGCCTGCTGAACCACCATGGAGCCGCACTTCGCCAGCGCCAAGCTCCGCCAACAGAGGAGCCGCGCCGTACAGCGCTTCCAGGTAGCCCGACATCGAGGGCAGTTCAACCGCTGCAGCCGTCGCGTCCAACAGAACGCGATCCGGCGTTACCAGCCGAACCTGCAGCAATCCCGAATTATTGTTTGCATCAGCCATAACAAAGCCTTTCAAGCGAGTGCCGCCCCGAAGGGCGGCTCTCCACTCTACTGTCTACACTCTACGTTCTAAGCAGAGGCCTTCATCTTCTCAGCAGCAGCGATTACGTCTTCGATGCCACCCTTGAGGTAGAACGCCTGCTCCGGCAGAGAATCATGCTTACCTTCGATGATCTCCTTGAACGAGCGAACCGTGTCCTCAACCTTGACGTACGCGCCAGGGATACCCGTGAAGATTTCCGCGACGTGGAACGGCTGCGACAGGAAGCGCTGCACCTTACGGGCACGCGATACGGTCAGCTTGTCCTCTTCCGACAGTTCGTCGATACCGAGGATGGCGATGATGTCCTGCAGGTCCTTATAACGCTGCAGAATACGCTTCACGCCCTGTGCCACATCGTAGTGCTCGTCACCGACAACGCGCGCCGAAAGGATACGCGAGGTCGAGGTGAGCGGATCCACGGCCGGGTAGATACCGAGCTCCGACAGAGGACGCGACAGAAGCATCGTCGCATCAAGGTGGGCAAACGTCGTCGCCGGAGCCGGATCGGTAATATCGTCGGCGGGCACGTACACAGCCTGAACCGAGGTAACCGAACCCTTCTTCGTGGACGTAATACGCTCCTGCAGCTCACCCATTTCGGTGGCCAGGTTCGGCTGGTAGCCTACAGCCGACGGCATACGGCCGAGCAGCGTCGAGACTTCCGAACCCGCCTGCGTGAAGCGGAAGATGTTATCCACGAACAGCAGCGTGTCTGCGCCTTCTTCGTCGCGGAAGTACTCCGCAACCGTCAGGCCGGTCAGCGCCACGCGCAGACGAGCTCCTGGCGGCTCTGTCATCTGACCGTAAATCAGTGCGGCTTTGCTCTTGTTGAAGTCGTGAATATCGATAACGCCCGACTCCTGGAACTCGTGCCAGAGATCGTTACCCTCACGGGTACGCTCACCCACACCAGCGAATACCGAGAAGCCGCCGTGCTTGGTCGCAACGTTGTTGATCAGCTCCTGAATCACGACGGTCTTGCCGACGCCGGCACCGCCGAACAGGCCGATCTTGCCGCCCTTCAAGAACGGGAGGATAAGGTCAACGACCTTGATACCCGTCTCGAACATCTCTTCCGAGGTCGACTGTTCGTCGAACGCAGGAGCCTGGCGATGGATCGGGCGGTGTGCCTTCGCATTCACCGGGCCGAGCTGGTCAACAGGCTGTCCGAGCACGTTGAGCACGCGGCCCAGCGTCTCGCGGCCCACAGGGACCGTGATGCCTGCGCCCGTGTCCACGGCCTTCATGCCGCGCACCATGCCGTCCGTGGACTCCATGGCGATGCAACGCACGCGGCCTTCGCCGAGATGCTGCTGCACTTCCACGGTCACGTTGACAGGAGCCGGAGTGTCGAAGCCTTCGCTCGAAATTACCAGAGCCTGGTAAATCGGTGGCATGTTCGCTTCTTCGAACTGAACATCAACGGCCGGGCCGCTGATGCTGATCACTTTGCCGATGTTTTGTGTGTCTGCCATAGTTCTCTTTCGCGTTCCTTAGAGCGCTGACGCTCCCGAAACGATTTCGATAATTTCCTTCGTGATCGCTGCCTGACGCACACGGTTCATCGTCAGCGAAAGCTTGTCGATCAACTCACCCGCGTTCTTCGTCGCTGCATCCGTTGCCGTCATACGTGCGGCATGTTCAGCCGCAATCGACTCCAGAATGGCGTGGAAGATCTGCGTCGTCACATAGCGCGGCATCAGGTGGCGGAACAAACGCTCCGGTGCCTGATCGTAGATGTAATCCACGTCTGCCGTGCCGAACTTCTTGGCTTCCGCCTCAGCAGCCTTGTCTTCCGTCTCGAGCACCGAAACACCAGAAGCCTGTGCAGCCTTCGCCGCCGCTTCCTTCTGCTCTTCGGTCATCTCTTCCGACGCCGTGATCTCGTGCGAACCCAGCTTGCGGATCGGCAGAAGCTTCTCCACCACCACACGCTGTGCGATTACGCTCTTGAACTCGTTGAAGACGATGTACACGCCGTCGATCTCGGCACGCTCATAGCGCTCGATGATCGAGTGCGCCATCGTCGAAATCTCAGCGATGTCGCCCTTTACCAGCATCGTCGGGTGCTCAAACGCAACCTCAACGCCGCCCGCACGATGACGAATGTCTTCGATGTGCTTGGCGAGATCGTTGTCGTAGAGTTCTTCCTTGTGCTCGTAAACAGCCGCAGGATACTTACGCTTATAGAGTCCGATCGCCTTCTTGCCGATCGGCTCCAGGTCAACGTTCTGCCCTGCTGCGCGGCGCTCGTCGATAAAACGCTGAGCTGCCTTGCCAATGTTGGAGTTGAAGCCGCCCGCGAAGCCCTTGTCACCGGCGATCACAACCACCAGGACATTCTTCTCTTCGCGCTCAACCAGCAACGGATGCATGATTTCGCCAGTGGCCTCATCGAACAGGTCGGTGCGGCGTACCAGCGATTCAAGAACCGCCGTCAGCATCTGCGCATAGGGGCGCGCCTGCAAGGCACGCTCCTGCGCACGGCGCAGTTTTGCGGCCGAGACCATCTTCATGGCCTTGGTGATCTGCCGCGTGTTTTTCACGCTGCGGATACGCCGTCGTAAATCGAGTACGTTTGCCATTCGTCCTTACGTTTCCTTATCGGGCGATGCTTACGCCGTTGCTGCCTTCTGGCGCTCCGCCAGGAAGCCCTGCTTATAGTCGGTGATCGCAGCCTTCAGGCGCGCCTTGAGATCGTCATCGAGAGCCTTCTTCGCTTCGATGTCCGCCAGCAACTGCGACTGAGCTGAATCCATATAGCCATAGAAGCCAGCTTCGAACGCGGTGATGTCCTTCACCTGTACGTCATCCAGCAGACCGTTGGTACCGGCGTAGATAATCGCCACCTGCTGTACCCACGTCAGCGGCTGGAACTGCGGCTGCTTCAGCAACTCGGTCAGACGAGCACCACGGTTCAGCTGGTTCTGCGTCACCTTGTCGAGGTCCGAACCGAACTGCGAGAACGCAGCCAGCTCGCGATACTGTGCGAGGTCGAGCTTCAGCGTCGATCCAACCTGCTTGGTCGCCTTGATCGCTGCCGCGAAACCTACACGCGATACCGACAGACCGACGTTCACAGCCGGACGAACACCCGAGTTGAACAGATCGGTTTCGAAGAAGATCTGACCGTCCGTGATCGAAATCACGTTCGTCGGAATGTAAGCCGAAACGTCGCCAGCCTGAGTCTCGATGATCGGCAGGGCCGTCAGCGAACCGCCGCCAAGCTCCTTCGACATCTTCGACGAACGCTCGAGCAGACGCGAGTGGAGATAGAACACGTCGCCTGGGTAAGCTTCGCGTCCCGGCGGACGGCGCAGCAGCAGCGAGATCTCGCGGTACGAAGCAGCGTGCTTCGAAAGATCGTCATAAATGATCAGCGCGTGCATGCCGTTGTCGCGGAAGTACTCGCCCATCGCGGTCGCTGCGAACGGAGCCAGGTACTGCATCGGGGCCGGCTCGGAAGCCGTAGCGGCCACAACGATCGTGTACGCCATCGCGCCATAGCGCTCCAGCGTCTGCACAACACCAGCAACCGACGAACGCTTTTGACCGATCGCGCAGTAAATGCAGATCAGATTGTTCTTCGCCGAGTTGATGATCGTGTCGAGCGCCACAGCGGTCTTACCCGTCTGACGATCGCCGATCAGCAGCTCGCGCTGGCCACGACCGATGGGAATCATCGTGTCGATAGCCTTGATGCCGGTAGCCATCGGCTCCGTAACCGACTGGCGGTCGATAACGCCCGGAGCAATGCGCTCAACAGGAAGCGTCTGGGTCGCGTTCAGCGGTCCCTTGTCGTCAATCGGCTGACCGAGCGCGTTCACCACGCGGCCAATCAGCTCCTTGCCAACCGGAACGCTCATGATCTTGCCCGTGCGCTTTACGGTATCGCCTTCCTTCAGCTCGGCGAAGTCGCCTAGCAGCACAGCGCCAACCTGGTCTTCATCCAGGTTCATGGCCAGACCAGCCACACCGTGCGGGAACTCGATCAGTTCGCCGGCCATTACCTTATCAAGGCCGTGAACGCGTGCAATACCATCGCCCAGCGTCACAATCGTGCCGACTTCGTCGACCTGTACGCGCTGCTCGTAGTTCTCAATCTGCTGGCGAAGCAGCTCGGTAATTTCGTTTGCCTGAATCGTAGCCATACTGTGCCTTGTACCTCTGATATCAAATGTCTTTGGGGCTGACGTCCAGCCGTTAGGCTGCGCTGACGAGCCGTTCTTTCAACTGCTGCAACTGTGCGCGAACCGATCCATCGTACACAGTCGATCCAACCTTGACGACTGCTCCGCCAATCAGGCTCGCGTCCTGCGTATACGTAGCCTTCACGCGTGTATCACCCGTCATCTCCGCAATCTTCTGCTCAATCAGGCGACGAGCGTTGTCATCCAGAGGATGCGCGCTCACCACTTCAGCTTCAGCCACCTGCGCTACCTGATCGGCCAGCGTATGGTAAGCCTCCACCATGTCCGCAAACTCGTGGATGCGATCGTGGTTTGCGATCACCGCGATGAAGTTGCGTACCTGGCTCGAAAGCCCGGTGCGCGCAGCCAGCGCGTCCAGTAACCGCAGCTTCTGCGGCTCCGGGATCGACGGGTTCATCAACACATCACGAAGATCAGCGCTTTCGCGCAGCATCGTCGAGAAATCATTTAACTGAGCTTCCACAGCAGCGCCATCGAGCTTCTGCTCGACCACTACCTGGCTCAGGGCCTGCGCATAGCGCAGCGCAGCGGAGTTCGTTACGGCCATTAGTTGGCTTCTCCCTTCCCTGCGCCCAGCTTGTGCGCAAATGCTTCCACCAGCAGACGGTCCGTCTCAGCCGTTACCACCAGCTTACGAGCAGCCTGCTCCACGGCCAGTTCCGCAGCGTACTTCTGAATCTCACGACGAGCCGTCGCCGTCGCCGACTGAATCTCAGTCTCGGCAGCAACAAGAATCTTTTCCTTCTCGTCCTCGACCGACTGCTTGATGCGCTGTTCATCGCGCACCGAGTCCGTCTTGGCCTGCTCGCGGAAGTCGGCAATCTGGTCATCCAGCTTCGCCAGACGGGCCTCCACCGAGTTCAAACGAGACGTCGCCTCTTCCGTCGCCGTACGCGCATCCACCAACTGCTTCTGGATCGCGGACGAGCGAGCGCGGAACGTCTTCGGCAGCATCTTCAGCAAGCCGTAGCCGATCGCAATCGCCAGGATCAGGAAGTTGAATACGGTAAACGCCGTAGCAGCCTGCTCGACGTTCATGCCGAGCATCGCGCCCAGCTTGGTCACCATCGGCGAGTGACGATACTCGTCACTCTCGTCCTTCACTTCCTGCTTCTTCTCAGGAACATTCGCCACCGGCGAAGACGAAGGCACCGTAGCGTGCTGAGCAGCTTCCTGCGCAAACGCGCGAGGAGCCACAGCCACCGGAGCAAACATCGCCACGGCCATCGCGGCAATCATCAGCTTCTTCGAAAACGTAGCCATTAGCGTGCCCCCGTGTAAGCCACACCCTGCGGCAGAACTGCACGCAGAATCTGCTCGGAGAGCTGTTCGGTCGCCTGTTCGATCTGCTGGCGAGCTACAACGGCCGAAGCCTCAATTTCGTTCTTCGCCGCGCGCACACGATCCTGCGCGATAGAGCGTGCTTCGTTCAAAACAGCATCCTTGTCGGCCTGCAGCTTTTGCAGCTTGCCTTCACGCTCGGCCAGAATCTCGGCCCGCGCAACACGCAGCTTCTCTTCGAACGCAGCCGTCTCGGCTTCCGCCGCGGCGATCGCTCCGCGTGCCTGCTCCACTGCGCCCGTCGTGCGGGCACGGCGCTCGGCAAGCGTCTTTTCCAGGGGGCCGTTCACCAGCACCTGGTACGCGATCACCAACAACACAAACAGGATGGCGGTTGGCAAGGAACCAAGCACAAGACCGCCAAGTTGAATCAAAATTTCCATGAGTTTTCAGGGTGGTACAGGAGGAACCGGGAACCGGTTCTGCGGGGTGTTTTGCCCTTCGAGCAGTCGCCCCGATACCAGCAGTGAAATTATCTGCCTTTGGTACTCATTACTTGTAGCAAAGGCCCCACTGGAAAGTCAAAAAGGACATGCGTTTACCGCCAAATACGCGTAAAAAAACAGGCCTCTCGTGCCAAGACTTTTCTCACATCAAATTCACAAAAAAATCTCTCGCCACCAGAACCACCGGAGGTACACTAGCTGCACCAGCCGAGACCCGTTCAGGGTCGTGCAGGCCGCGTGACCAGGGGACTCCACCTCCGCTCCCCTCGTCAGGCGGCCTGTATTTATTTCTGCCAACAAATCTCTCCGCTCGGGCTACTCGTCCCGCACCCAAAACTTCCGGTACCGCTCCAGCAGCGACCCCGGCCCATGCGCGGTGAAGTACACCAGGTTCCCTTCAAAGCGCTGGTGCGAGATATTTGCTCCACGCTCCAGCCCTGAAATCACTCGCCCCTCGGCCTGCGGAATCCTGAACTTGACCTCCAGCAGCGGATCAGCCGTCATCGCGGCATCGATCGCCGTCAGCAGATCCTGCAGGCCCTCGCCGCTCAGCGCCGAGACTCCGATCTCGCCCGGACCAAACACTCGCTGATTCGGCTCCAGCAGGTCGATCTTGTTCAACACCTGCAGCGTCGGCTTATCGCCCACGCCCAGTTCGTTCAGCACAATCTCCACCTGCGCCTTTTGCTCTTCCAGCGTCGGCGAGGCGGCATCACGCACATGCACCAGCAACTCGGCACGCTCCACCTCTTCCAGCGTCGCGCGGAAGCTCGTCACCAGCGCATGCGGCAGATGCCGTAGGAAACCCACCGTGTCGCTCAGCAGCACCTTGCGTCGCGAAGGCAGCGTCAGCTGCCGCAGCTTCGGATCAAGCGTCGCAAACATCCGCTCAGAGGCCAGCACCTCGGCACCCGTCACCGCGTTGAACAGCGTCGACTTGCCTGCGTTCGTATAGCCCACCAGCGCCACCGTCGGCACCGGCACAGCCTCGCGTCGCCCTCGCTGTTGCCTGCGAATCCGCCGCACCGCCTCAAGCTGCTGCTTGATGCGGTCCAGACGTCCGCGAATTTTGCGCTTGTCTACTTCAAGCTGCGTCTCACCCGGCCCACGCGTTCCAATGCCGCCGCCGGTCTGGGACATCGTCTTGCCCTTGCCACCGATGCGCGGCAGCGAGTACTCAAGCTGCGCCAACTCCACCTGCAGCATGCCCTCGCGAGTCCGCGCATGACGAGCAAAAATGTCGAGAATCAACTGCGTCCGGTCGATCACCGTTACCGGCAGCCGGGCTTCCACATTGCGCGCCTGCGAAGGCGTCAGGTCATGGTCAAACAGCACCAGCGACGCACCCGTCGAGGCCACCGTCGCGACAATCTCATCCAGCTTGCCGCCGCCCACCAGCGTCGCCGCATCGGGCTTCGCCCTGCGCTGTACGATCACCGCGGCAATCGTCGCACCAGCCGAACGCGCCAGCTCCTGAAACTCCGCCAGAGCCGCGTCAAAGTCCAGGTCCGCAGCCGGAGGCTGCACCTGCCCTGCACCGCCCAGACCTTCGGCCGCGTCATCAATCGCCGCCGCGGCACGCGCCTGCGACGCCACCGGCGACAGCTTCGGTCGGCCAGAGCTGAAGTCCACGCAGACCAGCACGGCTTGCTCGCCAATAGCCTCCTGCCGAGCAAGCAGGAGCTCGCGCTCCTGCTCGGCAGAACGTTTCAGGCGGTTCGCGCCAGAGTGATTTTTTGATGCGGTGTAGTCGGTCAATCGTGCTCGAATTAGTGGTTGCTCTGCGGGTCCACAGGCTGCGATCCAGCCACACCCGGTGCCTGCGGTGCGCGAGTTTCGCTATGCGGGCGTGTGTCCATGTGACCACGTCCGCTGACCACCGTCGAGATCGCATGTTTGAAGATCAGCTGTTCCTGGGCGTTGTTCTCCAACAGCACCGAGTATTTGTCGAACGAGCGGATCTTGCCAGTCAGCTTCACACCGCTGACCAGGTAAATGGTGATAGGGCTCTTGTCCTTGCGGACCGTGTTCAGAAAAGTATCCTGAATGTTCTGTGCCGGCTTCGAATCCATGGGTGCCGATCTCCTGATAATCATGATGCTGGATCAAAAATAAGGTTGTTGCCACAAAGGTTGAAGCGACCAGGCTACAACCCAATCTTGCCGGGGTTTAGCCTACAGCCAACAAGCCCAACGAGCAAACTCTTCTTCAATGTCTTATCGACACCATTCGTTAGGCTTATAGCTCTGAAGCCTCAACAGGGGGAGCTACGGCAGGAAACAACGCCTTCCGTAATCACATAGACGTGGCAAATCGCGTTTAGGATAAGGGCTGATGTCGGAAGCCACTCTTCAGCCCGTCCCCCTGCTCGATTTCAGCCGCGAATACGCCGCTCACCGCGAAGAGTTGCTCGCCGCGCTCACCGCCGTAGCCGACACTCAGAGACTCATCCTCGGCCCCGCCGTTACGGCCTTTGAAGCTCACGCCGCCGCCGCTCTTGAGGTCGACCACGCCATCGGTTGCGCCAGCGGAACCGACGCTCTCTGGCTCGCGCTCGCCGCCCTTGAAATTGGTGACGAAGAAACCACCTCCACCCGCGAAAAACAGGCCGTCGTCACCACGCCGTTCTCTTTCTTCGCCACCGCCAGCAGCATCCTCCGCGCTGGAGCCACGCCCGTCTTCGCCGACATTGATCCGCTGACCTTCAACCTCTCGCCCGCGTCCACCGCCCAGGCGATCGAGCGCCACCACAGCGCTGGCGGCCCCACCGTCGCGGCCATTCTCCCCGTCCATCTCTACGGCCAGTGCGCCGACATGGACGCCTTCGCCACCCTCGCCGCACAGCACGGCGCAGCCATCGTCGAAGACGCCGCCCAGGCTTGGGGAGCGCGCTGGAACGGCGCCGCCGCCGGAACCCTCGGCGACCTCGCCGCCTTCAGCTTCTACCCCACCAAGAACCTCGCCGCCATGGGCGACGCGGGCCTCGTCACCACCACCGACGCCGCGCTCGCCGAACGCGCCACCATGCTCCGCGCCCACGGCATGAGGAAGCGTTACTTCCACGACGAAGTCGGCTGGAACTCCCGCATCGACTCCCTCCAGGCCGCAGTCCTCTCCGTCCGCCTCCAATACGTCGAAGCCGGCAACGCCCGCCGCCGCCAGATCGCCGCGCTCTACGCCGACCTCTTCAACCTCGCCGGCATCGTCGGCACCGACATCTCCGAAGGCATCGTCCTGCCTTACACCGACCCGCGCGCCGAACACGTCTTCCACCAGTTCGTCATCCGCGCCCCGCGCCGCGACGAACTCCGCGCCGACCTCTCGGCCCACAGCATCGGCAGCGAAATCTACTACCCGCACCCGCTGCACCTGCAGGAATCTCTCGCCACCCTCGGCTACAAGCTCGGCGACTTCCCGGAGTCCGAGCGCGCTGCCGCCGAAGTCCTCGCCCTTCCCATTTACCCCGAACTCCGCGACGACGAAGCCGCCACCGTCGTAGAAGCCATCCGCCACTTCTACGCCTGAGACCCCGTCAGCACTAGCGTTCACTGCAATCCCCTTCGCGTACTTCGCGCCTAACTCGGCGCACTTGGCGTTAAGGCTTTCCTTCCCTTGTCCAACGAACTCCCCGCCTTTGGAGTAGAGGTGGCCTTCAGGCCACCGTCCCGCCACCACCCCAAGCGGACTTCAGCCCCGGCCGCACAAAAAAACGGCCTCCGCAATTTGCAGAGGCCGTTCCACAACACCAGGAAGCTACCGCTTCTTCTTGCCCTTCTTCTTGTCTTTTTTCTCTTCCACCACAGGATGCGCTTCCTCCGGCTTGATCGCGCCCGGCGGCAGAATCCGATGTACGGTCGTCTCCTCCAACCGATACGTCTTCTCAACCAGCTTCCCTGGCTTGATCAGCCCGCTCGCATCCGGCACCGGCGCAGGGGCCTCCGCCGCCAGCGTGTGGTACTTGAACATCGGCAGATCCATCCCGGCCATGGCACTCTTGCCATAGGGATCTTTGCCCTTCGTGATCACGACCGGCAGATAGCCCTCGATATTCTTCTCGCGAAACGCCGTCTCATAGCGATGCTTGTTCCGGTTCCACGTAAACACCCGCACCTGGTCAAAGTCATACGGCAACCCGGCCTTGTACGGCGCCAGCACCGTCACATACTCAGGAATCTGCGTCACCGTAACGCCGCCGTTCACCATCCCTGAGTCAGGATCGTCCACCGTCGCGAGCACATACGCTCCCACAATCCGCTGGCCTTCCGAGTAACGCGCCAGCGTATCCGGCTCACTCACATCGATCATGCGCGAGTAGATCCACCCCGTCTGGCCCTTGCTGTCGCGCACCAGCCACCAGTCCTCCATCGCAGGAGGAGCCAGCGGCGAACTCGGATCACTCGGGTCAACATGCGGCGGGGCCTGCCCCGGCGGCAGAGGCTTCTGCACCGTCGCCCGCTCCATCATGCTCATCGTGTCGCCTTCGCCCAGGCGGAAAAAGCGCTCCGTCGAACGCCCCGGCGCAAAGTGCAGATACACATCGTCACGAGCCACGGCCTTTGCCACCACCGTGTCATGCAGATGCTGCTGCTTCAACTCTTCGAACTTGTCCGCCAGTGCCTGGTCAGCCGTCAGTTTTTCTTCAATCCAGCCCACCGCGCCGCTCGGCGTCTTCACCTTGATAAAACGTCGAGCGCGCTCCAGCACGGCCAGCTTTTCGCCGTTCTCCACCGTCCCGGTGCGGTTGGACACAGCCGCCACCCGGTCCCGCAAAGTCGCTTCCTTGGCCGTTACGTACACGTACTTCGACGGCCCGTCGTGCTTGCGAAAGCGCGAGCATCCGCTCGCTGCCATCATCGCCGCCAAAGCCACAACCGCTGTTGCCGTCCTACGCTGCCAAAGCCCGCTCTGCAAAATCGAAGTGCCTCCCCTGAGTCGTTACACGCTCTACTGCTCTGCCGGATGTTCCCCCGGGCCTAGTGAGTTGCCGCCAGCGTCGTCGGCACACTCGTCGTCGCCGTCGTGGCTTCCGTCGTCGACTGCGCCGTCAACCCGCCCGTCGACCCAACAGCGTAGATCTGCAACCCGCCCGACGCCGCATATCCTGCAGCGACCACGTAGTTGCCAGACTGGTCCGCCGTCAAAGCCGAAACATTCGTCGGTGCGCTCACCGTTCCCAGAGACGTCAACGCACCACTCGCCTGCGAGAACATCGAAATCGTACTATCCGTCCTGTTGCCCACGTAAAGATAAGCGTAATCATCCGCAAACGTCATGGAGAACGGTGCCGTTCCCGTCGTATAGCTGGAAGGGATCGCCGTCGTTACATAGGCTCCGCTGGTAGCGGAGTAAACAAGCACCGAGTACTGGGTCGGGCTCGTCACTGCCGTCGTTCGCGCCAGATATAACCGGTCGTTGTTGTCCCACGCAATCGCGTTGTCACCATCGCCCGAAGACTGCGTTCCCAGATACTGCACTGTCGAAGAAACCGTCCCGTTCGACGTATCAAACGCAACAATCTCTGACCCGCCCGATCCATTCGCCACTGCGATGTAGTCGTTGTCCGGCGAAACACGCACCATCTTCGGAACGATCGCGTACGTCGTGTTGCTCAGCAGCGTTACCTGCGTCGTCTCCGTCAAAGCCGCGGACGTTCCAATGGCATAGATATGAAGAATTGGCGCAGTCGACGTAGATCCGTCGATCGCAAACAGCCACTTTCCATCCGGGCTCACATCCATCGACGCCTCGGCGTACCCCGGCTGGGCCTGCGACACAACGCCGCTCAGCGTCCCCGTCGAGCTGATCACGTACGAGTAGATGATGCCCGTCTGCGTCGCCACATAAAGGTACGTACCAGCCTCGTTCACCACCATCGCCGAAGGCACATACCCCAAAGAAAACGGGGAACTCGTCACCGCCGCCAGCACACCGCTCGTATTCGAGTAGCCGTTCAGATACGTCGAACCCGTCGAGCTGTTGCCCGCGTAAATAATGTTCGACGAGGTCGTCGTATCCGAGCCGCCGCAACTAGCTTTGCTTTCGCAGGAAAAGAAGAACTGGCATCCCGCCAGCGCAGGTAATCCGCACAATACCGACACAGCCACCGCTCGACTCGCTGTTTTTCGCCAATCCATCACTAAATCCCAGCTCCCTGCTGCCGCGTTTCCGCTCAGAAGATCGTTTCTTTTATTGTCGCAGCCTTCTTCATCTGACGGCTCACAACGCAAGCCGTTATCATCTATCGCTGTATGCCGAGTTTTTCTGACAGCATTTTTCTCTTTGTGCTGGCGCTACTCCTCTTCGGCCCGAAGAGGCTGCCCGCCCTCGCCCGCGAACTTGGCAAATGGGTGGGCGAGTTCCGCCGCGCCTCCAACGAGTTCAAGATGCAGATGGAAGACGAACTCCGTGCCGTCGAGCAAGCCGAACGCGAGACCCGGATCGCCGCCATGCAGGCCGCCGCGCCCGTCGCTCCGGCCCTTCCGCAGCCGGAGCCGCTTCCCGAGCACACCATCCTGCCTCCCGACACAGCTCCCAGCGAATCCATCGCCTCGGTCGAGCCCGTCGACGAAACAGCCTCCCGTGCCCTCGCCGATCCGCTCTCAGACTCCGAGCCCTTTGCGGCCCCAGAACCTTTCGCCGCACCCGAGCCGACCTTCGAAGCCGCGCCCCCAGCATCGGAGCCGCTTCCCATCGCCTCTTCCGGCAGCCTGAACATCATGCCGCCCTCTACCGGACTGCCCGAATCACGCTCTCCGCGTGCGTCCACACCCGCAGCCGACCCGCTCGGCGGCGGCCTCCTCGAAAGCATCCCCGTGACCAACGAAGAACCCAGCACCTCGGCCCACCCGGCCTCGGAGAACGCCAACCATGGCTGAAGACGTTCTCGACCGCGCCCGTAACGCCGTCAAAGACCGCGCCGAACTTCCCGGCATGAGTCTCATGGAGCACCTCACCGAGCTCCGCAGCCGCCTCCTCTGGTCCATCGGCTACCTCCTCCTCGGGGCCATCGTCGCCTACATCTTCTCCGAGCGACTCATCAACTACATGCAGAAGCCCTTGCTCGACATCGGCCTGCAGATGACGATGACGCACCCCACCGACGCCCTCAACCTCACCATCAAGACCTCGGTCGTCTGTGGCGCCATCCTCGCCAGCCCCTTCATCCTCTACCAGGTCTGGCTCTTCATCTCGCCCGGCATGTACTCGCACGAGCGACGCTACGTCTGGCCCTTCATGTTCTGCACCGTCGGCCTCTTCCTCGCCGGCGCATGGTTCGGCTACCGCTACGTTCTGCCTGGAGCCATGAAGGTTCTCATCCAGCAGATGGGCCACAACCTCAACCACATGATCACCATCGAGGACTACACCGGCTTCTTCCTCGCCGTCATCCTCGGCCTCGGCATCACGTTTGAGCTCCCCATCATCATCTTCTTCCTTGCGCTCTTCGGCATCGTCGACTCCAAGTTCCTGCTCAAGCACTTCCGCTACGCCGTGCTCGCAATCTTCCTCGTCGCCGCCGTCATCTGCCCCACGCCAGACCCCATCGGCATGTGCCTCTTCGCCACCCCCATGCTCGTCCTCTACTTCCTCGGCGTCTTCGTGGCCTACTTCGTCCACCCCTCCCGCCGAAACAAAAAGGCCGCAGCCTGAGTCTCACTCACTGAACTGAACGGCGTTGACTCTCTCACCCACCCGGAATCCGATGACCCTACTTCGCAAACTCGCCGCCGCCCTGCTCCTCGCCGCCACCGCTGCCGCCCACGCGCAGGCTCATCCCGTCTCCGGCGCCCGAGTCATGGAACTCACAAAGCAATACCTCGCCGTCGCCCCCCACCGCGCCATCGGCACCCCCGGCCACACCGCCGCAGAAAAGTTCATCACCTCCCACTTCGCTCCAGAGGCCTCCAAGGGCAACTTCGTCACCGACCGCTTCTCCGCCCACACCCCGGCCGGCCAGATGTCGATGACCAACTACATCGCGAAGTTCCCCGGCAAAAAAGACGGCATCATCGTCATCGCCTCCCACTACGAAACCAACTACCCGCTGCAAAGCATCGGCTTCGTAGGCGCAAACGACGGAGCCTGCACCACGGCTCTCCTCATCGCGCTCGGCGACTACTACCGCCTCCACCCGCCACAGGGCTACTCCATCTGGCTCGTCTTCGACGACGGCGAAGAGGCCGTCGGCAAAGAAGGCATGATCCCCAGCGACTCGCTCTACGGCGTCCGCCACCTCGCCGCCAAATGGTCCGGCGACGGCACCATCGGCAAGATCAAGGCCTTCGTCGTCGCCGACATGCTCGGCTGGAAGAGCATGAACATCGACCGCGAAGAGAACTCCACCCCCTGGCTTCTCGACCTGCTCGACAAGGCCGCCAAAACCACCGGCCACTCCTCCTCCGTCTTCCACAACTCCATGGCGATCGAGGACGACCACATCCCCTTCAAGCAGCGCGGCGTCCCTGTCCTCGACGTCATCGCCTACGAGTACGGCCCCTTCGAGCAGCAGCGCGGCGACTACGCCTTCCACCACACGGCCAAGGACACCATCGACAAGCTCTCCACGACGTCCCTCCAAACCTCCGCCGACCTCTTCGTCGAGCTCGTCAAACTCATCGACCAGCACTAAGCCACCAAACCACTCCCAAAAAGAAAAGCCGCAGAGAGCCCCGCTCCTGCGGCTTTTCTCCGCCTCCAGCCCTACCCTCTAAAAATCCCGTCGCGTCCCCTTCGCGCCCATTGCTCCCTCCGCGTCAAAGCTTTTCCGCCAGCAGAGGCGGCCAGACATCCCACCCCACCCCTCCGCCCTCTAACCCCACAAGCAGAGGAGCCTCCATGAAAACAACCCCCACCCAGAAAGCCACACGCATCGCCCTCGGCGCTGCTCTCGCCGGAGCAGGCATCACACACCTCACCATCGCCCGCAAAGAGTTCAAAGCCCAGGTTCCCCCCTGGATGCCGCTCGACACCGACACCGTCGTCCTCGCCTCCGGGGCCGCCGAGATCGCCCTCGGCGCCGCTCTCGCGCTCGCCCCCGAAAAGCTCCGCCCCCTCGTCGGTTGCGCTGCCGCAGGCTTCTTCGCCGCCATCTTCCCCGGCAACATCGCACAGTATCGCGAACGTCGCGACGCCTTCGGTCTCGACACCGACACCAAACGCTTCACGCGCCTCTTCTTCCAGCCAGCCCTGATCGCCCTCTCTCTCTGGGCCACCGGCTCCACCAACCGCAAGTAGCGCCCACAGCGCAAACACTTACAATCCCACTCAGTGACCCCACTCTCCCATTGGATCTGGTTCCACGTCGCCGTCGTCGTGCTCATGGCGATCGAGTTCGGCCTGCACCGCATCCTCCCCAACCCCCACCGCAAAGCCGTCTGGGCCACCGTCCTCTGGACCACCGCCGCCCTCGCCCTCGCCGCTGTCTTCATCCCGCACTACGGCACCAGCGGCGCCACCGAGTACACCGCAAGCTGGGCCATCGAAGAAGCCCTCTCCGTCGACAACCTCTTCGTCTTCCTCCTTCTCTTCAAGACCTTCGGCATCCCCGAAGACCGCCAGCCAAAGGTCCTCTTCTGGGGCGTCGCCGGAGCCATTGTCATGCGCGGTGCCTTCATCGCCGGCGGACTCTCCCTCCTCGCCCGCTTCCATTGGGTCGAGTACGTCTTCGGCCTCATCCTTCTCGTCGCCGCCTTCCGCCTCCTCAAGCCCGAAAGCGAAGACGAACACGCCACCAACCAGCCCGCCTGGCTCCGCTGGCTCACGAAGGTCCACCCCGTCTCCCCGCGCACCGACGTCTTCTCCGCGCGCGAAGCCATCGGCTCCTCCAGCAAGCGCCTCTGGATGCCCACCACCCTGCTGCTCGCGCTCATCGCCGTCGAACTCACCGACGTGGTCTTCGCGCTCGACTCCATCCCGGCCGTCCTCAGCATCACGCGCACGCCCTTCCTCGCCTACACCTCGAACATCATGGCCGTCATGGGCCTGCGCTCGCTCTACGTTCTGCTCGCCGCCCTGTTGAAGTCCCTGCGCTTCATGCACTACGGCCTCGCGGCTCTACTCGCCTTCGCCGCAGTCAAGATGCTCATCGCCCACTGGCTGGAGATCGGCCCCCTCGTCTCCCTCGGCGTCATCGCCGGAGTTCTCGCCATCACGGTCGGCACCTCCCTGGCCTTCAAACAAAAAACCGCATAACCCCAGGCCCGTCGCCTACGTCGCGCCTAAACTTTGCGCCATTTGCATTGAAGCCCTCGCCTCCCCTCCCTATTCCCTACTCCCTAAGAATTCTCCTCCCCAAACGCAGTAAGCGATCCGCTTCCCTCCACAGCGCCACAACTCCCGTAGCGTCTCCTTCGCGCCCGTAGCGCCCTCCGCGTCGAAGCTTTCCGTCCGCCCCGCCACAACCCACCACCACCCGAGTTATCCTTAGCTCACGATGTCCACCGAGATCCAGGTCCGCACGCCGTCCGCCAACTACACCGTCGAAATCGGCCCCGGCCTCCTCGCAAACATCGCCGACCGCATCTCGGCCCTGCACGACACCCCTAAGGCGAAGCTCTTCGTCGTCACCTCGCCCGTCATCTGGAACCACTGGTCCGAGCGCTTCCTCGCCTCCTTCGGCGAACATCAGCCGATCGTCCTCCAGGTCCTCTCCGGCGAGCAATACAAGCGCTTCTCCACCCTCGAATCCCTCGCCGAACAGCTCGCCCAGCACGGTGCCGACCGCGACAGCATCCTCATCGCCTTCGGCGGCGGCGTCCTCGGCGACCTCACCGGCTTCCTCGCCGCCATCTACATGCGCGGCATCCGCTACGTGCAGATCCCGACCACCGCTCTCGCGCAGATCGACTCCTCCGTCGGCGGCAAAACCGGCGCCAACCTCGCAGCGGGCAAAAACCTCATCGGCGCCTTCTTCCATCCACTCGCCGTCTACGCCGACATCGACACCCTCTCGACCCTGCCCGAAAACGAGCTCCGCTCCGGCCTCCAGGAAGCCGTCAAAGCCGGCATCATCCGCGACAGCGCCCTCTTCGACTACATGGAGTCGCACGCCGACGCCATCCTCGCCGGCAACCACGAAGCCCTCACCCACGTCATCGCCGACGCCGTGCAGATGAAGGCCACCGTCGTCGCCGAGGACGAAAAAGAGATCGGCGTCCGCATGTTGCTCAACCTCGGCCACACCCTCGGCCACGCCATCGAAGCCGCCACCAACTACGAGCAGCTTCTGCACGGTGAAGCCATCGCCTGGGGCATGATCGCGGCCAACTCCATCGCGCAAAAGCGCGGCCTCGTCACTCCCGAGCAAGCCGAACGCATCGCCAGCCTCATCCGCGCCTACGGCCCACTCAAGCCCTTCACCGCGAACCCCGAGACCCTCGTCGCGCTCACGGCCAAGGACAAGAAGAACCGCTCCGACGCACGCCGCTTCGTCCTCTCGGTCGGCATCGGCGACGCCACCGTCGTCCGCGACGTCACCGAAGCCGAACTCCTCGAAGGCGCCGAAGAGCTCTTCGCCCAGATGCCCGGCACCGAAGACCTCGCCGAGACTAATGCATGAAGCGTAACCGCGCCGCCGAATACGCTCTAAATCTGAGGCGACACTGGGACCCACCCTACTTCGTCCCAAGCAACATCATTCCTCCGCTCTCAGTCGTTCAGGCCAATGACGCTACGCTAGATCAACGCCCCGATTTGACCAGCGGCGAAGGATACCGCATCGGCTATTATTCCCACCGAGATGGTCCAAACATCGTCTGGCTCGTTGATGACAAAGGAGACTACGTCGCGACGGAAGATCAGGAATCAATTGAACAGTTCTTCATCGTCGTCGAACGCTCCAACGAAACAGACATCTACGGTTTCCTTCGCGAAAAGATTGGCCCGATAGCATGACCACCGAAACCACAGGCGCACGCACCGCCGACGAACGCACCCAGGCCGAAGCCGCCCAGAACGTACAAGCGATGTTCAACGCCATCGCCCCTAAGTACGACCTGCTGAACCACCTCATCAGCATGGGTCTCGACCGCCACTGGTGGAAGAAGACCGCCCGCGCCTTCGCGCCCGTCCTCCAGAACCCCGACGCCCGCGTCCTCGACATCTGCTGCGGCACCGGCGACCAGACCTTCGCCCTGCAATCGGCCCGCCCCGCCACCGGCGCACGCCTCACCGGCCTCGACTTCTCCGCGCAAATGCTCGACCGCGCCCGCTGCAAGTACGCCACCGAGCCCATCGACTGGGTCGAAGGCGATGCCATGCACCTGCCCTTCCCCGACGCCAGCTTCGACCTCGTCACCTCGGCCTTCGGCTTCCGCAACCTTACCGACTACGCCGGCGGCCTCCGCGAAATCGCCCGCGTCCTCAAACCCGGCGGTCAGATCGGTATCCTCGAAGCCAACCAGCCCGAAGGCCTCTCCGCCCTCGTCTACAACCTGTACTTCTCGCAGATCGCGCCCCTCATCGGCGGCATGATCTCCGGCGACCGCGCCGCCTACAAGTACCTCCCCGACTCGGTCCGCCGCTTCCCGCGCCCTCCCAGAATGCTCTCCCTGATGACCGAAGCAGGCTTCATCACTCCAGCCTGGGACGGCTACCTCCTGCACTCCGCAGGCCTCTACCGAGCCACCAAAGCCTAGTCCGCCAACGTACGGTTTTTTGTTTGTCATCCCCGCAGGGGATCTGCGTCCCCAGCCACAAATCCCTTCGCGTTCCCTTTGCGACCTTCGCGCTCTCTGCGTCCAGGCTTTCCCTCTCACCGCCACAAAAAGGGGGAGGCAGCCAAAGGCCACCTCCCCTCCCACCACGAGCGCCTTAGATAAATTGCGCCGCAGGCCGCACCACCAACTCATTCACCGCCACGCCCTTCGGCTGCCCGATCGCAAACGCAATCGCCTCAGCAATCGCCTGCGGCGGCTGCGCAACCTGCATAAAGTGGCCCATCTGCTCAGCCGTCTCCGCATGCTTGATCGTTCCACCAAGCTCGGTCTCAAACGCACCCGGCAAAATCACCGTCGTGCGAATCCCCTTGCCCGCAGTCTCCTGGCGCAGCGTCTCCGTAATCGCCCCCACAGCCCACTTCGAGCCGCAGTATACCGCCGCCATCGGGAACGCGCGAATCCCCGCCACCGACGAAATGTTCACAAAGTGCCCGCTGCCCTGCTTCTCAAACACCGGCAACGCCGCCGCAATGCCATACAGCACGCCCTTGATATTCACGTCGATCGTCTGCTCCCACTCCTCGACGCGCAGTTCGCTCATCGGCGAAAGCGGCATGATGCCCGCATTGTTCACGATCACATCGACCTTGCCAAACGCCGTCACCGCGGCCTCCACCAGCGCCACCAGGTCCGCACGCTTCAGCACATCGCAAGCCACCGCCAGGGCCTTGCCACCGGCCGCTTCGATCTCGCTCACCACATCGTCCAGCCGGTCTTTGCGACGAGCACCGAGCACCACAACCGCACCCTGTTTTGCCAGTTCCTTCGCCGTCACCGCGCCAATACCGCTGCTCGCACCCGTAATCACTACAACCTTGCCTTGAATGTCAGCCATGGTTCGTTGTTCTCCTTGAAGAACAGCGTAGGGCTCCCATAAGACAAACCGTTAGCCTACTTCTGCCGACTTCTTGCCTGATTCTCTTGCCTCAAACAACAAAGGCCAGAGTCTCCGCACCTTGCACTCCCGCCACATCCCGTCGCGGGGGCTGCCCAAACTGCCGACGATACTCCCGATTAAACTGCGTCGCGCTCTCATACCCCGTCGCAAACGCCGCCGAAGCCGCATCCAAACCATCCATCAGCATCATCCGCCGAGCCTCAAACAGCCGCAGTTGCTTCTGAAACTGCAGCGGACTGCTCCCCGTCATCTCACGAAAATGATGATGCAGCGTCGACACTCCCATCCGCGCATGCTCTGCCAACTCATCCACCCGCAACGGTTCGCGAAAGTTCGTCCGCAGCCACTCCACGGCCCGCGCCACGCGCTGGCTCTGCGATCCCGTCGTCACAATCTGCCGCAGCGCTCCTCCATGAGCACTCGTAAGCAGCCGATAAAGAATCTCCCGATGCAGCAACTTCCCCAGCACCGGAATATCCTGCGGCCTCTCATTCAGCCTCACCACGCGCAACATCGCCTCCAGCAGATCCAGCGAAACAGGCCCTGTCGTCACCGCCGAACCCTTCGTCACGCTATCAACCGTCGCCACGTCAAACTCGGCAATCATCTCCCGCGCTGCCTGCATGTCGAGCAGCAGCGCACAGGCCAGATAAGGCCGCGCCACACTAGCCTTCGTAATCCGCGACATCGCCGGAACATGCATCGGCGTCAGCAGCCAGCGCGCTTCGCCAAACGCAAACGACTCGCTGCCCACATCCACAGCCTTCGCTCCCTGCGCCACCACGGCCAGCGCGGGTTCATACACCTGGCACGCCCCGACCACCGGCGAGTGTCGCCGGTATAGATGCAGCCCCGGCACCGCCATTGGAAGGTCCCCTTCCCCCGGTAGCTGCCGATCAATCGCTGCAGCCAGCTCTTCCCGCACCTCGGCCAGCTCACTCCGTTTCGTCTTCATCTCAAGAGAATCAGGCAATCCCCCCGCAAACGCAAATCCCGCCTCACCTTTCTCCCTTCCACTTGTCATCCCAATCCCTTGCGAACTTCGCGTCTCAAACTTCGCGCACCTCGCGTTAAAGCACTCCACGCCCCCTCGCAGCACTCCTTGTCAAAGCTTTCCCTCACCAAGCCCCAATTTTCCAAAGCCTTTCCCCGAAACACCTCAGACCGCGCTCTCTCCTCGCGGTATCCTCAAACACGATGCCCGTCGCGCCTGCCAACGAAGCCAGCACAGCCAAGCGCGCCGCGGCGCTCTCTTCGCTGATCGCCGCCCTCGGCATCACGCTGCTCAAACTCGTCACCGGCGTCCTCACCGGTTCGCTCGGCATGTTTTCAGAGGCAGCACACTCCGGCATCGACCTCATCGCCAGCGGCGTCACCCTGCTCGCCATCCGCGCCTCCGACCGTCCCGCCGACGAGGACCACAACTACGGCCACGGCAAGCTCGAAAACCTCTCCGCCTCCGTCGAAATCCTGCTCATGCTCGGTTCCTGCGCCTGGATCGGCTACGAGGCCCTGCACCGCCTGCTCCGTCACGAGCACCTCACGCTCAAGTTCTCCATCTGGCCCTTCCTCGTCCTCGGCATCTCCATCGCCGTCGACCTCACCCGCTCTCGCGCCCTGCATCGCGCCGCCCAGGCCCACCGCTCAGAAGCCCTCGAAGCGGACGCCATCCACTTCGGCACGGACATCTACGCTGCCTCGGCCGTCATGCTCGGCCTCGCCTGCTCCTACCTCGGCCAGCGTCTCCGAATCCCGGCCCTCGACTACGCCGACCCCGTCGCCGCTCTCGTCGTCGCCTGCATCATCCTTTCCGTCACCTTCCGCCTCGCCCGCACCACCATCGACTCCCTCACCGACGCCACCCCCCAGGAAGTCCGCGAGCAAACCCACCGCGACCTCATCGAGAACCTGCAGGCTATCCCTGACGTCCTCTCCGTCGACCGCCTCCGCGTCCGCCGCTCCGGCCCAAAATACTTCGTCGACCTCACCCTCTGCCTCGCCCGCACCCTCACCTTCCAGCGCGCCGAGCAGGTCACCCTCGCCGCCGAAGCCACCGTGCAAAAGCTGCTCCCCGACTCCGACGTCGTCATCTCTACCCTCGCCACAGCCTCGGTCTCGGAGTCCGTCTTCGATCGCATCCGCGCCGTCGCCGCCCGCGCGAACCTCTCGATTCACGACGTCACCGTGCAGCAGTACGACGGCGGCCTCCACGTCGAGCAGCACCTCGAAGTGCCCGAGCACATGAGCCTGCGCGAAGCGCACGACATCGCCTCGCTCCTCGAAGCCAACATCCGCCGCGACCTCCCCGAGGTCGTCACCCTGCTCACGCACATCGAAAGTGAGCCTTCGACGATCGACCAGGCCGCCGCCAGCCCACCCGCCGCCGCGCTCGAGCGCAACCTCCGCACCGTCGCCCGTGAGTTCCGCGAAATCATCGACGTCCACGACATCCTCGTCACGCGCTCTCACGCCGGCACCGCCACCGGCCTGCAGATCTCCTGCCACTGCACTTTGCCCGACGCCATGCCCATGGACCGCGTCCACGCCATCATCACCGACTTCGAAGCCGCCTTCCGCCACGACCACCCCGAGATCACCAGCGTCTTCATCCACCCCGAACCTGCCACCGACAACGAACGCTAACTCGTCCCGCACGTTATCCTTGTCACCGGAGTCCGATGAAGCGTTTCTTCCGCATCGCCTTTACCGTTATCGCCATGCTGGCGACCATGATGATCGCCGCCGGCATCACGCTGCGCCTTGCGCTTCATACCGGCGACACCCTCATCCCCAGCCTCTCCGGCCTCACCGTCTCAGAAGCCGCCGACGCCGCCCTGCGCGCGGGCCTCGACCTCACCATCGAGAACAAGTTCTACTCCACCACCGTCCCCGCCGGTCGCATCCTCTCGCAGGCGCCAGCTGTAGGGGCGCAGGTTCGCAAAGGCTGGCAGGTTCGCGTCACAGAATCGCTCGGCCCGCAGCAGGTCACTATCCCTGACGTCAGCGCCCAGCCCATGCGCGCCGCGACCATGACGTTGCGCCGCGCCTCGCTCGACCTCGGCACCATCGCCCACATCGAAGCTCCCGGCGACCCCGATATCGTCGTCGCCCAGACGCCGCCACCCGACGCAGGCGTCGATCAGCCCCGCGTCTCCCTGCTCGTCAGCAGCTCCGGCGCAGGAGCCGATGGGGCCTTCGTCCTCCCCAGCTTCCTCGGCATGAGCTACCCCGCGGCCAACAGGGCGGCAGCCTCGCTCGGCCTCAAGACCGCCTGGCTCGGCCAGACCACCAGCACCATCTCAGCATCCAGCTCCCTGCCCCCCGGGGCCCACACCGGCCCGAACGGAACCATCCTCGACGCCAGCGGCGAGCCGATCGCACGCCCGGCACAGGCAGCCGTCAGCCAACCCGCACAAGCCTCCGGCCCATCAGGGCCTGTCCTCGTGCAGACTCCGGCAGCAGGCTATCGCGCCAACCGCGGAGACACCGTCAAGCTGACCTTCGCGCACGTCGTCGAAGCCGTGGCCGCTCCTGTCATCGTCACTCCTGCAGCAACGGCAGCAGCTCCCGCCACCGGCAAAACCGTGACCGTCCCCGTTCCGGCAAAACCCGCAGCCCCGGCAAAGCCAGCCACCCACTAATTCACTCGCAACGGCTTCTACGTCTTAGCTCGCGACAGCTTCCACTTCGGTCGCGCTGTGCAGAAGAATCGGCAGACGCATCGCGGTAAGAAGCTGCGCCAGGTGAATCACGGCAAGGAAGGCAAACGCCTCCAGAAACCCGCGCGTCGCAGGGGCATGGCTCCCTGCGGAGACATCGAGCCTCCACGCCAGGAACGTCGCCACAACCGTCGTCCACGCTGGCCCACCCAGTCGCTGCACAATGTTCATTGCGGTCGTCGCCATCGGCAACGTCCGGCGGTCCACCGAGATATACGCCGAAGAAAGCGATGGAATACTGACGCAGCTCATCCCCATGCCGCGTACAAACAGCGCAACCTCAAGTACCGGAAGACTCAGCCCATGCGCCACCGTTCCCACCAGCACCATAGAGCCAAATAGCGCCAGCAGCGAACCCGTCACAGCGGTTCGGCGCACGCCAAACCGCTCCGTAAAGCCACCCACCTGCGGGTACACCAGCATCATTCCCAGACCCAGCGGAGCCATCAGCCAGCCCGTCGTCACCACCGACTCGCCACACGCCCGCACCAGGTAATACGGCACCAGCAACTGCCCCGCGAACGCAATGCCGTTCGACAGAAACTGCGTCAGTGCCGAAACGCGAAAGCTCCCGCGAAACACCTGTAGGTCGACAATGGCATGGTCCCCCAGCTTCAGAGCGTGCCGCACAAAGATCGCAAGCAGAACAAAGCTCCCCAGCAACACCAGACCGCCATACCCGCCGCGCAAGTGGTCCGCACCATAGAGGAACGTCACCAGCGCCGGGGCCAGCAACGCAAAACCCACCAGATCAAACTCCCGGCGATGCTCCGCAGGTCCGTCCTTCGGCAGCACAAACCACGACCACACCAGCGCGAACAAGCTGAACGGAACGTTCACCAGAAACAGCCAGCGCCATGACGCATGGGCCAGAATCGCCCCCGCCAGCACCGGCCCCACCACCGGCCCAAGCAGCACCGGCAGCGCCGCATATCCGAAGACCCGCGCCATGTGCTTGCCCGCCACCCGCGCCATCGTGAGCTGTGCCATCGGAGCCAGCAACCCGCCGCTCATGCCCTGCAGAACGCGAAACGCAATCAGCGAGTTCGCTGACCACGCCAGCCCGCACATCGCCGAGGTAAGGGTGAAGCTGACAAAGCACCCCAGGTACACCACCCTCGCGCCAAAGCGGTCGACCAGCCATCCGCTCAGCGGCAACAGCAGCGCCAGCGCCAGCAGATAGCCGCTCGTCACCCACTGAATATGCTCGAGAGCGCTGTGCAGCTCCACCGCCAGACTCGACAGCGAGACGTTCACAACCGTCGCATCAAGCTGCGCCATGAACGAGCCCAGCACCGCCACCAGGGCAACCTTCCAGATCCCCGGTGGCAGCTTTTCCAGACTGGAGCCAGCCTTAGCCAATAGCCGCAAGGACCTCATCCGTCGAGCGAACATGCGACAGACGAAGAAAGATGCCCTTCACCGAAGCCTCATGCTCTGCCGCCGTCAGCGCCGAGCACGCATCCTCCACCACCACAAAGCCAAAACCCAGCCCCGTTCCCTGCCGTAACGTCGACTCCACGCCAATGTTCGTCGAGATGCCCGTCAGCACCACCGTCTCCACGCCACGCTCGCGCAGCATCTCTTCCAGACCCGTCTTCGCAAACGCTCCGAAGTGACGCTTCGTCACCATCAGATCGCTCTCCTGATACCCCGAAGCCGGAGCGAACTCCATCAACTCCACGGGCAGCGGCCCAGGAGGCAGCACCATCGGAGTGTCCACCGGCAGGCTCAGCATGTCGTTGAAGTCCACACGAACGTAGACCACCGTCCCGCCCTTGGCGCGCAGCGCCTCAGCAATCTGCGACGTCATCGCCATCACGTCCGCGGCCGGGTGAGGCTGCGGACTCCGCCCAACGATGCCATTCTGCAGGTCAATCGCCACGAGTGCTGTTTTCTTCGCATCCAAAACCATAATTTCGCTCCAATTCACGAAACCGAGCAGACCCTCGGTTTATCTATCCCTAGAATACGAGGATGCCCTCGGTTTCGTCAAAACCCGTCCGCCGCGCTCCAAAACAGCCTCGCTCCGAGCGCACTTTGGAGGCGATTTTCGAGGTTTCGGCGAAGTTGATTCTTGAAAACGGCGTCGACGCCCTGACCATGACGGAGATTGCGTACCGCGCAGACCTCTCCATCGGCGGCCTTTATCACTACTTTCCGGATAAACGCTCCGTCGTCGTCGCCCTTCTCAGCCAGTACGGCACCGAGCTTGAACAGATGTGGCAGCCGCTCCTGGAGCAAGCTCCAAAGCTGAAAAACCATGAATTTGCTGAGTTTTTCATCGAAACGGTAATCGAGTTCGTGCGCCAGCGCCCTGCATTTCTGACGCTGGTGAGCAGTCCGATTCGCTTCCGTGGAACCCCGGAAGCACGGCGCAGCCTGCGGAACGCGGTCGCCGCAGCGTTCCGCTCCCACAAGCCCAGCCTGAGCGAACAAGAGGCGTTTTTAGCCGGAAATGTCACCATCCAGCTTCTCCGCGGACTCATGCACCTGCTCGGCGAACTGCTTCCGGCAGACCATGAGCAGGTTGCAAAAACCTACCGCGACCTGCTGACGCACTACGTCGAAAGCGTTCTGCGCTAGGCCCGTTCGAGGATCGCGGCGAAGAAGCCGTCGCCCGCAAACTGCACTCCGGGGAGCGTCCGCAGGAACTCTCCGCGAACCAGCGGAGCGGTGTCCGCGAGGTGAAGGCGATCCAGCGCTTCAGCCACAGGAACGACCTTGGCACCCTTTAGAGAGCGCACAATGTCCTCATTCTCTTCGGGCTCCAGCGAGCAGGTGGAGTAAACGAGTCGGCCCCCGGGTGCGAGCCGGGCCAATGCGGCCTGCGCGATTTCGAGCTGGCGCTTCGTCTGCCGCTCCAGATCTTCCGGCTCCAGACGAACCTTGATCTCCGGGTTACGGGCCATCGTCCCCGTTCCCGAGCATGGCACGTCGCACAGAATCAGGTCGAACGGACCTTCCTCTTCCGAAAGCCTACCGGCGTCCACGCCGAGGGTGCGAATGCGGCCGGGGAGTTCCATCTCAAACCGCTGGGCCATCCGATGCAAACGCTTCGGGCTGACGTCGGTCGCCAGCACTTTGGCCTCCGGCAAACGAGCCGCGAGCACAGAAGTCTTTCCGCCGGGAGCGGCGCAGGTGTCCCAGACCGTGGCGGCGTCCGGCTTTGCCGCAGCCGCCAGTTCGGCGACCAGCCGCGAACCGTCGTCCATGCGAAAGGCGGTGGCATCGGCGAAGAGCTCTCCGCCGGTCGGCTCCGTCAGATCATAAGTGCAGATAGCCTCGGCGGCTGACTGACCGTACGCTTTCACCCAGCGACGAACGAGCCACTGCGGATGTCCGAGCCGTTTCGCGAGGCCGTCGGCGGACTCCACCAGTGGCTTGCGGGCCGGATTTGTATTGACGGAAAGCTTTCTCAGAATTGCATTCACCAGCCCCGCGGCGCCGGGATGCCCCGCCGCCCGGACCAGTTCTACGCTCTCGCTGAGAGCCGCGTGGGCCGGAATCCGATCCAGATGCAGGAGCTGAAACGCTCCCAGCCGGAGAGCGTTCTCCACCTGACTGGGCAGGTGCGAGTCGGGCCGCGTGAGCAGCGTGAGCAGCCGATCTTCGAGCGAGAGCTGCCAGCGCAGCGTTCCCATGACCAGCGTGTGGGCCAGCGCCGTGTCCTGCTGCGAGAGCCCGGCAAGGAGCGGCCCGTGCAGCAGATCGTCCGAGTGGGCGTCCGAGGTGGCGAGCTTTTCGAGCACCTGAAACGCTGCCCAACGGGCCGGGCTCACGGGCTTGGCTTCCTGTGGAATTCTCCGATATTTATAACGACGCGGCTCAGCCAATGCGTTCACCCGACTTCACCTGGAAGTCCTTTGCAAACTGTGCTCCCGGCATGCGGGGCTTACCTTCAAGCTGCACTTCAACCAGCTCCAGCGCAGAGCGATCCACAGTACCGAGTAGAAGTTTTCCACCGCTAAAAAGCAACTCCGAAGCCGGAACTTCAACTTCAGGTTCCATCCGCAACGAGTTCAAAATAAAACGCTTACCTCGAAGCGAGGCGTATACGCCGGGCCATGGCTGGAAGCCGCGCCAGCGATTGTGGATATCCAGTGCGCTTTGCTGTTGTGGATCCACTCGACCGTCTTCCCGGGAGATGATGGGGGCCAATGTAGCCAGAGAGTGATCCTGCGGGGTGGCCTGCAGCGAGCCGTCTTCCAGCCCTGCCAGCGTTTCCACAAGGGCCTCGGCACCGATCTCGGCAAGCTGTGCAAAAAGGTCGGCAGAGGTCGCTTCCGGTGCAATCGTCAGACGCTTCTCGAGCAGCGTGTCGCCGGTGTCCAGCCCCTCGTTCAGCAGCATGGTGGTGACGCCGGTTTCGGCCTCGCCGTTCGCTACCGCCCATTGGATGGGGGCCGCGCCGCGGTACTTCGGCAGAAGCGAGCCGTGGACGTTGATGTTGCCGAAGCGTGGCAGCGTGAGCATCCACAACGGGATGATGCGGCCGTAGGCGACGACGCAGATCGCGTCCGGCGCGATGGCCTCAAGCCGCTCGCGAAGCTCCAGGTTGTTCTTGATCTTCTCCGGCTGCAGGATGGGCAGACCGGCGGCCTCGGCAAACTGCTTTACCGGGGACGGGCGCAGTTCCATGCCGCGACCGGCAGGGCGGTCGGGCTGGGTGAGAACCAGCGCCACCTCATGCCCGGCGTCGAGCACAGCCTTCAGGCTGGGGACAGCAAAGTGCGGCGTTCCGCAGAATACGAGCTTCATGCCGCGTTCTCCTTACCAGTCGCCGGTGCGTTGCAGCTTGCGGATACGGCGCAGCACCAAGTCGCGCTTCAAGCGGCTGATGTGGTCGATGAACAGGATGCCGTGCAGGTGGTCAATCTCATGCTGGAGCGCACGGGAGAGCAGTTCTTCTCCCTCGATCTCGAAGAACTCGCCCTTAACGTCCTGGGCGCGGACGACGACACGGGCGGCGCGGTGCACCTTCTCGTGGATGTCCGGCAGGCTCAGGCAGCCTTCTTCGAGGTACGTCTTGCCCTCGCGGACGATGATCTCCGGGTTGATGAGAACCACCTTGTCCTTGGGGCGCTCCTTGAAGGAGACATCGATGACCGCAATCTGCTTCGGCACGGCGATCTGCGGAGCAGCGAGGCCAATGCCTTCAGCCACATACATGCTCTCGAACATCTCTTCGACGAACTGAGCAAGCTCCGGCCCAAACTCCGTCACCTTCTCGGCCTCAGCCATCAGGACGGGTTCCGGATACTTCACGACTTCGTGGATCTTCACGCCCGGTTTGGGGACGTGGGGGGTGCGTTCGCTCATGACTAGTAAGCCCGAATCTGTTCTTTGTAGCTGTCGAAGTTGCGCTTCAACTCGCGCAGGCTGTCGCCGCCAAACTTATCGATCACCAGGCGCGCCACCGTGAGCGCGACCATCGCTTCGCCCGCAACACCGGCTGCAGGAACGACACAGACATCGGACCGTTCGTAGGCTGCCTTGGTACCCTCGCGGGTTTCGAAGGAGACGCTGGGCAACGGACGGCGGAGCGTCGAAATGGGCTTCAGGTAGCCGCGAACGACGAGATCCTGCCCATTCGAGATGCCACCCTCTATGCCGCCCGCGTTGTTCTTTTCGCGGGTGAACTTGGTGAAACCGTCGCCTTCGCCCTCGGCAGCGTAGCCGATTGCGTCGTGGACCTGCGAGCCGGGAGTGCTGGCGGCGGTGACGCCGCGGCCGAGTTCGACCGCCTTCACCGCTTGCAGGCTCATCAGCGCCTGCGCGAGCAGGCCGTCGAGGCGCTCGTCCCAGTTGACGTGCGTGCCAACGCCCGGAGGCAGACCGTGCACGACGACTTCGAAGATACCGCCGATCGTGTCGCCGGTGCGGAGCGCGGAGTCCACCTCGGCCTTCATACGGGCCTCGGCATCGGGGTCAACGCAGGCGAGGAGCACGTCTTCGCGGCTGCGGATGGTGCGGATTTCGTCGAAGCTGGCCTCGCGTCCAAGCTCGGCCGTGCCGACGCGGACGACGTGCGAGGCGACTTCGATGCCGAGTTCGAGCAGAAGCATCTGCGCCAGAGCGCCACAGGCCACGCGTGCGGCAGATTCCCTAGCGCTCGCTCTTTCAAGCACATAGCGGGCATCCCTGAAGTCATACTTCAGGGCTCCAGCGAGATCGGCGTGGCCGGGGCGCGGGCTTGCGACGGCTTTGTGCTTCTCTGCATCGCCTTCGCCGACCGGCAGAATCTCTTCCCAGTTCTTCCAATCGTTGTTGGCCAGGGTCATGGCGACCGGCGAACCGATCGTCTTGCCGTGGCGAACTCCGGAGAGAATGTGCGCGGTGTCCTTCTCGATGCGCATACGCCCGCCGCGGCCGTAGCCCTGCTGACGACGCCAGAGTTCGCGATTCAAGTACTCCTGAGCCACCGGCACACCGGCGGGAAGACCACTCACCAGAGCCACGAGCGCTTCGCCGTGACTTTCCCCTGCTGTAGAAAACCTGAGCATAACCAGTTGATTATACCGGCGCGGAGGGGCAGAGTTTCCGCTGATCGACCAAAGCCTTGCAGCGGATTCGCGGAAGCCGCTATTCGAAGGTGAACGGAAGGGTGTCGAAGATGGCTTCTTCGGTGGCGGCGGGGTCTTCGTCCTTTGCGTCCAGCTCGACGGTCTGCGCCGGCGGGGCGGGCTTCTCTTCGGCGAGGTAGGTCCTGGAGTCGAAGAGCGCGCGGTCCATGGAGCGAACCCAGTCGGTGACTTCGTCGGGCTTCTTGCCGGCGGTTCGGGCTGTGGCGAACTCGCCGCGCAGGGTCTGGAACTTGGCCTCGAGGTCGTCGAGCGCGGAGAGAAGCATCGCCTCGGGGGTCATGGGCAGCTTGGGAGAGCCGAACTCAAGCTTGCCGTGGTGGGCGAGGATCATGTGCTCGAGCACGACGCGCAGGCGTGGCGGGAAGGGCTCCGCACCGGGCTCTGCGTTCAACTGCGCGATCTTTTCGCCGATCATGCCGACGCCGATGGAGATGTGTCCGATGAGCTGGCCTTCGAGCGTATAGCCGAAGCTCGACTTCCAGCTCAGCTCGCGGATCTTGCCCATGTCGTGGAGGATCGCTCCGGTGACGAGCAGATCGGGGTCGACCTCGGGGTAGAACGGCGCGGTGGCGAGGCAGACGCGGACAAGGTGCAGGACGTGCTCGAGGAGGCCGCCGATCCAGGCGTGGTGCAGCCGCTTGGCGGCCGGAGCGACGACGAACTTCGGGCCGATCTCGGGATCGTTGAGAAAGCTGAGGACGAGGCGCTGCAGGTGTGGGTTGGTGAAGCGGCTGACGATGCCGCGCAACTCCGCGTCCATCTCGGGGATGTCGTACTGAGTGGTCGGGACGAAGTCTGCGGAGTCGACTTCGGAGTCGGCGGCGAAGCGCATCTTCTGGAGCGTGATCTGAAACTTGCCCTGATACTTCGAGATCTGTCCCTGCACCTTGACGTAGCAGCCCTCGGCACACTCGTTGAGGGCGTCGGCGAAGTCGTCCCACATGCGAGCTTCGAGCGAGCCGGTTTTGTCGGCGAGCGTCAGCGCGAGGTATGTGCCGCCGGTTCCCTTGCGCTCACGCTGGCTTAGCGCGGCGAGGGCGAAGTAGGTGGTGATGCTCTGGTTCTCAAAACGGGCGGCGTCGCTGACGTAAAACTCTTTCATGGGCAGGCTTATTGTACGGCTCGCTGCTGTGCGGTGTGAGGTTCGCGGTATGGGGTGAGAGAAGCTTCGACGCGAAGGGATTTGCGGGAGTGTGGCGGGGCCTTATACGCCAACGAGAACGGCCCGCTTGCGCGGGCCGTTCTCGTTGGCTTGGGCTGCTTCCCTTACTGCGGGGGAACAGGTGTCGTAGCAGGTGCGTTGGGATCAGCCGAGGTCGTCTTGGGAATCGGCTGACCGGCAGGCGATGCTCCCGGAGCAGGCTGGTAGGTCGGCGGCAGGGTGGTCTTGTCTGCCGACGGCTTGGACTGCACAGCCGGAGCGGTCAGCGTCGGATTTACCGTCTGGTCAACGACCACAGGCTTGTTCTCTTCGGCCTGCTTCGCTGGCTTTTCAGTCAGGCGCTCCTTGGGATCGCCCTTCTTCCGCTTCTGCTTCTTCTTATTGGTGTCGCCGTTCAGGCCGAGGGCCTTCTGGCGGTAGGTTTCGTCGGCAGCTTCCTGCTTGGTCGCCTGCTGCGAGTGCTTGTTCGCACGAACCTTCGTGTGCTTGGCCTTGTTCTCCAGGCGCTCTTCCTCTGCCTGACGTTCTCGGTCAGAGTAGCGCGACTTGCGGTCGGTCGTTTTCTGCTGCGCGAGCGGATCGTCGTTGACGTCCGTTCCCGTTCCGGTCGTCATCACGGTGGTGGCCTGCGTCGGAGCCATTGCCACACCCGGCGCCTGGCCGGTCAACGGAGTATTTTCCTCGATCGTTGCCACGCCCATCGCCGGAAGAGCGTTGCGCGGAGCCTGACCGTAACGCACCTTCTCACGCTTCGTTTTCTTATGCTTTACCGGCATGGCGACATCCTTCGCGCCAGCCTTGCGGGCCTGCTCCGCAGCCTTCATTTCCTGCTTTTCGCGAACCTTCTCGCGGGAAGCGGCAAGCGCTGCAGCAGCTTCTTCCTGCTTCTTCTGCTCAAGACGCTGCTTGGCGATCGCCTTCTTCTTCGGCGCGGGAGGAGCGTACGCCGTGAAGGTGGGCTTCGATTCCTTGCGGTCCGAACCGGTATCCACAAAGCCCGGCTTGATGTCGAGGTACGCCTCGTCGCGAGCCTTCGTCAGATAAGCGCGCAGCGCGGGCTGCAAAGCGTTCATGTAAATTGCGCTCTGCACATCCTGCTCCACGGCACTGAGCGGAGGAATGCCAGACTCCTGATGCGAGTCAACGTGGAGAATTACGTAGCCCTGGCGGGTACGGATCGGTGCGGTGGTGCCGCCTGCGGGAAGGCTAAAGGTAGCCTTTTCCAGCACGTCACCCAGCGAACCACGCTTGAAGTCGCCGAGATCGCCGCCAGCCGAAGCTGTGGGTCCACCGGAGACCTTTTTGGCGAGGTCTGCAAACTTTGTTCCAGCCTTCAACTGCGCTGCGGCATCGTCAGCCTTCTTCTCTGCCGCAACCAACTGAGCGTCTGTCGCGTTATCCGGCGTGGGGATCAGGATTTCGCTGAGGTGGATCTGCTCAGGAACGCGGAAGTCTTCCTTATGCGCGTTGTAATAGGTCTCTTCCTGCCCATGCGTCATGCGGATGGAGCGGCCGACCTCTTCGCGCACCACGCTCTGCGTGATGATGCGGTCCTTGATTCCCTGCTTGAAATCTTCGAAAGACACGCCCTGCTGCTCGGCGGCCTTCTGCAGTGCTTCCATCGAATCCAGGTGATTCTGCTTACGAATTTCGTCGAGCTGACGCAGCGTCTCAGCATCACCGGTGATGCCGAGTTCCTTCGCCTTCGAGATCAAAAGCTGCTGGTCGATCATGTCGCGCAACAGATTTTTCTCGCGGTCAGAGTAATCAGACGGCGAGAGGTTTTGCTGCTGGGCCTCCTGCAACAGGCTCTGCTGCGAGCGCAGGTACTCCGTACGCGTGATGATGCGATCATTCACACGCGCGATAACGTCTTCCACCACCTCGCCGTTCGGCGTGATGGCGGTGGGAGTCGGCATCTTCGGCAGTTGCAACTGCGGAGCCATGGGAAACTGCGTTCCCGGCCCGGGATAACGTGGCTGTGCCGTCTGCGCTGCGGCAGCGGCTGTGACACAGCTCAGCAAAAACGCGGTCGCCGTTACCCGCAAACCCACAACTCGGCCAGTCTTCGAAACGCCCATCTGCTTCTCGGTCATCCGTTCCTTTTGCTGTATTCGACCGCGCTCCGGGCGCTACGTCACCAGCTTTTCCATTGTAGAGGAGAAAGCCGCTCATCCGCTTGCGACGCGCACCTATCCAAACGCATATACTTACGTCCAAACGGGGAAGCTTTCCGCTCTGCCCCTTTTTCGAGGATTGTTCACCTATGCCCAGCCGCACTCGCCGCGCTTTGTTCACCTCCACTTTATTTCTTTCGGCCTGCGCCGTTGCCGGAAGCCTGCTCGGCGGCCGTGTGGCGGCACAATCGGCAACGGATGAGTCCACGTTGCGCGACTCGATGAAGAACTTTACCGACGCCTACTCTATTGTGGAAGCCAACTACGCCGACAAGCTGAACACCGACCAGGTGGACAAGGCGATCTATGATGGCGCGATCCCAGGCATGCTCGATACGCTTGATCCCCACTCGAACTTCTTCGATCCAAAGGCTTTCGCCAAGATGCGCGAAGACCAGCAGGGCAAGTACTTCGGCGTGGGCATGACGATTCAGCCGCAGGGCACGAAGATCGTCGTCGTCGCACCGTTTGAAGGAACGCCGAGCTATCGCGCCGGCATTCGTCCGGGCGACGTGATTCTCTCTGTTGACGGCAAGAGCACGGAAAAGATGGACTCCTCGGACGTCGCGTCTGTGCTGAAGGGACCGCGTGGCACGCACGTCATCGTTGTGATGGCTCGCGAAGGCTCGCCGAAGCCGCTGACCTTTGACCTGATCCGCGACGAGATCCCGCACCTTACCGTCGATCTCGCGTTTGAACTTAAGCCGCATATCGGCTACGTCCACATTGCCAGCTTCGGTTCGGAGACGACGGCAAAAGAGTTGCAGGACGCGCTGGACAAGTTTGGTCCCGGCCTGCAAGGTCTGCTGATCGACCTCCGCGGTAACCCCGGTGGTCTGCTTAATATGGCTGTCGACGTCAGCGACAAGTTCCTGCAGAAGGGACAGATCGTGGTGTCGCAGCGTGGCCGTGCCTTCCCTGACCAGGTCTATCGCTCGCCGCATGGTTCGGACGCCAAGTACCCGATCATCGTGCTGGTGAACCGCAACACGGCATCGGCAGCGGAGATCCTCTCCGGCGCGCTTCAGGACCATGACCGCGCACTGATCGTGGGCGAAACCACCTTCGGTAAGGGCCTTGTGCAAACGGTCTTCCCGATCAGCGAGAACACCGGGCTTGCGCTGACCACGTACCACTACTTCACCCCGTCGGGTCGCTTGATCCAGCGCGACTACTCGGGCGAATCGCGCTTCGACTACTTCTACGTTCGTGACGATGCGGCCCCGGCTAACAACACGAACAAGGAAGTGAAGCTCACCGACTCCGGCCGTACGGTGTACGGTGGCGGTGGCATCACGCCCGACGAGAAGATTGCAGAGATCAAGAGCAACCACCAGCAGGATGTCCTGTTGATGAAGTATGCGTTCTTCAACTTCAGCAAGCACTACCTCGCGACGCACAGCAGCGTTCCCCGCGACTTCGTGGTGGACGATGCGGTGATGAACGACTTCAAGAGCTTCCTGAAAGAGAACAAGATCGAGTACACCGATGCCGATTTGCAGACGAACATCGAATGGATCAAGACCAGCATCAAGGCCGAGCTTTTCACCGCTCAGTTTGGTCAGACCCAGGGCATGATGGTTCGCGCGGCATGGGACCCGCAGATCGCCAAGGCGATCACGTACTTCCCCGAAGCGGAAGCTCTGTACCTGCACAAACTGCCTTCAGAGCATGGCGGCGCACAACAAACCGCAAGCCGCTAATGTGGCTGCAGCAAATAAGAAGGGCCGCTCTGATGAGCGGCCCTTCTTACTTGCTGCTTACAAATCTTTTGGAGCGGGAGACCGGGATCGAACCGGCGACATTGAGCTTGGGAAGCTGACGTTACCTTTGTTTCTTCAAGGCCCACCTAGCCTCATCATGTGTTTACTGCAAAAGACTGATTCACAAGTATCTACCCATTTGCATTCTGCGCGTTCCTTGCACTCTCGGCATACTGTGTCCTGCGGTTCGCCCAAGAATGAACAGTATGGACAGTAAGCTCCGACTCGCGAAAACCCCAGGAGCAAAGCGTCGTTAGCCGGTGTCTAATTCACTATGCGCAAGTTGAGTCGGTGGGTAACGGTATCGTCGTTTTTCGTAATCCCACTTTTCCTGGGATGCTCTCACCGTGAGCAGGATCGAGCGACAACGGCAGTCGTTAAAACTCCAGAACTTTACTTCTTCATCCGCCCGACAACTCAGCTCTTCTCGATGGGCGAACCTGTGACATTCGGTTTTCAGCTTTATAGCCGCTCAGAGCAACCGATACTGGCCAGCCTGCAAGGTAACGACTTTGTGCATTTCAAAGTCACGGGGCCGGACGGCACCGCAATGCGCTGGCAAGGAAAAACGCAGGCCGACCCCAAAGTGAATGCTGCAGCCGATCTCACAGTACTCAAACAGTATCAGGCGATCTCTACGACCAGAGCCATCTCGCTCAAGGATGGCACGGGATTTGCATTCGACAAACCAGGCGAGTACACGCTTCTCGCTGAGTTCTCGATGGGACCGCCAGAGAGCTTTGCTCGATTTTCCGGCCAAGCAAAACCAGCAGTTGGGACATTCCCGTCTTCGAAGCTGAAGTTTTGTATCGAAGCGTGCATCGTGCAGGATCTTACCGTTCATCCCAATTCTCCCGAAGCGGCGATTGAAACCATTCGGAAGTTCTACGCTGCCATCACCAAATATAGGCCGTTGGGAATTCCATCCGGAAAAGCAAAGACGGTGCTTTGGCCGCTTCTCAGCAAGCGGCTTGTTCAAGAGATCGATGGGCTAGCGGCTTGCGACCGAGGCTACTACCGGCGCTATGGCAAGATTCTTCTCGCCGAAACGTCAAAGCCCGCGACGCCTTGGTTAGAAGAAGGTCTCTTCACCGGGCCTAACGATGCGGCGACGCCACCTTCCTTTCGGATCGTCAGCAGCCGGGCAGTCGGCGAGAACCGAGTTGATGCTCTGCTCGCGTTCAAAGAAGATTGGGGCGATTCGGAGGGTAATGTAACGGCAATTCTAGAGAACGGTCACTGGGTAATCGACGACTACATAGCGATGTACGGGAATGACGAACTACTTCGCCTGTCTGCGGGATATTCGGAGTGCAAAGATGGTCGATGGGTCGGTGAACCGGCTTACTGATGCGACTAGAGAGTATGCCTATGGAACTTGGAGCGGGAGACGGGGATCGAACCCGCAACCAACGGCTTGGGAAGCCGCTACTCTACCATTGAGCTACTCCCGCTCGGGAGGACGACCAGATTACCAGCTTGGGAATGGCTGACGTTCTGCCACGGAACTACTCCCGCTTACAGCGTAATTATATGCCGAAGTTTTCATCCGTTCGAGGAGTGTTACTGCCTGAAGAGAGTTCCCGTCAGGCAGCAGGCTGCTGCTTCTATCACCTTCTATGCGTGGGAACACGGCAGCAGTTATGACTGCGGTCTTCATGGCACATGGTTTTTTACCTTAGCCAAAATGGTGAGGGACTCCGTTTCCAGCAGATCGAGGAATGACTGCAGGACCACGGATGGCACGCCCTTCAGCCAGGTTGCGATCAACTCGACGCGAGCCTCATCGGGAGTAAGACGCAGAAACTTCACGCCATCTGCGCGGAGATTGCTTACGCAGGCAGGGACGATCGCGGCTCCAGCTTCGGAAGCCACAAGCGAGAGCACGGTCTGCATCATGTTCGGCTCGTACTCCACGCGCGGAACAAAGCCTGCTTCCTTACACAAAGCCGTGATGCTGTCGTATAAGCCCGGTGCGCCACGACGATGGAAGAGGATCAAAGGCTTGCCTTCAAACGTATTCAGCGCCACGCTCTTCCCTTTTGGCGCGCAGTGATCGGGCATCGCGACCAGCAGAGGTTCCTTGTAAATAGAGCGCGTGTTGAACAGTGCTGCCTGATCGCGGGTGAGTGGGCGCGTGAAACCCACGTCCAGCTCCCCACGAGCGAACGCTTCGTCCTGCTGCAGTGGCGTCAGTTCTTCCAGCACAAGCTTCACCCCAGGGTAGCGCTGCCGATACAAGCGAATCAGATCGGGAAGGAACGACGACGTTGCTGACCCCAGGAAGCCAATGCGCAGCGTTCCGATCTCACCACGTGCGGCTCGGCGGGCTGCATCTATCGCGTGCTGAGCCTGCTCCAGAACACGCACGGCCTCAACGTAAAACACCTCGCCTTCGGGTGTGAGACGGGCGCGCCGCTTCTCGCGATTGAACAGCTTCAGCCCAAGCTCTTCCTCCAGCTCAGACACGGCCTGGCTCAGCGCAGGCTGCGCGATATTCCGCTGCCTTGCGGCCTCGCGGTAGCCGTTCCACTGAACCACTGCAGTGAAATAACGAAGATGTCTTAGCTCCAAGGTGAACGCCTTTTCTTATCAAGTTGATCGGATCTTCTTAGGAATCATATCAACTCGCCAAAGTGTCTACTCCAGTAGCTGACGGTTATGAACCGAGCTAAGGAGAAAGAAAATGTCGAACGCTACCGCTACCGAAACCCTGTTCCAGCCGCTCACCGTTGCCACCGCACCTGAGGCTTCCAAGCCGATTCTCGAGAACATTCAGAAGGGCTTTGGCTTTATCCCGAACCTGATGGCCACGTTCGCCAACAGCCCCACCGTACTGCAGGGTTACCTTGCCATGGATGGCGTTTTTGAGAAGGGCACGTTCTCGCCCATCGAGCGTCAGCTGATCCTGCTCGCTGCGAGCGAAGAGAACAAATGCAACTACTGCGCAGCCGCACACTCCACCATTGCCAAGGCTTTCCTCCACGCACCTGCTGAGACGATCGCTGCCGTTCGCGATGGCAAGCCCGTGGCAGACAAGAAGCAGAACGCGTTGGTGAATCTGGTTCGCGAGATTGTGCGTGAGCGCGGCTTTGCTTCGCCTGCAACTGTGGAGGCATTCCTCGAAGCGGGCTACCAGAAGCCGCAGGTGATGGAACTGCTGCTTGGCGTCGCGCTGAAGACGGTCTCGAACTACCTTGACCATCTCTCCCCGGCAACGATCGACCAGGCCTTTGCAGCGGAAGCTCGGTAAGAGCTTCCGCCCCAGGCGGAACACACTACAAACCTTTCTCAAGGAGAGACGCTGATGGCGACGCAGGTATTGCAAACAACAAACGAACTCGACGCAGCCCGCGATCACTATCGCAATGAAGTGATCCCGGCTGACAAGCTGAAGATCATGGATGCTGCGACGGAAGAACTGATCCGTAGCGCTCTCCGCGAGTCTTCTCTCAGCGAAGGCAACCGTGCGCAGGACTTCATTCTCATGGACGCGCACGGCACACCGGTTCGCCTGCAGCAGTTGCTGTCGGCCGGCCCAGTAGTGATCGCGTTTTATCGCGGAGGATGGTGCCCGTACTGCAACATCGAACTTCGCGGCCTGCAGCGAGCACTGCCGGAGATTCAGAAGCTCGGCGCTTCGCTGGTTGCGATCTCACCGCAGCTCCCGGACAACTCCTTATCAACCGAGGAGAAGAACGGCCTGCAGTTTCCCGTGCTTAGCGATGTAGGTAACAAAGTGGCACGGCGCTTCGGCATCGTCTTCACACTGCCCAATGACCTTCTGGAGACCTACAACCAGTTTCAGCATGGTCTGGCGATGATGAACGGAGAGACCGGCGCAACGGAGTTGCCGATCCCGGCCACGTTTGTGCTCGACCGCAGCGGCATCATCAAACTCGCCTACGTGGATGAAGACTACACACGCAGGCTCGATCCGGAGATCGTGCTCGACACACTCCGCCAACTGAGCGCCACAGATCAAGGAGGCAAACAGTGAAGAAGCTACTCTCACCCCTCTCGCTTGGGCCTTATACCCTTCGCAACCGCGTCGTTATGGCACCGTTGACCCGCACCCGCGCGGATGAAGGCAACGTGCCCAGTGCGATGGCGCTCGAGTACTACCGGCAGCGCGCTTCAGCCGGCCTGATCATCACCGAAGGCACGCCCGTATCGCCGTTTGGCCATGGATATCGTGGCACACCAGGCATCCATACGGAAGCGCAGCGCGATGGCTGGCGGCCCATTACGCAGGCCGTGCATGAGCTTGGCGGCACGATCTTCCAACAGATCTGGCACGTTGGTAGGCTCTCGCATCAGGACCTCCAGCCAGGCGGCGTGCTTCCTGTTGCTCCGTCAGCGATTCGCTCCTCGGGCGAAGCCCTGACCTGGGACGGCCCTAAGGCTCGCCCTGTGCCGCGAGCACTTGAGGCTGCCGAGATTCCCGGTGTTATCGAAGAGTTTCGCCGCAGTGCGCAACTTGCACTCGAAGCAGGTTTCGACGGCGTCGAAGTTCACGGGGCCAACGGTTATCTGCCGGACCAGTTCCTGAATAGCAGTTCGAACCATCGCACCGATGAGTGGGGCGGCTCGGTCGAAAACAGGGCACGCTTTCTGCTGGCTGTTACTGACGCCGTCATCAACGTCTGGGGAGCGGATCGCGTCGGCGTACGCCTTTCACCTACCAACGAGCACGGCGACATCAGCGATAACAATCGCTGGGAGACCTACAGCTACGCCGTGGCAGAAGTGAACAAGCGCAGGCCTGCGTACATTCACCTGGTGAGCCCGCGCGTCTCCGGAAACCTCGATGTGCAGCCGCAGCTTGATCTCGGGCCCGATCGCTTTCGCCCGCTGGTGACCGGCAACACACGTCTGCTCGCAGCAGGAGGCTACAAGCCTGCTGACGCAGAAGCGCTGCTGCAGCGTGGCGATGCGGACGCTATCGCCTTCGGTCGTCTCTTTATCGCAAACCCAGATCTGCCCCATCGCATTGAGCTCGACGCAGAGCTCAACAGCTATGACCGCAGCACCTTTTACACGCGTGGAACAGAAGGCTATACCGACTATCTCACGCTCGAACAAGCAGAAGCAGCTCGTCAAGAGCACACAGAAAGAGAGAACGAGTATGTCGAAGTTGAACAGTAAGGTCGCAATCGTTACAGGTGCTTCCAAAGGCATCGGGGCCGCTATCGCCACAGCGTTCGGTGCTGCAGGAGCCTCTGTCGTCGTCAACTATGCGAGCAGCCGTGACGCTGCCGAGCACGTGGTGCAGAGCATCGTAAGCGCAGGCGGCAAAGCTATCGCCGTGCAGGCCGATATGTCGAAGACTGCCGATGTGGCAAAGCTCTTTGCCGCAACGCAGAGCGAGTACGGTCGTCTGGATATTCTTGTAAATAACGCGGGTGTCTTCCAGTTCGATCCAATTGAAGCTGTGCAGGAGCAGGAGTTTCATCGCGAGTTCAACACAAACGTTCTCGGGCCTGTGCTTGCCATCCAACATGCGATCAAGCAGATGGAAGAAGGCGGAAGCATTCTCAATATCAGTTCGGTCTACGCGTCGAACCCCGGACCGGCCTCGGCGATTTACTCGGCCAGCAAGGCTGCGGTCGATGTCATCACCAAGGTAGCAGCGAAGGAGCTTGGCGCCCGCAAGATTCGCGTAAACTCCATCCTTCCCGGTGTTACACGCACGCCTGGCATACAGAGCATCGAAGGCTTTGAGGAGACGGTCGGCAAGCAACTCGCAGCGAACACACCTCTTGGCCGACTTGGAGAGCCTGAAGATATCGCGAAGGCAGCCGTGTACCTTGCGTCTGAAGATTCCGCATGGATCACCGGCGAGACGATTCGCGTAAGCGGAGGTCTGCAGTAAGAAGCAGGGATTTTCCAAAGTACAAAACAAGAAGCGGCCGCACCGGAGTACTCCGGTGCGGCCGCTTCTGCATGGATGGGTTAGAAGTTGATGCGACCGACGATCTGCATCGTACGCATCGGCTGCGCGGATGTGATCTGTCCGAAGCTCGAGCTATTGAAGCCCGGTGTGCTTCCGTTGACGACCGTGGTGAGCGTTGTCGACGGGAACGACAGATTGACGTGGTTGAGGACGTTGAACGCATCCATACGGATCTGGAAGTTCACCTTCCGGTAGATCGGGATGATTCGCGAAACGGACAGGTCAAGATTCACTTCACCGGGGCCGACGATGCTGTTGCGTCCCAGCGTTCCTAGAGCAGCATGGAGCACTTCCGTACGTGCGGAACCCGTGCCCGTGAAAAGCGGCCCACTGGGCGTCAGAGGAAAGCGCGAGTCGGTCGTCGGCATGAAGTACTGGATCGCACTTCCGGTGCGGTACGGTGTGATCTTGAGCGAGTTGCTGCTTCCATTCGGACGCTGTGCTGTCGCGTTTGGAATGTTGTTGGTTTGCGTGATGTTGAGCGGTGCGCCGGAACGCATGATGAAGATCGGGGCGATCTTGAATCCGCGCAGCCAGGCTGGGCCAGTGGTGGTGTACTGTACGGCGATGTTCAACGTGTTGCGAATGTCGAACGAGGAAGCGGCGTAATCCAGCGCACGCAGCTTCGAGTTACCCATGTACTGGGCGTGTGCTGAAGCACTTGTGGGTACGCCGTTACCGAAGACGCTCGAATCGCTATCGCGGTTCTTCGCCCAGGTGTAGTTCATGATGAACGCGAGGTTCGTGCTGAACTGGCGGCGCAGCGAAGCCTGCATGGAGTCATACCGTGCGGTGCCGCCGGTGTAGACCGAGGTCCAGGTGCCGAGGTTGGAGAACGGCTTTGCGTTCTGCGTTGCGGTGGTCGTGTTCGCAAAGGCAACGGCGTCCCACTTTGTGATGTCCACCGTGTTGATGGGGATGTTCAGCGGAAGATGCACGGAGTGGTTGCCCACATAGTTCAGCTCAAAGAGCATGGCGAACGGAAGCTGCTGCTCGATGCCGAGGTTGTACTGCTGTACGAGCGAGAGCGGATCGAGCTTGCCGAATTGCACGCCGGAGACCGTTAGCGGATTCGATGCGGAGGTGCCCACGAGTACAGCGCCGGGGTTGTTGAGGTCGCGAACGCCGTTGAGCGGAAGACCCTGCGAGAGGGTGAACGGCTGCGCGACACCGGAGCCCTGGTTGTTGTACGACGAGGTGACGTCGTAGCCGGGATAGGCGATCTGGCCGCCGAGGTTCGAGAGCACCAGGCCGTAGAACATGCCGAAGCCGCCACGAACGACGGTAGAAGGGTGAGCGCTCCACGAGAAGCCAACGCGCGGCGAGAAGTCGAGCTTGGGCGTGGTGATGTTGAGTGAGTTGGTTGCGTTCTTGCCAGCGACGAGCAGCGAGCCGGTGCTGTCTTCAAAGCGAGAGTAGATATTGTTGGAGACGGTTTGCGGGCTTTCGTACTCGTAGCGTACGCCAGCGTTTACGACCAGCGTCGGGGTGATGCGATAGTCGTCCTGCAGGTAGATGCCGTAGTTGTAGTTGCGGCGGCCGGTGGGAGGCTGCGGCAGCTCGTAGTTCCCTGTCTTGATCTTGCCGTAGAGGAAGTCTGCCATGGCGTTTGCAGGGTTTCCGCTGTTGGCTGTCGGACTGGTAATTTCACCCGTGAAGTTGAGCGAGCCGTTGATGTACGAAGCCGGGTTGTAGGAGTTGAACTCGTTCTTGCGCAGGCTGAAGCCAGCCTTGAACGTGTGCGGTCCCCAGGTTTTGGTGACCGAGCCAAAGGGCGAGTAGGTGTTCGTCGCGTTGAACTGGGTGGTGTTGCTGGTGGCGCCAAACGAGGACTCGCCGGTAATGCTGGTGTAGGGGAGCTGGTCGAGCGGCGTGGAGGGAATTTTGAACGTGGTTGCCACGTTTGCGTTCCCGCCGGTCGGGTTGCGGTACGCCGCATAACGGAAGAAGCCCATGTGGATTTCGCTGACGAGCGTTGGGGAGAAGATGTGCGTTTCGCCGATTGATCCCATCCAGCCTTCCGAGCAGGCGCAGTCATAACCAGTGTTCAGCAGCAGGTCGTTGAAGGTGGGAACCTGTGGCGACATGTCGGTGAAGCGGTAGACGGAGGCAAAGATACGGTCGCTTTGACGGATCTGCTGATCCAGGCGGGCGTCCACTCTTTGCGTGACCGGCTTGGTCGTGGTCTGGTAGGTGTAGTTGTTGGTGTAGCGGTTGTTAGTGGCGTCGAACGTACCTGTCGTGTTGGCCTGGGGAATACGCGCAATGATTGCGGCGGCGGCTGGATCAATCGCCGTGACCTGGTTGTTTGCCAGCGGAAGCTTGGTCACAGGATCCACGATGGTGGTGGTAGCTGTGCTGAAGTTTCCTGTACGCCAGTCGGCGGAAGGTACGGTAGACGTCGAGGTCGTGGGGACGATCCGCTGCGTGCGGTCGTAGTTGATGAAGAAGAAGGTCTGATGGTTGCGACCGTAGAGCTTCGGGATGAACAATGGCCCACCGATGCTGCCACCGAACTGGTAGTAGCGATCGCGGGGGCGGGCCAGGACAGGGTTCTTCAGGCGATTGGCGTAGCTGTTGGCGTTCAACGCCTCATTACGCACCAGAGTGTAGAGGTTGCCGTGGAAGTCGCTGGTGCCGTACTTGGTGCTGACGGTGATGACGCCGCCGGAGGTTCGGCCGAACTCTGCCGGAGCGTTGAGCGCAAGCACCCGGAACTCGGTGATGCCGTCCGGTGAGGGCAGGGCCGCGGTGAAGCCGGTGGAAGGAACGACCAGTGAGACGCCGTCGAGGAGCAGTTCGGTGTTGAGCGAACGGCTGCCGTTGATGGAGATCTGCTGCGAGTTGACGGCCGTTGCCGAACCGCCGTGAGCGATGCCCGGAACGATTGCCAGCAGGTTGTAGGCGTCGCGCGACTGCAGCGGCAGGTTCTGGACTTCGGCCGGAGAGATCAGCGTGCTGATGTTCGAGCTTTCACGATCAAGCTGCTGGGTGCTGGTGGCCTGTACGTCCACCTGCTCGTTCGCACTGCCGACGGCGAGCGCAACGTCCAGCGAGGTGGTCTGCGAGACCGAGACCGTAATGTTGTTGAGCGTCTTCTTGCTCATGCCGGGCGAGGTGACCGTCAGCGAGTACTCGCCCGGAGGAATCTGCGGGGCGACGAACGAACCGTTCTCCAGCGTCTTGCCTGTGTAGACGACGACCTTCGTTTCCTGGCTCTTCAACGATACGGACGCTCCGGCAACCAGAGCTCCGGTGGCATCGGTTACGGTTCCGCGAACCGTAGCGTTGGTTCCCTGCGCGTAGGCGGCAGGAGCGATACATGCGGTCCCGACAACTCCGACGCCCAACATGGTGACTGACGCAAAGGAAACAGCAGCGCCGAGATTACGAATCCCTCGTGCGATCTCTGCTGGCTTTCCAGCTTTCTTGTTCAATGATCCGACTTCCTTCATGGCTCTCCCTTGGGAAGCTCGCCGTCTATATAGAACGTTGAGCCCCTGTCTTGATGCAACCCGAGGAATCTATTGAACGCAGATTACGGTCGGTTAGGACTTTACCGTTAACCTGACGGCAAACAGCCGATAAAAGGATAAAGTCATTTATTTACATGTATTTGCGATGGAGTTCCAGGTGTGTTCTGCGGACGTATGATACGTCCGAGATGCGGTTTTTCTACCGCACCGCAGGACAGGGTGCCAGGAGAGCGGAGTAGAGATCTCCACGAGCGCCGATCCAGACCGTCTTTTGATCGTCGGCGAGCAAAAGTGACGTCGGGCGCGACGGAAGTTCGGTGGTGCCGAGCAGCCGACCCTCGCTGGAGAGCAGATGAAGCTGATCGCCAGCAACGAGCAGACGCCCACAGCCGAGTTCAAGCACAGAGGTGCCTGCAATGGGAGCGATGGTCTCCGGAGTTTCGCCGCCGATAGGAAGTCGAGCCACCTGGGCGTCCTCTTCCGAGACCAGAAGCGTGCGCGTTCCCTTGCGATAGAGGCTGTACTGCGTACCGTAGAGCAGCGGTCGCATGTCTTTGGGGGTGGGAACGGTGCTTGTTTCTGCCGTCGGGAATCCCTGCTCGGCGTGAACCGAGGCCAGTAGAGCTTTCCATCCGCTATGACCGCCCGTTGGGAGCCAGCGCGCATCGCCTGCTGCGGTGGGAGCAAGAGCCGTTGCAGTGAGCGGCTCCGTGAGGCTGATGCGGTAGGCCTTGCCGGCGGCGTCCAGAACGACTGCACCGGCAGGTGTGATGGTGGCGATCACGACGGGCTTTACGTCCTCTGGCAGCTTTAGTTCTTCCACCTGCCCGCTGCTGGCGTGAAGCCGCAGGAGTTTGTGGGAAGAGGCGTCGGTGAAGAGTAAATCGCCATCCGGGAGAGACGTTAGCCCGGTGAGATCGGCGAAGCCATGCGCCACGAGATGCAGCGAACCGGGGACGAAGAGCATTGGACTCTGCAGCAGAGTGGACGGCACGAGCGGCGTGTCTGTATTAAGGAGCGAGAGATTAAGGAGCGCGAGTTCCCGTAGCCGCGAGCGGACGCTACTACGCTGGTCGAAGACGCTATTGTCGAAGGCGTAGCGGCCACCGCCGAAGACGTGGAGATCGACGAGTTCGCCGGAGTTGTGGCCGGTGATTTCGATGGCGTGGTCGGCTGGGCCGAGGCTGCGGGTGACGCGGTAGTCGAAGAGGTTGGCGATGCGGAGATCGTTGACGTTGTGGAGCGTCAGCGCAACGGCGTCCTTGCCCTGCTGGGCTTCCTCTTCTGTTTGCAGCGCGAAGAATCTCCAGTGGCTGACGCCGTCGAGCATGACTTCGTGGTGCAGGTGATGCTCGCAGGAGAACTGATAGACCGCGCCGGGGATTGCGGATGATTCGACCTGAATCCCAGCCTGGGCGAAGGAGCTTGCGCTCCAAATGGCACGGAAGACTCCACCGCCGCCACGGACGATAAGACTGGGGGCCTGCGTGCTCCAGCCCTGCGAAACAGGGGGTTCTGGCGTGGGAGCGGGATAGATGTGGATCGGGTGGTTGGCTTCGTCGAGCGTGCCGCGGCCGCCGAAGAACTTGACGTCTTCCAGAAGCGACGCGGCGCCCGAACGCCAGAGTAGAGCGTTGGCCCGGGGATTGAACGCGCCGGTCGAGAGGCCGATGCCGCTGATGATATTGCGGCTTTCGGGCTGAGTTTCCAGCACGGGGACCGGTGCGCCTGCGCCCTGAAAGGCCGGGGTGTTGTCCGCGAGAATGATCTGCGTCGCAAACGGATGTAGACCGATCAAAGCGGTTTCAAGCCGAAGATGCAGCGTGCCGGTGAGGCGGTATCTGCCCGCAGGAAAGAAGAGTGAGGCGTGGGTGTCGACCGCATGCTGAAGCGCAGCCGTATCGTCGTGCAGACCGTCGCCGACGACGCCGAGTTCGTGGACGTTGGCCCAGGTATCGGGCGCGGGAAGCGGGGAGACGTCGGTGGCGGGCAGTTTGTCGCTGACGCCGGGATGCTCGGCGTGCTGGAGATGTTGCTGGGAACGGCGGCCGTTCGCATCCGCGATGGTGCCGAGGCGGAGACGCTCCTCCGTAAAAGAGCCGGGCAGGCCGGGGAGAGCGGCGGAGAGGCTGGTGCCGGGCAAAAAGTGCGGAACGCCGATGCAGCGGAGGTTGTCGGCAGCGATCTGCGAACGCTCGTTGGCCGCGTCACCGGGCTGGATGGCAACGCCGCTGATCGCTTGCAGCGTGGTGTCGGCGAGGTAAAGATGTTCGATTTTACCTGCGGGGATTTCGACAGCGATGGGCGTGTGGAGGATCTGCACGCGCACCAGCGTGGTTCCGGCGTCGTGCGTGCGGACGGCGGCTTTCTGCTGGTCTTCGAGCACGGAGTCCATGAGCACCCACGGCCATGCGGGGGCGGTCACGCCGGTGTCGATGGCGTAGTCACCTCCGATCAGATGCAGGTCTTCGGCGATGTTTCCGGCGTCCCAGATGGCGGCGTGGCCGGAGCGCATCTCGATGCGCAGGTGCGAGAGGATGCCGTGCTGGGCGACATGAAAGCGCACGGCAGAGGCGGCGGGATTGCCCTTCCCGACCTGAATGTCGATGTTGAAGAGGCCGCTGTAGAAGGTGTCGGAGGTACCGTCCTGAATCGGCTGCCCCGCCCGGGGACGCTGGTGGGCGAAGTGGAAGAGCGCGACTGGAGTGTCCCCGGAGAAGCCGGAAGTGTTGTCTGGAAGGAGAAAGACGGGGCGCTTTGCGCCGAAGCCGATCAGGCGGATGCCGGTCCAGACGTAAATGGTGCGGGTGAGGCGGTAGCGACCTTCGGGGATGAAGATCACGCCCTGGTGGCGGGTTTCCTGCAGCTTGTCGATCGTGGCTTGCAGTTCCGCTGAGACATCTTCGCCGCTGCGACCGGTGAAGGTCGCAGCGGCGGGATCCTGAGGACGAAGAGGAAAGGTTGAGGCGTCCAGCGCCTGCTGGAGTGTTGCTTCCGCCCTTGCAGCGAAGACACACACAAGCAGAAGGCAGAGCGTGCCGACACGTCGAACGATGGGGAAACTCCAACTCAGCACGTGCCGTATCACCTCAACAACAATCAGCTTAGAAGCCCGCAGTGCACAAAAGGATGGCGCTGTAGGGAGCAAGCTCCACCACAGCCTTGCCCTTGCGGACGGCGATCTTCTCTGTTTTCTTCGGCATCCAGTGGCCGTCCGTCGTGACTTCCGCGCCGGCGAAGGTGACACCGGAGGTGCTTTCGAGCGAGGGGGCCTGCAGTCTCCAGCCAGAGAACTCAGCGGCGGACGCGCCCTCGAGGCTGGCGGGGAGATCGACTTCAAGGCGTACAGGAACGGCATCACGGTTGACGATGGCGAGGGCCGCGCCCTTTGCCTTCGTTCCAGCGTAGGCGACTACGTTCTTGCCGCCAGCGTTGACCTCGCAGGCGTGAAGCTGCGCTCCGGCGAAGGCGCCCGCCATCTGGAGACCATAGAAGATGGGACGTGCGACGAGGCCCTTTGCCGGGGAACCGGCGATGGGGGTGTAGTAGCCGTTGCCGCCGCCGTGCAGGTTAACGCCGGTCGAACCCTGCTCCGCAAGCTGAAGCCAGAAGTCAACCGCCCACAGCGCGGAGGCAAAGGTGTCGCTAACGCCTTTCTTTCCTGCTCCGTAGCAGGTGTTACCTTCCGACATACGGTACGGTACGCCGTTGGCGTTGCCGATTTCGATGGCCCGGAGGACGTGATCTTTCAGGCGAGCGTTGGGCTCCAGCAGGAAGCCGGTCGTCATCTTCGGATCAGTCGGCGGGCCACCGGCGTAGTAGTGGCCGGTGAGCAGGCCGATCTTGCCCTTCTCCTGCTCGCAGAACTTCTTCATCCAGACAGGTTCGTAGGAGGTGTCGGGGCCTGCGATCATGACGTGCGGCACGCGGGGGTGGACGGCGTCGTAAAAGAGCTGCCACTTGGTGATGAACTCGTCGTATGTCCAGTGCTGCTTGGGGTCCTTGTTGTGCTTGAAGAGGTCGGGTTCGTTGCCGAACTGCAGCGCGACGAGGTTCGTCCCGATGGCTTTTGCGACGTATTCGGCTTCGTCCGCAGCCGTTTCCGGGGTTCCGGCGGCAAGGTTGAGGCCGTAGATCAGCTTCCAGCCGGTGAGCTTGAGGAACTTCGCCAGATTGTCGATGGCGACAGCGGGGATTTTGTAGGTGCGGGGCGAGCCGTGGCCGGGGTCCGGGCCTTCGACGCCGTCGGGGGTTTCCGTCACAGGGGCCTTGGGATCCCAGAAGCTGAACTCGCTCATGTTACCGCCGATGCGGAGCACGCCGTCATGGCCGAGCAGGCGGAAGTAGCGGGCGAGTGCGGCGGAGTCGCCGGAGAAGAACTGCGGGTGAGCGAGTTGGGTGGTCTCGTAGCTGAGCCCGGTGTAGTCGGCGGCGATGTGCTTTCCGGCGGTCGCAGAGACGACGACGGACCCAGCGACCGGGCTGACCGGAGCCTGAGCAAAAGCAGAGAGCCGGGCAGAGGCGAGAACGCCGGCAGCGGCGAGCCCTCCGCGAAGTACCTGGCGACGGGTGGGCAAAGCTGCTGAAACTTCGGACGGCGTACCCATTTCTGGGTGTGTGGGGCGATTCACGATGCGTGCTCTCCTCGAACCAATATCAGGCTTCCAAGATAGGGGTTGAAGCAGGTGCTCGGCACCGGGCCTTACCGCAAGATACGGTGTGCTGCGCTTCCTGACCGTATGCAGCGGCATGTATCATACGGCTCATCCCGCAGGTCAACGATAGCTATGCCGGGTGTTTTCAACGTCGGTGGTGGTGTGGATGCGGGTAGTTTCTCTTGACAAGATGACTGGGGATGAGCGGCGCGAGATCGATCAGGAGCTCGAACGGCTGCTGTCGCATACTCTCTTCCGCCATAGTCGCCGTCTTCCGGCGTTCCTCCAATTTGTGGTCCACGAGTCTTTGGCGCACGGCGAAGCGGCTCCGCTGAAAGAGCGCACGCTGGGTGTGGAGGTCTTCGGCCGCAAGCCGGACTATGACACTAACGCCGACCCGATTGTCCGGGTGACCGCGACCGAGCTGCGCAAAAAGCTGGCGCAGTACTACTACACCGATGGCCGCGATGACGGTATCCATATTGAGTTGCCTTCGGGCACGTACCTGCCGCTCTATCGCCGCCCCGCTGAGGCGGTTGTGGTGGTTGAGCCCCCTGCGCTCGAAGTAGCGACGGTGCAGGAGACGGCTGCGGCCGAAGAAGCTATGGCTTCGGCACATGCTGCCGTAGAAGAACAGACGCAGGCGACGCTGGAAGCAAAGTCCTCTTCAAAGCTCTGGAGGGTGGTGGCCTGTGCTCTGGTACTCCTGCTGGTGGCGGCACTGGCGGGCTACATCCCTCTGCTGAAACGCAACCAGCCGACGCAGGTGGGCGCGTTCTGGGCGGCGTTCCTGGGTAGTTCTGACAGCGCCATCATTGTGATGCCGGTGATCCGGCACGTTCCTGCTCCTGATTCACCGGAGCGACCGAGTGATGTTTCGGTAGCGCCAAACCTGTCAATTGAAGACACGACGATCGCGGCGCGTGTGGCTGGGCGGTTGGAACGCGAGAACCTTAAGTACTGGCTGGCGTCTTCGTCCGAGATCAGTTTCTCCGAGCTGCGGACCGGACCGGCGATCTTCATCGGCGCGCTAGACAATGCGTGGACGCTGCGACTGACCAAAGATCTTCCGTTCCACTTTGAAGAGTCGCCCGATGGCCGCACGGGACGGATTGTGGCCAAGGATGGCAAGACGCAGTGGGCCGTCGACATTACGACGCCGCACCAGCGGATCGCAAAAGACTATGGGATTGTGGCGAAGTTTCATAGCCCGCTCTCGGGCGAACCGTCTGTCATCATTGCGGGAATTTCCTCGCAGGGAACGCAGGCAGCGGGCGAGTTGCTGACCTCGCCGCAGGCGTTCAAGGGCGCACTGCGTGATTTGAAAAATGCAGAGAACTTCGAAGCCATCGTTGAGACAGAAGCGGTAGATGGCAAGGCAGGTCCTCCTCACGTGATCGCATTCAAGACGTGGTGATGCCGTAACACCAACACCGAAACGGACTACGTTCAGCAACATCCCTTCCTGACTCATATGAGGCAAATTATGTCGCGCCAACGATAGAGGTTTGGGCGTACATTTTGTAGCCGGGGAATGAATGAGAGTTCGGATTGTCGCCTGTTTGCTGCTGATGATTTCGTTCGTTTGCACACAGGCGCAAACGACAAAGACTAAGCACTCTTTCCGCGTAGTCGGGGATCACTTCGAGCTGGACGGTAAGCCCTTCGAAGTGATTGCCGGAGAGCTGCACTACGCGCGCATACCGCGTCAGTACTGGCGGCAACGCCTGCAGATGGCGCGGGCCATGGGGCTGAACACAGTCGCGACGTACGTCTTCTGGAACGTGCATGAGCCTAGTCCCGGCGTCTTCGATTTCAAAGGGCAGGCCGACCTTGCCGCCTTCATAAGGCTTGCGCAGGAAGAGCATCTGTACGTTCTGCTGCGAGCAGGTCCTTACTCCTGCGCGGAGTGGGAGTTCGGTGGCTTCCCTGCCTGGCTGCTGAAAGACCCGGCGATGAGCCATGCGCTGAGAGCGAACGACCCGGCGTTTCTGGTGCCGACGACGAGGTGGCTGAACCGTCTTGGGCAGGAGGTCGCGAAGTACCAGATAGAGAATGGCGGGCCCATCCTCGCCACGCAGGTGGAGAACGAGTATGGGAACTTCTCCAACGACAAGGCTTATCTCAAACGCATCTACGAGATTCTTGTCGCAGCGGGTTTCAATCGCTCGCTGCTCTACACGGTGAATCCGTCGAAGGCGCTCGTCAGTGGAGGGCTGGATGGCGTCTACTCCGGCGTCAACTTTGGGACAGGGAGAGCCCCCGCAGCCCTAACTACGTTGGCCGAAGCGCGTCCGGGACAGCCGCTTTTTGCGACAGAGTACTGGCCCGGATGGTTCGACCTGTGGGGGCATCCGCACGAAACGCGACCGCTTGCGCCACAGATTGCCGACCTGGAGTACATGCTGAGCCACCATGCTTCGTTCAACCTCTACATGTTCCACGGAGGCACGAACTTCGGGATGATGGCCGGGGCAAGCCGAAGCACGGGAAGTTATCGAGGAAACGTGACGAGTTACGACTACGACGCTCCACTTGATGAAGCAGGGCATCCCACGGCGAAGTTCTTTGCCTATCGTGACGAGATTCTGAAGCATACCGGCGAGAAGCCGTTACCGCTGCCAGCCGTTCCAGCCGTCATCACGATTCCGCCGTTTGAGGTTCGTCCCATAGCTTCGCTGTGGGAGCATTTGCCAGCTCCGATCAAAAGCAAATTGCCGCTGACGATGGAAGAGGTTGGTCAATCTTATGGCTACATCCTGTATCGCACAGAGCTTCCTCATGCGGTTCACGCGAAGATGCTCGTGCTGGACCACCTGTATGACTATGCGCAGGTCTTCGTCGACGGAAAGCTGGTGGGAACGCTTGATCGGCATTACGCGCAGCACTCGCTGAGCCTGACGACAACGGGAGCAAGCCGGCTGGATATCCTGGTCGAAAACACTGGGCGCCTGAACTCGACGCGGGCCATGCGTGATGAACGCAAAGGGCTTCGCGGTGCAACGCTCGATGGAGAGCCGCTGACAGGCTGGGAGATCTATCCGCTGCCGATGAATGACCCGATGACGTTCGCTTCGGGCAAGCAAGAGCCTGCAGAGATGCAAGCGCCGCACATGAGTGCGGGCTCGTTTGAGTTGCAGACGGTGGGAGACAGCTTCCTTGATGTACGTGGGCTGGGCAAGGGAGTTCTATGGATCAACGGCCGAGCGCTTGGCCGGTTCTGGAACATCGGTCCGCAGGGCACGCTATATCTTCCAGGAGCATGGCTTCATAAAGGACGCAATAGCGTTCTCGTCTTCGAGCTGGACGAGAAGCACCAGACGGTGTCGCTGAGCGGACTAGACAAGCCGATTCTCGATGCTCCCACACCTGGTTATGCGGACGATCCGGAGCGGCGGAAGAAAGACGATCCAACGGCAGAGTTCGGCTCAAAGCTTGCAGCGCCTGCCGATGCTCCAAAGCCGTAGAAGGCAAGCGACACAAAGCAAAAGGCAGCCAGACGCTATCGCGACGGGCTGCCATTTGCGAGAGCAGCGTTTCTACTGTTCAGGCTTTAGCAATTCAGGCGGAAACGTAGAAAAGTCGCGGTCGACGGGCTTGTGGAGAAGGAACTTATCAGAGAACGCGAGCATCGCGTCCCAGTCTCCCTGCACCAGGCCGTGCGGACGATTGGCGAAGCTGACACCGAGTTTGTCCTCCGCATGAAGGAAGGCAAAGACGGGGCGAGCGGCGAGGAAGCTCTGATATACGCCGTTGATGTTGACGTTCTGGTCGTGCGTGCCTTCGAGCGAGATGGTGGGACGCGGAGCGCAGAGCGCAAGGAACCAGTGTTCGTCGAAGGGCAGTTTGTCCTGCTGCCCCCAGAACTGGTGCAGGTGGTCGGAAAACCAGTTTGGATACTTGCGCACCATCTCGTCGAGGCCCTCTTTGCCTCCGCGACCGTGGCCGCTGTAGCGGTAGGCAGGGGTGCCTCCGCCGGAGCTTGCGACGGGTGCAATCATCGCGATGCGTTCATCGAAGGCACCGGCGATGAGCGCGGACTTGCCGGTGCGTGAGACGCCGGTGACGATGAGCTTCGTCTTGTCCACGGCGGCATCGGTCTCCAGATAGTCGACGATGCGCGAGACACCCCAGGCCCACGCTCGCAGAAGACCCCAGTCGTACTGCGGATACGCGGGGAAGAAGCGCGTTGTGCGATACGCCCAGCTACCGTCGGGGAGGCGCAACGTGGTGTCTTCGCCGCAGTCGTTGTAGTTGAAGGTGACGAACGCATAGCCGTGAAGAATGGCGGGATTCGTGGTGGCGATCTCTTCTGCCGTGCGTGCATGCTGGCCTGCGCGAAGAGCCTGCCCTTCACGCGCTCCGGGGGCTGCGGCGACTGGAGCCGAGGTCATCGGGCCGGTGACGAGAAGCACGTCCTGATTTTTGCCCTGGTTCGCTCCCTGCGCCAGGCGAGGAAGCTGTGTCGCTCCGGGCGGCGTGCCCGAAGGCGAGATGATGGCCGGCGCAGCAGGCACACCGATGGGAGTGAAGATGCCGATGTCGAGGCCAAGGCTTTGCTGCGGACCGAAGCTGAGATGCACTAACTGGTAGCGCACCTTGCCGGCAGCCACCACTTCTTCGTGCAGGATGCGGCCCTTCACGTTGCCGGGAGGCGGAGGCGCCTGACCAACGGCGTAGTACTCGAGCGTCGCGCGTATCTGCTGCCGACGCTGCTGCCACTGCTTCATGGTCCGCACACGCTGACCGTTGTTCATCACCAACGGATCAGGCATAGCCGTGCGCGTGGGAAGAGCATCCGGGCCGGGCATGGGCTTCATGCCTGTCTTGATGGCAGGTACCGGAATCTCCTTCGGGTCGGGCCGCGAAGGAACGCTGCTCGCGGTCTGTGCAGCGAGCGATGCGGTGGAGAGTACGGTGATAGCGGCCAGTAGTTTTTTGCGGTTCATCCATGCCTCTCGTGTTCTTCGCCTTTTGCCGACAGTTATTGTCCGAGCACATAGGGCGGTTGCAGCGGCGGAGTCGGTGGTGTTGGCTTTGGTGCTTCAAGCGTTGCGGCGTTCGCCAGGCCCTTGCCGGTGACGTTGTACGTGCTCAGCAACGGGCCGGTGAAGCCGGTGACGTGGATCTCGCTCAGGTCAGCGTTCTTGATGTTTGCCAACAACATTCCCTTTGCGCACGTACCGCTGATGTTCTTCAGCAGAAGACCATCCAGAGGCTTGTCACCGTCAATCTCATCCGCCTGTACGAGAACGGGAACGTCCGTCACGCGAATGTTGGTGAACTTGAAGCGTGCAAAGTGAGGAACGCCGTCCATCCCGGCCACAGGTGCGGGGTCCTGCAACCCGCTGCCCGTCTGGTTGAAGCGAAGGAAGCCCTGCCTTGTATTTGAAACGTCGAGATCATTGAATGTGAGGTCTTCGATGAAGGCTCCACGGCCAATGCGGCTCTTGATATAGATGGCATAGCTGCGCGCGCCGGTGAACTTGCAGTGCTCGACGAGCAGATTGCGAACGCCGCCTGAGGCCTCACTACCGATGCCGATGCAGGCGAAGCCAGAGTCGTTGAAGGTGCAGTTCGAGACGTGGACGTCTTCGCAGGGAACGCCGATCACGTTGCCTTCCATGCCGCGCCCGCTCTTCAGCGAGATGCAGTCATCCTTCGTCTCGAAGGTGCAGTTGTCGATGCGCACATGCTTGCACGAGTCCACATCGATGCCGTCTGCACCGCTGATGATGGTGAGGTTGCGGAAGGTGACGTTCTCGCAGAACAGTGGGTGCGTCGACCACATATCGTTGCCCTGTGTGTAGATGTTTTCGACGAGCAGGTTGCGGACGCGTGTGAACTCCATCAGCGCGGGGTTGCGAATAATGTCGCGGCGCGCAACCCTGTTGCTGGAGGTGGGGCCGTGAGGTGTTCCCGCAGGTGGTCGCACGATCTCGGAGCCGTCTGCATTGCGAACGCGACCAGGAATAGCTGGACTGGCAAGGATGCGGCCTTTCCCTGTGATCGTTACGTTCTCCGCAGAGTTCGCGTTGATGAACGCGCCGTAGCCCTTGATAAAACGGCCTTCCCAGCGCACCTGCGTCAAGGGATAGTCGTTGATGTCGGGCGAGCCGAGCAGGCTTGCTCCCTCCTGCAGATGCAGGGTGGTGTTCGAGCGTAGGAAGAGCGCACCGGTCAGATACTCACCCGGCGGAACGAGGACCTCGCCGCCACCAAGCAGATTGCAACGATCCAGCGCCTGCTGCAACGCCAACGTATCTTTGGTCTTCCCGTCCCCGGTCGCGCCCAGGTCGCGCACGTTTATCTGTGCACGCTGACCGCCAGGCGTTGCGGTCTCTGGCGCAGATGACGTAGAGAGCGTCTTTGCAGTCAACACGCCGGGCATGGCTACCAGCGACAGCGCGGATGCGCCCTTGAGGAATCTTCTGCGGGAGTTCTGTTCTGCGTTCATGGCGTGTCCTTTATGGGCCGACGAAATGGACAGCGTTATCCGTTCCGCGCGCGTCCACTGGGATTTTTCCGACGCATGAAAAATAGCATGTCCGCCCTACGACGATCTACCCGGACAGCGAGCCTCCCCCATGTCCCGCTCTCGTGGCCTTCGACATGGAAAACGCAACAAGTCTGCGAATTGGTCGATAAACGAAGTACAACTTTGCCACTGACACCTTGGTGGGGTTCGTCTTGCGACAAAGTTGGCGTAGGGTAAAAAAGAACCCCACTGGATAAGGTTGAGCAAGACGATGCAACGGAAAATTGCCTATCAATGCGGAGCTGCGGCTCTTTTCGTGATGTCACTGAATCTGCAGGCCCAAACGGCTCCGCCGAAGGCCACTTCCCTCACTGTCGCGATTGCCCCTGGGCACAGCGACGGCAAGGTTGTTGCAACGGTGGACGGCAAACCCCATACCGTTACCGCGCACGGCCGGTTGGGCTGGCTCGCGGAAGCCGGTGAGAGCGCGCTTGTTGTGACACCTGCGGGAAGCAAGGGCGAGCAAGGCCCTCAGCTTCGCCTGTATGACATCGACACAGGCGAGCGACACACGCTTGGGGCGCTTCCAATGATGGCGCCAGCCTTCAAAGAAGCCCATGATGAGCATGGACTCCCCGTCTTTTTCCTTACAGGTGAGCAGGATGGCAAGCCGACGATTTACATCGCCGACGCGCAGGCGATTCGCGCTGTGCTGACGGGTGCCAGCAATCCTACGGTGGACGGCCAGACGCTTCATGTCCGTAACAGCAACGGAAGCGAGCAGACGTATACGCTGGCAGAAGTGACCGGGGCACCACTACTGAACCGCATCTATAAGGTTGGCCCGCGAACGCTGCAACTGCTGCCCACCGGCACAGCGTACCTGCAGCCGGTAAGCACCGAGGCCACGAAGGTGACATGGACGCTGGATAGCGAGAATGTTGTGCTGCACGAAGGCGAGAAGACAGAAACGATCTCTCGCGCCTCCCTGCAAACAACCGAAGGCATTCCTGCTGACACACGGCTGACCGTTCGCCTGCTCGCTCCGCTGAACTCGCGCACGGCCAAGGTAGGCCAGAGCATTCAAGCTGTATTGATTACGCCCGCGATGATCGGCGGCAAGCTGTATCTGCCGCAGGGCACCACCATCGACGGAACGATCGTGGAAGCCCATGGCGTTCACTATGGCATGGGTCACGAGCGTGCCGCACTAGCTCTGCACTTCACCACAGCGAAGCCTCCGGCAGCAGCCTCCATGCCCATCGACGCGTACATCGTGGCTGTGGACAATGCGAACGAGAGCGTGGACAGCAAAGGCGTGATCCACGGCGTGCGCGCCACGGGAACTCTGGGCCACTCGGCTGAAGGAAAGATCGTTGCCCTCGCGCAGGTCGACCCCATCGCGTACATCGCGCTGCAGGCCTCCGGTACAGCGGTGCTCGGCTTTGCGGAGTCTGAAATTCTCTACCCTGCCGGGACGGAGATGATCATGCGCTTCGCCGCGCCGGTCATTACGGAAACGACCTTCACGCCCTCCATTCCACTCACCGTCTCTGCGGATCAGGCAGGGCTTGCCGCGATGGTAAAGTCGCTTCCCTACCGCACGGCGACGCAGACGGGCAATCATCCTTCGGATCTGACGAACCTCGTCTTCCTCGGTACACCTGCTGAGGTCGCGCGCGCGTTCACCTCTGCGGGATGGGTCAAAGCCGACACGCTGACAGCCGCGTCGACCTTCTCCACGATGCGCTCGGTCTCGGGCACAGAGGTCTATCGCGAAGCGCCGATGTCTATGCTGTTGCTCAACGGCAAAGAACCGCTCTACACCTTTACGAAGACGACCAACACCTTCAACTCGCGGCATCATCTTCGCATCTTCGACACGGGCCTTCGCTATGAAGGCGTCCCTGTGCTGACGGCCTCGAGCACGCAGGACACAGGCATCGCGTTCTCGCGAAAGAAGAGGACGCTCATCCATGTCATCGATCACTACATCGACAACGAACGCAGCAAGGTGGTGAATGACCTCGTCTTCACACACTGTGTCGATGGTCTGCAGATGGTCGAGCGTCCGTGGGTTCCGCTCGACGCGTATAACTCCACCGGCGATCGCCTGCGCACCGACGGAGAAACCGCCGTGCTGCAGATGAACGGCTGCGAACAGCCGCACATCACCTTCCCGACACCAGCCGTTCGCCCGAACCTCTTCGAACGCAGCATCCGCAACACCATGCTGACGCTGCGCAACGACATCTACCGCGGCAACGTGGTCTACCAGGGCGTCGATGGCGGCATCAAGGTGCGTGGCTTTCTGCATGAAAAGGATGCTCCACGAAGCCTTGGCTCCTGGTATCGCACGGAAGCCTCCGAAGCGGATCCTTCGCTGGCCTACGGCGAACCGCAGGATCACCGCGAGGCCAAGGAAGTGCTGCAGCGCGAAACAACTATGACCGCTGCCCAGCGTTGGGCTCCGCCGCATTACGAAATTGCCTTGCACGGTGGCTACATCCGCTTCCGCAATGCTTCGCTAGAGAGCGATCTCATTGCGCTGGTTCCAGATGACCCCGCGAACCCAACCTATGTTGCAGGCTTTGGCGATGAAGTGGGCGATGGATGGACCGCAGGCTTCACCGTCACGCTGAACAGCTGGAAGTGGGTGTCGAACGAGTTCGGCTACTTCCGCCAGCAGGGCAAGTACAGGCTCAACGGCATTAGCATCGCTGTGCCGGGCAATGATACGAACGTCGACGACGCGGTGATTGACGAAGCGTCTGAGACGGTTGGCCTTGTGACACGGCAGTTCGAATACAACACACTCATTCACTTCCGTCCGCCGACCTCACGCTGGCGTCCGTACATCGCTGCGGGTCCGGTGCTGCAGTTGATCGCACTCTCGGACGCGCCGCTGAAGAAGCCCGCCGGCGTGTACACGCTCGGGTTGAAGAACATCGGCCTCTTCAAAGCAGCGTTTGACTTCGGCAACACGCCGCCGCTCGATGGCGGTGGCATCTTCCAACCCGGACTCGAGTACGGTGCAGGCATCAAGTACCGCGTGACGCCGCGCATCATGGTGCGCATGGATTGGCGAGAGACCTGGTCGAAGAACCCGCAGATCATCCGCGACTCTTACGAGGAAGCGATTCCGGATGACCTCCAGGGCGACTACGACGCCCTCATCTTCCATGAAAGCCCGGACAAGAAGTTCTTCCAGCAGCGCGCCACGATGGGCATTGCCTTCACCTTCTAACTTTCGAGAAAACCCAACGCCCCGCAGACTCAGCAAGATAGTCTGCGGGGCGTTTCACGTTCACTTCAGTCGCCTCGCGATATGCGTGCTACACTTCTCCCGTGCGACCTATCGCATCCGCCGATCGCAGGACGAACCGCCGCCTTTTCTCTGGCGCGCTGCTTTGTCTGCTTGTGGTCGCTTTTGCGCTGATCGCCAAGACCTCCTGGTACAAGCCACATCCTCAGCGACAGCACCCGATCGCCAGCATGAAAGCTGCGCGTGCCGAGTTTGCGACGCTGGATTTTGCCTTACCTGCCATTGATCTCACCACGGCGTTTGCCACGGCCTTTGCAGCGTTCGTAGCTGCGGTGGCGGTGCTCGTCGTCAGCGAACCCCGCCCTGTGGTCGCTGTGGCGCGTGAAGGATATCGCAAGCGGCAACTCGCAAGGCCCCCTCCAGCTTCGTCACGCCTGTAAACCGCTCAGCCACCGCTGTGCGCTCTGTTCAGCGTTCGCTTTGGAACGCTGTTCTGCGCCTTCTGCGTTGCTGATCTCTGTGCGGTACTGCAGGCATTCCACTCGCATCTCTGCGCGATAAGCAGGCACCGTTTCGGTGTCTCAATCGCGAGTACGTTGTTCCCTACTTTGCCCAAGAGCGCCCAAAAACTCATGCCTACTTTCCGTCTGTCCATCGCTGACCGTCCTCTTGCTGCAGCCGCTGCTTTCACGGCTATCGCTATTGCCGCACTTACCCTTGCCGGTTGCCACTCGCAAGAAGGCGACCAGCCTTCGCAGGAAACCGCTCCCGTCGCTCCCGTCGTCACGGCAAAGCGGACCGCACTCGCCAACAAACTGACCGTCGCCGGACAGTTTCTTCCGTGGGAAGAGGTCGAACTGCATGCCAAGGTCGCGGGCTACATCCGCTCCATCACGATCGACATCGGCGACCGCGTAAAGCAGGGCCAGGTGGTTGCCACACTGGATGTGCCCGAGTTGAACGCGCAGGTGGTTGGCGCAACCGCAGGCGTTGCGCAGTCGCGAGAAGGCATTGCTCATGCTCGCGGCGAACTCGCACGCGCGGAGGCGGACCACGTCGCGCTGCACTCTGCCGCGCAACGTCTCGCGGATGCCTCGAAGATGCAGCCCGGCATTATTGCCGAGCAGGAACTCGACAACGCCCGCGCCCGTGATCGCGCTTCAGAGTCGGCCGTTGAAGCGGCCAAGGCCAGCCTCGCAGCCTCGCAACAGGCGCTGAATGTTTCGCAGGCGCAACGTACGCAGGTCTCGTCGATGGCGGATTACTCGCGCATCACCGTGCCCTTCAGCGGCATCATCACCGCACGCTATGCAGACCCCGGCGCCCTGATCCAGGCAGGGACATCTAACGCAACCGCAGCGCCTGTCGTGAAGGTCGCCTCGGTTGATGTGCTACGACTTCGCCTGCCGGTGCCTGAGTCGCTCGCCAGCTTCGTCCACGATGGAGATATCGCCAACATCAACGTCGGCGCGCTGCATCGCAGCTTCCAGGGCACAGTCACACGCTCCACAGGAGCACTCGATCCCAGCACGCGCACCATGCAGGTCGAAGTGGATGTACCGAACAAAGACCACTCCATCACGCCTGGCATGTACGCGCAGGTAATGCTCGACATTCATCGTGCAGGCAATGCTCTCGCGGTACCGATTACCGCTGTCGACACCAGCAACCAACATGCCTTTGTCATGCTCATCGACAGCGGGAACCATATCGTCAAGCGCGATGTGCAGACGGGCATCTCCACCGCAAACCGCATCGAGATCGTCTCCGGTCTCAACGCAGGTGACCGCATCATCGCGACCAACCTTGGCGCTTACACCGAAGGCCAGACAGTGACTCCCAAGCCATCGGCAATCGCAGATGCGGAGGGCAAATAAATGTCAGGCTTCTCCATCAAGTACCCCTTCTTCATCATCATGATGTGCCTGGTCGTGGCCGTTGTCGGGTCCACCACGATCGCACGCATGCCCGTCGACCTCTTCCCGCAGATCGACATTCCTGTCGTCGTCGTGGCCACCTTTTACAACGGTATGCCGCCCGAGCAGGTTGAAGCCACGATCACCAACCCCTTCGAACGCTTCTTCACACTCGGCTCAGGCATTGACCATATCGAGTCGCGCTCGCTCACCGGCGTCTCGCTCATCAAGGTTTACTTCCAGCCCGGCACCAGCGCCGACGCAGCCGTTGGCACGATCTCCAACCTGGCCATGGCGCAGTTGAGAAGATTGCCACCCGGCACACTTCCTCCCGTGGTGTTGAAGTTCGACGCCAGTTCGCTGCCCGTTTGCCTCATCACGCTCAAGGGCGCGGGGCTGAATGAGACCCAGCTTCACGATCTTGGCCAATATACCGTTCGCAACCAGATCGCCAATGTTCCCGGTGCCTCTGTGCCTCAGCCCTTCGGTGGCAAGTATCGCCAGATTCAGGTCTACGTCGACCCCATCAAGCTTGAAGCGCATCAGCTCTCGCCGATGGATGTCGTACGTTCACTGAACTCTGCAAACGCTATCCTTCCTGCTGGTGACGTCCGCATCGGACCCAAGGATTACAACATCTACACCAACTCGCAGCTGCCGACGACGCAGGAGATCGATCGTCTTCCGCTGCGCACTGTCGGCAACGGACAGTTGCTCATCTCCGACATTGGCTATGCCAAGGACGCCAGCGCAATCCAGACAAACATTGTCCGCATTGATGGGCAGAAGTCGGTGTACCTGCCGATCCTGAAACAAGGTGGCGGCTCCAACACCATCTCCGTCGTCAACGGTATTCGAGAAGCACTCAAACACCTGCTCGACATTCCCTCCACGCTGAAAGCGAAGGTGGTCTTCGACCAGTCTGTCTTCGTCAAAACCGCGATCAAGAATTTGGGTTCTGAAGGTCTTATCGGCCTGGTGCTGATCGCGTCGATGATTCTCATCTTCCTTGGTAACGGCAAGGCGACGATCGCAGTGATGCTCTCCATTCCGCTGTCAGCACTCGCTGCGTTCATCGTGCTCAACATGCTCGGCATGACGATCAACTCGATGGTGCTTGGCGGACTGGCACTTGCGTTCTCACGACTCATCGACGACTCCGTGGTCGTGCTCGAAAACATCTTCCGTCACATGGAGATGGGGAAACCAGCACGCGAGGCCGCAGAGATCGGCGGTCGCGAAGTTACGCTGCCTGTGCTCGCCGCTACGTTCACAACAGCTATCGTCTTCTTTCCTGTCATCTTCCTCTACGGCGTCAGCCGCTTCCTCTTCGTCGCTCTGGCGCTGGCCGTTGTGCTCTCCATCCTTGCCAGCTATACCTCGGCCATGACAGTCGTTCCGCTCTTCTGCGCGAAGTTCATCAAGAACGTGCATCATGAGATTGGACACCACGACGGCATCAGCCTCTTCCAACGATTCGTACGTCGCTTCAACCAGGCGTACGACCGTTGCCTCATGCACTACGACCGCGCCATCCGACGCGCGCTCAAACATCCGAAGCGTGTACTCGCGATCTCAGGCATCGTCATTGCGTGTGTGCTGTCGCTTTTCCCATTCCTCGGTATGTCGTTCTTCCCGCGTACGGATCCCGGACAGTTTGTCATCAACGTGAAAGCTCCGGCTGGCACGCGCATCGAACTGACGGATAAGTACATCGCACGCGTTGAAAGCGACATCCGCTCCGTGGTCCCGGCCAAGGACCTCAACATGATCGTCTCCAACATCGGCATCACGCCGGACTTCTCAGCGATCTACACACCGAACTCCACGATGAGCACGGCGTTCGTGCAGGTCTCGCTCAAGGAAGAGCATTCCAAGTCGAGCTTCTATTACATCGACAAGGTACGCGCCAAGCTTCGCGACGATCTGCCTGAACTCAGCACCTACTTCCAGACCGGCGGCCTCGTCGATTCGGTTGTGAATATGGGTATGCCTGCACCGATCGACATTCAGGTCGGCGGCAAGGACCTGCAGCAGGCTTACGCTACGGCAGCAACGCTTGCGGCGAAGTTGCGTAACGTCAAGGGCGTCTCCGACGTTCTGATCCCGCAGGACGTCAACTACCCGGGCCTTCGTCTCGATGTGAACCGCGAGATCGCCGCACGTCTCGGGCTCGACTCGAAGGAAGTTATCGACAACGTCATCACCGCGCTCAGTTCCAACGGCATGATCGCGCCAACGTACTGGGTCGATCCCAAGAGTGGCAACAACTATCTGCTCACCGTGCAGTATCCCGAAAGTGCGGTGAAGTCTCTCACCGACTTCCAGCAGATTCCTCTCACGGCACGGAACCTCGGTGCGGCAACCTCCAACCCATTCATGGCAACCCCGGCACGCGGGTCAAAGTCTGACACCAACCTTGGAGCAGCAACGACGATCACAGAGGTCACGACACCGACAGAAGTGGACCACTACCAGATCCGCCGCGTTATCGACCTCTACGTTTCACCCTCCACCGAAGACCTTGCCGGCACGGCGAAACGCGTGCAGAAGGTTGTTGACGCAACCCCCATCCCACATGGCCTCATCGTCACCACACGCGGCGCGGTCGATGGGATGCACAAGTCCTTCACAAGCTTCGGCGTTGGACTCATCCTCGCGGTCATCCTCGTGTATCTCGTGCTGATGGCGCAGTTCTCCTCGTTCCTTGACCCGCTCATCATCCTGCTGGCGATCCCTCCTGGGCTCGCGGGTGTGGTGCTGTTCCTGCTCCTCACGCACACGACGCTCAACGTCATGAGCCTGATGGGCGTTGTGATGATGACCGGCATCGTCGTCTCCAACTCCATCCTCATCGTAGAGTTCACACGAGCGCTACGCCTGGAGGGCATGCCTATCGAAGAGGCAGCTGCCACTGCGTGCCGCGTTCGTCTGCGTCCCATCATGATGACCTCCCTCGCCACCATCCTCGGCATGATCCCCATGGCGCTTGCTCTCGAAGCAGGCTCTGAGCAGTATGCTCCGCTGGCACGCGCCATCATTGGCGGACTCTCCTTCTCGGTGCTGGCGACCATCTTCATCGTGCCCGCGGCGTACCTTCTCATCCATCGCAACCGGCCGCTGCAACCGCACGGCGAAACACTCGCGGAGGCGGTCTAATGTCTATCTTCTCGACGCGGCTGCTTCTCCCCTTCGCTTTGGTCACTTTCGCTTCGGCGCAGGTGACCACCACTCCTGTCACCACCGATAACGGTGCGCCTGCAGCACAGCCTCAGCAACAACCTGCATCGCAGCAGCCAACGCCACCGGGCGTTGAGCCGCGCATTCACGAACTGCCGGACAGCTTCGACCAATCGAATACACCAGTCGTCCCGGCCGACGCCCCCACTCTCACGCTTGCGCAGGCCGAACAGCTTGCGTTGGCGCACAACCCGCGTATCAACATCGCTCGCCTTACCGCTCTCGCGCAAGGTGAAGTTACGCGGGAGAACCGCGCCGCCTACATGCCGACGCTCAGTGCGGCTGCCACCGCCGTGCAGGCCGATAACGGAGGCCGACTCACCGCCGGCGCGCTCAACAACCCTGTGCTCTACACACGCGCCGCCTTCGGCGCTACGCTCAACCAACTGCTCACAGATTTCGGACGGACACGCAACCTCGTCGCATCGGCAAGTCTGCGAGCCAAGGCGGCAGATAGCACACTCGCCGCCACACACGACGACATTCTCTTTGCGGTTGAAACTACCTTCTACCGTGCACTCGGGGCCCAGGCGCTTATCGGAGTCGCACAGCAGAACGTTCGCACACGTCGTGCAACAGCAAATCAGATCGGCGCACTTACCAAGGCTCGTCTTCGCTCCACACTCGACCTGAGCTTTGCCAACGCAGACCTCGCACAGGCCCAGCTTCAACTGCTCGATGCACGCAATAACTCGGTCGAAGCCCAGGCAGCACTTTCAGCGCTGCTCGGCGATGAAAACTCCACCGTCTACCGTCTCGTCGACGAGACACCCAACCATCCAGCCTTTCCTCCAGCGGAAGCCGCACCGCTCGTCACACTTGCGTTCAAGTCACGCCCGGATCTCCGAAGTCTGAACCAGACAGCACAGGCCGAGCATAACTTTGCAAAGGCTGAACACAACCTTTCCCTTCCTTCGATCAGCGCACTCGGTGCCGTCGGTACAGCACCCACACATGACGGGCAGATCACGCAAAATGTCTACGGCGCCGTCGGGGTTAACCTCTCCGTGCCGGTCTTCAACGGCTTCCTATATAGCGCACGCTACAACGAAGCCAAGCTCCAAGCGAAGGCCGCGGATGAGCACGTTCGGCAGGCACACGACACCATCGCTCGCGACGTGACAACGACTGTTCTACAGGCGCAGTCAAACTTCAACCGTATAGCCGTTGCGGAGCAACTTGCTCAGCAGTCGTCCACGGCGTTGAAGCTGGCGAAGACACGCTACGATCTGGGGCTAAGCTCCATAGTGGAACTCTCGCAGGCCCAGTTGCTCGATACGCAAGCGCAGATACAGCTCACCAGCGCTCGCTACTCGTACCAGGGATCGCTGGCCGCTATCCGCTACCAGACCGGACAGTAGCTGCAAGGACTAACGGCCGAGGGATATGCGTTCAACGCGTGCCTCGGCCGCTTCTTTTCTGCTTCACGCTTGTATCGAGAGACCTACCGGATGTGTACGGCCAGCACTTTCAAGTTGCTCACACCTTCTCGAATGAAGTCGCTCTGCAGCAACACATCAAAGTCCCCCAATGTGCCGTCGGAGTGCTTTGCCCGCAGCAAGATTGGATCGCGCAACTGCTTGTTGGAGAGGAAGTCTGTCGCTGCAAACATCGCGGCCATCGTTGTTCCTTCCGCCAGTAGGACGCGCCCGCTTCCCTGCGGATTGTGAGTCAAAGAAATCAACGTCAACGCGCCTTTCGCGCCCCGTCGCACGCTCCACTCGTAAGAGGACTCCTCGCCTGGCAGCGGCATGCGGTTTATCACAGTGAACGTATCTTCCGCGCCATCCCAGTTCATCTGCAGACTTAGCTGCGACTTGTATAACTCCGTCCATGGGTTGTAGCTTCGCGTGCCCATCAACACCAGGTTCGCGTCCTTGATGTCGCTTGCCGCGAGGTCGCGTGCGAACCGTACATTTACATGGTTCCGAGCAGCCTCCGGCAAACGGACCAGGTTCGACACCAACTGTAAATCTGACATCGGCGTGTAAAACCGAGTTCCAAGCTTGTCCACGAGTGTCGCGTCGGGCTTCAGACTGTCCGCATAAAACTGCTGAGAGTACTCAGGGAGTGCGACCGTTCGACCACCCAGCGTCTCGTACATATTCAAGCCTGCATCGCCGGCGACCAGATACGTTGGCCGTTCCAGAGAGAACAACGTTCGCCACAATAAGTGGCCCGGGTCATGCGCCTCCACCCAACGCTCATGCGCATATGGCCACACCGCTACAGCCGCGCACGCCAACGCTACAGCCCACCCGAACCATGCCAGACGACGCCGAGTTGCAGGTACGACGGCGACCTCTTCCAGAACAGGCGGAGGAGGAGGCTCTACGGCCTGCAGGATTTCGGAGGGAACCGCCTCTTGCTCAATCGGCAGCTCGACAAAATGCGCCACGTACGCGCCCTTTGGAATCTCGATCCGCAGCGAGTCCCCTGCGCCCTCGGTGAGGTAGTACGTTGCCAACCGTTGCCGTAGCGCTCTCGCCGTTCCGCGCACGATGTTGTCATCGTTTGAGTTATAGCCAGGCCGCCGCTGGAAGATATAAATTCCAATCTGCTGCTCGGTCAAGCTCTCGACATCACCTTCGGCTGACTTCTCCACGATGTATTGCAGGAACGAACAAAGCCTTGGTGCACGCGCAAAGCTTCTGCTTGCGAGCACACGCTTCATCGCTTCAAGTCCGTTCTCTACAGTCTCGGCCGTTGAAACTTCGATCTCCCCTAGCTCGCTGGACATCTTTCCGTTCCTTCTTGCGATATATAACTCGTCCGCTTACCGCACCTGCGGAATTTTCTTTCCGACGCCGCTCTTCACCCGTGAGAAAGCGCGAAAAGTAAGGACTAATCCTTCATTTCCCAAAGACAATTCCGGCGTAAAAAAATCTCTTGCGTGCTCTCAAGGCTAAGACAGCTCACCCCCTTCCACCATGAACTCATGGTGAATATGCCAGCACACCCTGCCAAGAGTTACAGCTTCATGACAAAACAAAGAATGATGGCTCAACATCATCGCAGTTCGAGATTCTTTCAACGCAACTCTATGACGAGAGGATGAACGCTTCGCTCCATGACACGCATGCGCACCGTCAATTCAGTTCTGCCGCTTCGTCCGAAAAGTGCGGCCACAAGCTCCCCGTGTTGCCACTGTGATTCTCGTACCTCCGCTGCAGATCCAGAGCTACGCTCCTCGTGACCCACTGTGACTTTCTTCCTGTGCGTCCTGTTTCCAGGAGATCTCTGATGCCCAGCTTCTCGCTCTTCGGTCGCCTTCTCGTCCCGGCCACCGCTCTGACACTCTCTCTGCTTGCTGGCTGCAGCACCGGCCTTAGCCCCACCGTCTCGGGCGGCAACTCCTTTGTTCAAGGGGGAGCCATGAGCGGCAACGTACATGGCGGCAATCAGCCCATCATCGGCGCAACGGTCACCCTCTACGCCGCTGGCACCTCAGGCTACGGCTCCACAGCCACGGCCTATGCCGTTACCACCTCCGCTGCACCTTCGGGTAACTTTGCGTTTACCCAGCTCACGCCAGGCTCTTCGCCAACTTCCGGTCCAGTTACACCGCTGACCTCCAGCTACACCTGCCCGACCGGCAACACAGCCGACTCCGATCCGCAGATGTACCTCGTCGCACGTGGTGGCGAAACCCAGGGCGTGGGCAATGGCACAAACTCTGCTGCTGCGTTCGTGATTGCGCTTGGCAAGTGCAGCACCGTCGCTTCGCTTCTGGTGAACATGAATGAAGTCACCTCCGTCGCTACCATGGCCGGGCTGCAACAGTACTTCAACCCCGCTACAGAATCCTTCGGCTATCCCAATACGGCGCAGGCAGCGACTGGCTTTGCAAACGGCGTTGCCGCGATCAGCAACCTTGCCAACATCGCTACAGGCGCCGCCGTCACCAGCAACACCAGCACGGCCACTCCTGACGGCTCTTCCAGCAACATTACCGTCACCATCACGCCTGAAACGACAAAGGTCAATCTGCTGGCAAACATTCTCGCTGCCTGTGTGAACAACACCAGCAACGCCGCCAGCGCCTGCACCACGCTCTTCGCAAGCGCGGTGCCACCTGTAGCCTCGTTTACCAGCCAGCCGATGCAGGATTTCTCCACCATTACCGCAGAGAACGAAGATACGGTTCAGGCACTCTACTTCATGCTGACGAACCCCTCAAGCGGCCAGAGCGCCACAAACATGAACGCGCTCTTCGACCTGCCCACGGGAGTTGCTCCATTCCAGCCCACGTACAGTACGGCTCCCACTGATTGGACTGTCGGCGTCTTCTACAGCAGCACCAACACCTGCACGCTCAAGTCCGGTGCCGGTACCACCAGCACGGCGAAGTTCCTCAACGGGGTCAACAACCCGACCATTGATGCCAATGGAAACGTGTGGGGAGCTAACATCGCCACCGCTGGCAACCTCTTCGAAATCTCCTCCACGGGAACGCCACTCACCTGCGGCCTCGGTGGAGCCGCGCCCATCGCCACTGGCCTCACCATCGACCCCGCAGGCTACGTCTGGGTCGCCTCCGGGTCCAAGGTCGACTCCAACTACAACCTCTTGAAGTGGAGCCCGACGGCAAGCACACTTGACTCCACCTGGATAACCTCTTCCACGGCGGCACCACAGGCCATTGTGGCGGACGGACACGGAAACATTTTCTACTCTGCCTCCACCTCGCCCACAACCTTCAGTACCACCGCTGGCTCAGTGAATGAGTTAGCCGGTGCAGGCGTCGCAGGCTCTACCCCCACCAATATCTCTACGCAACAGATCGCAACCGTCTTCTCCCTGCCCACTTTCATGGCCGTCGACAGCTCCGACAACCTCTGGGTTGCAATCGTCCACGTCGGGACCCCGTCAGCCGAAGGGTTCTTTCAGATCTACCCAAGCAACGACACCACCGCCGCAACCTACGCCTCCGGAACAAGCGACGGCACGCACGCCGGCTTCGAAACGTCCAACATCGCGACCCTCTCGGCAAACCTCACCGGCTCCACACCCACGATCTACAACCCCTACGGTGTGGCCGTTGGCCCGAACGGCATCATCTACTCGGCCAATGGCGCGGGGTCCGGGAGCGCAGGTAACAGCTACCGCTGGAGCACAGTCACCCCCACCGCCGCGACGCCTGGACAGGCAACCGCGTCAGTGAGCGCCGTCGGGTTCGGCGGCATCCTCTCGACACGCGGCGTAGCCGTCGACGGAGCGGGCAATCAGTGGGAAGGCAATACCACCGCAGCCACCGGCAACTGGGTCAGCGGTGCCACCACAAGCGGGCTCTTCTCGGTGAGCGAGGTCAGCGCCGCAGGGGATGCACTCTCACCCACTTCAGCCTCTGGCACTGGCGGCTACGGGGTCTCGACAGGCGGCTTCCAGAAGCCAGCTACGTTGCTGCCCCTGGGAGTTCGCGGCCTCGCGGTGGACCCGACTGGCAATGTCTGGATCGGGCAAAACAGCAGCACCGGCACCGGCATTCTGGAACTCGTTGGTGCAGGCGTTCCGCTGGTCACACCACTCTCCGTTGGCGCCGCGAACGGCACTCTCGGGATGAAGCCCTAACCTCATAGCAAACCCCGTACAAAGAGAGGCCCATGCATGCAGCATGGGCCTCTTTTTTCGCAGAAGCTTCATAGCGTGAATACATCGGCCACAGCCGGGCATACGGCGTAATCTCTGCGCCGAAAATACGCAACCACTGGAGAATAACGATGAATTAGGCGAATGATTTTCTTCGTGGAACATCAAGCGAACGCTTGATGTTGTTGGTGGAGCTGAGCGGGATCGAACCGCTGACCTCCTCGTTGCGAAAATGCTGACCGGGCAATCTTCAATCAGTTACGGGCATTTTTCGATACACAACGAACCTAGCTGAACGCGAGAGAACACATAACCGTCCCAAATCTGACCCAAGTTTGACCCACGTTGGTTTGTAGCCAACTGCGGCGCGAGTGTCGCCAATGTGCGGTCAATTACTGGGTCGGCGAAGTGCATTTTGACCTCAATTGGAGATTCTCAACATAGCCGGGTCCCCTTCATAACGTCCCTAACCAACCCTCCCGCAAGGCGGGGCCGGGGGGCTCCTGGCACTCTTAAGTCACCTCGTCTGGCTGGCGACGCACTGACGCTGGTCAAACGTGGACGCTGCGTTTCGGTGCGCTTCACGGTGCGCCAGATGCAGATCGTCCATAGTCAACACAATGATCCGGAGAAGCTCTCAACACTCGCTGAGCGGTTGCTCAAACGTGGCGTCGAAGGCAATGGCCTGCCGCCTGTGAAGGCAGCAGGTTATGCTGGATCAACATTGACACGCCTCGCCCGCTAGCGGCAGACCTTTTCCAAATCCGGGAACGTCGGTGCAGGCGGCAACGCGGATCCTCGCTTGTAGGCTTCTCCCACGAGAGAGGATGAATTGCCGGGCATCTGCGGGTTCGTGTCTGCTTCGTAAAACGGATCCGACTCAGCTTGGTCCAAGGGAACGAAACTGAAACCCATCTCTCGAAACTGAGCAAGAGTTCGAGGAAGAAGCTTCGCGTCGAGCGGCCCCACATGCAGCAGAAGAACATAGGGGATGTCCTTCCCGTAGAGAGTGGAAGAGAGCTTCCGAGAGTAGAGCGCCGCATCACGCGCGGCCTTCAGATACTCGTCTTCCAACTTCGCAACCTGCGCGGTGTCATTCTTCGCAAGACAGCGAACATAGGGTGCATCCCAGTTGTAATCGGGAAAGCTAAGCGTCACAGCAGCGATCTTGTAGCCTTTCTCTGAAAGGTAAGACCGAATCTCTTTCTGCTGCTCCGGCGTTTTGCCTTCCGCAAGGAATGGGTAGCGGAACCAATGCCAGTCTTTGTTCTCCATCCAGTGATTGAGCAGAGGTTCGTTCTTGTCGATGTCGGCTTTGTACTCCGCGGTGGTGTGGTCGCCTGGATTCATATGCGACCACGTGTGATTCCCGAGCAGGTTTCCTGCTTCCGTCCAAGCACGAAAGACAGCTTCGCTTTGCGGCTCCCATGCAGTGATACTTCCGTTCACAAAGCCGTAGACGGGAGGTACATGCTCGTCGCGCAAAGCCTTGATGATCTCGTTCGTGAGCTCCAGCCGCGTGAGTCCCTTCGGCAGCTCGCCATGAGCAGGAAGATCATCCCACGTGATCGCAAGAGGTGCCTTTCCTGCAGGGACTTCCACTTTCGATACGGTCTGGGTCTGCTTCGGTGCCTTGATCGGAGCATGACCATCCGGCCACACATCCGGGTGAGAATCAATATCCTGAATCAGCTTGCCGCTGATGAGCAGATCATCCGACGCAGACGGATGGTAGTGACATGCCGACATCGACAGATCACCGATCTGAACGAAGTCCACACGCTTGTCTCCCGCGGCATGCAACGTGCTGAGTACCTTTTGCACCTCCGAAGCAATCTCTCCATTGGAGTAGCTCGTAGACCACAGGACGATCAACGCCTTGGGATTGCGCTTGCGCACCTGCTCGACGAACTGAACATAGGTCTTCTCGTAGGCTGCGTGAAGCTCGTCCCTGCTCTTCCACGGCTCATTCGGGTGAAGCGGATTGGAGAAATCGTTGGTACCAAGCGCAATCACGATGACCTGCGGGTTCCAGCTCGGATCGTCGTACTTCTCCTTCTTGTCCAGCAGCAGGAACGGATAAGCGACAGGCACCGGATCACCAGCTCCGCCATCGTAGTTCCTCACCACGCCGTGACCGGAGATGGCGTTGATCTGATAGTTCGCTCCGTAATGCAGCGCTGTATCCGCGCCGATCGAGTGCGTTGTGTCGGTGCGAGCAAACAACTCGTCTGCAGTGCATTCTCTTGAGGGGGACATATTGCCATAGCCAACCGTGTGCGAGTCCCCGATGAACTCCATCTGCCGCTTGCTCACCGGGAAGTCGATTCCCTTGCCACCTGCGGGAACGGCGAAGCCACCAAGCTGCTCCGGTGCCCATGAACTTTCGTTCACAGAGTCGATGCGCACGACATGCGCTCCCCCGGTCGGGGTCGAGATGCGATAGGTCGACGACTGCCCGTCGGTTGTAAGTGCCGTGTTGTGTCCATCCACAAAGATGTGCAGGTCCTGCTTGCCTTGCACCTTGAAGTAGACAGCCGACCCTTCGTAGGCGAAAAGGAAGTACGTTCCCGGCCACTGATAGGTGTACATACCATCGCTTGCCAGCTTCGTGCGGCCCACGCTGTGCACGGAGATTGGCGTCAGTCCGGTTGGTATCTCAGCCCTCTCCACTAGCGGTGCTGCAGATGCGCTGGGAGCAGTCTGCGCGGAGAGCGAGATATGCGTCGCCATCACGCCGCAGAGCATAGTCACAAGTAGCCCCAGCCTCATGGAGTGGCGAGGGCTGACGAAACGAAGTAGTGAATCCATAATGGTGCCTTTCATCTCGAATGCTGATCCTTCTTGCTTCACTTACGGCTCAGAGGTGAAGGTGGAGGCGGGAAGCCCGGCCTCGTTGTAGAGATTGCTCTCAACCACACTGCTCCAGCCGAAACGGACGAAGCGAGGGTCCTGAACAGCGGCAGCTTTCACCAGAACCGTATCGCCTTCGATCGCCGCTTCTGCGGGAACGAACTTGTGATCTGCGCCTGCCACTTCAAACGAACTCAGAGGCGCGCCACGCGAGGAAAGGCTGTGGGCATCATCGAACCAGACACGCATGCTCTTCGAGCCGTCGGCGTTCATCTCCGCCGTCGCCTGTCGAAAGAGCGGACCGCTCGATACGAGGTTCTCGCCATACACGAGATGCCTCGCGGCTAAAGCAAGACGTGCTCCGACCGTCTGCTTGTCCGCAGGATGGACGTTCGTAGCTTCGCCGACGTCAATGGTGACAGACATCGCGGTATTCGCGTTATCAAGAGCCCGTCGTTGTTGATCGCGCAGCATCGCCCAATCTTCGCTGGGCGATGAGAAGCTGGATATCTGCACGTAGAGAAACGGAAGATTGCCTTGATCGAAGCGATTGCGCCAGTCGCGAATCAACGCACTGAGCGTGCTCTGATAATGCGGTGCGCGATCCGGCGCAGAGTTCGTCTCGCCCTGATACCAGAGGAATCCGCGAATCGCATACGGAGTCAACGGAGCGATCATCGCGTTGTAGAGAGCGGACGGTTGCCAGGACTGCGCGAAGGGATGCCACGGATGCGACGGCTTAGGCTTGCCCTCACGCACCGCGGTCGCGTCCTCTTCACGCTCAATCGCGATCACATCACTCAGATTCGCTTGTTCGTCCGCGAAACGTGACCACGTTGCCAGCGCGGGCTGCAGGGATGCGTCCGCGCCATACGCGTGCAGTGACAACCAGGAGTCCGCAGGCGTTCCACCATAGGCGCTGTCGATCAATCCCACGGGAACGTTCTGCAGGCCGGAGATTTCCCTGCCAAAGAAGTAAGCGACAGCAGAGAAATCTTTGGCATTCTCAGGAATGCACTCTTTCCAGACACTCGGCTGATCGGCCTTCGGAGTATCGCTGCCTCCCTGCTCCACGCGCAGCAAACGAATGCGCGGATGCGTCGAAGCTGCAATCTCTGCAGCTTGATCTTTCATGGGAGCGCCCGTGAAGCCTTGCAATGGGAACTGCATGTTGCTTTGTCCTGAAGCCAGCCAGACGTCACCAATGAGAAGGTCTTGTAGCTTCACCTCTTCACCGTCTCCGGTGATCAAGAGCGTATAGGGACCGCCAGCACTCTCAGGTTTGAGATAGACGCTCCACTCGCCGAGCGGGTTCGCTAGGGTCTCACTACTCTGTCCATGCAATGCCACTTTTAAACGCACGTTGGGCGAGGCCCATCCCCAAACGTGGATGGGGCGATCGCGCTGCAACACCGCATGATCCGACAGCAGATGCGGCAAGCGCACGCTCGCATGACCCGCCGCACAGCAGAGGCTGGTGAGCAACATCGCCATTCCTATTAGCCGATTCTTCTTTTCCATCATCCAAATCTCGAAGCAGTTAGAGCAGTTGAGTCAGTTCGATCAGATCTCTCTGTCGTGAGCCCCATCACAGTGATCCGGAGCTATTCCTTGAGGCCGAGTGCATTCAGCACACCCTTATCGACTTCGGTCTTACCGTCTTTCTTCGTCACAAGGCCGAAATCCGTCTGGTAATCCCACATCGCCCAGCCGATGCCGTGACGCTCCAGCGAGGTGCGTGTGTCACGAATCCACCGCTGACGATCTTTTGCCTCTGCGTAAGGACGGAAGACACCGAACTCCCCGCAGTACACAGGCACGCCATGATCCTTCGACCACGTTTCGGCAAACGCGAGCAAGGCGTCGATGCGCTTCGCGTCCCAGTGATCGAGCGCATACTTTGTCACGTAGAGCCTGCCTTGAAGCGAGGGCTCTTGATTCAAATTGGGGCTGACGTCTTTCAACGTTGCAGGGTACGGAACCGCTCGCAAAGGAGGTAGCTCGGACATCGCCCAGGTCGAACCCTGATGCGTAAACGCGAAGGGCTCGTAGTCATGAAAGGTGTAGATGACATTGGAATCCTTGAGTGGTTCAGAGCTAAGAAGGTCTTCAAGACCTGACCAGTGTGGTCCCGTCGCGATGATCGTGTGCACCTTATCTACGCTCCGGATAGTGTCGACAAGACCGGCCTGGATAGTTCCCCACCGGACTCCGTCCGTCTGCTGCGATTCATTCATCAGCTCGAAGTACACCTCGCTCGCGCCCTTTGAGGCATAGTGCTGCGCAAGCGTATGCCACAGATCATCGAGCGCCTTGATAGAGGCATCGCCTTGCAGAAGATCGTGTTTGTAAGGGTCCTCCGGATGTACATCGATGATGACCGCGAGCTTATCCGCGATCGCAGCATCGACTACACGATCCAACTCCGCGACAAAGGCCTTTCCTGCAGGGTCATCATGCTGCCACGCCGTCAGTGGCACTGCATCGATGCTGAGACGAATGTGGTCGAAACCCAGCTTCGCGATGAGTTGCAGGTCCTTCTCCGTAGTGAAGGTGCGGAGTCGGTCTACGCTGTAGTTGTTCGGCGACTGTGCGAACCAGATACTGGTGTTGATGCCGTGCTTCAGATGCGCGGCACGCTCGAACGCCAACGCATTCTGCGGCGTCTGCGCTGCTGCCGCAAGACTTCCGGCAAGACCAACACACGCCAGTCCGAACTTGAGATATCTCTTCATCGATTCACTCCGATCAAACAACAGCGTTGGTCGAGACGACCTGTTTGTAGAACTTGGAACTCAACTTTGGTGTGCGCTTCTGCGTTGCAAAGTCGACGTAGGTGACACCGAATCGCTTGTCATAGCCATCGGCCCATTCAAAGTTGTCGAGCAGACTCCAAAGGAAGTACCCGCGCACAGGAACGCCTTCAGCGATTGCCTGCTGGAGGCGAAGCAGATAAGCGCGGAGATACATGGCGCGGTCGGTGTCGTAGACTTCGCCGTTGGGCGCAACCACATCGGCAGAGGATGCACCGTTCTCCGTGATGAACATCTCTCGCGGCTTCCAGAGATCATGCACAAGCTTTGGCCCCCAATAGATCGCCTCAGGGCCGAACGTGAGCCACGGGCTCTCCATGTGCGGATAAGAGCCAGGGTTCGGTACCTTGTCATACCCCGCGCGATTGTCAGCGGCCCGCACCCAGGTGGGCTGATAGATATTCAGGCCCACATAGTCCATCGGTGAATGGATGATGCGAAGCTCATCGTCAGTGAAATGCGGAGCGTTCGGCCCCAGGTTCGACAGGTAGAGATCGCTGTACCGCCCGTCGAGAATCACCGAGAGGTAGCTCGCATTCTGCTCGCGCATGGCTCGTCGTGCAGCAGCGATCTCTTCCGGCGACGAAAGGATCGGGCAGGTAGCTTCGATGTTGTCGGCAATGCCTACCTTTGTTCCGGGCTTGGCATGGGCACGGGCAGCCTGCACGGCAAGGCCATGCCCCAACACCGCATGGTGATTGAGTTGCGCGAGCCGCTTGCTCCCGACGGTGAGTCCCGGAGCGTGTGTGCCGATGCCATAACCGAGTTCGACGAACGTGCGGATCTCATTCATCGTCATGAAGTTCTTCACGCGATCCGAGAGACGCGGCAGTACATAGCTGGCGTAGTCCGCAAAGTGGAGAGCCGTGTCGCGATTTTCCCAACCGCCCGCGTCCTGTAGAGGCTGTGGGAGGTCCCAGTGATACAGCGTGCAGTATGGCTGAATGCCAGCCGCGAGCAAGGCATCAATCAACTTGTTGTAGAAGTCGAGCCCCTTGGGGTTGGGCTTGCCAGATCCCGTCGGAAAGATGCGCGACCACGACAACGAGAAGCGAAATGTCTTCAGCCCAAGCTCACGCATCAGCGCGATATCGCTTGCATAGCGATGGAAGAAGTCATCCGCAATGTCGCCTGTATCGCCGCCATGCACCTTACCCGGTGTGTGCGAAAACGTGTCCCAGATCGACGGTCCGCGCCCATCTTCGTTCACCGCTCCCTCCACCTGATAGGAGGCCGTTGCTGTTCCCCACAAGAAGCCCTTCGGAAACAAAGCGCCGTGGGCGGCGCGCGAATCTTCCGGAGTCAGCAGAGCCTTTGCCGGGTTCGCCGAAGCGAGCACAGAGGCGAAGGACGCGAGCTTATTGAATGTTCGTCTTGTAATCATTAGTTCTTCACCTGCCTTCCCGCGCCGATCTTGTTCTTCGCCGATGCCTCCTGCAGCGGCGTCACAATGAGCTGCACAACGTCGTTCGAGTTCATCGGGAAGTCCACGTGCAGCGTGCCTGCGGCGTCGGCAACGAGGCTCTTGCGGCTTTCAGGCTTGTCTGCCGTGAGCGCGTTGAGCTTCTGCACCTGAGCGGGAGAGAGGTCCTTCGGAGCTCCCATTTCCAGGTAGGCCGAGTACGCATCGTTCGCGTGGAAGCCCGTGCGATGAATCTCCACGCTGTACGTTTCCTTGGGCTGCATGTGCTCGAGGTTCACGCTCACCGGTGCGACGGCGTGCGAAGGATGCACCCTCGTGTAGTACGGATGATCACTCTCATGTTGATCAGGCAACTCAAAGCTCCAGATCACGGCATGAACATCGTCACCCTCTTTTGCAATCATTGCGGCGCTATCGGCCACAGGAACCGCGAGCCCCTGCAGGGCGTTCAGGTACTTGTATGCAAAGAACGCAGGCTTGCGAATCCCCTCACGATTGAGCAGACCGAAGCCTCCGTGGAACGAGGATGGCGGCGGCCCTGGCTCTTCGAAAAGGTCGGTGTAGGTCCAGTAGCTCATGCCCTGCACGTAGCCTTGCGCGCCCTTCAGCTTCGTAAGGATGTATGGAGCGCTGACGTATGCGTCGTGGACCGGATCGCGATCGGTGTAACTGGTGCTCCACTCCGTGAAGTAGATCGGCAGGCCCGGATAAGCGGACGCTTCGACCTGTTTGCGCGTGTTGCGGACATCCCCAAGGACGGCATCAGGCGATGTCGACAGCTTCGTGTCCGCAACACCGTTCTCGTCGAGGAAACCGCCATCCACGCCATAAGTATGGGTCGAGAGAAAATCTACCTTCGCGCCGCTCTTCTTGACATGAGCGAGAAACGCATCCGGCCACGCTCCGCCTGCCGTTGCGGGGCCGCCTACGCGTAGCGAAGGGTCCACGGCCTTGATCGCATTGCTCGTATCGTCGAAGAGTTGAAAGTAGGCCGCCTGGTCCGCACCCTCCCAGAATCCGGCAAGGTTGGGTTCATTCCACACCTCGAAGAACCACGAGCGCACTTCAGCCTTGCCGTAACGCGCTTCGAGATGCGTCACGAAGGCAGTGATGAGACTGTTCCACCCATCGCGCTGCGGATGCGAGGTATTGCCCTTCCAATAGAAGATCGTCTGGTCCGATGTCTTCAACGCTGAGGGCGTGAATCCCAACTCGACGAATGGCTTGATTCCCTTGCCGAGAAGCTGATCATAGAGAGCATCAATGCCCTTCCAGTCATACGTCACCCCGTGGTCTGTTTTGTGAACCGTACCGAGGACGTCATCGAAGATGTCGTGGAAGCGAAGGTAACGGAAGCCGAGCTCCTTCACCACGAGCTTCAGCTGTTCCTGGTCCTCGGCGCGGCGCAGCGTGCCCGGATAATCCGAGCCAACAGAGAGAGCGAAGAAGCGGTCGACGGGCTGCTTCGCTGCACGGACATCTGCGTTGATGATGCGAGCGGCTGGGACTGCAGGCTTCATCTCCTGCGACTGAGCGCTTTGTGTGAGCGGCAAGAGTAAGAGCGACGAAAGAACCGCTGTCGCTGGAAGTTTTCGAGTCATGCTTTCCTTTTCTCTCTCGCCTGTCGCTTGTACGCGACCGGCGGGGTCAGGTTTTACTTCGCAATCGGCAAGAGCAGATCAACAATGCTGTACGGCGGTACGACGACGGTCATCTTGTCCGCCACACCCGCAAGGTCTGACCTTGCGAGCCCTTGGTTGGCTTTCACTTGCGCAGGGCCATACTCAAACCGGACACCCTTCTCGGCGAGGTGCACATACTTCAGTTGCAGCTTCACCGTCTGGGGTGCGCTCGGGTCTTTATTCACAAGCATCACTCCGACAAGCCCGTCTTGACGATGCGTCGCATGCACTGCAAGGGACTCTGGTGCGCCGCTGACGGCGACGTACGTATCCCCCGGACGAAACGCCACGATATGCAGCATCTGCAGACCGAAGAACGCAGGCTGAGGATCATAGTTCGTCTGCATCAGGCCCTGCGGACGCAACTGCGCCCACTCTGCAATCAATCCCGACTCTGTCGTTGTCGCAAAGACATCGGCGGCAAACAGCGCATTCACCACCGGATTGTCCGGCTTCAACCAAAGTGGTGGCGCGACCTGCGAGAGGACGATGTGAGGGACCTTACCGGCTGGGCAGTTCTGATGGTCCTGATAGATAGCTTCTTTGAGAATGTTCGGGTACTCGCGCTGCACAGCGTTCACAACGCTCGGCTCATCGAGTGATTTCCAATCGGGTGGACGGAGCGCTCCCGGATGCCAGCCGAAGGAAACAAAGTCGATGGCCTTGCACGATTCCTTGAGGACGCCTTCGTTCCATCCGTCGGCCCACTTGTCGATCGTCGGCGTCGCCAGCGTCGCGCCAATCCAAATCTTCGAATCGACGTTCTTCATCGCGGCCGCGAACTCCAGAAGGCGTTGACCATAAAACGCAGGCGATAGATGAGAGTCCTTCGCACGATGGTCGGAGTCCTTCGATGACGCCGGGTAGGGCGCGTGGAAATCAGCCGTGCCCTTATGATCTCCTCCGTAATACCCGTTCTCGTCCTCGCTCTCACCGATCTGCCAGAGTCGGATCTCAAGCGGTTTCGCTTGTTGCACACGAAGGAAGTTATAGCCATCATCAGCGGCAAGCGGTGCAGAGGCTCGGAGCGAAGCCCAGAACCCAACGGTCTTCCAATCATTCCCGCTGGAGTCTTCCCCGATGACCTTGGCGTCGCTGGGATCGCCGTTGACGTAAGCCACCCACGCGGCGGCTTCCTTCGGCTCGCCAGGGCCCTGCCCCTTTAGATTGCTGCCGTAGTTGACGACGATGATCGGAGCCACGCCAGCTTTCACCGCTTCGACGAGAGCTCCCATGTTGTTCGCAGGCAGCGTAAACACGTTCTGAGACTCCGGTGCTGCACCGGCATTCTTCATCGTTGAGTTGGTTGACCAGTGATAAAGCTGCGAGGTGCTCGCCCAACCGGCCGGATACATGATGCTCGTGATCCCAGCACTCTTTAACGTTGCAAGATTCTTGCCCGTGAACAGTTCTGCATCGCCCATCTGTGGGACGACGCCGACAGACTGCTGCGTCAAAGTGTTGATCGACTTAGACAGATCAATCGTCACTGTACTCTGAGCCGCAGCAGAACCGCAGATGCCCAGAGACAACACCGCCCAACGCATGGCCCGTTGACTCATATCGACAGACATACTTCCTCTTTGCAGGTTGTCGAGGATCGCAGAGGTACACCTGGCAACCCTCGACACGTGGTTTGCTTGGTTACTTCACGATCAGCGTGAAGGTTTGATCGGGGATGCTGACGTTGGATTGACGCAGCGCACCACCGGTGGAAGTCGTACCGACCGCAACGCTGCCCGCGGAGATATCGACTTGCGCCACACCTGTGTATGGTGCGTCGTTCGGATCGTTATCCACCGAGGTTCCGAGAACGGTGAACGAGCCATTGAAGGCGGCGTTCGAGTTCCCGGATATCTGGATGACGTTGCCAGTGGTAAACGAGTTGGTGGCTGTTGTGATGATGTGCGCAACGTTCACGCCATTCACCGTGGCGACCTTGATACGAGCGATGTTGTACACGACCGGAGCTGCACCGTTCACCAACGGAGTTGCCGTGGACTGCAGCTTGATCGTGTACGTACCCGCAGGCGTGGGATAGGGCGTGTTGCTGGAGCCGCAGGCCGTAACCATGGCCGCAGTCATCGAGACAGCGGCGAAGACCAGCGAGCAGCTCACCAACTTCTTAGCCGAGTGATTCCTGCGCAGCGCGAGCAGCAACGTGAAGGCAAGTGCGCCTCCGATGAGCCCGAAACCCGCAGCACTGTTGATGTTGGTCGGGTTCTGATCGACTCGAACCTGCATCTGGGTGAGCTGCTGAGGAATGCTCGTTCCGCTCGAGGTGAGCGACACGGACGCAGGGCGGAAGATGCAGTAAGAGTTCACCGGCAGACCAGAGCAGCTAAGAGAAACGCCTGCCTGGAAGCCCGCGTAAGAACTCACGGTCAGGTTCGCGATACCGTACTGTGTTGCACTTGCAGTGAGAGTCGTCGTGTCCTCTGTAATGCCGTACGTCGGAGCGGAGACGATGGTCAACGTCTGCGCCGGTGTCGTAAAGCCGGTGTAGTTCGCTGCCGGTGTGAAGACCGCGTAGATCGGGTACGCGCCGGGGTTGAGTCCTGAAAGCGTCAGAATCGCCGCATACTGCCCTGCGGGATACGTGGCACTCACAGGGTTGGTCTGGTTGACCGTCGCCGTGCCGAGCACTGTGGTGCCGGTGTAGTAGGTCACCGTTCCGTTCAGCGTTCCAGCGATCGACGGCATAATCGTCGTGGTGAGTGTGACGGTATCCGTGGTGGCTGCCGACAGCGGCGTAAGGCCGCTGGCAGCAATCGTCAAGGTACCCGTGGTCGTCGCCGGGTTCACCACGATCGAAGCGGCGGTCACGCTTCCCGACGCAAACGTCGCATCGCCGCCATAGCTTGCCACAACTGTGTGGGTTCCCGTCGACAACGAGGACAGAGTCAAAGAAGCCTGTCCGTTAGCCAGCACAATCGCCTTATACGCCGTACCGTCGATGGTGAAGATGAGGTTGCCCGTTGGCGTCCCGGTAGAAGTACCCGCCGAAGCCACGGTCGCCGTGAGCTTCACGCTGGTGCCATACGAGACAGCACCGGCAGGGGTCTGAGCCACCGTGATGTTCACCGCCACGAGTTGCACGCCCTGCCCCGTCAGCGTGACCGAAGGCGAAGAGGTGTTGATAGCGGTGGTGTTGAAAGGAACAGCGTATGTCTTGGCGCCGGTGGTTGTCGGATCGAAGGTGGAGCTAAGGCTGCAGTCCGCACCCGAGGCAAGCGTGCCGCTGGTGCAAGGTGTTCCTACGACACCTGCCGTGAGCGTAAAGCCAGTGTTAGCAGGAACCGCAGCGTAGAACGGCGTTCCCAGCGTCAAAGGATTCGTACCTGTGCTCGATACGATGATCGCCTGCGAGGCCGAGAGCGTGTTGACGTTGCTGATGCCGAAGTTCACCGTGCCCGCAGTGCGGCTGAGGCTGTCCACCACAGCACCCTGATTGTCGGAGACAAACAGCGTTCCGTCAGAGGCCAGACGAACCGCATATGGATTGACGACAGGCTGAGGAAGAACAACCTCATCCGTAGTTGTGAGACCTGCGGCCTCGTAAGGGATGCGCACCAGACGACCGTTGCCCTGGTCCGCGATGATGATGCTGCCGGAAGCCTCTGCAGCAACGCCGGTCGGCGCACTGAGTCCGCTTCCGAGTGAGGTCTGCACGCCAGTCGAAGAGATTTCAACGACCTGATTGCCTGCAGTGTCCGCGATGAACAAGTCACCCTGCGAATCCACTGCGAGGCCCGCAGGAGCGTTCAACGAAATGCCGTAGCTTGCATACTGCGACATGGAAGGAAGACGCGAGGGGTTCGGATACTGACGCACCTCATGCGCGCCTGTATTCGACACGAAGACCACTCCGAGCCCTGAGGCAACGACATCGGTCGGCGCATTCAGGCCTGAGGCGAAGACGGTGGACGTCGTGGCAAATCCCGTGGAGCTGGTTGCCGAACGAGCGAATACTCGAACGTCGTTCGCGCCCTGTTCCACCACCAGCAGATTGCCCGAAGCATCGAGCGCAACGCCTGTCGGCTTGTTCAGGCTCGAAGCGACAACGGTGCCCGTGGAAGAACCCGTGGGATAGCGAGTGACAGTGCCCGCAGTGGCGTCCGCCACGTAGAGCGACTTCGACGCGTCGACAGTCATGCCCGAAGGCGCTTTGAGCGCGCTCGTCACGGTGGAGGGAGTGCCCGGGTCAACGGCAAAACCTGTGCCCGTGCCGACGCCCGTGAGATATGCCGTCGTGGTGTTACCTGCGGTGTCTGTGATGACAACCCCGCCACGGCGAATACCAACGGCACTCGGCGTGAAGGTCACAGCGAAGGTGCAGCTTCCGTTGATCGGTTGCGCTGCACCGTTGCAGGTGTTGGCGCTCACGACATACTCAGCGGAAGAGCCGGTGTTACCGGAGGCGGTGATCGAGGCAATTGTTCCCGGCGAGATGAAGTTGACCGTGAGCGTTGTCGGTGCAGCCGCTGTGCCCACCGGCGAAGAGCCAAGATTTGCGTTGAAGAGCGAGGTTTCCATGACCGCACCGTAGTAGGGCGCGGTGAAGATGTTTCCGTTGTTGTCGATGGCAGGGCCAGCGGTAGACGTCTGGTTGGAAACCAGGAACTTCGAGGATGAGACAAGCACGCCACTGATCAACGGGTACTCGTATGTCCCCGCGCCGCCGGAGACGTACAGGTTTCCGGCGCGGTCGAAGCTGACGCCCGTCGCCGCACCCAGAGTGCCGTCGAAGACCGAGTACGTGCCCGAGGCAGACTTCGAGTAGTAGACGCTATGTCCATCCACCCAGTAGAGATCGCCACCGGCAGACGCAGCGATCGAAGTCGGAGCAGAAGGAAGCGAATTGAGGTAGACCGATGCGTTCCCGGTGTCTGAGGCGCATGCAGCATTGCACTGGAGGATGACGTTCGCGCCGATACCGCCGCCGGACATCGCAAAGTAGCCATTACCCGTGCCGTCGAACGCGATGGCCTGGCCGAAGTAATAGTAGCCCGCGGTCTGCACGAAATTGCCATACGTGCATGCGGTCGTAGCGCCTGCGGTGCAGATGGGTGGCGCAGCACCCGTGTAGACATACGGCTGAATGCCGGATGTGGTCAGAGGAAGACGATAGACACCCGAGTCTGTGGCGCCTGCAGGACCATAGACGAGCGTGACGTATAGCGCGCCTGAGGCGTCCATGCCGACACCGCCCACAAGCGTACTCGGGTTCTTTTCCGAGAACACGACGATGGCAGCCCCGCCATTGGCCGGAAACTCCAGCACCCGCGACGCGTAGAGGTCCGGCGCGTAGACGTTGCCGAACTTGTCCGCAACCATGTTGCCGATCGGAGTACCGTACCCTGCCGTCGCAGCTGCGTTGACGGCGGTGGTTTGAGATATGAGATACAACGGCGTCGACTGCGCCTGCGCCGCGCCTTCCGCTGCGAAAGCGGTCGCGCCCGCAAGGACTGCACAACCGACGACCTTGATTCGTTTGAAAACTTCTTTGACCCTGATCATGCTCTTCTCCTGGGGCTTCGCGGCCCCGAAATCTGCTGCTCGAATGTGGCTTTCGCCGTTCGACTAGAAGCTGTACTTGATCGCAATCTCCACGATCCTTCGACCTGAGCGGTACGTGATCTTGCCGAAGTCGGTGTTGTTCGCCGTCGGGAAGACAAGGTTCGTTTGATTGGGGGACTTGTTGGTGTACGTCGGAAGCGGATGGTTGATGAAGTTGAAGCCAGCAAGACGCACCTGCAGGTTCCTTTCATTCGCCATCTTGAAGTTCTTGATCGCACTCAAGTCCGTATCGAAGTTTGCCGGTCCGTGAACATACGGGTAGATGAAGGGGCCGTTTGCTCCTCCCTGCGTCGGCAGTGCGAAGCAGGCTCCGTTGATGTACTGGTTCTTCGCCAGGTTCGAGCCAGGGTTGCAGATGAGCGTTGGCTGCAACGACACATCCGGCGTACCCAGGAACGACAGATTGTTCACCTGATAGGCTTGCTGACTCGTCGTCGCATTCACCTGTCCCTGTGCAGAGAAGTTCGACGTGAAGCCGGTCGACTGCAGGTTCTGTCCGCTCTGCAGTTGCGTGTTGCCAGAGACCTCCCAACCATTCAGCAACGCGCGCAGGATGCGTGCGCCCTTGTACGGATCGCCGATGTTGAAGTCGTACCAGCTATTCAGAATCTGTGAGCGATCGTACGACAGAGGACCATAGTTGTTCCGCATGTTGAACGAGTCGCCCGGGATACCGGTGTTGAACGATCCACGCACGCCCATCGTCTTCGAGAACGTATAGTTCGCATTGAAGCTGAAGTGCGGCTTGTAGCGGCTCACCACCAACTGCAGCGAGTTGTAGTTGGAGTACAGCGTGTGCTGCACGACCTGCAACTGTGAATAGCGCGGATACGGTCGATAGTCATTCAGCTCCGCCGCCGAAATGCTATTGGTATTCGCGGGCGTATACGTAATGCCGTAGTAGTTGCTCTGCGGATTCGGATTCGCCTTGAAGAGACCCCCTACCGGAATTGCATTGACGTTATCGGCCACGATCTGCTGGTTCGATCCATCATTCAGAAGGTTCGAACTGAGGTTGCCCGCGTAGCCGAGAGAGAAGATCACGTCCTTCGGCATGGCCTGCGTCACCGTGAAGCTGTAGCTTTGTGTCAACGGAGACTGGTTGTCGTTTGCCGCCACACCATAGACCGTGGTCGTCGTCGTCGCGAAGCCGGTCGCCGAAGCATCGAACGTCGAACTCACGTTGCTGGGGTCAGGGCTTACGCCGAGACCATTGATGTAGTTGAAGCGCAAACCACCCGTCTGATAGGGATTGGAAACCGTCAACGTGCGCTGACCGTTCGTTACAGCCAGCATGTTTTCAAAGTCGAGCTGGCCTTCGTGGAATCGGAACATACCCCATCCACCGCTGACGATCGTCGTGCCGTTTCCGTAGACATCCCACTTCATGCCGAAGCGCGGTGAGTAGAACAGAGCACGCGTCGGGAAACCGCTCAGCGGTGTGTTCTGGTCAATCGAGTGCCAACGGAAGCCAGGCAACGGAACCTGCGACGAGCCGATCGGATCGTTGCGATAAAGATCAGGACGCCATACTGGAACACCGTAACCGTGCTTGTCGATCCAGCGGCCCAAATGCTCGAAACGAAGACCGGCAGTCACCGTCAGACGCTTGGTCAGTTTAAAGTCGTCTGTCACATAGAACGAGTTCGACCAGTTGTAGAGATCAAGCTGCGGATTGGTGTTCGCCTGGTAGTAGCCAGAGAAGCTGCCTGTCATGAAGTTCGCCAGGCTGTTGCTATTGCCGTTGAACCGGGTGCACTGCTGATCAAAGCTGGCGTAGCAGGTGCTGTACCACTTGGTCTGCGCGCCCGCCGGGTTCGTTGCTACCGTGGGCAAAGCGAAGGTCGACGGCAGATAGTAATTCGTAATCGAACCTTGCGGTGCGAAGACGCTTCCGTTGACCTGGATGTTGTTGACCGTAGGACGCTCGAAGTCAAAACCAGCCTTGAGTGTGTGGCGGCCGATCACCTTCGTGAGGTTATCGCCGATACCCGGGACGAAGGTCTTCGAGAACATCGGACCATGCGAGTAATCAGGCACGATGGAGAGAGGCAGACCATCGTAACCGTAGTCCACAAAGTTGGGCGGTTCGTTCGTCTTGTTGGCGTATGCGCCTTGGTAGGGGTAGCCGATCGCGGAGCTGAAGAGCTGGCTCGGATGCAGCGGGCTATCGTAGTGGTCGTTATAAGCAGCGTTGATGAAGAACTCATTGGTCAGCGTTGCCGACCACGTGCTCGTCCAGTTGAATGAGCCGCTGTGCGTATGAGCGTTGCGCGACGCACCATAACCAGGCGCAAGCAAGCCACCCGAGTTACCTGCAGCAAAGTAGTCGGTCGCTTGCGGCACGATGGTATTTCCGAACTCCTGGGTGTAGCTCAGCGAGAAGCTGTGGCGCTCGTTCGGCTTGTAATCGAGCTTGCCGTGCGTCGTCCAGAGATTGTTCGGTACGAGGTTCTGGTGCTGATAGTTGAAGTAGCCTGCCGTCGTTTGGCCATTCGGCGTGTTCGGCAGCGGCATCGAGTTCACGATCGCCTTCGCACCCGGATCAATGCCGTTGGTTCCAGAAAGGCAATCATTGCCGGTATTGCCATTGCAGGTGATCGGTGCGCCGTAAGCATTGCTTACCGGAACGGAACGAACGCCAGAGAAAAGGTCGTAGGCGGTGGGGCAGGTGTTCGTGCCCGTGCAGACGGTTTCACCCGGAGGAAGATACTTGGCGATCTGTGTCGCGCTGAAATCTCCGAGACGCATCGCTGCCGTGGGAACGAGCGCCGTCTGGATAGCGCTGCTCGCGCTACCGTACGCGTACGTATTGCGCTGCGCCAGGTTCTCACCCTGAATGAAGAAGGTGAGGCGCTTATTGTGGTTGATATCCGTCCCCGGGATCATGACCGGACCACCGAAGGTTGCACCGGTATAGATGTAGCGATCGGGGGGCTTCTGGTAGCCGAGCACCTTCGCAAACGCGTCCGTGGAGTTGAACTGGCTGCTGCGGCCGTTTACATAAAGCGATCCGTGGAAAGAGGTTCCACCCGACTTCGTCACCGCATTGATAACGATCGGGCCATTGGCAGTGTCAGCGCCAAAGTTCTGCTGCGACACCTTCACCTCGGCCACAGCCTCGGTGTTCACATTCTGAAGACCACCGGAATACGTGCCTGGATCGGTGATGTTCGCGCCGTCTGTCCGGATGCTCACGCCGTTCACCGGCGAGCCGCTCATGGAGTAGCCGCCCGACGCGCCGCCGATCTGCGTGTTGCTGTTGTCGTAGGTGGTATTGCTCACCGCTTGGTTGAAGGAAGCATTACCCGTATTGATCGCCGCGCCCGGAAGCGTCTTCAGCAACTCGGTGACATCGCGTCCCTGCAGCGTCAATTTGCTGATTTCGTCCGATGTGATCAGCGAACTGCGCTCGCCTGTGTCGTCGATCTGTGTGAGCGACTGGCCGGAGACCGTGATCACCTCAGATTGCGATCCGACGCGGAGCGTGATCTCCGAAAGCGTACGGCTGTCGCCGGGGTTCAGGTGAACGCCGTGTACGGTCGTGGTCTGGAAACCGTTCGCCGTGATCGTCAGGTCGTAGTCACCCCAGGCGATACTCGGAAAGGTGAAGTTGCCCGAGCCATTCGTCAGGCCTTTGCGCGTGAACTTGTTGTTCTTGTTCTGAATGACGACGGTGGCGCCCGGAACGAGGGCCTTATCCGCATCTACGACCAGACCGCTCACAGTGGCGGTGTCAACCTGCGCGAATAGGGTCCGGGGAAGGATCACCGATGCGATTCCCAGAAAGAGAATCCAAAGCACCGTCATCTTCGACCGGCGCGTGAGTGCTTGATTCATGAAGCCTCCAAAACTGCTCGACTGGGATCGGCTATGCTGCACGGCGTAGATTTCCGTATTCGCACACGGACTGTAGAGGCATACCTGCCCCTCTTTCTCTCTGTGCGAAACAATCTCTGATACGACGTCCTTCATTGCTTCCCTGCCTCTCGGCTAACGCGAAACATCCCTTGGGCCAGGAACGCGAACATGATCTGTTCGTCGTTCGGTAGTGCAAGCTGGGTGTTTTCTGAGCCGGGAGCAAGGAAACATCGCGGAAAGAACAGGTAGCAAGGCACAGTACTGTTCTGTTCTTAGCGACTCCAGTTAACTATCACAAAACAAGGAAACTAGGTGACAACCCCGGAGAGGTACTGTACATTGTTTTTCGGGCTGAAACGTTGAACGATCTCGAGCTATCCCCCGCAAACACGCCACCCAAGCCGCTGAACCAGCAGGTTGAGGATGCCCGCGTGCTCGGAGCACTCGATGAGATTCTGGCCAGTCGACCATTCAAGACCTCAGCGCAATGCAGCACTCTCCTCCGTTATGTCGTCGAACACACGCTCTCCGGCGAGGAGAATCTTCTCCGCGAGCGCGTCATCGGATCCGAGGTCTTCGGGCGCAAAGCAGACTACGAACCGGGCGACGACCCGGTGGTGCGCCTTCGCGCGTCCGAGGTACGTAAGAGGCTTGCGCAGTTCTACCAGGCTGAAGGAACAGAGTCGAACCTTCGGATCAGCATCCCTCCGGGGAGTTATCGGGCTTCGTTTGTCTCAAAGTCGACGATCCCGCCCGTAGTCCACGAACAAGGACAGAAGCCGGGTGAGGCTGCAGCAGAGGTTCTCGCTGTCCCCCTTTCCCCTCTCGAACAAGCGCCTCTAGGCTCGAATAAGAGTGGGCCAATTGCCCAATCGGCCGAAACCAGCCGTTCTGCAAAGTGGGGCTTTCTTTTGCTGCTGCTTGCGGCCTGCGCGATCACCTGTCTTTTCACCGCCTGGCTGGTTCGCCCCAAGGAACTAGTGAAAGAGAGTGCAAAGCAGACCGCTTTCTGGACGCCCCTCGTAGCCGACCGCACGCCCATCATCCTCTGCGTTTCCGACGATACGCCACAGAGTTTGAACGAGAAGGACTGGCCAAGCCGCGTCTCAGCGGTCATCGCGGGCACGGCAACCGCGAGTCACCACATCTCTGAGTCCGATATCCCGCTCGTTCCCTACGTCGATACGATCGCGATGAACAAGCTGACGTACTGGATGGGCTCGCATGGAAGCGCATTTGTCCTCCAGAGGAGCTCACAACTGACCATCGACGAGCTCCGTCGTGGTCCTGCCATCCTCATCGGCGCCTTCGACAACGATTGGAGCCTCGTCTTGCTGTCGAAGCTCCGCTTCCATGTCGCCGTGGACCCGAAGACGGACGTGCAGTGGATTGAAGACAGTCAAGCTCCCGGAGATTTGAAGTGGAAGAGCCCCGGCGACGTCGGCTACACCGCGTCATCGGTCGACTACGCCATCATCACCAAAGTCCTCCAGCCCGATACGGGGAAATGGCTGATCGCCATCGGCGGCCTCGGAAACCACGGCACTGAAGCTGCTGCGGACCTGGTCACCGATAAGGAGCTTTCACAACTGCTTCCCGACGGCGTGTTGAAAGCGAACCGCAACATCCAGATCGTCGTTCGCACAAACGTGATCAACGGCCACAACAGCGTCCCGCAGATCGTAGCGACCCAGAGCTGGTAGTCTCCTCGATCCAATCGCATCTTGACGCCCTCGGCTCTCTTTTTCGCCGTAGTATCACGTCATGCCGCTTAGATCGATCCTCGCTGGTGTCGGAATCCTATTCCTCACTGTTACTGCCGCAGCTCAGTCTGTGCAACCTACGGACCTGCATAGCCGCGCACTGAACGCTGGGTGGGAAGTACGTTCCCTCAACGCAGCGGGACACCAGGAGACGCAAGCGTGGCATCCCGCGACAGTGCCCGGTGTCGTGACACTCGACCTGCTGCACGCCGGTCTCATCCAAGACCCCTTTTTCCGTGACAACGAAAAGTCACTGCAATGGATTGGGCTTAGCGACTGGGAGTATCGCACCACCTTCACGGTGTCGGCCAGCGAGCATTCCAGGAAGCATCAGGAACTCGTCTTCGAGGGGTTGGACACCTTTGCAGACGTCTACGTGAACGGCAAGCCGCTCTTGTCGGCAAACAATATGTTCCGCGCCTGGCGCATCGACGCCGCACCCGCTCTGCGCACAGGCAAGAACGAACTTCGCGTTGTCTTTCACTCCGCGATCACCGAGATGATGCCCAAGGTGAAGGCGATGGCGGTGAAGATTCCGACCGTAGGTCAAGTGCAGGCGATCTCCGAAGAAGGCATCGCCACAGACCCCTACGTGCGAAAGGCGCCATACAGCTACGGCTGGGACTGGGGTCCTCGTTTCGTGAACGAGGGCATCTGGAAGGCCGTTCATCTCGATACCTGGGACAACCTCCGCATCGAGCGCCTGCACATCGCTCAGAACAAGATCACCGCTGACAATGCGGCTCTTGAGGCAGACCTCGCGGCCATAGCTGACCACGACGAAGTGGCGGAGATGACCGTCGTAGCACACCTCATCAGCGGTAGCGGAGCGGCGACAACGACACTGCATCGTACCGTTCACCTCACGGCAGGTTTGAACCAGGTGAAGCTGCCCTTCGACCTCCCACACCCGGCACTCTGGTTCCCCGTCGGTTACGGCAAACCATCGCGCTATGAGTTCACCGCGTCGCTCATAGGGAAAGGATTCAGTGTGCACACGACGACGCGAACCGGCCTGCGCCATGTCGAACTGCAACGCACCCCTGACGCGATCGGAGAGTCTTTTACCTTCGTCCTCAACGGCAAGCCGGTCTTTGCCAAGGGGGCGGACGTGATTCCCTTCGATAGCTTCGCTCCGCGTGTCACCGAGGCGCAGCATAGGCAGATCCTGCAGTCTGCGGTGGACGCCCACATGAACATGGTCCGCGAATGGGGAGGCGGCTACTACGAGTCAGACGACTTCTACGACATCGCCGATGAACTCGGCCTCATGGTCTGGCAGGAGTTCATGTTTGGAGGAGCCCAGATCCCCGGCGACGATCAGGTCCCGGGCTTCCGCGAGAACGTGCAGCGCGAAGCTGAGCAGCAAGTGGACCGACTTCGCGATCATCCTTCTATCGTGCTCTGGTGCGGCAACAACGAAGTAGAGACAGGCTGGTATCACTGGGGCGACCGCGTCAACTTCAGGAAGAACCTGGAGAAGGATGCCGCGATCAAAGTGTGGCAGGACTATCTGCTCGTGATGGACAACGTCTTGCAGTCCGTGGTTGCCACGCATACGCCCGACATCCCCTACACGCCGAGTTCTCCGCACTCCTCCTACGATCAGTTGCCAGATATTCAGACCGCTGGCGACATGCACTACTGGCAGGTCTGGGGTGTGAACGCTCCCATCTCTGAGTACAACAAGATCACGCCGCGCTTCATGAGCGAATACGGCTTTCAGAGCTTCCCGGAGATGGCTACGATTCGCGCATTCGCTCAACCGGCGGACATGCAGCTCACCTCGCCGGTAATGCTCGCGCACCAGAAAAATGACGGAGGCAATGAGCGGATCAAGAAGTACATGGACGCCGAATATCCAAAGCCGAAAGACTTTGCGAGCTTCGTCTATTTGAGTCAGGTTCAGCAGGCTGAGGCGATCCAGGTTGCCGCAGATCACTTGCGCACATCGCGCCCCCGAACGATGGGCTCGCTTTACTGGCAGCTCAACGACTGCTGGCCCGTTGCAAGCTGGAGCTCGATCGACTATTTCGGTCGGTGGAAGGCGTTGCAGTTCTATGCGAAGCGCTTCTATGCCGACGTCGAGGTGGTTCCCTATTTCCACGACGGTTCCCTCGATACATCCGTTGTGAATGACCTCGACCACGCGATTGAGGCCTCTCTGAAAATGACAGTGATGGACTTTGCCGGGAACGTGCAGAACGCGACGACCCGCTCCTACACCATCCCCGCCGCCTCTGCGAAGGAGGTCTCGCGTTTGAACGAGACGGCCCTACTCAACCATCACTCCGCCGACAATACACTCGTGTCCGTCGAGCTCTCCGTCGACGGCAAAGTGGTCTCTGAACGCAACGTCTACTTCACGCACGTCAAGGACCTGAAGCTCCCCGAGCCCGTCATCACTCATCGCTGGATAGAAAAGAACGGGGAGTTGTCCCTCGTCCTCTCGTCCTCAAAGCTCGCCCGCAATGTCTGGGTAACCTTCGGTGACGCAAATGTTCAGCTCTCGGACAACAGCTTCGATCTTCTCCCTGGCAGACCTAAGACGATTGCGATACACACTCCGAGCTCGAGAGAAAAGCTGGAGCGGACACTTTCGATGTTCGATCTACACCAGGCGTTCTGAGCTTCACAGTGCTGCGGACATCGCTGGCCAGGAACGGCCCCACGCCACGGTGATGACTGCAGCGCGGCCGCTGCGTTCTTCAATGCGATGACCGACCTCACGAAGGCGATGTCGGTCTCTGCCGGTACGAACCCCGGCTCGCAGGTCCATCCAGTCGTCGCCGAGGTCAAGAAGGAAGTCGATATCGAGCTAAGCCGTGCTGTCCCTCAGAAGCTCACCGATCAGCTCGCGCAGGAATCCAATCTGCTCGTGACTATGGGCTGTGGCGAGGCTTGCCCCTTCGTTCCCGGCCTGGGGCGCGATGACTGGCCGTTGCAAGACTCTAAGGGTCTGCCGATTGAAGAGGTGAGGCGGATTCGAGTTAAGGTGCGAAAGCGAGTCGGAGCGCTTGTCGGCGGCCGTTACGTACGCTCATGACTAACGCATCGCACTCATCGTGAAGATTGCGCTTTGAACGGAAGTACGGTCCTGTGTCTCGTGCTTGGAGAAGCAGCCGTCGTCGATACGGTTCCCTTCAGAGTCGAGAAGTGCACGAGGTTGGAGCGCCCAGAGAAGTACCCTCTTGGTAGTCCGGCTATCATCTCTACGTCCAATGCCGAAAGACCGAAGTGGTAAGGCACAGCCTCTAATGGCATAACCTTTTCATCTACAAGAAGGTCGATTGTACGGCGCAGCAGCCTCGGTTGCTCTGGAGCCAGGTCATTGTCACCAGGCTCCGATTTCGCCCCCCAGCGAGCTGACCTCCTCTTGAATAGAGCGAGCTTCTGGTCATCATCAACCAAGCCAAGCGCATGTAGACGCATGACCATTGCGCCGACGGAAACACGCCACCTTCTTTTCAGAACCAGCAAGTCATCGAGAGACGGTGGTACGCGCACATCTCTGGCAAAAGTCTCCCCTGGCAACAGGAGGGCACCCGCGAAACTATGTGCCTGCTGCTCCAGCAATTTGTAGCGATGTGGCTCGTCGGGCCTGCTGATGTGCCTATGCAAGACGATGTGTCCTATCTCGTGTGCGAGATCAAAGCGGCTACGGTATCCATTGTCCTTGTCAGAAGAAAGTAGTACGAACGGTCGAGCTAAGGCTTCGCTCCACGCAGACAGGCCTTCAATCTGAGCTATACCGGTCTCTTCCCGAACCAAGATAATGCCTGCGCCTTCGGCTGCAAGCGCAAGATCCTGAATGACGGAAGAGCCTAAGCGCCACGCTTCCCGGCACTCACTCGCAGCCTGCTCAATATCGGCGTTCGTGATCTGCTCGGGATCTGTATAAGGACGAAGGGGTACATTTACGACGGGATAATCGACAAAGTCGGCCAGTGCAATCGCGATGTCCTGCGCCCAATTCAAACGGGCTGCGAGCATCTCGCGAGCCGCATCGTGAGCAGATGCGTTGCTTCTGAAATGCGGAACGGAGAGCTGTAGCGACGACGGGCGAGTGAACCATTCCGGCAAGACATTGACAACAGAAGCCAGACGTTCAAGAGCCTCATGTTCAGGTGCCTGATATCCGGACTTCCATTTGCTTATGGTTGCTGTTGATACACCAACCATGGCCGCCAACTGCACTTGTGAGAGACGCCGCGCAGCGAGTATCTGCACCAGTCTTTCCGCGAGAAAACCTTGTACTCCATTGCGACTCATTGGCCCGTTCCATCTGCTTCGATCTTCTTGTGAATGTCCTTGCGGAGCTGCGGTCGAACCAAGTCCTCCTGTACGGAAGGTGTCTGGTTGTAACCCTGTAAGAACGTGTCTAGCGATTCACGGTGAAGCCACTACCGCATCGCTGGGTCGGGAACCGCAATCTGGATGCTGATGGGTGCTTCCGGCTGTATACGTAGCGAGTTTGCGAAGCAGGTTACGAAGAAGAAGACACCTTCAGCCGGAGGGGTGTACTCGCCGAACAGATCGGTCTGAACCAGCGGAACGATGTTTGCGTTCGCCAGTGAAAGCTGCTTGCGGATTTGGCTGCGCCGAGCGTTGTTCCAGAGCTTGTCCTTCGCATTGAAGCGGCCTACAGTGAACAGGCCTGCGGTGCCGGTCACGATATTGCTACCGCGAATCGGGCTTGGATTTGCGCCGTTCACCGCCAGAGCCTGATGGAACGCCTCATTCATGTGGTAATGGCGCATGGTGCCAACGACGTGAGCAAGATGCCCTTGTGCCATACCTCTAGCGGCAGCAAATGCGCGCTCAGCGCCTACGAGAAGAGCTTCTTCTACAGCGAGAATAAGCTCTCGCGATACGTTGCGGCGCAGCAGTTCGGGGATTGTTTCTCGTACCGGTTGATCCATCGAAGCCTCCACGGCATTTCGCTAAGGAGGATTCTATGCCCATAATATTTCGCAAAGCAAGGTGATTTGTGAAATACAGAGCATTGCTATTCAGTTTTGGCCCGCCGCCGGATGGCCTCTTCGCGCAGCCGAAGCCGAGCTTCTACATTCTTTTTGGAATTGAGGCTGTTCTCTTCTCCCCACTTCCGGATCTCCTCCATGCAGTCCGGCGCGGTGAAGAACTCGATAGCTTCCTTTATACCTCCCATCGCTGAGGCATTGGCATATTCTTCGATGTCAAGAGGTTTACGCGCGGCCTCCGCCTTTTCGCGGCGCGTGAGCTTTCGTGCGGTAGGTGGTGTAGCAGATGTCAAGATAGCCTCCATGAGTGGTTACTGCCGTTTGTCGTGAGCAGCCTGTGTCATCACACGCTCGTCATTCGTGCGTGGGTTGAGGACGGTATACCGGTGGTGCCGTGGCAAGTTCGATCAGCTATGGCTGCCGTCCTCCCTGTGCTGAAATGGCTTTGCAAGCGACGATAGCTTTCTTCAGAGTATTGGCGAACATGTCAGCTTGCTCTTTGTGGGTGAACACGAGCAGCACATAGCGCCGCTCCTCCGTAGAGACACCGAGTTCGCTCTCGGGCACACCAGCCGCATTGGTGAAGCTCGCGACTTTGGCGAGATCGACAATCTCAGCAGGGACGGGTCGGGCAGTGGTGAACACTACGGTCGCCGCGTTCGCCTGGGGAGTCGTTCCCCGCTCCCTGCTCCTCTTGATGTCATCAAGGTCGAAGAAGTTCTGGGCTGTCACCTTGTCTTCGTCGAGAGTCGTGAGGTCAAGCGTCACACGCAGCAGGTCTGAGCGCACGATGCTCCACGTGTAGTCGTGATTGCGCTCATCAACGCCGTCAGGGATCGCGAGGTTCTGCCACGGACCCGAACGCTCGAACTGCACTCTGCGGCAGTCTGTGCCTGTCACCTGGCCGAACGGGGCGATGACGAAGGTCATACGCTTGAGGTAGTCGGCTAAGGTCTGCGCTTTTGCTTGCGGGACGAGCAGGCACAGCGGCATAGCGAGGCAGATGAATCTAGCTGCAAGAAATCTTCTCAGAGAGTGCATCCACTAAATCTACTGCATGTGACGAGCACAAGCTAGACGCATGGCGGACGTCTGTGAGCAGCTTGGAGACCGCATTCGTGAGCTGCGGAAAAAGCGAGGGTGGCGGCAAGTCGATCTGGCCCAGCACTCGAAAGTCCATGAGGTGCATCTGTCCGACCTCGAACGCGGTACGAGGGAAGCTGGCTTGAAGACGATTGCAAAGATTGCCGAGGCCTTTGAAATCAAGATTTCAGAACTGATGACCGGCATCAGGGATCCAGATATTCTCGGTTAGTTTCACTTTCTGGCAAGTTTTTGGCAATTGATAGCTTCCTCAATAACGACAGCCATTTAGCTCACCAGCTGGGATACCCATCCACAGCTTTCACACAGGAAATACGCAATAAATCATTGACACTGGTTGTATTCTGTAATAGTGGATTGCGGATTTGAGTCAGTCTTCCTCGCTGACCACGCTTTAGTCCCACTTAGACAATCATCCTAGTCGTTCCGCCCCGTGGGTCTCTATCCGGGGTTTGCCTCCCTGCGCTTCCACTGCCTCGTGCAAAGGAACGCGGAAGGAAGAACGACCGCATTCATAAAAAAAAGAAAGAGAAGGAACCTCTCTCTCTTTCTGCACATGCACTCCTTCGTTCTTCCTTCCGCGTTCCTTTGCATGGATGCTTTCGCACTCCTGCGTTCCGGCAACAGCGGCAGTGGACTTGCGTGTGCCTACACCTGCGATCGGACCCAGTAGGTGCTCACGGTCGGGAACGTCTAGAAGACAGACGCCCGCCAGAAAGATGACATGCATAGGCAGAAAGAAACTGACGCCCCGTTGAAGTTCAACGTGGTACAACCCTATTCCACTTTCACGAACGGCAAGCCCACGCCCATTCCGTTCATCATTGATGGCCTTCTCGTTGAGGGAGGCTTCTCCGTCCTTGCTGGTCCGCCCAAGATGGGCAAGAGCCAGCTCACCCGCTACGAGGCGGTCGCCGTCAGCCGTGGATTGCCCTTCCTCGGCCGCGCTACGAAACAGTCGGAGGTCGTCCTCATCAATCTTGAGGATGCCCCGCAGCATGTTGACAATTGCCTGTCGGCACTTGGCTGGGACGGCGCGAACGATGCGCGCATCCACGTTGTGAATCAGGTGTACAGCAACGTCGAAGACAATGTCGCATGCCTTGGCGATTTGCTTAGTGGCCTGCCCGACGTGGGGCTCGTCATCATCGACACTCTCCCGAAGTTCACGCACATCCGTGATGTGAACGAGTACATGGAGACGATCAAGGCAACGCAGAATATCACCCAGCTGCTGCGCGAGAGGTTCCCGCACGTACACGTCCAGGCGACGGCGCACACGAAGAAGACGAAGACCGACGACGTGCACGAAGGCATCCTCGGAAGCACCGCACTGCGTGGTCAGACCGACTGCAACATCGTCCTCCATAAGGATGACGGCGACCGGTACATCGCGGCCGAAACTCGCATCGGCAGGTCGTTGTCTTCTACGCTGCTGCTCTCCGATGTCGAAGAGTACGAGGGCGTAGACGTTGTGACCAGCTATAGTCTCGGCGACACTCTCGACGAGCGCCGCGAACAGATGAAGGCGAACGTCGTACGCAAGAACCATACAGGGATGATCGATCGCATAGTCGAACACATGCGTTCTCAGCCCAACCTTACCGATCTTCGTGCAGATGTCTTGGCGGCTGTAAAGGGGCAGAACCAGAAGAAGATCAAGACGCTTGAATCGATGATCTCGAACGGGGTCCTCATCGAGAGTGGAGTCAAGGGCTCGCCGACGAACCCGCAAACCCTGCGCCTCGACGAGAGCAAGCTCTTCCTGGCTCGTGACTTTATGGTTTACGACGAACTGCAGCAGAGCGAGGTGGCACAATGACCTGGTTCAAGCATCGGTTTGGTGCCCTGAGCAGCTACATGGACCGGCACGATCTGTGGTGGGTGTTCGCAATCTTCTGGTTTCTGTACGCGTTCTTCTTGGGACTCAACTACCGGCCGGTCCAGTAACGGCAACTACAACGAGGAGGAGGATATAAGCATGTAACGCGAGTTGGAGTGAAGACCGACCAGCGACCCGGACTTTGGCAGTGCCTCTCCCGGTCGCTGTGCAGGTCGCCATTTGGCGAGCCTGTCCCGCCTAGAGCGGTTAAGGAACCAACGTTTGATTTTGAAGCAATTTGCATTAGGCAGTGTCGAGGAAATCCTCGACGAAATTGATGAGCAGTATCTCCCCTGCGAGCGTATTGACGCCGCCGAACTCAGCAAGATGATCGGCGTACCTCTCAGGACAATCCGCGAATGGGAGAAGGAGGGGGAACTCTTCTGGCCCCTGTCGGAAAGCGAGGAATCACCTTCCGAATGGTAGGTGGTCCCATGACTTGCGAAGGTATTCGAGCCGTAGCGCCCTCGTCCCTGAGCACGCCCATATAAGTCCTGAGCTTGGCTCGCTGCATTGGCCGTATGCGTCCTTGCACTGTGTGCCGCGATGCGGCGAGATCAGCTTAATCCTGTGGGGTTTGTGTTTGGAGAAGTCCACTCAGAAGAGCCCCTAGAACCCAGGTGAGAAGTCAGCACCTTGTGTTCTAAATGCCGATGTTCAGGCTCGAACACGGCACCGACCTGTCGCTCTGGCGATGGCGATCACTTGGACCGCCACGCTAACGAGAGCTCGAAGACCACAGGGTGTTGTCCCTGTGGCAGCAGAGGTCCGTGATGCTCGCGACCAGGAAACTACCGAATGGCAGTTCATTGTCATGACTCGGGCGTATTCGATACGCCTATCAACCCTTCCCCCCTTACCTTTGAGAAGCCGATCTCTGCACAGGATTTGGCACTGCTCATCCCCTTCCATCCGGGTTCCCTTCTTCGCATGGCACGCGAAAGCCGCATCCCACATATGCGCGTTAGCAAGCGGAAGGTTCTCTTCTTCCCGTCGAAAATCCAGAGCTGGTTGATCGCTTCGGGCTACACTACGGCAGACACTCGTGCCGCCTCAACCGTAGAAAGTGAGGCAGCATGAACGTAGTGAAGCGACGCGAGCGATATCAGAACGGCTCTTTGACAATTGAATCCAGGAAGAGGGGATCCGACGTATGGGTCCTTCGATGGCAAAACGGAAGGTTCCGCCCGAAGAAGATTCTCGGCTCAGTGAAGGAACTGACTAAGGCCGGAGCACAGAAGCAAGCGAGAGAGTTTCTTCATCTCGCCTTCAGTGAAAAGGTCGAACACGGGGACTCGGTGACTGTCGTAGCAGTACAAACACCCCCTGCGCCGACCGTTGCTGACTTTGCAGCTCAACTCCGAGAAGAGGAGCTCGGCCCCAACTCCGGCCGTGCAGAGAAGCCACGCAAGGCCTATCTCTCTATTCTGGAGAACTACATACTGCCCAAATGGGGGAGCTACGATGTCACGTCGATCAAAACGAAGGAAGTAGCAGACTGGCTCAAGAGCCTTCCGTTAGCCAACGGATCAAAGGCTAAGTTGCGTGAAGTCTTCAGCAAAATCTTTCGGCACGCGATGTACAACCAAATCTATAAAGAGAATCCCATCGCGTTAGTTCGCCAAAAGAGGAAGAAGGACAACCAACCTGAAATCCTTGAAGGCAGTGAGATTCTCGCCACGCTCCGTCAGCTGGAAGAAGTGAGACCGGTACACACTGCCTTCCTCATCGGTTCATTGATGGGACTAAGGCGAAGCGAAATCTTCGGCCTCAAGTGGCGTGACGTTGACTTCGACCGCTCAATCCTTCACATCCGGCGCTCATACGTCGATGGAGTTGAAGGCAACGGCAAGAATGATGGGTCTAAGCGTCCTCTTCCGGTCCCATCTCAAGTGCTCGAAGCGTTGAACACGTTGAAGGCGTCCTCGAAGTATGCTGCGGATGACGACTGGGTCTTCGCATCAGACTTCCACTTTGGAAAGAAGCCGCTGTGGCCGGGTACGCTCTGGCGCAGAAATGTGATCCCAGCATTGGCACGAGCTGGGATCACGAAGCCAAATCTCGGGTGGCACACCCTGCGACGTTCTTTTGCTTCCCTGCTACTGTCCGAGGGGGCCAATCTGAGAACCAGCATGGAGCTTATGCGGCATTCAACTGCAGAGATGACGTTGGGAACGTATGCTCAGAGTGTTGGCAGAGATAACCGTTCGGCATCAGAACGTGTAGCATCTTCGATCTTCACAGTTCCGGGAAGTGACCCGTTTGTGACCCAGATGGAGATTGGAGGAGTTTCGTGACCCAGATTATGAGGCGAAAGCCTCGTAATCATTGGTGGAGCTGAGCGGGATCGAACCGCTGACCTCCTCGTTGCGAATTCAGGGAGTGACCTTAGACGGTGAGATGCCGGACGACACAGAGTGAGCGAAGGCCCCTGTCTTTACAGGGGTTTCCGCTCACCTGAGCGGTACTGAGTGACATGGAGCAATTTGCAGGAATCCCGATAGGGACGACACAGTTACGACACAAACAACGACACAAACCGGGAGGCTGCTTTCGGGCAATTCACACGCGGCGCGATTCTGCGCTACGTCCGCGCTCGATGCGCGGGCGTAGCCGCGTCGGAGACTGGCCAGGTAGCGAACGGCCATCGCGTCGGTCCGAGCTGGCATACGGGCGTTTCCGGGCCGGCTACGCCGCTTCCCAGCGACGCTTGCCTCGGCGGGGTAAGCGATCAAGGGGGTAGGGGGCGGGGTTGGCGGCGCTATTTCGAGTCTGATCCCTCACGAGCGATTTTTCCAATTCTCAAATTTCAAAGTTTCAGCGACAAAATGGATCTAACGGCTGGCCTACCCCACGTTTGAAAGAATGTCTACTGCTGAATGTCGCCGCTTTCCGGCTCTGTCATGGCAGAGATAATTTCATAGCGCCAGCCCCATCCAGTCGATGGGGGAAGAATTTGAATGCTGCGAGAGAACGCGACTACCGAATCGTTCGGAGGTAATCGCAAATGTTCCAACTTGATAACCGAAGAATCGGCCTGCTTGCCTGTTTGGGTGTTGTATAGCGTGACCTCAACCCAAACCTCCTCAACGAAGTATTGCGTGTGATTTTCGATCCGTCCAGAAACAACCCAGATAGGCCGCAGATCGCCACTCAACATACGGGAAGTTGAGCGAACCATCGAAGCCTCAAAGAGGCTCAATTGCGAATTCGGATGCGCGAGTGCTTGGGGATGCGGAACGGGGGGCGGTGTTGCGACTGGAGTGCTTGCGGACTCGCACCCAATCAACGGCAATAACAGTACAGACGCCACGAGGCTCAGAGCGCTTTGGGTTTTCATTTTTTTTGCTGTACCGCCTCTTCCCTTTTCGGCTTGTCGAGGTCGTTCCCCGGCGATGTATCAACATAGTAGTGGCCTCGCGCCAAGTGGTAGGCGTTTGTCTCTGTAAACATTTCGCAACCTTTTTCGTGCGTCGGTATGTCTGAAAGCGAAACGTATCCCGAACCGAAATTCATGGCGAGCACATGGTTGTGACAGCGATCAGATGAGCCAACTTTGTCGTACTTGGTTGGGCCGTAAGAGGCCCGGAGCGAATGTTCATCCCACGAATCGACGTGGTATTCGACAGCGCTGATATCTTCGACTCGAACGATGTCCTTCATCGTGCCAAGAGTCACTGTATACGCCCGGCAGGTCTGGTCTCCGAGAACGCAAACGACATGCACTTGTTCCGGCATCACTAGCGTTCTTTCTGGTTGGTCTGCTTCTGGTAGCCATAGACCATCAGCAAATGCGTCGTAGTCGTGCGGCTCGATCGGATCGTCAGCGATTACCTCGCGCTTAAGCCGTTCGTTGCTAAAGAATTCCGAAATAGGCGCCCTCTTCTTGGGGGATTCGCACGCGACCAATGAACCGAGATATAAGAAAAGAATTGCGGGCTTGAGCCTCATTGTGATGGTGCTTTCACTGGTTCTCTTGGTTGTAGAGATTTGTCATTGCTGTATAGCCCGTTGCGCTCGGTAAATAGCTATCTCCACTGGGGGAGTCGTACTTTGCTGCCAAATTGACATCGGCGGAAGAGGTAAGGACACTTGCGAAGTCCACCACATGCGCTCCGTCAGCAAGGGCCACTGCCTTGATCTGTTGATTGATGCTGGCCGCTTCTGTTGCGCAGATTTGCGTGCCGCTGGAACCATAGATTGGCGGGATGGTCCCCACCCAAACTTCCAAACCAAAGAGGGATCGCACGCCACTGATTAAATCGCTCAGATTAGAGGAGAAGTCGGGGTCTGTGGCGCCGCCACATAGATTGAGCGCGTCAAACTCGCCGATCAAGACAACGAGCCGCTTGTTGCTCGGGGCTGCCTGTTGCAACTCGGATGGAGAGCAGCCAGAAACACATTTCTCTGCATATCGGGTGAAGTTGGAAGCCGTCCCGCCGGCGATGGTAATCGTTGTGTTCTCCTGGGGCAGGGTGGAGGCCAGGGGCCAGTTCTGCGTGATGTTGTCGCCCATAAAGATCGTTTGGCCGAGAGCAACATAGTCGCTTGTTGTTGTAGGGGACGATGATGAGGGAGATGTGTTGGTCCCGGAAGAACAGCCAATCGCAAGCGAGCAGATCAAGCCAACCGCACCATGCTTAACGAGGAATCGCTTGCGCATCGGGTCATTCCTTCCTTGCGAGTGTTGGCCCCGCCCCAAAAGTGGGTCTGTCTTCTATAGAGGGTATGTCCTCGATAGAGTACAGCCATGCTTGCAGGATGGCAACCGACATCTGCATCCTTGTGGGGCGCCGGATACGCGAGTTGAGACTTGCGAAAGGCTGGACGCAGACGTACCTCTCCGTTCATGCCGGAGTGGGGCGCAACTACATCTCGGATGTGGAGCTGGGCAAGAAGGAAATCGGGCTGCGGAACCTGCAACTGATGGCGCTCAGTTTGGATGTAAAGACGGCCGACCTGCTCAAACACGTTGAGTAGTCCAGTACTGGAATGACCCCTTTTAAGCCTTTTTTTGAGTTCGCCTTAATAGGAACGCGCGCGCGAGGGAAAACCACTAACAGAGCTCAGCCGAACGCCGACTTTAGGCGGCAGATTGGGGGGTGCCGGTGCGTTCGAGACGGACGTGACCCGCCATCAGCGGGTGCCTCTGTATCCGCTCGAAGACCTCAGAGAAGCCGAGGCCAATGGGCAGTCGCACGCTCTGCATCGAGCTGCCGGCCTGAGATCCGAAACGGAGCGCAACATAGGCGGAGTTCCTGAGCAGCCAGGCTTGCAAAGGGTTGCGTGCTGGCTCGTCGCTCAGGAACCGCGCCACGGTCTCTTCCTCGGCGGTGTTCATGGGGTAGGTGGCCTGCCATGCCCGAAGGTTCGCGAGCTTCTCTTCCGCGTCACCTTGCGAAACGGCATAGAGCACCAGCGGCGGCGACATCACGAAGTAGCGGTTTCTCAAACCCGCCTCTAGCCGGGCGATCAAGTCTTCATCGAAGTTCAGTCGCGGCGCTACGAGGGCGAGCGTTTGATGGTAGAAGGAACGCAACTGCGACCCGCCGTTATCGAAGTTGTTGAGCTGAATCCGCAGCCAGCGTGGGCTACCGGTGAGGGCGAAGAGTGTCGCTCCGATGTAGGGCCGCTTCACCATGCGCCACTCGGATCGCTTTACTGCCAAGTCGTCGTCCATCCACTCGGCCATTTTGTCGGACAGAGCGGAAGGGAACGCCTCCGGCGCGAACACCGCGACCCAATTCAGGAGAAATCCGCGGAGGTCCTGCCGCTCCGGTACCGGTTCGATGTCCATATCCGCGAGGAGTGCCAGCCACTCTTCCTCGCACACGGCAGCGATGCGGTCAAGGTCGATGGAGATTGCGGAGGAATCAAACTCGGCCATGTGCGTTCTGCCTCTGGGGATAGAAAGGTTCGGTGGCTGCCGCCGGAACGAAATCCGGAGAAGGGCCGCAAAGCGCCAGTCCATGCTTGGATTTTGTCGCTTGAGTGTACCGCAACGACACGGTGAGAGATGCACTGACTTGGAACCGAGCATGTTCCACACGGTTCCCGGTTGCTTCCGCGCGTGGAAACCATTCAACTTCGTCCACAGTTGCTCAGCGCAAGTCACAGTTGCTCAAGGTGCAGGGGTGAGCAACTCTGAGGAATCCTGAGCAACTGTGGGCAGAGAGAGCATCCACGGCCCCTTGAATCCTTGCGGCCGCTTCGTCACCTTCAATGCTGTTTGAGCGCGGCGAAGAGTCGCCGGTGAGATACCATTCGCCTGCGCCTTGGCGCGAACGTCTATCGCGGGCTTGGAACCATCGGCCAATTCCTCCTTGAGGAAATCTACGGCCTCTTCCAGGGCGCTACGCTCATCTGCCGTCGACGGAGCGGTGAGCAGGTCATCCGCCCTGAAGCTGCTCTCTCCGTGCCACTGGAGCTTACCTGCTGAATCAATCGAGTAGGCGAGTGAGGGGCCGAACTTCCCAAGGTTCGTTTTAGAGTGAGCCATTACGACACGGCCCTCCTGCTCCGGCTCCCTTGCCACTAGCAATTCGCTCCGTGCCGTTCCGGTGAAATCGATTGACCCCATGCCTCGATAGATGGCACTCCCGCCCGTCCCTTTCGAAAGATGCCGAGTGATGAGAACGGCACACCCAGTTCTCTCCGCAAGGTTGCCGACTCCATCCATGATCGGGCGGGTCTGGTTGGCACGGTGAGCGTCTACATCGCCACCCAAGAAGGATTGCAATGGGTCGATCACAACCAGCCGGACGTTGTGCTTCTTGATGACCTCTTCGAGCTGTTCTGTATCCCCCAAAGTGATATTGCCGGGGGTGCCATCGTCGCAGAGGGTCCCTCGAACGATGAAGAAGCGTGTGGCGTCTCCCCCCAGGGCATCGAAGCGCGGTCGTAAGACATGAGCAGGAGAGTTTTCCTGCGTGAGATAGAGCACATTCCCCGGTGCAGTCTCAGCACCATTGAGCATCGCTCTGCCTTGCGTAAGCGATGCTGCGAGGTCGAGCGAAAGAAACGTCTTGCCGACGCCCGGATCGCCGGAGAGCAGCGTAATCATCTTGAGCGGGATGTATGGCTCCCAAAGCCAATCCACCTCTTCCGCTTGCACGTCTGCAAGGCAGAGCACCTCTGCGCGGCGTAACTTGCTCTGAGCCGCTGCGCCTTGCGGGTAACGGGTAACGCTTGCGATAACGGACATAACCTCTTCCTCCGGTAGTGGTGGGTGGCATTGCCGGCGGTTCTCTTCAAGCAATGCCGCTTGAATCGAACTGCGGGACATCCTTCGCTTGTGCATGGTTCCAGCAAGCGAGGTTAGGGTTGGATTGCGTTGGCCTTTCGGGATGCCTTCTTGAGAGACGGCTACGGAGGCAAGAGCGGGCTTGGATGCTCTGGCGATTAGCCACTGCGGAGCTTCTACAATCGTGCTTCCGTCGCAATGCCACTCGTAACGTAGGCGAGAGGAGTGAAGAGACGGGGGAGCCACAATGTATCCACCTGAGGCGCGAACATCAAGCCCCTTGCCTAAGCGTCCGGCGCTGTTGCGAAGGTCTACTCGATTGGGGAGAGTGAAGTAGAAGTGATGGCCGTTGCGCTCTCCGTCTGGCCCTACACGTCCACTGTGAGCACGGAGCGTTCGTGGTAGCTGTTCCGATGCCTCCAGCAGCTTGAGAGAGTTTTGGCCGTCCTCACCGTCTATGTCCAGGACGATAATTCCGCTTGCAAGTCCAGTGGCAATGCCAACGTTTGCATTCGGCCATTGCTCCCACCAGCCGCGAACGATCGCAGCATTTGTGGTTGCCCCCTTCAGGCCGCGCACTATTCGCGGGTGCTTCCCGATGTTGTCGCACTTCATCCCGCATGAGCACCCTTGAGCAATGGGGCTGTGGAGCGGCAGGACACGCCATCCCCGCGCGGCGTATCGCAACGCCTCTTGCAGCAGGGAATTCTCCGCGGCTTCGCGCTTGCCCGCATCGCGGGTCGGTGCTAGCGTCTTCATAGATGAACTCCTGAGTAATGCGCCCAGCGGCTGCAACCGCTGGGTTTCTGTTTTTGCGCAAGGCTATCCAAGCGCGAATTTATGTGAGCCTCACTTCGGAGGCTCGCGCAGTGATCTATCCGAAATCAGTTGTTGAACTGCGTCTGGTGAAAACAAGAGCCTGCGACAGATGCGAACGGGTTGCAAAGTTTCCCTTCGCACCATTGCACGGATCGTGTGCGGAGAGAGCCGGAGCAGGTCTGCGACTTCGAGCAAGGTCAAAAGGCGCTGAGTGCTCACCGCACACCTCCCGTATTCTTCCCCGTCCGGCCATTCAGAAAGTCTTCTAAGGCCGTTGGAGTGACGAGCACACGCCGTCCGACACGCATCACCTTTAGGTCTCCCCGCTTGATCGCAGAGTGGATGGTGCGCTCGGACAAGCCGCATTCTTCCGCCGCTACCTTTACCGAAAAACTAACTGGCATTTTGTTTGCTCCTTTTCCGTTGACTTCATGCGCAGAATCGCAGAGACTTGCGTAGACATGCAAATACATAAGCATATCAACGTGGTCGGAGCCCAATGGTATCGGTGCAAGCGCCTGCTGTTCGCTGGCGATCTATCGACATGGGAATTGAGCCAGACAGGACGTTATGACCTCTTCGAGGCATATCAGAAACGTCCGCACATTCAGCTAATCAAGGCTTCCGATGACGGTGCGCTACGAGACTTTGTGAAGGCCTGGGGGCCACTCAGGGCTCGTCTCGATAGTTGGAGCGGGTGCGATCCAATCGAGCGGTATCGCAGGACTCGCGACGTATTGACTGCGAGTGTCCGGCTCTTGGCTTCCATCGAGGAACCCGCGATGCAGCGCGAGGCCTTGCAAGATTTGGTACAGCTAGGCGATGCCGATGACACGGCATTCCATGCGTTTCTTGGACTATTACGCGCGAGGTTTTCCATTGCCGGCGAACTGCGTTGGGGCTTCGATGCAAATCTTCAGGGTTGGGTGGAAACAGCTTCAGCGAAGGACATTGAAGCGGCATGTATCACGTTGGTTTCGAGCCTGCCGCTCGAGCAATTCACTCACAAACTGGAGGTGGCCTCGGCTGGTAGGAGCAACGTCGTTCGGGCTTCCATCGGCGTCACTTCGTTGGAAGAAGCACTTCACTGGATGATGTGGCAGGACGTATTTCATAGACATCCGTTCCAGTTTTGCGAGGAGTGTCGAGTCCTATTTCAACCGGACTGGAAACACGCAAAGAAGTTCTGTACGCCAGAATGCGCTCATCGCAAGACGGGCAGGGAATGGCAGAAGCGGAAGCGGAAAGGAGAAAGGGGAGAATATGGCACTCAAAAAGCGCGGTAGCACCTGGCACACTCATTTCTTCGTTGACGGGGAGCGGTTCCGCTTCTCTCTCGACACAAGCGACTGGCGCGAAGCGCAGCGCAAAGAACGGGTGCTGATCGGTGAAGCCAAGGCGGGCAAGCTGGCTGCGAGCAAAGACGATTTCTCCCGGCTTCCGTTCTCGGATGCGGCCGAGCGGTTCCTTGCGGATCGCATACCGCACCTCGCGCCTCGCAGCATCCAAACGGAGCGCGAGCGCGTGAAGCCGATCAACAAGGCCCTCGGCGACGTTGCGGTGTGGCGGATGACGGCTGGACAGGTGACAGCCTACATCCGCGACCGCAAGACGGGTGGACGTTCAAACGCGACGATCAATCGGGAGCTGGACATTCTCCGCGGAGTGCTGAAGCGGGCGAAGCGGTGGCATCACTTCTCAGAGGACATTCACCCGTTGCCCGTTCGCCAGAACATCGGGCGCGCACTCACCTACGAGGAGAAAGTGAAGCTGCTCCATCGTGCGGCCACCCGCCCGGAGTGGCAGACCGTCGCCTGTGCCGCACGGCTGGCACTCAACACGACGATGCGCGGGTGTGAGATTAAGGAAATGCGCTGGCGCGACGTCGACATGATCGGTCGGGCGCTCACGGTCCGGAAGAGCAAGACGGAAGCGGGGGAGCGCGTTATCCCCCTGAACGCGGATGCCTGGGCGGTGGTTCTGGAGCTCTACAGGCGCTCACAGGCCCTCGGAGCGACCGAGCCGAGCCATTTCCTCTTCCCGGCCTGTGAGACGGCGCATTTCGACCCTACGCGGGGAATCAAGAGCTGGCGGACGGCTTGGCGCCGGCTGACGCGGGCGATTCAGTGCGCGGGCTGCGGCCTGCTACAGAATCCCGGCGCGACGTGTACGGGCTGCGGAGTGAGCATCGCCAAGCTGAAGAGTCCGTTTGACGGCTTCCGGTTCCACGACCTCCGCCACCAAGCCATCACGGAGCTTGCGGAGTCCAAGGCGAGCGATCAAACCATCATGTCGATTGCGGGCCACGTCTCGCGCAAGATGCTCGCTCACTACTCGCACGTCCGGCTGGACGCGAAGCGAAACGCGCTCGACGCGCTCACGATGGGAAGGGGAAAAGCGGGCCAAGCGGAGCGCACATCGAAGGGTTACGACACAAACAGCGACACAAAAGTGTCGCTGCCGTCTATACCCTTACCGCATGTTATTGATTCTTTGGTGGAGCTGAGCGGGATCGAACCGCTGACCTCCTCGTTGCGAACGAGGCGCTCTCCCAGCTGAGCTACAGCCCCACGAGAGCACAGTCTGTGCGCTTCAACCCAAAACTACAGGGACGCTCACATCCTGCGACGATGTACAGTCTATCAGCAGAGTGCCTGCCCTTCCAAACGGCATCTCATGGTCTGGTAGTTTTCGGAGGAATCCCCGCATGACCCCGCAAGAGCAACAACTCATCGACGGACTCGTCGACCGCATCCGCGCCACACCCGCCGCCGACAAGGACGATACCGCCGACCGCTACATCCACTCCAGGCTCGACGCCGTCCCCGACGCCATGTACGTGCTTACCCAAACAGTTCTCGTGCAGCAATACGGTCTTGAAAACGCGCAGGGGCAGATTCAGGACCTGCAGGAGCAACTCGACGATCTACAGCAACAGCTTGAGCAGGCCCAGCAGGCAAAGAAGCCCGGCAGCTTCCTCGGAAAAATCTTCGGCAGCGAGGAGCAACAACCTGCTCCGTTGCCACCCCAACCTGGCTACGGACAACCGCAGTATCAGCCCGTGAACACTGGCTATCCGCCACCGCCTCCGGCGTACGGACAACCTGGCTACGGGCAGCCCACCTACGCTCAGCCCGGCTACGGACAGCCAGCGTACGGTGGGCCGAGCGGCGGTGGTGGCTTCCTGCGCGGCGCGTTGCAGACCGCAGCAGGCGTAGCTGCAGGTGCCATGGTCTTCGAAGGGATGGAGTCCATGTTCCACGGCTTTGGCAGCGGCGTCGGCAGCGAGCACCCGACCGAGATCATCAACAACAACTACTACGACGACAACGGTAGCCGCGAGCATCACGAAAGCTCCAGCACGGACTCGTCCTTCTACAATCCATCGCAAGACGCCTCACGCGACTCCAGCAGCAGCAATAACTTCGCCGATAACAGCGGCTACAACGACGACTCCACCAGCGACTTCAGTGATGGAGGCGACAGCAGCTACGACGATGACAGCAATAGCTTCGACGACGGCGGTAACGACGACGACAGCGGTTTCTAGCCTTACCAGCAAAGCAAGCGGCGCAAGCAGAGGATGCTCGCGCCGTTCGTTTGTGTTGTGCCTCTAGGCCTTCTTCGCCGGAGCCTTCAGCCCAAGCTCCGCCATCACCATCTGCAGGTCTTTCCACGCCTCAGCCTTCTGCCGCGGGTCGCGCAGCAGATACGCCGGATGGAAGGTCACCACCAGCTTTGAGCCGCGCAGGTTGAACCATTGCCCACGCTGCGAGGTCAGCGAATCCAGGTTGCCGCGCAGGTAATTCGCAGCCGTCTTGCCCAGCGCCACAATCACCTTGGGCTGAACAATATCGATCTGCTTGAGCAGGAACGGCGAACACGTCGTTGCCTCCGCGTACTCCGGCGCACGGTTCTCCGGCGGACGACACTTTACGATGTTCGCGATATAGACCTCTTCGCGCTTCACACCCATCGCCGTGATCATGTTGTTCAACAACTGCCCTGCCTTCCCCACAAATGGCAGGCCAGTCGCATCCTCGTCGGCCCCGGGGCCTTCGCCGATAAACATCAGCGAGGCGTTTGGATCACCGTCGGCAAGAACAATGTTGTGGCGTCCGGCATAGGCCAGCGGGCAACGCGTACAGTCACCAATTTCCGCACGTAGTGCCTGCAAAGCAACAGGCTTCTCTGCAGGCGTAACTCGTTTCGTCGGCAGCGGGGCCAACTCTTCAAAACTTTTCGGTCTGGGCATAGGGGCAGCAAGATTCTCAGGGAGCGGTGGCGGAGCATCGTCACCAAAGAACACCGGCTCGTTTGCAGCCTGCGGCACAGGACGTACCGAAGGCATAGCAGCACGCGGCGCAGCAGCATTGGGCGGCTGCGGACGTGCAACAGGCGAGGAAACTCTCGACGAGGGCGTAGCACTCGCCGCGCGCGGTGCCTGTCCGGCAGCGGCTGGCGCAGGCAAACTCACCTTCGCAGCCGCTTCCAGCAACTGCGCACGAGCTTCTGCGCTCAACACCGTACCCGACGCTTCGCGAGCGTAGAGGTCGTACACGCCCATGTCGCGCAGGTAATCGACATAGGCGCGCAGCCGTTGATTGGGGGACGCTTCCATCCCTTTCAGCTTATCGCGACCGCTTGTGCGTTACAGCGCAGGCGACGAGGCGTCTTTCTTCGGCATGACCGAAAACGTCACCTTGCCATGCCGAATCTCATCCTGCGCCACACGGCAGGCCTTCAAAGACTTCGAAACGCCCAAAGGCGGCGCACCCGACTGCAGTTGACGGGCGCGACGAGCCGCACCGCGCACAAGGCTGTACTTGTTTTGCAAAAGATCACCAGGAATCATGTTGCCCTCCGCACTTCCCTACAGCATTTAGGTAAAAGCAGGACTACAACAACCAAGTCGCCGCACGCCAGCCGAGGCGTGTCGTCGCTTGCCTTACACTTTCGACAAACCTACATCGAAACTCTTCAACGCGCTGTCCAGCCGCGCAGAGTGCTTTGCCGTCAGGCATCGCTCAGCCTCCGCACGAACCGTCTCTGTGCGGTCGCCGCGCTCGCGCAACACCATCGCGCGCATCTCGCTTACGGCCTCTTCCAGCACATCGTTCACCAGCGCGTACTTGTAGCTTTCAATCGTCTCCAGCTCCTGGCGGGCCTGCTTGAGACGCTTCGTAATGACCTCTTCGTCGGTCACACCTTCGGCCTGTGAACGATGCCGCAGACGCATCTCCAGCACCTTCGGGCTAGGCGGCAGAATGAAGAGCGATACCGCCTCCGGCACCCGCTTCATCACCTGCAGCGCACCCTGCACGTCGATATCGAGCAGCAGGTCGTGCCCGTTCTCGCGCGCCTGTTCCAGCGCTGCAAACGCCGTACCGTAGTAGTTGTCGCCGAAGACTACGGCGTGTTCGAGGAACTCATCGGCCTCGATCATCGCCTTAAACTTTTCCTTGGTAATAAAGTGGTACTCCACTCCATCCTGCTCAGAGCCGCGCGGTTCACGCGTCGTATACGAAACCGAAAACTCAAGCCCCTGCACAAGACGACGCGTTTCGTTCACGAGCGTTGACTTGCCCGATCCGCTTGGCGCCGAGATGATGAATAGAATGCCCGCCATCACTTCCGTCTGTGTGCAGAAAAGTTAACACGAGTGTATCGCGAAGCCCCTGCGGAAGAATCGCACCGGGAGAGAATATTTTGCGAAGACCTAGGCGACGCCTTCCAGCCCCGTCTGCGGTTCGTCGCCGAACTGCAACTGATACAGCCGGTTATACGTTCCGCCGCGTTCAATCAGTTCTTCGTGATTGCCCAACTCGGTAATCCGCCCCTGCTCCATCACGGCGATTCTGTCCGCGCGCCGCACGGTCGAAAGCCGATGAGCAATCACCAGCACGGTGCGCCCCTGCATCAGGTTCGCCAGCGCCGCCTGCACCGCGGCTTCGCTCTCCGTGTCCAGAGCTGAAGTGGCTTCGTCCAGAATCAGAATCGGCGCATTCTTCAGCAACGCGCGAGCGATTGCCAGCCGCTGCCGTTCCCCACCTGACAGCCGAGCTCCACGTTCGCCGATCACCGTGTCGTAGCCCTCCGACAGCCGCAGGATAAAGTCATGAGCTAACGCCGCTTTCGCCGCAGCCTCAATGCGCTCCATCGGCACATCCGGCTGTCCGTACGCGATGTTGTTGCGCACCGAATCGTTGAAGAGCACGGTCTCCTGCGTCACCTTGCCAATCTGTTTGCGCAGCGACACCAGCGTCGTATCGCGCACATCATGGCCATCGATCAGGATCTTTCCCGCGGTTACATCGAAGAAGCGCGGCAGCAGGTTCACCAGCGTCGACTTGCCCGCTCCGCTCGGCCCGACCAAGGCAATCACCTCGCCACGCCTCACCGTCAGCGAAACATCATGCAGCACTTCTTTCGTGTCGCCGCCGTCACCGGTATACCCAAAGCTCACGTGATCGAAGAGAACGCTATCGTGGAAACCATCCAGCTTTTTCGCCTTCTTGCGCTCCACCACTTCATCCTGCGCATCGATAAAACGGAAGATCTCGTCGCTTGCGCCCACCGCCTGCTGAAACGCGTTGTAGTACACCGGCATCTTGCGCACCGGGTCATAGAGCACAATCACCGAGGCCAGAAACGTGATGAAGATACCCGTCGTCCAGTTTCCGTGCACAATGCGGTCGCGGCCAAAGAGCAACAGCAGCGCAATCGCCACCGCACCCAAAGCATCCATCAGCGGCGAAGAGATCGACTGCACCGCGATCGCGCGCATGTTCGCGTTCAGCAGACGATCCGCCGCCGCACGAAAACGCGCCATCTCCCACAACTCCATGCCAAACGCCTTCACGATGCCGTTGCCTGTGATCGTCTCCTGCATGATGTTCTGAATCTCTGCCAGCTTATCCTGCCCACGTCGCGTCGTGCGCCGCACGCTGCGGCCAATCCGCCGCGCAGACGAGACGATCACCGGCACAAACAGCAGCAGAATCCACGCCATCTTGCCGCCAACCAGAACCACCGTTCCGATCATGAAGATCAGCGTGAACAACTGCTGCAAAAAGTCGCTCATCACCGTCGACATCGCCGACTGCACGCGCTCCACATCATTGATCAGCGTGGAGATCAGCGTGCCCGTCGTGTGCCGCTGAAAGAACGCCGTCGAGCGTCGCAGCACCGAGTCATACAGGTCATTGCGGAGGTCTGTAATCATCCCGAACCCGGCCTTGTTCGCCAGCAACGTTCCCAGGTAATCGCACGCGGACTTGATGATCGCCGAACCCACCAGAGCAATCGCCACCACGGTCCATGCGTTGTGGAAGTACGACGGCACAAAGTGCTGCAGGTTCACCACATGCGTCGTGCGCGGGATCGTAAACACCAGCACCTTTGAGGACGACGCTGCGCTCAGCACGTTGTCCACAATTGGCTTGATCAGCAAAATGCGGAACGCCGCCAGCGCTCCCACCACCGCCATCAACCCCACCGACACGGACAAGTAGAGCGAATACGGCCTCATATAGGCCAACAACCGCAGTATCCGCTTCATCGCCACGCCTCGTTCTTACCAAGCCAGATCACATCGCTCATTGTACGCAGCGACGCAGGCATACCGCGAAGGGGCACGACTTCCGTCGTGCCAATCACATCCACCACAACGAAGGGGCTTTAGCTCCTGAGGATCAGCTTGGCAAGCCGCGACCTTAGCGCGGCATGTCCCGATGCGAAGCCTTCGCGCGATACCCCGCCGCCCCCAGCCGCTTCTTCAGCTCTTCGGTAATCATCACCGACCGATGCTGCCCTCCCGTGCACCCGATGCCGATCGTCAGATAGCTCTTGCCTTCCTTGATGTAGTGCGGCAAAAGAAACGTCAGCATGTCGGTGGCCTTGTCCAGAAACTCCTGAGTCTGTGGGAAGCCACGCACATACTTCGCGACCTTCGGGTGCTTGCCCGTCAGCTTGCGAAACTCCGGTACAAAGTGCGGGTTCGGCAGAAAGCGTACATCGAAAACCAGGTCCGCATCGCTGGGCACACCGTTCTTGAACCCGAAGCTCATGACCGAAATCGTCAGGTTGCGATCGTCCTCAGCGTCCTTGCCTCCCGCAAACTGCGTGTTGATGTGCGCGCGCAACTCATGCACGTTGAACTTCGTTGTATCCAGCAGAATGTCGGCTACATTGCGCACGGGATCGAGTCGCTTGCGCTCCGCCTTGATCTGCGAAACCACCGTATCGCCACGGCCCAGCGGATGCGGTCTGCGCGTCTCCGAATAGCGCCGCACCAGCGAGTTGTCCTCAGCCTCCAGGAACAGCACCCGCACCGCAAGCACCTTGCGAACCTGCTTCAGAATCGACGGAAAACGATCCAGCTTTGCGCCTTCGCGCACATCGATCACCAGCGCCGCATGAGTAATGTCCGCGGACTTTGCCACCAGTTCCGCAAAACGCGGGATCAGCTCCAGCGGCAGGTTGTCGACCGAGTAATACCCCAGGTCCTCCAGCGCCTTCAGAGCAGATGCCTTCCCCGCCCCCGACATTCCTGTCAGGATCACAAGTTCGCGCTCATGCTCTCGATGCCGCGGCTGCTCTTTATGCTGCGGCGCAGGCACCTTCGTGCTTGCAGCCTTGCGGACCTTCGCTTCAGACGTCTTTGCGAGCTTCTCTGCCTTCGCCATATATGCGAGTCATCGTAGCACTCCCGCGCGACGCGCGCACAAACGCAGAACGGCGGCTGGAGCCTCGCTCCAACCGCCGCCCTTCTCTTGCTTCAATCTCTCCTAGGCTGCAGCCACATCCGGGGCCGCCAGGCCTGCTTTTAATCCGTGATCACGAACGGTCGCAGATTTTTCCTTATTGCGCACCGCCTGCGTTTCGAGCTTCATCAGCGCGTCGTGCAACGCCTGCTCGAAGTCCTTCGATTCGCAGCGTGCCACCAGGCTTCCGCAACTACACTGCATCGTAATTTCCGCCATCTTGCGGTACTTGTCTTCACTCAACATGACGTGCGCATGTGTGCAGCGATTTGCAACTTTGCTAATGCGTTCCAGGCCTGCTTCAGCCTGTTCCTTCTGCTTGCTGGTTATGGTCGTATGCCGGCCGGTGTATTCAATGATCATCTGCATATCCTCCAGCGATTGCGAGCCACTAGTGCTCGCAACGTATCAGTATGATGCGTTCATCTCATACGGCGTTGGTGGGTGCTTGGAATTTGCATATCCTCGCGATACTTCGCCACCGTGCGTCGCGTTACCTTAATGCCTTGACGCTGTAACTCTTCGGCTAAATATTCGTCTGTCCACGGCTTTCGTGGATCCTCTTCTTCGATCAGCTTCTTAACCCTTCGCTTCAACAACACCAGCGGAAGATCAGCTCCCTCGCTCCCGTTGCCTCCCTCCGAAAAGAAGAAACGCAACTCGTACACACCCTGCGTCGTATGAACATACTTGTTCGCTACCGCACGGCTTACGGTCGACGGATGCACGCCAATCTCTTCGGCCACCTCCTTGATCATCATCGGGCGCAAGCCTTCCACGCCTTGCTCGAGAAAATCCTGTTGCCTGCGCACAATCGCTTCGCACGTGCGCACAATCGTATTCTTTCGCTGCTCAATATTGCGCAGTAACTGGATCGCCGACTTGTAGCGCTCCTTCACATACTCGCGAACATCGCGCTCCGTGCCCTTCTCGCGCATCATGCGGCGATAGCTCGCACTCAACCGCAGAGCAGGCAAATCTTCTTCATTCATGACGACGGTCCACTCGTCATCCCGCTTCACAAACGCCACGTCCGGCTCGATCAAACGCGTCGTCACCTGGTTATACCGCTGCCCTGGTCGCGGGTCGAGCTTTCGAATCAGATCGACCGCCTCCGTCACCAACTCCGCGGGCCTCTTCACCAGCCGTATGAGCTCGCGCATGTCCTTACGCTGCAGCAGTAACAGGTGGTGCTCGACAATCTCCTTCGCCAGCGCCACGCGTTCGGGAGCCGCCACCATCTCTGCGCTCTCCAACTGCAACAGCAGGCACTCCTGCAGCGAGTGCGCCCCGACGCCCGGAGGATCAAGCTGCCGCATCACTCTGCGTGCGTCCGCAATCAACGTCGTCAGATCATCTTCAGAACCAAGCTCAAACGCAAACGAGGCCGCGATCTCTTCATCCGTAGCGGAAAGATATCCATCCTCATTCAGGTTGCCGATCACGACCTCGACCGCCTGCCGCAACTCTTCACTCAGCGACAGCGATCCAAGCTGCCACATCAGGTGATCGCTCAGCGTTGTCGGTGCAGACAGAAAATGCTCAAACGACGGCCGATCAGGATCGAAGTCATCAAACGACGTTCCGCCTGTACGAAAACCGGGGTCAAGATAGTCCTGAAAGTACGATCCGAAGTCGATCTCGTCGAACGGATCTTTCTCCTGCCCGCGCTCTGCATCGGCGCGCTCATCGGCCACCGAACGCTCGCGGTCTCCCTCGCGCGCCACACGCTCGTCGAAAGTCTCCCCGCCCTCCTCGATCTCCTCGAGTACGGGGTTCTCCACCAGTTCGCCGTTGATCATGTCCTTCAGCTCAAGCTTATTGAGCGCAAGCACACTGACCATCTGCACCAGACCCGGCGTCAGCACCTGGCGTTGCGAAAGCTTGGTGTTTAGGCGCGTCTGCAGCAACGTTGTCGAACCTCACTTCTCAACCGGAAAACCCTCCGGCAACTCGTTTGCAGACAACATCTGCAAGCGCGTGTGGTCACTATACTCTGCTTCGCCCCTGGAAGGAAAAACCGTTGCCGCCGTGCAAAACGTCAGACCCAAATCGGTCCACTACTCGTCGCCAGCCGACACACGAGGCCGTTCCTTCAGCCTGAAGCTTTCCCCCAGGTACACGCGCCGCACCTCGGCATCGCGCCCCAGTTCGCCGGGAGTTCCGGTGCGGAAGATTTTTCCCTGGCTGATGATGTACGCGCGGTCCACCACCGCCAACGTTTCCGCCACATTGTGGTCCGTAATCAGAATCCCGATCCCCGCAGCTTTTAGCTCGAAGATGATCTGCTGCAACTCCAGCACAGCAATCGGATCGATGCCCGAGAACGGCTCGTCCAACAGGATGAACGCCGGATTGATCGCCAGGCAGCGGCCGATCTCTACACGTCGTCGCTCACCGCCCGAAAGCGCATAGCCGCGCGTCTTGCGTACATGCGTCAGACTCAACTGAGAGAGCAACTGCTCCGTCCGCTTGCGACGCGCTTCCCAGGTGCCATGCTGCGTTTCCAGCACGGCCATAATGTTCTCTTCCACCGTCAGCTTGCGAAAGACCGAAGGCTCCTGTGGCAGATAGGAGATCCGATGCTCGCGCGCCCGCAGGTACATCGGCGTCCGCGTAATGTCCACATCATCGGTCAGAATGCGCCCCGCATCCGGTCGCACCAGACCTACGATCATGTAGAAACTCGTCGTCTTGCCCGCACCGTTCGGCCCCAGCAGACCCACGACTTCGCCCTGGTTGATCTCGAGAGAAACACCATCGACCACCTGGCGCCCACCGTAGTTCTTCGCGATCTCTTCCGTACGAAGCGTTCTCATGGCTTTGCTTACTGCCGTCCTTCGCCGGGCTCGGGCTGCACGCCAATCTCCGTGCGAACACGGTTGCGCCCTTTGCCTTCGCCTGCCACCACGATGGTACTATCCGCCGCGCTGAAAAGCAGCGTCGTTCCAGTCACATTGCCCTGCTGCGTGTCCACTACATGCGGTCGTTTCGCCGCCGTTCCCGTCAGCACAAACGTCTCTGTGGCCGCCGTATAGAGCAACTGATCCGCCGTTCCCGTCCGCCCCGGCTGCGTCAGCCGCACATTGCTAGACATCACTGCACGGTCCAGCGCACGGCCTGCCGGGTCAGCAGCCGCCAGAGCGCTCGCCTTGCCCTTCTCCCGTGAAGAGAAAAACACCGTCGCGCGGTCCGAACGAACATCGCCTCCACTGGCCAGCATTCGCACTCCGCCGGTGAAAACAGCCTCACCCCGAAGATCCGAGTAGTCTAACGCCGCGCTCGTAATCCGCGTCGCCTGCAGACCACCTGCAGACTTGCCTTTGCCCGCACCCGACGAGACAGCCGTATTCGCAAACACCGCCAGTACATGCCCGCTCTTGCTCGCCGGACGCGCCATCAGCATGTGCTCCTTGCCATCCATCGTCAGCACGGCAGCCTGCAACTGCGATCCGCCCTGCCACAACCGCGCAGGCTTCGCATCGCTTCCGGTAAACACCGCAAACTCGCCGCCTCGCGACATCGTGGCATGGTCCGCCGTCACATGCGAACTTTCGCGCGTAGTACCCGAAGCCGCCTTCTCCGGAGAAATCGTCGCCAGCACATCGCCTGTCGCCTCGGCGTCATCGTCCTGCCCACGCATCACAATCTCGCGCGCTGTAAGCTGCGTCTCGTTCTGCGCCACGTTCGCGTTGCCGGTCAGATGCAGCGTCTGCGCCAACGCGTCATACACCGCGTGCTCGGCGCTCGCCGTAGACACGGTCGCCTTGCCCTTCTTCGCCACGCCCTGGGACCGCAACAGCACATGCCCCGTCTCCACCGCGCTCGACATCTGCCCGTTCGGCGTAAACAGCATTGTCACGCTCTCTGCCGAGCTGTTCTGCACCTCACCGTTCGAAGCCATCTGCTCCAGCCGCGCATGGCCCGTGCCCACGACCTGCCTGGCTAACGTCTTTGCGCCCGTTGCAAACGCCGCCTGCAGATCGTCCGCGCGCAGCGTCGACCGCCGCCGCACTCCGGTCTTCGCCGCCAACGATTCGGCTTCTGCCATCGCGTCGCCGACAGCATGAACACCCGACACCTGCGTCTGCTTCGATCCGCTCCGCTCTGCCGTCAGCTCCACCACCACGCGATTGCCTGCGATCGAACGGTCCAGCCCGCTCTCCTTCGCCGTCAACCTCGCAGCCCCCGTCGCCGTCAGCTCACGCGCCTGCCCCGCAGCGTTGAACGCCAACTCCGCGCGCTGCGACGCTCCCTGCATCGGTCTGGTTGCCGAAATATCCACCAGCGTCACCCCACCGGTCATCACTGCCAGCTTCGGTTCGGCCTCTTCATTCATCGTCAGCGTAAGCTCCGAACCACGCAGCACCTGCATGCCCGAAGTCAGCACCACATCGCCCGTCGCGGTCGCCGTATCCACCGAACCGTTCTTCCGCATCCGAATCACAGCCAGCGCCGACTTCAAATGCTTGCCGTCTGACTCCAGCGTCGGCTGCTGCAACGTCGCCAGTTGGTGCCCGCGATCAAGGTCCGCCTTCGTCGCCGTCAGGTGGACCGGCTGTCCGCGCAAATCGCCATCCAGCCGCACATTCGCCAGCAGATGCACCACGCTGTCGGCCTCATCAAACTCTGCTCCACGAGCATGGGCTTCCATGCCTGCAAAGCTGAACGCTACATCCTCCTGCGTTGCCGCCACGCCCAGCTTGCGCAGATACACAAGCCCGCTCGTCAACACATGGATCGTATGCATGTTCTCGTTCGCGCCGCGCAACGCGCTCGGCGACCGGCCCTCTTTGCCCCTGATCTTCAGAGGCTGCGACGTAGAAGCATTCATCCCCTGCGGCGCTTCCAGGTCCATGTGGACCTGCCCCATCGCCTTCGCAATGCCTGCCTCCGGGTCGTACTCAAACTCTGCGCCGTAGATGTGATCGGTCCGCTCGCCACTCTTGCCAAACAGCGTCAGCTCCGCATCCCGCAGCGTCCATTTGCCATCGCTTCGCTGCAAAGCCTTCGCTGCGTGGAGCGTAAAAATCGTTCGCCCCTTCAGCGTCTGCGAATACGTGAACCCATTCGTCTCATGCGTAATCGTCACGCCCGAATGCTTCACCAGTTCGTGGAACGTCTTCAGCGCCTTCCAACGCCCATAGCCCACAAAGCCAGCCACCACCGCCAGCAACAGGGCCGCGCCTGCGATCAACACCCACCGAAGTCTGTCTACTGACAATCGCATCCGCACAAAACGCCTGAGCATTCATCATCTCACCCATCCGCCCCTTACAATGAAGAACGATGGCCGATCAGCTTTATCTCAGCTTGTGGTTCCCAAACTTCCGCCTCGCCGGGCTCCCCGACGCGCTCGCCGGCGTCCTGCGCCAGTTCGCCACCGTCGCCAAAGACGGCCAGGCCAGCTCGCCCCTCGGCCGCGTCGCCGCCGCCAGCGCCATTCCCATCAACTGGACCGAAGCCCCCATCTATCAGCGCCTCTACGTCAACGATGACCGCTCCGATACAGGCGAAGAGTCCATCATCGAAAACGCCGTACGCGAGGCCACCGAACAGCTCCACGACGATACCGCCTACGAGTTCGAAATGCGCTGGAACCTCTGGCAGCCCGAAGACGCCGGTGCCGCCGACCTTGGCTTCGACACCGCCTGGAAGCTCGAATCCGCTCGCGTCCGCATCATGGGCTTCGGCCCCGAGTTCGACTCTGGCAGCTATGAGCAAAACGGCCACATCCGCGTCGACTTTGGCCTCGACACCCCCTGGACCTTCGAAACCGAAGACGAACTCGACGAAGACGCTGCCAAATACATCCAGCAAAACGTCGAAAAGCTGCTCGCCTTCACGCTCCTGGTCGAAAAACACTGCGGCATCAGCAGCCGCCTTCTCTGGACCGAGTCCGGCGAGCCCCTGGCCGAAAAGCTGGTCGCGAAGCTCCAACGCATCAACTAACTCATCGCCACAAATAGAAAGAGGCCCGCATCCGCGAGCCTCTTTTAACGCTCTGAACACTATTCCTCTACGTTCTAAGCAAGCGCTGGATAATCCGTATACCCGGACTCCGTATGCGAGTACAGCGTCTCCATCACCAGCGCATTCAGCGGAGCTTTCTTCGCAAAGCGTTCCACCAGATCCGGGTTTGAGATCCACATCTTGCCCCACGCCACAGCATCCGCATCGCCGCGAGCAATCGCCGCCTCGGCGCTCTCCAGCGTGAACTGCTCGTTGGCGATAAACACGCCACCGAACTTCTGCTTCAGCTCCGGCGTCAACCAATCCGGCCCCTGATACTCACGCGCCATGATGAACGCAAGCTTGCGCTTGCCCAGCTCTTCCGCCACGTAACCAAACGTCTCCGCTCGGTTCGCATCGCCCGGGCACTGCCCGTCCGCACGCGGCGATAGATGCATCCCCACACGCCCCGGCCCGAAGACATCGCAGACCGCGTCCGTAGCTTCCAGCATTAACCGCGCCCGGTTCTCCAACGAACCGCCGTACTTGTCCGTGCGGTGGTTCGAGTTCGACTCCAGAAACTGGTCCAACAGGTAACCGTTCGCGCCATGCAACTCCACGCCGTCAAAGCCCGCGGCCTTCGCATTCGCCGCACCGTTCTTATACGCGGCTACAATCCCCGGAATCTCCGAGATGTCCACCGCTCGCGGCGTCTCATACTGCTTCTGCGGACGCACCAGAGAGACATGCCCATGCTGCGCCACTGCGCTTGGCCCAATCGGCAACTGACCGTTCAAATACGCCGGATCGCTCACTCGTCCCACATGCCAGATCTGCGCAAAGATGCGCCCGCCAGCCTTGTGCACCGCATCCGTCACAGGCTTCCAAAGCTCTACCTGATCCTCCGCCCAAAGCCCTGGAACCTGAGGGTACCCTACGCCCATCGGATCGATCGGAATCCCTTCGCTCACGATCAGCCCCGCAGCAGCCCGCTGCGTGTAGTACTCCACCATGATCGGCGTCGGCCGATGATCTTTCGTTCCCCGCAACCGCGTCAAAGGAGCCATCACCACACGGTTCGGCAGCGTAATCTCACCCACAACAAGCGAATCAAAAAGTCCCGGCAATAGTTTCTCCTGAATGGCGAAAGCGCCCACCTGTAAAGATGAGCGCCCGCCACAAAACGATTCGACCACCACCAAAACAACCCAGCTACACCCGCAAATCACCTTGTAGCTATCAACTGAAGGGTAGGGCTTCAGCCCTGCCATGACACCCATCGGCGCAAGGCGGCTTCAGCCGCTGAGGTACGCCTGGCAATCCAAAAAGAAAAGCCCCGCATCATCTGCGGGGCCTCTCTCTACTCTCGAACGCTCTAGCCAGCGACCACGATCTCCGCAAAGTCGGCGATCCCCGAAACGCTCGTCGCAATCAACGCCAGCAGCGTCAACCGCCGCTCACGCACCGCAGCATCCAGATCATTCACCATTACCCCTTCGAAGAACGCGTCCACTTCCTTGCGCAACGTCGCAATCGCCGACAACGCCGCCGCGTAGTCATGCAAAGCCGCAGCAGCGTTCACCGCCTCGCTCACTTCGTCAAACTTTGCTGCCAGCGCGTCCTCAACAGCCACGCCGCCAGAAGCAAACGAAGCTTCCGCAGGCAGCTCAAACTTCGCCTGCGCCAGGATGTTCTTCATGCGCTTGAACGCCGCACTCACGGCCAGGAAGTCCTCGCCGCCACGAGCCGCCGTCACGGCTTCGGCGCGAGCGATAGCGTCCCGCACATCGAGGAAGCCAGCCGCCAGCACAGCAGCGACCACGTCATACGCCGTACCCTTTACCTCGCGCAGATAGAACTCCACACGATCGCGGAAGAAGCCCAGCATCTTCGCCGCTGTCGCCTCATCCTTCGCCGAGGCATCGACGATCACCTGCAACGTTAGCGGCAAGCCCGTCTCCGCAAGAATCTTCACCACGCTATTTGCCGCACGGCGCAGCGCAAACGGGTCCTTCGAGCCCGTCGGCTCCATCCCCAGGCCGAACATGCCGGCAATCGTGTCCGCACGATCAGCGATGCCCAGCAGCGCACCTTCCGTCGAACGCGGAACACCGTCATCCATGCTCGCCGGAGTGTACTGGTCATAGATCGCTTCCGCCGCAACAGCCGAAACGCCCTGCGATGCCGCGTACAAGCCGCCGATCACGCCCTGCAGCTCTGTAAACTCTTTCACCAGTTCCGTCGTCAGATCAGCCTTCGCCAACAGGCAAGCCTCGCCCAGCGCCGCCACATCGACCCCAGCCACATCCGTCGCCAACTTCGCCGCCAACGCAGCAACACGCTCGCTCTTCGCCGCGTACGATCCAAGCTCCTTCTGGAACGTCACATTCTCCAGCAGCTTCACGCGCTCTGCGAGCGGCGTCCGCTGATCGAACTCCCAGAAGAACCGAGCATCGTTGAAACGCGCCCGCAGCACGCGTTCATTGCCCTGCTTGATGATCGGCGCGTTCGTCTCCGTCAGCGAGATATTCAGCACAGCCAGGAAGTACGGCAACAGCTTGCCGTCCGCACCCTCCAACGCGAAGTAGTTCTGGTGATCACGCATCACCGTCACCAGGACCTCTTCGGGCAACTCCAGATACTCTGCCTCAAAGCTGCCGAGCAGAACATCCGGCCACTCCGTCAGGTGCGTCATCTTCTCCACCAGCGCCTCATCCTCGCGCCAGCGAGCACCATCTACAGTGCGGCAAACATGATCCAGGGCCTTGCGAATTTTATGCCGCCGCGCTTCCACATCGGCGATCGCATACTCGCCCTCAAGCTGCGCGGCATAGCTCGACGGCGTCTGCATCTCAAACGCCTCGCCACTCGAAAGCACGCGATGCCCAAAGCTCACACGCTCCGCCACCTTGCCCGCAAACTCCACCGGCACGACCGCCTCGCCCAGCAGGCAAACCATCCACTGCACCGGACGCACAAACGTCTGGGTTGCACCCGGAATCCAGCGCATATTCTTCGCCCAGTAGATTGCCGCCAACTCCTTCGGCAGTTCGCTCGCGATGACTTCAGCAGCCGTACGGCCCGTCTTCGTCGACGACACCGCGATGTACTCGCCCTTCGGCGTCTCCACCCGCTTCAAATCGCCCACGCTCACGCCGTTCTTCTTCGCAAACGCTTCCGCCGCAGGCGTCGGCACGCCGTCCTTGAACGCAATCTTCGACGCCGGGCCCATCACCTCTTCGGTCACATCCGGCTGCTCGGCGAGCACGTCCTTCACCCACACCGCCAAACGACGAGGCGTCGAAAAGCTCTTCGCTCCGTCCAGCTCTCCGAAACCTTCCGGCAGCAACCGCTCTTTGCCGAGCATCGCCACAACGCGGCGCAACAGCTCCGCTTCTGCGCCGGGAATCATCCGCGCCGGAACTTCTTCTAAACCGATCTCAAACAGGAACTCTGCCACTACGCACCCACCAATGTTTCTTCGTTGCGGGCGGCCTTCAACCGCTCCTGCTCCGCATACACCTTCGCCACACCCACAATCAGGTTGCGAATGCGAGCCATGACACCCACGCGTTCGGTCACTGAAATTGCGCCGCGAGCATCCAGCAGGTTGAACGTATGCGAGCACTTCAGCGCAAGCTCGTACGCGCCCATCGTCGGGAAACGCAGCACCGTCAACGCCTCAGCGTTCTCATCTCCAAACAACGTCCATGCCTTATCGAGCAAAGCCTTGCACTCCGCCTCATACAGATTCAGGTGCTGCCACAGCTTGTCCACATCGGCGTAGTCAAACGAGTACGCCGAGAACTGTTGCTCTTCATGCAGGCGAACCTGTCCGTAGGTAAGCTCCTTGCCTGTCACCGCATCGCGCGACCACACGATGTCATACACCGAGTCGAGGTCCTGCACGAACTGCGCCAGCCGCTCCAGGCCATAGGTAATCTCGCCCGAGATCGGGTCGAGGTCCATACCGCCGCACTGCTGGAAGTAGGTGAACTGCGTGATCTCCTGCCCGTCCAGCATGACCTGCCAGCCGACACCCCACGCGCCGCCCACCGGCCACTCCCAGTTGTCTTCTTCGAACTTGATGTCGTGCTCGGCGAGATCGATCCCGATCGCCACCAGCGACGCCAGGTAAAGCTCCTGCACACGCTCTGGTGGTGGTTTCAAAATCACCTGGAGCTGCGTATGGCGGAACAACCGGTTCGGGTTCTCGCCATAGCGTCCATCGGCCGGACGGCGCGACGGCTGCGCGTACGCAATGCTGATCGGCTTCGGCCCCAACACACGCAAAAACGTGTCCGGGCTCATCGTTCCCGCACCGACCTCAAGGTCATACGGCTGCTGCAATACGCACCCATGCTCAGCCCAGAACTTCTGCAGCGTAAACAGAATCTCCTGGAACGTCAGGGCCTTCTTCTGGCTTTCGGATTTCATCCCTTATAGTGTAGCCAAACCCCGGCTCTCACGATTAGCAATACATGTTCCTGACGCCTTTCCGTTCCGCCCTATATCCTGTTCAAGACAGCAAATGGCACATCTCACAAACAACCTCCGCATCCGTTCCACCAAAGTCGTTCTCCCGCCGATCTTCCTCGAAGAGGAAATGCCGGTCACCGAAGCCGCCTCCAATACCGTCTTCGAAGCCCGCCGCCAGATCACCGAGATACTGAACGGCACGGACGACCGTCTCGTCGTCGTCGTCGGCCCCTGCTCCATCCACGACACCGCCGCCGCGCGTGAGTACGCCGCGCTGCTCAAAGGCGCTATCGCCGAGCTCTCCGACGACCTCATGATCGTCATGCGCGTCTACTTCGAAAAGCCGCGCACTACCATCGGCTGGAAGGGCCTCATCAACGACCCGTACTTCGACGACTCCTTCCGCATCTCCGACGGTCTCCGCATCGCACGCCGCCTTCTGCTCGACCTCGCCGAGCAAGGCGTGCCCGCAGGCACCGAGTTCCTCGACATGATCTCGCCGCAGTACGTCTCCGACCTCGTCAGTTGGGGAGCCATCGGCGCACGCACCACCGAGAGCCAGGTTCACCGTCAGCTTGCTTCGGGACTCTCCTGCCCCGTCGGCTTCAAGAACGGGACCTCCGGCAACACCCAGATCGCGGCCGAAGCGATCCTCTCGGCCACGCACTCGCACACCTTCCTCGGCAGCACAGAGTCCGGCCAGAGCGCTATCCTGCTCACCTCCGGTAACCCTGACTGCCACATGATCCTCCGCGGCGGACGCCAGACGACCAACTTCGACGCCACCGCCGTCGCTGCCACCGTCGCGCAGATGCAGAAGTCCGGCGTTGCTCCGCGCATCATGATCGACTGCTCCCACGCCAACAGCGGCAAAGACCACCGCAAGCAAGGAACAGTCTCCGCAAACGTCGCAGGACAGGTCGCCGCAGGCGATCGCCACATCATGGGCGTCATGATCGAGAGCAATCTCGTCGCCGGTGCGCAGTCACTCGTCGACGGCAAAGCCCTTACCTACGGGCAAAGCATCACCGACGCCTGCATCGACTGGCCCGAGACCGCCACGCTCCTCCGCGAACTCGCAGCCTCCGTCCGCGCACGTCGCACCCCGTCAAACTAGCGCCTCATCCAGCAAAGCCTCGAGCAGACAAGCACTCTCTGCTCGAGGCTTTGCTGTTTCTGATCTCCGCTATTCAACACGACCGCGCCTAACAGTCAGCTAAAGATCGCCTCCCTGTCCAAGCCTTTTTCCGATAGTTCAAGCGGGAAATAACTGTGTTTCCCCGGCATCCTCTTGTCGTCCAATAAGCAAACGGACGCCATAGACTGGCACAGCCTTAGGAGGCTCGACGATGAAGAACAAGACTCTCGCAGCATTGGTTTCACTCGTAGGCACGGGAGCCGTGCTTACCCCGGCACTGCACGCGCAGCAAAACACCGGAGCCGTCGCCACCGGCCACCGCGAGATTCTTCTCCAGCAACAGCAATCCTGGAACGGCAAGCCTTATACCGCCTACCCCAAGGGCCAGCCCGAGCTCACTCTCATCAAGCTCACCCTCGCGCCGCACACGCTGCTTCCCTGGCACACGCATCCGTTCCCCAACGCGGGCTACGTTCTCTCCGGCACACTTACGCTGCATGATCGCGCCAGCGGGAAGACCCACGTCGTCCATCAGGGAGAGGCCTTCGCCGAATCCGTCGACGACCAGCACCGCGGCGAATCCGGCGACACTCCTACCGTCCTGATCATCACCTACTCCGGCGTTGCAGGCGTCCCCACCTCCATCCCCGCCAAGGGCGAAAAGCCCGAGTACTAAGCCCCCTTCGCAATCACTTTTATTCTGGGTCGACGACCCTCTCGCGGCCGTCGGCCCCAAATAACATCGACAAGCAGGAGCGCACTCATGGAAAACCCCAAAACCACCTTCATCGTCATCGCCGAGTTTGAAGTCTCCGCCGAACATCGCAGCGAGTTCCTTGAGCTTTGCGCCTACGATAGCCAGCACTCCGTCGCGGACGAACCCGGCTGCCAGCAGTTCGACTGCATCACAGCCGAAGAAGCGTCCACAAGCGTAGTTCTCTACGAGGTTTACAACGACCGCGCCGCGTTCAACACTCACCTGGCTACGCCGCACTACGCCGTCTTTGCCGGGGGCGTCGAACGCCTCGGGGTCAAAAAGGTGCTCGTTCGTTTCTTCAACCGGCAGTAAACCAGAAACCTTGGAGACCTTATGTCCTCTGTCATTAGCAGCAATCCCAAGGACACTGCCCTTTTGCGAGGGCTTGGACGTCTTCGCAAAAGGCTCTGTGCCGTCAGTATTGTTGCCGTTTGCGCGTGCGGCACCTTACTGCACGCGCAAACACCAGCAAACGTACCGATCTACAAGATCGTCACGTACAAAGTTCCCCACCAGAACCTCGCCGCGTTTCTTACGCAATGCAGCCTCAACGCCGAAGCTACTCGCAAAGAGGCCGGGACATTAAACTTTCAGGTACTCCAACCGATCGACTCCCCAGACACGGTTCTTCTTCTGGAGGAGTATAAAAATCAGTCAGCCAGCGAGTCGCACAGCCACACCGCGCACTTCCTTGCCTTTATGCGAGCCGTACAACACTCTGGAGCAACGCGCACTGCCCTCGTTGCAGCTCCCCTTCTCCCAAACGAGCACTAACAACAAGGCACCTGAGTTACCTCTGGCAAAACACTATGGAGCTTCGCCATTTACGTTACTTTGTCGCAGTAGCTGAACGCGGCTCTTTTGTTGAGGCCAGCAAGCGGCTCTACGTCTCACAGTCGGCCATCAGTGAACAAATTGCCGACCTTGAAGCTGAACTTGGCGGCGCGCTCTTCTCTCGCAAGAGCCGCCGCCCTTCTTTGACCCCGCAGGGAAAGCTGTTTCTAGACGAAGCTCGAAAAGTTTTGAGCGCCAGCACAGAGGCCGTCTCCGTTTTCAAGCGTGGCATGGCCAGCGATATCGGGACTCTTACCATCGGCTTCTTCGCCTGGGGTATTGGTCCATACTTCACCAAAAGCATTCGTGAGTTTCGCCAGCTGCACCCAGGCGTTCATCTTGAACTTCACGAGATGCTTTCGCGCGAACAGATGGAGAGCCTCGGCACCGGCAAGATCGACATTGGGCTTGGACGTCCTGTCGTTGCTCCATTCGACCGCATTCTTTCCAGCGAACTGCTTTACTCCGAACGCATCGTCGCAGTGCTTCCCGCAGAGCATCCGCTGGCGGATGGCCCCGTCGATCTCTCGAAACTGGCCTCCGAACGCTTCGTCATGCGCGACCGCAATGGCATAGATAATCGCTACGACATTCTTCTGAAGGCCTGCCTGGACGCCGGTTTCCAACCCGAAGTGGTGAGCACAGCCAGAACCTGGAATGGCGTAGCGTCTCTCGTAGAAGCTGGCGTAGGCGTCGCTCTTGCTCCTGGTGGCATCAAACGCGTAGCCTCGCCCGGCGTTGCCATTCAGCCTCTGGTCCCGGAGATGACCGACGTTGGCATCGCTGCGGCTTGGAACCCCAAGAATGAAAGCCGACTTCGTTCAGGCTTTCTGGACATCCTAAGAAAACACAGCAAGGAAGAGCTCTAACGCCTGCCCTTCTTCTCGAAATGAAAAAGGGCAGGCTGGAAATCCAGCCTGCCCTTTGCATCATCCACTCCACGAACTATCCGAGCGTCTGGATCTTCTCGCGCAGCGCCTTCGCGGCCGCAGCCGGGTCCTTCGCTCCATAGATAGCAGCGCCTGCAACCGCAATCGTCGCACCGGCGGCTTCTACTGCGCCAATGCGCTCTGCATTGATACCGCCAGCAACCGAGAACGGCACGCTTGCGTTCTTGCCTGCGGCCAGCAGTGTTTCGATGCTGTATCCGCTCTGCGCCTGCTCATCCAGACCAGCATGAAGCTCAACCCAGCTCACACCAAGCGCCTTCAGCTCCTGCAAACGCGCAGCCTTGTCCGCCACACCGATCATGTCGGCCACAACAGACTTGCCATGTGCCTTGCCAGACTTTACAGCGCCTGCAATCGTGCTATCCGCAGCCGATGCCAGCACCGTCATGATGTCTGCGCCAGCTTCAAACGCAAGGTTCGCTTCCAGCTCGCCCGCATCCATCGTCTTCATATCGGCGAACACGAGCTTATCGGGATAAGCCGCCTTCACATTGGTCACAACGCTCAGACCCTGCTGCTTGATCAGCGGCGTGCCCAGCTCGATCACATCGACATACGGCGCAACCTGGTGGAGCAGCTTGAGAGCATCAGCGGTAGAGAGAAGATCGATAGCGACTTGCAGTTTCATGTTGACTCCGTAGTTGGTTATTCGAGGTTGGCGTGGCGTTTCCACAACTCTTCAGCGGTCTCACCGCGCTGATGCCACAGGTTCTGGAACAGGGCATCCATCACGAGCAGAAGAGTCTGCTCAAAGAGGGCGCCAGCATACTGTTGCGAGATCGTTCCATCATTCCCTTGCTTGGTTGCCGCAGGAATCACCACCACGGAGTTCGCCAGCAAGCCAAGCGCGGACTCTGCCGAGGCAGTAAGCGCCAGCACACTCGCTCCGGCTTTCCGCGCGATTTCCGCCGCATGGACCGGCCCCGCAGTCGTCCCCGAGCCCGAAGCCACCACCAGCAGATCACCACTCGCAATCGCAGGTGTGACAACCTCGCCCGCGACATACACCATCAGGCCGAGGTGCATCATCCGCATGGCGGCCATCTTCAGCGCCAGCCCGCTGCGCCCCGCCCCCAGAAAAAAGACCCGGTTGGCCTGCTGCAGCATCGTGGCGGCCCGGCCAGCCTCTTCCGCATTTACCTGCAAAAGGGTCTTCTGCACCTCTTCAAGAAGAAGGGTGCTCGTGGCCGTAAACTCCGTCTGTGTGTTCTGCATTACCTTCCCATCATCGGCCATCGCTTCACGCCGAATCCAACAGGAAATACAGATCAGTCATAGAAAGAATCTATCGTCGCTCCTGCGGCGGCTTCCGCGCGAATGCCTTATGCGAGTTCAGAATCAAGCGGATAGACTTTACCATCTCCGGCGAGTGCGCCAGTTCAAGCCACGTTCGCAGCAAAACGGGGATAGGCTCTGCCCGCGCGGTCAGAAATCCGACGTTCGCCTGCGCCGTCTGGTCCTGGAACGCATACGACCGTACAGGGAGCGTCGACGAAAGGTGGCTCGCCAGCGACTGCGGAATCACAGTAGCGTACCGCCCCGTCTTCAGTGTCGCCTCCAGAATTGAAGTCGAGTCCGTCCACAAGATGCTCGGCGCAGACTGCAACCGGGCCTCCACATCATTCGGCAGAGAAGAACGCACCAGGCAAAGAGGCTGCGAGACCGCCTGCTCCCAGCTAATCCGCGTCGCGCTCAACGCCATCTTCGGCGAAAACAGGATCATCTGCTCTCGGTAGAGCATGTGCTGCGCCAGACCCTCTTCCGGGGTCTCATCCAGATAGCTCAAAGCAATATCCAGTTGCCCGGCGCGAAGCTTCTTCAGCAGCAGGTCGCTCTCCATCGTCTCAATCGACAACTGTGCTGCTGGCACCTTCTCCGCAAATGGAACGCTCATTACCGACGCCAGAGCAACCGTCGCGGGCAGCACGCCCACCTTGAACGGGCCTCCCAGCGACTGCTCACGAAACGTATAGAGCTCCTGCTTTAGACGCTGGCAATCATCGAGCATCTGCTGAGCCCACGCCAACACGCGCTCGCCCTCCGGCGTCAGCCCCTCAAAGCGCCGTCCACGCTTCACAATCTGCACACCCATATCTTCTTCAAGCTGCTTAATTCCAGCCGAGAGCGTTGGTTGAGAGACAGAACAGACACTCGCCGCTCGCGAAAAATGGCGTTCCCCATGCAGCGCAAGCAGATACTCGAAATTCCTGATAATCACTCTCTAACGATAGTCGCTCCATAGCTTCGCCGTCAGCGCTTCCACTGGAACCCGACCATCGAAAGCCCACCGGAAATCATGTAGTCGTACGGCCGATACCTTCCCACACCAGCTGCCGCCTGCACGGAACCATTCAGTGTCCCGCCAAAAACCTTGCGCAGACCTCGCCCATACCCCACCGTCGCGGCCGATCGCACATGGTCATGATTCGCTTCGTCCACCCGCAGGTTCAGGTCTCCCGTCAACCACCAGCGGAGCGTTCGGCTGCTGTAGACCGAGTACAGATCAAGATCGCTGCGGTTCACCTTCGACCGGCCTGCCGGTCCTGCGAAGGAAACCTGCTGCTGAAAGAACTGCGCCACAAGCAGCCGCGGCCCCCAGAACCGCGCGTAGGCGACGCTCGGCGTCAGTAGCCACTTTCCATCGCCGATGCGATCGTCTCCCGCGCTGGGCACTGTCATAGACGTCGTCAGCAAAACACCATGCTGCGATGTCACATACGGGATCCACTGCGCCTTGAAGCTCCCCTCTCCCAGCACTACGGGCCTGTCGCCCGCAGGGCTCCCGGCCGTGCTCGCCGCAGCCCCAAACGGCAGTGAGCCTCCAACGCTCATCGACGAATTATGGAAGGTCTCTGTATACCCCACCGTCGTCGTCCATTGCGTACCATTCGCGGCAAGGCGATCAAACTCCTCGCTGGCAGAGAGTGTGCGAAACAAAAACGTCGGGTTCTTCGAAAGCGCCGGCTCCTGCGCCACAGACACAGGCTCAGATGCGACGACCGTCTGCGCGCACGCAATCGTTGTCGCCATCAGCAGAACGGCAGGCAGAAGGTACTGGAGTGATTTCACGTTCTAGAGTTGTGCTTTCTGCAGGCAAACCCCACGCTCACCTGGAACGTGAGGTTTGCCTGCTTACTTCCCGGCAGCAAGTTTGCTGTCGAACCAGATCTTCCACTGAGGAACAGCCGTCGCATACGTTCCACGATGCGAGGTCTTCCCTGTAGACACAGCTTCCACCATCGGGTTGCCGCTCCCCATAGCCTGCTGGTACGTCATGGCGATCCGCCCAATGCCCGGCGTAATCGCTTCATCCGTCTCGCCGTAGTAGTTCCGCGTCGGGCTCTGCGTCACCCAGCGGTACGCCTGCGCATGTTCGGCCACCAGGCGGCCATACGCAGAGTTCGCAAAGTACTGCGGATCGAAGTACTCCTTGCGAACCAGCTTATGCAGGTCCACCGGAATATCGTGAATGTTGAACGGCTGCTTCTCGTACGCCTTGCGCGAAACCTCGTAGTACTCATCGTTGAGGACAGAACGCGCCAGTCCCGGAACACCGTAGTAGTTCTCAAACGAGAAGGAAGAGAGGATAAACAGCGTCGACAACCAGTCGGCATCGTTCTTGCGCGGGTAGTCAAGGAACCCGCTCAGCGTCGCAAACACATCCAGCGGGGCGCTTGCCGTAGCAGCAGCAGCCACCGGCACATGCGCGCTCTCCAGCTTCTCCAGAAAGGCCATCGTCACAAACCCGCCCTGCGACCACCCCGCCAGGAACAGTTGCGGCGCCGCAATCTTCATCTGCGCCAATACCGCCCGGCTTGCCATCAACATGTCATAGGTCGCCTGCTGATGGCTTCCCTTCACCATGTAGCCTTCTTTACCTGTCGAAGTCCCCATGCCGAAGTAATCCGCGCCGATCACGATGTAGCCCTGCCCGCCAAACTGAGCCAGCATCAACGCCGTCTCAGGCGACTGGTCCGGAAACGAGGGTACCTGCTCTTTTCCATAAACCGTCCCGTGCTGGTACGAAACCATCGGGAAGCTCGCTCCTGCCACCTCGGGAACCGCAAGCAGTCCGCTCGCGACCGTGGGCTGATTGCCCTGCTCCGGGATTACCGAGTTGTACGTGATGCGGTAGAGCTTCACGCCATTGCGTGCGGGCGTGTACTTCACATCCACACCAAAGAACTTCGGAGCCTGTTCCGTCAGCACATGGTTGAGCTTTGCCGCGTCCCACTGCCCGATCAGCTCGTAGCGCACACCAGAAGTAACCTCAACGACGCTCGAAGAGCTCTGCGCCTGAACGCAGGCAGGCGAAACGATCAATGCAGCCGCCAAAGCCAGGCCTGCAAACGCACGTGATGCAAAACTCATAAGTAAAGTCCTTGATAAAAAGAGGTTTAACGTGACAGCGCGGATCTCTCCAACGATCCGTACGCGAGCACAGAGAGGGGTTTGGATGTAACCCTATCACCGCAAATTGGCATGATCTATTGCTCTTGAGTGTTACTTAAGGAACCAGTGCGTCCGTTCGGATCAAACGCGCCGCGCTTCTCAGTCTTCGCTCCAGATGCCGTTCCAGCACGCCCACCGCAAACTCCCGCAGATCACGCGAACGCTCCGCATCCCAGGCCTCCGCCAGTAAAGCCTCCAGCCCTGTCCGCATGATGCCGTGGCTCTCCGCCACCGAAGCTGCCGACAAACGCCGGCTCTGTGGCCTGCGATCATCCCGGCACGTCACTCCGTCCGCCACAGGAGACCACCACACATCGCCCCCGCGCAGGTCCAGCCCACACGCCACGCAATGCCCAAGTTCCGGCCACCAGCCCATCAACCGGTTCATCCACACGCAGAAGTACGTCACCGGCAGCCACACCGCATTGGCGTCCATCGCCGTCAGGCACGTCATCGCCAACCGGAAAACATGGTCTTCGGGGGCCCCCTCGGGCATCGCCTCTTCCAGCACCTCGGTCACAAGCTGCACGCCCGCCAGCCGCTCCAGAGAGATTACCGCCGTCATGGGCGACCAAAGAATCTCAAAGCTATCCAGCCGTACCAACTCCACCCGCGGTCGCTCCGTGTAATGCGCCCGCACATACGTCGCAGGCTCCAGCGCCCCACCAAAACGCTTGCGCGACTTCATCGCATGACGCGCCACACCCTTCACTTTGCCCTGCTCCCGCGTCAGCAGGCTTACCAGCAGATCAGCTTCATGGAACGGCCACGTACGCAGCACAATCGCTTCGCCGTGATGCGGAATCTGCCGTCCCTGAGCCAAAACACCTGCCTCGTTTCTTCCAACACAACCCTGTTAAGCCCCAGACACCTGTATCTCTCTATCCAAACGAAATAGAGCTTGCGTAGTTTTCCTGGCCCAATTTCTATACTAAGAACATCCGCACAAATCAGAAAGAAACAACTGCCATCCGCAGGCATGTGCCTTCCAACCCCTTTAGACGGGCAACTTTACTTGCCAGACAGGAAGTCAATCAATGGGGAGGAGCAACGGTGCGAGAGCAACATTCAGCGCCCAAAGCAAAAGGTGCGTCGCCGAAGCCACGCACCTTTCGTACTGCAAAAATCTGATTTAGCGACCGAAGTGAGCCGAGTTCAGATCGCGGAAGTGTACCCAGTTGTCGGGCAGATCATCGCTGGCGTAAATCGCCGAAACCGGGCAAACCGGAACACAGGCGCCGCAGTCGATGCACTCAACCGGGTCGATGAAGAGCTGGTTCACTTCTTCAGAGCCGGCCTCGCCAGTCTTCGGGTGGATGCAGTCCACCGGGCAAGCGTCCGTGCAGGCGCGATCCTTTGTGTCGATGCAGGGTTCTGCGATTACATATGCCATTGTTCGATCTCTCCTTGATGCGAAGCGTGAGCTTCTGAGTCCCTCAACCCCTGCTCGCTTAGACCAGTCGATAGTAGCAAGAAAATCGGCCAATCCCAAGCGAGAAGTTTTTCACAAATAGGACTAAATCAGCCCTATTTACGCGGGTTTCAGCTCTCTGAGCACCCGGGCGGCAAGCTCTGCAAGCTGCTCCGGAAACACTCGCTCGCCGATCTCGCGAAGCTCATCGATCGTCCACCAGCGCGCTTCCTGCATCAGCCGAATCTCCTCCGGGGTCACACCTGTCAGCTTCGGAGCCTCACGCTCACACCACGCGGCGAAGTACACATCGTAGTTCTCGACCGTTTCACCGAGATGCGTGTATGTCCCGCCGGTATTCTCCAGCACTGGCCCGACCAGCGGCAGCGCCAGCCCGACCTCTTCCAACAGCTCCCGCGCCGCCGCGCTTCGGTCGTCCTCGCCAGCCTCGACCTCACCTCCCGGAGTCACCCAGAAGACAAACGGCTTCCCTTCCAACTCCGCCTCAAAGCGGATCAGAAAAATCTCATTTTCAGGAGAGAACAACAACACGCGCGCAGAACGACGAAGTCGCACTACACCTCGCCAGCAGCCCTGCGCGCAGCAAACTCCGCAGGCGTAGGAATCGGCTCAAGGTCTTTCCCTGCGAGCATCTGCTCAAAGAGCGCCTGCATCTCGCCGTGGATCAACCCATTCGTCGCCAGCACCTCGCGGCTGTCCAGCGTGAACTTCGCGCCATCCAGATGCGTCACCATGCCGCCAGCTTCTTCCACCAGCAGGTAGCCCGCACTCGTGTCCCACGGGTTCAGCTTGAACTCCCAGTACCCATCGAGGCGACCAGCAGCAACGTATGCCAGATCCAGCGCCGCAGAGCCTGCACGGCGAACGCCATGCGAGCGCAACGTGAACTCCTGGTAGAAGTGAACGTTCGGCGAGCGATGACGCTTGTGGCTCGGAAAGCCTGTCGCAATCAGCGACTCCTGCAGCAACTTCGCCGACGAAACGTGAATGCGTTCGCCGTTCAGAAACGCACCCTCACCCTTCGCTGCCGTGAACAGCTCATCGCGTAGCGGATCGTAGATGATGCCTGCAACCATCTCGCCGTCTTCTTCGGGCTTCAGCTCAGGCGTACGACGTTCACACCCCAGCACCACGCAGAACGCCGGAAAACTATGCGCGAAGTTCGTCGTCCCATCCAGCGGATCGACGTACCAGCGGAACTCGCTATCGAGCGCCGAACGCGTGCCCTCCTCGCCATAAACACCATGCGTTGGAAACGCCTCGATCAGACGCGAGACGATTAGCTTCTCGCTCGCGCGGTCGGCCTCGGTCACCAGGTCGACATCGCCCTTGTACTCGGTACGCACACCGCGCTTGTAATACTCACGCAGCAGCGCTCCCGCTTCCTGCGCGATCAGTGCAGCCTTCTCGATGAACTCGCTCACGATGCTTCCTTCCCGTTAGTGCGCTGAGGCGGTTTCTTCGCGATTGCCATTGCGCTTCAAACCGGGAAGCACGTTCTCAGAGATAGTGCGGACCTGCGCTTTGTAGATGAAGAGGTTGGGCTTGCCTTCACGTGTCAGGCGCAGCATCAAGTCGTCGAAGTACTCGATCCAGCCGGAGACGACCTCGCCGTCACGCAGCTTCACCTGTACCTGCACCTGCCTGTCAGAGAGCGACTTCAGATAGAGCGCTTCCTGACCGGTATCGCCCGTAGGCATCTTTTGCCGCCGCTTCCAGATCCTCATAGCTAAATTGTACGTTGTGCGTGCAAATCGTCTAACGGCCGTAGTACGAGGTGCGGTAGCGCAGCGTGTACTTCGCCCGCAGCGCAGGGTCTTTCAGGCGTAGCTCGATATGGCGTAACGCAACCCGGGAAAGCGGGTGCGACGGCGCATAGTAGCCCACGGTGTACTGCGTCCGCAGGTCGTCGGAGAGATGATCGAACGCGGGAGCAAGGTCATGCTTGTCGATCACCTCATAGAAGTGCCCACCCGTGTCTCTGCTCATCTGGATCAGCGCATGTTCGCCGCCGGTATTGCGACCAGCATCGGCCACCACGGGAATCACGATCAGTGAGTAGATCATCGCCCCCGCTCGCTGCGCCTGCTCCAGCGCGGCGTCGTAGCTGCCGTGGTGCGTCGTGTTCTCACCGTCGGTGATGAGCACAAGAATTCGCCGCGCCTTCGGGTCAGACGTCGTAGATAACTCCTGTGCACCAAGGTAGATCGCGTCATACAGCGCGGTCGCGTCCCCACGAACGATACGGCCGAAGCCGCTCTCCAGCCGGTGCGCATCGTTGGTGAACGGAACGACCTCGTCCACGCGGTCAGCAAAAGAAAAGAGTGCAGCCTTGTCCTGCGGACGCATCAGCTTGCGCAGGAAATCGCGCAGAGCGTCCCGCTCCAGGTGGCTGAGACCAGCCGTGCTTTCGCTCGCGTCCACTGCAATCGCCATGGAGAGCGGTGTTGTCGACTGCTTGTCAAAGACAGCGATGCGCTGCGGCTTGCCGTCTTCCAGAACGTCGAAGTCATCCTGCGTAAGCCCGGCAACAGGGGCGCCGTCCGCATCCACGACGTTCACCACAACAGGAACCAGGCGGCTCTCGACGCGGATCGTCCCCACATCGCTGCTCGGGCCCTGACGCTCAATAGGCGCGGATTGCTGCGCGTTCGCGCCAGCTACGCTGAGACACAGCGCAGCAGCCCCCACACGCAACGTCCGGCCTGGCGTCCAACTCACCTTGAAGCTCCCACAATCTCTTCGGGAAACGGTTCACCATCGGCCCACACCGCGCCATCGACAAACTGCTCCTTCTTCCAGATAGGGACGGTTTTCTTGAGCGTATCGATGACAAAGCGGCAGGCATCAAACGCCGCGCCGCGGTGCGCGCTGGCAACCACGATCAACACGCTGGTTTCACCAATCAGAAGACGGCCGAGACGATGCACGATGGTGACATCCCGCACGCCAAAGCGCTCGATGGCCTCGATGCGAAGCTTCCCCATCTCCGTTACGGCCATCTCTTCGTAAGCTTCGTAGTCGAGGTGCAACGTCTGGCGGCCGCGAGTGTTGTTACGAACCACGCCATCGAAGGTCACCATCGCGCCGTCGGCTCCATCGCGCAGCGTGTCTACAAAGGTGGCGATCACAATCGGCTCGCGGGTCAGGACGATGCGCTCAGGAGTTCCCCCGCTTACTGGCGGAAGCACAGCCACTTCATCGCCATCGACCAGCAGATGCGCGGGCTTCACGTACTCCCGGTTGACCGCAACGGCAGCTGAACAAAGCGCCTGCTCTGCGATTAGGCTCTCCCCGCGCAGCTTCTGCAGCAGGTCTCCGACGGTGGAACCTTCAGGAAGATCGCGCGGACTGCCGTCCGCACCAAAGACAGATTTGAGCGGACCGAACGAAACAACGCGCACGCGGATAGAGGCAACCGGCATGTGTTTCAAGATACGCGAACGACACAGCGGCGAGCATTCAGGCGAACATCCTCAATCTGCCTTTTTCCAGCCGCATCAATCTCCAGGCAAGTTGCTCTCAACAAAACGTCAGACGCAACTGTATACTCGCCGGACATACAGCGGAGTATTCCAAGCTTTCTACGGAGAATGAACAACATGCTCAAAGGCTTTCGCGACTTTATCCTGCGCGGCAACGTTATGGACCTGGCCGTGGCCGTCATCATCGGTGCGGCGTTCACGTCCATCGTCACGGCACTGACGGCGAACATTATTAACCCGCTGCTGGGTGCAGTTGTCGGCAAACCGAACTTCGACTATCTCATCGCGCACATCCACGGCGGCGAGATCAAGTACGGCGTTTTCATCACCGCGATCATCAACTTCCTGCTCATCGCTGCGGTGGTTTACTTTTTCCTCGTCGTCCCGACGCAGTACCTGCTGAAGCGCTTCAACCCGCCTGCGGCTGAAGTTCCTTCGACCAAGGCCTGCCCGCAGTGCCTGGGCGATATCCCGCTGGCAGCAACGCGCTGCAAGTTCTGCACGCAGCCCGTCTAGACATCACAACGCTTCGATAAGCGAATACGAACGCCACGCGCACCTGACATACTAGGATCACTCCAGCAATAGCGAGGATCTTGAAGTATGCAACGACTGCGCGTGGCGTTTCTGCTTGCGGCTCTGGCCGCTCCCTCTGCCTACAGCCAAACCGCTCCGGTATTTGGCTACAAGGACTTCACTCAGCAGGCCAAGTGGGATTCGGCCTTCATGAAGATTCCCGATGCCAAGCTCGCAGGGGAAGAACTGAAGGAGCTGACCAAAGCTCCTCACTGGGCGTCCTCCCCCGAGGACAAGGTGACCGCCGAGTACGTGGCCGCCAAGTTCCGCGCCGCAGGCTTGAAGACCGAGATCGTTCCCTACCGCGTATGGCTGAACAAGCCGGTAAAGATCGAGATCAGCGCCAGGGACGCCAGCGGCAAACTGCTGATGCAGGGTCCAACGCCAGAGCACGTTGATCCTAAGCTCTACGGCGGCGATCCGTTCCAGGATGACCCTCGCGTTCTGCCCGCCTTCAATGGCTCTTCTCCTTCGGGCGATGTAACCGCCGACGCCGTATATGCCAAACTACGGCACGCGCGAAGACTTCAAGCGACTCGCCGACCTGGGTGTCAATATCAAGGGCAAGATCGTCCTGGTTCGCTATGGCGCGAACTTCCGTGGCATCAAGAGCTACATCGCGCAACAGTACGGCGCAGCGGGCGTGCTCATCTACTCTGACCCGGCTGATGATGGCTACGTGCGTGGCGACGCCTACCCGCGCGGGCCGTACCACCCGGCGACCGCTGTGCAGCGAGGCTCGGTGCAGTTCCTGCCCATCTATCCGGGCGATCCGTCGTCACCGGGTGAGTCCGCCACCGTCGATCTGCCTGACTCCAAGCGCACGATGGATCCGGCGAAGATGAACCAGCCGTCGATCCCGGTGAATCCGCTCTCGTATCACGACGCCGCTCCGATTCTGCAGGCACTCGACGGCAAGAACGTTCCGCGAGAATGGCAGGGCGGTCTTCCCTTCGCGTATCACGTTGGGGGCACCGACGCGGTAAAGGTGCACATGCACCTTGAGCAGGATTACAAGCTGCGCACGATCTGGGACGTCATCGGAACGATCGAAGGCACGGACCCGACGCAGAAGAACGCGCTCGTCATCGCGGGCAATCATCGCGATGCATGGGTCTACGGCGCGGTTGATCCGAACTCCGGCACGGCGGCCATGCTTGAAAGCGTGCACGGCCTCGGAGCGTTGCTGAAGCAGGGCTGGAAGCCGAAGCGCACCATCCTCGTCGCAAGCTGGGACGCAGAAGAAGAAGGCCTGATCGGCTCCACAGAGTGGGCGGAAGGCCACGCGCAGGAGCTGTCGAAGGCTGTCGCGTACTTCAACATGGACGTCGGTGTTTCCGGGCCGAACTTCGATGCTTCGGCAGTACCTTCGCTGATGGACTTCGTGCGCGATGTGGCGCGGCAGGTGCCTTCGCCGAAGGGCGGAAGCGTCTACGACCAGTGGAAGATTGCGGATGCAGCAAACCGCTCGCGTCGGCGCGACATGGCCGAGGCTCACGCTGTGGAGTCGAACGCCCCGGCAGCGGCTGAAGAAGCGCATGTCGGCGTGCTGGGCTCAGGCTCGGACTACACACCGTTCATTCAGCATCTTGGCGTGCCTTCTACCGACATTGGATCGGCTGGGCCCTACGGCGTGTATCACTCCGTCTTCGACAACTACAACTGGTTCATCAAGAACGCTGATCCGACGTTTGTGTATGAGCAGCAGATGGCCCGGGTCTTCGGGCTCGAACTGCTGCACATGGCAGACGCCGACGTACTGCCCTACGACTATCGCCTCTACGGCAAGGACGTAAAGGGTTACGTGAACGCGCAGAAGCACCGAGCAGACAAGACCGGCATGAAGCTGAACTGGACCGCCCTGGACGAAGCCGCAGAACGTTTCGCCAGGGCTGGAGAGACGGTCTACACGGTGCAGACGGACTCGGCAAAGACAACACCGAAGCTGAATGCTGATCTGCGCGATGCGGAGAGTGCCCTGCTGAGCGATACCGGTCTGCCGAGACGTTCGTTCTATCGCCACCTGATCTACGCACCGGGTGAGTTCACCGGCTACGCAGCGGTGGTGATCCCGGGCGTGACCGAAGGCATCGACGCCGACGACGCAGCACGGACGCAAGCTCAGATGGACGAGCTGGCGGCTGCGCTGAACAAGTCAGCGGGGATCCTCGAAGCTGCGGCAAAGTAAGCCTGAACTACAAAGCAAAAAGGTGTGGCTCCGGCCACGCCTCTTTGTTTTCATCACTACCCACAGCAGCCTCCAATCCCTTTGCGCTCCCGTGGCGGCCTTCGCGCTCGTTGCGTCGAGGCGCTCCTTTGCCCAGGCACATCTCTACCCAGTTGGCAGAAAGCTTCGACGCAAAGTTCACCATGAGCGGCCACAGCGGCTGTCGCCTTATAGGAAGCAACTCTCCCTCGAACGCAAAAGAAGGCCCGCGATGATCGCGGGCCTTCTTTTGTACTTGTAGCGAGTTAGCGAGCGGCCAACTGCGCGTTCATGATCTGCGTAAGCTCCGGCTTCTTCAAACCATGAACTTCTTCGTTGTACTTGTCGACCTTCGACGACCAGTTCATCGAGCAGAACTTCGGGCCACACATGGAGCAGAACGCCGCTTCCTTGTAGTAGTCATCCGGCAGCGTCTCATCGTGCATACCGCGCGCCGTATCCGGATCGAGCGAGAGCGCAAACTGTGCGTCCCAATCGAAGGTATAACGTGCGTGCGAGATGGCGTCGTCGCGGTCGCGAGCGCCAGGACGATGGCGTGCAATGTCCGCCGCGTGCGCAGCGATCTTGTACGCGATGATGCCGTCCTTCACGTCCTTCTCGTTCGGCAGGCCGAGGTGCTCCTTCGGAGTGACGTAGCAGAGCATCGCCGCGCCGTGCCAGCCGATCATCGCCGCGCCGATCGCCGAGGTGATGTGGTCGTAGCCCGGAGCGATGTCCGTGACCAGCGGGCCAAGAACGTAGAACGGTGCACCGTCGCAGAGCTCGACTTCCTTGTCGACCTGCTCCTTGATCTTGTCCATCGGCACGTGGCCGGGGCCTTCGATCATGACCTGCACATCGTCCTTCCACGCCTGGCGGGTGAGTTCGCCGAGCGTCTTCAGCTCAGCAAACTGCGCTTCGTCAGAAGCATCGGCCACAGAGCCGGGACGGAGGCCGTCGCCGAGCGAGTAGCTGACGTCGTACTTCGCCATGATCTTCGTAATGCGGTCGAAGTTCTCGTACAGGAAGTTCTGCTTGTGGTTCGAAGTCATCCACTGCGCCAGGATGGCGCCGCCACGGCTGACGATACCGGTGATGCGCTTGGACACCAACGGCACGTACTGAATCAGCACGCCAGCGTGGATGGTGAAGTAGTCCACACCCTGCTGCGCCTGCTCCTCGATCACTTCGAGGTACAGGTCGATGTTGAGGTCTTCCACGCGCTTCACACGCGAGAGCGCCTCATACAACGGCACCGTGCCGATCGGCACAGGCGAGTGGCGCAGGATCGCTTCGCGGATCATCGGGATGTCGCCGCCGGTGGAGAGATCCATGACGGTATCAGCGCCGAAGTGGACCGCAGTGTGCAGCTTGCGCAGCTCTTCGTCCACGTTCGACACCAGCGCCGAGTTGCCGATGTTCGCATTGATCTTGCAGAGCGACTCGACACCAATCGCCATCGGCTCCAGCTCAACGTGGTTGATGTTCGCCGGGATGATCATCGTGCCCTTGGCGATCTCCGAACGAATCAGCTCCGCGGAGATCTTCTCCTTGTGAGCGACGTAGTTCATTTCTTCGGTGATCAGGCCCTTGCGCGCGAAGTGCATCTGGCTCATGTTCCAATCGCCGGTCCGAGCCGCTTCGGCCTTGCGGTTGACGATCCATTCCTTACGCGGCTGCGGAACGACGTAGTCGTTTCCGTTCACGTGTACGTGCCCATTGCCATTTGTGCTCATGCGTCAGAATCCTCCACAGCCGCCACCCTCACCGCGTCGCTGTTATCTGGTGAGTATACCGCTCAGAAGCAGAGGATTTGATGGCAGGTGTACGCTACGGCATGCGTCGCTGGCTCACCATCCTCTGGATCCTGACGGGACTGCTGCTGGGCCAGGCCTTCCTCTGGAAGCTTGCCGTGACCTATCGGGCGCAACAAAACTGCCCACCGGGCTGGCTATGCTGCGGATTTACGCCAACCTGGGTGAGCAACCTGGGTGAGCAACCTGGGCGCCATTGGCGCGGCCCTTTTGGCCTTTCTTGTTTTGGTGGATATTGCATATCAGATGAAACGGCTCTGGATTCGCATTCGGCGCCGCGACCAGTAAAATCTTCGTGTGAGCACTTCTTCCCCCGCACAACTTCCGCTCGGCTTCCGCTGGGCCTCCGTTACCGCCGGCATCAAGGCTTCCGGCAAGCCCGATGTTGCGCTGGCTGTGGCCGATGAACCGGCCGTAGCCGCAGTCATGTTTACGAAAAACCAGGTCGTCGCCGCGCCTGTCATCGTTGGACGCCAGCATCTCGCCGCCAATGGCAGCAAGGTTCGCGCCGTGATCGTGAACGCAGGCAACGCGAACTGCTGCACCGGCGACCACGGTCTCGAAGCCGCGCAGAAGACCTGTATCGCCGTCGCCAACGCCTTTGACTGCGTCTTCGATGAGGTTTTCCCTTCCTCAACAGGCATCATCGGCGTTCCGTTGCCAGTGGAAAAGCTGGTCGCCGCGGTTCCCGCAGCAAAGGCTGCGCTGGGCAGCTCACAGCAGCACGCCGAGGCGTTCGGAACAGCGATTCTGACCACCGACACGAAGCTGAAGACCGCCGAAGCAAGCTTTGAGCACGACGGCAAGACCGTACGGCTGTGGGGCTGCGCGAAGGGCGCGGGTATGATCGGCCCGCAGCTGGGGCCGCCGCACGCGACCATGCTCAGCTACCTCTTTACCGACCTCGCCGTGCGTGCGGAGGACCTTCAGGCGATGCTGGAACCGGCTGTCGAAGACAGCTACAACGCCATCTCCATCGACGGCGACACCTCCACCAACGACACAGTACTGCTGCTGGCCAGCGGCAAGAGTGGCGTAGAGGCTGACGAGGACGTTGCGAAGAAGTTTGCCGCGGCGCTGCAGCAGGTGACTAAGTCATTAGCGTTCCAGATCGTGGACGACGGCGAAGGCGTAACCCACGTCGTGCGCCTCGCCGTGACAGGAATGCGCAGCAACGAAGAAGCACGCACGCTGGCGAAGTCTGTCGGAAACTCGCCTCTCTGCAAAACGGCGTGGAGTTCGGCCGATCCCAACTGGGGCCGCATTCTGGCCGCAGCGGGCAAGGCTGGCGTGGCGTTCGATCCAGCGAAGGTGACCGTGCATATCGGTGATCTGCCCGTCTTTGAGTACGGCACACGATCGACAAGCTACGACGAGGCCCGTTGCCACGAGGCGATGAGCGCACGCGAGTTCACCATCCGCATCGACTTTGGTGAGGGCGAGGGCGCATCCGACTTCCTGACCTGCGATCTGACGCACGATTACGTCTCGATCAACGCGGATTACTCCACCTAGGCCTTCGCGGAACTACGAAAAACAAGCTTTACGAAACGTGGCCGCTACGACTGGCCAATGTTTGCTCTCGGGGTCGACCACGTCAAAGTGGTCGGCCCCTTCGAGCATCTGAACGCTGACCGGAGCGTCGTGGGCACGATGAGCGTTCTCCGCCCAGCGACGCGGCAGGTCAGGCGGAATCTGGTCATCGAGCGTGCCCTGCAGAAGCCACTGCGGCACGCTGAGGGGAAGAAGATCGCCCGGGTTTCCGGCTGCAAAGCGTTCAGGATACTCCGCAGGCAAACCGCCCATCAGGTCGGCGACCATCCGCTTGTCGTGCGCAAACTCCCCGCTGGCGAGGTCGCAGGTGAGGCGAAGATCGACGGCCCCGGCAAGCGAAACAGCAGCGTGAACGCCAACCGCCGGTCGTGGCAGATAGACCGGGGAACCTTCCGGTAGATGATGGCGGCCAGCTATCCAGAAGGCAAGGTGCCCTCCCGCGGAGTGTCCGCTGACGACGACCCGCTCCAGATCGAGCGGGTACGCCTGGGCAAGAGTTTTCAGGTAGTCGAAACCAGCGGCGCAGTCCTGAAACGTTCCCGGCCAACCACCACCAGCATTGCCCACCCGACGATATTCGATCGACCAGACGGCGATGCCCTGACGACGCAAATCATCGGCAAGAAAGCCTGCGTAGGCAAGATCGTACTGAGCTTTCCACCATCCCCCGTGGAAAAACGCGACGACAGGAACACGCTGCCCTGTCTTCAAATTTGCAGGTAACCAGAGGTCTCCGAAGTGAGGATCGCCGCTGGAATACACAAGACGGTGGTCCGAAGCTGGTGGCGTGCGCGAAAGTACGTCCATACTATGTAAGAAGACGCCTGGGACCGAGTATCGGATGTCCAGACTGGCGCACTGTCATAAGCGGCATTTATCCTTGCAGTGCGAATTTGCATAACCCTCCCCATTGGAGCACCCGACACATGGCAGCACTCGACGAAGCCGTAAAGAACGACCTGATCGCCGAAGTTCACGAATGGATTGAAGCGTTTGACGAGGTCGTGGCACATGACTGGGAACACGCGGCCGACCTGCTGCTGACGCTGCGTTCGCGCGCCCGCGAAGCCGGTGTCCCCGCTACAGGCGACGTGGTCACACCGTACCTGAACACAATTCCGAAGCACGACGAGGTGCCCTACCCGGGTGATCGCGAGAAGGAAAACCGTATCGAGGCCCTGCTGCGCTGGAACGCCATGGCCATGGTGCACAAGCAGAACAAGTACGACGCAGGCATTGGCGGCCATATTTCGACGTACTCGTCGCAGTGCACGCTGCTGGAAGTTGGCTTCAACCACTTCTTCCGCGCCTCCTACGGCGATCAGCCGGGCGACTTCGTCTACTTCCAGGGCCACGCGTCGCCGGGTGTTTACTCCCGCGCCTTCCTGGAAGGCCGCCTAGACGAGCAGCGTCTGAAGAACTTCCGCCACGAACTGCGCGACACGCCGGGCCTTAGCTCCTACCCGCACCCGTGGCTGATGCAGGACTTCTGGCAGTTCCCCACCGTCTCCATGGGCATCGGCCCGCTGAACGCGATCTACCAGGCACGCTTCATGAAGTACCTTGAGAACCGCAGCCTGATCGAGAAGACCGACCGCAAGATCTGGGCTTATCTGGGCGACGGCGAGACCGACGAGGTCGACACGCTCGGCGCAATCTCTCTGGGTTCTCGCGAGAAGCTCGACAACCTGATCTTCGTGGTCAACTGCAACCTGCAGCGCCTCGACGGCCCGGTACGCGGCAACGCTCGCATCATTGATGAGCTCGAAGCCACCTTCCGTGGCGCAAACTGGAACGTCATCAAGGTGATCTGGGGATCGGACTGGGACGAACTCTTCGCCCGCGACCACCAGGGTCTGCTGCTCAAGCGCATGGAAGAGTGCGTCGACGGCGACTTCCAGCGCTTCAAGGCCAAGGACGGTGCGTACCTGCGCGCCGAGTTCTTCGGCAAGTACCCGGAGTTGCTGAAGCTGGTCGAAGATAAGACCGACGAGCAACTGGCAAACCTGCACCGTGGCGGCCACGACCCCTCGAAGATCTACAACGCCTACAAGCGTGCGATGGAGCACAAGGGCGGCCCCACGGTCATCCTGGCGCACACGGTCAAGGGCTACGGTATGCCCTCCGCACAGGCCCGCAACGCCACCCACTCCGAGAAGAAGCTTTCCGACAAGGACATGGCGCTCTTCGTCGAGCGTTTCAACATCCCCTTGCCAGCTGGTGCAGCCGAGAACGCAGACTTCTACCGTCCTGCTGCTGACGACGCGGCTCTTCAGTACCTGCATGAGCGCCGCGTAGCACTAGGCGGCTACCTGCCCAAGCGCGAAGTGCCGGAGTCGACGTTCAAGGCCCCACAGCTTGATTTCTTCAAGACCTGGCTGGCTGGATCGAACGGCCGCGCGATCTCAACAACGATGGGCTTTGTGAACATGCTGAACGGCATGTTGAAGAACCCTGAGATCGGCAAGCTGATCGTGCCGATCATCCCGGACGAAGGCCGTACGTTTGGCTTTGAATCGGTGATGAAGGCTGTCGGCATCTACGCCCCGGAAGGCCAGAAGTACGTGCCGCACGACGCGGACATGCTGCTCGGCTACAACGAGAAAAAGAACGGCCAGATTCTGGAAGAAGGCATCACGGAAGCTGGTTCGATGGCGAGCTTCACCGCTGCCGGAACGGCGTACACCAACTACAAGATTCCGATGGTGCCGTTCTACCTGTACTACTCGATGTTCGGCTTCCAGCGCATCGGCGACATGGCCTGGGCGTTTGCAGACTCGCGCGGCAAGGGCTTCCTGATGGGTGGCACCGCGGGCCGTACGACGATGCTCGGCGAAGGCCTGCAGCATCAGGACGGCCACTCGCATGTGCTCGCAGGCACGATTCCTACCTGCGTCACCTACGATCCGGCATATGTCTACGAACTCGCCGTCATCGTGCAGGACGGCATGAAGCGGATGTATGAGAACAGCGAAAACTGCTTCTTCTACATCACGATGTACAACGAGGATTACATCAACCCGGCAATGCCCGAGGACGCTGACGGCAAGCTCCGCGAAGGCATTCTGCGCGGCATCTACAAGTTCAAGGCTGCGGACAAGCCCGCGCAGATGCAGCTCTTCGGTGCAGGCCCGATCCTGAACGAGGTGCTGAAGGCGCAGGAAATTCTTGCGGAGAAGTACGGCATCGCGGCCGACGTATGGTCGGTGACAAGCTACAACGAGCTTCGCCGCAATGCGCTCGACACCGAGCGCTGGAACCGCCTGCACCCGGCGGCTGCGGAGAAGAAGCCGTACATCGTCGAAGCTCTTGGCGAAGCCAAGGGGCCGATCGTGGCCGCGAGCGACTACATGAAGTCGATGCCCGACGGGCTTGCTCCGTGGCTTGGCTCGCGCCTGGTTACGCTGGGCACGGACGGCTTCGGCCGCTCGGACAACCGCGAAAACCTCCGCCGCCACTTTGAGGTGGATGCTCCGTCGATCGTGGCCGCTTCGCTCTCGAAGCTGGTTCGCGAAGGCGTCGTGAAGCCCAAGGTTGCCGAGAAAGCGTTTGCCGAACTGAACATCAACACGGAATGGTCCGGCGCAGCCAAAGCCTAGCCTGATTCATTGCCCGCAGGAAAAGCCGCTTCTTCGCAAGCGGCTTTTCCTTTGCCCGGGAACGTGTACTCTAGGCACATCATCTCGTACGTCGCAGGAGTCGCTTCGCTTGGCTGAAAATCCGCTGCTTCCCCACCGCAAGCTCCAGGAGCTTTTCACCATTCTGTCCCGCGCACGCGTGCTTGAGAAAAAGCAGCGCACACCGTTTGGCCGCGAAGCCGTACTGGCCGCGACGACCATTCATCTGGAAGCAGGCGACTATCTTTCGTCGCCGCTGAGCGACAAGCCGGCAGAGCTGCTTGGACCTGCACGCAAAAGCCCCGCAAGCTATGCCGACGAGGCCACGCGACTGCCATTGGCAGCCGCTACAGCGCGCGGCCTGCAACTGACTGGCGACCGCATTGCGCTCGCCTACACGACCGCAGGCGAGAAGGCGCAAGGCTGGGAGGATGCGCTGACGATCGCGCAGACGGAACGCCTGCCGTTCGTGCTTTGCGTCGTTGACGCCACCGCAGGCCGAGGCAAAGCAGCCAGCAAGGCGTTGACGTGGCCCGCGCTGGAAACGCTCTGCCGCAAGCTGCAGATGCCGATTCTCACGGTGGACGGCGACGATGCCGTGGCGATGTATCGAGCCATGCAGGAAGCTACACTGCGCGGCCGCACAACGCTCGGTCCTTGCGTAATCTGGGCCGTGGTCACGCCAGCAGCCACAAAGTTGACGCCATCGCAAACACCTTTGGGACGTTTGAAGCGGTACCTTGCGGCACGCAACATCTCACGGCCTCAGTAACTTCGCGCAGGTACACTGAGAGCATGTCAGCCTTTGGGCATTCTCTCCGCCGGTATGCGCGCCTCTGTGCATTTTCTGGGCTTCCTTTTGTCGCCGCGACGCTCGCCGCGGCTCAGGCTCCCGCTACCCCGCCAGCCCCTCCTGTTGCGAGCGTTCCCACCTCGTCCACAACGAAGGAAGTCCCTGCGCCCTATCTGCCCGGCTATGCCTCCCCGAAAGGCCAGCCAGTGCAGAACGACGTGCAGCAGGCACCTGCACAGGCAGCGGTTCCGCAACCGATCCCGGCTTCCACAGTGCCTTCCGTCGCGCCGTACGCGCCACTTCCTCCAACGACCGAGGATCACCTCGGTAGCGCGTACATCCCTGTCGACTCGCCCGTGTACCCGATGGCCATGCGCCTCTACTCCCTGGGCTACCTGGACACAGCGTTTCTTGCCATGCGCCCGTGGACGCGGCGTTCCCTGCTACACATGCTGCAGCTCACCGAACCAAAGGTGATGAGCGAACAGAATGAGCAAGCGATCGAAATCCTGGCAAAGCTCAAAGAGTATCTAGCCGACGAAGCCGATCGACAAGAGAACTGGGGCGCGACTTATGGCGTCGATAAGTTCTACACGCGACTCTCCGGCATCAACGGCCTGACTCTTCGCGACAGCTATCACCTTGGGCAATCACAGTACAACGACTACGGTCGCCCCTATGGCGAAGGCTTCAACAACGTTACCGGATTTTCTACGACCAACGAGTGGTGGCGCTTCTCGCTGCATGTGCGCGGTGAGTATCAGCACGCACCGTCCATTCCCGGATACTCCTACGCTGTCGCGAGCCAACTCTCCTGCAACGACTATGTGACGGGCTGCCCTATGCCGGCAACCTATGTTCAGGACACGATTCCCTACGGCAATACCGGCTCTCAGAATAATTTCCGTCTGCAGGAAGCAGCTATTTCATTCCATGCAGCAGGGCATGAAATTTCGTTTGGCAAAACGGATGCATGGATGGGGCCGGGTTACGGCGGAGCCATGGCGTGGTCTAACAATGCAGAAAACATCTATTCTTTCCGCATTAACCGCGTCGAGCCAATGTACATCCCGTTGATCAAGCATGTGCTGGGGCCACTGCGCTATGACTTTTTTGTCGGATCGCTCAAGGGACACACCTCACCAAATGATCCGTGGGTCCATGCAGAGATGTTTGAGTTCCAACCCTCGTCCAACTTTCAGTTCGGCTTTGAACGTACGGTGATCTGGGGCGGCAAAGGCCATTCCCCCATTACGATTCACACGTTCCTGAAGAGCTTCTTCGATATCAATGACACAACATCCGCAGAGAAGTACTCACGGAACGATCCGGGTGCTCGTTACTCGACGTTCAACTTCAGCTATCGGTTGCCGTTTCTGCGCCACTCCATGACGTTGTACGTCGATACGATCGCGCATGATGACGTGACCCCCATCTCCGCGCCGCGGCGTGCGGCCTATCGGCCAGGCATCTACCTCTCGCATGTACCAGGCATTCCAAGGCTTGATCTGCGCGTGGAAGCAACATCAACCGACACCTCGACACTGCGGTCGCAAGGTGGACAGTTCAACTACTACGAGATTGTCCAACTGCAGGGATACACGAACAAAGGCTTCATCATGGGTGACTGGGTTGGCCGTGAAGCGAAGGGCGGCCAGGCATGGCTGACCTACCATCTGAGCGGCAATGAGTGGGTCCAGATGATGTATATGACCAAGCAGGCGCCGAAAGACTTTATCTCTGGCGGCGTAACGCAGAGCCAGATAAAAGGCGAAGTCGTAAAGCGCCTGGGCCACAATCTCGAGCTGGATGGATGGGTGCAATACGAACGCTGGAAGGCACCGGTGTATCAATCCACCAATCCTGGCGCGGCCATTCCTTATACCGGCACCGCGCTCTACAAGCCGAATCAACAGAACAACTTCATTGTGGCAGCACAGTTCACCTGGTACCCGAAACTAAGAAAGACGGGGATGGACGGAAAGCTGCGATAAGCACTCCGAACAGCCTCCAACGACAAGGGCCACAGAGAAATCTCTGCGGCCCTTGTCGTTGGAGGTGAAGCTTACTTTGCGTCAGCTTCGCGAGCAACACATGCCTTGAAGTAATCCAGGCTCTTCGCAAGGCCCTCACGCAGAGGAACCTTAGGCTCCCAACCAAGCAGGCTCTTCGCTTTAGTAATATCCGGCTTGCGCTGCTTGGGGTCATCCTGAGGCAGCGGCTGGAAGGTCAGCTCGCTCTTCGATCCGGTAAGCGCAAGGACTTCCTGCGCGCACTCGATCATGGTGAACTCACCGGGGTTGCCGATGTTCGTCGGCAGGTGCTCCGCACTCTTCGACAGAGCCACAATGCCCGCAACAAGATCCGAGACGTAGCAGAACGAACGAGTCTGTTTACCATCGCCGTAAATCGTCAACGGCACGCCACGAAGAGCCTGCATCATGAAGTTCGAGATGACACGGCCATCGTTAGCCTGCAAACGCGGGCCGTACGTATTGAAGATACGTACGAGGTGCGTGTTGACGTTGTGATAGCGGTTGTACGCCGTCACAGCAGCTTCAGAGAAGCGCTTCGCTTCGTCATACACCGACCGCGGTCCGATCGGATTCACATTGCCCCAGTAGCTCTCTACCTGCGGATGAACTTCCGGGTCGCCATAGCACTCCGAAGTCGACGCATGCAGATAGCCTGCGCCGTACTTCTTTGCGACTTCGAGCGTGTTGATCGTACCCGCCGAGCCGACCTGCAACGTCTCGATCCCGAGACGCATGTAGTCGACAGGGCTGGCCGGCGAAGCCAGGTTGAAGACATAATCCACGTGACCGTAGTCGAACGGCTGACAGATGTCAGCCTGCTCAAAACGAAAACGTGCCTCGTTCTTCACGTGCTCCAGATTGGCGAGGCTACCTGTGGCAAGGTTGTCCACTCCGAGAACATCGTTCCCTTCGGCCAGCAGTACATCGCACAGATGCGATCCCAGGAAGCCTGCGGCTCCCGTAACCAGAATCAGCGGTTGACTCAAATGAATTCTCCCAAGAGACCAAGGCACGAAGGCCTAGGCCTTCGTGCGTTCACGGAAAGGATTTGCGGCGGGACGCCCCACGCTCAAATACGTGAAACCGGCCTCAGCCATCGTCCGCGGTTCAAAAAGATTGCGCCCGTCAATGACGATCGGGTAACGCAACGACTTCTGCAGCATATCCAGGTCGACAGTCTTGAACTCTGACCAGTCCGTAAGGATCAGCAGAGCATCCGCATCGGTGGCCGCTTCTTGGATGCTGCCTACATAAGACATCTGCGCGCTCGGCTTCAACTCTTCCTTGGCACGATCCATCGCCGCAGGGTCATAGGCCACAATCTGGCAGCCTTCGCTCAGCAGCATCTCGCAGAGATCGATAGCCGGGCTCTCACGAATGTCGTCCGTCTCGCCCTTGAACGCGAGTCCGAGCACGCCGAGGCGCTTGCCACGAAGCGTCCACAACGCAGAGCGAACCTTCGCGAGGAAGCGCTTCTTCTGCGAGACGTTAATACGCTCAACCTCCGTAAGAAGGCTGAAATCCACGCCCATCTGATCAGCCACCGAGCGGAACGCGGCCACATCCTTCGGGAAGCAGGAGCCACCGTAGCCAATGCCCGGGCGCAGGAACTTCGGACCAATGCGGGAGTCGAGGCCAATGCCATGAGCGACCTGCTCCACGTTGGCGTCAGCTGCTTCGCAAAGGTTGGAGACAGCATTGATGAACGAAATCTTCAGTGCAAGGAACGCATTCGAAGCATGCTTGATGATCTCTGCACTCTTCGTCGACGTGAAGAGGATCGGCGCCGGTGACTCCTGGCTACAAACACCGGGAATCGGCTCAGCGGCCTTGTAGTAGCTGCCATCTGTAAGAGGAGCATAGATGCTTCCCAGAACAGCGGCAGCGCGTTCCGAGTCTGCGCCCACAACAATGCGATCGGGATGCAGAAAGTCTTCGACAGCCGTGCCTTCACGCAGGAACTCAGGGTTGGACACCACATCGAACATCTCGCGCGGAACACCATTGCGCTCGATGACGCGACGAATCCACTCGTTGGTGTAAACAGGCACGGTGCTCTTTTCTACGATCACCTTATAGCTGTTCATGTGACGAGCAATTTCGCTGGCAACAGCCTCGACATACGACAGATCTGCATCGCCGGTCTCCGACTGCGGGGTACCCACAGCGATAAAGATAGCTGCGGCATTCTGCGTCGCTTCCGCCAGATCAGTTGTAAATGTCACGCCTTTGTTGCCGTGACGACGAAGCAACCCAGGAAGGTGCTCCTCATGAATCAACGTATCGCCACCGCGCAATGCATCCACCTTGCGCTGGTCGTTATCGACACAAACGACGTTGTGACCCATTTCAGCAAAACAAACGGCGGCGACAAGACCGACGTAACCAGAACCGACAACGGCAATTTGAATCGGAGTACTCATTGGCTAGGGCATCTCTCCACAAGACTTTTCACTAGCCTAAACTCTACGGCTGTTAGCGCGCCGTCTGCCGTGAGAAATATCGCGTAAACTGATCACAATGAGCCCCGAGCCACACCAACCTCAGACGCCAGCCTCCGTCGCCCCTCGCTCTGGAGCTGCAAGTCTGCACCCCGCCCCAAACGATAGCGGCTTGGTAGAAGCCATCGCGACGCTTCGCAAGCGTAAGTGGATACTCGCAGCTTTTTGCACTGTAGGCCTTTTGCTCGGCGGATACAGGGTGAAGCAACGACCTCGCGTTTACGAGGCCTCGGGCACATTGGAAATCGGCGGTGGTTCCTCCAGTGCTCTGCGGTCGGGAGCAGCACATGCGGCCGCAGGCATGGGTGGTGGCGATACGAGCTACAGCACGGCCACGCAGATAGCTATTCTGAAAAGCCAGACTTTGCTGCTGAGCGTTGCCCGCGACCTTGATTTGGCAAATAACCGCGAGTTTCTGAACGCCAAAGGGCCGATGAAACATGCGAGCCTGGACGATCCGGCGACACGCGAATCGATTGTCGGAATGCTCGATTCGTCCATCAATGTCACAAGTGTGCCGAAAACAGACATTATCAGCATTAGCGGTCAGACGCTGAACGCCAAACTGTCGGCAGATATCGTCAATCATTTGATGACGGAGTACATCCGTCGGAGCATGCAAACGCGTTTCGATGCGACCAAGCGTGCTTCAGATTTCCTCTCGGGACAACTCGGAGATTTGAAGGACAAGGTCGAAGATTCACAGGCTCGAGTGATTGAGCTTGGCAAGAAAATCGGCGTTCTGGGCTTTGATCCAACCAAAAACCAGATCGCCAGCAACCTCGACATGCTGACCCACGCGGTTGGTGAGGCTGAAATCCACCGCATCCTTTCAGGATCGCGCTACCAGATTTTGAACAAAATGGATCCCGGTGCACTCGATACCACTATCGATGTTGCGACCAGGGGAACCACAGCGGCGACACCTCTGACTCAACTTCGCACCCAGCGGGAGGAAGCTCGCGTACAGCTGGCACAGATCTCGACAGACCTCGGCCCGAAGAATCCCCGTGTCGAGGCGGTGCAGGCAGAGATTAACGAACTAACTGTTCAGATAGATAACGAACAAAAGCGGTTGCTGATCCAGGCGCACGAAGAATACTCCGCTGCCCGTGCCGATGAGAATGGAACTCGCTCTGCCCTTGAGTCGGAAAAAGCTGATGCTTATCGCCTGCGCGACGATCTCCTCCAATACACGCTCCTGCAGCGTGACTTTGAGTCCAGCCGTACCCTGTATGAAAGCCTGAACGATCGGCTTCGCTCCGCAGGTATCCAGGCTGGCCTGGAAGCTACAGAAATCGATATCGTCGATTACGCACACGCTCCCGTCAATCCGTCGATGGAACGGGCCTCAACGGTCATGCTGATCAACTTTCTGGTATTGACGATCGTCGGCTTAATTGTGGTCTTCATCGTGGATTCGCTCGACACTGGAATTCAGACCGTTTCTGAGTTGGAAAGCATCTCGGGGCTGCCCTCGCTGGCTCTTATCCCACGAGCCAGACGCGCGAATGAAGCAGCCTCGGCGTCACCGGCCTACCGCAATCTTGGGGTTCTGAACTCACCTAGAAGCCAGTTTGCGGAAGCATTCCGCGCACTGCGTACAAGCCTGTTACTTTCGACCCTGGGTGGAGAACCAAAGCTAGTCCTTTTGACCAGCTCCACTCCAAGCGAAGGTAAAACGACTGCAGCGTTGAATCTTGCCTTTGTCATGGCGCAACGCGAGGTACGCGTGCTTCTCATCGATGCGGATCTGCGCCGCCCGAGCGTTCACCATCGCCTAGGCCTCAACGCCAAGATTGGCCTTACAACTGTCCTGGCTGGCGCTTCTACCTTAGAAGAAGCTATACAAACCAGTTCGGATATGCCATCCCTGGATATCCTCGTTTCTGGACCGGTCCCTCCCTTCCCAACAGAAATGCTCGGCTCCAACGCCATGCATGAGTTGCTCAAGAAAGTTCGCGGGCAGTACACGCACATTGTGCTCGACTCCCCGCCACTGCTTTCCGTTACCGACTCCGTTATTCTGGCTCGCGATGCCGATGCCGTGATTCTGATCGTTCGCCATGGCAAGAGCACGCGACAGGCCATCCGCCGTAGCCGCGACTTGCTCGAACGTGTCGGTGCGAGAATGGCAGGTCTGGCTCTAAATGCCGTCGACCTCAACTCGCCTGAGTATTATGCCTACTATGGCTACTCCGGCTACTCCGCTTATGGCTCAGGAGGCGTCGAGAAGGCCGCCTGGGACACCCAAAACGAGACCGCTGAAAAGGCATCCAAGGAAGGGCGCTCGCGATGAAGAAAACCAACATTCTGCACGCGATGCTACTGCTCTCCGCCTGCTCCATTGCGGTAGCGCAATCAGGCTTGACGACTCCCGGCACTCTGCCCGCGGGCACGCTAAACAATAACTCGCGCGCGGCTCTGGGACTGCAACAACAGCAACAGCGCTCGAACCTGAATGTCATCACCACGGATCGAGCCCTGCTCTACCCCTCTCCCACGGACTACCACCTCACACCCGGCGATCTGATCAGTGTGACCATCTTTGGGCAGGAGTACCCTGTCACCCTTCGGTTGGACGAAGCCGCTACCGCGCGCTTCCCTTTAGTCGGAGAGGTTTCGCTGAAGGGCAAAAGCATTGATGACGCACAGCAACTGCTAGCGGAACGACTGGTCGAGGCGGGTATCTACCGTCACCCGATCGTTACGATCAATCTGCTCGAAAGCCCGAACTCCAACGCGACGGTTTATGGCGAAACCAACGCCGTTATTCCAGTCCTGAGCCGCCGTCGCCTCATCGATGTCATCATCGCCGCCGGTGGCCTGCCTACTACCGCCAGCCACATTGTCACGATCAACCGCCCGGGGGTAGACAAGGCAATCGTCCTGGATATGGGGAACAACCCCTACACCAGCCCGGCCGCCAATGTTCCGGTGCTACCAGGTGACAGTGTCTTCATCAACCGTGCGGGCATCGTTTACATGGTGGGTTCCTTCAAGGCGCAAGGCATCCTGCCTTTGAGCGGTGATCATAAGCTCACCCTCATGCAGGCAACTGCGCTTTCTGGCGGGGCGGATGCGGCTACCGCAAAGTACGATGGGCTCCGCCTCATTCGTACCGTCAACGGCCAGCGCACGGTTGTCAACCTGAACATCAAGGATGTACTTTACGGCCGCGTTCCCGACCCCATTCTGCAAGCCGACGATATCGTCTTCCTGCCAAGTAGCGCATTGAAGGTAGCCATAACGAGCGGTGGTCTAGGTGTGCTCCTCTCGGCGGTTTCTATCGCAATCTCCGCCATGACTATCGCTCGATAGGTAGCGAATAATGACGACTGCTTCGATTCCAGAAATCACTCAGGGCAATACCCCAGCCGTGCGGCTGGGGTATTACGTCTCCCATCCCATTCAGTACCAGGCCCCCCTGTTACGACGCATCACGCAAGAACCAGAGATCGATCTGACCGTACTCTTCGGCTCAGACTTCTCTGTCCGTTCGTACAAGGATGAAGGCTTTGGCGTTGAGGTGGCATGGGACGTGCCCTTGCTCGAAGGCTATCGCTCCGAGTTCCTCAAACCTCTCCATGACAAGGGCGGCGTTTCCCCGACGACGCCTATCTCCCGTGGCATGCTACGGGCGCTGCAGAACGCTGACGGAACACCACGCTTTGACGCACTCTGGGTGCACGGCTACGCTTCTGTGAACACATTGCAGGCTATCCTCGCAGCCAACGCGCTGGGCATCCCAGTGCTGTTGCGTGCGGAAAGCTGGCTGGCCGACCGTGAACGCTCCGGTTTGAAACTTGCGATCAAATCTCTATTCTTCAACCTGCTGGGCCGAGGGATCGATGCGGTCATGCCCATCGGATCTCATAACGCGGCCTATTGGCATTATTACTGGGGAGACAAAGTCCCACAGTTCCTTTTTCCATACGCGGTAGACAACGCTTACTTCGCGCGTCTCGCGGCAGCGTCGCTTCCAAAGCGCGACACGTTGCGGAAAGAGCTACAGCTTGAGTTTGGACGCCCGGTCGTACTCTTCGCCTCCAAGCTGCAAACTCGCAAGCTCGCCGACCAGCTCGTTGCAGCCTTTGCCCAGTGGCGTCAGACATTGTCCGATGCACAGCCAAAGCCCTATCTGGTAATCGTGGGCGACGGCGAAGAGCGCACCAATCTGGAAACTCAGGTCAAGTTACTTGGCCTGGACGCCGATGTTCGCTTCGCTGGCTTCCGAAATCAATCCGAATTGCCTGCGTTCTTCGCCATCTCCTCGGTATTCGTTCTCCCCTCGCGGCATGAGCCCTGGGGCCTCATTGTGAACGAGTCCATGGCAGCGGGCTGCCCGGTCATTGTTTCCACCGACGTAGGCTCAGCACTCGATCTCGTGACTGACGGCGTCGAAGGCTGTGTTTATCCAGTGGGTGACGTCAATGCCCTGGCCCAGGCTCTGGGACGCGTCTTCGCGACACCTGAAACGCCGATGCAGATGGGCGAAGCCTCGCGTCTACGAATGGACGGCTGGAGTTTTGAGCAGGACGTGCAAGGCCTGCGAAAAGCATTGGCCCACACCACACGCAAGCTCAAGGCGTAGGCGACGATGCGGATCCTTCACATCGTCGGCACGCTAGACCCCAAAGGCGGCGGGCCGCAAACGGCCGTTCGTATGATGGTTGAGCATCAGCCCGAGGGCTACACCAGCGAGGTCGTGACAGCTGACCCCGCGGACGCCCCATTTCTCGCCATCTACCCTGCACCAGCGCACGGCATGGGCGAAGCCGGCGGAGGCTGAGCTGCTGCCCTGGCTGAAGGCAAACCGTCATCGCTTCGACGGGGCCATCATGCATGGGCTTTGGAGCTATCCCGGCATCGCTGCTCGCAAAGCCTTTGCCGGACGTATCCCGTTCATGGTCTTCCCGCACGGCATGCTCGACCCGTACTTCAAGCGCGCCTTCCCGCTGAAGCACGTGAAGAAGCTACCCTTCTGGATGATTGCAGAGTACTGGAACCTGCGCCGAGCCGACCGCGTGCTGTTTACTACCGCCCTCGAACGTGATTTAGCAGCAGAGAGCTTCCCCTGGATGCATCGCTGGATCCCGGAAGTGACTGCGTTGGGAACGACACCTCCGCCAGCCGAAGCAGAACATCTGCGTGGAGTCTTTCACGCTGCCTTCCCGGAACTTGCGGGCAAGCGCTTCCTGCTCTACCTCGGCCGGATTCACCCGAAGAAGGGTGCCGACCTGCTGCTCGACGCGTTCACGAAGCTGGCGCCGCAGCATCCGGAGATTCATCTTGTCATGGCCGGGCCAGGAGCCGATGAAGAGTGGGCAAGCAGTCTGCGCGCTACGTTGACGCCTGAAGTCGCCAGCAGAATTCACTGGCCGGGAATGCTTGAAGGCGAGCTGAAGTGGGGTGCCTTCGCAGCTTCGGAGGCCTTTGCTCTTCCGTCGCATCAGGAAAACTTTGGCATCGCCGTCGTCGAAGCACTAGCCTCCGCCAAGCCCGTGCTGATCACGCACCCGGTCAATATTTCGCCGGAGATCGAAGCCGATGGAGCTGGCCTTGTCGCGCAAGACACGCCGCAAGGTATTCAGAAAATGCTGTCTGCATGGCTTGCTCTAAGCCCTGAAAAGCGAGCAACTATGGGCCAACAGGCGCTGGCGACCTACGCCGAGCGCTACGATATGCGCCGCAACACTGCACCAATCCTTCGCCTTGTAGAAACCCTCCGCAACAAGACACCCTAACCGCTACACTGAGGCCTGATGCCACGCCAGAGCGATTACAACGCCGCCGACCAAATGCCACAAGCCGCCGATGCCTATACGCAGGCCGCATTTCCGCTTTCGAACCGGCTCAAGCGACTCGTGTGGAACATCATCTGGCTTCTGCTCTATAGGCCGTCACCACGGCCAGCTCACGTATGGCGTGCCATGCTGCTTCGACTCTTCGGAGCGACACTCGGCCCGGACTGCCACTTCTATCCCGGCAGCAAAGTGTGGGCGCCGTGGAATCTGGTTTGCGAAGACCATGTAGCGGCTGCCGATGGCGTTGAGCTATATAACCCGTCGCTGATGACGTTGAGATCGCATGCCATCATCTCGCAGAACGCCTACATCTGCGGTGCAACGCATAATTACAACCATGCACGCTTTCCGCTGCAATCGTTCCAGATGGAGATCGGAGCGTATGCGTGGATCTGCGCACGCTCCTCCGTACTGCCTGGGGTCAAGGTTGGCGAAGGTGCAGTGCTTGGCCTCGGAGGCATCGCTGGACGCGATCTCGAGCCGTGGACGGTTTACTCCGGCAACCCGGCGCAAGCCGTTCGCCAGCGCGACCGCGCAGCTGTGCTCAGCGAGCAGCCCTAACGCTTTGCGTTACGGGCTTCCCAGAGCTTGGCGTCTACCAGGAAGCGGAACCAGAACGTCTGCAGCACGTAATAGATGAAGCCTTCCTTGCCATCGAGGAAGCCCAGTCGCACAAAGTAGCGATAGAAGAAGAGCAGGAACGGACGCACGAACGGCAGCGAGTTGTCATAGATCGCTCGCAACGCTCGCTTACGCTCAACGACCGTACCCCCCATGTTGCCCTGTACCCTGCCCTGATCGCTGCCGGAAAGATGCTCGCGCACCTCGGCGTCCGCCCAGCGATTGTGACGTGCCGTCCACTCCGAGATGGACATCTTCACATCGTCGATCATGCGGCCCTTGAGCTGCGCCGAGCGGCCCGTGCACATGAAGTGCTGGTCGTACTCGCGGTCTTCGCAACGCCCCATGCCCCCGCGGAAGAGGCGCATGTGCCATGTTGGCGACATGCCTCCGTACTTGAGCATTCGGCCGAGAAACATCATCATGCGCGGCAGATAATAGCCGTCCAGCGGTGCCTCTTCAGAGAGCGCCGCAATCTCCGCGTTCAACTCTGGCGTCAGACGTTCGTCCGCATCGAGATGAAGCTGCCAGGCGTAGCGCGGCGCTCCGTTGTCGATCGCCCAGTTTCGCTGTGCGCCATAGCTTTGAAACGGATGCTGCAGAACGCGCGCGTTGTAGCTTGCGGCTACCGCCAGCGTGCCATCCGTAGAGCCTGAATCGACGATGATGATATCGTCCGTCAGACCATCAATAGCGGCCAGCGTGGCCGGGAGGGAATCTTCAGAGTTGAAGGTAAGGATAAGGACCGAAGGACGCATCGCCCTGAGTGTATCCCGGCTGGAGAATGATTTCGCCCCGCACCTGCGGAATACAGACAAAAAGCTCAGGCCCGGAGATATCTCCGGGCCTGAGCAAATCGTCTTGTAAAGTATCTACGCGCGAAGCTTCGCGAGCAGGTCGGTGGGGTGCACGGGCTTTGCGAGAATCTCGAACTCGTGGCCCTGGGCGCGAGCACGCTCCAGCAGATCCGCCGTAGCGGCCTGTCCTGAGAACAGCAAAATCTTGCAGGCCGGCAGCTTGTTGCGCGTTTGGATAGCTGCCTCGATACCGGTCATGCCAGTCATAATGACATCCGAAATGAGCATGTCCGGCTGGAAGGAATCGAGTGCTTCAAGCGCCTTTTCGCCGCTATAGACTGCGCGTGCTTCAAATCCGGCCTGGTTGAGGATAATTGCCAGCGTGTTGGCAATCACCTGCTCATCATCGGCAACAAGAACGCGCGGTTTGGTCGTGCTGGAATCAGTCATGGATGCTCTGGTAGGTCCTTCCCTGCGGCTGGTTTGGAACGTGATGACCACCACAGCCGTACGTTCCATCATACGATGTATGGCTACGAAATGGTTCTCGTGGTCTGTGTACTTGCTATGAGACGCCGCCTGCCAAAGATTAGGCTGCCTGAAAAAATGACAAATGTATGCTACGCTGCTGAAAGAATGATCGACATTCACAATCATTTGCTGCACGCGCTCGACGACGGCTCTCCGGACCTCGAGACCTCGGTCGCCATGGCGCGCCTCGCAGTAGCGGACGGGATCACGCACATGGTCTGCACACCCCATGCGTCCTCTGCCTTTACGTTCGCCCCGGAAAAGATCGAGCAACGTCTTGAAGAGTTGCGCAGCGCGTTGCGCACCGCAGATATTCCGCTGACTCTTGGGCGCGGTTGCGACTTTCACATCAGCTACGACAACGTACGCGATGCCCTCGCGAACCCGAAAAAGTACACCCTGAACGGCGGCGAGTATCTGCTGATCGAGCTGCCCGATCTGAACATCCCGCCCGCCATGGACCAGTTGCTCTACGATCTGCGCCTTGCCGGAATGACCCCGATCCTCACGCATCCGGAGCGCAACCCCGCACTACAGCGCGACTCCAGCCGGTTGCGTTCCTGGTTAGAAGGTGGCCTGCTGGTGCAGGTCACCGCCAACTCCGTCACCGGAGGCATGGGCAAGACCGCGCAGAAGATGGCCCATGAGCTACTCAGCAAGCACTGGGTTCACTTTCTCGCCAGCGATGCACACAATACGTCCACCAGACCGCCAGGTCTTACCGCGGCAAAGGCCTGGGTAGACCGGCGCTGTGGAAGTCACTACGCCGAGCTTCTGACAACTACCAACCCAGCTGCGGCGTTCCACTCCGCCCCTCTGCCCGAGCAGGAAGAGATGCAGGATCTGGAAGAAGAGTTTGTGGATGAATCCGCTCAGCCCTGGTGGAAACGGCTGTTCGAAAGACTCAACTAAAGTCCCAGACCACCATCCACCGCCAGCAACTGGCCGGTGATGAAGTGTGGACCGGTGGCGAAGAAGAGCACTGCCGCTGCAACGTCTTCTGCACGGCCGTTGCGCAGCATCGGGGTCTTCTGCGCGAAGTGCTCGTACGCCGGATCAACCTCGCCGTTGACGATCATCCCCGGAGCCACGCAGTTCACGCTGATCTCCGGAGCCCATGCCTTGGCCATTGTCTGCGAAAGCATGTGCAGCGCGGCCTTCGACGTGCAGTAATGCCCGTGCGTCGCCCACGGATGCAGCCCACCCAGCGAGCCGATGTTGACGATGCGGCCGCTAGACGCCTTCAGCAACGAATGAGCAGCTTTCGCGACCAGAAACGGACCACGCGTGTTCGTTTCGAAGATCGCATCCCACTGCTCGACGGAGAGACTTTCCAGAGCCGCCGTCTCAAACGCTCCCGCGTTATTGACGAGAATATCCAGGCCGCCGAACACGTCTTCGACCTTCACCAGCGCCGCCTGCACACTGGCTTCAGAGCGCACATCACAGTTGGCCGCCAGCGCACGGACACCAAGCTTCTCAAGCGAGGCGACGGTCTCTGCCGCATCACGCTCAGAGCCGCGATAGGTGATCGCAACGTCGGCACCAGCCTCAGCCAGCGTCAACGCTATCGTGCGACCAATGCGCTTCGCCGCTCCTGTCACCAGAGCCCGCTTGCCGGCAAGAGGACGTGCCGCAAGACTCACTTGCCGCTTCCGTCAGGGGTCGTGGTCGTCGCAGCGGGCGTCGTTGCGGGTGCGGCCTTCGGCTTCTTCGGAACGACGTGTTCCTGGATGCCAGGTTGTACCTGAGAAGCTTTTCCGTCGTTGTCAACATAGGTAGACACCTGTGCGCGCGGACGCAGCAACTTCACCAGCAACTCCTTATTCGCGGAGTCCACGTCGAAGTCCTGAGCATACGTCGCAAAACCCGGAGCCAGCACCTGCACCGTCACATGGCTGCCCACCTCGATCAGATCGAGCACCGCGCGACCATCGGGATCAGTCTTCAGCTCCAAATTGCCGTCGTTCGATCCATCACGAACAGCATGGAAGATGACCGCAGCGTTCGCCAGCGGATGGCCGTTATAGCCCTTTTCTACGGTGACGACGATGTGCGAAAGCTCGGGCAGCGGCTTCCATTTGCGACCGTGCACTTCCTTTTCGTTCTGTGCGTGCGCGGTAGTGGAAAACCCACCGAGCAGAAGCCCGGCTGTCAGCGTTGCGGAAAGAAAACCTGCCCGAATCATGACCCATATTGTACGTCTTTGCGCATAGATATGGCTCGTCGGCATTTCTCCGGCACCGCCCAAATTCGCGGCCACGACAAACATGAGCGCAATTCACTCACATTTCACGTAGCCAGGTTGACTCCCCACTCGGCCGAGGCGTACATTAGCACTCGGCGGCTGAGAGTGCCAAAGCCCTGCAAACTGCAGCGCACGCCCTCGGCCTGGTCCATCCAAGAGAGGAACATTACATATGGCATCGACGTTTACGCCTCTGCACGATCGCATTCTGGTGCAGCGCCTTGAGGAGGGCGAAAGCAAGACCTCCTTCGGCATCATCATCCCCGACTCTGCCAAGGAAAAGCCCCAGCAGGGTACCGTCGTCTCGGTCGGCAAGGGCAAGAGCAACGACGAAGGTAAGGTCTTCCCGCTCGACGTGAAGCCTGGCGACCAGATCCTCTTCGGCAAGTACTCGGGCACCGAGATCAAGCTCGACGGCCAGGATTACCTGATCATGCGCGAAGAAGAAGTCCTCGGCATCCTCGGCAAGTAGCCAAGTAAGAGTTCAGAGCCTGGCATTCCCGGCTCTCCAGCACCACCCCAAAGAACTTCCGCGGCTACGAAGGCCGCAACGGAGAAAGAAACATGGCAAAGCAGATTCTGCACGGAGAAGATTCGCGTCAGGCGATTCTGCGCGGTGTGAACCACCTCGCGAACGCCGTTAAGGTGACGCTCGGTCCGAAGGGCCGCAACGTCGTCATCGAAAAGAAGTTCGGTTCGCCGACCATCACCAAGGACGGCGTGACCGTTGCCAAGGAAATCGAGCTCGCTGATTCGCTCGAGAACATGGGCGCGCAGATGGTGAAGGAAGTTGCTTCGAAGACCTCTGACATCGCCGGCGACGGCACCACGACTGCAACGGTTCTGGCCCAGGCCATCTATCGCGAGGGCGTGAAGACAGTTGCTGCGGGTGCAAACCCGATGCAGTTGAAGCGCGGCATCGACAAGGCTGTTGTGGCCATCGTCGGCAAGCGCGATGAGAACGGCCAGGTTGTGGGCGGCGCGTTGAGCGAGTTCTCGAAGCCGGTTTCCGGCGACATGATCGCTCAGGTCGGCACCATCTCGGCCAACTCGGACTCGCAGATCGGCACCATCATCGCAGAAGCGATGAAGAAGGTCGGCAAGGACGGTGTTATCACCGTGGAAGAGTCGCGCACAATGGAAACGCAGCTCGACGTCGTCGAAGGCATGCAGTTCGATCGCGGCTACCTCTCGCCTTACTTCGTGACCGACGCAGAGCGCATGGAAGCAGCGCTTGAGAACCCCTACATCCTCATCTACGAGAAGAAGATCTCGACGATGAAGGACCTCCTGCCCATGCTCGAGCAGATCGCCCGCACGGCGAAGCCGCTCGTGATCATCGCAGAGGACGTTGACGGTGAAGCGCTGGCAACCCTCGTGGTGAACAAGCTTCGTGGCACGCTGAACGTCGCAGCCGTCAAGGCGCCCGGATTCGGCGACCGTCGCAAGGCCATGCTGCAGGACATCGCAGTGCTGACCGGCGGCAAGGCCATCACCGAAGACCTCGGCATCAAGCTCGAAGGCGTAACGCTCGAAGACCTCGGTACCGCCAAGCGCGTGACCATCGACAAGGACAACACGACGATCGTTGATGGCGGCGGCAAGGACACCGACATCGAAGGTCGCGTGAAGGAGATTCGTGCGCAGATCGAGAAGACCACCTCGGACTACGACCGCGAGAAGCTCCAGGAGCGCCTGGCGAAGCTCGTCGGCGGCGTTGCCGTCATCAAGGTCGGTGCTGCTACCGAAACCGAGATGAAGGAAAAGAAGGCTCGTGTCGAAGACGCGATGCACGCAACGCGCGCTGCCGTTGAAGAAGGCATCGTCCCGGGCGGCGGTGTTGCTCTGATCCGCGCTTCGAAGGCTGTGGACGAACTGATCAAGACCCTCGAGGGCGATGAGAAGATCGGTGCACAGATCATCCGTCGCGCGATCGAAGAGCCGCTTCGCATGATCGCTCACAACGCAGGAGAAGAAGGCGCTGTCGTGATCAACAAGATCAACGAGAACAACGACGCCAACTTCGGCTACAACGCCGGAACCGGCGAGTACGAAGACCTGGTCAAGGCCGGTGTCATCGACCCGACCAAGGTAACGCGCACTGCCCTGCAGAACGCAGCTTCGATCTCCGGCCTGATGCTGACGACCGAAGCTATGATCGCCGACATCCCCGAGAAGAAGGCAGAGCCTGCCGGTCACTCGCACGGCGGCGGCATGGACGGCATGTACTAAGCTGTCTGCTTCCTCAAGCAACACGAAAGCCCCGGAGAAATCCGGGGCTTTCGTGCGTTCGTGGCAAGATTTATCCATGGCTAGCTTTGCGAACGTCCCTGCCCGCCTGATTCTTCCCTGCGCTCTTACCCTTTGCAGCGCTCTCATAGCCTCAGCCCAAAAACCCTCGACGAAGCAGAACACAGTCAACTTCGACCCGGCCCGCACGAAACTCTACACGCAGGAAGAACTGATGCACGGGCGCGATAGCGCAAAAGGCAAAATGGGCTGGGACGTAGAGGTCTATCACCTCTACGTCGAACACGGGGGAGCCTACGCGGACCGCGGAATCGCACGCCGCGAGAGCCTGCACGACGACAGCATCGCCTACGCTTTGCGTCAGTACGCTGCGGCCATCGCAGCACAGCACAAGCAGATCGTTGGCATCATGGGGAACGCGCTGGAAGACGAGCGCTGTTCCGTTGCGTATCGGCAGACGGCTGAACTCGGCTATGAACTGACCCGTGCAGGCTACATCGTCTCCACCGGCGGTGGCCCCGGCGAGATGGAAGCGGCGAACCTCGGCGCCTATCTCGCTCACTACGAGCCCTCCAGCCTCGATGCGGCTATCGAGATCTTCCGCAAGTATGCTGTGCGCTCTGCAGACCCAACAATGTGCTCTTACGCCTCACACGCGGAGTACGAAGACGCAGCCATCGCCGTGTTGAAGAGCTTTCCCAACGGATCAGACAATCTTGGCGTACCAACGTGGTTTTACGGCCACGAACCATCGAACGCCTTCGCTACACACGTCGCCAAGTTCTTCTCAAACGCGATCCGCGAAGACGCGCTGCTCGCCTATGCCAACGGCGGAGTCATCTTCACGGAAGGTCGTGCTGGCCTGCGGCAGGAGATCTTCCAAAAGCTGACGATGAACGACTTCGACACGACTTGCTACACCTCACCGCTAGTGTTCCTCGGAAAGAAGGAGTTTGAGCGTGGTGGGCTTTACCCGCTGATCCTTGACATCGAAACGCCTTACAAGAGTCAGCCCGGCATTGCCACAACGGACAGCGTGAAAGAGACAGTTGCCTTCCTGAAGTCCCATCCCGCAAAACGAACAGGGGGAACAATCGGACTCTGCAGAAATGTTCCGTAGTTCGAGGTGAAGAAGCTCTAAGCCTTTTCTTTCGTCAAGGACTCTGCGCGACGGCCTACGCGCTTAAGCATCGCCTCAAGGCCTTCAAGCTCTTCTGCGCCAAGCTCTTCAAAAACGCGGGCCATCGCTTCGGCATGGCGTTCAAACATGGGCTCGATCAACGCTCGTCCTGAAGCCGTGAGCGAGACCATGCGAACGCGCCTGTCCGTAGCGCCTTCTTCCCTGGTCACCAACTCGCGCTCAAAGAGCCTGTCCACCGCAATCGAAATGGCTCCGGGCGTCAGCCCAACCTTCGGCCCCAGCGTGTTCACCGGCATCGAGCCTTTGTGCAGCAGCAGCTCAAGCACGCGGAAATCCGAATCACAAAGGCCCGAGCGAGTCATATCGGCCAGTGAGTACTTCATGATGGCCTGAAAGGCCTTCATCATCACCAGCCATACATGGGTCTCTTCTCGAGCCTTCGTGCACATAAGAGCCATCATACCGCCGAGCAGCGTTATTCGCTGCCCGGATGTACTCCATCAGGAGCGCGAACCTTCGTGCCGGACTGGCTCGTACGCACCTTCAGGTAAACCAGCGTGTTCGGACGTACGCGCGAGGCTTCCACGGGGAAGGAGAGCACGTACGTTTCGCGCATGTACTTCTCAAAGCTCTTTAGGTACGGCAGAATCGACGGCGGCGTCAGCGTTCCCTGGTAGAGCGACTCGCCACCCGTAGCATCAGCCACCTGCTGCAGATAGCTGCTGCCACTAAACGCCGAACGGAAGCCACGAATCGCGCTGTCTCCGTAGTAGATCGAGTACACCGCCGCACCAGCACGCTGCGCGTCTTCCTGCGCCTGCTGCACGTACGGGCTGTTCTGGTTCATCAGCGACGTGCTGCCGTTGTAAAGATCGACGCCGTTGGTCAGCATCAGCACAACACGCGCAGCGCGTGTCTGCGACGGCCAGTTCTTCACAAAGTCCGAAAGGCAGAAGTACGGGCTGGCGCTGATACCTGGCAGCGAAAGCGTCATGCGAAGCTGGCTCGCTACGGCCTCATGGTCGGTCGAAAAGCCGCTCGTACGTACCGTGCCGTTCTGCATGTAGCCCACCAGCACCTTCACGGACGGCGGCAGATCCTTCAGGAACGTGGCGATGTCCGGCATCTGGAGAGCGATGCTGCGACGCAGACCGTCGTCGATCAAGATCGCGATTTCAAGCTGCTGCGGCTGCACCTGCTGGATCGACTCGATCGCGGTCTTGCGGCCGTTTACCTCGAGCGACAAAGCCTTCGTATCGACGGGCATTTCATGCTTGGTTTGAATGCTGATGAGGGCAGAGGTCGGCACAGCGCCTTCCTGCTGTGCAACGGCCAAAGGAGCAGCGAAAAGGGCTGCGAACAGGGCGAACGTCCCAACGATACGCATAAAAGAACTCCTGTCTCGTTAGACGAGACAGGAGTAGCATACGTTGCGTAAATCGCGCAGCAGGGGCGGTTATTGGCCACCGAGGCGGAATTTCATTCCAGCGCGGAAGCTCAAAGGCAGCCCAGGGTAGCCGATCGGGCCAATGTGCTGGTTGTTGAGCAGGTTGTCCAGCTGCGTGAAGACGCTGACACGGCGAGCGAGCTGGTACGTTCCGCCAAGGTCGAGCTTCACATAGCCGAAGTCAAGATTGCGGTTCGGCAGCAGAAGATCGTTGCCATAACTTGGCGAATAACCACCGAGGTACGTCGAATCGTCCGCACGACTTGCCAACGCGCCCTTCAGATTTGCTGAAAAACGTTTGCTTGTGTAAGACACCGAGAAGAATCCGGTATGAGGCGGACGACGGAAAACTCGTCCCCCAACCAGCGGCGATGTGCTGCCAATCGGGATGCCAGGATACTTCGAGTTTTCATTCGGATAGCCGCCGTAAAGTGCCACCATGTCGCTGGACAAGGACTGCTCCACAGTGGTCGCCAGGAAGGTGTACCCCCCGCGAACGAACCAATGGTTCAGCGGATTCCACTCCAGCTCCGTCTCCGCTCCAACCGCACGATAGGCCTGCGAGTTCACCTCTGCCCCGAAGAAGTTCGGATCGTTCTCGGGAGGTGTCTGCTTCAGGAAGTAGCCGATCGTGACATTGTCGACATATTCGATCTGATGCGAAAACTGGTTATGGAAGAATCCGGCCTTCAGCACCAGCTTGTTGCTCAAAATGTTCTGGTCAATGCCGACATCCAAAGTACGGGAGCGCTCTGGCCCAATTTGAGCGAAGTTCGCAGCATCTGTGGCATCACCATCGCGCAGCAGAGTGGCCTTCAGCGAGTAGTACTCCAAAGCAAGTGCCGGTTCCTGCACACCAGTGGAAACGTTGATGCGCAGCTTCGTTCCGTGGAACCAGCCGCTGCCAGGGCGTACCGGAACATAGGCCAAACCGAGACGCGGTTCACCAGCGAGACCATAAAGGTGGTTCTTCTGCAACGATCCACCGAAGGAGTAGAACAGTCGGCTCTTGATGTCGCCCTGGATCTGCAGGTTGTACTCGAAGTTACGGCGAGACGTGCTCTCGTAGAGGTCATAAGCAGACTCATTAAAGCTGCCACGCTCATTCTGATAACGGAATCCGAACAACACCGCAATGTGTTTCGGGAAGACGTAGTCGGATTGATAGTAAAGCTCGTCGCGATTTGAGTCCTGTTGGTAAGGCGTTGCGGCATAGATCTGTGCGCGGCTCGTTGCGCTATACCCATTGGCCCCACGAACCGTGACAACATCGCCAAAGTAGCCCGTGTACGTTCCACCTGTGGTGGAGTATGGGTCAGGATACGAAAGCAACGTTCCGTTTGTACCGAAAGCCTCTGCCTGTTCGCGCTTGCGAGCAATGCCGTATCGAACGAGGTTATGCCAGTCGAAAGTGGTGCGGTTCTCTAGCGTTCCACTCGCGTAAATATCCTGATCGAGTTGCTTCCCCCACTGTGCACGGTGCGTGAAATCGTACGCTCCCGGCAGTCCTTCATGTGAACTCGCCTGACGGAAGGTTCCGCGCAACTGCGTGTCGCCCTTGAAGGAGTATCCAAAGTTTGCGACCGAGGTCTGCGAACGATACTCCGAATTAGGAAGCGCATTCGACGTGTTGAACCAAGACCCTGCACCGAAGTAGTCAAGCTTCTTGTACGTTCCTCCAACGCCCACCTCATCGCGCCAGGTATGGAGGTTTCCAGCGTCCCCGGAGTACGTCAATAACGGGTGAGCAGTCCTTCCTCTTGGAGTCGTAATGCTCACTACGCTGGCCTGGGAATCGGTTCCAAACAAAGCGCTGTTCGGTCCACGGTACATCTCGATCTGAGACACGCCAGTAGAAGAAACCGTGCCCCAGTCAAAACTGCCGCCGACGTCCTCAGCCGTTACACCATCGATAAGAACCTTGTTGCCATCCGACGGACCACCACGCACAAACAAGGAGCCTACGCCACCAGTCTGCCCTTGCTGTACGAGGAAGACACCAGGAGTCTGCCGCATTTCGTCAATCAGGCCAACGCGGGTCGTAAGCTCCCGTTGGTCAATCACACTCACTGGTGCCGTCAACTGCGGCAACGGCGTAGGCAAGCCAGTGGCTGTTACGGAAACATCCTGACGCACAGTCGAAGTAGAGAGAACGACATCGCGCTGCAGCACCTCCATCGTGCTGCCGTAAAACTCGATACCAACTGCGGGCAGATAACCCGCACCAATTCCCATCAGCGAGAAACGGCCGGAAGCCGCGGAGCGGATCTCATAGTTGCCCTCCGCGTCCGAGAACGCAAAGGCCTCTACCTTGCCGTTTTGAAACAGCTTCACCTGTCCGCGATTCACAGGCTTGCCGAGTGCATCGGTCAGGCGTCCGCGAACGACTACGGCACCGGCGTTGGACGGCAGCACGGCCATCACCGCAGCAGCGGCCAGTGTTGTTTGAGCAAGAGTCTGAAGACGCGACGAGCGGCGTCCGGAGCGCAACTGGGCCGAGAACCGGCCCTTGGAACGAAACATACAATCTCCTCCGCTTCCCCTTCGGAAGCGTGGCGGGATGAAACGCAAACAGAACCGGTCTCCTGACTGGCGCGATTTCAAAGCTGGCCCTGTAGAGCTTCAGAAGTCTTCCCTTCCCGCCGCTCATTACGAGCAGCAGTGGCAGCTTCAGGCCAGATTCACCTTGCCAGAAGCAAGGTGCGCGCATCACAGTTGCGGGGCAGTGGCGGATTCTCACCGCGCTTCCCGAACATTCCTTTGCCGTAACAAACTAAGTTGACGCGCAGTTCGGCCACAAAAAGCCACACCAGCGCGAAGAAAAAGGCGAGACTCCAGTGTATCGCCCAAAAGCCTTTGTTTGCGCGGAAATCGTTACAGTTCGAGTAGTACCTTGCCGGTCGTCTTACGCGCTTCCAGATCGCGATGCGCCTGCAACGCGTCCTCCAGCTTGTAACGTTGGCCGATGCGAACCTTCAGCGTCCCCGCAGCGATATCGCGGAAGATGGCCTGCGACCGCAACTGCAACTCGGCTGGCGTGCGCAGGTAGTCCTTCATCGTCGGCCGCGTAACAAAGAGCGAACCCATCTGCGAGAGACGAATCAGGTCGAACGGTGGAACAGCTCCACTCGAAGCACCGAACAAAACCATCAGCCCACGCGGCTGCAGGCACTTCAACGAGTCTTCAAAAGTCGTCCGCCCCACAGAGTCATACACCACAGGCAGCTTTTCTCCCGCAGTCTCACGGGCAATCACTTCCGCAAAGTTCTCGACTACGTAGTTGATAACGCGATCCGCTCCTGCCTGCCGCGAAAGCTCCGCCTTCTGCTCCGTCGAAACCGTTGTGAAGACATGCGCCCCGGCGGCCTTTGCCATCTGCGTCAACAGCAGCCCCACGCCGCCTGCTCCGGCATGAATCAGAACGCTGTCACCCGTGCGAATTTTGTACGTGTCGTTCGCAAGATAATGCGCGGTCATTCCCTGCAGCATCACCGCAGCCGCATCATCGAGAGTGACCGCCTCAGGCACAGGAATTAAATCACTCGCAGCAACCAGCACGTACTCTGCATACGACCCACGCGCCGAAGCCCAGGCGACGCGATCGCCCCGCTTAAAGCCGTCCACCCCGGAGCCAACCTCTGCAACTACGCCTGCACCTTCCAAACCGGGCACAGCAGGCAGAGGCTGCGGATAACGCCCTTCGCGCAGATACACATCAATGAAGTTGATGCCCGCAGCCTGCACGCGCACCAGCACCTGGCCGTTCGCCGGTGAAGGTTGCGGAAGCTCCGCAAGCTGAAGAACCTCGGGGCCACCTGTCTGGGTAATCTGAATTGCTCGCATACTGCGTCTCGCTCCTTAACCTGTCTGCACAGATGGATGCGTTCGATGCAGTTAGCGGAGCATACTTTCTTCGCTCGATCGCATCCGCACCACACGGTCCACCGCATAGGGCAGACGCTGCGACTGCGTGAAGAAGTGGCGCACCTGCAACTCACCCAACAGGCCAATGCCGATAAGTTGAATGCCTGCAAGAATCAGCACTGCAGCAATCAGGAACCACGGGCCATGCTCACTCAGCGCGTCACCACGTGTGATGAGCTTATCGGCCAGCAGCCAGATCGAAATACCGCCCCCCGCAAGCACGCCCAATGAACCGACGCCGCCGAAAAGATGCAAAGGCCTCGTCATGTACTTCAGCAGGAAGCGAATCGTCAGCAGGTCAAAGAAGACGCGGAAGGTGCGGCTGATGCCGTAGTGGCTCTTCCCTGCCGTTCGCGAAGGGTTCGAGATCGGCACTTCGCAGATGCTCGCGCCGTACCAGCTTGCCAGCGCCGGGATGAAGCGGTGCATCTCGCCATAGAGCGGAATGTTGTGGATCACCTCGCGGCGATACGCCTTGAAGGTCGTACCAAAGTCATGAATGTTCACGCCCGACAGTCGCGCCATCAGCCAGTTGGCGATACGCGAAGGCAAGCGCCGCATCACCGCATTGTCGCGCCGCTGCGCGCGCCATCCGCTCACAACGTCGTAGCCTTCTTCCAGCTTCGCCAGGAACAAAGGAATCTCGCTGGGGTCATGCTGCAGGTCGCCATCCATCGCCAGAACAAACTCACCCGTAGCATGGTCAAACCCCGCTGCAAGGGCCGACGTTTGCCCAAAGTTTCGACGCAGTTTTACCAGTAGAACGCGCGAATCAACCGCAGCAATCTCTTCCAGCAGCCGATACGTACGATCGCGTGAGCCATCGTCGACAAAGACCATCTCAAAGCTTGCGCCAAGGTGCTCAAGCACATCTTTGACACGGTCATAGAGACGCGTAACGTTCTCTTCTTCGTTATGAAACGGAACGACGATGGAGTACTTTGGCACGCTTTCGATGATACGCCCACGCGCACATTCGGGTACCTACCTCGGTTCCACATGGCGCTTTTTACCGCCAACGGAAGCTGATTCATCACATCATGTTCTGGGGTGTTTCTCCGCGTACGCTGCTCATTCTGTTTTGCACAAGCAGCCTGCATCGAACGGACAAGAACGCTCTCACGCGAGAAAGGGACAGGAAGCATGACGAACAAACGGATCATCGGATTAGTCGTCATTGTCCTGCTCGTGATCATTGGCTATTACTACTGGCGCACAACCAGCCAGTCGACGGCTCTCGGTAGCGGCGAAGTCACCTCCTCTGACGGCGACCTGTCCTCCAGCGCAAAGTCGAAGATGGACTCCGGCGCGGTGAACCTTGATGGACGCCCGTCGAGCAGCGGCTACAGCGACTCCGGTTACAGCTCCGCACCGAAAGCTCCCGCAGCACAGCCCGCCCCCATTGCGACTCCAATCTCTACACCGGCAGCCGCCCCTGCGAACAACCTGCCCACCGAAGACACCCTGAACACGAACGCTCCCAACGGCATGGCCTTTGGCGGCTCGGGCATCTTCCAGTGGTATCGCCAGGGCAACCTCACATGGCGCATCAACACCAAGAGCGGCTCCATGTGCGTCGCCTTTGCCACGATGGATGAGTGGGCCAAGCCTCTCGTTTACACCCATGGTTGCGGCAACGCATAAGCATTTTCGAATCGACAATCAACGCTCCTGATCGGATCAGGAGCGTTTTGTTTTGCCCTCCAGCAACAGGGCAAAACGATGGTACTGTGAGGACAAACCTTCAAGGATGGTGCCTCCGTGGCTGTTGCGTCGAAGCTCTACGCCGCTCTTCTGTTCCTGCCTGTAGCCCTCGCCAGCGCGCAAACGGCGCCACAGCCTTCGCCCTGGAAAGTCTCCACCGGATTCTCTACCGACTGGCAGCACCTTACCGAGACAGTCACCCCCTTGGCCCCCGGCGTAAGCCTCCTCCACGCCTCCGGTGGCAATACGTTGGTGCTCACCGGCACCGACGGCACCCTGCTCGTTGACACATCCTTTCCGCAAGTCGCCCCCGTACTCCAGGCCAAGCTGAAAGAGATGGGCGTCACGCCCGTGAAGTATGTGATAGACACGCATTACCACGGCGATCACTCCGGAGCAGCAGGTCCCTTCCATCTCGCCGGAGCCACTCTCATCGCGCAGGACAACGCCCGCGCTCGCCTCGCAAATCCGCAGAAGAATCCGCAGCGTACCCAGGCAGCCGCTCCCGCCGACCGCATCCCAGACCTGACCTACTCCCATGACATGCACCTGTACTTTGACGGTGAGGTCATCGAGTTACAGCATCTAGTCCCCGCGCACACAGACGGTGACTCCATCGTCTATCTCGAGCACGCCAACGTCGTGCATCTGGGCGACGTCTTCATCAACGGCATGTTCCCCTATATCGACGTAAACGGCGGCGGCAACATCGATGGCTACTTCCCTGTCATCGACGCCGTACTCGCCCGCTGCAACGCGCAGACGAAGGTCATCCCCGGCCACGGCGACGTCACAGACAAAGCGCGCCTGCGGTTCTACCGCGACATGTTGAAGACAGTACGCGACCGCATCGCAGCAGAAGTTGCCAAGGGCGCAACCTTGGAACAGATCATCGCCAGCCATCCCTCTCAGGAGTTCGACAAGGAATGGGCTTCGAACCGCATCACCCCTGCAGACTTCGCGGCCATGGTCTACCAGAGCCTCACAGGCAAACGCATGGACTGGAAGCCCGGCCTGTTGAAGTAACGCATAGGCTAAACTAGCAGCAAGTGGCCCGGTAGCTCAGTTGCATAGAGCAGCGCACTCCTAACGCGAAGGTCGCAGGTTGGACTCCTGCCCGGGCCACCACATATCCAGAGCAAAATCAATGATTTACGAAAATGCCCTCAGCGCGCGCTGAGGGCATTTTCGGCTTGGTGATACTTTGGTGATACTTTTCAGAAAAAAGCTGTGCATTTCTCTGCAATCCGGTGCGATTGGATGGCTTTCTTAGCGCTCTCAGACGTCTTTAGCCAAGATGTCTTGGCCTCACTAAGCGTCGCGTTTTTCCCTCACTTGCAGCCCGACATCAACGAGCGTCTCTCTGATAGTGAACTGGCTCTTCGCAACATCTCTCAACAGTTCATTTCCGAGTCGTTCGCACGGGCACCTTCCGCGTGCGATTCCTCTTCGCCGCTTTCGTGAGGTCGCTAGGCCTCAAGCGATTCCCCGGAACTTTAGTGATGACCACGATGCGCGAAACGTCTTCATTCGGGCGACGCACGGTACGCACCTGCAAGAGGTTCGTTATATGCGGGGTCCCGGCCGTATTGTCACCGGTTAGATCCAAGACCAGTAGAAATCCAAGACGGACACTCACGTTCTGATAGTCCGTCGTCTGCGCCTGATAGGAAGCGGCAAGAGAGTCGAAACTCGAATCGTCAAGTTCTCGCTTCACTTCCACGACGATCCTCTCATTGCCGGAGCGCAACCTAACATCGGCGCGCCCACCACTCACATTTGTGGCTTCGATATCTGATCCAGGTGCGTTGGCTGAAAGCCAGCGATAGAAGTCTTCTTGTAGGCGTTCCTCTTTCACCGCTATTCCGTCTGCCTGCTGGAATAGGTAGCTGACCGTTGCGTCGTCTGCCTGCATCACCTCCAAGCGCGTATAAAGAAAACGAATCACCCAGAGCAGTAGGCAGTCGAATAGCCGTCGTGCATGAGCATTGTCGATGTAGTCGGGATGGAGCTTCACAATCTCATGAACGTTGGTGATGAGTTGCATCTCGGCACCCGTCAGATTCTCTAGTTGAAGAGACATCGCGTTCTTCAGCACGTGCGAGAGCGTCTGTTTGATTTGGTCGGGGAGCTCGGACTCGTGGATCAAAGCGACGATTGGGGTCCGAACTGTCGCCGCTTCAGAAGGGTGTAGGCTGTGCTCTTGGTGACTGAGGTAGTGATCGACAGCAGACAAAAGGTCTTTTGCCGCATCGGCCCACTCATGCTCGCCGTTCATACGCAGCCATGTCTTAATCAAGAACGCTTGGCCGTGCTGGCTCGCAATGGTGGCCACAATTCTTGGGCGAAGAATTTCCTTGAGGACTCCACTATCTGAGCGACGTAGGATGCTCCTGCTCGCAGAATAGACAGCAAGAACATAGCGCTCGATCACAGATGCGGGTTCCCACCAGCTAGCCTCATCTAGGTGTGCCACAAGCCCTTCTAGGGATAGAGCGAGTTGATTCCAGGAGGCAGCCTCCAACCTTCGGGCCCCGAGCCAAGACGGGGAAACAGATGTTTCCAGCCACGCGTTCAGCTCGAAGATGCTTTGAGATATCCGGCTTGTGATTACAGAAATACTCCGCCGGTCATCGGCCTCAAAGGCGTCAAGGAGTCTAAGGCAGTCACAATACAGATGCGCTTCGGGGTTGACTTCCGCAGCCCCTGCCGATCTCTCGAACCAGATCTTCGCGCTTCTTAGCAATGGCTGAGCCTCTTGGCGGAGGCCAGCATCAATACCTTTCAGCAATTCCGCTAGTCCGAGCTCGAAGGCTGCGTCCGCGACGCAGCCTTCGATCGCAACCAGGTTACGAAGGCTTTCGAGAAGTGCATTCTCTTGGAAGTGGGCGTAGGCGACGCCGCATATCTTCGCAGCGTGCCGCAAAAACTCGACATCGTCAGACATCGACAAACCGAGCAAGACATCCAGAAGACGCAACTGCCATCGACGGTTATTCAGAGCCCATCGCAAGCACGCTTCGATGGCAGTGCTTCGCGCGATACCGGGGAGACTGGCATCCTGCGCTTTCTCGAGCATTGCGGCGAAGCTACTCTCATCTCCATCAGCTGGAAGAGGTCGATGGCTATCCAGTTGGTCAATCAATTCGATGAGTGCAAATTCATCAGAAACGCCCGAGATCAGAGTTGCGAAGGTCCTGCTATATAGGCCTGCTTCCTCTGCCGCGAGTGTTCGCCCATAGACCACGAGAGCCGAGATAAGGACTGGTGCCAGTGGTGACACGCTGAGCTTCTCTGATGCAGACGCAACATCCGGCAAACCACCGAGTACCTCGACCGTAATCGAAGCACCCGAGTGCAGCAGATCGGAGATTTTGTACTCCATCGAATGCAGACCCTCTGGCAGCCCGTGGGTCACCATAGGAAACCGCCGTCGAGGGCCTCCCGCCTATGAGAGTTCGGAACATGCTGCGTGATCGCATCCGAAGTGCGACCAGCGACGAACACTTGAAAGTGCACGATATCGCTTGACACCTTCTGAAGACCCGATACAAGAGCATCAAGATCTCCTTGGTAGACCTCCTGTGCTGCAGGAGAATCGATCATGAGCAAGCCTGGATGCCTTCCAACACCGTTCGACTCGCCAACCTCGACCATGGCGAGGATTGTAGCCACCTTGAGCCGTAGCTTTTCGCCTGGCGTGACCTTGCTATAGCTTGTGTTCGTTCTACCTTTCACAAGCGCGAGAGTTGCGTTGGCTCCTAGTGTCGCATTCGTCAAATTCCGCATCCCAAACTGCTGAGCATAATGAACGATGCGTTCCGAAACGTCATTGAGCAAGTTTCCTCGCACAGCCTTGACGCGGTTTTCGGTCTCAGACACGATCGCAGCGAGGATCTTCAAATCTTCGGAGACAACACCCTCCGGAGCAGAATTAGAGGAGAACCCTACCTCGTCAATTCTGCCCTGCAGGACAGCAATGTCGCGCTTCAGTTCCTGCTGGCGTTCGTACGATCCGAGCTTCGTCGTCTCGTGCTCAATTCTCGTTTGCAGGTCTAACGCTGAAGAACGCAGTTGCTCGCTGACGTCTTTCGCGGCACCTAATGCAGTCTCGGCAGCATCAAGCGCAGCCTTTGAGGCCTTGACGCGTTTGTCGAGTTCCGCTTGCACCGCGAGCGCGTCTTCGTCCGTGTGTGTGTGTTCCCCACAAACTGAGCAGGAATGGGTTGAGTTCTCACGCTTCTTCTTCTGTTCACTGATCGCCGTGTCACAACGAGGACAGAAGGTGGGATCAAGGAGACGGAATACTGCTCCTGCGGCGACTGATTCGTGATGCGTCTGCAACTCTTGCCGATCCGAATTGTAAAGAGCGCGTGCCTGACTGATGGCCTGGCTGTCGTTCTCCAATCTTCGCGTAGCAGTTTGTTCACGGCGCTTCACTTGTGCATATTCCGCGTTTAACACGCCGAGATTGTTTCGCACTTCCTCATCGCTGGGGATCGAACGGAGCTCATCCTCCTTGGCCTCGAGTTGAGCAAGGAGGTCTGACTTCCTCTCGTTCTTCGATTCCGCGTCGCGAGAAGCTTTACGCGCAGCAGCGTCGATCGCACTTTGCGCTGCCTTGTAGGCTGCTGACGAAGCTGCAAATGTCGTAACCCAAGGAACTCCCAAATACATCTGAATTAGGCGTGGGTTGAGGCCAATCGCAACTGGCAGATCGCCGAGCAGCGCTTCGTAGTTCGTGCCAATGAACATTGCGCCAGAGAAAGCCGCCCAACCATGAGAGACGGCATGGCCCAGCTCATCCTCCTTCGTCGAGCTCGATTGCCAAGCAGCGAGAGCGTCCATTGAGAACGCCTTCATAAAGAAATCTGACATCACCGATTCAAAATCGACGTCACTACCGAACTCTGCCAACTTCGAGGGTTTCGCTCCGCTGCGGCCCATTCGGATCAGTGTTCCCCGTGTTTCACCACGGGCATCAACGTCCACTTCATGAACGATGTCATCCAACGAAAAGCGCACGGAGGCTTTGTGTATCCAGCGTCTGATGTCTTGCTGGAGATTACTTGTTGGTCTACCTCGCAGCAACCAGTGGACAACTTCCAAAACTGAAGACTTACCACGGAGATTTCGATCCGAAAGCAGCGCCCAAAGACCGTGCTCAAGATCGTCCCAAGCAAACTCGAATGGGCCGTCGACTTCAGTTCCGTCTTTCACGCCAGAAAACGCGATCCGCTGAAGCTTTAGTCGACGCGGGCTGGGGAGCACGGGCGAAGCCGTAATGCGGTGCTTGTCCAGCACCGCTTGAACTTCGGTGACGCCGACACCAGCCTTTGCGGCAATGGCCTCAACCCAGCTTGCATTCACATTCTTCATCCATTGCTCCCTTGAGCCAAGATCTTCAGCTGCTTAATACGTTCGCTTGTCTCCGAAGCTATCGACGGGATGATTCCACCGTATTCGGTCTGAGCGTAGGAGGCATGCTCGTACTGCTTTTGCTTGAGGGCCGAACCGCTTCGATCTCCGGCAAGTGAAGCCACAAGCTCAGCTCGTTCGGAGTACCAACTCAAGACTGGAGCCTCCTTCAAGCAACGTAGGCAGAACTGCCCACCCTTTTCGGTCAGCAGGAAGTCGGTCTCCGTTACCTTCAAGCCCTTCTTCGCTCCTGAAATGCGAATGAGTTCGCGGGAACGCAATAACGACAACGTGTCGTCCAATCGCTCATAGGCCCCGAAGAAGTAACGGATCATTGGAATCCGGCGCAGGTCGGGCTCTTCGTTTTGAAAGATCGCTTCGGCCATTTCCAGGTAACTTCCATAGCCTGTCGCTTGATAGGCGTCGAGCAATTCCTCCGCCAGATAGTCTGGATTTCTCACCCAGAAGTCCATGGCATGGAGCCTAGCCTCGGAGCGGAAAATCGAAACTATACCGTCTATCGCTGGGTCCGGAGTAGATCCTCCGGCGCGAATTAGGAACAACACGCGAAGCGCGTCTCTATGGGGTTGTCGGTCGCTCATACTTTAATGATGGATAGAGTGATACAGATACTGGCTGAAGGGACTGATGCAAATGGGATTCGTTGTTTGCAACATATTCTCACGTCCAGGGCTCAGGATGGCAAGAAAGAGCATGGCTCTGCATAAGTTCCCGACTCTTACCTAATGCGACATCCCAGCTTGGGAAATCGACTCCCAAGGGCACGTAAGAGCGCGAGCGGATAAAACGTGCTTCGCCCCGTGGAACACGATGCTATTGAGAATCTTCGCCAAAAGCGGTGTTCGGCAGGACAGTGACGCGGTTGATCCAAGCCCACCGGAGCTGGAATTGCCTTGATCAGTATTCGGTTTCACTGATGACAACGGCGGGTATACGGACGACGACTGTATCACTGCGATCGCATTTGAGTAAGCGACAACAAAGCTCTCAATTTAGAGATGGCTTGAGAAGTCTCAACGTTTCTTCTCGACGAACTGAAGAGCATGACGGCGCAAGAGCTTCCCTGCGGTGGCTGCGTTTCCAGACTCGAGAGCTTCAAGGATCTTCCAGTGGAGTTCCTGATTCTCCAGCAAGTTTTCTTCTGGCGCTCCCTTGATACGAGCTCGGCTGCTCAACTCGAAGTTCAACGCGTCCCACGACTGGAGGAGTGCCTTATTGCCGGCCTCCTGTACAAGCCGACGATGGAATGCCATATTCGCTTTGAGGTAGCGAGCAAGATCGCCTCTTGCCGCCCAACGCCGTGCCTGCTCGGCAAGATCTCGAAGAGCTTCAAGATTGAGAGTCTCAGACCGAGCACATTGCTCGCCTGCGAGTTGCTCAAGCACGGCACGCACCGAGTACACCTCCTGTATCTCAGCTTCCGTGATGATCCGTACCGTGCTGCGCTTGAATCGCTCTGTCGAGAGCAGTCCCATGCCTTCCAGTCGGCGGATTGCCTCGCGAACGGGCCCTTGGCTCGTCTGGAACTGCCTCGCGATGTGGAGCTCGGTAAGACGATCACCTGGGGAGAGCTCCCCGGTGACGATCTGCTCATGCAAGTAACGCGTGATCGTGTCGGCCATCGATTCCCGCGTCAATGGAATGCTCGGTTTCTTCACCGCACCATTATCGATGACAACCTTCGCTTCTGGAGCACGCGACGGGTTCGGTCTTGCAGCGCGGCTCATAGGAAACCTATCGCTTTACGTTTGGCATTTTGGAGCTGGGTGCGCTGCTGCCCCGTCTCCTCTGAGCAACAGCGCGATACGGCAGCGAGAGAGCAAGGCGCTCTAATTTTGCGGGAGTTGGGAAGCGTTCCATCCCCCGCCCAGTGCTACCTGAAGTTGCGCACTCGCAAGAATGCGGCCGGTTACCAATGAAGCGGCAATCCGCTCGTCGTTGAGTTGAATGGTCTGATTGGTCAGAACTTCTAGATAGGCGGCCAAACCACCCTTGTAACGTGAGATCGAGAGTTGCGTGCTACGTTGCGCTGCGGCCACGGCACGCTGCTGCACCTCAGCCTGCTCTGCGAGCACCCGCAACGCAGAAAGCTGGTCTTCCACGTCACGGAACGCAGAGAGAACCTGTTCTCGATAGAGCGCGGCTGCCTGATCACGCTGCGCGACCGCAAACTCAACTTGCGCGCGACGTTTTCCCGCATCGAAGAGGACTTCGCTTGCGGATGGACCGGCATACCAAGTCGCACTTCCCGCATTGAAGACGTCACCAATGATGCTGCTCTCGACTCCACCTCCAGCCCCGAGGACGATTCGCGGGTAGTACGCACCCTTGGCCACCCCGATCAAAGCATTGGCTGATGCTACGCGGCGTTCCGTGGACGCGATATCAGGACGGCGCTCGAGAAGCTCTGACGGAATCCCTGTGGGGATGGCAGGGGGATCGCCGACGAGGGCTTTGTCTGCAATCCTGAATCCAGTCGCAGGCACACCAACCAGTACCGCGATAGCGTGCTCGTTCTGCGCCCTCTGTACGCCCAAACCGACCAATTCGGCGCGCGCAGCTTCGAGCTGGGCGGTCGCCTGCTGGACATCGCTTTCGTTTGAGAGTCCTCGTTTCAGGCGATCCTGAGTGAGCTTCAGCATGCTCGTGTAAGCATCAATGGTCTTCTGCAAGAGTTGAGCTTGAAGGTCGATGCCACGGATCTGGAAGTACGTGAGAGCCAGTGTGCCTTGCAAACTCAGACGCACGTTCGCTAGATCTGCAGCAGATGCCTGAGCATTCGCGGAGCTTGATTCAATCTGCCGCCGAATGCGGCCCCAAAAGTCTGGCTCCCATGAGACGTTCAGAGGGATGAGGAAGTCCCAGTAGTATTGCGACGCGTTCGCTGGACGGAGAGGGCGTGTATTAGAGATTCGATTGCGGTTCGCGCTCCCCCCAAGCGAAACCGTCGGGTAAAGCGAGGACTTATTTGCCAGTACCAATTGGTGCGCTTGATCGTAGGCGTGCAATGCGGCATTCAGAGTTTGGTTGGACGCAACACAGCGTTCTTCAAGCTGCGTAAGCTCGGCGTCGTGGTAGAGAGTCCACCATGCCCCGCGGTCCTTATCGTCAGCCGGAGCGGCGTCGGCCCAATTGCCGTTGCGCCCATTCTCACTAAACGAAGGCGGAGTTGGTGCCACAGGGCGAATGTAGTTGGGACCGACTCTGCAACCGGCACAGAGTAGAGGGGCAAACAGCCCAAGCGCTGGCAGTGATTTTTGAAGGTTCATCGGGCTTGTCCTAAGCTATTGCCCTTGGTAGAGACCACACGGACTTCCTCTCCATCCGTGAGTGAGTCTGGCGGGTTCGCGATGATCTGCTGCCCGTCCTCCAGTCCGCTCACAATCTCCGTGGTGGCTCCGAGGTCTCGCCCCACGACAACGGGAATGAACCTGGCATGATGGTTGGCATCTACGGTGACGAGACGTGTGCCCTGAGGAAGGAGAACGAGAGCGCTCACAGGCACGACACGGATCGCCACAGGATTCGAAGCGTGAAGATGGACCTCCGCATAGCTTCCGGGCAACAACTCCCCGGAGCGGTTGTCGACATCGACTTCGGCAAGCAATGTTCGGCTTACCGGATCCACGGCATTGGACGACCGAACGAGCGTGCCTTGGAACGTCTTTCCTGGGTACTGCGGCAAAGTCAGAGTCGCCGTCGAACCGTTCTTTGCAGCGGGCGCATACTGCTGAGGAATGTTGATGTAGACACGCAGCCTGTCGACCTTCGAAATATCGAACACTTGACGGTTGCCCGCGACAAGCCCTGCTCCGGTTGTCACGGTGCTTCCATTCGCGCCAATGAGCTGACCGATGTCGATGTTACGCGCGGTGATGACGCCATCAAACGGCGCGATGATCTTCTCGAAGGACTGCAGTTCTTCGAGACGTTGCACATTCGCTTCGGCGGAGGCGACCTGTGCGGAGCTCGCCTTCAATTGATTGACGGCGGTATCGGTATCTTGCTGTGAGACCGCATTCTCGCCTACGAGATCCTGATAGCGGGTAGCTGTAGTGCGAGCGAGGCCCGCATTGGTCTTGGCCGCTTCCAGTTCCGCTCGTGCTTGAGCGAGCTGTTTGTCGAGCTCCGGCGTCTCGATGATGGCAAGAACTTCCCCCTGCCGTACGCGGGCCCCAATGTCACGCGACCACGATTTCACGTAGCCCGTGGTGCGGGCGTAGATAGGCGCCATTGAGAAAGCCTGCATGTTGCCAGGCAGGACGATTTCATCGCTGCTCTTCTCCAAAGCAGGCGTCGCCATCGATACCGTGGGAGCCGCATTGGCATCGGTGTAACTCTCCAGCTCGCTGGCACTATGCCGACGTTTCAGGATGCCCCAAGCAACGATCACGACAGCTGCAAGCACGAGAACAAACAGGATTATCTTCCTCGCGTTCCCGCCAGCTGCGCCGCTGCCCTCAGAAGACGGCTTCTCTTCAGCTCTCTGGTGGTTCGTCTCTTCAATCGCCATCTTTGTCCTCGAATCTATTTGTCGCTGTTATCCGAAATCTTGCTCGTGTTCGTTAGCCTGCATGCGCTTCTGTCTCGCCTTCGGTGGAGGGTGGCGTCACGCGGTCATTCCGATGCATGAGTAAAAAGAACGTGGGCACGAAGGTGAGCGTTCCTACCGTCGCGAGCAGGAGGCCACCGATCACGGCTCGTCCGAGTGGCGCGTTCTGCTCACCACCTTCTCCGAGACCGAGCGCCATCGGGACCATGCCGATGATCATGGCGAGAGCTGTCATGAGAACGGGGCGGAAGCGGGTGAAGCCAGCACTGAGGGCTGCTTCCATCGCACTCATACCCGACTCCAACTGCTCTTTCGCAAAGCTAACCACCAGAATGGAGTTTGCAGTAGCCACACCGACGCACATGATGGAACCGGTCAGAGCAGGCACGCTGATATGAGTCCCGGTTAGGAACAGCATCCAAACGATGCCCGCGAGCGCTCCGGGCAGCGCAGCAATGATGATGAAGGGATCAAGCCAACTCTGGAAGTTAACGACGATGAGTGCGTAGACCAGAACGATTGAGAAGAGAAGGCCGAATGCGAGTCCCGTAAAGGAGCTGTGCATCGTCTGCATCTGACCGCGGACAAAGATTTGGGTGCCGCGCGGAAGCTTGGCCTTGCTGTCTTCGACGATCTTCTCCAGCCTAGTCGCCACGCTGCCAAGATCTGCCCCCTCAACGGAGCCGTAGATGTCGATCACGGGGCGTGCGTTGTAATGGCTGACGGTGCCCTGCTCTGCGGCGCGCTCAAGCGTCGCGACATTGCTCAAAATCTGCGTTTGGGGATTATCGCCCCTGGGAGCGAGCGGGAAGTTTTGCAGTTCCTGCAGGCTCTTTACGAAACGCTGTGGTGTCTGCACCGCGATGTTGTAGGCCACATGATTCCGCTGGTCGATGAAGAAGTTCGGTGACGTTTGGAAGCTACCGCTAAGCGCAACCAGCAGGTTCGAGGCCACATCACGCTGGGTATACCCCAGCTGCTCGGCACGAGTCCGGTCGACATTTACGTTCCATGTCGGCAAGTTGAACGGCTGCTGGATACGAAGATCGGTGGTGCCCGGGATGCGTGCAAACTGCTGCATCAGGTTGGCTGCGAAGTCGCGGTTCTCCTGCACCTTCAAGCCGACTAGCTGCACATCGATCTGAGCGGGGAGGCCGAAGTTGAGGATCTGACTCACCATATCTGTGGGCAGGTAATAAAAGACGACGCCCGGAAACTGTCGATTCAACTTTTCGCGAAGGGCCGTCATGTATTGAGCCGTTGGTCGATGCTTCTCTTTGAGAGAGACGGTAATGTCCGCATCGGCAGTGCCAACGGTCGCGGAGTTCGAATAGGAGAGATTCAGACCGGAGTAAGGAACGCCGAGATTGTCGAGAATGCCTTCGAGTTCGTTCGGTGGAATCTCTTCGCGGATGACCTTCTCCACGTCATCACAAAGGCGAGCCGTGTTTTCAATACGGACGCCGGTGTGAGCACGCACGTGGAGTTTGAATTGTCCGCCATCGACCGTGGGAAAGAAGTCCTGGCCGAGCCACGGGATCAACGCGCCGATCGAAACCACCCAGAAGAGAACCACAGCGACAAGGAAGGAACGCCGATTCGCCAAGCAAGATTCCAGTATGCCCTTGTACCAAGTACGGAGCCGCTCAAACCCACGCTCAAAGGCGTTTTGGAAACGCGCAAAGATGCTCGGTGCCGCCTTTGTCTCGTGACCGTGTAGTTCCGAATGCCCTTTCAGCAGATACTTGGCCATGGTTGGCACGATCGTGCGGGACAGGAAGTACGACGCCAGCATCGCGAACACCACGGATTCGGCGAGAGGGACGAAGAGGTAGCGGGCAACACCTGCAAGAAAGAACATCGGTACGAACACGATGCAGATGGCCAGCGTCGAAACCAATGCTGGGACAGCGATCTGGGCCGAGCCATCAAGAATGGCCTGTTCGAGCTCCTTGCCTTCTTCGAGGTTGCGGTCAATGTTCTCGATGGCCACCGTCGCATCGTCGACAAGGATGCCAACGGCCAGGGCAAGGCCACCCAAAGTCATGATGTTGATCGTCTCACCTAAGGCCGCCAGGGCAAGCAGGGAGCAAATCACGGAGAGCGGAATCGAGACGGCGATGATGAGGCTAGAGCGCCAGCTTCCGAGGAAGACGAGGATCATCAGGGCCGTGAGACAAGCGGCAATGATGGCTTCGCGAACGACACCCGAGATCGCGCCGCGCACGAAGATGGACTGATCTGAGATCAGGTTGATCTTGAGCGAGGACGGGAGCTCCGAAAGCACATTAGGAAGCTGCTTGCGGATGTTCGAGATGATATCGAGCGTTGAGGAGTCGCCCGTCTTTTGAACGGTGAGCAATGTTGCTCGCTGCCCATCTACGCGAACAATATTGGTCTGGGGCGGAAAACCGTCACGTACGTTGCCGATGTCGCGCATGTAGACGGTCGCGCCATTGACTGTTTTCACGGGAATGGCGTTCAACGCTGCAATCGTCTTCGGTGTGCTGTTGGTTTCGACCTGGTAGTCGAAGTCACCCACCTTGGCATCGCCCGACGGCAGAATTACGTTCTGCGCATTGACTGCGTTAACAACATCCGATGCAGACAGCCCATAGGCCTGAAGCTTGGAAGTGTCGATATCGACCTGCACCTGTCGCTGTTGGCCGCCGTAGGGGTACGGGATGGAAGCTCCCTGCACGGTCGACAACTGTGTACGAACCGAGTTGAGAGCAAAGTCATTGAGCTGCTGCTCCGTGAGTCCCTTGCCTGACAGTCCCAGCTGCACGATCGGAACGCTGGATGCGCTGTACTGAATGATCAGCGGCGGTGTTGTTCCTGGAGGGTCCTGCTTGAGAATTTGCTGCGCTGCTGCCGTAATCTGAGCCAATCCCTGCGATATCTGCACGGAAGGGCGGAAGTAGACCTTGGTGACCGCAACACCATTCAGCGTCTGCGACTCGGTGTGGTCAACATCGTTGACGAGAGTCGGCAGCACCCGCTCGAAAGGCGAGACGATGCGATCTGTAAGCTGCTCCGGTGAAAGTCCTGTGTAGGTCCAAACAACGGAGACCACGGGAATGTTGATGTTCGGGAAAATATCGACAGCCATGTGGGTCACGGCTAACGGCCCTGCGATCAAGAGCAGGATCGATAGGACCACGAATGTATAGGGCCTATTCAGGGCAATTCGGACAATCCACATTCGGCGTTCAACTCCATTCCCTAACCACACGAACCTGAAGAGCAATCTGGAGCAAGCGTCTCTCGGGTTGCGATGTTTCGATTATCTATACTTTTTCCTTTGATGCAAACGACGCCACGGCGCGCTTCGCTCTTTGCGCACGCCGGAGGTGGGAGCTGTGCTCCTATGTTTGCGAGTTCCTTCATCTGCGAGACAAGACATGTCAGCCTTAGGCCAAGACAGACGGGGCTTCGTTTTCCTGTCTTGATCACAACTGTGTGGGGACGATTCATTCATTCATGGACGGTCACGTATCAACAGAGTCTGTTCGAGTTCTTCTACGGAGACGCGAGCAGCGAAGAGCACGGTGCTTCCAATCAAAGCGTTATCTCAAGGAGGACCAGTGATGAGTGGACGCTCGATTCATCGAGCTTTGTATTGCGCGCCGCTCCTTGGCCTCTTCGCCCTACTTGCGCCCTTGACGGCCTGCACTAAGCAACAAGCGGTAGATAGAGTGCAGACTGCCGCCTTGACGCACACGACCTGGGAGTCTCAGTACGATCGAATCGATCCCGCGGACTTGCCCGACAATGTCGTGGACATGATCAGTAAGCAGTGGATGGTGGTCACGGCGGGCAAGCCTGATTCGGTGAACAGCATGGTCATCAACTGGGGTGCAATCGGCTATATCTGGGACCATCCAGCGGCATTCATCTTCGTGCGGAATAGCCGGTACACCTATCAGTTTCTGGAGCGAGAGGGGAGGTTCACTCTCAGCGTCTTCCCTGAGCAATTTCGCGGTGCCGAACATATTTTGGGAACGAAGACTGGACGCGCGTCCGACAAGATCCGTGAATCCGGCTTGACGCTGATGCAGACGCCCTCCGGGCAGATGAGTTACAAGGAGGCTCGTTTGATCATCGAGTGCAAGACCATGATGGTTCAGGACCTCGACTATAACAAGGCGCTCGGAGGCTATCGCGACGATATCGGAGCCGCGTACCAGGGCAATCCTTCCCATCACCAGATGTTCATTTCGGAAATCACAAACATATGGCTAAAGAAGTAAAGTATGCGCAAAGTCGGATGAACCTGGTCCGAAAGTACAGCCGCGATCTGCATGGTCATCTCTCGTTCTTCTTCACGGGGATGATCCTCATCTACGCCATCTCCGGGCTGACGATGAATCATCTCAATCGGTTCGATCCGCAATACGAAGTTGTCGAGAAGCACTACCAAGCGAAGGGAGTGTTCCCGCATCCTGGAGCCTTCACGAAAGAGGAGGTCCTTGCGCTTCTCAACCCGGTGGCAGAACAAGCGAATTACAAGAAGCACTTCCTGCCGAATCCTGACACGTTGAAGGTCTTCCTCTCCAGCGGTTCTACGTTCGCGATCAACACACAGACAGGATCAGTCGACTACCAAGGCTTGAAGAGGCGGCCTCTTTTCTTTCAGCTCTCCTATCTTCACTACAACCCCGGTAGGTGGTGGCGGTGGTTCTCGGACACGTTTGCGATCAGCCTGATCGTTATCTGCATCACGGGTCTCGTCATGAATAAAGGGAGCCGAGGTTTCGCGAGCATACGCGGTGTCGAATTCGCACTTGGCATCCTGACGCCACTTATGTTTCTCCTCTTTTCGTGAGCTTTGAGAGATATCTTGCCGGCGCTGCTGATCGTTGGCGTTCTTTGATGCCGGAGATAGAAACCGTCCGGGTAAAGCTCATGGGCTCCATCGCTATGTATCACTAAAGAAAAGCTTGCATGGAGAGGAAGGAAAGGTATAGTTACCTCAAAATCCATCACTTGCTGAGGAACCTATGCGACTGCTTACTTTCCTTCGCTTCACAGTTATTCTGTTAGGCACCGTTGCTCTGACCGGATGCATTCCTGACCAGGCGTACCAACGGGTCGGCAACCGCTCGCCTCAATACACAGCGCCGGTCACTGGGGCCCTACCATCGTTCCGCGAGAACGTCGCGACGATCGAACTGGATGGCTCAGGTAGCTTGCACAGTTGTTGCGGTCACGATCAGCTCGTGTTCGCAAGGAAGCTCATCGAATCTGCGCGTGATGGGGTTACAGATAAAGGCAAGGTGGTGGTTCTGGTCTTCATTCATGGAAACCAGAACAATGCACGCCTAGACTCCAACAACTATCCTCACTTCTTACAGCTAATGGACTGCCTAAACTCTGGCGAGCTGGAATTCAAGCGACACATGAGTTCGCTGTCGCCAGGAGACGTTAAGAGCCGTTTTGACAAGTTCAAAGGTTCTGACCAGTTCGACTGCAAGCAGCCTCCACCGTCGGGTGAGACGCGTTATGTCGGCGTGTATATCGGTTGGCGCGGGTCGTTGAACACCTGGCGACTCGATTTCCAGCAGCGAGCAGCAAGGCGAGTAGCGGACCATGACGACATCCTGAGTATTCTGCGCACGCTTCGAGACGCTGCAAAACCGAATGCCGGCGACGCCTCTCGCCTCGTCCTGATTGGACACTCATTTGGCGGTTTAATTCTCGAGCGTGCGATTTACCACATGTATCAACCGCAGCCTGCCGGAAGCGATGCGGTACGGTCATTTGCTGATGTGGCTTTAACTTTTAACGAAGCGACGGGCGGACTGATACCCAAACGATTGATCGAGAAGACGAATGGGTACTCTATCGTGAGCTTGACGCCAGGGTCTAAGGGCAAACCAGCACGTCCCCTGCTCATCACTGTGCACTCAAAATCCGATCCATTGACCGGGTCATTCGCAACAGGCGGACGCTTCATAGCGGGCCCACCTCCAGTACCAAGGGCCACGCCTCCCGAGAACGACAAGGCATTTGCTGACCCTGGTTACATACAGGCTGGAGACAAACCAAGTCTTGGTAAGGTCCGTCGTTCCAATCCATCGAACCTGCTTTACTTCGACAATGGCTGCTATATCGGCCAGGACGAGATCGAGGCAGCACGGACCAACGCCGCTTTCATTACGGGTGATCGCCCCGGCTGCGACGATGTCGCGAAGGCCCTCGTCGCCGATCCAGCGCAAGCCGATAGGTTGCGGCTTTTCCCCGTTAAGGCAGCGTTCCCTCAACTAGCTCGTCTCTATCGCCGCATCGAGTACAACTGCAGAGGTTCGAAAGAGCCAACATACAAAGGAGAGAATCGCCCCGCCTGCAGCACGCCACAATCCAGTCTGGCGACCGACTACGATCACCTCCCGTGGAACCGTTCTGCGGACTGGATGATCAATGTACCGCCCGGTGTCGTCGCTGGTCACGGGGGGTACTGGCAGCCGGATTCGGTTGAACTCATCCTCGAACTTGCCAATGTCTGGCCCGTGCTCGAACGACGAGAGAGTTTGCCTTAGTCGAGAAAGCTGCGTTCGAGCACGCGCTTCTATCTTCTCCAGATCTCCGCGCTACCCTCCTCGGATGGCTCGCGCCCTCACAGTGCCAATAGAAGGTTCCTCCCGCGCAGCCGGCGAGCGGGGGCCGGAGCCAGCGGGAAGAGGGTCTGGGAGAAACCGAAGAGGTGTCTCCCAGCACCATTTTTCGAACGAACACAAAGCGGCCTCGGAAGAATCCGAGGCCGCTCTGTCTCGAGGCTATGCGGCTTTCTTAGGCGTGGAGGGCTTCTTTCCTTTGGCTGCGGCCTTGACCAAGGCAGGCTTAGAAGAGGGCGCTTTCTTAGGCTTGGCGGCCTTCAGCTGTTTGGGTGTAAAAACGGCCTCGGCTTCGACCAACAGGTCAGGTTGATCTTCCTGCGGGATGGCCACATGGTCGGAGAGCAGGAGACGCAGAGCGAAGCTGGTTAGCTTCTCGTCAGGCGTTGCTCCCAAAGCCGACGAGACGATCTGCTCGGCGGACTGTTCGGTATTCTCGTCTTCCTTGGTGTAAAAGGCCACGACCTCGTCCAAGTAGTCGTAGGGATCGAGATGGATCAGAAGGCTCAGCACAGTTCGTAGCTGCGCCGGGTTGAACGCCTCGGGAGCCTTGGCGAGGATGCGCTCGAAGGTGGCCGCTCGCGCCTTGGCCTGCTTCTCGCGTTGGACGCGTTCGGCTTCCCTTTCCTGCTCCAACCGCTCCGCAGCGGCTTTGCGCTCTTCGCGCTTCCGTGTCTCTTCGGCTTCATACTCTGCAACACGCTGCTCATGTTCGGCGATGCGTTGTGCAGCCTCTTCTTCTGTTTCCTCCTCGGGTGCGGGTGGCATCGAGGGCGCAGCCGCGATCTCCTCCTCTTCGTCGTCCTCCGGTTGGTTGCTGTGAACGGAGCAATCGGGTTCGAGGCAGACCATGACGGTGCGCCCGAGTCCTTTGCCGAAGACGATGAGAGCGGGTTTGGCGTGAGCGCAAGGTGGCTCGGCGTCGGGGTTATCGGCGTCGGGCAGCTCGCGGTAGTGGTTGCGATTGAGAGCGCCGGGGCGCTGCTCTTTGGGGTTACGCCATGCGGTTTCGATCTGCACCAGCTCAGGACGTGCGGCGAGCTCACGGTCGAGATGCGCGGTGATCTTGCCTTGGAAGCAGGCGGCATCGAGGCACTGATCGCCCTGCACATCGGCGAAGAGGCTGGTGTTGTAGCCGCTACGCCGAGGGCAAGCGAGACACGAGCCAGCGGAGGGATTGAGGTTGGGGTCGTCCTTGTCGAATGGAGCCGTGTCCAAATCCAAATACAGGTTGCTCTGAATCCACGCGCTCAGATGCTTGGCAGGAAGCAGATGGGCTTCGTCGTCCTTCCAGTCCTTACGCCAGCAGTTGGAGAACGCAGTCGCCTGATGCTCCTGCGGCAAACGAGCGATGAGGTTGGCATGGCTGGCGGTGATGCGCTCTTCCACAAAGGCCTTCGCTACCTCGGGGATGAGTTGCAAGAGAGACAACCGCGCGTAGATGTGGCTCGCACTCTTGCCGGACTTCAAGGCAATCGCAGCTACGTCATAGCCGGGCATATCGAGAAGACGCTGGAAGCCCTGCGCTTCTTCGTAGGGATGAACGTCTTCGCGCTGCGAGTTTTCGACAAGCTGCCATTCAACGGCTTGCGCGTCGTTGAGTTCCACGACACGCGCCGGGATGGAAAACTGTTCCGCGATCACAGAGGCGCGGAAGCGACGCGCACCCGCGACGACTTCGAAGCGGCTGCTCTTCGGACGAAGAACAATCGGCTGAATGACACCGTTCATGATGATCGACGTGGCAAGCTCATTGAGCTTGTCCGGGTCAAAGGTCTGGCGCGGGTTGGTGGTGGATTCGTCGATGAGATCGATGGCGATGAACTGGAACGGGCTGCTGTCTTGCATGGTGCCCTCCTTGGGCTGTTGGCGGTGGACGACGACGGAGCGAACGCGCTGCCTTGTCTTCGCTCCGGTGGATGGAGGAAGGTCTAGGCGCTCTTGGCTTGCTGCTGGAAGGCCTCGAAGAAGCGTTGCTGTCGCAGGTTCTTGTCCCACAGCTTGGCGAAGACCTCGTGCTGTTCGTGAAGCTGCGTGTGATAGCAGTAATTGCTGTCACGAATAAAGCGGCTCCACTGCTCGATGCCTAGATAGTCGTTGCGCCAATAAAAGGGGTTGAGATGAGCGCCACCAGCGAAGCCGAGTTCAAAACACATCTCGGGGTCACGCATGGCATCGCCGTTCTGCTTGCCGTAGTGGGTTACGGAGATGGCGGGAAGGCCACAAGGGCCGGACTCATCCATCGCCTCGATCACCAAGGGAAGATAGGGCTGATTGTCGATGTGCAGATGCAGGCCGTGGTTCCAGCCTCCGACAGCTTCAAGGATGTCGAGAAGGATTCGCATTAGGCTGCCTCCTCGAGTGCGGAGGCAGCCTGCTCTGCTTCTTCGTTGAGCGCGGGAGCTTCTACCGCCGCGAGGATGACACCCGAGGCCTGCTGGATCACCTCCAAACTCTCGGCGAGCATGGACGCGTTGCCGTGATAGAGCTGGATGTAATCGGCGGAGGCGTTGATGTTCATCAATCCAATAGCCTTGCCGACAACGAAGGCCACGGCTTCTGCTTCTGTCTCGCGCACAGTCTTGGTGGTGGCAGTACGGCGTTCGGACTTGTGAAGCATCTCGTGCGCGGCTTCATGCACAAGCGTGGAGAACTCCTCGGCCTCGGTCTGCCCGGGCAATAGAGCAATGCGACCGCCGTAACTCATGCCGAGAGCGGGGGCGATCTTCTCGTTGTAGACGACCTGAATGCCCTGCCCGTGCAGGAAGGTTTTCAAGCGCGTGAGGTTGTCGCCGGGGTCGCCTGACGTCTGCTCGATCTCAGGCAGCTCGATGCCGTTGGTCTGGGAGATGTCGAAGACGAAGGTATTGCGGAAACCAAGCAAAGCACGCTCGTTCTGCTTGGTGATGTCCTTCTCAGCTTCGCTGTCCTTCTTGCGGCGAACACCGACGATAGGAGCAAGGATGCGAATGCCCTTAGCTCCTGCATTGACGGAACGTCCCAGATTCTTCCATGTCCAGAAGCCCGCAACGCGAGTAGCCGTGGGCATCTGGCGAGCGATCTCTAAGACGTTGCCGAAGCTGTAATTGTGGAAACGGCTCATGGCCGTGAGGTAGTTCGTGAGGGCTTCCGACTTGCCAGCGTTCAACTGCTCGACGAGGAGCTTGATGTTGGCGGCGATGAGTTCCTGCTTGCTGAGAGGTTTCTTGCTGTTGAGGGTGGCGTTGGCTTCGTGGATGGCGGTGGTGGTCATGGGTGCTTCCTCCTTGGCTGTTGCCGTTGCTTGTCCGCTTGCGAAGCGGCGGCATGGGCACATGCCGGACGCCACGTGGCGAACGCGGGGGTAGCAAACGGAAAGGCCTTGGAGCGGAGCTTTTTGGGGGGACCGCGCGTAGCGTGGGGGAGCCAAAACCCGGAGGGCGAATGGCCTTGCAGAGCGCGAGGGGCAGCGCCCCTTAGGGAGGTCTGGTTTCGACATTCGCGCGCGACAGCGCGCCAATCTGTAAGGGAGGGCGTTGCGGGAAGGAACGTCCCGCTGAGGAGGGTGGCGGAAGACGCGTTCGCGGCTGCAGACAGGGAGGAGCGGCGCTCCTCCCTTCCGGGAGCGACGGGCAGACCCGAACGGTCACAGAAAAACAAGTGAATGAGGAAAACGACTATCGCTTCCGTATACAGAGGGGCGTTTCGCCCCAGCGTCGGGGGCCTGTGAGCCTCTCCCCTTCCACCGTAAACCCGCTACGGCCGGTACGCCGTAAGAATTGAACCGAGATGTATCAAACCAAAATCGAAATCACCTATGTCTGGGGTGCAACCATCCGCATCCGTACCGCCATGCTCCCGATTCGACACGCCGAAAACGCCTACCCGTGGCTCAAGGCTCGGCTGCCTACCGTGAAGATCTTGGATACGAGGAAAGTCGCCTAAGCCGGTTACGGATTGAGCGAGTCGATTGTGGCGGCGAGCTGCCTTGTAAGGGTTCGCCGCCCTGCGCGATAGGAAGCGGAGTCCCTGTACTTCGGATCACGCACGCTCTATAGCGAGTCCTCCAGATTTATCTGACCAGGCAATGACTGCCATCTGAACTTATCGTTGGACGGCTGATCCGTGCGACCGCTACATTTTCGATGACAGTTTCACGGAGCCTGAGCGTACTTCGCAGCGATGTAAAACGCATGGACGCTGATGGCGGGATATAGCTGTCTCCTATGCGGCCTGTGGGTCCAGGAAGGACGGAGTGGTTCATGCGTAAACCTTTGATGGCTGGCAACTGGAAGATGTTCAAGACGCCAGAAGAGTCGATCGACTATCTGGCCGCGTTCCTTCCTCTAGTTGCGGACCATGAACGAGACGAGATTGTCCTGTTTCCCACGCTGACGGCGCTCTCCGAGGTGGTCTCTGCCTTACGCAATACGCGCGTCGCTGCCGGAACACAAACGATGCATTGGCTTGCCGAAGGCCCTTACACGGGACAGACCTCGGTCATGATGCTAAGCAAGATTGGGTGTCGGTTTGTGTTGTTAGGGCATAGCGAGCAGCGGAGCTTTCTGGGGGAAACCGACGGCTCCATCAATCTGAAATTGCAAGCAGCCCTCGCACACGGATTCGTTCCTCTCCTCTGCCTTGGAGAGACCTTGGCTCAGCGTGAGAATGGAGAGACGGAGGCCGTCCTGCGGAAGCAACTACGTGGAGCTGTGGCGGGGCTTACATCCTCGCAAGCCGAAACGATGGTGATCGCCTATGAACCGATTTGGGCGATTGGAACCGGGCATACTGCGGCGCCTGATTTGGCCGGCTGGACCCACTCACTCATACGTTCCGAGCTTGCTTTATTGTTTGGGCAAACGACGGCATCTGCGATTCGCATTCTTTACGGGGGATCGGTAACACCGCACAACATCGAGCAGCTGATGGCGGAGCCCGAGATCGATGGAGCTTTGGTCGGTGGCGCTTCGCTCACTCCAGAGTCGTTCTCGAGGATTGTCCATTACGGCCAACCTGCCTGATGGCCGTGCGAGAACTGAATGCTCGTCAAAGGTTGGTCGACGCTGTCATTCTTGAAGTTGCGGAAACCAACGGGTCTGCATCGACACTTCGGTCTTCGTTGCAGCGGCAGGAAGAGTGATGAACTCGACCATCGAACCCCATGGCATGCGGCCGAATCGACCGCGATTGCCGGCACCTGCTTCGTAACCAATCAGGTCGAAAGGGCCATCGAGGAGCAGCCCCCCGGCGCGAACGAAGCGACGGGTGCAGGCGTCGAGATCGTCGACGTATACGGAAAAATGTTGCAGCCCCATATCGCTGAAATCCGCAGGATCCAGCCGCGTATACCGCGTCAGTTGCATGATTTCGATGTTGGCCGCGTTTCCGAAACGTAGCAGACTGGCCGCACATATCTCGCTCCGTGCGGCCATTCCGTGGGACTGATTGAGCTGACGACTCGAGAGGGGCTGGTCCCTTGTCACGTGAGACTGAAGCACCGTAGCCCCGAACGCGCTTTCAAAGAAGCGTACCGCCGCATCATGATCTGGAACGCAGATGCCGATGTGTTCGATTCCGCGAGGAACATCGTGGCTCACTGGCTGTCCTCCACCTTTGCAAACCAGCTCGTTGCGCCATTCAAAGCCTGATTCACGTTCTGGATGTTGCGAACACCGACAGTCTCCAACCAATCCCGAAACGCTTCCGCTCCTTGCTTGGCATAGATGGCGATCCCATCCTGCCAGGTCGCGCGGCCGCAAAGAACACCGTTGTACTTCACTCCCGATTCGTTGGCCAACTCCAAGGTTTCGATGAAGACCGGATTCGAAACGCCAGCGGAGAGATAGATGAAAGGCAGCTCGGTAGCTTCGGCAGTGTCCCGGAAGAGACGCATCGCCTCGGCTTTCGTGTAGGCCTCCTCTCCGTTGAACGCACGTGTTCCCGACACATAGTTCATCTCTACGGGAACTTCCACCTTGAGAACATCCACGCCATAACGTGGTTTGGAAAACTCTTGCATGGCACCGGCGACGATCGAGGGCTTCTTTTTCGCGTAGGCGAGCGACTTCACATCGCCGCCCTCTGCGTCATATCCGACAAACTCGAGGAAGAACGGAAGGTCATTCGCCCTGCACTCGTCGCCGATTCTTTCGATCCACGCATGCTTCAGATCATTGATCTTGGAGTCTTCAAACGGAGTGTAGTAGAGAAGGATTTTCAAACAGTCCGCGCCCGCCTCCTTGAGACGGCGTACGCTCCAGAGTTCGAGCAAGTCAGGGAGACGTCCCCGGAGTGTGGCATCGTATCCCGTCTTCTCGTAGGCAAGGAGTAGGCCCTTTTCGTTGCGCTTGTGAGACGCTGGCAGCCCGAATTCAGGATCGAGCAAGATCGCTGAAGCATGTTGCGTAAGAGTTTCCGTCACAAGTGTTTTGAACACTTCGAGATCGTGACTTGTCGCCGCGCTTCCCCGCTCGTTGGAGAGAGTCTTTTGAAGTGAGCCTCTTTGATCCATGGCTGCCGCAGCGATGACACCGTTTGTGTTCGAGACCGCTTTGAGACCGGCCAGCTTTCCAGGCGTGAGTTTCATTGAGCTTGTTCCTTAGTCCAATCTTGTTTGTCCTTCTTGCGAAGGTCTTTCTGTACCGGCTTCAAGAAAGCCTTAGTTTCAAGAGCTGGTGTCCGCAGAGTTGCCCACCCCGCTCTCAGACGCCCGCTAGTCCAGCAAGCCCGCACAAACGTACGAGTCACTTGAACAGCGCTTGCCCCAATTGCCTAAGAAGCTTATGCTCGTGAACACTCTTCTGAAAAACAACTTTTTTGAATATCACTCATCTTTTCAGACGATAAATAAAACAGGAATGAAGTCATGGACATCAGACATTTGCAACATCTCATTGCAGTAGCCGACGAAGGGAGCTTTACGAAGGCCGCACGCAAGGTTCACATCGTGCAGTCGGGTGTCTCGTCTTCAATCAAGGAGTTGGAGGAAGAGGTTGGCGTCCGTCTTATTGAAAGAACGACGAGGAGCGTCGCTCTCACGGACGCAGGAAAGGTATTCCTCCAACACGCTCGTGCAAGTCTGGCGGCCATTGAAGAAGGTTTGCAATCGGTCCGCGAATTTGACGGTATCGTCCGGGGACGTCTGCGCATCGGAGTTCTTCAAAGTTTGATCCCCTACCTTGATATGCCACTCGTGCTCAAGAACATTCGAACGGACTATCCGCTGCTTGAGATCGAAGTGCGTTCCGTTACTGCGGACGCAGTGCCGGAGATGGTCCGCTCCGGAGAGTTAGATCTGAGCTTCCATGCGTTACACGGAAGTCCAACGATACCGGGACTGGTCGTGCTGCCCTTCATCGAGGACACCTTGGTAGGAATCTGCGGCGTTGATCATCCGCTCGCGGCAAAAGACAAAGTTTCGATGGACTCGATCAGCCAGGAGAACTTCGTTGACCTCACACCAGGCCGGGCCACACGAAGAATGATCGACCGCGAATTCGCCGTGCGAAATCTTCACCGGCGAACGGTGATCGAAGTAGGAGAGGTCCATACTGTGGTGCAATTTGTTTCGCGCGGTTTGGGCGTCGCCATTGTTCCTAGTGTGCTCGCACGGGCGTTCCCCGAGTCTTCAGACCTGAAGGTCTTGGCGATTGCTGATCGTCAACCTGCGTTGACTCGATGGGGTCTGGCAATCGTGGCGAAGGCCAGGACGAAAGGGAAAGAACCTCTGAGCACGGTGAATCTTTTTCTGGAAGCGATGAGGAAGGCGTCGAAACTCCCGGTGAAGCGGAGATTACGGGTGTGAGCGGCTTCCAGACGATCTTGCTGACATATCGAAGCTGGTAGTGGGGATCCCAGGGAAGCCGATGTAAGGGCAATTCGCACTTCAGAATGTAGAAGATCACCGCCCTCATCGGTAACTTGATTCATCTACTTTGAAGATAAATGTAATCTCTATATATTGTTGGACGAACTTATTTCTGCGGGCGTAGAGTTTGCTCCGTTGAAGTGGACGGTACGCAGAAAGCAGTTATGCCTTTTGAGTTGACCGGCGCCACCTCCACGAGGTTGACTGCATGTTCAGCTCGTTTGCAAAAACTCGAATCTCTCACATAGCGTGTCCTCGCCGAAGAGAGATCGGGCGGTATTACCAAGACGCTATAGGCACGCTGGTTCTCGAATCTACGCCCCTCCCCTCCCTCTGCTCCGCGAGCTCATCGCGTCCCTTTGCGGTTGCAAGCTGTATCGCCACGCTCACGGTGACCTGTCTCGCAGGGAGTTGCATGGCGTCGGCGCAAACGGTGGGCGGAACGATTTCGGGAGCTGCCAACACACGCAATCCGAACGCGGCGCAACAAAGTTCAGCAGTGAAACCGGGAACGGAGTTGAACGATCCACGCGTCATCAAGAAGCTCCCTCTGAATGGCCGACTCTACGACCAGTTCATCATTCTGAATCCGGACAACCTGAACTACACAGGGCAAGTCCTCGATATCGACACGTGGCGCGATTATTCGCTCGTGACGAGCACCTTTTCATCGTTCTATAGCAAACGAGATGGTGCGCAAGTGACGGTCGTCACATCGACTGCGGGGACAGACACCCTGCATGGAAGCGGCTATGAGTATTTCCGGAATAGCTTCCTCAATGCGCGCAATTACTTCGATCCGTCCAGAAAGCCGAACAGTCAGCGCAATGTGTTCGGAGCCACACTCGGCGGTCCTATTATTCCCAAGGTGCTGTATGCCTTCGGAAACTACGAAGGATTCCGCCAGAACCTTGGCCTGAGCAATGTGGCCTTAGTGCCAGACAACGAAGCAAGGCAGGGCTTACTGCCCAACGCAAGCGGCGTACGAGTTCCTGTCACAGTGAGCCCCGTCTCGGCGCAACTCTTGAATCTTTGGCCTGTCGCGAATGGGCCAGAAGTAACGAGCAACGGCCGGATCACCGGTATCGCGCTTGCGTTCAACAATCCCACCCAGCGTGTGCGCATCGATGCGGGCTCGTCCCGCTTAGACATCGTGATGGGACGGCATGACAGTGCGTTCGCGACATACACCATCGACGATTCGTCGGCGAGCACACCAAGCCAAAATCCCTACTCGATCGTGAACGAGGCTCTGCGCCAGCAAAATGGGACTCTCCAGGAGCAACACAACTTCAGCGCGAAGCTTGTGAACACGTTTCGGTTTTCTTTCAACCGCGCCGGTTCACACTTGGTCAGTTCTGTGCGTCCCGACATCCAAGCCATCACGCCAACGCTGGTTCCTGGAAAACCGACCTCTTCGATCATCGTGTCGGGAACAGTCGCTTCCGGTGGTGCTTCGGCGGTGACAAACGCAGGCGCCAACCCTGCTGGGGATAACACGATTGCTAGAAACACGTTTACTGTTGACGACCATGTGATCTGGACGCATGGGAAGCATCAGTTGGAGTTCGGTGGTTGGATTCAACGGCTGCAGTCCAACGACGATGTGGCGCGCGACCTAGGTGGCCAAGCAGCGTTCAATTCGCTTTCACTCTTTCTGGCTGGTTCCATACGTCTGTTCCGGTACACCCCCAATACGACGGGGCTCGGGTGGCGCAACTTCATGGGTGACGCCTATGTCGAAGACAGCTATCGCCCCACGCCGCGCTTCCTCGTCCGAGCAGGCTTTCGGTTCGAATCTTCGACCGGATGGTCAGAGTCTCAAGGTCGAGCCGGGGTTTACCACATCGTGAATGGGGTCATGGATTCCGCGCCGACCGTCCAGTCAAACGCCGTCAATCAGAACCGCGCACTCTTTCTACCTGAACCTCATATCGGCATCATGTGGAACCTCAACGCCAAGGGATCGACGGTGTTGCGGGCCGGAGCCGGACTGCATCATGTGCCGCTATCGGGCTTGAACTACCGACTTGACCAGGCAGCTCCTTTCAACACCTCGAACGCATATACGGCGACAAATGTGTCGAACGCAACGGGCGCGACGCCAACCGTGTTGCCCTCAACGGTTGCCCTTGATATCGCGACACCATCACTGGTTACGTACACGATTCGGATCGAACAGCAGATGCCGTGGAAGAGTTCACTCAGCATCGGCTATCTGGGGTCCTATGGATACAACCAGATCCTCGCGGGCGATCTGAACGAACCGGCTTATACCGTTCTACCGAACGGGACGATCTATTACCCCACCACCGCCAAAGCAAACCCTAAGCTTTCGAGCACACTCTCCTGGTGGTCCGGTGGCGTAAGCAATTACAACGCTCTGTCGGTTCTCTATCGGCACGATCTATCGCGGGGATTGCAGATCAATGGTTCCTACATTTGGTCGAAGAACCTGGACAATGGCGCGGCCTGGACAACCTCCGTGTCGGCGAACACTCCGGCGTTCGTCGCCGTTCCCAGCCGTCCTGACCTCGATTATGGCCCCTCTGCGACGGACATCAGCTCGATAGCAACGATCAACCTCACGTATCAGCTTCCGTTCGGAAGCAAACAGCCGTTCTTCGCAAAGACCAGTCCGATTGTGTCCCGCCTTATTTCGGGTTGGTCCGTAGGAAGCATCGCCAACCTGCAGACGGGGTTTCCCTTCTCTCCTCAGCTTGGCTATAACCCCACGGGCAACGGCGATCCACGGAATCCGATTCGCCCGGATGTCAATCCGAACTTCAGCGGACGACTGTACACCCGGGGCACAACCGCGCAACGCGTGGCACAGTACTTCAACCCAACGGCGTTCTCGGCTCCAGCGTATGGAACGGTAGGGAATGCGGGCCGTGACAGCTTGCGCGGTCCCGGGCACGCTGATTGGGACCTCTCGCTGGTTCATTCAGGGCAGATCAACAAGCGGGTCGGTGCTCAGTTCCGAGTCGACTTCGCCAACGTGCTCAACCACACGAACCTACAGATACCCAACCCTATTGTGATCGCGAATGGTCCAGCACAAGGTACCACCGCGAACCAGACACTCTCTCCCGAACCCGGTCCGGGTGGACTCATCACTGCGACCGCAAACAGCAGCCGCCAAATACAGATTTCGATGAAGGTCTCGTTTTAGGAGACTTCCACCTCTCTCTTAACCACGCTGCACTCGGCAATAACCCAAGTTGAAAGGAAAACTATCATGCAGAATCCTGGCGTAAAGACTGACAGCAACTTCCCAATTCCCGAAACCATGAAGGCGTGGGTGTTGGGCGACCCCGGCCAATTGACTCTTGTAGACAAGCCTGTTCCATCGCCGAAGAGGGCTGAGGTGTTGGTTCGCATCGATGCCGTTGCGATTTGCGCGACCGATCTCGAAATCATCAAACATGGTCCCCCCTCAATGATTCAAGGCGGACTTCCCTTCAACAAGAATTTCACTCCCGGTCATGAGTACATGGGCACGGTCGTTGCCCTTGGCCCCGGTGTTGACGAATACGAGATCGGCCAACGAGTGACCGTGGAGATTCATGCAGGCTGCGGCCAGTGCATCCGTTGCCGCCAGGGCATGTATACGTCCTGCCACAACTACGGCAAGAACTACGGAGATGTCGACAAAGGTCATCGCGCGAATGGCTTTACGACCGATGGCGGCTTCTGCGAATACCAGATCAACAACATCAACACGTTGGTGCCCATCGCGGACACGATGAGCGATGAAGAAGCCACGCTCGTCGTTACTGCAGGCACTGCCGTCTACGGGCTCACCGAGCTCGGCGGTCTGGTCGCTGGAGAGAGCGTCGTTGTTACCGGTCCTGGGCCTATCGGCTTGCTTGGCGCAGCTGTAGCAAAGGCTCTTGGTGCTCAACCCGTCATCCTTACCGGAACCCGCGACAATCGCCTCGAGATTGGCAAGCAGCTCGGAGCAGATTACGTCATCAACGTGAAGAACGAAGACCCCGTGAAGCGCGTGCGCGAGCTCACTGATGGCAAGGGTGCCGACTATGTTGTCGAGTGCTCCGGCGCTCCTAATGCCGTGAACGAAGCGGCCCAGATGCTCAACCGTGGCGGCAAGATCTGCCTGGCAGCGTTCCCGGGCGAAGCCGCACCTGTGGATGTCGCCTACATCGTGCGAAACAACATTTACCTCTACGGGATCCGCGGCGAAGGTAAGAGCGCAACGCATCGCGCAGAGGCATTCATGCGCCAGAAGCGCTTCGATGCCACCGTGGTGTGCACGCACACCTTCCCGCTCAGCGAACTGCCAGAAGCGCTTCGTTATGCGCGTGATCGTGTGGAGGACGCGATCAAGGTTGTTGTACGCAACGATTTCTCTTCGAAGACAGCCGCAGCCAAGGAAGAAGAAGCAGTCACGGCTTAGGAATCAGGAACGCGGAAACGAGGAGAAAGAAATGGCTTTTGCGTATTCGGAAGGAAACCCGGTCGAAGATCGGTCGAAGTATCTCAAACCGCCGTTTGATACCAACCGGCTCGATCAGTTGATGGACGAAGCAGGGCTTGATGCCCTGCTCGTCACCTCAAAGCACAGCATTCAGTATTTGCTTGGAAACTATCGCTTCTTCTTTTACGACTTCATGGATGCTCATGGACTCAGCCGCTATCTCCCCTTCTTCGTCTACAAGAAGGGACAGCCGCTTGACTCAGGTTACGTAGGCGCACCGTGGGAACGGTATGAAAAGCAGTTGGGAAGTTTCTGGGTTTCGCATTTCGACCTGACGAAGTTCACCAGCACCGGCTACGCCGCATCGGCCGTGGAGCAGATCAAGCGCCTCAACGTCCAGAATGGCCGCATTGGCATCGAGGTGGGCTTTATGCCGATCGACGCCTATGGCGTTCTGCAGGAGAACCTTCCTGACGCGAAGTTGATTGATGCGACGTTCACCCTAGAGATCCTTCGCGCGCGAAAGAGTCCCGAAGAGCTGACTCTTCTACGCCTTGGCTCAGAGAAGGTCGTCGAATCGATGCTGGCAGTCTTTGGAACGTACGGGCCTGGAGTCACGAAGAGACAGATTGTCGAAGCACTCCGCGAGGAAGAGACGAAGCGCGGGCTCAAGTTTGAGTATGCGTTGACGAACATGGGGACATCGATGAATCGAGCTCCATACGATCAGGTATGGCACGAGAATGAAGTGCTCGCGCTCGACTCGGGCGGCAACTACAAGGGCTACATCGGCGACGTGACCCGCATGGGCTACAGCGGACATCCCGATCAGGAGTTGATCGACCTGCTGGGGCAAGTGGAAGATGTGCAGCAGACTGCGCGCAAAGGCCTCAAGGCGGGCGCGATTGGCGGCGATCTCTTCGTGAGAGCCAACGAGGCCCTAAGTCGATCTTCGGCCAAAGACGCAATGTCCTTCTGGGCGCATGGTATGGGCATCGTCAGCCATGAAGCGCCGTGGCTGACGGCGACTGCGATGCCGAAGTATGAGGCATATCACGCCACTCGTCCCCTCGAACAAGGCATGGTGATCTCCGTCGAAACAGAGCTTCACCATAAGACGCGCGGCTTCATCAAGCTCGAGGACACCATCGCCATCACGGCGGACGGTTGGGAGTCGTACGGAGATGGTGGTCGCGGTTGGAACCTCTGCGGCACCAAGGGCGCGTAGGAGCGAGACATGACGAATACTCTCCCTTACAGCGCCCACATTGGCTACCTCTTTCAGGAGCTACCGTTTCTGGATCGTGTACGCGCGGCGAAGCTTCACGGCTTCGCCGCCGTGGAGCACCCGTCCCCTTACGCCACGCCGGCGAGCGACCTAGCGGACTGCCTGTCAGAAACAGGCGCTTCTTATATTCAGTTCGGCCTTCGTTCCGGGGATGCAAGCAAAGGTGAAAAGGGTATCGCCATCTTTCCGGAGCGTTGGACCGAGTTCACGGAGAGCGTCGAGGAAGGGATACTCTACGCCAGGAAGATCGGCGTGAAGCTTCTCCATGCGATGGCCGGCGTCGTTCCCTCTTCGGCGAGAACAGACGAAAACTGGGAGCAGTACATCCAGAGCCTACGTTATGCCGCAGAACGTGCAGAGGAGTACGGCATCACGATCATCGTGGAACCCATGTGTCATCAAGCGGTCCCGGATTACTACGTGGAGACACCAGAGGTAGCAGCACGAGCGATAGCAGCAGCCGGCAAGCGGAACATCGGTTTGCTCTTGGACGTGTTCCACGTGATAACCGCAGGTCTCGACTTGGACGGCCAAATCCGACGGTACCGGGAACAGATCAAACATGTGCACATTTCCGACGTCCCTGGGCGACACGAGCCGGGTACGGGAACCATCGACTTCAAGCAATTGAAGCAAACGCTCTTGGAAACCCAATATCGCGGGTATCTCGGATGCGAATACATACCTCGTTCAAATACCATCGACGGGCTCAATTGGATGTAGGGCCAGCGTGGTTGAGAAGTGACGAAGGCGTCTAAAACGACTGCTTTCGAAGGAAAAGCGATCGCTCGATTCGGAGAGCGGAGCACAGACGTGAAGGATGGGTGCAAAACGATGCAAGCAAAACGTTGGCTCAGAAAGCTCTATGTTCAGGTCCTCATTGGCGTAGTTCTTGGCAGTCTGCTTGGTTACTTCGATCCACAACTAGCAGTTCAAGCAAAGCCGCTTGGCGATCTCTTCATCAAGGCGATCAAGGTGGTGGTGACACCAGTCATCTTCATCACGATCGTGGTGGGTATTGCAACCATCGGCGACATGAAGAAGGTAGCTAAGGTCGGCTTGAAAGCTCTCATCTACTTTGAGATCGCTTCGACCATAGCCCTCTTCTTGGGTATGGTCGTCGGCAATCTGTGGAAGGTTGGCAACGGGATCAACGCGAAGGTATCGACCCTTGATGCTGGCGCGGTGGCGAGCGTCGTTCAAAAAGCGAAGCCAATGACGTTTGCCAATTTCTTTCTGGACCTTGTTCCGAACACATTTATGGAGCCCTTTGCTACCGGAGAGATTCTGCCAGTCTTGTTCGTGGCGGTGCTCTTCGGCATCGGCCTGGCTAAGTTGGGCGAGCGGACAAAGATGTTGGTGAAGATTTTGGATCAGGTCAGCTCCGGGCTATTCGTTATGGTCGGCCTCATCATGCGCCTTGCCCCCGTTGGCGCATTCGGAGCACTCGCCTTCTCGATCGGTAAGTACGGCATAGGGACGTTGAAGAGTCTGGGAGAGCTGGTCGCTTCTGTCTACGTCGTGAGCATCCTCTTCGTCGTGATCGTGCTCGGAATCTCTACGAAGCTCGCCGGTATCAATATCTTCAAGCTGATTGCCTACTTCAAGGATGAGCTCCTCATTGTGTTCGCCTCTACTTCCGGCGAGACAATGATTCCGCGGAGCATGGAGAAGCTGGACCGACTCGGGGTGAAGCGCGAGGTAGTGGGTCTCGTGATGCCCACTGGTTTCTCTTTCAATATGTCTGGCACTGCGATCTACATGACGATGGGAGTGCTCTTCATAGCGCACGCGACCAACACCCATCTCTCTTTGGCACAGCAGCTCAGCATGTTTCTGATCATGCTGCTTACCTCCAAGGGTGCAGCGGGCGTGAGCGGTGGCGGCTTCGTTGCGCTAGCTGCAACGCTGCCGACTTTGGGTGTACTTCCCGTCGCGGGACTCTCACTGCTCATAGGCGTAGACCGCTTCATGGCGGAAATTCGAGCTGTCACAAATCTTTTCAGCAATGTCGTGGCCACGGTCGTTGTGGGACGCTGGGCTGGTGCTCTGGATATGGACGTTGCGCTAGCCGAGCTTGAGAACGGACCGCCAGTGACGGATCCTAACCTGTTTTTCAAGCAAGTGAAGGAGCCCGACACCGTGAAAGTTATGAGTACCCTCGCTGTCGAAGTAGCGCTGAATCGTTCCCTGCTTCCGTCCTGGCGTTCAAAGGGACTCGATGCCTCGATCGACTGGAATCCGACGGCGGTCTTGAAGCAGAAGATCCTGGCAGGTGAACGAGCGGATGCCGTGATTCTCATCGACGAGTCTATGGATCAGCTGGTGCGTGAAGGCCTCATCGTACAGAAATCGGTCACACCAATCGCCCAGGCACTTTTCGGACTGGGAGTTCGCAAAGGAGCAGCGCGACCCGACATCTCCACTCCTGAGGCCTTCAAACAAACACTGCTCAAGGCTCGTTCTATCGCCTACTCCCGCACGGGTGCGAGTGGGATCTATTTCGCAGAACTGATCGAACGTCTCGGGATTGCGGATGAGATCAATGCACGCGCCCTGGTCATACCGAGCGGTTTCACCGCGAAGCATGTTGTGAGTGAGGAATGTGACCTCGCAGTACAGCAGGTCAGCGAGTTGATGTCGATCGATGGCGTCGATGTAGTCGGCCCGTTCCCGGAGCTTTATCAAGTCCCGACTGACTTCTCCATCGGCATCTTCTCCGATGCTGCCGATCCTGAAGGCGCACAAGCTTTCATCGCACATCTTTCGTCCGCAGAGGCCTCCGCAGCTTACGAGAATGGCGGACTGCGGTCACGCTTGGCGGGAAAGGCAATCGGAATTCAGGGGACGGCAACTCCCGCCGCGGTCGGCCTACGGAAGGTGTCAGCATGAACTCGTCTAAGCCACGTATCGTTTTGCTCCACGCGACTCCCGTAGCCATGGATCCGGTACAGGATTCGATGAAGCGCCTTTGGGCTGATGCTGAACCGATCAATCTGCTCGATGATGGGCTCACGATCGACCGAGCCAAGGATGGATCGGTTCTGTCGCAAGAGCTGATTGAGCGTTTTGTCGACCTCGGAAGATATGCGCAGCAGAGTGTGAAGGCGGACGGAATCTTGATCACCTGTTCCGCATTTGGCCCTGCGATCGACCGTCTATCGAATGAGCTTTCTATACCGGTTGTGAAGCCGAATGAAGCAATGTTCGAAGACGCAATCTCGGCCGGGGGAAGGATCGGCATGCTCGCGACGTTTGCGCCTGCCGTAAGCACTATGACCCAGGAGTTCGAGGATTTCGTGAGAACTTCGCACTCTTCCGCGAGCCTCACCACGATCGTCGCAGCGGGAGCGATTGATGCGCTTCGCAATGGAGATGCCGAAACGCACAATCGGCTGGTCGCCGAGCGCTCGCAAGAACTAACCGGATTCGACGCAATCATGCTCGCGCATTTCTCGACCTCACGTGCGCGGGCGGCAGTCCAAGAGCGTCTAGCGATTCCCGTGCTCTCGGCTCCGGACGCTGCCGTCAAGCGGATTCGCTCGCTCGTGGAGAGGAGTTAGTCATGTTGGTTGGAGTCATTGCAGATGATTTCACAGGAGCGGGCGATATTGCTAACGCGCTCGCCAAGGGTTGTGGTCAAGAGGGCGGGTTGACCGTCGCTCAATACATGGGCATTCCGGACAAGCCCGCAGTACATGATGTTGAAGCTGGGGTCATCTCGCTCAAGACAAGGTCAGCGCCAGTTGCCGAAGCGGTCGCGATGTCGTTGGAAGCCCTCACCTGGCTCCGAGCTCAAGGGTGCCGACAGATTCTTTTCAAATATTGCTCGACGTTCGATTCCACACGCGAGGGGAACATTGGCCCCGTAGCCGAAGCCCTGGCACAGGCCTTAGGAGTCAAAGGTGTTGCAGCTTGTCCTGCTTTCCCTGCTGCAGGGAGAACGGTGTATCAGGGACACCTCTTTGTGCATGATCGCCTCCTCAGCGAATCTGGCATGGAAAAGCACCCGCTGACTCCGATGTCAGATTCCAACATCCGTCGCTGGCTTTCCTACCAATCAACATCAGAGGTTGGCCTGGTCTCAGAGAGGATGGTTCGTAGCGGAGCTCATCATGTGCGTCGTGCTCTGAACGAGGCCGCAGAACGCGGCGAAACACTTGTCATTGTGGACGCGACTTGCGACGAAGACCTGTTCACTCTCGGCGAAGCATGCGCTGATGCGCCACTTATCACTGGCGGCTCTGGCATTGCCCTCCACATCCCAGGGGATCTGATTCGCCGTGGCCTTGCGAAGGGTTCTCATGTGAGGTTCGACGGTGCGTCAGGACCAGAAGCGATTCTTGCCGGAAGCTGCTCTGGAGCGACACGGACTCAGATCTCTATTCATGCTCAGGAGCATCCTGTGCTGAACATCCCCGTCGACAAAGTAATGGCGGGCGACATTCAGCCAGCATCGCTTGTTGAGTTCGTGCGGAGGAATACGGGCAAGGCGCCTCTCGTTTACTCGTCCTCAACACCGGAGCAGGTCATGGCGGCACAGGCGAAGTTCGGCCGTGAAGCGGTGTCAACGCGACTCGATGCCTTGTTTGCAGAGACCGCTCGCCAACTCGTTAGCGGTGGTGTCAAACGGCTCGTTGTCGCGGGTGGAGAGACATCGGGGGCGGTGGCACAGGCTCTTGATCTTGGTGATCTCTTGATCGGTCCGGAAATCGATCCTGGCGTCCCTATCGTCATCAGCGCAAAGCGGAACCTCGTGCTGGCCTTCAAATCTGGGAACTTCGGACGGCCAGAGTTCTTCACACATGCGCTATCGGAACTGGAAGGAGCACGGGCTTGAGTACAGAACAAGAACTTCGCGACAAGCTGGTACGCATCGGAGCGCTTCTCTACACGCGGCAACTCGCTCACGGAAGCGCGGGGAATCTATCGGTTCGATTGGAGAGCGGCGAAATCCTCGTCACACCAACGAATTCGTGTTTGGGAGACCTTCGATCCGAACAGATATCGAAGGTCTCACTGAGCGGTTCACTGATCTCGGGTGATCCTCCCTCGAAGGAAGCCTTCTTTCATCTTGCGGTCTACGAATCTCGTCCTGGAGCGAGGGCGATTGTGCATCTTCATTCCACGTATTCGGTCGCAGCATCTTGCTTACGACATGAGGATGTCACGGACATACTGCCGCCGCTTACGGCCTATCAGATTATGCGCGTCGGCAAGCTGCCGATCGTCCCCTACTTTCGTCCTGGCGACCGCGCTCTCGCGGACGCTGTCCGTACAGTCGCAAAAGATCACTCGTCAATGCTGCTCGCAAATCATGGTCCCATCATTGCCGGTAAGAGCATTGAAGAGGCGGTGTATGCCTATGAGGAGTTAGAGGAAACCGCGAAGATCTACTTCCTGCTGAAAGACCGCCCCACTTCCCCTCTGACGCTGCAGGCAATTGCTGAGTTGAACAAGCACTTCCCGAGCTGAAGCTCCGAGGGTCTCCCCCGCATACTTGCAAGCTTTTGCCTCAAACACTGGAGAACGAATGAACAAGAGTTGTGATATCGGCCTGATCGGGCTGGCAGTCATGGGACAGAATCTGGTCCTCAATATGAATGACCACGGTTTCAAAGTTGCGGTCTTCAATCGAACGACAGCAAAAGTCGATGAGTTTCTTGCCGAGGAAGCAAAAGGTACGGAGGTGGTCGGCTGCCACTCCGTCGAAGAGCTCTGCGCTTCACTGAAGACACCGCGGCGCGTCATGATCATGGTCAAAGCTGGCGATGTCGTGGACAAGACCATCGACTCACTGCTTCCCTATCTCGAGCCAGGCGATATTGTCATCGACGGCGGCAACTCCTTGTTCACGGACTCGAATCGCCGTACGAAAGCTCTCGCGGAGCGAGGCTTGCACTATATCGGTACGGGTGTCTCTGGGGGCGAAGAGGGAGCGCGCTTTGGTCCATCCATCATGCCAGGAGGAGATCCCGCGGCATGGCCTGCGGTCAAAGATATCTTCCAGTCGATTGCGGCGAAAGTCAGCGACGGCACGCCGTGCTGCGATTGGGTAGGAGAAGGAGGTGCCGGCCACTACGTCAAAATGGTGCACAACGGGATTGAGTATGGCGACATGCAGCTCATCGGTGAGGCATACCACCTTCTCAAACAGGGCCTCGGCGCGTCTGCAGAGGAGCTCGCAGACATCTTCAAGGAATGGAACGAGGGGGAACTCGATAGTTTTCTGATCGACATTACGGCGCAGATCCTAAACAAGAAGGACGAAGACGGCAGTGCGCTGGTCGACAAAATCCTTGATACGGCGGGACAGAAGGGCACCGGAAAGTGGACTGCTATCGATGCGCTAGACAACGGGCAACCTGTGACTCTGATTGGAGAGAGCGTGTTCGCTCGCTGCCTTTCCTCGCTCAAGGAACAGCGCGTAAAGGCCTCAAAGGTCTTTCAAGCGCCGGTACAAGCCTCCATTCCTCCTACGAAGCGCGACGAATTCATTGAAGATGTCAGGCGGGCGCTTTATTGCTCGAAGATCATCAGCTATGCGCAGGGGTACATGCTGCTTCGTGCCTCGGAGGTATCTCAGGGCTGGAAGCTGAACATGGGTGGTGTGGCCCTGATGTGGCGTGGGGGGTGCATCATTCGCTCGGTGTTCCTCGGTGACATCAAGAACGCGTTCGATGAGAATGCGGAACTCGAGAATCTCCTGATGGATGACTTCTTTTCTTCGGCATTGACCCACTATGCGGACAGCTGGCGAAGGGCTCTCATTCATGCGATTGCGTTAGGTATCCCAACACCAGCATTCTCGAGTGCGCTCGCGTTCTTCGATGGCTATCGTACCGAACGTCTGCCTGCGAACCTATTGCAGGCTCAGAGAGACTTCTTTGGTGCCCACACCTACGAGCGGATCGACAAACCGCGAGGAGAGTTCTTCCATACCAACTGGACGGGTAAAGGTGGCCGCGTCGCCTCTTCGACCTACAACGCCTGAGCATGACTCACGCGCCGTCCGCGCGACTTAACGTTGGATCCATCGACGCGTTCCGCGATCTCTAGGAAAGGACCAAAGTATGTCGAAGGGGCAGGAAGTTTCTGAATATGTAGCGGAGAGAGGAGGCTCTTCGCTTGGGTCGATCTTCGCGTCGCTTGCCAGTGCGTGCGCTGTGATTGCGGCACATATCCGTGTCGCCGGACTGAGAGACGGCTATGGCGCCATCGAGTCGATCAATGTTCAGGGTGAGGTGCAACAGAAGCTAGACGTTGTTGCGAATGACGTCCTCATCGAACGCCTTTCACTGAACAAGTTCATCGCAGCCCTGGTGAGCGAGGAGAACGAATTCCCGATCCTCCTCAGCCATATAGACGGAGCGTATCTTCTGGTATTCGATCCTCTCGACGGCTCCTCGAATATCGATGTCAATGTGAACATCGGAACCATTGTCTCTGTTGTGAAGAAGACGTCGGCGAGTGTCGAGGGCACGCTGCTCTCAGCGGGAGCAAATCAGGTTGCCGCGTGCTACGTGCTATATGGTCCATCCACGATGATGGTGCTGACCACCGGCGATGGGGTCGCATCGTTTGTCCTAAACAATGACGGACGCTTTGTCTTGGTGCAATCCGAGATACAGGTCCCTCAACAAGGACCATATTTCTCAGGCAATGAGTTGAGTGCGCCGTCCTGGCCTGATGCGTTTCAAGCTTTCCATCAGGATGTCGCAGCAGGACTCGTGAACAACAAGAGCTATGCTGCCCGATACGTCGGCTCACTTGTTGCAGATTTCCATCGCACGCTGCTAAAGGGCGGCATCTTCGTCTATCCCCCAACTGCAAAATCGCCTCAGGGAAAGCTGCGATTGCTCTACGAAGCGTTCCCTCTAGCCTTCATCATCGAACAAGCAGATGGAGCCGCAACCGACGGAGGGAATCGCATCCTCGATAAATCTGCGAGCGGAATTCACGAACGCACAGGCCTGGCCATTGGTTCACGAGTTGAAGTTGAATACCTGCGACGGATTGTCCATGCAAACGCTCGCGCATGAACCGAACATCCGTCGCTCGCGGATGAATTGGCAACGAGCTGAGAGGAGAACACTTGCATGCCAACGTTACTCGACCAGTTGAAGACGATGACCACGGTTGTAGCTGACACAGGGGACATCAATTCCATCGAGAAATATAAGCCTACGGACGCGACCACCAATCCATCGCTGATTGCGGCCGCCGCTGCGATGCCCGAGTATCAAGAGATCATCAATGACGTTCTGCGTCAGGCGAAGAAGGATGCCGGCGAAGGTGCGGATAGCAAAGCGGTCGCAGGATATGCCTTCAAGGCGTTGGCAGTCGCGTTTGGGCTCAAGATTCTTGAGATTGTTCCTGGACGCGTTTCAACAGAGGTCGATGCGCGGTTGAGTTATGACCGAGAGAAAACTAAAGAGCAAGCGCGAGAGATCATTGCACAGTATGACAAGGCCGGCATTGGGCGCGATCGCGTGTTGATCAAGATCGCCTCAACCTGGGAGGGCATACAAGCAGCAGGAGAGTTGGAGAAGGAAGGGATTCATTGCAACCTCACACTCCTTTTCGGCCTCCATCAGGCGGTTGCGTGTGCCGATGCGGGTGTCACGCTTATCTCGCCTTTCGTTGGTAGGATCCTCGATTGGTACAAGAAGAACCACCCGGAGCGGACGTACGAGGGAAAGGACGATCCAGGCGTGAAGTCTGTGACCGAGATTTTCTCGTACTACAAGAAGTTCGGTTATCCCGTTCAGGTAATGGGCGCCAGCTTTCGCAACGCGGAAGAGATCAAGCAATTGGCGGGTCTGGATCTATTGACGATCTCACCGAAATTGCTCGAAGAGTTGCGCTCGACCGAGGGACAGCTGGATCGAATGCTCGATCCGGAGCGTGCCAACTCAGCGGAGATAGAGAAGATTCCCATGGATAGAACAACGTTCGAGAAAATGCACGCGGCAGACGAGATGGCTCGCGATAAGCTCTCGGAAGGTATCGATGGATTCTCAAAAGCACTTGAGGAGTTGGAGGAGCTACTGAGCAAGCGACTCTCTGAGCTTGCGAGTTGAAATCGAAGAGGCAATGGCTAATGAAGTGGGCTGCGGAATTCCGCAGCCCATTTCATTCATGCTCGTCGCTCAATGCGATATCTATCGTGGGCGTAGAGGTGCCAAAGCAGACGAATCGATGGAAGGTAAAGTGAATCGGAAGACCTTGAACGGTCGCACCGTATCATCCTTGCCCTTGTTATTTGCAGGACTCGCATTGCCTTGCGGTGCGGCCTCATAGACGTCCCCGTCTGGCCCGACCGCCATCGCATCGGGCCAACGCAGCTCGGGCGAAGAAAATAGCTTGGCGATCTTTCCATCCGGGAATCGTCTCACCAGCGCATGGTTGACGAGATCTCCCATCAGCAAACTTCCGTCGGCAAGCATCAAGATACCGCCGACTGGCATCATTGGACCGAGGCTCTCTACGCGTTTACTCAGCGCAGACTCGCTCATGGTTCGATCGAGGAGATCTGCTGTTCGGACTCGCCATAGCGTTCCGCCAAACGGCACACTGAAGTAGAGCCATTCCCTATCGGGGCTGAGCTCGATGTCATCGGCATGGACGGTGATTGGTTGGCCATGCGGATCAACAAGAGGACGCCCGTCTACGACGAGAGCTGGCTTGTTGGGAGCCTTAGTCGTCGCGCTTGTTGCCAATCGGCGCAGGACTTCACCGGTTGTGAGATCGATGATCACGATCGCTCCGGTACCAGACTCCGTAAGGAAAGCACGTCCGTCTGACACCCGAACATCGTTCAGGCAGCTATGCGCGGGGGCCTCGGCTGGTGAGAGGCGATAGACCCGATGCACGCGGTTCTCGCGCAGAGTGATCTGCACCAACTTCGTTTCGCCAGCCTTCCCCGAGCCACAATCGACTACCCAGAGTGAATCCGGTCGTTGTGGTTCGATCCGTACAGCGTTGACATTACTGAATCGATTGCTCGTTTCGCCGGTCGTCGTATTCCACGCGTCACCGGGATAGGCTTTGACCTTGCCATTCTCTACGAGTCCAACCGAGAAACTGTCCTGCTGTATCAATCGAGGCAGAGACAAGAAAATTCGTCCATCTGCAGCGACAGCAACACCATTTGCTTGGTAAGGCGATGCGACTGCGGTTGTCATCCTAACGCCAACTTGGCCAAGAGCAGAGCTCGCCAAGGCACTACCAAGCAGCGTTATCAGGAAAGGCCTAGAAACCCATTTGCTCATATCCACCTCTTCTTCGATCAGAGAGCACAGCAAGAGTGCTTCGGGTGTTGGTTGAAGTCGCACTCCAGTTCAACTGGAGTGCGACTGGAACGGAAACCAAGTCGTGAGCGCTTTATGCGAGTGTCGGAATGATCTTGTTGAGCCTCAGCTCATCGAAAAACTCGCGGAACATGTCTTCGCTATCGATGCATTCGTGGAAGCCGGCGCGCCGCGCTTTGATCGTGCTCGTGATGTTGTCGAAACCGCTGTTGAAGATAAAGTCTGCAAAAGGCCATGCGGAAACCGCCGCATAAGGTATGGGTTGGAGACCATGCTTCTCGATGATCCGCTCCCACACAGGCACCTTGTCCGTCATGTACGAAGCGAGTGGCGTGGGGATCGGATCAGCAACCTCGAGGTCGAAGCACTTCGCGATACGCGGCCACAAATGCTTCCATCGGAAATAGTCGCCATTGGTAATGTTGAAAATCTCGTTCTCAGCGCTTGCGGTTGTGCCTGCCCAAACCGTCGCCTTAGCAAGAATGTCAGCAGAAGTCACCTGATAGAGAGCGTTGTACGCTGCCTCCGTGCCAGGGAATCGAAGAGGGAGACCGAGTTCCTTCGAGATCGTCGCGTAGATGGCAATCGACATGGCGAGGTTCATTGGATTGGACAAGCCAAAACCACAGATCGCTTCGGGCCGAAGAGCACTCCAACTCCATGACCTCCCTACCTGACGCTGCCGCAACAGGTCTTCCTGGTCGTAGTAGAAATTGGGAGGCATGAGACGGGGATCGTCTTCTCGCGCGGGAGTTTTGAACGGCCCGAGGTCTGCACCGTAGGCCTTGCCCCCCTGATAGAACGTGACGTGACGCAGCTGGCTGGAACCGTTCGCGTCCACAGCATCGAGCAGGTTGGCAAGTATGGCCGTGTTGAAGGATGACTTCTCTGCTGCAGTCGCCTTCTCGATATAGGCTCCAAAAACGACATGCGTCACAGGCTCTATTTTCGATAGGGCCAGCTTTGTCCCAGCAGGATCCAGAAGATCGAGGATGACTGGTTTCACCCCCTCAGGGACATCCCCACTGCGACGCGAGAGCCCATAGACGACAGTATTGGGAACCTTGCTCCACTCAATCGCCGATGCACGCCCACTCACTCCATGGACACCGGCCACCACGACCACATTTTTTGCTGACATTTTGCCTTCCCTTCAAATTCCGATCACTCGGACTAGCACGAGTACTTCTTTATGGTAGAGAATAGATAACATGGAACAAGCAACGATTTATCCTAGGATCAGCACTACCACCTTGGCACAGTCCTTCCGCGCCGAGGATCTGAAAAAGTCGCATCGTCTTGAACTCGCCTCGTTCCTGAAGGCAAAGCGCGATAGCTTGATGCCGACGGAAATCGGCTTACCAAATACCGCACGTCGCCGCGTGAAGGGGCTCCGTCGAGAAGAGGTTGCTGAAGCAGCCAGCATCAGCGTGGCCTGGTACACGTGGATCGAACAAGCGCGGGAACTGCAGATCTCAGAACTCACCCTCGATAGACTGAGCTCTGCGCTTCATCTCAACGGTGACGAGAGAGCCCATCTGTTTCAGTTGGCGGGATACACGGCTCCCCTGCCGGTCGCCACGCAATCGGAAAAGGTACTGAGTTCCGTGCAGGGCATGATCGACAGCATGGATCCCAATCCTACGTATGCCATGAACGCGACTTGGGACGTTGTTGCTTGGAATCAGGCAGCTGCAAAGGTCATCTTCGATTTCGCCAAGCTTCCCGCGGACGAGCGCAACTTTGTGCGTCTCGTGTTCACCAGCAGCGCCATACGCAAGAAGTATTTGAACTGGGAAGAACTAGCCCATTGCACCATCGCTCACTTTAGAACGGATTCGGTTGGTCATGTGGCGGATCCGCACTATCTCCGGTTGATCGACGACATGAATGCGCAGAGTCCCGAGTTCCAGCAGCTTTGGCCACGGCACAATGTAGCTTGGCCGCCAAGCTGGCATAAGGAAATGCAGCATCCGAAGCTGGGGAGGCTCGCATACAACAGTCTTGATCTTGAGCTTCATCGTCCTGCCAAGCTGAGGATCATCACATACATTCCGAAAAATGAGTAGATGGAATGGGCGTAACAGTCGGTGATCATCACCGACTGTCAGCTTGCGCACCTGCACGGGAAAACTGAGCAGAAGCGCTCGCAAAAGCTTTTTGCGCCGCGAGATGGAGAGGGAGTTTCCGGAACTCACGCGAGAGAATCTCGACTCCCCAGTATCCTCCGTATCCTGCGTCGAGAATCGCTTGCACATACGCTGGAAGATCGATTGATCCTTCGCCGCAGAGACGTCGCGAATGCGTCGATTCCTCGAAGAGATCTGCTTCCGGCAGAGGCGCTGCGTCATTAAGCTCTACGGCCTTGAGCAGTCCGGTCGGAATGGATTCTATCGATGCCGGTGTCATCCCGCCGCGCACTGTGTGCCATGTATCGAGCAAGATGCCCACGTTCCCGGACGGCAGATCGCGCACCAGTTCGACCGCAGTCTCAATGGACCCAACGCTCTTGAATGGCATGTATTCGAGAACGATATCCACGCCTTGCACGGCTGCACGCTCACTGAGGTATCCGAGGGCGTCTCGCATCGTTGAGCGCGGTGGCAACGCTTCCCCCCTAGCTCCGGTTGCGATCTTGATCTTCGCCACTGGAAGCGAATCTGCTATAGCGAGCATGGTCTCAAGCGCCGCTTGATCTGCAGAACGTCGACCGTCGGCCAAATACCAGTTTTCGAGGAGTTCCAGTTCCACCGCAACGATTCGATTCGTATACAGGAGGTTTCTGATCTCATTGATACCGAGTCTACGTATCGATTCGACGATGTCGGGCAGAATGAAGCCCATTGCCTGCCAACCGGCGGCGCCCGCCGCCACGATACGGTCCTCAATGGGGAACGGACTGATTTCTGATGGACCACCGGGGAAAACGTCTCCTGCGAGAGTCCAGTACGAAGCGCAAAGCTTCACCCCTTCATTGTGCTGATTTGTACTCATTCCAGCCTTCTTTAGAGTTTGGTGTGCGACACGATCACGCGTGCGAGCGGGACCGTGTCGTGTCTCTTATCGCGTTGTGGCGACCGATTCAGAAGCAAAGACATCCTTGAGCAGCAGCCGGCCATTGACAGCTGGTTCTCTCAAGTCTTGTTCAAATGCTGCCTGCAATGGCTGGATGTACGGCTGGGTGAGATGTTTCTCATGTGCCTCGACGCTCACCCAACGCTCAACGATGACGAAGCGGTTGGCATCCGAGACGTCTTGAAAAACGTTGAAGCTTAGGTTTCCAGGCGCGCTGCGGGAATGCTCCGTGACCGTTTGTAATGCCAAGATGAGATCGCTTTGGCGTTCCGGCTTGGCGAATAGAGTCACGACAACATTTCTCGTCGCTGCTGGAGACGAGATCGCTTTCGGCAACAAGGGGCTTGAGACCTCTTTCAGATACTCGAGATTCGGAGCCTCTGTTGTAGCCGTCTTCACATGCTCCATGACAGCCTTCAATGGCGCAGTTTGCATGTGCTTATCCAAAATCCGCTGGCTGCTCCAGCGTTCCACCAGATAGAGATCCGACGCCCCATCCTCTGGCTGATACACATCGAAGATGATGTTTCCCTTCTCTTTTCTTGCGTGACGCGCATTCGTCCTCATGGTCGTGAGGAATGACGTCTCCTCGCCACGCTTCAGGTGGAAGGTATTGAACATTACCACAGGCGGTTCTGATACCTTCTCGGGCGACGGCGTGACCGCCTCTTGTCCGAGGCTCACGGCCGGATTCATTCCGGCGACGATGAGCCCTCCTGCCAGTAGGCACTTGGCTACCTTGCTTTTTGTTTTCTGATCAGACAATGACTTTCCCCTTCACGAACGAACTCAACCACGGGTTGAGCATAGGATTTCGTTCGGTCTGTGTCCTGAGATTGATACTCCTAGGACCGCGGCTCCCCATGAGGGCATTGGCGAGCGCTATGCAAGGAGTCCTGCTCCTAGGATCGCCAGCTTCAGGATCAGCCTCACGCTTCGAACTAGCATCGAGTTTTGGGAGTCTTTAGAGACTCGCCATGACAGGAGGAATGCGTGTCATCGTCGGCGATCGAATCCACGGGCAGAACGGCAATGAGCCGACACGGCTGGGTAATCTTCGCATTATCCGTGACAGCATTTGCGATCGGCACGACCGAATTTACAGCCATGACAGTGGTCCCAGCTGTGGCGGAGGAGCTTCGAATCTCTGTGCCTCAAGCGGGTCAAGCTGTGAGTGTCTACGCCCTTGGCGTCGTCATCGGCGGCCCTTTGCTCACCGCCCTGGCAGCCTCATACTCTCGAAAGAAGACGGCCCTTCTTCTCCTGGCTTTGTTTGCGTTGGGCAATGCATCAACTGTCATAGTGCACAGTTATTCCACTCTCTTGATCAGCCGCTTCGTCGCTGCTCTGCCCCATGCGGCACTCCTTGGTATCGCAGCTCTCATCGCAGCCGAAGTTGTCGAGCCTGAGCAGCTTTCGCGCGCTATCGGCCTGGTTATGCTCGGACTCAGCGTGGCAACGGTAGTCGGCGTGCCTGTAGCGCAGTGGATCGGACAGGAATTTGGCTGGCGATGGAGCTTTGGAGTCGTTGCCCTTGTGAGCGGACTCGCGTTGCTGCTGACATGGATCTTCGTGCCGAACCAAGCACCCACTGAAGCATCTAGCTGGAGGAAGGAACTTCAGACACTCAAGAATTCGCAAGTGCTGTTGAATTTGCTTGTCGGTGCTCTGGGCTACGGAGGCTTGTTCGCGGTGTACACCTACCTCGGGCCGACGCTACTCCACGTCACACATGCGTCGGTTGCGACGGTTCCGGTCGAGCTCGCGATCGTTGGAGTTGGCATGACGACGGGCACGCTTGTTCTCCCCCTGGTTGCGAGCAAAGCTCTTTCCAAGACGATCGGCTGGCTGCTCGGTTGCGAGACAGTACTCTTTGCGCTGTTCCCGCTCGCCGACACGCATCTGTGGAGCCTTTCCGTTCTCTTGTTCTTGCTCGGGAACCTCGGGGCTCTGGCGGCATTGCTACAGACGCGTCTCATAGAGATCGCCGACGAGTCGAAGTCAGTAGCCTCGGCTCTCAACCACTGTGCGTTCAATATCGCAAATGCTTTGGGTCCGTTCCTGGCGGGTCTGGCGATCACCGCAGGCTTCGGCTGGGGTTCTAGCGGCATTGTGGGTGCCGGCCTGTGTCTCGCAGCGCTGCTCACTCTGGGCGTGGCTGTTCGAAAGCAGACATCGATCACTTCGAACTAGTCGGCGTGGACCCTACCGACATAAAACTTCTGAGGTTGCCATGAACCTATCTATCTATGATCTTTTCGGCTATACAGCCGCCATTTGTAATGCGGTTTCTTTCGTCCCGCAATTGCTCCGGGTCTATCGTCTGAAGTCGGCGCAGGGAGTTTCATTCAGCACATTCGCCATGTACAGCTTCGGGTCGCTCTGCTGGGTGATCTATGGCGTCCATGCTCACTCGATGCCCGTGTTGCTCGCGAATGCTCTGACCCTGCTGTTATCCACCTGCATCGCGATCCTAAAGATGCGGTACGACAGGCGGGAGGCAAAAGATCTGCCTCCCACCTGATCCCGCTCTTCAACGTGATTGCCTCAAATGATCTCGCTTTGAGCACGCAAGCTGCGCGCTCTCAGAATTCCGTCGAAGGACACTCGGTTCAATGGGATGAACGACAACAGTCCCGCGTAGATCACGGCGTAGATCAGCTGTAGCCCTGCGGACTCCCAATCCTGTCGAAGAGCCGAGCCGAACGTCAAAGTCGCCATCAGGATCATCCCGGCCGTATAGGCGCTGACCGAAAAGACGCCCCCTAGAACAATCAATCCGACTAGCGCCTCCATCCAAGGAAGCGCTAGAGCGTAGCCATACACCATGCCGCTGGGAAGAGGAGTCTTTGCAAATAGCGGAACAAGAGCAGATGCAAAGGCTGCCGGTCCGCCGACGATGCGGCTTATTCCGTGGATAGCGATATTGATACCGAGAATCACGCGAAGCAGCGCGTAAGCACGCTCTGCATGATGTCGTGACAGGACTTCAGGTTTGTTGAGATTCATCTCCTACACTCTCCTAACTTCTTTGGCGTATCGAACCGACCTATCTACAATTCACGTTGTCTCAGGGCTTACGCGGAAGTTGGTTCTTATCCCATGACCCGCCCAATGCTTTGATCAGCAACACGCTGGCATCGAGCCTTCGGGTGGTCAATTCAATTTCGGTACGCTGATTGATGAGCGCCGTCGTCTGAGAAGTGACGACCTCAAGGTAGAGTCCAAGCCCACCTTGGTACCGACTTTGAAAGGTATCGAGGGCCTCCAAGGACGCCATGGTCGCCCGGTGTTGGCGTGTTGCTTCCTCGCCGAGCAATTTTTGAGCGGCTAAATTGTCCTCGACCTGCTGAAACGCCTGAAGCGTGGTCTGCCGATATGTTGAAATCGTCGCATCATAGTTGGCGCGAGCTTGCTCCGAAGCGGCTCGACGACGACCGCCATCGAAGACCGATTGCGATACTGATGGCCCGACAGCCCACATCCGACTTGGCCATGAAAACCAGTTGGATGCGCTCGTTGATTGGATCCCCATTAGGGCGCTGAGCGATAGGGTTGGGAAATATGCGGCCTTCGCGATGCCGATCTGCTCGTTGGCAGAGGCGACGCGACGCTCAGCGGCAGCGATATCAGGCCGTCTTTCGAGCAACTCAGACGGGACGCCAGCCTGCAGTACCGGGATGGCTGGAGGGTTGACGCTGAGAGGTTGTACAGGAATATGCACTGCCTCGGGAGGCTGTCCTACCAGGACAGCGAGGGCATGCTCCAATTGCCTCCTCTTCACATCGACATCAATCCGTTGGACATGAGCCTGCTCGAGCTGGGTTTCCGCTTGGGCTACATCGGATGAAATCGCAAGCCCTCCCTGGAATCGATCCTTGGTCAATTGGAGGGCGTCTTCGTATGCTTTGATCGTGCGATCAAAGAGCTGCGCCTGAGCGTCTGCCCCACGCAGGGCAAAGTAATCTAAGGCGAGTTCAGCGTGGAGGCTGAGCCGCACATTTTCGAGGTCCGCAGCACTTGCTTGCGCCTGCGCCCTTGCATCGGCCACCTCGTGTCGAACACGTCCCCACAGGTCGAGCTCATAGTTGAGATCAATGGGCAAGCTGAAGTTAGGGCTTCCATTGTTGGCCAAGTCAGTAAGGAAGTACGGAGCATTGGCCGAAGTTCTGACGGTGCCTGCGGAAACCCCTGCATCCGCGCTTGGAAGGTAGCTTGCCCGTGCACCACGAACTACGCCTCGCGCAATGTTGAAATGAGCTTCTGCGGTCTTAAGGTCTTGATTCGCCCCGGCGATCTGTGCCTCGAGATCATTCAGAGGCTGATCTTCAAATACGCGCCACCATTCTCCTTTATGGTCTGTGTCCCTTGGCTGACCAGCCTTCCAGTCTTTGGTCGATGGCGCTGCTTCGCTGAACGATGGAGCGAGCGCTGCAGTCGGTGTCTTATATTTCGGCCCGACTGTGCATCCCGTCAGAAGGACTAATCCAACCTGACCTAGAGCAATCGAATATCGATTCCATCGCGTCGTGCGGTGTTGTGAGCGTTTCTTATTGCGCAATCGACACCTTCTCTCCGTCGTTGAGCAAGTCGCTCGGATTGCTCACGAGAACCTCACCACCTCGAAGGCCTTGAGAGATTTCGACTTCAGATCCGTTGTCATGACCGATGTCGACAGGAATCACATGAACATGACTGTCCGAGGAAACCGTCACGACGTGCATCCCCTTCTTGTCGACAACCAGAGCTGAGGCTGGAATGAGCAACGAACGCTGTGGCGATTGGGTAGTGAAGGTAAGCTCTCCATACATGCCTGGTAGCAGTGAGCCGTCCTCGTTGTTGACCTGCACCTCTGTCAGCATCGTGCGCGCCGCCACATCAACGGAACCTGCAGTACGCGTGACCTTTGCGGTGAACATCGCGCTGGGGCGTTCCTGGATGCGAAGAGTAACAAGCGAACCTTCTTTAATATCCAGCGCTGAGGATTGCGGGATCTCGACCTGAACGCGCAGCGTCCGGCCCTGCATGACGGTGAATAGCGGCTTGCCACCCGCATTGCTGCTATCGCTCACAAGATCACCCTGCTCTACGTTGCGCTGAGAGATCACCCCATCAAAGGGCGCAACGATTCGCTCAAAACCCTGTAGCTCGGAGAGACGTCCTACATTTGCCTGCTTTGATTTGACATTTGCCTCCGCTGCGTCGAAGTTCGCTTGAGCCGCCGCGACATCGGCAGTGCGAGCGGCAAGCGCTTGATCAGCCTCATCCAGCGCCTGCTGTGTCACAGCACGCTTGGAGATCAACGGAGCATAGCGATCACGCGTGATCTTTGCGATTTGAAGGTTAGCGAGCGCTTGCTGACGGGCAGCCTTGCTCTGCTCTACGGCGGCAACAGCCTGCACCGTGTCAGCTTTTGCCTGATTTAGCTGTTGGTCTATTTCCGGGGACGCGATAATTGCAAGCAGTTGCCCACGCTTGACTTGAGCACCAATGTCGACCAGTCGCTTCTGAACATAGCCGTTGGTCCTAGCGTAGATCGCGGCACTATAAAGGGGTTGGAGGTTCCCCGGTAAGGTCACTGAGTTTTCGGCAGGACCAAGCCGAGGCTTGACCACCGTGACTTCCGGAACCAAGACGGTACTGGCCCGCACAACGCCCTCAGCTTCGCGATTGCGGAATATGCGAGGAGCTACGCCCAGCGCAACGAGGACGAGCCCAGCTACAGTTCCCATACCCCAGCGTGCAGCGCGAGAGTGGGAAGGGGTCTGATCTGTCGCTGTTGGATTCATCATGCAATCTCCTTGTGAACTTCATTTTTTCCGTGGATGAGGCTGTACATAAGCGGGACGAAGAACAGCGTGGCGAATGTGGCGACAGAGAGTCCGCCGATCACCGCGCGAGCGAGCGGAGCATTCTGTTCGCCGCCCTCGCCGAGACCTAACGCCATCGGGATCATGCCGACGATCATTGCCATCGCGGTCATGATGATGGGGCGTAGGCGAGTCGAACCGGCAGAGACAGCTGCCTCGAGAGCTTCATATCCTCGCTCGCTCTGTTCTCGTGCAAACGTGACGAGCAGAATGGAGTTCGCTGTAGCAACTCCAATCGACATGATTGCCCCCATCAAGCTCGGGACGCTGAAGGTGGTTTGCGTAAGGAAAAGAGCCCACACGATTCCGCAGAATGCTCCGGGAAGCGCGCAGATGATGATGAACGGATCAAGCCAGCTCTGATAGTTGACGACCATGAGCAGGTAGACCAGTACGGCTGCAAATAACAGTCCGAGACCAAGTCTTGCAAAAGCTTCGTTCATGCTCTGAACTTGCCCACGAATCTCGATCGCGTTACCCGCGGGGAGTGTTTTCTGTTCCTCAGACACGATCTTCTGTACCTGCTTCGCAATTGAACCGAGGTCCGTGGCTTGGGTGTTCAAGAGCACGTCATAAGCCACTTGAGTGTTGTGGTGAGAAACGACCATCGGCTCCGACGACGGTACGAACGTCGCCAGATTGCCAAGCAGCTCAGTACGGTTAGGGATCGTCTTGATCGGAATCGGTGTATTCCTCAACATATCGAGCGAATTCAGACGATACTGCGGAGTCTGCGCTGTGACGGTGTAGGACAGGCGCATTTTGGGATCTACCCAGAAGTTGGGCGCCACGGCATAGCCCGATGCCATCGAGACGAACAAGCTATTGGAGACGTCTTGCTGCGTGAGGCCAAACTGAGCCGCCCGAGTGCGATCCACGTTGATTTGATAGGTCGGGGCACCCATAACCTGCTGTAGGTGGACATCCACCGCGCCAGGGATGGCCGCAATTCTCTGACGAATTCGGCGAGCCACCTCGTAGTTCCCATCGTCCGAGCCTTGGACCTGGACATCGATTGGAGCAGTGACACCGAAGTCGAGAATGCGGGTGACGATGTCGGCCGGCTCAAAGTAGAAAGTGATCGAAGGGAAAGCCTTCGGCAACTCTCTGCGCAGGGCTTTGACGTATTCGGCGGTGGGGCTGTGCTTCTCTTTGAGTGAGAGAAGGATCTCTCCGTCAAAGGCTCCGAGGTTGGGGGTGAATCCGAAGGTGAAGCTAATCGGATCTTGGGGGAGACCGATGTCATCGAGGACTAGATCGAGTTGATCTGCGGGAACGATCTGCCGAATCTTCTCTTCTACCTTGCTGAACTGAACACTCGATTCTTCGATACGCGTGCCGGGAAGCGCACGAACGTCAAGACGGATTTGCCCCGTGTCAACGTCCGGGAAGAAGTCTCGTCCGATGAAGGGCAGCAGAAGGAACGCCGTTGCCATGAAGCAACCGCAACCGATGAGAGCACTTTTGCGATGCTCGATGAACTTGTGGAGCAGTCCAGAGTAGACCGCTTGGAAGCGTAGAAATTTCTGATTGAAGCCATCATTGAAGCGTGCAAACCAAGATGGACGTGGGTCCTCAGCCGTGTGATCGGAACCCTCCGCGGAGTAATGAACTTCCCCTGCGAGGAGATAGTTAACCATCGTCGGCACGAGTGTACGCGAGAGGATGTAGGACGCCATCATCGCGAAGACGACAGCAAGTGCCATGGGAGTGAAAAGATACTTTGCAGGCCCAGTCAGAAAGATGACCGAAACGAACACAATGCAGATCGTGAGCGTCGAGACGAATGTTGGCGTTGCGATTTCCGAAGCACCAATGAGCACCGCGTCATAGAGATTGTTGCCATCCATGTGCCGATGAATGTTTTCAATTGTGACCGTCGCGTCGTCGACGAGAATGCCCACTGCCAGCGCCAGGCCACCAAGTGTCATGGTGTTCAGGCTCTCCCCGATGGCATTCAGCAAGATGATCGAAGTCAGGATTGACAGAGGAATCGAGATGGCAATGATGAGCGTGCTTCGCCAGCTCCCCAGAAACATCAGAATCATGAGTGCTGTGAGGCAACCGGCGATGACAGTCTCGCGAAGCACGCCTTGAATCGACGCACGAATAAAGACCGACTGATCGAAGAGTCCTCTGATGGACATGCCTTTCGGTGCAGCAGCTTGTACCGACGGCAGAATCTTGTTCTTGATCTCATCAATGATCGACAGAGTCGAGACCGTTCCGCTTCGGTAGATCGGGCTCAGGACGGACGGCTTGCCGTCGGCACGCACAACATTTTGCTGCACCATCCAGCCATCGCGCACGTGGGCAACATCACGCATGTAGATGACCGAGTCACCGACTGTCTTCACTGGGATGTTGCCCAGATCCAACGCATTGATTGGACTGTTGTTGAGTACAGAGCCATACTCTCGTCCACCAATCTTGATGGTGCCTGTCGGCATACTCACATCTTGAGCAACCAGTGCGGTCTGCACATCCATCGGCGTCAGGCTCTTGCCGAGCAGCGCCTGCTGGTTTAGATCCACCATGATCTGACGGACCACACCTCCGTGAGGCGCTTCAAGCATGGTTCCGGGCACGGTCGAGATTCGTTGGCGAACCTTGAAGATGCCGTAGTCATAGAGGTCAGATTGCGACAAGTGGTCGCTTGAGAGCGCGAGTTGATAAATCGGAACGGTAGAGGCGTTAAAGCGGAGAATCCACGGCGGGTTTACGCCCTGCGGGAATCGAAAGCGAATCGACTGAACCGCTGCTCCGATCTGCGCAAGAGCTGCGTCAATGTGGACTTGAGGGTTGAAGTAGATCATCAACACCGCGTAGCCGCGTACCGTTTGAGAATCGACCGACTTCACGTCGTTCACCGTTGTCATGATGAACTCATTGAACGTCGTGATGCGCTGCTCGAGCTCTTCTGCTCGAAGACCGCGGTAGTCGTAGACGACAGTTACGACCGGTATATCGATGTTCGGCAGGATATCCGTGGGCATCGTCGCAATTGAAGAAGCGCCCAAAATCAAGATCAGAATAGCGGTGACAACAAACGTGTAGGGCTTCTTCAGAGCCAACTGGACGATCCACATGTCAGCAATACTTCCCTTCTCTTACAAAGCAGTTCTGCCAGTTTGGCCAAGAGGAAATTCTGGAACAAGGAGGCAATGATCCTAGGACTGGGACTATCAGCTAATTTGCTCTCCAAGGCTGGTAGCGCCACTCCTACGAGTACTGCTTACTGTTTTCGGACCGAACGATCCGGCAAACTTCTGTCAACAGCTAACGCGCGTCCTAGGAGCTTGCCATCAGCGGCTCTACGGCACGAGGAGTACGTGCTTCAAGGCGCACAGGAGAACAACATGCAGAAGAAACAACTTGGAAAGAGTTCGATTCGTGTCGCGCCCCTCGTTCTTGGGGGCAACGTCTTCGGGTGGACCGCGGATGCAACAGCTTCCGTCCGCGTTCTGGATGCTTTCGTCGATCACGGTCTAGATTTCATCGATACCGCTGATATGTACTCGACCTGGGTTCCGGGACATCAGGGAGGAGAAAGCGAAACCATCATTGGCAATTGGCTCGCAGAAAGTGGCAAGCGACAGAGTGTCGTTTTGGCGACGAAGGTGGGCATGGCCATGGGAGATGGCGGCAAAGGACTTAAACCTGCCTATATCCAGGCCTCGGTCGATAACTCTCTACGGAGACTAAAGACTGATTACATCGACCTCTATCAAGCACATGTCGATGATCTAGATACGCCCCTCGAAGAGACACTCGTCGCGTTCCATCAGCTTATCCAGAGCGGAAAAGTGAAGGCCATCGGGGCATCAAATTACACGGGGTTGCGCCTTCAGGAAGCACTTGAGACAAGCAAGCGGTTAGGCATTGCTGAGTACGTCACACTGCAACCGAATTACAACTTGTACACCCGTGAGAACTACGAATTGGATCTTGCTGGTGTCGTTGATGAATACGGGCTTGGCGTGATTCCCTATTTCTCGCTTGCGGCGGGCTTCCTCACCGGCAAGTACAAGTCGATCGAGGACATCAAAGGAACCAAACGAGAGCAGATGCTCTCTCCCTACTTTGATGAACGCGGAGAACGTATTCTCACTGCGCTTCGTCAAGTTGCCGAGCAAAGTGGCCGCACGCCGACCGTAGTCGCCCTCTCATGGCTACAGGCTCAACCCAACATCGCCGGCCCGATTGCTAGCGCAACGTCTGTGGACCAACTTCAGGACCTGTTCGCCTCAGTGGATACGACTTTAACCTCCTCCGAGTTACAGCTTCTCTCCGACGCAAGCGCCTACTAACCCTGCTTCATTTCAGCGTGACCCTGGAGATGACCAAAGCATCCGAGGGCTCCGGGATCCCTGACTAAGGAAACTATGTCAAAACTATTCGAACCGCTTACCCTGCGAGGGGTCACAATTCGTAATCGCACCATGGTCGCCCCTATGTGCATGTATGAGGCCAAGGACGGTCTCGCAAATGACTTCCATTTGGTTCATCTTGGCCGTTACGCCCTCGGTGGCTGGGGCCTGGTGATGATGGAGGCCTCGGCAGTGGAACAACGCGGCCGTATCACCCACGGCGACGTCGGCATCTGGTCGGATGACCATATTGAACCACTCCGACGAATAGCCAGCTTTCTCAAAGCGCAAGGAGCCGTAGCAGGCATTCAATTGGGGCATGCGGGCAGGAAGGCTAGCGTGCAGCGTCCCTACGAGGGAGATGGCCCGCTGGGTTCCGCGCAGCTTGCGAAGGGCGAGTTACCTTGGGAAGTTGTCGGCCCTGGAACAACACCTTTCGATGAGGGATGGATCACGCCCCACGCCCTCGCAGTGAGCGAGCTTCAGGACATCAAGCAGAGCTTCTGTGACGCCGTGCTGCGCGCTCAGGCAGCGGGCTTCGACGTGATTGAACTCCATGCCGCGCATGGCTATCTGCTCCATAGCTTCCTGTCGCCTCTCACCAACAAGCGAGAGGACAAATACGGTGGCGACCGCGACGACCGTTTCCGATTCCCTCTTGAGGTTGCAGCGGCGATGCGTAATCTGTGGCCTTCAGACCTCCCGATGTTCGTGCGTGTCTCCGCGACCGACTGGGTAGATGGCGGCATCCAAGTGGACGACACCGTAGAGTTCGCAAAGGCGCTCCGTGAAATCGGCATCGACCTCATGGACTGCTCAACAGGCGGCCTCACTCCGCGCGCACAGGTTCCTCTCTCATTCGGCTTTCAAGTTCCTTTTGCCGAGAGTGTAAAACGCGAAGCAAACATTCCGACTTCGGCAGTCGGGCTAATCACCGATCCTCAGCTGGCAGAACAGATCATCACTGAGGGTAAGGCGGACATGATCGCTGTTGCACGTGAAGCGTTGGCGAATCCCAATTGGGCTTTGAATGCGCTTTCAGCTCTCAACGAGGGCGGCAATAGTGAATTCGACGGCTGGCCAAGAGCCTACAAGATATGGCTCGCCAAGCGAGAACGGGCGTTGCAGTCGATCGCCAACGCATAAAAGGCTCTTCGAGTTGTAGGACGGAACACCTGGCCGGGAGGTATCGCGAGATATCTTCCGGCCTTTTCTTGTGGGAAGACCTCTTCGCACCGAAGGGTCTCATGCCTTGGACGGTTGCTCAGTACTGTATGGCTACAGCAAAGTACGAGCGGGAATCGCCTTGCATTCACATTGCGTGTGATGACGAATTTCTACGGTAAGCTGAATGGCATCGGCTCTCGTTCTAGCAGCATTGAACGTTTGCCTAAATTTTAGGCACTCCTACCGGGGCGAGGATCGCCCTGTTCGCTCATTGAGATTTCACGTTGCGGGGCACTTTCGTCGTAGCCACATAAGTTCAGTACGATTGCCGCCTCATTGCAGCGGACGTCTCCTCCGTTTGTAGCAGTTGGCATCAGATCAGTTCGTTCGCTCGTCGCTTCATCAGTCCTGAAGTCGCTTCCACGCTGAGCAATCAAGGAGAAGCCTTCGAAGTGTATATGCATATCGGGCACGAAGAGATCATTCGCCGTCTCGAACATATTCGTTCGCTTCTCCGCGAGATTCCGCTCGGATCGAATGCCGAACAGCATGCTCGCAGAGACCGAAAGCTCAAGGACTTGATCACCAACCTTAGGCGCACTGAAGGACGTGCCATGGTGGAGATGCTCGATGATGTGGAGGAAATCTGCTCCTTGACGAAGGGTGGCGTCTACCAGCTCTTTGGATATGACCTGGATGCCTTACGCGAAGCAGATCAGAAGATCAACGGTGGACGAACCCACATTATCGAATCCTACGTGTTTGATCGGGATAGACGAGTCGAATTGCCTCTCGAGTTTGCAAGCTCAGAGGCTTTTCGCGTAAATGCCCTGTTGAGCACGCTTGTGCGGCAGTGGCAGCGAGATATTCCGATTCGCATGCTTGATCGACCAGGCTGGCGCACCCCCGGCGCTTTTTACGTTCGCGTAGGCACCGATGACAGCTTAGGATCGAGTTTGCCTTCGGGAGCGACTGTCCTGGTCGAACCACCGCTCGATGCCGAGCTAGTTCGCCCAAACCCTCGAGCGACCTACCTCCTCCAGTTTCCGAATGGATACCGGTTTGGGCGATGCGTATTGGCACATGGACGCTTGCAGATCTTGAGTGACAGCCGTACGTATCATGGGCCGGAATTGTTCTCTTATCCGAGCGGGGTCCGTATCGCAGGGCGTGTGCGCGCCTTCGCAACCGACCTGCCCGTTTTGGAGTCTTCAACGAGGGAGGGAGTATGGAGCTTCCGCGGCACGGGAGAATTGATTCTCCCCTGGGAACATGAATCCCGCTGGAAACTTCTGTCCACCAAACATCACCGATTCGTGCGCGCTCCCGATGCGGAACGACATGTTCATGAGTTTCTCAGGGGACAATTTCGTGGATCGCTCAGTGGGCGAAGCCGACGGCGGTATCGCCATCCGAGCGCCTCGCAGCCGCACGCCGATGCCCTCATCCAGATGTCTCTAGAGAATCTCGTGCGATTCAGTGATCTACTTCGTCTTGGCGGGCGCGGATTACATGATGCAGGTCGCTTATCGCTAGAGACCTATCTTGAGGCGGCGTCAGTTTCCGACCTCTCCCCTATTGGACCTCGAGCTCGCATCCCCGAGCCTCTGGAGATATGGCAGGCAAGACGTCGAGAGATCGTCGAATATGGTTCCTTGTTTGCTGCCTCATTCGAGCAACCTAGTGCGCTCGGTTCGAGCGTAATGCGGGTGGGAGACCTTGAGGGATTCGCAGACAAAGATCTACGAATTGCGCCTGGCTCATGGCTCCTACTGGATGCGGCGGAAGCTCATATACCCCAATCGAGCGAATCGAAGAGATATGGCTGGGCGCGACCTCTGTACGTACTCCAGCGCGGTGTGGAATTGATCTGCGGTCACGTTGAGGCAATCGGGCAAAACTCGTTTGTCTTCCGCGGATCCAGGCAGGAAGATTCCCGTATTCAACTCGATGAGCTTGGACTTCGTAGCGTACGACGAGTGAGGGGCGCGATTATTCCTGTGTAGCCTCTGGCGACTTTGCCTCGCTGCAGAACTACAGAGCCCTTACGATCCGAACGCATCCAGATCTGCCAGAATTCCCTTTCAAACTCCAAGCGAGAGTAAGTTTGGCCACCTCGATAGTTTGAGGTTGCTACTCTGCGTTCGTTGTTCGATTCTCTCCTCACACCAGCCTCTCTGGTCCATCTGGGAGTATGAGCAAGATGTCGAACCGATACACGCATATCCGCAGTGTGATCAATAGCGACGGCGCAGCTCTCTTCGATCTGAAGCGCGGGACTCTCACGACATTGAATCCTACAGGGGCACTTCTGTGGCAGGGTCTCGAACGCGGAGATGACGAGGACAAGCTGGTCGCGTTGCTTGCTCAAGACACTCAACTGTCGACAGAGGACATCCGTACGGATGTTCGCGCATTCGTGCGACAGCTGAGAGAACAAAGCCTTATCCCCGGCTAGAAAGCAACAGCAAGTTCACGGAGAACGCGATGCAAGAGTTGGTCGAGTTTCGTGTTGTTGTGGTCAGCGCGTTTTCGAGACAGATTCTCGTCTCTCGAAAGCGTGGCAATCTCGAGATATTTCTCCTTCGTATCCCACGAGGAAGCCGGCCAGTGCGAAAGATCTGCCAAGGGATGCGCGATCTGTATGGAGAAGCCTTTGTAGTGGATCTTCTCCCCTATGAGCCAAACACTATTCCTTGCTTCGTCGTTGAATCGTACATTGACCACCAATCAGATGATTGGCGTTTCACGAACTACACACGATCGGCTTGCGGTGCTCTATCCGGGAAGGAGTCGGACGCCATATCCGACCTACTTGAGAATCGGACGCACGATTCCGTGTCGTGTATAGGATGGATGGCTCTTGCAAAGCGCTGGGTGGAAGAACAGACGCGCGATACGATCAGCACGCTTCAGTGCGCTGAACAACACAATGCGGGGAGAGGGTTTGCACTTGTTCGTTTCGTCACCGACAGCAGACGTCAGGTGTGGCTGAAGGCGGTCGGACCGTCCAATCTGCGAGAGCTGTCGGTCACTCGCTTGCTTGCAGTGAGCAGTCCCGCCCAGCTGCCAGCGATTATCGGCGAGCGCCCTGAGTGGAATGGATGGTTGATGGATGACGCGGGTAAGACAATGCGCGAGTGTAACGAGCCCACGGCGTTAGCAGCCGCCACCTCGTGCTTGGCGGCTATTCAGTTAGCAACGAGAACGTTGGTAGAGCGCCTCATCGACGCCGGTGCGACAGACTATCGCTGTAACCGCCTTCTTCCTGCGATCGCTCCCGTCACAGCTTTCCTCATCGACGCGATGCGTCGTCAGGTATCGACCAGATCGCAACCTCTCTCAGAGACGGAGGTCATGGAGATCGGCATCGGGGTGCGCAGAGCCTGTGAAGAAGTAGAGGAACTTCAGATACCGGACACGTTGTTGAACAACGATCTCAACTCCGGAAATCTCCTCGTCACTGATGATCGCTGCGTGATTACGGACTGGTGTGAGGCAGGAGTCGGCATGCCGTTTGTATCCTTTCACGACCTCTGCCGCATGAACTCAGAGTGCAGCCTTGAGATGCGCGAAATCTATTCGCGACTCTGGCAAGATTACCTTTCGTCAAAGCAGACGAAGCGCGCTTTAGCGTTGGCGCCCTTGTTGAGTATTTTCTGCAAGCTCCATGGACGCGGCGACTGGCTAGGCACCGATACCGAAATGAAGCCGTGGTTCCAGAGCTATGCCCGCACCTTGGCAAGAGAGATGCACCGTTCCGTTCGCGAAGCGTTTGCGCCAGGAGCAATCCAATGCTGACCGAATCTCTTGATGACGCGATCCATGGAGTTAGGGTGAGCGACCCGTATCGGTGGCTTGAAGACAGCCTGCAACCCGAGACGACCGCTTGGATCGAAGCACAAAGAACGCGGTTCGAGGAGTATTTCGACGGTAAGCCATCACTAGCCATCCTCACGCAACGCGTGGAACGCCTTTTGAGCATCGACTCGGTTGACCAGATCGTGCGGACCAGAGAGAGGTATATCTACCGAAAGCGTTTCGCCTATGAGGAACATCCCTCCATCTGCTCGAGATCGGTATCGGCCCGAGAAGATCGTGTATTGGTTTCATCCGACCGTCATGGCCCATCCGCGACGGTAGCGATCCACGCCTTGTCCAGCGACGGTACCAAGCTTGCATACGAGGTGAGTCGAGATGGAAGCGATCTACGAGAGATTCATTTCATCAATGTAGAAGACGGAAGTGTCCTCGCCGAGCACCTCGGCGCTGGCTATTGCCGAGGCATCGCGTTTGGTGCTGAGGGATTCTTTTACAGCGTCGAGAAGCCGACAATGGGCGGCACATTCGACATCTGCTATCGCCCTTACGGAACTCATGGCGAAGACCAATTGGTCTACCGCATCTCGAGTTCAGAGTGCCTGCGATTGGTGCTTCTGTCAGACGACCAGCGTGTAGGAATTGTGGTTATCAGAGGGAGCGAGCTTGATCCTCGGATTGACTTCCTCATGTCAACGCTCAGCCCTACACCGCTTTGGAAAGATGTTGTCCTCGGAGCGAAGGGCTTTGCTCCGGTCCTCTCAAACGGACGGATCTTCGCCGTCGTAAAAACGACGCTCCAAAGCACAAGCTTGCTTGAGTTATCTGCCGACGGCGAGCCACTTCGCGAGGTAGTGCCCCCTGTTCCTTTTCCCATCCGACAGCTAGGTTTCACCGATGATGAGGTTTTCGTTGATGGCACTTTTGATGGCGAGCCTTGTATTCACAGCTGGACACTTGAGGACAGAATCCGTACCTCTCTCCCCTTCTCCAAGGCCACCGGACTACAGCTCCTTTCAAAATACGGATGCAAATCGAACAGCGTCTTCTACAGCGTGCAATCGTTTAGTCATCCGCCAGTGCTCTTCGAGCGCTTGCACGGTGAGAGCAAGCAACCGCTGGACGATACGGGGGATCTGACGAAGAGCTCTCTGTCATGGATTGTGCGCGAAGAAAGTTGTCGGTCAAAAGACGGCACCGTCATCCCCATGACGATTGTGTATTGCGGTTCTGGAGAGCCGCTGCACACGCGCCCAGCAATCCTGACGAGCTACGGGGGCTTTGGCCGCGCGACAACGCCGAAATACTCAGTCTTGGTTCACACGATGGTGGAGTTGGGCGTGGTCTTCGCCATCGCCCATATACGTGGAGGCGGCGAGAAGGGAAAAGAGTGGCATGAGGACGGACGCGGGAGAAAGCGCCAGAATAGCTTTGATGACTTCCTTGCTGTAGCTGAATGGCTCGGGAAGGAAGGAATATGTGATGGGCATCGCCTCGCTATCTTCGGAGGCTCGAATTCAGGGCTACTCGTAGCCGCGGTTATGACACAGCGCCCAGATCTGTTCCGCGCGGTGCTGTGCATTGCACCTCTCACCGACATGGTGCGCTACGAGCAGTTCCCTCGTGCAACGCGCTGGCGTAGCGAATATGGTTCGGTCGAGAACAGGGATGATTTCACTTCCCTCTACGCCTTTTCTCCTTACCACCATGTCAGCGATCTCGCCCACTACCCAGCGGTGATGTTCGTTACTGGAGAAAAGGATGACCGCTGTGATCCGGCGCATACGCGGAAGATGGCAGCCATCCTTCAGGAGCGTTCGCGATCAAACCGGCCGATTGTGGTGGACTACGGTGCTGAGCGAGGGCACTCTGCGACTCGTTCCCGAACCGCTAAGATCGCTGCTCTAGGAAAGCGGTTGACCTTCCTTTGCCATGAACTGGGGATTTGCGTTCCGGAGAGGAGTGGTGATGTTGCGACTTCTGATTGAAAGCTGGCTGCAGTTGGCCTATATCGACTTCGCGATGAGGTTCCGGTCCTTCGGTGCGTTGGACAGCTTGATTCGGAACCAGGATCTTTGCGCGGCGGATCCATTGACGCAGAAGTCCGCTGAGGAGCTCTGCCACGCCATCGATCTTGCTTGCGTCTGCTATTTCAAACCGGTGCTTTGCCTGCAGCGCTCGGCGGCTACGGCGGTTTTGCTGAGGCGCTATGGATGGTCGGCAACGATGGTGATCGGTGCACAAATTGTGCCGTTCAAGTCGCACGCTTGGTGTGAGCTCGAGAACCGCGTCATAAACGACAAGCCATATATGCGCGAAAAGTATGCGGTGCTTGAAGAGTACTGAAAGAGGTATTGCATGAGCTTGATTTACGGCATCCTCGAAGCGGAAGGCGGTACAGCCAATCGTACCCGCCTAACTGAGCTCGGCAACGCGTCACGAGCAACTCATCATGATGCTCACTTCTTCGGTTTAGGCGGAAGGATCGGCATGGGGCACGAGCTTCGTCGTACCCATCAACGATCCTGGCTGATCAACGCAGTCTTCTCGGATGCGCAACACAATCTCGTGGCCTTCGAAGGAAGGCTCGACAATCACGCAGAGCTTTCAGAATGGCTTGGGCTTATCGACGAGGACGTCTCGGATGCAGAGATCGTAGCCGCAACCTATCGCCGCCTCGGGGAGGAATGCTTTTCAAAGCTGACCGGCGACTGGGCCTTGGCCCTTTGGTCGTATGCAACGCAGACACTCTATCTGGCGCGCGATCATGCAGGGATACGTCCACTGTATTTCTGGGAAGACCACGGGACCCTCTTGTGGTCGAGCTGTATCCCTTCCGGCCCAGATATCCAGTCGACCAACCGCATCTGTCTAAACTTTGCGCGAGCCTATCTCGCAGGAACGCGGCTGGGAAATCACACTCCGTACAAGAACATCAAAGCCGTTCCCCCTGGACACTACTTGCGTGTAGGTCGAGGCCGGCATAGCTTCGCGACTCATTGGCGGCCACTCGCGGAACAAGCGCTCGCACTTGGATCCGAAGCGGCTTACGAAGAACGTTTCTTATCTCTCTTGACGCAGGCCGTGCGGCGGCGCACCGTTTCCAGTTCTTATCCGATAGCGGCAGAGCTCAGTGGAGGTATGGACTCCAGCTCCATCGTGTGCATCGCCGATCGCATCACTGCTTTGTATCCAAAGCAGGCCCCACCCGTCAAAACGATCTCATATTTCGATGATGCAGAACCCAATTGGGATGAGCGTCCGTACGTCCGCGTCGTGGAGAATGAGCGGAAGATTGAAGGTATCCACGTTGCTGTCGCGATGGACGCTGAAAAGTTCGAGGCCTGCCCGAAAGATTTCGCGACTCCAACTTGGCCCGGAACAACGTTCGCGGCGTTTCAGCAACGACAACAAATCGAACGGGCTTTGAGAGAAGCCGGTATACGCTGCGTTCTTTCCGGGATCGGCGGTGACGAGCTCTTGGGCGGTGTCCCCTATGAGACGCCCGAGTTAGCCGATTACTTAGCCAACGGCCAGTTCTCAACTCTCTTTTCGCAGAGCGTGCAGTGGTGCCTCCATGGCCGGCGCCCCATGCTCTTCTCATTACAAGAAACGATTCGATTCGTGGTGAAGACATATTCCGGCAGCGGTGGCAGCACCTACGCCGTCCCGCCGTGGCTCGTTGGGCATTCACCAGGGGCGACGCAAGCAAAGCAGTGGGTAACCCCATCCCTATCGCAACGCATATGCACCCGACCGAGTGCGATTGCAAACTGCTTCACGTGGCAGACGGTGGTCGAGACGGTTGGAACAAACGCGGGGAGAAGCTCTCAGGAGTTCGACTATGCCTATCCCTATCTCGACAAAGACTTGGTGACATTCCTCCTGAGTCTGCCCCGCGAACAGCTCGTGCGTCCAGGGCGACGCCGGTCATTGATGCGGCGCGCGTTGAAGGAGATCGTTCCGGTGGAGATCTTGGAGCGGCGACGAAAGGCGTATGCGATTCGTGGACCACTTCGGTCTCTTCAAGATTCAGCAGACACATTACGGGAGTTGTTTGCTCGGCCACTTCTCGAGGAGCTCGGGTTGATTGATCGAAAGACACTTCTCAGTTGCATGGAAGAAGTGATCAGCGGAAGGAACACGATCTGGTGGCCGTCACTGACAAGGACTGCGATGTACGAGATTTGGCTTCAGTCGTTGTTCCCTGCCTCTGTGGCTCGCTTCTCGTCATCAGCGCCCGAACAACTTCTATTGAGCTCTCCCGCTTGATCGGTCTAGAAGGTGACCGGCAGGCAGGAAATCTAAAGAAAGGAGGAATGAACCATGATGAACTATTCCAAGCCGTGTGTCCTCGCGACAGTACCGGCAACGATGGCCGTCAAGAGCGATTCGGAAAAGAACGAAGCGCTGCAGGACAACATCGTTGGCACGTCACCCGCATACGAAGCCGATGAGTAATGGCTCCGTACGCGTACCACTACAGCGGAGCTCCTTACGGGGCTCCGCTGTACGTTTCTTCGCTGCGCAATGGTGCCTCCTTCTTCCGCAATCGCTCCCAATCATCCTTCTGCGACAGCGTGAGTGTTGGGCAATAGGGAGAGACGCTATCATGCGAGAGCCAGAAGCAGAACCATGCGACGTTGCCCTCCTGGGAAGCCAAGCGATCAAGCGGACGTTGAAGTATATGTTGCCCGTCAGGAATGTAGACAAGCTCAACGGGCTTGCCCTGCTGTCGCAACGACGAATAGATTTCCCACTCTGAGAGAAGCGACATTGGCCCAATCGCTTCGATACGAATTGGCGTAGATACCTGATCCAGATGGAAATCGACGACACGGTCCAGCCAGCGCGGCATTCCTCCATGAAAGGGTGGGCCGCCATTGATCCGGTCCGATTCACTTGACATGCCCAGATTCCCTTCCCCAAAGATCATGTATTGCATGTAGCCGACGTCGACGCCGTCGGCAAGAGTCGCAGCGGCGAATAGATGGGGGAGCTTCACCAAAGCTCCTTCAACATGCCAAGCAGGTCTGCTAAAACCGATGATCCCAACTCGGTGAGGGTCGATGAACCCATCTTTGGTCAGCTGAGTAATGGCGCCCTGATATCCCAGAAGTTGATCGTCTACTTCCTGCGGTGTCAGCACGTGGTCATAGGAGTAACCCATCTGTAGCACAGCGATCCCGGCGCTAGCCAAAGGGAACGCGGCCATCGCGGTTGGATAACGACCGTCGGCCATGAAGTCGACAGCACGAAATCCGTGCGTCTGAATCACCAAGGGATAGCGTTTTTTCGGATCAAAGTCGGGAGGCAGGACGAGTCCACCTTCCCATCTCTTCCCTGTGCTATCCAGCCAGCGGTAGGTTTGGGTCTTTCCGAGCACAGCACCGTGCAATTGGGGGTTGGGATCGAGCAGCAGCTTTTCAGGATTTGTTCCATTTGGCTTTTGATCTCTCGCCCAAAGAGTTGGTGGTTCTTGCATGCTCTGATGAATTGATATCGCAAGAGGAGGCGCAACGGCCCCAATCGAATTCTCTGAGACCTTCCGCCACGTACCGCTGCTGTGGAGGTAGCGCTCTTCTACCGTCTTCCCGCTGTTGTTATGAAGGAACTTCAAGAAGACGCCATCGGTATCTTCCAAGTCGAAGTGGGCATCGACGAGATGCATCGAGTCCCCCTTTTCATTGTGATATTCATCCCGCGAGGAAACGAGACACTGCTGTGCATTGGAGGAGAGGCTTATGTAGAGCGCACTGCACGGTTGCCGATGCTGCTTTCCACCAGCGGTCACCGTTGTGGGCAGATAGGTGTTTGTCACCATTAACGCGTTCCCACTTGGTGCCCAACTGGCCATGCCTTTGTCCGTAAACCCAAAACTGCTCGCGAAAGGGGCGTTTACAAGTGGCTTGCTATGACCTGTGCGCAAATCGATCAGGAAGTATGCTTTCACCCGATTGAAGTTGAAGGGGGACATCTCAGCCTCGTTCGCTGGATCGATGCGTCTTTGCTCAAAGGCTGGTAGAGGGTCGTAGTCTCGCCAAGTTGCGGGGATGTTCTGAACTGGCAAGATGCAAATTGCATAGTTCCCATCTGGTGAAATGCTGATCCAGCGAGTGCTTGCCGTATCAATCACGGGGCCTCCTAGCGATTGATTGTCTGCAAGGACGGTCGGGGGCCTCTGTCCTCGTGCTACCCACAAGCCGTCGACACGGGGCCTCACGCCATTGTCGAGCGATGAGAAGAGGATCTGCTGCAGAGGCACGCCGGTCACAGAGCGAGCTGATCCGTAGAGTGGCTTGCCTTCAAGTACAGAACGCGAGCCGCCTTCTCTCTCCGCCAGGAAAAATACCGCATCGAGTCGGGACACCACGAAGGCACGAACATCTACATGAGCTGGACTGATCGGTATCAAAGCCTTCCGCGCGATTCGTGCTTCATAGAGCCGATGGGAGCCGCTGGTCTGTTCCGCAAGGAAGTACACCGCACGACTATCTGAGGACCAGCGACCTTCGGTAATCACCGCCGCATAGGGCCGGCTGGCGTAGCCTCGCGGCACGGCAGCAACGCTTGCCAAGAGCCGCGGTCTGGGCGGAGGAACGGCAGATCCAGACGACAGATATCGTCTGACGGTATCCAAGTCATAGAGGAGCAGATTTGATCGAACCTGATTGGTTTGGAGTTCTCCACGAGAAGTCACGACGAAGAAGTGCTTCCCGTCGGGGGAAAAGTTCACCCGCGGCGAGTTTTCAATCTGCGCCGGATCACTGAATGTCGTCATCTCGATGGAATCGCGGACATCGAAACGATGGTTCTGGCCGTAACCGCAGATCGCGCTCGCGGCGTAGAGCACGCACGCCGCCGTTCCACGCTTGAGTAAGCGCAGTGTCATGCTACCTCCCTACTTGTTGGGAACCGGTTAGATGTGGCCTTAGAACGTCAATCGAAGCGCAAACTGCATCGATCGCGGGCCGCCCGACTGGTATTGAGAGCTGAGCGTACCGAGGCTTTGATTCAGCATCTTGGTCGCCTGCCCGAACTGAGCGTTGGAGAGTGTAGGGACGACGTAGCCAAAGTTTGGGTGATTCAGAAGATTGAAGGTCTCTGCCCGAAACTGGAGATGGAGATCTCCGACAAGGGGGAAATCGCGGCGAATCGCCAAGTTCACCTGCTCCATCCCGAAGCCTCGGACGAAATTGCGGGGGGCGTTGCCCATGGATGTTCCAGTTGGAAGACTAAATGCTGCTGCGTTGAGCGTCTTTCCCCCGGCGTACGAAGAGCTATAGAGGTAGAGAGGTTTCGAGGGGTCGTAGTTGACTCCGGTGTAGTAGACGCCCCCCACCGAATCGGTTTGCGTACTTCCATTCAGCGTGATCGGAAAGGCCGTTCGACTCATGAACCTGCCATCAACTCCCCATCCACCGCTAAGCACTCGCGCGAGTTCGCTTCCAACTGGAGGAATGTCCCAGCTCAATCCAGCAACAAAATTGTTCCGCACGTCGAAGTCAGAGTTCCCTCTTACTGCTGGATACGTTGTGCTATTCGAGCCGTAATCGATGGAATGGGACCAGGTGTAGGAAACGAGAGCGTGCAATCCACGAGCCACGGTCCGCTGAAATTGAGCTTGCAAGGAGTGGTAGTTCGACGTGATGCCACTCGGAGTGTAGTAGATGGAACTGAATAGTGGGTTCAAGGCTTTCACGCTCAGAAGCTTGCTCTGCAGCAGACGACGCCCATTGGCACCCACATAGGTGAGTGTGAAGGACTGTTGCTTTCCAAGCGCTTGCTGGATGCTTGCGTTCCACTGCAATGTGTATGGCAACTGGAGATGCTGCGGATAGGCGTACAAGCTAGCACTGGTATATGGAGCTGCGGTGGAGATAGGGAAAGCAAGTTGGGCGCTCGTGATGGGCAGGGCGACGCTCGATAGAGTGGACTGGGCAAGGAACCCCAGTCCAGTGACGCCCATCGCCGCGATCTGATCATCGGTGTCGAAGAATACGCCTCCACCTGCACGGACAACGGTGACGTCCTTCCCTTCCGAGCCACGCGGTGTCCATGCAAAGCCAAGTCGAGGAGCAAAGTTGTACCAAGAGGTCTTCCAGAGGGAAGTACCAGCCGGGGCAAGCGAGAGAGTTGAAGGCTGGGAGACGTTGCCCAGTACCGTGTAGAGAGGATTGCCGTCAGTGGATGTAGGAGGCGGATCGACTTCCCAACGCAGGCCCGCCGACAGACTGAACTTCGGGGAGAGTCGCCATTCGTCTTCCGCGAATGCTGCCATCTCGTGAAACAGCAACACACTGGAATTGCGTTTGATAAGGAACGTCAGTTCAGACGAGTTGTTGATCAAACCCTTCGTGGATAGATATTCGGCTTGAATCGCCGGGGAAACGGGGCTTGTGGGAGACTCAATCCTCCGATAGTCGACGCCAAATCGAAGAAAGTGACGCCCATGAACGACGCTGAAAGTGTCAACGATATTCCACTGACGGCTCTGATTCGCTGCGCGATCATACGCTGCGAGAGTGCTCGTTCCTATTCCGCTTATCGAGATGAATAGGATGGGCTCAATAGATGGATACGTCCCTTGAGCCATCTGCGATCCGAGATTGATCGCAGTCGCACCACCAAAGCCATCTAGTTGTTCTGTGCTGAACGAGTCCGATTGAGCGTACCCCACACGCAGGTCATTCGTCATCGCGCTGTTCCATTGGGTCGTTAGGCCAAACGTGTAGGTGCGTGTGTTGATGCTTGTCGTGGTCAATGCAGAGAGAACTCTGCTCTTTGTGGAGCTTGGTGTGTTGCCAAAACGGAAGAATGCGGAGAGATGCTTATTGAAGGTGTGATCAAGGCGAACGCTGGTCGAGTCAATCCTGCTTGGAACTGCGTATGTGCCGATGAATTGCGCTAAGCTGGGCGCAGATGCGGAACCGTAGTCAATTGCCCCGGCAGTTGGCAGCGGGAACGCATTGAGTATTGGCTGCATCTGTGCCGCGGCCTGTGTCCTCATGAAGGTGTCGGGCACATACTGGACAGTGGCCGCCTGCGGTTGTGTAAGCCGAAGACCTTCGTAGGCAACGAAGAAGAACGAGCGATCACGACCTTGATAGAGGTGCGGAACGAACAGTCGGCCACCGAGAGTGCCCCCAAAATCGTTTTGCCTCAGCGCAGCGATTGCGACATGGTTGTGGTCGTTGAACCAGTCGTTTGCATCGAAGAAGTTATTGCGCAGATAGTCATAGGCACTTCCATGAAATTGATTAGCGCCACTCCGCGTAGCAAACGTGAACTGCCCTCCGGGACTCCTCCCGAACTCGGCAGAATAGGTCGAGCTCAAGACACGAAACTCCTGCAGTGCATCGAGGGGAATGATGCTTTGTGTCGTGCCCAACGCGGTTGAACCTGGAAGTGAACCGCTCGTTCCGTTCGAAAAGCTACCGGCCGTATTGCCTGCCCCGATGTTGGCCGACACACCATCGACGGTATAGTAATTGGATTCTGAACGCTGCCCGTTCACGCTGAAATCACCTGTGCGCTGTACACCGGTACCAGGCTGCGCCTGAGGGCTCACCGTAACAACACCCGGCGTCATCGAGATGAGGTCTTGGAAGCTCCGCCCATTCAGTGGAACGTTCTCGATAAACTTCTTGTCGATCACAGTCGACACTGATGCATCGGTCGTGTTCATCGCTGGCGTAGCCGAATCGACCGTGACGCTTTCAGAGGCAGCACCGACCTGAAGCTCAAAGTTTAGAGCTACGGCGCTCTCGACGTTCAGAACGACCTCAGCCTTGATGACTGACTTGAAACCTTCTTTGGAGACTTGGACGTGATAGCGGCCAGGAGGCAGGACGGGCACTAAGTACATACCGACGCGGTTCGTCTTCGCCGCGTAGACAAGGCCTGTGGCGTCGTTCTTGATCAGAACATCGGCGCCGATGATCAGGTTCCCAGCGGGGTCCGTCACGCCACCGCTGATTGTTGCATTGATTGATTGGCTATATGCCAGGCCGGGGAAGATTAAACACAACAGCAAAACAAGAAGTTTCACGAAAGGTCGCTCCGGGGGTTGGGAGTGTTTTGAATGCACTCCGTCTACGGACGGCCTGGGAAAGTTGTACCAGTGTTTCTTAGGGGTGGTTCGGTTCGATCTGCAAGTAGGCCCGAAGAAGCTGCTTCCCGGTCGGCTTGTGACTGCCACCCGGTGGTTCCACAGTAACAAAGACCATGTTCAAACGCGACAGGCTCTTGGAATCGTTGCAGCGAAGGACCCAACGTTTGTGCCCATCGTCCTGATAGAACAGCCCCAGGCTCACGGGGTCACGATCGCTTCCACTTCCCCACACCTGATAGGAAACAGTGCGTGAAATCGTGGGCTGCTTGTCGAGATCAAACCCATAGAACACCAGAGATCGGTCTTGGGTATAAAAGATCCTACCGAAGGGCTTGGCAGTCTTCCCTTTCTCGGTCGTGTCGTAGATGTCAGCGATATAGAGATTGCGCGAGCCGATGAGATCCCGGATGTCCTTGTCATGGGACAGGAAGTCCTTATCGAGCGCCAGCATTCGATCCTTGGTCTCGAGTGCTGTGTTGGCATCGGCAAGCGCCGCGTCCAAGTTGTGGATTCTGGTTGTCAACGCGGCAACCTGATCGTCGTGTTGACCCGATACCGTGTGCGCTGCGGTGAGTTGCTCGTGAAGAGATTGGACGCTGCCCTGAGCAGAGTTTAGCTGCGCAGCCAAGGACTGCTTGTCGGCCGTCGCCTGGTCGAATTGAAGGCGATCCGCCTCAATCTGCTTCTGCAAGTCAACCAACGAGGCCTTCGCCTGGGTTGATTCCCTCTCAAGCTCATCAACCTGCCTATGCAGCTGGATATTTTCGTTCTCGCTCCGAGACAGTGCCTCTGTCCCAGAGGAAACCGGGGTGGGGGCAGACGGGGCAGGCCTTTCGATTGCAGTCGCTGATTGCGTAAGGACAGCGTGCCCCGCTTGACCGTGCAGATACGCCCACACGCCGTAGGTTGATGCAGCAAGTCCGCACGCCGCTATCGCGCCATAAATGGTCCAGCTACGCTTTGCCTGCGGCTTAGCTGGATGTGAGGGGGTTCCTTCAAGGCGCGCCGCGAATAGGCGCGCAGCCGCGTCGAACTGCTCGTCAGATTCCAGAGGCACTTGTGCAGCCGCAGCCTGCGCCATGACAGGAATGACATCTTGCGAAGCGTGTGCAAACTCTTCAAAAGTGGCGCGGCAGGAGTCGCAATACGCCATGTGAACCTGCAACAGCGACCATTCCTCCTCGGAGAGTTCTCCAGAGTAGAAGAGCGCGCAAAGTTCGACGAACTCGTCATGAAGTCGCGGGTTCACAGTCTCGACTGCCTCGCGGAAAAAATGTCAGCCCATTCTCTCACTCTATCCCCGTTTTTTGGTGAAAAGACTCGACCTTAGACGATCTAGAGCCCGGTAATAGTGATGGCGAACGTTCCCGACGCTCTGACCGCTCTTGTCTGCTATCTCCTTGAAGGTATATCCCTCAAAGAAGTGCATATCCAACGTCTGTTGCTGATCGGAAGAAAGCTCATTTCGCAAACGTTCTAAGATCGCTTTCCCGTCGATGTGATCCGTTGAGGGGCGAGAACGCACAGAACCAAATCGCTGCTCCTCCAGGTCTTCCGTTTTGTAGTGGTTTCTCGAACTCAGAAAGCGCTTCCGATCGATAGCTCGGTGATACGCAATCTGAATGATCCACGACGAAGCAGTCGATTTGCTCGGGTCGTACAGATGGGCCTTCTGGAACAAATAGAGAAACGTGTCTTGGCGAAGATCGTCTGCTTCCCCTTCGTCCTTCAAAATCCGATATGCGACGTTGAACACCGATCTGCCATGTCTACGAAAAAGGACTGCTAGCGCTCGCTTTTCACCTCGCCCGGCAACCTCAAGAAGCCTTTCATCCGTCATCTCCACGGAGTCGTCCTCGAATCGCGGTGAGGCCACGCAGACAGGAGAAGGTTCCAGCACATTCTCGCTGGCTTCGCTGAGATTGCTCGGGAATGAAATTGCTGCTTCGGAGTTCATAGGCTTTTCAGTCAGCAGCGGCTAGTTGGCAGTGGCCACGAGTAGGCACCGCGCAACGAATAAGCACTATAGTGCTACATCCATGCAGGCACTATAGTGCCTGCATGATCGACGGGTCAAGGCCAACCATTAGGCATGGCCGCGAATCCTGAGTCGAATGATTTGACATTGGAACAGGCGATCGGCCGCGTCCTTAGAGCGTTGAGAGCTGATCGGAAGATGACTCAGCTGCAAGTCGCAGTCGAGACAGGCTTTGCCGACACGACCATCCGCAATATGGAGAGTGGTAAGAAAAGCACGACAATCCGATCTCTCGATGCTGTCTCGATGTTTTACAAGCTACCCATCGAAGAGATCATTGTTAGGGCGAAAGCGCTTCGGAACGGTCCGCCGAGCAGTGATGCACCAGAATCAAACTGAAAATCAAACTGGCACTATAGTGCCTTACCCGAATTGGCTAGTCGGAAAAGATTAACCAATGAGGAAAGCCGCAAATGTTCGACCTACGACGCTTGAACAAGCGTGTGGTCAGATCATTGCGAATACCCGCGATCACAAGGGTCTTTCTCAAATGGATCTGGCTGTAGCGAGTGGTTACAGCCTTCGTTATATCGGAGATATAGAACGAGGCTCGAAGAGCCCCACTCTCCGAACGATGAATGATCTAGCGACCCTTCTGGAACTGAATCTGAGCGAACTCCTGAGCCAGGCAGAGCGACTCCTGAATCGCAAAGAACGTCGCAACAGCGCAGTTCAACGGCCACAACAACGTTAGGTCTATTTTGCCTTCTTCTGAGCGGCCCAACGCTTCTTTTGTGCCGCCGCAATCTTGGCACGCGCCTCTTCGCTCATCACTCGCTTCTTCGCAACGTTGGGAGTGCCTGCATTCGCCTTCGGGGGACGCCCGGGACCGCGGCGGACCGGCGTTGAAGAGCTTAACGAAGCCAGTGCTGTTCGGGCCTTCTGCAAGCGCGCGATTTCAGCGTCGATTTGAACAAGGAGAGCTGTAACGTCCATGCGGCAATTCTAAACATCGATCCAACAGCTACCGCGTTCTCCGGCGCGAATCCGATATTCTGGAGCGGATATGACGAGTGATCTCCAGGCATTGCCGGCTGACTATAGCGAGCTTCTTGTTCGCCTGAAGGCACGAATCCGTTCGTCCCAGTTGCGGGCTACCGTCGCGGTCAACAGTGAGCTCATTGAGCTGTATTGGTCGATAGGCCAGGAGCTGTCTTCACGCTTTCAATCCGAAGGCTGGGGTGGCAAGATCGTCGAACGGTTGGCGCAGGATCTTCGCAGTGAGTTCCCTGGGATGGAGGGATTTAGCCCCCGTAACCTGCGTTATATGAGGAGTTTCGCTGAGGCGTGGCCAAGCCCTGCAATTTTGCAACAGCTTGTTGCAAAATTGCCGTGGGGTCACCAAACGGTGCTGCTCGACAAGGTAAAGGACCCTGCCACGCGTGAGTGGTACCTCCGAGCGAACCTTGAACACGGCTGGAGCCGCGCCATTCTCACGCACCAGATTGAGAGCGGCCTCCACTCGCGCCAAGGCAATGCCCTCACGAACTTTCAGAGGACTCTCCCGGAACTCCAATCTGAACTCGCGCAGAAGATCACGAAGGATCCGTACATCTTCGACTTCCTGACTCTGCGAGAGGCCGCCCATGAGCGAGAACTCGAACAAGGGCTCCTCCACCATCTCCGCGATCTTCTTCTGGAGCTGGGCAAAGGCTTTGCGTTCGTCGGTAGCCAATACCACTTGGAAGTGGGCGGCCAAGACTTCTTTGTCGACCTGCTCTTCTACCATGTCCAGCTTCGTTGTTGGGTGGTGATTGACCTGAAGATGGATGACTTCCAGCCCGAGTTCGCAGGAAAGATGAACTTCTACCTGTCCGCTGTCGACGACACTCTTAGACACCCCGGCGATGCCCAGAGCATCGGTTTGATCCTATGCCAAGGCAAGAACCAGACGATCGTTGAGTACACGCTACGAGATACGGCAAAGCCGATCGGCGTTGCTGAGTACCGCGTAACGCGGCAGCTTCCCGATGAGATCAAGGAAAAAGTCCCGTCGATCGAAGCTCTCGAAGAGGTTGTTGCTAAACTGCGAGCCGAAAATGAGGAAGACTAGTTAGCGTTTTTTCGCATCCCAGAGACACCCGCCGAGGCGAACACATGGCGAATGTGAAACAATCGGGACAGAGGCCAGTGGACGTATGCGAACGGGCATATCCGATGCAACGATGAACTACCTTTTCCCTGATGGCACGGGCGTCCCCTGTGCCACTGGAGCGGAGTTGCTTCAAACCTTCATCGCGCGTAGGCCAGATGATCTGGGGTTTCTCGAACCCGGTGACATCAACAGTCTCAGCGGGTCGGGCTTTGCAGGAATTCCCGAGTGGGACGAGTTCGTACACCATTACAGCGTCTGCGAGCGCTGCCATGAATGATGACATCGCGGCCATCGGCAAACGCAAGATCGTTCACATTGACATGGACGCCTTCTATGCCTCCGTCGAACAGCGCGACAACCCCGACCTCTGCGGGCGCCCGGTGGTGGTGGCTTGGAAGGGCAAGCGGTCAGTTGTTTGTGCAGCGTCTTATGAGGCGCGCCGCTTCGGTGTCCGCTCCGCGATGCCCGCAATAACGGCCGAACGGCTTTGCCCTGAAGCAATATTCGTGCCCCCAGACTTCACACGCTATAAAGCGGCCTCCTCTGCGATCCGAGAGATCTTCCAGCGACACACAGACCTGATTGAGCCTCTCTCACTGGATGAGGCGTATCTCGACGTCACGATGAACAAGCTGGGAATTCCTACAGCGACTCTTGTAGCAAAGACCATCCGCAAACAGATCTACGACGAACTGAACCTCACAGCCTCAGCGGGCGTGGCACCCAACAAGTTCCTGGCGAAGATCGCGTCTGATTGGCGCAAGCCAAATGGTCAGTTTGTTCTGCAACCCCATGAAGTACAAGACTTCCTGCTGACACTGCCAGTAGGCCGCATTCCCGGTGTAGGCAAGGTCACCGAAGCTCGCATGGCGAAGAGTGGAATCAAGCTTGTGGGTGACATCCACGCAATGGATCTTGTGACTCTAGAGGCTCACTTCGGAAACTATGCCCAACGCCTCTTCGAGCTGGCCCGTGGCATCGACCACAATCCGGTCGTCGCAAACCGCGTTCGCAAGCAAGTCTCCGCCGAAGACACTTTCCCCGAAGACATTCCGTTGACAGAGTGCGAGCCACATATACGCCGGTTGGCCGAGAAGGTTTGGATCGCTTCAAAAGAAAATCTGCGCCAGGCAAAGACGGTTGTTCTCAAGCTGAGAACAAAGGAATTCGATGCGCTAACGAGGAGCTCAACCCCTGCACAGCCGATCACGGATTGCGAGACATTGATTGGTATTGCGCTGAGCCTCTGTGCGCGCGTGGAGCTTTCGCCAAGCCAGCTTTACCGCCTCGTAGGCGTAGGTCTGTCGAACTTCCAAATGCATGAAGGAACTCTTCAAAACAGCGATCAATTACTGCTCGATGATCCCGTTGAGAATGCTCTTATACGTTCCTGAACAATCCCCTTCGATGAGATGATTGTCCGACGAGACTAAGCGAACACGCAGAAGATTTGATCGCAGGCGTTCGCTATCATGTGTTCCTACGGTGAATAGAATGGATTCTTTTTCAAGGCGAAACGGCTATAGAGGTCCAGCTCAAGAAATCACAGTTCGCGAGGGCGCTCCCGAAGTGTTCCGTGCATACATCCTCGGCACGTTGCGGCGATATCAAAACGCAGCTGGAGCGAGGCAGCTCGTTTGCTCGACCCTCAATTGCCTTCCGGACAGAGATAACTGGAGTGATGGAAATATCTGGGATGAGGTAACCTGGCGCATCCAAGAGTGCGATTGGTTTAGGGTATACGATCTCGCCGAGGCAATTTACCACTCTCTCATGATGCATCATGCTTTTCCCGCGCAACTCTCGCTCGCAGATTTCGTGGAAGAGCTCAATGCACTCTTTGAGGAAAACGGAATCGGATGGAAAATCGAGAACGGTCAGATTCTCTCGCGTGGCACTGAAGCCTTCGAGGTCCTTATGAGGCAAGCATCACCCGCGCTTGAAGCAGCTGGGCTGCAGACCTCTTCGGACGAGCTTCATAAAGCGATCGAAGACCTTTCACGAAGGCCTACTGCCGACCTGACCGGCGCCGTGCAACACGGAATGGCAGCGTTAGAGTGCGCAGCGAAGAGCGTTGCGAAGATAACTTCCAAGGCAACGCTTGACGATGTCACCAAGGCGAGGCCGGATCTTTTTCGCCCTCCACTCAATGAGGCAATTCAAAAGCTTTGGGGCTTTACCAACAATAGGGGGCGGCACATTCTCGAGGGCAGCGAACCGACCTATAAAGAAGTCGAGCTTGTCGTCGGAGTGGCAGCTACGGTTGCAACGTATCTGAGCCGAACCGCTGCTGGTATTGAGTGATGCGTGGGAAGAGGCCAGAATCAGCAAACCTACTTGCTAAGTTGTCTGAAGAGGCGGGCGAGCTCCTGACTCGCGCAGGGATTCTGTCGGTCTCTGATTACGCTTGGGTTGGAGACAACATTCCCTCAGACGTTTACACCGGACTCGCAATATGGGATACAGATGCCCCATTCAAACTTGACTTGTTTATATGGAGTCGGCCATCGCCTCCTCCTACACCGACGAAACAAGAAGAGACATATTACAAGGCGGCGGAAGATTTCCTCGGCACAATGAATTTGGCCAGGAACGCGATCGGTCTAGTTCTCTACAGCTTCGAGCATAGAAAACCGGACAACATACTCGACGATGTCGAACCGTTCTGGGAACACGCTGGTGGCGCTGCGGTGTGGCTGAATATCGCGGCTGATCGGGTTCGTGAGTATTACGTCATGGCACGCTTCGGGATGACGCCAAAGGAGTATGAGGCGACAGCGAAGCGGAACGGCTTCATGAAGCCGTTCAAAGTACCAGATCAGAACGAGACACCGAACGCCAAGCACGCAGCAGATGCGCTGCGCAGTGACGCCAAAGAATTGGAAAAACGCCGCGGTGAGCGGAATAAAGTTGTGCACGAGGCAACATCACGCCGAGGAAGACACGCTCTCCTATCTTTGAGACGACAGGGAGAAGTCTCCCTTCAAAAGCCTTATCAATCGCGGAAGATTTCTAATAGCGCTGCAGAGTGGAAGAGTTGGGAAGAATCAACGAAGGCACTTGAAATCGAGCGCCGACAAGAAATGGAGCGTGCGCTGAGCGATCTTAAGGAGTGGTATCTCCTGGCCGTGCATGCCTGCTCACTAGCAATCGAATACGAATACTGGAAGCGGATAGGAAAATAGCGTCGAGATATCTAGCGATCGGCGCTTACTGCCTGTGATGATGGATTACTCACCTCTTCGAAACAAATTACGAGGTTTGATCGGTGGCGTGAAAGATCTTGCGACGCACGATCGTCTCCCAGATCTATGCACTCTACTCGGCCTACCTACTCCAGAGGAAGGACTCTCCAAGAGAGACAGGATGTACGCCGCTTTCGACGTCGTTCCAGATTCAGACCTTGTTAGGGTTGCAGATAAGTATCTCTCGAACTTCCCTCCCAATGCAGAGACCCGAAACGAACTGCAGGAACTCATTTGGGCCTTCAATCCGGGCCCTGAGGTTCCAATTCGCTTTCGACGGGAAACCGCTAAGGCAATCGAGGATCAGCCCATTTACCTCCGCTCACAAGGGTTTCTGGAACTGCTGGAGAGCCTTTTTGTCCTTGAAGAGCCACACGATTTTCTGATCAGCCATCCTCGCAATCTGAAATGGCAGATCAAGCAATGGGTTGTAGAAAATAACGACTGGAAGGCAGATGCACTCTTCGAAAATCTTGGCGCTTACACCTGCTCTGATCGACGTTTCCTGCTATTGATCGAGGGACTTTGCTCCTCAGAGGTTCGGCCCGAGGTCGAGGAGCAGAGGGGTTTTGCGGCGACACTCAATCAAGCACTCACGGCATGTCAGATTCAACTACAGGAAGTTCGTACCTCTGGCGGCTATCCAGTATTTGAAGCCATCCCAACAGGAAGAGGGGTGCGAACCGCCCCCAAGAATCTCATCTTTGCCTCCAGCGTGAAGCCCGATCTGCGATTCAGCGACGCGATCAACAATGACATCGAAGTCTTGAATGGAATTGACGACGTCCTCGTGTATGACAGGACAGTAGGATCTGAAGGATTAACGTGGAATGCCCTTCAAACGTGGTGGGCCGACCTGAATGAGATGGATAACGAGAAAGCAAAGGAATCACTTTACCGTCGTCTCATCGCCTGTCTGCCGGAGAGCTCTCCACCGCAACGGCTCTTGTTTAAGAGCTACTTCAAACACTTCAAGCACTCAGTCCCTCGACTGCCGGCGCTACTGCCTGAAGTCTGGTTGCATTGGGATCCGAAGACTGTTCGAGAACGCGGCAAGCAAGCGTTACTAAGATTTCGCATGGATTTTCTAATGCTTCTTCCGAATGGCGTCCGCGTCGTCATCGAAGTGGATGGGATGCACCACTATGCCAACGACGATGGGGCCGCTAATTCACTAAAGTACGCCGCTATGACCGGCGCTGATCGGGACCTCCGGCTCGCTGGATATGACGTTTATCGATTTGGGGCAGCAGAATTGAACTCCACTACAGGAAGTACCGCGGTCGCAGATTTTTTCGAACGTCTCTTCAGAATTCACCATGTGAATCTTTAGCTGGAGCGGAAAGTATCTAGCCCCCGGTCGAATGGGGATTAGCGATGATGTCTGTCTCGGCGCCGATTCTCCAGCGATCTAACAAATAAGCGATGGCCTCGGGGCCACCATTCGTAAAGCTTACTGGTGGCGGCCAAGCAGCAACAGGCTTTTGGATCGGCCAAATCTGTTCCAGGTTTAGATCCCAGTCGCCGACCTTACATGGAATCGCATCAAGCCGCCCCTCTGGTTGTTCGAGATGTACTGTGACGACCTGCGTTACGAAATGGCCTGCAACGATTGTCGTCGCTATGCAGGATGCGAGAGGCTTCCCCATCTGGTCGTTGAGCATAAAGTCCGTTCCAGCATTGGCCAGATGCATACCATCGATTCGCCCGATCCAAACGAGTGTTCGCTCAGGAATGGATCTGCCAACACGCATTCCGCTGCAATCACCTCGCGTGTAGAACACGTTTACGGCACTTCTCCCTTTCATCGAATCGCTCATCATGGCAGTTTTGACCGACCATGCTGCAATCAGGGTTTGCTGGGCCACAGACAGATCTACGGGGCGATCGTCGACCATTGCACCAAGCACCGGAATCGACTCTGTTTCTAGTGAACTCATCCACCCGTTATTGCAACCTGTACAAACGGTTTTCACGGTCAGTTCGGGATCAGGAATCACAACACGATCTCGCCCCCTTCGCTCCATCTTGAGCGGACCGAACTGGTGACGCCGGTGAATCCACTTCGGCCAAAAGTGTTCGCGGCTTCCAGAATTGTTGTCGCAAAAAATGCATGGCGTTGGCATTGCGTGAGTATAGTACCCATCCATTTGCATGGTTCGAGCTCCACAGTGTCGCCTATCACGCATTGCAAGAAGCACTCCTATGAAAGTTCATTCATCAAGAGGGCCCCTATTCGGGTGAGTGCGAAGAGAGTTCTGAACGGCAACCGGGAACGCCCCAATTTGCGATTTAAGGCGTAGGCGATCAAAATTCCAACCTCTTTATCCTCAGCAAGTTACGCTGAATCGCACAATTCTCGCTGCAACCAATGCTTGACGCACAGCCCACCCAATGGGCGAATATAAGGCGAAGATTGCTTATGCATGCCAGTGCCCAAATACGAGCTGAAGTAGAAGCCGCTCTTGCGCGAAAGTTCCCTTCCGCTCTGACGCCACCGACACGTGTAATTCGTCCGGTTGTGCCGAGTGGAATTTCTGTACTCGACGAAGTTCTAGCTGGAGGCTTCCCTGTGGGAGCTATGACGGAACTCGTGGGAGACGAGTGCTCTGGGCGCACATCAGTCGCTGTATCTTTCCTCTCCACTGTCACAAGCAGTGGAAAGGTATGCGCGTGGATCGATGCATCCAACACGTTCAATCCAGCCGCAGCAGCATCCAGTGGAGTCGATCTCAACCGCGTCTTATGGGTTCGCTGTGGTGTTCAAGAACTACCAGCGACACAGGAGAGTCCGCGTTTCGTCTTGCCTACAGAGTGCTTCACTCCGAGGCCGATCCTAAAAGGACTCCACGGAGGCGGCCATGGCACGCATCCGCGGACAGAGGCAAGGGGGCTTTCCTCGGCGGTAGATCGTTTCTTAAATGAGGAATACTTGGCGCCTCGCTGTGCCGAACAAATATCGAAACCTCGGCCCACTCCCGTCCATTTCGAGCCTTCACGAGTTTCCGAGAGAAGCACAGTAAAGAAGTCGCGCAGAGCTCCCGCCTTTGAGTCGATCGAACAGGCGCTCCGCTGTGCCGACCTTGTCATTCAAGCTGGCGGTTTCGGAGCGATCATTCTGGATTTTGGTGCTTTCAAGCCGGAATTCGTTTCTCGAATCGAATTGTCGACCTGGCATCGCTATCGAGTCGCGGCAGAACAGAATCGATCAAGCATACTCTTGCTCACCCAATATCCGTGCGCGAAGAGTAGCTCCGAGCTTCAGCTAAAGCTGCTTCCAATGCAGGACACACAAGAAGAACGCACCGTCTTTGCAGGCCTGAATGCTCATGTAGAGATCGTGCGTCAACGCTTCACCGAGGCGCCCACCAACCTCATCCCCATGCGCAAACCTCCGCAAAGAGCTAAGGTTGCCGGCTGGCACCAGCGTACAAGTTGGGTAGGTCCACGATGAGCAAACCACTGGAACTCTATGCTTGCCTTTATGTGCGTGAGTTGCCGGCACAAGCGTTATTGCGCCTAAAGCCAGAACTCCACGACAAAGCTTGCATCGTGCTTGAAGGTGAAGCACCGAACCAATTCGTCTCCTCCCTAAATACAAAAGCAAGGCTTCTTGGTCTTAGGCACGGTATGACAAAGATCGAGGTCGACACTTTCGAAAACATAACGTCACTGTCCCGTTCATTCCGCATCGAGGAAGCCTTAAAACGGATTCTGCTGGAATGTGCAGGAGATTTCTCACCACGTGTTGAAGACCAAAGCAAGGGCGGTCACTTCATCTGCGTGATCGATGTTGCTGGCACAGAGAGCCTGTTTGGCTCCCCCCTAAGTCTCGCAAGGAAGTTAAGGCAGCGCGTTCGCTCTGCGGGGATCTCTGGAATCGTCACGATTAGCGCCAACATCCAAGCAGCCCTCTGCATGGCGAAAGGGCTCACCGGAAACGTTCCAATTTTAGTGATACCTAGGGGGCAAGAAGCACAGGCACTAGCCCCCCTATCGCTCTCCGTGCTCGGCATGACCGAAGCTCAAGCGCAGACATTTGAAAATTGGGGCATTCGAAGCATTGGCGCTTTAGCAGCTCTACCTGAGGACGCTCTGATTTCACGTCTCGGCCAGGATGGTAAGCGCCTCCTGCAACTCGCTCAGGGAAAGCGCCCTCACCTTCTTGAGCCCGCCGATTTACCTTTTATCCTTGAGGAGCAGGTGGAGCTGGACTTCCCTCTTGATGACCTCGAAGCACTGCTGTTCGGCCTGTCCCCAATGCTCGAACAGCTAATCTTGCGAGCTCAATCGCGGATGTACGCATTAGCGAAGATCACGGTCACCTTGGAGTTGGAAGGAGGAACCTCTCACTCGCGAATCGTGGCCCCGCGAGTTGCAACAAATGAGAAGTCCCTATGGTTGAAACTGCTACACCTTGATCTCGAGAATCATCCACCACGGCATTCCATCGTTGCTGTACAGCTTCACGGTATACCTGGGATGACGAACAAAGTGCAGCTCGGTCTCTTTTCGCCACAACTTCCAGAGTCGGGGAAATTAGACATCACGCTGGCTCGTCTCTCGGCGATTGTCGGCGACGGTAATGTCGGTAAACCGGTGTTGGACGACACGCACCGAATTAACAACTTTCACATCGAAACCTTCTCTCTTACGCACTCGGAATCCCCACAAAAGCGTGAAGAGCCATATCTCTACTTGCGTCTTCTCCGCCCCGCAGAAAAAGCCCACGTGGAGGTTCTGCATGGAAAGCCTAAAGAAGTGCATTTTCGATCACGACGCTACATCGCAGATCGCGTATATGGCCCTTGGCTCCAAGGAGGTGAGTGGTGGAACGACGGCATTTGGGGCAATGAGCAATGGGACATGATTGCGCGAGCAAATGATAGTAGCTTTCTAGCGTGTCGCCTCATGCGGGACTTCATCCAGAACGAATGGTCCATAGCAGGTCTTTATGACTGACAAGTATGTTGAGTTGCACGCAAATAGTGCTTTCTCTTTCCTCGAAGGAGGATCACAACCAGAATCTTTGGCGGAAAGAGCCTTCGCGCTGGAGATGCCAGCGCTTGCTTTGATGGACAGGAACGGTTTCTACGGCTCAGCCCGCTTTCACAAGATTGCGACCGAAAACAAGATCGTAGCGCATGTCGGTGCCGAGGTTGCCATCACTGGACTTGGTAGCCGTCTCACACCGCCCCGCTGGCTGCCTCACCAACATCTGGTAGAACCTACGCGTCTCTCCTTGCTGTGTGAAACCCGCGCGGGCTATCAAAATCTATGCCAGATGATTACGCGGTACAAGATGCGGGAGACCTCGAAGCAAGAAGGCGCCGCTCGCCTAGCTGATATAGAAGAGTTTGGACAGGGGCTTGTTTGCCTCACCGGCGGAGACGAAGGGCCTCTCGCGGCGGCGCTCATGCGTGGCGGGGAAGCAGCCGGCCGAGAAACCGTGGAACATCTAGTGCGAATCTTCGGACACCAGAATGTATATGTCGAATTGCAGCGCCACCGAGAGCAGGAGGAAGAATGGCGCAATCAAGCTGCGCTTCGCATAGCGCGATCGCTAGGGCTTCCTGTTATCGCAACCAATGGTGTCCGCTACGCAACGAAATATGACCGCGAAATCGCTGACCTGTTTGCGTCTATCCGAAATCATACGCAGCTCGATCACGCAGGAAGGTTGTTGGCCCTCAATAACCAGCGTCATCTGAAATCAGCGTCTGCGATGGCATCACTCTTCCGCGATGTTCCCGGCGCCGTTGAGAACACATTGGAGCTGTCTTCCCGACTTCAATTTCGACTCTCTGATCTCGGCTACGAGTTTCCACGCTATCCAGTTCCCGAAAACGAAACGATGGACAGCTTCCTAGCGAAGCGTGTGACCGAAGGGATCCAACGTCGTTACGGACCCAAGCGGAACGCTAGGTTGCTGGAACGAGCAAAAAAGCAAGTTGCTCATGAGTTGAACCTCATCGCAAAGCTCGGCTTCGCGGGTTACTTCCTCATCGTCTGGGACATCGTAATGTTCTGTAAGGAACGCGACATACTCATCCAAGGCCGAGGGAGTGCGGCCAACTCCGCAGTCTGCTATGCGCTGGAAATCACAGCCATCGATCCGGTGGGAATGGAGTTGCTATTTGAACGCTTTCTTTCAGAGAGCCGTGGCGAGTGGCCCGACATTGATCTCGATCTTCCGTCCGAACACAAACGTGAACAGGCGATTCAGTATGTGTATCAACGTTACGGAGAACTAGGCGCTGCAATGACAGCGAACGTGATCACGTATCGAGGTAAATCGGCAGCTCGCGAAGTTGGCAAAGCGCTCGGTTTCGATCCTGATTCCCTGCAACGGCTTTCCTCACTCGTGGCTAATTACGAATGGAAGGGTGCCAACGATACGATGGCGCGCTCGTTCCAGAGTGCAGGCTTCGACGTGGCGCACCCCCGTATCGGCAAGTATTTGGAACTTTGTATGCGCATCCAAGATTTGCCACGTCACCTCGGGCAGCATTCTGGCGGCATGGTGATCTGCCAAGGGCAACTCAACAGAGTGGTGCCACTCGAGCGCGCATCGATGGCAGGTCGAACCGTAGTCCAGTGGGACAAAGAAGACTGCGCTGACCTCGGCATCATCAAAGTCGATCTCCTCGGCCTCGGCATGATGGCTGTACTGAAGGACTGTCTTACGCTCGTCCCTCAGCATTACGGCGAGCCGATCGATCTTGCTCAACTTCCGGAAGATGAAGAGGTCTATCGAACCCTGCAACGAGCCGATACTATCGGCATGTTTCAAGTCGAGAGCCGTGCTCAGATGTCATCCTTACCCCGTAATCGACCTGAGAAGTTCTATGACCTCGTTGTGCAGGTCGCAATCATTCGCCCCGGCCCCATCGTTGGAAAAATGATGCACCCCTATATGAGGCGCCGCCAAGCGCAGGAAGACGTCTCTTATCCGCACCCTTCGCTTGAACCAGTCTTGAAGCGCACACTTGGCGTTCCGCTGTTTCAGGAACAACTACTACGTATGGCGATGGTAGTCGCCGGCTTCACCGGCTCTGAAGCGGAGGAGCTACGACGAGCAGTTGGGATGCGGCGATCCTGGGAGCGCATGAAGAATCTCGAAGGGAGGCTACGTTCTGGTATGACGGCAAACGGCCTTGACGAGGCAACGCAAGAGACGATCATTCAGAACATCAGTTCGTTTGCCTTGTATGGATTCCCCGAAAGCCATGCCGCGAGCTTTGCGCTGATCGCATACGCATCAGCCTTCCTAAAGGTGAAGTACTTAGCCGCGTTCACTTGTGCCATTCTCAATAACCAGCCTATGGGCTTCTACAGCCCCTCCGTTCTTATCGAAGATGCCAGACGTCATGGACTACGCGTGAAACCGATTGACGTCCAAGTATCAGATTGGCCATGCAAAATCGAGCATGAGGATGACGGTTCACTGTCCCTACGCCTCGGCCTTGGATATGTTCGCGGGCTGCGTAGTTCTTGTGCCGAAGCGATTGTGGCTTCGCGTACTCTGCAAGATTTCACTTCTGTAGATGACCTCGTGTTGCGCAACCCGCAGCTCAATCAAAAGGAACTGGCGCTCTTGGCGAATGTAGGTGCGCTCAATACGCTCGATGGGGTGAGACATCGGCGAGATGCTCTCTGGCAAGTGAGTCGCGCAGGAAAAACGGAAGGTCCGCTCTTGAAGCAGCAGAGTCAATGGCTGCGTGATAACGAGGTGTCACCCCTAGCCCCGATGACTGCAGAAGAACGCTTGGTCGCAGATTACGCGGTCAGCAGCGTGACGACTGGCCCTCACCCTATGTCTTTCCGGAGAAGCGGCCTAAAGCGCAAAGGCTACCTCCGAGCATCTGACCTCGCAGCACATCCTCATGGAGCCTACGTCAAGACGGCAGGACTTGCGATCGTCAAACAACGCCCGGGAACCGCGTCAGGCGTTGTCTTTCTTACTGTTTCCGACGAGACCGGAACTTTCAACGTATTCATTGCCCCTGAGTTTTTCGAGCAACATCGGCGCACCATCACGCGAGCTCGATTCATAGCAGTGGAAGGCCCACTACAGAAAGAAGGGCCAATCATCCATGTGATGGCGAAGTCGTTGGAGGAACTCTCAACAGAAAGCAGCGCCGGACCTTTGAAGGTGACATCTCATGACTTCCACTAAGGCTGGGACACGCATTGGCGGCTATCGCGCCGAAGTCGATCAGCAGAAGCTCGGGCCCGCGCTGCTCATTACCGCTGGCGTGATCCTCGGGATGAGGACGAATCGCTGGGATGCAACCCATAGTGATGGTCTCGCGAGTGAGGAGTGGGAAAAAGAAGTCGAACACAGCGTGCGAGTCGCGAGGCGCGTTCTCACTTTTTTGACGACACGCTATCCAGACCTATTCACATCCAAACAAGTTCCCTGGTACGTGGCAACAGATGAAGACTGCCCACGTTAACCAAGCAATGAGTATCCACCGTTACAAAACCAGTCGCTTTCAGACAGTGCGGAGTAGGCTGCTGCCTCCCAAGAATTACGCCGAACATCCCGGCAACTCTCGGCTTGATCCGCTAAGTAAGCACGAATGCCTGTAGCACCCTGCTTAGAGACATTACGGATCAAGTGCCCTCTAATATTGCCAATTAGATACCCTGCTTCTGAGGCATAGGCCTTGCGTAACTTGAAAACGCGGAAGTGATGTTTTACTCGTCGTTGAAGTGTGAGAGGCCACGAAGGTGGTGGATCCGCATAAAAGAAAAGCGCAGCTGGGGTAACCTCAACAACACGGGCACGCAGCCAGATGTCGACATCAATGTCATCAATATAAGGATGAATAGTTTCCTCAGCCGCCAGCAACGGGATGGATTGCGTCTTTGTCTTATTGCAGTCCTGACAGGAAGGGATGAGATTCGTCGGCGTTATGGTGAGATCCGCATATCGCGTCTTCGGGAGATGGTGATCAAGCGAGTACACAGTCCCCCGACCACACAGCGGGCACTTCCCATTAGGCGCCGCCATCTTCAGCGTGTCGTATATAGCTCTTCCCGGCGCCTTAGCTGGAACCAGCTTCTGCTCATAGAGCCATATCATGTCGGCAGTCGTCATGCCCCCAACCGTGTCAACCTCTGGTAGCTCATGTAGAGTCGTCGACTGGAGTGCCGTCCAGAATGCTTCGGCAGCATCGGATAGAGGAGTTCCCAATGCTTCAAACGCGGCTTTCCTGCCGGCATCCGCTACATTCACCACACAAGCATCAAGAACAGATTGAACCGGGATTACGGGCGCGCTAATTCTCCACATCTAAGTCGTCCTCCTGATCACGATCAGCGATGAGACCGCGGATAATTCCTTTCGCTTCTCCGCCGAGTTCTCCACCGAATCCCGAGACGATCTGTTCATAGGATCGACCGCTTTCGACACTTTCTGTGAGTAGCCTGTGAAATCCAGACTCGGCTACCTCCAGGCCGAAAATCTCACGTGTTAGGATCCCGACGCTCTCGCCGAATGTTTCAATCTCCGGGCGTTCCGCGATCGAAACGATGCCACTTCTACGAACCTTCCAAACGCAGCGTTTGGGAACTTCCTGCACTACGACGGGCGAATGCGTTGCGATGATAGCCACGCCATTGCGATCAACCAGAAGCTCCGAAAGGGCGCGGACGAAGGCCGATAATAGAGGAGGATGTAGGTGAGCTTCTGGCTCATCGAGCAACACGAGTGTGCGCTCCGCAACTGTCTCGACGAGGCGTGTGATCGTGAGTAGAACAATTTTGTGTCCAGAACTTAAACGAGAGAACACTCCTGCGACAGGATTGCTATCCGTCGAGTCATCCTCGTCGTTCAGCGGCGCCATGGTCGCTACCCGAGCATCTTTGAAGATAGGATCCGACTCCAGCATCCGCAGTGCGCGAGCCCAACGTACAGCACGTTCGCCCTTTCGACATAGCTTGGCACTTCTGCTGAATTCCGCGCCAAGCATCTGCGGCGTTTTGGGCAGCGAGACCTTGTCCTCATCGCCGCCAGGAGCGCGTTTCAACCCGATGTAAGCGAACCTCACTGGACTCTTTCTGTTCTGGTCGCTGGTGAGCGGCTCAAATGGATCAAACGCGCTAAATGTCACAGATACTAAATTTGCAAAGGATGTGTTGGGATCAGAACTCGCTAGATCTCGAAATGTTCCGGCGGCGTCTTCGTGTGGAGTAACAAGAGCACGCGCCATTCCGTTTAGGAGGTGTGTCTTGCCTACGCCATTTCGTCCGATGATCACATGCACATTCGTTGGAGGCTGAGATTCAGGCTCCACTTCGAATGAGAAACTAACAGCTGGTCTCCGACCTCGACCTAAAGGTGGCGCATCGTAGACAAAACTGTATTTGGTGAGTCGTGCGCCACCACGAGCAATGCGGCGAAATTGCTCATCAAGCGTCCCCTCTGACACTGATCGGAAGAGAGACCCATTGGTGACACTTTCTTTCCGAGCACGACGAAGGAGTTCAGGATCGGCGAGGGCTAAATCGACGAGGGCGGTCAACACCTGATCGCGAATTTCTGCTCCAAGCTGATTAAGAGATTCGTAATACGTGTCGTCCTGTCCTAGAGAAAAGAATCGATCCCCAAGGTTTTCAAATTCGGCGGGGACGGCGGGGCGTCGCTGATCCAGTTTCATGTCGAACTGACCAATTTTGACGCTTCCGATACGGTGTCGGACTGCCTTCTCATCAAAGACAAAGAGCGTGTACATTGTGCTATATCGGAACCAATCGTCCCAGCTATCCGTAACTAGGACGGCGGTAGGCAGTTTGTTGAGCTGCGCGTCTGAAGTTCGATCAAGCACCTGAAATCGCATGACAAGATATTATCTTCAGAATCGCCAGTTACCTTCAGCTCCCGATACTCGGGTCTGCCGCAGATGTGCCAGAACGCTAGACCGATTGACTGATTTCACGATCAAGCGCTGATGTTTTGCTCACGTCTAACGTTAGTTTCGAACTGAGCGAGGCAGCATCATTCGTGAATATTTGTGCGTCTTGCGCAGCACGAGAGACCGAAACGTATGCGAATCGTGAGTTCAACAAATCAGGATGCGATGTGGTGTCAACGTTCACCAATACCCGATTCGCAGTGAGTCCTTGGGAGCTGTGTGACGTGACGGCATACCCATGATCGACGCCGATCCAACCAGCCCCCCAACCGAGAACTCCGGCACCAAACAGCGCACCGAAGAGTCCGGGAATCGCGTCCTGAAATCGCCCCGACATCATGCGGATGCCGGCGAAGATCAGGCCGCCAAGACAGATCACTGCACCCGCGTACATGGCAAAAGTCTTGAAGGTTCCCATGAGGGTCTGCGCCCCAGAGAAATCCATCGTTCCTTGTGCATGTGCAACGGCAGCAAAACTGAGTGGAAGAAGAACGGGAATCAGCTTGCGGAGTGAACGCTGAATCACTTCGCTGAATCGCTGAATGCGATGACCTCTCTTGCGAGAGATCGTTTCGGCAATTGCGGAGTTACGGCTTGACCACATCGGCACCTCCTGGCGACTGCAACTAGTCGTCGTATGTCGTCATCATTGGGAATTGCCGAAGCTGCGTCTAATACTTCTTATTTATCGGGTGACCAGCATGCGATAGCTACGAAATATCAGGCCGCGATAAGCGACCGTAATTGACACCTCTAGCAGGGGCTTCGTGGCGCCTACTAGCGGATCAATCGAAGCTGAATGGGAGCCATATTCTTGGGTTGTTCAGCTTCTTCTCGAACCTGCAAATAACTGGCCAGACGTTTCTGCTCAGCGGGCGTTGCACTACGGATGATCATCTTCTGGAGTCTTCGGATCACAACGGGAAGTGTTTTGGGATAGTTCTCACGTCGGCAGATCACCGCGCTATCGACCGTCCATTCCACCTCCAATAAACGTCTAGTAGTCAGATCGGAATCAAGGACAGTTCCCTCGCGGACAAGCGCAAGGCCGTATCCCTCGCGAACAAGCATCTGCATCTCGACGGGATGGGAAGCACTGGAATAATCCTCGATTCCCACTCCCGCTTGGGCTAGGAGCTCCAGCAAACGCGCATGGGCCTGGGGATGACGATCAGGATGGTAGAGAACACTCAGTCTTCCTTGAAGGTCTCTCACGTGAAGCGCAGCACGTTCGGCCAAAACGTTGTCCTTTCTCATGCAGACAACAAGCCTGTCCTTGCGCAGTCGCTCCAATCGAAGTTCTGGATGTTCGAAAGGAAGAGAGATGATCGCTGCGTCCAATCTGCCTTCCAGAACTTCTGAAGCAAGATGGACGGTATCTCCATGCGACGAGCGGATCGCGCAATTTGGGAGCAGTTCCTTGTGAAGCGAGCATAGAGTTCGCAGGAGCTCTGGATCGACCAAGGGACTGCCTCCAAAGCGGATGCTTTCGAGCTCGCCTCGATCGATAGCAATCAGTGCCTCAATCGCCTCATCTCTCGTCTCCAAGACGTGCTTTGCAAGCGCGATGAAGGCAAGCCCTGTCTCAGTGGGTTGAATCCTCCCGTCCTTGGCTTTTCGGTAAAGCGTGACGGAGGCGTTTTCCTGAAATTGTCTGGCCTGCACAGTGAGGTTCGGCTGCGAAGTATGCAGTAGCTCAGCAGCCGAGCGAAATCCGCCTCGCTCAAGAATCCTCAGCAAGTACAAGAAGTGACGAAACTCAGCCCAATCGTACATAGCTCAGCTCACCCAATCGCGATAGGCGAAGCTCGCGAGTAATTTGCGGCTTCATATGAATCGTTTGGCTTTAGGAATCAGCAATCGCACCACGAGTTGTGCAGTGGCCAAATTTACTCCGCTTCCGAAAACAAAAGAGTCAAGATCGTGACAATGTGCCAACCTTGTTCGCGGAAGTGGCTCACCTGATTCGTAGTCCCTAGAGGGGTGATAGGTGCGATTTATCGGGTGATATCTGGAAGATATTGGACGCCGAGTGCAAGCTTGGGCAGGCTTACAACATCGGATGCGATTACATGCGCTGATGGCGTAGCAAATCACCTGCCCGGAGGAATCATGAGCGAGATGCGGCAAATGCCCCGAAAGCCACCCGCCAAAGCTGTGGCTGCACCGGAGAACCGAATCCTAGTTAGCAGGGATGAGGCAGCCAGCCTGTTGTCGATCAGCCCTCGTGCGATTGACTATCTGATCGCGAGCAAGCAACTTGTATCCCGTCGAATCGGGGCACGAGTGCTCGTATTAGTGTCGTCGTTGCGGGAGTTCAGCGCCGAAGATCATCCTAAGCCTCTAGCAAGTTGATCGCGAGTTCTCCCCTTGCCTCAATGATGAGTGACCTTGTTCGGTCAATAGTTCTGATTCGCTCTTACAAGGTCCGCCCATGGGTTGCTGAAGCTGATGAACCTCACTCCGAGCGAAAGACATCCCGCTCGCCAGACCTATTTAGCTTCATAAGGTCTATGCGGCCTTGAAGGCGTCCTCGAGAGCGTGACGTTTCGATTGGTGATCGAGGTGCGCGTATCGCGCGGTCATCTTGATATCGCGATGGCCAGCTAACTCTTGCACCACCTTAAGGCTCTTCCCTGCTTGGACCAGCCGTGAGCAGAATGAGTGCCTATTGTCGTGCCACCGATACTTCTTTACCTTAGCTTCCTTGAGAGTGGCCGCCCACCACTTCTTCGGATCCCCTAGAGCGAAGCACGAGTCGTCAGGAGCTTCGTTCGGCTTATCCACCGCTCTATCCTTGCGTGTCATCTGCAATGCCTTGATGGTCTTGAACGCCCATACAACTTCATCGAGCATGGGTATGTATCTTTCCATTCCATTCTTCGATTCACGAACGTGGATCTGCTTCAGTCGAAAGTCAACATCCGGCCAGGTCAAGCCGTATTGCTCACCCTTTCGCATTCCTGTTTTGAGAGAGATGATGAACTCGCAAAGATGATGACGCCAGTGATTCGCCGTTAGCAGCATCCCTTGTTCAGTGAACTGATCGATGCGATTTTGGATTGCGGAGCGGATTGCTTGCTCTTCCTCTGCACGCAACCAGCGAATCACGCTGTTGCGAACCTTCCTTTGAGATGTACCTCTAACAGGGTTGTCGGAGAGCTTTTCGTTTTTGATCGCACGCTGGAAGACTGCACTAAGCGTGACGCGATAGCGGTTGATCGAAGCGTCTGCGAGAGGTTTCCCTTTGCCCCTCTGAACATGGAGGTTCACCATGCTGTCTAGCCAGTCCTCGACGTGCTTAGGCCGCATACGCGCCGCTGGCCTGTCGCCGATCTCAGCCTTGATGCGGTTGAGACGCCTAGGAGGGTTCACTTGATCTTTGTACTGCGTCGGATGAGCAATGATGTACGCGAGAAGATCGTCACAGAGCTCTCGGATCGTGATGTTGCTCGATCGTTCCTCCTGGAGTTCCTTCTTCTCCGCAAGAGAGAGAACGGGCTCAGTGGCTTTGCTCGGGAGCGACTCTACGCCTTCTTTGCGTCGAAGGGAGCGGACGTCTTCGAGCCAAGCGATAGCCTCTTGCCTGTCTGCAGGAAGTGGGCCAAACGATTTGCGTATCAGCCCATGCCTCGTACGAAAACGAGCAGCCCACCCCTCACGATCTTCTCGCCAGTAGACGCCCGATACTTGTTTTGGCTTCGGTCCTCTCACCATAATCACCAGCCATCCTTTGAGCCAGACTAGCGAATTCTGGTGATACTTTGGTGATACTTTTTCGCCGTATTTCCTGCAATTCGGTGCGATCCCATGCGAAACCGATGCACCTTTAACATGCTCGCCATCAACAACTTATGCGACCTACCGCGTTCGCATGCGATACTGTGCAAGGTCTATTTGGAGTCCCTCCTAAGGCGAAGGTCGCAGGTTGGACTCCTGCCCGGGCCACCACATCAAACTCCTTATCAATACTGGCGATTCGTTGTTTAGCCGCTTAACGCGATAAAGTCCAGAAATTGCCCGTGTGATACAAAAGTGATACACCCTCACTTTATTGCTGCACCCCACTGCAAACCGCTGCACTGTGGCGCAACATGATGGTTTCCGCCAAGGATTCTGTATCACGCTGAAGCTAATGCAAGCGAGGATTTGCGATACGCCAGGCCGCTACTTAGCTTGCGACCCTTCGATGGTCAGCCGACGCATAACGCTTCAACTCTGCGAGAGGGATGAGCGTTCGAGTTCCTATGCGCCGCGTGTTCAACTCTCCATGGGCCAACAGGTAGTCGAGGCTACGTTGACTGATGGAAAGGTATTGGGCTGCGTTCCGCCGATCCACTAGAAGGCGCTCTTCCGTCGGCATCGTTGATCTCTGAACAGGCTTCTTCTCCATAGGCACCTTTTACATCTCGGCTACTTGCCCTCAGAGTGCCCCAGCAAAATTTTCTCGTCCAATGGTTTCTAGAGATGGCTGAGGTATCACTCAGAGTGATGGCAGAATTCCACAAGACGGGAAAGGGTTGCCTGGCTTAAGGCAACCTTAAGATGCCTTTCTTGATTCCATTTAAGTGCCGGGCTGCGAGCCCCATGAGGGGCGCTCAAAACCGCGTGGTATCACACTTCAATCGCTTGAGCTGGAGGTGTGCAGTTGAGCATTTATGACTATTTGGAATTCCGCCATTTGAGATTCATTGTGGCCGTCGCTGAAGAACTCAATATGACGAGAGCAGCTGAACGATTGAACGTAGTTCAATCCAACCTCAGCAAGCAGATCAGCGATATCGAAGAACTCTTTCACGTGAAGCTCTTCAATAGGGTTCGTAACGGCGTGCAACTCACTTCCGCAGGACAATCCCTCTACATTCGAGCGAAGCAACTGCTTGAACTTCGTGAAGAGACGATCAACTCGTTGCAAGCAGTGCAGGACGCCGAAACGAAGCCCTTCCGTCTTGGCTTCTCGCAATTCGTCGAGCATGCTGTTCTTCAAACCGTCTCGCAAGCCTATCGAGAGATGTTCCCAAAAGGCGTCGTCGATCTCGAAGGTGACGATACGGATGTCCTTCTAAAACGCCTTGAAAGCGGAGAGCTCGACGCTGCACTGATCACACTTCCATTCAGCATTGATAGGCTTTGTTCTCAAGCCCTCTTCCACGAACGTATGGTGGTCTGTCTGTGCAAAGACGATCCTTTAGCGCAGATGGGAGAATTGGAAGCGCCTGACCTGAATGGCAGGTTGGGTATTTTCAGTGATGCCCATCATCATCCGGCCGCCCACGCTCGTTTGTTGGAAATGCTCAACGAACAACGGATTACTCCACGCACATTCAGTCCAGCGTTCAGCTTGGAGCAGATCCAGTGGATGGTAGGACAGCGTATGTGCCTGGCCCTCATTCGCGAACACGAAGTGTTGCACGAATCCCTCACAACACGCCCGATTAGGGGCGTTCAATGGACGATTGATTCTGCCATCATCTACAGGCAGAAAGACAACCACGGCGCCATTTCTCTCCTCCTTCGCGATCTTGCTCGCCGCTACCCGAACGCCGACGCAAACGACCGACGCAAGCCGCCCCAATCCGTGAAGGAAGAGACCAGTTTGTTCCAGCACGAGGACGCGCTGAAGAATGCCTGAAGTGGTGAGCTATCACTCTGAGAGATGGCTGTGCCATCTCTATAAACCATTGGACGAGAAGCAACGACGCGCCTAGTGTCACGGCATATCCCGACTGATTCCAGTCGTAGGAGGTGCCGATGTTCCGTACTCGTGTCGTCGTTCCCCAGCGAACAGTCCTCACATTGCAGAGATGGTTTCGCCCGTCCGCAGTGTTGCTTGGACTGATTCTTGTCCTTCCCGTCGCCGCACACGCTCAATCGGGATCACCGTTTGACAGCGGCTTTACCTCGCTTCAAAACCTCTTCACCGGCACGATTGCCAAGGTCGCAAGCCTTATCGCAATCGTGATCGGCGGCTACCAGTTTGCCCATGGCGAGCCGGGAGCGAAGAAGGCCCTCGCTGGTGTCGCAGCCGGCACCGGGATTGCGGTGCTCGCAACCAACGTCCTCTCGTGGCTGTGGGGCGGTTAGACCGGTTCATGTCGCAACGCATTCATTTCACAAGGAGGGGCTTATGCAGGAATTAAATCGGAGTAACCAGCGCCGCAATCGCGTCTTCAAAAGCCTGCATAAGCCTCTCACCTACCTGGGCGTTGAACGCACCCTCTTCTTCTTCATTTGTGTCGCCGCCGTTGGCGTCTTCAATCTCTTCAATTCTTTGCTTGCAGGCGGGCTCGTCTTCGCTGTCGGGTACGCCCTCGGCTCCTGGGTCACCAATGCTGACCCAGCGTTTCTTCGCATCCTCGCACGTTCGGAGCGCTACAAGCTCCGGTACGACGCGCATAAGCAGAGTGTTCCCCGCGTGGAGGTCCGCTGATGTTTCGTATTGACCGAGTGCTAAAGCCGTGGAAAGATGCCGCAGCGTTGAATGACCACATCAACCTGTATGGCTTCTGGAACGAACGGACATTCCTCACTAAGTCCGGCGATCTTGGCATGGTGCTCCGTGTGGAGGGTGTGGACTACGAGAGCCTTGACCGCGACGAACAGGAATACGCGGTCAAGCGTTTAGAAGCGGCTCTCAAATCCTTCGGCCCCGGCTTCCATATCTACCAGTACCTCATCAAGACCAGCAGGCCGGATATCCCGTTTGCCCACTATGACGATGCCGTGGTGGAAGCAGCCATCGACCAGCGCCGCACATTCTTTGCAGCCAAGCAGGATTCTCTCTATCAGATCGAGATCTTCTATGTCGTATTGCTCGAAGGCTCACGTTCGAAGCGAGGCATCGGGTCCGCGCTCGCGATGTTCTTTTCCGATCCTGCCGGAGCATGGAACGAACTCGGCGGCCAGTTCAGCAAATCGAAGATGAAGACCTTGCTCCGCTTTCAGATTGAGTCGTGCCTTGGCCGTCTAGAGCAGCGCGCCGAAGCGTTCAGCCGCCAACTGGCGGACTTCGTGCAGATTGCGGTATTAGGAAAGGAAGACCAATTCATATTCTTCCGCAGATTGGTCAACTATGACGCACCGCGCATCGAGGGTCGTCCGCAGAGCACACAGTTCCTCGACTACCAGGTGGTGAACTCCAACATCGACGCGGAGCGCGACCACCTCCGCGTCGGCGAGCATCTCGTGCGCGTTCTCACCATGAAGGAGTGCATCATCGAGACGAAACCGTTGGTGCTGGATTCGCTGTTGAAGATCCCGGCGAGCTTTACGGTCTGCACGGAGTGGGTCCCACTCCCGCAGGACAAGGCCCGCAAGGAAGTGGCCAAGCGCCGTCGCCACTTCAACATCTCAAAGACCGGGTTTGTATCGCAGCTCGGAAACGATGCGACGCAGACAAATCCGCGCGATGTCTTGGTCGATGAGTCGAAGCAGGCTGATATTGAGAATCTTGGAGACTGTCTGCGTGTGCTCGGTGAGGGCCAGTCTCTCGGAGACTTTTCCTTGTCGATTGTGCTCCATGCACAGTCGCTCGCGGAGTTGGATCGGGTCGCAGGCGAGTTCCAGCGTTTGTTCACCGCTGCCGATGGCTCGCTGTTCAGTGAAACCTACAATCAGCTCAACGCCTACTTCGCCACGGTTCCCGGCAACTATGCCGTCAATCTCCGTCGGCTCTACGTGCTCACTTCAAATTATGCAGACCTCAGCTTTCTGTTTACGATCCTGCCGGGCGAGAAGCGCAATCCCCACCTGAACGCGGAATACCTGGCTGTGCTTGAGACCGACAACAGCACACCTTACTTCCTGAACCTCCATAACGGCGAAGTTGCGCACACGCTCATCCTGGGGCAAACGGGATCGGGCAAGTCCTACCTGGCAAATTTCATACTTCAGAACGCACAGAAGTACCAGCCGCAGACGTACATATTCGACATCGGCGGCAGCTTCGAGTCGCTGACAGACATCTTCGGCGGCACTTACCTGAACGTTGGTCAGGAGTCGCGCGATTTCACCATTAATCCGTTCTCTCTGCCGCAGACGAAAGAGAACCTGCAATTTCTCTTCTCGCTCTTCCGCGTATTGATTGAAGGTTCTGACGGCCATTATCGGCTGGACTTCAAAGAGGAGCGCAAGCTGTGGGAGGCCGTCGAGCGCACTTACGTCCTGGAGCCGGAACAGCGCACGCTCTCTAACTTCGCCAACATCGTAGGCGAATTGAAGGATCGTCTGCACCGCTGGACGAAGGCTGGTCAATACGGCTTTCTCTTCGACAACCCCGGGGACACGCTGACCTTTTCCCGCTTCCAGACATTCAACTTCGCCGGATGGGGCGATGCGCCGGAGGCTTTGGAGCCTTTGCTGTTCTACGTTCTCCATCGTGCGTCGAATGAGATTAGCGACCCAAAGAAGCTCGCGACGTTCAAGCTCTTTCTTTTGGACGAGGCATGGCTGTTCATCAAGAACGAAACGATCCGCAATTACATCGTGCAGGCGCAGAAAACGTGGCGCAAACATAACGCGGCCATGGTGCTCGCTACCCAATCGCTCAAGGAGCTTAAGGAATCGGGAATGCTCCAAATTGTCTCCGAGAGTTGCCCGACGAAGATCTTTCTCGCCAACCCGGAAATGAATCGGGACCTGTACCGTGACGCCTTCCACTTGAATGACACCGAATTGGAGTTAATCGCCGGGCTTGTCCCGCCGGGGCAGATGCTGATCCGCAAAGCGCAGTCGAGCAAGAAGGTTCATTTGAATGTCGATTCCGTCTCGCATTGGACGGCCACCAACAACGCCCGCGACAACATCGTGAAGCGCGATTACTTCGCCCGCTTCGGCATCGCCGAAGGCTTGCGCAGACTCGCACAAGACCATCCGTTCCGGCCCCGCACTCTGGCCGTCACCCCAACCCGGTAGTCCAAGGAGGCACCATGCAGCGCATTCTCATCTCTTTCTTGCTGGCCGTCGCGTTCTCCGCTCCTGCCGTCGCACAGGATGCATCGGCTCGTACCGTGCAGTATCACTCCCAGGACATCGTACCGATACGGGCCAAAATGAAATTCACGACTCTGATCCAGGTGCCTCCGACTGAAAAGATCATGGAGGCCGCGACCGGCGACAAAGATTTCTGGGTCGTGGATGTCGTCGGCAACTTTTGCTTCGTGCATCCGGCCAAGGCTGGTATCAGCACGAACCTGAACCTCATTACCGACAAAGGCAACATCTATTCGTTCACCTTGCAGGATGTGTCCAGCAGCTCGCAGATGCCCGACCTGAAGGTGTTGATAGAGCCTGCCGACCGTTCTTCCATCGTCGCGGCCAGTGGGCCACCGCAGTTCGTTCCCGCTGCCCAGCTCCAGCAGGCGCAGCAGCAGCTTGCTTCGGTACAGTCGCACGTCGATCAGGCGATGGACTCGTACAAGAGCGATTACCAATCGAAGCTGAAGTTTGACTACGCCTTCAAAGCGAATGAAGCGCCCTTCGATATCACATCGATCTACCACGATGACAAGTTCACCTATATCAAAACGACTGCGCCGGAGAAGTTCTCCGTGTACGAGATGAAGGACGGCAAGCCCAATCTCATCTCCTATGACCTGCGCGAAGGGACGTACATCATCCCGAAGGTCATGGATAACGGCTACGTGGAGCTGGGCAAGAAAAAGATGGAATTCACGCGTAAGGGCTAATCAACCGAGCTGAAGGGAGAACAATGCCATGACGGAACAGACCCAGGCCGCAGCATCAACCGAGCCGGTGCTCAATAAGAAGCCCTTTGACCCGAAAGGAGTCATGCAGAAGCATTCCAAGCCGATCGTTTACGGCGGGTTCTCCGTGCTTGTCATCATTGCCCTCATCTTCAGTTCGCATGGAAAGACTGCCGTGAATGCCAAGCAGCAGCAGAAACAGAACAATCCTCAACCGCTTGTTCAGGACAACACGGAGAACAATGTCGCTGACCTCAAGAGTCAGTTGGCGCACCAGCAACAGACCCTTGACCAAGCGGCTGCGAACGACCCGTCACTGGTGAATGTGACGCCGCAGCAACGGGCGGCCGCCCTCGGCTACAGCGCAACCGGGCAGGCACAGCCTTGCATCCCCGGCCAGCCCTGCAATCAGCAGATGCAAGGCTATGGATACGCACAGCAGAACGGCGGCGGTGCGGGACATGTATCCCCCGAACAGCAGGCTTCGCAGGAACTCGCAGCGAAGGAGCGCCAACGCGCGTACGAGTCGCGCTTCTCCTCGAATCTGGCATACAGCCGTCCGCCCGATGCTCCGCCGCAGACTCAGGCCACCAATACAGATAACGGAACGTACCTGCCTGCCAGCATGGCATCCGGCCAGCAGGCATCGAGTCTGGTAAATGCACGTGCAGCGGGTGACCCACCACCTGCCCAAGGCCAGAGCACGTTCAATCGCAAACCGGAAGTCAACATCGATTCGGCCAGCGGCCAGCCGTATGTCCTGTATGAGGGTACGACCATCGACACTGTTTTGATGAACCGCCTTGATGGCGATGCCGTAGGCCCCGTGAAAGTCCTTGTTTCTAATCCCATCTACTCCCACGACCATCAGCATGTCCTCATTCCTGACGGCACAATCGTTCTCGGAGAGGCCAAAAAAATCGGTGGTTCAGGATTCGGGCAGCAGCGTCGCATGACAGTTGCCTTCCATCGCCTCATTATGCCGGACGGTTATTCCGTGGACCTGGATCAGTTCCACGGCCTAGACCAGATCGGGGAGGAAGGACTAAAAGATAAGGTGAACAACCATTACCTGCAAATCTTCGGCACATCCATTGCGCTGGGGGTTATAGCGGGAGCCGCCGAGATTTCACAGGGCGGCGGCGTTTACGCAGGCTCCGGGCCACAAGTCTTTACAAACGGAGCAGCGGCGTCCGTTTCACAGTCGGCGACGACTGTCTTGGACCGGTTCATGCAGATCCCTCCCACCATCACCATTCGGGAAGGACATCGCGTGAAGGTCTATATCACGCAAGATATGCTTCTGCCTGCTTACGAACGCCACACGATCCCCGGATCGTTTTAAGGAGTGTTTATGCGTCGCACCTTAACTCTGTTTTGCTTAACCCTCGCCCTTGGCATCGTGGGCTGCGAAAGTCACCAAGCCAAGGTAGACAAGTTGCAAAACGAATATGACAAATTGGGTTCTCAGTACCAGAGAGACTGCTCGGCTGAATTGGTAAAAGTTCCGCCGGTGCTGAGCCCAAAGTGCTCTGACGAACAAAAGAAAGTCGGAGATGCGTGGAACCGGCTACAGGCGGAACGCGCGAAGCAATAAAGAACCAATAAGGAGGAACGATGAAAGGCGCTATGTTCATAAGCGTCATAGCCCTTGCTGTCTCTACGACAGGGGCTAGAGCGCAATTCGGCTCCGGCATAGTGCTGGACCCAACTCAGTCCGCACATGCCGCACAGCAGATTCTCCAGGCCAACCAGCTCTACACAACCACGGTAGAGACGAGCCGCAACGTCATCGGTGCGTACAACCTTGCACAGAAGATGGCAAACCTGCCTCAGAACTACTACACCGCGTACAACAACATGGGACGCCAGCAATGGAGTACATTGCAGCAGCCCGCGAATACCTATGGCAACTCCACTCCGTGGATGACTTCGGCTTCCAACGGATATGGAGCCTCCGCCGCAAACCAGACCGCCAGCGTTCCGCGCACCACACAGATTCAGGGGTACAGCTCGTTGTCAGTTCAAGGTCAGCAAGAAATCGCTGCCCGAGGAGCGACGGTAGACCTCTCGGACTCGGTGAATGCCTCGAACCTTCAGGCGCTCGGAACAATCCGTGCGAACGCAAATCAGCGTGAGACGGACATCAGCCAACTGGAATCCCAAACCCACTCTGCCGATCCGGCGCAACACACAGAGATGGCCACCTTGCAACGCATCAACCAGGCGTTGCTCATCGAACTCCGAACGCAGCAAGAGACAAACCAGATCTTGCAGGCCCAGGCGCTCCAGACGATGGTCGGTCAGAAAGTACAACAAGACAATCTCAAGTCTCTGTTTCAGACCGGCAATTCTTATCAACAGACGTTCAAGACCACTACCCCTCAGCAAACGACCGCTGGTACTCAGTGGGCCTTCCATTATTAGGCTAAGGAGACGGCAATGGACTTCCTCATCCTCATCAAGAACGGGTGCGACAATCTCACCGCGACCGTATCCCCATCCGTTGATTCGTTGGGGCTACACATGGTCTTGTCGCTGGCTACGATTATGTTGGTCTGGTTCGGGGTGCAGGAAGCCCTTGCCTCTTCGCAGGGCGGGGGCGGCTTTAGCATGGCGAAGTTCCTGAATTTCTTCCTCCTTATCACTTTCGCCTACTGCTTCGTGAAGTTCTACGACGGAAGCATTCCCGGCATCGGCTATTCACTGAAGGGATTCATCAGCGGTGGCACAAGCAGTCTTGTGGACTATATAGGCAGTGATTCCACGCAAGAGGTCCAGACCACGATTCAGGGGGCGCTCGGCAAAATGGGCACAATGTCGCCATCTCTAACGGAGCCGTATACGTTGCTCTGCACCTACACGGTGCAGGTCATCCTTAGTATCCTCTCCGGGCTTATCGGCGTCATCATCGCTTACGGTGCCATCGGAGCCACCATCATCGGCCTGCTTGGCCCTGTGTTCATTCCATTCATGGTCTTCGACAAAACGGAGTTCCTCTTCTGGGGATGGCTTCGAGCATTTCTCGGCTTCGAATTCTACAAAGTCGTCGCCGCCGCCACCATGAGCGTTATGAGCCATCTGCTCATTAGCTATTTCACCAGCGGCGCGAACAATCTCAATGACCCTCGGAGTCTTGCGGCCGTTATGCCTGGCTTGCTCATCCTGTGCTTAGTGACGGGTTTCATTCTTTTGAAGATTCCTGCGATGACAGCGACACTCTTCTCCGGCCACGTCGGAGGGCACGATGGCGGTCTTTCGATCGCAACCAGCGCCGCGGCGCTCATGAAGTAGGAGGCTCACTATGTCGATGACTATGACTCACTCCCCGGAGATCACACGAGCGGCGCAACGCTACCTCGAAGAGAACGCTTCGCCACTAGTCGAGAACACCTGGCAGCGGATCGTGATTCTCACCCTTGTTGCCGTGTGCGGCCTGCTCGGAGCGCTCACCTACAGGAGCCAGCGAGCGCTTGCTTCCATGCACCCCATGATTGTCCGTATCAACGACGTTGGACGGGCTGAAGCGATTGACTACCGCAACTTTGCATACCGCCCTCAAGAAGCCGAGAACAAGTATTACCTGACACGCTGGGCGGAGCTGTACTTCAGTCGCAATCGCTTCACCATCGAGCGCGACCAGACGAACGCCCTGTACTTCCTCAACGGCGACGTGCAGCACGCCGTCATCGAGCAGGAACGAAAGGACAACTTCATCACCACCTATCGCAACGACGCCACGTTGCCTTACGTGGATGTGGAAGTGAAGAACATAGTCCTTGACGACCTGCGGCAATCGCCCTATTCCGCACGAATTGAATTCGAGAAGGTCTACACGAATCCGGCGGATCATTCGGAACTGAAGCGGGAGCGTTGGGTCGCCAGCGTTACCTACGTCTTTCGTGATGCCGTAAAGAACAACGAACTGGCCGTCAATCCTCTCGGACTGACCATCGTACGGTTCCGTGCCGACCAAGCTTTCAGCTAAGTAGACAGGAGATCCCCATGCAGGCAAACGAACAAGCTGCACTCGAACGGTTGTTGGAAATCGCAGACGGTAACAGCGGGCAATCCGGGTATGTCGCGGACGTCCTTCTGGCATGGTGGAATCCCGAGGAATGCGGCGGCTTTGATCTGACAAAGCTCTGGGCGCTGGACACAGCGATTGCAGCCGACGTCGTGACCATCACCGGCCTGATATCCCGAGTGCATCAATACCCGGACAGCCTGGGCTATAAGTCGCGCTTCGACCAGCTCATCCGCGCCAGGCGCAAACCAGTTTTCGCGTAATCCAGAGGTACTGCAATGCACCTTCAGGCTGCCAATCCGGCTGCACGGCCCAACTCGTCCCTGTTAGCACTTCAGCGGCCTCTCTGCCCTGGCGAAGAGCACACTGCAAGTGGCTCTATGCCGTCCTTTTGTGGACTCGTTTGCGGCAGTGGAAGAGCTACGGTCAGGCCGGTTCTCCCTCACCGGGAAACGACGAGTGACTTGTGCCCATTGGAGGGACTGCCGTCCCGTATCCCGTCCTCTGCTCGGGGTCACGCTTCGGGCCTGTCCGCCGCCCTGCGGCAAGCTCGCTCTTCTGCTTCGCCTGCGGCGCCCTATGGGTTACGGTTTCCACCTTCGGCGGACCCTCCGTAAATGCAGAGCTTCGGCCTTGGGAGGCGGGGCCTCTCGCTTGGCTTCGCCTAGTGTGACCCGAGCAGGATACGGGAAATTCAACGAAACGGAGATCACCACCATGTACACCAACAAAGTCACCCTCATCGGCTTCCTCGGCAGCGACGCAGAAGTTCGCACCAACGACGACCGCAGCTTCACCACACTCTCACTCGCAACCAAGTCTTCGTACAAGAAGGACGGCAAGTACGTTGAGCACACCGAATGGCACCGTTGCATCGTCTTCGGAAAGAAGCTGGCAGAGTTCGCCGGCACCCTGAAGAAGGGTGCTCACCTGATGGTCGAAGGCGAGTTGCGCAGCCGGAAATATACCAGCACGAAGAACAACGCAGAACAGACCATCTGGGAGGTTCGCGTCGAGTCGATTCTCAAACTGGATCGGGCGGCCAAGGCCACTGCAGAGGAGCAGGACGAAGAAGTCACAGCCCCCGAGGAAGTGGCCGCTTAAGGCCGCTTCATTTCCGTTCCCGGAGGTCCGGCTGACGCCGGACTTCCATCGCCGTGAGGTATCGCTATGAGCTTCGAATTGATCCTTCCATTCCTCCGCCCCATCGAGCCGCTACTTCTGGACGATGGCGTGAGCGAGATCATGGGCAATCCCGATGGATCGTGGTGGTTCGAGCGGGATGGCAAGCTCACCTCCGCAGGGTCGGTTCGCTTCGATGCCAAGGCACTTCGGACTGGCCTCGAAATCATCGCCAATCACCTCGGCAAACAGTTCGATGAAGCGCATCCCTTACTGAACGCGCAACTTCCGGACGGAAGCCGCCTGGCGGCTGTGCTTCCTCCGGTCGTACGCCCCGGCCCGTCGCTCACCATTCGCAAGTTTGCGAAGGTTCGCTATACGCTCCGGGATCTCATTCAACGCGGGACGCTGAATGAGCAGATGGCAGAGTTTCTAGTTGCGCAAATCGTGGACGGCAAAACGCTGCTCATTAGTGGTGGAACATCGAGCGGAAAGACTACGTTGCTGAACGCGCTCGCGGAAGCCATCCCTGAAGAAGAGCGCATCGTCATCATCGAAGATACGTCGGAGCTGCGGATCGCCAAGCCGAATGTATTGGCGGCGGAATGCCAGGTCGAATGCGTGACGGGAACTGTGGACTTCGCGACGCTCCTGAAGGGCGCTTTGCGTTGGCGTCCAGACCGAATCATCCTCGGCGAAGTTCGCGGGGAAGAAGCCCGGACATTACTCGATTCGTTCAATACCGGACACGGTGGCTCGCTGGCCACCATTCATGCGAACTCGCCGACGAAAGCGCTGCGGCGTTTCTGCGAGCTTGCGATGCGCTCGCACCAGCAATCCCTACGCGATGACATCGCTGCCGAGATTGCGGATTCCGTTGATTACGTCATCCAGGCGAAGCGGACGCAAACGGGCCGTCGCATCACCGATATCGCCCATGTCCAAGGTTTCTCGCGCGATGCCAAATGCTTCGCGCTTGAGACTGTCTTTCCCACCCTGCAAGAGTCGTCTCTTTCCACCCACTAAAAGGAGGTTCCAATGCCACTTATCGAAGTCACTCTAACCCGCCGTGTAACGGCTCATGTTCGGTTCAATGAGCCCATCGTTGCGCAGATCAATCAATACGCTGCGTTCATCGGTGCAACGCCTGACGAAGTCATCAACAAAGGACTGGAGTACCTGTTCGACAAAGATCGTGAGTTCGCTTCGTTCCGTACATCCGACCGTTGCAAGGATGTGCCGGAGCTACTGAAGGCGCGTCGTCCGAATGGTTCGAAGGCATCTCGCGGTTCCACCAAGAAGGCTTCAGCATCGGTTGAGTCCAGTGATTCTGTGGCGGTTCGAAAAGCATGAGCCTCCATGGAATCCTTCGGTCGCATAGGAACCATGCTGCGCATGGGGTGAAAGTTTACACTTCACCCCTCAAAGGGTCGTGTCAGAGCGCTTTACGGCGCTCTGCACTGGTCGCACAATCGACAGCACTTAGTCGCTAGAGAGCGCCGTACGGCGCTCCGGGGCGCTCCGAAGCGCCCTCGATTTAAAGGAGGAAGCATGCCGCTCATAGAGGACGAACAGATTGCAGAACGTGCCGAGCAACGTTCCGGGTTCCGCGTCATTACGGCTGGCACGAAGCTCAATCGCGTCGAGTTCGACGCGCTTGAACAGCATTGCCGCACACGCGGAACCAACCAGGGTGAACTGATTCGTTCTCTGATCTTGCGGGAATTGGAACGTCCGTCGTCGACGCCGGCAGCATCGCCTGAACTGGTCGAGATCATCGGTCTTCGGCTGATGCTGACGAACCTTCTTAGGCCGCTTTCGCAGGCTCAGTCGATCACACAAGAGCGTTTCGACGCGATCATGATGGAGGTCCGCCGCAGCAAATCAGACATCGCAATGGAGTTGGTAAAGAAGTCGGAAGGAGGCCGCTGATGCCCACACAATGGGGTCGCAAAGAGACCATCATATGGCCGCCGCACTCGCCCATTTACACCTACGGCGCGATGTTCCTGATGGTGGTTCTGACTGGCGCATTCGTCTATATGCGCTTCACATTTGCGATGACGCCTTTGCAGCAGTTCTACACGCCGGTCTACGTGCGGACCTCGCTTGCCGCCGAGCTTGGCAGAGTTCGCAAAGACAAATACCGGATGCTCTTTGAGGCGGGGAAAAACGTCACGGCGAAGCCCGCCGTGGAGTCTGATGTCGTCCCCGGCGTCACGGAGCAGCCAGGATCAAAGCCGATTCCGCTCACCCTCACTGCCAGCGCCCAAAGGGCGGGCTACACCGCTCTATACCGTGGTGCGGATACGAGCTACTTCGATGTCCCATTGCGAGATTACCTTCGCCAGGGCGTCTACAGCGGCAGCACGCTGTGGGACATCTATGAACAGCCGCTTGCCTTCGGCTTGCTCGCTCTTCTGGCACAGCTTCCGTTCTCCATTCGGAAGGACATGAAGCGTCGTCGCGAACTGAAATACGGGCGCCGCCTGAAAGGGCCGGTAATGCTGACGCCCAAACAATTCAATGGGACGATTGCCGGAGAAGGCGTCGGTTTCAAGACGACCGAGGCGAAAGATTTGATGCGGATTCCCGCCCGCTACGAGTCACAACATATCGAATTGATGGGTGACACCGGGGCCGGAAAAACGACGCTCATCATGCAGATACTTCGGCAGATTCAAGGACGCAGCCATACGGCAATCGTGTACGACCCGGCCTGCGAATTCATCCAGCGGTTTTATGACGAAAGCCGTGGAGATATTGTGCTGAATCCGCTCGATAAGCGCTGCCCGTATTGGGGGCCAGCCGAGGAGCTGCGCAGCAAGGCCGAGGCAAAGACGCTCGCAAAATCCCTGTACCAGCCGACCGATACGCAAAAGGACGAGTTCTTTACCAAGACGCCGCAGAAGATTTTCGCCCATCTCCTGCGCACCGGCCCCACTCCCCACCAGCTTGCGGAATGGATGGCAAACCCGGCGGAGATTGATAAGAAAGTGGCCGGAACGGAGATGGCAACGATGATTGCGAAGGACTCGCCGCCCCAGCGCAACGGTGTGCTTTCGTCCCTTGGCCTGGTCGCCGACAGCCTGCGTATGCTCCCCACTCTAGAGGAGGCAAACAAGCGCAGATGGTGTGCCACCGAGTGGGCCGAGGAACGCAAAGGATGGATCTTCATCACGTCGCGTCCTACGGAGCGCGACGCATTGCAGCCCTTGCATAGCCTCTGGATCGACTGGCTGGTTTTGCGTCTCTTGAGCGCACCAAAGGAACACCAGACCCCCGTCTGGTTTGTGCTGGATGAATTGGCGTCCTTGCAGCGTCTTCCGCAGTTGCACACTGCGATTACGGAGAACAGGAAATCGAAAAATCCGCTTGTGTTGGGCTTCCAAGGCAAGGCGCAGCTGGAAACCATTTACGGCCATCTTGCCGAGGTGATGCTGTCGCAGCCTGCTACCAAAATCTTCCTCAAAACCACAGAGCCGAAAGCCGCCGAATGGGTGTCGAACGCCATCGGCAAGGTTGAAATCGAGCGGATGAAGGAGACGCATTTCGACGGCACACGCAACGGCAAGAACTTCACCATCGACAGGCAGGTAGAGCCGCTGGTGCTTGACTCAGAGATTAGCGGTTTGGAAGAGCGTCGCGCCTACCTGAAGTTGGGAAATCATGTGGCCCGGTTTGCCTTCGACTATCTCGATCTGCCAACGATTGCAAAGGACTTCGAGCGCCGCATCGTGGCCGATGACGAATTGGAATATGACCCTTTGAGCAAGCCCAAAGAGGTGGTCGTCCAGCCTTCCGCTATTGACTTGGAAGAAGAGGATGTCGCCGATTCTGAACCAGCGGAGACCGCACCAAAACTCAGCCTAGCCACGCGCCCAACGCCTGAGTCCGCTACCGCAAAACCATCTGAAGAAGACGCTCCAAAGCCCGATCCCACGCCTGCATTGCAGGAAGTGGCGGCGGGAGATTTTGAGCGCGAATAGACGCCATGTTCAAAGTTGCTCCAGAACCGCTCACCGCTGGAAAAGCGCGGGACTATCACGTCAAAGAGTTCATCGCCGCCGGAAAGAACTACTGGAAGGAGCACGAGCAGATTCCTACGGCATGGCAGGGGAACTTGGTCGACACCTTTGGTCTCAAGGGCGATGTTCACGCCAGCCAATTTTCCCTATTGAGTGAAGGCCAGCATCCCCTAACGGGCCAACAGCTCATCCAGCACCGTGACGGGAAGGAATACACGAACGGAGAAGGCGAGACGGTAAAACCGCTTGAACATCGCGCTGCATGGGACGCTACGTTCTCCGCGCCGAAATCCGTCTCCCTGACGGCTCTTGTAGGCGGCGATAATCGCGTTCGCGAAGCCCACCGTGAGGCCGTTTCGATTGCGCTTACAGAGTTGGAGCGGTATACGCAGGCCCGCTTAGGCGGCAATCGCCCTGCCGAGACCACCGGCCGCTTTCTTGTCGCGAAATTTGAGCATGACACTGCGAGGCCGGTTGACGGCTACGCCGCGCCGCAGCTTCATACGCACACTGTCATCTTTAATATGACGACGCGGGATGATGGTTCCTTCCGCGCTCTCCAGTCACACAGCTACTATGCGTCACAACAATTTGCGACTGCCGTTTATCAGGCAGAACTGATGTACCGCCTGCGCAATCTTGGCTACGAAATCCAAGCCGGAAAGAGCGGAGCGCCGGAGATCAAAGGGTACACGCAGGAATACTTGGACGGTTCGAGTTTGCGCCGCCAGAAGATCGAAGAAGAGATGGCGAAGCGTGGTCAGAGTGGGCCGGAAGCCGCGCAGTTTGCCGCGTTCACCACCCGCGACCGAAAACAACATCTAGGCCCGGAAGAGACCTTAGCAGCACATCGCAGGCTGGCCGAAGAATATGGCAATCAGCCCGAAAGAGTCATCGCCGCCGCGCACCAACGAATGCAGCAGCGCGGCCAGGAACAAACACAAAGGCCCGACGAGCAACAGCAGCGGGTGCGGGAGAGCGTGAGCTTTGCAAAGGCCCGCAACTTCGAACGGGAAGCCATCACTGACGACAGAGGCATCATGCGGGACGCCTTACGTCGCGGCATGGGTGATGTAACCTATGCCGAGATTCGGGAGAACTTCCGGCGTCGAGAGGCGATGGGCGAGTTCCTGAAGGTGGACAGTCCACGTCACTACGCGGGACAGCGGTACACCACCCGCGACATGCTTCAGGCTGAGCGCAGCAATATCGAGTTCATGAAGAGCGGGCAGGCAGTTGTTTCGCCGATCATGCCTAATGAAAAAGCCCACGCTCACGCCAAGCAGCAGGAACACTTAAATCCCGCCCAGCGCCGCGTCGTGGAGGAAGTGTTGAGCACGACCGACCGTATTCATGGACTGCAGGGCTACGCAGGTTCAGGGAAAACGGAGAGCTTACGAAGCATTCGCGCCGGGGCAGAGGCCGAGGGATTCGCCGTCGAGGGTTTCGCTCCGACCAACCGGGCCGCGAACCAGCTTCGCGACGCCGGAATCAATGCGGAAACTTTGCAGCGGTTCCTTGCGCGCGGTGCCACCGGCGAGACTGCGGGAGATCCCGCCAGCCGTCACTTGTACATGGTCGATGAATCGAGCTTAGCCAGCACCAAACAGATGCAGGCGTTTATGGAGAAGCTTGGGCCGCAAGACCGGGTTTTGCTGATTGGCGACATTCGCCAGCACCAGGGCGTGGACGCTGGAAAACCTTTCGAGCAACTGCAAGCGGAAGGGATGCGGACATCGCAGCTTGACCAGATCATGCGCCAGAAGGAGCAGCCAGAATTGCTCCGTGCTGTCGAACTGCTCTCGCAGAATCGCACCGTGGATGGGGTGCATTTATTACAGGAACAGGGTCGAGTCCAGGAGTTTACGGAACGTCCCGAACGGATCGCCGCGATTGCACGTGCCTATGTCGCCCAGCCGGAAAACACGCTTGTCATCTCGCCTGACAATGCCAGCCGGATAGAGCTGAATCAGGCCATCCGTGCAGAGCTGCGCGGCGTCGACGGCCTGCGTGGGATTGACCGTGAGTTCGCGGTTCTGACGCCCCGATCTGACTTGAGCAGCGCCGATCGGAAGTGGGCAGCGCAGTATCAGCCTGGCGATGTCCTCCAGTACACGCGCGGTAGCAAGGAATTGGGATTAGAACCGTACAGCTATGCGACAGTGCGCGCGGTGGATACAAAGCTCAATCAGATCAGTGTGGAGCGTGCCGATGGCGAGCAGGTGTCCTACGACCCGAGGCGTCTGCAAGGTATCACGGCATTTCGAGAAGTCACACGCGAGTTTGCGGAAGGCGACCGGATTCAGTTCACGACCAACAACCGTGATTTACAAATTGCCAATCGGCAGCTTGGGACCATCGAACGTGTCCGTTCGCACGAAATAGCCGTGCGCCTTGAAGGTCAAACGCCGCGCTTCCTCACCTTCGATCCAGAGCGGATGCGGCACTTCGATCACGGCTATGCGGTGACCTCGCATAGCTCGCAAGGGCTGACGGCAGACCGAGTGCTTATCAATGTGGAGGTCTCCGCCCACCGCGACCTCATCAACCAACGCTTCGCGTATGTCGCGGTGTCTCGCGCCGCGCGTGACGTGCAGCTCTATACCGACAATGCCGCACGGCTGACAAAAGACCTTAGCCGGGATGTCTCGAAGACGGCGGCATTAGAACTCAGTCAACCGAAGGCCGAACAGCAACGAGGTGAAACGATGACTTACCGCAAAGAACATGCCGAGGGGATGCAGCCCTACCAACCGACTTCCCATATGCCCCCCTCCATCTACGCTACGTCCATCGACCGTGACACCGTGCTTGCCGATCTTCGATGGACGCAGGGGCAAGCGAAGAATGGAGTTGACCCTGCTGACACGGTTCGCGCCATCACGGAACGCCATCAGCAAGGCTCTGAGCCGGAACAAAACCAGCGTGCGCTCGTGGAGCGCTATGCTGAGCGGGTTGCGGAACTAGCCTACAAAGGCCCGGAGACACCGGTGGAGCGGCACGCCGCGCAACTGGAGCCCACTGCCGAGGAAAAGCGGCATTGGGAGCCGCTGGTTCAATCTATCGGTGTGGTACATGCGGAGCCATTTGCGTGGCGAAAAGAACACGCGGAGATTCAAAGCTATCGCAGTGACGAGAATCGCGGTTGGCTACACATCGATGCGCAGGGGCAGTTCTTCGACCGCAACGCGCAGCCCATCGCGGCACAAGCCGCACTCGAACCATTTGGACTTTCAGCAGCAGTCTCACGCGGCAACGAACAAAGTGCAGGATGGAATAAGGAAACACCTAGCGATAACGGATATGGCATTTCGCTCTAGTCACGTTGCTATCTCTTCGATTCCTGTCTGCTTGAGCCGCACTTCGAATGTAAAGAAGACCGGCATGATTTCATTGTGCAGGCAATCGCCCGGCCCATGCCGCAACGCTTCCCAATAGGGTTGCTCCGCTAGTGGCAAGCATGGCAGCACAGTATCCAACAAATCTCGGTCGCTGGGGCCGCTGTATCTTTCTCGAAAGTGTGAATCCGTCAAAGAATTCAAATCGGTTTCAAGAGCCATTCTTGCTAAGTGCAGCTTGACATCTGGAGAGCCAAGAATAGATTCAAGCAGAGTAAGTTGCTCCGGTGAGAATCCCGCAACTGACTTGAGATTAGTGGCAATCTCAAAGTCGCCGTAAAACTTCAATTGAACGGGTGTTGTTGAAAGGCGAGAACATGGTTCCATCGCAATCAAGCTCCGTGTCAGTTCCGGATGCGCTGAAGATCATTCCCTAGATCCGGGTGTGAAACTACGGCTCGTCTGCCCTCTTCGATATTGAGCGCGTAGCGGTGGTGCAGTTTCATGCTGGCGGCCGAAAGAATCGTGCGCAGCGAGCGCGCCGTGCGGCCTTGCTTGCCAATGAGCTTACCGGTGTCGGTCGGCGCGACGTGGACATTCAGTGTCGTGACACCATCATTACCGTCCAAACAATCTACTCTGATAGCGGTTTCGTCATCAACCAGATGCCGAACAATCTCATGAAGGAGCCGCTGCATCGGTTGTTCTTGCCTAAGAACAGGTTGAGAAATTGTTGTCATGACTTTTTCCTCCTTGCGAGATTGTGGAACAGGCTAAAACCTTGCTTGGGAACATTCATCGCCGCAACCATTGTCGCGAAAGCAGATAAAAGCTCTTGGTCAAGGCGGGTACTCTTGGCAGCCATTCGTTCAAGCGCTTCATCCCATAACATCGGTGCGGCATAGGGACGCGGTTCCGTCATCGCGGCGAACACATCGCAGAGTGTCACCAGTCTTACGGACACCGAAATCTCTCCTGCGGTAAGCTTCCGGGGGTATCCGCTCCCATCGAGTCGCTCGTGATGGTCCCGCGTCACGGTTAGCAGTGTTTTGTCAGTCTCACCCGCTTCGACCAGCATTTCATAGCCGATTTGAGCATGGGACTGCACGGTTATAAACTCTTCGGCGGTGAGGGGTGACGGCTTCTGTAGAAGCTCGATCGGGATTCTGATTTTGCCGATGTCATGTAGCAGGGCTGCCCGCACTAAGAGGCGTTGTTCTTCGACAGAGTAGTTCAGGAACGCCGAGAAGCTGGCACACAGTTGCGCCACAAGAAGGCTGTGGAGGTGAAGAACAGGATCATGCGCGTGCGCCTGTTTGATCCAATGGGCGTCATGGGGTGACAGGCGGTTTGTTCTCTGAGGGGACACGCTCGGCTCCTCGACAAAGGTCCAGAGCATAAAGAGCTTGCGGTACGCCCCCGCAAACATGCCCTATAAACCCTTAGTCGGGGAGTTCGAAAGCCGATAGAACGCGGCTCCTGTGACCTTTAGCTTTAGGGGCCTGGACATACGTCACAGGCTCCCCGACGCAAAAGGCGTAGGGAATCTTTAAACACGCTTGGGAGCGTGTTGCGTTCTATGGGGTTTCGACACCCCAGGACGGTGCGTACCCGTCCCATCCTCCATTGTGATTGAAATGCCCTACATTGGGCAAGGCGCACTCACCTGAGTGGGCGGTCGATTACGCAACGGATCGGGCCGCTCGGTCTACGCGCTCTCGCTTCACACTTCAGGGAATAGAACGTGGCCGCTTGCGCGATCGGGGCTGTTCCGGCCGTCCAACGCTTCCGCGCTGCACAGCCGCCGAGGCGTTACCGTGTCCCGCTCATCGGTTGCGCACATTTAAATAAAACCCGAAACTCAGGGCCCATCGTTGTTCCTCGCTCTGTACTTCTAGGAGTACAACTCGCAATTCGGCTTCCACTGCGGAGTTATACTGTTGACAGTGCGCAGTTTTCGCCAATTCGCCACATTGTTGTTGCTCCTGTTCATTTCGGGAGCTCCCGCAATGGCATGCATGCTCCCCGATGCTCAGATGAGCGAGCAGGAGCGCGCCTGTTGCCGGATGATGCAAGGCGATTGCGGGCACATGCAGATGTCTTCGGGGCATGACTGCTGCCAGAAGGTCCCACAGACCACGCAGATCAATGCTGTCCAGTGGAAAGTGCCCTCGTTCCATCCGGTGATCGTCGCTGCAGTATACCTCGCAACGTGGCACCTATCGCTCTCGGATGCGCTGCAGCCGTTTGGTGTTTCGCGACCAGACGCATCACCTCCGCCAGAATCGCCCCCGGCGACCATCTCCATTCTTCGCTTATAGACACACTCCTTCTCGCGCTTTGTTCGAGCCGCGTTCGCGCCCGCTCGTCTCCGAATAGCCATCGAGACAGGAGTTTCCTCCATGAAAGCCGCTTTATACGGCACCCTCACCCTGTTGCTGAGCATTCACTCTGCAGCATGTGGACAGCATTTACCTGCCCCTCCAACCCCGCTCGCAGAGTTGCTAAGCGAGGCGAAGGCGAACAATCCAGAAATTTCGGCCGTCAATCACGCCTGGAAGGCCTCGCAGCAAGGGGTTGCGCGGGCGAGAACCTTGCCTGACCCGAAACTGACCGTGCAGCAGTTCAGCGTCGGAAGTCCAGAGCCTTTTGCGGGTTACACGAATAGCGACTTCGCCTACATCGGCATCGGCGCTTCGCAGGAATTGCCGTTTCCGGGTAAGCTCCGCCTGCGCGGTGACGTAGCAGCAGCCGAAGCAGAGTCGGTGCACACGGAGGTGTTTTTGAAGGCGTCTTCGATCGCGGACGCCATCAAGGCCGACTACATTCAGCTCGCCTATCTCCAGCAGACACTCCCGATTCTCGAGGCGAGCAAGGCGGAGTTAGACCAGCTCATTCAGGACGCCACACTGCACTATCAGGTCGGCGAAGGCATGCAACAGGACGTCCTACAGGCCCAGATCGAGCGCACCAAGCTTGTGCGCGAAGTCGCGAGGCACCACGAACGCGTTGCCGAGTTGCAGGCACATCTCAAAAGCGTTCTGCATCGCGACCAGGCGTCAGCCGATGTCGTCACCGAGGGACTGCGGGAAACTCCGCTGACCGTTTCCGATGCGGACATCCTTGCCCAGATCCGAACGCAGAACCCGCAGGTGCAGGCCGACGCCCGAGCCTCTGCAGAGCAACAGGCGAAGCTCGCATCCGCCAAGCGAGAAGGAAAGCCTGACTTCGAAGTGAGCTACATGTACCAGAACACGGATCGCAAGTATCGCGACTATTACATGCTCACTGTGCAGATGCGTTTACCTCGCAAACAACGCATCAACGCTGAGGTGACCCGAGCCGCGGAGGCCTTGGCCCAATCTCGCGACCTGCTAGACGCTCAGTTACAGCAGCAGATGGCCGACGCTACGCAGCAACATGCCAAGGCGGCTAGTGATGCTGAGATTCTCACCGACTACCGCGACGGCTTGCTGCCGCAATCGGATGCGGCGTACCGTGCCACGCTGAATGCATACGCCGCGAACCGCGAGCAGTTCGCCCATGTGATTTCGTCTTTCCTTGCACTCCTCAACCTTCGAATGGAAATGTTGCAGACGCTCGCAGATCATGAACTGGCAGTCGCCCGGCTGGAAACGCTGACAGGAGCGACCCTGCGATGAACAAAACTGTCTTGCGCACTTCTCTCGTTTGGGCGGCCATTCTGATCCTCGTTGTTGGTGTGATGAGCTTCCGCTATCCGCGAAGGCCACCACCCAGAACTCCCAAGGAAACAGATGTCCTGGCCTCTGGCCCCGAGCCCTCTTTGGCAACTACGCAAACGACCCGGGCTATGCGAACGTCGGAAGCTCCACTAGCTCCAGTTCAACTGTCGTCGGACCAAGCGCGCGCTATAGGCGTGCAAACGGGGACGGCCGAATACAAGCGCATAAGTGAGGACATTCGTGCCACCGGTACTGTGGCCGTTGACGAGAGGCTGCTGTCGTATGTGCAGGTACGCTTTCCCGGATATATACGCAAAGTCCTTGCGGACGCTACCTACCAGTACGTGCGCAAGGGACAGCCGCTATTCACCATCTACAGCCCCGATGTGGCAGCGACCGAGCGCGAGTATCTGCTTGCGCGTGAGAACGAACGCGCTTTGACCCATAGCTCTGTGGAGGGCGTAGCGCAAGGAGCAGCCAGCCTTGCCACGGCCGCGGAGCAGCGCCTTCGCCAATGGAATGTTCCAGCGGCGGAATTGTCGAGGCTTCAGGCGAGCGGCAAGTCAGCGACGGATATCACCATCGACTCGGAGGTGATTGGATTCATTACCGAACGAAATGCGCTGCCGAGTCTTTACGTGGAGCCCTCCACCCGTCTGTACACCGTTGCCGATCTTTCGCGTGTATGGGTGAACGCGCAGGTCTTTCAGGAAGATGTTGGATCGTTGAAGCCCGGCGATTCTGCCGCCATCGCGGTGGACGCCTATCCAGGGCGAACCCTGAATGCCCGCATCGAACAGATTTTGCCGCAGGTGGATATCGCGACGCGAACTGTTCAGGTTCGACTCACTGTCCCGAACCCGGGAACCCGGCTGAAACCGGGGATGTTTGTGAATGTCGTCTTGAAGTCCGCTGCCGGAGAGCAGCTCACGGTTCCGGCATCCGCAGTCTTCCAGACTGGCACGCGGCAACTCGTGTTTGTGGACGACGGTAATGGCGCGTATACGCCTAGGGAGGTGGTGCTCGGGCGCACAAATGGCACTGACGTGGCAATCGTCAGCGGGCTTGCGCCTCATCAGCGTGTGGTGACATCCGCAAACTTCCTGCTCGACTCTGAAAGCCAGCTCCAGGCAGCTGGCGGGCCGCCAGTGGCCACACCATCGACGCAAGCCTCTCCAACCAATTCACCGCAGACCAGCGCAACGGTTGCGTTCTCAACAGACCCCGATCCTCCCCACAAAGGAGCGAACGTCTTTCGGGTGAAGCTGACCGGGGCCGATGGGAAGGCGCTCGACGGAGCCCAGGTCTCCGTCACGTTCTTCATGCCGTCGATGCCGGCCATGGGAATGGCAGCCATGAAGACAACGAGCAGCCTGACTCCCAAGGGCGGTGGTCTCTACGAAGGCAGCGGTGAGCTCGGTGCCGGTGGAAGCTGGCAGGTCACCGTTACGGCACAACAGAATGGTAGGACCATCGCAGTGAAGCAGATGCGGATCGACGCTCAGGGAGGCATGTAGCCATGCTCGCCCAAGTGATCGACCTCTGCGCACGCAACCGCTTCCTGGTGTTCACGACTGTTCTCTTGCTGACGCTCGCAGGAGTGTGGTCGCTCAAACACGTTCCCCTCGATGCACTTCCGGACATCTCGGACGTGCAGGTGATTGTGCACACGCCGTGGACGGGCCAACCGCCCGACGTGATCGAAGACCAGGTGACGTATCCCATCGTCACAAGTCTGCTCGCTGCGCCTCACGTCAAGGCAGTACGGGCGCAGACCATGTTTGGGGACTCCTACGTCTACGTCGTCTTTCAGGACGGCACCGATCTCTACTGGGCGCGCTCGCGAGTGCTGGAATACCTGCAGCAGATCAGCGGTCGCTTGCCAGCCGAGGTTCATCCGGCCATCGGCCCGGACGCGACGGGTGCAGGCTGGGTCTTCGAGTACGCCATCGTCGACACCAGTGGGAGGAACAGTCTCGCCGATCTGCGAGGTTTGCAGGACTGGCATCTTCGCTATGCACTCGAGACCGTTCCCGGCGTAGCCGACGTCGCGAGTATCGGCGGGTTCGTCCGCCAGTATCAGGTGCGGCTTGATCCGGCGAAGCTGCTGGCATACAACATCCCGCTGTCCACGGTGATCGATCGTGTCAAGGCGAGCACCAATGAGGTCGGTGGACGCGTGCTCGACCTCAGCGGCGCGCAGTACATGATTCGCGGTCTCGGCTACCTACGCTCACTTGATGACCTTGCAAACGTGGCGGTTTCGAGTAAGGACGGCACTCCCGTGCTCTTGCGTGACGTGGGAACGGTCGCGTTTGGGCCCGACATTCGAGAGGGAGCGGCGGACTGGAACGGCCACGGCGAGACGGTCGGAGGCATCATCGTCATGCGCCAAGGCGAGAACGCTCTGAAGGTTATCCAGGGAGTGAAGCAGAGGCTCAGAGAGATCGCACCATCTCTGCCGCCGGGGGTGAAGATCGTGTCGGCCTATGACCGATCCGGCCTGATCCAGGACTCCATCTCCACGCTGCAACGCGACTTGATCGAAGAAGCCATCATCGTCAGCCTCGTCATCATCGTGTTCCTCTTCCACTTCCGCTCGGCGCTCATCCCGATCCTCACCTTGCCAATTGCGGTCCTCATCTCCTTCATTCCCATTTACCTGCTTGGAGTCAGCGCGAACATCATGTCGCTCGGCGGCCTTGCTCTCGCCATCGGAGTGCTGGTCGACGCTTCTATTGTCATGGTGGAGAACGGCTATAGGCATCTTGCAGACCGACAGGCTGCTTCAGAAGCTCCCATCTCCGGCGTGGAAAGAAGGGAGATCTTGATCGGCTCTGCGAAACAGGTTGGCCCCGCCCTCTTCTTCTCGCTCCTAATCATCGTCGTTTCATTTCTTCCTGTGTTCCTGCTAGAGGCGCAGGAGGGCCGGATGTTCCGTCCGCTCGCGTGGACGAAGACGCTGGCTGTCGCATCCTCGTCCGTGCTCGCCATCACGCTGGTCCCTGTCCTGATGGTGATGCTGATCCGCGGCCGCCTTCGCCCGGAGAGGGCAAACCCGTTGTCTCGGATGTCGCAGAGGCTCTACCTCCCGGTATTGCGCTTCTGTCTTCGACATCGCAAACTCACCATCGCGTTGAATCTGCTCTTTCTGCTTGCAACCTTGCCTGTCGCTTTGCATCTGGGCAGCCAGTTCATGCCTCCTCTGTTCGAAGGGTCTGCGCTCTACATGCCTACGGCCTTGCCCGGAATCAACATCGAGCAGGCCAGGACGCTACTGCGGAAGCAGGACGCGATACTTCGTTCCTTTCCTGAAGTCGCAAGCGTCTTTGGGACGGTCGGACGGTCGGACAGCGCGACAGATAACGCTCCGCTCGACATGTACGACACCACGGTCATGCTGAAGCCGCGCGACCAATGGCCGGCCGGAATCACTTACGAAAAGCTCATTCAGGAGATGGACGCGAAGCTGCAGTTTCCCGGTTTATCGAATACGTGGACCAGCCCGGTGGAGAACCGGCTCGACATGGAACTCACCGGCATCAAGACTCCACTCGGGCTCAAGGTGCAGGGGCCGAACGTTGACGGCATCGAACAGCTCGCGTCCCGGATTCAGGGAGTGCTCTCATCCATGCCCCAATCTAGGTCCGTCTTCGCGGAACGAATATCCCAGGGCTTTTACGTGAATGTCGAGGTGAATCGACCGGAGGCCGCGCGCTACGGCCTGAGTGTTTCGGATGTTCAGACCGCGGTGGCTTCCGGAATCGGTGGCCGGAACATCGCCGAGAACATCGAAGGCCGCGAGCGCTACCCGATCAGTGTGCGCTACGCGCAGGACTTCCGAGACAGCGTGCAGAAAATGCGCAATGTGCTCATCGCTACACCGTCCGGTGCCCAGATTCCGCTGGCCCAAGTCGCGAAGGTCTCTTTCACTCAAGGACCGGCCATGATCCGCGACGAAGACGGCCAACTCACCGGCTACGTGTATATCAACTTGAAGAACGCCGACTATGGCGGCTTTGTTCGCGATGCATCCCGACGGCTGCAGAACAGCGTCTCGTTGTCGCGTGGATACAGCTACAAATGGTCTGGAGAATATGAATTTGAAACGCGCGCTCGTCAGCGTCTCAAGCTCATCCTCCCGATTGTCTTCTTTGTGATTTTCCTGCTGTTGTACATGGTCTTCCATTCGGCAGCGGAGGCGGTTGTCCTAATCGTTCCGACAATCTATGCGCTCACCGGAGGGCTGCTGCTGCAATGGCTTCTGCACTACAACTTCAACGTGGCGGTCTGGGTGGGGTACATCGCTCTCTTCGGCATCGCCGTTGAAACCGGCGTTGTGATGGTCGTTTACCTACATGAAGCGCTCGCGCGGCACATCGCGTCCGGTGAGATCCATTCCGAAGAGGACATAGAAGCTGCTGTGATCGAGGGCGCCGTCCAGCGCCTAAGACCGAAGCTCATGACCGTCTGCGCCGTTCTAGCGAGCCTCGTGCCGATTCTGTGGGAGTCGGGAATCGGTTCCGACGTGATGAAGCCGATTGCTGCACCGATCGTAGGCGGCATGATTACGTCCACCATCCACGTCCTTCTGCTTGTTCCTGTCTTCTTCCTCATGATGAAGACCCGCTCGTTCCACCGTGGCACGCTCGTGCCGCCTCAACCGCCTTCGGGCACTTAGGAGAACCATGCTCAAGAAAATCGCAATCGCCGCCGCATTCGTGCTCACCTCCGCCGCTATCGCCCAGACGCAGGAAATTCGGGGCACCGTCACCGACTCCATGTGTGGAAAGCACCACATGATGAAGAACGCCTCGGCCGCCGAATGCACCCGGGCCTGCGTCAAATCTGGGTCTGAATTTGCGCTGGTGGTTGGGGACAAGCTCTACACGCTCAAGGGTGACAAGGCGCAGATCGACAAGGTCGCCGGTTCCAACGTGCGCGTCAGGGGAGACGTGAATGGCACCACGATCACAGTGAAAGAAATCAAAGCTGCGTCGTAATACCGTGCACAAGATCAACAGACAGCAGCAACACTCTGAGGCCCAGGACCATCAAACTACCTACCTCGGGTAGTACACCGATTGCGCCATGAAACCTGCCAAACTCATTTCGAGCACTTTTCTCGCGGCACTGATGCTGGTGATTTCCTGCATCTCCGCAAAGTGCGAAGTCGTGTGCGACTTCAGAGCGATGGGAATGGCGTGCCATGGACAGCAGGCGGCGGCGAAGGCTGAGCCGCAGTCGTCAATGCCAAGCATGAAGGACTGCGGAATGGGCCGGCGATCCGCTGCCGTACCCGATCAGGCGCATGCCATACACACACAATGCGCGCATCAGGTCTGCAAAGAAGACGTAGCCCTCATCCAGAGTGAAAAGCAATTCAAAGTGTCTCTTGCTTCGCTCCAGGCAGTCGCGATCGTAGCGGTGTTCTCACTTGACCATGGCCGTGTAGCGGAGCCGATGCTGCTGGCGCGTTCCGAAACTCCACCGCTGCGAAGTATCTCCCCTCTAGAAAGCGGTAGCGTTCTCCGCGTGTAGTCGGCCGTCCTTGACCAGGACAATCTGCCGCTGCACGGAATACTCATTCACGCTACATCAGCGTGCTCGTCTCCGTGTCGTTGGCACATTTCATAGACCGACAATTCACACGGAGATTGATTCATGTCTACCCGCAGAACCTTTCTGCAGCGTACGGCGGCGTTGGGCGCAGCCCTCTTCGCGGCTGACCGACCCGCCAGTGCCTCCACTCACGATCCACATGCCGCTGGACCGCAGGTTGCTCCAAAGGGCGGCTACTTAGGTACAGCCAGTGGGTCGTTATCCAAAGTCAATACCCATTCAGGACCGTTCCCCACTGTACCGGTGGTCACGACCGATGTCGGAGACCTGCCCTTTGAGTGGGAGGGAGACGTGAAGGTTTTTCGCCTTACAGCTCATGTCCTTAAACAGCAGATTGCGCCGGACAAGACGATCGATGTCTGGGGTTTCAACGGTTCGTCGCCAGGTCCCACGATTCAGGTCACGCAAGGTGATCGCGTAAAGGTGATCTTCAAGAACGAGCTCCCCGAACCGAGTTCGATCCACTGGCACGGATTTGAAGACCACATCGGGTTCGACGGTATGCCGGGGATAAGTCAGGAACCCGTCAAGCCAGGCGAAACGTTCGAATATCACTTCACGATCCATCAGGAAGGCACATTCTTCTATCACTCTCACATGGCCATGCAGGAGATGGCAGGCATGTTAGGCGCGGTCATCATGCACCCCAGGGTGCCGTATCGGCCTCACTGCGACAAGGACTACGTCATCCATCTTCAGGAGTATGCGGTTCTCGCAAACCAGACCACACCGAACACGATGAACATGGAGTTCAACTGGCTCCTTCTGAACGGCAAGGCTGGTCCAGCGACAACGCCGCTGATCGTGCGTCAGGGAGAACGCATACGCATCCGGTTCATCAATCTCGGCATGGACCACCATCCGATGCACGTTCATGGACATACTTTCTACACCACAGGCACTGAAGGCGGACGCATTCCTGAGACGGCGTGGTGGCCCGGGAACACCGTGCTGGTCGGTGTGGCACAAGCACGGGACGTTGAATTCGTCGCCGACAACCCGGGAGACTGGATGCTTCACTGCCATCTGCCCCACCACATGATGAACCAGATGTCCTCTCATGTGGGGCCGATGACCCGAGCGGCTGGCTATCCCGGTGGCCGTGGCATGCGGGGAGACGATAGCCACGGTCAGCTCCTCCACCCCGGTCAGCAGCAGGACGAGATGCAGGGCATGGAGATGCATGATATGCCCGGTATGCAGATGAAGCACGAATCGAACCCAAATACAGCCAGCGACTCTGCTGTACCAGCGGCCGCTCTCGCAGCCGGTACACAGGCGAACGGAGAAGGGCCGCTCGCGAACACGGAGATGGATGCCGGAATGAGGGGAATGATGCAGGAGCAGAGCAAGCGCCAACCCCGCATGAGCGATTTGCAATATCGGAATCAGAATGCGTTCGACATGGACGCTGACAGCATGAAAGCGCAGAAGGCCGAAATCTCTCCGAACGCGAATGACGTCCCTAACTTTCCGCAGGACGCCTATATGGAAGGAACCATGATGAACATGGAAAAGTTGGTCCAAAAGCCAGAGAACCTGGGACTCAGGCCCAACTGGAGCCGGTTCATGCAAGGCATGATGACATTTGTTCGTGTGCTTCCTCCGGAACAGTATGAGCAAGTTGTTTCGGCGATGAAGAGTGCGAATCGCTCGAACGATCCCTATATCTCGCTCTACTCGACACCCACGAAGCAGACGCGCGGATAGCCGCCAGAACAGATGGCGCAAACGGCGAGAACTCGCCACCAGGCTCGAATAAGCCGGGAGAGACATGATGAAGATTCGATATGCGTTTATGTTGCTGCCTTTGGCGGCGGCGCCGTGGGTCTTGATGGCCCAGCAACCCATGCCGGATATGCCGGGCATGAACATGGGTTCACCCCAAAAGCAGTCCGCCCCTTCTGCCCCGAACAGGACGAAACAGCAGCCGCACCAGATGCCCGGTGACATGGGAGGGATGCAACACGATCAAGGATATCCACGAGCCAAGGCCGCCGGCGCAAGTGAACAGAACTCGATCAACCAGCAAGCCAACCAGAGCGCTTTCAAGCCCGGACCAGAGAGCGATTTTAGCTCGATCACCGTTCCCGTGCAGGATATGCAAGAGCCAGAAGCCATCGAGCTACGGACGGGTGGTGATCTACCTGCGCCCGAGTTGCTTCGCGACGTGGTGCCGCGAGAGCCAATGACCTTAGCCGCCTTTATCGAACTCGCGGAAAAAACGAACCCCACTCTCCGCCAGGCACAAAGCAACGTCGAGCGTTCGCGACAACAAGGCCGACAGTTGGGGTTACCGCCCGATCCGGTCATCGGGTACTCCGGCGACCACATCCGTGGCGGCAGTTATCACGGCGGAGAGGAAGGGGCTTTCTTTTCTCAGGAAGTAATCCTTGGTCGCAAACTCGCCCTGCGTCGGGATATCTACAAAGCGGAAGGACATTCCAACGAGTTGGGCGTGGAAATTCAACGCGCCCGTGTACACAACGATGTCACCAAGGCCTTTTTCGACACTCTCGCGGCTCAGGCCTCAGTGGTTGTCCATGATCGACTCTTGAAGGCTGCGCTCGATACGGAGACCAACTCACACGAACTCGAACGCGTCGGTCAAGCAGACGCAGCGGACGTTCTCAAGGCTGAGGTAGCTGCGGAGCAGGCAAAGATCGACTTCGTGGATGCGCAACGAATATTCCTGGCAGCCTTCCACAAATTGGCCACATATGCCGGGCAGGCGTCACTGGCTCCCCACCCGTTGATGGGATCGCTTGTTGAACCGCCACAACTTGATGCCGAGGCCATCGTCCGCAGAGACATGGAGCAGAGCCCCGCTGTTCAACAGGCGCAAGCCAATCTTGCGACGGAAGAGGCGCGGGTGAAATCGGCCAAGCGCGAGAAGGTGCCAAATCTCCAGCTTCGTGGCGGTGAGTGGTATTCGGGTGAAGAGCTCGAAGGCACAGGCGGCAAGAAGACCGGATGGATGAGTTTCGCTGAGGCAGGTCTGGTCATTCCGCTGTGGAATCGCAATCAGGGCAACGTGGATGCTTCCAAAGTTCTCGTAGAGCGAGCACATCACGATGTGCTTCGGACCCAACTCTGGACGAAGAACAGAGCGGAGCCATTTGCGCAGGACTACCAGCGGGCACGTTTCAAAGCAGAACGCTATCGAACAGAGATGCTGCCCCGTGCCCGCCGGGCGTATCAGCTTGAGGTTCTCAAGTATCAGCAGATGGCACAACCCTACCCGCGCGTGTTGGTTGCCCAACAGATGTTGTTCACACTCCAGCTTGGGTACATACGTGCTCTGCACGAGGAGTGGATTTCCGCAACCGAACTGCAGAATTACACGCTCAATGGTGCGCTCGAATTGCCGATGAGCATGGGTTCTGATGACACAACCCGCAACCTTCCCGATTCAAGTGGAAGCAACTAGCCAAGGAGGATTCACATGAAACCCACCCGTCCCATTCCCATCTTCTGTCTCGCTGTTCTCACCTGCGTCGTCACGGTCTCCGCTCAGACCAGTGCAAGTGGTGAGAAGTTCGAACAGAGGTTTTTGCAGAGCTTTTCGCAACATCACCAGAGTGCCATCAACATGGCGCAGCTCTGCACAGAAAAGGCGATCCATCCTGATTTGAAACAAAGGTGTCAGCAGATGATCGCGAGCCAGCAGCAGGAGAAGCAGCAGATGGATTCGTGGCTTCAGTCTTGGTATAGCGACAAAGGCGAGGCTCCAGTCAGTCTGGAGGCCAAGCTCAAGGTGCAGCAGGAAAAGATGATGACCCAGTTGCACGCAGCCAGCGGGAACAGCTTCGATCATGACTTTCTCGTCGATATGGGACAACACCATCAAATGGGTATCGCCGATACCCAGAAGTGTGTAACCCAAGCCGTTCATCCTGAGTTGAAAGCGCTTTGCCAGAAAATGAAATCCGAGCAGGAGAAGGATCTGAACAAGATGAATGCTTGGGTCAAGGAGTGGAAATGAGCGGGCCTGACACTGAACCGAAACGAACACCGGTTGTCAGGACAATCGTGAATGTCTGGGCGACATTGAGCCTTGTAGGATTCGTTCTCACTGTGGCCGCCGGTTTGATCCTCTGGAGCAAAGGGTTGGGTGCTCGTCCCGAACCCTCTGCTCTGGAGGCAAACGTCTCTATGCATGCATGGGAGAGCTCCATCCCCACGCGGTACGAAGAGATGAAGAATCCCATCTCCGCTGCAGCATTTGACCTTAACGAATCCGCCTCACACTATGCCGAACATTGCGCCGTCTGTCATGGGATGAATGGCAAGGGTGAAACTGCATTCAAAGGCACCATGTACCCGCGCCCACCCGACCTCACATCTACGGATACACAGGAGATGTCAGACGGCGAGCTCTACTGGACGATCAAGAACGGCGTGCGATGGTCGGGCATGCCTGCGTTCGGTGAACCGGGTGAGAACGACCAGCACGCATGGAAGATCGTCGCCTTCCTTCGACAGTTGCCGAAGCTCAGCCCGGAGCAAATTATCGTGCTGCAACAGAGCCACGAAGCGGCTGACCACTCCCATATGGATCACGACCATTGAGGTGCAACATGCTGGAAACGATTGCCTGGATATCACTCGGAATTTCATTCCTTTGTTCCGTCACGATCATTGTTGACGTGAGCCGCCATCCGCAGAAGATGAACATCATGAACTTCGTTTGGCCTGTGACCGCTCTGTATGGCAGCGTGGTCGCGCTGTGGGCATATTTTCGCTTCGGGCGCCCTAAAGCGAAGGACTTCCAGAAGCCCATGACTGAAGAGCAACACAAACGAATGATGAAGGAAGCGAAGGACCATCCAAAACCGCCACAGATATCGGTTGCTGCAAGCCACTGTGGGGCGGGATGCACTCTGGGCGACATCGGCGCGGAGTTTCTCGTCTTTGCTCTAGCCCTGAAGTTCTGGGGGTCAGATCTCTGGGCGAGTTTCGTAATCGACTACATCTTTGCCTGGACGCTCGGAATCGTCTTTCAGTACTTCACCATCGCGCCGATGCGCGGGCTCTCGTTCTTCCCAGGAGTCTGGGCGGCTATTAAGGCCGACACCCTCTCCATTACCGCATGGCAGATTGGGATGTACGCGTGGATGGCTCTGACGTACTTCGTCTCCTTTCCGGGGCCCCACCTGCACCCAAACAAGCCACAGTACTGGTTCATGATGCAGATCTCCATGATCGTCGGCTTTCTAACCTCCTATCCGATGAATTACATCCTTGTGAAAACCGGCCTCAAAGAAGCGATGGCGTAGAAGGCGAAATGGCGCTCGCACCTGTAAGGTATTACGGCCTCAAGCGTCAGCCAAATATGGAGACACCTATGAGCTGCTGCGGTAATGATGAAATTAACACGGCCGATCCGGTATGTGGCATGACGGTCGATCCGACGAATGCCGGGGGGCAAAGCGAATTGCAGGGCGTGACATATTACTTCTGCTCGTCGGGATGCAAGCGGAAATTTGACGCCGACCCCACCAAGTACGTCCACACCTATGAGCAGGAAACTTCATCAGAAGCGCACAACGCAGAGGCCGAACCGACGAAGCAGGCAATCGACCCTGTCTGTGAAATGAGGGTTGATCCGACAAAAGCAGCCGCATCGGTGGCGCAAGGGGGTACGACGTACTGGTTCTGCAGCCAGAACTGCGCGACCAAGTTTCGCACCGATCCCGAGAAATACCTGAAGCCGAACCGTGCCAAAGGAAAACCTGCTTCGCGTGACGATCGAGCGAGTGAGTATGTGTGCCCGATGGACCCTGAGGTTCGCCAGACGGGGCCCGGAGCCTGCCCGAAGTGCGGCATGGCGCTCGAACCGGCCACCGTACTCCCTCCGTCCCTACGGACTGAGTACACGTGCCCGATGCATCCGCAGATTGTTCGTTTCAAACCAGGAGCCTGCCCCATCTGTGGAATGGCTTTGGAGCCAAAGGAAATTACGAGTGAGGAGGTAAACCCCGAACTCCGCGACATGATACGGCGCTTTTGGACCAGCATTGTGCTCACCATTCCACTGCTCATGCTCATGGCTTCCGACATGCTGCCATCCAAGCCATTGCAGCACATCCTCTCCGGCACCACTTGGGGATGGCTTGAGCTTGCAATCGCTACTCCTGTGGTGTGGTGGTGCGGATGGCCGTTTTTCGAGCGGGCATGGCAGTCTGTCGTTCATCGCAGCCTCAATATGTTCACCCTGATTGGGCTCGGGACCGGAGCTGCCTACCTCTACAGCCTTGTCGCTACGGTAGCCCCGCAGGTCTTTCCAGTGACAGCCCGGAATGCCGATGGACAGATCGGCCTCTACTATGAACCGGCCGCAGTGATCGTCGCGCTGGTACTCCTCGGCCAAGTCATGGAACTGCGTGCTCGCAGCCGAACCAGCAGCGCCCTGCGGTCGCTTCTCGGCTTGGCGCCGAAGACTGCTCGCAGGATCGAAGCCGACGGCCTGGAATCCGACGTCCCGCTCGATCAAGTTTTTATCGGCAACATACTGCGAGTCCGTCCGGGCGAAAAGGTACCGGTTGACGGTGAGGTCATCGACGGTAATAGCTCGGTCGATGAGTCGATGGTTTCAGGCGAGTCTATCCCGGTTGAGAAGGCACCTGGAGCCAAAGTCGTCGGTGGAACCATCAACGGAACCGGCGGATTCACCATGCGCGCTGAACGTGTCGGTGCGGACACCCTCCTCTCCCAGATCGTGAAAATGGTCAGTGCCGCGCAACGGACTCGCGCCCCAATTCAACGCGTCGCGGATAGGATCTCTGCGTACTTCGTTCCCGCAGTCATCGCCTCGGCCGTGCTGACGTTCGCACTGTGGTACGTGCTGGGCCCTCAGCCGAAGCTCGCTCATGCCGTGGTAAGCGCCGTCGCGGTGCTGATCGTGGCATGTCCCTGCGCTCTGGGCCTCGCGACACCGATGGCGATCATGGTTGGCACAGGCCGTGGCGCAGGCGCAGGCATCCTTGTTCGGAATGCCGAGGCCCTGGAACTCTTCGGCAAGGTGAACACATTGCTCGTCGACAAGACCGGAACTCTGACAGAAGGCAAGCCTACACTCACAGCCGTCAGACCGCTGCCGGACTTCGATGAAAGTGAACTCTTGATGTTGGTCGCCAGTCTTGAACGCTCCAGCGAACATCCGCTGGCAGCTGCGATCGTGCATGGGGCTGAGGCCCGCCAGCTTTCCTTACGCGACGTTCGCGAGTTTGCGTCCATCACCGGAAAGGGCGTGCGTGGTGTGATCGAAGGAAAAGATGTGGCGGTGGGAAATTCGGAACTGTTGCGCGAGATCGGGGTCGATCCCACGGTGTTCAGCGTGGAAACGGACACGCTGCGAAGTCAGGGAATGACAGTGATGCTCGCTGCCATCGACCGGAAAGCCGCGGGGCTCGTGGCTGTCTCTGATCCGATTAAGCAATCAACTCCAGAGGCGATCCGCAAGTTGAAAGCGGACGGGCTGACCATCATTATGGTCACGGGAGACAACAGCAGAACGGCAAAGGCGGTTGCGGACAAGCTCGGCATTGCTTTCGAAGCAGATGTCCTTCCTGAACAGAAGGCTGAGGTTGTCAAGAGACATCAACAGCTAGGGCAGATCGTCGCAATGGCTGGCGACGGTGTGAACGACGCTCCCGCCCTTGCACAGGCTCAGGTCGGCATCGCCATGGGAACAGGTACTGATGTTGCTATTGAAGCTGGTGGGATCACTCTCGTGCGAGGCGATTTGCGAGGGCTCGCCCGTGCGCGCAAGCTCAGTCAGGAGACGATGCGAAACATTCGACAAAATCTTTTCTTTGCCTTTATCTACAACGGACTTGGTGTTCCTCTGGCGGCAGGCATCCTCTATCCCTACTTCGGTGTGCTTCTCAGTCCGATGATCGCAGCGGCGGCAATGAGTTTCAGCTCGGTATCTGTAATCGCGAATTCGCTCCGGCTGCGTCATGAATGAGATCGCGGTCTCGTCTGCGAGTGCTGCTCGTGACTAATGCGCGTTGCTGACAGCTCGTCCTGCTCATGCCGTTGAACCTGGCCACGGAACTGCGATCTTCTGTAGGACTCGGCACTGAACTGTTCTCCAGCCCAATACGTGAGGATGTGGAAGGAAGGAGCTCCCTCCCTGTTTACGGATCTCTTCACATCTCTCCTCCCCACCTCTGAGGGCTGTTACAGACTGTGACGAACTCGTGACTGTGGAATATCAATGCAAATCGGTCTGTCCTATGTGCCCGGACAGACCGATTCTTGTAGATTCCGCCTAATCGTTAGGCTAAGCGGAGTAGCCCAGATCAACTTTATCCTTCTGACTCTTTGTTCTTATTTGAATGGGCCGAGAGGGCTGCAATGATCCTGCAGTCTCCGATAGGCCGCTTGCCATCGCACGAGATTCTGATCTGGCGGAGTTCGGATGCAAGCCGGCTCAGATCGGCGATCTTCGCCTCAACGTCTCGCAGATGGTCCTCTGCCAAATTGCAGACGTCCTTGCAGGAAGAATGCTCGACGGACGATAGGTGAAGTAGATCGCGCACCTGTTCGAGAGAGAAGCCCAGATCGCGGCACCTCCGCACAAAGCATAAGCGTTGGACGTGCTCTGGCGAGTAAACCCGATAGTTCCCGGCGGTCCGGTCGCAGGCCGGAAGAAGCCCGATTTGCTCGTAGTAGCGGATCGTGACGACCTTCACTCCAGACTGTTTTGATAACTCTCCGATGCTCAAAGCTGTTCGCATAGTTGACCCTATAGCAACTATAGACTTTAGCCTGTCGCTATGAAACAGCTTGCTCTGGCGGCGGTCTTTTGTCTGAATGTCGCACTTTTCGGACAAACTGAAGCGCACAGCGTTCATGTCGCGGTCGGGGATACCGCAGGTCCTGTAGCGGGCGCAGCGATTTCGCTTGGGGGCGTATCCGGCACAACGAGCGCGGATGGCACCGTAACCCTACTCGTTCCTGGCAGTGCCGCCGATCTCATCGTCAACAAGGAAGACCACCAAACCTTCCAGTCTCACATCAGGATCGAGCAGAACGAGCAGACAGAGATCGAAGTTGAGCTGGCGGCAAAACTGGAAGCTCAGGAAGAGGTCACGGTCTACGCTACCCGTACCAATGTCCGCCTTCAGGATTCTCCCCTGCACGTTGAAGTGCTGTCTGAAGACGAGATCAACGAAGAGTTGGCGATGCGGCCAGGCGATATCAGCATGATGCTCAATGAAATGGGCGGCATGCGCGTGCAAACCACCTCGCCAGGCTTGGGAGCCTCCAGCCTGCGAGTTCAAGGAATGCGAGGCCGGTACACTGCCTTCCTCTCAGATGGACTGCCGCTGTTTGGACAAAGTGGTGCCGGGTTGGGACTCTTGCAGATCCCACCAATGGACCTCGGTCAGTTGGAAATCATCAAGGGCAACGCATCTGCGTTGTACGGAAGCTCGGCAATGGCCGGGGTAGTCAATCTCATCTCCCGTCGGCCTACCGAAAAGCCGATACGCGAGTTCCTCATCAATCGATCTTCTCTGGGCGCCACCGATGGATCGATGTTTCTTGGACAAAAGCTCACTCCTCATCTCGGCGGGACCCTGCTGGGAGGCGGTTTCACTCAGGACGCGAGAGATCAGAACGCTGACGGATGGGCTGACGTCGCTTCTTACCAGCGGGGAGTCGTGCGTCCACGATTGTTCTGGGACGACAAGCAGGGCAACTCTGCGATGCTGACAGGCGGCTTCGTCTATGAGAACCGGGCTGGCGGTACATTGCCGGGTTCCGTTCTCGCCGCCACTGGCCAACGCTACATTGAATCGCTCCTCTCTCGCCGTTATGACCTCGGTGGCGAGATGCAGCGTTTGCTCGCAGGCAAGTACATCCTGATGGCTCGCTTCACCACTTCGGATCAAGAGCATCGACATGAGTTCGGCCAGGATGACGTAGAACATGATCGCCATGACCTGTTGTTCGGAGAAGTTTCCATCCGCGGAGGCTCTAGCAAGAACACATGGGTCGCCGGCTTTGCCGAGGTCCGCGACGCGTACCGTCCGCATGACGTTCCTCGCTTCGCTTATACCTTTAGCGCTCCTGGGCTGTTTGGAGAGGATGACCTGACGCTGACTTCCTGGCTGAGCTTGTCAGGGAGCGCACGTGTGGACTTCCACAATGTGTACGGAACCTTCTTCAGTCCACGCATTTCGGCTTTGATCCGTAAGGCAGGATGGACGAGCCGCTTGTCCATAGGACAGGGCTTCTTCGCGTCTACCGCTCTGACGGAAGACACAGAAGCGGCGGGGCTGGCGAAATTGCATCAGCCGACTGCTCTCAAGTCGGAGCGAGGCCGGACCGCATCGACTGATCTATCGAGAACATTCGGATCGATCAGTCTGAGCGGCACGCTGTTCGCCTCTGAAATCGACCGTCCGGTCTACGTAGATCGAGGCGACACGTATTCCATCTTCAACCTCGCCGGTCCAACGCGTAACTACGGGACGGAGTTGCTCGGGACATGGCGCAAAGCCCCGTTCACAGTCACGACTACCTATACGTACGTCCGCACCAGCGAACCGGAGCCAGGAGTCGGTCGCGTGGAAGTTCCGCTAACACCTCGCCACAACCTTGGAGTGGTGGGGATGTGGGAGAAGGAAGGTAAGACCAAGATCGGGTTAGAGTGCTACTACACCGGGACACAACGTCTGGAGTACAACCCGTATCGGGATACCTCGGTACCGTACGTCCTCTTCGGCGCGTTGTTCGAACAAAAGATCGCCTCCCATGTGAAGCTGTTCGTCAACGCCGAGAACCTTGGCGACGTTCGTCAGACGAAGCATGATCCGCTGCTTTTGCCGGTTCGTGAGTCAGACGGACGCTGGACCGTGGATGCCTGGGCACCCTTGGACGGACGCGTCGTGAACGGCGGCGCACGTCTTATTTTCTGAGGATAGAGTTTCCAATGTCATCACCAGAGTGCCGCTCCAAGGGTCAGGATGTTCCGCCGTCGAGACGAGCAGTCTGGTTGCAAGTCGCAACCCTTGTTTGGATGACCACAGAATGCGGGCTCGCGCTCTACGCCGCCAAACAAGCTCATAGCCCAATGATGCTGACCTTCGGATCGGACAGCCTCATCGAATGGTTATCAGCGACCGTCGTCCTCGCCCAATTCATTGGAGCCTTCGCTATTTCCGAAGCGGTTGCAACACGCGTAGCAGCAGTGCTGCTCTATCTACTTGCTGTAGTCGTCGTCATCATCGCGGGCGTTTCTCTCTCAGGACACTTAAGACCTGAGACTAGCTTTCTAGGTATGGGTGCTTCCGCAGCGGCACTCCTTGTGATGCCGCTGCTTGCCCACCTGAAGCGCCGGGAAGCGAGGTCTATTGGCAACAGCGCTCTCGCTGCAGATGCGGTTCAGTCTGCCACATGCGCCTACCTCGCCGCGCTAACTTTGCTGGGACTCGGGGTAAACGCCGTCTTCCACGTGCCATGGTTTGATTCGACAGCCGCTCTGATCGCCGTGCCTCTCTTGTTGAAGGAAGCACGAGAAGCGTGGCGAGGTAATTTCTGCAGCTGCTGAAGCTGTCCCCACAACCCGTTCGGTAAGAGCGCTACACGCCGCGAGATCGGCTCTTTCGCTTTAGCGCTGTTACTGGCTCAAGGGGTAGGCGGACCGAACTAGTGGCAGCACCGGCCCTGGAGTTGGACCGGCGGGCATTTGACAGAACCATATGAGCAGAAGACGCAGCAATCTCCAACCAACGGCCGAATCAGGGTATGGCATTCATCGCACTCATGAAAGAACTGGCAACAATCGAGAGGCATCTTCTCCAGCGTCGTGTGGCCGCACGTGGGACAGCTCAGCATCGATTCCAGGATGGCCGTCGTGGTCGTCCCCACTACCTTTTTTCCCCGCTGTGCAGAGTTGAAGGAAAGCCTGCGTTCGTCGTTGCCTTCATGAGTGCAGCCGGATTTGTCGTGCCCGAATCGTACTTTACGGTCGCAGTCTTGTGGTCGTAATCCACTTTCGTGTCGATCACTCCCGGCACCTTTTCGAGCGCCTTGTGGATGGTGATCGAGCACATGGAGCAGGTCATGTTCTTTACGTCGAGGACGGCGGTCTGTGGTGTTCCAGCGAACGCGGATGCCGGGAGGGAGATTAGCAGAGCAGCTAAGAGCTTACGCATTGGTTTATTCCTTTCAACGATAGAAGAGAGGCAAAATCCAAGGACTCGCCACTGAGGCAAGCGATAGTGGCACGAAGACCCAAAACAAGATCCTCTGCACACGCCTTGTGCGATCAGCAACGCAATTATCTTCCACGCTGCAGGTCTGCGGAACCAGATAAAGCTTGCGAAAGGCCAGGCCAAGAAAGATAACGGTAAGCGCGATAAAGATTGGGCGGTAGGGTTCCAGAGCCGTCAGATGGCCGATCCAAGCGCCACCGATTCCCAGACTGAGAAGAAGAAGCGGCCCTACGCAACACGCCGACGCCCCGATTCCGGCGAGCAGTCCGCCCGCAAGAGCCAGCTTCGTGTTCGCATTCGATGAGGACTGCATCCAATCCATCCTTCCTCATTTCACTCTAAACCCCGTACCATGGTACGGGGTCAAGAGAGGACGTATGAGCGATAGCCTGACGATCGGAACATTAGCAAAGCACGGTGGGGTGAGCGTCGAGACCATTCGCTACTATCAGCGACGCACTCTCTTAGACGAGCCACAGAAACCCAACGGAGGTTTTCGACACTATTCAGAAGAATCGGTGAAGCGCGTTCTCTTCATCAAGAGAGCACAGGCGCTGGGTTTCACCCTAGAAGAGATCCAGGGGCTACTCGCTCTCGATCAACGGAAAGCCTGTCTGGAGACACGCGAAGTTGCCGCCCACAAGATGGAGTTGATTGCGCAGAAGATTGCCGACCTGTCGAGGATGAAAAAATCGTTAGCTCGTCTCGTACGATCCTGCGATGCCTCTGTGGAGAATGCGCCTTGTCCCATCATTCACCTGTTGGCCGATGATTAGCTCAGCGCTATATGCCCAGATTCTCTGCCTCAATTAAGCCTTGTACCCTCTGCTTCACCTCATCCCGGATCGCCCGCACTTCCTCTACGGGAAGCCCTTTCGGATCGCGAAGCGGCCAGTCGTCACGGCGAAGGCCAGGGACATACGGGCATTTGTCACCGCATCCCATCGTTATGAGGAGTTGTGCGTCACGCGCCAGTTCTTCCGTTAGCTTCTGCGGCTTGGCATCGCTCAGGTCGATGCCAATTTCCTGCATCATGACGAGAACCTCTGGATGGACACGCAAACCGGGCTCCGTACCTGCCGAAATGGCCTCAGCCTTTAATGGATCGGCTAGATGGTTGAAAAAGGCAGCGGCCATCTGAGAACGACCTGCATTGTGGACGCAAGCGAATATCACCTTAAACATTGGCTCTCCTAGAAACATTCGAAAGATTTGCGCTCCATGCTTGAGAAGCCATCTGGACCGGGTCCCAAGGGCTGCTGAGAGGGGGCGTATAGCTGAGATCAAGGTCGGACACCTGATCGACCGTCATTCCTTGAAACAGTGCGGCAGCAAAGATATCGACTCGCTTAGAAATCTCCGCGCCCCAACGGCCCAGAATTTGCGCTCCAAGAAGCCGTCCGGTGTCGCTGTCCCCCGTAACGCGCAAGTGAAGCGGTGACGCGCCGGGATAGTAGGCCTTGTGGTCATTCGCCGCACTCATGACGGTTGCCGCTGGCAAGCCCTCACGTTCGGCTTCGTCCTGGCGCAAGCCCGTCCGTGCGATCACGAGATCGAATATCTTGACGACCTGTGTGCCGAGGGAACCGGCAAACTCTCGATTTCCGCCGAGGGCGTTCTCGCCAGCGACCCTGCCTTGCTTGTGTGCCGTCGTACCAAGCGGCATATAGGTGTAGCGGTTGAGAAGACGGTGCCAGGTCTCGCCGCAGTCTCCCGCAACATAAATATCCGGGACGCTGCTTTCCATGCGTCGGTTGGTCACGAACGCTCCCTTAGTGCCCACCTTCAGGCCTGCTTCCAGACCGAGTTCGCTGTGCGGTTTGACACCAACGGCGACCAACACCAGGTCACAGTCCTGCTCGAAGCCGCTGCTACCTGAGAGATGTAAGCCAGCACCCGTCTCAGAGATGGCGTGCGCGTCGATGCTCGTATTGACTCGAACACCGTGCTTCCGTAGTTCTTCCGCGACGATCTCTCCAAACTCAGCATCGACGGTTGCGAGAACGGTCGGTGTGCGGCTCAAGACCGTCACTTCTATACCGCGATGCGTGAGAGCATCGGCCATCTCCAGCCCTATGTATCCAGCGCCGACGATGACCGCTCGTTGCGGCTTCGCGCTATCCAGATACTGATGAACCGCGAAGCTGTCCTTCATGGTGTGTAATGGGAAGACGCCGGGAAGAGTGCCACCTTGAATCTTCGGCTGGACGGGGCCTGCTCCAGTGCCAATCACAAGCTTGTCGTATGGGAATGACGCTTCGCCTTCACCCTGCACAACCACTCTTACGGTCTTGCCTTCGGGGTCGATCTGATGCGCACGATGGCCCCGCCGCACCGCGATGCCGTCAAACTCCGTCCTATGCGCAAGACTCCGCCAATGGGGTGTTTCTCCGCTTATATAGAACGGTAGACCGCAGATGCTGTAGTTGGGAAAATCATCGTCGAGCAACACCGTGATGTCGGTTTCAGGAGCAAGCTCGCGAGCGCGCAAGGCCGCACTGATTCCCGCATCGCTGCCGCCGATAATTAGGAGCTTCATCTGCTTCCTCACTGCTGCCCGATGTTGTCGAGTTCTTTTTTTATCGCCATCGAATCAAGGCTTGCGAGAGGCAGGTAAAGCATCAACGAGATCCTCTGTTGCAGCATGGAAAAAGCCTGCTTGTAGGCCCTTTCGGAATCAGCTCGTGAACCTGTCACAGCGACGGGATCTGGAACGCCCCAATGTGCCGTGATTGGTTGTCCGGGCCAATGCGGGCAGGTTTCCTGCGCTGCGTTGTCACAGACCGTGAACACAAAGTCCAGTTGGGGAGCACCAGCAACCGCGAACTCCTCCCAGGACTTGCTCCGCAGTCCCTCCGTGCTGAGCCCGGCCGAGGCAATCTGGTCCAGAGCCTCTGATCGAACAGTGCCGGACGGATGGCTTCCGGCACTGTACGCGGTGAAGTTTGGTGCACCCTTATGATTCATGATCGCTTCCGCCATGATGGAACGCGCGGAGTTGCCAGTGCATAAGAAGAGAACGTTGTAGTGCGGCATGGTCGACCTCGTACGGAAGCAGCGATTCGGTTGGATTAGGAGCAGCAATTAGGCCCGCAGCAGACCTGAGTTGCGGAGGCACTGGGCTTGAGGGCGTAGACCTTGACGCTTGCAGCGGCGGCGTTCACGTCGTACTTCGAGAGGAGTTCTGTTAGTTCCTCGTGGACCGTTAGCTCCGTGGTCGCCGTCGGTGTGCAGCACGAGCTTTCTCCCATCGAAGGAGAGCAGCACCCAGCCTGGTTCTCGACCTTTGCGTAGGCGTTCAGGTCCGAGCCACTGTCCACGATCCCGACGTGCTCAAATCCAGCCGCGAGAAGACCGTCCCGGTAGTCGTCCATCTTGATGGCGCCGCCGATGCAACCAACATAAGCGGCCATGCTTTTGGCAATGTCCTCAGGCAGTTCGTGCTTCAAAGCGATGTCACTGACGGCGAGCCGCCCACCAGGCTTCAGAATGCGGGCAATCTCTCGGAACACAGCAGGCTTATCGGGTGCCAGGTTGAGAACACAGTTCGAGATGACACAGTCAACAGAAGCATCAGGTAGTGGAATTTTGTCGATCTCAGCCAAATAGAATTCGACGTTGGTGTAGCCACCGCTCAGAGCATTGGCACGGGCGCGTTCAATCATCGAAGGCGTCATGTCGATGCCTATGGCGCGTCCGGTCGGCCCTACCTTCTTCGACGCGAGGAACACGTCCAGACCGCCGCCAGAGCCGAGATCGACCACCACTTCGCCCGACCGCAAATGAGCTGTGGCGGTGGGGTTTCCGCAGGAAAGTCCCATGTTTGCATCAGCAGGGATGGAAGTGAGTTCCTCCGCTGAATAGCCGAAGGCTTCGGCAACCGCCTGCACTCCCGCATGTTCGTTCGAAAGATTGCTTTCCGCAACAGCGCCATACTTCGACCGGACCGAATCCAGAATCTGCTCCGACATAGTTCCTCCTCATATCTGCTTTCGTGAATATATGACTTGCGTTCGCATACGTCAAGGCGTATACATAAATTTATGGCAAAGCAAGCGTTCAATATGGAGCGGTTCTTTCAAGCTCTAGGGGACAATACGCGGTTACGCCTCTTGAACCTCATGGGGGACCAAGAGGTCTGCGTGTGTTACTTCGTGGAGATTCTTGGCGGGCCTCAGCCGAAAGTCTCAAGGCATCTCGCCTATCTGCGTAGTGCCGGCATTGTGTCGGCTCGGCGGGAAGGAAAGTGGATGCACTACCGGGTCGTCATGCCGCCACACATCGGGGCCGCGCACATTCTGAAGCAGACACTGGACTGGCTTAAAGAGGAGAAAGCGATGCAGAAGGATCGCGCGCACCTCACTAAAGTTTGCTGCTCGCCGTCGAAGTACGCGTCCCTCGACGGCGCTCCTGTCCCCACCACGATTCAAGAAAACTCCTGCGAGGCCTGCTGATGTCTACCGCTCCCTTCACCCAAGGTCAGGTCTGCGCCCCGGCAGCCCGCAAGAAGCTTTCGTTCCTTGACCGCTTTCTTACGCTCTGGATTTTCCTCGCAATGGCAATCGGTGTTGCAGTCGGGCACTTCGTGCCTTCAACTGCGACCCTCGTGAATCGCTTTCAGAGCGGTACTACGAATATCCCCATCGCAATCGGGCTGATCCTCATGATGTTCCCGCCTCTGGCGAAGGTGCGCTATGAGAAGTTGGGAGAGGTCTTCCGCAACAAGCGCGTACTGGGTCTCTCTCTGGCTCAGAACTGGATCATTGGGCCGGTGCTGATGTTTCTGCTCGCGATCATTTTCCTGCGCGGCGAGCCTGCCTACATGCGGGGCCTGATCCTTATCGGCATTGCGCGGTGCATCGCGATGGTGCTGGTGTGGAATGAACTCGCCGAAGGCGACACGGATTACGTGGCCGGTCTGGTCGCGATCAACAGCGTCTTTCAGGTGCTCTTTTACAGTCTCTATGCGTGGGCATTCCTGACGGTTCTACCGAAGTGGTTCGGTCTCGAAAGCAGCGTCGTACACATCGGTATCGGTCAGATCGCGAAGAGCGTCGGACTCTATCTCGGCGTTCCTTTCGTCGCTGGATTCCTGACGAGGTTTGCCCTCATCCGACTCAAGGGTGAGGAGTGGTATCGAACGCGCTTCATCCCCCGCATCAGCCCCATCACTCTGATTGCTTTGCTCTTCACGATCATGGTGATGTTCTCACTGAAGGGCGACCTTATCGTTCGTTTGCCGCTCGACGTCGTGAAAATCGCCGTGCCGCTTGTCGTCTACTTCCTCATCATGTTCCTCATCAGCTTTTGGATGGGAAAGCGCCTGGGTGCGAACTATGCACAATCGGCGACGCTTTCCTTCACCGCCGCAGGAAACAACTTTGAGTTGGCTATCGCCGTTGCGGTGGCTGTGTTTGGCCTGAACTCAGGCGAGGCATTCGTCGGCGTCGTCGGTCCGCTGATTGAAGTGCCTGCGCTGATCGGACTTGTGAACGTCGCGTTCTGGATGCGCAAGCGCTATTTCGCACTCGGGGGAGATGGGTTCGAAGTGCATTCGGTGGAAGATGCTCCTTAATCGGGCGCCGCATCTTTGATCTGCCGTTGCATACCGTTGCGCAGAATTTCTATCGAACCGCAGGCTCACGCCTCATAGGAGCCGTGCGAGTTGCTGCGCATTCAAAATCTCCACGCGGTACTGTGTCTTGAGCCAGGCGCGATGTTCCCTATCGAAGACAGACCGTGAGATGGCCGTCCCGCCGTGATCTTCCGTGCAGAGGTAGTCATTGCCATAGGCGATGTGTGCCGCGACAAGATCGCCATCGGCCGATTCTGCGAACGCCTTCTCAATCTGCCGCTTCTCCTTGTTATGGCCTTCGGTCGAAGCCCACTCGTAGACGCCGTAGATTAAGGCACGATCTGAAAGGGTGACGGGCCTCGGCTCGTCTAGACGTGCGGTGAATTCTTTGACGAGCGATATCAGTGCGCCCTCGCCCACGCCCCGGTCAACAATCGTCCGGACGACTTCGCCAAACCGCTCGTTGTAATCCGCCGTAGCAAAGACCTCTTCTGCATAGATGTGGGGATTGTTCCGCAGGCGATCCGGCACGGGAAGCCCGATATACGGTGTGGACAGTAACTTGATGCCGAGCGTCAAGGCCTCTTGTAGTTCTTCTTCAAATTCGTCCCCGATGCCCGGATGCAGGTCGTGTCTGGCTTGGATGTTGATGCCCATCCCGTGGAAGCCGGGTCCGTTCGATGAACTCCCTACCTCTGTCTTTGGCACGTTTTGCGCGTAGAATCTCGCCCGGTGTCTTTTCTGGATGGCCTCGACTGTCCCGAAGCCTTCGCTGATGAAGCCGCGAATCCGTCCACTGCGAAGTGCATCGTTGAGAGCGACCAGGGCAAAGTAATTGGGACTGGACGTATGCCGCTCCGGGAACACCAGTCTGTTCCAGACGTTCGTGTCGAACGTGACTCGCATCGTCGTACCCTCACTTTGAATATCTCCCACGATAACGGTTCCATTTGCCGGGAAGAAGGCTCTTCCCGCGCCGCAGCCGCGCTTCCGCGTCTTAGCTCCCATCTCCAGCGGGCCTGTTCCTGCCCGCAACGCCCACCCTCATGTCTTTTGCGTGCTGCGCACGCTGCTAAGGAAGACAAGCCTCGCTAAGGGGCTCTGCCCCGATCGCGCTCTCCAAGGCCGTCCGCCCCTCCGGGTTTTGGCTCCCCCGCTACGCGGTCCCCCCAAAAAGCTCCGCTCGAAGACCTTCCGTTTGCTACCCCCGCCTTCGCCAGGTGGCGTTCGGCATGTACATGCCGCGTTCAACGCGGACGTGCAAAAGCAAAAGCCGACAAAGGAGCAGACACCATGACCACCACCGCAGCAACCCCCATCGACAGCAAGAAGCCCAACACCAAACAGGAACTCATCGCCGCCAACGTCAAGCTCTTGATTGAGCAGTTGGAGGCCGGACACTCCGACGTCCTCACCAACTACCTCACGGCCATGAGCCGCTTTCATAACTATTCCTTCGGGAATGTGCTGGAGATTGCGAGGCAGATGCCGACCGCAACGCGTGTTGCCGGGTTCTGGACGTGGAAGAACCTCGGACGCAATGTGAAGGCCGGACAGAAAGGCATCCGCATTCTGGCTCCCATCGTCGGCGTTCGCCGCAAGAAGGACGAGGAAGCGAACAAGGACATCACTAAGCAGAACGAGCGGGTCTTAGTCGGGTTCCGCAATGCCTATGTTTTCGATGTGTCGCAGACCGAAGGCGCAGACCTGCCGGAGATGCGCGGGATATCCGGCGATCCCGGCGAGAACTCGGAACGGCTTGCCAAGTTTGTTCGTTCGCGTGGCATCGCGCTTGTCTATAACCCCAACATCGCCCCCGCACTTGGCATGAGCTACGGCGGACGCATCGCCATCCTTCCCGGGCAATCGAAGGCCGAAGAGTTTTCGACGCTGGTACACGAGACGGCGCATGAGCTTCTGCACAAGGCAGAACGTCGCACCGCAACCACCAAGACCGTGCGCGAAACCGAAGCGGAGGCAGTCGCCTTTGTGGTGGGAAAAGCCGTGGGGTTGGTGACGGGTTCCGCATCCGCCGATTACATCCACCTGTACCACGGCAATGCATCCTTGCTGGCCGAGAGCTTGGAAGTCATTCAGCAGACTGCCGCTGTCATCCTTGCCGCACTGGAGCCACCCGCTGACGACGAACAAGAGGACACGGCAGCAAGGGAAGCCCCTGAACTCGCGGAGGTGGCGGCATGAAAACCGTACTCGCCATCCTGCACAAGGCGGGGGGTTGGCGTCCCAACCTCTACATCAAGATTGAGAACCCGCCTTATCTTCCGCTTGTGATGGAGGCGGTGGACGAGTCCGGCCCGCTCGGTCTGCCTGCTCTCTCCGTCGCGCACTACAGCGAACAGAACGGCGACGCCATGCGTGACCCCGAGATGTGTTTCGAGCTTGGCTTCGCCGGGGGCGCACACCTGATTCCGTACTACTGGCGCAATGACTATGTGGCCGTGGAGCAGTGGAGCCGGAATATCATCCGCGACCATTACGTGGCGTTGTTGCAGCTACAGGAGCAACACGAGAAGTTCGCCAAGACGTGGGACAACAACCTGCGTTTGCAGGGCTACGAAGTGGCCTTTACGGACGAGTGCATTCTCGGCTAGTCCGCTCTCCCTTGGAGCGGAACCATTGCCCGACGTGTGCCGCTCTGTGACCATCCCTCGCAACCGCTCGAAAGGAGCACACCATCATGCAAACTCAAATCATCAATGCCACCGAATACCGCAACGTTTCGCTTTCGTTGTTGTCGGAGTCGAAGACCAACCCGCGCCGCCGCTTCGAGGATGCCGCCCTCAAAGAGCTTGCCGCATCCATTCGCAATCAAGGCGTGTTGTCGCCCTTGCTTGTGCGTCCACTCACGGAACAGGGCTTTGAGATTGTGGCAGGTGCCCGACGCTTCCGCGCGGCGCAGCTTGCCGAAGCGGATACCGTTCCCGTCCGCATCGTGGCCTTGAGCGATGCCCAGGCACTCGAAGCACAGTTGATTGAAAACCTGCAACGCAAGGACGTTCACCCGATGGAAGAAGCGCAAGGCTTTCGTGCGCTTCTGAATTTGGAAGAACCGAAATACACCGTCGAGCAGATCGCGGCCAAGATGGGCAAGAGTCCCGCGTATGTGACCACGCGCCTCAAGCTCACGGAGCTTGCGCCCGTTGTGGTCGAAGCTTTCTATGCGGAGGAAATCGGTGTCGGCCATGCCTTGCTTCTGGCGAAGCTGCAGGCCGACCAGCAGGAACAGGCGCTCTCCGCTTGCTATAAGGAGGTGTACAACGGTGGGCAGAAGCCGACGCGGATTCTGCTGCCCGTCCGCAACCTGCAATTCTGGATTGATACCAACATCGTGCTTGCGCTGAAAGAGGCTCCATTCGATAAGAAGGATGCGCAGCTTGTGCCAGTGGCAGGAAGCTGCATCGATTGCCCCAAACGCACAGGCCATAACAAGCTCCTGTTTTCGGACATCGGCGGCAAGCTCGATTCCTGTACTGACCCGACCTGCTACCAGTCGAAGGTCGCGGCGTTCGTCGCCAAGACCATCGCCGAACGTCCCAAGCTCGTGCAAATCAGCACAGCCTATGGACAGCAGCCGGAGGGCAGTGTCACGTTGCCGCGCAACAAGTACACGGAGATTCGCGCCGAGAGACCTGCTGACAAGGACGAGGCGAAACGGCCTGAGTTCAAATCGTGCAAGTTCACCACGGAGGCGATTGTCACGGACGGAAGCGAGGTTGGCACGTTGCGCAAGGTCTGCACGAATCTCGCTTGCCCCGTGCATCATCCCAAGCCGCAACGCAACGACCGCGACGAGGAACGCTGGAAGGCAGAACAGGAGAAGCGCCGCCGCGACGAAGCCATTGGCAACACAACGGGGCTTCGCGTTCTCGCCGCCATCAGCGCCGCCGTTCCGGTACGCCTGATGAAGCGTGACCTCCTCTTCATCAATACCCAACTCGCGGAGCTTGTCGGGGAAGCTCGTCTCGAAACCCTCGCCAAGCAGCACGGCATCAAGCGGTCGAAGGATACCGAGAACATCGGCAAACTGTTCGCTACTTACCTTCGTCGCGCCGAAGAAGGCACGCTTTCACGCATCGTCGTGGAGTTGACGATTGTGCTGGCGGCCTCCCGCTCGAATGCGTCGAGCATCCTGCGCGAAGCAGCCACCGTGTACAAGGTCGAAACCGACGCCATCGCTCAAAAGGTCAAGGCCGAGTTCGCGGCCAAGGCCAAGGCAAAGAAGGAAGCCAACCCCGTTCCCAAGGTGCCTGTCAAAATCAACAGGGCAGCGTGAACTGGAATCATCGGAGATGGCCGCTAACCCGCGGCCATTTCGTTTTGAAGTCGCATTTTGCGGCGCAGGGAGACACCGCTTCGGTTTCTCCCTTTAACCCTCATCCCGCCTGGCTCCGGCCCCCGCTCGCCGGCGGCGCGGCAGGAGTCAAGTTCCTCCTCCTGCACCTGCCCCTTCTGTGGACGTCTCCGACTCGGCTCCCATTCCTGTAAAATGGGTCCTTTCACTTGCAGTCTGTTTGGTTGAGGCAGCATGTAGGACGGGTCTACCGTCCTGGTGCTGTCCACATTTTGCTTTGGTGCAGGGAGCACTCTTAGAAATGGAAGCGAAAGCTCGTCCCATTGGGCAATTACTAGAAGATCGGGCGCGGTTCTGTGTCCCCGTTTATCAGCGCCACTATGAGTGGGAACGGAAGGAACAGTGGGAGCCCTTGTGGTCCGATATCCAGGACAAGACCGAGGAGATTTTGAGCGGGGCGGCCCGGAATTATTCCCACTACATGGGAGCGCTGATTCTGTCCGAGGGTAAAGCAAACCTTGGACAGGTTCCTATCAAACAAGTGATTGATGGGCAGCAACGACTCACAACGATACAACTCGTCATAAATGCGCTCTTCCGCACTGCGACAGAGCGTGGCGAGACCAAACACGCCGGTTTCCTTGAAGCGCATCTGTTCAATGACAAGTTGCACCTCACGGACGATCCCGATGTTGAGAAGCATAAGCTCTGGCCTACCAAGTACGATCGGAGTCTTTACGCCGACGTAACCATCATGAGCTTCGCTGAATTGACGGATAAGTATTACCAGTTTTATTACAAAAACGGCAGGATTATCGCGAATCAGGCCCCAAGGCTCCTCGCTGGCCTCTATTACTTTTATGAGGCGGTTCAAGCCTTCATTGACGAAGCTGATGGCGAAGGTTGGCAGCCCAGACTCTCGGCATTGAGTGCCGCGATACTCAACCATTTCTCGATTGTCGTAATCTCTATCGACGACAAGGATGACGCACAGACCATCTTCTCCACACTCAATGCACGTGGGAAACCTCTGAATGCGATGGACCTGATCCGCAACGATATCTTTCAGCGCGCAATCCTGACGAAAGAGAATGCGGAAGTCCTATTTGATAAGAAATGGTCGGAGTTCGAAGACCCGTTCTGGGACACGCCAGAAGTGCAGGGCCGACTCACTCGCAAGCGCATCGAATCATTTCTTGGCAGCGTACTGGCGGCGGAACGAGCAGAGACCATCAATCTCACTAAGCTTTACCCCGAGTATCGCACTTACACGGAGGAAGCCCGTTATTCGACCGTTGACGCAGAGCTTTCCCGGCTGCTTAGTTACGCTCCCGCCTATCGCGGCCTGAAGCTGCCCAACCCTCAAAAGCCGCTTGGCCTGATCGCCCGGCACTTGAGCGATTGGGATATGACCACAGCGTTTCCCCTTGTAATGAGCGTCGAGATCGAGATGAAAAACAAGGAGCATGAGCTGCGTGGGTTGTATCAAGCCTTGGAGGCATACACCATCAGGCGAGCATATTGCGGCTTGACAGCAAAGGGATATAACAACCTTTTTCTCACTGCAATCAAGTTCTTGCGCGAGAACGGATGGAGCTCGGACAATTTTTCGGCGTTTCTTCTAAGTCAGACCGGCGACTCGTCACGTTTTCCGAGCGATGACGAATTTAAGAACGCAATCGTAACAGAATCGATTTATCGCCCCGGATGGGAGAGAAGAGCGCGAGTCATTCTGCAAACGCTTGAACAAACGCTGCGAACCTCGAAGGACGATGTCATCACCATCCAAGCCGGGTTTACGGTGGAGCATGTCATGCCCAGTAAGTGGGCGGAGAATTGGCCTTTGCCGGATGGCACCCAGGCGCCCTGCGAGGATGTGTACACCGCTCTCGTGACTCACAAATGCGGAGAGTCCGTCACCGACGCGATTCGAATGCGAGAAGGCGTCAAGAACTCTCTCGGAAATTTAACGCTCGTGACGCAGCCCCTCAACTCTGCGATCAGCCACGGCCCGTTCTCCATCAAGAGGCCAGAATTTGCACGCTCCGCTTTGCTTCTGAACAGGATGATTGCGGATCAGACTGTCTGGAGTGAAGAGCAAATTCAAGCTCGCGGACTGGCTCTGGCTGAAAAGGCTTGTGAATATTGGGCTCGTCCTAGCTTGGAGAATACGGTTTCGAAAGCGTACACAAGCTAGGCCTAAAAACTTCTCGTGATCTCTGAGACACCAAACTCTGCTATGCCAAACCTGTCGTGAGGCGGTTTGGTGCGAATTGTGATGTCCGCTCGGTTCCAAAGAGAGCCGAATTCGGGTCCAAACCAGCGAAACGGTAGAAACAGTGCGAAATTTGCGAATCCTGCGAAACGCCCGATTCTATGTGAATATATCCACGTTGTTGAAAAGCTTCTTGGGTAGATAGCTCAATTGGTTAGAGCGCTGCCCTCTTTCCTTCATTATGCGTGCGAGATCGCGGAAGTAAAGAGGACCACCCAGGGCCACCAAAGGCGAATCAACTGTTTCCAAGAAGGGTTACGCACCGCTCTGGCTGTGTAGAGTTCACTGTGGATAGGGCAGTCCGCGCTCGGCCGGCCAACTGGATTGGAGTCATATTATCCACGTATCGAGCGTGGGTAATCCGATCAAGCCCCGCACCAACGAGTGGTGCGGCGCCTCGTAGTGTAGAACGTACCGCAATAGCCCTAGTCCGGCCAGCGTGAAGGATCAAGTTCCGCTGACGGTACATCCGCGCAAACGCATCATGTACGTGGTCCCTGATAGTTTCCAAGGTTTCCTTGGGCGCGTTCAGCAACTCCGCCATTCGACTCACCGCAGCGCGGTCCGCCCAACCAGCGGGAATGGGGCATGTCCCACCTATGATTGCGCGGGCAACGACGGCAGCCTTCTCTCGGTTCTCGGGTGCTGCGTCAATGGCTTGCCGGAGCGTCGTGTCCCGTTCCCGTAGAACGTAGGCCAGTGCCGTCAGTTCCGCTCTCGGGAACGAGCAGCTCACGATTGTTGCCAGCCGCTCAGCAGGGTCAGCCTTCTTGCTTTTCGGCTCCCCGAGCAAAGACTCGATTGCAGCCCAGCCACCTGCAATCGCAGTTGTAGTGGCCCCACTCTGCAACGGGGCAAGCAACTCGATTGCAGGGTCGATATATCGGTCAGCTTCCGTTTCGAGCCAGAGTCGGTTCTCCCTATGGATCGCGCCAATGCGTACACCTCGCAAATGTCGCTCAATCGAATATGTTTTTGCCTTTCCCTTGACCCAAGCGATGCCGCAGTTCTTCACATCCTTGCGCAGGCTCAGAAGAACACGGGCAGTGAATAACTCGACCCTCTCCGCAGCGAGTTGCACTGCCGATTCCGGCTCAAGGGCTTGTACCGTGAGCAGCAGACCTCCTTGCTGATGAAAGTTGAGAGGCATGGATGCTCCGTTTTCATGGATCCATTCGCTCACTCTCGTTGCGCTACACCATCCCTGCGGAACAAGCAGTCCCGAAGGTGGCTGCAATTCGGAAGGGAAAGGAATTAACACTTCAAAGTTCTGCTCAGTTTTGTTTGCCAGTTCGGACGCCTCACGGACAATGTCCGTGAGGGGACGTGTAACCGACTGGTCCGCATGAAGGCGCGATACGTCCACCATCGATGCAGATAGTTGGCGTTATAGCCCCGATCCAAGAGATGGGCTGCAATCGCGCGGGACGTGCGCTCTTCGGCAGGTGCTTGTGGGGTAGCCATGGCATCGGCCCACCGCGCGAGATAGTTCGGTGTAGCGTCGTTGAGGAACTGCCGAATCTGTTCGTACTCAAGTCCCTCGAAAGTGATCTCGGCTCTCGGTTCGCCGTTGATCGTGAGGCAGTCGGCGAGAGCGGCTCTCTCAGCCGTTCCCCCGAAACCGGGGTCGTCCCGGACCATCCGAAGCGCAGCCCGCACGGCGGCGCGGACGGTAGTGTCTGAAAGGTGTCCTTGGCTGAAGGCTTCGCTCGCCTCCAAGACTTCGCGTAACGCTAGGTTTGAGCCCGAGTTCCAGAGAATCCGGTGCCAAGGTGTTCTGGAACTGAGATACTCAAGGAGCCGCGCGGCGATGTAGTTCTCAACGGGATTGACGGCAGAGATCACTTCGTTTAGTATATTTCCAGGGTTGAGCCCGACACATATACGGGACACGTCCTCTTCGGAGTACAAGTCCCTTTCCCATCTGAAGGCCCCTCACTGAGGGGCCTTCAACGTTTGGCGGAAGCCGAGAACTCAGCTCGTTGATGCATCGACCACGAGCAGCCTTGTTCGCTCTCGCTCCACGGCCTCCGCGATCAGGGGCTCTCTGCGTTTATTCCATTCCGGATGGAACGGATCGATCTCTTGAAGCAGGGGATCTTCCGCTGACCAGAGAACCGGATAGTCCTCATAGAACTCCTCATCCGTTTCTTGACTCTCAAGCGCGAACTGGAATCTCCCGTCGTCTCTGAGAGACACCAGACAGAAGAAGTCCTTCAACTCTCTTATCCGGAAGTTCTGAGGCCCCAGACCAGAACGCACTAGCTCCAAATGTTGGGCTGCGACATCCGAGACTCCCTGTTCCTTCGCGAATGCTTTAGGATCGACGCGGAGCCCTGCTTGCTCAATCGCGGCCTCTTCATTCTCAGCCTGCAAGATTGCAGCGTTCCCATTTTCCAATCGAATCATATAAAGCTTCATCAATCCTCCACCGTTACGGCTCATCCCTACGTTGCGGCGGACGCTCGGCGGTTGAGTACCGCCATCGCGTTGTGCAGTGTTGTGTGATCCATGTGCGCATACCGGGCCGACATCGCGATTGTCTTGTGACCCGCGGCTTCCTGAATTACTTTCAGGCTTGCGCCGGACTGAGCTAGCCGTGAGCAAAACGTGTGACGCAGATCGTGCCACCGCAACTTCTTTATCTTCGCCTCACGCAATGCGCTTTCCCACCACTTCTTGTTATCCCCGATCCCAAAGACAACATCTTTTGGGGATGAGTTCGGTTGTTCAACCGAACGATCCTTCCGAGACAGCGAGAGCTTCTTCAACTCTTCAAAGGCAGTGACGACATCGTCGATCATCGGAACCGTTCGACTCGACTTGTTCTTCGTGTCGCGGAGTGTAATGACCCGGGCCTTGAGATCGACATCACTCCAGCGCAATCCATACTGTTCCCCCTTGCGCATTCCAGTGCCAAGCGCAACATCAAGTTCATAGATACGGTGGAGGAGACGCAAGCGACGCCTCTCGTTCTGTGGTCCACACGCATCGACATCCGCTTGCAGGACTGCTCGGAGGCGGACCTCTTCTTCGGGTTTCAGGTAGCGAATGATCCCGTTGTTCACTGGAGCCTGTTTCACATCGCGGACGGGGTTGACGTTGACCTTGTCCCGTTGCTTTCCAAAACGGTAGACACTGGAGAACGTCGCCTTGTAGCGGTTCTGGGTCGCTGGCTTTGCCTCAAGAGATTCCAGCCAATCCATGATTTCGTAGGGACGGATTGTGGACGCTGGCCTGTGTCCGAAGTGTTTCTTAATTCGTCCGATCCGAAAAGGAGGATTCTTCTGGTCCTTGTAGACCTCCGGCTTGCTCTGAATATGCCGGAGTAAATCGTCGCAGAGTTCGCCCAGTGTGACTGTAGAAGCGCTGATTTCGAGTTCGCTTTTTGTCTTTGGTGACGCCTTCGCGGTGGACGGAACCCAACCGTCCCCGGTCCGCTTCAGGGTTCTCGCTTTCTCGACATAAGCGACGGCAGCGGCACGGTTGCGACCGAAAGACTTTCGGACGAGCTTACCGTCCTGGCGGTATCGGGCGTGCCAGATCCCGCTTCCAGGAATGCGCTCATAAACGCCTTCGACGTATGCTGCCTGCTTGGCCATAAGGACCCTCCGAGCGGAACTGCGAATCTCCCCGCTATCTGGATTCTAAGGCTTCGTGTGATACAAGTGTGATACAGCAACCGGCAAACTGATGCAGTCCGGTGCAGCGGTTCGGACGTAAGCTAAAGTGACGAAAACAGCATAAACACTGGATATTATGCGCATCGCACTGCATGGGGTTGCACTGGCCTGCAGGTTCCAGATCGCACTCCTAACGCGAAGGTCGCAGGTTGGACTCCTGCCCGGGCCACCAATTACTAGATTATTTTTCAGTGATTTATGAAACGCCCTCCGAAAATCTCGGAGGGCGTTTTTGGCCTGGTGATACCTTGGTGATACTTTTTCGAAAAAAGCTGTGCATTTCTCTGCAGTTCGGTGCGTGCTTTAGGCGGCAGTCGACTTCATCCTACGAACCCAAGCAGTCGACCAAATCGTGTTGCCATTCAACCCGTTGGGCCAACACCTAGATTTCGGGATTCGATAAGTTCCGACACTCGTTCCCGCACCTCATCACGAATCCGCCTCACCTCTTCTACTGGCAGAATCCGGACTGGAGCGCGCTGCTCGTATCTAGTCATAACTAATGCTTCGATTAGGAATTTCGCTGGTGGTATCGCTGCCAGTAACGACTATCCGCGATAGTCCAAATGCGAGTGTAATCATCCCAATCCAAGCGGTTATTACGCCGCACCATCGGGATACTAACTTCGGGAACAGGAGAAGTCAGTGCCGAATTCATCTGTTCAACGTGCTTATTCCACTCCGTCTCACTACCTCTATCACTCAGACTGGTACAAATTTCCCCGGGCAGACCAACATTCGGCGGACCGTGAATCTGATCCGAGAGCAATGAACTTCCCTACGCGATTAAACCTCCGTCGACACTCAAGCTAGAGCCAGTGATGAAGGCGGCTTCCGGACGGGCGAGATAGGCCACGAGGCTTGCGACCTCGGTGTCTTGCCCGAGTCGCCCCAGCGGCACGAGTTTTATAAGCCGCTCGATGTCCGTCTTGTCAGGCGCATTCATATCCGTGGCAATCGGCCCCGGCTGAACGACATTCACGGTGATGCCGCGCGACGCGAGGTCAATGGCGGCTCCCCGTACCAAGCCTAGCAATGCAGACTTCGTCATGCTGTAGATGCTTGATCCGGGGAAGCCCGTGCGCAGAGCAGAGGCGCTGCCAATGGCGACGATACGTCCGTCGCGGTTCATGTTTTTCGCTGCAAACTTGAAGCCCAACATCGCAGCGCGAATGTTCACCGCAATCATCTCGTCCAGCTCGTCGACTTCGACTTCGGTGATCGGCTTCCGCAGCATCTTGCCGGCATTGCTGACAAAGATGTCGAGTGCTCCACCGAACTCCTCCGTCGTGATCGAGACAGCTTTTTCTATATCCGTTGCAGACGCGCTGTCTGCTTGTATCGCCTTCGCTCTGCCGCCAAACGCCTGGAGTTCCGCGACCAGATCGTTCGCCTGCGGTTCCGAGTTCGCATAGGTGAATGCGACGGACGCGCCATCGCTGACGAGCCTCCGGACGATCCCGGCACCAATGCCTCGGGAGCCCCCAGTGACCAGAGCCACTTTGTTCGCAAGCGTGGGCTTGAGTGTCTGTTCAATCATCGTTCATTCTCCTGTTGCGTTTGATGTAATGGAGTGAGGCCCTCTACTTAGAGGCCATCGAGACCGGAGTAGCCTCGAACCTGCCAGTAATCATCCGGCTGCTCAGAGCTGAAACGGATACGTGTGATTGCTTTGATGTTCTTGAGCCCCAGCTTGACCGGGCTCGCAAGGCGCAAAGGCGCACCATGCTCCACGCCAAGTGGATCGCCGTTGAAATGAGTGGCGAGCAACGTCTGCGGATGCAGCAAGGATGCCATGTCAAAGGACACGAAGTAGGGGTCAGGTGCACCGTTGCCGTCGAGGTTGACCGAAGACTCCAGGCGGGCCCACTTGGCTCCCGGTGCCGCCGGGTAGTGCTGAAGGAATTGCGCGAAGGGGACGCCACTCCACCAGGCGATGGCATTCCAGCCTTCGACACAGACAAGCCGTGTGATCTGATCGCGCACCGCGAACTCGCGAACCAGGCGAGCAAGGTCGAAAATTTCGCTGCCACGAGCGAGCCCGTCCACGGTCAGCTTCCAGTCTGCGAGATACGACGGATCGGGTGTAGCACCTGCATAGTTGTTCTTCAGCTCCGTGATGTCACTCTTTCGAAATGTCGGAGAGAGGCGACTGGGTGAGAAGAGGGAGCGGTCAATGCGATCGTCGAAGGCAAGAGCCTTGCGCTCGACCGCTTGCCGCAGGTGTTCTTCGGTCGACCGCGGATCATTGGACTTCCATAATGCTCCAGGCGGCAACAGCGCATGACATAAGGCGCCAGCAGCAGCGGCACCCACGCCAAAGAGCAACAGGTCACGGCGAGTTGCCCGACGAAGAGCCTGTGCAGGGAGCCACTCGATGTTCGCCGCAGGCTCGCGAAGGCGCGCGGCGTACGCTTCGAGCGCTTTCAGGCGACGTACCATAGCTTCATTCGGCATTGCGCTTCACCTGCGGCACGGCTGGCGTGACGCGCCAACCGGTCACCATGCCTCGAAAGGTGTTGAAACCTTCGAGCGTTACCAACGCGACGTGCACCACGATGAAGGCGATCATCGCAAGCATCAACCAGAGGTGCCATTCGCGCGCACCTTGAAAGCCACCGAACGCACGTGTGAGCCAGTGGAACTGCGTTGGCTTATGAATGGCCCAACCGCTGAGGACAAGCAGCAGCCCGATCACAGTCACACCCGCGTACGAGAAGCGTTGCAGCGCGTTGTATTTGGAGGTCCCTGCAGGTTCATGCCGCTCCTTTCGCAATAGAACCTTCGGCAGCCAGGAGATGTAGTACCAGAACATCGCCAGGGCATCGTCTATCGCGCCGCGCCTTGGAAGCAGCGCACGGAAGCTGCCATCCCACAGCAACGCTGAGACGTACACAACACCGTTTAGCAGGAACAGGTAAATCAACGACCAATGCACCGCCAACCCATCCGCCAAGTGCGCGGGCCCGAAACTGAAGTGGTTATAGAACCAGTTCGGCGGGTCTGGATACTTGCGAAACACATGAGCGCACAACCATACGCCCGCATCGGCGACCCAGTCCGTGTTTCCAGTCGCTGCATCGGGAGCGTGCTGGTAGACCGGTGATGCCCAGTAGATCGTTGCGCCACTCACCATCAGCCCGAGAAGAATCCACGCATTGAGCCAGTGCGACAGCCGCACCACCGCGTTGTGGCGCCGTTCCACGCGAACGGCAGCCACTTGCGATGCGGAGATTCCAACATTTCGTGGAACGGTGACTGGCGTCTGCATGCTGATGTCCTTACGGATGCACGAGGAGTACTCCGCCGGTGAGCACGGCTCCATTCGCACCGTTGCTTCCTGCGACGAAGACGACGTCCCCTACAGCGAGGGCGTGTGGCACCGCCTTGATCTCCGTTACCTTCACATCGGGAGGAACGATGACGTCCGTCGATCCACCGGCGAACTTCACCTGAAGACTGCCGCTTCCTGTCTTGGCAATGGCACCGTTGCTCATGCGGCTGTGCGTGGCGGGTGCGACGGATGTGTGGGCCTGCGCGACCGCGCCGTTGCTCATGCGGCTTCCATGCGCTGCGCCTGCGACACCGTCCATCATGTGGCTGCCTTCACCCAGTCCGCGCAGTTCCTCCGGAAAGATGTGGATCTCGGTCGCGTGCTCTTTGCCGTCCGCACCTTTTACGCTGGTCACACCGACGAAGGCCGCATCCTTTACATGCGACAGGTCCGAGGGGAGACGGTCGTACACCTTGAATCCCGGCTTTGCTTTCACGCTGAGCGTCTGACCCGCGTTCGTGGTCAGCGTGAAGGTTGAGCCGGTCACTTTCGTGACCTTGCCTCGAACATTGCTTGCTTGCGGAGTTTGCGCTGAGACCACTGTCGCGGCTGCCATCACGGAGAACACTGCTACCCATACCTTCTTCATAAGACTTCCCTTTCCTGTTCGGTTGAAACTGTTGCTAACCAGAAGGCTTCTGCCTCATCCCATCAGGGACAAGTGCGCGCCAACGATGGACTGCTCTTCGGCTGGCGAAATCGCTCCTACCAGCAGAATCCTGTGTCCGTTCGCGTCCCCTTCCGTGACGTTGTAGCCATCTTCGGAGCGCGTCTGAATGCTCATAGATCGCGGATCGAACAGCTTCCAGATGGGACCTCGGTTCTTTTCATTCAAGAAGTAGACAGAGATCCTCTGCGTGCCCTTGGCGTATTCGAGGTGCACATACCGTCGGCCCGCGATCGAACATTCCTTGCCGTGCACGAGCTCATAGCCGGGGATGCTGAGTTGTGCGGCGCTCCCCGACGTACCGACACGCTCTGCGACCATCCGCTGAATGGCTGGCTTGTCTGAGAAGAGCCAACTGCGCCGATGCAGAACAACCTCGTCAACGTGGTCGAGACGCGCACGCGCGAATTGCCCTTCCTTCATGAAGACGAGCGAACCCGCCACCATGCATAGCAGCATCGCCGCTGCCGCAAACATGATCCATCGCTGAGGAATGAAGCGCGGGACCGTGCGTGCACCGTATATCTCCTGGCGCACGCGCGCCTGCACGGCAGACGTATCCACGCTCTCGATCGGCAACGCGAAAGCGATAGCTCTGTCGAGCGATGCGTGATCCTCCACCAATCGGCTGCAGAGCGCACACGCTTCTGCATGGCGATCGACCTGCGCCATGGTCGCGCTATCGAGATCTCCCGCAAGATAAAGCGGCAACAGGTAGTTCACATCGGAGCAAGTCATGCGTTTCCCTTCTTCGGTGCAACGACCGTGGCGGCTTGCGGATAGAGGAGCTGGCGAAGGTCCGAGCGCGCTCGGCTCAGTCTCGACATCACCGTTCCGATCGGAACATCGAGGAAGCCTGCGATCTCCTTACACGTGAAGCCTTCCACGGCTGCGAGCAGCAGAACGACACGGCGCTCGGCCGGTAGAGTATCTATGGCTGCAGTGATGTCGCTGCCCGAGAAACCGTCATAGCGACTGCGGATCGGCACCACGTTGTCCAGTGTGAGGGTCTCGGGTATATCGACGATCTCAAGCGATGGTCGCGTAAAGTTTTTGCGAAGATGATTGAGAAGAATCTTGAAGAGCCATGCCCGGCAATTGGTGCCGTCTTGGAAGTGGTCAAACGTGCGCCACGCCGACAGCAGAGCTTCCTGCACAGCGTCTTCGGCGGAGGTCTGATCTCCCGTCATCCGTCGAGCAACCCGCTGCAGGCTTGCGGCGTGCACCATCGCCGTGCGCTCGAACTCTTTCGCTCTATCCCGGTCCGCAGCCAAACGGTCACTACTTTCTGCGAGACATCCGCACGAACTCTATAAGGCTGGCGACGCGTAGATTCATCCCGAGGCGAGATGTTTTTTCTCTTGGTACCGATTACCTGGCGGCCGCCGCGGCGGATCGCCTACTGCGAACGACCTTTGGCGGACTCAGTCGGCAAGCCATAGAGTTTCAGGAACGAGTCGACGCCCCTTGCAGCGCGCTTCTCCAAGCCCGCTTTCGTAAGCCTTTGCGGCAGTCCCAGTAGAGCTCGCTGGACCAGGTCCGCACTAATGAGAGCGACAAAGTCGTGCGCCGCCATCTGCGTGTCCTCGATAGCAAGTCGCTTCTCTGCCGTCTGTCGAGCCAGATATTTCTCCAGACGACCTACGGCTTGCTCGGGGCCAGACGACATAAATGCCTTTGCAATCTCCGGAAACCGGGTTGCCTCCATGTAAACGATCCGAACCAGAGCGACGTGCCGCTCGTCTATGAGGCGATCGAGAAAATACTTGCCCATGGAGAGCAGAACCTCGCGAATGGGCGCGTCTTCAGAGATGAAAGAACCAAAGGTCTCCGCTCCAGACTCCATGCGACGTTGGATGACCGCCAGGAAGAGCTTCTCCTTCGAGGGAAAGCGAGAGTAGAAGCTCTGTTTCGACGCGTGAGCCCGCTGCGCAATCTTGGTCGTGCTCGCGCCATGAAAGCCGTCTTCGAAGAAAACTTCAGCGGCGACGTCGAGAAGCGCGTCTACCCGTCGGCTCTCTTCTTCTTCGGCGGGCAGTCCTGTGGATTTGGGTCTGGGCATCTTTCTCCAAGTTTATCGTGAGATCTTGCATCCTTTCTCGCTTTCTCGCACTCTATAGTACGGTACCGACTGGTACTGAAACTATGGCATTCCGACCCAAACACAATCCCTGGGCCATCGCGCTCACCGTCACGCTGGCGACGATCATGGAGGTACTCGATACCTCCATCGCGAATGTCGCGCTGCCGCACATCGCGGGCTCACTCGGCGCTTCGCAGGACCAGGCGACCTGGGTCATCACGTCCTATCTCGTGAGCAATGCCGTTGTGCTGCCCATCGCTGCGTATCTGGCATCGCTGATCGGGCGAAAGAAGTTTTACATGAGCTGTGTGGCCCTCTTCGGCATCAGCTCCGTTCTCTGCGGCCTCGCCCCTTCTCTCCCCTTGCTGCTCTTCTTCCGCGTACTGCAGGGAGCCGGAGGTGGAGGCTTGGCTCCATCCGAACAGTCGATTCTTGCAGATACCTTCCCGCCGGGAAAACGCGGTCAGGCCTTTGCCGTGTACGGGCTCGCCGTGGTCACTGCGCCGATCCTCGGACCGACGCTTGGTGGATGGATCACCGACAACTATGACTGGCGTTGGATTTTCTTCATCAACGTCCCGGTAGCTCTCCTCTCGCTCTTCCTGACGCACCGCCTCGTCGAAGACCCTCCGCACATCCAGGAAGAAGTGAAGGCCGCCCGCAACGGCAAATTCAAGATGGACTACGTCGGCTTCGGCTTCGTCGCCCTTGCCTTTGGCTCGCTGGAGGTCATCCTCGACAAGGGGCAGGAGGACGACTGGTTCAACAGTCACTTCATCACGATCTTCGCCATCCTTGCCGTCATAGGCTTCGCCTGCATGATCACCTGGGAGCTGTGGGTTGCGAAGAAGGGCGAACGCCCGATCGTTGACTTACGGCTCTTCGCGAATAAGGGCTTCGCCATTGCGTTCTGCATGATGCTTGCGCTCGGATTCACGCTGTATGCAACGACTGTGATGCTGCCGCAGATTCTGCAGGAACTGATGGGGTACACAGCCCAGCTGGCGGGCATGGCTCTATCATCCGGCGGTCTAGCGACTCTGCTGACGATGCCGATTGCCGGCGCGCTCGTCGCTCGGGTCGATCCACGCAAGATCATCATCTTTGGCTTCCTCAGCCTGAGCGCCGGATTGTTCTACCTCGCTCATGTGGATCTCGCAGTCAGCTTCACGTGGGTGGCCAAGGCACGATTCCTGCAGTCGCTTGGCGTCGGCTTTCTGTTCGTGCCCATCAACACCCTGGCTTACGTGGGGACCAAGCGCGAGAACAGCAACGACGTCTCCGGCCTTGTAAACCTCGCTCGCAATATGGGTGGATCGCTTGGAACATCGTTCGTCTCCACGTTCGTCGCGCGATGGGGACAGCGGCATCAGGTCTATCTGGCTCACCACGTTTCGCAGGCGAATCCGGCATGGCGTGTGCGCTTCCAAGCCATGACAGCTCAGGCACACGCTACGGTCGCCTCCAACACGGACGCGCAGCATCATGCGCTCGCTCGCTATTACCAGAGCGGGTTACGTTCACAAGCCCAGCTCCTCGCCTACATCGACATCACTCACTTCCTTGCCTTTGCGCTGATTCTTGTGGCTCCCGTGGCGCTTCTGATGACACGGCCACCCAAGGGCACACAAGCTGCGGCGCACTAGAGGGTACTTTTATGCGTTCATCCAACACGTCTTCCATGCTCTGCACCGTCGTAGTGCTCGCCTCGGTCGCGGCTGCTGCTACTGCGTCCGCTCAAACCATCTCACCTTCCGGCGCATCGCGCAGTAGTGTGCAGCAACTGCCGCTCTCTGGACGTCAATCTACCGGAGGCTCCGTCTCTACCGGACAGAACGCGATCGGCGGCGGCAGCAACTCCAGCGCGAACACCGTGAACACCAATGTTCAAGTCAGCGGAAGCTATGCCGGTAGCGTGCTCGATCGAAGTGTGACGGACGGCACGCTGACACTGACGCTGCGCGATGCCATTCGCCGCGGTCTGCAGTTCAACCTCGGGTCCATCTCGGCGAAGAATACCGACAGCCAGGTCCGAGCCCAAAGACTCCTCGCCCTAAGTGCGTTGCTCCCCGCAGTTGATGCGTCCTTCAGCTTCACCGAGGAGAAAGAAAGCCTCAAGGCAGAAGGACTCGGCGCAAGCACGATTCCTTCGCTGGGTGAGTCCTTGCCCTCGACCATCGGGCCGTTTCACTACTACGACGCGCGCGGCACAGCCTCGCAGAAGATCTTCGACAAGACGGCTCTGGACAACTACGCCAGCGCGAAGAGCCTGGAGCGCGCGAGTGCCTTGAGTCAGAACGATGCTCGCGAGCTCACTACTCTTGCCATCTCCTCGCAGTACCTCCGAACACTCTCGGACATCGCACTCGTGCAATCGCAGGAGGCGCAGGTCCGCTACGCGCAGGCCAGCTATGACCAGGCCGCTGCCCAGAATCGTGCGGGGACGAAGGCGCGCATCGATGCACAGCGCAGCCTGGTGGAACTACAGACGGAGCAACAACGACTCAGCTCCAATCGCGCTGACCTTGAGAAGCAGGAGTTGACGCTGCTACGCGCGATGGGCGTTCCCCTACGCATCAAGATCAAACTCGTAGAGACGCTGCCCTATCACGAGGTCACAAATGTATCTCTGGATACAGCGGTACAGGCAGCAGAGGCGAATCGTCCTGATTTGAAAGCAGCCGCGCAGCAACTGAAGGCTGCCGAACAAGCGCTCAAGGCCTCGCATAGTGAACGCCTGCCAACAGCGTCTGCATCGGGATACTACGGCATCGAAGGGATCAATCCGAATGCTGGAAATGGCGTCTTCGGCGTGACCGGTTCGGTAAGCATTCCCATCTTCGATGGCCGACGCATCAGCGCTGATATCGCGCAAGCTTCCGCCACACTCTCTCAGCGCCGCGCCGAGTATCAGGACCAGGAGCAGAACGTTGAGCTTGACGTTCGCAACGCCCTCATCGATCTCGACGTCGCCAGCAATCAGGTCAAAGTCGCCGAGAGCAACCGCAAGCTGGCGCTCGACACCTTGAAGCAATCACAGGATCGCTTCACCGAAGGTGTGACCGACTCCGTCGAGGTCGTTCAATCTGCGGAGACCCTCGCCTCCGCAGAACGCGACTTCATCAGCAGTCTCTACTCCCACAACGTCGCCAAGCTCAGTCTTGCGCGGGCGATGGGAGAACTTGAAAAAGATGCCCCTGGCATTCTGGAGGAGAAGTAATCATGCCGATCAGGACGCAAACACTCAGAACCCGCAGTCAGAAAACGCTGCACCGCAACCGCAACGTAGCGAACAGCAGCAGGGACAAAATGGCTCCAAGCCCGAGAGCAAACCGGCTGATCCTGCGAAGAAACGCAAGATCATGATCATTGCCGTGGTCGTCGCTGTTGTAGCTCTCATCGGCGGTGTGCTCTGGTGGCTGCACGCTCGGAATTATGAAGATACGGACGACGCGCAGATCGACGGTCATCTTCACTCCATCGCGTCCCGCGTCGAAGGCACAGTCGTCACCGTTCATGTTGAAGATAACCAACCTGTGCACAAAGGCGACCTCCTTGTAGAACTCGATCCCAAAGACTACGAGGTGTCGCTGAACAAGGCAGAAGCTTCTTACCAGCAGGCCCAGGCGCAGACGGAAGTGCAGAATCCGAACCTGCCGATTACGCGACAGACCAACACCACCAATGTGAGCACCGGACAAGCGGAAGTCGCCAATGCCGCAGCTGCACTCGCTGCTGCGGAACACGATCAGGCCAGCGCCACGGCACAGTTGGATGAGGCGAAAGCCAACAACGACCGCGCACAAAAGGACCTTCAACGCTACACCCGGCTGCTCGAACGAGACGAGGTCTCCAAGCAGGATTACGACCAGTACCTCGCCACAGCGAGGGCACAGTCGGCTAGTGTGGCTCAGCAGGAGGCTGCGCTTCGGTCCTCTGCGAAAGTCGTCGACCAGCGCAACGCTCAGTTGCAGGAACAGCGCGAGAAGCTCCACCAAAGCCAGGTGAACGCACCGCAGCAGGTCGCCATTCAGCAGGCGCAGATCACGTCCAGCAAGGCCAATGCCGCATCGCAAAAGGCTGAGATGGATCAGGCAGCTCTCAACCTCGGGTACACGAAAATCTATTCTCCGGTGGATGGCATCGCCACAGAACGCAGCGCCGAATCTGGCGGCAAGGTCAGTGCGGGCCAGCAACTCATGATGATCGTTGAGTCAAATGACATGTGGGTACCCTCAGCCCGGAACCGAGATCCTCGGCGGCCTCGGGCCAGGACTGATGATTCAACAAAGAAGGTTCTCTTACTACGCGAACGTTTATCACGAGTTCGGCGCCGTAGACACCTCGGAAGGTAACCGCTTTGTCCTGCGAGTTGAAAAGACATTTTGATAATAGAAAACTCATAGATGCCAAGAATGAGGGCTGAAAAGCCTGTCTTGATGCCAAGGCGCTACATGATAGATAGCGTTTTCCCCGAGAAACCCTTGTTTGCACAGACCATGGAGCGTTTGTCAATACGGCGAAAGCTTCTGGAAGCACTGAATTTACAGGGAAATAATTTGAAGCTTGAACAATCCCCCAGGCGTCTCATCTCTGATTCGCTTCATTCTGCGTCAATAGCCCCGCCCCATGGATTCAGGGCCGCGGAAAGCGATCACCTGGGAGGATTTCATGAAGTATTTGCTTGCAGCGCAGCCTTTTCCCGCAGCGCGCAGAATGCACGGCGGCACAGCTGCCGTTGCTCTGGTTACCGCGTTTGCCCTGGCAGGATGCAACAAGGACGCACCGAAAGCAGCGCCTGGTGGCGGCCTTCCGGTCAGCTACATCACGGCTGCGCCCTCTGATGTCCCTCTGAAGAACGAATGGGTAGGCACCCTCGACGGCAACGTAAACGCACAGATTCAGCCCCAGGTTACCGGCTATCTGGTTGCGCAGAAGTATCGTGAAGGCTCCGTCGTCTCCAAGGGCGAGGTACTCTTCCAGATCGACCGTCGTCCGTTCGAGGCAGCTCTGGCGCAGGCTCAGGGGCAAGTTGGACAGGCACAGGGGCAGCTCGCACAAGCGCAGGCAGCCGAACAACTGGCGAAAATTAACGTCAATCGCGATAGCCCGCTGGCAGAACAGCGCGCCATCGCCCAGAGCCAGCTCGACAACGACAAGCAGCAGCTAGCTACGGCGGAAGCCAACATTGCGACCGCCACGGCATCCATCGCTTCTGCAAAGGCTGCCGTGCAGACGGCGACGCTGAATCTTGGATTCACCGAGGTTCGTTCGCTCATCAGCGGCGTTGCAGGCCAGGCAACCACTCAGGTCGGCAACCTTGTCAGCCCGCAAACCACGTTGACGGCGGTCTCGCAACTTGACCCCATCCGCGTTTACTTCTCGATGAGCGACAACGAGTACCTGACGCTCACCAGCCGCGCCCGCCAGAACAGCATGAGCTTCGATAAGGATATCTCCCGCATCGAACTCTCGCTCGTACTGGCCGATGGTTCGACCTATCCACACAAGGGTCACATCGCGTTCGTCGATCGTGGAATGAACCAGCAGACCGGTGCCATCCGTATCGCGGCTCTCTTCCCGAATCCCGGCAACGTGCTTCGTCCCGGACAGTTTGGTCGCGTCTCTGCCAACACCGAGACGCTGCACGATGCGATCGTTCTGCCGCAGGCTGCGGTCAACGATCTCCAGGGCGAAAAGCAGGTGTACACGCTGACTTCCGACAACAAGGTGCACATCGTCCCCGTGGTGCTTGGTCCTGAGACCAAGGAGGGATGGGTCATCAAGAGCGGAATTCAGTCTGGCACGCACGTTGCGATTGACCAGTTGCAGAAGCTGAAGGAAGGCATGCCCGTTTCGGCACAGCCTGCCAAGGCCGATGCCTCGACCGCGCAGGGGAGGTAACCCGCGATGAGTAAGTTCTTTATCAATCGGCCCATCGTGGCCATCGTCATCGCAATTCTGACGGTCATCGTCGGTTGCGTTGTCCTTGTTCAACTGCCTACGTCGCAGTATCCCAACATTGTTCCCCCCGAAATCCTCGTGCAGGCGACCTATCCCGGAGCCGATGCGAAGACCCTGGAGCAAGCTGTCGCCACGCCGCTCGAGCAGCAGATGAACGGCGTCGACAACATGCTCTACATGGATTCGGTCAACGCCAATAACGGTCAGACCTCGCTCTACGTCGACTTCGACGTAAAGACCGATCCTGACATCGACCAGATTCTCGCTCAGCTTCGCGTTTCTCAGGCCCAGTCGCAGTTGCCTGCCATCGTGAACACCGCGGGCCTGACCGTGCAAAAGGCGCTTACCTCGCCCCTGATGCTCGTCAGTGTGAACTCACCCAATAACGGCTATGACGCACAGTTCCTTACCAACTACGCGATCATCAACTTGCAGGATGAAATTGCTCGTCTGCCCGGTGTCAGCCGTACGCAGGTTTTCGGCGGACAGTATGCGATGCGTATCTGGATCAAGCCGGACCAGATTGCCAAGCTCGGCGTAACGGCAACCGACATCGTCAATGCTGTTACCACGCAGAACAACGTAAACCCCGCCGGTCAGATCGGCGGCGAACCTGTACCCAGCGGCCAGCAGTTCACCTACACGGTGCGCACGCAGGGCCGTCTCGTTACAGCGGAAGAGTTCGGCAACATCATCATCCGCGCCAATGCGGACGGCTCGGTGCTGCATCTGCGCGACGTTGCTCGCGTAGAACTCGGTGCACAGACTTACAACATGACGGCCCGCTACAACGGCGCTCCGGCCGGCATCATGGCGGTCTATCAGCTCCCCGGCTCCAACGCCGTGGAAGTTGCTGCCGCTGTCCACAAGCGGATGGATGAACTGCAGAAGAACTTCCCCGCAGGCATCAAGTACGACATTCCGCTGGACACGACCAAGGCCGTGACCGCAGGCATCCACGAAATCGTAGAGACGCTGGTGATCGCGCTCCTACTCGTCATCCTCGTCGTGTACATCTTCCTGCAGGGTTGGCGCGCCACACTGATTCCGTTGATGGCTGTGCCGGTGTCGCTCATTGGTACGTTCATCCTCTTCCCTGTTCTCGGCTTCTCGATCAACACGTTGTCGCTCTTCGGCCTCGTGCTCGCCATCGGTCTCGTCGTCGATGACGCCATCATCGTGGTCGAAGCCGTTGAGCACCACATCGAACAGGGCATGACTCCCCGAGACGCAACCATCAAGGCGATGGAAGAGGTCGGAGGCCCGGTTGTGGCCATCGCTCTCATCCTCGCGGCGGTGTTCATCCCGACGGCGTTCATCCCCGGGATCACCGGTCGCCTCTATCAGCAGTTCGCCGTCACCATCGCGATCTCGGTCATGATCTCGGCGTTCAACGCGCTGACGCTCAGCCCCGCGCTCGCTTCCCTGCTGCTGAAGCCAAGGGACAAGAACCGCAAGCCAAGTCTTCTCACACGCTTCTTCAACTGGTTCAACCGCGTCTTCAGCCGCACAACGGAAAGCTACGTTTCGACCTCGAGCGTACTCGTCCATAAGTCCGGTATGGCGATGCTTGCCCTTGCGATCATCGCAGCCATTGCGGTCTTCTCCGGGGCCAAGCTGCCCAGCGGCTTCATCCCGCAGGAAGATCAGGGCTACCTCTTCGCTGCCCTGCAGCTTCCGGATGCCTCGAGTCTGCAACGTACCGATCTTGCTGCGCAGAAGATCACCAAGGCCTTGCTCCAGACTCCGGGCATCGGCGGCGTCGTAGCTGTTAACGGCTTCAGCCTGCTCACGCAGGTGCAGAGCACGAACAGCGCCTTCTTCTTCATCTCGCTCAAACCTTGGGATGACCGCAAGACGAAGGAAGAGCAGATCGAGGCTATTCAAGCCAGCGTCGGCCAGAAGCTTGGCGGCGACGGCGATGGTCTCGCCTTCAGCTTCCCTCCACCGGCTATTCCCGGTGTCGGTACCTCGGGCGGCGTGACGATGGTTCTGCAGGACACCTCCGGCACGGACGATCCAACGTTCCTCGCCAAGAACCTCGGTGCATTCCTCGGCGCACTCAAGCAACGTAAGGAGATTGCAGCCGCAATCCCGTCGTACCTGCCAGCCGTTCCGCAGCTCTACGCCGATGTCGACAAGGAGAAGGCCGCACAGCAACAGGTTGCCCTCTCTGACATCTACACCACCATGCAGACCTTCATGGGCGGCTACCTGGTCAACTACTTCAACCGTTTCGGTCGCCAGTGGCAGACCTACGTAGAAGCAGAAGGCAGCTCGCGTACGCAGATTGGCAACATCAGCCAGTTCTATGTACGCAGTGCGAACGGCAGCCAGGTTCCTCTCGGCTCGCTCGTCCACACGCGGCAGACCAACGGCCCTGAGTTCATCATGCGCTTCAACGAGTACAACGCTGCGCAGTTGAACATCTCCGGCGCTCCGGGCTACAGCTCCGGGCAGGTCCGCCAGGCTCTCGAAGAGACCTTCGCCAAGACCATGCCGGAAGGTATGGGCTTCGCCTACTCGGGCATGACGTACCAGGAGCAGAAAGCAGCACAAGGCGTTCCCACATGGGCTGTCTTCGCGCTCTCCATCCTTATCGTCTTCCTGATTCTCGCCGCGCTGTATGAAAGCTGGACGCTGCCTTTCAGCGTTCTGCTCAGCACACCGGTCGCGATCCTCGGCGGTTACCTCGCACTGCAGCTTCGGTCGTATGAGAACGACATCTTCGCGACCATCGGCATCGTCATGCTGATCGGTCTCTCCGCGAAGAACGCCATCCTCATCGTCGAGTTCGCCGTGGCCAACTACAAAGAGGGCAAGAGTATCTCTGTGTCTGCACTTGAGGCAGCCAGACTACGCTTCCGTCCCATCGTAATGACGGCGTTCGCCTTCATCTGCGGTTGCTTGCCTTTGTGGACAGCAACCGGCTCGGGTGCAGTTTCACGACGCATCCTTGGTACGGTGGTGATCGGCGGCATGGTGCTGGCAACGCTCATCGGAATCCTCATGGTTCCCGTCACCTTCTCCGTGGTTGAGTACCTCAGCCTGCACTTCAAGAGAGGCGGCAAGAACGTCAGCATGGACTCCACGCACGTGATTGAAGGCCACGAGAATGACACCCCCAACCAGGACGGTCACGCCACCGGAGGACACGCCTAATGCAACCCACCACACGCGTCACCCGGCACACGTTAGCGCTTGCGTTCAGTACGCTCGCGCTCACGGGCTGCCTTGGGCCCAAGTACACGCGCCCCACGGTGCAGGCGCCGCCTGCCTTCCGTGGGGCCGACGACGCGGCCGTCGCCACCGAGGCCGCTAACTCTCTCGGCGATCAGAAGTGGACCGAAGTCTTCCAGCAGCCCGAGCTGCAGGAACTCATCAAGACCGCGCTCGCCAACAACTACGATCTCCGCATCGCAGCGCAACGCGTGCTCGAGTATCAATCGCAGGTGAAGATCGCCCGTGCTGCACAGTTCCCCTCGCTCAGCGCGGGTGGAACAGGTGCAGGCGCCGACCTTCCCTCGTCGGTCGGCAGCTCCATCGCCAACCCGCTCGTCATCGGCAGCTTCAACCTGCAGGCATCGTGGACGCCCGACTTCTGGGGTCTCTACCGCAAGCAGACCCAGGCTGCTCGTGAAGACCTGCTCGCCCAGACATGGGCACAGCGTGCCGTTCGCGTCACGCTCGTGCAGCAGGTCGTCACTGGCTACCTGCAACTGCGCATGCTCGACGAGCAGTTGAAGATTGCCACGGACACCGCGGGCATCCGCAAGGACTCCCTCGATCTCACTCGCAAGCTCGAAAGCGCGGGCTCCTCGCCTCTGTCGGATGTTCGCCAGGCCGAGCAGCTTTACTACACCGCTACCGAGCAGATCCCTGTGCTTGAAGAGCAGATCCAGCAGAACGAGAACGCCATGCGCCTGCTACTGGGACAAACGCCCGGAACTGTTGTTCACACAGCACCCGACGCGCTTGCTCCTCCGCCTCAGGCTCTGCCCACCGGCATTCCGTCGCAACTGCTTGAGCGTCGTCCTGACATCCAGCAGGCAGAAGCCAACCTCCGCGCAGCCAACGCTCGCGTCGGCGTAGCTCGTGCGGCGTTCTTTCCCTCGCTTGCCATCAGCGGCTCGGCAGGCCTCGGCGGAGACACCTTCCCGAACATCTTCAGCTCAGACAGCAAGACCATCTATGGTCTCGGCAATCTGACGCAGCCGATCTTCGCCGGTGGTCAAATCCGTGGCAAGTACGATCTCTCCAAGCAGCAGAAGGAAGAGCTCGTCCTCACCTACCAGAAGACGATCCTCGGAGCCTTCCGTGATGTCTCCAACGCGCTGATCGCCGTCAACAAGTCGAAGGCTGCACGCGAGCAGCAGGAGCGTCTCGTCTCCGCGGCACGCGACGCCACGCGTCTTGCCCAGATGCGCTACAAGGCTGGCTCGACGAGCTACCTCGAAGTGCTCACCGTCTCCTCCAACGAGTTCTCTGCAGAGCTGCAACTCGCAACCCTGCAGGAAACCGAAGCCCTCACCCTCGTGCAGCTTTACGCTGCTCTTGGCGGCGGCTGGCAGTAGACCTTCAACTCGAACAACATACAAAAAAGGCTCCGTCGCGATCACATCGCACGGAGCCTTTTTGTATGTACTTTCTCACCGATCGTCTTTTGCTGCTGCACACTAGTAAAGGGAAGAGAGTCCATCGGACCGCTTCCTGCATCACACAAGTGGAGGGTTACAACCTGTGGCAACTGCTCAGTCTGACGCGCTGGTCTTTTTCGGAGCAACCGGCGATCTAGCGTATAAGAAGATCTTCCCCGCCCTGCAGGCGATGGTGAAGCACGGCAAGCTGAACGTTCCTGTCATCGGTGTCGCAAAGGCCGGATGGACGCTCGACCAGCTCAAGGACCGCGCGAAGGATTCGCTCGAAAAGCACGGCGGCCTCGACGCAGAAGCATGGCCAAAGCTTGAAAGCCTCTTCCGCTATGTGGACGGGGACTACTCCGACGACGCGACCTTCCAGGCCGTTCGCCGCGAACTCGGCGACGCCAAGCATCCTGCACACTACCTCGCCATCCCCCCGGTTCTCTTTGAAATGGTGGTCGAGCAGCTCGTAAAGTCGGGCTCAGCAGAAGGTGCTCGCATCATCGTGGAAAAGCCCTTCGGCCATGACCTCGCGTCTGCACAGGAACTCAATCGCATCCTGCACACGGCCTTCGACGAATCCGCCATCTTCCGCATCGACCACTACCTCGCGAAGAACTCCGTCAGCAACATGGTCGGCTTCCGCTTCTCCAACGCGCTCTTCGAGTCCCAGTGGAACCGCGACCATATCGAGAGCGTGCAGATCCTCATGGCCGAGAACTTCGGCATCCAGGGCCGCGGCGTCTTCTACGACGCTACCGGAGCCATCCGTGACGTCATCCAGAACCACGTCTTCCAGGTGCTCTGCAACCTCGCCATGGAGCCACCTGCACGCTTTGACAGCGAGAGCCTTCGAGATGAGAAGGTGAAGGTCCTCAAGGCCATCCCTGCCATTGAAGCAGGCCATTTGGTACGTGGACAGTTCGTCGGCTACCGCCAGGAACCCGGTGTCAAAGCAGACTCCAAGGTCGAAACCTTCGCCGCACTCAAGCTAAGCGTCGATAACTGGCGCTGGAAGGGCGTTCCCTTCTACATCCGCGCGGGCAAAAACCTGCCCACCACCTGCATGGAGATCGTCGTCCGATTCCGTCCTTCGCCGGACGTTGAAGCCACGCCGCAGTGCTCGCCGCAAAACCACGTCCGCTTCCGCCTCAGCCCGGAGATCGCCGTCGCTATTGCCGTGGCCGTAGCACCGCAGAAGACAGGCGACCCGCGTGAATCCGTTGAACTCCTCGCCAGCCGCCACGCTCGCGCCGACGAGGTTGACCCCTACGAGCGCGTGCTCACCGACGCCATGGCAGGCGACCCCATGCTCTTCGCTCGTCAGGACTACGTCGAAGAGGCTTGGCGTATCGTCGATCCGGTCCTCAAAATGGATACGCCGCTCTTCGAGTACCAGCCCCAGACCTGGGGCCCTGTCGAAACCAACGGCATCGTCGACCCTCCCGGTGGCTGGGCCGAACCCATGGCCGAACATCCGGATAACTTCGATTTTCTTCCGCGTAACAAGAGCCGCTAGGACTTTGGGGCAGGCATAACACCTGCCCCAAAAGCCGTAGGGCAGCTTCAAGAAATCACTTGCGGTTCCACGGGAACCTCCGCGACTCTTTGAGCAGATTCAGGCAAGACCCAAATCTCAAAAAGAGTTCAAGAGGTCCCTAGTGAAACGCAAGCCGTTCCGCACTGCCCTGCTGTCTTCCTTCGTGGCGTTGTTGTCCGTTGTTTCCGCGAAAGCCCAAACCATCTACACCTTCCCCGATGACGGCTTCACGCCTGTCTACACCTACATCAACTCCGCCACCAAAACGCTCGACATGACCATGTACGAGCTCGTCGATACGACCGCCGTCAACGATCTGATAGCACTCGAAGCCAAAGGCGTCGTCGTACGCGTCATTCTTGATCAGAACCTCGAGAAGACGAAGAACACCCCCGCCTACAACACGCTCACGGCCGCTGGCATCTCCGTCCATTGGGCTAACACGACGTATCATGCGACCCACCAGAAAACGATCATCGTCGACAAAGCCTCGGCACTGATCCTCAGCGCAAATCTCACCAGCGAGTACTACTCCGACACCCGCGACTTCGGCGTGCTCGACACCAACTCCAGCAATGTCTCGGCCATTGAAGCCACCTTCAACAAAGACTTCACCGACACCGCCTGGACACCGAGCAAGGCCTACTCGCTCATCTGGTCCCCAACGGACTCGGATGCCGATCTGCTCGCCATCATCAACAACGCCGAATACACCCTGACCGTTGAATCCGAAGAGATCAGCGCCTCCGACATCGTCAAGGCCCTTGAAGCGGCCGCAGCACGCGGTGTCGTCGTCAAGCTCATCATGACCAATGACGACAACGACTACGCCTCGGAGTTCAACGCGCTCGCAGCCGCCGGCGTTAATGTTCACGTCTTCAAGGACAACTCTTCTACGCTCTACATCCACGCCAAGGTGACCATCGCCGACGCAGGTTACAGCGGCGACCAGAAAGTCTTCTGTGGCTCAGAAAACTACTCCACCGCCTCGCTCAAAGAGAACCGTGAGCTTGGCATCGTCATGGCCACCTCAGCGCTCGTCACGAAGTTCAACGGCGTCCTGCTGACCGACTATGCCAACTCCACCGTCTGGGTTCCTACGGCATAAAACCGCTCCGGCAAACAACAACAAAACGGCCAAGGCAATTGCCTCGGCCGTTTCCAATTTCATGTTCAACAACGAAGCAAGGCATCAACATCCCAACAGCCGTAACTCCTTCGCGTACTTCGCGTGCAAAACTTTGCGCACGCCACGTTAGGGCTTTTCACGCCTGGTCGAACTAATCCAGATCAAACTCTCGCAGCGGCTTGCCGGTCATCGGAGACTCTTTAGCCTTCTTCACGGCTTCGGCAAACTTCTTCGCCATCAGGTCTTCCTTGTTCTTCTCGGCGTTCACGGACTGCGCGAACAGCGACTCGCGCCGCGCATCCTGCTCCTTCAACGCTCGTGCCGCAGCGCCAAAGTCTTCAAACGTCTTCTTGCGTGGAGCGGCCGTATGCGAGATCACCGAACGGCTTACCGGATCAATCTTCAACATGCCGCCACAATCGGGGCACATCACTTCAAACGGCTGGTCGCTCAGTCCCATCGCAAAACACCTCGAAGGACATTTTAGTACCGACGCGAGTAGCCTGCCGGAGCATACGCATAAGCCCGCGTCCAGCGCGGCTCATTCCGCAGAGCCAGAAACAACGCAATCACCCAGCCAATCACGGTCCAGCCAAAGAAGAGATTGATCATGAAGATGCCAAACTTGCCCCGCGTATCGCGCAGCAGCGCAATGATGGTCGGAAGAAAGTGGATCGCTCCAAACGGCAACAGACAAATTGCAAATAGTGCGTGCATAACGCTCACCTCACACAATGCAATACGCAGCCCTGCACAGGAAGTTCCATCCATCCTGTTCACAAGAACTTGTCATTCCGAACGCAGTAACGAACCTGCTTGTCTCCAAGCCTGCACTTGCTTACAGAAACAACACCCGATGCCCCGGACACTCCAGCCCGGCATGCTCCACCAGCGACTGCACCAGCGAGCCATCATCCTTGGCGAGATACCACGCACCGCCCAGCCAGCGCTCCTGCAAATGCCCATCCGGCAGAATGTTCAGCATGATCGCCGTCGCATGCTTGCGCAGCGAAGCCTCACGCTGCAGCTCATACTGAGCCGCCATTCGCCGCAGACGATTCATCTGGTACCGCATCTTGCTCGCGCTCACTCCTGCAGCCTTACCCAGCTCCGCGCTCAGACTTTCAGCGTACTCCGTCAGCGCAGATAGCTCCGTATCCATCGCATTGCCCACCGCAGCCAGCTTGCGCTTGGCCTCAATCGGCAACGCACGCGCACCTAACCGCAGCGCGAGTTCGTCCACCGTCTTCGCGGCCCACACCTGCTGCACGGCAACCTCGTGCTGCTGCATCACCTGCCCAATCGCAGGCTCGATCAGCGTCGCCGACAACCGCGGCAGCACCGGCGTAATGCGGCCGAGCAACCGCTCGTACACCACCGCCGACTGCGCAAAGTACGCGACCTCAGCCGGTCCACCAACATAAGCCGCCGTCGGCAGAATCGTGTCCTGAAACACCGGACGCAACAAAGCATTCGGGCTGATGCGCTCTGGCTCGGCTTCGAGAACTGCCAGCAGCTCCGCCGTCGTCAGCGTCCTTGCTCCAGCCTTCCACTCGCCATCCGCCATCCGCTTCAGCGCCTGGCGCGCACCGGTCTCTGCGTCGATCAGGAACAGCAGTGACTGCCCCTTCGACACCAGCACCTGGGCATGAAATCCCTTCGCTTCCAGCTCCGCAGAGCGAGCGAATAACGCCTCTTCCAGCGCCTCGGCTTCTTCAATCGCGCCGCGCAAAGCACTCGCGCCCAGGGCATGAAACTCACGCGACGCCGCATCCATCACAATCAAACCGAAATCTGCAAAGACCCGCGTCATCAGCTTGCCAAACGACGAAGCCAGCGTCTCACCCGCAGCGTAGGACTCGCGCAGCGTATCCGCAAACGGCCCCCACGCAAACAGGTCGCAAGCGTAATCCAGAAGATTGTCCAGCGTCCCCGCAGCGTCAATCGGCAGCCCCCCCACCGGCACCGGACGCTCTGCCTTCAGGCCAAGCTCCAGTTTCTCGACAGCGGTCTTCGATAACAACGCCACCTGGTCGACTTCCGCCAGGTCATGATCTTCGCTCGCCAGCCAGAACACCGGCACATGCTCGCGACCTGTCGCTTCGGTAGCGTCCTTGGCCTTGCGAACAGCCGTCGCGGCCTTCAGCAGCGTCAGCAACGGTCCGCCAAACAGGCCCACCTGCTGCCCGGTCACGACCGCAGCCGCGCCCTTGCGCAGCTTCTCAATATTTTCGAACGTGGCCACGCCAGCGCCAAAGGCCTCAGCCTGCGCCTTCAGCACATCAGCCAGGCCCTCGCGATGCCCCACGGGCAACTCCGGCGACTTCGCCGCCCAGCCCATGTGAAACGGATCAGCCGGGTACCACTTCGCCAGCGATGCCGCTGCCTCCGCAGGCGCACCCTCGCAGAAGGCGCGGAAAAGCGCGCTCGTTCCTGGCAGCGTCGATATAGGGAAGCATTCGGCGTTCATCGTATACAGTTTCTCACCTTGACGATATTTGGATGCAGATCGAAGCATCACGTTGCGAACAATTCACGGCCCACCCGCCTCGTGTACGTTAGAAGCCATGCCGAAAGTCGTCAAAACAGCCGCCAAACCGTCGAAGAAAGCCACCAGCAAACCCGCCAAAGTCACCGCTGCCGACAAGCCGCTTGCCGGAAAAACGCTGCGCGGCAAAGCCAAAGTACTCGCCAGCAAGACCGTCTACCAGGGCAGAGTCTTCTGGGTCACGCAGGACGAAGTCACCGAACCCGGCGGCGTCCATGCCACACGCGACGTCATCCGCCACAACGGCTCCGTCGTTATCCTCGCCGTCGACACCAAATCCAATCCCAAAGACCCCGGCATCCTGCTCATTCGCCAGTACCGCCACGCTGCCGACCAGTTCCTGCTCGAACTACCCGCCGGCCGCATCGAAAAGGGCGAAAAGCTAATCCCTGCCGCCAAACGCGAACTCATCGAAGAGACCGGCTACCGCGCCAAAAAGTGGACAGTTCACACCAAGTACTTCGCCAGCCCCGGCTTCCTTTCTGAAGCCATGCACATCCTGCTCGCCGAAGACCTCACGCTCGGCCAGGCCACTCCCGAGGAAGACGAGAAGATCGAGCTGCACATGACGCCGCTCAGCGAAGTCATGCGCCTCATCCATGCGGGCAAAATCCACGACGGCAAAACCCTCATAGGTGTCCTGCTCTACGCTTCACTCCAGCCCGCCAAGCGAAAAAAGTAACGTTACCAACAATTTTTCACTCACAGCAAAATTACTTTGACGAACGGCAGCCTCTTCATCTATCCGTAACTCTCTCAAACACCGTCTCTTTTAGTACGGCGAAAACCAGCAGAGCACGACACGTATTCGCTACTCAAACCAAGCAGGACGGGACAGATAGCACCGTATGGCTCAGTACAAAGGCACCGTGAAGTGGTTCAACAACGCAAAAGGCTTCGGCTTCCTGGGACGTCCAGATGGCACAGACGTCTTCGTTCACTACAGCTCTATCCAGATGGATGGATACCGCGGCCTCAAAGAAGGGGACGAGGTAGAGTTCGACATCATTCAGGGAGACAAAGGACCACAGGCTGACAACGTCACGATTCTCAAACAGGCTTGACCCTCGACGAAACAGCGACACGCTCAACGAAGCCCGGCCCGGGCATCCTACAATCACAGGATGCGCCGCCGCCGGGCTTCTGCTCTTGCCGCCGTGCCTGCCCTGCCATGGATAACATCACCCTCGCCCGCCTGCTCGACGAAACCGCCTCGCTGCTCGAAATCGACGCAGCCGATCCCTTCCGCATCCGCTCCTATCGGCGTGCCGCCGAGACCGTCGAGCAGCAAACGACGCCGCTCGAAACCCTCGTCACACCCGACGCGGATCCCAAGGCGCTGCTCGCGATCCCCGGCATCGGCAAAGGCATGGCCGCCAACATCCGCGACCTCGTCACCACCGGCTCCATGCCCCTGCGCGACGAGTTGCTGACCAAATACAGCGCCTCCATGCTCGAGATCCTCCGCCTCCCCGGCATGGGCCCCAAGACCGTCGCCCTCGTCCACTCCGCCATGGGCATCCAGAACGTCGATCAGCTCGAAGAGGCCGCCAAACGCGGCGACCTGCTCACGCTCCCGCGCATGGGCCAGAAGTTCACCGACAAGCTGCTCAAAGGCATCGAAGACTACCGCCGCAACGCCTCGCGCTTCCGCATCGACGACGCCCGCAACCACGCCGAGCGCGTCAGCGAACTCATCCGTCAATTTCCCGGCATCGAGACCATCACTCCCGCAGGCTCCCTGCGCCGCGGCAAGGAAAGCGTCGGTGACCTCGACCTCCTCGTCACCGGCCCGGCCTGCGAGCCGGACGTGGTCGCCGCCGCAGTCGAGCATGTCGCCACGCTCCCGCTCATCGACAAGCTCATCGCCCGTGGGCAGAACAAGGTCAGCTTCAATCTACGCAACGGCCTGCAGGTCGACGTCCGCCTCCTGCCGCGCGCCAGCTACGGCGCCGCGCTGCAGTACTTCACCGGCTCCAAGCACCACAACGTCGCCCTGCGTCAGCGAGCCATCAAACGCGGCTACACGCTCAGCGAGTACGCGCTCATGCGCCTCGAAGACAACAAGATCATCGCCGCCGCCAGCGAAGAAGAGATTTACAACGCGCTCGACCTCGACTACATCGCGCCCGAGATGCGCGAGAACAGCGGCGAGCTCGAAGCCGCCGCCAGCCACACACTCCCGCAGCTTATCGTCCGCTCCGACATTCGCGGCGACCTGCACATGCACACCACCGAAAGCGACGGCTCGAACTCTATCCGCGAGATGGCTGAAGCCGCCATCGCTCGCGGCCTCGAGTACATCGCCATCACCGACCACTCGAAGCTCCTCACCATGACCGGCGGCATGGACGACAAGCGCGCCCTCGCGCACGCCGCCCGCATCCGCGCCGAAAGCGACCGCCTCGCCGAAGAGTTCGCCGCCAGACGCGGCCCGCAGTGGGACCGCTTCCACGCTCGCCAGAACGCCGGTGAGCCGCTGAACCCGGAGCCCACTGCCCCCTTCCGCCTCCTCGCCGGCTGCGAGTGCGATATCCTCCTCGACGGCTCCATGGACCTCGAAGACGACACACTCGCGCAGCTCGACATCGTCGTCGCCAGCGTCCACTCCGGCTTCAACCAGACGCCCGAGGAAGTCACCGCGCGAGTTCTCCGAGCCTGCGAAAACCCCTACATCCAGATCCTCGGCCACCCCACCGGCCGCAAGGTGCTCAAGCGCGATCCATACAAGGTGGACGTCGTGCAGATGCTCACCGCAGCCGCAAAATACGGCATCGCCGTCGAGCACAACTCCAACCCCGCTCGCTCCGACCTCAGCGACCTGCAACTCCGCCAGGCCAGGGAACTTGGCTGCAAGATCATCGTCAACACTGACGCCCACTCCGTCGACGAACTCGACCAGATCGACAACGGCATCGTGCAGCTTCGCCGCGCCTGGCTCACCGCCGCCGACCTCATCAACACGCAGCCGGTCGAGGCCTTCCTCGCCTCCCTGCGCCCACGCCCGTAGACGCCATGAAGCCGCCATGAAGCCGCTCAACTACAGCAGCCTCGCGAACAGCTTTAGCCCGTACGTCCATCACCAAGGAAGCCCAGAATGCCCGACCTGCAACTAGCCCCCGAACGCTCCGGCTCGCCCATCAAGGCGATCATCATCGCAGTCATCGTTCTCACGCTCGTCGCTCTGGCCGTCTACTTCTTCAACCCTCGCAAGACCGCAGACCTCACCGTCACGCACACCGAGCTCTTCACCCCGAAGGTCCAGACCACCAGCCTCTTCCCCTCCAGCGGCATCAAGGTCATCTCGCCGGACAACTCCGGTGGAGAGGTCAGTACCTACGTCGTCGCCACGCTGAAGCTCGACAACAAGCTCCGCCTGCCGATCTACTTCGTCGGCGTGGAAGCCACCGCCGACCTCGCCACCGGTGAGCACATCGCAGCCACCGTCCTCGGCTCGCTCAGCGACGTCAGCAACGTCCAGCTTGCCTTCCCCGCGCTCCACCCGCTGCTTCCGCACCCGCTCATGGACGAAGACGAAGCCGCTCCCGGCCAGACGCTGCAAGGCCAGGTCATCCTTCTCTTCCCCAACATGACGCCCGAGCAGTGGAAAGCAAAACGTGCAGCGAACCTGACGCTAAACCTCGCGCATCAGAACCCGCTACACGTTCCTATTCCCTAGATCTGCAGAGAAACTACTTTGCCAGCTCAGCCTCAATGGCAGATGTCAGCACCGCATCATCCGGAGCGATCACCGAGCAGTAGCGTCCCACAACCTCGCCGTCCTTGCTGATCAGGAACTTCTCAAAGTTCCACAGCACCTCCGGCGCGGCGTTCGGAGCAGGCATGCCCTTCGAAGCCGCAAAGCCAGCCAGCTTCTCACGCAGAGAGCCGTCGTCACCGATAGACTCAGGCTGCGCTGCAATCAACGCAGCGTACAGCGGATGCTTCTCCGCCCCCGTCACCACGATCTTCTCGAACAGCGGAAAGCTTACGCCGAAGTTCAGCGAGCAAAACTCTGCGATCTCCGCATTCGTTCCCGGCTCCTGGGCGCCGAAGTCGTTCGCAGGAAAACCAAGTACATCAAAGCCCTTGTCCTTGAACTCGTTATAGAGCTTCTCCAGGCCTTCGTACTGCGGCGTAAAGCCACACTTGGAGGCCACGTTCACCACCAGCAGCACCTTGCCTGTGTACTCACCCAGCGAGCTTGCCTCGCCACCAATCGTCTTTACCGGAATGTTCGTTACAGTCGACATTCCCTCAGTCTAATTCGACCCACCAACAAAGCCACTGCGCAAATCCTTGAATTTCCGCACAAATCCACTCCCAAATTGACAGACAGGCGTATTCTTATCCACGGTGCGTTTCACGCGCAGTCGAGGTAAACGCTAGTCCGATGAGTGTCTTTGATGTTGTTTTTGGTAAACCGCTGGCGACCAGTGCCGAGCACGATGAGCACATTGGCGTAGCGGCCGGTATCCCTATCTTTGGTCTGGACGGCCTGACCAGTGCAGCGTACGGCCCCGAAGCCGCCATGCAATTGCTGGTGCCGCTCGGCGTAGCCGGTGTCTCCACCTTCCTGCTGCCGATCTTCTCCGCCATCCTGATCCTGCTCACGATCATCTACTTCTCCTACCGGCAGACGATCACCGCTTACCCCAACGGTGGCGGCTCTTACACGGTAGCGACCGAGAACCTGGGCAACTCCGCCGGTCTCATCGCCGCCGCCGCCCTGATGATCGACTACATCCTCACCGCAGCCGTAGGCATCTCCGCCGGCGTCACTGCGCTGGTCTCGGCCACGGATGAAACCCGCTTCGGCCCGACAATGCACCACTATCAGCTCCTGCTCTGTCTGCTGATTCTCGTCATCATCGCGACCGTTAACATGCGCGGGATGAAAGAGTCCGGCTTTGCCTTCATGCTGCCGACCTTCATCTTTGTCACCACCCTGGTCATCACGATCGCGTGGGCAGCGGTGCAGTACTGGTCCACAGGCGGACACCCCGTACCCGTGAAGGTCCCGCCGCCGCAAACGCTGCAGCTCTCTACCTTCACACGCTTCGGTCTCCTCTGGCTCATCCTCAAGGCATTCGCCTCCGGTTGCGCCGCCATGACCGGCGTGGAAGCTGTCTCCAACGGAGTCACAGCCTTCAAAGAGCCCCGCGCCAAGAAGGCCAACACCACCCTCACCTGCATCATCTCGATGCTCATCGTGCTGCTCTGGGGCCTCTCCTGGGTCGCCAAGATCTATCACGTCACCGCGATGGACCCCCTCGCGCACAACTACCAGAGCGTGCTCTCGCTCGAAGTAGCTGCCGTCTTCGGCCGTGGCTGGATGTACTTCCTCACCATGGGTGGCGTGCTCGCGGCGCTCTCGTTCTCCGCCAACACCGCCTTTGCAGACTTCCCGCGCATGGCCCGCGCCATCGCCGCGCGGGACTACCTGCCTCACGTCTTCCTGCTGCGCGGCCGTCGCCTGCTCTTCTCGCACGGCATCTACGCCCTCACGGGCCTCACCGCGCTCATCCTCATCATCTTTGACGGTGTCACCGACCGCTTGATCCCGCTCTACGCCATCGGTGCCTTCCTTGCCTTCACCCTCTCGCAGGCCGGCATGGTTCGTCACTGGATCAAGGAGAAGGACGCCAAGCACCGCTACTTCAAGCTCTGCATGAACGGCCTCGGGGCCTGCGCCACAGGCATCACCCTGTGCGTCGTCCTCTTCGCCAAGTTCATGTCCGGCGCCTGGATCACGACGCTCCTGATGCCTCTGCTCATCGGCGTCATGGTGGCTATCAAGCGCCATTATCGCCGCGTCCGCCTCGAAACCGCTGACCCCACCCCGCTGCGCCTCTCCGGCCTGGAAGAACCCATCGTTATCATTCCGATGGCAAGCTGGAACAAGATCAGCGAGAAGGCCCTGCGCTTCGGCATGCTCATGAGCCACACCGTCAAGGTCGTGCACGTCCACGGCGACGAGACCGACACCATCGGCTGCGTCTGGAACGAGATGGTGCTCGAGCCCACCCGGGCCGCCAAGCAGACCGAACCCGAACTCATCAACGTCTCCAGCAACTACCGCACCATCCTCTCGCCGCTCATGGACTACATCCTGAAGCTCGAGGACGAGAACCCCGGCCGCAAGATCGCCGTCCTGCTGCCCGAACTCGTCGTCCGCCACTGGTGGGAGAACCTTCTCCACAACCAGCGCGTACAGGTGCTCAAGCTGCTCCTCCTCCTCAAAGGCAACCAGCGCATCGTCGTCGTCAACATCCCCTGGTACCTGTAGACTTCCGTCGTGAGTCCACGAGTCGTCCGCTTTAACTGGGATAAAGGAAACATCGAGCATCTTGCGCTCCACGCCGTCACTCCGGCGGAAGTGCGTGAGATGCTTCTTGACCCTTTCTGCTTTCTTTCCGGTAGAAAAGTCGTCAACGGTGAGATACGGTATCTGGTAGTCGGAGCAACGGCCTCAGACCGCAAGCTCTGCCTGATCTTCATGATTCGCGCAGGGTCTCTAAGGCCGATCACGGCGTACACCGCCCCTGAAAAATTCAGCAGGCACTACGAAGAGAGGAAACGACGTGACGAAACTACCGGTTCCTGAATTCACCAGCGAAGCTGAAGAAGCAAATTGGTACGATGCTCATCGCGATCAGTTGACCGACTACTTCGACGAGGTGGAGATGAGCGCATCGAGCCTGCTTGCCCAGCATGACCTCGTCCTCGATCCCCATGCCCTTACCGTCCTCCTCGGTGAGGAAGACCTGACCCTGCTGCAAAAGCGGGCAGCTCAAAAGGGCGTCGATAGCGAATCTCTTCTCTCCGAGTTAGTGCATCAAGCACTGCGCGTCTCTGACGCAGCATAGGACTCAACCACCACAAGCCCCTACCCCAGCGTCCGCAGCCTCGTCACCGCCTCCACCACCACTCGCACGGCTTCTTCTACCTCCGCTTCGGTCGCATACTTCGTCAGCGACAGCCGCAGACTCCCGCGAGCCTCCTTCGCCGCCAGCCCCATCGCCATCAGCACATGCGAAGGCTCCGTCGCTCCCGACATACACGCCGACCCAAAGCTCGCCGCCACTCCCTGCATATCCAGCGCGATCAGCAGAGACTCCGCATCCACTCCGGCGATCCGCAGGTTCGTCGTATTCGCCACCCGCCGAGCTTCCGCCGCATTCACGCTCACACCCGCCAGGCCGCCAGCGATCCCCTGCTCCAGCTTGTCTCGCAGAGCTGCGAGCGTCTGAGCCGCATCTCCGGCCAGCCACGCTGCCGCCATCTCTGCAGCCTTGCCCATTCCCACGATGCCCGGAACATTCTCCGTCCCCGCACGCCGTTGCCGCTCCTGCGGCCCGCCATGCTGCATCGCCGCAAGCTGCACGCCCTTGCGGGCAAACAACACACCTACACCCTGCGGCGCATAGAGCTTGTGCCCTGAGATCGCCAGCAGATCCACGTTCTTGAACTCGCCCGCCATATCCAGCGGCAGCTTGCCCGCAGCCTGTACCGCATCGGTATGCACCAGCACACCGCGCTCCTTCGCCAGCCGCGCAATCTTGCCCACCGGCTGCACCGCTCCGGTCTCGTTGTTCGCCAGCATCACGCTCAAGAGCTTCGTCTCCGGGCGAATCGCCGCAGCCACCTCATCAGCGTCCACCACGCCGTTCGCCTGCGGCTTCACATACGTCACCGCCACACCGCGCTTCTCCAACGCCTCCGCACAGTACAGCACCGCATGGTGCTCCATCTGCGTGGTAACCAGATGTGCCGCTTCGCCGCGTTCCAGAAAAGGTTCCAGCACCCCACGCAGCGCCAGGTTATCGCTCTCCGTCCCACCCGACGTAAAGACGATCTCCTTCGCCGTCGCGTTCAGCATTCCTGCAACCTGCGCCCGCGCGCGCTCAACCGCCGAGCGCGCATGTTGCCCCGCCGCATGGGCCGCGCTGGGGTTCCCCCCACGCACGCCAAAGTACGGCAGCATCGCCTCAAGCACTTCAGGAGCCACCGGCGTCGTGGCATTCGCATCCAGATAAATCCGCGTCACACGTCTATCGTACGAGAGCCACACATCAAACGCTCAACCGGACACCTAACGCAGCAGTTCGCTCGCCAGGCTCGACGTCTTGCGCTCCGTGCGCCCATTCGAGCGCAACGAGAACGTCAGCCCCACCGATACCGAATCCAGATTCAAACGCAGACTCCGGTTGTAGTAGCTCTGCAGCATCACATGCGAAGAAAGCGGCACCACCACCGCCGACGTAAAACCGTTGTCCTCGCTCACGCTTCTGCCCGACACCACCGTGCGGTCCGGATACCCGGGCCGCGACAACGTCGTATAGATCTTTCCATCGCCCAGCGGCAACTGCTCATACGCCACCGATTGAAAGAAGATCTTCCGCGCCATCTGCACCTCAAAGCCCGCCGTAAAGTGCGCCAGCGGCCCCAGCGAGGTGTAGTCCTTCGTCACCAGCCGGTTGAAAAGCGTAGACGAGTCACCGCCGCCAAGATCCAGCAGCGTTCCAAACCGTCCCCAACGCATCTCAAACCGGTTGTCGATGTCGAACGTCACGCGCCCCGTGCTCAACCCATGATCAGCGTCGCCCGTCGGCACCGTCATCGACGGCGTCAGCATGTACCCAAAGCCGTTCCGGTGAAAACGGGCATGCCCTGCCAGAACCAGATCGCCCAGGTCACCGCGCCGAACCCGCAGCTTCGTCGTCGTAACCATCTGCGTCGCCTGCGGTTGCACCGTTACCGTCACCTGGTCCGCAGCCAGACGGTAAAAGTACACAGGGATATTCATGTCGAACGAGTAATGCGGCGAGACCGCATACGAGACCGCTGGGGTAAACAACGTGTACCAGCCCGACGAAGAATCATGCACCGACGTAAACGTCGCCGCCGCATTCACTCCCGCCAGCCTCGCCCGCATCCCCGGCACATTCGGCACAGGCATCAGCAGGCTGGGAAGATCGGGATCATCCGCAGGCAGCTTCGTATCCGTCTGCGCATACAGGGGCGCAGCGGAAAGACAACATAACGCGGCAATCAGCAGGAATCGCAAAACAAAAAGGACTCCGTACGATTTTACGTTCCGGAGCCCTTTCTTTTGTAGACTTTCGTCGCAGCAGCCTAAGCGCTCGGCTTTGGCGGCCATACCTTCACTTGCGACTGGCGGCGCGCCATCGGCGTATACGGCGCCGGATACGCCGGCCCCGTGTAATCCGCACGCGGACGAATCAGGCGGTTATCATCATGCTGCTCGATCACATGCGCGCACCAGCCCGAGATGCGGCTCACCGCAAAAATCGGCGTAAACAGGTCGATGTCGATGCCCAGCGTCGTGTACGTCGAAGCCGAATAGAAGTCCACATTCGCGTTCAACTTCTTCTGTTCCTTGATGAACAGCTCGATCTTGCGCGACATCTCGTACCACTTCGGATTCGCATCCTTGCCCAGGTCCTCCGACATGCGCCGCAGATGCGTCGCGCGCGGATCTTCCGTCGTGTACACACGATGGCCAAAGCCCGAGATCTTTTCCTTGTTCTCCAGCATGTGCTTCACATGCTCGACAGGATCTTCGCCAGCCTTCTCAATGTCATAGAGCAGGTGCATCACAGCTTCGTTCGCTCCACCGTGCAGCGGCCCCTTCAGCGCGCCGATCGCGCCCGTAATCGCTGAGTGCAGATCGCTCAGTGTTGCCGCAATCACGCGTGCCGCAAACGTCGACGCATTCAACTCGTGGTCCGCGTGCAGAATCAGCGCCACGTCCATCGCCTTCGTCGCGGTCTCGCTGGGCTTCTCGCCGTTCAGCATCCACAGGAAGTTCGCTGCATGCGACAGCGAGGTATCCGGCGTCACCAGTTCCTTGCCCTTGCGAATGCGGTCGAACATCGCCACGATCATCGCGATCTGCGAGGTCAGGCGGAAGCTCTTACGAACGTTCGCCGTGTGCAGAACGCTCTTCTCGTCCGCGTCATAGATCGACAGCAAAGAAACGGCTGTACGCAACACTTCCATCGGCGAAGCCGTACGTGGAACGATCCGGAGGAACTCGATCACGTCATCCGGCAACTGCCGTGCAGCCGCCAGTTGGTGCGAGAAATCGTTGAACTCTGAAGCCGTCGGCAACGCGCCGTTCCAAAGCAAAAACGTCACTTCTTCAAACGTCGAATTCTCCGCAAGCGTATGAATATCAATGCCGCGGTACGACAAAATTCCCTGCGCGCCATCGATGAAACAAATCGACGACTCGTTCGCAATTACATCCTGCAAGCCTTTGGGTGCACCTGTTGCCATGATCGAAAACGCTCCCTGCGCGGTGTTTCCGCGTAACGCCAAAATTATCGACGCATACCCGGATAATTGTCACTTATACCTGATCGGTTATCGCTCACGCTGTGCGACTACCAGACTCGGCGCAAAACGCTGCAGCATCTCCACCACAGGCTTGCCTTCCAGCATATCCGCCATCGCTTTAGCCGTTGCAGGCGCCAGCAGAATGCCGTTCCGAAAATGCCCGCCCGCGACAAACTGCCGTGGCTCCAACTCCCCCAGCAAAGGCAGCCCATCCACCGTCGCCGGACGCAACCCTGCCCACGCCTCCACAATCTCCGCGTCTGCCACCGCAGGCACCATCTGCGCTGCGCGTCGTCGCAACTGCTGCAACTCGTCCTCGCGCACCGTCGTATCGAAGCCCGCATCCTCCACCGTCGCACCAACCAGCACAGTCCCTGCCTGCTCCCCAAAACGCCGCGGCACTACATACACCCCGGCGCTGCGGTGGACCTCGTCCATCGCCAGCCGCAAGCGCATCATCTGCCCCTTGCGCGGGCGAACCGCAGGCTCCCCGAGAAACCACGCCCCCGCAGCAAACACCACCTGCCTCGCTGCAAAGCTCTCGCTCCCTGCTATCACCTTCACTGAGCCTGCCAGCGTCTCCGCACGTTGCACCTGCACGCCACGCACAACGTCGATGCCTGTTTTCTCCACCGCAGTCTCCAACGCCGCCATCAACTCTCGCGGATTCAGCGACTGCTCCGCCAACTCCACGCTCGCACCATCCTGCAGATACTGAATCGTACGGTCCGTCTGGTACCTCACCTGCAGCCCCGAAACCTCTTCGATTCGCTGCAAATAAGCGTCATACAGCGACCTGCTCCAGCGTGCCAACTCACTCAGCGCAGGCGGATTATGCGGGTCTTCCGCCGCCAGCATTCCTGCCGCAGCCCACGACGCCTGCCCTGCGGCTCTCTCGCCTCTCTGCGCCTGCTCCAGCACCGCCACGCGCATCCCGCGCTGCGTCAACTCCAGTGCCAGCGATAGCCCCATGACCCCTGCGCCGCAAATCAAAACATCCGTCTCAGGCATCATCTGCGAACTCTTCTGCATCTCACTCCCTTGCAAGTCCCAACCCCTGCGAGTCCCATTGTAGGTTTCGCACGTCCAAAAATGTGACTCGCGCGTTCTTCGTTCCAAGTGAACTTGAGCGCGGCAACCGGTAAGGAGAACATCGCATGCCTGAAATCCGTGAAACCGTCGTGGAACAACGAACACCGGGGTGGATCGCACCCGTCGCAGTCCTGGCTCTCCTGCTCGCCCTCGGCTCGCTGGTCTGGGGACTCGTACTGCAGAACAAGCTCACCGATGAGCACAAGGCGGTCGACGCAGCCGTCTCGCAGAACAGCTCTCTCAACGACAAGATCGAAGACACCAACGAACGCCTCAAGGCGCAGGGTCAGGCTCTCGGCCAGTCCATGGGACTCACGCAGAAGCAGCTTGACGACCGCTCTAACGAGCTTCTGCTCGCCCAGAAGAGCGCCGCTGCCGCCACGCAGAAACTCGCTCGCGAACAGGCCGCCACGCAGAAGCAGGTCGGCGCCGTACAGAGCGACGTAACAGCCGTGAAGACCGATGTCGGCGGTGTGAAGAATGATGTCGCCACCACACAGGCTGACCTCGCCAACACCAAATCGCAGCTCACCCGCGTCGTCGGCGACCAGGGTGTCATGAGCGGCCTCATCGCCACCACCCACGGCGAACTCGAAGAGCTCCGCCGCATGAATCAGCGCAACTACTACGAGTTCACCCTGCAGAAGGGCTCTGATCCCAAGCTCGTCGGCACCATCAAGATCAAGCTTCGGAAGGTCGACACCAAACGCTCGAAGTTCACTCTCGACGTCTACTCCGATGACCACAACATCGAGAAGAAGGACAAGAACCTCGACGAGCCCATCCAGTTCTACTCCGGCAAGTCACCTCTTCTCTACGAGATCGTCATCAACAGCATCAGCAAGAACGTCGTCAGCGGCTACCTCAGCACGCCGAAGAACGCTCCCACCCCCATCGCTGTCCCCTAACTCCTTACCAGCTCCCCCGAAAGGCCACGCGACCAGCGTGGCCTTTCCCTTTCCCCTCACCTCCCTCCACACCTCTGACAGCCACAAATCACTCTGCGCTCTCTGCGTTCCCGCCCTCTCCACCCGGCCACAAATCCCACAGCGCCAACCAAAGGGTCAGGACTATCCATCTCCTCACGACAAAAACACACCTCTACCCTCTACACTCTGCCCACTACGCTCTATCCTGTCTGTAACGCTGCCGCAACGCAGTTTTCCCGGAGGAGCCCTCACCCACGATGCAACGCCGCTCGCTTGTCTTTGCCTCTCTTGCTCTCGCTGCCGCACCCGCCTTCGCGCAGCAACCCATTCGCATCACGGCTGATTTCACCGACGCTCCGCGCCGCCTGTATCACGCCGAGGTAGACCTCCCCGTCAAGCCCGGCCCCAACACCTTCACCACTCCCGCCTGGATCCCCGGCAACCACCGCGCCACCGGCCCCGTGCAGAACATCGTCGGTGTCGTCTTTACCGCCAACGGCAAGACCCTCGCCTGGCGTCGTGACGACACCGATCTCTACGAGTTCCACGTCGACGTTCCCGCCGGAGTCACCAGCGTTCACGCCCACCTCGACTGCATCGAAGGCGACCATCTCTCCGACCACCTCGCCATGCTCGAGTGGGAAAAGCTCCTGCTCTACCCCGCGCACATCCCCGTCCGCGACATCGCCATCCAGCCCACCGTGATCGTCCCCGCAGGCTGGGGCGTCGGCACCGCGCTCGTACCCGTCAAGCCTTACGACCCCAACACCAGGCCCGGCGGCACCATCGAGTTCAAGCCCACCACCGTCGAGCAGCTTGAGGACTCCCCCGTCCTCGCCGGCGAGTACTTCCACGAGTTCGCCCTCGCCCCCGACGTCAAGCCCGCGCACTTCATCGACGTCGCCTCGGACTCCCCCGAAGACTCGAAGCTGAACCCCGCTACGCTCTCTGAGATCGCCAACCTCGTCCGCGAAGCCACCACCGCCTACAACTCGCACCACTACAACGACTACCACTTCCTGCTCACGCTCTCGGACGTCGCAGGCGGTGAAGGCCTCGAACACGGCCAGTCCTCCGACAACGGCATCGGCGAAAAGGGCTTCGCCAACCCCGTCATGAAGATCATGGAAGCCGACCTGCTCGCCCACGAGTTCACTCACTCCTGGAATGGCAAGTATCGCCGCCCCGACAAGCTCTACCAGCCTGACTTCGCCACAATGCAGCAGGGCGAACTCCTCTGGGTCTACGAAGGCATGACGCAGTACCTCGGCAACGTCCTCGCCACACGCTCCGGCCTCAAGAACCAGTCGCAGTACCGCGACATGCTCGCCATGTCCGCCGCGAACCTGGAGTACAAGTCCGGCCGCACCTGGCGCTCCACCGACGACACCGCCATCGCGGCCAGCATCCTTCGCGGACGCGACGCCACCTGGGCCAACTACCGTCGCGGACAGGACTACTACCAGGAAGGCGAGCTCCTCTGGCTCGACGCCGACACCCTCATTCGCGAAATGACCAACAACAAGAAGTCCCTCACCGACTTCCTGCAGATCTTCCTCGCCAAGGGCGGCAACACCGGCCCGCTCATCGTCCCTTACAACCGCGCAGAGATCATCACCGACCTCAACGAGGTGGTGAAGTACGACTGGGCGAAGTTCCTCCACGACCGCGTCGACCTCATCAACCCGCACGCTGACCTCGCAGGCATCGAGCGCGGCGGTTACAAGCTCGTCTTCACTGACAAGCCCAACCCCACCGACAAGAGCTTCACCGGCCTCCGCGGCGGTCCCAGCTTCTGGTACTCCGTCGGCCTCACCGTCAAGAAGGACGGCAGCATCGGCGACGTTCGCTGGGGCGGCCCTTCCGACAAGGCCAAGCTCGCTCCCGGCCAGCGCATCGTAGCCGTCAACGGCAAGGTCTTCGACGCTGACGCGCTGATCTCCGCCATCGATGCGGCCAAGGGCAACTCGGCTCCGATCCAGCTCCTGATCGAAAGCCAGGGCTTCATCCACCCCGCCACCATCGACTACCACGACGGCGAACGCTACCCCTCCCTGGTGCGTGATGACTCGAAGAAAGACCTCCTCGACGACATCACCACACCCCTCACCAAAGCCCCTGCCACCAGGTAACCCGGCAGACGTTAGACGATTAGACGTTAGACAAGAAACAGTAAAAGCAATAACGCTAGCGGGCCCGGAGATGATCTCCGGGCCCGCTAGCGTTGTCAGCCTATCTTTGCCACCCCGGCGTTGTCAGCCAATCTCTATCAGCCAGAACATCAGCCAGAGAGATCACGATACAGTCAGGGCATCATGACATCAGCCAGGACATCCCTTCGCGTACTTCGCGCTTAAACTTAGCGAACTTCGCGTTCAAGCACTTCTCTCAGCGAGCCACAGGCACCACAACACCACAAACACCTTTGCGTACCCTCAGCGTCCTTCGCGCCCTCTGCGTCGAGGCTCTCCCCCACACAGCCGCGAAAGTCAGCGTTCCCGCTTCTCGCCCAAGGCCGCCACAACTTCCTCCACCGGCGACACCACCGACTCACCCTCGGCTGCCAGCAAAGGCTCCATCGCCCGCCCGACCATCAGCATCACCGGAGCCGGCCCACACACCAGCGCATCCAGCTCCTCCAACCGGCAAGCCACAAACGTCTGCTCCGGCCGCGCCGCATGGCTCACCGCGGCGCAAGGCACATCCGCAGCCACACCCGCAGCCTGCAACTCCGAAGCAATCCGCACGGTATCGCGCCCCGGCATGTAAAGCACCAGCGTCGCATCCTCAGGCAGAGGCCCCGCCCACACCGGCGCAGCGTCCTTACCATCCGCATGATGCCCCGTAGCAAACACCAGCTTCGACGCGCTCTTACGATCAGTCAGCGGCAACGCCAGCGAAGCTCCTGCAGCCAAAGCCGCCGTCACTCCCGGCACCACCTCAAAAGCAATCCCTGCACTCCGCAGCGCGGCAATCTCTTCGCCAGCACGCCCAAAGACCAGCGGATCGCCCGACTTCAGCCGCACCACGCTCTGCCCTGCCCGCGCCGACTCCACCAGCAACAGATGAATCCCCGCCTGCGTAATCCGAGGCCGCCCGCAACGCTTGCCCACACTCGTCACCAGCGCCCGCTCGTTCACCAGAGCCAACACCGCATCCGGCACCAGGTCATCGTGAAACACCACATCCGCCGTCTCCAGCAAACGCAGCGCCTTCACCGTCAGCAGCTCCGGATCACCCGGCCCCGCACCGACGAGATACACCACTCCCTTTTGCGCAGAGGTCCTCACAGTACAGACTCCTCCGGCGCTTCCAGGTTCCCATCGCCGCCATCGTCCTTCAGAAACCCTTGCTCGCGCATGTGCTGCTGCGCCCGCGCCCGCGAAGGGCACGCCGCAAAGCCGCAAACCTCGCGGCTCGCCAGCTCATGCAGCAGATTCTTTCGTGGCTCGCCAATCGGCTCCACGGCCGTCACTTCACGCCGCAGACGACCAAGCTCCATCAGCCACTCGCCGAGATCCAGCGGCAGCGCCGCATTCAGCTCCTTGCGCAAACGCATCGCCAACGCAGGCGACTCACCTGCAGTAGAGATCGCAATCTGCAACTCGCCCCGCTTCACAATCGACGGGAAGTAGAAGTCGCAGAACGGCGGATCATCCACCGCATTGCACAACACGCCCTTCGCCGAAGCCTCGTGAAACACCGCGCGATTCACCTCCGCCGTCGCCGTTCCTGCAACACACAGAAACGCGCCGTCGAGGTCTCCCTCGCGATACTCCCGCTGCTCCCAGACGATCTCGCCTGCCTCCGCCCACTCCTGCACACGCGGCAGGGCCTCCGGCGCGATCACGCGCACGGAAGCCTCCGCTTGCAACATGCTTTCAATCTTCGACTCCGCGATCTTCCCCGCGCCGATAACGACGCAGGGCTTTGCCGTGAGCTTCAGAAACATAGGAAACAGGCTCATCGTTATTCCTTACGCGTCCGGCGCGTGACCAGTACCAACCTTGGTCATATCGCGCTCAATCGCTTCGATCTCCGCACCATTCAACTGCGCGCGCAAATCATCATCGCTCGTCCGTCGGAAGTAGCTGCGCAACGACTCACCCTCGCCGCGGCCCTTCAGATAGCCACGCAGCAAGCGCTCAATCGCCTCCGGGCAATCCGTCGCCGCAGCGCGGTAGCCGATCTGCCGCGCGATGCCGGCATACTCGCCGCCCACGCTGCCGCCGACCATGAAGTAGAACGCGTCAACCATCACGCCATCCACCTTCATCTTCTTGCCTTCGAGACCGATGTCCGCAATCCAACCCTGTCCGCACGAGTTCGTGCAGCCCGTCACATGCAGGCGGAACTGCTGATCAAACTCCGGCAAACGCTCTTCCAACTCGCTCACCAGCCACTTGTTGAACGCCTTCGTCTCCGTGATCGCCAGCTTGCAGAACTCCGTGCCCGTGCACGCCACCGCGCCGCGGAAGAACGACGTCGGCTCCACCTGGAAGCCCAACTCGTTCACGCCTTCGACCACAGCCTGCACGCTCGCGCTCGGTACATTCACCAGGATCATGTTCTGGCCGATCGTCGTCCGCAACTCGCCCGAGCCATACTGCTCCGCCAGCTCCGCCAGCGTCAGCATCTGCTGCGGATTCATGCGACCGTTGATCACCGTCACGCCCACCGAGTTCAGCCCCGCTTCCTTCTGCGGATTCACGCCCACATGGTCGCGATGCACATCCCCCGACGCCGGGCCCTCCGGGCACGCGTCAAACTTGTACCCCATACGCTCTTCAATCGCCGCCAGCATCGACTCTGCCGTCCAGCCATGCTTCATGAAGAGGTACTTGATGCGGGCGCGTCCACGGTTCTCGCGCAGCACATCCTGCTCACGATAGATCTCGCAAACAGCCTTCACCGCCTCATACGCCTTGTCCTGCGGGATGAACGCGTTCATGCGCACCGAGATGTGCGGCTCCGTCGACAGACCACCGCCAATGCGCAGCGAGTAGCCAATCTCTTCCTTGCCGTCCTTCACACGCTTCAGCGCCGTCAGCGCCACATCGTTGATCTCCGGATACGAGCACCAGATCGGGCAGCCCGAAACCGTCACCTTGAACTTACGCGGCAGGTTCACGAACTCAGGATTACCCGTCAGCTCCGCTGAAATCTTCTTCGCCAGCGGTGACGCATCCAGCAGCTCATGCTTGTCGATCCCCGCCAGCGGGCAGCCGGTCACGTTGCGAACCACATCGCCGCAAGCGCCCTTCGGCGACAGACCAATCGCCGTCAACCGGTCCACAATCTCCGGCAGCGACTCAATCGTCAGCCAATGCAACTGGATGCACTGGCGCGTCGTCACGTCCGCGATACCGCGCGCATACTTCGCCGTGATGTCGGCGATCTCGCGCATCTGCGACGTTGTCAGCTTTCCGTTCACGATGCCGATGCGCATCATGAAGTAGTCGCTCACTTTGCCTTCGCCACCCGTGCCGCCGGTCACACCCACGCCATCACCCTGCGTGTAGATGCCCCACCACTTGAAGTACATCCCGCTCCACTCGGCAGCCACACTCTCGCGGCCCGCCTTCGCGTAGCCTTCGACGTCGCTCCAGCTCTCCCACGGGTTCTTCTCGCGCTTCAGCCGTTCGACCTTCTGCGCCTTCGTTTCCTTCACCACTACGGGCGCCGCTGCGCTCTCGTTTCCATCAGCCAAGGTGTATCTCCGTTTACTGCAAAAAGTTTGTTGCTAAAAATCAAAGGCCCACGAACTTTTCGTGGGCGCTCAGGGTTGAGTTTGCTTTGTCCGGCGCTTTACAAACATGCGCCAGCACCGCCTCAATCCCCGAGGCGCGAACAACACGAGTTGAACTGTTCGCTATGCATGGGCTCAAGTTTACTACACCCGGTCTCGCACCAAAGGAATGGGCGCGGCGAAAGCCGCGCCCACAACAACTTCTAATATCTACTGTCTACCCGTCTAATGTCTGCCCTAAAGCTTTGCCCGCAGAGGCATTCCCGGATCCACATACGCCAGCTCCGCAGCCTGCGTCTCATTGCGCAGAATCTGATGATGCAGGCAGTACAGCGCTAGTTCCAGACGATCGCTCACACCCAGCTTGTCGTACACCTTCCGCAGGTAGTTTTTGATCACCTGCTCCGTTGTACCGATCTGGTAAGCAATCTCCTTGTTCCTCATCCCGCGCGTAATGCACGCAATGATCGCAAGCTCCTTCTCGCTCAGCTTCGGCTGCGTCTTCGGGTTCGTCAACGCCTGCGCCTGTGCGCGGTACGCATCAATCACCCAGGAGATCGACTGGTTGTCGATCCACGTCTCGCCCGCCGCAATCTTGCGCACGCACTTGATCAGCAGGTCCGGCGAAATCGACCGCGGCACCACGCCGCGCACACCCCGGCGATAAAGCTCCACCGTGTTGCCTTCGTCGTTGTCCGTCACCTGCACAATAAGCTTGGCATCGGGGGCACGCTTCACCAGCTGAGGAATCGCATCAATCGTGCCCGCAATCAACTGCCCTTCGAGCAGCACCACATCCGACGGGAACCGGTGCATCGCGGCGTAAAGGTTCTCCAGCGTTTCAGCCTGGGCCACCACGCGGATGTCGTCTTCAAGCGCAAAAATCTTGCGCATACCTACGCGGTAAATAGCCTGCGAGTCCGCTAGGATCACGCGGATCCCATGCTCCTCGCCTGTCCCGTCCTCATTGCGCGGGCCCGACAACGCGATCTTCATTTCATCTTCAACGCTCATACATGCTCAGCCTTCAGAGAGTATTCGTCGATCACTGCAGCGGCAGTCTCGTTTCCATCGTCCTTGCTATGACGTACGATGCGCCCAACGCAATGCACAACGACGTCTTCACGACCGCCCATCACTGCTGCCGGCATTGTCATGCGAAACGTCACACGCGTATCTACCGGCGGAAGATCCATTCCTGCAAACAGCACGCCGTTCGCCGACACATCTACCGTTGTTGCTTCGTAATCTCTTTCCTCGGTATGCAGCGTGACTGCAAGATGCAGGGGAAAGCGTACGGAAGCGCGAACCGGTTCATTGCTCGTCTTATCTGTGGCGATCACAGCGCTCCTTACCCAGCCCGGCAGTAAACTCCGCTACCAGACCCCGAAAGTAACTTTATTGTAGTCTCCCGGGGGATTAGCCATACCCGTTTTGTGCCACGGCTACCTACCAATCTGTTTCATTTGACGCAGGAAAGCAGCCTACGCTCACACTTTGCAACAAACGCTCAAAGTAACTACAACGAAACGCTTCTCGCCTCGAAACAGCTCTATCCCTCCAGCATTTGCCATCGAAACCCCACACCCAGCGGCTTCACCCCATTCACCAGCTTCTCCAGAAACTCTTCTCCCTCGGCATCCGGCTCCACGCTCAGATACAGCAGAATCTCTACCGGCTTCCACGCCGACTCCGGAAAATCAGCCGCCAACTGCCCTGAATCCCAGTACGCCAGGTACACATTCACCCGCTCCTGCAGCGCCAGAATCCGCGCCTCATCGCCCCAGGGCAGCGTATCCACCATCCCAAGAACGACATTCCCCTCCGGAGCAAACGCGACAAGATCAACGACCTCTCGCGTCCCTTCCGTCACAACCTCTTCCATCTCTTCGGCCAAAACACCCTCCCGCTTAAACACCTGCCCAAGAACTCTTGTCCAGCAACTTCTTGCCCAGCAACCTAATGTGCAACGAAATGAGCTACTTAATGCTCAGCAACTCAACGTGCAGAGCCTCAATGTGCGCAACTCAATGCGCCCCCCTCAACTCGATGCGCAGCCCCTCAACAGAAGCCCGCGAAGGCACCATTCTCTCTCAACACCACAGTCCCACCCGTACAAAATTGTCATCCACTCGCAAAGCGAGGCTCCAGCTTGTCGCTCGAACAGCCACTCCCACCCGTTCCGCCACACAAACCCTCAGCGCCCTTTGCGTCGGGGCTTTCCCTTCACCTCACCACGACCACCACCAGCCAGCAGCGCTTCCCAATGCAACACCCCCACCGGAGGCCCTTCCACCGCCTTCCGAATCGCCAGCCTCGCCATCTTCTCTACGATCCACTCAAAGTTCTTCTCCCCCACCGAATCGCGATCCGCATCCGGAGCCGGGTTCATAAAGTCGATCGCATACGGCACACCATCTTCCACGCCAAACTCCACCGTGTTCAGGTCATACCCCAACGCCCGGCAAAGCGTCAGCGCGTCTTTCTCCACCCGCGCCAGCAACGCCGCGTCATACTCCGGCGGATCAAGCACGTAACGGTTCTCATGCGGCTGACGAGGATCGTACGGCATCACCAGCACATCCTCCCGCCCCACCACATAGCAGCGGAAGTACTCCTTGAAACCCACCGCCGCCTGCAGCGTCATCGTCATATCGCGCGTCTGGTCATAGGCGGCAAAGAACTCCGCGCGATCATGAACAGGAAACACATCCCGCCATCCCCCGCCGTCATGCGGCTTCAGGAACGCAGGAAACCTCACATACTCAAAGATCGCGTCCCAATCCAGCGGATACTCCAGGTTCCTCACCGACTGCTCATTCATCTGCGGCGGATACTCCTTATGCGGCAGCAGCACCGTCCTCGGCACGGCCACACCCGCCTTCTCCGCCAGGCAGTAGTTGAAAAACTTATCGTCCGCGCTCCACCAGAACGGGTTGTTGATCACATACGTCCCGGTCAACACCGCGTTCTTCAGATACGACCGGTAGAACGGCATGTCATGCGAGATACGGTCAACGATCACGGCATAGCCACAGGGCTTCGCCATCTCCACCGCACCCAGCTTCACAAACTCAGCCCGAATGTCTTCCCCGGCAAGATCGGCCGCAAGCGAGTTGATCCGCTCGACCAGCGCTCCAGGAAACGTATTCTCCATCCCAAACAAAACACCAATCTTCTTCAAACCCACCTCATTCCAAGCCCGGCGAACTCACAAACGACGAAGCCCTATGCCACCAACAAATCTCTGCCAACAAATCCCTTCGCGAACCTTGGCGCCCTCAGCGTCGAAGCGTCCCTCTCCTGGCCAACCATCCGCCTGCCCCGAAGCGGGAACTACCCCCTCCCCCTCATCTCCCTCTGTTACTCTGACCCAACGCCGCGGTACAAGGTTGCGTCTTCCCTGCAGTGAATCCCTTGCATACATTGAATCTCGGAACGCTGCCCTTCGAAGGCGCACCTCTCGACAGCCCGCACCACGCTGCCGACACCGATCAGTACGCTCTCGACGAGAATCCCCGCTACCGCATCCTTCGCGGCTTCGCCTCACGCTACCTCACCGATACACGCGACGTTCGCATCTATCTCCCCGAGGCGTATCTCTCCGACCCCACACGCAACTTCCCTGTCTTCTACCTCCACGACGGACAGAATCTCTTCGACGGCCGCACCAGCTACATGCCCGGCCACACCTGGCGCGCGCACCTCACCGCCGACCGCCTTACCGCCGAAGGCCGCATCGAACCCATCATCCTCGTTGGCGTCGACAATGCCGGCGACCGCCGCATGGCCGAGTACACCCCCACCCGCGACCCCGAGTACGGTGGCGGCGAAGGCCCCCTCTACGGTCGCATGATCGTCGACGAACTCAAGCCCATCCTTGACACCACCCTCCGCACCCTCCGCGACGCACCCAACACCGCGCTCGGCGGCTCCTCCCTCGGCGGCCTGCTCTCTCTCTTCCTTGGCCTGCAGTATCCCAACGTCTTCGGCAAACTCGCCGTCCTCTCCCCCAGCGTCTGGTGGGACCACCGCTCCATCCTGCACACCATCGGCGCCCCCCGCCGCTTCTCGATCCCCCGCTTCGCGAGCAACCCTCCCGCCGAACCCACCCCGCCTCGCGCCCGCATCTGGCTCGACATGGGAACCGCCGAAGGTTTGCGCCACCTCCGCGACTGCGATGTCCTCGCCCGCCGCCTCTCCACCCGGGGCTGGCTCCCCGGCCAGGAACTCTCCTACACCCGCTTCCCAGACGCCGTTCATAACGAAGATGCCTGGGCCGACCGCTTCGGACAGGTGCTGGCGTTCCTCTTCCCCGCGCATTAAATCGTTTCAAAACACGCGGAAACACACCGCAAAATTGCGTATTTTCTTGCCTCCAGGCCGAAAATCGGGGATAATAAATCGTTCGGAACATAGCGTCCGTCCGCCGTGTTGACTCTGATTCCACGGCGCGGCAGTCACCCTGAACAACAAAAGTTTTGTACTTTGAGAGGAATTTCCCTGTGTTGATGATCCGCCTGGCGCGCGTTGGCGCCCGTAAGCAGCCGCACTATCGCGTCGTCGTAATCGAGAAGGATCGTGCCCGCAATGGCCGTTCGATCGAAGTGGTCGGCACCTACAACCCCCGCACCGAACCCGCGTCAGTACTGCTCAAGACCGACCGTCTCGCCTACTGGACCGAGAAGGGCGCACAGATGTCGGAGATCGTTGCCAAGCTGGCGAAGAACTACCAGCCTGCAGCTCCGGCAACTGAAACCGCTGTAGCCTAAAGTAACTTCCGAACGTAATCAATGGGTGGTGACTCGTAATGCGGCCTTTGTGCCCAAAGAGTTCCACCCATTCACGTTTTCCTCGCGTATTCTCCTTTTTGAAAGCATTGTTCTCCTCGGGCCCACCAGACATACGATCCTCTCGCTTGAGCATCTAAAACTGGAAATCGTCGGCGGACATGCAGCACCCGGGAAGCTGAAAACTTTCTGTTGTTCGCCAAAAGATTCCCATTTTGGGAAAATGAAGCGAAAGGGTGCGATCCCCTTCAGAGGTGTCTGAGTGAGTGAAGTTGGAGATACTCCGAACGTGAATGGAGTCAACGAAATGAAAGCATTGATGACGGAAGTTGCTCGTGCTCTTGTCGATGACTCCGACGCGGTTCGGATTGAAGTGCTCGAAGAAAACGATGCCACGGTTCTGCGCTTGTTCGTTTCACCGAATGACGTAGGCAAAGTCATTGGAAAACAGGGTCGTACGGCCCGTTCACTGCGAACCATCCTTTCCGCAGCCAGCATGAAGCTTCAGCACCGTTATGCGCTGGATATTGTTGAAGCTGATGACATGGCGGCAGCAGCCGAATAACCGTAACCTCCTTCGAAAGAAGACCTTCTATCAAAGCCCTCGCATACTGCGAGGGCTTTTCCTTACACTGCATACTGTGACCGACACCGCTGAAACAAAATGGATTGCGATTGCCGAGCTTCTACGCCCCCAGGGACGTCGCGGTGAAGTACTTGCCGAACCACTGACGGACCTCGACGAGATGTTTGCCGAGGGCCGCGAAATCTGGCTGGCCAAGGAAGAATCTGCCATCGTATTCGCGAGCCCGCGCAAGCTGGAGTCGCACTTCTTCCCCACCGGACGCAACGCCGGACGCATCGTGATGAAGCTCTCCGGCTCCGAGTCCATCAACGACGCCGAGACGCTATCCGGCCTGCAGGTTTTCATCCCTGCCGAAGAGATGCCAGAGCTCGAGCCCGACACCTGGTACGTGCGCGATCTCGTGGGATCGACGCTCTTCGACGCAGGCAAACTCGTGGGCGAGATCGTTGATGTGCAGTTTGCCGTCGCCGCCGATGGGCGTACACGGCTCGGTGATGCTGCGCCGCTGCTGGAAGTGCAACCCCTCCATGATGGCGAAGAAGAGCACGATACGCTGCTGATACCGCTGGTCGCTGCCTGGATCGACAGCGTCGACGTGGAGGAGAAGACCATCCGCATGAACCTGCCTCCGGGCCTTACGGAGGCCTAGCCCATGCGTTTCGACGTTCTCACGATCTTCCCCAACTTCTTTCGCGACATCTTCTCGCACGGCGTGCTGCAACGCGCGCTGCGCAACGGCCTGGCCGAGGCGCACACCCACGACCTTCGCTACTTTACGCATGACCGCCATCGCACGGTGGACGACCGTCCGTTCGGTGGCGGCGAAGGCATGGTGCTGAAGGCGCAGCCGATCCTGGAAGCCGCAGCCGCGCTTGGCATCACGCCCAAGTCAGAGCGTGACCTCAGTCGCGAGTCGGTGATTCTGCTGTCGGCGTCGGGCAAAAAGTTCACGCAGGGCATCGCGCGTGAGCTTTCGAAGCTGGAACGCATCACGCTGATCTGCGGACGCTACGAAGGCGTGGACGAACGCATCACCGATCTGCTCTGCGACCGCGAGCTTTCGATCGGCGACTACGTGCTGACCGGCGGCGAGTTGCCAGCAGCCATCCTAATCGATTCGACGGTCCGGCTGATTCCGGGCGTGCTGGGCCACGAGGACTCAAACCGCTACGAGAGCTTTGGCGAAGGCGATACCGGAGACACGCGCAACGACGTCGACGGCGTGCCCCGCTCTACCCACGGTGCAGGTGGGCTTCTGGATTATCCGCACTATACGCGGCCTGCGAACCTCGCCGGAGCCAGCATCCCCGAAGCTCTCTCCGGAGGCGATCACGTCGTGATTCGCCGCTGGCGGCGTGAGGCGGCTCTCGAAAAGACAGCCCGCAACCGCCCGGACCTGCTGGAAAAGGCTGAACTGGCCGATACCGACCGAAAATTTCTCTCTCGCCTGCCGCTTGAGGGACACAAAGAGTAACGGTTTTTTCAAAACCGTGGTAGACTAAACCCTGCGACTACAAAGCAAGGATTCGTATCATGTCCATCAACCCGATCATGCAGAAGCTGGCTGAGAAGCACCAGCGCACCGATCTTCCTGAGTTTGGCCCTGGCGACACCATTCGCGTCCAGGTGAAGATCAAGGAAGGCGAAAAAGAACGCCTGCAGGCCTTTGAAGGCCTGGTCATTGCGTGCCGCAAGGGACCGCAAGGATCGTTCACAGTTCGCAAGATGAGCTTCGGCCAGGGCGTCGAGCGCATCTTCCCCTACAACTCGAAGGTTGTCGATAAGATCGAGAAGATTCGCTCGTTCCGCGTCCGCCGTTCGAAGCTGTTCTACATCCGCGCTCTGCGTGGTAAGGCTGCCCGCCTGAAGGAAGTTGCGCGTAAAGCGTAGACTTCCCTTCGGCAACTGCCGAAATCTGTCCTAAAGCTAAGCGGCGATCCCTCGGGATCGCCGCTTAGCTTTGTTCGTTTCCGTTACTTTGCGGGCGTGGCGGCAACAGATGCGGTTGATGCGCTCAGCGCCTTGCGAGCAGCCTCGGCCCTGGCGATCGAGACGCACGGCTGCGGCGGTGCGACCTGCCCCGGAAGCACAGGCGGCGCGGGCATACGCATCTCGCCCTTTTCGCAGGCTTTCATCAGCAGGGTTGGCTGCAGGTTGGTCGGAACGGGCGGAGCTTCGATACCTGCGATCTGCTGATTCACATGGCTTCCCGGCCAGGTGTAGGGCGAACGTGTTGTTTCGCCGTACCCCACAACGGGATAGTGTGACGGCAGTTGGAACTCGCGGTTGACGAGCACGAACGCCGACTCCGGGTTCTTGCCCAGAAGACGCTTATCACTGGAGAGTTGCAGCGTATGGTCGTCGGCCTTCACCGTCAGGGTAGGGCCGTCGAAGGCCTTGGGCTGCTCCTTTGAGCCGGGGAAAGCGTGGTTGGAAACCACGGTTACGCCCATCCCCGGAACGTAGAGGTAGATGAACTTCAAGTCGGAGATCTCGTAGTTCATCGCCGCCTTGCCCACAACGCCGTCCACCGTGAAGGTGCCACGGCTGATGGAAATCGGCGTCATCTTAGGCGGTTTTACCTTTTCCGAGTGGATCTTCTTGCCCTTATCGTCATAGCCGAGCGCGGATGCGGTTTGAAAGAGCGGCTTGCCACTCTCTTCAAAGGCCGGGTTGCCGTGCTTGTCGCGCTGCTGCTTTACCGGCGGGTTGAACATCGGCTTGCCGTCCGGGTCGAGGCGCTGCTTGCCTTCCTCGTCGAGCATTGGGGTTGGGGTGAGGGAAATTAGCTCCTTCGGCCCAACGTACACTTCCTTCTTACCTTGCTTCACATAGAGCGGGCCCTTGAAACTGCCAGCGACGGGAGCCACTTCAGCCTTCGGCGCGTCTGCTGCGTTGGCAGCGTCGGCGGCCACAGGCTCTGTTGGAGAAGGTGAGGCGGGAGCCGTCGCTGCGGGTGGGGGCGTTGGTTCGCTTGCCTGCGAGTAGGCTCGAGGCACCACGAACAGCGCAATAGGCAGAACGGCCAGGACAAAAAGCTGAGGTCCACGAGGCATCATCAAACTCCAGGGCCGCAGACGCTTCGACTGAGCGGCGGCGGGCAAGATAAGGGTTTGCCACGGAGAATACGCTCCGGTGGTGTGTATATGGTGAAAAATACAGGCAAAGCAGCGGCATGGGGCTACCACAAAGTGGTTATGGCTTCGGAGTCGCTACAGGGTTTGCGGTCTGTGCCGCTGGAGCAGTTGCCGGGGTGCTCGCAGGCTGATCCGCCGTTGCGGGCTTGTTGCCTGCTGCTGGAGCAGGCGTAGCCGTCGCCGCAGGCTTCGCTTCCGGAGCAGGTGTGGCGGGAGCGGCGGTGACGTCTCCATTGTCGGAGCAGCGTACGCCCTGCTCACAGCCCTGGCTCTGCAGGCGAGGCTTCAACTCATCAACAATCGCAGGGGCATCTGCGCGAACGCCAAGCTGCTTCTCTTCCGCCTTGCTGCCCGGCCAGACGTATGGCGCTACGCGGGTCGCACCGTATCCGAAGACCGGGAAGGTGGCGTGAGGCAGGATATAGCTGCGGTCGACGGCGACAAACGCCGCCTCCGGCTTGTTGCCGATGAGAGATTTGGCCGAAGAAACCTTCAGCGTGTGCTCTTCCACCTGCACCGTCAGCGAATTTCCACGGAAGGCACCGGCTTCTTTGATCGCGCCGGGGAACGGGCCGTTTGAGACGATGACGACGCCTGTGTCCGGCACATACATGTACAGGTAGTGGAGTTCGCCGATGTCGTAGTTGAGCCGCACCTTGCCCACGATGCCGTCCACCATGAGTGCACCGCGCTCAAGGGTCAGGTTGGCCTTGCGGGCGACGTACTCCTTCGGAGCGCGCAAACGGTGACCGTGTGCGTCGTAGCCGAGATCGTCAGCGGTCTGGAAGACAGGCTTATCCCCCTTGAAGACGGGCTTGCCGTGCGCGTCGCGCAGTTGCAGCGTCGGCGGATAGAACATCGGCTTGCCGGTGGCGTCCACACGCTGCACGCCAAGTTCGTCGAGCATAGGCTTGCCGGGGATTTCGATGACCGGAGCTGCGGCCTTAAGCTGGGATTTCCGCCCGGAGTTCTTCCGTACAGGCGCAGGAGCGTCGGCAATCTCTCCGCTAGGCTGCGGTGGGACGTCGGCTGCGGCGGTGACAGGTTCCGGCTCAGGAGCCGGTGCAGGCGTGCTCTTCACAGGCCCGGGAGCAGCGCTCATGGAGGGCGCTCCGGCGATGGACGAAGAGGTTGCGCCTGCTTCGGGCTGGTGATTGAAGAGCACGATGCGGCGAGGCGCTGCGGGAGGAGCCTGGGGCGCGGGAGACGGCGCGGGGAAGTCAGTGGCTACGGCAGCGGCTTCCGCGGCGGCGGAGTGCCCTGCCTGCAGGAAGACCGGCGGAGCCGGCCGCTGGGTTGCGGCAGGAGCTGCGCCGGGCGCAGCAGAGGTGGTAGCAGGTGCTGCAGAGGCAATCGGCGGCGCCTGCGCGTAAACAGGGGCGGCTTGTGCAGAAGCTGGAGCCGAAGTAGCAGCCGCAGAAGGCTGCGCGGACTGCGACGTCGCGGCTGGCTGGGCGTAGAGACCCGGCGAAGTGGCCGGTTGCTGCAGGATCGTGCTGCTGCTGCCGCTGGCGGGAGTCGAGGACGGTGCGGGCTGGCTCGCGGTGTCGGCGTTCGGACGGAGGCTGATGCGCTTCGCGGGAGCGTCCTGCGCGTGCGTGATGCCGCTGGCAGAGACGCACAGCACGCCTGCTGCAGCTAACCAGCCGCGCTTCCATCGCCGAGATTGTGATGCCATCGCCATGTTGATCCTGAAGACAGGGAGGAAGGCCGCAACCGCGAACGGCCGCCCTTCCGCTTTCTTCATTTTTCTTTACAAGCTTTCATCATTTTCGCTTACAAACTGCGGGGAGATACCTTCAGATTACCCGATTAGGGGCTTCCTCTACACTTAAGTTGGAACGCACTCTCGCGCGACTACAACCTACTGACACGATTGGACAATGGGCTCACTTTTCCGTATTCCGCAGCCGACCGGCGTGACCAAAGCGACGGCCAAACAGAAGATGCTCAAGCAGCTTGTGTGCTCCAGCGCGCCGGAAGAGGCGCTGCGCTACCACGGCTACAAAGTCATTGCGGGCGTGGATGAGGTGGGGCGGGGAGCGCTCTATGGGCCGGTTGTGGCGGCGGCCGCGATTCTGCCCGAGGGCAGCGAAGATCTGCAGCGCATGGGGCTGACGGACTCCAAACAGTTGGACGAAGCGCAACGCGAGGCGCTCGACAAAGAGATTCGTGCAAAGGCGATTGCGTTTGCGATCGCCGAGGTCGATGCGGAGACGATCGACCGCATCAACATCTATCAGGCATCGCGACTGGCGATGCTTAGAGCCGTGCAGCAGCTTGCCGTCGCGCCGGACCACATCATTCTGGACGCGATGCTGATCGACCACCCATGCGCCCAGACGAAGCTCTACTACGGCGATGCGTTGTGCCTGTCGATTGCGGCGGCTTCTGTTGTAGCCAAGGTGCATCGCGATGCGCTGATGCGGGAGGCGGACCTGATCTATCCGCAGTACGGGCTGGCCGCGCACAAGGGCTATGGCACGCGGGTGCACGGCGATGCCCTGCGAAAGTATGGGCCGACGCCGCTGCATCGGCAGAGCTTTGCTCCCGTGGCGGCGCTGAATCGCGAAGCCGCGCTCGCCGACAGGATCGACTCTGCCGATCTTCTCTTCGGCGACGAACCGGCGTAGTTTTCGCGGTGAAATGAGCTCCCTGCCGCGCTACCATAGGAGGTCTATGGCACTTCGGCTACTCTGCGTCTGCGCACATCCTGATGACGAATGTTTTGCTTTCGGCGGAGCTTTGGCTCTGGCCGCTGACCGCGGCGCTGAAACCTCGGTGATCTGCCTGACGGATGGTCAGGCGGCGACGTACCGTGGCAGCGCGAGCTCCAGCAAAGAGCTGGGCGCGATGCGCCGCGCAGAGTTTGAAGCGTCCTGCAAGGTGCTTGGTGTGAAGAACGCGGAGCTGCTGGATTATCAGGACGCCCGGCTGGAGTTCGAGTCGCTCTCGTCACTCGGCGAAGTGCTCGTCAAGCGTATCCGCGCACTCCGTCCGCACGTCATCATCACCTTCGGCGGCGAGGGCGCGCTGAACACGCACGCTGACCATACGACGGTCTCTGCCGCAACGACAGCGGCGTTCCACTGGGCAGGGCACCCGAAGCGCTACCCCGAAGCTGGCGACCTCTTCCAGCCGCAGCGGTTGTATTACCTGAGTGGCAACTTTGTGCTGCCCGAGCGCCACGCTCCCCTGCTGGCTCCGTGGACCTGCACGCTGGATGTTCGCAACGTCTTCGAGCGTAAGCAGGAGGCGTTCCGCCAACATGTTTCACAGGCTCCGGTGATGCACGCAACGGCGGATGTCTTTGCCAAGCACGGCGGGGAAGAACGCTACACGCTGGCCGCAGCAACCGTGCCGCAGCCAGCGCGTCCATCCACTGACTTATTTGAAGGCGTAGCGGACGTCTAGTTAACGCTCCAGACCCCACTCGTTCACCCAATGGAAGCCGCGATCCAGCAACGGATAGTGCGACGGCACAGGTGTGCGCACGAGCATGATCGTTACGGGTACAAACGGCTTTGCCGGTGCCTTGATTTTCGGATCACTCTTCGGTGCCGTGGCTATTAGCTGCAGGTGCTGGCTGTCCGGCATCGTGTAGCTGTAGTCACGGCCACCTTCCACATAGACACGGACGTTGACGGTCTTCGCCGTGGGATCTGTGTTGAGCCGCGTGCGCCAGAGCTCGCCATCGACACCGCGCGTGAACGCACGCACAGCGGTGTCGACGTAGAGGTCGGTGATGGGCTGCTTCTCCGGCGTCAACAGCGCACCGGCAGGGTTGCTGGTGGCGACGATATGCCACGCACCGAGCAGGTCGGTGGGCTTGTGCGCGTTCTTCACCGACGCCATGTAGCCATAGCCTTCCATCCCCGGCATGACAACGAGGATAGCCACGACGTAGACGATCTCTATGGTGCGCGTCGTAATGCGGAACGCCTTACGCTGGACCGGCGGAATCCATATGCCCGTGGGAGCGGACGGCTTATGCTTCCAGAAGAAGCCCCACAACGACTTGATGTCGGGCAGGCAGATGAAGAGCAACGCCAGCAGCAGATTGGCGGCAAAGATCTTCACCGGAACATCAAAGAAGAGGTTGTAGAGCAGCACGTTCGTCATCACGAACGCGGAGAGTAACGCTCCAGCCAGGGCCGTGCGCCGGAAGAGCAGAAGCACGCCACCCATAAGCTCCGCAGCGCCGCAGATCATCTCGTACCAAGGGTTGAGCCCGATGCTGATCCACAGCAACGTCATCGGAGAGAGATTGCCGACGGGCTCATTGAGAATGGCGATGGAAGGCGGCGCCATCTGCATGGGAAAGAGCTTTGCCGTGCCGTAGGAGAACATGAAGAGCGCACAGGTGAGGCGCAGCAGAAAACGCAGCCAGGCGTAGAGCATCTGGTACTCGACCCGCTTGCCGCGCAGGTGCGAAAGGATCGTCCAGACAATGGCTCCGCCTAGCGCAAAGGCGAGGAAGACACCCTGCAGAATCCATTGCACGGCGGTGTCGCCCGAGCCCGTCGGATGAAAGTGAGCCCCGATGCCCTGCACATGAAACAGGTGTGCGGCCAACCACACGCTCAGGTGCTGGAACGGCCACTCAATCCCCGTGCTGATCCAATTACCGACGACGGGAAAGAGCTCCAGCAAGGAGCCGTTCCCGAAGGCAAACAGAAAGCAGAAGAAGAACAAAAACGCGAAGCGAAAGAGAAAGCGCGTAAGAGGAGTCCAGTGAACAGGCTGCGCTTCAAGCGGAGCGGCAGTGTCAACGATCATGCGTTGTCCTTGTCGTGCAAAAGATTTCAGAGCGATATTCTGCAGATCATATCGCCGTCAGGCCTTCTTCACGCAAGCTTTTCTCTAACGCAACTGGAACTCCGGTGAGCCCATGACCAACGCAGACAATACGTTGAGCGCCTGCACGGGATCGCCTTCGCCCTGGCGAACCATCTCGGCCTGAATCAACTGGTTGGTCTGCGACGAGACAGGCGTCCCCATCATCGTGGCTTCAAGCACGCGCATCGTTACCTGAGATCCCGTACTCAACGTTGCAGGAGCGGGCTTTTGCATGGGTGCGGCCTGCTGTTCTTCCCCGGCCCATGCCACACGCTTTGCAGGCGCAGCGTGCGTAGCCGATACTGGCGAGGAGGCTGGCATCGGCTGCGGAGCGGCGATCTGCCCGGCTCCTGAAGGCGTCATCAGACCGATCGCCAGCAGCTTCGGCGCATCGAACTTCTGTCCGCCGTAACGGCCGGTCGTGAGGTTGTAGCTAAAGTTCAAACGGTCCTTCAACGCGTTGGAGTTCATCCAGACATCTGCCGTCAGGTAGTAGCCCGTCGGCTCCAGCTTGGCGTAGAGCGGCTCGCCCAACTCTTTGATCGAGTTCACGAGCTGCGATGGATTGTCGGGCGTCGTCGCCGTTGCACGAAACGCAGAGGCGACGAACTCTTCCGGCGTCTTCACCTTGTTGTGGAAGTACTGCCTGGCGTTGAACTCGGGCGAGTGCGCGAGCGTACGTAACATCGCTTTGATGTCGCCATCGGAGTCCATGTAGGTCTTCTCAAGCCGCGCCACAAGCGCGTCTGGAGGTGTGTCCGCAAGGAAGTACTGCGCCATGAGGTAAGAGACAAAGTGCGCGGTCTTCGGGCTTGCCGCCAGTATCTTCAGCGCAGTAATTCCCTGCTTCATGCTGGCGGCGGTGGCAACGTCATCGCTCGGCCCAAAGGCCTGCTTCGGAATCGGATCGCCTGGCTTCAACTTCGTGGCCATGCCGTCGTCATCGATGCGGTAACCGAGCCAGTACTTCGGCCCGGGTTCATGCCGCCTTGGGTCAAACGCGAAGCCGCCGCCCTGGTTGGCGCGGTCCACACCCCAGCCGGTGAGGATCGCCGAGAGCGTTGTAACGTCTGCCTGCGAGTAGCCGCCGTTGACGCTCAGCGTGTGAAGTTCCATCACCTCACGGCCGTAGTTTTCGTTCAATCCCTTGTTACCGCGCTTGCTGTTCGGGTTCTTCGGATCGACGCCGTTCGCCAGTGAATCAGGACCGATCGACTGATAGTTGTCGAGATAAACCATCATCGCCGGAGACTCCGCTGTGGCCAGCAGCAGGTCGCTGAACTTGCCCAGCGCGTTCTTGCGAATCACATCGCGCTCATAGCTGGCGGTGTACCACTGGTCGCCGTCCTTCGGCATGTAGACGTTGAAGTGGTTGAACCAGAAGTTCGTCATCACCTGCTCGAGTTGCCGCTCGCTCAGGATGTCGCGCAGCATCCGTGCCTGCGAAAGCTCGTCGCGAAGGAAGTAGGCCGAGTTCGTCTCTCCGCTCATGGCGATGAAGGTCTCGCGTTCGCGCGGGTTGAAGTCGGCAAAGAGCATCCGACGCTGCTCACCGCTCAGGCTGCCGTTGCGGGTGAGCGCGATGCGATCGTCGACCGGCATCTTCACGATCGCCGCCATCCGCTCATTCTTCGGCAACACCAGCAGACCAGCCGCAAGCCGCGTTGCGGCTTCCTTCTCCTGCTTCTTCTTTGCGGCAATCTCGTCGTCACTCAGGATGGGCTTGGGTACCACCGTGCCATCGGGCGCACGGTGCGTTCGCGAAGCCTGATACTTCGCCACCTGCACCTCCATCACGGCGTTCGTCAGCGGATCAGCCGGAAAAGGAATCTTGCCGTCCGAAGTCATGTTCACCTGCGACACGAACGGATAAACCGCCATCGCGCTGCTTGGAGACATGTTCAACGTGGGGAAATCAGCCAGACGTTTCGTGAGAGCGGCGTCCTTGTAGCTATCGGGATTAAGCTGCTGCTCCAGCCACTTGTCCGTACCCATGGCAAGGACGCGGTCGACGTCGCCGGGGCGCGGACCGTAGGCGAAGCGATTGAGCAGTTGTACGGCGCGTTCACGCTGGCTCAACGAAGCCAACTCAGCGTGGGCTGCAGGCTTCGGAGGGAACGCGGCCTTGCTCTTGCCCGCGAAAGTCTGGGCTGCATGCATCTGCGCCGGCGTCGGAGGTGGCGCCTCATTCTGCATCGACGGCGCGTCCTGCTGCGTCGCCGCGTCGGTCATCATTTGCGAGTGCGCGATCGCACCCGATGCCACCATGCTCGAAAGAACTAACGCCAGCGGAATCAGCTTCATCGCAAAACACCTCGATCGCTACGGAGGAATTCTCAACCTGTGAGAACCCCGCTGGCAAATGCAAGTTGCTTAGGCGGGCTTCAACACAGGGCGTTTTTTGTACTTTTTGATCAGCGTCCAGGCAATACGAGCGAGCATGAGCGCAAAAAACACGATGGTGTCGGCCATCGGCGCCTTGACGCCAGCCTTCACCGACCACCAGAAGTGCATGAGCGCGAGGAAGCCAGCGAGATACACCAGACGGTGCAACCGCTGCCAGTTCTTGCCGCCCATCGCTCGCAGGACGCGTTGCGGGCTGGTGATGGTCAGGGCCAGGAGAATCGTCCAGGTGAGCAGGCCGACCTGGATGAACTTGCGCTTCAGCAGATCGTCCCAAATCGTCGGCCAGACCAGCGAAAGCTGGTGGAAAGGCTCGCCGTAGTGGTGCGCTTTCAGACCTTCCAACGCTGTCGGAACGTCATAGCCCGAGAAAAGGAAGACGTAGATGAGCAGATGCAACGTCGCGTAGAAGAACGCGTAGAGCCCCACCATGCGACGGAAGCGGATCAGCCAGCCGAGCTTCGGTGACAGGCGGCGCAGCGGTGTGATGGCAAGATCGGCCAGCAGAATCCAGAGCGCCCAGTTGCCGGTGAAGTGCGTCATGTACTGCACAGGGTCGGTGAGCTCGACGAGCGCGCCCGAGTGATACATCTGCAGCAGCTTCAAGAACGGCAGCAGACAAAGTACATGCACGACGGCCTTCAGCCAGGGGATCGCTTTGGACGGCATCCGACTCCTCTAGAAAAATTTCTTGAGATCCATCCCAGCATACAGCCCGGCGACTTCATTGCCATAGCCGTTGAAGGGCAGCGTCGGGATCGTCTTCGGGAAGAGGCTGTTGGTGGAGTCAAGGCGGCGTTCATGCGCCTGCGACCAGCGCGGGTGGTCAACGTACGGGTTCACGTTGGAGTAGAAGCCGTACTCGCTGGGAGCCATCTGGTTCCACGTCGTATCCGGCTGCTTGTCCGTAAAGCGAATCTTCACGATCGACTTCGCGCTCTTGAAGCCGTACTTCCACGGCACGATCACGCGGATCGGTGCGCCCTGCTGGTTCGCGAGCGTTTCTCCGTAGCTGCCGAAGGTCAGCAGCGTCAGCGGATTCATCGCTTCGTCCATACGCAGGCCTTCGACGTAGGGCCAGTCAAAGCCGCTGGGCAGCTTCTCCTGCTTAGAGTCTGCGAGAGAGACAAACTGCACGAACTTCGCGCTGGGCAAAGGGTTAGCGGCCTTGATGAGTTCAGCGAGCGGATAGCCGTCCCACGGGATCACCATCGACCACGCCTCGACGCAGCGGAAGCGGTAGACGCGCTGCTCGAGCGGGCGATAGCGCAGCACGGTGTCGATATCGAAGGTGAGCGGCTTCTGAATCAGCCCTTCGATCTTGATCGTCCACGGCCGCGTGTGCAGCGAGCCAGCGTTCTCCGAGGGATCGCTCTTGTCCGTGCCGAACTCGTAAAAGTTGTTGTAGCTCTGGGCCTTGCCCTGCGGTGTCATCTGCTCGTTTACGACGTACTTGCCGTTCGGCGTGACGGCGAGCTTGTTGAGTGCGAAGGCCTTAGCAGGAAGCAGCGCGGCTCCTGCCACAGCGCCCATGCCCATCAGCACTTCGCGGCGGCTGCGCTGAAACGCCCGCACCGTGTCCCTCGGAGTAATTTCGCTGGAAGGAATTTCCTGGGTTGTTCTGATCAGCATCGGCCTGTCCTCCTGAGGACGTTCGTTCGGGTGATATCCCGTCGAGCAGCACCCTCATCATATCGACGCACCAGAGAGAGTTATAGATTCTCTTTCGGCGAGCTTCGGCGCATGAAAAAAATCACCGAGCCGACGACCGCGATGACAAGCGTCAGCCAGATCTGGCTGGCAGCCTTCGTACGGCTGGCCACAATGTACGCAAAACCGCACAACGCAAGCAGTGGAGGCAGCGGATACAGCCACATACGGAACGGTCGGCGCGCCTGCGGGCAGCGCTTGCGCCACAGCATTACGCCGACGTGCTGCATGGAGAACTGCAGCAGGATGCGCAGCACCACCAGCGCGGCGATGACGTCACCAAGCGAAAAGAAGCAGCATACGCAGGCGACTACGGCGAGCGCTACGAGCGAGACCAGCGGGAACTCGCCGCGGCGATCAAGCTTCGCGAACAGCCGCAGAAAGTTGCCGTCCTTCGCCGCCGCGTACGGGATGCGTGAGTAGCCGAGCAGTAGTGAAAAGACACTTGCAAACGCCGTCACCATCACAAGCATCGCCGCCAGCTTTGCCAACGCCATCGCACGCACTGCGCCGAGCACGGGGAGCCACGCCTTCATCATGAAGACCGAGAGCAGGGCACGGCGTGCGCCGAGACTCTGTGCGCCGAGCATCTCAGGCGCTCCCATCACGCTGAGAACGCTGGCGTTCAGCGCGACGTACAGCACCGCCACAATGAAGATGGAACCAACGACCACGCGCGGAATTGTGCGCTCAGGGTCGCGCACCTCCGCGCCGAGAAACGTGACGTTGTAATAGCCCCAGTAGTCGTATGTGGCGACGAGCATCGCAGAGCCAAGCCCGGCAAAGAACGCTCCGTCGAGGTGCCAGGCACCGGGCGGGAACGCCACCACCTGCGACCAGTGTCCGCGCAACGCGCCGGTCGCGCAGGAGAAGGCGATGGTGGCGAGCACAATCGTCAACAGGCTGAACGAGAGCACACGCAGCTTGCCTACGCTGCGCATCTGCAGCAGCACGGCGACAACGACGACGACCATCGCGAGCAACGTGGTGCGGCTGGCTCCCATGCCAAAGCTATAGGCGCCGAGGTGCGTTACATGCATCGCCGGTTCGCTGGCCAACGACGGCCACAGAAAGCTCGCATACTGCGCGAGCCCGATACATCCGCTGGCGACGCTCAGCGGTGCGCTGAAGCAGAGTTGAAAGACGAAGAGGAAGCTGAGCCAGCGGCCCCAGCGGCCGGGAAACATCTCCACCAGGTATGCGTACGTCCCGCCAGCCTGCGGCATCGCTGCGCCAAGCTCGGCCCACACCAGACCGTCGCAAACAGCGAGCAACGCGCCCAGCAACCAGCCGAGCATCGCCTGCGGCCCGCCCATCGCGGCAAGTAGCAGAGGCAGCGTCAGGAACGGGCCGACGCCGATCATGTCAAGCAGGTTGAGCTCCAACGCGCCTCGCGCGGTGAGCGTCCGCTCCAGCCTGCCGTTCTGGGTTTGCATCGTCACGCTCTGCCCAGTCTATGCAAATGCGCGCAGAAACACTCTGCGCCCTGGGCAAGTTGTGCGAATCTAACCACCATGCGCCGCCGTTTTGCTCCGCTCGCCTTTGCGACCCTTTTTGCCGCGACCGCTTCGCCTGTCCTCGCGAAAGCCCAGGCCCCAGCCCACTTTACAGACCCTGCCAACCTGGCCCGCGAACGCGTGGAGCCACGCGATGGCCGTGAGTTGCCGGTCGATCAGGGACGGCGCGGGTTGGAGCAGATGCTGCGTCGCATCAGCACGCGAGCCTCCGTGCTGAACATCGTCGCGCACCCCGACGACGAAGATGGCGGCATGTTGACCTTCTACGCTCGCGGCATGGGAGCGCAGGTGGCAGATCTTTCGCTGACGCGTGGCGAAGGCGGACAGAACGCCATGACCGGCGACTTCGAGGACGCACTCGGCCTGCTGCGTACGCAGGAGCTGCTCGCGAACGACCGCTACACCGGCGTCTCGCAGATGTTCGGCACCGAGGTGGACTTCGGTTTCTCCAAGACCAAGGCCGAGACCTTCGGCAAGTGGACCCACGAGCGCGTGCTCTACGATGCCGTGCGTGCCATCCGCATCTTCCGCCCGCTCGTACTCACCAGTACATGGATTGGCGGCGTCACGGACGGCCACGGACAGCACCAGGTCTCGGGAGAGATTACGCAGGAGGCGTTCCTCGCTGCGGGTGATCCGAAGGTCTTCCCGGAGATGGAGCAGGAAGGCATCTACCCGTGGAAGCCGCTGCGCGTTTACGCGCGCGTGCCGCATAGCGCCATCAGCGAAAAGGGTCTCTACGACTACGCGACGAACCAGTATGTGCCTGCGGAGTTTCACAACTACGTCTCCGGCAAGGACTCACCCACCTCGCCAAGCACCGATGTGATCGTCCACGAAGGCAATACCGATCCGTTGCTCTCTGCTGAGGGTGAGGCTCCGGTCAGCTACATTCAGTTTGCTCGTCGCGGCCTCAGCGAGCAGAAGTCCCAGATGGGGCCGGGGATGCGCTCCGCTCCGGCTGGAGCTTTCGACGTGGCCTATCACCTGTACGGCTCGCGAATCTGCGGTTCCGCCGAATCTCTCGCAAGCTGCATTCAGCCTGCGTACGCGGCGAACGACAACGGACAAGCCGACTTCTTCCACGGCATCGACACCAGCATCGCAGGCATCGCCGATCTCGCGCCGAACGCTCCGGCATCCCTACGCAAGATCCTGCAGAGGGTCGCCGACCTTCTCGCACAGGCAAACACAAAGGAGCAGGCAGGCGATCTGGAAGGCGTCAGCAAGCTGCTGCAAAGCAGCGTAGATCACATAGACACTGCACTCCACACCCTCACCGACCCACACACCAGAGGGATCGATTTTGCTCCGCATCTTGACGACGCGGAAGGCTTCGGCAACATCTCCCAGGAGGAGTTTGCAAGCCTCTCCCATGAGCTTCTCGTAAAGCATAGCCAGCTTGAAGAAGCTCGAATGTTTGCACTGAATATTCAAGCCGAAGCCACCATCTCCACCCCGTCGAATGATCTCGAGACCGGCTCTCCCTTCACCATCCATCTCAAGGTGAAGAGCCCATCCGATTCCCCGCACGGCGGCAAGCTATCAAATACCTGGGTTGCATCCACCCATCAAACGCACATGGCAACAGACGGCACGGATGTCTTTGAGGTTTCCGCAGCAGAGGCCGGGCGGTTCCCGACAACGCTCCCTTACTTCCATCGGGCAAATGTCGAACAGCCTTACTACGACGTTACCGATACCGCGCTACGCAATGCGCCGCTCGCCCCCGCACCGCTCATCGTCAACGAGTCATTCATGAGCCACACAGGGGGGCGGATTGAGCTGCCATTCGCAGTCAACGCCGAAGGCACCCTGCAACCGATTCAATTCGTGCCGAATGATCCAGCCGAGCGGAAGCGCATCCGATCTGTTGGCTATGACGATCTGCCGCGCACGAACTTCATCGAACGCCCGGCGAGGTTCGCCCCCCCAGCCAATCTGCAGCTTCCGAAAAAACGTCGCATCGCTTACCTCCCCGGCACCGGAGACTCCGTTCCTGACGCCCTCGCGGCCATCGGACTGCCTGTCACGAAGCTGGAAGTCTCCGACCTGACTCAGGCAGGACTCGCGGACTTCGACACGGTCATCCTCGGCGTCCGCACATACGCCGCACATCCTGATCTGCATGGCGCGCCGACACAGGCGTTGCTCGACTTCGCACGCGATGGCGGCAACGTTGTTGTGCAGTATCAGACGATGGAGTACACCGCCGCAGACGCTCCCTTCCCTCTCTCGCTCGGAGCGAATGAGAAGGTTGTGGACGAGACTGCTGCGGTAAAACTGCTGAGTGCACAGGATCCGTTACTCACCACGCCGAATCACATCACATCTGCTGACTTCAACGGCTGGATCGAAGAACGCGGTCACGGCTTCATGGCGACGTGGGACCCACAGTACACAGCGCTGACCGAGACACACGACCCAGGAGCACCTGCAGAACACATCCTGCCGCAAAAGCCGCAGCTTGGTGGCCTGCTGACGGCGAAGGTTGGCAAAGGCCACTACACCTACGTGGCTTTCGCTCTCTACCGTCAGTTCCCCGAAGCGGTTCCCGGCGCGTTCCGTCTCTTTGCGAACCTGCTCAGCCAGTAAGAAAAGCAACTGCAGCAGCAGAAACGGCCTCCCGCTGGGGAGGCCGTTTCTGCTGTGTTGCCGTGGTGCTTACTTCTTGCGGGTGGTGTGATGAACCGTCGTCTTCGCCGGGGTCGTCTTCGGCGTAACAATGCTGGCCGTGGTCATGGTGATCATCAGCGGGGTCTGCGTGTAGGAGTCATACGTTCCCTGCAGGTTGACCTTGTCGCCAGCCACAGGAAGCGTCTTGAGCGGTTCCTTCATGTTGAAGGTCATGTCCGCACGCTTCTCCTGCACAGCCGAGTCCGAGGCCGAAACCACCACCTGGCTGTCGGTTGCCGAAACAACCGTAGCACCGGGGATCTCAACGCTCTTACCCTTCACCGTAGCGAAGACCTTGTCCGCATCTTCCGGCTTGCCGTACTGAAGGACGAACTCCTTGTCAGAAAGCGCCAGCGTTGCCAGATCAGGCGTCGTTGCAATCAGGTTCGCAACGATGTCAGCAGGCTTGGGAGCAGGCTTGACCGTCGTGCCGAGATCGGCAGGCGGGTCGATATTGGTCTTCGTCATCGCCTGCAGAGCGTCGTAACCGTCCTTCGAGCCGTGGTACTTCGTGTAGCAGTAGGTCGCCAGCGGCTGGATCTGCGGCTTGTAAGCATCGGGCGCAAACGACAGCGCGCGCGTTGCGTACCAGGCGCAGTTCAGGTAATCCGGCGGGGTCGAGGTGTAGTAGGCCTGGGCAAGCGTGAAGACGTCCTGCAGCACAGGGCTGGCCTTCATGGTGTCGTCAGGATCAGCCGCAAGCTCGGCCTTCAGCGCAGCGATCGCCGTGGGGTTGTCCTTCTTCGCGAGCGCAGCAGCAGCCAGAGCAGACTCGAAGGTCGGCTTGGTGGCCTTCTGCAGAGCCGTAAAGTCGGCTTCCGCAACGTCAGCCGGCTTGGTGGCGCTCAGACCCTGGTTGGCGTACTTGGCAGCCGTGTCGAGACCAGCAGACTTCGCAGCCGGATCCGTCAGCTTCTCAGCATCCGCACGGCGGTAGTACACCTCGAGCGTGAGAGCGCGCAGGTTGTTCGGCTCAGCCGCAACTACACGGTCAGCCGTTGCGAGCGTGTTGGCCTGATCACCAGCCTGGTTGTAGGCAAAAAGCATCTGGTTCAGCACCTGGCCCTTTACGGCCGAGTTCGGATACTGCTTCAGGTACGCCTCAAACGCCTGGGCCTTGGCTGCGGGAGTGGTCTGCGTGTTGGCATTGTTGTATGCCGCGTACTCCGCTTCCGACATCTGCACCTGGCCACTAGCCTGCGCAGCGGGTTGGGGACTCTGCGCGACAGCAAGGGAAAACGCCGGAACTGCACCGGTCAGGGTCAGCAGCGACGCTAGGACGACCTTCTTCATAAAGCGAACTCCTCGAACTTTTAGTATGTCGGTTTTCGATCAAGCGCGAACTTCGCGCCGGGAGAGCAAAGCGTGGTTTTCTGCCACACCAGAACCTACGCTGGATGATGCGGATTATAGAAACCGTGTTGCTCCGACGCAACTTATCCCCGGTTTTCCTTCTCCGCCGGAAGCGTTTCCAGCGCCCTGCAGGCGTCTCGCGAGCCCTTCACAACCGCTATTTCCTTAGACACCGGACAGGGCAATTTCGTTTTCTCTTCGTTCCCACTGCCACAAAGACGGTGCAACTTGCAAATCTACCGTCCGCGACATCCAGCATTTTTCCGCGTCGACAGCACAATATCTGGGCATTGGTACGCCTTATCCACAACATCTCGCGCAAAACGGGTTGCCGCGCTTGGTTCCGCCTCTTAGCATTTCCCTATACATTCCCGACGGGTTTCTTCCGTCCTGTGAGGTTCGACCGCGTGCTGAAGCTCAAAAAAGTTCAGATTCTTGGCTTCAAATCCTTCTGTGACCGTACGGAAGTGCAGTTGACTGGCGAAGGCATTGCCGCCATCGTAGGCCCGAACGGCTGCGGAAAATCGAATATCTCTGACGCCATCACCTGGGTTCTCGGTGAACAGAGCGCCAAGAGCCTGCGCGGCATCAAGATGGAAGACGTCATCTTTGCCGGCACACGCGACCGTAAGCCGACCGGCATGGCGGAAGTGTCGCTCACGCTCGTCGACCCCGAGGTCTACGACGGCCAGACGCTTGCGGAGGGCGAACCTGAAGTCATCATCACCGACGAGCATCCCGCCGAGGTCGCGCTGAAGGCCAACGGCGACTGGGACGAGGCGGCTCTGCGCGCACAGATCGCGCAGGAGACCGAAGAGGCCGTCACCGAAGCGCAGCCCGGTCAGACCTACGAAGCGAAGGTTCCCAAGAAGCGCAAGCCGGTGCTCCCCGAGAACGCAACGCCAGACCAGATGGAAGTGTACGAAGCCTCGCTGGCAGAGTACGAAGCGCAGCAGGCAGAGCCGCAGCAGCCCGAGGTTTCAGACACAGAAGCGCCCGAGGGCGAAGCTGCCGAGGCCACGCTTTCCCCACGCGCGGACAACGTCATTCTGAAGATTCGCCGCCGCAAGTTCGGCCGCACGCCGGTTCGCGCCGGTGAAGTTACCGTGACGCGTCGACTCTTCCGCTCCGGCGACTCCGAGTACCTGCTTAACGGCAAGATCTGCCGTCTGTCGGACATCAAGGACATCTTCATGGGCACCGGTCTTGGCGGCGAAAGCTACGCCATCATCGGGCAGGAGCGCATCGGCCAGCTGCTCAGCTCGAAGCCGCACGACCGCCGCTCGATCATCGAAGAAGCGGCTGGCATCACGCGCTTCAAGACGAAGAAGCGGCTCGCCGAGCTTCGCCTGGAGTCGGCCAAGCAGAACCTCTCGCGCGTAAACGACATCTTCGAAGAAGTTACCCGGCAGATGGGTTCGCTGAAGCGCCAGGCCGCAAAGGCCGAGCGCTATCGCGAGGTGCAGACCGAGTTGCGCGGCAAGCTGCGCACCACACTGGCGTCTCGACTGACGCAGATGGACGCAGACCAGTCTGCAACCGCTGCCGAGATCGCACGCCTCGCTGGCCTGATCGACGAACAGTCTGCAGGGCTCGACGAGATGGACGCAGAGCACACCACCGGTGTCGCACGAGGGTATGAGCTGGACGGTGTGATCCGCGAAGCAAACTCCCGGGCCAACTCTTCGGCGGTGGAGCTTGAGCGCATCACAGCGCGCACGAACGCCAACAACGACCGCATCCAGGACCTCACCGAGCGTTCCGAGACCGGCAGCGAAGAGCGCAAGCAGGCACAGGCTCAACTGGCCACGCTGACCGCTGAGCTCGAGCAGCAGAAGGCTTTTCTGGAAGGCGCGAACAACGAAGCCAGCGGCGCTCGCGAAATGGCGCAGGCGCAGACCGCGCAGGCTCAGGCTGCAACGCGCGATGTGCTAACCGCCGAAGCCACCGCGGAAAACCAGCGTCGTCAGGCAGTGAGCGCCATGCAACGCGTCTCGCAGGCCAATAACGAAATCGCACAGGCTGAAGCAGGTCTGCAGGGCCTTGATCGCGAGAACGAGCGTCTGGATGCTGAAGCCAACTCCGCCCGCGCCGAACTGGAGCAGATCGGCCAGCAGCGCGGACAGGCGAAGATGACGTTCGAAGACGTCACCGAGCGACTGAAGCGTCTCGAGAACGAGATCGCTGAGGTGCGTACGCAGCTCAGCATGAAGCGCGAGGAGGAGACACAGTCGCGCAAGCGTTCGAACGAGCTGCGTGCCGAGATGGCGACGCTGACAGGACGCCACACCTCGCTCGAAGCACTCATCAACGAGCACTCGTACTCGACCGACACGGTTCGCAACATCTTCCGCGCAAACCAGAAGCGCAACGACAGCAACCTTGCTCCCGTTGGAACGCTTGCCGACTTCCTCGAAGTCGACGGCAAGTACGAGCAGGTGGTCGACGAGTTCCTGCGCGACGAGTTGAACTACATCGTCGTGAAGAGCTGGGACGCAGCCGAGGCCGGCATGGCCATGCTGCAATCCGAGGTCGAAGGACGCGCCACCTTCCTCGTGCATCCGAACGATGCGCAGTCCACCTTCCCTATCGCAGACGGTATGAGTGCATCTTCTTCACCGAACGGCGAAGGTGTCGTCGCGCTGAAGGACACCATCCGCGTACTCGATGGCTTTGGCAAATCGCTGGAAGTGATTCTGCCCCGTCTGCGCGAAGGCTTTATCGCACCGGACAACGCCACCGCTCGTGCGCTGGCGCTTGCCAACCCGCAGAGCTTCTTCCTCGGGCCGAACGGCGAGACGTTCAACAACGTAACAGTCACCGGTGGGCGTCCTCGTTCGCAGGGTCCGCTGGCGTTGAAGCGCGAGCTTGCAGAGGTACAGACGAAGCTCGACGCAGTGGAAGCAGAGCTCTCCCGCAATGAGACAGCGACGCTGACGTTGACGCGCGACATCGCAGAGCTGACCGCGATGCTTGAGAACAAGCAGGCCGAGCGCCGCGACGCTGAGCGCGAATCCGCCAACCAGGGCGCAGCGCTGCGGCAGATGGAGTCCGAAGCAAGCCGCATCCAGTCACGTCTGCAGCAGTACGAACTCGCACAGGGACGTAACAAGGACCAGCGCACGCAGCGTGAAGAGCTGATCGGTCGCAAGCGGGCCGATGCAGAGCGTTTTGCAGGCGAGCAGACGGGCCTGGAGCAGCAGGTGGAAGAGCTGACCGCACGCATCTCGCAGATGCGTGCCGACCGCGAAGACCTGCAGGCTGCAGCTTCCGAAGCCAACGCCATGCTTGCAGGCATCGAAGAGCGCCGTCGCAATGCGAACGCCACCTTCGAGCAGACTAATCGCCTCTTCCAGACACAGCAGCAGCGCATTCAACAGCTTGATTCGCAGCTTGCCAATGCACAGTCCGAGAAGGCCCGCCGCGAAGAAGAGAACATCGCCTTCGAGTCGCAGCACACGGAACTCACCGAGATGCGCCAGCAAGCGGTTGCAGAGTCCGAGGTGCTTTCTGCCGAAGCGTCGACGTTGCGCGCACGCATCGGCGAACTCGACACCAAGCTGCGCGCTCTGCGTGGTGATACCGAAGGTCTTCGCGAGCAGCGCTCGACGCTGACCGCAAAGACCGCAAAGCTCACCTCGGACATCGAGTACCTCGAGGCCACCTGCCTCAACGACCTCGGCGTGGAGGCCTCTGCACTGCGCGAAGACGAGTCAATCGAACGCATCGAAGGCGATGCCCTCACCGATCAGGAAGAGTCTGCGCGCACCCTGAAGGGCAGGCTTGAGGCAATGGGCCCGGTGAACATGATGGCGCTCGAAGAGTACGCCGAGACCGCGCAGCGCCACGAGTTCCTCGAAACGCAGCGCACCGACCTCATCGACTCCATCGAGAACACGCAGGCCTCGATCAAGGAGATCGACGAGATCTCGCGCGAGAAGTTCGAAGAAGCCTTCAAGGTGATCAACGACAACTTCTCCACCACGTTCACGAAGCTCTTCGGGGGCGGACAGGCGTTCATGAAGCTGACGGATCCGGAAGCCAACGGCAAGAGCGATCTTTCGGGCATCGACATCATCGCGTCGCCGCCGGGCAAGAAGCTGCAGAACGTGCTGCTGCTTTCGGGTGGAGAGAAGGCGCTCACCGCACTCTCGCTGCTGGTCGGCATCTTCCAGTTCCAGCCCGCACCGTTCTGCATCCTGGACGAAGTCGATGCTCCGCTGGACGAAACCAACGTGGGCCGCTTTGCTCGCTTGATCTCGGATATGAGCTCGACGACGCAGTTCGTCGTCATCACCCACTCAAAGCGCACGATGGAGCAGGCCGACGTGATGTACGGCGTGACCATGCAGGAGCCCGGTGTCTCGAAGATCGTCTCCGTTTCACTCGGTGGCCGCTCGCAGGGCAAGGAATCACGCTCCGCGCAACAGGCGGCTTAGGACTGTGGCGTGCGACGGGCAAAACGTCCGCCGCACGCAATGTTCAGAATCTTTTGCATTTTGGATCTCGTCTCATAACGTAGTACCGATCACGAGAACAACTTCGCACGCATGATTCGAGCCTTTGCCGTCGCTTTCCTCTTGTTGCTCACGCTCTGCGGCTCCGGCTGCAGCGATGCCCCGCTGATCGAAAACAAGCCACATCTGACGCGTGATGTAACGCTCATCGATTCGACGTTCTACAGCGCGGCCCTTCGCCGCCGGATGCATCTGCGGCTGGTCTTCCCCGCCACTCCCACCGATCATCCACTGCCTGTGGTCTACCTGCTGCACGGCGCGGGTGTCGACTACCGCGACTGGGCCAACAACAGCGAGATCGCCAGCTTTGCAGCCGAAGGCTTTCTGCTGGTGATGCCGGATGCGCCCGGTGCGTACTACATCAACGAAGCAGAAAAACGGCACAACGAGTACGAGCAGTACATCACGGCAGACGTGCGGCAGCGCGTCGCGATGCTCGCCCCGCAGGGTGCAACGGACCGCGACCATACCGCCATCGTCGGCATCTCGCGCGGAGGTTACGGAGCCACAACGCTCGGCCTCAAGCACCCAGACCTCTACAGCTTCATCGGCGACATCAGTGGTGCCATCGACTTCCCCGAACGGCCCTTCCGCTGGCATCATCCATTTGAATCGAAGACGATCTACCGCGCCTTCGGCCCTCAGGGCAGCCCTACGAGGCAGCAAAACGATCCCCAGATTCTGGCCGAACACGTAGCCCAGGCGACCGCTCCGTACGTCTACATTGCGTGTGGGAACCAGGACCTTCTGCTAACGCCAAACCATCGTCTTGCGAATGAGCTTGATCAACGTGGTATCCCCCACGAATTTCACGTGATCAATGGAGCCCACAACTGGAATACTTGGAATGCACAGATGCCGCTGTTGGAAGCGGCGTTGCTGGCTCATCTCCGCTCGTAGGAAGAGGCTCCCGGTGAAGGGCGCTCGATACGTTTCACTTCTGACGGTTCTCTTTGTGTTTGCAACGGGTTGCTCTGAGGGACCGAGTACGGCTCTCCCCGCTGCAGGCGTGCGCGTCTTCGACAGCACCGTCCACTCCACCATCCTCGGCCGCAACCTCCCCATCCGCATCGCGATGCCGGAACACATCGCTCCCGGCGAAAAGCTGCCGGTGGTGTATCTGCTGCATGGCTATGCGTCGAACTACACGTCGTTTTCCAGCTGGTCGGCGACGGACGCAGACCTCGTTCCACACGGTTACATCCTCGCCATGCCGGAAGACCCTTCGGGCTTCTATCTGAACCAGCGGGCCTCCAACGGCCGCTACGAAGACTACTTCCTGACCGAAGTGATTCCCGCGGTGAGCAAGCTTGTGCCGGAGGCGGAGAACGACCCTGCGCATCGTGCGGTCGTCGGCATGTCGCGTGGCGGCTACGGCGCCATCAGCATCGCGCTGCGCCATCCCGGAACGTTCGCCTTTGCGGGCGGACTGAACTCCGCGCTCGACATCTCCACCCGCCCCTTTATCTGGACAGAGCTTCGCGAATCCATGCGCACCAACGAGGCGCTGGGCAAGCCGGGCAGCAAACTGCGCCACAAGTACGACCCTTTCACCCTCATCCGCCAGGCATCGCCCTCGCAGGCACCGTTCCTCTTCATGGCCTGGAGCAACGATGACGACGACAACGACGACGACAAAGCCTTCGCCGCAGAGCTTACCCGCCGCGGCTTCCGCCACACCGTCGCCACCGTGCCGGGCAAACACACCTGGGATGCCACGTCGCTGATGATGCCTGAGCTGGCCCAGTCACTCGACGCCTGCTTCCACCCCGCGCAGCCAACGAGCGCCGCACGATGAATCCGCTGGACTGGCTACTGATCACCCTGCTGGCGTACTCCACGGTGCGCGCCATCTTTCGCGGCTTCGTGCGCGAGGCGTTTGCCCTGGCCGGGCTGATTGTCGGCTTTTTTGCTGCCTGCTGGGGCTACCAGTCGCTGGCGTTGAAGCTGAAGGGCATGATCAACACCGTGCCGCTGGCCCAGTTTCTGGCGTTTCTGCTCATCCTGCTCGGCGTCATGGCAATTGCCACGCTGCTGGGTCATCTGGTGAAGCGGACGGCCTCGGCTGTGGGTCTGGGCTTCTTCGATCGTGCGCTGGGTGCGGTCTTTGGCATCATTCGAGGTGCAGTTCTGGGCGGAGCGTTCCTGCTCTCGGTCACCGCATTCCTGCCCACCGCTCCCTGGATCCAACATTCTTTGCTCGCACCGTATTTCCTCCGCGCCGCTCATGGGGTATCCTTCACCATGCCCGCCGAGCTTTCCACCCGGCTGCACTCCGGGCTCGAGCAAATCAAGCACACAAACGGCGATTGGATCAAATTACCCTCGCCGTCGCACACTGGTAGCTCATCCTCTGCATCGAAGGACTTCTGACGAGTGAAACGCGATCTCGACAACCTCATTCTGCAAATGCACGACGCCGGCATCAACTACAACGATGCGGTGCGTGAGTTTAAGAAGCGCTACATCCTCGAGATCCTTTCGCGTCACCGCGGAAACCAGTGCAAAGCCGCTGAAGAACTCGGCATGCATCGCAACACACTCTCGCGCACGCTTGCAGAGCTGAACATGGACTCCGCACAGATCCGCAAGGGAATGCGCCGCCCCGTCCGTTCGGTTCGCCCGGCGGCTGCGGCCCTCCGGACAAATCTTCAGATCGTGAACGGAGGACGTTAGCGCCTGCGCTGCGTCTAAACCGCATGTCACCCTTGTTGCAAAGCCGTCGAGCCGCGTTCTCCCTTTCGCTGGCCCTGCTTTGCTCCACAGGCTTTGCACAGACTACCCACAAGACAGAAATGAACACGCCGGTGAGCACTCCCGCCGGCGCACAGCCAACGACGCCAGAGAACAACGAGGCTAAGCCTCCGGCCAAACCGGTCTCGGAGCGTGATCGCCGCGAAGCCGACGACGCCTATCTCTCCGGTGCCCGTGCCGTCGAGCATCACAACTACGTCGCGGCAGAAAAGTCCTTTGCGCACGCCGTCTCGCTGAACCCCAACAACGCCGACTACACGCGCGCCGTGCTCTTCGCCCGCGAGGCCCGCGTAACCGAACTGATTCACGAAGCCGCTCTTGCGCGCTACAAAAAGGACAACACTCGCGCACAATCTCTGCTTGCCGAGGCCCACAAACTCGACCCGGACAACCGCATTGCAGCGGCCCATCTTGCGGCAGGCGGCGAACCGAACTCTCCGGCCATCGATCCCCTGCGCTTCCCTGCGGAGAACATCGCCTCCACACTCGCTGGAGCGCCACACCTGAAGGCTACGCCGGGCAAGCACAGCTTCAACGAGCGCGGCGACGCAGCCAGCGTACTGCGCGCCGTGTACGGAGCCTGGGGCATTCAGATTGCTATGGACGAGAGCGCGCCGCAGACGCAGAACGTGCGCTTCGTTCTCGACGACGCGGACTTCGATACAGCCACCGCGCTCGTTCATCAGATGACCAAGAGCTTCGCCGCTCCTGTTCAGGCCGACCGGGTCATCATCTCCAAAGACACGCAGGAGAACCGTGACCGCCTGATGCCGCTCATCGAAGAGACGATCTACCTGCGCGGCATGAGCAACGAGCAGATGCAGGAGTTCGCCAACGTCGCGCGCAACGTCTTCGACATCAAGAACGTCACCGCCAGTGCGACTGGCGGAACTATTCTGCTGCGGGGTGACGAGCCAACACTCAGGCTCGTCAACGCCACATACGCCGACATGCTCGACGGCGACTCCGATGTTCTGCTCGACATCAATCTCTACGAAATCGACAAGTCCGTAACGAGAGACATCGGCGTCACAACGCCCACCAGCGCCAGCGTTTTCCCCGTCTATACAACAGCCACCAACATCCTGAATGAGAATCAAAGCTCCATTTCGCAGGCCGTTTCCGCCGGGCTGCTGACACTCACCGGCAACGCCGCGACCGACCTTCCGGTTGAGCTTTACTTCCTTTACGCTGCGGGGCTGCTTACCTCTTCCGAAAGCTCGCTCATCTCAGGCCTTCTCGGGACACTCGGCACCTATAACGGCCTCCCGCTCGCAGGCGTGACCATCTCCAGCGGCGTCACGCTCAATGCTCTGCTGACTGACTCTGAAGCCCACCTGCTGGACTCAATGCAGGTACGCGCGGGCAACAACCAACCTGCGGAGTTCCGCACGGGTGAGCATTACCCGATCGTCACCGCAACGTACACCTCCGGTTCCGCCTCCACCTCTGCTGCAGTTTCAAGCCTGCTGGCGCAGTATGGCTACAGCTCGACCTCCACCGCTGCAAGCGTGCCGCAGATCCAGTACGAAGACCTTGGCCTGACGCTGAAGGCCACGCCACGCATCCAGCGCAGCGGACAGGTCTTTCTCAAGATGGACCTAAAGCTGGAGGCCCTCGGCTCAACCTCGCTGAACGGCATTCCGGTGCTGAATAACCGCCAGTTCACCTCCACCACGACCGTGCCGGATGGACAGACTGTGCTGCTTACCAGCCAGGTAAGCTCCAGCGAAATAGGCGCCCTCTCCGGCCTGCCAGGCCTGAACGATGTGCCGGGCTTCCAGGGCACGAACAAAGATGTCGAAAACGACAAGACAGAGCTGCTGATCACCATTACGCCGCACGTTGTGCGGCAGGCAAACGCTCATGTCACCAGCCGGGCACTTCGCGCTCCGCATCCGCTCGCTGAAAGCCAGTAACGCAGCTAGACAGGCGGCCTCAGCTCACGGACTCGCCGAAGTCCGCGCACCGAGTTGCAGAGGTAGATCTCTTCCGCCTGCTCCAGATGCTCCCGGGTCAGACGCCTCTCCGTCACGCGCCCGACGTCCAACAGCTTTCTGCGAAAAACTCCCGGCAGCACCCCTGAAGCGAGCGGTGGAGTAAGCCAGCCTCCGTTCAAAACCACCACGACATTGTGAATGGCGCCTTCCGTAACCTCTCCGTCCTCGTTCAGGAAGAGAGCATCCGCGCATCCAGCCGCCTGCGCAGCTTGAAAGGCCTGATCGTAAAGCGCTCGGCGCGTCGTCTTGTGGCGCAGGAATAAATCGTTCGCCTGCGTACGTTGCGGCCAAAGCAGCAGGTCGACCGGCTCCTCAGAAGGAGTTGGCAGGGCCGTGGAACTCCAGCTGGCAACGCCTTCCCGGTCGAGCAACAGCCGCACTCTCCGACGCTCGTTGCCCGCCTCCTGCAGAGCCTCGCGCAGCGCTTTTTGTACGCGCTCCCCGTCGAAGACCATGCCAAAGTACTCGGCCGACTCAGCCATTCGCTCCAGATGCTCGGGCAGCAGCGTGTAAGCTCCGTTCTCCACCAGCAGCGTCTCAATGAGCGAAAATGGCTCTATTGCCGGGAGCGTCAAAAACGCCAGCTTCGTCTTGCACTCCGCATACTCTAACTCCGCGACCGAGTCCGCAACGATCCCAGACCCCACGCCCATGCGGGCTTCCTGCCCTCGCAGGCTCACGGTCCGAATCGCCACGTTGAACTCCGCTTGACCATCCGGCGTAATGTATCCGATCGCCCCCGTGTACACTCCGCGCCTGCGCGCCTCAAGCTCCCAAAGCCGGCGCATCGTCTGCACCTTCGGCGCGCCAACGATCGATCCCGAAGGAAACAGCGCGCGAAAGATCTCCGCATAGCCCACGCCATCCCGCAGCCTCCCTTCAACGGTCGAGGTCATCTGCAGCACGGTCGGGTAACGCTCCACGTGGAACAGCTCCGTCGCCTTCACCGAGCCAATTTTGCAGATCCGTCCCAGATCATTGCGCAGCAGATCGACGATCATCACGTTCTCAGCGCGGTTCTTCTCATCCGCCTGCAGCCACGCAGCCTGGGCCCGCGTTTCGGCCATATCCACCCCCGGAGCAGCGGTTCCCTTCATCGGTCGAGTCACAATGCGCTCGCCGTCGCGGCGAAAGAACAGCTCGGGCGAAAAGGACAGCACATGCCACGCAGCCTGTGGACGAAGCAGCGCCGCGTACTCCACCGGCTGCGCTTGCAGAAGCCGCTGATAGAGCGCCTCTGCGCTCTCCCCGGCCTGCCAGCAGGCCTCCATCGTGAGATTGGCCTGATACGTTTCCCCGGCTGCGATCAACCGCTGCACAGCCTCGACACGAGAAACGTACTCAACCTCAGTCAGCGATAGCCGAACCGCTTGGACCGAACTCTCGGCTACCTCGCTCAGAGAGTTCTCAACACTCTCTGATGACCGATAGCAGCCCAGCCACAACAGCGGCTCCCCATCCAGAGGCTCTGGCACCAGAGCGGCCAGCACCGATTCGAGCGCCAACCCAGCCTCATAGCCCACAAACCCCGCCACAGAGAGGCCTTCTGCCAGCGCACGATCCACCGCCAGCAGCGCCGCAGGAACGTCCGCAACACTCCTTGCCTCAATCACCCGCACGGGATCACGAAAGAGCAGCCGCTTCCCGGGACGACCATCTACCGCAACACTCTCCAGCAGCACAGAGCCCACGTCCAACAACATAGCCAATGTGCCGCCTCCCGGAACATCCTGAATCACATCCAAAATACGAGGGCCCTCCATTTAGGAGGGCAGCGAACAATTGATTTTGGAGGCGCGGGTTGAGATCGAACGCTCCGCTGCGTCCTACATCAAGAACCCATACAAAGTATGGATCGGCTTCTCACATGCCACGAGCAGCCACAAGAATGCAGTGCCGTAAGCTCTGAAGGCCATTCGCTTCTTACATCCCATAGGGGAGCACGCATTCCCTCTCGCACTACAGAGTACATCGCGCTTCGCAATGCAGTGACACCAAACTATTTTGAGGCTGGCTACGGCGTAGAGCTTGACCTCAGAAGAGCGTCCCAGATGAATGGCTAGGCCAAGATGCGGACGGCAGACGGAATCCTTATGGAGTGAACGCCTACGGCCATTTCGAAGTTGCACGATGGAAGCGCCAAGGATACGGCTCGGCAAAACTCCCAACGCGGTCAGACTACTTGCAGACTTCACGAACTTGGCGAGTAAGCAACTCACGTCCTACCCTGGATTCTGAACAGTCTCAATACAACCGTATAGAACGATGGCCTGCTAGAGAAGAACTCTAGCAGGCCATCGGCGCTAGGGATCAATCGTGATGACAAGTGTCAGAGCTACATTATGAGAAATGCCACTCTGGTTTGTCGCCGTCACCGTGAAGGGATAGCTTCCGACTGCGGTAATCGATGAAGACCCGACATTACCACATCCCGTCATCGAGCCAAGCAACAACAGGCAGAAGAGACTCAAGGCCATGCCGCTCATCAACTTGCGACGGCGGAAGAGCACACAGCCGAGACATGCAGCGAAGGTTGCCGCAATCGGCAAGCCGCGTCCAGGAAGGTTGCGCTGCTGGTTGCTCGACGTCGCAATATTGTTTGTTTTGACCGTAAGCGTTACAGCCGTAGCTGCGGTAGTTCCACTTGCGAAGCTCACAGGAGACGTTGGTGAGAAGGTGCAGGAGGCACCTGCAGGCAATCCGCTGCATGCGAGTGTGACACTCGTTGTACCGAAGTAAGGAGTAAGCGAGAGAGCGTACGTCGCGCTTGCGGCCTGGGCTACGGTAACCGTCGAAGGTGTCGCCGAGAGAATAAAATCACTACTCTCAGTAATGGCAGCAGAGGTCGATCCCGAATAATTCGTTGTGGCTGGGATGAACTGAGCCGTCAAGGATGCGGACGGAACGCCTGTCGAGGTAAGCGTTAGCGTTGCTGTATCTGCTGCGTTGATCGTGACAGAACCAAGCGAAATCGTTCCGCTGAAGAATGTTACAGATCCCGTAACACCAGCTGCCGAAGAACTCACCACCGCAGTGAGCGTCACGCTCGGAGTGGTTGCGGAGAGATTGTCGGCAACCGTAAGTGTGGTCGCGGTTGCTGCAGGCGTGATCGTCAGACTCGTGCTCGAGTTTGTCGTTGCGCCGAAGTTTCCATCACCGGCATAGCTAACCGTGATCGGATAAGAACCGGCCGCGAAGGTCGATGTAGGATAGCTTGCCGTGCAAGTGATGGGCGAGCTGTTGCCACTGCAGGTTGCCGCCACGGTGCTGCCTCCGGATACGAGGAAGCTGACTGCACCGGTCGGCGTACCTGAGAGCGTGTAACTAAGCGCTGCCGTTAGTGTCGTCGATGTCGCTTCGTAGACAGCAGCAGGACTGCCGCTGACGGCAAGCGTCACTGAAGACTTCGTCACCGTTAGCGTGCCCGTTGTGGAAGTCGCGAGGTATTGGCTATCCGCAGCTATGTTCATCGTGATGGTGTATGAACCCACTGCAAGCGTCGATGTGGGATAGCTTGCCGTACAGGTAAGCGGTGTGCTCGAGCCTGTGCAGGTCGCGGTTACGGCACTACCACTGCCTACAGTGAACGTTACTGCACCTGTAGGAGCTGCGATGCCGGTGGAGTATGCAACCGATCCCGTAAGCGTAGCCGTTGAGGTGCCATACGACACGGTCGGCGTACCAGTGATCGAAAGCGTTGCGGTCGCGTACGTCGTTACGGTAAGCGTTCCAGTTCCTGAAGCTGCAGCATAGTTGCTATCGGCAGCCATACTCGCTGTGATCGTGTAGGTTCCTGCCGTAAGACTCGACGTTGTATACGTTGCCGTGCAGGTACGCGGAGACGTCGATCCTGTACAAGTTGCCGTCACCAAAGCACCGGTGCCGACGACAAAGGTCACCGCTCCTGTTGGAGCAGTGGACAGCGCGTAAGCGGCCGACGCGGTCAACGTCACACTCGTTACGCCTTGTACCGTCGAGACGTTTGTGACACTGACCGTCGGTGTCGATACGGTTCCAGTACCGACAAGTGCAGCTACCGCAGTAACGGGTGATGAAGAGACAAACGTGAGCGTACTTGTGTGTGCGCCCGTGGTCTGCGGCTGGAACGTTGCAATCTCTGCACAGTTGCCGCCTGCACTAATACTCTGCCCCACGGAACAACCGCTGGTGCTAGCCGCCGCTACCGCAAAGTCCGTGGAATCACTCAAGGTGCCGAGTGAACTTCCGAGAGTCAAAGCAGTATTGCCACCGTTATTGAGCGTAAGCGTGCTCAAGGCTGTTTGGCCGAGCGCAGTTTGAGCATAGCTGATAGTCGGCGTACTGCGGTTCAACGTCAAGAGGCCGTTCGTGCCGGAAGCAGCCAGTAGTACATTTCCGCTCGCATCAACTGCGAGCCCGGCGAGACCGGTAGTGCCACTCAGCAGCGTAGAAGACGTTGTGCTGCCTGCGGGAAGAATGACGACATTTTGATTGCTGGAGTCAGCGATGAGAAGATCGCCAGCTGCATCAACCGCCAAGCCACCAGGGGTTACAAGGCTAGGCGAGATGCTGACTACCGACTGCACGCTGCTGGCGCTCAATTCAACGATGCGAGCATTACCACTGTCGGCTACGAAGACGTCGCCGGCGGTATCGACAGCGACAGAGCGCGGGCTGCTTAGTCCGCTGAAGGCGAGCGTGGATGCAACACCCAGCGCCGGAATTTTCAGCACGCGATTGTTGCCTGTGTCAGCAACATACAGTGTGCCCTCGCCGTCCACCGCGACACCTGCGGGCGCGCTTAGCGCGGTTGTCGTTCCCGATGCACCAAAGAAACTCAACGCCGATGCGGTACCTGACGCAGTCAGCTGCACGATACGGTTGTTTCCAGCATCAGCGACATACACGTTGCCCGCACCGTCGACAGCGACCTGCGCTGCGGACTTGAACGCTGTTCCCGTTGTGCCTGTAGCAAACGCAGCAAGTGCAGCTCCGCTTGCAGATTTGTAAAGGGTATTCGTGGTCGTATCGACGAGATACACATTGCCGTTTTGAGATACAGCTACCCCCGATGGGGTAAGCGTGAGGCCCGAAGCAGCAACAGTCGTTGTGGAACCAGCATCAACTGTAAGCAAGGGCGAACCGCCGATGCCGCTCACATATGCCGAACCCAATGCAGTGCTAGAAGCAGACAGGGCGAACGATCCTTGTCGCATACCAGGCAGCGTAGGGGTAAACTTGGCATTATAGATACAGGTTTCCGCAGTAATGGTGCTGCAAGTATCACTGCCTGCATCGCTGAATTCCGCCGAGCTTCCGCCACTCAACGTATACGCCTGCGTTGGCGAGTAAGTAGTCACGCTGCTGGTTGGGGTGAAGGCTAGTACTGATGTTGCCGAGTCGCCGACTGCGACTGTACCAAATTGTCCACCAAACGTAGCCTTGCGGATGATCGCGCCTGCTCCGGTATTGATTCGTTCCTCCAACCAGTACAGGTTTCCAGAAAGATCAGAAACAATGTTTCCATTTCCACCGTACGGAAGGACCTCGGTTGCTGGGCAACCATCCCCATACGCATCTGTCATGACTGGGCCAGTTATGGGGCTCGTCGTACCGTTGCACGCGATGCCTGCTGCGGGCGTAGCGCTCGACGCTGCGGTGTAGTTCGTCGACGTCGCGCTTATGCCGCCAAGCAATTCGCCAACACCCGAGCTCGCGGAAACACGCCACAGATAAGCATTTGTGTCGAACAGAAGTAAATTGCCGCCCTGATCCATACCGATTTTCTGGATCGCGCCGAAATTGATCGACCAGGCAGCAAGTCCGATGGATGAAATCGAGGATGACGCCGTACCCGTGCTATTCCCCGCAACGGAGTAGACATACCCCGCGACAGGACTTGTAATCACTGTTTGCGTGCTCCCCGAATACAGCGGGGGCGTTGTACCGGAGGCGTAAACAACGCGGATCTTATCGTCGCCGCTATCGGCTATGAACAGGTTCCCGTATTTGTCCGCATATAAACAATACGGAGCATTCACGAGCCCCGCGGTGGCGATACTCCCGTCGCCGTTCGTTCCCGCGGCGGTTCCGCCTTTATTCATGTAGGTGGTCCAGCCATAGACGCCGCCAACCGAGCCGAATTTCTTGATTTGATTTCCGGCGGTAGTCGCAAGGTAGCCCGAGATTGTGGCCTGCGTACCGTTATCGGCGACATAGATATTCTCGCTTGAATCCACCGCGATGGAACGCAACGATATGAACTCACTTACGGTGCTAGTGGCGCCACCGCTCAATGAGTACAAATAACCAACCTGTGGGGTAACCGTCTGTCCGTACACGGTTTTGTAGTAATTGGTGATTAGTGTGGATAAGGCTGAGCCCTGCACGTAAATCACCGAAACACGTAGGGTACCCGCGTCATTAGCGAAGAAAATGTTGCCATCCGAATCGACGGCAAGCCCGCCACCGAAGGGGCGAATCACCGCTTGCTTCGCGGGGCAACCATCGCCGTTCTGGTTGAGCGCGACCGTTCCGGAAGTTCCCGTACAGTAATAAACGTCAGAGCTTGCCGTGAGAACAGTACTCACTCCACCAAAGCCATACATATCGCCGACGACTGGAGTTGTTGTCAACGCGGTTCCAGCAGTAAGAGCCGCAGCAAGAGCACTCCCCCCTTGATAGACAACGCGCACCATACGGGAGCCCGCGTAGTCCGTGGTGTAAATGTTGCTGTACTGGTCGATGGCAAGTCCGTAGGAGTAGTCCAGAAGAGCTTGCGTTGCCGGGCAACCGTTGCCATAAGAGTCCAGACGTCCAGTAGTTCCCGAGGCGCATGCCGCCTCCCCAGTTCCGTTGTACGTCGAGCCTGGAACACCGGCGTAAGCCGACAGGATCGGTACCTGAATCATCGATGGTGTCGACTGCGCATTCATAGCACATGGAACCGCAAGAGCCAGCGAAACGGCCTTCAGAAGGTGGCTCACCATCGCTCTTCGCAGCTTGTTTGTCAACCAGTTCATTCGTTATTCCTCTCAATTGCTAACTTGCCTGCGTACGAGCGACACACGCGGATCTACAGCACGCAAATAAAGCGCATTCTAGATGCGTACTCTCCAACGCAAGGTGGATACGGCTTGGCTCAACGGCTCGACTAATCTCTATGGGTGTTCGCTGATCTATTCGGATAGTAGGTTTCGTGAAAGATGACCGTCAATCTGACAAAAGTCAGTATTTTAAGATCACTTTGCGGTCCCCATTCCTTCGCAATTTTGCTAAAAATAGCCCCCCGAAACGACAGGGGGGCTTCCGGAAGACACGACTCATATGAGTTGCCTAAAACTTTAGGTTCAGGCCCAGTTGAAGATGACGCTCGACGGTAGATGTGGTGCTCGTGCCTTCCCCAAAATCACTGTTAGAAACAACAGCATAGAAAGATCCCCAGCTCACTCCATTCAGTACATTGAAGGCATTTGCACGGAAGTTCAACACCATACCACGGCTAAGAGAAAAGTCCTTACTTACTGAAGCATCAACGTTGTGATAGCCAGGCATTCGCACGGAGCCAACCTTCGAGTTGCCGAAGCCAGTTGTAAGCTCTTCACCGAAGGCCGAGGTTCCGTTATCGTTCTTTGAATAAACCTTAGTGCTGCCTGCGCCATACCCCATTACAGTATTGGCAAGGAACGGCACACTGGTATATGTAGTGTTCGTCGCGGGTTTCGCGGAGGGATCGGTTCCCAGCCAGTGATCATGGCTACGGTTCACAATCTTCAGCGGACGATACATATTAGCCCTTACGACACCACTAGAGACGCCGTTGACGGAGTAATACGGCGTCGAGAAGATCGTTTGGGGAAAGCCCGTGTGATAACTTCCGGAAATAGAGGCTTTCCACCCACCGAGCACACCATCCACTAAACGATTCCAGTGCTTCCCAATCATCTGACCGCGGCCAAACGGAAGTGAGTAAACGATGGCAAACGAGATGTTATGTGTTGTATCGAAGAAAGAAGGACCGTAATCGCCAGCCAGATTCGTGCTGTCTTGCGGATATGCACCCGCCGACCCCGACACACCGGAACTGCCATAGTATCCGGGGCTATCCGACATCGACTTGCTATACGTGTAGTTTGCCAAAAACATAAGGTCTCGGCTTGTATGCTGCTGCAATGTTGCCTGAAGCGAGTTATAGTTCATCACTCCTTCTGACTCGGTGTACTGCACATTGTGTGCCGCAAGGTTGGGCAGCACTGTGGCCAGAGGCGAATTACAGAAAGTACCGCCAGCAACCAGAGGATAAATGCTACAAGGAGCCTGATTCAGGCCAAGAAGATCGAACAAATGGTTTCCATCCTGCCCCACATAACCAACCTGCAAGCCGAGACTATGTGTGAACTGGTAGGCCAAGAGAAGATCGAACTGCTGCACAAAGGCAGGCTTTACTCGCGGATCCCATCCAATCATGTTACCCGCGATAGTTGTAGGAGTAACCGACTGCGCTGGATAACCATCGGTCATCCTTAATGGCGCGGAACCTGCTGCCGTCGCAGAGCTGTTGAAAATAAAAGGGGGATTCTGTGTCATACGCTGATTCGCCCCAAGACCTTCCATAAAGTTTGTAATGCCGTATCCACCTCGAATCACGAAGCGGTTCTGCAGGCTCGCAGGTGCGAATGCGAATCCAAACCGTGGCATAAATCCTAGCCAATAAGCATTGATGAGTGACCGGTTAGCTCCATTCAAGCCAGCGTAACTGATCCCTCCGGTGTAAGGGTTGATGTTCACCATATGATTGTGAACCTCATACATCGGCTGATCCCACTCCCAGCGTATGCCAAGATTTAGAGTGAGATTCGGGAGAATTTTGTAGTCGTCCTGGAAGTAAAGAGCGTCACGCCATTGGCGTTGCCCCCAGCGGCCATGGCTGCTGCCAACGTAATATTTCGTGGCTTCGTCTGCCAGGAAATCCCCCCAAGCATCACCCGTTGAAAGTGCTGTATTGGAAGTAGACCCGGTAAAGTTCCACTGTCCATCGGGACCATAGTTACCTGCGTAGTAGCGATTTTCCTGATAACGAATCGCCTGTCCGCCGATCTTGAAAAAATGCTTCCCATGTGACCACTCAAGCTTGTCGCCATAGTTGAACGCGTTCACCAGACCATCTGTAGCTCTGCCACCGGTGGAAATACCGAAGCTGGTCATATTGATGAGTTTTGTGCCTCCCAAAGAAATCGTAGGCTCACCGTCAAAAACCTGATGGTAGTTCGGGATGCCATAGTCCGCTACACCGTTCTTGCCAATCAGGCCTGTTGGGTCGATAGGGTAATTGGTGTAACGCGAGCGACTAAAGCCAACGCGAGCATCATTCAGCAAATTTCCGCCAAAAGTATGCGTCCAGTTCACCACGAACCCATTGTAAGGGTAGTCTCCAGTATAGGTTGAGTCGACCGGCATCGCGACAATGGGCGTAGAATTAACGTTCGATACTTGCGTGTAGCGGATCGATAGGAGATCTTTATTAGATGCCTTCCAATCAATCTTCACATCTCCTTGATTTACGCTCACCTTCTGGAGCTGGTAACCAACGAAGTTATTGCCGCTGGTCGTAGACCCGTTGTCAGTGACACAGCCGACACCCGGCGTTCCAGCCTTTACTCCCGCAGCATATTGGTTACACACAGCATAGAGTTCCGGATGGCTTAGAACGAACTGAGCTGCTGGATTCACAATCTGGACGGCCCGACTTACCGCGGGACTGTATGCCGTTCCAGTTCCCTTTAGATAAGCTTGTCCTGTCATATCGTGCGTCTGATCGTTCCCAAAATTGGGGTCAGGCTGAAAACTCTTCGGCGTTGTGCCCACATGCTGGCGCACGCCACGATAATCAATGAAAAAGAAAAGTTTATCGTGCTTGATTGGGCCACCAATGGTGGCTCCAAAGTAAGCGCGGTCCTGGCCTGTACGAGGAGTGATCGTAACGCCATGCTTGTTTGACCACGCGTTTGCATTGAACACGGTCGTCTGATCCTGAAGGAACGCTTCACCATGAAACACGTTCGTGCCACTCTTGGTGATCATGACAACCTGGCCGCCGTTTGCATTGCCCCACTCTGCGGTATTGTTACCCGTGACCATTTGATATTCCGCAAGCGAATTGCGAGAAGGAGAGTAAGCCATCTCGTTGTCGATAGCATCATTAATGTCCATACCATCGAGTGTGAAATTGTTCGACTGCTCGCGGTTGCCATTCACATTGAAGCTTGGATTGGAATAGCTCGTCGGATTCGAAATATTATCGAAGCCTGCAGGGTTTGCCTGCACGACACCAGGCGTCAGCATGCCAAGCGTCATCACGTTGTCTGCAACAAGCGGAAGACGATCGATGATCTTTGCCTCGAACGTAGTGCTTAGCGTCGAATCCTGCGTATCGAGGATCGGGGGCATGGTGTCAACATTTACGACCTCTGAGACGTTTCCAAGGGAGAGGGCGACGTCAAAGCGGGCATCCTGGCCACCAATCAAGGCGAAGGACTTGACCGAAGCCTTTTTGTACCCACTCGCCGAAATTGTGACGGTGTAGTTGCCAATAGGGAGAGATGCTATGGTGTAAACGCCGCTCTGGTTTGTCTTGCCCGGGAAGGTAATCCCGGTATCAATATTCCTTGCGATGACGCTCGCGCCCGGCACAACCGCTCCACTAGGATCTGTTACGGTGCCGGTGACCGAAGCATTCACGTTCTGTGCCACGGCCGTATGCAATGCAACGAAAACCAGCAGAAGAAACAAAAATGAGGATAGGGCATTTCGCCACACAGCTCTTTGACATGCATTCATCCGTCTACAACCTCTTGGCATAGATTCGCGACCCCGTCAGACGGACTGCAATAAAATTTTCTGAACGGATCGAGGCCAATGCTAGGTTCCGGAAGCCGGAGAATCAATCTGCTAAAAGTCAGGAATTTGTCCTACTCTTCAGAAAGGCATGCGTTCGAAGCAAGCAGCCTTGAGCGCATCGGTTCATATGCGTGTACGGCAAGACTGTACTTCGCGTTCTTCGGAAACAATCTCGTATCGAAAGCGGAGAATCACCGTCTCACACTATGACGAAAGTCACATTGCCGAATCCCGATACCCGCTTCAGTGCTACGAATTACGCTAGAAGTATCCACACGCTTCCTCTCAAAGGCAATCCCCGGAATGTCGATCGAAACGTCATCTTTGAGACTTCTTGAGCGCAACCCGCGCCCCGCTCTCGGGCTTCGCGCTTGCGCCAGCGTTGTCTTGCTCCTCGTTGCGTTCGCCTCTCTGCGGGCGCAGTTGACAGCCACAGACCAGCCCGTGGCGACCTACCTTCAACGGGTGTGGCAGACTCAGGACGGTCTTCCGGAAGCGAACATTCAGGCATTGGCACAAACACCCGAGGGCTATCTCTGGGTGGGTACAACCGGTGGCCTGGCGCGATTTGATGGCGAGAAGTTCACCATTTTCAACCATCAGACAACACCAGCCCTCACCGTCGACGGCATCGCCAGCCTTACGGTAGCGAAGAACGGCGACCTATGGATCGGAACATTCGGTGGTGGGCTTGTCCGCTATCGAGATGGAGAGTTTCACCGCTATGCGAATGGTGAAGGGTTCACCTTAGGCTTCATCCGGAGCGTCGTGGAAGATGATCAGGGCGCTCTGCTGGTCGCGACCTACGGAGGTCTCTTCCGGATGGAAGGCGACCACCTCGCCCGCTTTAAGAGCAATATTCATGAGCTCGAGAAGTCCTCCATCTTTTCGATGACAAAGGACCTAAGTGGTACGGTGTGGGTTGGAGCGACGACGCTTGTTCGCATTCAGCACGGCACCGCAACTGCCTATCCCGCATCAGGGCTTCCCCCGATGGTTCTGGTGCGGGCCACAGTGGTGGATAAGAATCGCACCCTCTGGGTAGGCACAACCTCGGGCCTCTTCAAGTCGTCGCTCACCAAGGATGATTTGCCTTTGCATTTCACGCCAGTACAGGCTATTCGTGGTGGCGTTCGTTCACTTTTCCTCTTCCCGGATGGTCGCCTATGGGTCGGCACCTCAGATCAGGGGAGCTTCCTGCTCGACGGAAATAGCACGCGCCCACTAGCGATGCCCGCGGCACTTCCAAGCAATGCAGTATTTACCGTCCTGCAGGATCGCAATGGAAGCTACTGGGTGGGGACCCAGGCTGGCCTTGCAAGACTTGCCCATCCAGAGACGTCGATCATCTTCCTGCCAAAGAGTTCAGACAGTGTCTCCCAAACCATCTCCGCTGATCCGAAAGGGCATCTTTGGGTTGCGTCGACAAACCTGTACGACATACAAAACGGGCACGCAAAGGAAGTAACGCTGCCTGGTCTCGCGCAAATTCATGTGGTAACAGTGCTGCGAGATCACGATGGGTGCCTTTGGTTAGGCACCTTCGATCAAGGCATCTATCAACTCAAAGATGGCCATCTCATCCACTTCCCGATGCAGATCAACCTTCGAGACATTCGTGCCATGCTCCAACGGCGCGATGGAACAATATGGATCGCAGGCGGCTCTGGCATCAGTCGTTTTCGTGATGGAAAGATTGAACCTCTATCGGGCATGAACGGGCTGCCAGCGCAGGTAAGTGGTGCTCATACGCTCTTCGAAGATCACACAGGCGCTCTGTGGATCGGGGCAGACCAGGGTCTTTATCTCTGGCGCAACGACGCTCTTGAGACAAACAAACTCACCAAGACGATTCAAAATGTTCCGGTATGGGCGATGCATGAAGACCCAAGCGGTGCTCTATGGGTCGGTACGAACGGTCGAGGTATTTATCGCTGGAAAAATGGCAGGGTAGATGCATTGAATGCATCCAATGCGCTCTTGCCCAGCAAGATTTACGCCATCCTTCAAACACAGGACGGCGAGATTTGGATCAGCAGCCCTAACGGTATTTACTCCATCAGCGGCGAGAATCTCAACGCATTTGCCGACGACTCTCACCATGAGCCATCGGCTCGTCTCTATACCGCGCTGAGCGGCGTTTATACGACACAGATGTTCGGTGGACTGCAACCAGCCGGAGCGATTACAGCCGACGGAAGCCTCTGGTTCCCCAGCCTGTACGGCCCTGTGCGCATCACGGCCAAGCAGCAGGATTCGATCAGAAGCATTCCTCCTGTAGTCATTCGATCCGTTCTGGTGAACGGAAAAGAATCTTCCGTCGAATCGCTGCAAGACCTCGCCGCCACATCGACCCGATTGGACATTCAATACGGTGCGATCGACCTGCTGCCACAGTCGAATTTGCGCTTTCGCTACAAGCTCGAGGGCTTTGATGAGCAATGGAATGAAGCAGGAACACAACGCATCGCCTCCTACACAAACCTTCCGCCCGGGAGATATACATTCCGTGTAGCTGCATACAGCATCGAGGCTCCAAGCAAGAGCTCTGAAGCTGAACTCCTCATCAAACGCCGCCCACCCTACTACCACACCTGGTGGTTCTTTCTGCTATGCGGAGCCATCCTAACGTGCGCGGTCGCCCTGTTCCATTTCATCCGTACACGACAGATTGCAAAGCAGTTTCGCGCCGTGATCAAAGAGCGCAATCGTGTTGCGCGCGAGATGCATGACACTCTGCTTCGTGGCTGCACAGGCGTATCCAGCCTTCTTGAAGCAATGGCGGCAACATCACAATTCCCTCAAGAGCCAGGCCACACATTGCTGGAGTCTTCGCGCCTCCAAATCAGTTCTACGATCGAAGAAGCACGACAAGCCATCTGGGGATTGCGGCTTGACCACGGCCCACAGGCATCTCTCAGCGCGCTTCTACGAGAAATCGCCCAACAGCTCGAGCATCAATTCGGTATTCCCATCTTCTTTCAAGCCGAAGGAAGAGAAGCTCTCATTCGACAAAACATTTCGCATCAGTTGCTTATGGCAACGCGAGAGGCTCTGTTCAACGCACTTCGGCACGCCACCCCTACTGAAGTTAGATTGACAATCTACTTCCTCAGAAATCAAATTCAGATTGAAGTCACAGACAACGGAACAGGATTCGACACGGGGTTTAGCTCCTTCAACGATGGACGGGAACACTATGGCCTCTCTGTGATGCGGGAACGCGTCGAGAGCCTGGGTGGAACTCTTCATATCCGCAGCTCCTCGGAAGACGGAACGAGTCTTGTAATGTTGGTATCGCTGAGTAAGCTTCGTAACAGGAAAGACTGGGATGCAAACAATGCTTGATGCAGCCAAAATTTCGGTGCTTGTTGTCGATGATCATCCGCTTACAAGAATTGGTGTATGCGCGACTATCAACGCCCAGCCAGACCTTGAAGTCATCGCCGGCGCAGGAACTACCGATGAAGCCGTTCATGCTTTTCGCACTCTGCTTCCTAACGTCATCTTGATGGACCTGAATCTTCCGACGGTCGGTGGTGTCAACGCGATTAAAGAGATTCGCAAGTGTCATTCTGAGACAAAGATCGTCGTTCTCACGACCTATGAAGGCGATGAGGACATACATCAGGCCTTGAAAGCAGGCGCGAACGGTTACGTGATCAAAGGCATGTCTCACGAGGTTTTGCTCGATGCAATTCGCACCGTCGCGAGTGGTGGGCTCTTCCTTCCGCCACCTATCATGAAGACGCTCCAAAGGCGAACGTCCGACACGACGCTGCGCCCCAGAGAGAAGGAAGTACTGGCAAAGATTGTTGCAGGCAAGAGTAATAAAGAGATCGCTTCCGACCTCGGCATCACGGAGGGAACGGTGAAGTGCCATGTGAGTGTCATCTTCATACGCCTCGGCGTCACAGATAGGACACAGGCGGCGATGGTGGCTCTCACGCGAGGGCTTGCGCATTTGTAGTTCTGCAGAATAAAGCGACATCACATAGTTTCGACAAAATGAATACCTCCGGTGTGCAGCATGACTGCACTGCCGCACGAGTTCTGCGTCGACAACGTCAACGATCTACGACAACCGAATTTCACTGGAGCCATCAGATTCATGAAGACGAATATCTGCCTATGGAGCGTACTCCTGCTCACGCAAGCTCTAGCTGTTAGCGCTCAGGTACCCGCCGGATTTGCGTCCAAGCCGACGTTCGATGAAGAGTTCACAGAGAATGCTCTACACACAGCTACGTGGAAGCAACGCGGCCTCGGTGTACGTAATCACTGTGTGAATACTCCAGACGCAATTCGAGTGCATGATGGCTACGCTACGATCACCACATACTCCACGTTGGAGAGTGGGGTACCGACGAACTACTGTGGAATGATCACCACCGATGGGACTTTCTCACAAAAATACGGCTACTGGGAGACAGCTGTCCGCTTCCACGCTGTGCCAGGCTTTCAATGTGCTTTCTGGGTTCAGTCCTCAACAATCGGTTCCATGATTGGCCACGCAGAAAACTCTGGCACTGAGATGGACGTGTTCGAGCATCTGGCACAGGCGAAAGAGAAGCAATACGATCATGCGATTCACTGGGATGGTTATGGCCCAGCCCACAAGCACGTCGTCTCCCACCAGGAACTCGACACTTTCGATGACGGCAAGTTTCATGTGTTCGGAGTCGCATGGACGCCGAGTGGATATACCTTCTATGTCGATGGCAAAGTAAGCTACGAGGTCTCTCCCTCTGAAGTTCCGGTATCAGCTATCCCGGAGTACATCATTTTGAGTTCAGAGGTTCCGCGTGCCTTCCCCGCTGAGGGTTTTGGCTCAAAACAAAACTCCCAGGCAACTTTCGACATCGACTACGTTCGTGTCTATCCCTACAAACCACACAAAGAGTCCGCGAAGTAATCCAGACGCATCATGACATAAGACCGTACCGCCCGTTTTTGGCGTACGGTCTTTTTCTTGCAGCATCCGCAATCCATGCAAACGCCAATATAGCCATACTGACCTTTGGCATATTGATTCCTTCTAACAGTGCTCAATATCCTTCCGGCAGTTCCACCTTTATCCATTTTGCGGCTTTGGCATAGCTGGCAAGAGCTATGAGACCAGCGCAGCACCGTCTTTGAAAGACAGCATTTTATTAGGAGCGTGACGGAAACATGATTAGGAAATGTCGTTTGACACTATGTATACCCACGATTTTAATTTTGCTTCTTGGATGCGGTGGATCAAGCCAAACATCAGGCGCGACCACGACCACGACCGACACGGCCACTCCGACAACGCCTAACGGCTTCATGCTTTACGACACATCCTATTTCGCCAACTCGCACAGCATCTTTGACAACAATGGGGCTCTGCACGCAGCCGTGGTGTATAGCCAGGGCACCTGGCCTGGTAGTTGTACTTCAACAGGGTGCGCAAACGCACCTACACAAGCTGAGTTCGATACCGTCGTTGAGAAGTACGTTGCTCAGTTTGGTAGCAGCAACGCTATCGTATTTGACTTCGAAGATCTTGTGATCACAAAGGAGACATCAACAGCGGCAGCAAACAATGCAGTCGCCTTGATTCAACAGCTGATTACCTGGACTCGAGCTCTTTACCCAAACGCAAAAATTGGTATGTATGACTACGACTTCAACACCAATTATGCTCCAGCAAGCTCAACCGGTTATAACGCAATTCGTGCACAGCTTTATCAAAACAACAGCGCCTCCTTTGATTTCTTCACACCGTCGATGTATCAGCGATGGACGACGCACGCTGTCTGGGACCAGTATCTAGCACAGGCGATCATCAACGATACGGCCATCAATGTAGCCAATGCATTGAATAAGCCGATCTACCCATACATCTCACCATTCGTGAGCGGCACGCCTAACGGGACGTTACTCACCGATACTGAATGGACCTCAGAGTTGGCAGACCTCGTCAGCTGCAACAGTCCCTCCAGCACGGCTTGCCAAGCCGTCATGGCCAACGTCACAGCTGTCTCTGGCGATTGCTCTTACTCCGGAAGTACGACAGCCTGCAGTCCTATCAACGGTGGGAATCTATGGGCCGGAGCTGCGACCGTCAGCCTTACGTCGAACACGAATTGGGTCATGGAGCTGCTCGCGATCATCCCCCCACCCATCAGCTCCGGCGTACAGTACAAGATCACCAGTTACGGCCAGACCGGGAAATGTATTGACGCTGGAAGTTCTACAGTCTCTACAGACACCTGCGGATCAGCCGCATCGCAACAATGGACGTTTACACCGCTTGCATCTGGCAATGGCACCTTCAGCGTCAGTAGCTCCAGTTACCAGCAAGCAAACCTGACCACAGCACAGAACGCGATCTGGGATGGCACCTCGAGCACGACAGCGCTCGCTACGCTCACCTCGACTGGCACTCCAACCGCAGCGCAGCAATGGCAGGTTGTCTCCACATCGCCGGGATACTACGAGTTCATTCTGCTCTCTGACTATGCCACCGCGGGAAACACTGATAGCGAAGCGTGTATGACGGCAAGCACGAGTGGAATACTCACAACATCGACCTGTAATGGAGGCGTCAATCAGCTCTTCACGCTCGGCTTTATCGTGGGCTCTGGCAGCCAAAGCATTGCACCCTCGCAAAACGCTTTTGTGGAAGGAGGAACGGACGATGCAACGAACTACGGAACCAGCGTCTATCTCAGCGTTGAAGATGCCACCGGCATCTACGCGCGCAACTCCTATTTGCAATTCGACCTCACAGGCGTCAGCGGAACCATCAAGAAAGCAACAGTATATCTAGTCGCTACGGGCGTCGATGCTGGAACCGCTTTGGACGGAGCTTATACCGTCTCGAGCAATGCATGGACCACCACCAGCATTACCTGGAATAACGCTCCAACATTCAGCACCACAGAAGTTGGCTCGTGGGGACTGACAGCAGCAGCAGCCGGCAAGCCCCTCTTCTTCGATGTCACCTCTGCGGCCGTCGCAGCACAATCAAGCGGCGCACTCTCCATTGGAATTGAGGGGACATTAGCGAATAGCGTGTATCACGCATACGCTTCGAGCCGCTCCACCACAACGTCCTATCAACCAATGTTGGTCGTTAGCACACAGTAAAAGAAACAAGGAGAGCTTTCGAAATCCCTCGAAAGCTCTCCTTCCTTTTCACCAAAGACCAATCATCTCTGTTGCGACAACGGCTAAGAGCTTTTTGCGACTTCCGAATGCTCTACATAGATTGCAGGGCCGCTGAAGCTATCTTTGCCTATCTCAACATAGCCCGCAAAATGACGCAAGTAGTCGGCATTACCGCTACCTGCGAGACGCACGAGCAGATCATGCCAACCGTGACGTTCGTCTACAGGCCACTCAACCTTTGTGGATCCTGCAGCAGCGATTTCATAGCTATTCTGCTGACCGCCATAGCGTTTAGCAACAGTGACCGTATCAGATGCCGCACCATAATTCTTCAACACAACGGCCAGCGGCACCTTCTTTCACCTAATACGCAGCGACAAACTCTTCAAGAATAATCAGTCTGTGGGAAGGTTTTATCGAGATTCTGCAATGCCAAACGGAGCCGTCCGGCGACGCAACGTGTCCGAAGGTTTTTCACCGAAGAAGCGCCGATAATCAGTGGCGAACTGGCTGGGATGCCAGAATCCAGACTGCGCAGCGATGCCTCGAACATCATTAAACGCGCTCGTCCGATCACGCAGAGCTCGACGTGCACAGTTCAATCGAAGGATACGAAGATAGGCAGCAGGGCTAATATCGCAAACTTCTTCAAAGGCATACTGCAGCGTTCTGCGACTGACATGCAATGCACGGCAGATTTCCTGAATGCATATAGGAGTGCCAGCGGCAGCGGCGGCATAGTCTCGAGTTCTCTGTACTAAACGATGACGGCCGACATAGGTCAGTGATGGCTTCGGCACATCCGCCTGCGTCAGACACTGCATCGCAAACGCATGTAGCAATCGACCCCGCAGTTCCTGACGTGCATGCTCATGTGAGAGCAACAACGCCGGCGCTTCAAAGATCTGCAGCAGCTCTTGCTTGAGCAACAAGTTGGCGGCGGTTCCCGCGTTCAGCGTCTCGCGGTGAAGCAAATCAGTATCCAGTTCAATGCCTTCGGTGTCGGCGATGTAGCGCTGAAGCAAGTTGCGATCGACCACGATGCCAAAGATGCGAAATGACGAGGGTGTATGTAGTTGAAACGGCACACCACCCGGTCGCACAGCTACCATATTCTCTTCGATGGCACACGAGCCGATTCTTCCCATCGAGGCATTGCCTACAGGTATACCGAACCAGTAAGCCCCATCCCACACTTCACAACTTTGCCGCAACTCATGGCTGGTTGTCTCTTCAAAGACCTGAAGCTGCTTGTCCATCCAAAGCTCACGCAGCACTCCGCAAAACGGTCCGCGAGATATCTGATCGTATGACTGTTTCCACTCCGTTAAGCTGGCGGCATGATCGTCTGCATCCGTTGCTATTGTCCTGCGTATAAGAGGGACTCGTGCGGAAGCATCCGATCTGGGCATAGAGCAACACCTCCCAAAGAAGAGTCACTGACAGCGTGCGTCAGATGGCCTCTTGGCAGTCAAGCATACGTGGTGCACATCCTCCGATCTACCTAACTTTGGATATATTATGCCCCCCAAATCATCCTCTGTTGCAACCATCGGTGCTATCGGCAAAGCGGCATTAAGGTGAAAGATTTCAATAGCGCATAAAATGCACCCACCACGCCGTAGCCTGCATAAGCTCACCCTGACGAATGGCAGATTGAAAATAAGTCCGTCAGCAAATCAACTGAAACCTAGAGAAAACAATGCTCTGTCCGATAGGGTTTCTGAACGAATGAGCAACGAGGTAGTGGCTCATCAAAATCACCCTCCGCAGTCGATGTGGCTGAAGATGCGAGCGCTTGCGATATCAAACATTTTGGCTTTTTCAGGCTGGCTGATGTATCTAGGACGATGATGCGAACAGCACGTTGCACCACGAATCTGCGCCGGAAACCATACGCAGTACACTTGCCTTCGCTGCGACGCACCAGCCTGCTCACCCTCGCGCTCATCGGTGCCCTTGCTGCCGACCGCCTCCATGCACAGTCAACCAATACCCCGGAAACACTTCACGTCTATTCGCGCATCGTGTCTCTGGATATCGTGGTCACGGACAACAAAGGTAATATCGTTTCCGGACTCACAAAGCATGACTTCACCGTTCTTGAGGATAAGCAGCCACAAATCATCAAGCACTTTGAATCTGTGCAAGACCATGCTCTGTTGCCCATGCCCGACAGCTCTATCGTGCAATCTTCTGCAGATCTGAAGAAGATTGGAAACGCACCCGTCGCAATTCTCGTGCTCGACGAGATGCTCACGAAGTTTGAGGATATGGCGTATTCCCGCGAATGCATAGAGCGTTACCTTAGGCAACAACAGGGAGTTCTGTCACAGCCGACCGAGATCCTCGTCGTACGCTCCGACCGTTTTCTAGTCTTGAAAGATTTCACGCAGGATCGCGCCGCACTGCTGGCTGCGCTGCAAAAGTATAAGCCGGTCAACCCAAAGATCAGCGGCCTGGGTGCGGGAGATGGCAAACGCATCATTATGGCGCTCGGTGCACTAGAGCAAATCGCGAAGTCGCAGATAGGTACTCCAGGACGCAAGAACATCGTCTGGATTGGCAAAGGCTTCCCCACGATTGATCCCGTAGGCGGCACCGTTGCCGAACCCATCCTCGAGTCTTTCGAGACATCGCTTCACATGACGATCAACCTTCTGCTGCGCGCGCATGCCGCATTATTTGTCATCGACCCAGCAGGGCTGCAAGGAGGAGGTATCGCGAATCCTACCGCTCAGAGCGATGATTCCCTCAGCGCTAATGATCCCTCTGTCGCAGCTAGTGCATCACTCTCTTCAGGCGCAGACGCAGCGCCAGACCAAAGTGAATTTACCTTTGCCAGTCTTGCTCCATTGACGGGAGGTGCTTTCCTTTTCAATCGAAACAATATAGATGGGCAGATTACCAAGTCGCTGGACGAGGGCACGCACTACTACACGCTCAGCTATGTACCCAACACAGATAGCACCACGGCAGCCCAGTATCGTCACATTCGCGTACAAGTTCATCGCCCTGGATTGAGCGTGCAAACAAGGCAGGGATACTATCCGCCCGAAGCTGTGGCTCCTGTGAAGCTAAATCCAACGCGGCAGCAGATCGCATCGACTGAAGAGAAGATCAGCCTAAGTGACCTCATTGATGCTGCATCCAATCGACTGGCGTATACCGCTATCGCTATAGAAAAGCCGACGACGGCCGACAGGAGCAACTATCACCTACGCGTAAAAGCCTCAGATCTTGAGTGGAAACCTCGTGACGGCGATGCGTTTGAAGCGGACACTGCATTATTTGTCGTTAGCTTTTCCCCTCAAGGAAAAGTCACAGGCAGAGATTATCTCGAAGTCCATAAGACCACCGCGACGCCTCCAATGCCAGCCAGCGCCGCAGAGGTTATTTACGATCTACAGTTCAAAGCATCGCCTAATTCTGCGAGGCTTCGTTTCGTTGTACGAGATATGAACTCTTCCAAGATTGGCACGGCGGATCTGAACCTTCCGTAGCTCGACAAGCTCATTTCTCCCCAACCAGCTAGCGCCAAATTTCCGAATGCCATTAATTACTCGCAGACAATTTTCATCACAACTCGCCGCTTTCTCCCTGCTCCCCACACTTGCAACTCATGCAGCTGCTGTCAACGATACCGCCAGTAAATCAAAGTTTACGGTGCAGCCAGATTGGCAGAATGTCCTCGCTAAGATTCCGGAAGACCTGCTGGGGCTTAGCTATGAATCGGCTCAACTCGGAGCCCCTTATTTTTTTTGCAAAGAAAATACTGAACTGATTCAGCTCTTCCGTCAGCTCTCTCCGCATGGAGTCCTACGCCTCGGTGGCAACTTGAGCGAATACACGCGCTGGAGCAACGACCCCAGTGTCATCGGTGCTCCCTCGCTTCTTCACCAGGCAGTAGGAGCGGACACCAATAGCAAGCGTAAGATTTCACCCTCGACCATTACGCCGCTTGCTATTCGCAATCTGAAAGCGTTTCTAGATGCCACAGGCTGGCGCTGTCTCTACGGACTCAATCTCGTGAACGGCACACCTGAGCGAACAGCGACAGAGGCGAGCTTTGTCAGTGCCACGCTTGGCGATCGCCTGATAGCTTTCCAGATCGGAAACGAACCGGATCATTATGTGATGAATGGTCTGCGGCCTGAAGGATATGGCTTTCAGGACTACTTCCGTGAGTGGTCGGTACTGCATCGAGTTGTACTAACAGCTCTTCCAAAGGCTCGTTTTGCAGGACCGGACATTGCCGAAGATCTCGACTGGGTAGAGGCCTTCGCGTCGCAAGCTCCAGAAGGCGTGGAGCTTCTTACCGGCCACCACTATGCAGAAGGCCCGCCCACGGATCCATCCATGACGCTGCGGCGCCTGCTCACCCCTGATCACGAGTTCGCTTCGCGCGTTCAGCGCATTAAACGCATTGCAGAACAATCGCGCATTCCATACTGCATGGCAGAAACAAACTCCTGCTATAGCGGGGGCAAAGCCGGAGTGAGCGACGTCTTCGGCTCTGCCTTCTGGAGCCTTGAGTATCTGCTCGAGCTGGCTCAATCAGGTGAGCGCGGCGTGTACTTCCATGGAGGCGCAACCAGCATCTACACGCCTATCGCAGGCGGCTCTGGCAAGTCATTCGAACCGCGCCCTCTTTATGGCGGGCTGCTGCTCTTTAAAGAGCTTCTAGGTAGCGAGATCGTCTCGCTCCAAACGCAGACGATCGACAGTAATACTACGGTCTACGCGTTCCGCAACCCCAACCGCATCCTTGTCATCAACAAGGGAAACGAGCCTGCGACGCTCGAACTTGAACACGCGATGCGCAGCATTGAACGACTCACCCTGAACGCTCCTTCGCTGCATTCCACGGGCGAGGTATCGATCGGCATGCAGCCGCTCAACGAAGCGCGACGTGCTCCCGAATGGGAAGCGCAAGAACGCACGCATCAGCTCATCGCGCAGCCAACCAGCGCAAGCCTCTTTCGCTTGAGTTGATCTCTGGCAACGATCTAGACGATTTCGCACAATATAAGATCGAGGACGATTTGTGAAAAGCCGCTCCGCTGTAAGACTGATTAAACGAGCCACTACGTCTCTTTTCTTTGTTGCATGCGCCGCGAGTTGTCACGCACAAAATCGCATCTCGCTCTTACCGTTGCCTGCGCAAGTCGTCGAAGGAACGCATGCGCTCAGCCTCGATGCAAGCTTCTCTGTTCAGTTCGGCGGCTACACCGAACCGCGGCTTCAGAGAGCCCTTTAACGCTTTCGCAACGCACTCTCCCACCGAACCGGGATCACTGTATGGAATCCTGCCAATACACACCCAACTCTCCTCATACAGGTGAATGCAGCGAGCGAGCAGATTCAGCAAGCACGTGAAGACGAGTCTTACCAGCTAGTCGTTACGGAGCAGGGCGCAAAGCTTATCGCAAAAACTCCGCTCGGTGCAATGCATGGGCTGCAGACACTGACCCAACTCGTCACGTCTGGCCCCGCAGGCTTTTATATCCCTGTGATCACGATAGACGACCAGCCAAGATTCCCTTGGCGCGGCCTCATGCTCGATTGCAGTCGTCACTTCATGCCAGTCTCTCTAATAGAGCGCACACTCGATGGTATGGAGGCCGTGAAGCTCAATGTCTTCCATTGGCATCTCTCCGACGACCAAGGCTTCCGTGCCGAACTCCACTCGCTCCCCAAGCTCACAGCAGATGGTTCCGATGGACTTTTCTACACGCGGGAGCAGATGCTCGAGGTCATTGCCTACGCGCATGATCGTGGCATACGAGTCGTGCCCGAGATCGACATGCCAGGACACGTCAGCGCGATGCTGGCAGCTTATCCCGAGTTTGGCAGCGGGTCAGGGCCATACTCCATCGAAAGAACGTGGGGCGTCTTCAACCCCGCGCTCGATCCTACGCGTGAAGAGACCTATCGCTTCATCGACAAGATCATCACCCAGATTACCGAGATCTTCCCTGATGCCTATCTTCACATCGGTGGCGACGAGTGCAATGGGAAGGAGTGGAAGACAAACCCACGCATCATGCGCTATATGCAGCAGCACGGCATAGTAAATGACAAAGGCATGCAAGCCTACTTCTCTTTGAGAGTGCAGAAAATCGTTGCGAAGCACGGCAAGATTCCGCTCGGGTGGGAAGAGATCCTTCAACCTGAAACAGCGAAGGACGTGGTCATTCAATCGTGGCATGGGCCGAAGCAGCTCCTTGAAGCCGCACGCAGTGGCCACAAGGTCATCCTCTCGAAGGGTTATTATCTCGATCTCAATCTGCCAGCAGCGGATCACTATGCTATCGATCCGCTACCAAAGGAAGCACTTCAACTCACGCAGGAGCAGCAGTCCAACATCCTTGGCGGCGAAGCAGCGATGTGGACCGAATATGTTTCCGAAGAGAACGTCGAGAGCCGCATCTGGCCAAGAGTAGAAGCTGTTGCCGAACGCCTATGGTCTCCTCGCGAAGCAACACAGGACGTCAATGATTTGTACCGCCGCATGGATCAGGAGTCGCCCATACTCGAAGCCTACGGCCTTAGCCCGCATAAGACCTATATGCGAATGCTTCAACGGCTATCCAACGGAAAGAACATGCCCCTTCTGAAGACGCTGGCCGATGTTGAAGAACCGCCGAAGCAGCATGGACGAGCCTACCTTGGTAGCTATAATTCCTTCATACCGCTAAATCACATGGTTGACGCAATCCCTCCTGAAAGCATGCTCGCTCGGGAGTTCACCTCGCTTTGCAATCAAATCTCAAAGAGGAATGCATCCCCAGAAGATCTGAAGCGAGCGAGAGAGCTCCTGACGGTATGGAAGCAAAACGGCGCGATGCTTGAACCTACGCTTTCTCAATCCGCACTCACAAGCGATTTAGCATCTGCATCAGCTGCACTTACAGACGCTGCGAAGATCGGCCTCTCTGCGCTGAATCTTATGGAGATTAATCGCAAAGGCACGCCAGCATGGCAAGATACTTCGCTCCGTTCACTGACCGATGACGAGAAGCCACACGCCACAATGATCCTTGCCATTACCGAGCCAATCAAAGTACTCGTCCGAAGTATCTCCATTCAGGCAAACTAACGATCTCGCGCCGATTTCCTACGGCTGACTTTCCTTCTAACGGCTGCGTTATCTAGCCGGCTGTGTAGCAGCTAAAAAAAAATTAGGATAATTCTGAATATTCAACCGTCGAAGCTTTATATCAACCTCGATCTCCGCAGCTACGTCCCTTCAAAGGAATGTACTTCGCGGTGCGTATCCGGGTCTCGCTCGACGGAGGAACAGAAACAGCTCAAGGCTCTATAGAGAACGCCAGTCTCCGAATCGATGCAGCGAGCGCCGTCACGGTGATTATCACGCCGACAGCGGGATACAGTGATTTCGCCACTCAGCCAGATACACCGATGCTTATACCGGTTGGAGCCGCTCATGGGTGACGTGCTTTTAAGCTCGACTCCACGACGGAGACGCCGCCCTTCAATCCATCTTCGGCTTCCTTAAAGCACGACAGCCAAAGCAAGCTGCTGAGCGCACAGGGGCCCGGTGATAAGGGCATCTTCCAGATCGATGCAAACTTCGAAACGACAGCCGCGATCACCGAGAGGCTCCTGCAAAGCCACGGAAACGAACTTCGCCTTACCCACCTCATGAAAGCAAGGAGAGGTGCGCGGACTGCATGCTCGCGGAGGATTTACTGTGGATATCGTCTGGTGCGATGGCACGACTACAGCAACCATCCGCCCGTCGCGAGACGGCAAAGTCCAAATCCTCTCTCCGAAGGGAACCAGACTAAAGGCGCCATCAGCGAACACGCACAACGATTCTCAGGCAGAAGTCTTCGAGCTCACCGTACATAGGGAGTCGCGCATTAGTTGCGCTTCGACGCCAGCTAGCTTCGAAGCGTCACACGTAACGTTAGCACCGGAATCGAAGCTGCCGCGTCCTTCGGTAACTCAACCTTCAACTGATCCTTCTCTTGCATCCAGAGAACAGGCTTCTTGTAACCAAGCAGCTCAACGCTCTTTACACCAATCCCATGGGCAGCAAAGGTTTTTACGGTCACGGTAGGCTGATGCCAGCTTCGCGCGAAGACGAATACATCCTCGCCCTTCGCCACAAATCGGAGATCAGATAGAAGCTGCGTGGGCGTTGCATCGTTGACAGCATCCTTTGCAGCCGCCTCCGACGAGGTTGTGATCGCAGCTCCAGACGTTGCAGGCTTCATGCTTACTATCTCTTCCGTGCGCACAATCCACGGGTGAGTACCGTAAATAGCTTCACCATTCTCCGCCATCCATGCACCAATTCTCTTCATATCCTCAAGAGCCTTCGGAGTCAGAGTGCCTTGTGCCGTTGGCCCCGTGTCTAACAACAGGTTCCCTCCCGCAGACACAACCTCGATCAAGTCCCGCACTAATACTTCAGGAGTCTTATAGTTTTGATCGTGCTTGTTATACCCCCAGTTCTTGCTCATCGTCATACAGGCCTCCCATGGCCCTGACGGGGTACCGCGGTCGAGATGCTGTTCCGCAACGGTAAAGTCGCCCTGGTCATTGCCGATTCGACTATCAATGATGCAGGCCGGCTGTAGCTTACGAATCAATGCCTTCAGCTCAATGCTTTCATCGCGACTAATCGTCTCCGGCGTATCGAACCACATCACGCCAACCGGGCCATACTGTGTCAGAAGCTCCGATACCTGCGGAAGCACCTTGCGCCGGAAATATTTCGAGAACACCTTACCATCTTCGTTGGGATAGTCCCAGGTATTGCTACGCCCGCCTTTTACAGGCCAATTCGTGGGGACATCCGGGTCCTGCCAATCCCTGCCAAGTGAGTAGTAGAAGCACATCTTCATCCCATGCTTGTGGCACGCTTTCGCCAAAGGCTTCATCGGGTCTTTGCCATAGGGAGAGCACGTCACAATGTTGTAAGCATTGCTCGGTGAATCAAACATTGCAAATCCTTCGTGATGCTTCGCCGTAATCACGAGGTATTTCATGCCCGCTTGCTTCGCCGCAATAACCCACTGTTCAGGGTCATACTCCGAGAGAGTCAACCCTGCGGCAAGCTTGGCATACTCCTTGTTCGGAATACGCTCATAGAGCATGAAGTGCTCCGCGCCTTTGGCTGGCCTACCGTTCCAATCCCCTGCAGCCACAGAATAGAGTCCCCAGTGCAGGAACAAGCCAAAGCGAGCCTCTTCCCACCAACGCATGCGCTCGTCTTCAGTAAGGTTACCAAGCGAAGAGGCTAATCCGCCTCTGTTCCGCCAAGCGAATCCTGTACGTGCTCCTAGAGCAACTCCAATCCCAAGCCTTACAGCATCCCTGCGTGATAACACGTATCTTCTCCTTTGTGAAGCACCGTCATATTTGAAGCCGTTCACTTGTGCTCTATACAATCCACCAGCGAAGACACCGATAGATAATTGGCCACGTATAGAGATCATGAGCCGGACGAACCAATAGGCCACAAGTTGTAAGCATCCGCATTGCACGAGCGTTCCGATTGAGTCCCGCAAACGCCTCGACCAGAACGTCAGCCTCCGTAGACATGACACTATTTTACGAACCTTCACACAAGCGGAAGCACTGATCGCCATAACCAGACAAGCATCCATACTTGCGCCAAGACCACACAACGGCCGCATTTGCCTAGGTCTCTCGGTGAGCTCCTACACCGAAGTAGATCGGTACAATGCCACTCCACTTCCGATGATCCCGGGTCCATATGCTTTTAGCATTCAGCCAGTACGCAGATATCTACGTACTGGCTGAGACTAGACTATGGACAACGCTCGCCGAGACAAACTATCCCGTAATGGAAGAACACTGACACGTCCTCTAGCTAAGGCATCGTACCGACCGTATTGTTCCCCACCGCAACAGACAACGGCGTGACTACAGGAACTGCAGCCCCTACTACCACTGTGACAGTGCCAGAACCTGCACTGCCGTTGGCGATCCATACGTTGCCGGAGCCATCAATAGCTACACCATGATTGACGTTCGCTAGAGAGAAGCGTTGCGATGTCGTGGAACCTGAGGTGTAGGACGCACCAACAAACCCTTTGCTCGAAGAGATAAGCGTGGCGCTATTGCTCAACTCAATGATGGCAGCCGTCGCAGCCGTGCCAGAGCCGGAGCCCGTAACCCAGACATTGCCCCCTCCATCAACAGCCAGAAACTGTGTCGATGTCAGCGTCGAAGAAGCCGAGCCGAGACTGATGTAGTTCGAAAAAGTAAACGCTGCGCTTGCCGACGCTGCGGTGAATGCAGTTCCATAACCCGGCACCACCTTTGTCACGCTATGAGCGACTCCTTCGCTTGTGTCGCTGTACCAGTTATTCACGATCCAAATTGCACCAGAGTGATCAAACGCCAACGCATAAGGCGTGCCCATGGCATTGATCGTGTCGCTGCCACTCGTAAGAGTGGGGATCTTTGTCGTGGGTGTAGTTGAAGCATTTGCACTCGAGATGAAATTCAGCGTCGACGAGCAGCCAGGCTTAATGGTCGATCCGGAGGTGCTCCGATAGTATTGACCGATCTGGCCGTAGTAGGAGTGTCCGTCTAAAGTGCCGCCACCTTGCTCTCCGATGGTCCACACGAAAGGCGAACCAGGGATCGTCGTCGCACTGCCTCCGGACGGAGTGTACGTGTCGTTCGTTCCCGAATCGAGAGCAATACTCAACGACGTTGTCGTTCCCCAGCCACCCTGCACATAGGTGCCATAGGAGCCCGCAACAAATTCACCAATCCCCTTACTCGCCAGACCAAGACTGCCACATGAACCCGTCGGCGTCGTACTGCCATTCATCGTGAACCAGACATTATTGCTTCCATCAACAGCGACCGCTGTTGGATAGCTATTTGCAAGTCCACCCGAAGTTTGGATGTTATAGCCAACAGCAGAGGACGATCCGCAGCTTGCAGAACCACACGTTGCGCCGCCACCATTCGCACCGCCAGCAATACCACCCGATCCCGTAATCATAAAAATACTATTGCCACTGTAGTCAGCTATCCAGGCATTACCGATCGTGTCGATGGCCACGCTATACGGTATGGAAACGCCGGCTGCACTGCTGGTGGTAGGAACATAAGATCCACCTCCGGAAATCGCCGTGCTCGTCCCACCCACGCTGTAATTGGTGACAGAGTAATAGCCGGAAACGGAACCAGCTTGCACCGGATTTCCTATTGGATCAAGCTCTGTCACGGGGTATCCCGTGCCAATGTTCGTAACCCAGACATTGCCGGCACCATCCACCGCGAGGCTATTTGGAACACTCAGTACTTTAGCCGCGGAAAAGGGGTTCACCGGCGTATACGCAATACCCACGGTCAGGTCCGTTACTGCAGACGCAGACGCGGGTACAGGAACAAAGGGCGGCGTACTCGTCACCAGGCTATACAGTGACGAAATTGCAGTAGATCCAAGGTTGGGGTTCAGAGCCATATACAGCGCCGCTTGAATCGTGTCTGCTGGAGCTGTCGAGCCGGATGGAGTGACATCACTAAAGAGTGTGCTGCAGTTCGATCCCGATGCTGTTGAACCATTGCTATTCACGCACGAAGCGAGCATATCGGCCAGGAGATTCAGCGTCCAATACTCCACCGTGGCCGTGCCGTTGGAGTTATTTCCCGGCGCAGCACCTGTGTTCGGGTTCACAAGAACGCTAGCCGTACTCATAGCGTTCACCAGTCCCTGAATATTCGCCGCAGAGGTCGAGAAATTATCTGCTGGCGCCGTTGCGGCAGTTGATCCACTGGCTGCCGCCCCCGCCTTCTGAATAAGGGTGGTACCAAAGGTAGACTGACGTCCAAACTGAGCCAGCGCATAAGCTGCGGCAACAGTAGTCAGTTCATTGATGGAGACGTACGTGGTCGAAGTGAGTGAGGCACATGGACCAAGCGCCGTCATCAACGCCAAAGCGTTATTAGCTCCAGAGCCTGGGTCGCCGCCCGAGGCTGTGAGGTAAACATACCCGCCCGTCTCACAGGAATAGTCACCGGTAAGGTTGAAGTTTCCATTTGAGTCGCTTGTGACTGTCGTCGTAAGAAGCGGCTTGGCGGCACTGGAGTAACCTGTCGTCCCCACTTGGTAAAGCTGAATCGTTGCTCCAGATACAGGTTGCTGTCCACCGTGCACATTCCCTTGTAGCTTTGCACCGGTCACCATATCCGACGAGCTACTTGCGGACATTCCCGAGAATCCGCAACCGGAGAGACATATCATCCCAACACAGACAATTCCTACCTGCAAAACGAGATTCCACTGCCAACTCCGACGCATCACTTCCTGCTCTCGGGTCCACGAAGTCACTGCGAACATGCTCAGATTCGCGCTGGAACTCGATGAAGACCATTTTAATTTGGTTTCTAAGAGTCAGATTCTAGGTGTTGTAGCAAAATGTATGCAATCTGGCTTAAGTCGGGGTCAACCATTTTAAATAATTATTCCCGTAGTGCCTTGATTGCGACTTGGCTTTTCTTATTGCAATTAGAGATCGCAATGCCATCTGCATCCGCCTGCATCTTTCGGGTGCCTTTTAGGCCTCCGTTTTGTGCCTATCGATTCTTAATGTAACGCAGCGCTCAACACACTTTTTGTGGTTCTGCACAATCGATGAGTGATGCTCTCTCGAGAAGCAGGAAGTATATCTTTTGACATATTGTCGCGTTTATAGGCCCACCCTATTATTTCTGTTTAGCATACCCCTCAGGCGATGGTCTCACTAGTCGACTATCTTGAGCTTGACATCCTCTCAGAACACTAAGGAATGGCATTGCACACAACACGTCGCCAGCTTCTCGCCGGGGTAACTCTCTCCTTAGCCAGCCGCTACTTGCCGGCGGAGCCTACGGAGCGTCAGCTTTTACAACCGTTTGGAGCTTTGCCCTCTAGCAGGCAACTCGCGTGGCATAAGCTCGAAACCTATGCCTTTCTACACTTCACGGTGAACACTTTCACCGATCGTGAGTGGGGCAGCGGCGACGAAGACCCCAACCTTTTCAGCCCGACAGATTTCGACGCCGATTCAATTGTTCTCGATCTCAAGCGAGCCGGTATGAAGGCGGTCATACTCACCTGCAAGCATCATGACGGCTTCTGCCTCTGGCCCACAAAGACGACGGAACACTCCATCCGCCATAGTTCGTGGCAAGACGGCAAAGGCGATGTCGTTCGAGACATATCAGTTGCTGCTCGTCAGCATGGCCTCAAATTTGGCGTGTACGTCTCCCCTTGGGACCGCAACAACGCATACTATGGCAAACCTGAGTACTTGCCCATCTATCGAGCACAGATCACCGAGCTTCTTTCGAACTACGGACCCATTTTTGAGATATGGTTCGACGGTGCAAATGGCGGAGATGGCTACTACGGCGGCGCAAGAGAGAAGCGCCTTATCGACAAAGCCACGTACTACCAGTGGCCAACGATTGTGAACATCGTTCGTCGTCTTCAACCGGATGCTGTTATTTTCGGAAAGACAGGTGATATCCGCTGGATTGGTAACGAAAAAGGCATCGCCGCTAATACCTGCTGGGCGACCTACGGCACACCAAAAGTCAAAGGGCATCAAGCAGAGGACATTCATGCTTCAGCAGATACGAACTTGGAGCCTCCGAACGGGGTTCGTTTTGGAGATCAATGGAAGCCAGCAGAGTGCGATGTCTCCATTCGCCCTGGCTGGTTCTATCACTTATCAGAAGACGACGAAGTTCGCACACCCGATAACCTTGTTGACCTTTACTTCGAATCGGTAGGGAAAGGCGCTAGCCTGCTCTTGAACTTCCCGTCCAACCGCAAAGGACGTATAGCTCCTCAAGATGCAACGTCTGGAGCCATATTTCATGAGCGTATCGAGAAGATGTTCAGCCGAAATCTTGCGGCGGAAGCATTACTCATCCCCTCAAACGTTCGGGGCCAAGAAAAACGTTATAGCGCTGCTTGCCTTGTCGATGGGAACGAATCATCTTTCTGGGCGACGGATGACAACGTCCATACACCCGAGCTAATCGTTCAGTACAACAAGCCTGTGGAGATTGCAATCCTCCGTCTCCGCGAAGCTATCGCGCTCGGCCAGAGGATTGCCGGCGTCGCGGTAGATCGATGGCAGGACGATCATTGGGTTCCCATTGCAGCAGCTACCAGCATTGGCCCCTGCAGGCTTATCCGTCTGGATCAACCAGTGCAAACTCAGCGATTGCGGCTTCGAGTAACGAATTCTCCCGTGGCTATTGCGCTGTCTGAGCTCGGCATATATTCACTCCACGACAAGGAACTGAACTAGGCCATAATGATGGATCGATTCACTCAAAACGATTGTTCCTCTTACTCATGTGAAGACTTGTAAGCAGCTTCGAGAAGGTTGGAGTTCGCAATAACGATGTTTTTTCCTTCGTTGTCCAGAATCACATGAGTCGCAGTGATCGCTGTGAGAGTTCCTCTCTGTCCGGCAATCTCCAGATCTTTGCCAACCGCAAGCATCTTGCGAGCGTAAAAACCAACCATAATGTTCTGGACGATATCTCGCGACCCCAGGCCAAACGCTAGGCCAAACGCTAGCGCGCCTGCTCCAAGAAAGAAGCTAGTCACGATTCGTACCATTTCCGTATCGATCTTGAGCTGTGCAATCGCCATCATGGCAACGACGAACACGATCAAAGATGAAGCCAGCTTCCCTAACACCACTGCTGACTCGATGCCGGAGTTTTCAGCTGCCTGCGTTACCGTCTCACCTGCAAACTGTCCGAGCGTAGTACCCAAGATCAAGAGCAAAAGAGCAGCAACTACATTCGGTAAATAAGAAAAAAACGCGCCTATCGCATTGGAAATGGCAATCAGGCCAAGCGCATCGCTGGCTGTCTTTGCCAACAAGAACAACACCAGAAAATAGACGAGCTTTGGGATGAATACGTTCAGTTGTTTGCGAAGACCAATTCGCTGCAGAGCTTTATCGATACCGGTTTTTTCCATTAAGCCGTCAAATCGAACGCGCACAAGAAGAGTTCGCAATACGATCTCAATCAGCTTCGCCGCAATCACACCCACGACGACCAGCAAAAATCCCACAGCTATTTTAGGAATAGCGGACAGGATCGTATTGCCCAAGTGACTAAACGCCTCAACCAGTCTCTCTCTCACCTTAATTATCCTTTTTGGTGCCGTTAGCACTCAATGACTCAATCAATACCGACCCAAATTCCTTTAAAACAGACGATGGCATCTCAAATGCAAACGAAGTAACCTGCGCCATCACCACCCGTCTCCCGATAGCGCGTCGAACCTTCCCGAGGAGCGTAGCTGAGGTGTCATACTCGAACCCAGCCAGTTCCTTTACTGGCTCTCCTGGATCCACCTCGTGCCCATCATCTTCAGAATGGGTATTCATTTCTTCCCTACAATGGTGCTCATCGAACGTGCTTTCTCGTATCGGATCCTAAACTCTTGACGCGCACGTTTGATCCGCATCTTCGTTGCAGAAAGTCCGATTCCCAAAGACTTCGCAACTTCCTCGTAGGACAGCTCGTCCATGTCGCACAAAACTAACGGAATCCGCAGAGTATGCGGCATCGACTCCAATACGGAGCTGATGAGCTTTTTTTCACCCATCGCGCCAGCAACTCCTTCTGCTGTGACCTTCACTTTGAGTTCTTCGAACTCGCTTGTTTCCGGGTCTCCAACATCAACGAAAGACTGGGAATTCTTTTTGAGGTGATTCAGGCAATGATTGATCTTAATGCGTTTCAGCCAATGCCCAAAAGAAGATCGTTTCTCAAATCCACGCAGGCCAAAGAAAACTTTGACGAGGACTTCTTGCGCCAAGTCTTCAGCGTTATTGACATCTCGTGTGATTGATCGACAATTGGCAACAACACGCTTTTGATAACGCATAACTAGCTCTTCGAAGGCGCGAAAATCACCTTCGGCTGCTTGCGTTGCCTGAGATACGAGCTCTTCGTCCGAGTCTGGGGCCCTATCAGATCTTCCAGTAGGAGTGCCATTCATCGAGTTCAGCATCTCACGTTCTCCTGTACCCCTACAACCAAATTGTTGGTTAACCCAACCTAATTGTATAGACCGCTATTTTTCTTCTCATAACCTTTCTTAAGTTCTTCAACGTGTTACTTTCTCTCAAGCACTATTGTCTTTTCAAGTGAAACAGAGATCGCAGATCGCACGAGGAGAACCTCCAGAATGCTGCTCAAAGGAACTCATAGCTCATCGCTCATAAACGATGTAGTAAATCTGACTAAAGACATATTTACTGAAACTGAATTTGACTCCTTAGATATTATGCTCATGCATTCCTTTACTTCCCCATGACGGCAGGCTGTATCAAAAAGGCAACAATGCTCACCACGGCGCGGCCATCAAAACGGTTCGACGGCTCTGCTTCTTATAGATACAGAAGGAGATTCATGTCATTCATTCTTTGATAGATATTCATACGAGTTCTACGCAAATTTCGGAGGTCATTTACTGATTTCGCAGTACTGATCAGGCGCACAGCTGGATTCAACAGCGCAGTTTGCCCGTGCTCTACGTTTTTCCTGAGTTCTTCGCCGACGCGCTAAAGGGCAGTCGTGCAGAATCTCCCTTACCGCACGATACATACGTGGAGTTCAAAATGAAGTTTTATTTCGCAGCGGTACTGTCTATAGCTTCCATTGGCGCGTGTATCAGTTCTAATGCCCAAACTTCATCAGCTATTCCTGCAGGGTCGACAGGGTTGTGCAACGACGGGACGTATTCGCAGAACGCCAAGAAGTCGGGGGCTTGCAGCGGACATAAGGGCGTAAAGACTTGGTACGTGACAGCCTCTACAAATGTCGCCACGAAACCTATGACTGCGACGACAGCAAGCGGCAATCAAGGCAATTCAGTCGGTACATCAAATGTACCCGACACCAAGCTCCCAACTACCAGTTCTAGGTCCAACGCTGGCCCCGGTATGGTCTGGGTGAATACAGCGACCAAGGTCTACCACTGTTCGGGCACTCGCTTCTATGGCACCACCAAGAAGGGTGCATACATGTCCGAGGCTGATGCTAAGACAAAGGGTTTCCATCCTGATGCAAACAAAACCTGCTCGAAATAGCCGATCGATGGGCTTCTCACTGATATTGGAACTACAAAGTGGAATAGAGAGGAAAAATTATGGGAATTTTGGATATCGTTTCGTCTTTAACAGAACAGCGTGGCAATGGCGACACTGCAGCGGTGGGTAGTGGCCTCATACAAGAGCTTGAGAACGCACCTGGTGGTATTTCAGGTATCTTTCAAGCCTTTCAGCAAAATGGTCTGGGCGGTTTAGTGCAACAGTGGTCCACGGGGGAGTCTCAGCACGCGACTCCTGATCAAATTCAGCAAGGGCTAGGCAATACGGGTGTGATTGAAAAGATCTCAGAGCGTACTGGTCTACCGCCGAATGTCATTGAGATCGGCTTGGCAGCTCTAATTCCTCTCGTGATCCATCACTTTGTGACGAATGGCCATACAGATCAGGACGGAACCCCAACGGGCATCCCAGTGCCCGATTCAGGAAGCCTGCTGCAATCCATACTTGGAAAACTTCTTTGACGTTCTTGCAACTCCAAACGCGTTCCGGAGTTGCAATTGATTTACATCTAACCGCTCCATCATTACGAGAGATAAGGGTAAGAATTATGGCCGATCTTGAACAGTTAAAGCAGAAATACGCTCCAGTAATGGAGAAAATGGATCAGTTTTCGCCCTACGGCGCGACTGTTGAAGTCGTCGACCTCGACGGAGAGCAGCTCCATATTAAGGGATCTGTGCCTAGCGTAGTTGTTGCCAACAGAATATGGGACACGATCAAACATGTAGATCCCCAATACGCCGATCTGCATCATGAGATTGCAACGGCAGGTCCAGAGAATCAACCCTACATGATTCAAGAAGGAGATACGCTTAGTGCCATTTGCGTTCTCTTCTATGGCAACGCAAACAAGTACCTCAAAGTTGCCGAGATCAATGGTATCCAACCTGATTCTATTTCGATCGGACAGACGATCCAGCTTCCTGTTCTCTCTTGATCGAGACGGGGAGGTCTTCCCGGTCTTTATCTTGATCACTGGCCAAAGATATTTATGAAGGAGTCTAGACGAGTCCATGTTTATTGTTTGGTGGTTATTTGTGGGTCTCATAGCGGGTTATCTCACCGGAAAAATCATGAAGGGCCATGGCTATGGAGTCCTACCGGATATCGTTGTCGGCATTGTGGGTTCTCTAGTCGGAGGTATAGTCATGCGTATGTGCGGCTTCGCTGATGATGAAGGCTTGCTTTATACAGTGTTCGCCGCATTCCTGGGATCCATAATACTTACCTGGAGAATACGAAGGACAGCGGGTAATCAGTCGTCTAGATTTTAAGATGATCTTCCTGCGTGGTCGGTTAAAGATCACGCAGGAGTGGTCCCGTACGCCTCCCCGTAATGAGACGGAACGGGTTTTAGTATGAATGCTTTTAGAAGTAATTTAGATCTGCAATCGAACATTGCATGGAACGAACCGATGTTGTCATCATATCTATCCGCTACTGAAATGCTTAGTGACCTACATATGCATACCTCTGCTAAGAAAAACCTGACTCGAACAACCCCTCACGAGCCACTCAGAATTCTTATTGCTGACGATGCAAAACTTGTTGCCGATACACTGGGAGAAATTCTGTGCAGGTCTGGGTTTCTCGTATCTGTGGTCTATAGTGGCAAGAAAGCTCTTGAAAGAGCACCGGACTTTCTACCCGATTGCCTTATCGCGGACACGCTGGGCTCCGAAATGAGTGGCATAGAGCTCGTGGTACAGATGAAGAAGCATTACCCGATGATTCAGATTGTGTTTGGCCTGACCGATCTTTTGTACCAGTTGGATTGTTAGTGTAGCGCAACGATTTCTGAGTTCAGATCGATGCACGATAAGGCGGTAAGAGGAGCTGGGAGCGAAGCGACCGGCTCCTCTTGCCGCCGAACAGTGGATGCTAGCCAGGCCTCTGGCGCCGGCGGTCTGTAGCCTAGTGATGAGTGCGGTCTGGCGGTGTTGTAATGCCTGCGCCAGCGTTCGGCCAGCACACGCAGTTCCTTCAGCGAGTAGAAGATCTCACCGTTCAGGAACTCATCTCTCATCTTCGAGTTGAAGCTTTCGCAGTAACCGTTCTCCCACGGTGAACCGGGTTCGATGTACATCGTCTTTGCTCCTGTCTTGGCCAGCCATGTACGTAGATCATGCGCCACGAACTCCGGTCCGTTGTCCGAGCGAAGATGCTCGGGCACGCCCTTGCTCACCATCACATCAGCCAGTGCTTCGATCACCTTCGCACTCGACCAGCGCCGCTCTACCTTTACGATGAGCGCCTCACGTGTGTGCTCGTCGATCAGGTTCAACGTACGCGCCGTCCTGCCGTCATGCGTTCGCACGCTGACGAAGTCGTAGCTCCACACATGGTTGCGATGCATCGGCCGCAGCCGCACACACGATCCATCGTTGAGCCACAGCCTACCGCGTGGCTTCTGCTTCTTCGGTACCTTCAGCCCCTCGCGACGCCAGATGCGCTCCACGCGATCCTTGCCCACCTTCCAGCCCGCATGCACCAGCAGCGCCGTGATGCGCCGGTAACCGTAGCGGCCATACTGGCCGGCCAGAACAACGATGGCTTGTGTGAGTTGATCTTCATCTTCGCGCTGTGTCGGTCGATAACGCTGCGTGCCGCGCGGTTGCTTCACCACACGACACGCCCAGCGCTCACTCATGCCCTTCTGCTGAGCATGATCCACCGCACAACGCCGTCGCTCAGGGCTTAGAAGTTTCCCTCCGCGATGTCCTTCAACACCAGCTTCTCCAGGCTCAGGTTCGCAACCAGGCGCTTCAGCTTCGAGTTCTCCTGCTCCAACTCCTTCAGCCGTTTCGCCTGGTCCACCTGCAGACCGCCGTACTCTTTGCGCCAGCGGTAGTACGTCTGCTCTGTGATCAACGCTTCCTTGCACGCAAGAACAGTCGTCTTGCCGTTCGCGATCCCTACTTCCACTTGCCGAAGCAGGTTCACCACCTGCTCAGCTGTATGCCGTTTCCTTGCCATAACCAGCTCCTTGTATCCAGTTCCAATGATTACAACTGGTACAAATCAAGCCGGGCAGACCATGTTCTTTTCAGGAAAGATGCGATTTGTTGATAAGTTATCGCTAGACAAACTTCAAGGCATTCACTTCGATCTGATTGAGAAACCCATCTGCCCTTCAGTTTTAATCAACAGAATGCGTTCAATAAGCATTACGTAGCGAATTGGTAACCGATAATACTTCACATACTCTTATGCAGAAAAAGTTGCATACGAAATTTACGATAAATAATAAAAAGTATAATTTTTAACAAGTAATATTTGTTCGATTGACATCCCTCTGGGCGGATACAATAGCGTTCGACTCAATAATTTGGGGAACCAAGTTCATTTAGCTATGCCGTGGCTACTGTGTTACGGCCGCTCAGTTTGGCCATGTAAAGAGCCCTATCTGCAATCTGGATAAGCGCCTCAGGCGCCAGCAGAACGTCACTACCGCTTGCAATAGATGTAGTGACACCAAGGCTTGCAGTGACGATATTCGTACCCGTAGCAGCCTCTTTATAAGGTATCTCTAAACGTTCAATTGCCTGCCTGATATTTTCCGCAATAGCCGTGGCCTCTGCCGCTCCACAATCGGGGAGAATAATAGCTATCTCTTCACCTCCATAGCGAGCAACAATATCAGTCTTGCGCACAGTGCTCATGATGCTTGTGGCTATATCACGCAAGCAAGAATCACCTGCCTGATGGCCATAACAATCATTAAATCTCTTGAAGTGGTCGATATCGAGAAGTATCAACGATATTTTTGAACCATCGTGCAACGTACGTGCCCATTCTCGCTCCAGAGCTTCATCAAACGAACGACGGTTTGCCAGTCCCGTGAGACCATCCGTGGAGGCCAATACAATAAGCTTATCTTCGAGCAACTTTCGCTCCGAAGTGTCTCTTATGACGACTGCCGCACCGGTTGCATAACCTGCTTCATCATGAACGATCCCAGTGTGAATTTCATACCAGCATATTGATCCATCTCTTTTCTTCAATCGAGCTACTACGATATTCGCTTTGATTTCAGGTGCATGCCATTGCGCCACTGCAGCCGTCAGTAGTTGAATATCGTCCATCACAGCGAAGTCCAGGATACGCTTGCCCGTCATCTCTTCCGGCGCCCAACCGAGGACGCGAGTTGAAGACGGGGAGACATAGCGCATAACGCTGTTGACATCGCATCGACAGATAACGTCAGCGCTGTTTGAAGCCAAGAATCGAAAGTCTTCAGAATGAGGACTCATTATCAATCCTTCGCAAGGAGCGCGGTTTGAACATGCATGATCACGTATTGCTCTCCCATGGGATTTAGAGATAAACCCATTTATGTTCTCGTTAGCCAAGCAAGTGAAGATTCAGGTGTTGAATTTGCCAAAACGTGTACACAGCCCACGCATCAAAGATATCTACGGCTGTCATAAATCTATCTCCCTTCAATCAAGACAGATAAATCATTCTGAAAGTCACATAAATCCTTCGCGACGCAGTGCACTCTTCGAGTACGGCCATATTACCCGTAACCCGTAGATTCAAGCATTGGCCTGCGGAAGGAACAAAGGGGGCAAGGCTGCGGCTAAAACGTGATTGCGCTTTTGTAAATGATTGCTTCGGCACGCCGCTGTATATGCGGACGAGTCGCTGTTGAGTGATTCCTGTGACAATGCAAACATTCGCCTTATCGCATTGAGCTTTCAGGCGGCCGAGTTGCGCACGTGTGCCAATAACCTTTTCCATCGCGTCATGAATCTTCTTGTCTTGCAAGAAAAGGGAGTGCGTCGGATAGAGGCTTAACATTCGTATCAGGTTATGCAGGCGTGCGAACGGAATCTGATCTTTAAGCTCTCGCCCAAGACGCAATTCTTCAGCTGAGATGCTCCCACAAGTCACATCAGCGCGACTATTGGCTTGCAGCCAGCTAATGCCAGATGTAAATCGTAACTGTAGAGGCTGAGATGGGTGTTGGCACGTCTTTGTTTGTCGCTTCCGGTAAGCCGTAGCCACAATACTTGACGCAAAATCTAGGAAGCAAAGCCACCGTCATTCATTTTCAATGACTTTATGATGGAGGCGCGGGTCGGGATCGAACCGACGCATAAAGGTTTTGCAGACCTCTCCCTTACCACTTGGGTACCGCGCCTCGACACACACACACCGGCTTACACCTGAGACTCCAGATTGGTAACACTCACAAATTGTAATGGGGGTGTACCACGAAGAGGGTGTTTTTGGAGCGGGAGACCGGGGTCGAACCGGCGACATCTTCCTTGGCAAGGAAGCACTCTACCACTGAGCTACTCCCGCCCTGCCTCAACCAGTATAAGCGGAAACCGCCTTGAAATGCAAAGCCCACCCCGACGAAATGTACTCTTCTGAGGAAATCTCTCCGAAGCCGCATAAACAAAGAAGCGGACGTCGTTCGACGCCCGCTCCCCTGCTTCACTCGCTTACTTCAGCTCCGTCAGCGTTGGCTGCAGGTGCACCGTCACGCCATCCAGACCAGCGCGGTACGCGATCATCTTCTTCAATACTTCGTACGGTACAGAGGCCACCGGCAAAGCCCAGCCGTTCACCATCAGCGTCGGCGTCTGGTTTACGCCCAGGTCTTCGCCCAGCTTGCGCTCTGCGTTTACCTCTGCGATCGTCGCCGGAGTTGCCGCACAAGCGGCCACAACCTTCGCGTCGGCTCCTGCACGGGTAACTGCCGTGGCCAGCGCGCCTTCGTGGTTGGAAGCTGTCAAAGCAGCCTGGGCCTCAAACACCGCACTCGCGTAGGTGAAGAACGCAGGATCGCCCTTTGCCTTGCGCACGCACACGCCCATCGCCGCAGCCTCTTCGGCATAGGGATGGATCTCGGTGATCGGGTAATTCTCAAACACGATGCGCGCCTGCGGGAAGTCAGTTGCAAGCTGGTCCATCGTGTCCTGCGCTTCCTTGCAGTGCGGGCACTGCAGGTCGGCAAACTCTACCAGCAGCAGACCATCGCCCTTGGCTCCGCGCGAAGGCCCCTTGGCCTCAGCCAACAGCGTCGCCTTCTTCTCCGCAAACGGCTGCGCGCCGAAGTCGATCACTTCACCAGCCAGCGCATGCTTGCCATCGGGAGTCACATAGAAGACAGTCGACGCTTCCTTGCCCGGCTGCGCCTTGTCGGCGATCATCACGGTCACCTTCGCAACACCGGGAGCAGGCGTCTTCTGAATGCCTACCACGCTCCAGGTACGGTTCTCGTCATAACCCCAAAGCTCCTTCAGGAACGAGTTCACATCCGCCGGAGTCGGCGTTGCTGCTGTAAAGTTCTTCGGGTTTACCGGCGGGAACGGGTTCTTCGCTGCTGCCGCTGCTGCCACCGCAGCCTGTGCCGAAGCCTGCGGCTTCGGAGCTGCGGGTTCCGCCGTCTGTGCAGAAGCTGCCAATACAGCCACTGCGCCCAACACACCAAGTACTGCCGTCTTCATCGCCACGTTCACTCTGCTTTACTCCTCTTCTTTCAACAAACTTGCTATGAACGCACTGCGACGATCGGAAACCGTCGCCCGCGCCCAAAAGACTTCTTCGAAACCTTCAACACCGGCGCCGCCTGCTGGCGCTTGTACTCGTTGATCTCTACCAGACGGATAATCCGGTGCACCAGCTCAAGCTCCACACCAAGCCGCGCAACAATCTCCTCGGCTGGCAGCAGGTCTTCGATATACAGCCGAAGAATCGGGTCGAGCACCTCATACTCCGGCAGCGAATCCGTGTCCTTCTGCCCCGGCCGAAGCTCCGCACTCGGTGGCTTGGTCAACGTCTCTTGCGGGATGATCCTACGCTCGCGGTTAGCATAACGGCTCAGTGCGTAGACCTCGGTCTTGTAGCAGTCCGCAATTACCGCGATTGCGCCGACCATGTCGCCGTAGAGCGTGCAGTATCCCGTCGCCATCTCGCTCTTGTTGCCCGTCGTCAGCACCAGCGCACCGGTCTTGTTCGACAGTGCCATCAGCAGCGTGCCGCGAACGCGCGGCTGCAGGTTCTCCTCCGCCAGGCCGAACGGCGTGCCCGCAAAGAACGGCTCCAGCACCCGCGTGTAATCGTCGAAGATCGACTTCACCGGCGCAATCTCAAAACGAATTCCAAGGTTCTCGGCCAGCTCGCGCGCGTCCGTCACGGAGCCCTCTGACGAAAACTCGCTCGGCATACCGACACCCAGAACGTTCTCCGCTCCCAACGCTTCCACAGCAATCGCCGCCACCAGTGCAGAATCAATGCCACCGCTCAGCCCGATCAGAGCCTTCTTGAATCCCGACTTCCGCAGATAATCACGCGTGCCCATGACCAACGCATCCCACGTACGCGCGGTCTCGGCGGCAACAGTGTCCACAGGCTCTTCGATCGTTACCGTCGAAGTCGTGTCGAGCAGCACCAGATCTTCAACAAACGCCTGCGACTGCGCCATCAGCTCCCCGTTCGCGTTCATCGCAAACGAAGCACCATCAAAGACCAGCGAATCATTCGCACCAACCTGGTTAACCATGACCACCGTCGCGCGATGCCGCTTGGCCAGCGCGCCGATCATCCGGTAACGCGTCTCGCACTTGTTGTGCCAGTAAGGCGACGCCGAAATGTTCAGGATCACGCGATGCCCGCTCAGCGGCTGCGGCAGCACCGCCCACTGCTTCATCAGCTCTTCCACCGGATCGACCGGATACACCTGTCGCGGCCAGAACATCTTGTCGTTCCAGGCGTCTTCGCAGATTGTGATCGCAACCGGCTGACCTTTAATCATCGTCAGCCCAACCTGGTTGGCGGGCTCGAAGTATCGCTGCTCATCGAAGACGTCGTAGAACGGCAACAGAGTCTTCGTCTGCACAAACTGAATCTGGCCGCCGTCGCAGACGGCAGCGACGTTGCGCACCGGCTTTTCTCCCGCGCCTTCACAGCGCAGTACCGAGCCGCACAGGATCGCAGGCTTGCCTTCGCCCGCCGTCAGCGCAGCGACGCGAACAAGCGTCTCTTCCGCCTTCAGCAGAAAGGTTTCCTTCTCCAGCAGGTCCGCGGGCCAATAGCCGCACGTCGCCAGTTCAGGGAACATGACAAGCTCAACGCCTGCCTCTACTGCGCGCTCGTAAAAGCTCGCAATTCTTGCGTAATTTCCGTCGAAGTCCCCGACAGTCGGGTTGATCTGGGCTAGCGCGATTCGCACGACCTTAGTCTAACGCGCTAAGAGCCTGTGCCTTGCAACACAACGCTCACCGTACGCGCAAGAATCCGAAGATCCAGCATGAGATTCCAGTTTTCGACGTACGCCGTGTCCAACGAAATGTAGCTGTCGAACGAAGGATCCTGCCGCGCTTCTACCTGCCAGAGCCCCGTCATACCGGGCAGCACATCGAGACGGCGAAGGTGCGAAAGATCATACTTCGCAACCTCCGAGGCTAGCGGAGGACGCGGCCCCACCAGGCTCATATCGCCCTTCAGCACGTTGAACAACTGCGGCAGTTCATCCAGCGAGTACTTACGCAACCGTGCACCGACCTTCGTAATGCGCGGGTCGTTCGTGATCTTGAACAGTACATCGTTGCGCTCGTTCAGGTGGGCAAGGTCTTTCTTGATCTTGTCCGCATTGGAGACCATCGAACGGAACTTGAAGCACTTGAACATGCGGCCCTTACGACCGATACGCTCAGCCCGATAAAGAATCGGCCCCTCGGAGTCGAAGCGAACCAGCAAGGCAATCGTCACAAGGATCGGCGAGATGACCAACAGGATGAGCGAGGAGAGCACCACATCCATCACGCGCTTCGCCATGTACGCGCCACGCGGGAAATCTCCACGGTGCAGCGGAATCGTCGGAAACTGGCCGATGTACTCTACCGGCGCATTCCACGCCAGCCCATCATACAAATCAGGCACCACACGCACATCGATACCAAGCGCGCGAGCCTCTTCCACAACGCCAATGACCGTTGCCTTATCAGCAGGTGTAGAGAAGAAAATTTCATCGACAAATAGCGAACGAGCCAACGCCACGCAGTTCGCTATGCTGCCAATCACCTGCGAAGAAGCCGCAATCTCTTCGCGATCCTCCAGCGTGACAAAGCCTTTGAAGCGGAAGCCCATATGCGGCAACGCTTCCAGGTGGTTCTTCAGCGCATGTCCTACACGGCCATCACCGATGATGAGCACATTGCGCGTCTCCAGTCCTTCCAGAAACTGCCGCTGGCGAAGCTTTCGCCACAGCGCCCGGCGAACCATCACCAGCCCCATCGTCAGCAGCACCATGTACAGCACGGAGAGCCGCGAAACCTCATACGCAGGAAGAACATACAGCGTTCCGCAAAGCAACAGGCTGGAGGTTAATGCGGTTTGCACTACGAGGCGCTGTTCATGCAATCCGCTGTAGTTATCTACCGAGCGATAGAGGCCATTAAAGCGCGCAGAAACGACAAAGTAGGCAACGAAAACCAACAGGTAGAGGAAAGAAAGCAGTGTGGCGTTCTGAAGCCAACTGTTCCAGCCGTGGACCTGCATGTGCAACGAACGCAAGGAAACGTGAGTTCCCCAGCGGAAGGCCAGCAACCCGGCCACAACAGCAGAAAGTCCGTCCAGTACTCCCCAGGCGACTGCGGTAGCGGAAAACACGCTGACCCGGCCGTTTTGCCCTCGCGCTCGAGCCTTCTCTCGCCGTCTCCGGTTGGAGATTACGATCTGCTCAAGATAGTCGGGCGTCGTCACCTGCAAGGCTCCTTGATTGTGCCTTTTAAGGCCAAAAGGCCGTTATTTTAAAAGCGCAGAAACTGCGCGCTGGAGTGTTTCTGTAGGCTACCACGCAGTACCTTAGTAACCCTCTGCGGCTTTCGGGTCAGCGAGGTAAAACAAGCTCGTCCAACGCGAGAAACTCTTTCAAAATCGGGTCTTCCGTCGCTCGCAACTCCTCAATCGTGCCGAAGAAGCGCGCCTTGCCTTCGTGAAGAAACACAACCCTGTCTGCAAGTTTTTCCGCGAATCGCATATCGTGAGTCACAACGATACTAGTCAGATGCAACTGCTGCTTTAAACGTTGAATCAGGTCGCCCAGCAATCGCCCCATCAGCGGATCCACCATCGTCGTCGGCTCGTCATAGAGCACGGCCGTAGGCTGCGCGGCCAGCGCCCGCGCAATCGCCACGGAACGCTTCATCCCTGTCGACAGATCGCTCGGCAGCTTGTCTTCCATGCCCGCCACGCCCACCATCTCCAGCAGCCCTTTGACCACCTGCAGCATCTGCTCTTCGTTCATGTCACCGCGCTCACGCAGCGGAAACGCCACGTTCTCGCCCACCGAGATCGAGTCAAACAGTGCGCCGTTCTGAAATACCATCGTCACCTTGCGGCGAACGTCCTGCATCTGCTGCTCGCTGTAATGCGCAATGTCCTGTCCTGCCACCAGCACCACGCCGCTGTCCGGCTTCAGAAAGCCCATCAGAATCTGCAGTGACACGGACTTGCCCACACCCGAACGTCCGAGGATGCATAACGTCTCGCCGGCGTTTACATAAAAATTCACATCCTCAAGCACGGTGAAGTCTCCGAACGCCTTATGGACATGCTGAAACGCAATGTACGGCCCTACATGCGCGGCAACCTCATCCTGCACACGGCCCTGATGGGAAGAAAAAACATCCGGCGGCGCTTCCGTAGCCACATGCTCGGCGACCTCTCCAAGAAATGCAGCCATCACGGGCGCAACATCCGGCGTCAAATCCGCCGTCAGCGGCTCCTCGGGGTCATGCACATGCGGCGCTTCGGGATGGTTCGGCTCGGTTGCCATACGCCTAGTATGACGCAGCTTCCGCTGCAATCAATTCTTCGGGAGTATTAACGTTGGCGAACCATCGCTCCACCTCCCGTGATGGCAGATCGTAGCGCCAGTAACCTTCCAGCCCCGACAGCAGCCGCAGCAACCGCCGTTCCCCCGCTTCCACGCTCGCGTGCACCGCTGCCTCGCAGCTCCGCTGCACCATGCAGAACGCAGGCTGGTTTACCTCGGCAAACAAATGGCTCACCCTGACCTCGTCACGGGCCAGCACCGCGTCCGCCCACTCGTGTAGCACGCTCGCCGGAACCAGTGGCACATCCACGGGAATAAACATCGTCCACGCACGCTCTGCGGCGGCAAGCCCCGCCTCAACCCCTGCCACAGGGCCGCAGCCCACACGCGCCTCATGCACCACCGGGGCAAACGCTGCGAGGTCGTCCCGGTTGCCCACAACCGAAACGACCTCACACACTTCCTTCAACTTTCCGACAGCGATCTCCACCATCGGCCTGCCATGAAACGGCAGCAGCGCCTTGTCCGTGCCCATGCGCGAGCTCTGCCCGCCCACCAGCACAAACCCATGCACCGGCAGACGCTGCATCGCCTACTTCCCTACCAGCTCAAAGAAGCGAATGATCGAGGCGATGCCGCGATGGAAGTTCGGCAAGTGGAACTTCTCGTTCGGTGCATGAAGATTGTCATCCGGCAGACCAAACCCCATCATCACCGTCGGGATGCCAAGCTCGCGCACGAAGTCGCCTACGATCGGAATCGAACCGCCGCCACGCACATATACCGTGTCCTTGCCCCAGACCTCGTGCATCGCCTCAGCCGCAGCGCCGATGTAATCGTTATCGGTGGACACCACAATCGGCTCGCCCGAGTGAATCATCCGCGCCTCAGCGACTACGCCCTTCGGCGTGTTCTCTTCGACAAACTTCTTGTACTTCGCAAACGTCTCGGCAGGTTTCATCCCCGGCACCAGGCGGAAGCTGATCTTCGCCACAGCCTTGGCCGGAATCACCGTCTTCGCCCCTGCGCCGATAAAGCCGCCAGGCATTCCATGAACGTCCATCGTCGGGCGCGACCATGTACGCTCGAGCACGCTGAACGCTTCCTCACCCGTCAGCGCAGGCGAGCCCACCTCAGTCTTGCGATAGTGCTCTTCATCGAACGGCAGCGAGCGCCATGCCTCCAGCTCAGCCTTCGTCGGTGCTTCCACGTTGTCATAGAAACCCGGGATCGCAATGTGGCCGTCCGCGCGTTTCATCAGAGCAATCATCTGCGCCAGCGCGACGAACGGATTCGGGGCCGCACCGCCGTACATGCCTGAGTGCAGGTCCGTCGCTGCTCCTCGAACCTCAAGCTCGGTGTAAATCATGCCGCGCAACCCAACGCACAGCGTCGGCAACTCCGGCGCAAACATCTCGGTATCGCTCACCAGCGCGGCATCGGCCTTCAGCACATCGCCGTGCTCGCGCACAAACGCCGCAATGCCTTCGCCGCCAACCTCTTCCTCACCCTCGATGATGACCTTGATGTTCACGGGCAGCGTGCCATCCGCCTTCAGCAACGACTCCAGCGCCTTCACATGCATCCAGAGCTGGCCCTTGTCGTCCACCGCACCACGCGCATAGATGTTGCCATCACGCTCGGTCGGCTCAAACGGCGGCGACTTCCACTCCTCCAACGGCTCCGCGGGTTGAACATCATAGTGCCCGTAGCAAAGCACCGTCGGCTTGCCCGGCACATGGAGCCAATCCGCATAAACCAGCGGATGCCCCTTACGTTCAGCCGTCGAGGTCTCAATCAGCCGAACATTCTCCAGCCCTGCAGCCTTCAGATGATCGGCCACAAACTGTGCGGCCTTGCGAACATCGTCTACATGCTCCGGCGCCGTCGACACGGACGGAATCCGCAACAAATCCTTCAACTCATCTACAAACCGCGCGCCATGTTCCTGCGCAAACTTCGCTGCATTGCCCATCGTTGCTTCGCTCCTACTTTCGTTCCGGTGCCACCATCGGATCAGCCGGGCAGTCTTCAAACGCCTTCACCCGCTCGGCCTCAAAATTTCCCGTATGACGCAACGGCTGACGATCCAACTCTACGCCCCTCAATCGAGGATCATCCGTCAGCCGCAACTGCCGCATCAACTCCGCATCCATCTGCTTCAGCTTCGCCTGGTACTTCGCCTCACCGGCCAAATTCTTCAGCTGGTAAGGATCCTCCGGCATGTAATAAAGCTCCTGCGCAGGACGCCGTCCCGTCGCCAGTTCGAACTTCGGTTCAACCGGCACCTCATCCTTATGCTCCACAAGGTACGCCTTGCTCAGCCCCGCATCGATATCGGCATAGCCCGAATACGTAGACGTCTTCAACTGCTCATGCGTCACCGGCCTGCACGCCGGGTCGCCCGCCGGATAACGTTCCGGCTTGAAGTTGCGGATGTACAGCCACTCCTTCGTGCGCAGCGCACGCATCGGATACCCTGCCGGATTCACCCGGCCGCGCGCGCCCATGTGGCGCTCCATGCCCGTGAGCACGCTATCGCGTCCCGGCTGCTTTGCTCCCGACCGAAGCAGCGGCTGCCACGGCCGGCCTGTCATCTCCGCCGGGATCTTCACCGAAGCAGCTTCGAGGAACGTCGGAGCAATGTCCTCCAGGCTCACAAACTGCTCCTCCACCGCGCCTACACGGGTATGCCCCTTCCAGCGCACGGCCAGCGGAACATGCGTCCCCACGTCATAGATTCCGGCCTTCGCGCGCGCAAACGGCCAGCCGTTATCGCCCGCCATGACCACCATCGTCTGGTCAAGCTCACCGCTCTTCTCCAGCCGTGCCAGAATTGCCCCCGTATCGCGGTCATAGCGCTCCACCGCAAAGTAGTAATCCGCAATGTCCTGCCGTACTTCGGGCGAATCAGGAAGATACGGAGGCACCACCACCTTCGCCGGATCAATCACTCCCTTGTACTGCTCATCCTTGTACGGGCGATGCGGATCATGACTGCCAAACCACAGGCAGAACGGCTTGCCCTCCGGCCTCGCCGCGAAGAACGCCTCGATGCTCTCGTACTTGTCGCCCGCCGGATTCCTCTTGCGGCCACCGGCCTCCACCACACCCGGGTCCCACCCCTTCCCCACATACCCCACGAAGTACCCAGCCGCTTCCAGCAGATCTGGATACACCGGATACTTCACCGGCAGCGTGCTCGAAAGGTTCGTACCTTCTCCTAACCGCCACGGCCACTGCCCGGTCAACATCGCAGCCCGCGAAGGCGTACACGAAGGCGCGGCCACGAACGCATTCGTGAACATCACCCCTTCATGACACACACGATCGAACGTTGGCGTCTTCACCACCGCATCATGGGCGATCGACGCATGAGGCCAGCCCCAGTCATCGGCCAACGCATACAGAATGTTCGGCCGAGCCTTTGCCACCTGTGCTTCCAGCGGACTCTTCACCGCCAGTGTCGCCGCAACCGCTGCCATCTTCGCCATCATCGAACGTCGTGTGATCGTTGCCAAAACCGAACCTCTTTCGCTGGTTACTGCTTCTGCTGAAAGATCGCCATCGTCGCGCCCATCGGGTCGCGGAAGACCGTCACCGTGCCTTCGCCATCCACTACCAGATTATCCACATGCACGGTCGCGCCCAACTCTGCCAGCGGTTTCCTGCAATGAACAGCTGCGTTTGACGCCCATCCTAGCGCAAAGCCGTCGCAATGTATCCTGACGCCACCTCATCCTTCAGGAGTCGAGTCCCATGCCGAACCCGTTCCGCAAACTAGCCGCAGCAGCCGTCCTAGTCCTTACGATCTCAGCGGCACACCCCGCAAAAGCAGCCGGGCCGGAAACCGCCGAAGCCATCTTCGCCCACGCTCGCACCGAAGCCACCACCGAGCACAAGAACGTGCTGCTCGTCTTCTCCGCCTCCTGGTGTGGTCCCTGCAAACTCTACGAGCGCTTCCTCGAAGACCCGAAGATGAAGGCCATCACCGAAAAGGCCTTCGTCGTCGAACGCATCGACGTCGGCGAGCGCCCCGGCGACTCCAAACACAGCGACACTCCCGGTGGCGAAAAACTCCGCTCCGCCCTGGGAGCGGCCACCGAACCAGGCTTCCCCTTCCTCATCGTCACCAGCCCTAACGGCAAGCCAATCACGAACTCTTATCTGAACGGCGATAAGAAGAGCAACATCGGCTATCCCGTCCTCCCCTCCGAGATCGACTGGTACATAGCGATGCTCAAGCAGACGGCCCCCACACTCTCCGCACAGGACCTCACCGACACCCGCACCTACCTCGAAGCCATGGCCAAGCGCCTCCGCTAAGTCACAAACGCTAAGTCACAAACAAAGAGGGCTTCCGCAGCCAGCAAATCGCCCGCCGCAGAAGCCCTCTACGCTTTACTCTCTATCCCCTACGCGCTAAGCACCGCTCTAATCACCCTTCGGCTGGCCGCCGTGATTCCACTTCGGCACGAAGTCGCTCGAAGCCAGCCACCGAATCGGTTCGATCAGCGACTGGATCGCCGTCGTCATGAACGGCAGGTCGAGATGCGCCAGATCGTCGTCCGGCTGGTGATACGTCGGCACCGTTCCCCATCCCGCCGCCGTGTGCGCCACGACCCCCTTCAGAGCAAGCTGATAGTTGTCCGAACGCTCAAAGAAGTGCTCTTCCGGATAAGGATCAGGCCCCACCAGCGCACCATGCTCCTTCAGCGTCGGCCCCAGGTTCGAGCGGTCATAGCCGGTCAGCAACAGCACGCCCTTCGGCATCTTCGGATCCTGGTTGCCGATCATCTCGAACTCGAGGTTCGCGATCAACTCCTTCAGCGGCACCGGCGAGTGCGCGCCGAAGTACAGCGAGCCAAACTCTCCCATCTCCTCCGATCCATAGCAGACAAACAGCACGCTGCGACGAAGCTTCGGCCCAGCCGCCAGCGCGTGCGCCATCTCCAGTACAGCCGTCGTTCCGGCAGCATCGTCGTTCGCCCCGTTCCAGATGCCGTCGCCGTTCACCGGCTTGCCCGTGCCCAGGTGATCGAGGTGCGCCGTCAGCAGAATCGTCCCCGCGTTCGGGTCCGTGCCTTTCAGATAGCCGATCGCGTTGTACGTCTTGCGCTCCGTCTGGTTTGTGCCGAATAGCTTCAGGGATATCGGCGAACTTTGCTTCACCGCAAGCAGCTTCTTGTACGCCTCCGGATACAGCGCCAGCACTGTTCCCCGTCCCGGCTTCAACTGCCCTTCCTTCAGTGCCGCAGGAACTCGCGGCTTTCCGCCAAACATCGTCAGCATCCTGTCCGTCGACGCATCCTCAGGCAGCAGAATCATCGCCGCCTGCGCTCCCGACAACTCGCGCGCCGAACCCAGCGCCCGGTTCGTGGCAACGTCCGTCAGCAACACCGCGTTCTGCTGCAGATCACTCTTCGAACCCGCATCACTCGCAGGAACCTTCAGCACGCGTCCGCTCGTCGCTCCGCCGCCGACCATCAGCAGATCAAAGTCCTTGCCTTCTACAAACGTCTGGTCGCCCGCCACCAACTGGGCGTGCCCGTTCAGCATCGGCCCCTGCAACTCCGCGCTCTGGATATAGCTGCTCATCCCCGGCGCCGTCTTCAGACCATAGCCCTCAAACTCGCTGGCAACGTAAGTTGCGGCAATTTCCTCATCGCGAGTGGCCGATCCGCGCCCCGCCAGCACATCACTGGCGAGAAACTCCTCATGGGCCTTCACCCACTCCGGTTTCACCGTCCACGGGGCCGGTTGCTGCGCCAAAACGCCCACCGAAGCCCCTGCCAATACCGCTGCGACCGCCGCCCGTGCTATCCAAACCATTAGTTTCCGTTCCTCCAGAATTCACGCCCATCCTATATCCTGCTCGCGTGCGTCTAAACTAGGAAGTAACGTGTCTTTGCGTCCACGCCATCTCGCCTGCCTTTTGCTGCTGCTGTCCTCGCTGGCTTCTGCCAGCGCCCAGCCTGCGCGCGAGAACATTTTTACCGGCCGCTACATCGACGTGCTCCTGCTGCGCCACGCAGCCGAGGCCGCCCGTGCGGCCGCCAGGGCCAACGCAAACGAGCACCCCGAGCCTGCACGTCCGGAAGCCACACAGCCACTTCAGCTCTCTGCTGAAGCTCAGGCACAGCGCACCCTTGTTTGGGCTCCGCCCGCACCTGTAGCGCAAACGGCCAGCATCCACGCACGCACCGCAACACCCGCGACTCGGCTCTAGCCTCGTCGCTCCCCTTTCGGCCCTCGCCTCAGGCAGGCCTCAGCAGCACTCTCGCGCATACTTCTGCGCCCACCGAAAATCAAGGACCTACTGTGTTCAACAAGACCCTCGCCAAAGTGTTTGGCACCTCCAACGAGCGCGCCGTCAAGCGCATGATGCCCGTCCTCGATCAGATCAACAGCTTCGAAGAGTCGCTCAAGAAGCTCACCGACGACGAACTCCGCGGCAAGACCGCAGCCTTCCAGCAGCGCATCGAAGACGCCCGCAAGGACCTCACCGATCCCGCCGAAATCAAGGCAGCCGAGCAGCGCGAGTTGGACGCCATCCTGCCCGAAGCCTTCGCCGTCGTTCGTGAAGGCGCAGGACGCATCATCGGTATGCGCCACTACGACGTGCAGATGATCGGCGGCATGGTTCTCCACTCCGGCAAGATCGCCGAAATGAAGACCGGTGAAGGCAAAACGCTCGTCGCCACCCTTCCCTGCTACCTCAACGCGCTCGCCGGCAAGGGTGTTCACGTCGTCACCGTCAACGACTACCTCGCCAAGCGCGACGCCGAGTGGATGGGCAAGGTCTACAGCTTCCTCGGTCTCTCCGTCGGCGTCATCACGCACGAACTCGACGACGCCGAGCGCCAGGCTGCCTACACCTGCGACATCACCTACGGCACCAACAACGAACTCGGCTTCGACTACCTGCGCGACAATATGAAGTTCGAGCTCTCGCAGATGGTGCAGCGCGACCAGTACTACTGCATCGTCGACGAAGTCGACTCCATCCTCATCGACGAAGCCCGTACGCCGCTCATCATCTCCGGCCCCACGGATAAGACGACCGACAAGTACGCCATCGCCGATAAGATCATCCCCGGCCTCGAAGCCGGTGAGCTGATCGAAACCATCGACACCAAGACCTGGTCGGGCGACTACGTCGTCGACGAAAAGGCACGCGCTGTCACCGTGACCGACGAAGGCTGGGAAAAGATCGAAAAGCTTCTCGGTATCGGTAACATCGCTGACCCCGAAAACTGGGACATGAAGCACCACATCGAGACCGCCATTAAGGCGCACGCGCTCTACACGCGCGATGTGGAGTACATCGTCAAGGACGGCGAAGTCATCATCGTCGACACCTTCACCGGTCGCCTGATGCCGGGCCGCCGCTGGTCCGATGGCCTGCACCAGGCCGTCGAAGCCAAGGAAGGCGTCGAGGTCCGCAAGGAAGACCAGACCCTCGCCACCATCACCTTCCAGAACTACTTCCGCCTCTACAAGAAGCTCTCCGGCATGACCGGTACGGCCGAAACAGAAGCCGCTGAGTTCGACAGCATCTACAAGCTCGACATCGTCGTCATCCCCACCAACCGCAAGATGCAGCGCATCGAAAACCCCGACGTCGTCTACCGCACGTCGCAGGAAAAGTACTTCGCTGTCGCTGACGAAATCGAGAAGCTCCACGCCGAAAAGCGTCCTGTGCTGGTCGGCACCACGAGCATCGAAAAGTCCGAGCTGCTCTCCAGCATCCTGCAGCGCAAGGGCGTCCGCCACGTCGTGCTGAACGCAAAGTTCCATGAGAAGGAAGCCGAGATCGTCGCCCAGGCCGGCCGCCTCGGCATGGTCACCATCGCCACCAACATGGCTGGCCGCGGTACCGACATTCTGCTCGGTGGCAACGCCGAGTTCATGGCACGCCAGGATCTCGTGAAGCGGAACCTCGCTCGCGCGCTCTCTGCGGTCGAAGGCGAAATCTCACCCAACGCCGCACCCGGCTTCGTCCGCTTCCTCTACCAGTCGCAGGAGTTCGAGGTCACGGAAGAGAAGTACAACGAAGTCTTCGCCGCACACCAGGCTGCCACCAAGATCGAACAGGCAGCCGTGCTCGAAGCCGGTGGTCTGCACATCCTCGGTACCGAACGCCACGAATCACGCCGCGTCGACAACCAGCTTCGCGGCCGCGCCGGTCGTCAGGGCGACCCCGGCAGCTCGCGCTTCTTCCTTTCGCTCGAAGACGATCTCATGCGTATCTTCGCGCGTGAGTGGGTCTCCACCCTGCTACAGTCGCTCGGCATGGAAGAAGGCGTGCCGATCGAAAGCAAGATGATCTCGCGCCGCATCGAAGCCGCACAGAAGGCTGTCGAATCGCAGAACTTCGAATCACGTAAGCACGTGCTCGAGTACGACGACGTTATGAACAAGCAGCGCGAGGCCGTCTACATGCTCCGCCGCCAGCTCATGGAAGGCGTCGAACAGCGCGAACTCATCACCGAGGACTACACCGCGACGATCCTCTCCGGCATCCTCGACCAGTTCGCTCCGGCCTCGCAGCACCCCGACCAGTGGAACCTCGAGAACCTCTTTAACGGTGTCGAAGACGTCTTCGGCGCGAAGCTTGCCGAAGAGATTCCCAACGCCTCCAGCATGACGCGCCGCGAACTCGGCGACGCCGTCTTTGAAGCACTCGGCAAGCGTTACGCGGTGAAGGAAAGCATCCTCTCCTCCGACACCATGCGTTACCACGAGCGCGTCGTCATGCTCTCCGTGCTCGACCAGCTCTGGAAGGACCACCTCCTCAACATGGACCACCTCAAGGAAGGCATCGGGCTCCGCGGCTACGCGCAGCAGGACCCGCTCGTTGCCTACAAGAAGGAGTCCTTCGACATGTTCGAGCAGATGATGCTCTCCTTCCAGGAGCAGACCGCGCGTCATCTCTTCCGTATGCAGATCCTCGCTCCCGACGGCACGCCCATCGAGTCCGCCGAGCAGCTTCAGGCTCTGCAGTCCGCAATGGCCGCAGCCCAGCAGGCCGCGTACGACGCGCACATGGCGCAGCAGGAGCAACTCGCTGCCGCAGCGCAGCAGATCCCGGCACAGTTCTCGCATCAGGCGCTCGGTGCACCTCAGCAGCAGGCGGCCCACACCACCATCGACGCGCTCGAGCGTGAGTTCGAAGCCCGCAAGCAGCGCGAACTTGGCATGACGCGTGAAAGCGGCGCTGTCCCCGGAACCGCAGACCCCGGCACGCCCAACACGCCGCACCGCTCTGGTCCCGAGGTTGGTCGTAACGACCTCTGCCCCTGCGGCTCCGGCAAAAAGTACAAAAAGTGCCACGGAGCCAACGCATAATGCGTTTCCAACGCAAGCAAGCAACAGCCGCACGGACTCAAGTCCTGCGGCTGTTCTCTTTGCTCTTCTTCCTGGCTATCTCCGCTCACGCCCAACAGATCACCGTCACTCTCGTCGGCACGGGCGGCCCGGAGCTCACGCCCAGCCGCAGCGGCATCGCCACGCTCATCCAGAGCGACCATCAAGCCATCCTCGTCGACGCAGGCCGCAACACGCTCGCCAACCTCTACCGCGCGCGCATCAATCCGGCCACAGTCACCACGGTCTTCCTCACGCACCTGCACAGCGACCACATCAGCGGCCTCCCGGACCTCTGGATCACCCCCTGGTTCCTGCTGCATCGCACCACGCCGCTCACCGTCTACGGCCCGCGCGGCACGCAGTCCATGATCGACGGCATGCGTGCCATGTACGCGCATGACCTCTCCGCCCGCGCCAACCCCACAGCCCTCGCGCGCAACCTCGATGTCCACGTCATCGAAGTAGCCGACCAGCAACCCATCCACCTCGGCTCGTTGACCATCACCCCCACCACCGTCAGCCACGCCGACGGAGCCCCGGCCTTCGCCTACCGCATCGCTAACGCAGAGCACAGTGTCTTCCTCACCGGCGACTGCACGCTCACGCCCGCGCTCACCGCAGCAGCAGCCAACGCAGACATCCTGATCGCGAACGTAGCCGCTGGAACTCCCGAGCAGGAGAGCCTGCCGAAGTGGAGACCCGTCTTCGCCAAACTACTCGCCATCACGCAGACCTCCGAGCTCTTCCGCGCCGCGCATCCAAGACTCGCGGTCTACTCCCATATCGTCACCAAGGGCAACGTGCCGGACGCGACTCTACGCAGCCGCACACGCAAAGCCGGATACCTCGGCCCACTGCTCGTCGGCCGCGACAGCACGCAGATCATCCTCGATCGTCGTCTAAAAATCAGTCACATCCCGGCACCCATAGCTCCGCTGGATGGAGAAGAAGCCGCAACCTTCCAAGAGACAAACGCGATCCCGGGAAAACTCAAATAGCTACAGTTGCCGTCTAACTTACTGAGACACGAGATAATTGCTCTTCACCAGCGATGAACCGTTCGCGTGCAGATTATTTCACTCTGGGACACAACATTCAGAGCATCCGGGTGTCCTTATTTCTCATAGAGATGCAGCCGTACGGGAAAAATCCCGTTCACGCAAAACCTTTTACTGTAAGTAACGATCTATGCTTCCACTTATGAATCTAGAAATTACGGTTGACCAGCTCAAAGCACAGCTCTCCAGCACTACGCCTCCCCTCTTGCTCGACGTACGGGAACAGTGGGAGTACGACACCGCCAGCATCCCGGGCTCCAAGCTGATGCCGATGGGTGAAGTTCCGTCACGCGCCTTCAGCGAACTCGACGAAGACCAGGCCATTGCAGTGCTTTGTCATCACGGTGCCCGTTCGCTCTCCGTCGCAAACTGGCTGCAGCAGCAGGGATTTTCGCGCGCGCAATCGGTTTCCGGCGGCATCGATCTATGGTCCAGCGTCATCGATCCCTCCGTTCCGCGTTACTGAGCTTCCATCCACCCAATAGTGCAAAGGATGACACACAAGTAGTCGTCGCTCCCCCCTTGGTGCCATGGAGCCCAGGGCACCAAGCTTCTACCGTTGAAGATGAGTAACGAAGTGTCCAACCCGGCTGCCTACACGATCGAACACGTTGAGCTCGCGATCCGCCGACTGCAAAAGCACCCTTTCACACGTTTCAGCTTTTCGTCAGCGCTGGAAGCGCAGTTCCTCAACTCCGGCGCACCGAAACGCGCCCTCCGCCGAGCTCAGCTCGGATGGATGTGCATTGCTGTCTATGCGCTCCTTCTGGTCGGCGACGCCGCGTTCATCCCGGAACGCCTGGCACTCGCACTCGGCATTCGCCTGCTGCTCGTTCTTCCACTGCTCATCTTTGCCAATACGCTGAACACCAACGAGAGCCACACCGTGCGCGAAAGCAACATTGTGGTTGCCGCAACCCTGGTAGCGCTCTCGAACATTGCGCTTTACAGCGGCCTCACACGTTCGCTTAGCTCTGCCGCTCAGGTCAGCGTACTCACGACGCAACTGCTCGCCATCGTTGTCGTGCGTTTGCGCTTCAAATACGCCAGCATCCTCACCGCAATCTTCATCCTTATTCAAGTCATCGCGCTTGCTCATGACCCGACACTCAACACGCACTCGCGTATCTACACAGCAACCCCTATCCTCTGGGGCGAACTCTTCATCCTCATAGCCGGTTACAGCCTGGAACGCGAGTCCCGCCTCACCTTCCTGCTCGGCATTCGCACAGACCTCCAGCATCGGCAACTCATCGCGCTCAACAGCGAACTCGCCCGGCTCTCTGCACACGATGCCCTCTCAGGCCTCGGCAATCGGGCCGCCTTCGAGCGCCGCTATGTCGAGCTATGGAAGCAGTCTCACGCCACAGCAAAACCGCTCTCCGTCATCCTCTTCGACATCGACAACTTCAAACGCGTCAACGACACGCAGGGGCATCTGTACGGAGACGAGGTCATCCGTCGTGTCTCGCAACTCATCCTGCAATCGCTTCGCGGCAAAGACGATTACGCCGCACGTTACGGTGGCGAAGAGTTTGTCATCCTTTTGCCCGACACCGCACATGCTCTTGCCATTCGAGTCGCCCAGCGCATTCGCCGCATGATCGAACTCGCCGGCGCTCCCGCAGCCAGCGACTCCAACATTGCTCTCACTCTCTTCACAACCGTGAGTGGCGGCGTCGCAACCACTCCCGGCCCCCATCTCGATACGCCGAGAGATCTTCTCCACGCTGCCGATACGGCGCTCTATGCTGCGAAGGCTGCAGGCCGCAACCGCGTCCACTCTGCCAATATGTTCGTGAACGAAGCTCTTCCCGCAAAGACCTTCAGCGCGTAATTCTGCTTCTGCGTGTACGGACTACTCTGTCGCTCGCGGATGCGTCGCGTCATACACGCGCTGCACCTGTCCCACCGTAAGCTGCGTGTACCGCTGCGTCGTCGACAACCGTTCATGCCCCAGCATCTCCTGGATCGCGCGCAGATCGGCTCCCTCTTCCAACATGTGCGTTCCAAACGCATGGCGCAGCGTATGTGGATGCACATCCGCAGCCAGCCCTCCGCGCACAGCAATCCCCTTCACAATGCGCCCCACGCTGCGCGTCGTCAGCCTGCACTCTCCACGCATCCGGGCATTCAACAGCAGCGGTCCGGCCTCCACCATCTTGCCCTTACCTGCACGCTCCAGCCGCTCTGCGCGTTGCGGCAGATACGCCTTCATCGCCTGCGCGGCAGCGTCCCCCAGCGGCACAATGCGCTCCTTGCTTCCCTTGCCAAACACCCGCACCGCATCATCACGCCACAGAATATTCTCCAGGTCCAAACCACACAGCTCCGAGTTGCGAATCCCGCAGCCATAGAGCAGCTCAAAGATCACGCGGTCTCTCTCCGGCCATACTCCGTGATCCTCTGTGCCCTCGGTGTTCGACTGTCTCTTCTTCGCTATCGGAACCTGCTCCAGCGAATCCAGCACGCCATTCACCTCAGCCATGCTCGGCACACGCGGCAGATGCTTCGGCAGCTTCGGCGTCTGCACCAGCACCGCAGGGTTGGCTTCAATCACACCCGCCCGCGCCATCCACTTGAACCAGCTCCGCACCGCAGCCAGCGCGCGAGCCACACTCGCCTTCGTCAGCCCACGATCAAATAGTGCCGCCATGTACGCACGGATATGCGTGTGCTCCACGCGCCGCACATCGCCATGGGCTCCAAACATTTCCGTAAGAAACGCCGCGAAGTCACCCACCTCGCGGCGATACGCACGCAGCGTATGCTCGCTCGATCCGCGCTCATCGCGCAGCATCGCAAGGTAGCGTTCCGCCAGCGACTCAAAGGTCGAGCTCACGCTCCCACCCGCTTCGCTCTCGGATGAAACTGCCGATGCACCTGCTTCAACCGATCGATCGCCAGATGCGTATACACCTGCGTCGTCGCAATGTCCGCATGACCCAGAATCGTCTGCACCGTACGCAGGTCCGCTCCACGCTCCACCATATGCGTCGCGCACGAATGCCGCAACTTATGCGGGCTCGCATTGCGATTCAGCGACTTCACCATCTCCCACACCGAGGCCGTCGTCATCACTCTGCCACGCGCGCTCAGAAACAACGCACGCTGCAATCCGCTTCCACTCTTCGCACGCCGCACAAGCTCCGTGCGCCCTCGCTGAACATACTCTTCAATCGCCGCAACAGCCTTCGCATGAATCGGCACAATGCGTTCTTTGTCGCCCTTGCCCCGCACCTGCACGCTCTGCACATCCAGCCGCAGATCCTCTTCGCGCAGCGCCACAATCTCCCCCACACGCAACCCACCCGCATACAGTAGCTCGAGCATCGCATGGTCGCGCAACGCAATCCCATCCGCATCCGCCATCCGAGCGGCCGCGCCCGTACGCTCCAGCATCTCGTTCACATCTGCCGCAGGCAGACTCTTCGGCAACACCTTCCACGCCTTCGGGCTTTCGATATTCACCGTAGGATCATGCGTGATGCGCTTGTCCTTCAGCAGCCAGCGATAGAAGCCCCGCAGCGAGCTCAGCTTCCGCGCCACCGACCGCGACTCCTGCCCATGCTCGCGCAGATGCTGCATGAAGCCGCTGACCTCGTCCTGCCTTGCCACCATCAACACAACATTGCGGCCTTCGAGGAACTCCGCAAACATCCCCAGGTCCGTTGCATACGCTTCGCAGCTCAGCGGACGCAGCCCGCGCTCTACGCGCAGATGCATCGCATACTCCTTCAGCAGCACCGCGTTGCTCTCCGCACCCATCCTTCCATTCTCAGCACAGCGGCCCCGCAAAGCCATCCCACCGAACCATCCCCGATAACAGCAGAAAGGGCACCGAGCCTCTCCACAATCTCTGCGGATAACTCGGCGCCCTCTGCGCCGTTCTTTAGCCTTTCTTGGCGAACCTTGGCGCACTTAGCGCCTTGGCGTTTTCTTTTCGTATCCCTGTCAGCGAACGCCCGGCATCACCAGCACCTGCACACCGCTCGCCGCTCCGGACTCATGGAACACCGTCTCTGTCGCCGGCTTGAAATCCTCCGGCTTCGCCTTGTAGATATCCATGAACACCTGTGGATTGCGGTCCACCAGCGGGAACCACGAGCTCTGTACCTGCACCATAATCCGGTGGCCCTTCAGGAACGTGTGGTTCACATCCTGCATCGTGAACGCCACCTTCGTCACCTTGCCCGGAACCAGCGGCGACGGTGCCGTCCAGCTCTCGCGATACTTCGCGCGGAACGGCTCACCACGAACCAGCATCTGGTAGCCCTGCATCACCACCGGCGGAGCCTGCGAACGCTTCCCGCTAACCGGTTCTTCATCCGCCTGCTTGAAGTCCTCCGCGTACACGTCAATCAACTTCACCACAAAGTCCGAATCAGTTCCCGTTGAAGCAATCATCAAACTCGGCTTCACCGGCCCCACAATCGTCACATCCTCTGTCAGCGGAGCCGTCTCGTAAGCGATTACGTCACCACGCGTCAGCGCGAAACGCTGGTCATCATCCATGTAGCGCTGCGGAACATCCGGCCCCGTCACGTACGGCGTAAACGGCACCGGGTGCGCCGGATCGCTCACATAGCTGTCGCTGCTCTTCGCCTCGGTGGGCACGCTCCATGCCAACCCACCATCCGGCTGAAAGTACAGCTCCTTCGCCACCGCAGGCTTCGGCGGCCACGCGTCATACTTGCGCCACACATCGCTGCCCGTCTCAAACACATACGCCTTCGGCAGTCCGTCCCACGCCCTGCCCTTCAGGTAGTGCTCAAAGAACGGCGCTTCAATTTTCTCGCGGTAGAACTCCGCCGTCTTCGATCCAAACTCGACATCGCCCAGTCGCGATCCGTCCGACCGCGCCCATCCACCATGCACCCACGGCCCCTCGACCAGCGTATTCGCCGGAGCCTCCGGGCTCAGCTTGTCGATCTGGTGCAGCGAATGCACCGGCCCTGCCAGGTCCTCCGCATCGAACCATCCGCCAACGTTCATCACAGCCGCCTTCACGCCATGCAGATGCAGCCCGATATCTCGCGCCTGCCAGTAAGGCCCATACTCTGAGTGCGCCACCTGGTCATGGAAGTAAGGATTCGTTCCACCCGCAGGAGAGTCCAGCTTCCCGAGCGTTCCCATCCCCAGGTAGTACTGGTACATGTCCTGCGTCGGAAACTTGAACGTCGCCTTCTCGCGTTCCGTCGTCGGGTTCTTCTGCGGACGGAAGAACGGCGCATAGAACGAGTGGTTCGCGCTCAGCATGAACGCGCCGCCATGATAAGCATCATCGCCCATCCAAAGATCGATGATCGGGGCCTGCGGACTTGCCGCCTTGATCGCCGGGTGCGAGTCCACAATGCTCGCCGCCGTATAGAACCCCGGGTAGCTAATGCCCATAATGCCCACACGCCCGTTGTTATTCGGCACATGCTTCAGCAACCAGTCCACGGTGTCGTGCATATCGCTGGACTCGTCCACACCCTTGCCATCATGTGACGGAGTCATCTCATACCAGGTGCCTTCGCTCGCCCAGCGTCCGCGCACATCCTCGCAGACCAGGATGTAGCCGCTCATCAGCAGCGCCGGGTTCCCCGTCACGCTCGGCATCCGCTTCGTCCCACCGTAATCGCCACAGCTATACGGTGTACGCGACATCAGAATCGGGTACGGCCCCTTGTCGGCAAAGCCATCCTTCGGTGCCCACACCTTCACATAGAGCTTCGCGCCATCGCGCATCGGAATGCGATACTCATGCTTGTCAGAGTGCTCGCTCACAAACGCCACAGCGTCCTTCACCGGGTCACTGGCCGTCTGCGCCCACACAACACTTCCGCCCCCAAAAGCCAGCGCCAAAGCTGCGCCAACAAACGCCTTTCGCATCCCATATCCTCCGCAAAGCATTGCTTCTGCGATACTACTCGCGTGTTCCGCAGACTGCTTCTCATAACGCTGCTTCTATCGAGCACGCTGTTCGCGTCCGCGCAAACCCCTGCGCCGCCCCCCGCCGACCCCGACTACACGCTGCACGTCTACGCCGACCGCATCCAGTTCGCCGCGCTTATCCTCGACGACGACGCCAATCCCGTCCCCAACCTCGACCGTCAAAGCATCCTGCTTTCGCTCGACTCGGGCAAGCCGTTTCATCCCACCGACGTCCACCCCGAAAGCGATGACCCCATCGCCATGGCCGTCCTCTTCGAAGATGCCGGCTCTCAAACGAAGTACCTCAATGAGTTCACGAAGCAGTTCGCGCAACTGGCGCCCAGCCTGCTCCTGCCGCAGGACTCTCTTCGTCTTTACGCTGTCGACTGCGGCCTCGCACAAACCAATGCCACCTTCTCCTCACCCACCACACTGCAACTGGAAGAAGCGATCAACAACCTGAGAGCGTCCCATGCTCTGCGCCCTGCCGGTCCACACCACAACTGCAACAACTCATCACCACCATTGCTCGGCTCCATGGCCATCGTTGCCCAATGGCTCGGCAAGCAGCACGGTCGCCGTGTGCTCCTCGTCGTCACTCAGGGGGATGAGGACCACAGCAAACCCACCTGGCAACAAATCAAGGAGTACACCTCCACCCAGGGCATCGCAGTTTTCGGTTATAGGGATCGCTGGCGCTACTACGCCAATCACTTTGGTATCTCACGGCTCATCCAGAACAGCCCGCACCCAGACGCCTTCGCGACCGACGAAGCGTCCGATAATCTCCTTTCCATCGCCAGCGGCAGCGGCGGCGTTGTCATGGCCGCAGAACCCCAGGATGCCGCCAAGGACATCGCCGACACCTTCCGCCTGCTCCGCGCCCGCTACATCGTCAGCTTCCCGCGCCCGCACCACGGCTTTGAAGGCACTCACTCCATTGCGATCGAAAGCCCACGCCGTGACGCCACAACCCTCCGCATCACCGGCGCAACCGCGCCAATTATCCCGCAGGAACAACTCGACGACCCACACGCCGTCCCTTCAGAAGACTCACCCGCCATCATCGGCAAGCGACACCCGCATTAGCCACAGATCACCTCCGTGTCCCACCGTGCCTCTCAGCGTTCGCCGTGTTCGCCTTTATCTTCGCGGCGAAACATTCGCGGCCTTCGCGTCTTCTTTCCCCACCCAGCCACCTAAACCTCGGCAGCCACAGCCTTCTCGCGTCCCACCAACCGCATCACCAGCCGCTCCAGCACCAGCCGCTTATCCGGCGGGCTCGACCGCAGTTCCACATCGGCCTTCGCAATCCAGCGCAACCCGCGCCGCAACTCCGTGCGGTCACGATACCGCCGAGCCTGCGCGATCAACTGGTCCGCCGCAAACGGGGCCACACGGAACCCCGGCCACAACACGCCCCACATCGCTCGTTGATCGGTCACACGGTTTTCGTTCAGCACCAGCATCTGCCGATACGTCTTTGCCAGCGTGAACACATGCCCAATCGCCGCATCCTCGCCACCTTCTGACGCATTCAGCAACCCGTGCAGCAACGCCAGCGCACGCGGCGCATCCTTCTGGCTGATCGCATCCGTCAGCTCATAGATCCCGCGCTGCTTCGCTGCCGCAACCATCTCTTCCACATCCGACACATCGAGTCGCGGCTTCGCATGAGCACTCGCATAAAGCGACAGCTTCTCCACCTCACTCTCAATCGCCAGCATCTCCGCACCCAGCGAGTCCACCAGTTCCCGCGCCGCATCCGGAGTAAACTCCACACCCTTCGCCTGCGACGCCCGTCGCACCCACTCCGTCGCGTCATCCTCGCTCACGCGCTGCAACTCGACCATCCCACAGCCATCGCCCAGCGTCTCGCGAATCTTCTCTGCGCGCTCCTTCTCCGTCATGTCCATACGCCGCAAATCCTGCGGCAGCGACACATGGTCCGCTACAAAGATCAGCAGAGCACCCGGGTTCGGTCGTCGAAAATAACCATCCAGCGCCGCAAACTCTTCCTTCTTCGACCCACGCCCATACAACGACTTCACATTGCGGACAAACAGTACCTGAAACGGAGCCATCAACGAAGGCGTCTGCGCCAGATCCAGCACATCGAAGATCGTCATATCGTTGCTCAGGTCCAGGTCATGCAGCGAGAACTCGCGCATCTCCGGCGACAGCAACGCATCCAGCACACCACGCCGCGCCCTTTGCTGCAGATACGCTTCATCACCCAGCAGCACATAGCCCGGCTTGCGGGCATCACCCTGCACCTCGGCCAGAAACCGATCCACCGCCGCAAAACTCTTCAGCCCTTTTGCAATCCCCTCAACCATGACAACCTCTACCCCTTCGCGTAGCGAAACCTCTCGCCCTTCTGGTCACGTCTTTCCCCGTGTCTCTCCGTGACGCCCCGTGTCTCTCCGTGACGCCCCGTGTCTCTCCGTGACGCCCCGTGTCCCTCCGTGTTCGCTTTGTCTTTCTTGGCGAAGCATGGCGACCTTGGCGTCTTCTTTTCGCTACGCTCTAGAAACTATGCAGCACATCGCTCACCAGCGCCTGCGCAAAGTCATGCCCAATACGCCCCACCGCCGCCGAATCTTCCTGCACGAAGCTCGAAAGATCCTGCGTCGACTGGTACTGCTCATGCCATCCGAACTGATCGTTGCGATACAGCACGCGGCCATCGCGTGAGGTGATCTCTACACTCGCCACAATCGTCACCAGGTAGCTCGACGTCTGTCCGCTGTTCTGGTCATACGTCAACGGCGCCACACTCTCCTGCTCGATCGTGCCTCGCAACACTGCATCCGCCGTCGCCCCGCTCCACGTGCCATCACCGCTTGACGTCAGCACCTTGTACCCCGTACGCGTATTCAACTCCCGCACCACGGCCTCCGTAAACACGCGCTCCGTGCGATACGCCTGCACCTTCGTCTTGAACACCGGCACCGCCAGCGTCTGCACACCCGCCGGCAGATGCGTCGCCGCTCCAGCCTGGTGATAGCCGCAACCAACAAGCGCAGGCAAACCTATCACTCCTGCCACCATCACCGTCGCGAACTTCGCGGCCAACCTTGCAAACTTCGCGTTGAAGCTTTTCTTCACCACGCCTACTCCTTCACCACATCGACGAAGTACTCATCTGTATCCACCGCAAACGCATCCTTGCCCTTCGTCCACGGCATCCACTTCCACTCACCCACCACCGGCGTCACCACATTCCAGTGCGCAGCCTCGCCCACCTTCACCGGCATCGCAAACTTCGCTTCCTCTGCCTTGTAGCGATAGCTCACCTTACCGTCCGCAAACTTCAACTCCAGCACAGGCATCGTCGCATGGCGCAGATACTCGTCAAAGAACGGCTTCAGCATCATCCCCGTCCGCTTCGACCACCAATCCTCCACCTGCGCCGTCGTAATCTGCTGATACTTGAACTGCTGATAGAAGTCGTGAATATCCGCAAACCACTTCGCATCATCGCCCACCAGCGAGCGCAGCGTATTGATCATCAACGCGCCCTTGAAGTACTGGTCCTGCGGCGGCTCCGCGTTCACCCCGCACGGCGGAATCACCGGCCGCTCGTTATGCACCTTCGGCTTCAGCCCATTCGCATAGCGCAGCATATCGCCCTTCCCCCAGCGATACTCCACATACAGCAACTCCATATACGTGGTCCATCCTTCGTGGATCCACATATCGCACTTGTCCGCCGCCGTCACCGCGTTGCCAAACCACTCATGCCCACTCTCATGAATGATGATGAAGTCGAACTTCGTCGAAATCCCCGCCCCCGTCCAGTCGCGACCGTAGTATCCGTTCGCATAGCGATTGCCATACGCCACCGCGCTCTGGTGCTCCATGCCCGCATACGGTACATCGACCAGCTTGTATCCATCGCGCACAAACGGATACTCGCCGAAGTAATGCTCATACGCCTCCAGCATCTCCGGCACCTGTGCAAACTGCACCTTGCTCTTCTCCAGGTTCTCCGGCAACACATAGAAGTCGAGCGTCGTCTCGCCATGCTTTGGCAGCGACCAGTGAACATACTCTCCAATGTTCAGCGCCACATCGTAGTTGTTGATGCCATAGCTCACCTTCCACTTCCACTCGGTGTAGCCATCGCCTAAATCCTTCGAACCCACGAACCGCCCGTTCGACACATCCATCAAGCCGTTCGGCACCGAGACATTGATCTCCATGCCTTCCTGCGGCTCATCCTTCCACTGGTCCTTGTTCGGCCACCAGGTGCTTGCGCCTTCTTCTTCGCACGCCGTCGTAATCCACGGCTTGCCTTCCTTGTCCTTGTCGAATGAGAAGCACCCGAACCGTCCCTGCTTCACCGGCTTCCCACTCCAAGCCACGGCCACCGCATACACCTTGCCCTTGCGCATTGCCTCCGGCGTGTCGATAAACACAGCGCGCAGATCGCGCGAAACCTTCAGCGCTTTCCCATCCATCGTGGCGCTGTCTACGGCCAGCTCCGGTGTCAGATCAAGCTGTATCCGCGACCCGTCCTTCAGCATGCGGAAGCGTACGGTATTCACGCCCTTGATCGTCTGCGCCACCGGGTCCACGCGCACATCCAGCTTGTAGCTCAGCAGATCATTGTTCGCGCGATACGTCCCATACGGCCCACGCAGCAGATCATCCGCCGTCGGCGGCTTCAGCACATCCAGCGCCCGCGCCCTCTGCGCCGCACTCGCCGACCCCGGCGTCGTGTTCGTCACAGCGGTCGAACCCTGCGCCAAAGCTACGGCCGAGCACAAAGCACAAGCGGCAAGACAGAGAGCAAGCTTCATCCCTCTATTGTGCTTCAACGCTTCCCTATGTATCGACAAATTCCAACTGTGCGTAAACCGGTAGGTCGGGGCTCCAGCCCCGACCTTTGCCGTCGATTACAAACCCACAGATCTACCTCTCACCAATTAGTTGAGAGCCCGACAAGCCGCCGTTGAAATCCTGAGACCAGATCACCAAAGCATATCCCCCTGCCTCCAGTTGATCGATGCCACCGTACTCGACAAGAACAGGCCTTGGGGTCGCGTCGCCCTGGAAACGCGTTCCGACAATCCATACCCCACTTCCGTCGGCAGCCTGCCCCGTCGTGCTCGCCGTCACGATATACCCCTGCGCGGCAAGACTCTTGACCATATCGGCAGCAGTAGCAAGCGTGCCTGAGACCACTTGTGTTTCATAAACGCTATTCGGGTCTCCCGCCCAGCCATAAGCAAAGTACGTCACGTTCGAGCCGAGCACATAGAACGCCGTGATCACCCGACCACTTGCAGCCTCTTGCGCTGCTATCGCAGGAAAATCAGCCACAGAGACCGTAGCCTCAGAACGTGTATACGCCGCCCCCTGCGAGTCGGATCGATAGGTGTACGCAACGTAACTGCTGTAAACAGAGGGTATCTGCAACCCACTCACCACCGAACGCGAATCACTTCCAGACAGTTCAGGCGTGCTCGATTGCGACAGAACGGAGTCCAATTGAGCGACCTGCGCCACACCGTAGAACGTCCGGATCGACGCTGAGAGCCCCAGAATCTCATACGACCACGTGCAGGCATTATTTCCAACCTGCAGAGAGCTCCCAAACCCCCCATAGGAATAGCTGGGAGAGGATCCTCCCGGTGGAGGACACCCCACAGGAACAACGACTTTTACGTCGCCGACAGAGTATCCGTTGACGGTCGCCGACGATCCAACCTGACCGAACCGCAGATCGCCCGTAACAGGCGCACGCGCAGTCACACTCAGATGCGCCACAGAGCTTGTCACGCTTCCACCCTGCCCGCTCACTCTCACCGAATAGCTCGACCCATCATCGGCATAAGCCGTAATCGGCGTGGTGTAGCTGCTGCTCGTGGCGCCGCTGATGCTTGCGCCACTCTTCAGCCATTGATACTGCAGATTGGAGCCGCTCGCCTGTACCGAAAACGTGGCCGTAAGCCCCATCGGAACACTGGCATCCGCTGGCTGCTTCGTAATCGACAGCGGATCTCCCGGCGCAACCGGCGACGGATTGCCGCTCGAAACGCAACCTGAGAACACAAGAGCAAGAGCAAATGCGACAGCTCTCCTGGACATCCCTGAAAATGTCATGAGAAACCTCGGCACCATCCTAACCGAGACAAAAGAAAGAGCGGCCAATGGCCGCCCTTTCTTCCTTGCTTTTCCGACTTCCTGCTCTTACGCAGGCGTATGTGCGCTCTCGCCAAAGCCCGGCTTGCGTCCGCCGCCCGGCTTCAACACTTCCTGCGTGTCGTCACCGCTGCCGGCAGCAGCCAGAGCCGACTTCATCGGCGGAAGCTCCTTGCCTGCGATGATCAACTCGATCTCTGCCGCATCCAGCGTCTCACGCTCCACCAGGGCAGTTGCCATGCGGTGCATGATGTCGTGGTTCGCGTCCAGAATCGCATACGCCGACTGATAAGCCGCATCGATGAAGCGACGTACTTCGGTGTCGATCTGACGAGCCGTGTCTTCCGAGAAGTCACGCGACTGGCCAAGATCACGGCCCAGGAACACTTCCTGTTCCTTCTTGCCGAACGTCATCGGTCCAAGCGGCGACATACCGTACTCGCACACCATCGCACGAGCCAAAGCCGTTGCGCGCTCGATATCGCTGCCTGCACCCGTCGTCATCTGCTTGGTGAAGATCTCTTCCGCGATACGTCCGCCCATCATCATAGCCAGGCGCGTTTCGAGGTAGTCCTTCGTCACCTGGTGCTGGTCGTCATCCGGCAGATACACCGTCACGCCCAGCGCCATGCCACGCGGGATAATCGTCACCTTATGCAGCGGATCCGAGTGATCGCGCAGTGCAGCCACCAGCGTATGTCCCGCTTCGTGGTACGCCGTGTTCTTGATCTCCTCCGGGCTGCGCAGCATCGAACGACGCTCTGCACCCATCAGGACCTTGTCCTTGGCAACTTCGAAGTCGTACATGTGGACAGCCTTGCGGTTGAAACGGGCCGCCGTCAAAGCAGCTTCGTTCACCATGTTCGCCAGGTCTGCACCGCTGAAGCCCGGTGTTCCACGAGCCAGGATGTTCAGGTCGACATCATCCGACATCGGAACCTTCTTCGCATGGACGCGCAGAACCTCTTCGCGGCCACGGATGTCAGGACGATCGACGATCACGCGACGATCGAAACGGCCCGGGCGAAGCAGAGCCGGATCAAGTACATCCGGGCGGTTCGTCGCCGCTACCAGGATCACGCCATCGTTGGACTCAAAGCCGTCCATCTCGACGAGAAGCTGGTTCAGCGTCTGCTCGCGCTCATCGTGTCCGCCGCCGAGACCTGCGCCACGGTGACGTCCAACCGCATCGATTTCGTCGATGAAGATGATGCACGGAGCGTTCTTCTTGCCCTGTTCAAACAGGTCACGAACGCGGCTCGCACCAACACCCACAAACATTTCCACGAAGTCCGAACCCGAGATCGAGAAGAACGGAACATTTGCTTCACCCGCAACCGCGCGTGCCAGCAACGTCTTACCCGTGCCCGGAGGTCCGACCATCAGCACGCCCTTGGGAATACGTCCGCCCAGGCGCTGGAACTTCTGCGACTCACGCAGAAACTCGATGATCTCCTTCAGCTCTTCCTTCGCTTCGTTCACGCCGGCAACGTCCTTGAACGTCACCTTCTTCTGCTGCATCGAGAGCAGACGAGCGCGGTTCTTGCCAAAGCTCATCGCCTTGTTTCCGCCCGACTGCATCTGGCGCATCATGAACAGGAACAGGGCCAGGATCACCACGATCGGTGCAATGTTCAGCAACACCGAAATCCACATGTTGCCCTGCTGGTCCTTCACGGTTACGTTTACGCCGTGCTGCTGCAGGTCCTTGTACAGGTCAGGGTAGTTGGCCGGAATCGTCGTCGTGAACGACTCCTTGCTCTCCTTGTACTTGCCCGTCACCTCGGTACCGTTCACCGTCAGCTCAGAAATCTTGCCCGCATCCGCGTCGGTCTGCAGCTTGCTCAGGCTGATGGCCTGATTGTGTCCCGCGCTCATGTTTTTAGAAACAAACTGCCACACGCCAATCAGGCATGTAACCGTCAGGATCCAGATCAGCAGATGTTTGACCGTTGAATTCAAACTTGTTCCTCGTTTCCTCTCGCCTACAGAGCCGCTACGCAGACTCGCAAGCAGGCGCACTTCCCAATGCCTTGCATACTTTAGACGACATCCGCCGCCGAAGGGTGCAACCGGCGGGAAGTACCAATAATTCTACGCTGATGCACCTTTTACGTTGCTGGAAATCCCTACGCCTTTTTCGTCAGCGCAAATCCTCTCCAGCGACCTTTCCGTAACCACGCACCACAAACCAATAACGCACCACCCCGCCATTTATTGCATCCCCAATCCCACCAATCCCTCCGTGCCCCTCCGTGGCTCCCCTGTGTCCTCCGTGTTCGCCTTTCAAGCTTCTCTCGCTTTTCTCGCCCTTCGCCCTTCAAGCTCTCGCCTTTACGTAGCGAAACTTGGCGACCGTAGCGTCGTGGCGTCTTCTTTCCCTACCCGGCCTCAAGCTCCGGCCTCAAGCTCCGGCCTCGATCCCGAGCCTCAAATCCCCTTATCGGCCGACTCCCGGCTCCACTGCAGCTCTCTCGCCGACCGCTCCACCCGCAGCCCCTCGCGCAGCTCCAACCGGCTCCCAATCTTCCCCGTAACTCCCGGGAACCCGCCAAAACCACCCAAGGCCAGCACCTTCGCCGTCTCCTCCGCCGTCAGCCGAACCCCAGCGGCTCGGATCGCTGCCCGAATCACCCGCCGCCGCAGCGCCGCAGGCATCGCCTTCAGCCGCTCAATCTCCACCGCCCCACTCGCCGACCCGGCCGCCGTCGAACTCGCCCGGCCGCCCCCACGCACCGGCTTGCCGGGCAACAACACCGCTCGCAGCGTCCGCTCCACCTCGACCGCCCAGAAAGCCTCTTCCTCGCGGGCCACCTCAGCCATCCCGGCCAGCACTCCATCCAGCCCCGGGTTGAATCCACGCAGCACCGGCATCAACTCATGCCGCACCTTATTCCGCGTCAGACTCACATTTTGGTTCGACGAATCCTCTCTCCAACCCTGCTCCCGCGCGTATAAAAACGTTTCAATTTCGCTCCTCCGAACCCGCAAAACCGGCCTTACCACCCTCGGCCCGCTGTCTCTTGGCTCTAAACTCTGCGCTTTTCCCTCTAATTCTGGGGCAATCCCCCCCAAACCCTCAGTCCACGCTCCGCGCAACAGCTTCATCACCACAGTCTCAGCCTGATCATCCAGCGTGTGCGCCGTTGCGATGGCATCCACCGCCAACCCGCGCAAAGCCGCATACCGCAGCGTCCGGGCCGCTTCTTCCAGCCCTTCGCCCTCGGCCTCCATACGGGCTGTCGTGTCCACGAGAAACACGGTTAGCGGCACCCCCAGCCGCTCACAAAGCTCGCGCACAAACGCCTCATCGCCGTCAGCTTCTTCGCCTCGCAGCCCATGGTGAACATGCGCTGCGCTCAACTCCACGCCCAGCGGATCCTTTCGGCCATTGGCCTCCACCATCGCCAGCAGCATCGCCGTCGAGTCGGCCCCACCCGACACCGCACAGCAAACCCGCTCCCCCTTACGAAACAAAGCCGCATCCAGCGGCAGAATCACAGTACCCTTCGCCATCCACTAAGCCTAATGGCAACGCCTTCCCGATGCCCCAGCATTGCTAAACCCTATACCCTGCCCCCTAAACCCTCCTCCACTGCGCTAAACTACGTCTCCCATGAGCGTTTTCGTCATTCTTCCCGCAGCCGGCATCGGCACCCGCATGGCCCAGACGGGCGGCGCGCCAAAGCAGTTCCTCGAAATCAAGGGCCTGCCCATCCTCGTCCACTCCATTCAGGCCTTCCTCGCCCTACCCGAAGTCACCGGCGTCTACCTCGCCGTGCGCGAAAACGAAAAGCCGCGCATGAACGAACTGCTCGACACGCACTCCCTCCACGGCCGTGTCCACGTCGTCACCGGCGGCGACACCCGTCAGGACTCTGTCGCCAACGCCCTCAGCGCCCTGCCCTCGACCTCCGACGACGACATCGTCCTCGTCCACGACGCCGTGCGCCCGCTCATCGAACCGGCTACCATCGGCAAAACCATCGAAGCTATCCGCAAACATGGGGCCGCCATCGTCGGCATGCCCGCCATCGATACCATCAAGCAGGTCGAGCGCACCGCCGACGGCGCCCTCATCACCGCCACGATTCCGCGTGAACTCATCGTCCACGCGCAGACCCCGCAGGGTTCACTGGTCCCGCTTATGCGCCGCGCCTTCACCGAAGCTCAGCGCGACGAGTTCACCGGCACCGACGAAGCCTCGCTCCTCGAGCGCGCGGGCGTTCCCGTTTACGTCGTTCCCGGATCCAGCCGCAACTTCAAGGTCACCCAGCCCGGCGATCTCGAAGTCGCCGAGTTCTACCTCGCGGGCTAAACCTCGCCAGCGAAGACTTGTCCTCGGACACAAAACAGCGATGGCCTCCTTCACGGAGGCCATCGCTGTTTTGTGTCTTGCAGCAAAGTTACTTCTTCGGCGCTACCTTCGGCTGCTTCCAGAACGTAGGATCAGCGTCCGTCATAGCCTGGTCGGGATAGCTGATCTTCGGCGCAAAGACGAAGATGTTGCTTTGCTGGCTTTCGACACTCGAAGCCGTTAGCTCCTCGAGCTTTTTCATGCGCTCCGGCCCCAGCGCCTCAGCAAACTTCCTGCCGCCCGCCATATGCTCGTCGACCTCTGCCGCCGATTTCAGCGTGACGATCACCAGAAATGAATCCCCCTGCCCTCCATAGGTCTGCTCGTAGACCGTCCAGCTTGCCTCGGGAATACCTTCCTTATAGCCAGCCATCACCAGCCTGGCCAGCTCACCCCATTCGCCCGTATGTCCGGGCTTCAGGTTGTACTGCGAGATCTCCAGGTAACGCACGCCCTTCAGATTTTGCTCATTCATGCTCATGTCGCTGCGATGGCTCCACGCAGTCATCGTGATTCCGCTCAGCAGCGCGCCATCCGCCGCCATGGCCTTATCCATCGCGGCATCCAGCCCGGGAAGCTTGCTGTTGCCCTTGACCTCCTCTTCCCACTCCCCAAACGAGGAGTACGCGCTGAAGAACAAGGCGCGCGGCGCACCGGTCAGTGAGGTCATCCCGAGGTAGCGCGACTTCGATTTCGAGGAAACAAGCGCCTGGAGGAACGCACCCTCCGTCTTCTCATGGGCCGCAGAGCTCGTCGTCGGCTTCAACTCTTCGCTCACAATCTGCAGAATCTTCGGCGGGCCGCCCGCAACATCCTGCGCCTGCACATACCCACTACCGCTCAACATCAAGATGGTTGCTGCACACATTGCCAAACTCTTCATAAGTCCGCAGGCCTCCTCAGCCAGTTCACAACCAATAGGGCGCACAGAGGCGCACGAAGTCAGGACAGCAACGAGAACTCCGCCGCCGTAAAAAGAATTCGATTTTCGAGAAAAAATCCGGAAAGCGTACCGGGGCCTCAGAGTGTGACCGAATGAAACAGCTACGCAGGCTACACGGAAAGCAGGTGCTGTTGTGGTGAAGCGAGTCTGCTCGCATTCCAGATAGTTGTCAAGAAAATATCGCCGTATACTCTTGATCAAAAGGGAGTTGCACCACACACCGAGCAACCCGATACAACACGGCCTGGGCCCTAAGGCCTACCGCTCAGCCCGCTGCGTCGCAGGCCTGGCTTTCGTCCCGTTAATCCCCTCGGCATACCGTCGCACCCCGGCAAACAAGCTCTCCGCCACCCGCTGCCGATACTCGCTCGTTCGCAGTTGAGCCGCATCGCGGGGGTTCGTTACAAAAGAAATCTCTGCCAGGATCGACGGCATATTCGCGCCAATCAACACCACAAACGGAGCCTTCTTTACGCCGCGATTCCGCAGATCGCCGTTACCGCGCTCCAGCCCCGCATAGAGGGACTGGTCCACATCGCTCGCCAGCTCGCGGCTCTCTTCGATCTTGTCCTTCAGCGTGATCTTCTTCACCAGCTCGCTCAGCTCATGCACGCTCGCGTTCGAGACAGCGTTCTCTCGCCCCGCGACCCGCATCGCATCCGGGTCGCTTGTGAAGTTCAGGTAGTACACCTCGACGCCGCGGGCGCTTGCATCGCTTGAGCTATTCGCATGAACGCTGATAAACAGGTCCGCCTGCGCCTTGTTCGCAATCGCTGTCCGCGTCTCCAGCGGGATAAAGGTATCGTCCGCGCGCGTGTACACAATCTCCGCGCCCAGCCGTTCATGCAGAAGCTTGCCTAACCGCAGCGCTACATCGAGCACGACGTCCTTTTCTTCAATGCCATCCACGCCCAGCGTGCCCGAGTCATGTCCGCCATGCCCGGCATCGATCACGATGCGACCGATCTTCAACCCCAGCGCACGCATCAGGCTCGTCTCGCCATCCGCCGTCGGTGGAGCAGCCTTGGTCGGCTCGCCGGTCACATGCCGCCCCGGCCTCACGGGTACAGACGCCACCAGCGTCTTCTCCGCGATCGGCCCCGACGTGGGTCGTCGTGTCGCATCCACACGGCCTGGCTGTCTGCTCACCGCCGCCACGTCCGGCGTGCTTGCTCCTACCGTAGACACGGTCGAGTTCGGCACCGGCCGCGAGGCGGTCGATCTCTGCGAGACCACCACGCGAGGCGCAGCCACCGTCGCGCTTCGCTTCGCACCACGCGAGGGCAAGCCAAAATCAGCGCTGCCATCCGTCACCGCCATCGGCGGCAAGCTCGAAACCTCCACACCTGCACGAGCGCCCTCGGCCTTCGGCTTCACAGTCTCCGTAGGGGTGCTCTCTCTTTGCGTCCCCTTCGCGCTCTTTGCGTCGAGGTTCTCCGCGGGCCCAGCCACAGGACTCGCAGCTCCACCCTGGGCATCGGGCACGAGGCCTTGTCCCTGCTCTTTGCCGTGGATGTCGATAATCAGCCGATAAGGATTCGGCAGCAAGAATGCCGAGTACTCCGCCACCTCGTGCACATCCAGCACCACGCGCGTCACATCGTCCGAGTACTGCGCCGCGCGAATCCGCGTCAGAAAACCGTCATCCGTTACGTTGAAGCTCTTGCCACTCAACTCATGCGCCAGCTTCGCATGGTGCAGGTCAAAGTAGATGCGGTCAGGATGCTCCACCCGCGCCGCTTCATACGTCACCTCATCCCCCAGGTCGATCGCCACGCGCGTATAGCTCGACGTCGACCAGTGCCGTATGCCCGTCACCATCGCCATCGGCTTGCGCTCAGACGACTTCGCGCCAAGCTCAACGGACTCCACCGCGTCTGACTTCGCCCTTACCGGCTGCGCAATCGTCACAGCCTCCGGCGTCCTCACCACGGGAGCCATCACGCCACTCGAAGCGACTTCTGCAGCGGGCTTTGCGGCGACATCGTCGTGGTGTATCGGGGGATGATAATGATCGTCGCCGCTCGCCGGAGCGCCGTTGCCCTCACTCGACGCAACCTCCGCAGCCACGGGAACCACGGCCGAGTTCGTCCCGGCCTTGATCGTATCCAGCGTCACATCGGCGCTCTCGCGCGCGGCCATCGACCGCGGATACGCCTGCTTCAGAAACTCATACTGCCCTAAGGAATCGTTCAGGCTCTTGGTGTCATGCAGCTCACGGCCCTGCTCGGCCAGCAACTCGGCCACCTGCTGCACCGCGCGAGAGGCATGAACATCGGCTGGGTTCTCGTGATAAATCGTGCGGAAGTTATCCATCACGCGGCGATACTCAGCCTTGCTGTGCCCCGGCTTGGTTTCAAACGCCTGCCGCGCCTGCACAGCGGCATCCCACGCACCACCGCTCTGGGCCTGCGCCAGCAGCACAACCCCACCCAGTAACCCGGCGACCAACCCACGATGGCGGAAAGAGACCATAGCTCATCTAGTCTAGGTTTTCTCCCCGCCCATCTCGCCCTGTGAATCCTCCGGCGTACCCCGGGCGATACCTCAAAGCACGTCCGTCCGCTAAGCCAGGACTGCCTCTGCGCCCTTTGCGTTTTGGAGTAGAGATGGCCCTCAGCCCTGCCGCCGCCACTCTCGTGGCGAAACCTGGCGACCTTGGCGTCGTCGCGTTTTCTTTTCTGTTACCCGGCTATCTCTCTCAAAGCAAAACAAGAAAGGGCTGCGGATTTCTCCGCAGCCCTTTCTATTACCCGGGAGTAGAGGGGTTAGCCCAGAAGCTCGCTCACAACCTCACCCGCAGCCGCGAGCGCAGCATCCAGCGCTGCTACATCTGAGCCACCAGCCTCAGCCAGGTCAGGACGTCCACCGCCCTTGCCGCCAACCTTCGCCGCCAGTGCGCCAACGATCTTGCCTGCCTGTAGCTTGCCGGTCAACTCCTTCGTCACACCCACGATCAGCGAAACCTTGCCTTCAGCCGTAGCTGCGCCCAGCACCACAACGCCCGTGCCCAGTTTGCCGCGAAGTTCATCCACAAGGTTGCGCATCTGCGACTTGTCCAACGCGTCGACACGCTGAGCGAGAACCTTTACGCCCTTCACTTCCACAGCGTTCGAAGCCGCATCCGCCGTCGCCGCCGAAGCCGACTTCATGCGCATCTGCTCCAACTCGCGACGCAGCTTCTTCAGCTCCTCATCCTGCGATGTCAGACGAGCCACCAGCGCCGAAGCGCTCGCCTCACCCGCCACCTGCGAGGCCACCTTCGACACCTCGGCATCGCGGCGGAAGAGCTCCAACGAACCTGCGCCCGTCACCGCTTCCACGCGACGCACGCCGCTCGACACACTCGACTCGCCCACCAACTTCAGCAAACCAATCTCACCCGTCGCCGCAATGTGCGTGCCGCCGCAAAGCTCCGTCGAGAAGTCGCCAATCTTCACCACGCGCACGCGCTCGCCGTACTTCTCGCCAAACAACGCCATCGCGCCATACTCGTGCACGGCCACATCGATCGGCACATCCACCATCGTCTGCACGGGCGTGTTCGCCAGAATCTGCGTGTTGACGATGTCCTCAATCTCCTGCAACTCTTCCTCGGCTACACCTGTAAAGTGCGAGAAGTCGAAGCGCAGACGACCCGGATCATTCAGCGATCCCGCCTGCTTCACATGCGTGCCCAATACCTGGCGCAACGCCGCGTGCAGCAAATGCGTTCCCGTGTGATTGCGCATTGTCGCATTGCGCACACCCACGTTCACCGCGGTGTCCACCGTGTCGCCTACAGCGATCGTGTGTCTGGCCACCACCTGATGCGCGAACACACCTTGCACCGGCTTCTTGCATCCGCTCACCTCAGCCACAGCGGTCTGATGATCCGCCGCATACAGCCAACCCACATCGCCGACCTGTCCGCCGGAGTCCGCATAGAAGCTCGTCGCATCGAGCACAACCTCGCCACGCTCGCCCGCGTTCAACGCGCTGACGCCCACGCCATCCTTCACCAGCGCCATCACCTTCGCGCCATCGACACGCGTAGCGCCGTAGCCTTCAAACACCGTCTGCGCGAGTTCGCGATACACCGGCGCCGCCGTCTTCTGCGATCCGCCCTTCCACGAAGCACGAGCCCGCTGCTGCTCTTCCAACTTCGCGCGCTCAAAGCCTTCCGTGTCGAACTCAATTCCCGCATCACGCGCCGCATCCACCATGAAGTCCAGCGGCATGCCGAAGGTCTCGTACAACGAGAACGCCTTCGCACCATCGCGCAGTACGTCTTCCGTCATGTTGCGAAGACCAAGCTCCAACGTACGAGCAAACTGCTGCTCTTCCGCGAGCACCACCTTCGCCACGCGCTCGGCGCTCTCCACCAACTCCGGATACGCCGCCTTCATCTCATCACGCACAACCAAGACCATCTCGTGCATGAACGGCTTCTCCTGCCCCAACAAACGTCCATGACGAATGCCACGACGAAGAATCTTGCGCAACACATACCCGCGGCCTTCGTTCGAAGGCAACACACCATCGCCGATGAGGAATGTTGCGCAACGCGCATGGTCCGCAATGATGCGCAGCGAAGGCGCACCCTTACTATCGCTGATCGCAAGCTGCTCCAACGACATCTCCGACTTGAAGCCGGTGAGCTTCTGCGCCGCAGCAATCAGCGGCGTAAACAGATCGCTCTCGTAGTTCGACAGCTTACCCTGCAGCACGGCCGAGACGCGCTCGAGGCCCATGCCCGTATCCACCGACTGCTTCGGCAGCGGCGTCAGCGTGCCATCGCTCGCGCGATCAAACTGCATGAACACCAGGTTCCAGATCTCTATGTAACGCTGATCGTCCTGCGGGAACGGCTTGTCCGTACCAGCCTCTTCCGCTCCCTCGACGCCGAGGTCATAGAAGATCTCCGAGCAAGGACCGCAGGGGCCCGTATCGCCCATCTGCCAGAAGTTGTCCTTCGCCGGCATGCCGAAGATACGGTCCGCAGGGACACCGATCTCCATCCAGAACGCAGCGGCTTCGTCATCGCGCGGCACGCTCTCATTGCCCTCGAAGATCGTGACGTAGAGCTTGTCCGTCGGAATTCCAAACCAATCCGGCGACGTCAGCAGCTCCCACGCATACGCAATCGCGTCCTTCTTGAAGTAGTCGCCGAAGCTGAAGTTGCCGAGCATCTCAAAGAACGTGTGATGACGCCGCGTGAAGCCGACATTCTCCAGATCGTTATGCTTGCCGCCTGCACGCACGCACTTCTGCGAGGTCGTCGCGCGCGAGTACTCACGCTTCTCGGCACCAAGGAACACGTCCTTGAACTGGTTCATACCCGCATTGGTAAACAGCAGGGTCGGATCATTGGCCGGAACCAGCGACGAAGAGTGCACACGACGGTGCCCCTTCCCTTCAAAAAACCGCAGAAAATCTTCACGAATCTGATTGCCGGACAAGTTACGCATAGACTTCAAGTTTATCAGTGTGTAGTTTGGCTGCGAGGTGCATATGCGTGGACTTTTGATCGCAGTATTTTTCTCATTCATCTCGGCTGCTGCAACCGCACAAGGACCTAGCTGCGACAACATACATGTCGTCGACACGAGGATCCCGATCTTTCCGCCAATCGCTCGCGCTGCGCACTTGCAAACTTCGATAACCTTCACCGTCCGTATCAGCAAAGACGGAAAATCTACCATTAGCTACAAAAGCGGTCCGAACCAAGGCGTCTACGCAACCCTGGTGAACAATGCGAAAGACTTCTTGGAGGGCCGCGAGCATCAATCAGACCATCACGAAGCCTGCGACTACGAAACCACAGTTGAGTTCAGAACAATTCCAGCGCAAGCAGAGAGCCCAAACAATTTCCAGCAGCTCACCATCGTCAACGAGCACTACGCCCGCCTTGATGTGCTCGACTACAAGCCGACAGTGAATTACTAAACCACAATTCCCGGCCACCACGTCAGCCCCTCACGCCTCAACTCCGCATCTCGCGTAGCCTTTAACCCCGCAAACTCCTCCGCGTGCCGCGCAAGCTCCACCACGCTCACCAGCGCATCGAACGCATCCTCACTCCCACGCGCCTTCTGCATCACCGCCGAGCCCACCGACGCATACAGCGCATCCATCTTCCGCTTCGCCGCTAGATACGCCTTCCGCGCCTCCGCATTCGACTTCGCCACCGCGCCCGTCATCAGCCGCGTGTACATCTCGCACACCAGCGGTCGCGGCTGCTTCGCGCCCACCGCGGACGACTCAAACGGCCACACCCGAAACCCCGCCTTGCGTAGCCGCTCCAACATCGGCATCACGCGCAGCGAACCCGTCCCCACCGAGCCCGAGCCGCCAATCTGAAACGGAGACTTCGCCGTGATCCCACGCATCTTCGCCGCTCGCTCCGGGTCGCCCCCATCAAGCCCCTGTGCGATCTTGTTGTCGTAATCAGCAAAGCGAAACATCCGCCGATATCCCTCGCCGCAGAACTGCTCCGGCCGTTTGTGCGGCTTGCCCCAGAAGCGTTCATCGCGAGCTATCTCATCGCACTCGCGCGCAAGCCACTGCTCCGCCAGCCCCGCATTCGCCTTGCGCCAGAACGCAAACGCATCGGCACATCCATGCTCTTCCAAAAACCACGCAGGAAAGCTAAAGCAGGCATCGATGCCGATCACCATGCTCGGCGTCTCCGCGGCAAGCTCGATCAGCCACGCGGCCATCTCTTCACGCGTCCGCCCAGCCTCAAGCTGCACACGCACACGACCATTCGCAAGCTGCGTCCAGACGCCTGCCCAGATATGCCGCCGCTGCCCAGCCACATCGATGCGGCCAGACCAGTCGATGGCGACAAGCCTCGTGGGTTGCGAACTCACTCGAGTATCCAGGCCGTCGGCGCGAGCGGAGCAGGAAGCTGCGTCTGCCCGATCGAACGCAGCAGGCTGATCTCGATGGTGCGGGCCAACGAACTCAACGCGAGAGCGTTTGGGTGGTCACTGAACGGCGCTTCGAGCTCATCGCCCAGAGCGTCGAGGCCGAAGAACGCGTACGCGACCAGCGCGACGAACAACGGTGTTCCCCAACCCATCGACGTCACCAGACCAAAGGGCAACAAGGCGCAGTATGCATATGCCGTGCGGTGTACGAGGAGCGTGTAGGTGAAAGGCGTCGGAGTTCCGCGAATGCGTTCGCACGCAACCTGAAACCCAGCGAACGCCACCAGGCGCTCTTCGAGAAGCTTGTACGCAACCTCGGTGATCACGTCTTCGCGCAGCATCGCTGCGGCTTCGAGGCTGAGGTGCTCAAGGATCTGCGTTGGTACGTCGTTGGTCTCTGCTGCAAGCCACTCCTCAGGTACGTAGGCGCTCACTTCAGGCGACATTGGTTTACCGCGAAGATGAGCCATCAATGCCCAGGTAAACGCAGCGGCTCCGCGCACCATGCGATGGCGACGCTCAACGTCCTCACCAGGCAAGGCAAGCACGATGCGTGTCCACGAACGCATCTCGCCAACCATCGCACCGAGTTGACGGCGCGCCTCCCACCAGCGGTCGTAGCAAGCACTGTTGCGGAAGCCGAGGAAGATGGAGATCGCGACGCCGAGCAGGGTGAACGGTGCGGCGTTCCAGGCGTGGAAGACAGTGGGCCAGTGGCGCACGATTCCTATCGCGGCGAGCGACCACAAGAAGATCGAAAGAATCTGGCCGTAAATCTGCGTCAGGATGGATTGACGCCAGATAAACATCAACTGCAACACGTTCGGTTTCGGACGGACGATCATCTATCTCTCCACCCTTTTACTGTACGACTTCAGGCGTCCTCGTCCGCGATATCGACTTCTTCGACGTCGCTGCCGCCCCAGTCGCGCAGAACCTTCCATACGGAGCGCGAGGAGAAGCCTGCAGCCACGAGCCGCCGCATAATCTTCGCCGTCTCCTTGGCCTTTTTCTCGCGGTCGCCGCTGGGTGGTTTCAGCCGTTTGCGTTCGACGTACTGACGAGCCAGAACCACCTCGTCGACCTCGTCGTACTGCGCGCCGATGGCCTCGTTCGCCACGGCAGAGGGTACGCCCTTCTGCATCAACCCTTGCTGCACGCGGCGGCGGCCAAGCTTTTCGTTCTCCTGGCGCAGACGTGCGTAGTCTGCGGCGAAGCGTTCGTCGCTGAGATAGCCAAGCTCCTTCAGCTTCGCCATCACGCGCTCGACATCCGCACGACCGTCGTCGTCCGGAGAGGCACGCTCTGCGAGCTTGCGACGGAGGTCACGCTCGGACTTCATCTTTGCGCCGAGAGACTTTACAGCGAAGTCGAGCAGCTCCGTATAGCCCTTCGGCGCGCGCGGCTTTGTCGGTCTTCCAAACGCCACGTCTAGCCTCCGTTCTTCCCGGACTTCATCACGCGTATCGCAGGCTTCGCGGCAGCAGGGCTCGTCTCCGGGCCGACGCTCTTGTACTTGCCCATGCCTGTCCAGCGATCGCACCAGTCGTTGACGGTCTGGTACCAGAGTTCGGAGTTCTTCGGCTTCTGCACCCAGTGGCTTTCGTCCGGGAAGTAGAGCATCTTCGAGGGCACACCGAGCAGTTGCAGCGCGGTGAAGAGCTGAAAGCCCTCGCTTACATCGAGACGGTAGTCGTGCTGACTATGCACGACCAGCGTCGGCGTATGCGCGTCCTTGATGTGCAGCATCGGCGACCACTTGCGGAACGGGTCTTCGCTTACCGGCTTGTCGTAGAAGTCCCACGGGTGCGCGGGCTTCGCCTGCTCCACTACGGCGTCAGGAGCGTTCGACGCAAGCGGCCGATACTCCCACTCGTTGAACCACAACTCCTCCGTCGTACCAAACGCAGACTGCGGGTTGTACATGCCATCATGCGTCACGATGCACTTGAAGCGATTCGTGTGTGTGAGTACCCAGTCGGCCATGTAACCGCCATAGCTCGCACCCAGCGCGCACTCGCGGTCCTTGTCGATAAAGCTGTAATGCTGCTCCGCATAATTCAACCCGCGCATGAGGTCTTCATACGCACGCCCACCCCAATCGCCGCTCACCTGCTCGGTAAACTTCTGCCCATACCCCACCGACCCACGCGGATTCACCATCACGACAACGTAGCCATCCGCCGCAAACAACTCCGGGTTCCACCGATACGACCAGGCATCTCCCCAGGCCCCCTGCGGCCCACCATGAATCAGAAACTTCACCGGATACTTCTTCGCCGGATCAAAGTTCGGGGGCTTCACGATAAAGCCCTGCACCTTCGTGCCGTTCGCGCCAGCGAAATCGAAATTCTCCAGTCGCGGTAACTCCAACGATGCAGCCAATGCGTCGTTCTGATGCGAGAGGTTCTTATGCATCGTGCCGAAAAAGTGATAGAAGCCATGGCCATCTTTCGTTGTGCCACTATCCATCGTGTTTGCAATTTTGGCAATCTCAGGAGGCTCATTCAACGCCATTCGCACAGCAACCACCGAGTTTTCTGTATGCAGTGGAATGATGTCGCTGTACTCACCTCTCGGGCCAGCCTCGAATGTATTGTAGGTATTGCTCAGCTTGCCCTCCAACGTAACAAGCTGGATATTCGTATGACCACTGAGCGAGTTCGAAGTCAGTAGAGATCCAGTACCACCCCAGGTAAACTCATCCAGACTTCGATCAAACTTCGACGTAAGGTTCCTGATATTCCCCGTAGCCCGATCCATCACCACCAGATCAAACTTGTCCGACTCATACCCATTCCGAGCCTGACTCCGCCAAGCCAGCCACTTCCCATCCGGCGAGTACTGCGGACCATCATCGCTCCCCGCCGCCGTGCTCACCTTCTTCGCCGTCTTCGGATCAGCCCCCACCGCCAGCACAAACACATCATTGTTCGTCGACTCCGCCGGAACCTTATCCAGGTTCACCACGTAAGCGACCTCCCTGCCATCCGGCGAGATCGCATACCCCAGCGGTCCGCCCAGCGAGAACGTCGGCGCCTCATGATCACCCACCACACTCGCAGGCGTCAGGTCCGTCGGCGACACATGCGTGCCTGCCATCACATCCGCATAGAAGATGTGCGAGTGCTTCGGCCCCATGAACTGGTTCCAGTGCCGATACAGCAACGAATCAAACACCCGCGCCTTCACCGGGTTCTTCGCTTCCGCCGCATCCTTGTCCGCGTTGCACTTTGCCTCGGCATCATCATGCGCAGGCCCCGCCGCCAGCTTCGACTCACACGCAGGCCACACGCTCGACGTGAACAACACATGCCGCGAATCCGGTGCCCAGATCGCACCATCGGCCTCGGTTTCCAACGCCGTCACCTGATGCCCCGCGCCGAGCTTGCCGTTCTTCTCGTCCCACGGTGCGAGCCAGATCTGCGACGAACCCGTCTCACTCGAGGTGTACATCACCCACTTGCCATCGGGCGAGAAGCGGCCGTTGCTTTCGCCACTGCCGTTCGTAACTTTGCTCTCTTTTGGCCCGTGGTCTTCAGCTCCGTCCAAAGGCACTGACCACAGGTGGTTCACCTTGCGGTTCTTCTCCAGCGAAACTTCCGTCACCGAGAAGAGCACCCAATTGCCGCTGGGCGAGACCTGGGGATCGCTGACGCGCTTCATCGCCATCAGGTCGGTGAATGTCATGGGGCGTTTGGTGGTGGCCGCAGGTTGCTGCGCGAGCGCCATCGCGCCCATGGAGAAAAGTGTTGCAACGAGAAGGTTTCGCATCGCCGCCAGTGTACGCCCTGAGGTTTTTTCGAAAAGCTTCGAGCCTTTGCGATGAGACCTCCTGAGAGGAGAGAGACGGCCTCAACCCAGAGGTCGCACAGATCGCGAAGAAGATGCGGCGAAAGGCTTCACGATGGAGAAGGGAGAGCGGGATGAGAGGTTGCGGAACTTCCTCGCGCTTCCCCCGTCTAATCTGTAGACCATGCGTTTTCCTTCCATACTCCTCACTGCCGCACTCGTGCTTGGCCCCGTTGCCGCAAACGCCCAGGAGGGCTTTGGCAAGATCGACCCGACCGCGCCTTCCAGCATCTCGGTCGCCGACCTGGTGACGAAGATGGGGGCGCGCGAAGCTGCGTTTGAGAAGGCCCGCGAGGAGTATGAGTTCCGCCAGACGGTGAAGATGGACACCATCTCGGACACCACCGAGCGCCCGGACGGCGAGTACATGCAGGTTACGGACATCTCGTTCGACGACAAAGATGGCCATCGTGTGGAGAAGGTCGTCTTCGCACCGCAGAATACGATTGAACGCGTGATCATGACGGAGAACGATCTCAAGGACGTCGCCGAGCGCCTGCCGTTCATTCTTACCACGACACAACTACCCGACTACAACCTCACGTACGTTGGGCGGCAGAAGGTCGATGACCTGGATACGTATGTCTTCGACGCGGCGCCAAAGCAGCTTGTCAAGGGCCATCGCTACTTCCAGGGTCGGCTCTGGATCGACCAGCAGGATTACGAAATTGTGCTGGTCAATGGGATGAACGTACCGCAGGAAACGCGCGCTGGCAAAGAGGACCTATCCCCCCCATTTACAACGTATTACCAGCAGATTGACGGCAAGTACTGGTTCCCCACCTACACCAAGGCGGAAGGCGTACTGCACTTTGCGGCGTCGAACGGAGCGCTCTCACAAGCGGTCCACATGCGCTCCACCGTCAAGTACACCGACTACCGGAAGTTCAACTTCCGCTCGAAGATCAAACTAATCTTCGATGGCCAGGAACTGCCGCAGGATCAGACGACAAAACCCGACACGCAACAGCCCAAGAAGTAATTCAAATACAAAAGTTTGCACCAAATGGTTCGCTTCGAGCATCAGGAAGCTGACAAAGGTTTTCTGTGATGAATTTTCGTTCTATCTGCCTACTCGGCATTCTCTGTTTCGCTGGCACGTCTTATAGCAATGCTCAGGCATTGCCCTCCGCACCGTCTTCGCAGCTTGCGACCACGGTAAATGGATCCACTGTTGACCCCGATCAGGCGGCGATTCCGCACGCTACGCTGGAGTTCAACGGCCCCGCAAAGACGGACCACCTCAGCTTTACCTCCGATGACTCCGGCAGCTTTACGGTGCATGGACTCGTCCCCGAAACGCCGTACACCATCACGGTGACCGTGAAGGGCTTCCAGAGCAAAACGCTGGCTCCGATCACACTGCACGCCGGCGAGTCCTTCGATATGCCTGCGATTGTGCTTGTGCCTGCCGTGGAAGATCAGGTCGATGCGGTCTCAGTCCATGAGGCTGCGGAGATTCAGCTGCACGAGGAAGAAACACAGCGAGTGTTCGGTCTGATTCCGAACTTCTATGTGGTCTATCCCAACGCCGTGTTTGCACCGCTGTCCGCTGGGCAGAAGTTCAAGCTGGTAGGACGCACGTTGATCGATCCGGTCACGTTGGGTGCAGCGGCCTTCGCTGCAGGGCTCAATCAGGCTGCTGATCGCCCTGCGTATGTGCAGGGCATGAAGGGCTACGGTCAGCGCGTTGGCGCCGAGTATGCCGACGGTGCCGTCGACATTCTTGTCGGCGGTGCGATTCTGCCGTCGCTGCTGCATCAGGACCCGCGCTACTTCGTGCAGGGCTCGGGAACAACGAAGTCGCGTATGAAGCATGCGCTCTCGTCTCCGTTCTTCTGCAGGAGCGATAGCGGCAAGCGTGAGTTCAACTTCTCCAGCATTGGCGGCGATTTGATCTCGGGCGCAGCGTCGAACATCTACTATCCGCCGTCGGACCGTGGCGTCAGCCTGACGCTCACGACCGCTCTCGTGATCACCGGTGGACGAATGCTGAACACCGTGATGCAGGAGTTCGTCTTTCCGAAACTCACGAGCGGCAAACACCAGCGCTAAACAGCCTAAGACATACGAAAGGCCCGCCCTCTTGTGGAGAGCGGGCCTTCTGCTTGCAGCTACAGGACTTGCAGCGGAGAACTACGCTTTAGGCTGCTGCGTTGTTTTCGAAGTAGAGATACTTTCTCCAGTTGGCATCTGCCGAGCCGATCATGCGCATGATGTGGCGCGAGGTGTGCAGCGAGAACGGACGAGGCTCGCGCAGCAGTTTCATGTCATGCAGATCATGCAGCATAGTGTTGCCCTTGCGGCGGTTGCAGTCCTTGCAGCAGGCGACGAGGTTCTCCCACGTCGACAGTCCGCCGCGTGAGCGCGGAATCACGTGGTCGAGGGTAAGCTCTGCGCCGGTGAGCACGATCTGGCAGTACTGGCAGGTGTTGCGGTCGCGCAGCAGGATGTTCTTGCGACTCAACGCGCGTGTCTGGTGCGGGATGCGGCGGTACTCCAGCAGCCGAATCACCGAAGGCATCTGCATGCGCAGCCGGTGCGAGTGCAGCATGCTGCCCTGCTCTTCCTCGGTGCGCGCAACGCCCTTGAGCACGAGCACAAGAGCGCGGCGAGCGCCGCAGATGTTGATCGGCTCATAGCTGGCATTCAGGACCAGCACAGGCGTCTGCATGGCCGGCTGGCGAAAGACGCCAGCGCGAATCTCAATCGCCTGCTCCCGTGCAGTGCCAGAAACCGGCGTGGTGGTGTGGTTGCGCTTACCGTGTCCGGCGCGCGTCGCGTGGCTTCCGCTGAGTCGCTTCCCATGCTGCTGCATCTTGTCTCTTCCCTCCGACTTGCTGGTCTTGCTGAAGAACTTCTTGAGCCTCTGAGAAAAACTTTTCTGCTGCGTCGCTAATGCATCTGCGTGGACGATCCTCCGTCCCACAACGCAACGCCCGAAGGCAGCGGTGGGCCATTGATCGCAGCTTCATCCATCCATGCGCTGCCGAACGGTTGCGTACGCGCAACCGTTGCGACCCAGACCTTGCTGGCCCCCGCACGGCGCAGAGCTCGAGCGCATTCGCGGGCGGTGGAGCCGGTGGTCATAATGTCGTCAAGCAGCAAAACCTCTCGCCCGGCAATGACCTCGGGCGCGAGAACCTGGAATGCTCCGGCAAGGCGCGAACGGCGCTGCTTGGGCGAGAGCGAATAGAGCGGAGGCGTGGGGCGCGTGCGCACCATCACGTTGTCAGCCAGTGTGAGAGACCAGCCGGGAGCAAGCCTGCGGAGGCGAGCGATCGCTCCCTGAGCGAGCAACGTGGCCTGATTGAAGCCGCGTTCACGCTCGCGCTCAAAGTAGAGCGGCACCGGCACCACAAGCAGGCTTTCGGCAGCTTCGGGCCGCAGCCGCAAAATCGCCTGAGCCAGACGAGCGCCCAGAAGATGCGTCGCGGTGTTGCGTTGATGCTGATATTTGAGGAGGAAGAGCTGGTCTCGCAGCGTGTCGCCGTACTCGGCGTAGGCCACTGCGCGCGTGAACTCCGGCGGAGCCAGCCGGCACATGGTGCACTCGCTCATGCCCAGAGAAGCGGCCATCCGGGCAGATTCCCAGCCCTGGGCCACCCCGCAGCGGGGGCAAAGATTGTCCGCCGGGGCCATTTCCGGGCCAGCCAGGCAGGATTCGCACAGCAGAACATGACTCAGCCTGGTGACTGGCACACTGCAAATACGGCAGGCTGAGGGATAACAGGCAGTGATGAGATCGTGGCCCGTGCGGGCCATGGCGTGGCGTAGAGCGTCCGACCAACTTCGGAGGACACGCGTTACCGCACGCCATCCTGTGGCCGCTCGCCCGTTCTGACCGGGCGGCCCTCCGCTTCCGAGCTGTACATTCTCCGCGCTTTCGCTGCTGAAGACTGACCTCACTCGCGGCACAACGTGAAGAAGCACCAGTTGCGCCTACTTGCCCGCAGAATATGCCTAAAACCGCCCGGACTGCAAGCCCGGAACCTTTTCAGCTTCCTGCCGACGCCACCTGAAGCAAGGAAGTCGGCGGATTTCGGCCATAAAACGAACGCCACACGGAGAGGCGCGATATCCTTGTAGGTGACGTGTCCGCTACCGCTACATCTACGCCCGGTTCCCGCGCCAAAGCCGCCCCGCGAACGTCCCTTCTGGGCGACTACAGCATCCTGTTCAAGCCGCGCGTTTCGGCGATGGTACTGCTGACGGCAGCGGGTGGTTTCTACCTGGGCTGCCTGCGCTCGGGCATCAGCCCGTTTTCCATGGCGCTGATCCACACCATGCTGGGCGTGGCAATCGTGACCTGCGGCTCCGGCGCACTGAATCAGGCGCTGGAACGTGCCACCGACCGTCTGATGCCTCGCACAGCGGCGCGGCCCATGGCGCAGCATCGCATCGGCCTGGCGCATGGCCTGCTGCTTGGATTCCTGCTCACTTTCGGCGGCTCGATCTACCTGGCACGCGAAACAAACCTGCTGACCGGCACGCTGACACTGCTGACCGCAGTCAGCTACGTGGCGATCTATACGCCCCTCAAGCGCATCACGACACTCAATACGTTCATCGGGGCGTTCCCCGGAGCTTTACCGCCGCTCATCGGCTGGACGGCTGCACGCGGCGTGATCGAATGGCCCGCCGTGGCGTTGTTCGCCATCCTTTTCGTCTGGCAGTTCCCGCACTTTATGGCCATCGGCTGGCTTTATCGCGCGGATTACAAGAGCGCCGGAATCCGCGTGACCGCGACGCAGGACCCAGCGGAAGACGCCGCCCGCGCCACCTATCTGCAGGCCATTTTTTACGCCGTGCTGATGGTGCCTGTCTCGATGTGGCCAACATGGCTCGGCATTACGGGTTGGCCTTACGCCGTTGCTGCGTTCCTGCTCTCGATGTACTACCTGGCGGCCACAGTTCGCTTCGGACGCATCACGCGTAACGCGAATGACCCGGAAAACCGTATCTTTGCAAGGCAACTGCTGCGCGCCTCGGTGCTGTATCTACCGCTGCTGCTGCTGGCGATGGCTTTGAACGCTCATGGACGGCTGCTGCTCCGCTAGAAAGACGAGACGACGCGCACACAAATGACAACGACGACCACCCACCCTGACCCCAATGCAAAGACGCCAGCTTCTGTTATCTGGACGATCATTGCGATCTCAGCGGTTGCTTCCCTCTTTCTCTCGTGGCTGGTCTATTACCATCCACCGGTCGACGTCGCCGGAACGCATCTCGCGTTTCTTCCCGCGCTGGACGCCGTGCTGAATGCACTCTGCGCCATCTTTCTGGTGATTGGTTTCCGCTACATCAAGGCGCGGAATATCAAAGCCCATCGCAACAGCATGTTCGGCGCGTTCATCGTGTCCTCGGTGTTCCTTGTGGCCTATGTGGCGAACCATGTGCTGCACGGCGATATGCTCTTCCCCAAGGCCTATCCGACAGCGCGCTTCCTGTATCTCTGGGTGCTGCTGACGCCACATATCCTGCTGGCGATTCTCTGCCTGCCAATGATTCTCATCACTTTTTTTCTGTCTCTGACCGGGCGCTTCCCCGCCCACCGCAAACTGGCTCGCTGGACCTACCCGATATGGCTGTACGTTTCCGTGTCGGGTGTGGCCGTCTACGCCATGCTGGCGTATTACCGATAGGCGGATCATGCGCGACGATACACGAAAACTTCTTATTACCGGCTCCTGCATCTTCGGCACCGGGTTTCTGGCTTCCATGCTGATGCTCTTCGTCTTTGGCGGAGTGAGCCGCCAGGGCCCGCACAATAACCCGGGCTGGTTAATGCTGATGATCACCATGGGCTGCCTGCCGACCGGCACCCTCTCGCTCGGGCTTGGCGTGCTGAAGTTCTTCGGCGACCGCAAGCGCAGCTAAAAGTCCCTAAAATCCACCCCCCGGCCTCTGCTATCCTTGCCGGGAAACGGAGCACATCCATGGCAAAAGGCGTTAACAAAGTCATCCTGCTGGGCAACGTCGGCAAAGACCCCGAGATTCGCGCGTCGCAGTCCGGTATGCAGATCGCCAGCTTCTCGCTGGCAACGGCTGACCGGCAGAAGGACCAGACAGGCCAGTGGGTCGATAAGACCGAATGGCACAATCTGGTCGCGTTCGGCCGCACGGCAGAAATCATCCGGGATTACGTGAAAAAGGGCACGCAGCTTTACGTCGAAGGCAAGATCCAGACACGTTCCTGGGACGACAAAGAAAGCGGCCAGAAGAAGTACCGCACCGAGATTCTCGTCAACGACATGAGCCTGCTGGGCGGTCGTGGTGAGACAGGCGGCGGTGGCGGCAGCTACGAGCGTTCCTCGGGCAGCGGCTACTCCGGATCACGCGCAGCTTCTTCTTCCTCATCGTCTTCTTCCTACGCGCAGGCACCTGCGCCGGATTACGCCGATCAGGGCATCACCGACGACGATATCCCCTTCTAACCCACCCCAAAGGGCCCATGAACGCACAACGCGTGCGCACTTTCACGCACAATTCACTTCTCACCTTCGCAGGGCTGTGCCTTATAGCACAGCCCTCGATGGCGCAGCGGCATAGTGGACTTTCCTCGCCCCCGACGGCGCCTCCTGCCAACTTGTCCCACGAACCCCACACCAGCGGCGCCACGCCTGCAACGAGCTGGGCGCCGGTAAGCTCCGGGCTGGGAGCGATTGAGTTTTACTCCGTCAACTACGCCGTGCAGGCTCCGCAATCCATCGTGCGGCAGCTTACGGCGGATGACGATCGCACGCGACGCGATGCGCTCAACGCCCTCGGCGTTCCCACGCAGTACACCGCGAAGAACGTGGCGGCACCAAAGCCTCACAGCGTCCACATGGAACTTGCTCCACTGGGCACTAGCGATGAGATGGACGCTCTGCTCACCGTCGAACTAGACCACCACCTGGTGACCGCCGTGCTCGTGCCGAACGGCAGCGAGTGGCATCGTCTGGCCACGGTGATCTTCCCCACGGCGTTTGCTGATGCCAGCTCCACACCCTCAACGTTCCTGCGCACCAATCGCTCCATGCTCGATCCGCTGAAGTATCGCGCTGTCTTTCGTGTCCGCGAAAATCAGGCCAACGGCGACTTTCAGGAGAACGAAGCGCATGTGCGTGTGCTGAACAACCGCGCTATCGTGACGGTGAGCTTCGTCTCGGGCTCTCGCCGCTGCGAGGTATCGAGCAAAAAACAGCGCGGTACCTGCGAGATCACGCGACGCTGGCTGGAACCGGATCACACAGCACCAGCAGGCACTCGCCGCTTCCAGATGGTGACCGCTGTGGGACATATCGCAGGCAAAGACTCGGACGACCCGCTCGCGGATGCCCGCTTCTTCCAGCTTTCGCGGCTACGCGAGTTTTCCTGCCAGCCGCTCGTCTTCTCTGACACCATGCTGCGTTACGACCCGGCTGGGCCAAACGGTACCTGCCCGTACACGGGAACCCGCACTCCGCGATAACTCTGCGGGACTTTGCCGAAACGGAGAGTCCTGCGACGCGATTTCGGCGTCAAACGGCGTATGCGTGCCCTGCTTCGCTCTCTGCTGCCCTCTTTGCTCCTGCTTGCTCTTGTTCCGGTGCCTGCCTCCGCGCAGGCCGCCGCAGCCCACAAGCTGATGTACGCGCCCGGCAAGAGCGTGACACTGATGCTGCCGCATGAGCTGGACATTCACATCGTGGCTCGGGGCATTCCGCGCGCACGATTCTTTACCCAGTCACCCGACGGCCGCATCTTCCTGACCTCGATGTACAATCTCGCCGACAATACTCGCGGCGCGGTCTACATTCTCGACGGCTACGACGCAAAGACGCACAGCTATACGAAGATCACGCCGTATCTGACGCATCTTCGCAACCCGAACAACCTCGCGTTCTGGACGGATCCGGCCACACAGCAAACGTGGCTCTATCTTCCGCTCACAGACAAGCTGGTTCGCTACCGTTACAAGGCTGGCGATCTGCACCCAAGCGGCGAGCCCGAGATGCTGACGAAGTATCCCGACTACGGTCTGGGCTACAAATACGGCGGCTGGCACCTGACACGTACGGTGGCTATCGGCACGCTACATGGGCGAACGCGCGTCTACGTCGCGGTCGGCTCGTCCTGCAACTACTGCAAGGAGCGCGAGGCCGTACGAGCAGCGATCACCGCAATGGACCCCGACGGCAAGAACCTGAGCATCGTCGCGCACGGCATGCGCAACGCCGTGGACATGCGCTTCGTGCAGGAACTCGACGGGGGAGCGCTCTTCGCCAGCAACATGGGCGACGACCACCTGGGCGTGGAGATGCCCGACGATCCGTTCTTCGAGCTGGACTCGAACGATCACCCCGGTCCCATCGCGCAGAAGACTCCGCCGCACTACGGCTGGCCTACGTGCTACTTCGCCCACGGCACACCGACGCACGACAGTTCGCCACTGCCGGATAACCCGGGAGAGAACGACGCCGCTGTGGCTGAAAAGCCGCTGGAGACGCAGCGTATCTACGGCAAACAGCCCGCAAACATCAAAGGCGCAGGAACAAACCTGGCAGCGCAAGTACACACGCAGACCGGACCAGATCTCGGCCCGGTGCAGGAGCCGCTGGCCTCCTGCGAGCATGTGCCTGCGGTCTATGCGTGGTTCCAGGCACACGGTGCGCCGCTTGGCTTTGCGTACTTTGGCGAAGAGAGCAAGGTATTGCGCAACAGCTTCCTTGTGGCCCTGCATGGCCCCGGCGCAGGGCGTCCTGACAATCCGGCGTACCGCATCGTGCGCTTCACTCCTGGCGACCGCACGCCGCGTGACTTCCTGACCGGCTTCTGGACGCCGACGACGACAGACATCTTCCACGCCAGCGGACGCCCCTGCGGCTTGTTGAGGTTGGGGCCAGACAAGTTTCTTATGAGCGACGATAAGTACGGAATTGTGTATCTCGTGGAACCAAACCAGGGCTCATAGCCGCGAGCCGTTGCCTGCTCCACAGCACGAGGTATAGGCTTCCGTTTACACTGCGAGCATGATCGACGAAGCAACTTTCCGCAATGAATCCGACCGGGCACTCGAAACACTGAAGCAGGCGCTTATCCGCGCTGAAGAAGCCGGCGGCTTCGAAGTGGAAGAGAAGAACGGCGTGCTGAACATTCTGTTTGAGGATGACGCCAGTGCACGCTTTGTTTACAGCCCCAACACTCCTGTGCGCCAGATCTGGATCTCAGCGCAATCCACCAGCTTCAAGCTGGAGTGGAACGAAGCGGCACACGCGTTCGTTCTGCCCAAAACAGGGGAAGACCTGCGCACGCTCACCGAGCGCCTGCTGCAGGAACAGCTAAGCGATCCAACCATTTCCATTACGTAAACGAGGTTTCACCCTCCCATGCCTCTGCTCTCGGTCGCACTCGTCACACTCAACGAAGAAGAGAATCTTCCGCGTACGCTGGCCAGCGTCGCCTGGGCCGATGAGGTCATCATCGTGGACTCCGGCTCAACCGACCGTACCGTGGAAATTGCTCGTGAGTTCGGAGCGACCGTCATCGAGCGCGAGTGGCCGGGGTTTGCGGCGCAGAAGAACTTTGCGATATCGCAATGCTCCGGCACCTGGATCCTTTCTCTCGACGCGGACGAAGAGCTAAGCCCTGAGTTGCAGCGGCAGATTCGTCTGATGCTGCCGACGAATCCGCCGGTGGACGCTTATAACCTGAAGCGCCGCAACCTGTTTCTCGGGCGCTGGATCAAGCGGGGCGGCTTCTACCCCGATCCGAAGCTGCGCCTCTTCCGCCGTACGGCGGCAAGCTTCACCACGACGCCGCAGTTCGAAGACCGCCCTGTACACGAAGCGATCACCTTCGACGGCGCCTCCGACACGCTCGACTACGACATCATCCACCACGCCTACCCCACGCTTTCGCATTACATCGAGCACATGGACCGCTACTCGAACATCGGTTCGGCGATGGCAGCGGAGCGCGGCAAAGGCCTCGGCAACTCCTACCTGCGCTTCTTCCTCGGCGCCTTCCTGGTGCCACACCTGAAGTTCATCTGGACGTACTTTTTCCTGCTCGGCTTCCTCGATGGTCGCGAAGGCCTGTTGCTGCACCTGTATCACGCGACCTACACGAGTTGGAAGTTTACGAAGACGTGGGAGCGCGTGCGCCGTCTGCCCATCAAGCCACAGGCCCCTACGCAGATCGAAGAGCAGCATTCCGCAGCAGCCTGAGCGACAATCAAAGTATGTTCTCGCTTGCTTCCCTCTTCTCTCGTCATCGCAATCCTGACGACGGACGCTTTGGCTACGCCATTCTCGGCACCGGCCACGGCGCGGAGAAGCTGTGCGAAGCGCTCGCGGGCTCAAAGATCGCACGTGTCGCCGCCATCGTAAGCAGCAGCGTGGAGCGCGCGGCGAAGTTCGGCAAGCGCTGGGATGTGACGCACGCCTATAGCTACGACCAGGTGAGCACGCTGGCGAAGGATACGAGCATCGATGCCGTCTATATCGCGCTGCCCGTCTCTCTGCATCGCCGCTTCACCGAAGAAGCCGCTGCTGCGTGCAAGCATGTGCTCTGCGAAAAGCCGATGGCTGGCAATGTAGTGGACGCACAAGCGATGATCACAGCCTGCAAAGCAGCGAACCGGTTGCTGATGATTGGCTATCGCCTGGACTACGATCCGATGCACCGCGAAGCACATCGCTTGATCCATGGCGGATCACTCGGAGTCATCCAGCACGTTCGCGCAAACTTTGGTGTGGTTGCCAAACCCGGCTGGCGCTTCGATCCTGCACTTGCTGGTGGAGGCTCGCTCTTCGACGTCGGCGTCTATCCCATCCACGGCCTGCACACGCTCTTCGGCGAATCAAAGCTGATCGCCGCGCACATTCAGCAGAACGCCGCTGGCATGGAGGTTGACGCGCGCTGGCAGGGCAAGATCGAAAGCAACGCAAGCTTCACCTGCCACTCGTCGTACATGGAACGCGACGCCGATGTGCTCGCCGTGCGCGGCTCACTCGGCACACTGACCCTGCGACACGCCTTCGACTACAAACGCACAGAGCTTGAAGCGCAGCTACGCCGCAGCCCAGGCCAGCTTGAAACGATTTCGATGCAGGATGACAAGAAGAACCCTTCGCTCTTTCAACTCGAAGCCGAGCATCTGGCCGAGTGCGTGCGCGAAGGCACAACGCTGCGCAGTCCGGGTGAAGATGGCCTGATCGACCTGCGCTTTGTGGCACAGATCGAAGCTCACGCGACGCGCACTACTCGCCCGTAGTCGAGTTCTGCCGACGCAACGCGTCCCATGCCTTCACGTACTTCCAGTGCACGTACACAGCATGGTTGGCGTGGAAGATCAGAGCATCATAGCCATCGAGAAACCCGCCGCGGAAGAGGTAGTTCTTCACGAAGCTGAAGATGGGGTTCGTCCACGACTGAACGAGCATTGCGCCGGGCTTGATGCCCTTGCGCAGCATCGCCGGAATCGCATCCGAGCTGTACTCGTTCATGTGGTCGAGGTAGTTGGCAAAGTCCGGGTAGCCGTAGTGCTTGAGGTCGCTCTTCAGCATCCCCTTGTTGCCACCGTACTGCGGCGTGCCGTGCGGCCCGATCGACTCATCGACAAACGCCGAGCCGCGCTTGAACAAACGCAGCTTCGCATCGGGATACAGGCCGCCGTGGCGCATCCACGTCGTCATAAAGATGTTGAGCCGAGGGATGTAGTAGGCCTCAAACTTCGGCTCTCGGCCAAGCTCCTGCTGAATCTCTGCGGTAAGCTCCGGCGTGACCACCTCATCGGCATCGAGCAGCAGGATCCAGTCGCCGACGCACTTTGAGATCGCAATGTTCTTCTGTTCCGGGTGGCCTTTGAAGTCAAGGTTCCAATGGTGTTGCGCGCCGTACTCGCGCACGATCTCCGGCGTACGATCTTTCGAGCCAGAGTCGACGACAACGATCTCATCCACCCAGCCCTGCAGCGCGGCCAGCGTACGCGGCAGGTTTTTCTCTTCATTACGAGCAATCATTGCGACCGAAATTGTCGTTCCATTTGGCAGCATCGCTTACTCGCTCTCCGGGTGCGCGACACGCGCAAACTCTGCGGCGTACTTGGCCGGCATCGTACGCCGCTTCATGTCGCGGCCCACGACCATGTGTACCGTCTCACCGCTGCACAACACGTCCTCACCACGTCGCACTTCATACTCAAAGCGCACAATCGATCCACGCACACCCGCGAGTTTCGTCCGTACTACAAGCTGATCGTCATAACGCGCCGGAGCCTTGTATCGCGCACGGGCTTCAACAACCGCGATCAACGCACCCTCTTCACGCTCCATGGCCGCGTAGTCCAGCCCCATGGCACGAATGAAGTCCACGCGACCCACCTCAAACCAGACCAGATAATTCGCGTGATACACCACGCCCATCTGGTCGGTTTCTGCATAGCGCACGCGCACGTGCGATTCAGAGTATCCATGCTGGAGAAGGTTGTTGTTCATCGTCTTCAGTATCGCTCTCAGCCGAAGCGCTTGGCGAGGTCCGCCGTTGTGTTCGCCAACCCGTCGAGCGGGCGCAGACGGGGAAGCTCAGCGTTCAACGAATGCAATGTAGCCACCAGCACTTCGGTCGGCAACATCGGCATCGCGTCCGAGAAGAAGGGTAGCTCGCCGCGCCCGCCGACACAGCTATCGAAACGGCGACAGCCAGCATCATAGGCAGCCTTTACCTTGTCCGCCAACGTCGCGCGATCGCCGCGCAGTCGCAGGCCGATCTCAACACCACCATGTACGTCGAGCACACAACTCATCACGTCGCGAATCAGTGCCGGGCTGGCAGTGCCTGCGGTGTCAGCCAGTGTCACCTGCTCGACACCTGCATCCACCAACAGATCTACCGCGCTCACCACTTCATCGATATCCCACGAGTCGCGGTACGGATTGCCAAATGCCATCGCCACATACGCCACGATGTCGCTGCCCGCCTTGTACGCAATCTCGCCGATCTGCTCGAGCTGTTCCAGCGCATCTTCCGGCGTCTGCCGTTGGCTCTTGTCCAGGAACGTTGGCGAGATCGAGTAAGCAAAACCCAGCGTGGAGAGGGTCTTTGTCTTCACGGCTTCTTTTGCGCCGTGCGCGTCCACAACCATGCCAATCACTTCGACGTCATCGGGTGGGTCGAGGTAATCGAGCAACTCTTCTGCGTCGGCCAGTTGAGGCAAAAAACGCGGACTCACAAAGCCCACAGCATCGAGATGCTGGAAGCCACTCTCCACCAGGGCACGCATGTAGCGCGCCTTATCTTCGATGCGCACCTGTTTGCGCAGTCCTGCAAAGAAATCCCGCGGGCTTTCAACGATCTTGACCATAGACTTCTATTCTCTCGCAACCGCAGGAGTATGCTGCGGCTATGTCTGCCGCGCTCAATCTTCGCCCTACTGACGCCCTTCTCGTCATCGACATGCAACGGGATTTCCTGCCCGGCGGATCGCTTGGCGTTGCGGGTGGAGATGAGATCATCCAGCCAATCGAAGAGTTGGCGAAGCGCTTCGAGCACGTCCTCCTCACAGCGGACTGGCATCCGGCAGGGCATATCTCCTTCGCCTCCACGCATGACAAACAGCCGTTCACCGAAACGGTTGAAGCCGAGTACGGCACACAGCAACTCTGGCCAGACCACTGCGTGCAGGCCACGCCCGGCGCTGAGATTGCGGTCAACATTCCGCACGCAGAACTCCTCCTGCGAAAAGGCTTCCGCAAACAGATCGACAGCTACTCGGCGTTTGTCGAAAATGATAAGCAGACGCCCACCGGGCTTGCTGGCTATCTGCGCGAGCGCAGGTTGACGCGGCTCTTCTTCTGCGGCTTGGCATACGACTATTGCGTGGGAAATTCTGCGCTGGATGCGGCACGTCTCGGCTTTGAAACGATTGTGATCAGCGATCTTTGCCGGGCCGTGAGCCCAAATTCAGCAGAAATCATGCAGGGACTCTTCGATGCCGCCAACGTTGCGCAGATCACAAAAGGCGAAGACTAAGAGGCAATCTTCTATGAAGAGAACGAGTTAGCAGGCGAAGTATCGCGTAATGGCTGAACGCGATGTTTACTACTTTGGTTCTCTTCCCTGTCTCCTGCCACTTTTCTGGGAGTATCTCCGGGATAACCCTTGACTCTCTCGATACGGGGTGTCACTCTAGGCACATCGTTCACCTCCGTTATCGGACGTGAATCGGTCGGCGCCCCGCTCTGGCAGCCGTCCGCGCAACATACAACATGGCAACTTCGATGGCACCCGTCCCCGTCGTGGCTCCCGTACAGGAACTCGTCGCAGAACGCGAAGTCCTCAAGTGCGAACACTGCAAGCTGGTCCAGTTCCGGACCTCAGCAGATACGTGCCGACGCTGCAAGAAGTCTTTGCTGCCTGAGCTTCCCAAGCCCCAAACAACCATCTCGCTCGTTCCTGCGCCCGCCGAGGGCGAAGAGGAAGGCACGATTCAGGTAGCGACCGCTGTGCGTGATCTGCGCCGCGTCCGCAACCTCTCGCAGCGCCAGTTGGCTGCGCGCATGAACGTTCCGCGGACCTACATCTCCAAGATCGAGAATGCGAAGGCCATGCCGACGCTGTCCTCGCTCGACCGCCTGGCCCGCGCCCTGCAGGTGGACATCTCCGCCCTGCTGCGTGATGCTCCGACGCGCCACAAGGACGAGGCCGCCATGCTGACCTCCGACCCCTTCCTGGCCGAGATCGCCAAGTACACCCAGCACCTGAACGCGACACAGAAGTCGATCTTCCTGAACCACGTTCGCGAACTGGCCCAGGGCCGCACCCGCAAGCTGGCCTAAACACCAGCAGCAGCGCGACCTTCTTTCCTCCAGACGCCCCTCCGCCCCTTTTCACAAAGGAGTGGAGGGGCGTCTCTCCATTTAGCGCAAAGAAGGCTGCCGCATCCGGTAAATGCCAGTTATGTCCTCCGGTGAGGCCACCGGATCAGCCACAGCATCCTCATCCGACATGGGCAGCGAGTTGCGGAAGAGCTGCTCCAACCGCTCATCGCCTTGAAGCGGGGTTGCGTCGTACTCGTTCTGGTAGATGATGTACGTTTCTCCACCCATCGCGGACAAAGCGTTCAGCACGATACGCATGACCGGCGGACCGAAGGGGTTGTAGAGAAAGACAAGGCGCGGGCCTTCGCCGTAGAGGACCTTCGTCGCATCGCCCTGTTCCGCCCGAATCGCACACGCAGCCTTCCCTGCCGAGGTCCAAAGCGCGGCATTCCGTTGCGCGATTTTCGCCAGATCGGCGTCGAGTTCGACCCCCAGTGCGCTGCGAAACGGCAGTTGGCTGCCTAACAGCAGCGATCGTCCCTTGCCGCAGCCGAGGTCAAAAAAAGCGAAGTCGCTGACAGGACGATCTCCAATCTGCTGCGTCCAGATCTCCAGCGCAGCCAGCATCCGCGACGGCGGAACGCCAGCGTAAGCGGTAATGTGCTGATCGCTTTCGCCCCCCGCCCCCAGGCTCGCCCCCGCAATCACGCCGCTGGTATCTGTGCCATGCTGCACATCGAACGGATGCTGGTGGTCTTTGCGTCCAAGTAGCAGGCCCTTCGCCCTGGAAGCCAGTCTGCGGAGCTTCCGTTTGCTGAGAAATCCCATCCTTTTCCCTCCGGAGAATCAGGCTTCAGCATACCGACGTAGTTTCCACCGTGCTCAGTGCCGCGGTTTTTTGCTACCCTTTCGACAAGCGAGAGCAGCCGTGTCCCAGTCCCAGAAGCAAAACCCCTATCAGCGGTCGAACCGCTCCCACGAGCTCACGCTCGCCGAGCGTCGTATCTACGACGAGCTTTGCCTCGACCGCATGCCGCAGCACGTCGCCATCATCATGGACGGCAATGGCCGCTGGGCGGGCAAGCGTGCGCTGAAGCGCTTCCTCGGACACCAGCAGGGCGCAGAGAGTGTGCAGTACGTTGTCGAGACAGCGTCACGGATCGACGTGCCATGGATCACGCTCTACGCCTTCTCCATCGAAAACAACCTGCGCCGCCCCGGCGCAGAAGTCAGCTTCCTGATGAAGCTGCTGAAGAACTACCTCGTCTCCAACGTCGAGCGCATGAACGCGAACAACATTCGCATGGCCTACATTGGGCGCACGCATGAACTGAGCGAAGACGTGCAGGAAACGATGCGCTGGGCTGCAGAGCAGACCGCGAAGAATACCGGCACCACGCTGACGCTCGCACTCAACTACGGCTCTCGAGCCGAGATCGTCGACTCCGCTCGCTCGATCGTCACGAAGATGTTTACCGAGGCCCAGAAGCGCGGCATCTCCATCGAAGATATGCTCGCAGCCGAAGGTGGTGACGAGGCCATCCGCACGCGCATCGACGAAGATACGCTGGCGCAGAACCTGTACACCGCGCACATGCCTGATCCTGACCTTGTCATCCGCACCTCGGGCGAGCAGCGCATCTCGAACTTCCTGCTCTGGCAGCTTGCGTACTCCGAGATCTTCGTCACCGACCGCCTGTGGCCGGACTTCCGCGGCGAGCATCTGCTGGAGGCGATTCATGCCTACCAGCAGCGCGAGCGCCGCTTCGGCGGCCTGGGTGAAACCAGCGACGAGAACCTCTCCGACGTTCTGCCGACCGAAGCAGAACTTGCAGCAACGAACTCAAAATAAAACATCCATCCTCAGAGACTTTTCTGAAGACCACGCGTCCTCACCTGTAGAAGTGCGAGCGTTTGAGCTCGCCCCCTTCCTCTGAGGCCCGCTCCATGAGCATCACGCGGCGTTCGCATTTGTTCCTGATTACGCTGCTGTGCCATGTGCTGCTCTTCAGCCAGACGGCACACGCCGCGAACAGAGCAGCGGTCGCCGCCAGCCTTACGCAGGCTCCTCAACAAGTGGTCAAGCTGACCGTTGCTCCGCCGCAACAGCGGAGAACAGACGCTCGCGCCGCCACGGTCGCTCTGCCCGACCTTCCCATTGCAGCCCCTCTACAAAGCATCGCCTGGACGCTCGTCCTGGCAGCGCTCCTGCTCATTGCCGCAGAGACTAAGCAACGCTACACAAGCTCCTCGCTGGCGTCTCTCGCCGTTCTGCCGCAGCGGGCGCGCTTCTCTCGCCGCGAATAGCAGCCTCTCCTTCCCTCGCCACAACGTAGGAGCTTCCCGCGCGTGCCTCGCGCCCGAAGCTTCCCCCGTGAGCTCTCCGGGCCACGCCGCTGCGCCTTCGCGACAGCACGCGGCGCTGCGCCCGGTTTCATCGGCCCCTTTGCGGCCGAAGAAGAGGAACATCGTCATGCGTTTTCTTTATCGTCTTCACTCCGCGGTCGCAGCCGCGTTGATCACCGCCTTTTTCGTGGGAACTACAGCCAGCGCCCAACAGCCGGCAGCACCAGCGCAATACCTGCCCGAAGCCAGCGCCCAACAACTACTGATGGACGCCCAGACCGTCGCGCTGGTCGACATGGGCGAGCAACCGGGATGGCCGCAGTACAGAGCCAACGCTGTCCCATTGCTGGAGGCATCGCTGAAGAACTGGGGACGCTACCGCGTCGTCCGCGACCCCGCGCAGGCCGACGTAATTCTGCAACTCACCGAGACCACGCAACCATTCACCATCTATGGCGACGATGGCTCGCGGGAGTACATCGGCCATCATCCCTACCTGAAGCTCACCATCGTCAATCCGCACTCCATGGAGCCGCTCTGGACGATCACCGTTCCCGCCCTCGCAGGCCTCGACCACAAGCGCGACCTCTTCGACATGTCCGTTGAAAACGTCACCAGCCAGCTTAAGCTGCTCAATGGGATGCCGCTCGCCAAGCAGCAGACCGCCGACCTGAACTATCTGGAAACAAAGCGCAAACATGCAGAGCACTGGCTCGCTGTTGGCGGCCTGTTGATGGTCGGGGCGTTCGCCACAGCCGTCATCGTCGGAAAGCTTGCGTTCGACAAATCCGTTGAAGATGGCAAGGAGCAGCAGAAGGAGTTCTGCATCCAGAACCACATCCCGAACTGCGCTGTGTAGCAGCGTGGGGAGCCGCCGAATCGTACGCTCGGCGGCTCCACCATGTATCCTCAACAACGAATGAAGCGCGTACTTACAGCCGTAGTTTTGATCGCCATCGTCGTCTCGCTTGTGCTGCTCGGCAAGCTGTGGATGATCACGCTCCTCGCCGCCCTGATCGCTATTCTGGCCGCGATGGAGTTCCGCACCATCTCCGCCGCAGGCAAAAGCCCTATCCCGCTCTGGTGGACGATCGCGGCGATTACGCTCTTCTTCCTCGCCGTCTTCCTGCGCCCGCAGGACACGATCACCGCTGTCGTCTTCTCCACGCTCGTGCTCTTTGCGTGGAACGCACTGACCACCGGCGTCGATCGCGTGCTTGGCGAGACAGCCTCCGGCGTTCTGTTGCTCGTGTACATCGCGTACCCGCTGACGCTGCTGCCGCAGATCTGGTCGCTGGAGAACGGCACGGCGCTTCTGCTCTTCCTCTTTCTCTGCGTCTGGTGCGGAGACATTGCCGCGCTCTACGTCGGCAAGAACTTCGGCAAGCACAAGCTCGCCCCCACTCTTTCTCCAAACAAGACCTGGGAAGGCGCGGTTGCTTCGGTGGCCGCCGCCGTAGGCTTCGGCATGGCTCTGGTGTGGCTTGGTGGATGGCTGGCGACGAACGGCTCCGGCTACACGCGGCTGCACACCTCAGCCCCGTGGTGGGAGTACGTTCTGCTTGCAGTCGGTCTGAACATCGCTGCCCAGTTTGGCGACCTGCTGGAGTCGGCACTGAAGCGCGGCGCAGGCATCAAGGACTCGGGTACTCTGCTACCCGGCCACGGCGGCATCCTCGACCGCATCGACGCCCTGCTGCTGGCGGCGCCGGTGCTGTGGTTTGTGTGGGTAGTGAAGGAGTATTACTCGCTGGGTAGCTTCTAAACTGGCCAGTAAATCTTCTTTAGGGGAAGTAACGCCCGCGCTTCAGCATCCATCTGGTCGTAGTGCTCCACGATGGCCTTTCCAAGGTCGTCTGCGTCCATAAGAGTCAAATTTTGATTTGTGCGGTCGGCTTCATACCGCGCTTCGCGAGTGAACCCGCCCGTACTCACATAAAGACCATTATCGTTTTGGCGTAGACCGCCGACAAAACTGCGGACTTCAGGTGCCCCCATCGTGTTCTTACGGTGCTTTACTTCGACTACGATCCGTGGAGGCTGGAAACCAAAGCCATCAGGTGATGCAAGGATGTCTCTTCCCCGATCAGGTCCTGCGGGGGAAATCCTAGTCTTATAACCCATCGCACGCAGCAGCCCTGCGACAAGTTCCTGCATTTCGTCCCAAGCGAGTTTACTCAACCTATCCTGCAAGAACTCAAGCGCACGCTGCTCAGTATCCCTTCGCACTTCGGTCTCGCCTTCAGCCTCGTCCTCAACGGATTCGGTGACGGGTATAGCAATTGCCTTCTGCCCTGCTCCACGCAGCTCCTCAGCAGCTTCGTCAGAGAGACGAAAAATCGTAGAGATTGAACCAAGCGAGTTCTTAGCTGCTGCGGACAATACATCACGCGCAATCTCTTTTTCCCACTTCACAGCCTTCGTATGAACAAGTTCGGGATCATACTCTGGGTGGTAGATATACTCCCCAGTAACGGTGCCGAGGTGATATACGCGACGGTTGGAATCATAGGTAGCGGTCGTAGCTCCGGGCACAAGCTCTGAACGAAAACGATACACCTGACCAACACTGGAAGAGTTTTGAAACTTGTTGCTATCAGGCCATGCCCTTTCAACAAGCCCTCGAATCTGATCGCGGCTACGAACATCCGAAAGATCACCCAACTGCCACCACCCGATCGCCACCATCTGTCGAGACAAGAACTCATCGATAAAGATCGAATCGCGCCCCGCGCGTACCATCAACACCTGCTTCACCATGGCAGCCAGTATACAAACGGGAAACTCCAGTCCAACTCCTATCGCACGCAGGGAATCCTGCATATCTGCGAAAATAGCTGAGTGAAGAAGATCAGCATCCTCGGCTCGACCGGCTCTATCGGTACGAGCACCCTCAGCATCTGCGAGTCGCACCCCGACCAGTTCCATCCCGTAGCTCTTGCCGCCGGTTCCAACCTCACGCTTGCCTTCGAGCAGTGCGTGCGATGGAGGCCGAAGGTCGTCTCCATCTCGACCGAAGAGCTTGCCAACGCGCTGGAAGCGAAGCTGAAGGCCGCCGGTATTGCCGGCATCGACGTCGTCTACGGCACAGCTGGAACCGTTCGCGTGGCCACGCTCCCCGAGGCTGACTTTGTCGTCTCCGCCATCGTCGGCGTCGCAGGCCTCGAAGCCACCTACGCTGCCGTGCTCGCGGGCAAGACCATCGGCCTTGCAAATAAGGAAGCGCTCGTCGCAGCTGGTGACCTGATCCTTGAAGCCGCGCGCGAGCGCGGTGTGGCTCTGTTGCCCATCGACAGCGAGCACAACGCGATCCACCAGTGTATGCGTGGCGGCGCTGCCAGCGAAGTAAAGCAGATATGGCTCACCGCCTCCGGTGGCCCCTTCCGCAACACGCCGCTCGCCGACTTCGAACACATCACGCCCGCACAGGCGTTGAAGCATCCGACATGGGTGATGGGTCAGCGCATCACCGTCGACTCCGCGACCATGCTGAACAAGGGCCTCGAGATCATCGAAGCCTGCCGCCTCTTCAACCTGCCGCCCGAAAAGGTGAAGGTCACCGTGCATCCGCAGTCGACGATCCACTCGCTGGTCGAGTACGTCGACGGCTCGATCCTCGCGCAAATCTCCGTGACCGACATGCGCCTGCCGATCCTCTACGCGATGGCCTACCCCGAGCGCATTGCGAGCGACCTGACCTTCGACATGGCCGCCCTCTCACGCCTGGACTTCCAGCAGCCTGACTTTGAACGCTTCCCTTGCCTGCGCCTGGCGTATGAAGCCGCAGGCGCGTCGCAAGCGCATTGCATCGCCCTGAACGCCGCCGACGAAATCGCCGTCGAGGCTTTTTTGCGTGGGGATCTACCGTTTCTCGGCATCCCACGTACTATCGAGCGAGTGCTCACGCTCACGGCCAAGGCCTCGCCAGCGTCTATTCAGGATGTGCTGGCCGCCGACCGTCTCGCCCGCGAACTGGCCCGAGAAGCCGTTGCCAACACCAAAGCTGTCACTGCCTAACTTTCCGAGAGATCACGCCACGCTATGACCGCTACCCATATTCTGCTCGTCGTTGTTGAATTCACCATTGTGCTCGGCATCATGGTGCTGGTCCATGAGTTCGGCCACTTCGCCATGGCCAAACTCTGCGGCGTGCGCGTCGAAACCTTCTCCATTGGCTTTGGTCCTCGCGTTATCGGCATCAAGCGTGGCGACACCGACTACCGCATCTCCCTGCTGCCGCTCGGCGGCTATGTGAAGATGGCGGGCGATAACGACAACCCTGCCGAGCGACGTCTCGATGAAGGCATTGATCTGCACGGCGCGGACCACCCGCATGACCCTGCGGAGTTCAACGCACGCCCGCGCTGGCAGCGGATTCTCATCGCCCTCGCTGGTCCGTTTGCCAACTTTGTCCTCTCCATCTGCCTGCTGCTGGCCATGGGGCTCTTCCACCACGAAGTGGACCAGTACCTCGATGGCCCAGCCATCGTGGACTATGTCACCGCCAGCAGCAGCGCTGCGAAACTCGGCATCGCCTCCGGTGACACCATCATCGCGTACGGCGACACCAAAGCGCCTACCTGGAACGATGTGCTCACCAACAGTGCGCTGAACCTGAACCGCGACCTGCCCATCACCTGGCAGCACAACGGCAAGTCGCACAGTGGAACAATTCACGCAGTCTCCGGCGGCAACGATCAGCAGCCAGACCCGAGCGCAATGCTTCCGGCCATCGGCTTCATTCCACGCGAGCAAGCCGAGCCTGTTGGCGTGTACTCCGTCGCTGCCGGCACGCCTGCTGACCGCGCAGGGGTTCAGGCCGGTGACGAGCTTGAGCGTATCGACGGCATGGCTCCGCACTCGGTGATGGCACTGCTCGCGTACATGAAGGACCAGGGCGGCAAGCCTGCGGTGCTCACCATTCTGCGTAAGGGTCAAACGCTCGCCGTCAGCATCACGCCGGAGAAGCTTGACAATGGCGCAGGCAACATCGCCTACCGCCTCGGTTTCACGAACCGCCCGACACCGATCAAGGTCGTCCACCTGCCTTTTGGCGCTGCGCTGAAGCAGTCGTTCAAGGACAACAAGGATGATGCCACGCAGATCTTCAAGGTACTCAAAGGCCTCTTCACACGCCATGTTTCGGTGAAGGCTCTAAGTGGCCCCGTCGGCATCGCGCAAGAGATCGATATGGCCACGCAATTTGGCATGTGGACGCTGGTACGCGTGATGAGCATGATCTCGATCAATCTCGGCATCTTCAATCTGTTGCCGATGCCGTTGCTCGACGGCGGCATGATTCTCTTCCTCCTTTGGGAGAGCATCACGCGGCGTGACGTGAGCATCGTGGTGAAAGAGCGCGTCTACCAGGTCGCGTTCGTCTGCCTCATCCTCTTTGCAGCATTCGTGCTCTTCAATGACATCACCAAGCTGCGGATGCATCCGTAACGCTTCACCATCACAAAGAGAAGAGGTCACAGCCTTGGCTGTGACCTCTTCTCTTTGCACTTAGACAAAACTACTTCGCAAGATCACGCAACTGCGCGACGATCTCCGCGGCTGCAGCACGGGCATCCTCTTCCTTCTCTACCGGGAAGCTGATCGCTCCTACGCGCGGGTGTCCGCCGCCGCCATAGCGCTCGCAGATCGCCGCAATATTCGCCAGCTCGCTCGCAGGCTTCGTCGTCCACGGGTTTGTCCCCACGCTGATCTTCGTGCGGAAGCTCGACTTCGATAGACCCACATGGTACGTGCCACCTGGGTGCAGGTAGTACGGGATGAACTTGTTGTAGCCCTCGGTCGGCTGGTCCGCAATGTCGAACGTAATCACCTCGCGGTCGAGCTTCGAACGGCTTTCAATCAACGCGATCTGTGCACGATGCTTCTCCAGGAGCGGAGCGATGCGCTCGGCAACAAACAGCTGCTCGAGCACCTGCTGCAGGCTCATCTCCGTGAGCAGCGGAATCATCTTCTGGCCGAACTCCGCATCCGGCGCACTCTCGATCGCCATCGTCAGCTTCATCGCGGGCTCAGCCATCTCCACCGCAGCCTTCGCACTCTCGTACTTTGCACCGTCCACGATGTTGGCCCAGTGGATCAACTCAGCCAGCGGGGCAACATCCATGCCGAACTTCGTGCTGGCAATATGTGCGATCCAGCCAGTGCAACTGACATAGCTGGGGTCAAAAAACTGCCGCATCGCCTTCGGTCCGGAAGTACCGTCCGCGTTTACCTGCCCTGCTCGAAAAGCGGTCTCTTCCGCCTCATTCGCAAACGCGGACTGATGATGATCGAACCACCAGGTCACCTTCTCCGAAGGGTTGAACTTGAAGTCGACGACAGCGTTTTCTCCCTCCGTGAGGAAGGAGCTTTCGTCGAAGAGTGCACCAGCCTTATGCACCAGTCCGCGATACTCGAAGCTCGAGGCCGTACCGACGCACTCGCGATGAAAGCGGGTAAACAGCGACGCGGAGCAGGCGCCGTCAAAACATTTGTCATGGAAGAAAACACGGCAGTTCACGGGCAAACACCTCGGCCGAAAGCGGCAAACGCTTCTCAGGATACCGCGTATGCTGGAGGGAACTTCGCATCGGCGACACTCAGGAGCCCTATCCGCATGGAAGAACTTCGCGACCCCGAACAGCTCACCCCGCAGGAGCCGCCCGTTGCAGCCTTCACTAAGCCCGAAGAGCCGAATAGCGTCTTCTTTGGTCGTTTTGGTATGCGCGCCGGATGGGGCTTTGCCATCTATGTCGTTCTTTCAATCGTCATCATGAGCATCTCCGGCGTCTTCGCCGTCGGGCTCTCCGGGCAGTTCAAAGCTATACAGCAGGCCCATGCCTACGCTGCAGCCCACCCCGGACAGGTTGTACCGCCGGTCCACCGTGACCTGATGCCCATCTTCCCGATCGCAAATGATGGCATTGAGTTTCTCGGCCTGCTCGGCATCTGCTGGTTCTTCGCCAAAGGCGAACGGCGGCCAATGCGTGCCTATGGTCTGGGCCGCAATCGCGTGTGGGACATCCTTCCCGGCGCTCTCTGGGGGCTTGCCATGATGACGGCACTCATCGGTGTTCTCCACGCCGGTGGCTGGCTGATCTTTGATGGTCTCAACGTGCATGGCGCGACCGCGCTGGCCTTTGGCATCAAGTGGCTGATCGGCTTCATCTGCGTCGGCTTCGCGGAAGAGTACATGTTCCGCGGCTATCTGCAGTTCACGCTGATGCGCGGCGTCTGGGGCCTTGGCGAAAAGCTCTCGCCGCAGTCGCCGTTCAGCGCTTCGTTCTGGCTCGCCGCTACGCTGATGTCGGTGCTCTTCGCCGCCGTCCACATCGCCAACGGAGGCGAAACAGCCTTCGGCATTCTGCAAGTCTTCGTCGCGGGAATGGTCTTCAGCTACGCGCTGTGGCGTACCGGCTCGCTGTGGTGGGGTGTCGGTTTCCATGCTACGTGGGACTGGGCGCAGAGCTTCCTCTTCGGCGTGCCGGACAGCGGCGGTCTTTCCTTCGGCCGCCTCTTCAACACCCATGTCGCTGGCCCGAAGCTGCTCTCCGGCGGCACCACCGGCCCAGAGGGCTCCGTCTTCGGAACGGTCGCGCTCCTGCTCACGCTCGTTGCCATTGCGCTTGTAAAACGCGGCCCGCAGCCTTCGCCTGAACCCGAACCAAAGCCTGCCTCCGAGGGGTTCCACAACAGCGCCGCCTAAAATCTAAGGTTGGTGATGAACTCTTTCGAGCAGCCGGGCGAACCGGAACAGCGCAACGAAACGCCCGCACATGAGCCCACCGAGGCCACGTCCGAGCCCCGGCTTCTCACGCGACGCAGCCACGACGAAGACGAAGCTGCTGAAGCCAGCCCCAACCTGCGCGAACAGGCGGAGGCTCGCGCCTCGTCCCTGAGAATGCAGGCCGCAGAAGCCGTAGCCCGGTACCGCCAGCGACGCCGTCAAATTCAACAGGAATCACCAGAGGCCATCGCCGCCCGTGCGACAAGGGCGAGCAAACTGCGCTGGCGCAAGTGGATCTTCCTCTCGGCAGCGCTTGTCCTCTTCCTTCTGCTCTCCCTCGGCGGCTTCATCGTTTCGCTGCGCCACGATCTTCATGACAGCCTGCCGCAGCTCGACGGCGAAGCACACACCGCTGGCCTCAGCGAGGCGGTCACCGTCGCGCGCAACGACCAGGGCGTTCCCGCCATCACGGCAAAGTCCATCGACGACCTGCTCTTTGCGCAGGGCTACGTCACCGCGCAAGACCGCCTCTGGCAGATGGATGTCACGCGCCGCCACGCAGCCGGCGAGCTAGCCGAGATCCTCGGCTCTGGACTCGTCGACCACGATCGTCAGCAACGCATTCTGCAGCTTCGCGCCACAGCCGACCGCGCCGTCGCCAGCATGCCCGAGGACCAGCGCAAGCAGCTCGAAGCCTACGCTCGCGGAGTCAACGCCTTTCTCAATAGCCACTCCAACGCTCTGCCCGTCGAGTTCAGCCTGCTGCACTACACGCCAGAACCCTGGCAGCCGCGCGACTCCCTGCTCGTCCTCCTCGCCATGTGGCAGGACCTCTCGACCTCTTTCCCCGTCAAGCTCAACCGCGAGGCGCTCTCCACCCACCTGCCCGCGAACCTCCTCGCCGACCTCTACCCCACATCGACGTACCGCGACCGCATTCCGTCCGAGCCACGCCACGACCTCACCACGCCGGTCGAACAGATCGAGCAGATTCCGCTCGACTCCACGCAGTCCTCGCTCATCGCACCCGCCGACCTGCTTCGCCGCCAACAGAGCCTGACCCGTGAAGCCTGCACCGACTGCCGCGCGGGTTCGAACAACTGGGCGGTCGCCGCCTCGCGCTCCGCCTCTGGCGCGCCGTTGCTCTCCAACGATATGCACCTCGGCCTGCAGATTCCCAACACCTGGTATGAGGCCGTGCTGCACGCGCCGAACCTCGATGTCGCAGGCTTCTCGCTGCCAGGCGTTCCATTCATCATGGTTGGCCGCAACGCGCACGTTGCGTGGAGCTTCACCAACCTCGGTGGCGACGTGCAGGACCTCTACATCGAACACACTCGCGGCTCCGGCTCTTCGCTCGAGTACCAGCAGCGCAGCGGCGCGTGGGCTCCCGTCCAGCATCACACCGAGATCATCAAAGTACGCGCGCGCCGCAACGTCACCGTCGAGGTGCAGACGACCGAACACCCTTTCGGTGCCAGCACCATCAGCACGCCAATCCTTTCCAGCCTCTATCCCGGGGAGAAACGTTCGCTCGCGCTTGAGTGGGCCGCCTACGCGCCCAACGCGCTCAGCAATCCTCTGCTCGCCATCGAGCAGGCCACCTCCGGCCAGTCGCTCGTCGAAGCCTTCCGCGGCTTCGGTGGCCCAACGCTCAACCTCGTCTGGGCCGACGACGCACATCACATCGGCTACCACGCTGTCGGCATCATCCCCGTACGCGGCTCCATGGAGCGCCGCCCGCGTAATCTGCCCACGCTCGACCTGGGTGAGCCGACGCCCGAGCAGCAGACCACGCCCGTCCCCGCAGACGAGCCCGATGCAGACAGCGGAGACGGGGCACAAACCATGCTCCGCGAGTTCACCCCGCACCTTACGCTCGCAGCCTGGGAGCCAACACAGCGTCATCGCCACACTGCTCACAGAGTCGAGCCAAAGCCAGCACCCAAGGCCGCGTCCCGCCGCAAGACCACAAGCCGCAGAGCCTCTCGCCACAGCACACATGAACTGCGCGAACAGCTCCACGCACCCCGTCCGGTCGCAGAAAAGAAGCTCCCCCCCGCAGAGCCTATCGCTCCGCCAAAGGCAAAGCTCGACTACACCATCGGCGCTCCGGTTCCTGATGTTCCTGTTGCAGCCAGCGACGCCAGTGCGGTCTGGGTCGGGCAGATTCCGTACGACGAGCTTCCCTCCGTGGTCGACCCGCCGAACGGCGTTATTGCCACGGCGAACGCGCGCATCACGCCCGACGACTACCCCTACTTCATCGCCAACAACTGGGCGAACGCCTATCGCGTCGAGCGCATCTACCGCCGTCTCGATGGCCGCGTCTCACTGACAGCTGCGGACATGACACAGCTTCAGCACGACACCTACTCCGACTACGATCGCTTCGTCGCGCACCGTATCGCCTACGCTATCGATCATGCCCACTACGCCAAGGGCGACGCCGACCGCCTGCAGAACGCAGCCGATCTTCTGCGTCACTTCGGTGGCGATATGACACCGGAGTCCAGCGCTGCGGCCATCGTAGACGCCATCCGCAAGCAGCTTCGTCCCGCGCTGCTCACGCCCCAGATTCGCGTACACGACGGCATGAAGGCCAGTGACAAAAAGGCGCTCGACGTTGCGATGCTCTACAACTGGATGTCCTCCGACGCAGCCATCGAATCGATCCTGCTCCTGCAGCCTGCGCGCTGGCTGCCGCAAGGCTTCAACAACTGGAACGACTTCCTCGCAGCCACAGCACTCGATGCGCTGAAAGAGGCGAAGGCACCGCGTGATCTATCGCGCTGGCGCTACGCCGACGTTCATCGACAGAACATCGCACATCCACTCTTTGGCGAACACCCCGGCTACTTCCGCCGTGTCCTCGGCGTCGTTGTCGGTCTCGGACCACAGTCTGTCGGCGGCGACAACACAACCGTCAACGCCACAGCGAAGAAGTTTGGCGCCAGCGAACGCTTCACCACTGACCTCTCTTCACCCGATGCCACGGTGGCCACGCTTCCCTCTGGTCAATCCGGTAACCTGGCCAGCCCTAACGCTCTTGATCAGGCTCACGCTTACCTTGACGGCTCTTCCTTCGCTCTACCTCTGATGACAGTGCACGCAAAGCACACGCTCACATTGCTTCCCCAATAAGTCCCATCCAATACACAAGCAAACTATGGGCCCTGTTCTTTGTTGAGAACAGGGCCCATAGTTTGCCAGACGTCTAGAACACAATCTTGCCAGAGAACTGTAGTTGACGTTGTGAGTTCGCAGTGCTCGTTATCTGCCCTAATGCAGAAGGCGTCGTAGTGAGCGCACCTGGATAATTCAATACCGGATGGTTCAACGAGTTAAACGCATCAACACGCAGCTTGAACTGCAGCTCACGATAGATAGGAAAGATGCGTGAAACAGAGGCATCGAGTTGGTTGTACTTCTGTGCCTGGAACGCACTGCGCCCGGAGTCTCCAAGCGTTCCTGGCGCGGGTGTAGCAAATGCGCACGGATTGAACCATTGCGTCTTTGTGCGCACGGGCCCAGCAGGCGGCGTACATGTCGGGTTACCGGCGACCGCACCTGCTTGCCACGGGTTTCCTACAAGGTTCGCTCGTTCATACGTTGCACCGTTGCCAGTGTTGCCAATATCTCCTGCGGACGAAACGCTGAAGTTCTGTCCAGAACGGAAGACGAAGAACGTACCTACCTCCCAATTGCCGAGAAGGTAGTCCGCTACAGGCTTACCTGTAGTAATCAAACCATTCTTGCCCACGGGAATCGCGTACGAAAGTCCCAGCGTCAACAGGTGTGGAATGTTGTAGCTTGATGGTCCACGACTTCCGCGAGGGTTGTAAGGATCTTCCAGCGAAGCACCCGTCACCCCAGCCGTTCCGCCTGCACCAAAGTACTCGGAAACACCTTCATCAATAGCCTTGCTCCAGGTATAAGCGAGGTTGTAACTCAGCCCTTGAGAGAAGCGACGGGTCAGAGTCACCTGCAGAGCGTTGTACGTTCCGTTGCCGCCGGAGTGGTCATACTTCACAGGAATGATGTAGGGGTAGGGCTGCCCTGTTGGGTTGTTTCCAGGACCGTTTCCGTAAGCGCCAGGATTCGCGTTGTACTGCGCCTGGCGTGTTGCAAACGAAACAGTAGAAAGCGTACCTGTGTTGTAGTAGCCGCCGAGATCAAGACGATGCGACTCCGATCCAACATAGTTCATCTCGAAGATCGTTGAACGCCCAAGTTGCTGCTGAAAGCCAAGATTGTATTGCACGGAGTAAGGGTTCTTCGTCAGAGGGTCAACGTTATAGTTCGAGTTATTCGATCCAAACGGAGTTGCGCCAGGGAAGATGCCGGAACTCGTACCGAAGGGGTTCTGAGCCGTCGTATACGCCGAAGTTCCCGGCGTGTTCAGACTGCTAACGGCAAGCGTGCCGATGTCCGGCCACGAGCCTTGAAAGTTCTGCGCTTCCTGCGTGACACCAGACCAGTTATCAAAGACGATGCCAAAGCCTGCACGAATAGCCAGCGTAGAGTTCGCAGCATAAGCCATACCTATGCGTGGCCCAACATTCGTCTTTGTGCCGTGGATGATGTTGCCATGCGGAGAGACAACAACATGCGGCGGCAGAACCGCAGACGGCAGGCATGGAGCTGCTCCACGCACAGCACATGTAGGCGGCGCAACCTGCAAAATATAGGTACCGTTATTGAAATCGAAATCACCGGTCTCAATGCTGCCCTGCTTGCCGACCGAATCCCATTTCCCGTACTGCGGCCACACCGTTCTGTCATAACGAAGGCCATACGTCATCGTCAGCTTTTGCGACAACTTCCAGCTATCCTGCAGGTAAATGCTCGCAACGCCACCGATACGAAGACTGATATTTACGTTGCGCTTGTTGGCTGCGTTCGGTTGATCGAGCAAGAAGTCAGCCAGGCCAAGCCCCGACTGCGCGCTGACAGCAGAGCCACCTGTCCCCGCAAGAGATCCTGGATTACCGGCGAAGTTTGCCGTGGACGCACCGCTGAACGTGATCGTTCCCTGACGAATAATGCTGCCGTAATTGAACTGGTCCCACCCACCGCCAGCCTGCATCGTATGACGCCCGTGGGTCTTCGTTACGGAGCCAAGATACTCGTGGATATTCGTAAGGTTGGCCGAGGGGCTATTGGTTTCACCACCGCTAAAGCCGCCGGAAACAGACAGAATCGGTGCTACCGTGATGCCATCGATGTAGCTTTGCGAGTACGCCGGATCCATGCCGTAAATGCCAGTGATATTGGCAATGTCGAAGTGAGTCGTTCCATTCGCACTAATGTGCGAACGTCCGTACTGCACCTGTGCTGTCAGCGTGGGGCCAAAGACATGTGTCCAGCTAACGCCATACTGTTGCGAGTCCAACGTGGAAGCTCCGAAGAGATGCGGAAGACTGGAGGCGCTCGAGCCGTCTGACTGGAAGGCAGAGTAACGAGCAAAAAGAAAGTCGTGATCGCCGAGATGCTGATCGATACGCGCCGTGTAGTTGTAGGTGGACTGCCGCGTAGGCGTAGTAATTTGCCCGTTGTCTACAGTTGGGGAGATTCCAGGAATCGTAATCGGCGGCCCGAAGACAGCATTCACAAACGCGACCGCGTGAGGATCAAGCAGGGATACGGGAATTTGATTGCCCGCGAATGCAGGACGATTTGAGTTCGCGTTTGCCGTGCCGGTAGGGTTGTAGAGCTGGCACTTTGACGTGGCCAGAGCAGCTGCCGTTCCCAGTGTGCACCCTGTTGTAGCGGGACTGAAATCAGCAAACGCTAAGTTCTGCGGCCCACCCCACGTACTCTCGCCAAGCTGTGCTGCCGTTGGCTGCAGGTAATAGGACTGTGCCGCCTTGCTGTAATGAAACCCTTCAAAACCAACTTCGAAGAACGTTTTGTTGCGGCCGTTGTAAATCTTCGGAAGCAACACAGGGCCGCCCGCCTGCGCACCAAACTGGTTCTGGTGATACTGGTTCGTCGCCGACGGAAAGTATGTGTGAGCATCAAAATCGTTGTTGCGAATAAACTCCCACGCAGACCCGTGTAACGAGTTCGTACCACTCTTGGTGATGATATTGACGACACCACCAAGAACCTGCCCGTACTGCGCATCATTGTGCGTGTTGATCTTGAACTCCTGCACCACATCAATGATCGGCGGCACAGCGTACTCGTTGTAGTGGCTATTGTTGTCGTTGATGCCATCCACCAGATACAACGTCGAACGATTGTTCTGACCGTTGATTGCTGGAAACTCAAAGCTGCTACCGCTGTTGATCGCCGCTCCGCTGCCGCCAGCGTTCTGCCCCGTACTGATCGGAGTCGCGCCCGGAGTTAGCTGTAGTAACTGAGTAAAGTTACGCCCATTGAGCGGGAGATTGTTTACCTGCTGCGTGCCAATCACCGTACCGAGTTGCGCGGTGGTGGACTCCACCTGTGCACCTTCGGCCTCTACCGTAACGCTCGTCGCGACATCACCTGGCTTGAGTGTTGCTGCGATGTTCACTTTTTGATCGACCGCAACTTCAAAGGCAGCAAACTTCTGCGTTTGAAACGACGCGGCTGAAATCGCCAGCGTGTAGCGCGCTGGCGGCACTCCTGCAAACGTGTAATCCCCTGCGTTGTTCGACGTTGTTTCGCGAACAACATTCGTATCCACGTTCGTCAGCACAAGCTTCGCGCCGGGAAGACGAGCCCCTGAAGCGTCAGAAACACTGCCCACCACACCAGCAGAGGAACTTTGTGCAGCCGCTCTTTCCCCGCCAGTGAATGCAACGAAAAATACTGCCATGACGACCCACGTCATGATGCTGCGCCACTTGAAAACCATCGCACACTCCAGCCCGACTGAAAATTAGCCGTCTCAAAGACCTGCGGATACTACGGAGAGGGGAAACAGAGTGTCAAGATAATTTTTCATTGGCTGTGAAGTAATTTCATATGTAATAAATTTGCTCGTCGTAAAAATTACGCCCCTACAGCCCCTCCAGAAGCCTGCGCAGACTGCTGAAGGCGCGATGATTCCAGCTAAACTACTTCCATGACTGCCGCCATAGAGTCCGTCAGCCTTAGTCCTGCGCATGGTTTCAGCAAGCAGCCGCGCAACAGCATCCGCCTTCTCACTGGGGAAGGTGTCGAAGGCGACGCACACTGCGGCCGCTTCATCCAGCACCTCTACCTGCAGCGTAAAGACCCGACCACACCCAACCACTCGCAGGTTCACCTCTTCGCCAGCGAGATGCTCGACGAACTTCGCGGCAAAGGCTTCGCTGTCGCCGCGGGAGAACTCGGAGAAAACGTTCTCACACGCGGCATCGACTTACTCGCACTGCCCACCGGCACGCGGCTCTACCTGGGCAACAAAGCCGTCGTTGAACTCACAGGCCTGCGCACGCCTTGCCACCAGATTGACAAGCTACAGAACGGCCTGCAACAACACCTCTGGGGAGACCGCGAAGCCAGCGGCAAGCGCAGCCGTAGAGCGGGCGTCATGAGCATCGTGCTCACCGGCGGCGACGTCCACGCAGGCGACCCGATGCGTGTTGAGTTTCCTCCTGAACCGCATCAGCCGTTGGTGCCGGTTTAGGACGTTGTCAGTTGTCAGTGAAGGCTAGAACCATCCCTCCCACAGCTGTCATTCCTCACGCAGTGAGGGATGTACGCATCGACTGCGAAGCTATCGCTCCAGCTTACGTTCCTACTTTCCTGCTCTCCTGCTTTCCTGCTCTCCCCCTCCCCTCAACCGCCACGATCTACACTCTAATCACCCATGCCGCAGCCACTGTCCAACCAACGCAACGGCCACTGGCTGTTCGCCGCAATCCTTCTCGCGGCCTTCGCCACGCTGCCGCTCTGGACCAACGGCAGTTCCTGCGGCCATGACATAGCCTTCCATACGGAAAGTTGGCTCAACGCCGCCAGCCACTTTCGCCACGGCGACTTCTTCCCTGCGTGGAACGACGCAGCCGCATGGCACGCCGGCGAACCACGCTTCCTTTTTTACCCGCCGCTCTCGTGGACGCTCGGCGCGCTCCTTACACTCGTGCTTCCCTTCGGCATCGTGCCTGCGACGTACACCACGCTGGTTCTCTGCGCCGCCGCTGCCAGCATGTACGCGCTTGCACGCCGCTTCGCTCCAACACACATTGCCTGCTTTGCCGCCGTACTTTACGCTGCGAATCCGTACATGCTCTTCACCGCATGGGAGCGCACCGCTTTCGCCGAGCTTCTCGCTGCCGCATGGATGCCATTGCTCCTGCTCGCCGCGTGGCAGGAACGCCCACGAGCCTGGTCACTCGCCTGGCCGCTCGCGCTGCTCTGGCTCACCAACGCCCCCGCAGGTGTCATCGGCACATACGCTCTCGTGCTGCTCGCGCTGCTGCGCCTCTGGCGCGAACGCGATGCCGTCCGAGCCACACTCATAAGCTTCTCTGCCGGACTCCTCGGGGGCCTCGCACTCGCAGCCTGCTATCTATTGCCCGCAGCCTACGAACGCCGTTTCGTCTCTATCGACATGGCCGTTATCCCCGGCCTCAGTGTCGCCAGCAACACGCTCTTTGCCCACGACGGCGACGCCGCACACGACTTCGTCAACGCGCAGGTCAGCCGCATCGCGATCGCCCTGCTCATCGCCGCAGCCATCGCCCTGCTCGCGGCCCTGCGTTCACCGAAGCTGGCCCTTCCGAAACGCATCCAACGCTCCACGCTCGCCATCACCCTGCTCATCGCCTTCCTGCTGACGCCGTGGTCGCTCTTCGTCTGGCGTCATCTGCCCGAACTTGCCTTCCTGCAGTTCTCCTGGCGTCTGCTCGCGCTACTCGCACCGGTTGTGGCGTTGCTATGCGCCGCAGCGGTCAAGCTACCCCAGCGCTGGAGCCTTCCGCTAGCCGCAGTCGTCGCCTGCGCCCTCAGCTTCTCGCTCGCGCCGCAGTATCTTCAGGGCTGCCCCATCCACGAGCGCCCGCAGGATGTTGCCGAGCTTTATCGCAGCGCCCACGGCACCCAGCCCACCGATGAGTACACTCCACTCAACGCCGACAACGACCTCCTGCGCTTCGACTCGCCCGGCTGGTGGCTCACCACCGATCCGCAGGCCTTCGCACCCGATACCCTGCCCAACCCGAACGCAAACGCTCCAGACGTCGACTTCGGCACGCCTCCGCCCGAGCAGACGCTCTCACAATCGGCCCCGGACCATCTAGAACTCACTGCACCAACGCCGAAAACGCTCGTGCTCAACCTCCGCGCCTACCCGCGCTGGCTCATTACCCGCAATGGCGCCCCCGCGAAGACCATCAGGCGTAACGACGGACTCCTCGCCGTAGAACTTCCTGCCGGACGCAGCACCATCGACATCCGCTGGCAAACTCCGCCCACGCGCTGGCTGGGTCTGGGCATTTCCCTGCTCGCACTTCTGCTCTTTGCCGTCAGCAGTCGGCTCCGTTCCCGTAGAATCACACTGTAAACATGTCCGTCGACGTTCAATCCCTCCTGAAGTCCGGTGTCCTCGTCACCGACGAAGCGCTAGAGCGCCTGTTGCCCGCGGCCACCACGGCGCCGCACTCCATCCACCGCGCCATGCGGCACTCCACCTTCGCCGGTGGAAAGCGCCTCCGCCCCATCCTTGCGATGGAAGCCGCGCGTGCCGTCGCCGGAACGCTCCCAGAAGGCGCTGTCGAACTCGGCGCTGCCCTCGAGATGGTGCACACCTACTCGCTCATCCACGACGATCTTCCGGCGCTCGACAACGACGACCTCCGCCGCGGCAAGCCCACCTGCCACGTCGTCTACGGAGAAGCCATCGCGATCCTCGCGGGCGATGCCCTGCAGACGCTCGCCTTTCAGACCATCGCGCAGCTTCCCGCCTCCCCGCCCACGGTCGTTGAGATCCTCCACGACTTCGCCTTTGCTATCGGCACAGGCGTCGGCCCCACGCCCGGCTCGGACCTCCCTGGCGAGTTGCCTCCCGGCATGATCGGCGGCCAGGTGATGGATATCGAAGGCGAAGGCCAGAAGCCCACCGCTTCGCTCGTTGAACAGATTCACAGGGCCAAGACCGGCGCGCTCATCACCACCAGCATCGTCACCGGCGGCCTGCTCGGCCTCGGCTACTGCCTCGCGCAGGGCAAGACCGCAGGTTTCACCTGCACGCACGCCGACGCCATCAGCGCTCTGCGTACCTTCGGCGAAAAGGCCGGGCTCGCCTTCCAGATCGTCGACGACGTCCTCGACATGACGCAGACCTCGGAAGAGCTCGGCAAGACCGCAGGCAAGGACACCGCGACCGAAAAGTCCACCTGGCCCGCCGTCTACGGTCTCGAGCAATCCATCAAGGACGCCGAAACCCTCATCGCCGACGCCTTCGCCGCACTCGCTCCCTTCGGCCCTGCAGCCGAGCCGCTCAAGGCGCTGGCCAGCTACCTCGTCGACCGCAAGCACTAAGGAACCGCTCCCATGACGCTCAAGCCGCGACAAATCATTCTGCTCGTCATCGTCCTCGCCCTCGGCGCGTGGAACCTCTACCGCTACCGGCAGGCGAAACATCTCACCACCGCCGCTCCCGCAGATGCCTCCACGCAGTCCCAGCAGCTCTGGGCAGCGTTTGACAACGCCGCCAGCCTTCGCGACGCGCCGACGGAGCAGTTTTCTCCAGCATTCAAAGCGCTCCAGAGCGCAGAAGCGGCCGTCCCTTCGCCGAACCTGAAAGTGAATGCTGATCTGCTCGCCGACGTTCGCGGCTGCAAGACCTGGCTTGAGTTCTACCGCTCGCACAAGAACGACCCGTCCTGGCAGGAGCCGCTCTCACACCACCTGAAGGGCTGCACCGAACAGCACCACGACACGACGGCCTAATGACCGAAGCCGACCTCCTACTCGCCCTGCGCGACTGCTTCGATCCCGTCTCGCGCCAAAATATCGTGGACGCACACCTTGTGCAGGGCTTCAGCCTCACGCCTGACGAGGACGCTCCCGGCGTCGGCATCCCCGGCGTCCCCGCGAAGTTCATCGCTCACGTTCGCCTGCTCTCCCCGACCAGCGACGAAGGCCTGAACGCTCAGCTCTCCGCGCAGATCGAGAACCGTCTCGCGGGCCTCGAAACCATCTCCCGCACAGAGTTGAAGCTGCTTCCGCCGCTCTTCCCCATGCTCCGCTAGTCAGTAGACGGCCGTACGTCAGCTCTTCCATGAAAATCCTTAGCTTCCCGAACCCCGCGAACGATCTGCTTGTCGACCGCGCAGACGCCGCTTTCCCACAGCCGGACGCGCCGTCCTCTTACGCTCTGCCCGCAAAGCTCTACACTCTAACCACCATGCCGCCGCGCAAGAACTCCCCGATCGTCCCCGCCGTTCATCCCTTCGACCGCGACCACGGCACCGACACCTCCGGCCTCATCCCCGGCACGACCATCGCGCAGGACACAGCGCACAAGCACGAAGACCTCACGGCCTACTACGGCATCGCGCCCTCCATCCTCGAAGCACTCGCCGACCTCTGGCTGCAGCAGCTTCACCCGCAACGGCCCATTGAGCAGACCGTCTTCCTCGACGTTGGCGCAGGCAAAGGACGAGCTGTTCTGCTCGCCTCACAACTGCCCTTCCTCCGCGTCGAGGGCATCGAACTAAATCCCGAACTCGCCCGCGTTGCCACGCGCAACATCGAGCTTTGGCACAACGATCCCACCGCCGAACCGCTCGCACCCATCGTGCTGCACAACGCCGACGCGACCACCCATCCGCTGCCTAGCGCGCCCACATTGGCCTTCCTCTTCCACCCCTTTGAGGCCATGCTCCTGCGCCGCTTCCTGCGCCATGTCGAGCAGTCACAGGCCGCCGATTCGCAGCCCTTCGACCTCATCTACGCCAACGCCGAGCACGACTCCCTGCTCGACCACGATCCCTGCTTCACCCGCATCTGGCTGGGCCGCGTCCCTATGTCGCCTGACGACCATCTCGCCGACCTCGCCGAGATCGCCCAGCAGGCCGAGTACGGTTCCACCGGCGACGAACTCTGTGCGATCTACCGCTTTCACCCCCGCGGAAGCAAGTAACTCTACGCACAAAAACCTTGCAGAATAAGGCTGAAATAAATCATGGAACTTCTACGCCGCCACTGCGTATGAGTAAGTGTTGACACGAGCAACGCTGAAAACAAGCAGCCGCTCAGAGTCGTTTACCGAACGAATGTTCGATAAAAGCGCAACCGATGGAACTTTCGCGTATCCTATACGTATAAGGTTTCAGGAAGCAGAGCCAGAACGGTACGGCAAATAGCCGACACGCATCTGGCCAAGGGCTCCGAAACAATCAGTGCTTGAGACGGCCGGGTCATGATCCCGTAACTGCCCTCACTGAAAGACATACCCTGACAACCCCAAATGACTTGGGCATTCGCGCCGGGAAAACCCGTGCGTCTGAATCTTGGAGATAACTATGTACCTCGCAATGCTTACCACCTTTGCTTCGCTGACCGTGTTCCTTCCTACCTTCATCGGTATGCGTGATCGTTCGAACGCTGACTGGCGTTCGCTGTAACTCACAGTAAGGAAACACTGCAGCACCTGTAACACTCACTCAAGAAAACAAGCTGCACAGCGCGCCAGATCAAACAAGAAAATGCGCTTCCAGTAAAAAAGGAAAGGGCCGCGACTAACGTCTCGCGGCCTTTGTGTTGCTCCAAAATAGTTTTAAGCCGCACAAAACCGCCAATGCTTCCTGCTTTAGCTTTCTTGGCGTAACTTGGCGTTCGTCGCGTGTTGGCGTCTTCTTTTTCGAACCGCTGCTCTTGCGACTAATCCCGCCAGTGAACCAGCAGCAGGCGTTCGTTCTCTTCCTCGCCCTGCTCCATAAAGATCTCCGCATCGGCCCGCTCCATCACGGACGCAAAGCGGTCACCCCACTCGACCATCACCAGCGTATCCGGCTCTTCCATCAGCTCCCACAAGCCGATTCCCTCAAGCTCGCGCTCTTCTTCCAACCGATACAAATCGAGGTGAAAGAGTCTCGTCTTCCGTCCGCGATACTCCTGCACCAGCGTGAACGTAGGGCTGGAAACCTCGCTCACATCCGCGCCGATGGCCTGCGCCATGCCGCGCACCAGCGTCGTCTTCCCTGCACCCAACTGGCCACGCAGCACAACAAGCTTCGGGGCCAGCAGAAGCTCCGTCATCATCTCGCCCAGGGCAAGCGTTCCATTCACGCTGCGCGTACGCAGCCGCTTCTCGCGAGTCCACTCTCTCATCGTGCCGCCAGTCCTGTAATCCATGTCACGCCGCCGCCGTCCACCGAGCGCGATTGAAACGCCTCGCACAAGTGCGTCGCCGTGTCCGTTGCGAGCACCGTGTGCTCATCCTGCGCACGGCAGGCGAAGTCTCCCGCCAATCCGTGCAAGTACACCGCAGCCTCCACGGCCTCGGCCACACGCTCCGGAAACTGCCCCACCATCGCCGCAACGATGCCCGTGAGAATGTCTCCCGAGCCGCCCTTCGCCATGCTGGGGTTGCCGGTTGTGTTCACGGCGATGCGCCCATCGGGGTGCGCCACCAACGTCCGCCAGCCCTTCAGCACCAGCGTCACACCGTTCTCCGTGGCAAACTTCCGGGCCAGCCCGACGCGATCTGCCTCGACTTCCTTCACGGTCAGCCCGGCCAAACGACCCATCTCGCCCGGATGCGGTGTCAGCACAATCGTCCTTGGCTTGCCTTTGGCCTTGCCTGCATCGACAGCCTCTTTGAGCAGCGACAAACGCCCGGCCACAATATTCAGCGCGTCCGCATCGAGCACCATCGGCAGATCGACCTCAGAAACAAAGCGCTCCACAAACGCCTTCGCCTCATCACTCGTTCCCAGCCCGGGTCCCACTCCCGCCACGGTAATGCCCTTCGTTAACGCGTCAAAACTCGTAGTCGAAAGGTCCAGCGGAGCCATCATCAACTCCGGGGCAATCCCCGCCACGAGCGGCAGAATCTCGCGCTCGACCGCTGCCGTCACCAGCCCTGCACCGGCTCGCAGCGCTGCCAGGCTTGCCATCGACGGCGCGCCAGCCTTGCCGTACGCTCCGCCCACAATCAGCACATGTCCGAAACGGCCTTTGTTTGAGTTGATGTCACGCGGCTTCTCCGTAATCGCCTTGCTTTCGCCTGTCCATGACAGCTTTGCCTCGGAGACGATCGCATCGGACGGCGTTCCAATCTGCGCCACAACCACCGGGGCGAAGACCTCCGGAGCCGTCAGATGACCGAACACATGTGCCAGCTTCGGAGCAGCAAACGTCACAACAGCATCCGCGCGAAACGCTTCGGGAGTCTTCTCTTCCAGCGAATCTGCACTCCATCCACTGGGCAGGTCCACAGCCAGCACCGGCAGCGGCAACTCATTCACCAGGTCGCGTGCCATCGCTGCCATCCCACGCAGCGGAGGTTTAAATCCTGTACCCACCACAGCATCGACGATCAGGTCAGCATCCTCCAGCGCCTCCAACAGATCGTCAATATTCTCGACTTCGATCTTCGCAGCCTCGCCCGCGTTCTCCCACGCAGCCAACGCTTCACCCTTCAACTCACTTGCACGCCCCAGCAACGCGATGCGCACATCGCCGTAGCCTTCCGCGAGTTCAGCCGCAGCCACCATGCCATCGCCGCCGTTGTTGCCTTTGCCCGCCAGCACCACGATGTTGCGACGCTCGGGAAACTGCTCGCGCACAAACTCGGCGACAGCGTGACCGGCGTTCGCCATCAACTCACTGATCGAAATACCAGCTTCAACCGAACGGCGATCCGCCGCGGCCATCTCTTGTGCAGAAAGAATCTTCATTGTGCCTCGTAGGATGCGTTGTTACTGACCAACAGCCTGCGCCGCAGGAGCGGTCGTGGTCTGCGAAGGGGCCGTGCCACCCGGTGCAAAGTAGTTGCGTTCCAGCATCGCCTTGTAGAACACACCGGTCAACTCCGCCGCACGCGGCCCGGCTACATTGTGATCGCCGTTCAAGAAGATCACCGTCACGATGCGCCCCGTCGGGGCTTCGCCATAGCTTACAAACCAGCCATAGCGCGTTCCGTTGTTGGAGCATGTGCCCGTCTTCCCCAGTACTGGGAACGACACGAAGCTCGCATGAAGCCCACGCGCCGTGCCATAGTTCACCGCACCCGCCATGCCCGGCAGAATCTCCGGCACAATGTTCTTGATGTCGACTAGGCGCTTCACCTTCGGCTGGAAGTCTTTCACTTCTTCCTTCGTCGTCGGGTGCTGCAGATAGTAGAGCGTGCCGCCGTTCGCAATCGAGGAAACCAGCGCGCCAAGCTGCAGCGGCGTCATGCTGATCGACTCGCCAAATGAGCACATCCGGCCTACGCCCCCCTGCGCCTGCGGCAGCGGAACGTCAGGATACGTCCCTAGCTGTTCACCGGCAATGTTGTATCCAGCCAGTTCGCCCAGCCCAAACTCATTCGCGTAGTGCTTCACACGCTCAAACCCAAGCGCTCGCCCCAAAACCTCAAAGTACAGGTTCACGCTCTTCGCCAACGCATGGGTCAAGTCCAGCGAGTAATGCCCACCAAGACTCACCGGCGTATCAGCCTTGATCAGGCCTTCCTTCAATCCCGCCAACGCGACCATGACCTTGATCGTCGAGCAAGGCTCCGCGCCTGCGCTTAGCGCCAGCTTCTGGTTCACCATTGTCAGAATGCGGCCGCTCGAAGGATCGATCGCCAGCACCGTGCCATTCATATTGCCCAGCGCTTCAATCGCAGCCGCGCGAACAACCGGATCTTCCCCAGCAGTCACATCGCCTTCACCCTGCGGCGTCGTCACAAAGCTCGATGTATAGAAGCGTTCCGCGTGAATATGTGCCCTGGGATGCAGGGCCACACCAGCACGGCGTGCACCACGCGTTGTCACATGCTTCGTCGCGCTGTGTGTTCCGCTGCTGTGATGCTTCGTAGCCGTCGTCGCCTTGGAGTGATGTGGAGCCGCAGCATGGGCATGACGGCCAGCCGTCGACTTATGACTCTGTGCCAGCAACGGTGTCGCCATCGCCGCCAACGCCAATCCAGCCGCCATCCAGTTCCGCATGAAGCCCGTCACCCTTCGTCCTCGTACTCTATTTAGACGCGCTGCCAGCTTAGTGGTTTTTGCGCAGAAACGCCGGTATATCCAGCTCATCGCCATCCGGCGAATTCACATCAGGCGCATAGCCGCCGAAGGTCGGAACCTTTGCTTCAGGCCACTGCGCCTCCGCGCCTGCACTTTCGCGCCGCTCACCATTCGGTGTGCGGAAGAAGTCGTCATCAAAAACCGACGCGGGCACCGGAACCAGCTCCGGCTTCGGCTCCGCCGCCGCCTGCGGAACATACGCTCCGGCAACGCGTTCGCTATGAGAACTCTCTTCACGGAACGTCACCGTCTGCGTTGAGGCCTCGCGCAAAGCAGCCTGCTCACGCGCCTGCTCGTAGTAGGGGTTCGTCGGAGGTGTTATTACACGCGGAGCGTTCGCTTCGGGACGGAAGCCGGGGAAACCTTCCAGCCCATCGTTTGCCGGTGTTGCTAAAACTCCAGCGGGACGCGTCACCGGAATCTCCGGCTCCGCAACCTTCTCTGCAACGGGGGCAGCAGCTTCACGCACCTCGCTGGCAAACGGAGCAGCCTGCGGACGAATGCTAATGCGTGGCGGTTCAGCCGGAGCCTCCGACACACGAGCGCCACCAAATGCGGCCTCACCGAGCATCCGCTCGCGACGCTGGGCCGACTCTTCACGGAAGCCCGTCGCGATTACCGTGATCTTCACGTCATCGCCCATCGCCTCGTCCTGCACCGCGCCAAAGATAATGTTTGCATCTTCGTGGGCCGCGTCCTGGATCAGCGTCGAAGCTTCCACCACTTCGTTCAGCTTCAGGTTCGAGCTACCGGTCACGTTGATCAGAATGCCTCGAGCTCCATCGATCGCCCCAGACTCCAGCAGCGGCGAAGCCATCGCAGCCAACGCCGCTTCCTTCGCGCGGTCAGGACCTGAGCGAACAGCCGTTCCCATCACGGAGTAGCCCATGCCGGCCATCGTCGTCTTCACATCCGCAAAGTCGCGGTTGATGACGCCCGGAATCGTAATAATGTCCGAAATGCCCTGCACTCCCTGGCGCAGCACATCGTCGGCAATGCGGAAGCTCTCAAAGAAGCCCGCATCCTTCGCTACAGCCAGCAGTTTCTCGTTCGGGATCACGATCAGCGTATCGACCGACTCGAGCAGCTCCTGCAACCCGCGCTCCGCCTGCTTGATACGGCGCTTGCCTTCGAAAGCAAACGGCCGCGTCACGACCGCAACGGTCAGTGCGCCCATCTCGCTCGCGAGCGAAGCGATCACTGGGGCCGCCCCTGTACCCGTACCGCCGCCGAGACCAGCCGTGACAAAAACCATGTCCGCGCCTTCCAGCGACTCAATAATCTTGTCCGAGTCTTCCAACGCCGCACGACGCCCGATGTCAGGATTCGCGCCCGCGCCGAGGCCGCTCGTCAGCTTCACGCCAAGCTGCAGTTTTACCGGAGCCTGCGAAGTCTCTAACGCCTGCGCATCGGTGTTTGCGGCGATAAACTCAACGCCTTCAACACCTGCAGCAATCATGCGATTGACAGCGTTGTTGCCACCGCCGCCCACGCCAATGACCTTGATGCGCGCCGAACGCTGCGATTCGTCGTGGTAGTGGATCCTGAGCGAGTCGTCAGGCTGATAGGACATGGTGCATCTCCTCAGGCGTTGGCAAAAATACTTGTTTTGATTCTGCACAACAGGAGTGCGGAATCCCCAGAAGGAAATGCGCGGTTGCCCGCGCATGATGTATCTACTTCGATTCCCCCTGAAGTGCCCGGAGTTACCCAGGCCTCCAAAAGCCTTTTAGTGAGCTGACGGGAAGTGAAACACGACGCCGACTCCAGCCGACATTACGCCGACAGAACTCGCGCCCGATCCATTGCCCAGACGGTTCATATTGCCGATACCCAACTCGATAATTCGCAGGTCCAGCACCGGAAAGATCTTGATGTCCGCGCCGACAAAGCCTTCCACCTGGAAGAAGTTGTCATACTTCGCCGGAGGAACAGGAGAATCAGACGTCGGAGACACAGTCGTCGTGCCAAATGGCTCCGTCAGATTCGAGCGAGCCCAGCCAGCGGAAACCTGCGCATAGGGCTTCAACGCGTGAATCGGGGTATGGAAGCTTGCCTTCACACCCGCCAGCACGTTCTGCGAAGCCGTTGCGCCTGCGCCACCCGCGCTGCTCGTCGCCGAGCGGTTCGCGTGGCCTTCGCCAGCACGCAGATCGAAGCCGATCATCGCCGGGCCATACTTCTTCCAGTCGTAGCTAACGCCGCCCCATCCACCGGTCAGGTTGATGCGTGACGAGTGATCGCCCGCAGCGTTGTTTTCCGTACCCGAGCATTCGTTCTGCGAATCCAGGCAGGTCAGGCCGGTGTGACGCGACGCCGTATACGTGCCGTAAATCGATAACTGTGCATGCGCCGCGGCGCATCCCAACAGCGCCAAACCAAGACCAACGATCCTGCCGAATTTCATGCTTCCAGTGTACCGTTCGCCGCTCCGGAAACACGAACCCCGAGCGTATTTTGTAGACAGAATCCGCTAAAAGCTTCCCGCAAAGATCGACTTCAGCTTCTGCCGCAGCCCCTGCTCTTCGCTCGCCTTCCGAACCTGTGTCCGGTGCGTGTAGAGCAACATGCCAATTGCCACCGAAAACTCCGGCTTGGCCAGCTCCGCAGGCATACGGCTCAGCGGCACCGGATACCCGATCCGGGCAGGTACGCGCAGCAGGCTTTCCGCATGGTCCAGCAGCCCGGTCAGGTTCGCTCCGCCGCCTGTGAACACGCAGCCCGCGCCCATCGCCTCCAGCACGCCACCCTGGCGCAGGTTATCGCGCAGCATCGTCAACAGCTCACGCGCACGCGGCTCCAGAATCTCCGCCAGAAAGCGCTGCCGGACGATCCGTGCCGTCTGCCCGCCCGTAGCCAGGTCGCCGCCGATCTCAATCTCATTCAACTGCGGAACAGCCGTCACCACGCAGTTGCCATACGCGCGCTTCAGCCCTTCGGCCTCATCCAGCGACACATGCAGACCTACTGCCAGATCGTTCGTGAAGTGGTCGCCACCGATCGGCAGCACCGCCGTATGCGCCACCGAGCCTTCGAAGAACACAACCAGCTCCGTCGAGCTAGCTCCAATGTCCACAATGCATACGCCCAGTTCGCGCTCGTCCGCGCTCAGCACTGCTTCCGCCGCCGCAATGCCCTCGAAGACCGTGTCCGTCACCTCAAGCCCGGCTTTGTTCGCGCACGTCACCACCGACTGCGCCGCCGACCCCGAGCACGTCGAGATATGCAGCGAAACCTCCAGCCGATTCCCCACCATGCCCACCGGATCATGGATCGCCGACTGGTCATCCAGGATGAACTGCTGCGGCAACAAATGCAGCACCTCGCGATCAGGCGCCAGCCCGATCGAACGTGCGCGATCGATTGCTGAACGCACGTCCTCGCGCGTGATCTCCTTCATGCGCGAGCCCATACTGATGCCACCCTGCGAGTTCACGCCGCGAATGTGCGGCCCACCGATGCCAACCACCGTGGACTCAATCGGCGCCTTGCTCACGCGCTCCGCCTGCAGCGCCGCCCGGTCGATCACCTCAGCCGCGGGGCCAAGATCGGAGATCACACCGCGTCGCATGCCCTTCGACGGCTCAAGCCCATGGCCGCGATAACGTAGGACGCCATCGACCAGCTCAGCCACCAGCACACAGCTCTTCGTGCTGCCTGCATCAAGAACAGTAATCAGGTTTTCGTTGCGTTGATTCATTGGCTCACCTGCCGGGGATGAACTGGATGCGCATGGGCTGCCGCTCGTGCTCGCGCCAGCTTCTCCGCCATCATTTTCTTCGCTACCGCACTCTTGCTCTCAGCCTTCGCTCGCCGCAGCACAGGCTTCGCCGCTGCTGGCTTTGCCGCCACCATCGCAGCCACAGGAGCCGCTGCCGTTGCAGCACTCGTACTCGGAGCCGCAGCAGCCGCCTGAGTCCCAGCCCCTGGCGCCATCTCCAGCACCACCTGCCGCTCATAGCGCATGTCCGCCGAGCTCAGCTTCGGATACTGCGCTCTCCACTCCGGCAGATGCTGCGCAAACTCGTTGTAGCGGTCGAGAAACTGCTCGTCGCCAAAGTGGACCAGCACATCCGAGCCGTTCATCGCGACCAGCGCCTTCACGTCCTCTGGGTTCGAAACATCCACCTCGCTCAACGTCTCGGTGCGCTTCTTGCCCTCGGCCGAATCGCCGCCCAGTGCCTGCATAAACTTGGCATAGACCTGCATCCGCGCCGCACGCGTCGACAACGCGTCGCCCGGATTCAGCCCCGTCAGTACGGGGAACGAGTAATGCGGATCGCCCGCGGCATCCTGCGGCATATCCAGCAGCACGCCGCTCTCATCCACCAGCCCGATCTGCGTTCCCTGCCGCACAAACGCCACCGGCGTCCGCTCCGTCACACTCACTCGCAGATGGTTCGGTAGCAACCGCATCACGGTCGCATGCTGAATCCACGGCAAACGCTCCAGATCCGCGCGCCGCTCCGTCAGCGGCACCTTGAAGATATTGCGCTCCAGATCCGAACCAAAGACGCTCAGTAACTGCGAGCGCGTCAGATGTTCGTTGCCACTGATTTCAATGTCAGAGGAGGTCGTAATGGCGAAGCGATCATCGCGCAGCAACGAGTGCCGCACAGCAGCGACCGCAACAGCAGCCGCTCCCAGCACCAGAAACGCTGCAGAAGCAAAGACCAGCCGCCCGGCCATGGACTTCGGCACACTGGTTCGCAGGCTGAACTTCGGCGTCGTGCCACGTCGCGGCACATACGCTTCTTCTCCTGTTGATTCGCCAGCAGCAGCCCGTTCGCGCGCACGCTGAAACGCACCGGCAGGAGCCGGTTCCCACGTAGCGGGGGTCTCGGAAGCTTCAGCGAATGGATGCTCCATCTCCGAGGCGTACATCTCCTCCGGCGCATCCAGCACCGCACTTCCGCGAGATCCGCGTTTCAGCTTCAATTTCATACCACGCAGCCCGAGCAAGGCCGCGAGAGAATCGCCTGCCACTGATTCTATCCACGCCAACGCCCACAAAACCGAGCCGTTACAGCGAGGAACCCGCGAAGGAACAGGGGATGAGGTGCAAGGTGGCAGGAAAGCAGGAAAAGCGAAGGAAGTAGGGAGAGACCAGGAAAGTAGGGGAAAGCAAGGAGAGTAGGAAAACGAGGAAGTAGGCAAGAAATAACAGAAAGGAACAGAAAGGGTTAGATCACCTAGCCCTGCCGTCCTACGCCCCTCGCCTCTCTAGCTCTTCAACGCGTCCAACAACACCGGCCCGGCCTGCGAAACACTCCCGGCCCCCAGCGTCAGGATGCAATCCCCGGGCCGCGCGTCCGCTACCAGACGCTCCACCGCCAGAGCGACGGAGTCCGCATACGTCACGCGCCCTCCGCCAGCCTGCCGTATCGCCGCAGCCAGAGTTTCGCCGCTAATGCCTTCAATCGGCTGCTCGCTGGCGGCATAAATATCCAGTACCTGCACCGCGTCCGCATCCCCAAACGCACCAGCGAAATCGTCCATCAAATCTCGTGTACGCGTATAACGATGCGGCTGGAACAAGACCAGCACACGCCCGAAGCCACAGCTCCGCGCCGCTGCCAGCGTCGCCTTCACTTCCGTCGGATGATGGCCGTAATCGTCCACCACCGTCACCCCACGCTCCACCCCCTTGGTCTGGAACCTGCGATCCACGCCTCGGAAGCTCTCCAGCCCGGCAGCAATCTTCTCCGGCGCAATCCCAAGCTGCACCCCTACGGCGACCGCTGCTGTCGCGTTCAGAATATTGTGCTTCCCCGGCACCGACAGCGTGAACGGCCCTAGCACCAGTCCACGCGTGTTCACCTCAAACGTCGAACGCACACCGTTGCCCGTCGGCAGAATTCGCAGCCGGAAGTCCGCCTCCGCACTCTCGCCATAGGTGTAGAGCTTGCGCGTTACGCGCGGCAATACCGCCTTCAGCATCGGGTTATCGATACACGCGGTGATCGCTCCGTAAAACGGCACCTTGTCCATGAACTCAAGAAACGCGCCCTCGACATCCGCCATATCGCGGTAGGTATCCATGTGCTCGCGGTCGAGGTTCGTCACCACGGCCAGCACCGGAGGCAGCTTCAGAAACGAGCGATCGCTCTCGTCCGCCTCAGCAACCAGATACTGCGACTTGCCCAGCTTGGCGTTCGACCCCAGCGCATCCACGCGCCCCCCAACGACCACCGTCGGATCAAGCTCGCCACCCGCGAGAACGGCCGCAATCATGCTCGTCGTCGTCGTTTTGCCGTGCATCCCCGCTACAGCGATGCCGTACTTCAGCCGCATCAACTCAGCGAGCATCTCCGCGCGCTGAATCACGGGAATCTTCCGCGACCGCGCCTCCATCACCTCGGGATTGTCCTTCGCCACGGCAGAGCTGGTCACGACCACATCGCTCGCTGCCGAGTTCCCCGCCGCGTGACCGATATAGATCGTCGCGCCCAGCCCGCGCAGCCTCTCCGTCCCCGGCGACTCGCGCATATCCGACCCCGAAACCGCATAGCCAATCGTCAGCAATATCTCGGCAATGCCGCTCATCCCGATTCCACCGATACCGATGAAGTGGATACGCTGCGAAGGGGCAAAAAGGGCGTGATCAGGAGTGTTCAATGGGCTGCTTCCGGGCGAAAGATCGACTCCTCCATTTTGCATGAAGCCACGGTGCAGCCTATGCTACTTTTCACTCATGAGCACCAGCCGCAGAGGACTTTTATGCGCAAACTGATCTTCACCATATTTTTCCTCGCAACTCTTTCATACTCCTGCTACGCGACAACACCCTTCGTTGGCTGCCCGAGTGATGGGCAAACAGGATCCGAGCCCGCGCCGACCAGGCCAACAGGCATCATCCCAAAGGATCCTAGTGGCCAACTTGCCTACTACCAAGCCAAAGGCGGCCCCGGCATTCTCGCACCTAAAGGTTGGCACTGCTTCGCTCTTGAGGGATCGGACGGCCATCAACTCTTTGTCCGTCCCGAACCGATTTCCACCAGTGACTACTTCAACTCCAAACCGAGATGGAGAGGCATCACCGGCTATGGCATTCAAGTAGCGGAGATGTTAGGCGACACATCAGGCCGCCTTGCGGTGGCGAAGACCGTCGCACGTGTCTTCCCCAAATATAGGAGTTACGCGCGAAGCGTCATAGCGGAGGGCATTGAACCTGCGAAAGATTTCCCATTCGGCCCCTATCCAACCGACAAGCTAACCTATCGTTCCGACACCTTCGTTGAGTTCACTACGCCTCCCAACACGAAAGGCATCGGCACAGACAGCTGGATCCACCCTAACGATCAATCGATCCACGGAACGATTCAATTCGCCCCCAAGGGCGATCACGAGATGACAGCCATCTACCTACGCCTGCCTGCACAGTTCGAAAATCTTATACCGCTCATCCTCAAGTAACAAACGGCTATCTGGCCCTGACACTATCTTTGGAGAGCAAAACTCCGCGCAACTCCACCGACACACTTGTGTCTAATCTGTACGAGAGCCGGGAAAGAGCAATACCGGTCGCAAATTTCTCGCGTGGGCCGCGAAACCTGCAGCAGATTCGCAGGAAAAACCGAAGGCCACGCGTGGCAGGATTGAAATCATGAAGATCAAGGGCGCAATTCGTACTACCCTCGCAGTCGCCGTGCTCGGCGTTGCGGCACTTATTCAGGCTCCTGCGGCACAGGCACAGGTCGCCGTAGGCATTACCGCGGGCTACGCACCGCCTCCGATCCCGGCATACGATCAGCCCGAAATCCCCGGCGACGGCTACATCTGGACGCCCGGCTACTATGCCTGGGGCCCCGACGGCTACTACTGGGTCGACGGCGCCTGGGTTATGCCTCCCTACACCGACGCTCTTTGGACGCCCGGCTGGTGGGGTTGGGGTACCGGAGGCTATTACTGGAATGCCGGCTACTGGGGTCGTACTGTCGGCTACTACGGCGGCATCAACTACGGCTTCGGCTACTTCGGCGTAGGCTTCTACGGCGGCTACTGGAACGGTGGACGCTTCTGGTACAACCGCTCCTACGGCCACTTCGGCCCCGGCTTCCGTGGCTCGGTCTACAACCGTCCGTACGCTGGCTATAACGGCCATCCCGGCGGAGCCTCCTTCCAGTCGCATCCGCCCTCGCAGTACTCCAACGGCGGACACGGCGGTGGTGGAAACTTCAACCATGGTTCGTCCATCAACGGTCGCGGTTCGGAGGGGTACTCTAACCACGGTGGACAGCCTGGCGGAAACTCCGGCTACAACAACCATGGCGGCGGACAGCCCAGCAATGGTGGCGGAAGCTATAACAACGGCGGAAGCAACAACCGTAGCGGAAGCACATCCACCCCCCAGAGCTACAGTGGCGGACAGTCCAGCGGATACCACGGCGGCGGGCAGCCTTCTGGAGGAAGCTCCGCTCATGGAGCCCAGTCTTCCGGTGGCAGCTCGTCCCACGGCGGTGGACAGCCTTCCGGTGGTGGCGCCTCTCACGGTGGTGGCGCACCCAGCGGTGGATCCCACGGCGGCGGTGGCGGCGGAAGCCACAGCAACGGCGGACACCACTAGACCCGCAAGAACAGCAACGGCTGAGGCAACCCGCCTCAGCCGTTTTCTTTTCTCTACCCTCTACCCTCAGCCAGCCGCACAACCATTCCGGCTATGCGGTCCAGAGCTCCCGGCTTGGCCAGCGACCGCGCGGCACGCGACATATTGCTCCGCAGTGCCTGATCCCTCAGCATCTCCAGCAGATTCTCCGCCAGCACCTCGGCCGTCACATCGCGTTGCAGAATCATCCGCGCCGCACCAGCCTCTGCCAGCACTTCGGCGTTCTTCCGCTGATGATCGTCCGCAGCCTGCGGAAACGGAACCAGCAGCGACGGCTTGCCCGCCGCGCATAGCTCACTGACCGTAGAACCCGACCGCGCCAATACGACATCCGCTGCGGCATACTGCGCAGGCATGTCTGCCAGAAACGCCTCGACCGACCACCGCGCAGGATCAGCCTCGCTCGCCGCAAACGCCGCACGAGTCATCTCCAGATGCCGTGCACCGGCCTGATGCACCACCGTCAACCCCGGCACCTCGCGCAGCAAACGAGCCACAATTCGCGGCATCAGATCGTTAAATATCTGCGCCCCGTTACTACCCGCCGTCACCAGCAGACGAGGCTCACCACCAACCTTCTCCGGGATCGCGAAGATCTCCTCGCGCACCGGCACACCCGTCACCTCAGCGCCGTGAAAGAACGGTACGGTCGCCGCAAAGTTCACCGCCGCCGCACTCACGCGCTTGCCCAGCAAACGGTTCGTCATCCCCGGCACAGCGTTCGGCTCATACATCAGCGTCGGCACGCGCATCAGCACCGCTGCCAGCATCGCTGGCCCGCTGGCATAGCCGCCTACGCCCACCACTACCTGCGGCTTGAACGACCGCATCAGCGCCATGCACTGCAGCACACCGCGCGGAAGATCGAGGTACGTCTTCAGCTTCGTCTTCAAACTCACCCGGTTCAACTGCCCTGAGCGCACCAGCTCCAGCCGAAACCCGGCTTCGGGAACCAGCTTCGTTTCAATGCCGCGCTGCGTGCCCACGTAGACACACTCACCGTCATACTCCTCTCGCAGTTTGCGCCCGATCGCCAGCGCCGGAACCACATGCCCCCCGGTGCCTCCACCGGCAATGATCACTCGTAACGCCATCAGTCAATCTCTCTCGTCACATTCAGCAACACGCCCATACACGCCAGCATGATCGCCACACTCGTGCCACCGGAAGAGATGAACGGCAGCGGAAGCCCCTTATTCGGCACAATCGACAGCACAACGCTGATGTTGAAGAATGCCTGCACCAGGATCGTCGTCGTCATACCAAACGCCACAAAGCGTGCAAACGGATCGGTCGACCTGTACGCCGCCCGCAGCCCACGAAAGCCCAGGACACAGAACGCAGCCAACACCAGCAGCGCGCCAATCAGCCCCAGCTCTTCGCAGATCACCGCGAAGATAAAGTCCGTATGTGGCTCCGGCAGAAAGAACAGCTTCTGCACGCCTTCCATCAAACCCTTGCCGTGGATACCTCCCGTCCCCACCGCGATCAGCGACTGCAGTGTGTGGTATCCAACCCCGCGGGGATCGGCTTCCGGGTTCCAGAACGCCATCAGTCGCGCCCGCCGCCATGCCACGCGGAATAGCATGAAGTACATCACCGGGGTAGCCGCCAGAATTGCAGCGCCGATCCATTTCATCTGCATCCCTGCGAGATAAAGCATCGCCATCAGCACCACGGCACAAACCATCGCCGTGCCGAGGTCGGGCTCTTTCAAGATCAGCGCAATGAACACCAGCGGCGGGAGCGCCGCCGGCAGAATCGTCTCTTTAATGTTGTCAATCTGGTGGATACGCGTCTGCAGAAACCATGCCAGGAACAGCACAATCACCGGCTTCGCCAACTCACTCGGCTGCAGGGTAAAGCCACCAAAGCGAATCCAGCGATGCGCTCCATTCATCGCGCCCATCGCAAACACGGCCAGCAACAGCAGCGCCGTAACTCCCATCATCGGGAAGATCACCTTCGGATTGTTGTAGCGGCGATAATCCACCTTCATCAACACAAACAGGCCTACCAGCCCGATCGCGACAAACACAGCCTGCTTCGCCACAAACGCGTACGGTGAACCCTGCGTCGCCTTCGCGATGACGGCCGATGCCGAAAACACCATCACCAGCCCGAACATCACGAGCGTAAGCACCGTGCCGAACATCCATTTGTCTACGCCTACGCGCTTCGCCATCGCCCGCTACCCTCTTGGCCCAACGCGAACGATCGCCTTCACCGCTACAAGCGGCCAACGATCTCCTTGAAGACGCGGCCACGATGCTCGTAGTTCTGAAACTGATCAAAGCTGGCACACGCCGGCGCCAGCAGAACAACGTCGCCCGTCACCGCCAGCTCCTTCGCCAGCAACACCGCGCGCTCCATCGTTCCCGCTCTCTCTATCTTCACGACACCGGACAGTTGCCGCTCAATCTTTTCCGCAGCCGTACCAATCGTGATAACCATCTTCACCCGCTCGCGCAGTAGCGAGGCCAGCGTGGCATAATCCGAATCCTTGTCCTTGCCGCCGAGAATCAGGTGAACGCCGCCCACAAAAGCCTCCACCGCCTTCGCCGTAGCATCCACATTCGTGGCCTTCGAATCGTTGTAGTAACGCACGCCATCTACCTCGCGCGTGAACTCCAGCCGATGCTCCACAGCCTTGAACGTCGCCACCGTCGCGCGAATCACTTCGCTCTCGACACCCGCCAGCTTCGCCATTACCACCGCAGCCAGCACATTCTCCACGTTGTGCTGCCCGGCCAGCGGAATTTCGCTCACCGGCAACACCGGCTCAAACGGCCCATTTTCTTCGCGACGAAACACCACCGCATCGCGATCCACAAACGCTCCGCGCTTCACCTGCCGCTTCGCGCTAAACCAGAAAATCTGCGCCTTCGTCTTCGCAGCGACCAGCTTCGTCGGCTCATCCTCACCGTTCAATACCAGGAAATCACTCGCATCCTGCTTCTCGGTGATGCGCGCCTTCGCCGCCGCATAGTTCTCAAACGACCCATGCCTATCGAGATGATCGGGCGTAATGTTCAACACCGCCGCAATGCGAGGTTTGAACGTCTCGATCGTTTCCAGTTGAAAGCTGGAAACCTCAAGCACAGACCACGTCTCCGCTGTCGAGCCCTCCACCATCTCGGTCACAGGCGTACCGATATTCCCACCCACCTGCGTAGGCTTGCCAGAGGCCTGCAAAATCTCGCCCACCAGCGTCGTCGTCGTGGTCTTGCCATTCGATCCGGTGATCGCAATCACCTCACCTGCGAGGAACTGATACCCCAGCTCCAACTCGCCGATCACACGCATCCCGAGCGCGCGTACCTGCTTGATCTCCGGCACGCTCAGCGGCACACCTGGCGAAACTACAATCAAATCCTGCCGACGAAAGGTCAGCAAGCCATGCCCGCCAACCTCAACATCGACAGCACTATCCAACAACCCCGGAAGCTCCGCAATCAACGTCGCCGGACGCGAATCCGAGATCGTCACCCGCGCTCCACGCTGCTTCAAAAAGTGCGCCGCCGCAAGCCCGCTCTTCCCAATGCCTGCAACCAGAATCCGTTTGCCTTTGACGTCCATGCTCATCCGCGCAAATTCCTCGACTGCTATCATCGCACTGTATCAAGATCGCCAGCGCGAGGTTGAGATGACAAGGTCTGTTGAGGTCGTAATCGACAAAGTCGGCAATATCCGCCCAGTAGATGCGTCTATTACTCTGCCCAATGGTCACGCAACGCTGGTCTGGGACTCAGCAGATCACGAACTCTACCAGGCCTCAGAACAAGCACTCGCCGACTGGTTGCGACCGGAAGAGGACGAAGCATGGGCATACTTGCAGCTGGTCAAGTAGTCGCTGTTCCATTTCCTTACTCCGACCTCACAGGTCGCAAGCTTCGCCCAGCGTTGCTTCTCGTGCCGTTACAGCATCACGACTGGATTATCTGCCAAATCACAAGCAATCCTTTTGCAGATCGCTTTGCCGTTGCACTCGACAAACCATCCTTCGTTTCCGGCGGCCTTCCTCATGTGAGCTATGCTCGCCCGACGAAGTTATTTTCAGCACATGAGAATCTCATCACACAAACGCTCGGCCAGCTAAGCACCACAGCCTTTGAGCAAATTCGAGAAACATTAATAGCTGCAATTCGTTCAGCCTGACTCACGTCCTACCTCAGCTTCAACGTAGTCAACGCAAACAGCGCAAACACCAGCGCCAGAATCCAGAACCGCGCAATCACCTTCGACTCGCTCCATCCCAGCAGTTCGAAGTGATGATGAATCGGCGCCATGCGGAAGATACGCTTGCCTTTGCGCAGCTTATAACTGCCCACCTGCAGCATCACACTCAGCGCTTCCAGGATGAACACACCGCCTATAAACGGCAGCAGCAGTTCCTGCTTGATCACTACCGCGACCGTCGCAATCGCGCCGCCCAGCATAAGCGATCCAACGTCACCCATGAAGATCTCCGCCGGATGAGCGTTGTACCAAAGGAAGCCGATCGAGGCCCCCACCATCGCTCCGCAGAAGATCGTCAGCTCGCTGACCGCAGGCATTCGCTGCAGCTCGAGATAATTTGAAAACACCGCATGGCCACTCACATACGTCAGCATTGTCAGCGCACCAGCAGCGATGATCGTGCAGCCAATCGCTAACCCATCCAGCCCATCGGTCAGGTTCACGGCGTTCGACGAACCCGTGATCACAAACATCACAAACAGCACGAACGGCAAAAAAGCCAGCGGCCAAAGATGCGTATGTAGCAGGCTGTCGATAATCAGGTTCGGCCTGTACTGCTTCAGAAACGGCACGACCAGCCGCGTCGAATAAATGCCGCGCCAATCCAGCACCAGCAGCGCAATCGCCACCGCTCCACTCGCCACAAACTGACACAGCAACTTCTGCTTCGACGTAAGCCCAAGGTTCCGCTTATGCACCACCTTGATGTAGTCATCTGCAAAGCCAATCGCCGCAAACGCCAGCGTCGAGAAGATCACCAGCCACACAAAGGGATTCGACAGATCGCTCCAGAGCAGCGTCGGGACCAGAATGCTGATGCAGATCAGCACGCCGCCCATCGTCGGCGTACCACCCTTCTTCTGGTGGCTCTGCGGACCTTCTTCGCGGATGTACTGGCCAATCTGAAACTGCCGCAGCCGATCAATCACAAACGGTCCAATCAGCAGCCCGATCAGCAACGCCGTCAGGCTCGCGAAGACGCAGCGAAACGTAACGTACCGAAAAATTCGGAACAGGCGAAAGTACGGAAAGAGCTTTTGATAAAGCAGCCAGAAAAGCAAACGCGCGAGACCTCCGGCTAAGAATACGCGGGGCGTATCGCCTTCGCGATTGTTGATTTCGACACGGGAACCTGCAAGGCCAATGGTTTACGACAACACGGCAAGCGCCCGCTCCAGCCGAACCCCACGCGAAGCCTTCAGCAGAGCCACATCACCATCCCGCAGCTGCGTCTTCATCCACTCGCCAGCCTCTTCCGGCGTTTCGACAAAGTGCGCTTCCGCACCGGCCTCCCGCGCAGCGTCTACCAGCGCCGCCGCAAGCCCATGCACGCCCACGACAACATCAATCCCCGCATCGGCCGCAGCTTTGCCGCACGCCCGATGCAGCGCCTCGCCCTCCGGCCCCAACTCGCGCATCTCGCCCGCGACCAGCACCCGACGCTCAGCACCCGTTCCTGCCAGCGCCCGAATCATCGCCTGCAGCGCCGAAGGGTTCGAGTTATACGTGTCGTTCACGATCATCGCGCCGTTCCACTCCAGCGTGCTGCCGCGCTTCTCCGTTGGCTGCAGCTTCTCCATCGCCGCCACCGCATCGCCCAGCTCAACGCCCGCTTCGCGCGCCACCGCAAAGGCCGCCAGCGCGTTCAGCACATTGTGCCTTCCCGGCAGATGCAAATGCACAGGCCAACGCGTCTCCACACCCGGCGCGACGCCCTCGCTCACGCGAACAAACTCTGTGCCAAACAACCCGCGCTCGGTAATCTCCGTCGCGCGAACGTCAGCGCCCTCGTTCGTGCCATAAAGCACCACCCTCACCACAAGCCCTTCGCCGAAGCGACGCACGCGCTCATCATCGGCGTTCAAAAAGGCCACACCATCCGCAGGCAGAGCTTCAATCAGCTCCCGCTTCGCGCGCGCCACGCCATCAATCCCATCGGCGAAGAACTCCGTATGCGCCATGCCCACGTTCGACACCACGCCCCAGTTCGGCGCAGCAATCTTCGCCAGCAGCGCGATCTCGCCCGCGTGGTTCATGCCCATCTCGACCACGGCAACCTCGTGCTCCGACTCCAGTCGCAACAGCGTCAGCGGCACACCGAAGTGGTTGTTGTAGTTGCCTTCCGTCTTCAGTACAGCGAACCTTGCCGCCAGCACTGCAGCGATGCACTCCTTCGTCGTCGTCTTCCCCGCCGACCCCGTCACGCCGATAACACGCTTGCCCCAATACCTGCGCACGGCGCTCGCCAGCTTCTGCATCGCGTTCAACACACAGTCGTCGCACTCTTCCGGCACACGCAACAGCAGGCACTCATCAAAGCCCGAAGGAGCCAGCCAGTGCTGGCTCACCACCGCAGCCACAGCGCCGTTCGCCAATGCCTGCTCGATAAAGTCGTGCCCATCCAGCCGCTCGCCCTTCACCGCAAAGTACAAATCACCCGCACCAATCGTGCGCGTATCGATCGAGTACCCCAGCGCTTCCTTCGCCGAGTCGAACTCGCCCTCTGCATGAATCCAATCCGCAATCTGCCCCAGCGTCAGCTTCAAGCGCTCAACTCCTTCAACACCTTCGCAGCCTCAGCTACGTCATCAAACTCCACCGTGCGGTCCGCGAATGTCTGCGTCTTCTCGTGCCCCTTACCCGCCAGCAACACAATGTCTCCGGGCTTCGCCGCACGAATCGCAATCTCAATCGCTGCGCGGCGATCTTCTTCCACCACAAACTCACCGGCGAACTGCCCCACAGCTTCGCGTACGCCAGACATCACTTCATCAAGTATCTCCATCGGCTCTTCGCTGCGAGGATTGTCACTCGTAAGCACCACGAAGTCGCTCGCCGCAGCAGCCACGCGGCCCATCTTCGGTCGCTTTGTGCGATCGCGATCGCCGCCACAACCAAACAGCGTAATCACACGTCCACCCCGCGGAGCTACCAGATCATGCGCCAGCCGCAGCAGGTTCGCCAACGCATCCTCGGTGTGCGCGTAATCCACCACCACCGTAAAGCCAGCAGCCTCGCTCCCCGGCACCACTTCAAACCGTCCCGGTGCAGCCTTCAACTTCGCCGCAGCTTCCACCACCTGCTCCAGCGACAGTCCCCGAGCCAACGCCGCACACATCGCCGCCATCAAGTTCTCGACGTTCACCATGCCCGTCAGCGGAGAAACCACCTGCACCGTCTTCTCCGGTGTCACAAACGCAAACTCCGTCCGGCCTGCAGCCAGCGCAATCTTCTCCGCACGATGGTTCGCACTCTCCGTCGTTCCGTAGCGCACAACGAACTCTTCCCCGTCGTACGCATCCATCATCAGGCCCGCAAACTCGGCGTCGTCATGGATCACCGCCACACGCGGCGCTCCGCCACCCACGCCATGAAAGAGCTTCGCCTTCGCGCGTGCATACTCCTTCATCGAGCCGTGATAATCCAGATGGTCCTGCGTCAGGTTCGTGAACATCGCCACATCCACCGGCACGCCCCACACGCGCTCCTGATCCAGCGCATGCGAACTCATTTCCATGACCACTTCCGTGCATCCGGCCTTCACAGCCTCGGCAAACAACGCATACAGGTCACGCGCTTCCGGCGTCGTGTGCTTGCTCTCCAGCACCTGCCCGGCAATCCGAGTCTCCACCGTACCCAGCAGCAGCAGCTTGCGTCCAACGGCTTCCAGCAACTGAGCCAGCAGAAACGCCGTCGTCGTCTTGCCGTTGGTGCCGGTCACAGCACTCACCTTCAACACTCGCTCAGGATGTCCGAACAACGCAGCACTAGCTTCAGCCAGCGCTCGCCGACCATGCTCCACCAGAGCCACAGGAAAGTCCTGCTGACCCAACACATCAAACATCTCTCGCGAATCCGTCAGCACAGCTACCGCGCCAAGCTCACGCGCCTTCGCGATGAACTGATTGCCGTCCACCGTGCCGCCACGCATCGCTACAAATAAATCGCCCGCACCCACACGTCGGGAGTCATACTGCACCCCCGTGACATTCACATCCGCACCGCCGAAAGCGAGAGGGTTTACCTCTTCCAGCAACGTTCGCCACTGCATCCTGTTCTCCTATCGCTGCACCAGCATACGTATCGCCACCACCAGCAACATGCCGCCAAAGCATCGCCGCGCCACGGCTTCCGGAAGCCGCTGCGCCCATTGTGCGCCGTAATACCCACCCACAGCCAAACCTATTCCAAGCACCGCGCCAAGACGCCAGTTCACATGCCCGGACCGCCAGTAAGGAATCAGCGGCCCCAGCCACACCGGCGTCAACGCAATGAAGAGCGCCGTTCCTTGTGCCCGTAGTTGCCTCTCTCCGAAGACATACACCAGCGTGGGAATCAGAAACGCACCGCTTGTTCCCGCCAGCCCCACACACACGCCAATCAACAGACCAATCGGAACCGCGAGCCAGAGCGAAGGCATCAGCGTGCGAACCTCACAACCACTTCCGTGCCGGGAGGCACCATCGTCCCCGCAGCGGGGGCCTGGTCCTTCGCCAGTCCGCTGCCCAGCATCTGCACACGCAGCCCCAGCGCACCGGCGTTCTCCACCACGCTGCGCAACGCCTGCCCGTGGAAGTCCGGCACAGCCACACGCTTGCCTGCATCCACCACCACGGCCGTGGAACTGCGTACTTGCACAGAAGGCTGCACCGTTGTGGCTGGCACGGGCGTCGTTACGCTCGCCCCCGGCATCACCGAGGTCGTATTCCCATTCGCATGGAACGCTGCCAGCACCTTATCCGGCAGCCCCAGAATACCCTTGCGCTGACCCGACGCTAGCGCCGCACGCTGCGAAGCTTCCGCCGCGGCAGCATCTGCCACCTGGTTCGCTGCAATCGCTGCTGCGGCCTGTGGCTGGCGCAAAGGATCATCCGGAGGCAATGTGTTCACCTCGTCATACATCGCCTGCAGATCGCTCGAAGGCTCCACATCGCTCGGGCCATCAGCCTCTGGCTTCACCGCCGCCAGCTCCTGTGTAAACTGCGTCTTCGACTTCAGCGGCTGGTCATGCGGTACACCCAGATACTCCAGCACTTCCTGCGCAACCTCGCTGAACACCGGTGCCGACGTCGTTCCACCGTAGCCCGTTCCCACGCTGGGCTGGTCAATCACAACCGCCACAGAAATCGCCGGCGCACTCACCGGGGCGAATCCTGCAAAACTCGCCACCAGCTTCGTGTGCGAGTACGTATGCGTCGCCGGATCAATCTTCTCCGCCGTGCCCGTCTTACCCGCCGAGCTATAGCCGTTCAGCGCAGCCAGCCTGCCCGTGCCCTCGGTCACGATGCCCTGCATCATCATGCGCATCTTCGCGCTGGTCATCTCGCTGATCACGCGCCGGGAACCATCCGGCAGATCCTTCGGCAACTGCATCACAGGCTTGAACGGACGCGTCGCCAACCGAGGATCACCCTTCACCTCGTCCGTCGACTCCAGCAGAACGTGCGGCGGCAGATACACGCCACCATTCGCAATCGTCGACACCATCGTCACCAGTTGAACAGGCGTCACGCCCACTTCCTGGCCGATAGCAATCGACATGAAGCTCGTCGCGCCCCACTTGCGCGGATTCCGCAGCAGCCCGCGCGTCTCACTCGGCAGTTCAATGCCGCTGCGATCGCCAAACCCGAAGCCCTTGATGTACTTGTAGAACTTGTCGTTGCCAAGCTTCATCGCCAGCTTCGCCGCGCCCACATCGCTCGAGTGCTCCAGCGCATACTGCACGCTCACCACGCCGAAGTGGTCGTCTTTATCGTCATGCAGCGTACGGCCATACATCGTCCACGCGCCGCCCTGGCAATCGACCTTGTCCGTCGGCTCAACACCTGCGCCATCCAGCGCCGCTGCATACGTCACGAGCTTGAACGTCGAACCAGGTTCATACACATCGCTCACCGCGAGATTATTCAACTGGCCGGGCTCAATATGCCTCGAATCATTCGGATTGAAACGCGGGCTCACCGCCAGCGCCAGAATGTTCCCCGTGTGCGGGTCCTGCACCACAATCGTTCCGTGCAACGCCTTGAACTTCGCCACCTGCGCATCCAGCGCGCGCTCCGCCATGTACTGGATATTTGCGTCGATAGTAAGCACCAGGTTCTCACCCGGCATAGGCTCACTCTCCACCGAACCCATCACATGCCGCTTCGCATCCACCGCCGTGAGCATGTGCCCCGGCGTGCCATGCAACTCATCGTCAAACTCGCTCTCCAGGCCGGCCAGACCGTTGTCATCCGTGCCCACATACCCCAGCACATGCGCCGCTAGATCAGAGTTCGGATAGAAGCGCTTGAACTCTTTCTGGAAGTACACGCCCTTCAGGTTCAGCTCACGCACACGCTGCGCTGTATCCGGATCAAGCTTGCGAGCCACCCATGCAAAGTTGCGCGAGGCATTGAAACGCGCCATCATCTGGTGTTCGCTTGTAAACCGGTCCTGTGGGTCCGTATGAACGATCTTCGCCAGCAGCTCCGCAGCGTTCTCGCGGTTCTCGCCCAGCTCCTTCGGCACCGCATACACCGAGTCCGTCAGCACCGTCATCGCCAGCTCGCGAAGGTTGCGGTCATAGAGCACACCACGCCGCGGGGCCACCTCAAACGTACGCTCCTGCTGCTGCGCTGCGCGTTCCACGTAATGCTGGTGCTGAATCACCTGCAGCCACACCAGGCGCAATGCAATCACAATCGTCCAGAAGCAGAAAAACATCGCCACATAGACAAAGCGCACCCGACGAATGGGTGCGGTCAATGTCTGTCGCGATGTTTTCATGGGGACCCTGCTGAAAAATGTTGTAGTAGACGACCTCGTTAGTTGACGAAGGGAGCGCCTGGCAGCTTCGCCTGTGCAAGCACCGTGCCGTCCCCGCCATTCGGGCGAACAACCTGCCCAGGCAACGGCTCATCCAGGCCAAGCTGCTTCGCAATGCGGTCAATGCGGCCCGGATCGCTCAACTGCGCTTCGCTCAAACGAAGCTGGCGGTTGGTCTCACGCAACTGCTCCACCTGCTGCTTCTGCGCTTCCACCTTGTAGCCCACTTCGATCGCCGAAAAATGCTGGTAGACATACACCATCGTCAGCATGAAGAAGACCATCGTCACCACGGTGAACGTCTTCATCTCGCGGCGGCGTTCAGGATCATCCGCCTTCACAATGCGGCTGTTGTCCAGGTGTTTGGTGAAGAACATCTCAGGCGTAGGCCCGCGACGACGCGAACGCTGCGCTTCATACAGCTCACGGTTACGGTCTGCCATGCTCACGCCGCGGCCAGCCGCCTTGCGAGAGTGCATCCGCTCCATCTGTTCGCCTGCCATTACCATCGTCGCCATTGTTCTGCCTCCAAAAGCCTTCAGCCTTCACCGTTCCCGTTACAAATACCGGCTGCGCTTTCGAGCCCAACTGCTCACCTCGGCCTAAGCCTCGGTTGCCTTACAAAAATCTTCTCTGCCGCGCGCATCTTTGCACTGCGACTGCGCGGATTCACTCGCGCTTCTTCTTCTGTTGCCACAACCGGCTTACGTGTGAGCATCTCCCACTCACCCTTCTGCGCGCCGTCGCGAAACGCATCCTTCACCAACCGGTCTTCCAGCGAGTGGAAGCTGATCAGCACCACTCTGCCACCCGGCTTCAGCAAGCTCCCCGCGCTTTCCAGCAGCGATCGGATCTCACCCAGCTCATCATTCACGCGAATTCGGATTGCCTGGAAAGTGCGCGTCGCCGGATGAATCTTGTCCGATTTATTGGGCGGGGCAGCGGCCGAGACGATTGCTGCAAGCTCTGCAGTACTCGTCACCGGCCGCGCCCGCACAATTGCTCTGGCGATTCTCCGCGACCTCCTTTCCTCTCCGAATTCGTAAATCAGGTTGGCGAGATCCTCTTCGTCCGCCTGATTTACCACTTGTTCGGCCGTCAGCTCGCTGCGTGCGTCCATGCGCATATCCAGCGGCCCATCGGCCCGAAAACTAAACCCTCGTGCAGCTTCATCCAGCTGCATGCTGCTGACGCCAAAATCCGCCAGCAGACCATCGAGCGACCTCGGCGCGATCACTTCGCGCGCCTCAGAAAACGCTCGCGGCACAAACTCAACCTGCGGCATCTCGGAACCCAGTTCAGCAGCAACTCCTGCCAGCCGTTCCTTCGCCAAAGCCATCGCCTTGGGATCGCGATCAAACGCGATCAGCTTGCCGCTCGGTCCGAGCCTCCGGATAATCCCCGAAGAGTGCCCACCGAACCCCAGCGTCGCGTCTACCACCGTCGCGCCGGGCTTCAAATTCAGATAGTCAAGACATTCATCGAAAAGAACCGGAACATGTTGCGGCTTTTCCATCGGTCATCCGCCTCATGCGCTCCACTCAGGAGCAAAGTCCTACAAACCAATCACACCCAGAGCTTCGATATCGGCATCCGTCAGAGGCTCTGCCTCAAGCGCCGCCTTATGCTTCTGGTCGTTCACCACTGCCAGGAACGTCTGCTGCCCCAGTACCGCAACATCGCCTTCGATCACGGCCGCACCGCGCAATACCTGCGGAATCAGCAACCGGCCCTGCCCATCCATCTCAACCACCTGGCCGTAATAGTTCGTTACGTCCAGAAACTTGCGCTTCGCACCCGAAGCGGGAGCCTTCGCGATCGATTCCTCGATCTTTTCCCACTCCTTCATCGGGTAAATCTCCGCGCGCTTGCCGTCGCGGCTCGTGATGAAGAACTGTGGCCCGTACAACTCGTCGACGCGGCGCTTGAAATCGGCAGGAACCTTAAGGCGTCCCTTTTCGTCGACCCGAGCTGGATGATTTCCGCGAAACACGTTTATTGCCTTTCGGACACGGAACCTAGGCGACTACTTCCTTCAGAGCCCGGAACGACGTAGGATTGAGTCGAAATCTTGCTTCGGTCAACCCCTTTAGACCACTTTTAACCACTTGACTCCACAAGAATCTCGCAAGGCACCTCCCGGTGCAAGCCCTAAATTGGGAACGCCGCAGAATTTTTCGCGGCATAAGTGTGGAAAAAACAGCGGATAGCTGTAATCGGTAACACCACCACTACATATAGTGTTTGCATGGCTGAGTCGTAGCAAATGTCTTACTTGCGACGGAGTTCGCTCTCAGCTAAAGGCGAAGCTGGGGCGAAAATACACCACAAAACTCAGTATTCATCATGGTTCAGCGCATTCGCGAAATCCTGAATCGAAGTCACCAAACCGCATTCCTCACCTGCGAACCTCACTCCCGAAACCATTTTCGAGCTCTGAGTGGAAGAAAGTGGAGCAGATCGGCAAACCGCAAAACCAGAATCGCTTCCTGCCGCCAATGTTGTGGCGCAGACACGAAATCCCCGGGGCGCAACGCCACCGGAGTAGAGGTGGCCTAGCCCGCCGTCTCGGTCACAAAAAGAAGGGTTTTCAGACCCGACAACGCACAAGCCCTAACTACTCCACGCGCTTGCGTCGGCTGTTCCGCAGGATCAGCAGCAGATACCCCAGCACCACCAGGTTCAGCACCAGCAATCCCGCCCGAAACATATTGGGATCGTGAATCAGCTCATAAATCTCCCACGGCAGCGCCAGCACGGTCAGGGTGATGGTGAAGTACTCCGCCCACACCTTCTCTAGGTAAAGCCCAGTTCCCTCCACCACGCACACGCCGGAGTACAGCAGCGCAAAGAGCGCGGTTCTCCGAAGCTGGTGCCCCTGGATCAGGTCTGCGCGATCCAGCAGAAACCGCACCACCGGGCCTTCCGTGTCGAGTCGAAAAATGCTGGCAATATGCATCGCCACATTGCCGACATCGCGATGCACCAGATGCAGCGCCCCAAAGCCCACGCAGACAAAGAAGAGCGCTTTGCCCAGCTTGAAGAGCGCAACCAGCAGCAATCCGCCATCATGGCGCGATGTCTTCTTCGTCGCAGCTCCGCTCTTCGTGCTCATCGTTTTGGTGACCGCATCCATCGCTTTGAGTTGACGAGCGAACGGCCCTCTTTGTCAACGCAACGGACCCTGCCTCGCAAACACCATCAAAAGAATTTTTCGCCCAAGGCAATCCACTTCCCTCGTGGCAGCGTTTCCATCATGTTGCTCGCTCCGGCCGGAGAAGCGAACTGTCCCGCACTTCACGCACCACGTACCAGGAGGATTTTCCCGATGAAGAAGACACTACTCGCTTTCGCGGCCGTCGCCGCTCTCGCACTCACCACCGGCGCAGCATCCGCACAGAAGATGGACCCCACCGTGGGTGGCGCTGCCATGTACCCCACCAAGACCATCGTTGAGAACGCAGTCAACTCGCCGATCCACAAGACGCTCGTCGCAGCCGTCAAGGCTGCCGGGCTCGTCGACACGCTCAACTCCCCCGGCCCCTTCACCGTCTTCGCTCCCACCGACGAAGCCTTCGCCAAGCTCCCCGCAGGCACGGTGGAAAACCTCGTCAAGCCCGAGAACAAGGCCACGCTCACCAAGATCCTCACCTACCACGTCGTCCCCGGCAAGATCTCATCGAAGGAACTGATGAAGTGGATCAAGAAGGGCGGCGGCACCTACAGCGCCAAGACTGTTGAGGGCGGCATGCTGACCTTCACCATGGACATGGGCAAGATCAAGATCACGGACGAAAAGGGCGGCACAGCCTGGATCACCACCGCAGACGTCTTCCAGTCGAACGGCGTCATCCACGTCATCGACACCGTCCTGATGCCCTAACAAAATCTCTCAATGAAGACGCACACTTCACGGCGTGGGCTTCGGCCCACGCCGTTTTTTGCCCGAAAACAATTTGGCGCTCGCACCATGAGGGTGATGCGAGCGCTTCTTTGGCAGTATGCGCTGCCAAAGCCTGATGTCTAAGCCGAAAAGAAACTGCAGCACAGCACGGAGACAAAACACTGCGCTGCAGCCAGGAATCGAGCATATGAATGGAGAACCACAAACCTGAGTCGAGCGGCAGCAAAGCTGAGAGGCTTACCATCCGCCCATCTGCGACTCAAGTAGTCCTAATTCACTTACTACCTTACCCCAAATATCGGACTGCGAAAGTCGCATATAGATTTTCCTGTGCAAAAAATGTGCAGACGTGTCCGATGCGGCATCCTAAGCGTGATGCCTCACCGATTCCACGCAGAGCAATGGCTTCCCTACCCGTCGGAACTGGTCTTCGCTTTCTTCGCGAATCCTGAAAATCTCCCCCGTCTCATGCCACCCTGGCAGCAGGTCCGCATTGAGGAGGGGTCCTTTGCCCCTCCGCCTCCGCGCCCACTCGACTCACCGCGGTTTCCCGGCATCGTTGCTGGCAACGGCAGCCGTATCCTCATCAGCGCCCGCGCACTCCCTCGCATACCAGCGCGCGGTGGCTGGGAAGCCCTGATCGAAGACTTCCGCTGGAACGAAGGCTTCTGCGACATACAGCTCCGTGGTCCCTTCAAGAGCTGGCGCCACTGCCACTCTGTGAAGCCGGAACCCGGCCCGGACGGCCGCCCTGGCACTCGCGTCACCGACGACATCACCTATGAGCTTCCGCTCGGCCCTCTCGGCGCGCTGGCGAACCTCCTCATCGCCCGCCGCGCCCTGGCCTACGCCTTTCGCATACGCCAGGAACGAACGTTACCTCTGCTCGCCAGAGCAGCCCAGTCGGCTGGAACTCGTTTCGCCTGATGACCAAAAAGCGAACAGCCCGACATCGAAGATGTCGGGCTGTTCGAACGAAAGAATTGACTAAGCTGAAACCGGTTTACGCATTAGCGGACGCACACGTTCGAGCGCTGCTTCCGCTGTAAGACCATACTTCTTGCGCAGGTCCTCGGGCTTACCGTGCTCGATGAACTCATCCGGCCAGCCCACGCGAACCACCGGCGTCTCAAGCCCGGCAGCGTTCAGCGTCTCCAGCACAGCCGAGCCAAAGCCACCCGCCAGCACATGATCTTCCAGCGTTACCAGAAGACCGCAACGGCGCGCATACTTCACCACGCACTCTGCATCGACCGGCTTCGCAAAGCGAGCGTTGATCACCGCGACCGAATGCCCTTCCGCCGTCAACTGGGCAGCAATCTTTTCCGCATCGGGCAGCATATTGCCCAGCGAGAAAATCGCTACATCCGAGCCATCGCGGATCACCTCAGCCTTGCCGATCTCAAGTGCTACCGGAACATCCTTCACCGCAACGCCCGGCCCCGTTCCTCGCGGATAACGGATCGCGCTTGCGCCATTGTGCTTCAGCGCGGTGAACATCATGTCCTGCATCTCATCCTCATCCTTGGGGTCCATGTGGATGAGGTTTGGAACGCTGCGCAGATAGCTGATGTCGAAGAGTCCGTGGTGCGTCGGACCGTCATCGCCGCTCAAACCGCCACGGTCCATGCAGAACACAACCGGCAACTCCTGCAAGGCAACGTCATGCACCACCTGGTCGAACGCGCGCTGCAGGAACGTCGAGTAGATCGCGCAGAACGGTCGATAGCCCTTTGTCGCCATACCTGCGGCAAACAACACCGCATGCTCTTCCGCAATGCCTACGTCGAAGTAGCGATCAGGATGCTTTGGACGGAAGACATCGAGCGCGGTGCCGTTCGGCATCGCAGCCGTAATCGCCACAACATTGCGATCCATGTCCGCCAGCTTGTTCAGACTCTCGGCAAAGATCTCCGAGTACGTCTTCTGACCAACAGCCTTGGTCTCGCCCGTCGCCGGGTCATACGGTCCCAGTCCGTGGAACTTCTTGACCTTGTCCAGCGCAGGCTGGAAGCCGCGGCCCTTCTGGGTCAAGGCATGTAGGATCACCGGCCGGTTCTGCGTCTTCAGAAACTGGAAGGTTTCGATCAGCAGCGGCAGATTATGGCCATCGATCGGGCCATAGTAGTTCAAGCCAAACTCTTCAAAGATCATGCTGCGGCCGATCACACCCTTGGCCGCTTCCTCTGCCTTGCGTGCCACATGACGCGCAGCATCGCCACCGAACTTATGCAGCAGGTCGGTCACGCGCTCGTGCAGATTCACATACGTCGGGTTCGTCGCAATCTTGTGGAAGTACTCCGCAATTGCGCCGACGTTCTTATCAATTGACCACTCGTTGTCGTTGAGCACAATGATCAGCCGCTTGGTCTGGGCAGCCACATTGTTCAACGCCTCAAAGCTGATGCCGTTGGTAAACGCCGCATCTCCCGCCAGCGCCACCACATGCTCGTCGCCACCGCTCATATCGCGCGCCACGGCCATGCCCAGCGCTGCGCTCAGAGCTGTTCCGGCATGTCCTGCGCCAAAGCTGTCGTGCTCGCTTTCTGTCCGAAGCATAAAGCCATTCAAGCCGCCCGGCTGACGAATCGTGTCAAAACGATCCTCACGCCCGGTAAGCAGCTTATGAACATAGCTCTGGTGGCTCACGTCGAAAACGAAGCTGTCTTGAGGAGTATCGAACACGTAGTGCATGGCAATGGTCAGCTCCACCACGCCAAGGTTCGGCCCGATATGTCCGCCGGTTTTGGCCACACCCTGGATTAAACGCTCGCGAATCTCTTCCGCCAGCCGTTCCAGTTCAACCATTCCGAGTTTCTTTACATCTGCCGGAGACTTGATCCGGCTCAAATACTCACTCATGTTGCTCAAATCCAGGGGCACCCACTCCGGACGCCTAACGATCAAGTGTACCAATCAGAGCGGCAATCCACCGCGCTCACATTTTTTTGACGCAAAATTACACACAAAAGCCTCCTCGACGGGTTAGGATTGCCTCCATGTCCCTATTTACTGTTGCTCCACGCGCCATGCGGCGTTTGTGTGCCGCTGTTTTTGTACTTTTCGCAGCGTCCAGTCTTGCGTCGGCTCAATCGACCTCATCAACTGTCGTGATCTCGCAAGTATTTGGCGGTGGAGGCGGTACTGGCACAGCTAGCAATTATCTGTACAGCCAGGACTATGTTGAGCTCTTCAACATGAGTGGAACCACCCAAAGCATCGGCGGATGGTCTGTCCAGTACATGTCGACTGGGCAAACAGCGACCACAGCGACAAACGTTGTAGCGATCCCCAGCGGAGTCACTCTGGCTCCGGGCCAGTACTACCTGATTGCAGGTCCCACGGGAAGCTCGACGGCAACCTATACGGGGGCAGCTCTCCCGGTCGCGGCTGACGTAACAGCAGCCGTTGGTTCTTTTTCCATGGCTGGTGCAGGTGGCAAAGTGTTTCTCGTGAACAATACCACCGCACTGACGATCACACTCAATGGAACGGCCTGCGTTAATTCAGCAATTATTGACTATGTCGGCAGCTCTGCCGCAAATTGCTACCAGGGCACAGGTGCCGCCCCCACAATCGCGGCAACCTCGGCAAGCGTACGTACGGTTACCTGCACAAACACGGGTAACAACTCGACCGATTTCTCTACATCTACCTCTGCTGTGCCGCACGACTTGGCCTCAACAACCGCTCCCTGCGCAGGCACAGCCGTCGCCCCCACCCTGACCTCCGCTACTGCGACTCCCTCCAGCATCGTTGCCGGCAACCCCGTCGCCTTTAGCGTGGCGATCGCTCCTGGAACCGGCGCCCTGACAACCGAAACTGTTGACCTCAGCAGCATCGGCGGATCGGCCACCCAGGCTCTAACAGCAAGTGGCACCGGCACCTACAGCTACACGTACTCCATCCCGACAACAGTTGCGACAGGCAGCTACACCATCACCTTCAAGGCTACGGATTCGAACAGCTTGAGCTCCACAGCTACCGCTTCGCTGTCGGTGCAGGACGCTACCACCCCGCCTGAGATCACCAGCGGAACCATCTCCGCATCGACATCTTCGGCGACGCTCGGAACCAGCGTGGTCTTTACTGCGGTCTTCGGTGGCAACGTCGGCACCCCGACCGGAACAGTCACCTTCACCGACGGCAGCAACACGCTTGGCGCAGGCACCTCGACCGGCAACGGCACCTGGACCTACACCACCACCACGCTCGCTCTCGGATCTCACTCTGTCACCGCAACCTACAACGGCGACACGACCTACACCACCCCCTATACGACGGCTACACCCGCCCCGGTTACCATCGTCCCGGTTCCGGTTGCTGACTTCACTCTGATCCTCAGCAACACCTCACTGACAGCTTCTGCTGAGCAGAAGACGCAGCTCATGACCGTCGGCATTCAGGCTGTCAACGGCTTCAGCGAGACGGTTGCTCTCACCTGCTCGGGCCTGCCCTCGGGATCGCGCTGCTCGTTCTCTCCGGCCAGCCTCACCGGCTCGGGAACCTCTACCGTGACCATCGCAGTCGACAACGCTGCTCTCCACCACAACAGCTCGCCCTTCGGCAAGCATGGTGGTGAAACGGCACTGGCTTTTGGCTTGCTCGCTCTGCCTCTGGCCTTCCGTCGCCGCATGCGCTCGCGCATCGGAACGCTCGCTATCGTTCTGGCCTTCGGCCTCACGCTGGCTGGCATCACCGGTTGCGGCAACGACGGAACCCCAGTCGGCTCGTCGACCGTGACCGTCACTGCCAAGTCCACCTCCTACACCAAGACCGCGACCTTCACCCTCAAGGTGCAGTAAGCGAACCGGCATCACCCAAACGGCTGCGTCCTCGGACGCAGCCGTTTTCCTTTGCATTCCAAAGCCAATCGCCACACCATCGGAGTACCATGGCGTCCATGCTGAACCGTCTGTCCCGCTCCGCTCTTCACCTCGCCTCTGCGTCCGTGATCGCCTTCGCCGCCTGCACAGCTTCCGCACAGACGCTTCCACTCTGGCCTCACGGCACGCCGGAGCCTCCACAAACCAAGGAAGCCGAGTCCAGCGTCGACGGCACCAGCCCTCTCTACCCCGGCATCAATGTCACACGCGTCTCCAACGTCACCGTTCCCACGCTCGCGCTTTATCCCGTGCCTGCTGGCATCAAGCCCACCGGCTCCGCCGTCGTCGTTTTCCCCGGTGGAGGCTACCAGCGTCTCGCCTACACTCACGAGGGCGTGCTCCCCTGCCAGTGGTTCAATCAGCTGGGTGTCTTCTGCGCGGTCGCCAAGTACCGCGTCCCGTGGCCGCAGCGTTACCACGACAACCTCGCCCCGCTCGAAGACGCGCAGCAGGCCGTCCGCATCGTCCGCTCGCACGCTGCGGAGTGGCACATCGACCCGCACCACATTGGCGTCATGGGCTTCTCTGCAGGAGGCCACCTCTCCGCCGACCTCTCCATGCACTACGACAACGACCACGTACTGTCTACGCCTGCGGCCAAGGACGTCCTCGCCACCATCACCGCGCGTCCTGACTTCGTCATCCTGGGCTATCCGGCCTACCTCGCCGTCGACCCTGACCAGCACACCGTGGACCCGAACATGGTGCCGACCAAAGACGTCGCGCCCACCTTCATCGCCGCTGCAGAAAACGACAAGAGCTACGGCAACAACTCCCCCGTTTACTACCGTGCGCTCAAGGACGCAGGCGTCTCCGCCTCGCTCGTCATCTTCGCGGACGGTGGCCACGGCTTCGGCCTCTCCCCTACCGGAGTCACCGCCTCAGCCTTCCCCACACTGCTCAAAGACTGGCTGGTCTTCCAGAAAATCATCCCCGCACCCTCGCACTAACCACAGCTCTAGTTTCAGGGAACAGGGATTCAGCCCACCCCAGACAGCAAATCAAAACGCGAAAGCGGTGGCCTCTTCAGCCACCGCTTTCGCGTTTCTCTACCCTTTACCCCTCGAGCTCCAGTCCTACGCCTTCAGCTACCACCGGGTCCAGAGGCTCAATACCAAACTGCCCCTCCCACTTCGCGACCACCACCGAAGCGAGACAGTTGCCCACCACGTTCACCATCGTGCGCGCCATGTCCATCAACGCGTCAATGCCCAGGATCACAAAGATAGGTGCTTCCGGCAGCTTGAACGTCGCGGCTGTTGCGAGCAACACCACCAGCGTCGCGCGCGGCACACCGGCAACGCCCTTGCTCGTCAGCACCAGCGTCAACATCATCACCAACTGCTGCCCCAGCGTCAGGTGAATCCCCGCTGCCTGCGCCACAAAGATACTCGCCACCGCCAGGTACAGCGTCGACCCATCGAGATTGAAGCTATACCCCGCCGGGATCACAAACGCCACAATGCGCCGCGGCACACCCAGAGCTTCCATCTGCTCCATCGCACGCGGAAGGGCTGCCTCGCTCGTCGCCGTTGCAAACGCTATCGTCGCGGGCTCAGCCACTGCGGCAATAAACTTCGCAATCGGCACCTTGAAGATCAGCGCTGCCGGCAGCAGCACCAGCACGGCAAAGATCGCCAGCGCACCATATAGCGTCAGCAGCAGCTTGCCCAGGTTCACCAGCACACCCAGCCCCATGCTGCCCACGGTGTACGCCATCGCCGCACCCACACCCACCGGCGCAAAGTACATCACGACGTTCGTAAAACGGAACATCACCTCGGCCAGGCTTTCGCACAACCGCATCACCGGCGCGCGCTTGGCCTCGCTCAATGTCGCCAGCGCGATCGCGAAGATAATCGCAAAGACCGCAACCTGCAGAATCTGCCCATCGGCAATACTCTTCGCCAGGTTCTCCGGGAACATATGCAACAGCACGTCGTTCCAATGCTGTGCAGGCGGCTTGCTCACCGTCGCCACCACAGCCGCGCTCGTCGCCGGAAACGTCAACCCGACACCGGCCTTCGTCACATTGATCGCCAGCAGTCCCACGCCCAGCGCCAGCGTCGTGACCACCTCAAAGTACACAAGTGCCTTCACACCCATGCGCCCTACGCCCTTCAGGTCGCCGTGGCCCGCAATGCCCACCACCAGCGTCGCCAGAATCAGCGGAGCAACGATCGTCTTGATCAGACGCAGGAAGATATCCGAAAAGACCTTCAGGTCGACGGCAAAGTGCGGTGCGTCAAACCCCAGCTCTGCTCCCGCCACCATCGCGACGAAGATCCAGGGTGTCAGGCTCTTGCGACGAATACCAAACCACACCAGCGCCAGCACACCTGCCCAGCGGGTCACCACACCTGCAACATGCAGCGATGCAGCCGTGATTCCAGCATGCAGAGAAGCCACCTGAAGTCCGGCGCCAAGCGCAAGCGCCACCACTGCGACGGCAATCACCGTCAACTCTTTTCGTTCCATCCGTTTCGGCATCTTGCAGCCGAGCATACCAGCCTGACCTGCCTTCGCGCAGCCACGGAAAAACCAGCGCCACGGTAAACGCGCAACCGCGCTCAAAGCGGCCGCCGTAAAATTCACTCATGCTGCGCTCTGCCGTTCTCGTCGCCGCCCTGCTCGTTGCGTCCTGCAGCGTCCGCGCACAAATGCTCACGCCCGAGCCCGCCACGAGCGCCCCCCAGCCGCTCACCTCGCCCTCCACCACTCCCGGCGAGCTCGAACTCCTGCAACTCGAAGCAAAGTTTGCCGCCGACACCGCCCAGGGCGGCGGAGCAGCCTTCTCTCGCTGGTTTGCCGACGACGGCATCGAACTCCCCGACGGCAAGGCCCCCCTCATCGGCCACACCGCCATCGCCTCCCACACCCAGTGGGACCCCAAACAGTACCAGCTCTCCTGGACGCCCGACGGCGCGCGTATCGGCCCCTCCGGCGACTCCGGCTTCACCTGGGGCCATTACACCGGCCGCTCCCACGACGCCTCCGGCCAGCCCGTGCTGCGCGAAGGCCGCTACATCACCGTCTGGAAGAAGGTAAACGGCCAGTGGAAGGTCGCCCTCGACGCCTCCGCCAACGATGCCGCAGCAGACTGCTGCGCCCTGCCTAAGCCCTGACGCCCTTGCGACCTTTCTCGGTTTGCGTCAGATCATCTCCGATTTCCCATAATGAATTTTTGGTTACCCTTTGGTGACTGACGTTCGCAACCTTGCCTGAAAGTGGGACAGCCCGAAAAGCTCCTGATTTCTATGCTTAAGGATGCAGAATGATGTCCACCCTGTACGAATCCGATGAGGCTCGCCTCGCAGCTCTCGAGCACTATGCGCTCGACGAACTGCCGCGTGATCCTGCGTACGATGACATCGCTCGTCTCGCGGCGCAGATAACCAACTCTCCCGTGGCTTTTGTCTCCATCATCGAACACGATGAGGTCCTTCTGCTCGGGCGCCACGGCATCGACGCCACGACGACTCCTCGTTACTCTCTGCCCTGCGAAACCACGATCGCCGGCGACGGTGTTTATCAGATTCCCGACGCGCGTCGCGACCCGGTGTACTCACCCGGCGGCATCGCGCTGGCAGACCACCGCTATCGCTTTTACGCTGGCGCTCCGGTGCTCACACCGCACGCTATCGCTATCGGCGCGCTCTCGGTCATGGACCACACAGCGCGCAAGCTTACAGAGCCGCAGGTCGACGCGCTCGAAAGCCTCGCACACATGGTCACCACGCGCCTTGAGCTTTCCGTACGTGTGCGCCAGCGTGACACCGCCACCCGTGCTCGCCAGCGCGTCGAAAGTGCGCTGACCGTCGAGCGCAACTTCGTCTCTGCCGTGCTCGACACCGTCGGCGCACTCGTCGTTGTCTACGACACCGCTGGCCGCATCGTGCGCTTCAACCGTGCCTGCGAAATCATCTCCGGTTATAACTCCTCGGAACTCCTCGGCAAGTACGCCTGGGAACGCCTCATCCCCGAAGAGGATGTACCCGAGTACATCGAAAGCTTCGAACGCATCCGCAACGGCGAGTTTCCCACCGCGTACGAAAACTACTGGACGGCCGCCGACGGCACTCGTCGCCGTATCTCCTGGTCTGCCACCGCACTCGTCGACTCCCTTGGCGAGGTCGCCTTCGTGATCGCCACCGGCATCGACGTCACTGAGCAGCGCGTTGCAGAAAGCGCCATCCGCGAATCCGAAGCACGTTATCGGCAGATCGTCGAAGGTTCGCTCGGCATGGTCTGCACCCACGACCTCTCCGGCACGATACTGTCGATCAACGACTTCGGCGCACAGCTCGCAGGCCGCACGGTAGACGAGGTTATCGGCCACTCACTCGCCGAGTTTGTCGAGCCTCATCGTCGTCATAAGATTGCGCCGTACTTCCAGGAACTGCTTGCTCAGGGCGAAGCCTCCGGCCTGTTGTATCTGCGTCAACCTGACGCCTCTGAACGCGTCATCGCCTATCGCAACCGGCTCGTCGAACCTCAGAACAACGAACGCTATATCCTCGGTTTCGGCATCGATATCACGGACCAGGTCCGCGCCGACGAAAAGCTCCATACCCTCATCCGTCAATCGAACTCAGTGCTCGAATCAGTTGGCGACGGCATCTACGGCATCGACCTGCAGGGCAACTGCACCGTCGTCAATACCGCCGCCGCGCAGATGTTCGGCTACAAGCCGGAAGAGATGCTCGGTCGCAACATGCACGACCTCATCCACCACACTCGCGCAGACGGCACACCATGCCCTATCAGCGAATGCCCCATCCAGGCGACGCTGCGCAACATGACTTCGATCCGCGTCTCCAACGAAGTCTTCTGGCGCAAGGACGGCACAAGCTTCCCCGTGGAGTACGTCGCGCGACCGCAGATTGAAGCCACGGACGACAGCTTCATTGGCGAGAGCGCTGCACCCTCAGCATGGGAGTCGAACCAGGCCGTGACAACCGTTTCCGGAGCGCACATCACAGCGCTGCCTCCTGCGTCCTCTTCCTCCATAACCGTCGGTTCCATGGTGGACGGAATCCCCATCTCAGGACGCGCCGTCGGCGTCGTCGTCGCGTTCTCTGACATCTCAGAACGCAACCAGCTCGACCGCATGAAGGACGAGTTCATCTCGACTGTCTCTCATGAACTGCGTACACCGCTTACTTCGTTGCGAGCGGCCCTTGGTCTGATCAGCGGCGGCGCGCTCAGCTCACGTCCCGAGAAGATGAAGCAGATGATGGACATCGCCATCGGCAACACCGACCGCCTCGGCCGCCTCGTCAACGACATCCTCGATCTGGAGCGCATCGGTTCCGGCAAATCGGAGATGCACGCGGTCCAATGCTCTGTCGCCGAACTCTTTGAGCGAGCCACACACCTGATGCAGGCGACAGCCCAGAAGGCCAACATCCGCTTCCAGATCGAGCCGAACGACGTGATGGTATGGGCTGATCCGGACCGCATTCTGCAGACGTTGACGAACCTTCTTTCCAACGCCATCAAGTTCTCGCCCACCACCGCAACGTTGCCTAGCGAGGTGCGGCTCTCTGCGCAGTATGTTGCACCGGATGAAGCCATCCTTGAGGTTCAGGATCACGGTCGCGGCATTCCTGCCGACAAGCTACAGCAGATCTTCGAACGCTTCAAACAAGTGGATGCCTCGGACTCACGCACCATGGGTGGCACAGGCCTTGGACTCGCCATCTGCCGCTCCATTCTGCAGCAGCACGGCGGCCACATCTGGGCCACCAGCACGCTCGGCGAAGGTTCCACCTTCCACTTCACGCTGCCCACTCAGCCACACGGCCACCTGACCTAAGCCGCAAACCAACTACGGTTGCGTAGGGTCTTCAGCCACCTGCTTCATCTTCGCCAGTCCGCGTTCAAAGTCCGGGCCAATCATCGCGTCCATGTTCTTGAACAGACACATCACCTTCTCCGGCAGGTGCATCGCTCCGCTCATCGACCACACCACATGCGTGCCTCCCGAAGCCAGCGGAGTCATGGTGTACGTCACGCTGCTTGAACTTTCAAACGGCTTATAAAAATCAAGCTTGACGTCCGTCTCCAGGGGCACCGCGCGCAGAATCTCCATACGCCCCGAACCTGCGTCCTTGTTCCCTTCCCAGGCCAACACTGCACCCACTCCCGAAGCCGCACCCGAGTATGTCTCCTTCATCTTGGGATCAAGATGCTGCCACGGCGACCACAGCGCAAAGTAGTGGAAGTCCTGCACCAGAGGCGCAACCTTGCTCGACGGCGCATTGATATCTATGCCGCGCTCGACACGATACGTATCCGGCTTCTGGGAAGCCGCAATCAGCACCACGATCACAACCAATGTCACCAAGCCCACCAGCCAGCCAAAGAACTTCCGCATACCGTAACGCCTCCTTCGAAAAAGTGGCCTTAGTCTACGCGAGTTTTTTGGCCTTGCGACAAGCCTCTTAGCGCGACAAAATGACGCAGACGTCACCGCGCTTTTGCGTCCTGCCACGCTCCGTCGCATCGGATGCTATATGGCATCGACAACGCAATCACCCGCGGCTACCCCACCGATCCACCCCGGCGTCCGCATTGGCCACATCCATCTGAAGGTCGCCAACATTGAGCGCGCCCTCGCCTTCTACTCGGGCGTACTCGGCTTTCAGCTCATGCAGATGTTCGGCACCTCGGCCGCGTTCCTCTCTGCAGGGGGCTACCACCATCACATCGGCCTCAACACCTGGGAGAGCCTGAACGGCCAGCAGCCGCCCTTCGGCGCCACCGGCCTGTTTCACACAGCCATCCTCTATCCCACACGCGCAGAACTCGGCGACGCTCTCCGCCGCCTCATGCAGGCCAACATCGCGCTCGATGGGGCCGCCGACCACGGTGTCAGTGAAGCTCTCTACCTCCGCGACCCTGACGGCAACGGCGTCGAACTTTACTGGGACCGTCCCCGCGAAGAGTGGCCCCTCGACGCCAGCGGCAACCTCACCATGTACACTCGCCCCCTCGACCTGCACGCACTCCTGCAGGCCTGACGATCACGGGAAATCGCCAACAAAAAGCGCACACCCTGCAATGCTTAAAACGATAGAGGCGGATTGATTTCTCAATCCGCCTCTATTATTTTCGCGATTCAACAGCAGTCTAGTGAACTGACGAAGCAATGATCGTCGATGCAATGATGCCGGTAGCGATGCCAGCGAGGACGTAGTTACCGTCCACTTCGCGCCACTCGTAACCACGAGGAGGAGCGTTCAAATGGTGCGAGCGATAATCCACACGAGCTCCACGGTTCCAGTCACCGGAGGGCATACGTCCACCCTTGTGCCAATCGTTATGCTGCACATAACCATGGGGGCTTCCACCGTGGTTATCGTGATCATCATGATGCTGTGCCAAAGCCACGACAGGAGCACCAGCAAGCAACGCAGACAGAACGAGACCTGAAGCAATCTTGAATTTCATCTCTTCTCCAATTCCCTTGCCAGCGTCATGCGCAGCAAGCGGTTCAGTGATTGTAGATGCACGCATCGCTCCACGAGATGTGCCTCATCGGTCGTTTCTACAGGAAGAAAAGCCACGCATCAAGGAATCAATCACTTGCGGAAAACACACCGTTGCTCCGATTCAAATAGCAAATCACATCCGCAACACGCGCAGCACTTACTGTTCTAAAAACGCTCGTGCCATCGATAAGCACCAAGGACATGACAGTATCTGTCAGAAACGCCTCATCTCAGTGGGGCTAGAAACCCAACATCGAGATCTCACACAGGAAAAAACGTCACCGCTTATACTTCCCTCATGAAATCACTGCGCACGCTCTTCGCTGCTGCTTTGCTACTCACGCTCTCGGCCCCTGCATGGGCCTGGGGACGCACCGGTCACCGCCTCGTCGCGGAAGTGGCCTGGGACCACCTCACCCCGCAGGCCAAGGCACAGGTGCAGGCCCTGCTCGGCAAAGAGAGCCTCGGCGACGTGGCTTCATGGGCCGATGGTTACCTCTCAGGCAATCGCCAGACCGCCTTCTGGCACTACGTCAACATCCCGCCCAGCCTGACCTACAACAGAGACCGCGACTGCCAGACGCAACCCGGCGTCACCCTCGGTTCGCACGCGGACAAGTGGCGCGACTGCGTCGTCGATCGCATCCCCTACAACCTAGAACGCATCAACGATCCCTCGCTCGACACCGCCGACCGCGCCGTCGCGCTCAAGTTCCTCGTCCACCTCGTCGGCGACGAGCACCAGCCCTTCCACGCCTACGGTCTCGGCCGCGGAGCCAACGACATCCCCGTCACCTTCTTCGGCGAAGAGAAGAGCAAGTGGGGCCACCATGAACTCCACGAAGTCTGGGACGACGGCCTCATCGACCACGCACACCACACCGATGCCGAGTGGCTCAAGAGGCTCGAGCAGCAGATCACCGACAAGCATCTCGAACCCGGCGACGGCGACTCCGTAGCGTGGGCCCAGGAGTCGCACGACCTCGCCGACACCGCGCTCGTCCTCCCCGGAACCAACATCGACGAGGCGTACTACGACAAGAACATCCCCATCGTCGAAACCCGCCTCGAACTCGCCGGCATCCGCCTCGCCAAGCTTCTGAATACAGCCTTCGCCACATCTGCGGCGCACTAACTCAAGCCCCAACAAACAAGGGCGGCTTGCCATTTGGCAAGCCGCCCTTGTTACGCTCTACACTCTATCGATCGACACCCTGCTTCGCCACCTTTGTATAGTAGCCATCGCGAGTCTGTATCGTGTCCTTCTCCTTCGCCGCCGATCCGGCCAGTGTCACTGAAATCTGGTGATAGCCCTCCGAAGCCGTTGCCTCCGAAGGCGTAAACCCAAGCCGGAACTGCGAGCGCAACTCCTCACCAATCTCCGCATAGATCTTCTCCACCGTCTCCTTCTTCGTCACCTCAAAGACACGCCCGCCGGTCTCGCCACAGAGACGCTCCAGAATCTTCCTCCCATCGACGTTCTCGTGATGATCACCACCACCATTGCGACCGCCACCACCACCGCCTCCGGGCCATCCACCACCACGTCCTCCTCCTCCACCCGGCAGCCCCATCCCATGCCCACCACCGCCAGGAAACCCAAAGCCACGGCCACCGCCATCATGCTCTTTGCCCTTGTAATAAATCGCGTAGATCACAACATCCTTACGCTGCGCCGCTTCTATCGACTTTGCCAGCGTCTCGCGGCTGCCATTGTCCACACCGTCCGTCAGCAGGATGAACGCCTTGCGTCCCGCCTGCTTGTTCACGACCTCATCGGCTGAAAGAAACACAGCGTCATACATCGCCGTGCCACCACCACGCTGACGCCCTCCACCCCGATGGTCAGGGTCGTTCGCATCCGGATCGTTCGAATCTCTGCCCGTCGGACGAGACGGTGCCGTGTCCACCTGCTGCAACGCCTCCTGCAGCTTCGGCCGCGAGTTTGTGATGTCCTGCAGCAGCTCAACGCTGCCCGCAAACTGCAACACAAACGCGCGATCACGCTCGGGCGCAAGCATCTTCTGCAAGAACGTTGTGCTCGCGCTTCGCTCATCTTCGAGCACCTCCCGCTGGCTGCGACTGCTGTCCACCAGCAGTCCAACCGTCAGAGGCACGTCGCTGTCGCGGTCAAAGTAGCGAACGTTCTGCGCCACGCCATCCACCTGCAACGCAAAGTTACTTTGCGCCAGCCCTTTGACAATCGCCCCATGCTTGTCCCGCACCACCACGGGCACAACCACCAGCCGGGCCTCAACCGAAAGCGTAGAACCTGCATCCACAGCAACAGGCTGAGACGCAACAGGCTGCTGTCCATCCACGGCAAGAACACCCGCCAGCAGCAAGGAGCCAAACACACAAAAGGAGCGCATATCCCGTTAGACGAGGATGGCGAAAGAGAGTTCCAGCAAAGCAAAAAGGGCAGACTCTTTCGAGTCTGCCCTTCGCTGTTTCAGTCTGACCTGCAGCGTTACTCTGCTGCCAGTTCTTCCTGTTCGCCTTCCATACGCATCTGCTCGAGCTCACGCTCTTCCGCTTCATGCGCTTCCTGTACTTCGGCCTGGATCTGGGCTGCCGCTTCTTCAAGCTCAGGAGAGAGCTCGACGTTGCGGTAGTACTCCATACCCGTTCCGGCAGGGATAAGACGGCCGACGATGACGTTCTCCTTCAGACCGCGGAGCGTGTCCACCGCGCCGTTGATCGACGCTTCGGTGAGTACGCGCGTGGTCTCCTGGAACGAAGCAGCCGAGATGAAGCTGTCCGTCGAGAGCGACGCCTTCGTGATGCCCAGCAGCAGCGGACGGCCGATAGCCGGACGGCCACCATCCATCAACACACGCTGGTTCTCTGCGTTGAAGCGGAAGCGATCGATCTGCTGTTCCAGCAGGAAGTTGGTGTCGCCAACTTCTTCGATCTTCACCCAGCGCAGCATCTGGCGAACGATGGTTTCGATGTGCTTGTCCGAGATGGACACGCCCTGCAAGCGGTAGACTTCCTGGATTTCGTTTACCAGGTAGATCTGCAGCTCGCGCTCGCCAAGAACCTCGAGAATGTCGTGCGGGTTACGCGGTCCGTCGATGAGAGCATCGCCGGCGCGTACACGCTCGCCTTCCTGCACGTTGACGTACACACCACGCGGCACCGAGTACTCGTCTTCCGTACCGTTGTCAGCCGTGATGTACACCTTACGCTGGCCCTTCGACACATCGCCGAAGCGGATCGCACCGTCAAGCTTGGCGATGATCGCCGGATCACGCGGCTTACGCGCTTCGAAGAGTTCCACAACGCGCGGCAGACCGCCCGTGATGTCCTTCGTACGCGTCGTTTCGCGCGGGATCTTCGCCAGGATGTCACCAGGCGAAAGCTCGTCGCCATCCTGCACCATAAGGTGAGCACGGCTCGGCATGATGTAACGCTTCGTTCCCTTGGCGCCCTTGATGAGAATCATCGGCTGGCGCTTTTCGTCCGGCGAGTCAGCCACTACGAGACGCGAGAGACCGGTAACTTCATCGATCTCTTCGTGCAGCGTAACGCCTTCCTGCAGGTCCTTGAATTGCACCGTGCCTTCGATTTCCGTGAGGATGGAGAAGGTGTAGGGGTCCCACTCGCCAAGCAGATCGCCGAGCTTGACTTGATCGCCGTCTTCGACCTTCAGCTTCGCGCCGTAAACGATCGCGTAGCGTTCCTTCTCGCGGCCCTTCTCGTCAATAATGGCGATAGAACCCGAGCGGTTGAAGGCAACCAGGCCGCCGTCCTTCGAGCGAACGGTAGCGAGGTTGATGAAGTGAACGCGACCTGCGTTCTTGGCTTCGAGGTGCGAAGCATCCGCCACACGCGATGCCGTTCCACCTACGTGGAAGGTACGCATGGTGAGCTGGGTGCCAGGCTCGCCGATCGACTGTGCAGCGATAACGCCGACAGCTTCGCCGAGTTCGACCATCTTGCCCGAACCAAGGTTACGGCCATAGCAACGGATGCAGCATCCGCGCTTGGACTCGCACGTCAGCACCGAGCGGATCTTCACCTTCTCGATACCGGCAGCCTGGATTGCGGAGGCCTTGTCTTCGTCGATCTCATCGTTGATCTCGACGATCGTCTTGCCTTCGAAGTCCTTCAGCTTCTCGAGCGTTACGCGGCCGATGATACGGTCACGCAGCGGTTCGATGATTTCGCCGGCTTCGATGATCGGCATCACGTAGATGCCTTCCACCGTGCCGCAATCGAGCTCGGAGATGATCACGTCCTGTGCCACATCGACCAGACGACGGGTCAGGTAACCCGAGTCAGCGGTCTTCAGCGCGGTATCAGCAAGGCCCTTACGAGCACCGTGCGTCGAGATGAAGTACTCGAGAACGGTCAGACCTTCGCGGAAGTTCGCCTTGATCGGCGATTCGATGATTTCGCCCGAGGGCTTAGCCATCAAACCACGCATACCGGAGAGCTGACGAATCTGCTGCTTGGAACCACGAGCGCCCGAGTCCGCCATGATGTAGATCGGGTTCATGGCGCCTTCCTTGTCAGCGCGCTTCATGTTGTTGAACATTTCGTCCGCAACGCGATCGGTAACTGCCGACCACATCTGCGTCACCTTGTTCGAACGCTCCAGGTTGGTGATCGAACCTTCGAGGTACTGCTGCTGCAGCGTGATGACCTGCTTTTCAGCATCGCCCACAACCGTGTACTTCGTCGCCGGGATGACCATGTCATCCAGACCAACCGAGAGACCCGAGCGGGTAGCGTACTGGAAGCCCAGTTCCTTGATGCGATCGAGCGCGTGCACGGTCACTTCGAGGCCGAGGTTCAGGTACAGGTAGTTGATGAGCTGGCCGATGCCCTTCTTCTTCAGCAGGCCGTTCACGAACGGCATACCTTCCGGCAGACGATCGTTCAGGATCGCGCGACCAACGGTCGTGTTGATGTACTGCTTGGTGAACTCGACCGGCTCGGTGTGCGTGAGGTCCTGATCGTCGTACGCCGTCGTCATATCCAGCACGGGGCCGGTATAACGCAGGCGGATCGGCGAAAGCGTCTCGACCTGCTTGGCTTCGAGCGCCATCAGTACTTCTTCAATGTTGGCGAAGACGCGGCCTTCACCCTTTGCACCCACCTTGGCCTTGGTCAGGTAGTACAGACCAAGCACCAGATCCTGCGTCGGAACCGAGATCGGCTGACCGGATGCGGGCGAGAGGATGTTGTGCGAAGCCAGCATCAGCACCGAAGCTTCGATCTGCGCTTCAGGGCTCAGCGGGATGTGCACAGCCATCTGGTCACCGTCGAAGTCGGCGTTGAACGCCGTGCAGACGAGCGGGTGAATCTTGATGGCCTTACCTTCGACCAGCACAGGCTCGAAAGCCTGGATGCCGAGGCGATGCAGCGTCGGGGCGCGGTTCAACAGAACCGGATGATCCTTGATAACCTCTTCGAGGATGTCCCAGACGATCGACTCCTGCTGCTCTACCATCTCCTTGGCCTGCTTGATGGTCGTGCAGTGGCCCGTCTGCTCGAGACGGTGATAAATGAACGGCTTGAAGAGTTCAAGCGCCATCTTCTTCGGCAGACCGCACTGGTGCAGCTTCAGTTCCGGACCAACCACGATGACCGAACGGCCAGAGTAGTCGACGCGCTTACCGAGCAGGTTCTGACGGAAGCGGCCCTGCTTGCCCTTCAGGGTGTCAGAGAGCGACTTCAGCGGACGGTTGTTCGCACCGCGCAACACGCGGCCACGACGGCCGTTGTCGAACAGAGCATCAACAGCTTCCTGCAGCATGCGCTTTTCGTTACGCACAATCACTTCAGGGGCATGGAGGTCCATGAGCTTCTTGAGGCGGTTGTTACGGTTGATCACGCGGCGATACAGATCGTTGAGATCCGAAGTCGCGAAGCGGCCACCGTCAAGCGGCACAAGCGGGCGAAGCTCAGGCGGGATCACAGGGATCACGTCGAGAATCATCCACTGCGGCTTGTTGTCGGACTTACGGAAAGCCTCGACCACCTTCAAACGCTTGGAGTACTTCAGCTTCTTCTGCAGCGAGGTCTCGGTCTTCATGCGCTCACGAAGCTCGATAGCGAGCTCCTGAATCTCAACGCGCTTGAGGAGTTCCTTGATCGCTTCAGCGCCCATCATGGCCTTGAAGCCGGACGGACGATACTGCTGGTCGAGCTCGCGGAAGCGATTCTCGTCCTTGATAACTTCGCGCTCCTTTACGGGCGCGTCACCTGGATCGACCACGACATACGACTCGAAGTAGAGAACAGCTTCGAGCTCACGCAGCGAGATGTCGAGCAGGTGGCCGATACGCGAGGGCAGGCCCTTGAAGAACCACACGTGCGAGCAGGGCGAAGCCAGCTCGATGTGGCCGAGGCGCTCACGACGAACCTTCGACAGGGTGACTTCAACGCCACACTTGTCGCAGATCACGCCGCGGTGCTTCATGCGCTTGTACTTGCCGCAGAGGCACTCCCAGTCAGTGATCGGTCCAAAGATGCGGGCGCAGAAAAGACCGTCGCGTTCGGGCTTGAACGTACGGTAGTTGATGGTTTCCGGCTTCGTGACTTCGCCGTGCGACCACGAGCGGATCTTCTCGGGGCTCGCAAGCTGAATCTTGATCGAGTCGAAGTCAGCGATCGGGTTCTGTGTATCAAACGGGCTGGAGCGGAACATATTTTTCTCTCCGTTGCAGTGCTTAGCTCGATGCCAACTTTGTACTTCGCTCTGTCGCGTTTCCATCAGAGCCTGTTGCGAGCTTCGCTGCTGTCTTTCTGCTAAGTTGCTATGCGGCGCGATCCTCTGCACTCCGCGAATGGTTCAAAGTCATCGCCCTGCCCTCCGTTCTTCCCTGCCGTTACGCAAGCTCAGGAAGAACAGAGTCGGGCGGAATGAGTTAGTCCGCTACAGCGAGTTCAGGCACGCTCACGAGCTCGTCCTCGGTCGGGGCGCCGGTGGCTTTCACCAACTCGACGTCCAGGCAGAGAGACTGCAGTTCGCGGATGAGAACGTTGAACGACTCGGGCACGCCCGGCTCGATCGCAGCTTCACCCTTGACGATGGCCTCGTAGATCTTCGTACGGCCGAACACATCGTCAGACTTCGCGGTGAGCAGCTCCTGCAGGATGTAGGCAGCGCCATAAGCCTCAAGCGCCCACACTTCCATTTCGCCGAAGCGCTGTCCGCCGAACTGCGCCTTACCACCCAGCGGCTGCTGCGTGATGAGCGAGTACGGTCCGATCGAACGAGCGTGGATCTTGTCGTCGACAAGATGCGACAGCTTGAGCATGTAGATGTAACCAACGGTTACAGGCTGCTCGAACTCATCGCCAGTCATGCCGTCGATCAGCGCGCTCTTACCCGAGCTCGGCAAACCAGCCGCTGCAAGCAGCGCCTTGATCTCCGTCTCCTGCGCACCGTCGAACACTGCCGTGCCGAACCAGATACCGCGGCCCATGCCCTTCGCAACACGCAGCGTCTGCTCGTCATCCAGCTTCAGAAGCTGGTTCAGTGCAGCCGTGCCCTTGAACTGCTCGGAGAAGATCTCGCGAACCGCGTTGGCTTCCTGCGCCTGTGCAGCGAGAGCAGCCACCTTGGCGCCGAGCGTGTGAGCGGCCCAGCCAAGATGCGTTTCGAGAATCTGTCCGACGTTCATACGCGAAGGTACGCCCAGCGGGTTCAGGACGATTTCGACCGGCGTTCCATCCGGGAGGTAAGGCATATCCTCTTCCGGCAGAATGCGGGCGATAACACCCTTGTTACCGTGACGACCGGCCATCTTATCGCCGACCGAAAGCTTACGCTTCATGGCGATGTAGACCTTGACCATCTTGATAACGCCAGGGCTCAGCTCGTCGCCCTTGCCCATCTTCGCGATCTTCTCATTGGTGATCTTGCGCAGAACGTCGATCTGACGCGAGGTCATCTCTTCGATCTCGTCGATCTGCTCGTTCACGCGCGGGTCCTTGTCAGCGTAGCGAATACGCTTCAGGTTACGCGTCGAGATGAGCTCGATCTGATCACGGGTGAGCACATCGCCCTTCGAAAGCAGCTTCTTGTTCGTACGCTCGTCATGCAGGTCAGCCAGCACTTCCTTGTCGCCAAGGATGCCGTCAAGACGCTTCAGACGCTCGTCCGTAAGAATGCGGATTTCGTCAGCAAGGTTGCGCTCCAGCTTCTCGATCTGTTCCTGCTCGATCTGCAGTGCGCGCTGGTCCTTTTCCTGACCCTTGCGGCTGAAGATGCGAACGTCAACGACCGTGCCTTCGATGCCCGGAGGGCACGTCAGCGAAGCATCGCGTACATCGCCGGCCTTTTCGCCGAAGATCGCGCGGAGCAGCTTCTCTTCCGGCGTCAACTGGGTTTCGCCCTTGGGCGTTACCTTGCCGACGAGGATGTCGTTGTGGCTGATCTTGGCGCCGATACGGATGATGCCCGACTCGTCCAGATCACGCAGAGCGTGCTCGGAGACGTTCGGAATATCACGCGTAATCTCTTCCGGTCCCAGCTTCGTGTCGCGCGCTTCAATCTCGAACTCCTCGATGTGGATCGAGGTGTAGTAGTCCTCGCGGACCAGCTTTTCCGAGATGAGGATCGCGTCCTCGAAGTTGTAACCGCGCCACGGCATGAAGGCCACCAGCACGTTACGGCCGAGACCAAGCTCGCCCTGCTCCGTGCAAGGACCATCGGCTAGAACCTGTCCCTTGAGAACGCGGTCGCCCTTGCGAACGATCGGCTTCTGGTTGATGCAGGTGTTCTGGTTCGAGCGCTTGAACTTCGTCAGCGTGTAGATGTCCGAACCGACCTCACGCGAAAGCTGCGTGGGGTGGTGCTCGCCTTCTACACGAACGATGATGCGCTCGGAGTCGACCGAATCGATGATGCCGTTACGCTTGGCCAGAATCACAGCACCCGAATCGCGAGCCGTAACGCCTTCCATGCCGGTACCAACGAACGGAGCCTCAGCTACCAGCAGAGGAACCGACTGACGCTGCATGTTCGCACCCATCAGGGCGCGGTTCGCATCGTCATGCTCGAGGAACGGAACCAGCGACGCAGCGACCGAAACAAGCTGCTTCGGCGAGACGTCCATGTAATCCACTTCCGCCTTCGGAACGAGCACGAAGTCGCCGGTGCGACGGGCATTGACCAGATCTTCGGTCATGTGTCCTTCGCCGTCGAGCGCGATGTTCGCCTGAGCGATCGTGTGACGGTCCTCTTCCCACGCCGAGAGGTAGAAGCTGAACGGCTCAAACTCTGCCGCACGCTTGCTTTCCTTCTTCAGGCGATCGTTCAGAACAACCGACTCGCTGATCTCCAGCGTGTCGCCCTGACGCATACCGGACTCACCAGCATTCGAAACAGCCACGTAATCCAGCACGCGACCGTCCTTCACGCGGCGGTACGGCGACTCGATGAAGCCGTACTCGTTGATGCGCGCAAAGCACGACAGCGACGAGATAAGACCGATGTTCGGTCCTTCAGGCGTTTCGATCGGGCAGATACGGCCGTAGTGAGTCGGATGGACGTCGCGGACTTCGAAGCCAGCGCGCTCACGCGACAGACCACCAGGTCCAAGGGCCGACAGGCGGCGCTTGTGCGTGATCTCCGAGAGCGGGTTGGTCTGATCCATGAACTGCGAGAGCTGCGAGGAACCGAAGAACTCGCGGATCGCGGCCATAACCGGCTTGGCGTTGATGAGGTCGTGCGGCATCGCCGTCGACATCTCCTGGTACACGCTCATCTTTTCCTTGATGGCGCGTTCCATACGCACGAGACCGATGCGGAACTGGTTCTCCATCAACTCGCCCACCGCGCGAACGCGACGGTTGCCGAGATGATCGATATCGTCCACAACACCGATATTCTTGCGCAGCTTCAGCAGGTAGCGGATCGTGCCGTAGAAGTCCTCAGGGGTCAACGTACGGTGATCGAGGCCAGCCGAATCCTGGTTCTCATACAGCTTGATGTTGAACTTCAGACGGCCTACACGCGAGAAGTCATACTTGCGCGCGTCGAAGAACATGCCTTCGAACAGAGCGGTCGCCGTATCCAGCGTCGGTGGGTCACCCGGACGCAGCTTGCGGTAGATCTCGATCAGCGCTTCTTCCGGCTTGCGCACGGAGTCGCGGCGCAACGTGTTGGCGATGATGTTGCCCACTTCGTCGCGGTCCGGGAAGAAGACTTCCAGCGAGGTCACGCCCGACTGTGCGATCTTGTGCAGCTTGTCGGCCGAGAGCTCCTGGTTGGCTTCATACAGCAACTCGCCCGTCGACATGTCGACAACGTCGGCTGCGGTCAAAGCGCCTTCGAACTCGGAGTTCTCGACTTCGATCGAAGTCACGCCGCCAGCACGCAGGGCCTTCAGCGCCGAAGCACCGATCTTCTTGCCGCTTGCGACAACTTCCTTGCCGTCAACCACCAGCGACGAGGTCGAACGCGTGCCAACAACGTTGGTCGCCTTGTCCTCGGAGCTAATCGCCCACGAAAGCTTGCCGTCCTTCACGTTGACCGTGTCAACCGTGTAGAACGTCTTGAGAATTTCCTCATCCGCACGCAGGCCGAGAGCACGCAGGAAGATCGTTCCCAGGAACTTGCGCTTGCGATCGATGCGGACGTACAGGATGTTCTTCTGGTCGTACTCGAACTCCACCCACGAACCGCGGTACGGGATGATCTTGCCGAGGAAGTACGTACGGTTGTTCGCCGTTTCAAAGAACACGCCAGGCGAACGGTGAAGCTGCGAAACGATAACGCGCTCCGTGCCGTTCACGATGAAGGTGCCGTTGGCCGACATCAGCGGGATATCGCCGAAGAAGACTTCCTGCTCCTTCATATCGCGCAGGGTCTTCACACCCGTCTCCGGGTCCTTATCGTAGATCTTCAGGCGGATCGTCACCTTCAGCGGAGCCGAGTACGTCATGCCGCGCTCTTCGCACTCAGCCTGGTCGTACTTCAACTGCAGACCCACAGGGTCGCCGCACTTGGTGCAGAAGTCCGGGGTGTTCTTGTTGTACGTTCCGCAGAACTTGCAGAGTACGTCGCCCGGATGGAACGGGTCAGTGATCACCATGTGGCCGCAATGCGAGCACGCGGTACGCAGATGGTTCAGCCCCTTGAGGAAGCTGCACTTGCACTCCCAGTTGCCGATCGTGTAATCGACAAACTCAAGCTCCGACACATTGCGGAAATCGGTGATCGGGAAGACAGACGCAAAAACCGACTGGAGGCCGTTGTCCTCGCGCTCCTGCGGCAGTTTGTCCATCTGGAGGAAGCGCTCATACGAACGGCGCTGAACCTCGATAAGGTTTGGGATCTGGATGCTGGTAGGGATTTTGGAAAAATCAAGACGGCTGCGAATTGGCCGCAGTTCCTGCTTGGTGGTCGAGTCGGACATGAGCTCTCCTGTTACTTGTCTCGAGGAAGAACGGTGCTGCCGAAATCGGCATCACTGTCTTTGACTTCTGTTGCGCCCTTCCGGCTCAACCACTCCTCGTGGTGGCTGATCCTCAGCGCAGGTTGATACCCTCGCGAAGCATTCTGCGAGGTCAAAACTAAAAAATGGCTAAAATGTCGCGGAAAACACGAAAAGCGCCTTGCGGACACGTAGTCCCAAGAGCGCCGGTAAAGACCGTTGCACTGAAATCAGTTGATGGAAACCCGGTATAACGCCGCCTCTGAAAGCCTGGCCGAGCTTTCAAGAATTGCGCTGGATTGCTTATGTTTCACGCTATCGATCCGCTGCTCGAACGATAGTGTGGCCGGCTCCGTAACCTGCTTCGCATTGCCAGGATGAACCGGGGTACTGCCCAGGACTTGAACGTTTCGGGAAGCGGGAATGCAGTGCACACCGAGGCTACCGCAAGCCTCCCCATAAAAGAGGATACCGCGGTCGGCCTCGGGATGCAAGTCCGCACCTGCTTCACACACAACAAAGGCAGGACCGAAGCCCTGCCTTTGCCTGCTGCGGGCGAAAAGCCCGCACCGAACTACTTGAGTTCGACTGCTGCGATGCCTTCGAACTTCTTCGCCAGTGCCTGCGCGTCGTCCTTCGAGATGTTCTCCTTCAGGGGCTTCGGAGCACCGTCAACCAGGTCCTTAGCTTCCTTCAGGCCGAGGCCCGTAACTTCACGAACAGCCTTGATGGTGTTGATCTTGTTTGCGCCAGCTTCCTTGAGGATGACCGTGAACTCGGTCTTCTCTTCTGCTGCCGGTGCTGCTGCACCAGCCGGTGCTGCTGCAACGGTTGCTGCTGCTGCCGAAACGCCGAGGCGCTCTTCGAGCTTCTTTACCAACTCAGCTGCTTCGAGCAGGCTGAGCGAAACGATCTGATCTTCCAACTGCTGGATGTCTGCCATTGTTATTCTCCGGTATTACAAAATTGATGTTGCTGATGTTTTTGCCTGCCCTTGGCGTTCTTCTGCCCAGGGTTGCTGCCCTTCATCGTCCGCAGGTTCCGTTGCGCCAGACATGCGCCCCACGGGGACTTAGAAACAGCGAAACTTTGCGTCTACGCTCTTACGCGCCTTCTGCCGGTGCTTCGTCAACCGCTTCGCCAGCCTGCGAGGCTGTCGAATTTTCCGGCTGTGCTGCACCCGAAGGCTGCTCGCCTGCGGCTGCCTCTTCGGTATGAGCCGAAGCGACAGGAGCAGCGCCAGCGAACTTGTTCTGCTCGACAGCCTGGTTCACCACCACCGCAAGGTTGCGGCCGGTAGCGTTGATCACCGTTGCCAGGCGCGTAGCCGGGGCGTTGATCAGGAACAGCAGCTTCGAGAAGAGCTCTTCCTTGCCCGGCAGGCTTGCCAGAGCTTGGACTTCACTCACGTCGATGACCTTGCCATCAACGATGCCGAGCTTGAACGTGAACTCTGCGTTGTCCTTCACCCAGGTCGACAGAGCCTTTGCCAGCGCCACCGGGTCACCCGACGTGTAGGCTACCGACGAAACACCCTTGAGACCCTGCAGAGCAGCCTCAACCTTGGTGCCCTTCGACGACTGAGCCGCGAGCTTGTTCTTCACAACGTGGTAGTGACCGCCCGCATTGCGGACGACCTTACGAAGCTCAAAATCCTTCGACGCGGTCAGGCCCTTGAAGGTGCCAATGATCGCGGAAGTCGAGCTTTCCAGTTCCTGCGCGAGGAACTGGACCTTCTGATTCTTTTTCGCCTTGGTCAATGCCATAGGGAATCTCGCCTTCGTGCTGACCCTGCGGTCAGCGAAATTTCTGTGCGCCGGAAGCCGGCGCGGAACACTTACGCCTTGGAAGCAGCTTCAGCGGTAGCAGCCTCGAGCTCAACGCCCGGGCCCATCGTCGACGAAAGCACGATGCGCTTCACATACTTGCCCTTGGCAGCCGACGGCTTCGCCTTGACCACTGCCGAGATCACGCTCATCGCGTTCTCCGCGATCTTTTCGATCGGGAAGCTCAGCTTGCCCACGGGAACGTGAACCAGAGCGGTCTTGTCAGCGCGGAACTCGACCTTACCGGCCTTGATTTCCGCGATCGCTGAAGCGACATCCGTGGTCACGGTGCCGGTCTTCGGGTTCGGCATCAAGCCGCGGGGACCGAGAACCTTACCGAGCTTACCGACCGAACGCATCATGTCAGGGGTCGCGATCAGGGCATCAAAGCCGGTCCACGATTCCTTCTGGATGCGCTCAACGAGATCTTCACCACCGACGAACTCAGCGCCGGCAGCTTCTGCAGCCTTCAGGTTGTCACCCGAAGCGATAACAGCAACGATCTTCGACTTGCCGCCGAGGCCGTGCGGAAGCACAACCGTACCGCGAACCATCTGGTCAGCGTGGCGGGTATCTACGCCGAGGCGCAGCGTCAGGTCGACGGTCTCATCAAACTTTGCGAACTTTGCCTTCTGGAGCAAGGGAATCGCATCGCCCAGCGAATAAGGACGCTGCTCTACGAGCGCGCGCGCTTTCGCGACATTCTTGGAAACTTTACGTGCCATAAACTCTCTCTCTGTCTTCCACCCCGGTTCCCTTGTCACGGCTGGCGCCGGCGGGACATGCGGTTCACTGCATGGGCGTGGTTTCGACGGGAGCCCACACATAGCGTGCAGACAACCCTCTAAGTATGGAGTATCTGCTCAGATTAGTCAATGCTTTCTACGATGATTTACCTCACAGGATGGTCCGGAAGGACAACTTGCAGCCAAGGGAGTCTGTCTGACTTGCGATAGCATCAGTGCACATGACCTCACCATCCAAGGCACTGCAGAGCAAACGCTGGCTCTGGCTTGTAGTTGGCTTCTGCGCGCTTCTCGTCCTTCTTTGCACCGTTCCTTACCACGTGGCCATGCAGCCAACCGTGTCACTATCTTATGAGTTTGGCTACAGCAATCGTGCGGCTCTGGCCCTGGTGGCTGTCGGAATCCTCCTGGTGCTGGCACTCGGGCCCTCCCTGCAGATGCAGGACGGACAACAGCCAGCCCCGCTTTCGACCCGTACGATTGCGCTGGCCTCTGCGTGCACCGCGCTGCTTTGCCTAGCTTTCTACCTGCTCACTCGCCGGGTAAACGGATATGACGAGTCCATCTACTTGATTGATCGCATCTGGCACGTAGCCAATGGTCAGCGCCCGTACATCGACTTTGAATATGCTTACGGTGCCTTCTTCCTTTACGCTCCGGCAGCCCTGATGCGATGGTTGCGGCTCCCGATTGGAGACGCCTACGGTCTCTGCTGGATTCTGTCCTCCGTAGCTGGCGTTTTGATGCTGGCGCAGGTGCTCCGCTGGAGCGCTCCCAAATGGCCACGCGCAAACGTTATTTTTCTGATTCTTTGGGGCAGCAGCTTGCCCGGCCTCCTCTCCAACGGCCTCAACTACACCCTGCTGCGCTTCGTAACTCCTTGCTTCTTCGGGCTTCTTGCGCTCCGTATCCTCAGACGTGATCACGGCAGCCACTGGGGGCAAACCACGCTTGTCGCTGCTTGCGGCACGGCAGTGATGCTAGTCCTCTCACCGGAGCTTGCAATCGCTTGTGCCATTGGATCACTTGCCTTCTTCTGCTGGGACGCCTTTCTCTCTGACAAGCGCAGGGGGCTACCCTGGTGCGCTCTCCTGCTCCTGCTTAACGCCGCCCTCATCTCACTCGCCAATCGCCTGCACGCCCTTGACACCCTCAAAGCTTTCAGCAAGGGCGGCATGAACTTTCCCATCAGCCTGAATGTTTACACCGTGCTCTTTCTCGCGATCGTCACGGTTGCCACCTGCTATGCCGCAACACGGCTGCGGCAAAGCAGCCCGGATTCCTGGATGATGATCCTGGCAGTCTCTTTCCCAGCGCTACCCGCAGCACTTGGCCGTTGCGATTCCCTGCATCTATGGAACAACACTTACGGGATCGTGCTCGTCGGGCTTCTCGTCCTTGCCGGCTATCCTCGCATCTGGCGGTTGATGCTTCCGGTGAACCTGTTGATCATCGTCGTATTGCCCAGCCTGCTTTACCTGCGGAAACAGCCCAGCAACATTGGCAAAGTTGTAATCCTCTCCCGATTAGCACAGGAACCTATCGACAGTTCCACCGCGTTCGATCGCTGGACACTGAAGCGCATGACGAAGGAGCTGGGCCCGGAGAAGGCGAAGCAAAAGCTCGCTATGTATAGGGACCTCAGCCATACGACAACCTTCGCTCCAGATGCGATCTTCCATCTCGCTCCGGGGCAGACGGTACTGGCGCCTCAAACCTACGCGCCTTCCCGCTTCGGCACCTCTCATGCTCCAGAGCTTTACGATGGCTACTTTTTCGGCACACTAAATGCCGTAACAGAGGAAGAGATCAACCGGAAAATCGGGGAACTTGTCGCGCACCCCGACGCCCCGCTGCTGATCATGCCCGAACAGATGGCACCCTGCACGGTCTCAGAACCCGAAGCACAGCAACTCATGCAAATGCTATTTCTGACGCACTATCGCGCGTCGATACGCCATACCGACGCGCCTGAACTGCGGCTCTGCCGATACATCGACTCCCATTACGAACTAGCCGAAACGGCAACCCCGGAGCAATTCGGCTATGCCGTCTGGAAACCAAGACATCGTTCCTGACGTCGAAAATTCCAATTGACACGATAAGCCGCAACGCCTAGTATCTGTTTTCAACGAGGCGAAGATATGGCGAATAACATGACGACCAACTCCGAACACCTGAGCGGCGCGACGTTGTTCCCCATACTTCCCTCGCAGCCGTCCGGCCTGGCAAAGCTCGCTGCTGAAGCCACCCACGCCGACGACGGCCATCTGATCGAGTTCAAGGCCATGCGCTCTCGCTCCATCATGAACCACTCCGTCTCCAAGCGGATGGGCTGGGTTGCCTGGTCGATCAATCCCTACCGTGGCTGCGAGTTCGGCTGCAAGTACTGCTACGCGCGCTACACCCATGAGTTTCTACAACCGGAGCCGGTGGCCGCCGTCCCGATTGGAACCCATGATGTACCGCAGCAGAACTGGGCCCTGGCCTTCGAACGCGAGATCTACCTGAAGGAGAACGCCGCCTGGCTGCTGGAGCAGGAGTTGCGCGGCTTCGACTCCACCCAGGAGATCGCCATCGGCACAGCAACCGATCCGTACCAGCCCATCGAGCGCCGTGTGGGCATCACACGCTCTCTTCTGGAGGTCTTCGCCAAACGCGAGGGACTGCGGATAGGCATCATCACCAAATCACGACTCATTGAACGCGATGTCGATCTCCTGGCCCAGATCGCCCAACGCAATCAGCTCGTGGTTCACATCACCATCACCACCACGGACAGTGGGCTCGCTCGTCTGCTCGAACCCCGCGCTCCGCGGCCCGATCTTCGCTTCGGCGCCGTAAAAAAGCTGCGCGAGGCCGGTATCACGACCGGCGTGCTCTGCTCGCCGCTGCTCTACGGCATCAACGACTCGCAGGCCTCGATAGACGCCGTCGCGAAACGTGCCGCCGAAGCGGACGCCAGCTTCCTCGGCGGCCATCCGCTCTTCCTCAAGTCTTGTTCGCGCCCTACGTATCTGAGCTTCGTCCGCGAGCACTTCCCGCACCTCTCTGACGAGTACACGCGCCGCTTCTCCACCATGGACTTTGCGGATAGCAACTACCGGCAGTTGATGGCGGGAAGAATTCGAACGGCCGTCCGGCGCTTCAAACTCAACGAGCGCTCGACGGACGCTTTGCTGACGCGCGATGCCGGATCCGCCGATGCCGTCCTTCCTCGTGGACGCTTCGGCCCCGCACCCGCCCGTTCTGAACGGCAGACTCAACTCTTCGCCTAAGCTCCACTCTCTGGGCTAACCCGGCTGCTTTGCCTCTGCCGACCTCAGGGAGCAGCTTCTGCAGAAGACTCGTCTGCCTGCTTTCGAGCTCATGCCTGCGCGCTCGTTTTCGTGGCCTCCGATTTACGGAGGCCATTTTTCTTGCACATTCCCGTCTGAAAAGAAGTGAAAACCACAGTCTTTTCAAATATCTGCTTTTTCTATTGACAGTCGTATAGTGGCAGAAATATTCTGGTGTTGGTTACATCTGGCTTTTTTCACGGAGGACATACCAATGCGCCCCGCTTTCTTACTCTCGTTTGCCCTGATTTCGACCGCTGCGTTCGCCCAAACCCACACCGTAGCTTCCGTCGCGCCTGATAGCGCAATGGCAGCCGGGATTCACGGTGCCAACCCTGCAGCTGCTGCTGTAGCCGTCAAGCTTCCCCGCATCATCACCCACCAGTACATTCGCGCCGTTGTCGACTCTGACTTCGCCCATCCGCTTATGTCCTCGACCGATCCTTCGCTCTCCTACTCCTTCGGCGCTCCGACGGATACGACCGCTCCCCGCCTCGTGCGTGCTTCCGGTCTTTCCATTCCGCAGGCCGAGATCGTCACAGCCGACAAGGAAACCAAGGTTGCAGTCCACCTGGTCGTCGACCGCAACGGTGTCCCGGGAGATCTGTCCATCGCTCAGTCCGCAGGCAAGAACTTTGACGAAGCAGCCCTTCAGACTGTGAAGGATTACCGCTTCGAGCCTGCAACGGTGAACCACATCCCCGTTGAAGCTCCAGTCACCGTGACCGTGACCATCGACAAGCAGTAACACCGAACATCCGATTCACTGGCGAGCCTCTAGCTCGCGTTTGCTGCAACAAAGGGCGCTCCTTTAAGGAGTGCCCTTTGTTTTCTGCATCACAAAGCACAAACGAGAAAGCAAACGGCGTGCCCGAAGGCACGCCGTTTGCAAAGAGCAATTGTCAGAAGTTACGCGACAACATCGATGCCCATCGAGCGAGCGGTGCCGCGGATGGTCTTCGCAGCCGCTTCGATCGAAGCGGCGTTCATGTCGGGCATCTTGACCTTTGCGATCTCGATGATCTGCTTCTCGGTCACAGAACCCTTCTTCTCGGAGTTCGGCTTGCCCGAACCCTTTTCGATGCCAGCTGCCTTGAGCAGAAGCACCGGAGCCGGGGGGGTCTTCGTGATGAACGAGAAAGTACGATCAGCGTAAACGGTGATCACAACCGGAACGGTCATGCCAGCAACGCTCTGATCCTTGCTCGTGCGTTCGTTGAACTGCTTGCAGAACTCCATGATGTTGACCTGAGCCTGACCGAGCGCGGGACCAACCGGGGGTGCCGGAGTCGCCTTGCCGGCAACAATCTGGAGCTTGACGTAACCAGTGATTTTCTTCGGTGCCATTGTTACTTACCTCTTCATATGCGCGACGAGCGCGCGAATTTGTACTGCAGGGCCAGGAGTTAGAAGGTCCGGGGAAGCGCCCGGGCTGGGCTCCTGTAAAGCGGGACATCAGCGGGTGAGACCGTAGACAGCAGTAGGGATTTCCGTCCCTTACTTACGTCTGATCTCCTCCTGCCAGTGCCCGAAAATCTACTCCTCGTCGGACTTATCGACGTTGGAGAAAGAAACCTCGGTAGGCGTCGGACGGCCGAAGATCGAAACCATGACCTTGAGGGTCTGCTTGTCTTCGTTGATGTCGTCCACAGCACCGTTAAAGTTGGCGAATGGTCCCTCGGTAATACGGACAATCTCGCCCTTCGTAAACTTGAGCTTGAGACGCGGCTTGTCGCGCGTAACGTCCGAGCGGTTCAACATGCTGTTGACTTCCTGCTCGCTCAGCGCGTTCGGCTGATCGCCCGTCTGGAGGAAGCCCGTAACGCGCGGCGTGTTCTTCACCACGTGCCAGAGATCATTATCCAGCGCCATCTCAACAAAAACATAGCCCGGCAGGAACACACGATCAATCGTGTACTTCTTGCCATTGCGCATCTCGGTCGTCGGCTCGGTCGGGATTTCGATACGACCCACACGATCCTCGAGATGATACGCGCGCACGCGGCTCTCAAGCGACTCCTTCACCTTGCGCTCAAAGCCTGAGTACGCGTGAATGATGTACCACTTGAAATTCTCGTTCTGCGCCGGAACAGCCTCTTCCGCCTGCGGCTCTTCGCCCGGCAGTGCAACGTGATCGCCTTCGACCTCGCCGCTCATCAGCACTTCTGCTTCGAGGTTTTCGGCTTCCTGGTTATTGAATTCTTCTGCCATTGGGTCGTTGCTCTCTTTGCCGGGGCTGGTGTTACTTGGTCGCGTGTACGAAAAGTCGATCGATGCCCTTGCCGATCACCAGATCGACGAGTTCGAAGTACGCAGCGAAGATGAACACGGTCGCAATCACAACGATCGTTCCTGTCTTGACTTCTTCGCGAGTGGGCGTAACCACTTTATCCATTTCGCTCCGCGTATCGCGGAGGAACTGCATCAAGCGCTGAGGACCAGACAGAGTCTGCTCAGCTACGCCGGTATCCTGGGTTTCGACGACTGCGTTCGACATGGTGCTGGGTTGCTCCTGAAACATGCGGCGCGTGTAGAACATGCGGCGCCCGGGTAGTGCTCTAAAGATGTTTGGCAGGGGAGCTCGGATTCGAACCGAGAAGTTCGGTTTTGGAGACCGACAGTTTAACCGTTGAGCTTACTCCCCTGTGGGAGGCGGGCTTGTTTAGAGCCCGCTGGCTCGCGCTACAGGAAACAGTTTACTTCGTTTCCTTGTGAGCGGTGTGCTTGCGGCACGTATTGCAGAACTTCGAAAACTCGAGGCGACCGGTGGTCGTCTTCTTGTTCTTTGTGGTCGAGTAGTTCTTGTTCTTGCAATCGGGGCACTGGAGGGTGATGATTTCGCGCATGTTTGTTACTCCTATCGTGGCCAGCCGCTTTGGCTGGCAAGCAGCTTGGCAGGATCACTCCCGACACGCCGCGACGCAGGGCTTGAGTCCCCTGCTGACTTGTAACCTGAGTTGTACTGCTGGAACCACGTGGTCAGGCTCACACGAGGCTCTTCGTATTATCCCACAACATTAGCTTTTTGCAAAAGCGAAGAGGGCCATAATCGGCATGGCCCTCTTGCTTTGTTCCGATTCGCCGCCATCGCCTTCTATGAACAGAAAGCGCGGTGGCTTTAGGCTTTAGTGGCGACCACCGCCACCACCTGCGTGTCCGCCACCACCGCCAGCATGCCCGCCGCCAGAGAAGCCGCCCATGTGCTCTCCACCGGCGCTATGTCCGGCGTTGCCCACATGGCCGCGCCCATCACGAGCCTCATTGCCGTGGAAGTTGTTGAACGCCTGTACGCCACGTCCTGGGAACGGACCATTGTAGCCATGACGCGGGTCATACCGATTGTCGACGTGACCATAGAACCCACGTCCACCATGGAACCAGGGGCCCGCGCCGATAAAGATACCGTCCGTAAACCAATCAGGACCGTAATATCCATATGGTGCGCAATCATAGGGCGCATAGTCGAAATAGCCATACGGACAAGCCGGAGCCACACCGACAACAACCTGTGCGGATGCCGGTTCTAATGCCACTGTTCCTGCGAGTCCTGCAAAAGCCAGACCTAAAACCGAAAGCTGCGCGATTCTTTTTCCAAACATGGGAACCTCCATTTACCTTCCATTAGAGAAACACTGCGCCAACAAAGTTGTTTCGTTTTTTCAGAACATCCCTTCGCCTGAATCGCCCACAGCCCTTACCCTCCACGCCCCCTCGGCCATCAAGCACTCAGCGACTCCACGACCAGCCAAGTTTGCCATCCTGAACGCAGTGACGGGTTTGCTTACCACGAGCCGAGCCACCACGTCTCCGCGCGCCCCGGTCCCCTTCACGAACTTCGCGTTAGGCCTTTGCCTTCCCGACTCCCGACTCCCGACCCGAGTCGAGGTGGGCTTCAGCTCCGGCCTTCCACCCAACGCAGAACGGCCACCGATTCCTCGGTGGCCGTTCTTGTCGTTCTGGACCCTGGGCCCTAAGCCCTGGACCCTCGTTACTTGATGATTTCCGAGATCGCGCCTGCACCAACGGTGCGGCCACCCTCACGGATAGCGAAACGCAGACCCTTTTCCATCGCAACCGGCGTGTGAAGCGTGATCTCCAGCGAGATGTTATCGCCAGGCATCACCATCTCCGTACCTTCCGGCAGCTTCGCCGATCCCGTCACGTCCGTAGTGCGGAAGTAGAACTGGGGACGGTAGCCGTTGAAGAACGGGGTGTGACGACCGCCTTCTTCCTTCGACAACACGTACACTTCGCCCGTGAACACCGTGTGAGGAGTGATCGAACCCGGCTTGGCAAGAACCATGCCGCGCTCAACGTCGTCCTTCGCCGTGCCGCGGAGCAGCAGACCTGCGTTGTCGCCGGCAAGACCTTCGTCAAGCTGCTTCTTGAACATCTCAACGCCGGTAACCGTCGTCGCCTGCGTGTCGCGGAAGCCGACGATCTGTGCCGCTTCGCCAACCTTGATCTTGCCGCGCTCGATACGACCCGTGACCACCGTGCCACGACCCGAGATCGAGAAGATATCTTCGATCGGCATCAGGAACGGCAGGTCGACAAGACGGTCAGGCTGGGGAACGTTGTCGTCCACTGCCTGCATCAGCTCGTCGATCTTCGCTTCCCACTGTGCTTCGCCGTTCAGCGCGCCCAGGGCCGAACCACGAACCACGGGAACGTCGTCGCCCGGGAACTCGTACTTCGACAGAAGCTCACGAACTTCCATCTCGACCAGGTCGATCAGTTCTTCGTCTTCCACCGCATCGCACTTGTTCAGGAACACAACGATGTACGGTACGCCTACCTGACGAGCGAGCAGAACGTGCTCCTTCGTCTGGGGCATCGGGCCGTCGGTCGCTGCAACCACGAGGATCGCGCCGTCCATCTGCGCTGCGCCCGTGATCATGTTCTTGATGTAATCCGCGTGGCCCGGGCAATCAACGTGTGCATAGTGACGGTTCGCCGTCTCATACTCCACGTGAGACGTCGAGATCGTGATACCGCGCTCGCGCTCTTCCGGTGCGTTATCGATCTGATCGAACGACTTGAACGCGTTCTTCGGGTTGTGCTTCGACAACACCTTCGTAATCGCCGCAGTCAACGTCGTCTTGCCGTGATCGATGTGACCGATCGTGCCTACGTTTACGTGCGGTTTGCTACGGTCAAATTTTTCCTTCGCCATGAGTCCTTCTCCGTCCTGGATGTGCTTCTGTTGCAAACCCTTGTTTGTGCGCGCGCCGAATAGTACTTTTCGGCTCCAGCGCGCGGCTTACGATTGCGAAAGTCGTAAAGCTAGGACCTGACTTACTTGTCCTTGCCCTGAACCTTTGCGATAACTTCTTCCGACACCGAGCGCGGAGCTTCCTCGTACTGCTTGAACTGCATCGAGTAGTTCGCACGGCCCTGGGTCGCACCACGCATGTGCGTGGCATAACCGAACATCGTGGACAACGGCACCGTTGCGCGGATGGCCTGCGTGTTGCCGACCATTTCCATGCCTTCGATGCGACCACGACGCGAGTTCAGATCGCCGATGATCGTGCCCATGAAGTCTTCGGGAACAGTCACTTCAACAGCCATCACCGGCTCCAGAAGTACAGGCTTCGCCTTGCGAGCAGCTTCCTTGAACGCCATCGAACCGGCAATCTTGAACGCCATTTCGTTGGAATCGACATCGTGGTAGCTGCCGTCATAGAGCGACACCTTGATGTCGACCATCTCGTAGCCTGCCAGCACGCCGCCCGACATCGCTTCCTGGATGCCCTGGTCGATCGGCTTGATGTACTCCTTGGGAATCGTGCCGCCCTTGGTGTCGTTCGAGAACTCGTAGCCCTTACCAGGCTCGTTCGGCGAGATGCGGATCTTGGCGTGGCCGTAGTTACCCGAACCACCGGTCTGGCGGATGTACTTGCCTTCCGCTTCGCCGTTGCCGCGGATCGTCTCGCGGTAGTTCACCTGAGGCTTACCAACGTTTGCTTCCACCTTGTACTCGCGCATCATACGATCCACGATGATTTCCAGGTGAAGCTCGCCCATGCCGGCGATGATCGTCTGACCATTCGTCGTATCCGTACGCACGTTGAAGGTGGGATCTTCCTGCGCCAGCTTGGCGAGAGCGATGCCCATCTTTTCCTGGTCGGCCTTCGTCTTCGGCTCTACCGCAACCTCGATAACAGGCTTCGGGAAGTCGATCGACTCGAGAACAACCGGGTCCTTCGTCGAGCAGATGGTGTCGCCCGTCACGAGGTTCTTCAGACCCACAGCCGCGCAGATATCGCCGGCCATGATCTCTGTGATTTCTTCGCGCTTGTTGGCGTGCATCTTCAACAGACGGCCGATGCGCTCGGTCTTGCCGGTACGCGGGTTCAGCGTCGTATCGCCCGTGCGCAGAACGCCCGAGTAGATACGGATGAAGATCAGCTGACCGACGAACGGATCCGTCATGATCTTGAAACCAAGTGCCGACAACGGCTCTTCGTCGTTCGCGTTGCGGATGATCTCTTCTTCCATGTTGTCGGGGTTGTGACCGATCATGGGAGGAATGTCCAGCGGGCTCGGCAGGTAGTCAACCACTGCGTCGAGCAGTGTCTGAACACCCTTGTTCTTGAACGAAGAACCGCAGAGAACCGGGAAGATGTGCATTCCGATGGTCGCCTTACGGATCGCAGCCTTCAGTTCGGCTTCGCTCGGCTCGGTGCCTTCGAGGAAGTGGTTCATCAGCGCGTCGTCCGAATCAGCAACAGCTTCAATCAGGAAGTTGCGAGCCGTCTTGGCCTTCTCGAGCAGGTCGGCAGGAATCTCTTCCACCGAGTACTCGGCGCCCATGGTCTCGTCGTGCCAGAAAATCGCCTTCATCTTGACGAGATCGACCACGCCAAGGAACTTCGCCTCTGCACCAATCTGGATGTTGATCGGCACAGCGCGAGCGCCGAGACGGTCGACGATCGTCGAGGTTGCGTACACAGCATCCGCACCGGCCTTGTCCATCTTATTGATGAAGCAAACGCGAGGAACCTTGTACTTGTCAGCCTGACGCCACACCGTCTCCGACTGCGGCTGCACACCGGCAACAGCGTCAAAGCAGGCGACTGCGCCGTCGAGGACGCGCAGCGAACGCTCTACTTCGGCCGTGAAATCCACGTGGCCGGGGGTGTCGATAATGTTGATGCGGATGCCATTCCAGGTGCAGGTGGTAGCAGCGGAGGTGATGGTGATACCGCGCTCCTGCTCCTGTTCCATCCAGTCCATGGTCGCAGTGCCTTCATGCACTTCGCCGATGCGGTGGTTGACACCTGTGTAGAACAGGATGCGCTCCGTCGTCGTCGTCTTGCCGGCGTCGATGTGCGCCATGATGCCAATGTTGCGACATTTTTGAAGAGGAATCGTGCGTGCCACGTTTCGTGTCTTTTCTGCGAGCAACTCAGGCTCGCGGTTACGTCTTACCTTGTCAGGGCCAAAGGCCGAGGGCCGGGGCCAATCTCAAAACTGGCGCGAGGGTCAGAGCACTTGGCCCGTGACCCTCGGCCCTGTCTTTACCAGCGATAGTGAGCGAAGGCCTTGTTGGCTTCTGCCATACGATGAACGTCTTCCTTCTTCTTCATCGCGGCGCCACGGCCGTTTGCTGCGTCGAGCAGCTCAGCGGTGAGCTTGTCAACCATGCCCTTTTCGCCGCGAGCGCGACCGTAGGAGATAATCCAGCGGATCGCCAGCGAGGTGCGGCGCTCCGGGTTCACTTCGATCGGCACCTGGTAGTTCGCACCACCAACACGACGGGACTTCACTTCCAACATCGGCTTGACGTTCTCAACAGCCTTCTTGAAGAGCTTGAGGGCTTCGTCGCCACCCTTCTGCTCGAGGTTCGTCATCGCCTCGTAGAAGATCTTCTGTGCGGTCGACTTCTTGCCGCCCCACATCATGTTGTTGACAAACTTCGTTACGAGGGTCGACTGGTAAATCGGATCAGCCGCCACTTCGCGCTTTGCAATATGACCTTTTCTCGGCATCGTTCTTTCTCTTCTTCCCTCTGCGCGGTGACTTCTCACGAGCAGAGCTTGTTAGGTGCAAGGGCCCGGGGCTTTATGGCCCCGGGTTTGCAAACGTTTATTTCAACTCTGAACCCTGAATCTGGGTCCTGAATCCTTTACTTGGCAGTCGCCTTCGGACGCTTTGCGCCGTACTTCGAGCGGCTCTGCTTACGGTTGGCAACGCCTACCGAATCCAGCGTGCCGCGCACGACGTGGTAACGAACACCCGGCAAATCCTTCACACGGCCGCCGCGGATGAGCACAATCGAGTGCTCCTGCAGGTTGTGGCCGATGCCCGGGATGTAGGTGGTGACTTCGATGCCGTTGGTCAGGCGTACACGAGCAACCTTACGGAGAGCCGAGTTCGGCTTCTTCGGCGTCTGGGTGTAGACGCGGGTGCAAACGCCACGGCGCTGGGGCGAACCCTGCAGGGCAGGCGAGGCGGTCTTGTAACGGGTCGGGGTACGGCCCTGCTTTACGAGCTGATGAAATGTAGGCACTTCAATTCCTTTACTGGTTGCAGTCCTGAGCGCCGATGACGCCAGGAACTTCCGATTTCTTCCTCGAACACAAACACAGGGCAGCTCCTTCACTCTTCATTCATGCGGCTGTAACTTACAGCGCACACACGAAAGGCGGAGCTTGCAAACAAGCTCCGGCGAAGTTCTGAATCCTGCGCGTGGCCGTACATCTTAAAAACCTTGCGCGTACTGCATTCTGCTCAATTCATTGAGACGATCGGACGGTGGCCGGGGCTTCTCGCACTCTTACAAACGCTTGCCCAACTCCGTTTCCGGTTCGTTCCGGCCCGCTCTGGCCTGTCACAGGGACAAGGCTTGCGAGTCGCAGACAGCGGTGATCCTGTCGTGCAGATACACCTATTCCCGAAACACGCGGAACCTAGTCAAGGTATCAATTCCGGTACCGGGAGTCAAGGATTCTCCTGCAACCGTGATACGGCACAAACTCTTCAGCAAGCGTCAGATAGCAACGAAACAGAGCCCTCCCACCCGCGCATCAGCTCGGAACTCTTGATTCCGCAAGAGATAACACGGCAACAGTTGCCAAAACGCCTCCTCTGGCTGCGGCTGATATTCTCCGTGCATGAGAATTTCCCTCTTTTCGGCCGCCATTTTCGCTCTCGCGCCCGCGCTGACCTTCGCTCAAAGCCACACGCCTAAATCCCCCGCGCTGCGCACCCCGGGTGCCGTAGCGATTTCGCCGGACGGCAGCACCGTGGCGTACACCATACGCAGCAAAGAGGGCTCTCAACTCCATCTGCTCCCCATGCCTTCGGCAGATATGAGCAAGGAAAAGATCGTCGTCCCCTCTGACCAGACGAACTGCTCGAACACTTCGCCGGTCTGGTCGCCGGACTCGAAGACCCTCGCCTACACCTCGACCTGCACCGGCAAAGAAGCCAAGCCCGGCCAGGAGCAGATCTTCCTCTACACTCCGGCCGACGGCAAGAGCCGCCAGTTGACGCACATCACCGGCAACCTGGAGCAGGCCGCCTGGTCCCCCGACGGCAAGAAGATCGCCTTCCTCTTCGTCGAGAACGCCACCCGCTCGGCCGGTGCACTCGATGCCATGAAGCCCTTCGCCGGCGTCATCGGCGAGGACAATATCGAAATTCAGGGCGTCTACGGCGTAGATACCGCCAGCGGCAAGGGCGAGTGGCTCGTTCCGGCCTCGCGCGCCATGTACACCTACGAGTTCTCCTGGGCTCCTGACTCGAAGACCCTCGCCACCGTCAGCGCCAAGGCTCCCGGCGAGAACAACTGGTGGGTGGCCAAGCTCTTCGCCGTCAGGAACGGCAAGGACGAACTCCTCCTCGACCCCGTCACCGCCCCCGGCGCGCTCCACGGCCTGCAGATCGCCGTCCCGCGGTGGTCACCTGACGGCAAGAAGATCGCTCTTATCGGCGGCCTGATGAGCGATCAGGGCTCCACCGGCGGCGACATCTACGTCCTCGACGCCAAGCCTGGCTCTACCCCTGTCGACATCACACCCGACATCGACGGCACCCCCACCTACGAGGCCTGGGTAAGCGACCACACCATCGGCTTCACCGAAGATCACCGCGGCCACATCCTCATCCCCTCTTACGACACCAACACCCACGCGCTCGTTCCCGGCAGCGCAACCGATCTGGGCGAGGTCTCCGTCGGCGGCGGTCCGATCAAGAACGCCATCTCCTTCTCCAACAACGGCATCTTCGCCTTCGTCGAATCCGGCATCAACAAAGCGCCGGAGATCTGGGGTGGGGAGCCTGATAAGCTCCATCCGCTGACACACTTCAACGCAGGCGCAACACCCGACCGCAAGACCATCTCGGTCGAGTGGGTCTCCGACGGCTTCCACGTACAGGGCTGGCTCACCTTCCCTGCCAACTTCGACGAGCACAAGAAGTACGGCATCCTCACCGAGGTCCACGGCGGCCCGTCGGCCTCCATCGGTTCGCGCTGGTCCATGAGCGGAACGCTGCCGAAGAGCTACTTCATCTTCCAGCCCAACCCGCGCGGCTCCTTCGGCCAGGGCGAGGCCTTCACCCAGGCCAACCGCAAGGACTTCGGCTACGGCGATCTCCGCGACATCCTCACCGGCCTCGACAAACTCGAGCACGACCTCCCCTCCGTCGACAAGAACCGCGAAGGCATCCTCGGTTGGAGCTATGGCGGCTACATGACGATGTTTGCCGTCACCCAGACACCGCGCTTCAAGGCCGCCATGGCTGGAGCAGGCGTCGCCAACTGGCAGAGCTACTACGGCGAGAACCAGATCTCCGAATGGATGATCCCGTTCTTCGGCGCAAGCGTCTATGACGATCCTGCCGTCTACGCCAAGTCCTCCCCCATCACCTTCATCAAGAACGTCGTCACCCCGACACTCGTGATCGTGGGCGACCGCGACGGCGAGTGCCCTGCCCCGCAGAGCTTCGAGTTCTGGAGCGCGCTCAAGGCCCGCGGCGTAATAACACAACTCGTCGTTTACCCCAACGAAGGCCATGGCTTCCGCGATCCCGCGCACATCCGCGATCGCAGCCAACGAATTGAGAAGTGGTTTGACGACAACATGAAGTAGCTCCAAAACAGTGAGGGCCGGTGAGACACCTCACCGGCCCTCACTGCGTTCTGGAGAGATTTTCCAGCCGTCTGCAGCGTTCTCGGGACAAAGATTTCAGGCTTCTCCGCTGTATCGCTCACCAAACGCCAGAATCTCGGTCTCTTCAGCATCATTCTTGTGCCCGCAGGACCGACGCCCTTCCTGTAAACTGGAAACTCGGATTTCTGCGCAGATGTGCGGGGTATTAACCGTTCGAGCTGGAGTTCCGGTTGAGCGGGGAGGGTTTTACTAGTGCGGTTGCTTTCCAACTATGTGGCTCGGCGTGTGTTAGGCCTGGCAATGCTTCTTTTCTTTGCAATTCCCTTCGGTATGACCGTTGCTGGTTGCGCAAAAAAGACGACGGTTCAGTACTGCAACGGCGGCGACTCCGGTCCCGTCATCGGGCAGCTGACGTCGATCCAGCTCTCTCCCTCGCTTTCGGTGACGGGAATCTCGGTCAACTATGGCCAGATCTACCAGTCCTCGCTGGCCGCGACCGGCTATGACTGCAAAGGCTCCTCGGTGTCTCTGGGTTCGGTCACCTACGGAACCAGCAACATGGCCCTCGCGGACATCAACCCGACAACGGGTTCGATCTGCGGCGGTTCCTGGAACCGCAACACCGGCGGCGGCATTGCGGATTACACCACCTGCACCGCTCCGACCAGCACCACCAACTACCAGGCCTACGTCACGTTGACGAGCAACGGCATCTCTTCAAATGCCATCGCCGTCTACGTTCACGCCCCTGCGACAGGTATTGCGTTCGGCCAATCGGCGCAAAGAAGTTGTTCCGGCACGGACATATCTACGTTCGTAGACCCCGACACCACCTGCTGCCCGGCTGATCCGACCACGGTCGTCACCGGCGCTACGGTCTATGACGGAACAAGCTGCATCTCGCAGAACGACACCCGCCAGGTTGCCGTGCGTGTGTACGCCAACAATACGACGAACGCTGCGGACAACATCACCTGCAAAGCCGGCAAGATCACGCTGGCAGCACAGGGCAGCACAGGCATCGTAAGCTTCGACCAGAACGGTGTGGCGACAGCGCTCCTGCCCGGTTCCGCCATCCTTACGGCGACGATCGCACAGTCAGCCAGCGGCTTCAACACCGGCTACTTCTCGGTCTGCCCCCCTGCTTCGATTACCCTGGCAGCCACCGGCACCACGGCGACCTCGCCGCTGAGCGTTCCGGTGAACAACACGCAGCCGTTCAACGCCACGATTCTGGATACGGCAGGAAAGTCTCTAACAGGACTCACCCTCACTTACCAGTCCTCCAACCCGGCTACGATTCCTGCCGCCACCGGCAGCATCACACCGACGTATCCAAGCTCGGCCACGATCACGGCCGTCTGCCAGCCGCCGACCTGTAACCCCGGGCCTTCCACGGCACTCGGCTACAACGGCAACGGCAAGCCGATCGCCTCCAACGGCATCAATGTGGTCTCGGGCGGATCCGTCTCCTCGGCTCTGTACGTCGCGAGCACCAACTCGCAGTACATCTACCCGATTGACTACTCCACCGGCACCACCGGCAACCTGGTCAAGCTCCCCTACATCCCGAACTCGATGGTCATGTCCGTCGATGGCTCGACGATCTGGATGGGCGGCAATAACCCCACGACGATCAGCACCACCTACCCCACCGGTGGCCCCGGCGCGCTGATGGAGTACAGCACCTCCAGCAACGCGGTATCTGCCACCTTCACCACCGTCCCCGGAACCGTTCTGTCGGTTTCCCCGAACGGAACCAGTGTTGTGGTCACCGACTCCTCCCGCGGAACGGTCTCGCTGGTATCGAGCGCAGGCTCTGTTGCGACCTACTACGGCGCAACGGCAACGCACGCCTCCTGGTCGCCGGACAGCACCACGCTGTACGTCACCACCAACACGAATCTGGTGCTGATGTACTCCACCAACACCAACTGGCAGCCGGTCACCCTGACGGGCACCGATACCACCTACAACGATGTCGTCACCATGGTGCCGGCGATCGGCGCGTACTTCGCCGGTTCGCCCAACACCGACGGTCGCTCGTACTGCTCGACCACCACAACGACGGGAACGAGCACGCCCCCGACGACCAGCAACGCCTACGTTCCGATCGCCGACTCACAGGCTGTGAAGACCGATCGTCTGGCAACGGCAACCACCACGGGCGGTCTGCACATCCTCGGCGCTTCCACCGCGACGGGCGTGTCGGACCTGTACCTGCCCAGCGCCCAGTTGACGGCTGCCACGGACTGCACCACGGCTACCGCCGCAGTGACGTTCACCAGCACGCCTTCCACCAAGGCTCTCTCAAACGTGACCCCGACAACCATCACCGGTGTCCAGCCTGCGTCGAACGGTGAGATCGCCTTCGTGACCTTCACCGGAACCGGCAACGGTGTGGTTCCCTACTACCTCACCAACGCTACGGCGGCAACGGGAACGCTTCAGAACTTCACCCTGTCTACCGCCAGCGGAACGCCGACAGCGCCCGTAGCGGGAACATGGGCAAGCGATGATGACACGTTCTACCTCGGAACGGCTGGCGACAACGTGGTGCATCTCATCACCGTCTCCTACCCGACCAGCGGAACGCCGACCCTGACCGACAGCAGCCAGCTCGCACCGGCTCTGCCGAACCTCACGAACTCCGGAACGGCAACACCGAACCTGATCGTGCAGCGTCCGCGCAAGGTACGCAGCTAAGCCACAAAGCAAAGCAGCAACAGCAAGGCCCTCCATCGCGGAGGGCCTTGCTGTTGCTGCTCGAAAGTTATGGGTTGAACTCAGAGAGACATGGAAGTGACTTGCGGCTGACTAAAGAGCCAGGCGCTTTTCCAGCATCTCGCGGCCGATCGCGTCGAGCACACCGTTCAGGAACTGAACGCTCTCCGGCGCGGCATAGCGGCGGGCAATCTCCAGCGACTCGTTGATGATCACCGCGGCAGGCGTCTTGGGGAAGCCCAGCATCTCGGCCACAGCCGTCCGCAGGACGTTACGGTCCACCGCAGCCATGCGCTCCAGACGCCAGTTCTGCGCGTGCTTGGTGATCAGCGCATCCACTTCGTCTTCGTGCTTGGTAGCAAGGCGATGAAGATCGTCGGCAAAGCCTCGGGTCTCATCGTCAATGTCATCACGCGACTCCCAGAAGACGCGCTCGACGTCTTCCGGCTTCTGCTTGCCCAGATCTCCCTGAAAGAGCATCTGCATGGCAAGTTCACGACTCTTACGACGGCTGCCCATTAGCGCACGCCTCCTGCAATCTTGCTTTGAATCGACGCCATCTCAATGGCAGCAATCGCAGCTTCAAAACCCTTGTTGCCAGCCTTCAGGCCGGCGCGGTCCAACGCCTGCTCTAGCGTCTCGCACGTCAGTACGCCGAACGCATGGGGCACGCCCGTCTCCTGCTGTGCCTGGCCGATGCCGCGCGCTACTTCGGTGTAGATCGCCTCGTAGTGGGCCGTCTCTCCGCGCAGCAGCACGCCGAGCGTGATGATGCCTGCAAAACGCTTCGTCTCCGCCAGCGTACGTGCGGCAGAAGGAATCTCCCACGCGCCAGGAACGCGCACAATCTCAATGTCCGTAGGCTTGCAGCCTGAGCGGTGCAACGCATCCAGCGAACCCTGCAGCAGGCGGTCCGTAATCACCGCGTTCCAACGCGCCACCACGATCGCATAACGCTGACCGGTGACAACGAGGTCGCCTTCAATCGCCGCAGGCTTGCCATGCAGCGGATTCTCCGACTCCCAGAAGCCCAGCTCCACGCCTTCAGCAAACTTGACGGTAAAGAGGCGCGAGTTCCAGTGGGTCGCAGCCGCAACCGAAAGACGGCTATCGAGCTCTGTCGGCGCGACGTTCTCCGCCATCCATGCACGCACAATGCTGTACATCTGGTCCAGCTGCGTAACTTCAATCAGCAGTTGCGGAACAGACGGCATGCGGCCGGAGACAAACTCAAGATTTCCCAGTGGCGCAATGTGCGCTGAGCCGCGACCGGAGGCATCGCTCCAGCCCTTGCCGTCCTCAAAACCGAGGGCGCGAAAGAGGCTGCTGAGACGTTCCAATGTTTCGCCCGACGCAAGCGGGACGATAGATGTAATTCCCTTGACCATAACTCTACGATTGTATCGCCCCGACGCTGTGGTACTGCGTTATGGAGCGGTCTGGTCGACGTCCTTCGGCTTGTGTGACTTCGGCGTGAATCGCTTGAAGACAAACTCCTGCACGATATTGCCCAGCGCCGTGCTGCCGATAGAGATCAGGCCGTTCTCCAGCGTAAGCGTTGCGCCCTTGTTATCGCTCGCCGGGTAGTAAAGGTTCGAAAGCGCGCCCGCCGAAAAACTGCCGAGAATCCCGGAGTAGCTCGGCTGATTTTTCCCGTTATCGCCACGGCAGATAACGGCACGCGAAAGCGCGTAGCCGATACGCGAGCCCACGCTGCCCGTGCCCTTCCAGAAGTAGCGAGGGTCCTGATGGAAGATCGTCGGGTAGATCGCCCCGGTCAACTCATTACCGATCACGGTATCCAGCGTGAACGTCCCCACCAGCCTGAAGTAGCCCTTCGCTCCCGGCCCAAAGGTGGTGTACCCGCCACCAGCCCGTGAAGCGCCAGCGATGGCGAAGTTGAGCCCGATCGTGACCGGATCGATGACAAACCGCGTTGCCAGCTCAAACTTTTGCTTCGTATCGATCGGCGGCGCGTTCCAGTTGTAGACCACGCCAAAGTTCGGTAGAACGCCCAGAAGACGCTGCTGCTCGGCCTTCTTGACCTCCAGCTCCGCCGCCTGGTGCTGGGTGATCGCGGAAACCTCGAAGTGCGCCGTAGGCATGGTGAAGACAATCGCCGGAAGCGTGATCACACTGGAAGGCGCAATCGCCTGCTGCATCGTCACGGTCGCCCAGTCGCTGTCCGTCACCGTAAGCGTTACGGTTCCCGGAGGCACGTTGTTGAAGCGGAAGGTGCCGTCTGCACCTGTGGTGACGCTGCGCGCAGCAGACTCCGGCGCAAGGGCAGGCAACAACCTCACCGTAGCGCCGGGAATGACGCTGCCGCCCGAATCCACAACGGTTCCGGTCACAGCCGACGTCAGCGTCGCGGACGGGGCCTGTGGCAGCGCCTGCGGCGCAAAAGGAGCCTGTGGCAGGGTCTGCGCTGCGGCGTTGTAGGGCGCAGCGGTGAACCCACAGACGGCGACGAGCAGGCCAAGCTGGAGCGGGAAACTGCGAATTGGCCGACGCTTCATTCTCGACACGATATTGCCTGAGGATACAGAACCCTGAACTTGCTATGCTGTTTCGGTGATGCTCCGCAAGATCTTTCCAGCTATCGGCCTCGTTTTTCTGCTTACCGGTTGCCATTCGTCGTCGATTCCGACGCCGCAGAGCGAACAGGCGAAAGCAGACGCACAGGCTATTGTCGACTCGCAGCGCTCTGAATTGGCGATGATTCCGCCGCCGTCCAAGTCGCGCTTTATGGCGATCCACTCGATGGAATCGTGGCAAAACCCCAGCATTACAGTGCAGGCGTCGATGCTGGAGCTGCGCGTGACGCTGGCAGATGCCAACCCTTCCCCCATTGGAGTTGGAGGCATCACACGCCCGATCGGCGCCCGCAAACAGGAGCTGAATATCAGCTTTGACAAGCTGGGTGAGGCTGTTTCGTCGATTCCCGAAAGCGCGTGGCCCTATGGCCGCGTGATCGCGCTCGAAGAAGCTCACAAGGTTCCGGCGTCCGCCGAACCCACGGTTCGGCGCTCCATGGAGCGGGCCATCGACAAGCTGACCGACCTTGGAATCGTGGTCTACGACCCCGAAGAAGGCAATATTCGCTAAAAACAGGCCGCAAAACGCGTCGCGAAATGACGCGTTTTGCGTGTTTTGAAAGCTTTTACGCGCGGTCAGAATAATTAGTTGTCAGACCGAAATAAAAGTGTCTACACTTGCTGGCGACTTATGAAATCGCCAGCGACCTCCCCGAAGAGACGATTTGCCACTGCCCTGCTGCTCACCAGCCTGGGGCTGGCAGCGCATGCGCAAAAGGTTTGTGACGCGACCGCGTTTGGTGCTAAAGCTGACGGCCAGAGCGTGAGTACGACCGCGCTGCAGAAGGCGCTGGACGGCTGCGCGCATGGCGGTACGGTGACGCTGGCGGGCGGGGTCTTTCTGAGTGGACCGCTGGTGCTGCCGAGTGGTGTAACGCTGAAGATTGCGAAGGACGCGACGCTGGCTGCTTCGCCCAATCATGAAGACTTTCCGGAGATGGAAGAGTTTCATGATCGGGGACGGCAGTCGCTGCTCTCGGCAAAGGATGCGAGCGACATCGTCATCACAGGTGGCGGCACGATTGATGGGCGCGGCGACACGTGGTGGAACCATCGCGATGAGAAGGGCTATACGCGACCACGGCTGGTTGTTTTCGACCACTGCAAGCATGTGCTGATGGAAGATGTGCTGGTGGAGAACAGCCCGATGTGGCAGATCGTTCCCTACTACTCGGACGATGTGACGTTTCGCAACATGAAGGTGTATGCGCCGCAGACGTCGCACAACACCGATGGGATCGATCCGTTCTCGTCGACGCATGTGCTGATCGACCACGTCACGATTGATACCGGCGACGACAACATTGCGATCAAGAGCGGACAGCCGGGATCACCGGGGCCGGATGCGCCGAGCGCGTACATTACGATTCGCGATTGCGTGATGCTGCACGGGCATGGGCTTTCGATTGGAAGCGAGATCGCTGGCGGTGTGCAGCATGTGCTGGCCGAACGCATTCACTTCAAAGGCACGGGAACGGGCATCCGGATCAAGAGCAACCGCGATCGCGGGGGCGATATCGGCGACTTCACCTATCGGGACATCGAGATGGAAGACGTGGGGACGGCGGTGCTGATCAGCGCGTTCTATCCGAAGGTTCCGCCGACGATTGAACAAGCCCCGCTGACACGGCTGACACCTCACTTTCATGACATCACGCTGGAGAACGTGAAAGCCACGGGAGCCAAGGAAGCAATGCTGGTGGTGGGGCTGCCGGAAGCTCCGATTCGCGGGCTTCGGCTACGGAATGTGCAGTTGAGCGCGCAAAAGGGTGCGCGGCTACAGTACGCCGAAGTGGGCGTAAAAGAGTTCAACGTAAAAGCCGCCACGGGACCGGGCATTGCAACCGGGGCGGGCATGACAACGACCACGAAGTAAACAAGCGAAACAGAGGCAAAGGAAGCAACGATGGATAGACGGACATTCTTGAAGACCAGTGCTGCGGTTGGTGCGCTTTCAACAGCTCGCGGAGCAATGGCAGCAAAGCCCGAAGCGACGAAGAGCGGCCCCGAGACAGTGCTGAAAGGCACGCTGGTTCCCGATACAGGATGGACCGTCTGGCTGGATACGCAGGCGAAGTGGGAAGACGATGACATCTTCCTTCCGACTGAGTTTGAGTTGAGCAAGCTGGAGGTACGACCGCCAACCGGTGGATGGCAGGCGCTGTATGCGCAGAAGCCCGGCAAGGAGTGCGCGGTTGTTCCTTTACCTGCGACGGTCGAGCAGTACTTCTGGGGAACCAATGGCTCGCGACCCTATACGCCGGAGGAGTATCGCTACGCCGCGACCGACGCGGTGCCGCAAAACGGAGCGTACGAAGGCGTGAGCTGGTGGACACGCTCGCTGGAGATTCCGGCGTCGATGCAGGGCAAGCGGATTCTGCTGCACATTCGGGGAGCGCGTATGCGGGCCGAAGTCTTCCTGAACGAAAAGCTGGTGGGCTACTCGATCATGGAAGAGCTGCCGTTACGCTGCGACCTGACCGAGGCTGCAAAGCCCGGCGGCAAGAACATGCTGAGCGTGCGCATTACCAACCCCGGCGGACGCTACGACTGGGTGGACGGCGGCACGATTACGTGGGGCAAGGTGAAGTTCATGCGGTCGCATGGCTTTGGCGGGCTCGATCGCGGCATGGAGATTGAAGCCGCGCCGATGGGCGGGCACATTGAAGACGCCTGGGTGCTGAATACGCCTGAAGGCCGCACGGTGACGGCGTTTGCGAAGTTTGAGGGCAAGGTGACTTCGACGGAGTTCGAGGTGCTGGACCCGCGAACGGGCAACGTCGTGGCGAAGGCTGCGGGAGAGGGTGTGAAGCTTGCGGCTGATCCGCAAGCTCCTGCGATGCAGGCGAAGCTGAGCTATCCGAAGGCGCAGCTGTGGGACCTGCATACGCCGGTGATGTATCACGTGCGCGTGACGGCGAAGAGCACTGACGGAGCGCAGCATGTGCGTGTGGTTCCGTTCGGCTTCCGCTGGTTTGCGCCTGAAGGGCTGGGGACGAATGCGCTCTTCCGCATGAACGGTCGCCGCTTCAAGATCTATACGTCGATCTCATGGGGCTACTGGGGGCACAACGCTCTCTTCCCGACGCTGGAGCTTGCGGAGCGCGAGGTGGTGCAGGCGAAGAAGCTGGGATTGAACTGCCTGAACTTCCATCGCAACGTGGGCAAGGAAGATGTCTTCCGCGTGCATGACCGCCTGGGGCTGCTGCGTTACATGGAGCCGGGTGGCGGCAAGCTTGCGATGGGCAAGATTCCGGCAAAGGCTGACACGAACACGCCGGACCTGATCATGGCGAAGCCGAAGGATTTTGCCGACCTGTTCTCGCAGCGCTTCATGCTGGCGAAGTGCCGCTACATGGTGCGCGCGTTCCGCAGCCATCCGTCGCTGATTGAGTATGCGCTGCAGAACGAGATTGGCGCGGACCTGAAGAACCCGGACACGTTCCGCCCACTGGAGATCATGCATGAGGAAGACCCTTCTCGCATGGTGGTGCTGAACGATGGCTTCGTCGCTCGTGGTGCGGCGCAGGCCTGGTATGAGCCGTACAACGAGGACATCCATCGCAGCGATAAGGAAGAGTGGGGCGGATGGTGGAACAACCATCAAGGCTCTGGCGACCAGTGGTACGACGAGTTCTACAAGAGCGCACAGAAGTTCACCTACAACGAGCCGCTGAAGAAGGTGCTGGTGGAGTTTGGTGAGATGGAAGGCTGCGCGGTTGCGGACAACCACTCGCTGATGGTGCACCAGTTGGAGAACAAGGAGTTCGGCGGCACGGGCCATAGCTACGACCTGACGGACCATCGCGAGATCCTTACGAGCTATGTGAAGTTCTTCCGCCGGTGGGGATTTGAGAAGGCGTTTCCGACGACGGACAAGCTCTTTCGATCCCTGGGCGACAAGTGCTACGAGAGCTGGCAGCAGTACATGGAGAACGCGCGCATCTGCGACGAGATTGACTTTGCAGCGATCAGCGGATGGGAGTCGACGGCGATTGAAAACCACTCGGGCATCGTGGACAATCTGCGCAACTTCAAGGGCGATCCCGAGTACATTGCGTCGAGCCTGCGTCCGATACGGCTGGTGGCCAAGCAGCACAACCTCAACTACGCCGTAGGTGAAAGCGCGACGGTCGACCTCTTTCTGCTGAACGATACGGGCGCTTCGCTGGCCGAGGTGAAGGCGGCGAAAAAGGTGAAGCTGACGGTGGTTTCGCCGACCGGCAAGCGGAAGGTTGTGGGTGAGTATGACGTGCCGGCAAACGTTGCCGATCAGTTCAGCTACCTGCTTGCAGGCGATGTGCAGACACCGGCGTTTGAGGAAGAAGGCATCCACAAGCTGGTGTTTGAAGCGCCACTGACGACGGGCGCAGCGTTCACTCGTGACCTTTGGGTGGCGAACACGAAGCTTGGCTTCAAGAAGCCGGTGCGCGTGGGCGTGAGCAGTCTGCTAAGCCCGACGCGCAAGCAGCTTGAGGCGATTGCCGGCGTTACGGTGGAGGAGTTCAAGGCAGGCGAAACATACGATCTGCTGGTGGCTTCGGGCGTGCAGGTGGGCTCGAAGTTCGACCGCCAGATTGGCGATGAGACCGGGCTGGAAGCACAGGCGAAGAAGGGCGATCTGCACGAGAAGGAGCCGCTTGGCCACATTGACGAAGCGGTGCTGAAGGCCGTGAGGAGCGGCACTCCGCTGCTGGCGGTTGTGCCGGATGATTACCTTGCCGATGGCGTGGCAAAGCAGCTTGCCACGATGGGTGCGTTCACCTATACGAGCCAAGTGGGTGATACGCGCGCGCCGTGGATGGGCAACTGGCTGTTTGTACGCGAGCACGCTACGTTTGCGGGAATGCCCGTGGACCGTGCGCTGGGCGTGCATTACCAGGCGCATGGCAAGCTCTCCAACGGGCTGATGATTGAGCGTGCGGCGGGGGCGAGCGACCCGGTGGTGATCATGGGTTATAGCCGCGATCATGACCGCGAAGTGGGTGCGGCGAGCTTCCTGTGCAATGTGGGCAAGACGCCTGTGATGGTGCATCGCGCGCCTGCGTTTGCGGCTCCGTTGCAGATGCGCTGGATGGCGAATACGGTGGCTTATCTGACGGGACAGACGCTTCGCTAACGTGAGAGTGCCAACAGAGACGCCCACAGCCGAGGCTGTGGGCGTCTCTGTTTGTGGCCGCGAGTGCGGCGTTAGTTGGTGCGCCAGCGCGAGGAGAGCGAAGCGAGCTTGTCCTGCATGGAGACCTCGGCCGGAGGGGGCGAGTTGCGCCGCTTTGGCTGCGCTCCTGAAGGTGCGAGCAGCGCTTTGATCGAAAGCGAGATGCGCTTGGTCTTCGTGTCGACGTTGAGCACCTTCACCTTGACGATCTCGCCAGCCTTCAAGGCTTCGGACGGGTCCTTGATGTAGCGGTTCGAGATTTCGGAGATGTGCACGAGGCCGTCCTGATGGACGCCGACGTCGACGAAGGCACCGAACTTTGTGACGTTCGTGACGACACCTTCGAGCACCATGCCCTGCTCTACGTCAGAAATTTCGCGAACAGCTTCGTTGAACGAAGGAGCGACGAAGGTGTCGCGCGGATCGCGGCCGGGCTTCTTCAACTCTTCGAGAATGTCGTTCAACGTGAAGCTGCCGACGGCGAAGTTTGCCTTGTTGACGCCGGTCAGCAGTTGCGGGCTGCGGATGAGGTCGGAGACGGGCGTGGCGAGCGAGCGAGCGATCTCTTCCACGAGGCCGTATGACTCGGGGTGCACGGCGGTGTTGTCGAGAGGCTGCTCGCCGTCGCGCACGCGCAGGAAGCCTGCGGCCTGCTCAAAGGTCTTGGGACCGACGCCTGAGACTTCATGAAGCTGCGAGCGAGAGAGGAAGCGGCCGTGCTGATCGCGGAAGCTGACGATGTTCAATGCGATGCGCTCGGTGATGCCCGCAACGTAACGCAGGAGCGTCCACGATGCAGTGTTGAGATCGACGCCGACGCGGTTCACGCAGCTCTCGATGGTGGCTTCGAGCGACTGCTGCAGCTGGCGCTGATCGACGTCGTGCTGATACTGCCCGACACCGATGGACTTGGGATCGACCTTCACGAGTTCGGACAAGGGGTCCTGCAGGCGACGCGCGATGGAGATGGCGCCACGTACGGTGAGGTCGAGGTTGGGAAACTCCTGGCGGGCGATGTCCGAGGCGGAGTAGACGCTGGCGCCCGCCTCCGACACGGTGACGCGGAAGATGCCGGAGAGGTCCTTCTCTTTGAAGAAGTCACTGACGAAGGCGTCGGTCTCGCGCGAGGCGGTGCCGTTGCCGATCGCGATGGCGCGGATGTTGTGCTTCGCGATGAGGACGGCGAGCTTGTCGTTGGCTTCGCGGACACGACCGGTGTGCGGGTAGATGACGTCGTCGGCGAGGAACTTGCCGGTTTCGTCGACGACGGCGAGCTTGCAACCGGTGCGCAGGCCGGGGTCCACGCCGAGAACGCCGATGGGACCGGCGGGGGCGGCGAGCAGGAGATGCTTCAGGTTTTCGCGGAAGACGTCGATGGCCGCAGTGTCGGAGCGACGCTTAAGCTCGAGACGAATTTCACCCTGGATGGAGGAGTTCAGCAGGCGCTTCCAGCAGTCTTCGATGGCGGTGCGCAGGTGCGGCGACCAGTCGCCTTCGGCGCGTACGACGTGCGAGGAGACGAGAGAGAGGATGCGAGGTTCGTCGAGTTCGATGAGCCAGTAGAGTACGTTCTCGGCTTCGCCGCGACGGATCGCGAGCATGCGATGTGAGGGGATCGCCTTCACGGGCTCGCGGTACTCGTAGTACATCTTGAACTTCTCTTGCTCGTCGGTGGCGTCTGTGAGCTTGCGGCTTATGATGGTGCCTTCATCGAACATGAGTTGACGAGCTGCCTTGCGGACGTGCGCGTCTTCGGTGATGAGTTCGGCGACGATATGGCGGGCGCCTTCGAGAGCTTCCTCGATGGTTGCGACTTCCTTCGCGGGATCGACCAGAGTCTGCGCGAGGGCGATCAGATCCAACGCGGCAGGCTGCTGCTGCCAGATGTACTCCGCGAGTGGAGCGAGTCCCTTCTCGCGGGCGATGGTTGCCTTGGTGCGGCGCTTTGGCTTGTAAGGCAGGTACAGATCTTCCAGTTCGCTGCGATCGAGCGTGGCCAGGATACGGGCCTTCAACTCGTCGGTCAGCTTGCCCTGCTCCGCGATGGAGGCGAGCACGGTTGCGCGGCGCTGCAGGAGGTCGCGGAAGTAGCTGATCTTGTCGGCGACGTCGCGAATCTGTACTTCGTCGAGATTGCCTGTCGCCTCTTTGCGGTAGCGCGCGATGAAGGGCACGGTGGAACCTTCATCCAGCAGCCCCATTACGGCCTTGATGGACGGAAGAGGAAGGTTCAGCGTTGAAGCGATATAAGAGAGCGTTTGCGGATCGAGAGTAGTGGCTTCAGACATCTCCTTCATCCTACTGAGAGGCGCGAAGGAAAACGCAGGGGAAACAAGCGGCACAGGAGGTAGGCCTGTTCGATTTTCTGTGCCGCTACCCTCTCCCGTTAGTGCTGTGCGCCGCCGCCGGAGCCAGCAAGTGGGTCGTCCCAGTCGAAGCGGGCGCGGTTGACTGATTGTTATGCCAGCCCTCTCCGCCGGTAATGAGAGCAATGAGGAAGTTGTTGCGCGAGTCGCTTGCGGAGGTACGTAGCGAGACGCGGTAGACGTCTCGCCGTTATGCAATCTGATTAGCGAGTAGTGACGCGTGAAGAGCTGCCACGAGGGCCAGAGCGGTTGACCGTGGTCACGCCTGTGCCGCGGCCGCTGACCGTGCGAGTTGCGGTGTTACCGTTCGGACCGGTGGCGACGGTGGAGCTGCCGCCCGCATAACGATTGGTCGTACGCGATGCAGAGTTGCCATTCGGACCGGTGGTCGTCACCGAGGTCTGACCGTTGACATGAGTAGTATTGCGAGTTGCGGTCTGTCCGTTGGGTCCTGTCACCGTGGTGCTTTTGGATACCTGAGCATGAGCTGCTGTAAAGGAAAGTGCGAGCGCACCGAGCGCGAGTATGGGCATATTGAGCTTCATCGAAGTTCTCCTTTGCGTCTGTCACGGCGATCTGTGCGCCGTACTGACACATACATAGAACCTCAAGAGGACTCAGCTGTTGCGGATGAGATTGTCACGAAGTGTCCAGGCTAATTTGCCTGCGGTAAACGAGTTACTTCGTAGGAAGCTGCAGGCATACCTGCAAGCCTGGACGATCGGAACGGTTACGCGCATAGATGGTGCCGTTGTGCATTTCCACGATGCGACGTGAGATGGAGAGGCCCAGGCCTGTTCCTTCGGAATCATGTTCGCGGGCTTCCGAGACGCGGAAGAAGGGATCAAACAGCTTCTGCAATGCGTCTTCAGGAACGCCGGTTCCGCTATCGGTGATGATGACCTCACACAAGGTTTGCTCATGGAGGAAGAGGCGTTGAGCAGCGACCTCTACGGTAGTGCCAGGCTCGGTGTAACGAACGGCATTACGCACAACGTTCTCAATTGCGCTGCGAATAAGGTTCGCTTCCCCGTGGATGATGCAGGAACTACCAACATGAAGGTGGATGCTTTTGTCCAAGTGCTGCGCTTCCAAAGCAGCGTCCTGTGTGATGCTTTCGAGCATCCCCGGCAAGTCAATAGCATCAGAGACCACGGCAGGCGGTTGCAGATCCAGGCGCGTCAACAACAGGATCTGGCCGATCATGGCGTTCATGCGTTTGACGTCGACCTGGATGCGCTCAACAACATCGAGTTCGCCTCGCTGAATGAGTTCTGCGCAAACGGAGATTCGCGTAAGTGGTGATCGCAGCTCATGAGAGATGTCTGCCAGTAGCTCCTGCCGTCCTTGTATGAGTAGCTGCATGCGGTCGGCCATCTGGTCGAAGGCGCGCGCGGTGTCGGCGAGTTCATCGTTGCGAGCCGTTACTTCCGGCGCTACTCGGGTTCTGAGATCTCCAGCGGCCAGCCGCTGTGCACCTAGCTGCAACGCCTTTACAGGAGCCACGATATGCCGCGTAAGAAGCAGGCAGAAGAGTGAGGCGACGAGAAACGCGAGCAGGAGGCGATTGAGAAAAGGTCTTGCAAAGGTTCCGTCGACAAAGCCATCCAGTGGGTGGACCTCCATCACAAAGAGGAATCTGCGCGAGCCGTACAAGAGTGGTGTTGCAGAGGTCCAGACTCTTCCCAGATGTACAGCAGACCGCTGCCGACGCAGGCTATCTGCCAGAACACTTTGGACGTTTGGAGGTGTGGGACGCGGCAAAACGTTCTGTTGATGTTCGTCCAGTAGTGCGGCCTGTATGCCGGACGACTTCTGCAGGATGTCTACGTAACGTTGGAGGGCAGGGGTTCCACCGCTCTGGTAAAAGTCAATGGCGCTGTGAGCGTACATGTCCTGCGTGAGCCGCGCCCAGCGGCGGCCAAGAGGCTGCGTCCCGGTAAAGAGAGTGACGATGAGGACGAGCAACGCGCCGACGCCAAGCGTCAACCAGAACCAGCTGAAAATTTTGGCGTAGAGCGAGTGGATGAGCCTCACTGTTGCGACTCGCCGATGTAGAGATAGCCGACACCGCGCAGACTTTGGATTCTCTCATTGCCGTCGGGTGCAGGACCGAGCTTCTTGCGGAGGTTGCTGATGTGGTTGTCGACGCTGCGGTCGAAGGCTCCGATGGAGCGCCCGAGGCAGGCCTCTGCGATCTCATCCCTGGTAACGACTCTGCCCGCTGATCGCGCGAGGACGAGAAGGATTTCAAACTCGGTGCCAGTAAGCGAGAGGGCTTCCCCCTTCTGCTTGACCTGTCGCAGCACAGGATGAATTTCGATATCGCCAAGATGAAGCAGAGGCAGCGAGGCTTCCGCGCCTTTGCGCTTGAGTACAGCACGCATTCGTGCGATCAGTTCACGCACGTTGAAGGGCTTGGGGAGGTAGTCATCTGCACCAAGCTCTAACCCCAGGATGCGATCCTTCTCATCGCCGCGAGCGGTCAACATGATGACAGGAACATCGGATGAGGTTCTCAGCTTTCGTAACAGAACCCTGCCATCGCCGCCGGGGAGCATGACGTCGAGAACGATAAGCTCGAAGGTCGATTCCACAGCGCGCAGCAGGCCGTCGCGAGCGTCGTGCACGAAGGAAAGCTCAAAGCCGTCCATGCGAAGAAGCCGCTGCAAGCCGTGGCATAACTCTTTGTCGTCGTCGATCAACAGTATCTGCGTCATGAAGGTTCGCCTGCAGGATTCAAAACACGCCACCTGTACCTATTCGAGTTCTGTTTACGAGTTTCCCATCCCGGGTGCAGTCCGCGAAAGAGAGTCGAATCTTTGTAGTGTAAGGAAGTGTCGGCAAAGAAGACTTACCCAAAGAGGATGTGTTCGATTGGAACAGCGTGCTAAGTAAAAAGCATGGGAATTGTGAAAGGTGACCCAATGAACCGAATGCTACTGGCTGTTTCTCCGATCGTCCTTCTACTTACAGTGCCAGCATTGGCACAGCACACGCGCACCGGCCCGCATGGCACGACGGCAACGAGCACAGCCTCACGAACCGGCAACTCCGTATCCGGTAGTGGAACCGTCACAGGAGCGCGAGGCAACCAGGTGTCAGGACAAGGCAGCGCGACCAGAGCCCCCACAGGCACGACGGAGTCTGGCTCGGTAACGGGAGTCAAGGGAGGGACGACTTCGGTGAATGGCTCCACAACGAACAACGGGAACGGCACCTCGACCGCAAGCGGAACCGTGACAGGGCCGCGCGGCAACTCCAAGTCAGGCTCTACAACCATCGCTCATTAGCGCTAAAGAACATAGGCAGAAAGGGAGCAACCAGATGGTTGCTCCCTTTTCTGCCTATGTTGAACCCGTGCGGCTGTAACTAGAACAACAGCTTTGCACCAAGCTGAACGAGTCGGTTTGGGTTCGTTGTGTTCAACTGGCCAAAAAGACTGGATGTGATCGTGCGCTGGTTTGTAGCAGGAGTTGTGAACGTCGCCATATTGAAAGCGTTGGAGCCGTCCGCACGTACCTGTAGAACCGTCTTTCTCGTGACATGGAAGTTACGCGTAAGCGACAGGTCGATATCACGATACCCAGGCCCGATGATGTAGTTGCGTGGCGTGTTGCCATCTACAGGATTGCCGTTGGTTGGTGTGTTGTAGGCAAACGCCGCGGTGTTGAACCACTCCTTATTCGAACGAACGGCGATATTCTTGGAGTTTCCAACGAGCTCAGGGCGATCGTAGCTGCTGCTGCCATCGAGGTTTGCATCGCCACCATTCAACAAGTTGTAAGGATTGCCGGTGTGGACCTTTGCGATAAGAGAAACACCCCAGTCGTTGACCGTTGAGCCGATCCAACGCGACCTTCCGCTATAGAGATGGCTGCGCCAGATGAGGCTTGCCACAAACTGATTGCGGATGTCGTAGTCGGAGAGTCCACGCTCAGCGCCAAGCTTGTTGAAGTCCTGTGCACCGGAGTTTGTGTTCTGTGTCTGCATGGAGGTGCTGCTCATCGCCTTGCTCCAGATATAGAACGCAGACATGGTGAACGAAGAACCAATACGCTTCTGTCCGGTCACCTGCAGGGCATGATACGACGCCGTTTGATTCGACTTGGTAAGCGCCACCTGACCAAAGAGTGGGTTCGGACGCCGCGCCAGAGCGCTTGCGGCACCTGTTTTTGCCGTTGCGTCCAACACTGGATAGTTGACGTCCGTTGAGAATGGCAGCGCGTGCGCCAGAGCTCCTACATAAGCAATCTGGATGCCGATGGTATTCGTGAGTTGCTGCTGGACGGAGAAGTTGCCGTGGTAAATATAGGGGCCGTTATAGTCCGTGGAGATGCCGTAGATCTGCGCTCCGGCCACAGGCCAGCCACCGGAGTAAGGGTAGGGATTGCCGCCAGCCAGATTCTTGTACGGATCGCTCAAGCGTGCGCCGGTAATGCTGCCGGCGTTCGTGAAGGTGAAGGTAAGCGACCAGGGCACAAAGTTCTCCATCTGGTTCCACTCGTTGCCGGAGGTGCTGCCCCAGAAGAGGCCTGCTCCACCGCGGATGGAGGTGCGGCTGTTGCCGAAGAGGTCGTACGCGAAACCTACGCGAGGCGAGATGTGGTTCCAGCGAACTGGCGTGATGCCTCGCGTAACACCGGCATCTCCTGGGAAGAGCTGACCAACAGGTGCAGTGGGGCGAACGACCGACTGACGACCAGCGATGTAAGTACCTTCCTTATTCTCCGGGTCAGTCGGTGGCGTTTGGATGTCCCAACGAATACCGAGATTCAACGTAAGGCGCGGAAGAATGCGGTAGTCATCCTGCAGGAACAGTGCTGTGTTCCAGCTATTCGTGTAGCCCGTGACGGGCGAACCCTGCGATACGCCGGTGGGGCTTCCAATTTCAAACGCTGCCAGCGCGTTGCCGGTGTACTTCACCTTGTTCACCGTGCCGGCGGTCATCGTTGTGCCGAAGCTAAAGACACCGTAGTTCGTTTGCGTGATCTGCTGAATGTCCTTATCGAGCGAGGATTCACCGCCGAACCGAATGGAGTGACGGCCATGCGTCCAGGTGAGCATGTCGCGCACGGAGTAGAAGTTCGTTCCTGCGACGGGGCCCTGCACAGCGTTGCCGAGTGTGAAGTAACCCGTAACCGTGATGTACGGCAGGCTCTTCGTTCCCTGCGTGGTGAAGGACGAGTCGAGATCGTCAAGACCAGTGCCAGGGGAGCCGACGCGGCCCGCGAAGTTTCGCGTGTACGTGATCCACGTCTGGTTGATCAACGAGGGAGAGATCACATAGTCATGCACGATGTTCGAGTTCTGCTGACGCCAGTGGTAATAGATGTTAGCCCAGGGCAGGTTCGTGGAGCTGTTCGCCGGAAGCAGGCTGTTACCGCTGGTGTTGAAGTAGAGCACGTTCAGATGCTGGCGCTCGCTGAGGTTCGCTGTGAGTTTGGCGAGGAAGTCGTCAGAGTGAACGGAGGTTGCGAGATACCCCTGCCAGAGATTCGTCCCCACGTTGGCGTGGGGGATGTAGTCGTTCATGATCTTTACGGCAGAAGGATCAAGTTGCGTGGAACAGATCTTGCCGACGACTCCGCCGCACGCAAAGAGCGCAGGTGTGGTGCCTGAGATATCCACGGGAAGCGCAGTTGCCGCGTCGCCACTGAAATCGCCGCTGCGCTCTGCTTCAGTAGGAACAACGGCGCTGTTCACAAAGTTTGCCGCGTCCTGGCGAAGGCCAGCATAGGAGCCAAAGAAGAAGAGCTTGTCCTTGCGGAGGGGACCACCTAACGTTCCGCCAAATTGATTGCGGTTGAGCGGGGCCTTCGGCAAGGCATCAGAACCATACGTTCTGGCGGCAAGAGCCTGATTGCGGTTGAACTCAAACACCGTGCCGTGGAAGTCGTTGGTACCGGACTTTGTGATGGCGTTGATAATGCCGCCGGGGAAGCGGCCGTACTCTGCGCTGTACCCGTTGGTCTGCACGCGGAACTCCTGCAGAGCATCGGGGTTGGGCGTGATGTTGCCGGTGTTGCGAAGACCTGTGAGGTTCGGTCCGCCGTCGAGGAAGTAGTTCACTGAACCGGTGCCGGCGTCGTAGCCACCATTCACGATGGTGCGCTGCTCAGGGTAGCCAAATACGATGCTGTTCTGGTTGTTCTGCACGCCGGGAATGATGTCCAGCAAAGTGTAAGCGTTACGGTCGACGAGCGGAAGATCGGTAATCTCGCGCGAGGTGATCGTTTCGCCGATTTCGCTGTTCGTCGTGTTGACGATGGGCTGCGCCGTGCTCACTTCCACCGTCGTAGAAGCTTCACCGATCGACAGGCTGGCGTTGAGCGTTACGACCTGGCCAACATAGAGAACGAGCCCGGGCTGTACGGTCGTCTTATAACCCGAAGCCGTTACCTTCTCGTCATACGTACCAGCAGGCAGAAGATCGATGCGGTACTCGCCGTGCGAGTCGGTGAGCGTGCGAAGCTCCTGGTTCGTGTCCTTGTTCTGCATAACGACCTGCGCCTTTGGCACAACCGCGCCAGAAGGATCGAGCACACGACCAACAATGCTGGTGGTCGTGGTCTGCGCCAGCGCTCCCGTCGCAACACCAAGGAGGAACATCGACTGAACTACCCGCTTCGCTTTCGGTTTCAGCATATTGAGAACCGCCGACCCCATCAGGTGCAAACTCATGGTTCCTCCAACCTCGCTCCCGGGCACAAAACCCCGGAACGGATACGTAAAATGGTGTGTGAGTTTTTATAGCTTTTTCATGCTATATTTTGCAAGTGTTTTATTTCGCTTTTTACGCTTTTGCATTCATATTCAGCTAGCGTACTGAAAATGATGATGGAGCAGAACGTTTTTCCAAGCGAAAACGGTATGGAGGGGATTCTGATGGACTCTGCTGTCGAGAAAAGGGACATGTTCGTTGATCTGGTGAACGCTACGGCAGAAGTGGACCTTCGCCTGAGCGACTTTCACCCCAAGTCCAGCCTTGTGACGCCCGTGTCGGTTGTGGAGCGGGCGAAGTTTGCCGCGATCGACTATCACAATCATCTGGACTCGACCGACCCACTCGAAGTGCTCAAGATCATGGACCAGACCGGCATTGAGCATGTCGTGAACATCACGATGAAGGTGGGCGATGAGGCTCTGGCGATCATGGATCGCTTTCATGCAGCAGCCCCGGAACGCTTCTCCTCTATCGGGTGGATGGACTGGAGTGATATCGATAGCCCGGAGTTTATTCAAACTACGATCGAACGCCTTCAGCGGATGGTGGACCATGGCGCAGTCGCGATCAAGTTCTGGAAAGACCTCGGGTTAGTGCTGCGCGATGAACAGGGCAAGCTGCTGACGATCGACGATGAGCGCTTTATTCCGATCTTCGACGCGTGTGCCAAACTGGGGCTTCCCGTGATGTTCCACACGGCTGATCCCAGCGCGTTCTTTGAGCCAATTGATCCACAGAATGAACGCTATGAAGAGCTGGCCGCTCACCCGGACTGGGGCTTTCATGAGGTACCGGTAACAAAGCGCGAGCTGATGGAACAACGCAACCGAGTGATCGCACGGCATCCTGAGATCACGTTTATTGGCGCCCACTGTGCAGAGAGCGGTGAAGATCTCCGCTATCTCAGCGAGCAGCTTGATCGCCTGCCCAACCTGATGATCGACATGAGCGCGCGCACGCCGGAGTTGGGTAGGCAGCCGTATGCTGCACGCGAGTTTTTCCTGCGCTATGCGGACCGCATTCTGTTTGGCACCGACCTGCTGCCAAATGTAGAGATGTATCGCCTGCACTTCCGCTTCCTGGAAACGGCGGACGAGTACTTCGACTATCCTTCGCACGCGTCGCGCCAGGGCCGGTGGAACATTTACGGCATCTTCCTGCCAGACGACGTGCTGCGCAAGGTGTATCGCGAGAACGCGCTGCGGCTGCTGCCAAAGCTACAGCGTTAATTACGTCGCAAACAAGTTTGCCCAGCTGCGTTGGAGAGCGCAGCTGGGCATTTTTTCTTGCTTGGTTTGCACGCTTACGGCGTAGCTTTCAACAACTCCTTCAGCGGGGGAAGCACGACAAACTCCACCATCGAGGCATCACGTGCAGAGGACTTTTCAAAAAGAGCGTCCAACTGCTGGTGCTGCGATGCAGGCAAAGACGTGCGGCTTTGGTGACTTTGTAAAACGGCAAGCGAGAGACGACCAAGGTCTGCAAGTTGAGCTGCGCGAGAAGCAACAACGTTCAGACGAGGCTCTTCGGCACACTGCGCCTTCAAAGCGTCTCCTGCTTGCTGCCAGCTCGAGAAGAGGGCCTGCAAACGCTGCTGCGCTGCGGACGAATCGCTTGCGTTGCCCTGCAGGTACTGTTGCATCGTGATCTGCAGATCATGACGCAGCGGCGGATCGAAGACGACAGAGTCGACGAAGCCAGTCATTGGCGTATCGACGGTGTTCTTCTGTAAGCGAGCACGATCATGAAAATCATCGGGCTGCACGGCATTCGCGAGAACCTGCAACGACACAGGATTGCGCTGCCCCAAGAGCTGGCGCAGCATACGCTGCGGGCCAGAGAGGTTTTCAATGCCCATGGCATCGAGGCGCAACTCCTCCTGCCGCAGACGACGATACATATCGTCGATGTCCACAACAGTAGCAGGCGACCAGAGGCGTTCCGCTACGGCTGCTGTACGAGGCCAGATACGCGAGTCGATGGTGAGCGGAACAGCCTGCTCACTCCACATGCAGGCTTCGCCACCAACGATCAGCTTTGCCTGCGCGTCCGTGAGGTGGGCGTCCGGCGAGACAGGATCAGCCTTATACATCGACTCAGCAGTCTCGTTGTGGTCGAGGTAATACGGCTTGGAAGAGAAGCCTCTGTGGCCATCGCGCGCAGCCTGGGCGAGGAACGACACACCATGCCAGTTCTGCACGATTACATCCGAAGGAAGATCGGGGTGGATAATCTCATCCCAGCCCACCATCTTCTTGCCATGCCGCTGCAAGATCTCCTGCAGGCGACGGTTGAAGTACGCCTGCAAGGCAGCTTTGTCGGCGAGATGATGATCTTTCATGAAGGCTTGAATCGCAGGATTCGACTGCCACTGCTTGCCGTTGCTTTCATCGCCACCGATGTGCACATAGCTGTCAGGAAAGAGCTCTGCCATCTCACCAAAGAAGGCATCGAGAAACTTGTACGTGGACTCACGCGTGGGGTCGATGGCTTCATCATGCACACCGAAGGTTCGGTCGGTCTGATAGCTCTTCTGCAGACTTGCGAGCTCGGGATAGCCAACGAACCAGCTCGTTGTATGCCCAGGCAGATCGAACTCTGGCACGACACGTATGCCCAACGATGTGGCATACGCCACAATGTGATGAATGTCCGCCTGCGTGTAGAACTCGCCGTTCGAGCCTTCACCCGTCAGCTTCGGGAAGCGCTTGCTCTCGACGCGGAAGCCCTGGTTTTCCGACAGGTGCAGATGCAGCACGTTGAGCTTGACGGAGGCCATCGCGTCCAGCGTTCGCAGAACGACACTGACAGGTTGGAAGTGTCGCCCGGCATCGAGCATCAATCCGCGCCATGCAAAGCGAGGAGCATCGTCAATGTGGACCGAAGGCAGATAGTATCCCGCAGGATCATGCTGTACGAGTTGCAGGAATGTCTCAACACCACGCTGGAGACCGAAGAGTGTGTGGCTGGAAAGATGTGCGCCGGAAGCGTCCACATCGAGACGGTAGCTCTCGTCCATGCCGAAGTATGGCTGCGTCACAGAGGTGTCCTCTACGGCAAGCGTCAGCGCGGCGGCTTTACCGGCTGAGGGCTGCCATGGATCGCTGAACCAGATGCCTGTTTCGTTCTGCAGACGCGTCACCGTACGCTTCGCAATAGCGGAAACCGTTGGGTTTGCGATCGACGGCGAAGAGATATTCCAGCCCGCAGCGACACGAAACGAACCCCTTGCGCTTGCACGCAATTGCATTGGCTGCGGCAGAAGTTCATTTGTGAAAGTCGAGGGTGACTGAGCCAGGGAAGCCTTCGCCAGGGGCAGAGCCAAGGCGGCCGTCAGCATGCGCTTTACCAGGAAACGATATTCCATATAAAACGATACTAAACGATATACCGCAGCGAGCCAGATTTAAACAGTGACTACGCTGACGCCTGCAGCTTCCAGCGCCTGCTTCGTTTTTGCGTCGATATTGCTGTCTGTGATGACTTTGTGGACCGCAGAAGGTGGGATGATGAGCGCAAGGCTGCGGCGGGAGAATTTGGTCGAATCGCAAACGGCCACGACCTTGCGTGAGACGTTCGCCATCACGCGGTTCACCCTGGCTTCCTGTACGCTGGGCGTCGTGATGCCCGTCTCGACATCGAAGCCATCCACACCGAGAAAAAGGATGTCCGCGTGAATCTCGCGCAGAACGTCTTCGGCAAGTGGCCCGACCAGCGAGAAAGCGTTCTTGCGAAGGTTGCCACCGATCAAGATGATGTCGAAGTCTGTGTCGCTCAACTCCGCTGCAATATTCAGCGCGTTGGTGACGATCGTGAGATTGGAGAAGCGGCGCAGCTCCTTCGCTACGGCCGTCGTGGTCGTGCCGGAGTCCAGCAGAACGCACTGCCCTTCCTGCACGAGCGAAGCGGCGGCTTCTGCGATCAACTGCTTCTCGCGGGTCTGCTGCGACTCTTTTTCCTTCAGCGGACGGTCGAGCATCGCCGTCTTCTGTGGAGCCAGCGCGCCACCATGCGTGCGCTCCACCAGACCTTTTGACTCAAGGTAATCGAGGTCTTTGCGAATAGTGATGGGCGAGATGCCTAGCTGAGTCGAAAGCTCAGAGACGAGTACGCGGCCGTCACGCTCCAGCAGCCGCATGACATGCTGCCGGCGCTCGCCGATGAGCATGTTCTGCGCTGCGGCGACAGGCTCGCTTCCAGCTTCGCTAACGGCATGTTTCTGTTTTGGGCCCTTCGGACTCATTCCCGCCTCAACAATATTTCTAGAATGAACTATCGTTTCCTTACGATACGCCCCTTCCATGAATCGTCAAGCTCGGTGAAGAGTACGAGCGGTAAAGTCGGCAAGGTCGATGCCAGAATCACTCAGCGCGAACTCCAGCGAAAAGTTGAAGCTGGCTCCGGGAGACAGAACAGTTGCAGAGGATTCAGCAAGGGCCTGGGACAACGATCCGCATGGAGCAGAGGTAGGCTCTGGTGCAAAGGCGTACTGCCGCGGCGAGCCATCGTCCGGCCAGCCGCCACAACAGATCCACAAGCCCATCCAGGGCAACGAGTCTTCTGAGAAATAAAGGCTGATTCCCTGCCGATAGGCGCTGCGATACAGACCACAAACGCCATGAAGAAGCCGCGGGGTGTAAAGCATCTCGGCAGTGTCGTCGTCGAACGCACCGATCAAACTGAGGTCAACGACTCCTTCGCCGCTAGCGAGCGCAGCTTGCGGCCATGAGAGCTGAGTGCCCTTGTGTCCCAGGCGCGTGTGTCGCGAATCAAATAGTGCGAGGTTTGCGCACTCATCTGGAAGCACGATGCGGTCGCCCTCGTCCACGGCCAACAATGGATGTGCCGCATAAAGGAATGACGTGTCTTCTGCGCCGATGTTCGTGATCTTCGATTCAAGACAAAGCGCAGCACCGCGTAGCGTGTAGGTTTTCTCGAAGGCAAGAGGCAGGGAGAAACCCTCTGCACGCAACGTCGCAGCGTTGGCGGACACAGCAAGCACCTGCCACGGCAACTGCCAGAAGTCTCCATGGTCGGGTAGCGGCGTCCCTGCGGCTTCGCAGCGAGCAACAGTCGGCAGACACTCTTCAATCCCTGCAGCAGCACCATGAGCAAAGTTTGCATCTTCCCCAGGCTGCCGCAAACTCCAGGGCGTCGGCGCCTGCCACAGGAACTCGACGCCCGTTAGCAGGCTGCGCAGAGAGGCTACGCGACCGCCTTGCGCAGGCATGATTGTTGCCGAAGCGAGTTCATTTTGCAGCGTGATGCCCTGCATCTCAACCGACCTGCGGGTTGAGTGCGGTTTGCAAAAAAGCTGATCGCAATTCGGCATCACGGAAGGCCTCGACGCCGCCTGCTCGCAACGTGGACAGTGCTGCCGTGGCGTTGCCCCACTCTGCACAACGCTGCCAGGAACTGCCGTTTAGGTAAGCCTTGAGAAAGCCGGAGTTGAAGCTGTCTCCTGCGCCGATGGTATCGACAGGGGTAACCGTTTGCGAGGCGACCTCCCAACGATCTTCCCCAGCCTGCACCAGCGAACCTCTACGACCACACTTGATCGCGACCACCGGAGTACGTTTGGCCAGATACGTCAGGGCAGCGTCCACATCACGCGTGCCTGCGATGCGACAAGCTTCATCTTCGTTCGGCAGGAAGATGTCGACAAGGCCAAGCAGTTCTTCGAGAGGCGCGCCCCAGCGGTCTTCAGGATCATCGTTCGTATCGAGCGATAACGTTACGCCGCGTGCCTTAAGCGTGCGGAACAACTCTGGCAAGCCGGGCTGGAGAGCTGTTTGCAGGAACAGTGAAGAGAGATGAAAGTGACGGCCCGACGCAAGATAGTCCACGTCGAGATCGCTCACCGTCATCTCCGCCATCACACCGGGATACGTCAGGATATGACGAGTCTTCCCATGCGGCAGCAACAGCGTTACGCCGGTCTTCCCTGCAGCAAACTCCACTACTTTAGAAAGATCGACGCTCGCCGACTTCAACCACTCCATGGCAAGGCCAGCGAAAGGATCCCCACCCACAGCGGTGATGAAGCCAACCTTCGCATCGAGGATGGAGAGGTTGTGAGCCAAAATGGCGGACGAGCTGCCAAGCGTCGAAACAAAGTCCGTCGCCAGCAACTCGCGCTCTTCAGGCAGAGCAGCAGGAAGCCCCGGAAGAATGAGATCCAGGTTCACTTCCCCTGCAATGGTGATGTCGAAACGACGCACGCGCAGACCTCCAGCTAAATGGTAACGACACGGCTGAGGTTGCGTGGATTGTCGGGATCGAGCCCCTTCTCCAAACCACGGTAGCTGCCCAGTAACTGGCCCCACACCACGTACACAACCAGGCTCGCCAGCTCCGACACGGGCAGGCTCAACTCCACGAGAAGATCAGCCTGCGCACGCAGCGCGTCAGGCGCATGGTTCACGACCGCGGCGATCCGAGAGCCAAGCTGCTTCATCTCCAGAAGGACCGGCATCTCCACATTCAAATTACGCTCCGAAAGCAGCGCACAAACGAGAGTGTCCGGACCAACGATGGACTTCGGTCCATGCCGGAACTCCAGCGTGTGGAAGTACTGGGCGTAGGTCGAGGAAGACTCCATCAGCTTCAACGCGACTTCAGAAGCAATCGCATAGAGCGCGCCCTGACCGAGTACAGCAAAGTCTTCAATATGATTTTGCGCGAACACTTCTACGCTCTGCTCGTACTGCTTCAGCAGACGCTCGAGGTGAGCAGGAAGAAGATGTAACTCGTCGATGAACCCCTGGTTGCCCGCAATACGCGCAGCCACGCATTGCAGACCGAGCAACATGGAGGTGAATGAGGAGGTCATCACCGTGCTCTCTTCCTGCACAGGAAGCTTGAGAACAAAGGGCGTCGTGCTCTCAAGTTCGCGGCCGTCGCAGGTCACGGCAAGGAACTCTACACCGCGAGCACGCAGAATCTCTGCAACCTGCAAAACCTCCGAGGTATGACCAGAGCGCGAAATCAGGACCGGGAAGCATGGACGGCCGCCAGCGAAAACCAACTGGGGCTGAAGCATAATCTCCGAAGCCGGGACAGCAGCAGCTGGCGCATCGAGCAACTCCGTAAAGCTGGCAGCAGCGGCCTGCGCCAGGTAGTAGCTCGTTCCGCAGCCAACAAAAAGCCAGGACTCCTGACGCGGATCATGAGCACCGAAAAGCGTCTCCAGATCCGTCCCTGTAACGCTCTTCAGGCAGGTCTCCCAGACACTGGGCTGATTCAGAATCTCAGACAGCGTTTTCACCGACTTCATCTCCATTTGCATACGCGTCCCCTTCAGATGTGAGCTTTTTCTCACTAGCAATATGTGCTGCAACGAAATTTATCGTAACATAAAAAAACAAAGCGAAATAAAAATATAGTCAATAGGAACTTCGATGCCGACTCTTTCGCCCACCGTCCCCGCGCTGACCACGACCCGAACATCGAGCTTCTATGGAAGATTTCTGCTGCTGATCGCCGGGCTGGGAGGCCTGCTTTATGGCATCGATGTGGGCATCATCTCTGCTGCGCTGCTTTATCTGGCGAAGACAATCGACCTGACGGTGACACAGACCTCCTTTATTGTTGCGGCGGTCTTGGGCGGGAGCATGTTCTCTTCATTGGTCGCGGGCATCCTGGCGGATCTGCTTGGCCGCAAAAAGATGATGATCGTGAGCGGACTGCTGTTTGTGATGAGCGTCGTGCTGATCGTGCTTTCGCAGGGCTTCATGATGCTCTTCCTCGGCCGTCTGCTTCAAGGCATCAGCGGAGGTGTGATCGCAGTTCTCGTTCCGCTGTATCTTGCAGAGACCCTTCCGGCTTCCACGCGTGGGCGAGGTTCGGCGATCTTCCAGTTCATGCTGACACTCGGCATCGTACTTGCTGCGGCTATTGGCTGGTACTTTATTCGGCACGCGGAGATGCAGATTGCCGCAGCCGCGGGTGACGCTGCGCTCATTCACGCAGCGGAAGATCACGCCTGGCGAGGAATGTTCCTCAGTGTGATGGTTCCGGGACTTCTCTTCTTTCTGGGTACGTTCGGGCTGAGCGAAACACCCCGCTGGCTACTGCGCAAAGGTCGTGTGCAAAAGGCTCGCGCCTCTCTGATGCGGTTGGCGACAGAAGATGAAGCCGACCATGAGATTGCAGCAATACAAGCTGCGAACGATGAGAGCCAAAACACAAAGAGCCAACATGCAGGATCGCTGCTGCAGCGCAAATATGTCTTCCCGTTCGTGCTGGCCTGCGTGATCCTTGCATGCAATCAGGCCACGGGCATCAACTCCATTCTTGGATATCTTGCGGTCATTCTGAAGCAGGCAGGGATGAGTCCCGCCCACGCGACGCAGGGTGACTTTGCCGTGAAGCTTGTCAATTGTGTGATCAGCCTGCTGGCGGTTTCTCTTATCGACCGCAAGGGTCGCAAGTTTCTGCTGACCATCGGCACGGCGGGTATTGTTCTGACTCTTTCTTTCACTGCGCTGCTGTTCCATAAAGAAGAAGCTAGACGTGTGGACGTCACCTCGCAGGTGCGCAGCCATATGGAGAATGGCTCGCTGCAGCTTGCGTCTGCGGACCTCACGGCATGGAGCAGCGACCATGCGCCAACCGCACTTACCGTGATCTACAGCGATGGTCAGGGTGAGAAGATTGCCACACTGGCAAGCTCAGGCCATGATGAGCTTTCGCTGGCTCCGCAGACATCCTACGGTGTAACAGCAATTCAAATACGAGCGGCGAACATATTGCCGCAACCCAGCAATATGCAGAGCTGGGCCATCGCGTTTTCATTGGGTCTCTTCATCGTGTGCTTCGCGATTGGACCTGGTGTTGTTGTCTGGCTGACACTCTCAGAGTTGATGCCGACGCGCATTCGTTCTATCGGCATGGGTGTGGCGCTGCTGCTGAATCAAGGAGTCTCGACTCTTATCGCAGGCATGTTTCTTCCGACGGTCACGCACCATGGGTACGCCGTAATGTTTGCGATCTGGGCGCTGTGCAGCGTTGTGTACTTCGTTGCTGCCGCCTTCTTTCTGCCCGAAACCAAAGGCCGGACTCTCGAAGAGATCGAGCAGTCGTTCTAAAACGTTCTTCAAGACACGAGAGCACCAGGCTTTCAAGAAGGGACCATCCCCGCCATGCAACAGCGCAGCATCGTACTCGGATTACTAGCGGCCACATTGCTTGCCACTCCCTTGCACGCTCAAAGCAAGAACGAGAAAGAGCGCGCCGACAAACTGCTCAAGCAGATGACGCTTGAGGAGAAAATTCAGCAACTACATGGCCCGGATACGAAGGTGCATGACCGCTGGGTGCCTGGGATACCGCGGCTGGGCATTCCTCCCTTGCCAATGGCGAATGGGCCCGCAGGCATTGGCCCTACGGACTTTGTGCAGCCACGAGCGACAGCCTATCCGGCGCCGCTGGCAATCGCCGCTTCCTGGGACAAGCAGGATGCGTGGCTTTACGGTGAGAGCGTTGCTCGTGAAGTGCTCGACATTGGCCGCACCATGCTCGAATCTCCAACCGTAAACATCGCTCGCATACCTGGCAGCGGACGCACGTTTGAAGGCTTTGGCGAAGATCCGTTTCTTACGAGCGAGATTGCAGTGGCAAACATTCGCGGAGTGCAAAGCCTGCATGTACTCGCGAACGTCAAGCACTTTGCGCTGAACAATCAGGAAGACAATCGTCTCTTCGTCGATGCAGAAGCAGACGATCGCACGATGCGTGAGATCTACTTCCCTGCCTTTGAAGCTGCGGTGAAGCGTGCGCATGTGGCTTCGTTCATGTGCGCTTATAACAAACTGAACGGGCGATACGCCTGCCAGAACGACGACCTGCTAACGAAGGTCCTCCGTCATGACTGGAAGTTTGATGGCTTTGTTGTCTCTGACTTTGGAGCGGCCCACGATGCAGTGCAAGACATACGGGCCGGGCTTGATCTCGAGATGCCGAAGGGCGATACCTTCAACCAGGAGTTTCTGAAGAAGGTTGCGTCAGGCGAAGTGCCGGTTGCGCTCGTGGATCAGGCCTTGCGCAGGCGTTATGAAACGATGATGCATTTTGGGCTCTTCAATCACCCATTGCCGACAGTGAAGCCTATCGACGAAGCTGCCGGAGCGCGCGCAGCTCGTAAGCTGGCAACGGACGGTATCGTTCTTCTGCGTAACGCAGGGGGCATATTGCCTTTGACGACGAAGAACCATTCGATTGCAGTGATCGGGCCGGAAACAGATCAGTTGCTCGAAGGTGGTGGAGCAGCCTTCGTGCTTCCGCTTCATACCGTGACGCCCATTGACGCGTTGCGAGAGCGCTTCGGTGTGGAGCAGGTACACTATGCCCCCGTTGGAGGAACCGGATTTGTTGATCGCCAGGACACGATAGATGGCCTCGCTCTGTCCTTGCCGAACAATTCTTCAAGCAACGGAGTGAAGGCGGAGTACTTTGCCAACACGACCTTCAGCGGAACGCCGAAGGCTGTTCGCACGGAACGGATTCCAGAGATTCGCGACGAGTTTGGTGCGCCGTTCGCCGATATGCTGCCGCAGTTCTCTCTGCGCTGGACAACGACGCTGCAAGCGCCCGCGACCGGCGAGTACACGATAGGCTTCGAGATGTGGGGCAAGATGCGTTTGTATCTCGATGACAAACTACTGCTCGACGATCAGAAGCAAACGCCCAACTCGCTGGAGAACCGCGAGCTTCGAGTACATCTCGAAGCAGGCCATCCTTACGCGTTGCGTGCAGAGTATGTCTCTACGGCTCGCGGGCTTGCTCGCCTCTACTGGAAGCTTCCTGCAGGCGTTGAAACTCCCGGCGTTGCAAGAGCAGTGGAAGCCGCTCGCCATGCCGATACGGCGGTAGTGTTTGTTGGCGAGTGGGCGCATGAAGGTTACGACGCTCCAACACTGGCGCTACCTGCGTTGCAGAATCACCTGATTGAAGCGGTTGCTGCCGCGAACCCACACACGATTGTGGTTCTGCAAACAGGGACGCCGGTGCTGATGCCTTGGTTGAACAAAGTTGCCGGTGTTCTGGAGGCGTGGTTCCCTGGTGAAGAGGGAGGCAACGCGGTCGCCGATGTCCTGACCGGCGTCGTCGATCCTTCATCCAAACTGCCGATAACATTCCCGGCATCGGATGCGAGCGTTCCAGCCAACACAGCCGATCAATATCCCGGGGTGCATGGGGTTGAGCATTACACCGAGAAGCTGGAGGTAGGCTATCGCTGGCAGGACGCGCACCAGCAAACGCCGCTCTTCCCCTTCGGCTTTGGCTTGAGCTACACGCACTTCCGCTACTCCTCGCTTCGCGTCAAGCCTCTGCCTGGTGGCCGGGTGGATGTCTCTGCACTCGTGCAGAACGATGGACCAAGAGCAGGAGCGGATGTTGCTCAGCTCTACCTTAGCTATCCGTCGTCTGCAGGCGAACCGCCTCGGCAATTGCGGGACTTTGCCAAGGTGGCGCTGCGGCCGGGAGAGAGGAAGCGCGTTCACCTGTCGATGGATGCACGCTCTTTCTCTATCTGGTCTGCAGAACGGAGTGCGTGGACCGTAACTCCTGGCACGTACACCGTGTGGGTGGGCAACTCTTCACGCGATCTCCCGCTACATCTGGCAATCCAAAAGTAGTCGCAAGTTAGCTAAGAGGCCCCAGCAAGTTGCCGGGGCCTCTTTCCTGTTCCATGCGCACTTCGATCCTGACATGACTTGACTGCTACAACGCCAACCCACAGCCTACGCGCTACAAAAAAATACCTGCAGAAGCGACGCACATCGCCTCTGCAGGTTCTGGAATTTCCTGGTAAGAAACGAGCTACGGTTTGGTAGCAACCGTGCCGTTTTGCAGTTGCACGCTCAAGGGCATCACCACCGGAACCGCTGCCCCGACAATCTCTGCAATGCTGGTGCCTGTGGTGGTGTTGCTGCCCATCCACACATTGCCCGAAGGATCGATCGTGACACCACGCAGCGTGTTGGAGAACACTGTCGTGGGCTTTTGATAACCACCGTTGTTCGCAGCAGAGGTCGTGCCTACCGTAGGCGAAAGCGCGTTACCGCTCTTATCGAACTTGGAGACAGAGTAGAGACCGGAAAGCTCGGCGACTCCGTTCGGAGCCCAGATGTTGCCGGCTCCATCCACAGCAGCACCGCGCGGAGAGGTAATGCCTCCAGCGTAGGCAGCCGTAGCGTTCAGCGTCGCCGTGCTGGCCGATGCAGGAGTGACCCAGCCCAGAGTGTTGCGCGAGCTGCTGTTTGGCATCCAGATGACGTTTGATCCATCCACCGCAATGCCATAGTTGTTATAGGTGTACGTGGTGCTGCCAACGTTTGCAGTGCTGTACCCATTCGTCGCGTTCGCGCTGGTATCGGGGTAGAAGTCATACAGTCCGCCAGTCGTGCTGGTGTCTGTTACCCAGATGCGGCCCGCCTGGTCAACCGCCATGAAGTAGGGAGTGGCTGTGATGGCTCCGCCGATGGTTTGCCCGGTCACAGCCGCGGTTGCTGAGCTCGCTCCCGGAAGCTCACGCACGATCTTGCTGACGCTCGACGTGTAGAAAATATTGCCGCTGCCATCAGCAGTGATCGCGTACGGCGTGATGCCACTCTCATTGAACGCGATGGAGGAACTCGATGTTGGGTCATAGCGCAGAATGCCGGAGGTTCCGGTGTACGCCGAGATCCAGACATAGCCCGCGATATCGATCGCAATGCCACGACCGCTGGCGGTGTTGCCAAGCGCACAAACCTGGGGCACGCCAGCAGGAGACAGCTCCGAGAGCGTCGCGTTGCTTCCACCGCTGACAGCCCAGATGTTGCCCTGAGCATCCGACTCCAGCAAGTAGGGATAGAGCAGGAAGCTGCCATAGGTACAGGCGCTGGTACTCGCGTAATTGACACCGATCGTCCAGTCAGTAGGAACTGCGGTCAGCCCCGGAGCAAACGGCCCGATGCTGGAACTAAGACCATAGAGGCAAGCGATGTTCGTCGTCGCTCCACTCGTGCTCTGGCAACTTGCGACAGTGCCGGCATCTGTTGGATTGACCGCCATGTAGTACGCAGCCTGCAGGGTATCCACGGCCGCATTGAATGTGGCCGACGGCTGGCTCGTGGTCGAGGCCAATGCTGGTGGCGCAGCAGCAGCCATTAGGTCCGCGCAGGAAGTCGAGGTTGAGGGGACGCTGGAAGAGTTGGAAGAACCGTTTGTCGTTGTGGTTGTCGTCGTCACACCGTTAGTGGAGTTGATGCACGCCGCCAGAATGTTGGCCATCGTCACGAGCTTCGCAGCCTCGGGCGTTACGGTTACGGAGAGGCCATTGTTCGTCACGGTATTGACGCCCATCGGCTGACCGCTGGCGATGTTCACCAGGTTCGTAATGCCGCTCTGCGCGTTGTTCAAACCAACCGTACCCTGCGTCGAACTGCTGGTACCAACAGTGGCTGTGCCAGCCGATGTGCCGGGATTGATGTACTGCTGCAACGCCACAACACTGGCAACGGTCGTCATTTCATTGATCTGGACGACAGTGCTGCTGCTGATGGTGGAGCACTTGCCGAGCGCGCTCATCATGACGGATGCCGTGTTTGACTGCGAGGTCGTGATCGTCGAGTTCCCCGAAGTTGTCGTCGAGGCGGCCTGCCCCTGCGTGTTACCACCAATTGCCAGCAGGTAGATCTGCGGATCGCCCGCAGTGGGGCAAGCCCATGTGGCCGTGGAACCGTCGACCGCGTCGCTGTTCGTTGCACTCTTGGTAAAAGCAAAGTTGCCGCCTGTGCCCGTTGTATAGGTCGCCAGCAAGGTTGATCCCTTGCCGTAGCCGGTAGTGCCTGTTCGATATAGGTTCACCGTGGCCCCAATGATGGGCTGCTGTCCGCCGTGAAGATTGCCGGACAGAGTAAAGGCTCCGGTGCTCGGCGCAGAAGAACCCGCCAGCGTACCCACCCCGCATCCAGAGACTCCAAACGACAGGAAAACGGCCAAAGCAGATGCTACGGAGCCACGCACGAAACTTCTGTTGCGCTGCAGGAACGACGAATGAAGAGCCATCAGTACAACCTCCCTGGGTGAAGCAAACATCTCGGTCCGCCCTCTCGGGGTTCCGAATACATTTTTTTAGATGAGTAAGACCACTTTTACCACAACCAAACAATGCAATTCGACATAAAACGGTAAACAGGCTTTATTGAAGAGTGAGCGTAACGGTACGGCTATGCTGCACCGCCCCACTCGTCGCGATGAGGGTCAGCGTGTACGCTGTCGTCGCGCTGGTGCTGGAACTTCCGCAGCCGATCAGCAGCGGAAGTACTCCCACGGAGAGCAACGCAAGTAACGCTGGCCGGAGCCGGCGTTTGCGGCGACGACGCAAACCCATCGGCAGAAATATGAGGCCTGCAAGCAGCAAGGACTCTGGCCCGCGTGGAGCCCTGGACATCGCAGTGCGTGCCGGTGTCTGCACCGTCAGCGTAACGGTCTGTGCGCCTGCTGTTGCCAACAGCGATAAGGGAGTCACACTGCAGGATGCTCCCTGCGGCAGGCAGCTAACAGAAAAGCTGACCGCGCCGGGATAGGCGCTCCCTGTCGGAGTCAGCGAAAAGAGGAAGGTCGCGGTGCTTCCCGAGACAATCGATTGGCTCGCGCTGCCGGAGGACACAAAGGTAAAGTCGGGCGCTGGAGTAACAACAAGCGAGTTTGTACCCGCCACATATCCGTAGAAAGAGTCTGCCGCCTGAGAAGCGGTGATGGTGTACGTGCCAGCCGCAAGGCTTGCACTGCCCGTATCTGCGGAGCTGCAGGCGATCGTTGTCGAGCTGGTGGTGGAGCAGGATGCAGAGTAGGCAGAGCCGCTCACCAGAAACGTGACCGCCCCGGTTGGCGTTGCGGTGTTCGCAAAGCTGATCGTGGCAGCGAGAGGAAAGCTCGCTGTTCCGGCGACGATGCTCGCAGGCGACACGGCTATCGAGGCCGTCGACGTGGCTGCATTCATGTAGTGGGTAAGTGTCTCCCAGTTCATGAAGTAGTTCGCACCGGTAGGCCGCTGCCCCGAGAGAAACGTGCTGGTCTCTGGCAGACTAAGGCCACGGCGATTGACCAGAGCGTTGTAGGCGATCTCTCCCGTTCCAACGGAACTGCCTGCTGTCAACGTTCCGCTGCACAACGTGCTCGGTGGCGTTGCGCCGTTGAGATACGTGGAGTTGAACTCCAAGCCATCCTGCATCCGCGTGGCATTGCTTGTGCCGAGCGATGACTCCGCATAGAGATCGACGCCTTGCAGATATGCGGTCTCCGCGCCATTAGCCAGTGCCGCAAAACCCCAGCGCGTATGACCAAGGTCACGGCACGTCTCCTGGCTCAAACCTTCAGAGAACATAGGTTGGCCATACCAGAGCGTAACCATATTTGTTATTGAGCTATAACTCGCGGTCCAGTCGATAGGAGGCGCAGGATAGCTACCGTCGCCGGGCTCATAGACATATGCGGGTAAAGCATAGCGCCACATCCAGAGCCCACGAAAGAACGTCGCAGGATCATCCAGAAAGACGCCGATGTTGATCTCAGCAGCAGCCGTGGAAGCGTGAAGGTTGCCACCGTAATCTCCTTGTCCACGATCATTTGTGAGCATGGGAACGAACTGTGAGGTGAGGAAGGACTTGAACTGCGTGATGTCTGTCGAAGACCACAACGCCGCACCGCTGGAGTCGAGATAGGTGTAACGAATGATCTCAGCGGCCCGAGGAAAGTTGTCCCCTGCCCAGGCCGCGACGTTGTAATCGTTAGATCCCGAGAACCCGCCTGTCATCGTACTCGACCATGCATTCATGATCGCGATGGCGTTGTTCGCGTAGGTGCTGTTCCGAGTGATGTACCAGAGCAGCGCTTGTGTATACGCCGCTTCCGAATCGTTGATGAGGTCGGTGCTCGCAGTTGTTGTTGTATCGACCGAGGCATGGGGCGTTGCAGCATAGGTCAACGATCCATAGCTGCTGCCACTGGCCGCGCTATACGCGCTGCTCCAGGGTGAGGTTGACTGCGCCACCTTCGACTCGATGTTCGCAAGCTGCGTGGCGCCGAGAAGAATACCGGGATGCGTAAACGTGAACGACGGCGCAACGGTAAGGCTGAATGTTGTCGTACGCGTTAGACCACCGCCAACGCCCGAGAGTGTGATGCTGTACGTTCCCGCCGGCGTGCTGCTTGTCGTGCTGAGGGTGAGCAGGCTCACCGCCCACGACCCGCTGACAGAAGCAGGAGCGAAGCTCGCCGTCACTCCCGTAGGCAGCCCGCTGGCTGAAAGCGCGGTCGTCCCCGAGTATCCGCCGCTGCCTTGAACAACGGGAGTCAGCACCACGTTGCCGCCAGGCAGAACCGAGGCTTTGCCCGGCCGCGCCTGGACGGTAAAGTCCTGCGCAGACATGGAAGTTCCCGCAAAAAAGACCAGGCACAGGCAGAACAGCCATGGACAGAACAACGACGTAGGGAACGCTTGGGGCAGCCGCTTCATGGAGTGGACTCCACCGAAATGAGAATGAATGCATCTCCATTTCGCACCGAATTGTTTAATTTTGCAAGAACTTTTTACTTCTTTATGTTAGTTTTTGCATTGATTGATGCTTTTGGAGGGTTTTCTACGATGCCGGAATTGCTTGAACGGCTTGTCCAGACGTACACCTCGGGCCAGCCCGCAGCGTTGTACTCCGTGTGCTCAGCTCACCCGCTGGTGGTGAAAGCGGCGCTACAACAGGCGAAATCCGATGGCTCGCCTTTGCTGGTTGAGGCCACGAGCAACCAAGTGAATCAGTTTGGTGGCTATACGGGTATGCGCCCGGCAGATTTCCGAGATTTCGTTTTCGATCTTTCTCGTGAGCAAGACTTCCCGCTGGATCAGATTCTGCTGGGCGGCGACCATCTGGGGCCAAACCCGTGGCAGAACCTGCCCGCAGAAGAGGCCATGCCGCTGGCAGAAGCCATGGTGGAGGAGTACTCCCGCGCTGGCTTCGTGAAGATTCATCTGGATGCAAGCATGCCCTGCGCCGGAGAGCCGCACGTGCTGCCGGGAGAGATCATCGCCGAGCGTGCAGCGCGACTCTGCCAGGCCGCCGAACGGGGAGCTGAAGGAGCACCACGCTTCTACATCATCGGTACGGAGGTTCCTGTTCCGGGAGGAGCGACCGAATCGCTGAGCGAGCTGGAAGTAACGAAGAGGACAGATGCGCTGGAGACACTGGCGATACATCATCGGATGTTCGAAGCAGCAGGACTCGCGCATGTGTGGCCTCGCGTGGTGGGTCTGGTCGTACAACCGGGCGTGGAGTTCAACCACGACAGCGTTGTAGAGTACCGCCCGGAGAAGACAGCAGAGCTGCAGACTGTACTCCAGGCAGAGCCCCACATGGTCTTCGAAGCGCATTCAACGGACTACCAGAAGGCCTCGGCCTACAAGCTGCTGGCCCAGGATGGATTTGTTCTGCAAAAGGTGGGCCCTGCGCTGACCTTCGCCATGCGCGAAGCCCTCTTCGCCCTGGAAGGCATTGAGAAAGAGCTCATCCCCGAATCCCGTTGCTCGCATCTCGCTCAGGTGATGGAAGCAGAGATGCTGGCCACACCGAAGGAGTGGAGCAAGCATTATCACGGCGACGAGTTGCAGCAAAAGGTGCTGCGCCGCTATAGCTACAGTGACCGTCTGCGCTACTACTGGAAGCACCCTGCCGTAGACGCTGCGTACAAAACCCTGATGGAGAACCTGAGTACAGTGAGCATTCCCGAGACTCTGCTTTCCGCGTTTCTCCCCTCGCAGTATCTGGCCGTGCGTCTTGGTGAGCTTTGCATGAAGCCGGAAGCGATCGTGCTGCACAAAATTCGGGAAGCACTGCTGCCCTATACGCACGCCGGTATTCTTCGCATGAAGCCAACCGCCTGAAGCCGTGCTGAGAAGAGTCCACTCTCGGCTTATGCTCGATGACTGTCCCTGCAACCTTACCGTTGCAGCCTTCGACACTTTTCGTACTACTCAAACGAACGAACTACTTTCAGCGAGGAACACTGCACGATGAACTTCACGAAACGGATACTGATCACCGCCTCGGTTTTGACTCTTGGCTTTCTGCAAAGCTCTGCACCAAGAGCAGAAGCGCAGTCGAAACATCCGTTCACTGTCTACGGTTTCATCGTGTATCCGATGGCTGGCGACACGCCTGCGGCCTCTGCCCACATCGATCCGTTTGCAGCCGCAAAATACGGCATACAGCCCATCAACCTCGTCTACGAGGGCCGTCTGCTGGATGTAGAGAAGAGTCATCCGAACGATGCAGCCATCAACGTATCGAAGATCGACAGTGTTGCGGAATCGACGAAAACGAAGCCCGGCGAGCTTGTATCGCTGGACATGGAGAGCTGGAAGCGATTCGATACACCTCGCACGCCCGCGCTCTACGTGCAGGTGCTGAAGGAGTTTCACAAGGTCAACCCGAAAGCGAAGGTTGGGCTTTACGCTACCGTACCGCAAGTAACGTATGGCTGGACTCCCGATCTTGCCACAAAGTACGACCACCTGAACGACGACTACCGCCAGGTAGCCGCGCTCGTCGACTACTTCAGCCCGTCGCTCTATAACTGGGACCATGCCCTGGAGGACAAAGACTGGGAACGTGCGGCTGCGTTCGCCATCCATGCGGCCCGCGCCTATGACCCCAATAAACCTGTTCTGCCGTACGTTACGCCTGAAGTGTCGCGCAAAGGAACCACCACGTTCCTCACCTACGAGCAGATGGCCTTTCGCATGCAAACACTGAAGCGACTGGGTGCCGATGGCTGCATTGTGTGGACAGGCACAGCGCACGGCCGCAAGGATGGCGGAATCTTTGATCCGCAAAGCGGCTGGGCAAAAGCGCTCATCGAAGCTGAGCAGAAATAGCAGAAAGGGTCACCGCGAGTCCTGACGACTTTATGCGGTGACCTTCTCTGCTGCTTTCTCTGCTGCTTTGTAGATAGCCGGATCGCTGAGGCTATCACGACCACTCTCGATGTGACCTGCAAAGCGGCGCAAGTACAGCGTGGCCACATCGCCAGAGTGATCCGCACGAACAACGAGGTCATACCAGCCGTGACTCTCTGCCATCGGCCATTCGACCTTCTTACTTTCGCCAGCCGCCAGACGATAACTCGCCTGCTGCCCGCTGTAACTCTCGGCAACACTTACTGTAGCCACTTGTGGCCCTGAGTTCCGCAGCAAGAGCACGAGGGTCTGCGCTGCGCTCAGATAACGTACTTCCGCTTCAGTCTCATCACCAAGTTGCCCCGCAAACTGACGCAGATATCCGTGTGGGCCGTGAACAGTCAGGTCATAGCGACCACCCTTTGCGGTCCACGTATCTGTAAGCGTGTCACCAGCGACCACGGTGTAACGCCTCGGCTCAGCGTCGGGTTTCGTGCTGTCCTGCACGGCAAACGCCGCTCCCACTTTGCCTTGATTTTCGAAGCTCACTTGAAAGTGCCCGGCCTCGCCGCGTCCGTTGACGAGCAACTGATACGGCAACGCGCGAGAAGGACGCGTCCCAGGCTCTTGCTGCGGCATCTCCTGCACGGCAGGCACACTGTAAGGCTGACGCAGCGTCTTCGCAGGCCGAGGCACCGCAAAGTGCGCGGCCACAGGTTCCGGTCGCCGAGAAAAGTCGAACGCAGAGGTGAGATCGCCGCAGATAGAGCGGCGCCATGCGCTGATGTTGCTCTCCTTCACGTTGAAACGCGCTTCAAGAAAACGCAGCACGGATGTATGGTCAAAGACCTCCGAACAAACCCAGCCGCCCCGCGTCCACGGCGAGATGATTGTCATGGGCACGCGTGCTCCCAACCCCACCGGCTGCAGCCCCTTTCTCGTCGGACCAACGCTGTCCATGGGAATCAGCGGATGCTCTTCCGCAGGAAAGCGGTCAAGGTCCAGCAGCTCATGCTTCAGGCTTTCGTGCAGTTCGGTAGACATCATGCCCTGGTGCCCGCGCTTGCTGCTAAGTGGAGGCATCGGTGGAACAACGTGGTCGAAGAGCCCATCGTTCTCGTCGTAGTTCAGGAAGAGCACCGTGCGGCTCCAGACTTCAGGATCTGCAGTAAGTGCCTCAATCACCTGGTTGATGTAATACGCGCCATCCGTGGGGGAGGCCTCCGGATGTTCACAATTTTTATAAGGAGCCACGACCCAGCTCACCTGCGGCAGATCGCCTGCGAGAACATCTTTGCGCAACTGACGAAGAGTGCGATTCGTCGCGCCCTTCTGCACGAGAGGGCTTTGAGGATCGGCGCCTTCCTTCACCTGATACGCCGAAAAGAACTCCAGCGAGTTATCCGTGTAGTTATCGGTTGGAGCACCAGGTTCGCCGGTTCCTCCCTGATAGACTCGCCAGCTTACGCCGGCCGCTTCCAGCCGCTCGGGATAGGTCGTCCAGGTATAGCCATTGGTGTGGGCACGCTCCCAAAGCCCCGGGCCATTGCTGCGTTTGCCCATCGTGTTACTGGGATCGCAGGTGCCGCTCCACAGAAAGATGCGGTTCGGGCATGTGTCTCCGTGCAGCGACGAGAAGTAGGAGTCGCAGATAGTGAAGGCGTCTGCGAGCGCAAAGTGGAAGCTCAAATCCTCGCGCTTGAGATGCCCCATGGTGAGCACGTCCTGCTTCTGCGTGACCCAATCGTTCCAGCGCCCCTGGTTCCACGAGCCATGCCCGCTGGCCCATCCGTGGTCCGTACCTGCCTGGTGCTCGGTGGTTCGCTGAGGATTGATGTACCAGGGCAACACGTGCGTGGCGTCAGCTTTCAGCCCGCGGTCTTTGTAGTGCGGAGTCTTCACACGAGCCACGGGCTGGAACCAGTTTGGCTGGCCATCGGGCAGATGAAATGGACGAGGGTCCTGAAAGCCGCGCACACCGCGAAGCGTTCCATAGTAATGGTCGAACGACCGGTTTTCCTGCATGAGGATGACGACGTGCTGCACGTCCTGAATGCTGCCGGTGCGCGCGTCGGGAGCGATCGCTAGAGCCCGCTGAATGCTGGCCGGAAGGAAGGTGGAAGTAGCCAGGGCACCACCGGACAAGCGGAGAAAATCCCGGCGGGAGTTCTTCATCGTCATTGCAAAACCTCAACATGCTGCAAGCGAAAATAACGCCTCAGCACCTGGTGACATGAGTTTCTGGACATAGTGTATCGGTGTCTTGAAGTAGCCGTTATCGAGGTTCGGCAACATGCCGCGAAATACGGCTATCCGAACAGCTATGACAAAAACCGCTGCGGCTGCAGCTTGAGCTATGTTGCAGGAAACAGGTGTCGCTACATTGTGTTGCCGATTATCGCTACCCGCAGCTCCACAGAATAGATATTCTCCTCGTATCCGTCCTGCACGAAAACTGAATACATCATGCTGCACGCTCACTGTGATCGCAGCATCACACAAGGAGAACCGCATTGGAAAGCGAAAGCCACCTCAAAGCGACACTCGGCACAACGCAACTCTGGGCCATCGCTGTCGGACTCGTCATTTCAGGTGAGTACTTCGGTTGGAGTTACGGCTGGGCTGCGGCCGGAACTCTGGGCTTTCTGGTTACCACTCTCTTCGTTGCGGCCATGTACACGGCGTTCATCTTTTCGTTTACAGAACTCACTACGGCGATTCCAAACGCTGGCGGCCCATTCGCGTATGCTTTGCGCGCCTTTGGCCCAACAGGCGCTTACCTGACCGGCGCGGCCACGCTCATTGAGTTCGTCTTCGCTCCACCAGCCATCGCGCTGGCGATTGGAGCGTATCTCAACGTGCAGTTCCCTTCCCTGCCCCAGCGAACAGCCGCAGTCATCGCTTACTTTGTGTTCATGGCGCTCAACATCGTCGGTGTACAAATTGCCGCGAACTTCGAGTTGATGGTCACCATTCTGGCCATTGTGGAGTTACTCGTATTCATGGCCGTCGTAGCTCCCGGCGCACATCTCAGCAACTTCGTTCATAACGGCTGGGCAGGCAGCAATCACTTCACGCCTCACCTTGTTGGCGGTATGTTTGCGGCAATGCCTTTTGCCATCTGGTTCTTCCTCGCCATAGAAGGCGTGGCGATGGCGGCAGAGGAGGTCCGCGAGCCTCGCCGCTCTATCCCCATTGCGTATCTCGCAGGCATTGGCACGCTCCTCCTGCTGGCTCTTGGCGTCATGTTCTTTGCTGGATCAGCAGGCGACTGGAGCTTGCTTGCCAACATTAACGATCCACTGCCGCAAGCCATGAAGATGATCGTAGGAGCGCGCAGCGGATGGCTGCACATGCTGGTATGGCTGGGACTCTTCGGCCTGGTCGCGTCCTTCCACGGCATCATCCTCGGCTACTCACGACAGATGTACGCACTCGCTCGCGCAGGGTACCTACCGCGCATTCTCGGCGCGATTCATCCGCGATTCGGAACACCCTGGATCGCCATTCTTGCCGGAGGCGCAGTGGGCATCGCGGCAATCTACAGCGACAGCTTCATCCACTTCGGCGGCCAGCCGCTGACGGCCAATATCGTCACCGTCTCTGCCCTTGGCGCGCTGGTGATGTATATGTCGAGTATGCTCGCGCTGATCCGCCTGCGGAAACGCGAACCCGATCTGCCTCGCCCGTTCCGGGCCATCGGTTATCCGTTCATGCCAGTGTGGACCCTGATCTGCGCGATGGTTGCCTTGTGCAGTCTGGTCTACTACAACCGTCTGGTATCGCTTCTCTTCCTCGCCATGCTTGCGGTGGGATATGTTCTGTTTCGAATTCAGCGCAGCCTTGCAGCAAAAAACACGCAGGAGGTTCCCGGAGAGGCTCTGTAAGAACTCCTCCCGCTAAGAACGATGTCTTACTCGCATACAGTCGATGGCCAGACATATCGCTTCGCCGACCTTAAGACGCTGCTGGCGCGCTCAAGCCCCTATCGCTCCGGCGATGCTCTCGCCGGTGTCGCCGCAGAGTCGGACAAAGAGCGGATGGCAGCCCGCATGGCGCTTGCGGACGTGCCACTAAGAAGCTTCCTTAATGAGTGCCTTGTCCCTTACGAAGAGGACGAAGTCTCGCGCCTGATCATAGACACGCACGACGAGGCGGCCTTTGCCCCGCTGCGCCATCTCACCGTCGGCGGCTTCCGCGAGTGGCTTCTCGATCTCACGCGAACGACGGAAGAGTTCACCGCCGTTGCTCCGGGTATTACGCCGGAGATGGCCGCTGCTGTTTCGCGGCTGATGAGGAATCAGGACCTGATCCTTGCCACGCGAAACATGCGCGTGGTCACTCGTTTCCGCAACACGATCGGCCTGCCAGGTCGTCTGTCCGTGCGCCTTCAACCCAACCACCCCACCGACGACCTGCGCGGCATCTTCGCCTCTACGCTCGATGGCCTGATGCTCGGCGCAGGCGATGCCGTGATCGGCATCAACCCGGCCAGCGACAGCGTTCCCGAAGCCATACGCATTCTGCGCGAACTCGACCGCTTTCGCATCCACTTCGACGCGCCCGTACAGACATGCGTGCTCACGCATGTCACCAATACCATTCAGGCGATAGAAGCAGGTGCACCCGTAGATCTCGTCTTTCAGTCCATTGCAGGCACACAGAAGGCTAACGCCTCTTTTGGCATTAATCTCGCTGTGCTTGAAGAAGCACAACAGGCAGCACTCGCTCTGCATCGCGGCACGGTCGGGCAGAACGTCATGTACTTTGAAACCGGCCAGGGCAGCGCGCTTTCTGCAGACGCTCATCACGGCATCGACCTGCAAACCTGCGAAGCGCGAGCCTACTCCGTCGCTCGCCGTTTTCAGCCTCTGCTGGTGAACACGGTCGTCGGCTTCATCGGCCCGGAGTATCTCTACGACGGCAAGCAGATCACACGCGCAGGTCTCGAAGACCACTTTTGCGGCAAGCTTCTTGGCCTGCCCATGGGATGCGACATCTGCTACACCAACCACGCAGAAGCCGACCAGAACGATATGGACACACTGCTCACGCTGCTTGGCGTAGCGGGTGTGAACTTCATCATCGGAGTTCCCGGCGCCGATGACATCATGCTCAACTACCAAAGCACTTCGTTCCATGACGCGCTCTATCTACAAGAGGTGCTTGGCCTGCGTCGTGCTCCTGAGTTCGAAGCATGGCTCGAACATATGGGAGTTACAGACACGCAGGGTCGACTTCTGACTCCAAAGGATGGCCACACGCTGGCCGACGCTTTTGACGCACCGCGGCTTGCAAGCGGGGAAACAGCATGAGTGATTCCCCCTCACGCATCCACACGCCGGGGTCTGCATGGAACTCTCTGCGCCGCTATACGAAGGCGCGCATCGCGCTGCCTCACACAGGGGCAAGCCTGTCCACGCAGGAAGTGCTGAACTTTGACATGGCTCACGCGTGTGCTCGTGATGCCGTGCACGTTGCCCTCGATGTTGACCTGCTGGAGCAGAGCCTCATGGCCTCGGGCTTCGCTGCTATAAGAGCTCAAAGCCGCGCCATCACGCGCGCCCAGTATCTGCAGCGGCCTGACCTGGGCCGACAGCTTGCCCCCGAATGCGCCGCTCGCCTCACACCTGCTGAAGCTCGCGCGAATACGCTGACCATAGTGATCGCCGATGGTCTATCTTCTGTTGCCGTCGCTCGCCACGCCGTTCCTCTGCTCACCGAAATACGACGCAGCATCGCTGGGTGGGAGTGGGATGCGATCGTCATCGCGACACAAGCGCGCGTGGCTCTGGGAGACCAGATCGGCGCACTGCGACACTCCACCGCCGTGATCGTGCTCATCGGCGAACGGCCGGGACTAAGTTCTCCCGACAGCCTTGGCATCTACATGACCTACGGCCCCCGCCCAGGGCTCACCGACTCGGACCGGAACTGCATCTCCAACGTGCACCCCGGAGGCCTCCCTTATTACGAGGCAGCTTTTCGTCTCGCGTATCTGCTGCAGCAGTCTCAGCAACTAGGCAAGAGCGGGATCGAAGTAAAAGACCTCAGCAGCGCACAGGACACTCTACCGTCGCGCTAACGGCTTTCTCTCGCACACAAGATCCAGCACATCTCTTCACGGGAAAAATCCCAGCAAAGAACAGTATTTAAAGAACAGCTGTATCTATAGTCCAAAGAACAAAGCTTTGGAAGCTACGTCAGAAGTATGTTGTAAGATTTGCGACCGAGTCGCGGATAGGAATGTCCCTAAAGGAGGAAAGCGTTTGGTGGACCTGATCGGGATCGAACCGATGACCTCTTCCATGCCATAACCGACCGTTTTGCTAACTTATTGTATTTTCAAGGCTCTGGTCGCTCCATAAGCTCTGAAAACGCCCCTGGAACAGGTTCTTGTTCCCATAATGTTCCCAAAACGAGGTCAATTGTTCCCGCGCAATCCGGCTTTAGAATCATGATGTTAGAAGTCCTTAGAATTGATGCCAAAGTTGGTTCAGGTCATTGGTTCCGAGCCACTACGCAGATTCAAATTAAGTCCCCGCAACCATCCGAATTGCTGTCGTTCCATTCCGGAGGCCCCTCATTCAAGGATGCTGCCTGAGATATCGGCGACAAACCAATTCCGATACGGACATTTCGAAGTAAGCCTCTTTTTAATCAAGAGCTAGATGGGGTTATTCTCTCGTCTCCCGTCCGTTGCGCGAGCGCGCCGCTTGTAATCACGAGGGCGCCATGAGATGGAGCGTCCTTGCTGGCCAAGCTAGAAGCCCCGCGGCCGACCTTCCATACTATGAGAGAGCGGAATGGCCAAGGCTATTCACGAAAGCTCATCCCACACGCCGTCTCCAAAGGGTGCTGAAAGCAGTCCGTAAAGCGTAATGACGGCTAGGATGATTGCCGCACCGTAGACCTTGCGAAACGGAAATGGATGACTCATAGCGCCAATATTTCGGCCTGTTGTTCTTCCAGGCTCACAAGGCGGTCCAGCTCTTTTGGATCAGCGCTCTGCGACGAGTGAGCCACAGGTATTCAGGTGAGGATTCTGGCTGGTAAGGTCCTGGCCGAGGATGCGGGCGACGCGCTCAATCGCAGCCTGAAGACGGTCGTTGGTGTACGGCATGGAGAGTTCGATAATGTTCAATTACTCCGGCGCGATCGGCGTAGACCCCGGAAGTGCCATGAATCATCAGATCGAGCTGGACGGATCCAGCAGAAGCGCTCGCAGCTCTGCGGGAAAGATGGCAATATCAGCTCGAAGCTGATCCTGAGACCGCTTGGTCCCTGCTTGCCGGCGCAATGGTGAATATGATCTTGACCGCATATGAGGTGTACCTCATAATATATGAGTGTCTTATGAGATTCGAGCGACTTCTGAGTTTCGGGAATGGATGCAGACCCTTTCTCCCCTAGAGCGGGAGTCATTCGACGTAGCTGTGAACCTTCTCAAGGAGAAAGGACCGGTACTCAATCGGCCCTACGTTGATACCGTCAAGGGCTCGGCATTCCCCAATATGAAGGAGCTGCGGACCGCGCACGATAAACATTTGGCGCTTCGCGCCTTCTTTGCCTTCGATCCCAGGCGCGCCGCCATCCTGCTCATCGGCGGTGACAAACATGGGCGTCGCGGGTTTTACGAGAAGTTGATCCGCAGGGCGGATGAACTGTACCGCGAACACCTCCGGGCACTGAAGAAAGAGTCTTGAATCTGAACGTGCATTCCTCAAGCCAGAAAGGACATCATGGCAAACAAAACCCTCTCCTACGACAGCATCGCCGATGAGCTGATGACCAAGGCCAGCCGCGCGCGCGCGAGGAAGCGCGCCAATGCGATTCTGGAACGCATGACGCTCGATCAGCTGCGCAAAGACCGCAAGATGACTCAGGGAAAGCTCGCTCACGCCATGAAGATCGAGCAAAGCGAAGTTTCCCGCTTGGAAAAACGCGCCGAAGTCAAACTGGGAACGCTGCGGAATTACGTCAGCGCGCTCGGAGGACACATCGAAATTCGCGCAGTTTTCCCAGACAAGAATGTCGAGCTCGCGCTTACCGAATAGCGCATAGGCCGACATAGAAGATGGTCCACACGACTGGAGTGGCAGGAGAGATCTCACTGGGAGGCTCTTGTCGATGGCAGCGGCGTCGATGCTGATAACGCTCGGATCGACCGAAAGACGATTCTTGTGGAACTCGGTGGTGGTCATCCAGTGACCGACGCGCTACTCGATTTCGAACTTCTGCGGACCCTGTCACTCTAGGGTTACTCTATTAACGCCGACAAATCGCGGAAGCAACTTCTGATCCTTATTCCGTGCTTGGTGCCCGTTCGAGTGGGGCTTACCGGCAGTCCTCTCGGTGAGATTACACATACCGACGAGCTGCACCTGGACCTGCGCGTCCGGATCGAACTCGCAGCCGGTCAATAGCTCTATTATCCTCATGGCTCCAGATTTCGCTTTACGCCTCAATTCTTCGAGGGCGACAGCTTGAAATCAGCAAACGTGGAGGACAGATGTTTGAGCAGATCTATCAGAGGTCAGAAGTCATTGAAAAACATCGCCGAGCACCGTTGCGTCAGGAGCGGGAACGATATCTGAGGCACATGCTCGAAGAGGGTTATAGCCATAATGCGTTAACCACTGCAGCGGCATATATGCTCCACACGATCCGAATCCTCGGTCTTCATGAACTACGTGTGGTTTACGAAGAGGAGATTAAGAGAGGTGCGGAATTCTGGGCGGAATATCGGGGGGAGTACCGAGATCCCGGTCATTGCAACTCGGGGTCTCCGAAATCTTTTATCAAGTATGCTCACGCATGGCTTCGGTTCCACGGCAAGTTGGAGGTTCGCCCAAGCCTTCCTTTCCACGAAGAGACGCAAGTATTCGCAAACGCGCTGCAATCTACTTATCGCCTTTCCGCAGCGACGGTTCGCGGCTATTCCAACCGTGCCCAGGCCTTCTTAACGTGGTTGGCAGCCCAGGATGGAGATCTTGAAACGGTCTCGGTCGCTGGCGTTGACAAGTTCATTAGCGAGAAGCGCACGGAAGGATGGAGACCCCGCGGCGTTGCCAACCAATGCCAGGCGTTGCGAAGCTTCTTCCGTTTCGCCGAAATGTGCGGCTGGTGTGCACCGAATCTCGCGTCGGCCATCCGAATCCCCCGCGTTCCAAAAGACGAGCCGCGTCCTACCGGACCAACTTCGGCACAGGTTGGCCAGATGTTGAAGCTGGCCGAAGGGAGCGAACCCGAGCAAATCCGCGCTAGGGCGCTTCTGTTGTTGTTTGCGGTGTATGGCCTTCGCAGTAGCGAGGTCATTCAACTGCGTTTGGAAGACTTTGATTGGCAGAGTGAAGTCTTCACTGTTCGGCGCGCCAAGCGTGGTGGGATTCAGCAATATCCGATCCAGTACGAGGTTGGAGAAGCGATCCTCAACTACCTTCGATATGCTCGGCCGCGTGTCTCTGACCGGCACGTCTTCCTTGGAGAGCGACGCCCCTGGGGACCGCTCCTGCATACCAGTGTATGGAGAACCGTATCGAGGCGGTTGCGAACCCTTGGAATCGAGCTCCGCCATATGGGGCCCCACGCTTTACGTCACGCATGTGCAACGCGCCTACTTCAGAAAGGGTCATCCCTTAAAGAGATCGCGGACTTTCTGGGACATCGCGATACAAAATCCGTCAGTATCTATGCTCAATGCGACACGGCCGCGCTTCGCAAAGTCGCTGCTTTTCGCTTGGCGGGGTTGTGATGAGACTCCAAAAAGGAATTGAAATCTACATCGAAGCCAGACAGTCCGAAGGCGCTCCATGGTTGAAGGGGGCGCAAAACCTGCGGTCTCTGTACCGGCAGCTCGGCGATCTGCCCCTGAATCGAATCCGGGCGAACCAGATTGAGCCATTTCTCGACGGCCCTCTGACCGCCGCAGCAACCTGGTACAACAAATACTGCGTCCTACGCCAGTTCTTCTGCTACTGGAAGGCCCGCAATGAAATCTATAGATTGCCGCTGCCTCCACCCCGGCGTTTTCCGATACAAACATTTGTTCCCTACGTCTACTCGCGGACCGAACTCCGGCGGTTGCTGGTGGCCGCCGGAGTGACGCAACGGGACAGGAACGCCGTGATCGGAGCTCGCACCTTTCGCACCCTGCTTCTATTTCTCTATGGAACGGGTGCGGGGCTCGGCGAAGCGGTCCAACTGGAACGCAGTGACATAGACTTTCGCCGTAGACGCATCCTCTTTCGCACTAGCGTGGCCCGCCGTGCGCGCGAGATTCCGATTGGCTCTGATCTGTACGACATTTTGTTGAAGTACCATCGGACGCACTCTCACAAAGAGGCGAGGAAGGCCCCGCAATTCTTCCTGACCAAAGATGGATCGCAAATCAAAGCGAGCACGGCGAGCAAGACGTTCCAGAAGGTGCGAAAGCAAGCAGGCGTTGACCGAGATGACGGTGCACGCTACCAGCCGCGGATGCAGGACCTGCGATATACCTTCGCGGTGCACCGATTGACAGCATGGTTTAAGCATGGCGCGGACATGAGCCGGATGATTCCGGCACTCTCGACTTACATGGGACAACATAACCTTGTCACGGCGGAACGCTATCTACGCCAGACTCCGGAGCGGTTTCGAGCGCAACTCAACAAACTCAGCCCTCGAAAGGGCAAGAAGAGATGGCGGGACGACGCAGCGCTCATGAAATTCCTCGACGGTTTGTTGAACGACACTGATTGATACGCCGCTGACCTGAATATCGCTTCTTGTCCGTTGCTACATGTTTTACCTTGCCTCATCCGGATGGGCTTCGAACAAAGGGGATAAGACCGTGATCGAAAGTCTTTCACGTTTTCCGAGCTTCCGCTTGCGACAAAATAGTGCGCCGTTGCTGAAGGAAAGGGAGCAATTTCTCCAACACCTCTCTGCGCGAGGGCTCAGCCGCGTAACGATACGCATGACGGCATCCTATCTACTCCACATCGTGCGCATTATGGAGCTCACGGAGCTTCGCAACGTTACCCTCGATGAAATTGAAGCCGCGGGTCAAGTTTGGGCCGCTTACGTCGGGCCAGAAAGGAGATGCCCGCTGCCGGGAATCACAAAGTATTTTGTCCTTCGGGCAAAACAGTGGTTTACCTTCAACGGAAGCTTGGCACCTGTCGCATCACCACCCTTTTCGGTCGAGATCGGGCACTACTCCGATGCGCTGCGCACCCGTGGTCTTAAGCTGGACACTATCGAGAGCTATCGTGGAAACGTCGCGACCTTCCTCCGATCAGCCGCGCCGCGGCACAACACCTTGGCAACCATCCGAGTTTCAGATCTGGATGAGTACTTCGCGCAGATGCGCGCTTTGAAAAGATCGGACAGCTACATCGCAGCATATTGCAATGCACTGCGCTCCTTCTTCACCTATGCTGAGATCATGGGCTGGTGCCTCCCTGGTATTCCCTTTGGCATCCGCAGTCCGAGGTTACCTCGGTATCGAGGCCCTGCCCGCGGGCCGGCATGGAAGGACGTGCGCAGGCTCGTTCAGAAAAGGGGAAAGGCCGGCCCAAAGGAACTCCGCACCCGCGCCATCCTGTTGCTTCTGGCAGTGTACGGTCTGCGTAGAGGTGAGGTAGCCAGACTCGAACTTGGCGATTTTGACTGGCGCAGTGAGACATTCATGGTGCGTCGAGGAAAGAACGGGGGGATCCAGTACTACCCGATCCAGTACGAAGTAGGCGAGGCGATCATTGAGTACCTCCGGTGCCGTCCCAAATGCGCTTCCCGCCACCTTTTCGTCTCTTTGTGTCCGCCACATCCTCCCTTTGGGGTTGGCGGATTGTTCCAAGTTGTATCGGACCGGATGAAGAGCATGGGTATCGAGTCGGTGAATGCTGGCCCGCACGGACTTCGTCACGCCTGCGCCACTCGCTTGCTCAGCCAAGGCTCCTCCCTGGAGGAGATCGCAGCCTTTCTTGGACATCGCGACCTCAATTCTGTGAGCATCTATGCCCGCTACGACATCCGCTTGCTGCGTAAGGTGGCGGCCTTCAGCTTATCGGGGGTGCTATGAAACTCCAACAAGGCATTGAGCGATACGTTGAACAAAAACGAAATGCAGGAATAAATTTCAAAGAAGGAAATGAGAGACTTGCCTTGTTTTGTCGCTGTGTCGGCGACATCCCTCTCGACAAGATTCGCTACGAGCAAGTCGGCGGCTTTCTTAACGATCGGCATACATCGGATGGGACTTGGATCAACAAATATAACGCGCTGCGCAGTTTTTTCCTTTTCTGGATAGCCCGTGACCAAATGCGCTCGCTGCCCATGCCTCCTCCGCGACGCCCACCAGAGCGAGTCTTCGTTTCATACATCTATTCGCAGACAGAAGTTCGTCTGTTGCTTAAGAGCACGCGAATCTCACAAGCACATGCCTTCTGCCGGATGGACGCACGGACACTTCGCACTATTTTGCTGTTTCTTTATGGCACCGGTACCTGGGCCCGTGAAGCAGTAAGAATCACGCGAGAGGATGTTGATCTCCAACACAGACTGGTCACCATCAGAAATAGCCGCTTAGAGCCGTCCCGGACGATTCCCTTCGGGCCTGACCTGTACAAAGCCTTGAAAAGCTACTGCAACTCCCATCAGCGGCGAAATTCCAGTACTCAAGCGTTCTTCCACTGCAAGGACGACAAACCGTTGACAGAGACTCATCTCATCACGGCGTTCCGAAGGCTCCGAATCCGCGCCGGAATCACCGACCAGGATGGCGTCTCTCAGCCTCCTCGCTTGCATGACCTTCGATACACGTTTGCAGTCCACCGCCTGACGGCATGGCATAGACGCGGCGCTGATATTAATCGCATGCTCCCGGCTCTCTCGGTGTACATGGGGTACAAAAATCTCAGCACTGCAGCCCGGTTTCTGAGCCTGACGCCAGAACGGTTCCGCGTGCAGCTAAACAAGTTAAGTCCTCGTCAGGGAAAGCGGCATTGGAGAGACGACACTGCTCTAATGCATTTCTTGTCGACGCTGTAAGCGGCATGCTTGGCAAGCGTCACACTAGGTGGTGCCGATAGGATGTGCTTTACGCAGGAGGTGGGCGCGGCGCTCCCGTACAACACGGCAAGGCGGATATTGGGTCGCTCCGAAACCGTCAAACAGGATCAATGTGAGATCGGGGGCGCAATAGATAGCGCACGATCGCTTCTTGGAACTAGTCATTCCCGAAGAATGGGGCCGAGCACCTCTACCAATTAGAAAGCTATCCGTGCAGTTCCCAAAATGTTCCTAGAAAGACGGTTCTGTTCCCGGACTAATAGAGACAAATCATAGAAAACAAAGATACATAATTGGCGATCTCAGAACCGACGGGAACTTTCATGCCATAACCGACCGTTTTGGTAACTAATTGTATTTTCAAGGCTCGGTCGCTCCATAAGCTCTGAAAACGCCCCTGGAACAGGTTCTTGTTCCCGTAATGTTCCCAGATTTGGCTTTCTGTTCCCACGCTCCAAATCGCATTTTGGAGCAATCATCGGTTCGGGCGAACAGGTCATAGCGACACGACCGCCAGCGAATCTGGAGCGGCGGGATTTCACGTCGCGAGTCCGCGGATCACTCCTAAGATCCGTGTCACCCACGAGTTTGTACATAGCTCGTGAGTGACGCAGACAGTTGGCACTATGCAACGGGTCAGGGCTCTTAGCTGGGTAGCTTCCTGCAAACGGTCAAGTCGCGGTGCTCAAGCTACGCGAATCAATTTCTTATTCACGAACTCACCGATGCCAAGATCAGAAAGTTCGCGACCGTACCCAGAGTTCTTCACTCCGCCGAATGGCAGATCCGGAGCGGTCCATGTTGCCTGGTTGATAAAGACCATCCCGGTTTCGATCTGCCGGGCTACTCGCTTCCCACGCTCTATGTCTTTGGTGATGACAGTTCCACCAAGACCGTACGGGGAATCATTCGCCAGCTTCACCGCCTCCTGTTCGTTCTTCACGCGGAAGATCAGGGCCACCGGAGCGAAGAACTCCTGATAATAGGCGGGGTTCTCCGGTTTGATATCGGTCAGGATCGTGGGTGCGAGGAAGTATCCCTTCCGGTCCAAACGTTTGCCTCCAAGCAGCACTTTCGCGCCATCGTCTACAGCGGTCTTGATCTGCTTCTGGACTAAATCGAGAGCGCCAGCGGTGCACAATGGCCCAAGTGTCGTCTTTTCTTCCATCGGGTCGCCGGGAACGAGCTTTTCTAGCTCTTTTCTAAATCGATCGACGAACGTATCCGCTATCTTCTCGTCAAGGATGAACCGCTTAGCAGCCACGCAGCACTGGCCGGTGTTGTTCATACGGCCCCAAACACCCCACTTGATGGCCGTATCCATGTCCGCATCGTCGAGCACGATGAAAGCATCGCTGCCGCCCAATTCCATCGTGCTCTTCTTGAGCGCTTTGCCTGCCTCTGCGGCGACTGCGGCGCCAGCCCGTTCGCTACCAGTGAGAGCCACTCCCTTTATGCGCGTATCCGCGATCGCTACAGCTGATTGCTCATTCGAGAGGAAAACGTTGCTATAAGCTCCGACGGGAGCACCGGCATCAAGGAACAGCTTCTCGAATGCTAGAGCGCACTGTGGCACGTTTGGGGCGTGCTTCACGATAAGCGTATTGCCCACCATGAGGTTCGGCCCTGCGACCCGCGTCAGCTGGTAGTACGGGAAGTTCCAAGGTTCGACGCAGAAGATCACGCCCAGCGGTGCACTCTCGACATAGGCCTCGCCTTCCTCCACCTTCAGCTTTTCGGGTGCAAGAAATGCCTCGGCGTTGTCGGCATAGTAATCGAGGATGTCGGCACTGAGATCCACCTCGCCCTGCGCTTCCCGGAATAGTTTGCCCATCTCGAGAGTGATGGGTTTGGCAAATTCGTCACGTTTTTCCCGTAGGATCGAAGCCGCCTTCTTGAGAATCGTCTTGCGCTCAGCCAGAGTCTTCCGGCTCCAATCGTTCTTGTAGGTTGATTCAGCCCGCGTGATGATCTCTTCCATCTGTTCGTCGCTATGTTCCGGAAAGCTCTTGATCAACACTTCGTCATTGGGATTGATTGTTTGATAGGCCATAGAGGCTATCCTCCTTTCGATTCATTCCATTGGATGTCAACAAGCTCAGCCGGCTGCATTTTCGCTGACGAGCGTTCCGCCTAGCTGGGCCGACGCACAGATTCGGCCATCGTCGTGTCTCTGACGGAAGAGACAGCGCGGCGCGAGATCAGATCCCGGCCCGGTTCACCGTTGAAGCTGTTCAACTCATCTTGATGACCGCACGGCCGTTGATCTTTCCGGCCTCCAGATCATCAAGTGCCAAGAGAGCCTGATCGAAGGTGTACGGGGTGAGGTTTGCCCTGATCCTTCCGGTCTTTGCTAGCGCTACAAGGTCGTGCAGGTTTTTGTGCGTCCCGCTATACGGGCGAGTAATCGAAGCGCCCCATGGAAGCGAGGTGGACAGCTGGTCCGCCTCGAACTGAAAGACGCCGTTACTGAGTCCCGGCACGCGGATGGCTCCGTAAGGAGCAACGACCGCAGCAGCTAACGCCAGCGTGGCGGTGTTTCCTACGATGTCGAAGACCACGTCCGCACCGTAGCCTTCGGTTACCTTCAGCACCTGCGCGGCAACCGCTGGATCGTCGGAGCGGAAGGCATAGGAGACCTTATCCTTGATGGCGGCGAGCAGGTCGTCCTTGATGTCGAGAGCGATGACTGTTGCTCCCGTCAGCTCACGGAGGAGCTCGATGGCGAACTGTCCCAGCCCTCCGATGCCGATGACAACGACCGTCGCTCCTGGACGGAGTAGGTCTTTGGCCGCTTCGATCGAATGGTACGGAACCAGGCCCGCGTCCGGAAGGACAGCTGCAAAGACCGGGTCGAGGCCTGCAGCCGGCACCAGCGCAGATGACGGCACCGCAACGTACTCTGCCATGCCCCCGTTCACGGAAACTCCGGGCGTTGGTGGTGGATAGAACCGCCCCCCGGTGTTGCGGCAGGCGTTCTCCTGGCCCGCAACACACATGCGGCAGATGCCGCAGGACCATACCGGATGGACGACAACCTGGTCACCGATCGAGAAGCGTTGTACGTCGTCGGCAATGTCGACGATCTCTCCCGCAATCTCATGGCCCAGAATGGTCCCGTCCGGAATCATCCGCCTGGTGGATCGCCGAATGTGCACGTCGGTCTGGCAAATGCCAGCGGCGGTAACGCGGAGCAGCACCTGCCCCGCCACAATGTTTGGCTTCGGCACTTCGGTCTGAACCAGATCTCCGACGCCCTTCAGTTGGATAGCTCGCATGTATCTTCCTCCGTTACTGGGCCAGCATGCCGCCGTCGACGATGTGTTCGGTACCGGTGATGAACGACGCCTCATCCGAGGCCAGGAACAGCACAAGATTGGTGACCTCGCCCGGTTCGGCGATGCGCCCTTGAGGAATCAGACTGAGTGCGTCTCCGCCCTTTTCATCGGTTGCCGCCACCATCATAGGTGTCTGGATGAAGCCCGGGTGCACGGAGTTCACACGGATGTTCTTCGAAGCGTATTCGACTGCGGTGGCCTTCGTCATGCCTCGTACCGCGAACTTGCTCCCGACATATGCAAGGTTGGGGAAGCCATAGTTGGCTGCGATGCCCGCAATGGAGGAGATGTTGACGATGGAACCGATGCCCGCCTTCAACATCGAGGGCAAGACAGCCTTCATGCCCAAGAAAACTGATGTCTGGTTGATCGCACAAACCTTCAGGTAGTCCGCTTCGCTGATATCGATTGTCTTTGCGACTGGACCAAGTACGCCGGCATTGTTCACAAGGATGGTGATGGGCCCAAATTCTGCCTCGCCCTTCTGGATAACGGTTGTCCAGTCCTCAGCTCTCGTCACATCATGGTGAAGGAACAAAGCGTTCTTCCCGAGCTTGGCAGCGAGCGCAGACCCTCCATCCTGATTGAGATCGGTCAGGATCACCTTCGCGCCTTCTGCGATGAAGCGCTGGACGTGGGACTCGCCCATCCCCTGTGCGGCTCCCGTAACCAATGCCACCTTTCCCTGCAGTCTGCTCATATGCCATTCTCCCTGCACCCGTCCGCTGGGAGGAGTGCTACTCTTTGTTAGACGCGCCAGATCGTTGATGCGTCAACTATCTTTATGTCTTATAAATCGAGCGACGAATGGGCGGTCGCCCTGACCTGGATGGTTCTTCCAGCCGGGCGCGCATGGCAGAAGGCCGCTGGAGCGGCCTTGGAACGCTTTGGAGTTTCTCTCTCTGTGGCAGCACCGATTCTCGTGGTTGCGCGAATGGGCAACGGGGTCCAGCAGAAGGTTATTGCGTATGAGGCCGGGATCGATGAAGCGGCAGTCGTACGCTCCGTCGATCAACTGGAACGGGATGGATTGTTATTACGCAAACCCGATCCCGGGGACGGGAGAGCGAAAACGATCCATCTAACGCCTAAGGGAAGGGGCTTGGTAAGAAAGCTCGACAAGGTGATTCGGGATCTTCGTGACGATCTGCTGCGGGAGGTCAGTCAGAAGGACGGCATGGCAGCGGTTCGAGTTCTGCGAGAACTGGAGCGTGGCGCGAATCGAAACCTAAGCGGTTCGATCCAGCCCGCGGAAGGCAATCCGTAGCGCTGCCGTGTCGGATAGCCCAGTAGAAGTGCAGAACGCAACTTGGAACCCGCAGTGTCAAGGCGACTCGTCGAACGATTTGGTGCACCCTCCGAAGGCAATTCCAGGACCTGCTCTATACGCAAGTCAAAAAAAGAATGCCACGGATGAACGGCTATCGCACGACATTGCTGTCACAACATTCACTTACATGGCTCCCCAGAGATTGCGTCACGGAACTACGCGAGGAAGCTCAGGCTTCAAGAATCGTTCGCCGGCGATAACACGGATGCGTGCCAACCATTCCGCACCTTAGCCCTTTACGACGGCCCGTACCGTCGGGGGACCATCCACGATGCTAGATATCGTCGTGTTCAGCGTTACCACGTCAAGTACCTGCTGCACGATTTGCTCGTCTATCTCGGAAGCATCATCGATCTCAACCGGATAAAGCACTGCATATTGCAGACCATCCGAGAGCTGCAAGCGTGCTTCTATCTTTGGCGCGTCGAGAGCGGTGTCCATCCATGACTCTACGGTTTTGTGTTGTTGCTCGATCTGTCCTTTGTAGGTGTCGTATACCTTTTCGATCGCGGTCCGAACGGGCTCTGTAGCAACGCGATAATCGCTCCCGGGCTTGAGCTTGAGCGTGAGTTCGTGCCACGCATAGTTCGTTCCCGGGATCTGTTTGTAAATTGGTGTGCCGGTCTGAAAGAGCACAGAGTTCGCAAAAACAGCCACACGGCCCGTCTGGTGCAACTCGGTTCCTGTACCGGTCAATTCCATCATGTAGAAGCGCACGAGACCCACTTCGACCACATCTCCCGTTACGCCTGCCACGGTGATGCGATCGCCCACACGAACGCCATAGCGTCCCACGATAAAGAAGTAGGCGGCGACCGATAGCAGAATGGTTTGCAGTCCCACTGCAATACCTGCAGTGATAAAACCCGCGAATGTAGCCAAGGAGCTGAATTGTGAGACGAATCCCAGGAGCAATACGATGCCGATCAGAAAGCCGATCACGATGCGCCGTATGAGCAACAGCTGTCGCCGCCGCCGAACATCCTGCACGTAGCGAGTTGCCGCCCTTCGCCACACTTCACTGAGAGCAAGAATCAGGAAAAGCGCGATCGCGATCGCCAACACACGTATCAGTAGAGAATGAACGATCGTGCTGCGCTCTGCGTCAACGGCCGCACGCCATGACAGCAGGTTACCGCGCGCCTGCTCCAATAACAGCACCTCTTGACTGATCGGAGTAGACACCGCGGAAATTGTCCTGAAGGCGTCACTAAGCTCGTCGTAGGTTTTCTTTCTTGCCTTCAGATCGACCGACGAAGGAGGGTTCGCGGATCCTGAACCTGGAGCTACCGAAGAATCTGGGTTCGGTTGCGTCTGCAGCTTGCGACCGGCCTCTAGGGTGGCACGGAGGATATTGACCAGGGGCGTTCTCAATTCAAGCGCCTGGTCGTGCAGCTTCTGCGTCTCGGTGATGCGCTGATCAATTGCGCGCGCGGCGCCGAGCAACTGAAAAAGGACCATAGCCTGAGTCGTCACACCCGAATCGTGCAACGATCCGATGGGTTCGATCGTGTTCGCGACCGGCTTCACTTTACCGTCGATCAGCTCCGGTGCCGCATGCTGCAGCGAATCGATGTCGCCCTGCAAGCCGCTGTTTGTTTGTGAATTCGAGATGCCTGAAACCTTGGCCAGAGCTTCAGAGGTGGCTTGAGCCAGTTCGAGCTGACCCTCGACATCCTCTTCATGCTCCTGCAGTGCTGCACGATTCGCAGAAGGAGCATTTTCAATCTGCTGCTTCAATGCATCCCGGCGGTTGAGAAGATCGTTGATCTGTTTTGTCGCGGCAGCTTGGGCGGCGGTCAGCTTCTGGGTTTCACCTTGTTGCGCGTCTGCTGAAGACGAACCGGGCTGCCCCTCAATACGAGCCAGCAGGGCGGCCTCATCTCTCGCCGATTGAAAGGCCAACTGCGCTGCCTGAGTGGCTCCTGCCTGTGCCTGCTCGGCGTACAACATATCGCTCGGCTCCCCCGTTTTCTGGATGGGCGTCACAGCCATACGGTAATAGCGGATAACCTCGTTCAGGTGGGCCAGAATGGCTTTGGACCGCACGTCCACATTGATGCCCTGGGTCAGTGCTGGTGGCAGAGGCTTCGGAAGGGATGCCAGGCGAGCAGCGGTCTCAGGCTTCGGAGCAGTCGGCTGGCCAGGCGCTGAGCCGTTCGCTGTTTGTGTCGCCATCTCCGCAGGAGTAGATGCCTGGCTGGCAGCCTCCTCCACAGTCTTTCTGTCGACGGCGGATGCCTTGAGAGCTTGCGCATTCAGACACGCTCCCGCCAGCACGCACATTGCTGCGGAAAGCAGAACACTTCGAGCCGAAAACTGATACGAAATTCTCATTGTCTCTAATTGAGAGATGTCGACAGCACATCTTGTGTAAGTTGTCGTGCGACTGAGCACGATCGATTCCAGGGTTGATAACCACCGCTCCGGTGTTAGCTTGCTCCACGAATTCAGTGGCTACAGCCCGCGGATATAGCGTAGGTCGAGCGGCTGGGCGAGATCAGCAAAAGCATTAAGCGCGCAAAAGTACGCGGCGAGCCGCTAGTGAAAGGAAGAGTCGCGATAGCCCGCTGAACAGAATCGAGAAGCCGATCAATGTACCGATGACCCAAACGGCGGTCGAAGGCAGATGAAACCAAATCATTGCCGACAGGATCAGCGAGACGACGCCGTCAATCAGCAACCATCCACCGCCGGGTACGCCCCGCGTGCTGAAACCTCCGATAATCTCCACTACTCCCTTGATAAGAAGGTAGGAGCCAAGAAGCAGCGTGAGTGTGACCAGGCCGGCGAGCGGATGAGTAAGGATGAAGATGCCCGCGAAAAGATACGCTCCACCGATGAGGAGTTCCCAGATAAGAGCACCCGCCGCACGTGTGTGCCAGGCAAACCACAGGTGTAGAACTCCAAGAAGGAGCAAGCCCCACGCCACCACGCCTGTCACGGCAACGCCTGCTGCCAATGGGGCCGCCAGTGCCACTAACCCGACGACGATCATTACAACGCTGAGTCCGATAGACCATCCGACCGACTCCCGTGCTATTCCTCTAAGTCCCGCTTCCGCCATAACGTCCTCCTATCGGGCTTTCAAACTGAATCGAAGTGTTGGAGCTGAGCGGTACTCGAATCGCAAGGTCAACTCCGGAACTACCGCTACCTGGTAAAGTTCAGCGTGTTTTCACCGAGAGTGCCACATCAATGTTTCCGCGGACCGCATTGGAGTAGGGACATGCCACATGCGCTGCTTTGACCGCTTCTTCGGCAGTCGACTGATCCACGCCGGCGATCGTCACATCAAGCGCGACAGAAAGGCAAAACCCTCCAGCACCATTTGGTGACATGCTGACGGTCGCGGCAACCTCGACGTCATCGTCCTTGATTTTCTTCTCTTTGTTTCGGGTGACATGGATGACGGCATTGCCGAAGCATGCGGCATATCCGGCAGCAAAAAGCTGTTCGGGGTTGGTGGCATCTCCGCTTCCGCCCATTGTCCCGGGGAGAGCGAGCTTAAGGTCCAGCAGGCCGTCGTCGCTCCGAGCCGTTCCGTTACGGCCTCCTCGCGCGATCACCCGGGTTGAATACAGTGCGCTCATAGTGCGATTCCTCTCCAATCGTTTGGGATTGCAGTAGCTAGTGCTCACTTTCATATGCACTATGCATATCAAAACTATCGTATACCTTCTGAGAATGTACCGTTATGGATTTCGCGGGAAGCGAGTTCAGCGGCAAGTCGGCAGCAACGGCCGGATTTTATGGATGTCGGATAGAATTTTCGTTAATGAGCTCACGCGAAACCGGCAATGGAGGCCAATGGAAATTCGGCAAACACGACGTGATGTACTGCTTGGGGGCCTGAAGTGTGCCCTGCTCTTGTGGAGTTGCCCTCGCAATTCGTGGACTCAGGCAACCGCGCAGGGAATCGATCGCTTCTCCGACGCGGTGCAAAGCTTGAAGCCGGGAGAGTTCCTTTGGGCGCCATCCATTGCCCCGTCCGGACCAATTTTGGCCGTGGTAAGCTTGCCGTCGCAACGGTGTTATGTCTACAGAAACGGCGTGCTTATCGGGATTTCGACCGTATCTACTGGCAAGGTGGGCCATGAGACTCCTACAGGCGTCTTCACGGTTCTCCAGAAGCAGGTCCATCACAAATCCAACCTCTATGACTCGGCGCCCATGCCCTACATGCAGCGGCTCACTTGGTCGGGCGTGGCGATGCACGCAGGCAATCTTCCGGGGTTTCCTGCCTCCCATGGATGCGTCCGGATGCCCATGGCTTTTGCAAAGCTGCTGTATGCCACGACGGCGCTAGGAATGACGGTCGTGATTACGAAACTGGACGAAGTTCCGAGGGTCGCACCCACGCCGGACCTGCTTCAGAGTGAAGCTTCTACGGAAAAAGCGGAGGATGGTGCTTGGATCTGGCAGCCGGAGAAGTCGACGAGTGGTCCAGTCTCGCTCATTCTCAGTGGCGCCGATCGCAGATTGATCGTTCTGCGCAACGGGATTCTGATTGGATCTTCTCCTGTAACGATTGCCGGAGAGATCACAGAAACCGCGGCATATAGCTTGACACAGGTTGATGCCAAAGGATTTCACTGGATGCAGCTACCCCTGCCTGGAGAGAACTGGGTTGGGAGCAAAGAACTGAGCGACTCGGAACGTCGTCGCGTTCACATTCCGGACGCGTTTCGCGCGCTACTGGACGAGGAACTTACTCCAGGGGTGACGCTGGTAGTGACGACGGACTCCCTTCGAACGGGTGCTACCGGCCGCAGCCTGACGGTGTTGGAGGCGCAACCCTGATGTTGACGAGTTCCTCTGCTTTCCCCTATTTCGTCGTAAGCAGCCGATCGAAGATAGAGCAGATCAGCTTGCGCGTCCCCTTGACGGAGATCTCCGATCCAAGCAGGCGTTGGCTCACGGCCATGCCATGGGCGAAGCTAAGCATCGCCATCAGGAACTCGTTCGGAGGCAGGGTGAACTGGATTCCAGGTTGTTGAGCCAGTTTCTTGAGGATCCGCCGCCCATCCTTCAGCATGCTGCGATACAGCTCGATGTAGGTCTGACGCATCTTCTCGCTGCGTAACGCGCCAGCCTCGAATTCTGCTTCCAGAATGATCCATTCCGGATCGGTGACCCGGTCCGCAAGAGCTTCGCGAAGACGCTTCAAGAGGCTCTCGACGGGTTCATCGCTTTCAAGGATCGTTCGGAACACACTGAAACGTTTTTCCTGGTCGTCCCGCACGATGGTGAGAAAAAGGTCCTCTTTGTCGGTGAAGTTGCCATAGAATGCACCCCGGGAAAACCCTGCCTCTTCAGCGATACGTTCCGCAGCAGCGTCTCCGAGCCCCTCACGCAGAATGTGGCGCCGCCCCGTCTCGATGAGGCTGGCGCGCGTCTGTGTCTTGCGCTCCTGGCGGGAAAGACGAGGTTTCCTCGCTGGAGCGGTATGAGTAGAAGCAGATTTCCGAGGCATTTGCGTAGAGTACCAAGTCGCCGATTGTGGCAAGTCAACATTTTATCCGTAGGGAAGAGATTCGCATCAGTGAACAGCTTCCCCCGCAGGGGCCCCTTCGCCGGGACGGTTCTTGCTGAGCATGAACGCCGCCGCGATCATGGCAACGGACATCCACGACAACCATCGATAGATGTCCTGGTAGGCCTGCGCGGCGGCTTGCTGGTTAAGTTGCTGGTAGATCGTTCCCCGGGCCATCTGGACAGCCTCCGGATGGCTGACCATCGTCTGGAAATAACCGGCAAGGGCGTTCACCTGATTCGTGAAGGCAATACTGCCTGGCTGCATCGCCTCTTGCAGCCGCGCCTGGTGGAAGAGCGAGCGATTGGTGACGATGGCGCCCGTCACCGCGATGAAGATGCTGCCGCCCACATTGCGAACGAAGTTGATGATGCCTGACACCTGATTGCTTGCCTCTTTCGGCAGACCGACATAAGCCGCATTGGTGATGGCGATGAAGCAGAACGGGATTGGGATCATCTGGATCACCCGCAGCCAGGAGGCAAAGCCAAAGCTCATCTGCAGGCTTAGGTGGGTGGACGCGTAATAGTAAGCAGCCGCGAAAAAGCAGAATCCGACTGCAGCAAGGTTCCTCGCGGCGAACTTGCTTGTCGCAATTCCCGCCATCGGCATGACGAAGAGGAGAGTGACACCTCCCCACGTGAGCGCCTCCCCGGCACTGGTCGCCGTGTAACCCAGCAACTGCTGGAGGAATTGTGGCTGGAGCACAGTTGCGGCGTTCAATACGCCCCCCACCAGAATCATCAGAGCGCAGCAGATCGCAAAGTTCTTGTAGCGAAAGAGCTTGATGTTCATGATGGGATTCTTCGCGCGCCACTCCCACCAAATCAGACCTACCATGCCGGCCACAAACATGGCCGCAAACGCGCGAATGAAATTGGACGCAAACCAGTCGTTCTCCTCGCCCTTATCCAGGAAGATCTGCATACCACCCATGGCCAATGTCAGAAACGCGAGGCCAATGTAATCCAGCCGCCGAAGGTTGTTGCGATCTGCTCTGATCCAGGGTGGATCTTCGACCAGCCTGGTCACCAGAACGAACGCCAGAATACCGACCGGAAGATTGATGTAGAAGATCCATCGCCAGGAATAGTTGTCCGTGATCCAACCTCCCATAGTCGGTCCGATGGACGGAGCGAGAACGGCGACGAGTCCGTAGAGCGAGAACGCCAATCCGCGTTTCTTCTCTTCAAAGGAGTCGGCCATGATGGCCTGCGCCATCGGCTGAAGACCGCCTCCGCCAATTCCCTGAATGATGCGAGCTAGCAGCAGAATCGGAAGCGATGGGGCGATGCCGCAGAGAAAACTTGCGACCGTGAAGATGATGATGCAGAGCAGGAAGAAGTTCTTGCGCCCGATGACGCTCGAAGCCCACGCTCCGACCGGCAGGATGATTGCGTTCGAAACCAGGTAGCTTGTGAGCACCCACGTTCCCTGGTCCTGGCTGGCCCCTAGATTGCCTGCGATGTGGGGAAGGGCGACATTCGCAATGGATGTATCCAACACTTCCATAAAAGCAGCCAGCGCAACAGTCGCCGCGATAAGCCACGGATTTGCCTTAGGTTGCCATCGTTCCGCATTTGCCATCGTCCGCTCTCCGATAGGTCAATCAATCCTTCATGTACAGTATGTATATCAAATCGTATGTGCAAGGGTCACAATCGTTGAAGCGGATAGGATTCCATGAAATACGAGAATGATGAATCCATCGTTCTACAAGCCTTCAACGGGGATGAGAAAGCCTTTGAAGTGCTGAGCGAGCGCTGGCGCGAACGCCTGCTCCGGACCGCAGAACGATATACACTTAACCGGTCTGAGGCGGAAGATGCCGTTCAGTCCGGACTCTTCAAGGCGTGGCGGAACGTGACTACTTTTCGCAATGAGTCTCTCTTCTCGACGTGGATCACGAGGATCGTCATCAACGAGGTCTATATGATCCAGAGACGTCAGGAACATCGTCGTATCGAGTACTCCGATGAACTGACGACGATGGAGGCTGTTCTTATCCGAAAGGGCCGGCTTCCTGCAGGTGAGTCCATTGAGGAACGGCTCATTCGACAGCAGAGTATTGACCAGGTTCGTTCGGCGATCATGTTCCTGCCGGCTTCCCTCCGGACCATCCTTCAAATCGAGCTTACGGAAGAGGTCCCTCTTCCAGAGGTGGCAAAACGCTTGAATCTTTCGCTGGCAGCCGTAAAATCCCGGCGCCTGCGTGCGCGCCGCGAGCTACAGAAGAGACCGCTGCGTCGGTTTGGCATGGACGCGCGTCGGCCCGTATCCGCGCGTAGACGTCCTACAGCGTCACCTCGCTATTGTCGAGTTTGTGCAGGATGACACGCGCAGCTTCCGAGTCGAGAAGCCTTTCCTGAACCAGGCGGTTGATCTCGTGCCTCTCCGCACGAAGTGCCTCCATGCGAAGCATCCTCTCCTGCTGCCGATGTGTGTTGGCTCTTTCCATGCCCGCCCCGTGACCATCAAGCCCCTCGACCCGCCTGAGATAGTAATCTTTCAGACGGTTCGAAACCGTTGCCACGTCTTCCGGCAGACTGCCTTCCTTCGCCGACTCCTTTTCAAGCTCGTCGAGCCTTCGAATCGCTGCATGAGCGGCAGAGATCCGAGCTCTTCGACTCTGGGACGCGAGAGAGGACTCTGGTGGATCGTGAATCCCTTTCATGACCATAGGCAGCGCCACTGAGGCCGACACGAGGGAAAACAGAATCACGCCGGCAGCCAGGAGAATCGCCAACTGCCGTCCGGGGAAAGGTGTGCCATCGTTCAAGCTGGTGGGCAGTGAAAGTACCGCAGCCAGCGTCACCGCACCCCGAACGCCAGCGAAGGCTGTAGCCACGAGCAGTCTTTTGGGCGTGCGGGTCCGGGTGTCCTCCTTGTGTCTTCTCAGAAGAGAAGTCCATTTCAGGGAGGACCATGACCAGAAGAATCGCAGGAACCCGAGAACGATTGTGATCCCTAAAACAAATGCGCCCAGAACCCAGGGCGAGTGAAGATGATGTTCCTTGATGACAGCCGGAATGCTCCTCGCGATCGCGGGCAGTTGCAGACCGAGAAGGATGAAGATGAGGCCATTGAAGGTGAACTCGATCATGTCGGTGATGACTTCCGACTTGATCCGGGTCTCTGCTTCCGGGATCTCCTGGAGGACAAGATTGCCGATGAATCCAGCTGAGACGGCCGATAAGATGCCAGAGAAACCCATGTGTTCCGCCCCGAGATAGGCAGCAAATGGCAGCAGGAGCGTCATCAGGATCTGGGAAGCTGGATGGGAACCGAGTCTCTTCCCAATCCATCGCTCCCCCTGCATCACGACAAAGGCAATCACTGCCCCGACAGCAATGCCACCCAGTGAAACCTGAAGAAAGGTCATCAGGGCATGTGTCGCGGAAAATACGCCCGTAAGTGCTGCCGCAACCGCGAACCGGAAGCAGACAAGCCCAGACGCATCATTAAGAAGGGCTTCTCCTTCCAGCAGGTGAAGCAGACGAGAGGGGATACGCACTCCTCGAATCGAACCTGAAAGGGCGACAGCATCCGTAGGCGACAAAACGGCGGCGAGGGCGAAACTGGCAGCCAGCGGCATGGATGGAATGAGCCAGTGAATGAAGTAACCGGCTCCGACGACGGTGAACACCACCAAGCCTACAGCCATCCTCAGAATGGGAGTCCTCAGGCTGACAAATTCTGAGCGAGGAAAGCGGTAGGCGTCCACGTAAAGTAGGGGCGCCACAAATAATAGAAGAAACAAGGATGGGTCCATAGCGCTGTGGACGTGAAGAGCCGCCAGAGCTATGCCGAGACCGATCTGCAGGAGTGGTAATGGGATTCGCGATACGAGCGAAAGCACACCCGTTACGCACACTGCAAAAAGCAGAACAAGAATCGTGGTGAGTTGTTCCAAGCGCGGTCCTTCCTCAATAATTCCGCAGGCGCGCATGAGGAGATGTACCCTCCTATGCCCCGCTATGGGTTTGATGAACCCTCGGATAGGACAGTCGCATTTCTGGTTCACTTCACGTATGCAACTTGACCGAAAGGTAGAGGCCCGCGACGACTTCCTTATCGTGACTCACCACCTGAGGCCAGTGGCGCGCTTTCGATGCAGTATGTATATGACACAGGCACTTGTCGGCAGCTTTGGAAGCTTAGGCTCAATTCCTCTAAACGCGAATCCGTCGTGCGTTCGAAAAGACGGTACGGTATCTGCGCCGTCGTCACGAAACCTGAACGTACATGACTCAAGAAACCCCTCTCGTTCAGAACCGCAACGGTACCCTGCGTTCGTTTCGGATGTGATTGGCGTCACAAACCCTGCCTGCGGAGCTTGTTAGGCTTGCATATAGGCTTCTCACACAGCCCCTCATCGATGAACCCGGTTCTACGTACTTCTCATTGCCGTGAGACCCAATTACCACTACCATTCGCCTTTCGTATACAGTATGTATATGGATGCGTATCGCTCGAAAATGTAAGCTCATCCGAAGGACTCCGAGTGAAGTTCTGCGACTTTGCTGCAGCGAGTTGAATCTGAGAAGTACGCGCGGTCGGCCGACAAAATCGTTCTAGTCCGCCCGCGAATGCTATAGTCCAGGACCGGCCGCTGACAGCATGAATGACACCCCTTCTTCGCAACAGCCTCCTCAACCCGCAGCCGGCATTGCCATAAAGCCGCCATCCAGGATCCCCACGGCTCCGTCATCAGTCCACCGCCTGATCAGGGGAATCGTGGCTGTGCTGATTGTTGCTGTGCTGGCTACTGCGGGATACATTGCATGGCTACGCCTGCGGCCGAAGACATTAGGTCCGGCCTTCGCGAGCGGGAACGGACGCGTGGAAGCCACCGAACTGGATATTGCGTCCAAGAATGCCGGACGCATTACCGAGATGCTGGTGAACGATGGTGACTTCGTCACCGCTGGCCAGGTGGTAGCCCGCATCGATACGGATGTCCTTCAGGCACAACTGCAGCAGGCAAAGGCGGAAGAAGCCGAGTCGCGGAACGCGATCGAGGCCGCGCTTTCGGTTGTCGGTCAGCATCAGAGCGAAGTCGCGGCCGCGAACGCTGTTGTCTCCCAGCGGGAGGCGGAGCAGGTCTCGGCCGAGAAGACCGCGGAACGCACCAGGGTTCTGTCCGAACAGCATGCGGCCTCCATCCAGGAGTACGAAGACGACATGGCTCGCCAGAAAGGAAGCGCGGCAGCTGTCCTTGCAGCCAAGGCGCAGGCCGCCGCTTCAAAGGCAACGGTCACCGCAGCGAACTCCCAGGTATTGGAAGCCCGCTCTCATGTGGACGCCGCTATCGCCACGGAGAATCGTCTGAAGTCAGAGATCGCGGACAACGAGCTGCGCGCTGCGCGGTCCGGAAGGGTCCAGTTCCGCATTGCCCAACCAGGTGAGGTCGTCTCCCCGGGCGGCAAAGTCCTCAGCATGGTCGATCTCAGCGATGTCTATATGACCTTCTTCCTGCCGGAGACGGTGGCCGGAAAGGTGGCGATGGGATCTGAAGTTCATATTGTGCTGGATGCTGCTCCGCAGTATGTCATCCCCGCCACCGTATCCTTTGTCGCCAATGTCGCTCAGTTCACACCAAAAACAGTCGAGACCGAAAGCGAGCGCCAAAAGCTTGTCTTCCGCATTAAGGCGAGGATCGATCCCGATCTGCTGCGCAAGCACATTACGCAGGTGAAGTCCGGCTTGCCCGGAGTTGCCTACGTTCGCGTGGATCCCTCTGTGCCTTGGCCTGACAACCTGAAGACAAGGATCACCCAATAATGGCTCAGACCTCTTCCGTGGTGCGCCTTCAAGACGTAACGCATCGTTACGGCAAGACGCTCGCCGCCGAGGGGGTCACGCTGGATATCCACGAAGGAAAGATGGTCGGCTTTATCGGCCCCGATGGAACCGGCAAGTCTACCGTGCTGGCGCTAATCGCAGGAGCACGAAAGATCCAGAGCGGTTCTGTCGAAGTGCTGGGCGGCAGCATGGCGGATAGCGGCCATCGTGAGCGCGTCTGCCCACAGGTTGCGTACATGCCGCAGGGATTGGGAAAAAACCTCTATCCCACGCTCTCTGTGCTCGAAAACATCGACTTCTTCGGGCGCCTCTTCGGTCAATCGAAGTCGGAAAGAACGTGGCACATCGACGAGCTGCTTGAGAGCACAGACTTGTCTGCCTTTCGCGACCGTCCGGCGGGTCAGCTTTCGGGTGGCATGAAGCAGAAACTTGGCCTGTGCTGCTCGCTGATCCATGATCCCGATCTGCTGATCCTCGATGAGCCCACCACCGGCGTCGATCCTCTCTCACGCCGTCAGTTCTGGGAGTTGATCGACCGGATACGCTCGCGTCGTGCCGGCATGAGCGTGATCGTTGCGACCGCTTATATGGAAGAAGCGGAACGCTTCGACTGGCTGGTCGCCATGAATGCCGGCCGCGTTCTGGCCACAGGGACCGCAGCGGAAATACGGCAGCGTACCGGTCAAACGACACTCGACGCAGCGTTCGTGGAATTACTCCCGGAACAGGACCGGCAGGGCCACCATACGCTTGTGATTCCGCCACGAAAGCCGAATGCGGAGGTGGCGATTGAAGCGCGTGACCTGACCCGGCGTTTCGGCAAATTTACCGCCGTCGATCATGTGACGTTGACCGTGGAGCGTGGGGAGATCTTCGGTTTTCTTGGATCGAACGGGTGCGGCAAGTCGACCACCATGAAGATGCTAACCGGACTTCTTCCGGCGACCGAAGGCACAGCACTGTTGTTCGGCAAATCGGTGAGCAGTGACATCGAAACCCGCCGCAATGTCGGATACATGTCTCAGGCGTTTTCGCTGTACACGGAGCTTACGGTCCGGCAGAACCTGGTACTTCATGCGCAGCTCTTTCACGTGCCTAAAGAGCAGATCGATGGGCGTGTGGATGAGATGGTGCAGCGTTTCGATCTGGCCTCGGTCATCGATCAACTTCCTGAAGGATTGCCCTTGGGAATTCGCCAACGCCTGTCGCTCGCGGTCGCAGTCATTCACAAACCTGCGATGCTGATCCTCGACGAGCCGACCTCTGGCGTCGATCCGGTAGCACGCGACACCTTCTGGGAGCTGATGCTGGACCTCTCCCGGAGTGATGGCGTGACGATCTTCATCTCGACGCACTTCATGAATGAGGCGGAGCGGTGTGACCGGATCTCGCTCATGCATGCGGGACGAATCCTGACCACCGGAACGCCCGCCGACTTGGTCGCAAAGAGCGGGCAAAAGACACTCGAGGACACATTCATCCTGTATCTCGAGCAGGCCCAGACTTCCGATGCAAAGCATGATGCCACTCCGGAGACTGCTACTCAACCAGCTCCAACGCAAGCTGGGAACAAAACGCGACAGCACAGGACCTTCAGCCTGCAGCGGTTGCTGAGTTACGCCTATCGAGAGGCGCTGGAACTGCGGCGCGATCCCATCCGCATGACCCTCGCTCTGGGCGGGACGCTGTTGCTCATGTTCATCATTGGTTACGGCATCAATATGGACGTCGACAACCTGACCTTTGCGGTGCTCGACCACGACCAGAGTGCAGCCAGCCAGGACTATGCGCTCAATCTCTCCGGCTCACGCTACTTCGTAGAAAAACCGCCGATTTCGGACTATCAGGAGATGGATCGACGGCTGCGCAGCGGCGAGCTGAGCCTGGCCATCGAGCTTCCGCCGAACTATGGACGCGATCTTCTCCGGGGCGCCCAGCCGGCGATCGGCGTGTGGCTCGATGGCTCCATGCCGCAGCGGGCCGAGACGGCCCTGGGCTATGTGCAGGGCATGCATGGGGACTATCTCTCCGACCTTGCGGTCCATCGCCTCGGCGCCAGCACGGCGGGTCTCTATTCTCTCGAAACAAGGTACCGCTACAACCCGGACGTGGAAAGCCTGATCGCGATGGTTCCCGCAGTGATCCCCCTGCTTTTGATCTTCATTCCGTCCATGCTGACGGCTCTTGGGGTCGTGCGTGAAAAGGAACTTGGGTCGATCCTCAATCTTTACACCACGCCAGTCACGAAGCTCGAGTTTCTACTTGGAAAGCAACTGCCGTACATCGTCGTTGGCATGATTAATTTCGTCCTTATGACCCTTATGGCAGTATTCCTGTTTCGTGTTCCAATCAATGGCAGCCTGCTCGCGCTTGCCACAGGCGCCGTCATCTATGTCACAGCGTCGACCGCCTTCGGTCTGCTCACCTCGACGCTTATGGAAAGCCAGATTGCAGCGATCTTTGGGACGGCTATGGGAACCCTACTGCCCGCAGTCCAGTTTGCGGGGCTGCTGAATCCTGTATCGTCTCTTTCCGGCTTCGGAGCATTCATCGGCCATATCTATCCCACCACACACTTTCTCACCATCTGCCGCGGTGCCTTTTCGAAGGGACTCTCCTTCTCCGATCTGTCTGGATCGTTCTTCGCCTTGCTTGCAACGATTCCGGTACTTACCATCGGCAGCGTCTTGCTGCTGAAGAAGCAGGGAGAGTAGCGATGCTCCGCAGCCTTGGGAATATCTTTCATCTCGGCATCAAAGAGTTCCGGAGCCTGTATCGCGATCCTGCCATGCTGATCCTCATTGCGTGGTCCTTCTCTCTCGGGATCTATGTGGCGGCTCACGCCCAGCCGGAAACGCTGCAACGCGCGCCCGTCGCCATTGTCGACGAGGATCGGTCCCAGCTATCGATGAACATCATCGATAGCATCTACCCTCCCTACTTCAATGCTCCGACAATCACCACGCAGCAGAACGCGGACGCGGGTATGAATGCTGGCCGCTATACCTTCTCCGTGGACATCCCTCCCAACTTTCAGAGGGATGTGCTCGCGGGGCGCTCGCCCGCGGTTCAACTGAATGTAGACGCAACTCTGGTCAGTCAAGCCTTTATCGGTGCAGGCTATCTGCAGAGCATCGTGAGTGGCGATGTCACCGACTTCGCCCGGCGGTATCGTTCGGTCGAAGCAGCCCCTATATCGCTCGAACCGCGCATGATGTTCAACCCTAACCTCACACAGTCCTGGTTTTCCGGCGTGATGGAGATCATCAATAACGTCACGATGCTTTCGATTATCCTTACGGGCGCCGCGCTGATCCGCGAGCGCGAGCATGGAACCATCGAGCACCTGCTGGTGATGCCTCTCACGCCGTTCGAGATTATGGTCTCGAAAGTCTGGTCGATGGCCCTGGTGGTTCTTCTCGCCGCCGCATTCGGACTGGAAGTGATGGTCAAGGGAGCTCTCGGAGTAGTGATCTCCGGTTCCGTGCCGCTGTTTCTTGCCGGTGTGGTGATCAGCCTGCTCGCGACGACCTCCATGGGCATCTTCCTCGGTACGATTGCCCGCTCGATGCCTCAGTTCGGCCTGCTGATGATCCTCATTCTCCTGCCCCTGCAGATCCTCTCCGGTTCACTGACACCACGCGAGAGCATGCCGCTGCTTGTGCAGAAGATCATGCTGGTTGCACCCACCACGCACTTCGTGAGCCTGGCTCAGGCGATTCTTTACCGTGGGGCGGGATTCGATGTTGTGTGGCCACAGTTCCTTGCGATGCTTGGGATCGCCGCTCTCTTTTTTACAGCCGCGCTGGTGCGATTCCGGCGGTCGATTGGATCGATGCAATCATGACGCAGCCTATACAAGCCCACAAGAAACGGGGCCGAAAAACAAAGCCGGCCGAAATTGCCGGTCTTTCTGTCGCCAGCTTGTTATTTCTCAGCGGATGCATGGTTGGCCCTCATTACAAGCGTCCCGCGGTTACGGCCCCTCCCACCTACCGTGACGCAGCACTCGTGACGAAAGATCCTGCGGGACAGGCTTCCGTAGCCGATCTCAAGTGGTCGGAGGTCTTCAAGGATGAGGAGCTGAAAGCCCTGGTGGCCGAGGCGATTAAGAACAACTACGATGTTCGCATCGCGGCGCAACGTATTCTCGAACAGCAAGCGCAGGTCGGGGTGACGAAGGCCCAGATGCTTCCATCAGCGAACGCCGGAGCGGCCTACAGCGCCGTTGGCATTCCCAGCGGCCTGTTGGGCAATGAGTCGTCTCCGAAGTACTACGGTGGCGGATTCACCGCTACAGCAGCGTGGAACCTCGATTTCTGGGGGCTCTATCGGCGTCAGAACGAAGCTGCGCGGGCCGAGCTTCTGGCGACGGAGTGGGGCCGCCGCGCCACGCTCAGCTCCGTCGTGATCGACGTCGCTTCGGCCTATGTCCAGCTTCGCGCTCTCGACGCTCAGCTCGAAATCACGAAGGCCACACTTGATTCCCGGAAGGAATCCCTGCGTCTGGTGAGTCTGCGGGAACGGACCGGAGCGACGACGATGGCCGACGTCCATCAGGCAGAACAGCTTCTTTACGCCGCCGAGTCAGTGCAACCACAGCTCGAAAGCCAGATCCGTGAACAGGAGAACGGCTTGTCCCTGCTGCTGGGACGCAACCCGGGACCTATTCCACGCGGCAAGCGTAATACCGAACAGCCACATCCGGAAGAGATTCCGATGGGCATCCCCTCTCAACTTCTGGAGCGGCGTCCCGACATCCAGAGAGCGGAAGCTGAACTGGTGGCGGCCAACGCCCGCATTGGTGTGGCCCGTGCGCAGTTCTTTCCCCAGATCAGCCTCACGGCGCTTGGAGGAACGTCGACGAGCCAACTGAACAAGCTCTTCGATTCAAGCAGCAGCTACTGGCTTGCCAACGGCTCCATCAGCCAGCCTCTGTTTGCCGGAGGCAAGCTCAAGAACAATCTTAAGGAAGCGGAGGCCACGCAGCAGGAGATGGTGGTCAGCTACCAGAAGACCATTGCCTCTGCATTCCGGGATGTCTCGAATGCGCTAATTGTTTACCAGAAGTCGAAAGAGGACCGTATCGCGCAGGAGAAGCAAACCGAGGCCGCGAGTCAGTCCGTGAAGCTTGCGCGGCTTCGCTACGACAATGGCCGCAGCAGCTACCTTGAGGTCCTTACAAATGACACGAATCTCTTCTCCGCACAATTGAATCTGGCGAGTGTGCAGGAGCAGGAGGCGCTTTCCCTGGTGCAGCTCTACGCCGCACTCGGTGGCGGATGGCAATGACGTTCGCGGCCGCGACCCTGCCGGGCAGGTTCTGGTGCCGTGAAAACAGAAGTATGTGTT